>NZ_CP063659.1:0-3741266 GCF_019924095.1 Synechocystis sp. PCC 7339
GAGCACCGGCCATGGGTTACTGCCGTTTTTTATCCGCTTGCTTTACTGGGATTTTACTTGCTTCCCCACTGGCGATCGCCCCTGCCTCTGCTGGCAAGATCCAGTATTGTTATCCGGTGGAAAAAAGCCGGACTTTAAGGGATCCTGGCAGTCATCCCCAGGCCTATGACGATGGCTATCGGGAAGGAGCGGCGGCGGCGAGGGAGAATAAGCCCTTTGAACCCCGTTCCGCTGGGGGAGAATTTGCCCGGGGATTTGAGGATGGTTATTACGGCAGAACCTATGGCGGCCAGCACAATGTGGTGCCTGATCGTACTGACACCTACACGACCAATCAGTGTCGAACCTATGAGTACAACGATGGTGATTCGGTGGAGCAGACCTTAAAACGGGTTTTGGATGACTTCCAACGGGATTTGCGGCGGGACTGGAATATTAATGTGAGATAACCATGGGGAATTTTGACCCGCTAACATTCGTCTCGCTCAGGGCCCCTAAGCTGGACTGAAACCGCTAATCTGGGAAGACAATCTTTTGGGAGTTGGGGATATGGGGGCAAATCAGTTCGATGTGGTGGTGGTGGGCTCTGGAGCAGCGGGCCTGTATGCTTGCCTTTGCTTGCCAAGCTATTACCGTGTAGCTCTCGTGACCAAGGCGGAACTGAAAACGGGAGCCAGTGATTGGGCCCAGGGAGGCATTGCGGCCGCCATTGCTCCAACAGATTCTCCCCAGGCCCATTATGAAGATACCCTGGCTGCTGGCGCTGGTTTGTGTGATGGGGAGGCGGTGGATTTTTTGGTGAACCATGCTCCCCAGGCGATCGCCGAGTTGGTCCAGTTCGGTGTTAGTTTTGACCGCCATGGCCAGGATCTGGCTTTAACTTTGGAGGCGGCTCATTCCCAACCCAGGGTACTCCATGCGGCGGATACCACTGGCCGAGCCATTGTTTCGACGTTGATGGAACAGGTGCAAGCCCGATCAAATGTGGAAATTTTTTCCCAGGCGATCGCCTTGTCTTTAAACATTGATCCAACAACGGGTCATTGTCGGGGTATTCAGGTTTTTTGTAATCGCACCATTGCAACTTTCCATTGCCGAGCGGTGTTGTTGGCCACGGGCGGCGGCGGCCAGGTTTTTGCCCAAACCACCAACCCCAAAGTTAGTACCGGTGATGGCATTGCCCTCGCTTGGCGATCGGGGGCCCAGGTGCGAGATTTAGAATTTTTCCAGTTTCATCCCACAGCGTTGACTAAACCGGGCGTGCCTCATTTTTTGATCAGTGAAGCGGTGCGGGGGGAAGGGGCCCATCTACTTGATCACCAGGGGAAAAGATTTGCTTTTGATTACCATCCCCGGGGGGAACTAGCTCCGAGGGACGTGGTTAGCCGGGCGATTTTCCAACATTTGGCTAATACAGAAGTTGACCCAACCCAGGCTACGGTTTTTCTGGATTTAAGCCCCATTGAGCCAGAACGCATCCAGCGACGGTTCCCCAATATCATTCGCCGTTGCCGCCAGTGGGGGGTGGACATTTTTCAAGAACCGATTCCCGTTGCCCCAGCGGCCCACTATTGGATGGGGGGCATTACCGCAGATCTTAATTGTCAAACCACCATTCCAGGGTTGTATGCGTTGGGAGAAACCGCTAGCACCGGGGTCCATGGAGCTAATCGCCTAGCCAGTAATTCTCTGCTGGAATGCATTGTTTTTGCTAGTCAATTAAGAAATTTGAGCCTACCGCCCTTTTCCTCGACTGCCCTCCCTATCAGTCAATCGACAGCGACGGAAATTCAGCTAGACACCGCCAATGACCTAGCCCTCCTAAACCATTGGCGCAGCGAACTGCCTCGCTTGATGTGGCAAACCGCTGGTATTTGTCGCCAAGCCGAAACCCTCCAAACGGCGATCGCCAAATTAGAAAAGTGGCAAGAACAATGGCAACAACTCAGCAGTAGTAAGCTTTTAACCCACCTACCAGAGGATCAGAAAATCAACTTAAACGGCCCGGGGTTGGAAGAATTTATACAACTGTGGGCCGAAACCCATAATTTGCTGGATATAGCCCAATTAATTTTGACCAGTGCTCTTTTTCGCCAGGAAAGTCGAGGAGGTCATTACCGTTTGGATTACCCTGACACCCAAGCCCAATGGCAGAGCCACACCGCCATCGAAAGCGACAAAGTGTTCCTCCAGCCTAGGCAAAATCAAGTCAGTGTCAATGAAATGTAAATGATCAACAAAAACTAGCCCAAACGGGGAAATTCCGACGGCGGTACATCTTGCCAGCGGCCGTTACCCACCGCCCGGATTGCTTCTTCCAATTGAATATCGCCAGTATAGAGAGCTTTGCCAATGATGACTCCGTTTACCCCCAGACTTTCCAGGCTGAGTAGATTCAAAAGGTCTTGTACTTGGCTGACTCCCCCCGATGCAATGACGGGAATGGTTAACTGACCAGCCAGTTGCCGCAGAGCTTCCAGGTTAGGGCCCTGCATGGTGCCGTCCCGGTGAATATCGGTATAAATAATTGCCGCTGCCCCTAGTTTTTCCATGCGCTGGGCCAATTCTCCTGCTTCCACTGTGGAGGTTTCCAACCAGCCCCTGGTGGCTACTTTGCCATTGCGGGCATCAATACCGACCACAATTTTGCCAGGAAATTCCGTACATAATTCCCCCACTAAGTCAGGATTTTCCACGGCGATCGTGCCCAGAATAACTCGGTTTACCCCTAAATCCAGTAATTGTTTCACCCGGTTTCTATCTCTTAAGCCTCCGCCTACCTGTACAGGAATGGTTAGGGCTTCAACAATATTGGCGATCGCCGTTAGGTTAATGGGCTGTCCTTCCTTGGCGCCATCAAGATCCACCAAATGTAAGCGGCTTGCCCCCTGGGCCTGCCACTGCCTAGCCACTGCCACCGGATCTTCGTGATACACCTGGGATTGGTCATAATCCCCTTGGTAGAGGCGAACGCATTTGCCCCCTAGCAGATCGATCGCCGGTAGAATTTCCATCACTTTAACCTCCTAGTTTTATGGACTCTTCACAGGTCTCTGTTCCCTTGGCCAATGGGATAACAGGGCACAAAGCCATTGATTTTAACTAATCTTGGACGTACTCTGCGCCCCCAATTAAAGCTAGTTCCGCCCGCATTAACTCCCGGCCTAAGTAAGCGGCATGGTTGAGCATGGTTACCGGACAGGGGTCTAACTCCTCAAAAATTCTCACGCACAACTCTTTAGCAGTGCGCCCCGTTAAAGTCAGAGTGGGCAGTCTTTTCTTTCCCCCTTGGCAGGCAATCACTTCCCCCGTTGCTGGATCCACCGCCAAACCCTGGTCATTAATGTCATTACTGTAGTGTTCTACCTTCAACACCCCCGCTTCCCGCTCCAGCATCACCAACCAATAGCCTGCCGGGTCTAAGTCAATGTGGCGACGGGAAAGTTGATCATCAATGGACTTAACAGTGTCGATTAGAGCAGGCATAAAACATAAAACAAATTACAAGGCACAGATTTTGATCCTACACCACTTCCGCTGCTTCCCGAGCAGAGTAAGCAGACCAGCATTTGCTATGATTAAAAGTTTGCAGAGCACCATTCAATCGCAGCAAGGAGATAGTTACATGGCTCGTATGTATTACGATCAAGATGCCAATCTTGACCTCTTAGCCGGAAAAACCGTGGCTATTATCGGCTACGGCTCCCAAGGTCACGCCCATGCGCTCAACCTCAAAGATAGTGGCGTTAACGTGGTTGTCGGGCTGTACAGTGGCAGTAAATCCGTTGCCAAAGCAGAAGGGGCCGGACTAAAAGTTTTATCTGTGGCTGAAGCGGCCAAAGCGGCGGATCTAATTATGATTCTCCTGCCCGATGAAGTGCAAAAATCCGTTTACGAAGCAGAAATCGCCCCCAACCTCGTTGCTGGCAACGTGCTCCTGTTTGCCCACGGCTTCAACATTAATTTTGCCCAGATTGTTCCCCCTGCCGATGTGGATGTGGTCATGGCCGCTCCCAAAGGCCCCGGTCATTTAGTGCGTCGTACCTACGAACAAGGCCAGGGAGTTCCTGCTCTGTTTGCCGTGTACCAAGACGCCAGTGGCCAAGCTCGAGACTATGCCATGGCCTACGCTAAGGGCATTGGGGGCACCAGGGCTGGTATTTTAGAAACCACTTTCCGGGAAGAAACCGAAACCGATCTTTTTGGCGAACAGGTGGTGCTCTGCGGCGGTCTGACTGCTTTGATCAAAGCGGGATTCGACACCCTGGTGGAAGCTGGCTATCAGCCAGAATTGGCTTATTTTGAATGTCTCCACGAAGTTAAGTTAATTGTCGATTTGATCGTGGAAGGTGGCTTGGCCAAAATGCGAGACAGCATTTCCAACACCGCTGAGTATGGTGATTTGACCCGGGGACCCCGCATTGTCACCGAAGAAACCAAGGCAGAAATGCGACAAATTCTCGACGAAATCCAATCGGGTCAGTTTGCCCGGGAATTTGTCTTGGAAAACCAAGCTGGTAAACCAGGCTTCACCGCCATGCGTCGTCGGGAATCGGAAGAACTGATCGAAGAAGTGGGTAAAGACCTACGGGCCATGTTCAGTTGGTTAAAAGACCGCTAATTACTTTTCTCTATCCTCAGCCCCGAGATTTTTGCCAGCTTTGGGCCCGGGGTTGACGTTAGGATGTTAATGGTAGTCAAAAATTTTTAGCTGAGGTTAGCGAGCGATGGAACTCACCCTAAATAATGTGGAAACGGTCTTGGATGAACTCCGTCCTTATCTGATGGCCGACGGTGGTAACGTCGAAGTGGTGGAGCTAGATGGCCCCATCGTCAAGGTGCGTTTACAGGGGGCCTGTGGAGCTTGCCCCAGTTCCACCATGACCCTAAAGATGGGCATTGAGCGCAAATTAAGGGAAATGATCCCAGAAATTTCTGAAGTTGAGCAAGTCCTCTAATAAAGGTTGAAGGGTCATCGTCCGAGTTCATGCACTCTCAACTTTTGATGGCTAAGTTCCATATTCCCGAACTAACCAATGATCTAATTAGTTTGGGCAAGGAAGCATTGTTGTTAGCCGTAATTGAGGCAGAGGCTGGAGGCGGTACTACTCCTTTTTGCCATTTGTCTAAAGAATGGTTTATAATCAAGAACACATAACAAGGGGCCGCAATGGTTTCGACAGGTTGGCGAAAGCTTGCCCGTGATGCAGGTCGAGAGTGAGTCTCCTCTCGTAAATCAAAGGCTCAAAACAAAGTAACTGCGAATAACATCGTCAGCTTCAAACGGGTAGCCGTAGCAGCCTAGTCTGTAAAAGCTACATTTTCTTGTCAAAGGCCGTTTACTTCTTTTCTGACTCCGTTAAGGATTAGAGGTTAACCCCAACGGATGCTTTGTTTGGCTCTTCTCTAGTTAGCTAAACAATTAAGACTTAGACTAGAGCATCCCACCATCAGGGATAATCGATGGTTCCCGTCCGAGGGCTAGAAGGACTAAACCTGTGAATGAACGGAAAGTTAATACCCAGTTTGGACAGCAGTTCAATTCTGCTCGGCTCCATTTACTGAAAGATTGTTCTGAATATCTAGAAAACCTTTAGGGGGGCACAGCGGACGGTAATGCCGGTGGCCCCGTTTATTTTTTGGGCCAAATTTTGTAGGGTCTGACCATGGACGCATTTGATTTGAGTTACAGGGCGATCGCCGTAGGGGTTACCAGTGTGATTGCCCCGGCCTTCCAGTTCCCGTTGGAGGGGTTTGGGTCTAGTGGGGGTATTGAGTTGTACCTCCCGGGGTTTAATTACGGACAATAGTTCTAAGTAACGATTTTCGGTGGCTTGGTCCCAGGGTTGCAGTACCATGGTTTGCACCGACAATTCCCCCGTAAATTGCTGTTGAAAGGCTTCAATACCGGTCAAAATTCCTTCTAGGCTAACGTTGGCGATCGGTCGGTTAATTTTTTGCAACTGGTTTGGCCACAGTCCATCTAGCTTGACGGAAACCTTATCTGCTAGGGATAGTTCCTCCCTTACCTGGGCATCATTTAACAATGTGGCATTGGTAAGTACCAGGGTTGGTCTACCAGTCAGGGTTTTAATGCCCTGGATAATTTCACCCAAGTTTTTGGCAAGGGTTGGCTCCCCACTCCCGCTCAGGGTGACTACATCCACTTGCCAGGGCGCAAATTTATCCAGTTCCGCCAAAATGTCGGCAGTGTCAACAAAAATCTGGCGATCGCCTCTGAGATGTTCAATTTCCCCCAGTTGACAGTAAATACAGTTAAAGGAACAGGTGGAGATTGCCCCAATGGGGTCAATGCCGAGGGAACGGCCATAGCGCCAGGAAACTACGGGGCCATACACCGTGGGAAAAATTACGTTCATCGGAAAAAGTTGAAATTAAGCAACCAGTAACAGCATTTTGCTCCAGGGAATTCAGTCTTTGCCTCCTTGGAAAAGGCCTTTGGTTCTTTGGCCATGGTACACGATGGTAGTAGAAGCAAAAATTGCACAAAAAAAGCCCCCGAAAATGAGGGCAGAATATTTTAGGACAGTCAAAGTCAAATATTGGACTAGGCGGCGGCTTGCCGTTCCTTGGCTTCTTTGATCACTTCCTCGGCCACGTTGGTGGGACAGGGAGCGTAATGATCAAACACCATAGAGAATTGACCCCGACCGGAGGTCATGGTGCGTAGGTCGCCAATGTAGCCGAACATTTCACTCAAAGGCACATCAGCTTTTACCCGTACCCCCATCACACCGGTTTCTTGGGATTTGATCATGCCCCGACGACGGTTTAAATCACCGATGACGTCCCCCATGTGATCTTCTGGGGTGAATACATCCACCGCCATGATCGGTTCCAAAATTTGGGGTTTAGCTTTGGGTAAGCTCTGACGATAACCAGCTTTGGCTGCAATTTCAAAGGCGATCGCCGAGGAGTCTACGGGGTGGAAGCCACCATCGGTGAGGGTAACTTTTAAATCTACTACGGGATAGCCCGCCAATACCCCTTTAACCACACTCTGGTCAAAGCCTTTTTGCACCGCCGGCCAGTATTCCCGAGGCACGTTACCACCAGTTACCTTGGACTCGAACTGGAAGCCAGAACCAGGTTCCCCAGGCTCCACGATGTAGTCAATTTTGGCATACTGACCAGAACCACCGGACTGCTTCTTGTGGACATAGGTGTCGGAAACAGTTTGGGTGATGGATTCCCGATAGGCCACCTGAGGTTTACCCATTTCCACTTCGACGCCGTGGGTGCGCTTGAGAATATCCATTTTGATATCCAAGTGCAATTCTCCCATCCCTTTAATGATGGTTTCACCGCTTTCTTCATCGGTTTCCACCTGGAAGGAGGGGTCTTCCTGCACCATTTTGCTCAGGGCCATGCCCAATTTTTCGTCCATGCCCTTTTTCTTTGGTTTGATGGCAATGGAAATTACGGGGTCGGGGAAGACCATGGGTTCCAACGTCGCTGGATTTTTGGGGTCACAGAGGGTGTGGCCCGTTTGCACATTTTTCATGCCCACGATCGCCACAATGTCGCCAGCCTGTGCGGACTCAATTTCTTCTCGGGAATCGGCGTGCATTTCCACCAAACGGCCAATGCGTTCCGTTTTACCGGTGGCGGTGTTGAGCACAGTGTCCCCTTTGCTCAGGGTGCCGGAATAGATCCGAGTGAAGGTGAGAGCGCCGAAACGGTCGTCCATAATTTTGAACGCCAAGGCCCGCAGGGGAGCTTCTGGGTCAACGATGGCAAAACTGCCGGTTTCTTCCCCTTCTAGATCCACTTCCGGTTGGGGAGGTACTTCCTTCGGGTTGGGCAGGTAGTCCACCACCGCATCTAGCACCAGTTGTACCCCTTTATTTTTGAAGGAGGAACCGCCATAGGTGGGGAAAAAGTCCAACTTGCGGGTGCCTGAACGGATGCAACGCTTGATGTCGTCGATGCTGATTTCTTCCCCTTCCAGGTATTTTTCCATCAAGTCATCGTCCTGTTCCACGGCCGTTTCGATCAGCATTTCCCGGTAGGTGGCCACGTCATCCACCATATCGGCAGGAACATCAGTGATTTCGTATTTTTCTGGATCGCCGGAGTCGTCCCAAATGTAGGCTTTTTCCGTCAGGATATCCACCACACCGACAAAATCATTTTCCGTACCGATGGGGAGGGTCATCACCAGGGGTTTGGCCCCCAGTACGTTTTCCACCTGCTTAACTACCCGGTAGAAATCTGCCCCGGTGCGGTCAAGCTTGTTGATGTAGATTAAACGGGCAACTTTAGAATCGTTCGCATAACGCCAGTTGGTTTCCGATTGGGGTTCCACACCGCCGGAACCACAGAATACCCCCACACCGCCATCCAGTACTTTGAGGGAGCGGTACACTTCAATGGTGAAGTCTACGTGACCAGGGGTGTCGATAATATTTAATTGGTGTTCTTTCCAAAAGCAACTAGTGGCCGCTGATTGGATGGTAATACCCCGCTCCGCTTCCTGATCCATGAAGTCCATGGTGGATTCGCCTTCGTGTACCTCGCCGAGCTTGTGGATTCTCCCGGTTAACTTCAAAATCCGTTCGGTGGTGGTGGTTTTACCCGCATCTACGTGGGCGAAAATACCAATATTACGGTAACGAGTGAGATCTTTTTCCATAGGAATTTACGTGTAAATTTAGCCAACAGCAAACAGAGGGGCGGTTGGATGTATAGGTTATGGGGTCGTGTTGTTTGACGGTCGGGGTTCTGGGCCTTAGCTAGACTTTATGCCACAACGACAGGCCAAAGGGGAGGCCTATTTAAAACAGCCACAATTGTAACAATTGTAAATTATATGTGCCCCAACGGAGTCTCCGGGGCGAGAAGGCGATCGCCGAACTTCACAAAAAATATGTACCAAAGATGTTTTTCCTTAAAACCTGATTTATCCTGATCAGCAAACTCGGTTGAATCTGGGTCAAGCCCTGACAGGTGAGCGCTTGATGGATGTGGAAGCAAAATTAGACAGGGCAAGGAATTTGCTCAATGAGTTGGGCAACGCCGTCTCGGGATTGGTAGGGGTTGCCCCAAATGCGTTAAAAGTAGCAAAGAAATCCTACCTAGTCACGATTTAGACGCTGGGTTGTATCTAATTTAAATACCCAATTGTCAGTCAACTTCCAACAAAAATCTTTGCCAAATTTATGACCTTAATGATTCGACCAGCGACCATTGATGATGCAACAAGCTTGGCTCAATTAGCGGCAACGACGTTTCAAGATACCTATGGTAAAGCCACCGCTTCCGCTGATTTGGAGGCCTATCTAGCCCAAACCTTTAATCCTGAAAAAGAACAAGAAATCCTAGCAGATGATCGGCAATGGTTGTTAGTAGCAGAATCTCAAGGGGAATTAGTTGGATATGTCCATCTGTTTGATCATTCAGCACCTACTATGGAGACTGAATTGGCAACCCCCACCGTCGAGTTAGTTCGTCTTTATTTACTGACAACGTGGCAACACCAAGGATTAGGCAATCAATTAATGCAGGCTTGTTTGGATTTAGCCCAAGCTCAAGCCTTTGCCAGTGTTTGGCTAAAAGTGTGGGATCACAATACCTCAGCGATCACCTTTTATCAGCGTTGGCAATTTCAAAAAAAAGGAGAAGTGCCCTATCCCGTCGGTAATGCTGTCGGTACAACTTGGATTATGGAGCGTTGTCTCTAAAGCAAATTTTCCCGTTCCCGTATGGCCAGGGCATGGGCGGGAAAATCTTCATAATCCGCTAGGGTAGTGACCGTTTCCTTCACCCCAGCAAAACCTTCCGCCGTTAAATAGGCCAGGGTAGAACGCTTGAGGAAATCAAACACCGACACCGCCGAATAGGAACGGGCAAAGCCCCCCGTGGGAAGCACCGCATTAACCCCAATGGCGTAGGTCGCTGCCGAAGAAGGAGTGTAATTACCCAACAAAATTTCCCCTGCATTGTCAATTTTCCCCACCAACTTGAGGGGGTCCGCCGTCAGCACCTGCAAATGTTCCGGAGCGTAATCGTTAATGAAATCCAAGGAAGCTTGCAAGCTATCAGTGAGCAAAATGCCACCATAGAAACCGAGACCATCTTCACAAAACTTTTTCCGCCAGGGAGGTAGTTTTTCCAGGTATTCCCCTAAATAGCCCAGCGCCTTTTCCGCAAAATTTTCACAGTGGGTCACTAACAGCGCCGCCGAGTCGGAGCCATGTTCCGCTTCTATCAATAAATCCAACGCCGCCAGCCTAGGGTCAGTGGTTTCATCGGCCAAAATGATCGACTCGCTGGGCCCCGCTGGTAAGCCCACATCGACAATGCCGGAGAGTAATCTTTTGGCCGCCGCACCATAGACGCTACAGGGGCCAATGAGCTTATCCACCTTGCTGACGGTTTTAGTCCCATAGGCGATCGCCGCTAGGGCCTGAACACCGCCCAATTTATATACCTCATCCACTCCGGCCATACGGGCAGTAACCAAAGAAACCGGCTCCACTTTACCTTCTTGATCTGGAGGGGTACAGACCACAATTTTTTTCACCCCCGCCACCCTGGCCGGCACCGCTAGCATCAGCATCATGGAAGGGAAAGCCCCCTTACCCCTGGGCACATACAAACCCACCGTAGGGAGAGGCGTAATTTTTTCCCCCGCAAATACCCCCGGTTCAATCTCCGCTAAGTGCATGGGGGCAGGCATCTGCCCAGCGTGGACTTTTTCAATGTTGCGAAAAGCATGGTTCACCGCCCGCCGTAATTGAGGGTCCACCAACTTTTCCGCTTCGGCAAATTCCGCTTCACTGACCCGCAAATTGTCCGCAGTGGCCCCGGCAAAGTCAAACTGACGGCTGTAATGCAAAACCCCCGCATCTCCCTCCGTCCTCACCTGCTCAATAACGTCCTTGGCGATCGCCAGTGCCTGGTCAATGTTTTGTTCCGAGCGACGTTTGAGTTGGTTTAATTGTTGGGGGGTAAGGTGCGAGAGCTTAAGAATACGAGTCACAGATCCCTCTCCGATTGGGGGCAAGGGCGGCGAACCTACATACCGGGTAAATTCAAACCGCTGGTTAACTCTTCCATTTTAGAGCGCATGGTTTCCGTGGACTCAGCGTAGGCCGCTTTCATTGCTTCAGTGATAGATGCCGATAGCCCTTCCACTCCTTTTTCGAGGGCACTGGGATCAATTTCAATACTGAGGGGTTCTTGGTTGCCGCTCATCAATACAGTTACCAATCCATCGGCACTTTTGCCAGGAATCTCCATTCTTTCCAGTTCTTCCTGGAGCACCTTGGCCCCTTCTTGAACCTGTTGGGCCTTTTGGAAAGCTTCCTGTAATTCCTTGATTTTACCGAGGCCGAATCCGAAGCCTTTGCCTTTACCTTGTGCCATGGGAATTGATTTCTAAGTAATTAAACAATAGTTGTAGTTGAACAAGCGGCAAAATTGCTGAGGTGCAAACAATGCCCCAGCCAAAGCCTGTCCGATTATATCCCACCGTCTCCGCCATCTTATTAGCCAACGGCAGGAGCAGGAAAAGCCCCCCATAAATGAGAGCTTCCCCCACGGCGATCGCCAGGAGCATGCACCGGAATTGGTATCTAGGAAGCCAAAGCCACTTCTAGCATTTCTTGCAACTCACCATTTTGATAGAGTTCAATCATAATGTCGGAGCCGCCCACAAACTCACCATTGACGTAAACCTGGGGGATGGTGGGCCAATTGGAATATTCCTTAATACCTTGACGAATTTCCGCATCGGCCAACACATCTAAAGTTTCAAACGGAATACCCAACATATTGAGAATTTGCACCACATTGTTGGAAAAACCACATTGGGGCATCAGCTTAGTGCCCTTCATAAAGACCATGACCTTATTGGCAGTGACTAATTGATCAATTCTTGCTTTCGTTTCCGGATTCATTTAGATAACTCCTCTTCAAGGACAGATTGGGATGTGTGCGAGTTTAACAACTTCAATGTTGTTTAAATATTGTCATTTTACCCCTCAATTCAAATTTATAGAGCCAATTTTCGCTGGAGGGGAAAAACCTAGGCAGTCTGACGAACCACGGCCCAGGCTTCTGGAGTAAAGGTTTTCAGCGCCAGGGCATGGATCGCTTCCGAAGCCAAAGCATCTTTGAGGGCACCATAGACCATTCGATGTTGTTTAACCCGGGATTGGCCGGTAAAGGCGGCGGAGACCACCACCGCTTCCAGGTGATCCCCTCCCCCCAGGTCATTGACCATCACTTCGGCATCGGGTAGGGCAGTTTGGATTTGTTGTTTGACTTGATCAAGGCTAATCATGATTATTTCTAGCAATGGGCCAGGGCACAGGGCGGGTTTGTTCCCTGAGGTAACTATCTAACTACTCTAACTGAAAGGTTCAGCCCCCAACATGATGGGGCAAATTTCGCTGTCCAACTGTTGTTTAACTGTCCCATGGCTCGTCCCCAAACCAGAATAGTTAATTTAACTTAGACATAGAGACCAAACCCTACGGTAAGCAATTTAGTACCACCATGTTAATTGCCCGTCAGAGGAAAAAACTAAATTCTTTTGCAACCATGACCCATTCTTCCTTGGCGATCGACCCGGCTGTCATTGGCCCTTCCCAGGTTTCTCCCTGGTTGATCAAATTGATTTATCCTCTGGGCACCAAGTTTTTGCATTGGTATTTTGGACCGATCGCCATCCATGGTCAGGAGAATTTACCCCCCAGTGGTCCGATCATTTTAGCCCCTACCCATCGTTCTCGTTGGGATGCCATTTTGCTCTCCCTAGCAGCCGGCCGGAATGTAACGGGGCGGGATCTGCGTTTTATGGTGGCGATGACGGAGGTACAGGGTCTACAAGGATGGTTTATTCGCCATCTGGGGGGATTTCCCATTGATGTGAAAAGGCCGGAAATCAGCAGTTTGAGCTATAGTGTACAGCTACTGCAAGCAGGGGAAATGTTGGTGATTTTTCCTGAAGGGGGCATTTTTCGCGACCACCACACCGTCCATCCCCTCAAACGGGGCATTGGGCGCATTGCCATGGAAGTTTGTAAGCAAAATCCTGACACCGACATTAAAGTTATCCCGGTGACCATTGCCTACAGTGACCCCTACCCAGGCAAAGGAACGGCGGTGGAAATTAATTTTGGCCAGGGCATCGCCGCCAAGGACTACGACCCCAGCACCATCAAGGCTAGCTCTCAAAAACTTACCCGTTGTTTGGCCCATAGAATGCAGAACCTTTACGGTTGCGAGAATGTCTCTCTGTACCAGGCGATCGCTGCTTCATAAATTTCGCAAAAACGGCTAATGGGAGAAGGGGCCATCGTGATAAGATTTACCGTAAATTAAGATTTTATTCTTTGTCAGTCAGGAAACTCAAATAATGGAAACAATTTATTTGCTCGCTAAATTGCCGGAAGCCTATCAGATTTTTGACCCCCTGGTGGACGTTCTGCCAATCATTCCCCTCTTCTTTCTGGCTTTGGCCTTTGTTTGGCAAGCGGCGGTTGGTTTTAAATAAATTGGCGATCGCCCCTGGGGCTTGTCATTTTACCTGGTCGCTTAAAAAAAATCATTTGACCACAACTAAGCTGATATCCCCAAGTTGTCCCCCGTTGGCCATAGCTGGGGAATTTTTTTGTGGGGGCAATTCTGCTTTTGTCCTGCCCTGACCAAGGCCAACGGTAAATCTCCTCCCCATAGTGGCCCTTTTTTAACCATGGATGTTCGTTTCATTTCCCTCACCAAACCCGAAATTGTCATTGACGGGGAGCCCCTTTCCCCTGAGGGCCTAATTGCCTATTGTGCTAGGGTTTCTAGCCCTAACCAGGAAAACCCTAACTACACTAAGCTCTTGCAATTTTGCATCCGGGAAGGCCATTGGAGCATTTTTGAAATGGTGGATATGACCCTGGAAATTACCACCACCCGGGCGATCGCTCCCCAAATTTTGCGACATCGATCGTTCTGTTTTCAGGAGTTTTGTATTGCTGGAGATAGTATGATTACGACCATACAACCGAATGGAATACCTAACTACATCCCAATTCAGAAGCTTTACGAGAGGCAGCACTGGGGCCAATATCAAAAATTACGAGTGCGAGTCTATGACGAAACGACAAAACAGTTTACGACTGCACCAATCAGAGAAGTTTTTTATACGGGAGTCAAGCCTATTTACGAAGTACTGCTTGAAGATGGCAAATCGATTAAAACTACGAAAGAGCACAAGTTCTTGACTCGCCAAGGTTTTTTGTCCCTTGAAGAGGCGTTGGGACTAGAAATGCGGGGCAATACCGTCACCTTGACTTCTCCCCAAGATTTAGCGGTCAATGGGATGCCTTGTCATCAAAATCGAGAATGGCTAGCAACAGCTAAGGCGAGGTCGATACAAAACCAAACAGGATTACAAGGAATAGCAGATGAAGCAGGAGTGACCATACATACAATTCGTAAATGGCTAAAGAAATTGAATTTATGCTTTACGAAACAAGAAATTAGTCTGTTGTTTGAACCGTGGAATAAAGGAAAAACAGGCTACAAGATTAAGCCTCGAACCCTGGAACAAAAAGAATATATGAAATCCATTACGCCTCGGGGTGAAGATCACCATGCCTGGAAAGGTGGGGGAAGTGCTGAACGAAAGGCAATTGCCAATTATTTCAACTCTTATCGACAAGTTATCTTTAAGGCATTCGATTATAAGTGCCAAATGTGTGGTAAACCATTATCTGAATTTGATCGAAAGGTTGATTTGCATCACATAAAGCTAGTCAGTGAATATCCAGAGCACGCTTATGACTTAGAAAATATTATCCCTGTACATCGGAAATGTCATATGGAATATCATGGCAAAACCTATGATTACAAGGCTTCAAGAGAAAAACATCGAGGCAACACGTTAGTCCCACGTTTCAAAAGTGTCGTTTCGGTTAAATACCTTGGCGAAATGCCGACCTACGACCTTGAGGTTGATCATCATTCCCATAATTATGTTGCTAATAAAATTATTGTTCATAACAGTCAACGCTATGCAAAAGCAACAACCTTTGAGACCTACGAAGCCCGCCGCCAGGATGTGAAAAACCGTCAAAATTCCCTGGATGACTTCGATGAAAACACCAAACAATGGTTCAATCAAGCCCAGGCTGACGTGTGGGAAAAAAGTTATCAACTCTATGAAGAGGCCCTAACTAAAGGCATTGCCAAAGAATGTGCCCGTTCGATTTTGCCCCTCAATACTGTCACTCGTTTGTACATGAAGGGTTCTGTGCGCAGTTGGATCCACTACTTCAGTGTCCGTTGTGATCAGGCTACCCAAAAAGAACACCGGGAAATTGCCTTGGCGGCCCGGAAGATTTTTGTGGAGCATTTTCCCACAGTGGCGGCGGCCCTGGAATGGTAGAGGCTGAGCAACACAGGAAACTCGCCATTAGATCAAGTCCCTGGAAGAATGGGCAACAGTAAATAATTTTCAGTGGTGCTGTTGGTGGTCAAAGCCAGGGTAATAATTTGTTGGTCAACTAAATTGGCAAAAACGGCCTTTTGGCCAGTGCCTGGGTTAACTCCATAGGCGGGAAAACTGGCCCCAGCTAAACTAATGCGTAGGCGATCGCCAATGGCTAAAGTCGCACAAATAGCCTGGAGTGGAATTGCCAACGTGGCTTGTTCTTCCACGCTAGTACAATAACCATGGCTGACGGCCCACACTTCCCCCCGATTGTTCACTTGGGACAAACTCACCGCCACATCAAAACTAGGGCGATCGGATGCCACGGTGAGAAAAATTTGAGGTACACCGCAGATGGTTAAACTTTCCTGCAAAGGTTCATAAGTATAGGTAAGCACATCACTGCGATCATCAATAGCACTTCTTTCCTTCACTCCTTGGGGATAACCGCTGTGTCCTCCTAAACTGGGTACGGGTCGCCAGGGATCATGAACCCAAACATCGCTAATTTCCTCTGCTAACTTTGCTGGGGCCTTTGTCGTCAAAGCACTACCTTGGGTGGTGCCCAAACCGGAACATTGCAAAAACCACCTTTGTTCAGTCCCAGGCCAGTCGGGTAAAAATCGCCACTGCTTGGTACCCAGGTCGAATAACTCCAACTTGGCCGGATTAAAGCGGGGTTCTTGCCCTTTGAGAAAATGGTCAAACCAGGCCAATTGCAACTGATCCACCCCACTGATGGCAGACTCACCATAATTTTGTCCCCCGGCCCGACTGCCCCAGGGAAAATGCCCCCAGGGCCCCACCACCATTTTTTGCTTGATATCACATCTTTCCAACTCTGCATATAAACGCAAATTGCCCCGCAGATGGGGATCAAACCAACCGCCAATTTGCAACACGGGAATATCAATTTTTTCCCTAATTTGCCAGCGTTGATCTGGCGATTGCCGGTGCCAATAATCCGACTCTGGAGGTTGACTAATCCATTGGTGGTAAAAGGAATCCGGGGCCAACTCCCCCAGGCGATCGGGGATGGCTGGTTGGCGATCGGTAAAATCGTAGCTCCTCGCTAGACGCATCAACTGTTGAAAACTTTTCCCATCCCCCCGACGTTTAGCCGAATCCGCCGCCAACTGTAGGGCCCAACCAAGGTTATTTTGTAAGCAAAAGGCTCCATTTTCATAACCCCAATCCTCGTACAAATCCCAGGCGACCATGGCCGGACAAATGGTTTTTAGGCAAGGATGGTGATTAGCGGCGGCGTAAAGTTGGGTCATGCCCTGGTAGGAAAAGCCATACATGGCCACGGAGCCATCACATTGGGGCAACTGGGAAAGCCAATCTAGGCAATCCTGACCGTCTTCCACCTCATAGGCAAACAGATCAAACTCTCCCTCCGAACTCCCTCGACCCCGCACATCTTGGATCACGACTAAATAACCCTGGGAAGCGTACCAATGGGGATGGGCGTAGACCAAAGTGGAGGCTAAACGACGGCCGTAGGGTTGGCGCATTAATAGGGCCGGCCATGGCCCGCCGGAATTGGGATAGTACAGATTGCTGTCTAAACGAATCCCGTCCCTAGTGACCATGGATTGGCAAATGGGTTTTATCAAACTCAAAGTAACAACAACAAAATAGGTTGAGGAAATTAAAGTTCCTAAATTTGTTCTCTGAACTCTTGCAACACTGGAGAAGACAAACCTTAGCCTTGTCTGATTGTTGACAAAATCAAAGTTATCAGAATGTTACGGCGAATGGACTCACCCAGCTCAATGGAAAATATTAGAAAATGGGCAATCCGGTTCAAACATTATCCTACGTTGCTAAAGCAGAGCTTCAAATTCTTGGCGGAGCACTTGGGTATTGGCAACCCGGGCCACCAGCAGAGTCGCCTCACTAAAACTAGCCATTTCCCGTCGCCAGGTTTGGATATTTGGTTCGTGGTGTAGCCAAAAGTTGACCATGGTTTTTACCACTGCATCCCAGTCCCAATCAGGTTTTTCGGGGATTAATTCCGTGGCTTGAATCAGGCCGTCCAAAGTGCATTCAGGACTACCCAGATAGGCCATACTGCGGCGGGGATTATTTTCCACCTCTTGTTGATAGTTAAAAAAGGTGAAAACTGGTGTTACCCCCAAAATGTCAAAGGTATAGTGCATAAAAAATTTCGCCTCACGGCAACAACAACAATGCCAAGGTTCCCCAAAGCTATGGGTCTTGGCCAAAATAGGAACTTTTCCCCAAGGGGACTGGGAAATCTAGACTCCCCGAGTCCAATTTTGTTGCCCTCAATGGTAGCGCGAAAATTTTTTGCTGGTGTGACAGCATAGAACTGCGTACTTAATTTATCAACAATTTGTCAACCTGGGACAAGGCGATCGCCATGGTGACTGCGTAAACAATTACTATCAGTTTTTTATTAGTCTAGTCAGGAAACTTTCAACTGAATCTCTAGAAGTCTTTGATGGCAAACCTTTTCGGATGTGTATTCAATCAAAAGTCTTGCCCTTATATTTGCCGTTGGAGGAATCTTGAAATTTTCGCCTGATGAGTATTTTATCGAGTAAAGCTAAACAATTGGCTCCCAAACTCAGGAAAGAGCGATATTTCCACTTCTGCTCTCTTTTTTAATGATATTTATTCTGAAAATCACTCAAACTTAAGAACTTTTGACATTTATTTTTTTGTTCCCACTACATGAACTAATAATTGAAAATTTCAATTTTTTAGACATCACTATCCCCATTGCTTTTTCTTTTAATCTCCATGACGCTTTTGGTGCCACCGCCAAGCGTGGTCGATAATGGTGTGTAAATCGGGGTATTGGGGATTCCAGCCCAGGACATGTTTAGCCTTTGCACTACTCCCCACTAGGATGGGGGCATCACCGGGGCGGCGGGGACATAGTTGATAGGGAATATCTAGTCCGGTGACCGTTTTAGCAACTTCGATCACTTGTCGTACGGAAAAGCCATTACCGTTACCGAGGTTAAAGATATTGCTTTCCCCTCCTCCTAATAGGTATTGCAAGCCTAATACATGGGCGATCGCCAAGTCGCAAACATGGATGTAGTCTCTGAGGGCAGTACCGTCGGGGGTGTCGTAATCGGTGCCGAAAATTGCCAGTTGGGGGCGTTTTTTCAAGGCAGTTAAGAGGGCCAGGGGGATAAGGTGGGTTTCAGGATTATGGTCTTCCCCTAAACGTCCCTGGGGATCAGCGCCGGAAGCATTGAAATAACGGAAGATGACTGATTTTAAGCCGTAGGCTTGGTCAAAGTCGGCCAAGATCTGTTCCACCATGCGTTTACTGGCGGCATAGGGACTGAGGGGATCGATGGGATGGCTTTCTGTCATGGGAATTTCCTTCGGCATGCCATAGACTGCACAGGTGGAGGAAAAGACAAATTTTTTGATATCCGCCGCTAGCATAGCTTCCAAGAGAGTGAGGGTACCCACGACATTATTTTGGTAGTAAATATCGGGCTTTTGCACCGATTCCCCTACAGCGATGAAAGCAGCAAAATGCATGACAGCGGTAATGTCCCTCGTGGCAAAAAGTTGGTCTAGTTTTTGCCGATCGCCAGTGTGTCCGACCACTAATTCCACCCCAAGGGATTGCACCAGTTCCCTGTGACCGTAGCTGAGGTTATCGTAGATAAGAACGTCAAAGCCTGCCTGTTGTAGGGCTAGTACCCCATGGGAGCCAATGTAACCCGCCCCTCCGGTGACCAAAATTGTTTGTTGCGTGGCCATTGTCGACTATTAACCCTAGCTGTTGCCTCGCCTAGAGCATACCATTCTTGACCTTAGCTTTTTATGCCATCTGCTTTTTCCCAGCCATCTGCGTCTATCTCCTCCGTTAATGCCCTAAGCGGCGATCGCCAGGAAATATTTCCCCTTTCGCCCCTGATTAAAATTACCCTGGTCAATCTCTACCTGGCCCTGACGGTCCCGTTGCCCATTTTGGCCCAGCTCACCCAAGGTAATACCGTCCTTACCCTGCTGTTGAGCGTTGGATTAATGGGGGGCTTAGGGGCGTTGGTGGCCGCCTTGGCGGAACAGGTAGTGCTCAATGGGGAGGTAATTGCGGTGCGTTATCCTCGCTGGGTACCCAAATTTTTTCGATCCGGTTGGCAATTATCTTGGTCTGATGTCACTGCGTTGAAATGCCGCACCACGGGCCAGGGTGGCTTAGTTTACTATTTCCTCACCCCAGCCCAGGACAAAGCCTATCTTTTGCCCATGCGGGTGGCGGGCTTTAATCGGTTGACCCAAATGGTGAGCGACCGTACGGGCATTGATACCCAAGATGTGCGCCCCCTCTCCCAACCATGGATGTACTTATTGCTACTACTGTTTACTCTGATGCTCTGGGGCGGTGAGTTGGCGATCGCCCTATTGCTTTGGAGTAGCCCTCCCCTGGCATAATCTCAGCAATTTTGGTTAAAATATAAACAAATGTAAAGGATACTCTCAGAAAACTTTATTTAACCAAAGCCCATTTCATTACTATGATTAATCCCCAACCGGACGAAAAGGAACTACTCAAAACCATCTTAGAACCCCTTTTGACGGACTTTGAGCACTGGTTTAGCCGCTCTTGCCAGCTATTAGAAAATCAGCGTTTGGCTTTTTTTACCCCGGAGCAACAGCAGGATTTGCTTGATCGGGTACGACAGGCACGGGATGAAGTGAGATGTACTAAATTAATGTTTCAAGCCACCGGGGAACAGGTGGGGGTTGAGTTTAGTGTCCTGGTCCCCTGGCATAATTTGGTGACAGAGTGTTGGCAGGTAGCCCAGCGCCATCGCCAGATGCAGGCGGCCTGCTAGGAAAGCAAAAAAGCGAAAGTCAATGTGGTGACAATGTTTAACAACATACGGTCAACGGTGAGGGGTGAGGGTTGTTGATTTTCAGTCATTGTTAACAGTCACCGTCGATTTTGAAACTCCTCTGTGGCTGGTCAAGCAAGGTGATCAGATTGTTTGATTTCGTCGAAGTTTTCCGTTACGGCCCTGCTTGATGCCGAAAACCAGAGTTGGACTAGGAGAGGAGGGAATTTTTCATCAAATCCCGGATCAGGTTATCCCGCACCATGATTTGTTGCATGGTTTCCAGTAAATAGTTAACGGTCTGCTCCCGGTCTAGTTCTTGATATTCCTGTTGCAAACATTGCAGTTGAAATTTCTGCTCTAAGGATAGGTTAAAGGCTTCGTTGTTGATCATGGCGATCGCACTCCTGAAAGAATGGGGCGGTCAAAAGTTGTGACTAATGGTTAAGATGGCAAGCTAAATTTTGTGCTTGACTGTGCTTAACCGAGGGGCTCTAAGGGAGCGTGGCGCATTAAGTCCCGGATGACGTTAGATTTAATCATCAACAGTCGGGAAGCCTGCACCAAAAGTTCCAGAGCTTGCTCCTGGCTGATGTCGGCGGCGGCGTCCTGCATGCGACGGAACTCAAACATCTGCTCAATGGTGAGGTCGAAGGATTCAGGTTTCATAGCTGTTGCCCTCCAAGGCGGTTACCTTTCTATTGTAAACAAATGTAACAAAAAGTTGACCTGATTAACAGTATCTGCCTATACAAGCTTGCCCAAAACGGCGGGCCAATCTAGCAACCCCGAGAAAAAAATGGGGTTTGAGTCCGCTGATCGGTCAAAATTGGGGGCACACTGCATATGTGGTCTGTTTTAGCAAGGGCTTTTAGAAAAAAATGCTCAACCTGAACATCTCCCTTGGCGATCGCCGATTATGACAGTGGTGATGAAGAAAAAACTTTACTCTGGCTTACAATTAATGGCTTACAAAAATTTTTCACCGACATTCAGGCAATATTTTTTTGGGTAATCGGTCTTATTAATTTTTCTAATCATTCCTTGTCTTTGATTTTGTTTTTGGCTTGTTGAATCTGGATTTAACTGCCCGCTTTTGAATTCGAGGTATCAATACAGACCCATCGACAATATTTTGATAATTTATTTCCTTTCAATGCATTGGCCGCCATGGTTACATCCGGGAAAAATGGTGGAGCGAAGTCCTACAGGGTCAGATTTGATGAGAATAATGCAGGGAAAAGGGCAAATTCAAATTTCCCGCTCCAATTTTTCCACCATCTCTTTGGCGTTCTTGAGGCCACAACCAGTCAGGGAGCGGCAAATTTTGATCGCTTCAATTTTCTTGCCTTGCCTTAGCAGTAACTTAATTTGTTCCTTCTCGCCACCCGACAGTTGCTGAATAATTTCTCTTGAACTTGAATTATTAAAATCTTTGCTAATTGTGGGTGAACCTCCTTGGAAAAAAATTGTTAATAAAAAAATCACGACTAACACTACCAATATCAAAACTACAGTCATGCCTGTCCCTCTTTTTCTGATTTATTAAGTTACTTGCAAAAGATTTTGCCATTGCCCACCCCCTAGGGTAAAACTAACTCTGTTTGCACCGTGCCAGCCCTCTCAGCTTGGGCAGTGATGGTCAACTTTTCTCCGGGTTGACCCTTAATTATCCAAGTCAAGTGGTAGCGATAGTCAATTCCATTGGCTAAGGAAGATTTCGCTTTATTAGAACGTCCTTCCAAGTGGGGTAATTCCTGGTGAACTTTACCAGTGATTAAGGCGATACTGTCTGGTTTTTCCAAACTAACTTGAATGGGACGTACCGCTTTCCTTTCCAGCGCTTTTTGACTGGTGTAGGTGGGCAAAAAACCTTGGTTTTCCCATTGCACTGTAATTTGGTAAATATTTTCTCCCTGGGCGGTAATTTCGGTTTTAGCCACTGCTAAGCAGGGGGACATCAGGGCATGGGTGAGGGCAAAGCGAAACTGTTGTTCACAAAGTCCGGGCAAAAACTGGGCCGGTGCATTTTGCCACATGGTTTTAAAACTCCAACCGCCAATTTCCACCTTACCCAGTTGGGAATGGTCAAAGGGTTGCCAATGAACAAAACCCTCTCCATTCAAGGCTTGATCATTCCATTGCATCAGCTTGTAATCGTCCTCTGGAGGATGCCAACGGAACCATTCGATTAAATCTTCTTTTTCAATGCCCGCCGCAGTGGGAGCATCCCAAAGTTCCACCGTAAAACCAAACCAACCGTAGTGATCATACGCATAATCATCCATTACCCCATAGATGACTTCCTTGGGATGGTAGCGAAAATCATGGTAGGCAGAAATACAGTTATAGCCAGTTAAAGCTTTGCCTTTTTCCCCCAGAATTTTGTACACATTTAAATCTTCCACGGGTAAATTTTCGTCCGCTTGGGAGGCGTAGGGCCGCAGAATCACGGCGGAATAGGTATGGTAGCTAATAAAACCGTTAATATTGCGATGCTGTTGCCAAAATTCCGCTTCTGCTCTGGTTTCTGGCTCAGAAAAGGGGAAATCCCCGGCCCCCTGCTGTTGTCCCTCCGGGGCCCATTGGTGGGGATAGTTGCGGTTAAAATCCAATCCTTCCTGGCTGGGGGCGAGGTCGAATTCATAGCCGTCATAGTTGCGGATCAGCCCCTCTGGCAACAAAGTGTAGTATTCGCCGCCAAATTCCTCTGGCGATCGCCCGATCATTACTCTGGGGTCTTGGTCAGAAATTTTCCAGGCGCCACAGGGATCGGGAAGGCGCATTTGCAAAATTAAACCATCACCGTTGACATCCTCGGGATATAAACCATCCCGTTCTTCCGGGTAGGGATAGGGCCGCACGCTGGAGCGTAACAGATAGGGGGTAGTTAAATATTTCTCCGCTCCATCCATGGCTAAGCGGGGCAGGACGTAGACGGTGTAGTGGTCGAGCAAGTGGGTAATTTGGGCATCTTGCCCATACTTGGTCATCAGTTGATGCAGACAATACAAAGCCACCGCTGACCCCGTTACTTCCCCGGCATGGGTGTTGGCATCGATCCAGTAGCCGGGTTTATGGCGATAGTCCCCTGTGTTCTGATTAGTGGCGATCGCCGCCCAAATATTTCTACTGGCATAGCTTTGGCCGATGACTTGCACCGTTAGCAAGGAACTGTAACTAGTTTGCAGTTGTTGCAAAAACTGGTCTATTTCTTTGTAGGTGAAATAGTGGCTGAAGTCGAAGGGGGGAACGGTCATGGGGGACGCAACGGATCGCAAAGGATGAATAACGATGGGGATTGGCTTAAACTCAGATCCCAAAGTCGTACACCATCAATCTATACCTAATACCATGGCGATCGCCAATTACAGAGCCATTACACCGAACCAGTGGCAAGAATGGGTGACAGCGGCCCAGTACCGAGCCCTCAACGGCAAGTTGCCCCAATACATTCCTCAGTTGGGCTTGGTTAATCCAGGCAATTTTGCCCTAGACATTGGCGACCAACACGGTATTATTTACGAAGCTGGGGATACTAACCTAACGTTCAGTTTGATGAGTGTGGTTAAACCCTTGCTCTGGCTGTACATACTTCATCACCGGGGTTGGCAGTGGGCCCAGCAAAAAGTTGGCGATCGCCCTTCGGATTTACCGTTTAATTCCGTGGAGCAATTAGAGCAAGATGGCGGTTATCCCCGCAATACCATGGTCAACAGTGGCGCTATTTGCTTAGCAGGTCATATCCCTGGAGCAACGGCAGAGCAACGGTGCAAAAACTTTCTCACTTGGTTAAACCACACCGCCCAATGTCAACTTTGGCTTGACCAAGAACTATTGGCCTCAGTCCATTCCCTACCCAATCCCCACAATCAGGCGATCGTCCATTTATTGGCAGAAAAAGGTTATGTGGAGGATGCGGCCCTAGCTCTGGAAGCCTATAACCAACTTTGTTGTTTGAGTGGTTGCCTCAAGGATTTATTCAAGCTAGGCCTAATGTTGCAATGTCCCCAGCCGCCGTTACAATTGGACACCACTGCCAGGGTCAAGGGCACCATGGCCAAAGCGGGACTTTATGAGATGTCAGAATCATTTTTTCAACGCACTGGCTTCATTTGCAAATCTGGGGTTAGTGGCTTAGTCCTGGCCTGTTTGCCGGCTCAGTCACCGACCATTTTTGCTTGCTATAGCCCCCCTTTGAATGAAGAGGGAAACCCTGTGGCTCCCCTGGCACTACTGGAGTTTCTAGCAAAGTTCATCTTTGGAAATTCAAGAAATAATCATGCCTAATCTAGTCTTGTTTGATGTCAGGAACGTTATAATTTGGCTAATTAAAAACAATAATAATTTGTTAGACAAGTTTTCGTGAGGTTTTAAATGATTACAACTTTTAGCAAACCATCTTCTCTAGTTCACGAAATTCATCTAGAAAAGGTCGGTAGCTGGAATTTATTTAAGTTTAATGAATCTTTACAATTACGAATGGAAGATCTTCTACAAAAGAAAAAATCCGACCAAATTACCGTCGAAGAAGTTGCTGAATTGGATGCCATTGGTGAGTTAGACCGTATTTTTACGCACATTAACGCAATGCTAGCAGCCCAAGATGTCAATCAGTGAAGATCTCAGACAGGCTATTCGAGAACGGGCAGGATATATCTGTGAATATTGTCATTCCTCAGAACGATTAAGTGCAAACAGATTCACCGTTGATCATGTAATTCCCAAATCTTTAGGTGGTTCCGACACGTTTGATAACCTTGCACTTGCTTGTCGTCGTTGTAACGAAAGGCGCTACAATTTCGTCGCTAGTATAGATCCACGAACTAAGAATATTGTTGCCATTTTTAACCCCCGCCAACAGAATTGGGCAGAACATTTTACTTGGACAAATAGAGGGATAATAATACAAGGAACCACGCCGACCGGTCGTGCGACTTGCATAAGACTCGATTTAAATGATACTCGTTATCCAGAGGAAGACTCTATCCGAGGAACGCGACTATTTTGGTTGAAAACGGGACTACACCCTCCCATAGATGATCCCTGCCGCGATTGAAGTAATTCGATAATTTTCCCGACCTGTTGAACTTTTTAATGGAGTTTAAAAAATCAATGGAGATGAACTGAAATCAAATGAAAATTGGTGTTGTTGGTTTAGGTTTAATTGGATCTTCCCTGGCGGGAGATTTGCGTCGTCAGGGCCATTATTTGGTAGGAGTATCCCGGCAACAAAGCACCTGTGAGAAAGCAGTAAAAAGGCAATTGGTGGATGAAGCGGGGCAAGATTTATCTCTTCTGCAAACAGCGAAAATAATTTTTCTTTGCACTCCGATCCAACTAATTTTGCCCACCTTGGAGAAGCTTATTCCCCACCTAGCTCCCACCGCCATTGTCACCGATGTAGCCTCCGTCAAAACGGCGATCGCCGATCCAGCAATTAAACTCTGGAAAGGCTTTATTGGCGGTCACCCCATGGCGGGCACAGCGGCCCAGGGTATTGACGGAGCGGAAGAAAATTTATTTGTCAATGCTCCCTACGTGCTGACTCCGACAGAACATACTGACCCGGAGCAATTAGCTTGTTTGCGTTCAGTGTTGGAACCCCTGGGGGTAAAAATTTACCTCTGTGCTCCAGAAGACCATGACCAAGCCGTAGCCTGGATTTCCCATTTACCGGTGATGGTCAGTGCCGTTTTGATCCAAGCCTGTGCTGGGGAAAAAGATGCGGATATTCTCAAACTAGCCCAAAATCTGGCCAGTTCAGGTTTTCGGGATACCAGTCGGGTGGGAGGCGGCAACCCGGAGTTGGGCACCATGATGGCCACCTATAACCAACAGGCCTTACTAAAAAGTTTGCAAGATTATCGCCGACAGTTGGATAACTTGATTACCCTGATTAGTAACCAACAATGGCCAGAACTCCATCGTCTTTTGCAGCAAACTAACGGCGATCGAGAAAGTTACATTAAGTGAACCCCCGGCGATCGCCGGGGGAATCGGAACCATAATTTAGAACAAATTTAGGAACAATGGGTGCCCACGGCATGGCTTTCTGTTAAAAATAAACAAGCACTGCCCTTTCCTGTTCAGAGCGCATGACCAACCAGCCCACCGCATCGGTTCCTTTTCAACGCCCCTGGCACGACTATCTCAAATTCAGTACGGATCATAAAGTCATCGGCATTCAATATTTGCTGATGTCCTTCTGCTTTTTTTTAGTGGCGGGATTATTGGCCATGATTATCCGGGCGGAATTGCTTACGCCCCAATTGGACGTGGTGGACCGTAGCCTCTACAACGGTCTATTCACCCTCCACGGCACCATTATGATTTTTCTCTGGATTTTTCCAGCCAATGTGGGATTAGCCAATTACTTAATTCCCCTGATGATTGGCGCTAAGGACGTGGCTTTTCCGGTGTTGAATGCGATCGCCTTTTGGCTAATGCCTGTGGTGGGAGTGTTACTGATTGGTAGTTTTTTCTTGCCTACTGGCGCAGCCCAGGCCGGCTGGTGGTCCTATCCTCCGGTGAGCATCCAAAATCCGTCTGGTAATTTCATTAATGGTGAATTTCTTTGGCTTTTGGCAGTGGCCACTTCCGGCGTTTCTTCCATTATGGGGGGGGTTAACTTCGTCACCACCGTCTGGAAATTACGGGCACCGGGGCTAACCCTATTGAAAATGCCCGTTTACGTCTGGACAATTTTGAGTGCCCAAATTTTGCAACTCTTTTGTCTGCCAGCCTTGACCGGCGGGGCGGTGATGCTATTGTTTGACCTCTCCTTTGGCACCACCTTTTTTGATCCCTTTAACCAGGGCAACCCGATTATTTATCAACATTTATTTTGGTTCTATTCCCACCCGGCCGTGTACGTCATGGCCCTGCCCGCCTTTGGGGTATTTTCGGAAATACTACCGGTTTTTGCCCGTAAACCACTCTTTGGCTATAAAACCGTCGCCATCTCTTCTTTTCTCATTGCTATCCAAGGCACCTTCGTCTGGGTACACCACATGTTTACCAGTGCCACCCCCAACTGGATGCGAATGTTTTTCATGGCTAGCACCATGCTTATTGCTGTGCCCACCGGCATTAAGGTTTTGGCCTGGACAGCCACGGTGTGGCGAGGAAGTTTGCGCCTAAAAACCCCCATGTTGTTTTGCTTAGGGGGAATTTTAATGTTCCTATTTGCTGGCATTACGGGCATTATGTTGGCTTCCGCCCCCTTCGATTTACACGTTAATAACACCTACTTTGTGGTGGGGCATTTCCATTACGTTGTCTTCGGCACCGTGACCATGGCCATTTATGGGGCGATTTACTTCTGGTTCCCGAAAATGACTGGGCGTATGTATAACGAAGCCTGGGGTAAGCTCCATTTTGCTTTGACTTTCATTGGTGCCAACCTAAACTTTTTCCCCATGCATCCCATCGGACTACAGGGGATGTTACGGCGCATTTCTTCCTACGATCCAGAATATACAGCTTGGAATGTGATGGCTAGTTTAGGAGCGTTCTTGCTGGGCATGTCCACTTTGCCCTTCATTGCCAATATGGTGGCATCTGCTTTCCAGGGTCGTCGGGTGGGCAATAATCCCTGGAATTCTTTAGGTTTGGAGTGGACCACCCCTTCACCGCCACCGGAGGAAAATTTCGAAGTTATTCCCACCATTACAGTGGAACCCTATGGCTACGATCGCCCTGTGGATTTGACCACCGAAGTAACAACGTAGTGTTGGTCTTTTCCGCCGTTGACCCTGTTAACTGAGCAAGCATACGAGGAAATCTTATGGAATCAGGTAATCATCTCCCCCATGTCGAACCGACGGAAGAGCAGGAACCGGATAATTTAGGCTTTGGTTTTCCCGTCTTTTTAATGTCGGAAAGTGTGGTATTTCTCAGCTTTTTTGTTACCTACACCATTCTGCGGCTGACCAATAAACCCTGGTTTCCCCCTGGGGTAGACGGTTTAGATGTGACTAGGGGAGCCATTAACACCTTAGTGCTAGTTACCAGTAGCGGGGCTATCATCTTGGCGGAAAAAGCCCTGCACCGTGGAGAAATGAAGTTGTTTCGCCTATTGTGGTTAGCCACCATAAGTCTAGGAATTGTTTTTCTTTTTGGTCAGGCGGCGGAGTGGGCAGGTATGCCCTTTGGCCTGGATGCGGGATCAGCGGGAGGAACTTTCTTCTTGCTGACTGGTTTCCACGGACTGCACGTTTTTACCGGGGTTTGCCTTTTGCTTTACATGTATTGGCGTTCTCTCCAGCCCCATAATTTTGATGGGGGCCATGAGGGGGTAACGGCGATCGCCTTGTTTTGGCATTTTGTCGATGTTATTTGGATTATTTTGTTTATTTTGCTCTATCTTTGGCCGGTGAATTAAGTCTTCGGACTTATTCAGACCAAGCATCCCGGAGTAGGATCAGGGTAAAAAGATTGTTTTTTAACAAGGATACAATTCCTAGGGAGAGGTGGTGATATGACGATTGATCTAGAAACTCGTCAACAACAAACTTTAACCAAGCCCAAAGCAGGTCATCTTATTCTGCTTGATCCGGTTAGTTGGAATACATTCAATCAGTTACTAGAAGAATTAGGGGAAAAACGAAGTCAAAGATTTGCCTATGACTGTGGAATTTTAGAAATTATGAGTCCCCTGGGTATTCACGAAAACAACAATCGCTTCATTGACGACCTTATTCGAGTGATCGCCGACGAATTAGGACTAAATCTGAAAAAGTTTGGCTCATTAACGTTAAAAAGTGACCGAACTAAACAGGGAGTAGAGCCAGATTCCTGTTATTACATAAAAAATGAACCCCAGGTGCGGGGCAAGCAACACATTGACCTCACAGTGGACCCTCCCCCCGATTTGGTGTTGGAAATTGATATTACCAGTGGCTCCTTGAACAAGTTCCCCATCTACAGCAATTTAGGCATACCGGAAATTTGGCGTTATGACTGCGATCGCCTGGCGGTATTTGTGCTTCAACCGGAGTCAGGGCAGTACGAGCCGGTGGATCAGAGTCCTACTTTTCCCTTTTTGTCCCTGGAACAAGTCCCTTTGGTAATTGAGCGCAGTTTGGCGATCGGAGAGACGGCGGCTCTGAAGGAGTTTCGCCAATGGTTAAGGGCCAATCCTTAACTGTTTTCTACCTTGCCCCCTAATCATTCGTTAGCTATTTTCATGCAGATGGGTTTAAATCTTTTCAGCCTTCTCCTGCTGGATTTCCCCAATTAACTGAGCTAGATGATGGCGATCGGCCTGGTAGACTTCACCGCAAAAATCACAGGTGGCTTCGGCCCCATTGTCCTTTTCTATCATATCTTCTAGTTCATCTTGCCCCAGCATTTTTAGAGCTCCCAGCACCCGAAGAAAGGAACAGCGACAATCAAACCGTAAAAGTTGCACTTCCGGCAAAATGGCCAGACCAAAATCCCCCAACAATTCTTGAAAGATATCTTTGAGGGATTTGCCCGAACGCAACAGGGGAGTGAAGCCAGTCAGGTGCCCCAGTCGGGATTCCAGAGCGGCAACTAAGGATTCGTCCCGGGCGGCCTTGGGCATTACCTGTAACAGTAGTCCCCCAGCGGCGGCTACCCCATCCTTGCCCACAAAGACCCCCAACAACAAGGCCGAAGGAGTCTGTTCGGAGGTGACCAAATAATGGGTGACATCCTCACCAATTTCCCCGGAAACTAACTCCACTGTGCTGGAGTAGGGATAGCCAAAGCCCACATCCCGCACCACATAGAGAAAGCCATCCTGGCCCACTGCGCCCCCCACGTCCAACTTCCCTTGGGCATTGGGAGGGAGTTCCACCGAAGGATTTTGTACGTACCCCCGCACGGTACCGTCTAAACCGGCATCTACCAACAGACCCCCGAGGGGACCATTACCACGGATGCGGATATTTACCCGGGATTTTTCCTGCTTCATGCTAGAAGCCAGCAGTAACCCAGCGGCCATGGTGCGGCCGAGGGCGGCGGTGGCAACGTAGGAAAGGCGATGGCGTTGGCGGGCTTCCTCCGTCAGGTTGGTGGTAATTACCCCCACTGCGCGAATACCTCCATCGGCGGCGGTGGCGCGGATCAATTGGTCTGCCATGGGTTGCTGAAATGTTGCCTGAATTTTGTGATGCTTCTATTGTGCCAACTAGCCCCTAGGGAGATCAAACCGGTCGGCATTCATCACTTTAGTCCAGGCGGCCACAAAATCATGGACAAATTTTTCCCGATTGTCGTCCTGGGCATACACCTCTGCATAGGAGCGCAGGATTGAATTGGAACCAAACACTAGGTCAACTTTGGTGGCAGTCCATTTCATTTCTTCCGTTTGGCGATCGCCGACTTCATAAAGATTGTTGCCCGCCGGCCGCCATTGGTAGGCCATGTCAGTCAGATTGACAAAGAAGTCGTTACTCAATACCCCCACCCGGTCGGTGAAGACACCATGGCTAGTACCTCCATGGTTGGTGCCCAACACCCGCATACCACCGATTAAAACAGTCATTTCCGGTGCCGTTAGCCCCATTAGTTGGGTGCGCTCCAACAGTAATTCTTCCGGTGACACCGCGTAGTCCTGTTTCAGCCAGTTGCGGTAGCCATCGTGGATCGGTTCTAGAGGGGCAAAGGATTCTGCATCGGTCATAGCTTGGGTGGCATCTCCCCGGCCTGGCAGAAAGGGAACAGTAACCTCAATCCCTCCATCAAGGGCTGCTTTGGCGATCGCCGCTCCTCCTCCCAACACAATTAAGTCCGCTAGACTGACTGGCTTAGCAAAATTAGCTTGGATATTTTCTAGCACAGCCAAGACTTTTGCCAATCGAGCCGGCTCATTACCGGGCCAATTCTTTTGGGGATCTAAGCGGATCCGAGCCCCATTAGCCCCCCCTCGATAGTCAGAACCACGGAAGGTGCGGGCATTATCCCAGGCAGTACAGACCAATTCGGCAACGGTGAGGCCGGAGGCGAGAATTTGTTGCTTTAGATCCTCAATTTCCCCTTCAGAAAGAGTGTAATCCACGGCGGGAATTGGGTCTTGCCAAATCAAATCTTCCTGGGGCACATCGGGGCCAAGGTAACGACTTTTGGGTCCTAAATCCCGATGGGTCAACTTAAACCAGGCCTTGGCAAATACCTCCGCAAAATAATCCGGCTCCCGATAGAAATGCTCCGAAATTTGTCGGTAGATGGGGTCCTTGATCATGGCCATATCGGCATCGGTCATGATGGGATTGTGGCGGATGGTTGGATCCTCCACATCGACGGGCTTATCTTCCTCTTTAATGTTGATCGGTTCCCATTGCCAAGCCCCGGCCGGACTTTTTTTCAGTTCCCACTCGTGGTTAAACAACATGTAAAAGTAACCGTTATCCCACTGGGTCGGGTGAGTGGTCCAAGCTCCTTCGATGCCACTGGACATAGTTTCTCTTCCCACACCTTTGCCGTTCCGGTTATGCCAGCCCAAGCCCTGCTCCACCACATCAGCCCCCTCAGGTTCTGGCCCCATAAGCTCGGCTTTACTGTTGCCATGGCATTTGCCTACGGTATGGCCCCCGGCGGTGAGGGCAACAGTTTCCTCGTCATTCATAGCCATGCGGGCAAAGGTAGTGCGGACATCCTGGGCTGTGCGCAAAGGATCTGGCTGGCCATCTACCCCCTCGGGGTTAACGTAAATTAATCCCATCTGTACCGCGGCCAAGGGATTTTCTAGACTTTCCCGGTTTTCACTGCCATAGCGATGGTCACTAGAAGCAAGCCATTCCTTTTCTGCTCCCCAGTAAATGTCCTTTTCCGGGTGCCAAATGTCTTCCCGACCGCCGGCAAAACCGTAAACTTTGAGCCCCATCGACTCGTAAGCCATGGTGCCGGCCAGAATAATCAAATCTCCCCAGGAAAGTTTATTGCCATATTTCTTTTTGATCGGCCAGAGCAGGCGACGGGCTTTGTCCAAATTGACGTTATCGGGCCAGCTATTAAGGGGGGCGAAGCGTTGGTTGCCAGTGGCGGCTCCACCTCGACCATCGGCAATGCGGTAGGTGCCAGCAGCGTGCCAGGCCATACGAATCATCAATCCGCCATAATGACCCCAGTCGGCGGGCCACCAACTCTGACTATCAATCATCAGATGGCGTAAATCTTTTTTGACGGCGGCCAAGTCGAGTTGTTGAAAGGCTTCCGCGTAACTAAACCCATCGTCCATGGGGTTTGTTTTCTGGTCATGCTGGTGCAATATGTCTAGGTTCAATCCATTGGGCCACCAGTTGAGGTTATTTTTCTGCTCGGTTGTGTTTGCTCCGTGCAGTACAGGACATTTACCGGCAGGTATTTGATCATTAGCCATGGTTTTTCCTTATTTGATTATGTGGGGATCAAGAAAACTTTTTAGATCCAACTAAACTCCCTGCCCTTCTCCCGGGGAAATACTTGCCTGTAAGGAAAGGTCTGGGAATCAGGGGTTACTTAGATTATTTAGACTGTGGTTCTTGATGGCGATAGACTCTTGGGTATTTGTTAGTACCTGCTGTTGAACTGATGGCAGACTAAAGTGATGAAAGTCTGGTTAAAATCCACCAAGACCATGGTGTTATATTCTCTCGGGTATAACCATTAGTCAATGAGTAAAATTTCCCAGAACGCTAGATCCTAGGTGTGATTGCAGCTTCCACTTTCAGGTTCGTTGCCATGGAGCCGGCGATCGGGGCACAATGATAGGGCTATCTTCAAAACTGTCGCCACTTTCATGACCCTTGCCAATCCTTCTCCTACCAACTTTTTGCAGCAGTTAGTTCGACAGTGCCTGAAAACCCTGGCGGATCTCCGTCTGGCGATCGCTCTTTTGCTGTTGATTTCCGTTTTTAGTATCAGTGGCACGGTAATTGAACAGGGGGAAAGTTTGAGTTTTTATCAACAAAATTATCCCGAAGATCCGGCTCTATTTGGATTGTTAAGTTGGCAGGTGATTTTACAATTAGGTTTGAATCAGGTCTATCGAACCTGGTGGTTTTTGGGCTTGCTAATACTTTTTGGCTCTAGTCTAACTGCCTGTACATTTAACCGCCAATTTCCTGCCTTAAAAGCAGCCCGTAGTTGGCAGTTTTATCACCAACCAAGGCAGTTTAATAAACTAGCTCTAAGCTTCTCTCTGCCCCATGGAGATAGAAACAAAATTGAAGATTTACTTCAGAATAGGGGATACAAAATCTTCCAAGAAGGTGACAGTGTTTATGCCCGTAAAGGCTTAATAGGAAAAATAGGTCCTATCATTGTTCACGCCGCCATGTTAATCATTTTGGGAGGAGCCATTTGGGGCGCATTGACAGGTTTTTTTGCCCAACACATGATTCCCAGTGGCGAAACCTTTCAGGTAAATAATATTATCGAAAAAGGTCCCCTTGCCGACAGCCAAATCCCCAAAGATTGGGGTATCAAAGTTAATCGTTTTTGGATTGATTACACAGAAGATGGAGCTATCGATCAATTCTATTCTGATCTGTCTGTGGTTAGCAGCGAGGGGGAAGAATTAAACCGTCAAACCATCTCCGTTAATCACCCTTTACGTCATCAGGGAGTTACTTTTTATCAAACCAATTGGGGCATTGCCGGAGTGAAAGTACAACTCAATAATAGTCCTGTGTTGCAACTTCCCATGGCCCCTTTACAAACCGCCAATGGTGGGCAGTTGTGGGGGGCTTATATTCCCACTAAAACCGACTTTAGCGAAGGTGCAGCCCTATTAGTTAAAGACCTCCAAGGTACGATGATCATTTATGACCAAGCGGGCAATTTGACGGATGCAGTGCGGGCTGGTTCTACGATGGAAATTAACGGAGTCAATATAACAATCAAAGAATTAGTGGGTAGCACCGGTTTGCAAATTAAAGCTGATCCGGGCATTCCCTTTGTTTATCTTGGTTTTGGTTTATTGATGGTGGGAGTAATGATGAGTTATGTTTCCCATTCCCAGGTATGGCTATTGAGTGTTCAGGGGGATGGTCAAGAGGAACTTTATTTAGGAGGAAGAACTAACCGGGCCCAGGTTGCTTTTGAGCGGGAAATATTGATGATCGCCGAACAAGGACAGGGAGAACTAAACAGCGGGATCAAAGTTAATGCTTAAGGTTAATCAATCTTGGCGGAACAGATTTTTTCTTGTTTTAAATTTCCCCAGGACGATGGGAGTAGTTCTGTTTACAGCAATATCTTTTTTAGCTGGCGGCTGTGGAACGGACATTACTAGCTACCCAGTATTTATGAGAAATTTTCAAGAATCAGTTCCCAGTGGAAATATTAATTCTGATAAAGGTACTTTGCTTATTTGGTTCGCCCTAGACTCTGCCTACCTACATGAGTCTCAAGTAGAACGCTATCATCAATACTTAGCAAGCATGGTGGAAGAATTTAAAAAAGCTTATCCCGGCGTTAAAATTAATTATAGATTTGTTGCCAGTGACGACCTTGTAGAACACTATCTCCACGACATTGACCACAGTTTTGGCCCCGATTTGGTTTTGACTAAAAATTTGTACTTAGGGCGCTTAATGGAACGCAACGCCCTATTTCCAATTCCCTACAATGAAATTGCGCTTGATAATTTTCGTCAGGATGCCCTCAGTCAGATGGAGTATGGAGGAAATTTGTATGCAATTCCCGTTACTTTAGGCACTCAAATCCTTTGTTATAACAAGAAAAAAGTCAAACAAGTTCCTAATAATTTAGATGAAATAGTTAGCCTTTCCCGTCAGGGCTATTCCTTTGGCATTACTTCAAATTTTAGTGATACTTTATGGGGATTAGGAGTCTTTGATGGCAAAGTTTTTAATCAAGAAGGAGAAGTAATTCTAAACCAGGGAGCTTGGAGTAAGTGGATGGAATTTCTGATTACCATCAAAAATGAACCAAACGTTGTTTTCATCCCCACGTCCTTAGCTACTAATCGGGCTTTTAGTGAAGGTAAATTAGCTTACATTACCTGTTGGAGCTTAGCTATCCCAGAACTAATTACCAGCTTAGGTCTAGAAAATCTGGGCATTGCTCCCCTGCCCGGTTTACCTGGAGCCCCTTCTTCACCCGCATTAACTGGTTTTTCTTTTGTTTTAAATCCAGCAAGCAATGACCAACAGCGCAGGTTAGCTCTAAAAGCCGCTACTTTTTTTACCAATACTGAACAGCAACAACAATGGATTTTAGAGTCTAGATCTGCAATTCCAGTTAATGTTCATGTGCAAATACCATCTAACCTTTTTAACATTCAAGCACAATTAAAAAAACAATCCTTGACTGCTAACTCCTATAGCATGGAAGAAATCAATAAAATAGAATTTATGTTAGATATTGGTGAAAGATTTTATACCAGTGTCCTTTCTGGGGCAATTACTTCCCAAGCAGCGGCCCAGGAAATTACGCAACAAACCAATCAGTACTTTGGTAAGCAAGCAGACCATGAATCAAAGCATCAGTGACCTTAATTTTTCCCCTTTAGAGTCAGTTTTCTTCAGTTTTTGGCATATGGGGCAACGGCCTTTGGTGCAGGGACAATTGGTCTTAATCTTGGGTGCTATGATCACAGCCTATACCATGGCTAAAATCGGCTGGTGGTGGTTAAAAAAAAGGTATCACTGTGCCCAACTCTTTTTAAATTATTCTCCCAGGCGATCGCCACTGGATTGCTTACTATGGGCTGGACACTTTTTTCTATCGCCATTATTTCTGTTTTTGCTGTTGCTATTTGTTCATACTATTTATCGACGACATAGCTATTATGATGGACTAATTGACCATACCATTATCTTAACATTAATACTTATATTCTATCGGGCTGTTATTTTTTTCGCTAGCTTTTGTTTTCCTATTCAACAAATTGAATATTATCGCTCCCACTTATTCCGTCCAATACTCTTTTATTTATTTGTAGCTAGCACAATTAATTTAGTAGAAGATTATCTTCGTCTGGTCAACACTCCATTTTTTGATGCTTTTCAAACCCCCGTTACCATTAGGAGTATTTTATTGATCACCTTTGGGGTTTATCTTTGGGTGATACTTTCCTCCTTAATTTGCAAAATAATCATTTATTTAATCTCCAATGGTAACCAATTTGATCCAGGCTTTATTCGAGCAGTTTCAGTGTTAATTAATTATGGTTTAATTGGCTTTGGTCTTTTTGGCATTTTAGGCTTTGTAGGCATTAATCCAGCTATTTTTGCCACGGTTACAGGGGGATTATCAGTTGGAATTGGTTTTGGACTAAAAGAAGTAATCAGTAATTTTGTCAGTGGAGTCTGGTTATTGATAGAAGGGGCTTTAAAACCAGGAGATGTAATTAATGTGGGGGGGGAAATGAGTCGAGTAGAACAATTAGGGATGCGGGCTGTCACGGTTAATATTATTCGAGATAATACTGATCGAATTATTCCCAATCAAGTCTTTTTTACGGAAGAAGTTAATACTTACACCGGTAGAAATCATCTTGTTTATTGTAGTGTGATTGTGGGGGCTAGTTATAAAGCAAATCCCCGTCAAGTCATTGATTTATTAATAGATTTAGCCACAGATAATCCTGATATTCTTCCTCAACCTAAGCCCGCCGCTTTTTTGTTAGATTTTGCCGATTCTATAGCAAAGATTGCTAAGATTAGGACATAATGTATGGAAAGAGTTAGGAAAAAAGCGATGCCAGCCCCCTACAGTGTAGATCTAAGAGAGAAAGCGGTAAGTGCAGTAGAAAAAGGAGAGAAGAAAAGCCATGTCTGCCGAACACTGAACATTAGTCGCAACACCTTAGACCTATGGATAAAAAAGAAGAAAGAAACAGGAAGTGTAGCCGCGAAGAGAGATTATGAGCGTGGTCCACGACCGAAAATAGATGATTTGGATAAATTCAGAGAATTTGCGGAGGAGAACGGTCATTTAACGCAAAAACAAATGGCAGAAAAATGGCCAGAGCCTGTAAGTAGAATAAGAATAAGTAAGGCTCTAAAGAAAATAGGGTTTACTAGAAAAAAAACTTATATTTACAGGGAAATAGAAGAGGAAGAGAGAAAGGCATTTGAAGATGAAATCAAGCAATATGCGGCAGAAAAACTGATTTATATGGATCAAGCCGGTCTAGATGACACTCTAGACTACCCCTATGGGTACTGTCATAAATCAGAGAGATTAAAGGCGAGCAAATTAGGACATAGAACCAAGAGAGTCAGCATAATAAGTTGTTGGTGGAATGGAACAACAATAGCTCCAATGATATTTGAAGGATACTGTAACGCTCAAGTAGTATGCACGTGGATAGAAGAAATGTTATTACCAGAGTTAATACCAGGTCAGATACTAATCATGGATAATGCAAGCTTTCATCCGAAAGAAAGAATAAAGGCATTGGTAGCAAAAGCTGGGTGTGAGGTTATATTTTTACCACCATATTCACCAGACTTGAACAAAATTGAGAAGTTCTGGGCGAGACTAAAACGTTATGTTTCCCAACTTGTTAGTAATGGAGAATCGCTGATTTCTGCATTGGATATAGCGTTGAGAGAACTGTCCTAACTATCTCGTCCTTTGCTATAGTATGAATTTTGAAATCAAGTTTTGGCTTGATAATCCCGTGAGTAGGAAAAAAGTTTCCAGTGAGCTACGCTGTAGAATCTGGCAAAAATTTAGGGAACTCGACATTGAAATTCCCTATCCCCAACGGGATTTACATCTCCGCACTGACTGAAATGATACTTTGAAACCCCGACATCAATAAGTATTGACTGAATTAGAACGTGTTTGAAAAGTCCCCCTGATCCCCAAAACTTGGGGGAAACAGAGGCAAAATCCCCCAGTATTGCCGGAGCTTTAGGGGGGCAAATCAGAGTTTATAAGCAACTTAATCAAAAGCAAAAAAATATGAACTGAGATATTCAATCAAAGAATGCCTACATAATTTTTGGGGCACCCATCCCTTTTGCACTGGTTGGGAGCTAAGTCCAGTCCTTCCATTTGGTTCAGACGTTTTTTAGTTCTCACAAAGAATTTAAGTCCCGTTAACTTTCCCTCCTTTGCCATAGGGAGCCCATCGCCGATTGGGTTAAAATTAAATGACTTAGCCTACGCTTCCTAAAGCGCTTTGTCCTGTGGTTGCATCAATCCCTAATCCCAAAACAAATTTCCTGAAAACTGTTCCCAGCCAACGACAGACTGGGGCTTACATCCTGATGGATAGCCTGAAACGTCACGGGGTCAAACATATTTTCGGTTATCCCGGTGGGGCCATTTTGCCCATCTATGATGAGTTGTACCGTTTTGAAGCGGCGGGAGAAGTTGAACACATTCTGGTGCGCCATGAACAGGGAGCTTCCCATGCAGCCGACGGGTATGCTAGGGCCACGGGTAAGGTAGGGGTTTGTTTCGGTACCTCTGGACCAGGAGCAACTAACTTGGTAACCGGCATTGCCAATGCCCATTTGGACTCAGTGCCCATGGTGGTCATTACCGGTCAGGTGGGTCGGGCCATGATTGGCAGTGATGCTTTCCAGGAAATTGATATTTTTGGCATCACCCTGCCCATTGTTAAACACTCCTATGTGGTACGTAGTGCGGCGGACATGGCCCGCATTGTCACTGAAGCTTTCCATTTAGCTAGCACCGGTCGCCCTGGGCCAGTTTTAATCGATATTCCCAAGGATGTGGGTTTGGAAGAATGTGAGTATATTCCCCTTGAGCCGGGGGATGTTAATTTGCCCGGTTATCGTCCCACAGTTAAAGGTAATCCCCGGCAGATTAATGCGGCGTTGCAGTTGTTAGAACAGTCCAAAAATCCCTTGCTCTACGTCGGAGGAGGGGCGATCGCCGCCAATGCCCATGCCCAAGTGCAGGAATTTGCCGAAAGGTTCCAGTTGCCGGTAACGACCACTCTGATGGGGATTGGGGCTTTTAATGAAAACCATCCCCTCTCTGTGGGTATGTTGGGTATGCATGGTACGGCCTATGCCAACTTTGCCGTTAGTGAATGTGATCTTTTAATTGCGGTGGGGGCGCGTTTTGACGACCGGGTAACCGGCAAACTAGACGAATTTGCTAGCCGAGCCAAGGTAATTCACATCGACATCGATCCGGCAGAAGTGGGCAAAAATAAAGCTCCCGATGTACCCATTGTGGGAGATGTACGCCATGTGTTGGAACAACTTTTACAGCGGGCCCGGGAACTGGATTATCCCACCCACCCCCATGCCACTCAGGAGTGGTTAAATCGTATTGACCATTGGCGGGTTGATTATCCCCTTCAGGTGCCCCACTACGAAGATAGTATTGCGCCCCAGGAAGTGGTGTATGAAATTGGTCGCCAGGCTCCCGATGCTTACTACACCACCGATGTGGGACAGCACCAAATGTGGGCGGCCCAATTTTTGAATAATGGCCCTCGCCGGTGGATTTCCAGTGCGGGTTTGGGCACCATGGGTTTCGGCTTACCGGCCGCCATGGGAGCCAAAGTGGGAGTGGGAGAAGAAGCGGTCATTTGCATCAGTGGGGATGCCAGTTTTCAAATGAATCTCCAGGAGTTAGGGACTTTGGCCCAGTACGACATCCAGGTTAAAACTATTATTCTCAATAACGGTTGGCAGGGAATGGTGCGCCAGTGGCAACAAACTTTCTACGAAGAGCGCTATTCTGCTTCCAATATGTCCCAGGGCATGCCGGACATTAATCTCCTCTGTGAAGCCTATGGCATCAAGGGTATTACCGTGCGTAAGCGGGAAGATTTGGCCCCGGCGATCGCTGAAATGCTAGCCCATAATGGCCCTGTGGTAATGGATGTGGTAGTCAAAAAAGATGAAAACTGCTACCCCATGATTGCCCCCGGCATGAGCAATGCCCAAATGCTCGGCTTACCGGAAGTACCAGTGCGGGACAATGCTCCCCAGATGGTGGAGTGCAACCATTGTCAGACTCAAAATCTCATCACCCATCGCTTTTGTTCCGATTGTGGCGCCAAGCTCTAACTAACTGGAAGCAAACCAGTGATAAAATCATCGGGAATATGGCAGGGAAAATTTTGGCAATTACTTTTCTCCTGCCTTTTTTGTTTTTATGCCAGTACCTTAATCAGTGCTTTGCCCAATAGTTTGACTTAAATAGCTTAACCATTGCTAACCCCTTGGAGATAGTAAGTATGCTTGCTTCTAGTCCCAATCCAACCCTGACCTTAGCTGACTTTTTGGCATTGCCCCATATAGACGACTCGCCAGCTTGGGAATACGTAAACGGAACTATTGCGCAAAAACCAATGCCTAAGACCTTCCATAGCCGACTGCAACTAAAACTAGCTAGCATGATCGATTTAGCAGGAGAAAGTAACAAAAATGTTTTGGCTTTCACTCAACTGCGGTGTAACTTGACTGAAAGATCAATAGTGCCGGATATTGTAGTTTTAGGTTGGGAGCATCTGCCGATTAATGATTCCGGAGAGCTGGAAAATCAAGCAATTAGTTTTAGTTTTGCACCGGATTGGGTAATTGAAATCCTTTCTCCCCAACAAAGTTTAGCCAAGGTGATGAAAAATATTCTCTATTGTTTAGATAAAGGTAGTGAGTTGGGTTGGCTGATTAATCCGGAAGAACGATCCATTTTAGTTCTTCTATCCCAGCAAGCGCCCCAGTGTTATCTTAGCGATGATCCGGAGATTAATAATGGCCAAGAAATTTTACCTGTGCTGTCCGGTTTAGACCTAAAACTAACCACGGAGAAAATCTTTTCTTGGTTAGAATTTTCCCGCTAATTGAGAATATTAATGTGAGCCAATGGCAGGAAACTTTGCTTCAACATAATTGCAGTCATCGATTGAATCAAACTCGGCCAATTAAGAAAATATTTGGGCTCCATTGGGCAATCCTATTCCCGGGAGTACTGCTAGCCAGTTCTGCAATTGCCAACGAAGTTAGCCCTAGTTACCTCACCAAAAAAGGCATCGAAAGCGATTCTTTGAATCAGTATCCCCATGATTTAACTGGTAATAAAATTGCCATTGGTCAGATGGAAATGGGTCGTCCAGTCCAATATCTTTGGGATAAGTTGGGCAGTTGGCAGCCTCCCTACCGTTTAACAGGAGTGTTTCATCTCAATCAAATTTCCTCCCGCAATCGTTTTTTTGATAGCCATGCCGGTATGGTGGCCCAAGCTATGGTTAGTCATGATAAGCGCTATCCGGGGGTGGCACCGGAAGCCCGACTTTATTCCACTGCCATGGGGCCGCTGGCGGAAAATTTGCAACCCCAGCAATGCTTGGCCGGGCAATTTGTCGGTCGTCAAGATGGGGGCAATCTCCGGGCAGTCAATTTGAGCTATGGGGAGTCGTTGGAGCGGGACACCAGGGGAAATCCGCAGTTGGATGGCAATGCGTTGTTAACTTTGTGTTTAGACTGGCTGACTCAACAGCAAAATTTACTCTTTGTGGTGGCGGGCAATCAGGGTACAGGGGGCATCGCTATTCCCACGGATAACTACAACGGTATTACCGTCGCCTATACTGTCCAGTCGCCCGATCGCCAAGGCCGTTATGACCGCATGGCCTTTACGAATTTAAGTCGGCAACCGGAAGGCATGGGCAAAAGAATAGTAGAACGGGAAATCAATCAGGGGGGACGCCGGGGAGTGAGCTTGGTAGCTCCTGGCAGTGATTTTTATCTGTACGACATCAAAGGCCAGGTGGAATGGGTCAGTGGTAGTAGCTTTGCCGCCCCTCTGGTAACCGGAACCATTGCCCTGTTGCAGGAATTTGGCGATCGCCAGTTATTAACTAATCCCAATAGTAGCCGCTGGAATTTAAATGTCCGCAGACCCCTGGTGATGAAGGCAGTATTACTCAACTCAGCGGTAAAAATTCGCAATGCTGGTTTGGGCACAGAATACACCCTCTACAGCAGTAAAAATCGTGATTGGCTAGGCACGGAAGCCTACCGAGATCCTACCCTACCGTTAGACCTGGAAATGGGGGCTGGTCAACTCAATGCCCGTCGAGCCCTGGAACAATTCCAGTCTGGAGCCCATGGGCCTGGGGAAAATTATCTCCCGGCGATCGCCTGGGACTACGGAGAAATACAACCGGGTCAAACTATTAATTACTCCCTATCCCAGCCCCTTAAAGGGGGAGAGTTTGCCAGCCTCACCCTCGTGTGGGAAAGACCAGTGCAATTGTTGGACATCAATGGTAATCAACAATACGACCTGGGGGAAAGTTTTCAGGGCCTGCCCTTAAGCAACCTAGACTTATTAATGGTTTCCCAAGACAATAATGGCTCGGTGGTTTGTGCTTCCCAAAGCAAAGTCGATAACGTGGAGCATTTTCTTTGTCCCATTGCTACCACTGGCAATTACACCATTCAAGTTAAACACCAAGGCGGTGGAGCCATGGCTCGACCAGAACAATATGCCCTGAGCTGGTGGACTGTTACTAATTGAAAGAACTCTTGGCCATGGGTAAATATCTTTAACTGGCAAAATTTTGGGGGCAATCACACCAAGGTGCTGACAAATTCTCCCAATTTAGCCAAACCCCGTTTAATGGTGTCCATATCGGTAGCATAGGAAAAACGCACGCAGTCATCGGCTCCAAAGGCAACTCCAGGGATCACCGCCACCTGCTGAGATTCCAACAACTGGGCACTGAACTCCAGGGAATTAAGCCCTGTTTTGGCAATGTCCACAAAAACATAAAATGCTCCTTTGGGGTTAGGACAACTTAGCCCCGCAATTTGATTAATCCCCTCCACCATCACCTGCCTTCTTTCTGTGAAGGCTTTGACCATGGTTTCCACACAGGTTTGAGAATTTTCCAGAGCGGCGATCGCCCCGTACTGAGCAAAGGTACAAACGTTGGAGGTACTATGGCCCTGGATGGTGCTACAGGCGTTGATCAAGGGTAATTCCCCCGCCAAGTAACCCACCCGCCAACCGGTCATGGAATAACTTTTGGCAAAACCATTGCTGATGATGGTGCGCCGGAAAATTTCGTCGTTGACCGCCCCAATGCTGAGGTGCTCCGTGCCGTCGTAGAGGATGCGCTCATAGATCTCATCAGAGACTACATACAAATGATCGTACTCTAGAATTACTTCTGCCAAAGCCCTAATTTCCCCAGGGGTATAGACTGCCCCGGTGGGATTGGAGGGAGAATTAAGCACAAAAAGCTTGCTTTTCGGGGTGATGGCCTGGCGCAGTTGTTCCGGGGTGATTTTATAATCCGTTGCCGCTGTGGTGTTGACAATGACTGGAGTTCCCTCCGCTAGGCGCACCATTTCTGGATAGCTGAGCCAATAGGGAGCGGGAATAATTACCTCATCCCCCTGTTCAATCATGGCCAGCATCAAGTTAAACAGGGAATGTTTACCCCCATTGGTAACTAAAACATTGGCCGCTTCATAAAGCAAGTTATTCTTTTCCCGTAACTTTTTGGCGATCGCCTGACGGAGGGCCGGTTCCCCGGCGGCGGGGCCATAGCGGGTTTTTCCCTCATCCAGGGCCAACTTGGCCGCCTCCACAATGTGGGGAGGGGTGGCAAAATCCGGTTCCCCAGCGGTGAAGCTCAGCACATCAATACCCTCGGCCCGCATTGCCTTGGCCTTTGCCGTGATTTCAAGGGTGATGGAAGGCACAACTTGGCTAACACGCTGGGTTAGTTGCATAATCAAAACATCCCTGGGGTAAACAACAGCAAAAAACGGCTAAGGCTAGTCAGACAAAGGATTTCAACCCCAGCAAGGGAACTGGAATTGAGTCGATTTAGTTAAACAAAATTAAGCTCAGTTTAAATAATCGCATTGGGGTCTTCATTGCGGGCCACGGAAACCACCCGTTCTGTCATGGGAACATAAGATAAGTTATGGTCGCCGATGTAAATTTGGGTAGGACGGTAGATTTTATTGACCGATAATTGTTCCTTCCAATGGGCCAACCATCCCGCCACCCTGGCGATCGCAAATAGGGGCGTAAACAGGTCAGAAGGAATGTCTAGCTTGCGGTAAACCAAACCGGAGTAGAAGTCCACATTGGGGTAAATGCCCTTTTGGCCGACGTATTCTTCCACAACTTTTTCTAACTCCACCGCTATTTCGTAATATTCGTCGTGGCCCATTTTGGCGAATAACTGCTCGGCCAAATCCTGCAAAATAATTGCCCGGGGGTCCTTGACTTTATAGACCCGGTGCCCAAAGCCCATGATGCGCTGTTTGTTGGCCAGGCATTTTTCCACATAGGGCCGGACATTTTCCACTGAACCGATTTCTTCAAGCATATTCAGCACTTCCTCGTTGGCTCCCCCGTGGAGTGGCCCCGCCAAGGTACCCACCGCCGAAGCAATGACAGCATAGGGATCCGTCAGGGTAGAAGCCGTCACCCGGGCGGAAAAAGTGGAAGCATTCATAGTGTGCTCTGCATGGAGGGTCAAACAGACGTCAAACACCTTAGCTGCAAAGGGATCGGGCTCCTTCTCCGTCAGCATATAAAGGAAGTTGGAAGCATAGTCCAATTTATCGTTGGGCTGAATTGGATCATTGCCTTCCCGGATCATGTGGAAAGCCGCCACCATGGTGGGAATTTTAGCCAACAAACGCACTACCGCCGCCCGGATGTATTTGGGGTCGTCCAAGGCCCGTCGGGCATAGAACAATCCCAAGGCCGCCGCTGAAGTTTGCAAAGCATCCATGGGGTGCCCCGTTTCGGGAAAGCATTTCATCATGTCCCGGATGTGGTACTTAATGCGTCGATGGGTGCGAATTTCGAACTCAAACTCTTCTATCTCTGCCTGGGTGGGCAATTTACCCCAGATGAGCAGATAGGCTACTTCAATAAAACTACTGGATTTAGCTAATTCTTCGATGCGAATGCCCCGATACTCCAAAATACCGTCGGTGCCATCCACATGGCTCACCCTGGATTTAGCGGCGGGGACTCCGGCTAGGCCTTCTTTAAACACTTCGCTATCAGTCATCATACAGTTCACCTATAACGGACAATGCCACTACTGTTGTTGCTTAGATTCGGATTGAGAAAAAAATTCGCCGGCCTGGGCCAGCCTGCCCCCATATCCATATTAAGGAATCTGAAGGAATTCTGGACATTTCCCTCTGCTCCCGGATTGAGCTGTTTACTGGCCCGACAAACTTCGATCCACTGTGGGCTCGATCTAGACTAGCCAACGGGGAGGAGTGAGCAAAAACAGTTGCCCCTCGCCCGGTTGACAGTCCCAAGAGGGCAACGTTAAACCAATAATGCCAGCTTTTTTAACAATTAATTTGCCTTGGGGGCTACCAAAAGTGAGATATTCGGCCCAGTTGGCTAGATCAGGCTGATGGCCCACTAGGGCAAGGCAACGGTGACTGCGGTGGCGATATTCTGCGGTTAAGTGGGCTACGCCTTGGGGAATGTCTTCTCCGGGGGCGAGGGGAGAAAAGCTTTCCAGTTGGGGGGCAAGGCCCTGGTCCATCAGGATCTGCGCTGTTTGTTGGGCTCGTACTAAGGGACTGGTGAGAATGAGGTCAAATTCCACTCCGATCGCCTGGAGGCGCTGGGCCACCCGTTGGGTCTTGTCTTTACCTTTTTTAGTCAACTGGCGATCGCCGTCGAGGATAGTGGGGGACTGTTCCTGGGCAATGCCGTGACGAATAAGATAAAGTTCCATAAAAATGATCGATAGAATGGGAAGGTTAAGTACAATGAGCCGGAAAACTTAAGCATGGAAAAATACAACATCCAAGTTTTAGGCAATGCTAATTCCGAGGAAACTCTGGTATTTGCCCATGGTTTTGGCAGTGAACAGACGGCTTGGCGATTGGTTTATCCGGCCTTCGAAGAGAATTATCGCATTGTTTTATTTGACTTTCCCGGTAGTAAACCTGCCAATAGCAAAAATTTTGATATTCAGAACTACAATTCCCTCAATGATTATGCCGATGATTTGATGGAGATAACCCACCTGGCCGGAGTGCGTCGGGGAGTGCTAATTGCCCATTCAGCTAGTTGCATGATCGGTGCTTTGGCCAGTTTGCGGGATCCGGATTTGTTTAAGGGCATGGTTTTCATCTGTGGTTCCCCCCGCTATCGGGATGATGGGGATTACAAAGGCGGTTTTAGCCAAGAAAAAATTGGCACAATTCTCAATGAAATGAGCCATAACTATGCTGAATGGATTCGCACCTATGCGCCAGCGGCGGTTAATGATCCCAACAAGCCGGAATTGGTGGAAGAATTTTCCCATTGTCTTCTGCAACTACGACCCGACATTGGTCTGGTGGTGTTTAGCCTCATTATCATGTCCGATTACCGCCGGGAGGTGGCCAAGGTGGAACTACCCACTTCAATTGTGCAACCACAGGAAGACATATTTGTCCCGGCCACAGTGGGGGCCTATCTTTACCGAACCATGAAAAACAGTGAGCTTTATTGGATTGATACCCCAGGCCATTTTCCCCACCTGGCCAACCCCACGGAAATTATCAAGGCGATCACCAGTTATTTGGCTGAATATGGATTTGTTTAACTGCTAAGATTTTGTCGGACAACTTTTGGGGCACTGGAGGGTTTAACAATGGCTAAAGTGATGATTGTGGGTGCCGGGGGCGTGGGCAGTGTGGTGGCCCACAAATGTACGGCCCTGGAGGATTTTACAGATATTCTTTTGGCCAGTCGCACGGTGGCTAAATGTGACCAAATTGCCGCCCACATTGGCTCCCCTAAGGTGAAAACCGCTGCACTGGATGCTTTTCAAGTTGCCGATACGGTTAAATTACTGCGGGAATTTGGGGCTGATTTGCTAATTAACGTAGCCTTGCCTTACCAAGATTTGGTGTTGATGGATGCTTGCTTGGCAGCGGGGGTGGATTACCTTGACACTGCTAACTATGAGCCCCCCGACGTGGCCAAATTTGAATATAGTTGGCAGTGGGCTTACCAAGACCGATTTAAGGATGCGGGATTAATGGCCCTGTTGGGCTGTGGTTTTGACCCAGGGGTAACGGGAATTTTTACCGCCTATGCCCTCAAGCACCATTTTGACGAAATCCATTACCTGGATATTGTGGATTGTAATGCGGGTAGCCACGGCCAGGCCTTTGCCACCAACTTCAACCCCGAGATTAACATTCGGGAAATTACCCAAAAGGGTCGTTATTACGAAGATGGCGTTTGGCAGGAAATTGCTCCCCTTTCTGTGCACCGGGACATTAACTATCCCCACATTGGCGATCGCCCTTCTTACCTGCTGTACCACGAGGAATTGGAATCCCTGGTGAAAAATATTCCCACCCTGAAACGGGCCCGCTTTTGGATGACTTTTTCGGAAGCTTACATTACCCATTTGCGGGTGCTGGAGGCGGTGGGCATGACCCGCATTGATGAAGTGGAATACCAGGGGCAAAAAATTGTACCGTTGCAGTTCCTCAAGGCTGTGTTACCGGAACCCGCTTCCCTGGCAGAAAATTATTCGGGGCAAACCTCCATTGGTTGCTATATCAAGGGGGTGAAGGATGGTCAAACTAAAACCTATTACATCTATAACAACTGTGACCATGCCGCCTGCTTTGCCGAAGTTGGCTCCCAAGCGATTTCCTACACCACTGGGGTGCCCGCCGCCCTGGGAGGACTGATGATGGTACAGGGCAAATGGAAGCAGGCAGGGGTGTTCAATGTGGAAGAAATGGACCCCGATCCTTTCCTGGAAAAGCTCGGTTCCCTCGGCTTACCCTGGCATGAAGTGATTAACGGCCCTTTTCCTTTTGATGATTAATTTTTAACGCAATTTTCAATGATTTCTTTCGATGACTTCTGAGCCCATTACCCTCCTCGTCAACGGCGATCGCCAAGTCGCTTCTAGCCCAGTCACATTACCGGATTTTCTGCAAAATCAAGGGTTTAACCTCCGTTTAATTGCAGTGGAATATAACGGCGAAATTCTCCATCGCCAGTTTTGGCCCGAAACCCAACTGCAAAACGGCGATCGTCTAGAGGTAGTTACCATTGTGGGAGGGGGCTAGCTTTTAGTTGGTAGGGGTATGGCAACGCCTAGAATGGTTCTTAGCCCCAAACTTTCTTTGTAGGCACTTTTTCTGTGGAAATTACTTTTCTTGGCACCAGCTCTGGCGTTCCCACCCGTAACCGTAATGTTTCCAGCATTGCCCTCCGTCTGCCCCAAAGGGCGGAAGTGTGGTTATTTGACTGCGGAGAGGGCACCCAACACCAGTTTTTGCGTAGTGAAGTCAAAATTTCTCAGTTGACCCGCATTTTCATTACCCATCTCCACGGGGACCATATTTTTGGGCTAATGGGCTTATTGGCCAGTTCTGGTTTAGCTGGTTCTGGGCAAGGTATCGAAATTTATGGTCCGGAGGGCTTAGCCGATTATTTAGAAGCCTGTTGCCGTTTTTCTAGTACCCATCTGGGCAAACGCCTTAAAGTCCATACTATCCGCAAAAATGGGCTAATTTACGAAGATAAAGAATTTCAAGTCCACTGCGGCCTATTAAAACATCGCATTCCGGCCTATGGTTACCGGGTGGAGGAAAAACAACGACCGGGGCGGTTTAATGTGGAGCAAGCGGAGGCTTTGGGCATTCCCTTTGGTCCCATTTACGGCCAATTAAAACAGGGAAAAACCGTCACCTTGGAGGATGGCCGCCGCATTCGAGGTCAGGAGCTTTGTGAACCAGCGGAACCAGGGCGGAAATTTGTTTACTGCACTGATACGGTCTTCTGTGAAGGGGCGATCGCCTTGGCCCAGGACGCAGATTTGTTGGTGCATGAAGCTACTTTTGCCCATCAAGATGCCCAATTGGCCTTTGACCGGCTCCATTCCACGTCCACCATGGCGGCGCAGGTCGCTTTGTTGGCCAACGTCAAGCAGTTGATCATGACCCACTTTAGTCCCCGCTATGCCCCCGGCAACCCCTTGCAATTGGAAAATTTGCTAGCGGAAGCTCAAGCCATTTTTCCCAATACTCGTTTGGCCAGGGACTTTTTAACGGTGGAAATTCCCCGTCGAAAAGCCGAGTCCGCCATCGCAATGTCAACCCCTCAGCCATCCCCTGCATAACCAACCTTGGCCCGATATAGTAAAGCGTCGTTGCGGCGGTAACCCACGTAACGCACCACTACCATTGTACCGACTTCTGGTCCTGATCCTGGGCCGATAAATTCATGGCAGTGGGGATCGTAGGGTACCATTTCCCCCACAACGGCGATCGCCTCTACTTGCCATTGTTGCAATAGGGTAGCGATGGGTTTAGTGAGGGGCAAAAGCTTTTGGGCGGGCCATTGGGGATTTTGTTGGGCGGCGGCGGCAGCGGTAGGCCATTGCAATAACCAAGGTTCAAGAATTTCCAGGGCTTGCTGTTGCCATTGATTTTCTAATTGCTGGGATTGACTGTTTAATTGCTCTTGCAGTCTGGCATATTCAGTTTCTAAAGCTTCAATGGTTTGCTTTGGAGACAAAAGTTCATCTTCCGATTCCGAAGGCTGATTTGTTTGAGCTTCCGGTAAGGGAATAGTCCCCCCCAACTGTTGCCACAGTTCCTCCAGAGTCATACCCAAGGCGATCGCCAATTTGACCATAATGCCCAAGGGAATTTGGGCTATCAAGCCCCACTCTAAACGGGAAAGATACCAACTCGAAGTCTCTGCCGCTTCTGCCAGTTTAGGAAGAGAAGGGTACCCCGCTTGCTGACACAGTTTTTGTAGATTTTCTCGGTAAGGAATATTACTCATGGGGAATTACTCTAAGAAATAAAAATATTTTTGAGATAAGTTGCTTTCTATTCAGAAGATGGCATCCTTACTCCATCTAATTGAGCGCCTTGTAAATTAACGCCATTTAAATTTGCTTTAGATAGGTCGGTGTTGGTTAGTTGACTAAGTTTTAAATTTGCACCACTGAGATCAGCACCATCAAAATTAGCCCCTCTTAAATCTGCATATAAAAAATTGCATCCTCTCAAATTTGCATTACAAAAATCTGCGCCCCTAAGTTTACTATTATTAAAATCAAGACCATTCAACATCAAATTCATAAACACGGCGCCGTTAAGCTCCATGTAAGTAAAACCACAATCAATTAACTTAGCTTCTCTGAAATCAGCACCATCCATATACATTAGAGTATTATCTGGTTTGACACCTATAATTGTGGCCTTCTGTAAATTAGCTTGACTAAAATTAACACCCGCATATAAATCTTTATCAAACCTACCTTTTTCATAACAAATAGTTGCTTCACGCAGATTAGCTCCACTCATATTCGCTGAATGTATCATTGCCCCAGTTAAATTTACTTTTCTTAGATTAGCCCCACTAAGATTGGCTCTATAAAGATTAGTGAAACTTAGATCTACATTCTCTAATGAAATTCCTGAGGTAATTAACAGTATTCCGTGTTTTTTTGGATTGATACTGGTGGGGAAAATTGTGTGTAAATCGTAAAGTGCTCCGGCTAAATCTACATTCTTCAAAGATGATGTTGTAAAATCTAGACAAGATTTTGGATGTGCGGGATTATAGCCTCTTAAATTAGCTTTCCTGAGAATAGCACCATCAAATTTAGCATTTTCTATTTTGATAAACTTATCTCTCGACTGAAATCCAATACCATCAAAATCAACTGCTTCCATATTGGCATTTTCAAAATTTGTATTGTTAAAAATACATTGACTAAACCTCACATATGCTAAATTTGCTCCAGATAAGTCTGCATCAGTAAAGTTTACATGGTTAATCTTTGAGCGGCTTAGATTAACCTTTCTTAGGGATGCTCCAGACAAGTTGCATTTGTGAATTTCTACATTGTATAAATCTACATTGTCAAAACATGATTTTGATAAATCCAAGTTATAAATATGTCCATGCTCTTTATATTGAATCTTACTCAAATCTGCATTAATTAGTAAACTCAATTCTTCATTGTTTTTGGTGTCAACAATATTGGATTCAATGATTCGATAAAATTCATTTGTGCTAATCGTTAGTTTCATGATTTTAAAAATTAGTTGTTTTTACGATTTACCAAGCTTTTTAATGATTTTTTTGATCAAAGTCTGGAATTTTAAAGTCATAATTTTCCTACGAGTTAAGGGCTCTATAGTCTGACTAAAACTAGGGTGATAATCAAAAAAATCGTTAATATCCAACAAAATTATTCTTAACTTTTCCAAAATATTTTCCCGACGGTACTCCGCTAACAAACTAGGATCTACCCTACGCCATTGTCTGGAACCGTTAATCACAGCTAAAATTCTTTGGCAATCATAATCTAGGGCATAGCCAGCAATTTTTTCACAATTAAATCCAGGATCTAGATAATCGGCCAGTCCCCCATTGACGCTGGAAAAAACATGACAGCCACAGGCCATAGCTTCCATTGGTTGTAGGCCAAAACCTTCACTTACTCCCTGTTGAGCCCAATATTCTGCCGAATCGTAAAGATACACTTTGGCCCGGTTAAACATTCCTGTTAAATCTTCGACGTAACTATCGATTACTTTTACATTGCATTGACTCTGTAAAGCAGGAATTAATTGCTTTAATAAATAGTGGGATGATTTGCGGGCTTGCACTAATACATCAATGTCCCGAACCAAGCCTAAATCACTAAAGTCTTCAGAAATATGGTTGGGCAAGTAATATAACAAGGAATGGGGGGATCGTTGTCCCCAATAACCCATGGTATTACGACTAATACAAACAATGGGTAAGGCTGTGGGCAAATTAAAACCATAGCCGGTGCTGTGGGCGTGGTAAATTACCCGATAGCCCTGCAATCTTTTCGCTAATTTAGGAATATCAAAGCCCCAACTAATCACAAAAATGACTTGACCTAGATCTCCTTGAGCTAAGATATCATCTAAAAAAAGCGTGTTTGGTTCCCGCTGTTTATAGGTAACAATGGTGGCCGGGTAAATTTCTTGTGCCAGCTTGATGGTTTTTAATTCCGCCCACAGACCACCACAGGCAAACTTGCCCCCTAATCCTGGTAATAAAAAATAAAGTTTACGCATTTAAATTTAAACTAAAAATATAAAAATTTGTATAAGGTAATGGAGTAGTGTTAGTTGATTTAATGGCAATTGCCACCGGAAAAGAGGTTTAATTTAAGCAAACACTACGGTGCGATTATCGTAAACAAGAATTCGGTGTTGCAAATGTAAACGTACAGCCCTAGCCAGTACCACCCGTTCTAAATCTCGACCCTTACGGATTAAATCCTCCACATTATCTCTATGACTAACCCTTACCACATCCTGCTCGATAATTGGGCCTTCATCTAATTGGGCAGTGGCATAATGGGCGGTGGCCCCAATGATTTTTACTCCCCGCTCATGGGCTCGATGGTAGGGATTTGCTCCAGGGAAGGCAGGTAAAAAAGAGTGGTGAATATTAATAATGTTAGGAAATTGACCAACAAAGTCGGTGGTTAAAATCTGTAGATATTTTGCTAACACCACCAGATCAATTTGATACTGTTTTAATAAAGCTAATTCCGCTGTTTCCTGGGCGAGCTTATTTTCTTTGGTAATGGACAAACAATGGAAATCAATGTCAAATTGGTCGGCAATAGGTTTTAGATTTGGATGATTGCTAATAATGAGGGGAATTTCACAACGCAACTCTCCCGATCGCCAGCGCCAGAGAATATCGAGCAGACAATGATCTTGCTTGGAAACCCAGAGGGCTAAACGGGGCAACTGGTCAGAAAAATGAATTTGCCAAGTGGCCTGGAGTTGCTCAGCTAATCGAGCCCAAGCGAACAACAACTCCGGACGGGATAGCCGAAAATTGTCCAACTGCCACTCTACCCGATTCAAAAAAAGCCCACTGGAGAAGTCCGTATGCTGGTCGGCGTGGATGATATTGCCCTGGTTTTGATAAATAAATTGGGCAATTTGGGCCACAATACCCGGTTGGTCAGGACAGGAAACAAGCAGTGTTGCGGTGAGATTTTGCATTAAAGACAACGGAATACAACCCGAGGAAGGTGAAACAATAGTCCACCCTGCCATTTTCCCACTTAGTGCCACCAGGGAATTTTTCTGACTATGATGGGGAAAATTGAAAAATTTGCCCTAGCTCAAAATACCTCAGTTTTTCTTAGTTGTTCTTCCGGATACTCCGCTAAATTACCCCATGGCTAAAATCCCTACTATTGATCGCCGTCAGTTAATCCAATACGGCGGAGCTTTTCTCGGCACTAGCTTGATGGCCGCCATACTGGGCAATCAAATGGCTGGTAACCCGGCCGCCCAGGCCCAGTCTGCTAACCAAACGCCCCAGCAACTGTTAACGCAATTGATGGAAGGCAATGGACGTTTTGCCGCACAAAAAAGGGTTAAGGCCAACCAAGACCTCTATCGTCTTGCAGAAGTGGCCCAAGGTCAAAGTCCCTTTGCTGCTATCCTCAGTTGTGCCGATTCCCGAGTACCGCCGGAGATTATCTTTGATCAGGGTTTAGGGGATTTGTTCATCTGTCGCATTGCCGGCAACATCGCCACTCCTCAGGAAGTGGGAAGTTTGGAATTTGGCACCTTGGTTTTGGGGGCAAAGGTGTTGATGGTGTTGGGACACCAAGGCTGTGGTGCCGTTAAAGCGGCCATAGATGGGGGAGAATTACCGGGACAAATTGCCAGTGTGATCGAAAAAATTGACATCGGCTCCGTTATCGATGACAGCAGTAATTCCGCCAGCGTCGTCATGGCCACTAAAGCCAATGTTAAACATCAAATGGCCGTACTTGAGCAATCTCCGGTGCTGGGCCAGCTAATAGCTGAAGAAAAACTAGTGTTAGTGGGAGCTTACTACAACCTTGATTCTGGCACTGTGACCCTGTTGTAGTTCAATCAATCAAAACATCCTCACCGAAATCGATTTGGTTGGCTTCCCATTCCACATTGGGCATGGACTCAAAGGCTTGGCGCACATAGGATTCCCACAGACTACGCATTTTAGCGAGGTAGGGATCCCCCAGGCGCAGTTGCAGAGTGTGGCGCACAGAGAAATGATTGGCCTCCACCATGGTCAGATTGATGGGGGGCCCAACGGAAATATTCGACTTCATAGTGGAGTCAATGGAAAGCAAGGCACATTTGGCCATGGCTTCCAGGGGAGTGTCATAGGTGATGGTGCGGTCCAGCAATGGTTTGCCGTACTTAGTTTCGCCAATTTGTAGGAAGGGAGTTTCCCTGGTGGCTTGGATGAAATTGCCTTGGGGGTAAATTAAGTACAATTCCTGGTGGGGTTCTCCCTTAATTTGTCCACCCAAGAGAAAATTACACTGAAAATCAATGCCATCTTTTTCCAGCCAGGGTCGGTCTTTTTCCTGCATTTCCCGCACCTTACTACCGATGTAGGTGGCAACCTCGTGCATAGTGGCAATGTTATGGAGATGTTCACCGTCGTCCCGCTGAATGTCCCGGTCAATCTGATGGAGTACCGCCTGGGTAATGGCTAAGTTGCCGGAGGTGCAAAGAATTAAAATCCGATCGCCGGGGACGGAATAATCAAATAATTTCTTGTAAGCGGAAGTGTAATCCACTCCAGCATTGGTGCGGGAATCTGCCCCCATGACCATACCAAAACGATTAATTAAACCCAAACAATAGGTCATAGCCAAAGTGTAATGATTTCAAGATTTCAATTGAAAGTAAGACAATTTTGCAACCAAGCGACAATTTCCCCCGCCGTAGTTTGGGATTCCCGCAACTGGAAATAGGGCAACACCGCAGTTTTTGGAGCCGGTGCAATACCCAAAATGGCGATCGGGCCATGGAAGGTGGCCAACTGCTGCCAGAGTTGTTCTAGGTCTAGGGGAGAGGGGCTGAACTGTTCAAATAACAACAGCAGGGGATGGGCTTGCTTGCGTTGTAGTTGATGCCAGTAGAACCGTAGCTTGGACAAGTTATCTGGGATAGCTCCATCAAATTCGGGACAATTTTGGTCAAGCATTTGATCGTAGATATCTACACTGGGATTATCCAAACTCAAAAATTGACTAGTATCAATCCAAATTACCTGACAACCATTCAGGGGAGCATTTTCCCCCTGCAAAGTTTGTGCCAAGGAGTAACGGAAAAAAGATCTTTGTTTAGAATTTTTCCCAGGAATACTGGTGCCGGAAACCGACAGGGGAGTTTGATGCCATGCTTGGTAAAAATCAGCATAGGTCATTTGTTGGGCACAGTACCAAAAAATTTGCCAATGGTCCCCCGAGTTTTCCCCCTGGGACTTGGCACATAGCTCCCGTAACTGATCGACCACCGTGGATAGCAACTTACGGGGCACAACCTTAATCAAGGCCTGGGTCGCATCCTGACGGACTCGATCTTCAGAATTTTCTAGCAGTAACCCCACCAGAGCTTGGGCCACCTCTCGATTGTTGGAGCCAATTTGAGCCAGGGTTTTCACCACCCCCCGGAGAATTTCCCCCTCGGTATTGGTGCCAACAACGCGGATCAGGGCAGCCAACACGGCGGGATTATTTTTTCCCACTAGAGCTAAATCTTGAGCGGCAGCTAGACGGATGCTTTCGTTATCGCTATTTTGCAGGAGATTAATCAGGGCCATGAGGGCAGAAAGATTGCCGGGATCAATGGTGGCTAAACTGGCGGCCGCTTGTCGTTGACCGTAGGCATCCTCCTTGTTACGCAATAGACGGAGAAGGGTATTAATGGCGATGGGATGGCCCGGGTCAAGGCGCCCCAAAATTTCGGCCCAAATTTGTAGATGCTCGCTGGTTGCCGTGTTTTCCAACAGATACACCAGGGATGGCAAAATACTGACGTTGTGGGGATCGACCTTCAGCAGAGCTTGGATGGTTTCATTGAGCAACCAGTCCCCTTCTTCACTGCGGGGTTGGGCCACGGCCCTTTCCACTAGGGTGGTTAGGGTGGCGATCGCCGTAGAATCTTCCTGGCCAATTTTGGCAAAGCTACTGACAATCAACCAACGGACAAAAACATCCTCCTCCGCCATTAGTAGATCTGCTAGGCTGGCCACCACCGGGGGCGATGGCACCCCCACTTCCCCCAAACTATAGATAGCCTGTTTTCGTAAAGGTAGGGGTTGATCTGCTTGGATATGCCGTTGTAAAACCACTAGGGCCGTAGGGTTTCCAGGGTCTATTCTTTCGAGACTTTCGGCCATCTGACAAAGAAATGCTCCGGGGGGATAAAGTCTAAGTTTTTGTAGCACACGGGCAATGACTAGGCTCTGGTTTTTGCCCACCACCTCCAAACATTGCAATACCTGACGATGGTGCAGCACCGATAATTTCGGGGAAAGTAAATCCAACAGAGCTTTAATCACTAACAAGTTGCCCCCGCCGCAATGGGCTAAGGTCTGGAGAGCTAAGCTGTAATCTTTTTGATCTGGGCGCAAGGCTGCCAAGAAAGTAGCGACCCCAGGGGAACTGGCAGGATCAATTAAAATCAGTGCCGAGGCAATGGCAAAGCGCAAACTAGACTGTCCGTGGAGGGCTAACTGTTGCTCTAAAACCCCGATCGCCTGGGGAAATCCCTGGCCCCACTGCCCTAGCCATTGACAACATTGGCCATATACTCGGTCATCTTCGGTGGTTTGCAGAATTTTGAGTAGGGCTTGGACCACCGGCGGACGGTGAGTTTCAGCCAAAAGCTCCGTAGCCCATTTTTGTTGGTTGCTATTACCTCCCACTGGGGTTAAACCTTGGGCTAATAATCTGGCCACAATCTCATCGGACTGGGCCAGGTCGGGGCATTCCCGCAGGGCCAGGGCCGCACTCTCCAAAGCCCTGAGTCCGTAGAAATTTTCCGGGCTACAACGGTCATCAAACTCTAACATTGCCTGGAGAAAAGCCTGTTTATTGGCTAGGCTGATATCTTCCCGTCCCCACCAAAAGGTCAATACACCCTGCCACTCCGGGGCGAAAATACGATACTGATGCCGATAAATATCGAGGAAAAAGTGCCAATCGGAGATTGCCAAGGCGGCAAAATAATCCCGAAAAGTATCATCGGCAAAGCCATAACCTCTTTCCCAAACGCCTTTACGCACAGCGGTCTTGGGCATCAGCCAGCCCAATTGCAACGCCGAACGCAACAGGGGGGAATCCTTGCCAAAAATTTTTTCTACTTCCGCCAGGGATAGGGGGCGATGGTCAGCTTGATTTTCTCCTAGCATTTGCTTAGCCAATTGCCCCAACAGTTGGGCCAACTCCTCTTGCTGGCCTGGTTTGCTGGAAGCCCACTCGCTCTGCCACAGGTAAAAAGCCTGAGTTAATTTGCGGAACAAAGCTCCACTGCTAACCGGAAAATCCCTCGGTTGATCCCGCCAAAAACGACAGCACAGCATTAAGTGCCGGGGCCGGAGCAAATAGGGCCGTAAATGACTCAGCAAAGGATTGGCCAACGCTTCCTTGAGATTGGTGGCTAGGGCATTGGGTTGGCCTTGGTTTTCCGATTGAGCCGGGCGATCGGCAGTGAAATAATCTTCAATGGCAATTTCCACATCCCTGGGATAGAGTAACGGCTCCAACTGATAACGGGTAAAACCGGCCAGTCCCCGGGGATCATTGCGCCTAGTATCTGGACGACAACTCAATAGCACTGGCGTCGTGGGCACTTCGGCCAAGCTATCCTTGAGCCAAGTTAGGCTTCCTTGGGCCGCAGACATTTGCTCTGGGTCGGTAAAGGTGTAATCAACTCCGTCTAGCACCAACCAAAACTGCCCCGCCTGGAGCCCCTGCTGTAAACTATCTCGCCAGGTCGTCGGGGAAATTTCCCCATTGAGGGTCATGGCTTCCTGTAACCAAGGGCCAAACAAATAATCTTTGATGCTCCGGTGTTTAAAGCGGGAGGGGTTAAGCCAGATGGGTAAGCAATGGGCTCGGCCCTCTTGGTGGCGTTGCCATAGACCCTGGGCAAAATGTTGTAAGAAAATTGTTTTTCCAGATCCCGCTTCCCCCACAATGGCTAAGTAACGGCTTTTTTCTCCTCCTTCGGCGATCGGAGTTAATAAACTGTCCAAAAATTCCAGGGGCCCATAGCTAATCTGGATGTTTTGTCCACTGGTCGCTTCGCTGGCAATGACCTTAAGGGAACGGGGAATGCGACCGGGTTTTTTCACAACGAATTCCGGCTGGGTTTGCACTGAAGTGCAGGGGAGGGCCCGGTAGAGCAATTGTTGACACACCGCAGGCCAGTCGGGGATGATCTGGTAAATTTCCTGGTTATTTCCTTGACTGTGGTGATTGTTCGCTGTCCCTGAAAGGCTGGAGGAGTGGACCATGGTAGTTGCCAACAAGGTGGGGAGGAAGCAAAGATTAGGGGCGATCGCCAGGGATTAAATTAAAAGTAAGATAAATTCCCTTTGGCATTCACTGTACCAAATCTACCTCCCTCCCAACCGTTGACTGGGGAAAATTGCCGGCGAATTTGGATTTCCGCCAACCATATAGTTCGTTTTAACTGCAGAGGCAGGCCATGATTGCGACCATCGGGTTGGAGTTCTTTTCGTTGGGCTGGCCAGGGGTCAGCGGGCACCAATGGAAGCTTGAAAGGCTGGCCGTTGCACCAAGCCCTGGACGTAGGCCGCCACCGCAGGATAGCCATCAAAGTTAAGTTTGAGCATGATGGGCACATAGGCCAAAATTGACCCCACCGCCACATCCACCACCGAAAATTTTTCTCCGAGGATAAATGGCGATCGCCCTAAAATTTCCTCCAAAGACTGCAACAGTCGGGGCATTTCCTTTTCCCGCACCGCTTCAATAAATAGACCATTGGCCAGGGTGGAATTGGCGAACAGGAGCCATTGGTTAACCACCGCTCTGGTTTGGATATCGGCGGGGATGGTACTGGCTTTTTCGGCTAAATAAAGCAAAATTGCGCCGGATTCCCAAAGGTAAAAGTCTCCATCGGCGATCGCCGGCACCTTACCAAAGGGATTAATGGCTAGGTAGGGAGCTTGGCGATGTTCCCCTTCCTTGAGGTTAACGTTAACGAATTCGTAGGGCAGGGATAATTCTTCCAAGTACCACTGGATAATGGAGGCTCGACTTTGGGGGGCACCGTATAGTTTGATCATGGTTTTTTCTCCGAGTTGATGCTGTTTAATCCTAGACCTAGATGTTGTAATGGCTTGGGAAACCGATACCCAGCAGAGTTTTGCAAAAAAGTTGATCGCCCTACGGAAGATTAAAAACCACCATATCCCGTCCCACCACCGGCGATCGGGCAATGAGATCTCCCCTTAGATCGTAAATCCATAGCCGTTGGAAGGAAAGCTTTTGGGCCCTCTGCCATAGGGCATCAAGGAGGGTTTGTTGCTGTTTGGGGGACAATTCTTGCCATGAATCCCCCACTGTCAAAGTCAAACGGCTGGCCAAAAAGTTTGGTTCAATGCGTTCCATCAACTGGGGCGGATAAAGTCCCTCTAAATCCACCAATTCCCGCTGGATCACCGCCAATAAACTCTGCTCCGGGGTTAGGGGGGCCAGGGGCAGGGGAGAAATGGCCACGGGAGCCGGAGGAGAGGGGGCTTCCAACACAGAAGGCAAACCAGTGTCTTTAGCTGAATCCGTTCCTTCTCCGGGCGTTACCCCAGGGCTTGCTGGTGCAGAATCGGCGATCGGGGCTGTCACTGGAGGTTGCTCTGACTCCGGTAGTAGGGCAGTCACCTTGGCCCATTGGGCCACCAACTGGTCCCAAAGGGGGGGCACATTAATGGCGGGAACCCCGATCCAGAGCACAACCCCCACCAAGATTCCTAACAACGCAGTGGCCAGGGTGGCTAAAATACTAAATTTTGCTTTCTTAGCCGGTTTAACAGACGGGTTCGGGGCGGGAGATGTAGTGGTCTGGTCGGCGATGGCATCGGCAAAAAAGTCATCCCATTGCTCCGTTTGGCGATCGCCAGGGAGGGGCCCTGATTGCAGAGGAGGGGGGGCAGAACTAGGGGTATTACTGACTAACACTGCCAATCGACTGGCCGTAGCTTGGAGGCGGTCAACGGCAGCCCGGGGAAGCTGGACGCTCTGTTGGGGATTAGCCTGTAACTTTTGGATTACTTGTTCAAGTTGCCCCAGGGTAGCTTCTAGTTGGGATGCGAGGGAGGGATCTGATGGAGAAAATCGATCAGCCATGGAGATGTTTGCAAATACTGGGCAAAGAGCTCAGGACAACCCTGGGGATAAAGTGATTGATGCCAGTTAACACTAAACGGTCAACCAAGGGAGGATAGGCCCTAAAACTTGGATTCCAGGGATTTCAGATATTCCGTGTTGACGCCGGACTCCCGCACCAACGCAATTTTGCCCGTTCGAGCCACCTCTTTAATGCCGAACTTGGCCAACATCTGGAGGATTGCCACCATTTTACCTGGGTCACCCACCACTTCGATGGTGACAGTGTCTTCAGAAATATCCACAATGCGGGCCCGGAATACCTGGGCCAGTTCAATTACCTCCGCTCGATTGGGGGCATTGGCACTCACCTTGACTAACATCAATTCCCGTTCCACACAGGGGGTTTCGGTGATGTCCTGCACTTTGATTACATTAACCAACTTGTAAAGTTGCTTGGTTAGTTGTTCGATGGTGTTCTCATCCCCTGGCACCACCATGGTGATGCGGGAAACGTCCCCCTGTTCCGCCGATCCCACTGCCAAGCTCTCAATGTTAAAACCACGACGGGCAAATAGTCCGGCAATGCGGGTTAGAACTCCAGCTTCATCTTCAACTAAAACAGAGAGGGTGTGTTTCATGGGGGGCAAATAAGGCAATCGCCGGTGGCCATTGGGGGAAAATTCCACCGGTCTGGGTCAAGGCCCAGTCGTGCAAAGTTAGTGAAATTTGTCGATAAATCCAGCCTTTTATCCTACCACGACCGCCGGACAACCTTGCATTTTGCAAAATTCCTCACTAGAGTTAGGTTGGCTGGGCATGTAGTCCGTTGAACCTTAGTTTTAATTTCTTTGCCTCTGGGACCAAATTCCGGCCTAATTGTGGTCACCGACAAAGGTATGTGGCTAGGCTCTACCACCGTAACAGCCCTTGAGTTGACCGAAAACTCCAACAAATAGGCTTACTTCAAACTACCCACCTCACCTAATTTGGCTTAGCCAATCCTTCGATATTTATCCACCATGAGTGATTTACCCACCTCGGAAGCACCAGAACTTACTAATCCGTCCCCGGCGGAACCATCACCAACCTACGTTAAGTTGGCCATGCGTAATATGGTGCGTAAAAAGGGCAAATCCCTGACCCATTTCTTTCTGTCCGCCAGTGCCCTCCTCGGAGTGCTGGTGGGGATTTCCTACCTAACTCGCTAAGGCCATGGCCCCTACCTCCCTCAACCAGATTGCGGTGGAACTAAGCCTACAAACTGATCTAACTGGTTCTGCCATGGCTGGCCCGTGGGTAGAAGATTTATTGGCCAATCCCTGGCAAGGGTGGTGTCAACATTGGCTAGATTGTCTGGCCGAGGCTTTGCCCCCCGCCCCCAGCTACGAACTCACCTTACTATTCACTGGTGATCGCCGTATCCAACAGTTAAATCGGCAATTTCGTCACCAGGATAAGCCCACCGATGTGTTAGCTTTTGCGGCCCTGGAAGTGGATTTCCCCTTAACAGAATCTGAAGAAATGGAGGAACCCCTTTATTTGGGTGATATAGTAATTTCCCTAGAACGGGCTGACCATCAAGCCAGGGAACGGGGCCATAGTACCAAATTAGAAGTCGTGTGGTTAACAGCCCACGGCCTACTCCATCTCCTCGGTTGGGATCACCCCGACGAAGCCTCCCTCACCACCATGTTGTCCCAGCAATCCCATTTGTTAAACTTAATCGGCCAGCATCCTCCCCTATTCGTCTAGAAACTTGTAACCCAGGTTACATAGGAGAATTGTCCTGTCGACTACACTGCTCGGAGTCGTAGCCAATGAAATCGGTATATCCCATGTCTTCCCCATCCTCGGCGGTTTTTGCTGATCAGGGTTTATCCGGCAAGGCTAAGCAGACCCAGTCCCCTCCTCCTCCCTTGGCATTGGTGGTGCCTGCCCCCAAGCCCGCTGCTAAAAAGCCGTTGAGAAAAAATGCCTGGCAGGTAGCCCCTAATCTGTTGGTAAGTTTTCGTTACGCTTGGGCCGGCGTTAGTTATGCCTTTGCCACCCAACGGAATTTTCGTATTCACACTTTCACAGGCACAGTGGTAATCACAGCTAGCTTTCTGTTGCAATTAGCCCCGATCGCCGTGGCGGTACTGGCCCTGACTTCCTGCCTAGTAATGATTTTGGAGTTGTTAAACACAGCCTTAGAATCGGTGGTGGATTTGACGGTGGGGCAGTCTTACCATGAGCTAGCTAAAATTGCCAAGGATTGTGCGGCCGGAGCAGTATTATTAGCGGCGATCGCCGCAGTGATAGTGGGGGGCTGTTTATTATTACCACCACTGCTATCCTTGATGGTCTAATCTAATCCCCATCCACATTTGACCGCAAAGGAGCATTCCAGTTGATTCTGGTTATAGATAACTACGACAGTTTTACCTACAACCTCGTTCAGTATTTAGGCGAATTGGGGCAGAAGTATGCCGTGGCCGAAGATCTACGGGTGTATCGCAACGATCAAATTAGCCTCGAAGAAGTTAAATCCCTCCAGCCCGATGCCATTGTCATTTCCCCCGGCCCTGGCCGTCCCGACGATGCAGGTATTTCCCTCCAATTAATCGAAAAGCTGAGCGTCTCCACGCCAATTTTAGGAGTTTGCCTGGGGCACCAGAGCATTGGGCAAGTATTTGGGGGTAAGGTGGTGGCCGCCCCAGAATTGATGCACGGCAAAACTTCCCAGATTTATCATCAACAACAGGGCATTTTTGCTGGACTGACCAGTCCTGTGCAAGCAACCCGTTACCATAGTTTGATTGTTGAGCGGGAGAGCTTACCGGAGTGCTTGGAGGTGACGGCGTGGTTAGCCGATGGCATGGTGATGGCTTTTCGACATCGGGATTATCCCCATGTGCAGAGCGTGCAATTCCACCCGGAAAGCATTCTGACCAAGGAAGGTAAACAAATGTTGGAAAACTTTCTCCAGAGTCTGGGCTAAAAAAATCTCCGCTTTAGAGGCACCCCCGCCATTCCGTGGCATTCCTAGCCCCAAGGGTGATAGGCTGGGTCAGTGTTTTTGGGTACGCTAGTCAACCTTTGAGTCATTTATGTCTGACACACAAAATACCGGCCAAAATCAAGCCAAGGCTCGGCAGTTACTGGGCATGAAAGGGGCCGCCCCAGGGGAAAGTTCCATTTGGAAAATTCGGCTCCAGTTGATGAAGCCCATCACTTGGATTCCCCTGATCTGGGGGGTGGTCTGTGGGGCCGCTTCGTCGGGGGGCTACATCTGGTCAGTGGAGGATTTTCTCAAAGCCCTCACCTGTATGTTGCTATCAGGCCCGTTAATGACCGGCTACACCCAAACCCTCAATGATTTTTACGACCGGGACATCGACGCCATCAATGAACCATACCGACCCATTCCTTCCGGGGCCATTTCTGTGCCCCAGGTGGTGGCGCAAATTTTAATCCTGTTGGTGGCGGGCATTGGTGTTGCCTACGGCTTGGATGTCTGGGCTCAGCATGATTTTCCCATCATGACGGTACTGACCCTGGGGGGAGCATTTATTGCCTATATTTACTCCGCGCCGCCGTTGAAGCTCAAACAAAACGGTTGGTTGGGAAACTATGCCCTGGGGGCTAGCTACATTGCCCTACCGTGGTGGGCCGGCCATGCTCTGTTTGGCACCCTCAACTCCACCATTATGGTCTTGACCCTAATTTATAGCTTGGCTGGTTTGGGCATTGCGGTGGTTAACGATTTCAAAAGTGTGGAAGGCGATCGCCAATTGGGGCTAAAGTCCTTGCCGGTGATGTTTGGCATCGGGACGGCGGCCTGGATCTGTGTGATCATGATCGACGTTTTCCAAGCGGGCATTGCGGGATACCTGATTTACGTTCACCAACAGCTTTACGCCACCATTGTGTTGCTATTGCTCATTCCCCAGATAACTTTCCAGGATATGTATTTTCTCCGTAATCCCCTGGAAAATGATGTCAAATACCAAGCCAGTGCCCAGCCATTCCTAGTTTTTGGTATGTTAGCCACTGGCCTAGCCCTGGGCCATGCAGGGATTTGAACTCTCTAACTCAAAGATTAAATCACGCTCAAAAAGCGTGCAATTCCAAGCCCAGGAAGCTAGCAAAAAAGTAGACCGGGCTTGGTTTTTCTATTCAATGGGGGAAATGATTGGTAAATTATCCCCTGGAGATCGCCTTCCTAAAACCTAAAGGGGATCAACCCGCACCACATTGGTTTGGTCAATGTTGAACCATTCCTGCAGTAGGTCATGGTTTTCCGTGCTGGAAATCACCTCGTCCACAAACCTTTTCCAGTCCCGGTCTCCCTGGGGCAGAATGCAAGCATAGAGTTCCGTGGTAATGGGTTGATAGGGCCCCAAAGCGTAATCAGCGGGGTCTTTACCCTGTTTCAGCAGTTCCCCCACCAATAAAATGCCGTCACTGACAACGGCGGTTACCTGCCCCTTATCCAATTGGGCAATGCCTTCCTCACGGTCTTTCACAGCTACCCACTGGGCTAGGGGATAAATCTGGGGAATAATGTCGAAGGTGGTGGTGTTTTCAATGTAGGCAATGGGAATCCCCTCCAGGGTGCCATTGATATTAAAACCATTCACACTGGGCTGTTTCATTAAAAACTTGGCCCCAGAAATAAAAAATGGCGCTGAAAAATCCACCAACTCCAAGCGGTCTTGGGTAATGGTGGTGGCTTCGCAAACTATATCTAATTCCCCACTGGCGATCGCCTGAAAACGATCCTGGAGGGTAACTGTATCTAAATCAACGGTGATGGTCTTGCCTGTCTCTGCCGCTAACTTCAGACCAATTAAGGCAATTAAATCAACTCCATAACCCTCTATGTCCCCATTGGCCAGTTGAAAACCAAACGGCACCGCATCGATGCGGGTTCCAGCCCGTAATTCCCCTGTGCGGGCCACCCTCTCCAACACCGTTTCCGCCTGCACCGGGGCGATCACCGCTAGGCCAGTGGTAAAGGTCAAAGCTAACCAAGTAACAGCACTTTTGAGCAACATAAATTTCAATCCTTAAATTTGTTTTACTTCACCAAGGGTTTATCCAGGCTCAGGGTAGCGCAATTAGTTTGCTTGGGCCCAGAAAAAATGCCCTAGGGGATTGAAAAAATGTTTTAGCAGAGCATAATCCCAGACAATGTAGGCGGAGAAGTCAGTTTTAAAAAGTGTTTTTATGCAACTTTGCCAATACTTCATAGGCTTTAAAATCCCCCGCCCGGCGTAAAAATCTCAGACGATTTTCAATTAGCAGTTTGGCGTCCGCCCTGGTAATCGGTTCGAACTGGGTATTGTTCGGCGTAGTTTTCACCAAAAAAAATAACCTTTGGGCATAAAGGGTAGTAAAAATTTCCTGATTATCATCCAAAAAACAGATCTGATACAAAAGCCCGAAGGTCGGATGGTTAAGGTAAATTTCGTTACTCATTGAGATCGGGGAGTTAGGGCAAGGACAAATTGCCAACCGAGATGGCTGTCACTGGCTAGAGAGTAATCTTACCCCGTCCTGTCTCTCCTTAAGCCCTTAGGCTCAATCAATTTCAAATTTGCTGTAGTTTTTGATACCAGGCAAACCTCCACATTCAGGGGCGGGGGGGTAAAGGACGCACTTCCTCCTGTCCCTTAAAATACAAAGGATCTTGATTGGGGTCTGACGCTGGCACCAAAGGCTTCATACTGCGGATTGCCCCTAGGGCCTCTTTAATCATCACCGCCGAAGGCACGGCAACTATCACCCCTAGCAGACCACCGATTCTGGCTCCGGTTAACAGGGAAATCAGAACCCAAAAGGGATTTAGCCCCGTCACACTCCCCAATACCCTAGGGGCAATGCCATTTTCCACAATTTGCTGAATTACCAAGGCCACCGCCAGCAGTTGCAATGCCATGCCAATGTCCCGCAGGGCCACCAAAAAAGTGACCAACACAATGCCAACGGAGCCACCAAAGGGAATCAGGGCCATCACCCCCACCGTGAGGCCAAATAGTAAGCCAAAAGGAACTTTGAGCAATAAAAAGCCAGAAATCAGTCCCAGGGCCATGCAAGTGGCGGAGACCAATTGACCGAGAAAATAGTTTTGGAAACTACGGCGCAGGGTATCGGAAAAAGGTTTTTGGAAACGCTTCGGCAACCAACCAATGATGCTTTGCCAAACGTCGTCAGTGTGGAGGAGCAAATAAAAGGTCAAAATTATCGTCAATAGCACGTCCAGCAAACGCACCACGGTGAAGACAGTCAGGCTCAGGGCTAAGTTGAGAGTGCTACCAGCCAGATTTTGTAACTCAGCGGCTAGGCGGCTATTAATTTGGGGAATGAGACCGTCAAAGTTAACCGGCCATCCAAGAATTTCTGCTTTTTGATCCAACAATACCAATTGTTTTTGCCCCGAATCGAGCCAATCCGGTAGGCGGGCCACCAGTTGTTGGGCCTGGGACAGGGCCAGGGGAATGAGGGTTACCCCCAGGGCAGTGAAAATGATTAGGGCAGTGAGGAAGACAAAACTGGCTGCCACAAAGCGTTTTGCCCCCTGTTTTTCTAGCCACGCCACTGGGTAATTGAGTAAAAAGGCGATGACGGAGGCAATTAGGCTGATGACAAAAAGGGATTCAAAATAGCCAAAAATGGAGGATAGGGCCCTGGCATTGAGCACCATCAGGGGCGCTCCCAGCACCAACACCAAGAGGCGGGTGATGGGGTTGAGGGAATTCCACCATTTGAACAGCCAATTTTGCGGCGGGGGACTGGGATGATTGTTGGCTGGTTCTGTCATAGTTGGCGATCTCGCAGAGAGCCTCGACCCAGTGGGTCGTAGGAGTGTCAAATCTTTAAGGTCTGGGGCCATTTAGCTTTGATTATTTCCCTCAATCTGGAGTGACAAAATTCTTGCCATTGGGGAGAGCATCGCCAGAAAAGGGTAGCTGAGCCCCCACAGGACAGGGAAAGCCCCAACAAAATAAAGGTGACTGGGGTAATGACCCCAATACTGAACCAAGAAGCAACGTGGAGCACCATTACGCCACAGGCGGCTAGGGTGGCAAAGTAGGTAGTATTAACTGACCAGCGGGGTCGGTCTAGGGCAATTAGAACGGCGCAAATGGTGGCGCAGAGTAAAATTGACGGTACCAGGGCGGCGCAAATGCCAACGCACTGGCCCCGGGAAAAATCAGCTAACCAAGTAATCAAATTCATACTCTCAAAAATAAATATTTCAGCGGCGATCGCCCATAAGACCGTGCCGCCCATTATATAGCAACAGCCCAGGGAGGGTGTGCCCGTAGACCGCTGGCAACCCAGAACTGCAAACTTAAAACGTTTAAGGTGGTTTTTGCTATGGTTGACGAGAAGGGCAAGGAGAAATTGGGTCGCCATTCTTCAGCTCAGCTCTCGACAAATTTTCAACTTTGTTCAACCCCGTAACCCTCCATGGATACAAACGACTGGCTAAAACAACTCTTGATGATCGGTGTGGGCACTACCACCCTAGTGGCGGAAAAACTCAGCGATGTGAGTGACCAATGGGTGAAGGAAGGCAAAATTAACGCCGACCAGGCCACCGCTTTTGTGGACGACTTGATGGGCCAAATCAAAAGCGAACAGGGACAAATTGAAGCAAACTTAGAAAGACAACTGCGCAATATGCTCCAGGATTTGGGACTACCCCGTCAGTCGGAAATGGACGAGTTGCGGGGAAGGATTGATCGTCTGGAGCGACAAATCCGTGACTTGGAAAATCAACGTTGGCGTTAACCCTGGGCGGGAACTATCTGCCCGGCTGGACAGCGGCAAAACCATGGCACGGTAGAGTTTATGGAGAATAGGGAACTCGAATCCCTGACCTCTGCGGTGCGATCGCAGCGCTCTACCAACTGAGCTAATTCCCCGAACTGACCCCCCATTTTAACACTCGATGTTGCTGTTCGTTATCTGTTTTAACTTTGGCCTAGCCCTGGGCAATATCTTCCTCGCAATTAGGCTTTATTTTGTCTATCGACAGTTACAGCGGCTCACCAAGCGCCTAGACCATTGGGAAAGCTGTTGCCATAACCTTTTTGCTCCGGCCCCTGCCCTGTTGAGCAATCTGGCCCAAAAAAACCGACAGTTACGGCAGCAGTACAATCTTTTGCTAAAGCGTTGGTCTGTAATCAAAGGGGTGCTACAAATTTGGCAGTTAGCCAGTCAGGGTCGCTGGTGGGCTAACTTGGTCAATGATTAGGAAAAAGTTTTATAAAAATCTCCTGGCACAGTTGAATAAACTTTCAGCAAATTAATCGAAGCCAAACCCATGAAACCCAAAGTGGCGATCGCCTGTCAGGGTGGGGGCAGCCAAACTGCTTTCACTGCCGGTGTGATAAAGGCTCTGTTCGAGAACAACATGCAAGATCACTTCGACATTGTGAGTTTGAGTGGTACTTCCGGAGGCGCTATTTGTGCCCTACTAATTTGGTATGCCCTCAAAAAAGGAGAAAATCCTGTCTGGAAAAGATTGCTTGATTTTTGGCTGGATAACAGCGCCCAAACTTATCAAGAAAGATTTTTTAATAATTTTGTCATTAAATCTCTGGAATTGACCAGCAAAGGTATATTTCCTCAGTATAGTGTTACTCCCTACTCTCCCCTAGCCCAAACTTGGTTAGCTTCAGCCACCCAAGGATTACGGAGTCGCTTTACCAATTTAGAAGAGTTGTTACAAGCTCATGTTGATTTTTCAGAACTAGAAACGTGGGGTAAGCAAATAGAGCCACCGGTACTTCTAATTGGAGCTTGCAATATTCTGACAGGAAAATTAGATAAGTTCAATTCTCGCCAGGAAGTCATAAGAATAGAGCACCTCCTTGCTTCAGCCTGTGTTCCAAATATTTTTCCCACCGTTGTTATTGAAGAAGGGGGTGAAAAAAAAGCTTACTGGGATGGATTATTTTCCGATAATCCTCCGATTCGTTCTTTATACAGGCAAGATTTTGTCGGTATTGAGAATATTCCCCAGGAAATTTGGGTGATTAAAATTAATCCAACCCAGGCCGATAAAATTCCCACTGATGCCGATGACATTGCTGATCGTCGCAATGAGTTAGAAGGAAATGTTTCTTTATTTCAAAGCTTAGATCAAATCGAATTTCTCAACTATCTATTTTTGAAAGGAGCATTTAAAGAAGAGTTTTTACTGGAAGCTGGCATCAAAGAGCCGTTGAAAATACCTAAATCTTTTCATGAAGATCCCGATCAACCCTATCATATACCAGTTATTGAAATGTCACCAGAATTGGCAAAAAAATTGAACTATGAAAATAAATTAGATCGTTGCCCAGAAAACATTAATCGGCTAATTGCTGATGGAGAAAAACAGGGAAAGAAATTTATCCAGACGAGACTTCAACAAATGAATATTCATTGATGATGAGCAAAAAATAAGATCTTTTGTTTAAGGAGCATTAAGACTAATCATTGTATTTCCTGTCGCTTTAATCCCTGCCCATGAACTAGCCCATATTCTTAATCGCTCCAATCCTCTGATCAGTCTAAAAAACCCTTGGTATTACTAGGAGATATTCCTTTATTTTCTATCGAAGCACCTTAAGAAAGTGTTTGAAAAGTACAAAGCTAGGTATTTATCCCCCTAAATCTCCTCACTAAAGCTCCGGCTTAAAAAGGGGGGATTTTGTGACATTTCCCTCCTTCCCAAGGGGGGCTAGGGGGAATTAGACAGCCAAAACTCAACTTTCCAAACAGGCTCTAAGGGAGATATTTATGACTTGATGTCAACCTTGTTATGATTATGGGTTTAATTCAAGGCAAACTAACCTGTAACTGTTGACAATGCTGAAAAAAATTTTTATTCTCCTCGTGCTATTGGCGATCGCCGGAGCGGGGCTGGGCTACTATTTTTGGCGCAGGGCAACCCAAATCCCAACTTGGTTTGAGGCGGAAACATCTACGCCATCCATTGCGACCCCGGCAAATTTTCTCCAGGAGAAGATTCGTCGGGAAGTGGCCCAAGAAAATAATGGCGATCGCCAGGAACCAGTTAGGGTCACCTTAACGGAAAAAGAATTGGGACAGGTTTTACAAGGGGAAGTGGGTCGTCAACTGAAGATGGAATCTGTACCCCGACTCCAAACCCAAATTAGGGGGGAATCCTTAGAAGTAGGCACGGTGTTGGACCCCCAAATACTGACCAATGCCCAACTATCCCCAGGGCAACAACGCATTGTCGATCAGGTTTTACCATTGTTACCCAGTCAAAATCAGCCCTTTTATGTCGGCATAGAAGGGGCACCTCAACTAGAAGCTGGGCAATTGATAATGACCAAAAATTCCCGCATTAAAATTGGTGAATTGAGCTTTAGCGTCGGGGATGTGGCCCAACGGTTAAACATTCCACCGGAGAAGTTAAACCAGTTACTGCAAGTAAATCTGGAGGAGTTAAATTTACAAGGCTTACAGATAGAAGATGGCACTGTGCAGTTGGAAGTTAATCCCCAGCGTTAATTTTTTCATTTCAGGTTATGGAATTAAATAAAATCATTGAGCATATCCCGTACAAAACTAGCAATGGGGATCGCCACTAAAATGCCCAATAATCCAGCCACCTTGGCTCCAATCATCAAAGAAAGTAAAATCCAGACGGGATGCACCCCAGTGACACGACCCAGTAATCTCGGGGCTAGGCCATTTTCCACCACCTGGTCCACCACAGTGGCGATCGCCAGGACTTTAATGCCCAACCAAATACTCTGAAAACTGGCAATAATACTGATTAAAACAATGCTAGTGCCTCCACCAAAAGGAAAAAAGGCCATAAAGCCCACAAACATACCAAACAGCAGGGCCAGGGGCACTTGAAAAATGCTCAAAGCGATAATTAAACTTACCCCCAGTAGGGCTGCCACGGTGGCTTGGCCAATGTAATAATTTTGAAAACTGTGGCGTAATCTTTGCCTTACCTTATGGCGCCAATCAATAGGTAACCAACGAAACATACCATCCCAAAATGTCTGTCCCCGCAGTAACAAATAGACGGTCATAATAAAAATAAAGCCCGCTTCCACTAAGCTACCTGCAGTCCAAATCAATAAATTTACTAATTGGTTAGTAATGGAGCGAATTTGGTTAGGAAACTCGCTGGACAGTTCCCGTCCCCAAGCACGAAAATTAGTGGGAATTTCCCATTGACTGCTTAAATTATCTAGGTTTTCTAGGTGGCGATCGCCCAGGGTATTAAGATGGGGTAAAAGCTGTAAAACAGTACGAATTTGATCTACTAGTTTGGGAATTATCAACAGACCAATCACTGCCAAAATAATCGCAGTAGTGAGCAACACCAATATCACTGCGTAGGGCAACTTCAGGCGGGGATATCGCTGCAGCCAACGCACCGGATAACCGAGGATGAAAGCGACCAGGTTGGCAATAATGAAAATTCTCAGGGGGGACTGAAAATAATCCAATATCTGCAGTAGCACCCAACCGTTGAGCAGGCAGAGGGGCAACGTTAGACCAATCCACAACCAACGGCGATCGCCAGGGGGCATACTGGGCCAATTCATCAAAAAATAAGATAGCTAAACAATCTCAGCGATGGTAATTAACCTAGACTAATCGATCGCTTCATAGTCACTGTAAATAGTTTCGTCCGAGTCAAAGTCAAACTCCTCCTCGTCATCTAAACCGTATACTGGAGCAGTTTCCACATAATCCATACCACCGGGATTGATGGTGCCATTGATCATGGTGCCCGGGGTCATGGTGATGGCAGGGGAAGTTGGAACCGCATTCAAGTTGGTTTCCAGCGGTTCAATCATTTGGCTCGCGCCACTGCTGGTTCCCTGAACAAAATTGGCAAATTCGTTACTACCAACCCCCTTGCCCTGTTGATATACTTCCGTACCAATCAGCAAAATAATCTGTCGGAATTCCTCCACCAAGGTCTGCAATTTCTCCACTGACGTATTGGGGGTTCGTAGGGCGATCGCCAATTGGTCCTTCTTCTGCTTACTGGAAGATTTGAGTTCTTCCCGCACCAGTTCGCCATTTTCCTGGAGTGTAGTCTCGTAGGTGTGGAAAAGGCTATCCGCTTGGTTCTGTAGTTCCATCATCCGCAGACGCAGTTGATCCTGGGCGGCATACTGTTCCGCCTCCTGGCGCATCTTTTCAATTTCTCCACCGCTCAAGCCACCGGTATGGCTAATGACAATACTCTGCTCCTTGCCTGTGCCCTGGTCCTGGGCAGAAACCTTGAGAATACCATTAACATCAATTTCAAAACTGACCTCAATTTGAGGCATTCCCCGGGGAGCGGGAGGAATCCCCGCCAGTAAAAATTTACCCAAGCTTTTGTTGTCCCTGGCCATGGCCCTTTCCCCTTGGATCACATGGATTTCCACCGACGTTTGCCCATCGATCGCCGTGGAAAAAACTTCTGATCGACTAGTGGGGATCGTGGTATTGCGTTCAATGATTTTCGTTGTCACCTCGCCCAAAGTTTCCAAACCTAAGGATAAGGGCGTCACATCCAACAGCAAAACATCTTCCACTTCGCCCCCAATTACCCCCGCCTGAATAGCTGCTCCTAAAGCCACCGCCTCATCGGGGTTAACGGAACGCTCCAACTGGCTATCGGGAAAAAACTCCTGGATAACCCGTTGAATGGCCGGAATACGGGTGGAACCTCCCACCAGAATTACCCGGTTGACGTTACTGGCTTTGATCTCACCATCGTCCAACGCCTGGGTGAGGGGAACCCTAGTATCCTCCAGTAATTGCTTAGTCAACTCCTCAAACTGACTCCGGGCAAGTTCCATCTCCAAATGTTTGGGCCCCGTCTCATCCGCTGTGATAAAAGGCAGGTTAATGGTCGTATTCAGCATGCTAGAGAGCTCAATTTTGGCCTTCTCCGCCGCCTCCCGCAGCCGTTGAATTGCCATTTTGTCAGTGCTCAGGTCAATATTTTCCTTTTGCTTAAAGGATTCCGCCATCCACTGGACAACACAATTATCAAAATCATCCCCCCCCAGGTGATTATTACCGGAGGTGGACAGCACTTCAAAGACCCCATTTCCCAACTGCAGTAGGGAAACATCAAACGTCCCCCCCCCTAAGTCAAACACCAAAATTAACTCTTCCGTTTCCTGCTTATCTAGTCCATAGGCCAAGGCCGCCGCCGTCGGTTCATTGATAATCCGCATTACTTCCAAGCCGGCGATCGTCCCCGCATCCTTCGTAGCTTGGCGCTGGGCATCGGTGAAATAGGCTGGCACCGTAATGACCGCCTGGGTAACCGGCTCCCCCAGAAACGCTTCGGAGTCCGCCTTTAGTTTTTGCAAAATCATGGCGGAAATTTCCTGGGGAGTATAGGACTGGCCCCGGATGGACACACTAACAGTATCGTCCCGCCCCTTGACGCAGTTATAGGGCACTCGAGAGCGTTCCTCCACTGTGTCGTCCCAACGCCGCCCAATGAATCGCTTAATGCTATACACTGTGTTTTCCGCATTGGTCACCGATTGACGCTTAGCCAATTGCCCCACCAATCTTTGGGAACCTTTGCTAAAGCCAACAATGCTTGGCGTGGTACGGCCCCCCTCCGTATTGGTAATCACAATGGGTTTACCCCCTTCCAACACAGAAGCACAACTGTTGGTGGTTCCCAAATCAATGCCAATGACTTTGCCCATAACTGCTGACCCCGAAAAACAATTGTTGACTTCTAAGTATTTTCTAGGAAAATTTAAGTCTTTTGATGCAAATTTAGACCATTCCGCCCCACTTGGTCATCCTTAGAACCAATTTTATGTTCACATTCCGTTCTGCCAATTCTCTAATGCTGAGGCGATCGGGGGGAACAGACAGGTCTCCAGATCTTGCCCAAAGACCAAAATCCCTGAAAAATGACCATGGTAAACCACTGCCCCCAGACCAATAAGCCCTAGGAGTTAGTGTCTTCTTCCCCGGACTCTACCCCCTCTTCCGGAGCCACTGCCACTTTAACCATGGAGTGACGCAGTACGATGTCGTCTAAAAGATAACCCCGCACTAATTCTTCAATCACCGTATCCTCAGGATATTCAGCGGTGGGTTCTCGGAGCATCGCCTCATGGTATTTGGGATCAAAGGATTTTCCCTCAGGACGCATGGGAGCTACCCCTAAACTTTTCAGGCTGTCCACCAGATTTTTGTAGACCCCTTGATAACTTTTGTGGATCAAATTTTCCCCGTCGGAGTTCGGCTTAATCTGAGTGCGAGCCCGCTCAAAATTGTCCACCACTGGCAAAAGTTCTGTGATAGTTCTCCCCTTAATAATTTTTGCTTGCTCTTCTTTTTCCCGTTGGGTGCGCTTGCGAAAATTATCAAACTCGGCAGCGAGGGCCACATAGCGTTTTTTGACGGAGTCTAGTTGCTCCGACTGCTCAGCCAATTCCTGACGATGGCTAGCCAGATCCTTTTGCAGGATGGCAATTATTTCTTCACTACTTTTTTCTTCCTCGACCTCATCCCCTGCTGGCCCAGCTTCCACATCGATTTCTGGGCTCTCCGACTGTTCCCCGGACTGTCCCTCTAACACGGCATCAGTAGGTTGAGGAGTTTCCTCCGGAGGAGCGGTGGGAATATCACCAGCCTCTGGGGAGACGGGGTTGGTTTGATTTTCGAGGGAAACTTGATCTTCGTTCATCGTATAAGGCGAAACCTAGTTGTACACTTTATCTAAGCGTAACTCGACCTGAAAAAAACTCCGAATTACAAATTAGTGGAGTTGTGACGATGTTATTTCAATTCAGGTGAGTTAGTGCAGCCATTTGACTAGACCAGGGGATTATGATTGGTAATAATCACCGATGGTCACCATTGGCTAGGGAATAGTTTACATTATACGAATCTGGGTAGGTCTTGCTATGACATCTTCCTCCTCTTCCAAGAAAAGCCGTGCCGTTGCCCTACGGAATTATTTTTCCCCCTTCGGTAATAAATTGGTGGCGGGGGGCCATGTGGATGCGGAACAGTTGCGACAGGCCCTGGTTCAGGTTAAGAAAACTGGACGATCTTTGCCCGAAGAGCTTAAGGCGGTCACTGGTCGGGAATTGTCTCCAGAACTACTAAGACAGTACAAAAAAAATCAGTTATTTGAGCTCAAAGTACTCTATGGCGTGGACAGTGTCGATCCGGAGGTTGCTCCAGTTGCCACCCAGCAGATGGCGGAGTTGATCGGCCGATTTTTCCCTTTGGATACCTGTCGGCGCTTCAAGTTTCTTCCCCTAGCCCAGCAGGATGGGGATCCTCCCAGTGTGTTGGTGGCCATGGTAGATCCCGATAACTTGGCCGCCCAGGATGAGCTGAACCGGATTTTGCGGGTCAAGGGTTTTGAGTTACGCCGTTTGGTGGTTACCCAGGATGATTTTAACCAACTCCTAGACCAGTATTATTCCATCCGGGATGAGTGGGAGGCGGCCCAGGAGAAAAAAGATCACGAAAGGGCCCTTGATAAACTAAATGATTTGACGGATATTGTCGGCTCCATCGACATGAATTTGTCCGAGGATAAGGATGACGTTGATAATGCGCTGGATTCTAACGACGCCAACCAAGCTCCGGTCATTAACCTAGTTAATAAAATTTTGGCTAAGGCTTTACAGGAGGGCACTTCCGATATTCACGTTGAGCCCCAGGAAGAAACTCTGAGAATTCGTTTCCGTAAGGATGGGGTTTTAAACCAGGCTTTTGATCCTCTGCCCCGGAAGATTACCCCCGCAGTGGTGGCCCGTTTCAAAATTATGGCGGACATGGACATTGCCGAAAGGCGATCGCCCCAGGATGGCAAAATTCGCCGTATTTACCAGGGTAGGAAAGTGGATTTCCGGGTTAACACCCTACCAAGTCGCTATGGAGAAAAGGTTTGTTTGCGGATTTTGGACAACTCCGCTACCCAACTGGGTTTGGATTTCCTGATTACTAACCCTGAAACCCTACAAACGGTGCGGGAGCTGGCCGCCCGGCCCTATGGCTTGATGTTGGTGACGGGGCCTACCGGATCGGGGAAATCCACCACTCTGTACTCTGTACTGGCGGAACGCAATAGTCATGAGGTGAATATCAACACGGCGGAAGATCCGATTGAGTATGCTCTACCGGGCATTACCCAGGTGCAGGTGATTCGGGAAAAGGGTATGGATTTTTCCAATATTCTGCGGGCCTTTATGCGCCAGGATCCCGATGTGATTCTGGTGGGGGAAACCAGGGATAAGGAGACGGCAAAAACCGCCATTGAGGCGGCTCTGACTGGACACTTGGTTCTAGGTTCTAACTACTCTCCACACCAATGATGCGGCGGGGGCGATCGCCAGGTTAGATGAAATGGGAGTGGAACCGTTTATGGTTTCTGGGTCGTTGCTGGGGGTGCTGGCCCAACGGCTAATGCGGAAGGTTTGTACGGAATGTCGGATTGCTTACCATCCCACTAAGGAAGAATTATCTCGCTTTGGGCTGTCTGCTTCCGGGGATGAAGTGGTTACTTTTTATAAAGCCAATACCCTTAGTCCCGATGAGATTCATTTGGCGCGGCAACAAGGCAGTTTATGCCAAAAATGCAGTGGTAGTGGTTATAAGGGCCGGGTGGGGGTCTATGAGGTGATGCGTAATTCTGAGCGTATTGCTGAGTTGATTAACCAAGGGGCCACCACTGATCGCATTAAAGACTGTGCAGTGGAAGAGGGCATGATTACCCTATTGGCCTATAGTCTTAATTTGGTGCAGGAAGGCTACACCACCTTAGAAGAAGTGGAACGGGTCACCTTCACCGATACCGGACTAGAGTCGGAAATGCGGGCTAAGCGCAAGAGTGCCTTAACCTGTCGTGTCTGTGCGGCGGAACTGCAACAGGAATGGCTTGATTGTCCCTATTGCATGACTCCCCGTTTTAGCTAAATGGCAGTTCAGGGGAGCGGGGACTTCGTTTAGTTCGTTGACTGTGGAGATGAGCAGTCCCTCCCATCCTTTACCATTTGCTATGCTAGATCTTAGTGCCCTTTCCGCAACAACTCGGCCCTATTTTGCCACCGTGGCCCGGGGGCTAGAGGAGATCGCCGCCCAGGAATTGAGTCAATTGGGGGCAGAACAGGTAAAGCCGGAATTTGCTGGGGTGGCATTCATGGGTGATAGAGCTTTGCTGTATCGCATTAACCTCTGGTCTCGGTTAATCTACCGGGTGCTGATGCCCATGGCCACGGTCAAAGCCTTTAACGCCCAGGATCTATACCGTAGTATCAACAAAATAGATTGGGATGAATATCTCAGCCTAGACCAGACCATACAAATTAACTGCACTGGGAAAAATCCCCAGCTTAACCATAGCCACTTCACCGCCCTCCAGGTGAAAAATGCCATTGTCGATCAACAGCGCGATCGCCATCAACGCCGCTCTAGTGTTGACCTGGAGCAGCCAGATATTGTTATCAATGCCCACATTCACCAAAACCATTGCCAACTTAGCCTCGACAGCACCGGCTTCAGTTTGCACCGTCGGGGTTATCGTCCAGCCATGGGGCAAGCTCCCCTCAAGGAAACCCTGGCTTCTGCTTTGCTAACCATCGCAGAATGGAACCCGGAACACCCCCTCTATGATCCCCTCTGTGGCTCTGGCACATTTCTGTTGGAAGCAGGGCTGCAAAGTTTAAACATTGCTCCTGGCAAATTCCAGCCTGGTTTTTGTTTCCAGCAATGGCCCGATTTTGACCAAGACCTCTGGCAATACCTCCTTGAGGAAGCTAAAGCCGGGGAAAAAGATACACTCCAGGCCCCCCTGTGGGGCAGTGATGGCGATCGGGAGGTAATTCAGGAGGCTCAAAGCAATGCCCAACAATGTCAGCTAGGGGGAAAGATCCATTGGCAACAACTCAATTTTGCCGACATTGAACCACCGGCCCCCGAAGGGGTGCTAATTTGCAATCCTCCCTACGGCAAGCGCATTGGCCAAGCAGAAGCTTTGGGAGATTTTTATCAACAAATAGGGGATGTGCTCAAGCAAAGATTTAAGGGCTGGACGGCCTTCGTTTTGAGTGGTGACAAGGCTTTGACAAAACGCATTGGGTTGAGAACCTCCGCCCGTTTTCCTATTAATAATGGTGGTCTACCCTGCACTCTGCTGAAGTATGAGCTTTATTGATTTTCCTGGCAAGGCGATCGCCAAAACTTTCTGGCAAAAAACATAGCCAATGGAAAAATTTGGTCGTGAATTGTGGCCCATGGCGCAAAATTAGTTAAGACCAGTAGAATCGGACCTTTACCGCCATGAAGTTTATCCCCAGCTTGTTTGCCCTGGCCACAGTCATTGTTTGTCAGCCCCGGGTTTTTGCTTTTGAGCCAGCGGAAACTATTAAAGTCGACACCATCCTCAAAACCGAAACTAGTTGGGATGGTCAACCCCTGGCTTATCCGGAAGGACAGGCGGAAATCACCGGCATGATCATCGAAATTGCCCCCGGGGCCGAAACTGGTTGGCATTCCCATCCGGTACCCTCCTTTGGGGTGCTTATGGAAGGAGAATTGGAAGTTACCCTCCTGGATGGTCAAAAAAAGTTAATTAAAACGGGGGAAGCCATTGCTGAGGTGGTCAATACAGTACACAATGGCCGCAACGTTGGTGACGGCCCTGTCAAGATTCTGGTGTTCTATGCGGGAGCAAAGGATTTACCCATAACGGTGAAAGAGCAGAATAATTAAACTCCTCAAGAAAACTGAAGTACCCATTTCCAAGGGTTAAATGGAAAAATTACCCCGGTTTTCAAACCCCATCTCCCCAGAGTAAGAAAAACCGATAAACTAGGCACAGTGGTCATCTAGCAACCATGGGGTTTCTTTCCCAGGGCGATCGCCTAGAATTTTGGCTTTTGGCCAGCTTCGTATTTTTCGGAAATGTATGTTTAATTGGTTCCGTCGTCAGTTTGGTAAAGATAATACTGTCCCCGAGTCTGCTCCCCCGGAAGGGGCGGAGGTTAGTCCTGAATTGGCACCGGAGGTAATGCAAGCAGAAGCGGAATCCCCCAGTGAGGAAGATGCCCAAAAGGTGGAATTAGCTACTACCGCCCCGGAGGAACCAAATCCCACCACTGCCAACCCGGACGATTATCTCCAATGGGCCAAGGCGGCATACCAAAATATTCAAGCCCGCAAAGCAGAAACCGTTGCCCCGCCGGACTCCCCTACAGAGACAACGGTGGAGGAGAAAACAGAAACGAATGAAGCGGAAGCTGATGTTATTCCCTTGGCATCTGGCCAACCATCGGCAACAGTGACGGCGGAAGATAGCCCCACTGCTCCGGTGAAAGAAGCAACGGGCCCCGCTTGGTTACAAAAATCCGATCGCCTGGAGGCATTAAAAGAAACGGCGGTGGAAGAGGCCACGGTGGCGGGCACTCTCACCGCTGAATCCATGGCCATTGATGATGACTTCATCTGGTCAGCGAAAGTTTTGGCGGCCCAGGGGCGATCGGCGGCGGACGTGTCCGCAGAAGAAATAGATTGGCTGAAGAAACTGCGCCAGGGCCTGAGCAAAACCAGGGTTAACTTGGTCAATCAGCTTAAGTCCATTGTGGGCCAGGGACCCCTCAACGAAGCGGCGGTGGAGGAAATTGAAGCCATATTGCTCCAGGCCGATGTGGGCATTGAAGCCACCGACTACATCATTACCACCCTCCAGGACAAGTTGCGGGAGGAAGCGTTGCCGCCGGAACAGGCCATTGAATTTCTCAAGGAAATTTTGCGTTCCATCCTCGATCGCCCTTTATTATCCCTACCCAGTCCTGAATTTGCCCCGGAAGCGGAAGGATTGAATGTCTGGTTATTAACGGGGGTTAACGGAGCTGGCAAAACCACCACGATTGGCAAGCTAGCTTTTATGGCTAAACAATCGGGCTATGAATGTGTCATTGCAGCGGCGGACACTTTTCGGGCGGCAGCGGTGGAACAGGTGAAAGTGTGGGGAGAAAGGAGTGGCGTCCCGGTCATTGCTAACCCTGGGCAAAACACTGACCCGGCGGCGGTGGTCTATGACGGCATTAGTGCGGCCCAGTCTCGTAACGTTAATCTACTGTTGGTGGATACGGCGGGGAGATTGCAAAATAAGAAAAATTTAATGGACGAGCTGGCTAAAATTCGTCGCATTATCGACAAAAAAGCCCCCAATGCCACCGTAGAATCCCTATTGGTACTGGATGCCACCCTGGGGCAAAACGGTTTACGCCAGGCGGAAGTATTTGCTGAGGCCGCTAAATTGAGCGGCGTGGTGCTGACCAAGTTAGATGGCAGCGCTAAGGGAGGAGTGGCCCTGGCGGTGGCCCAGCAGTTGAATCTGCCCATTCGTTTTATTGGAGCAGGGGAAGGCATTGAGGATTTGCGCCCCTTTTCCAGCTATGAATTTGTTGAAGCCCTACTAAACGGTTAATATTTTTGTGCTAAGAGCGACCAATGATCGATCGCCGTTTTTTGAGTCTAATCCTGCCCTGGATGGTTGGTCTTTGGGGGGACGGGATCCGGAAACCATCAAACAATTAATGCCTTTTTGGGAGTGGTTTTATAAATACTATTTCCGAGTGCAGACCAGTGGCTGGGAAAATTTACCGCCGGAACAGGTTTTGCTCGTGGGGTCCCATAATGGCGGCCTTTCTTCGCCAGACATGGTGATGATGATTTACGACTGGTTTCGTCATCAGGGTTTGCACCGCCCCGTGTACGGTTTGATGCATCCCACCGTTTGGAAAATGAGCCGTCCAATGGCGGAATTGGCCGTTAAAGTGGGGGCTGTCCAAGCTCACCCCAAAATGGCGATCGCCGCTCTGCAATCTGGTGCCAGCGTGCTGGTTTATCCCGGTGGAGCCCAGGATGTGTTTCGTCCTTTTAACCAACGCCACCAAATTTATTTTGCCGGTCGCAAAGGTTTCATCAAATTGGCTCTGAGACAGCGGATACCCATTGTGCCGGCGATAGCCGTTGGCTCCCACGAAACTCTGTTAGTTATGGGAGATTGCTATGACCAGGTTAAATATCTCCACAGCCTTGGCATGCCTTGGTTATTGGATGTTGATCCGGTGGTTTTTCCCATCTATTTGGGTTTACCCTGGGGTCTAGCGTTGGGCCCTCTACCCCATGTGCCCCTACCGTTAACTATGCACACCCGTATTTGTCCACCGATCTACTTTGAGCGTTACGGCAACGACGCCGCCAAAGATAAGGATTATGTGGAACATTGTTATCAACTGGTAAAAACTCAGATGCAAGAGGAATTGGATAGCCTGGCTGAAACCGCCAAAATTTTGCCTTGGTGAATCAAATTAACCCGATCGCACCAAGTGGGAAAATCTAACCATGCCCAATGGCTAGGCAACCCCTTTTTTCTCCGGTACAGAGGAAACTTTTTCTCCTAATTTTGGCTCTGTACCTTGTAGTATTCTTTCAATATTGTTGCGGTGACGAACGATCACATACATCCCGGCCAGCAGGGTAAAGGCAAGATAGGGCAGGGGTAATTGGAGAGCTAGTGCAATACCATTAACGGCGATCGCCGCCACAATGGAACTGAGAGAAACAATGCGGCTAAAGAAAATTACGGCCAAAAAGGTGGCCAAAGTGCCCAGGGCTAACCAAATATTGAGCATGAATAGCACCCCTAGGCTGGTGGCAACGGATTTCCCACCGGAAAACCTGAGAAAAATAGATTTGCTGTGCCCTAGCACCACCGCAATGGCCACCCCCAACGTTAGCCAATTTTGCCAATCCGCTGGCAAGGCCGGTAGCCAGTCGCGCTTGTAAATGGCCCGCACCAAGGCCACCGCCATCACTCCCTTACTAATATCAATGGCTAAAACGGCGATCGCCGCTGGTTTCCCAAGGGTGCGAAACACATTTGTGGCCCCGGTGGATTTGGAACCATGCTCCCGGATATCAATGCCTAATAACAATTTTCCCGCTAGGTAGCCGGTGGGGATGGACCCCATCAAATAGGTAATCAGAAACAAACACAAGCAGAGCAAAAGGGCGGTGGTCATGGCGGCGGCGAAAGGTAATCAGCATCAGCAAAGCTAACACCAATTATTTGCTGATCCGTGCCCAATGTCACCCAGTTTAAAAGTTTTGGTTAAGCTGGCCGGAACTCTGACCCCATGTATCGGCTGCCCATTTCGGTAAGATACGATACGGAGGATTCCGCATCACATAAACTATGGCTCGGCTTACTGCTCTATTTCGGACTTACGGGAAATATGCCTTTTTACCGGCGATCGCCTTTGGTTTGGCGGGGGGCATTGCCCTGGGGGTAACGGGGGTGATGAGTAAGTTATATCTAGGTTTGATGGGGATAGCGGTGATTTTTTTTCTCTTCTGGTGGACCTGGCTCTGGCAACGGTCCCAAGGTTTTCTCGGACGGCGATCGACCCAATCCAGCGCCAACGTCATTGCTTCCACCCTAGCGGTGCTGGTGATTTTAACCCTCATTAACTACATCGCCTTTCGCTATCCCTTCGCCTGGGATTTGACTGAAAATCAACGGTTTACCCTTGCTCCCCAAAGCCAAAGCCTAGTGGCAGAGCTAGAACAACCTCTGAAAGTCTGGATTTTCGATGATGCCCCCAGTGAACAGGATCGTAAGCTCCTGCAAAATTATCAACGTTTTAGCGATCAATTTAGTTTTGAATTTGTTCACCCCGATCGCCGTCCCAAGTTAGTGCAGGACTTTAATGTACAAAATAAGGGGGATGTATTTATTGAGTATGCCAATAAAAAGCAATTAGTACAAAACCTACTAAGCTTTCAACAACGGGAAGCCCTCTCAGAAATTCAACTCACCAACGCCATTGCCAAAGCCCAGCGGCAAGAAACACCACAAATTTACTTCGTCCAGGGCCATGGGGAATTGCCCCTCAATAACGAACCAGGGGGCGTTTCCGCCGCAGTGACAGCCCTGGAAAATCTTGGTGTGGCAGTCCAGCCTCTCAATGTAGTTACCGACGGGGGCATTCCAGTCGACGCTGATGCCGTGGTTATTGTTGGGCCAACTCGTAAGTTTTTACCGCCGGAAATTGCCGCTCTACAGCAGTACACCGATCAAGGGGGTAACCTGTTGGTGATGATCTCCCCGGAAGCCAATGTCGGCCTAGAAGACGTCCTTGAGCCCTGGGGTGTTAGTTTTGACCCCAGATTGGTAATTGACCTCTCTGGAGCTGGCAGTGTGTTTGGCCTTGACCCCACCGTGCCCATTTTTAATCGCTACGGCAACCATCCCATCACTGCAAAACTCCAAGGGGCGATCGCCATCTTTCCCCTGGTACGCCCCGTAGCCACGGAGGAAAAACCCCAGATCCAAGCCACCACCCTAGTGGAAGCATCGGATTTAATGTATGCCACCCAACTAATTAGTGAAGACCTGCAACCAAACCCGGAAACAGACTTGTTAGGACCCTTTGATGTGGCAGTAGCTTTGACCAGGGAAGGGAAAGAAGCCAGTTCAGCCAAGGAAATGGAGACAGACAATAATACTGAACCCGAAGAAATTAACCCCTCCCCTAGTCCCCCAGTTTCCCCCAGTCCTAGTCCCACCGCCAATGGCACCAATCAACCAGAGGCAATGCCAGAAAATGACGGCAATCAAGCTGGCGATCGGGAGGAATCACCGACCGGCGAAAACGAAGATAGTGGCAATGATCAGACCCAAACAGCCCAACAAAATGGCGACCCAGAGCTTCCCCCTGCCAAGATGGTGGTGGTGGGTAGTGCCGCCTTTGCCTCCAATGCGTGGTTTAACGAAGCTGTCAACGGCGATATTTTTCTCAACAGTGTGCAGTGGTTAGCGGAAAACGTCGACCAACCCCTTGGTTTGCGGGCCAAAGACCCCACCGATCGCCGTATTAATTTGGGGGTGCGGCGGGCTACGGTTTTAGGGTGGTTGACCTGGGTCGTTTTCCCCCTAATCGGCCTAGGGCTGGCAGTGTTTACCTGGTGGCGACAAAGGTGACTGTAACTAGCGCTCTTTTCCTCTATTCTATCTTCCCTTTTCTGATAAAAGAACGGTAAAACAAATCAAAATAGGGAAAATATAAGTCTCACCAAGACAGACAAAAACATCCATGGTGGGATAAAGAAAGGGGGTGGAAAAATATACTCAATAATATGAGATAAAAAATTCAGCCATTGTGCTACTTTAATTTGTTAAAGCCCTGGCTGACGATGATTTATAATCCTTAGCTATCGAAGAGTTTCTATTGTTTATTAACAAGCTTAAGAAGAGAATAATAGCCTTGTCAGACCAAGTATTTTGTCAAAATTATCTTCACTTTATCATCGAGATTAATAAAAAGGCGATATTTTTAGCAAAAAAATGGGCTAGGATATCAATCGTAAATCCTAGCCAAAGTCTTGTCTCAGTACACACAATGGTGAGAGAAATTCACTTGCCCAGTAAAACTAGGGGTGGAAAAGAAGATCGGGGTAAAAACGATTAAACTCGATCAAAATGCCAGCAGTGAAAGTCAACAAAGCCATAATCATGACCGGAGCTGTTGACAAAAAGGATTTCAAACCGTCCATAAATTGAGTCTCCAGAATTGGCAAAGATAAACAAAAAATAAGTTCAGAGTTAAAGGGGACTAGACATGGAGCAATAACACCAATCTTTCCCCTTCCATAACTAGCGAGGGGAGGTGGGGATTTCTGAATCCTTCATCACCAGTTTGCCAGAAGTATATTCTCCAGCAGCGGCCAGGGGCCAGAGGAATCCACCCAACATCTTTTTGATGGCTAGGGGGACATTGATGACCACTTCCTGCATTTCAGGATTTTTGCTTTCCCGAATTTCAATCAGGTAGGAACGACCAACCCAACCGATCCAGCCAGCAATGTAAAGGAACAAAATGCTAGGAATCAGAAAATCACCGGCATGGGTGAAACGACCGTCCACGATCAGGTGGGGATAGCCTTCGGGGCCACAGAGGGCGGAAGCATAACGTTCGGCCCGGATTTTGCCGGAGTTGGGGTCGTCGGTGGTGTTGAGGTAGTTCTGGGACTTAGCTTGGAAAGCGGGATTTTCGCTACAGGGGGTCAAATTGGCAAAATCGTCCGCCGAAGCGGTCGGGGCGAAATTAAACCAGAGTGTAAAGGCTAGGAGCAACGCCAACAAATGTTTCATAAAAATCGTTTCCTTGGTTAAACAAAAGACTAAAAAGGCGGCTATTGACAACTCCCTCACCCAGAGGCGTGGGATTCTTGCTTCCTTGGGTTTGTCTAGTTCCAGCTCATTTTTGTTCTGAAACCTTGGCCAGATTCCCCTCCACAAGCATCTACTTTAACGTCCACGATGTGCCCCACCGCAGACAAAACGGATCATAAACAAGCCAGTTGAGCAACCTGTTACCGTGATCCGGAGATCGTTAGCCGATAATAGGAAAGACAGGGCTAATAAACCGTCGTCTTTTGGATCAAACTCAAACTAGCAGAGAATGGCAATCATTTTAGCAATTGAAACAAGTTGTGATGAAACCGCGGTGGCAATTGTAAATAATCGTAACGTTTGCAGTAATGTGGTTTCTTCCCAGATACAAACCCATCAAGTTTTTGGGGGGGTGGTGCCGGAGGTGGCCTCCCGTCAGCATTTGCTTTTCATTAATGCCTGCCTCGACCAAGCTTTGCAAGGGGCTGGTTTGGGTTTGCCAGACATTGAGGCGATCGCCGTGACGGTGGCTCCGGGGTTGGCCGGGGCGTTGATGGTCGGGGTGACGGCGGCTAAAACGTTGGCCATGGTGCATCAAAAACCCTTTCTGGGGGTACATCATTTAGAAGGTCATATCTATGCCAGCTATCTCAGTCAGCCGGAGTTACAACCACCGTTTTTATGCCTATTGGTATCTGGGGGTCATACCAGTCTGATCCACGTTAAGGGTTGTGGCGATTATCGGCAATTGGGCACCACTCGGGACGATGCAGCAGGGGAAGCGTTTGACAAAGTGGCTCGTCTGTTGAATTTGGGTTATCCAGGGGGCCCGGCCATCGACCGGGCGGCTAAAAATGGTGATGCGGCCGCTTTTAAGTTACCCGAGGGGAAAATCTCCCTACCCCAGGGAGGATACCATCCCTATGACTCCAGTTTTAGCGGATTAAAAACTGCCATGTTGCGCCTCACTCAGGAACTAAAGCAAAGCCCAGAACCTTTCCCCGTGGATGATTTAGCGGCCAGTTTCCAAGATACGGTGGCCCGTTCCCTGACCAAAAAGACCATTCGTTGTGCTTTAGACCATGGCTTAACCACCATTACTGTGGGAGGGGGGGTGGCCGCCAACAGCCGCCTACGCTATCATCTCCAAACCGCCGCTGAGGAAAATCAATTACAGGTTTTTTTCCCACCTCTAAAATTTTGTACTGATAATGCCGCCATGATTGCCTGTGCCGCCGCTGACCATTTCCACAACGGCGATCGTTCTCCTTTGACTTTGGGTATTCAGTCCCGTCTATCGGTGGAGCAGGTCGGCCAGCTTTACACCTCTAATTAACCATTGCTCAGTGAACAATGGGGTTCTGTTTTAAAAAGCCTTTGGTTCCCCTAAGTTTCAGAGAAAACTAGATAAAAGATCCCCCATTGTTGGGGAGTCTAGAAGCCAAACTAAAACCTTGTCAACAGTCCCCCAAAAGACAAACGATGGCAGAGTCCGAGAAATTTTAACGAAACATCAAAAAAATATGATGCAAACCATGGAAACGGAAAATTGGCTAGAAATTGGTACTATTGTTGCGCCCCAGGGCATTCAGGGGGAAGTGCGGGTTTTATCCGCCTCAGATTTCCCCGCTAGATTTTTGACCAAGGGTCAGCGGTGGATTAGAAAAACAGCCCAGGAAACCCCCCAACCCCTCACGCTCAAAAAGGGCAAACAAATTCCTGGCAAAAACCTTTATATTCTTCGTTTCGCTGAAATTACCGACCGAAATCAGGCGGAAGCCTTGGTCAATTACCAACTATTGGTGCCCGCCACCGATCGCCTCCCGTTGGAGCCGGGGGAATTCCACATTACGGATTTACTAGGCTTAATTGTTTACGACCACGACAATGGCGATCGCCTGGGGATAGTGACGGATTTCTATAGCGCCGGCAACGATTTGTTGGGGGTAACTTTGGATAAAAGTCCAGACCAAGAAATGCTCATCCCTTTCGTTGAAGCCATTGTTCCCGTGGTGGAGCTCGCAGACCAACGCTTGGAAATTAAACCCATTCCGGGGCTATTGGATTGATCACAAACCGTTCCTTTGGGAGGGGCAAACATATTCAATTTTATTGATGCCCGGCCATTTACCAAATGCTAAAATGACGCCATTTGTACAAGTTGGGGTAAAGATGCGGATTTTGGTCACAGGGGGAGCAGGCTTCATTGGTTCCCATCTTATCGATCGCCTGATGGTCCAGGGCCACGAAGTTTTATGCCTGGATAACTTTTACACCGGCACTAAGCAGAACATTGTTAAATGGTTAGGCAACCCCAATTTTGAGCTCATTCGCCACGACGTTACCGAACCCATTCGCCTGGAAGTCGACCAGGTTTACCATCTAGCCTGCCCAGCCTCCCCCGTTCATTATCAATTTAATCCCGTTAAGACCATCAAAACCAATGTGATGGGAACTCTGTACATGCTGGGTTTGGCTAAACGGGTCGGGGCAAGGTTTTTATTGGCATCCACCTCCGAAGTGTATGGCGATCCCGATGTTCATCCCCAACCGGAAAGCTATCGGGGTAATGTTAATACAATTGGCCCGCGTGCTTGTTACGATGAAGGGAAGCGGGTAGCAGAAACCCTAGCTTTTGAATACTATCGAGAGCATAAAGTTGACATCAGAGTAGCAAGAATATTCAACACCTATGGACCACGTATGTTGGAAAACGATGGCCGAGTGGTGAGTAACTTTATTGTTCAAGCATTACAAGGTAAACCCCTCACAGTTTTTGGCGACGGCTCCCAAACCCGCAGTTTTTGTTACGTATCCGACTTGGTGGAAGGTCTAATGCGCCTAATGAATGGGGATTACATTGGCCCAGTTAATTTGGGTAATCCGGGGGAATATACCATTTTGCAACTGGCAGAAAAAATTCAGAGCGCGATTAATCCTGAGGCGGAGTTAATTTACCAACCCCTACCGGAGGATGACCCCAAACAGCGGCAACCGGATATTACTTTGGCAAAAAACTATTTGGATTGGCAACCGATCATCCCCCTAGATCAGGGCTTGACGATGACTATTGAAGATTTCAAATCTCGCCATCAAGGATGATTGATCACGATCGCCTCTTCAAGGAACTTTTAACAACTTTTTTGTAGAGTTCCTTTTTTAAAGAAACTATCGCTGAATTTTCCCCCCTGGAACAGGAGGACGTTATGCAGTTACAACCAGTTGGATGCTTCAGGGCATTGAACAAGGTATCGAACAGGGCATCGAACGTGGACAAAAATCTCTGCTACTCAAACAAATTAAGCATCGTTTTGGCGAATTGGATGAAAATAATCTGACGAGAATTGATAATCTAACTGTGCCCCAATTGGAACAGTTGGGAGAAGTGCTTTTGGACTGCTCTGATTTCGCAGAATTAGAACAATGGCTAGGGGCCCAAGCTGGAACACCTGAGCGAAAAATTTAGTGAATTTCCAGGGGTGGATGTTGCCATGGGGGTTGGCCAAGAATCAGGTTTCAGCTATCAGCTTCCAGTTCCAAACTGAGTTGATAAAGTTGCCGACGGGGCAGTTTAGTTTCCTCTGCCAATTGCCGACTGGCCTGGGAGCGAGTTAGCCCTTTCGCTATGAGACTTCTTAGTTCGTCCCGAAGATTTTCCTCCGAGAAGCTGGGCCTGTCGTCTGCTGGAGCCCCGGCAATTACCAAGCAAAATTCCCCTTTCGGTGTGTTTTCCGTGAAATAGGCGATCGCCGTTTGCAGATTCCCTCGCCAAAATTGCTCATGATATTTAGTTAATTCCCGAGCCACAGTTAAGTTCCGTTCTGCGCCTAAAACAGTCTGCAGATCGGTCAACGTGGTCAATAAACGGTGGGGCGCTTCGTAGAGGACAATAGTGCGCTGTTCCTGTACTAGATTCTGTAACAATTGCTGTCGAGACTGATTTTTCGTGGGTAAAAAACCTTCAAAAACAAAACGTTCCGTGGCTAAACCGGAACTAATTAAAGCCGCAATTAAAGCTGTTGCTCCGGGAATAGGTATCACCTCAATATTTGATTCTCCACAGGCCGCCACCAACTCCTGCCCTGGATCGGAAATGCCTGGAGTACCTGCATCACTCACCAAAGCAATGTTTTGTCCCTTTTGTAATTTGGCCAATAGCTCCTGGGTGCGGCCATGGCGATTATGGTCGTGGTAACTAATCTGGGGCGTGGTGATTTGGAAATGTTGTAATAACTTGCCCGTGTGCCTGGTATCTTCCGCCGCAATTAAATCAACCTCCTGCAGGATTTTGATCGCCCGAGGAGTCATATCGCCCAAATTGCCAATGGGAGTTGCCACCAGATAAAGAATGCCCATTAAAGCCCCAAGTTTTCCTGTTTTCTGGCCTTAAAAGAAGCCCTTAACCAAATGGTGCCGGAAATAAGGGAGGGAGCCAACACGAAGATAGTGCCGGTAATAATGGGATGTTGCCGGGCAGTTTCCGAGGAAAGCATCACTGCCAAAATGAAGGCGCAATAGAGAACCCCCAAAAGGGGGACTCCCATCACCAATAGGGCAAATTTCGTGTCCTTATCCATGGCCATAAGCGTAAAAGTCCTGAGAGGAAACTAGCAATAATGCCATTTTAAGAACTATTTCACCCCGCAATACTTAAAACATTCCTCTGTTTTCCTGGACTTGTACTAGTTTTGTCACCGAATCTAATAGGTTTCCCTGGTTAGCATCAAACCAATGGATGGCCGGATCCTTGCGGAACCAAGTGCGTTGACGTTTGGCAAATTGCCTGGTGTGGACAATGATGGACTCCGTCGCTTGGGGTAGGGATATTTGGCCTTGGAGATATTGTTTAATTTCGGCATAACCAAGGGTATGGAGCAGGGGTAATTTTTCCCCATATTGTTCTATTAAACGTTCGACTTCTTTCACTAAACCGGCCTCAACCATGGCATGGGTACGGTGGGCAATTCTCGGCTGGAGTTGCTCCGGTTCTAGCCCCAGGCCAATTTGTACAATGGGATAATTGGGGGGATTTTCCCCTTGGAGAACAGAAATGGGTTGCCCAGTGGTGTAGAAAACTTCCAAAGCCCTTAGGGTTCGCACCACATCAGGGGGTTCAATTTTGCTTTGGGCCATGGGGTCAACCTGACCCAACAGTTGATAACAAAAAGTTTGTCCCAAGTTAGCCAACTGTTCCCGTAGATCGGCCTGGGGTGGAACGGCGGGAATTTTTAACCCCCGAACGATCGCCTGAATGTATAAACCAGTGCCTCCCACCAGAAGAATGGGTTGGTTTAATGACGCAATTAACTCCTGGGCTTGCCGTTGATATTCCGCTAGGGTGAAATTTTCCGTTGGTTTACAAATGTCAATCAGGTAATGGGGCACCCGTTGGCAATCGCCAAGGCTGGGTTTAGCGGTGCCAATGTCTAATTCTTTGTAAATTTGCCTGGAATCGGCCCCCAAAATAACTGCGTTTAACCTCTGGGCTAAATCAAGGGCTAGTTGGGACTTGCCACTGGCGGTGGTGCCACAAATAACAATCAGAGGCGGAACTTTGGCCATGGGAAACTATCGGGCCAACAGGCGATCGAGATCCGGCACAGGCACCCATTGCTTTTCCCGATGGGCTTGGTGGGTCAAATCCATTAATAGTTGGGAGTAAACCCCATGGCGCAAAGATGGTGTAGGAATTTTTTTTTGGAAAATACTCTGTGCCCATTCATCCACCACCCGGACAACGGGGGCAAGGCGACCATCAGCAAATACCTTAGGAAAATCCAAACGCGTTGGTACCTTCAACTCCTGCATTGGTTCCCCGGCAGGATGGTGGAAAATTTTGAAACCATGGACGTAATCCTTGAGGTTGTCACTGCCCAACACCAAACTGCCTTTTTCGCCGTAAATCTCCAGCCAATGGCCCCGGCCACCATGGGCGACGGATGTGATATTTACTTGGCAGGGAACATCATTGTCCAAGGTTAAACTGATTAGCGCTGTATCCTCCGCTGTCACTGGCTTCAGACGGTTATTCTCCAATGGATCGGGGCGTTCGGCGATCGCCACACTCAAATTAGCGGCTAAACTCCTAGCCGGGCCAAAGAACCAATGGAGATAATCGAACGTGTGGGAGGCCAAAGAACCAAGGGCACCGCCACCTTTTTCCTGTTGGGCGTACCAATTCCAAGCTCGTTCAGTATTGGCCCGACTGCCCACCAGCCAATCCACTTTAATTAACCTTAGTTTGCCCAAAATTTCCCGTTCTAAAAGTTCCGCCACATATTGCCAAGCGGGCACAAAACGAAACTCAAAATCCGGCATCACCGTCACGCCCCGTTGCTGGGCGAGATGATATAACTCAATGGTTTCCCTCACCTGCAGAGTCATGGGTTTTTCCAATAACACATGCTTGCCCGCCAAAATTGCTTGCCTAGCCATCTCAAAGTGAAGAAAGGGCGGACTGGCCACGGTTACAGCTTTAATATCTCCATTAGCCAGTAACTCAGACAAATTATCGTAGCTATGGGGTAAACCGTGGGATTTAGCCACTCCCCTAGCCTTAGCCAAATCCCGATGGTAAATGGCGATCGCCTGGGTTTGGGCATGGTATTGCAGAGCCGGCAAATGGACAGCCTGGCCAAAACCCGTACCCAGGACGGCCACCGACAAAATTGGAGAGCTAGACATAAAACATGGTCAGGAAGACGAAAAAGTGACCCTAGGCCACTTCCCTACTGTACCAACTACTTGGCAGCGGCCAAATCCGATTTATCCTTTTCAATTACAGACTTTAAACGGGAAACGGCGGTGGAACGGGAATCTTCCCCAGCCCGACGGTAGAAATATAATGCTGGTGCAACGCCCAACAAAAAGCCGAGGAAAATGGGGGGATAAATATGGGCTCCAATACTCATCACCATGGCGAATCCGAAATTGCCTAGGTACATGGCCAGGGGGAGGGAGTAGTCAGCTTCGGGAATTTCAACTTTACTAACTCGCCAAATAATGGTCGCCACGATCATAAATATGGCCCCGGTGCAGAACCAACCGGCGAAGTTTTGATAGGGCATACCGAAAAATCCTCCCGGCACATCCCACACCCAAAAGGGCATAGTGGTTTGGCTCATGGCGGGGTCTAAAACAAAGTCCCAGGACATTAACAAAGTTGCCCCCACGGCGATCGCCGTCAACTCCTGGCCAAAACGGGGCAAATTACTGTGACGCAGTCCTGCCCTTACCAGGAGGTAGGAGCAAAATCCTAGATAAAACCAGGAAAGGGGAATGGTGAAGGGAACTAGACCAGCAATTTTGTAGCCTAAGCCCGATAGGTAGCGGTAGTAACCAAAGGGAAAACCGGTGCTAGTCCCCAACAGTTCGGCGGACACGGAAATGCCCAAGGCGGGAATCAAAAATCCGAGGGTAGGCAACAACCCCAAGGTGCGGAAGGCATAAACAGCCACAGCGGCAAAGCCCAGGATCATGTAAGCCACGCCACCACCAGCCATGGACCACTGGAAAGCTGTCTGGCCAATGGGAGGTAACTGGGCCACAAATTCTGGGTGGGGTAACACCAGCAATAGTCCGGCCAGACCAAAACCCATGGAGGCAATGTGCCCAATTAGTAACAGCCGCTCAATCCGCATTAGTTTTTCCATTCAGTCCCTACCGCTAAAACTACATTCAAATTCTAAGTCATTATAGTTTACAAATCTTTACTACCAGCGGTGGATTGCTGGCTCGGGATGACAACCTAATTCCCAGTCGTTATTTACGAGTTGCAGGGGAAACGGTGGGCCAACCACTTTTGAGGGGAGTGCCAGGGGTTTGGTTGAATTCATCCAGAGCTGGATTGGGCAATTGCCCTGGGGCGAGGGATTTTTGACTTTCTAACCAGGCTTGGTAATCGGACACAGATTGCACCACTACGGGAGCTGTCATCACGGCGAAGTAGGTGCCGCTAAATTGGGAGTCGTGGAGTTTATATTCCCCCAGGCGATTGGGGGTAAAACTAAATTCGATTTCCCGGTTGGGCACAATGTCCTGCTTAATACGGAAATTAGGCACGTAAAACCCGTGGAGCACGTCCGCTGAAGTCATGTTCAACGTTACCCGGCGATCGAGGGGCAAATGTAATTCATGGCTAGTCACCCCCGCATCACGATAGGTAAAAGTCCACAGCCATTGTTTCACTTCTACTCCAATTTTTTCGGGGTTGATATTGCTCCCCTGGGCCATGGCCAATTCCGCAGGAGGGCCGGCGGCGATCGCCTTTTTCCCTAGCAATTGAGGCACTTCTACCACAGGTAAGGGGCCGAGCACATTCATCCGTTGGTAGATGACGTAGCTGTACCAAGCAATCCAGGCCACCAAAATAATCGGCACCACTGTCCAAAAAATTTCCAAACGGGCATTACCCCGAATAGGTGCCCCCTGGGGATTTTGCAGACTGAATCGATGGAAAATAATGGAGTAGGCCATGGCCCCCGCTACTCCCAGAAAGACCACGCTACCAAGGCTAACCAAAAAACTAAATAAATCCCCCACAGGTTGTGCTTCCTGGGCGGCAGCAGGGGGTAACCATTGGTAAGCCCGTTGCCCCAGCCACAGACTAATTCCCAGGGTAAAAGCAACGTAAACTGCCAATAGGATGAGATTTTTGCGACTCATAGTTAATCACTCTGGTTAGCCGTGGTCTAATGGGAAAGCTAGATTAGCTCAGTCTGCCGGGGGCAGGCATTTGGTTACCGTGGAAACATTGAAGCCGGGTTTTGGTTTAGCCCTGGATAATGACAAGCAACAACCTTGGTTAGGCCTAATGATAGGCAACTCCCGTTTGCACTGGGCATATTGTAGCGGCAATACTCCCCTGCAAACCTGGGTTACAGATTACAGCCTCACTTTGGATCAGTTGCCGGTTTTGTTGAAGGAAGTGCCCTTTGTATTGGCGTCGGTAGTGCCGGAACAAACCAAAGTTTGGCAAGCATATCAACCCAGAATATTGACCCTAAAGGATATTCCCCTAGGTAATATTTACCCCAGCTTTGGCATTGACCGGGCTTTAGCTGGCTTGGGGGCGGGGCTGGTCTACGGTTTTCCCTGTTTAGTCATCGATGGGGGCACTGCCTTGACCATTACTGGTTTTGACCAAGATAAAAAATTGGTGGGAGGAGCGATTCTGCCCGGTTTGGGATTGCAATTACAAATCCTTGGTGATCGTCTGGCGGCCCTACCCAAGTTAGAGTTAGGCTCATTAACCCAGTTGTATCAGTTACCTGACCGTTGGGCTTTGGATACCCCCAGCGCCGTTTTTAGCGGTGTTACCTATGGAATGTTGGGGGCATTGCAAGGTTATCTTCAGGCTTGGCAAGCACAATTTCCTGGTGCCGCCATGATTATGACCGGAGGAGATGGCAAGATACTGCATGTTCTATTGGGGCAGCATTCCCCTAATCTTGCGGTGGCCCTGAATGACAATTTAATTTTTTTAGGTATGGCGGCCATACAACACGGTGATCGCCCCATCTGTTAGGGTTAGGGGTCGGCATTGTTCTAGCGACGGAAATTGGATCGGGGTGAATGTTGGCCAATGGCAGGAAATTTTGTCCTGGTTTTGTTTATTGCCCATAGCCGGCGGGATTGTGTATAACCTGCTGACGGTGGTTACCACCAAGATTTTTCTGGAAAGATCCCTGCCCAAGCAAGATTTCCAACCTGGGGTATCGGTGTTGAAGCCAGTGCGGGGTTTGGAAAAAAACCTAGAAGTTAATTTACGCACCATTGCCCAGCAGAATTATCCGGCCTATGAAGTGATTTACTGTGTGCAAGATCCAGAGGATCCGGCCCTGGCCGTAGTCAAAAAGTTGCAAGCAGAGTTGAGGCCAGAAAAAATCATTGTGGCGGTGGATCAGGTCGAACAGGGGGCCAACGGTAAAGTCAATAATCTCCTGGGGGGATTAAAACAGGCTAAATATGACATTTTGGTGATTAGCGACAGTGACACCCATTTGCGCCCCGATTACCTGGCAACCATAGTCAGTCCCCTGGCCGATCCCCTAGTGGGTTGTGTAACTACTCCCTTTAAGTTGACCCAAGCCCAAACCTGGTACGAAGCTTTAGAACTGCTAACCATCAACGCTGACTTTATACCCAGTGTTCTTTTTGCAGAAGTAACCGGAGCCTCCAAAGCTTGTTTAGGCCCTTCCATTGCCATTCGGCGATCGACTCTGGTCCAATTGGGGGGACTAACCGCCTTGGCGGACTATTTGGTGGAAGACTTTGAACTAGGCAAAAGAGTTTGGACCAGTGGCCTAAAAATGGTGTTATTGCCCTATGTGATTGACGCGGTGGTGGATTTAGAACAATGGCAAAGTTGGTGGAGCCATCAGATTTATTGGGATCAAAATACCTATCTAGCCCGTCCCGCCCCGTTTTTAGCCACTGTCATCATCCGTGCCGTGCCCTTTGCCCTTGTATTAAGCCTTTGTCGCTGGTCTGAGCCCTGGGCTTGGTTAATTTTGCTCATAACCCTAGTCATCCGTTATGGGACGGCGGCCATGGTTGCCCAGGAGTTGGGGGATGGGCCGACCCTCCGCTATTTGCCGTTATTGCCGCTGAGGGATTGCTGTGGCTTAATTTTTTGGGCCCTATCCTTTTCCCAACGGCAAGTGCTATGGCGCGGGGTGCCCTATCGTCTCACCAAGGGGGGCAAAATGGTGCTGACTTCCCCTAACCCTAAAAATTAAAGCGGGATGATTTGAGTCGATGTTGGCTAGCATTAGTCTTTGTGTATTGGCTAACCGAGGGGTTTCCCTTGGGATCAATTACTCCAGTGGCCGTTTTCCAAAGGCTACGGGGAGCGGGGGTAACAATGTAAATATTGGCTTCCTTGCTGACATAGTACCATTGCTTGCTTTGGCATTCCGGACACCAAAACTCCTCTAGCCATTCTCCGGTGAGGCTAACAGTGGGGCGATCGCCGAGGACAAGACTGGCTTTTTTATGGGTGTAGCCCCGGCTCCGTAGTTGGACAATTTGATCGGCGTAGAGTCCATGTTTTTGGCTGACGCTATCTAGGTAACAACCGTGGATAGGGCAATGGATGGGGCGGCGTTTAGACCTTTTCCGGTTGCGGGAACGTTTAGGGTGTCTAGTCGGGAGAAAAGTGATATTGGAAGAAAATTCTGAAGAACCCATAAATATATGACTGCTTAAAAAATAGGGCGTCGATCAGAGCGGCAATTTACCTCTCTCGTTCAGCTGAACTGTATCACAATCACCGCGATTTCGACCTTGTTGATCCGGAATAAGTTCAAGAATCATCGTTGCAGAACGTCAAATATGGCGTGGATTGTCAGATATGGGAACTTTTGGCACTTCCGTCCCAATCTATAGGCCCAGCTTACTCACCCTGCCCTGGGCGATTTGTAAACCGAATGTTACAAATTGACTTATCCGGTATAGGATGTTAAGCATATTTGCCTAGACAATTGGTTTTGACAGTGCTTGCTGAACAATCCCATCGGATGCTAAAAACACATTGGTTAATAAACATAATTTGTTGATCTTGTCTGGGTTGTCCTGGGATGGACGTTGGTGGGGTGTGGGCAACCATAAGTTGACAATTCCCCTGACAACGAAACCAAAGGACTGGTGTTAACTTTTGTCCCCTTTTGTTGGAGGTTGTGAAAACCCGTGCTCCAAGTTGCTACCCCTACCGCTACCGAAGAAACCCAGACGGTCATTGAAATTGAAGGTCGGGCCTCCCTACGGGGGGAAGTCCGCATTAGTGGGGCCAAAAATTCTGCTTTGGCCATCATGGCCGGCACCATTCTTTGTTCCGATGATTGTCGCCTTAGTAATCTGCCTGCCCTAGCCGACATTGACAAAATGTGCCAAATTTTGGCTGCCATTGGGGTCAAGCTGAAACGGGATGGCGATCGCCTGGTGGTGGATGCCCGTCAGGTGGGCCATGGCCCTGCCCCCTATGAGTTAGTCTCCCAATTGCGGGCTAGCTTCTTCGTCATTGGGCCTTTACTGTCTCGTTTAGGCATGACAAAAGTACCCCTGCCTGGGGGATGCGCCATTGGTACCCGGCCCGTTGATCTCCATGTGCGGGGTTTACAAGCCATGGGCGCCGATGTCCACATTGAACACGGGGTAGTCAATGCCAGCATCAAGGGCAATGGCCGTCGTTTGACCGGGGCTAAAATTTACTTGGATTATCCCAGTGTGGGGGCCACGGAAACCATATTGATGGCTGCCACCCTAGCGGAAGGGGAAACGGTCATTGATAACGCCGCCCGGGAACCGGAAATTGTTGACTTAGCTAACTTTTGCCGTTCCATGGGAGCCCAAATCCGAGGGGATGGCTCCAGTCGCATTATTATCAACGGGGTGGAAAAACTCCACAGTACCGACTTCCCCATTATTCCTGATCGCATTGAGGCGGCCACGTTTCTCTGTGCCGGGGCCATCACCCATTCCGAAATTAGCCTTTTCCCTGTGGTGCCAGATCACCTGGCCTCCGCCATTGCCAAGTTGCGGGAAATTGGCCCAGAAGTGGCGATCGATGCCCCTGATAGGGTGCGTTTGATTCCCCGGGATCTGCGGGGCACAGATATTGAAACCCTTCCTTACCCTGGTTTTCCCACCGATATGCAGGCCCAGTTCATGGCCCTGTTAGCGATAAGTGAAGGTAACAGTGTGGTCACGGAAACTGTATTTGAAAACCGTCTCCAACATGTGGCGGAGTTACAACGTATGGGGGCTAATATCAAGCTCAAAGGCAATGCGGCCTTTATTCAAGGGGCGCCCTTCCTGTCCGGCGCGCCGGTTATGTCCACCGATTTGCGAGCTTCCGCCGCGTTGGTAATTGCCGGGTTGGCCGCCGAAGGTAAAACCATTGTCCAAGGTCTGCGCCATTTGGATCGGGGTTACGAAGATATTGAAGGCAAATTGCGTAAGCTGGGGGCTAAGTTAACCAGGATTGAACAGCCCGTCAGTCTTTAAAGATTCTGTTGATTTGATGGGGGGACTAATGGGCGATCGTCTGTTAGTCCTTTTTGCTGATTGTTTGTCAGAGCATTGCCACTAGAAAAACATTTGCAAATTTCGCCATGGTAAATTCCCACCGTCTTGAAACCGATAGCATGGGTCTCTTAGAAGTGCCGGCCGATCGCCTATGGGGGGCCCAAACCCAACGCTCCCTGATGTTTTTTGGCATTGGGAGTGACGTGATGCCACCGGATTTAATTCGGGCCTTTGCCGTGCTGAAAAAAGCGGCCGCGATTACCAACCGGGATCTGGGTAAATTGCCAGGGGACAAGGCAGAGTTAATTATTCAGGCGGCGGATGAAATTATGGCCGGGCAGTGGTTAGACCATTTTCCTTTACGGATTTGGCAGACCGGCAGTGGCACCCAAACCAATATGAACGTTAATGAAGTGATTGCCAATCGGGCGATCGCCATGGTGGGGGGAGAATTGGGTAGTAAAAATCCTATCCATCCCAATGACCATGTCAATATGTCCCAGTCCTCCAACGACACTTTTCCCACGGCGATGCACATTGCGGCAGTGGAAGGTCTGCAAAGTAAATTAATTCCCAGTTTGCAAGCTCTGCGGGATAGTCTCCAAGAAAAAGGGAATAGTTTTGCTAGTATCATCAAAATCGGCCGTACCCATCTGATGGATGCAGTGCCCCTAACTTTAGGGCAGGAATTTTCCGGTTATGTAGCCCAGTTAGACCAGGGGTTAACCCAGCTTAATCATTGCTTACCAGGATTGTTAGAACTGGCCCTGGGGGGAACGGCGGTGGGCACCGGCTTAAATAGCCATCCCCAATTTGCCGAAAAAGTAGCCCAGGAAATTGCCCAGTTAACCGGCTATCCTTTCGTTTCTGCCCCCAACAAGTTTGCCGCCCTGGCCGGCCACGAGGCGATCGCCTTTGCCAGTGGCGTGCTGAAAAGTATTGCCACTTCCCTAATGAAAATCGCCAATGACCTACGCTGGATGGGGTCTGGCCCCCGCTGTGGCCTAGGGGAATTGGTGCTCCCAGCCAATGAACCGGGTTCTTCCATCATGCCGGGGAAAGTAAATCCGACCCAATGTGAAGCCCTGACCATGGTCTGTGTGCAGGTAATGGGCAACGATGCCACCATCGGCTTTGCCGCCAGCCAAGGCAACTTTGAACTGAATGTCTTTAAACCTGTCATCATCCACAACTTTCTCCAATCCATCCATTTGCTCAGTGATAGCTGTGTCAGTTTCCGGCAAAATTTGGTAACAGGATTGGAAGTAAACGAAGGCAAAGTCAAAGAATTTTTAGACAACTCCTTAATGCTAGTCACCGCCCTCAATCCCCACATCGGTTACGACAATGCTGCCCAAGTAGCCAAAACCGCTTTTAGTGAAGGCATTACCCTCAAACAAGCGGCGGTGCATTTGGGTCTATTAACTCCAGAACAGTTCGACGCTTGGGTAATTCCGGAGCAGATGATTGCCCCGATCGCCGATGAGCCCATTCATCCAACTCAAAATTTCCTGAAGCTTTAAACTGTCATGGGGCAGCTCTGGATTTTCATGCTGGCGATCGATGATAAATTACTGGGGTGTTTGACAACATCTGTAAATACCTCGCCGAAACCTTTTCCCAGAACCATGCCACCTGGCTTCTCGGAAAACCCGTTACCCTCACAGCCCTCAGTCCCAAGGAATTATCATTGGAACCCATCCGGGCCGACGCCTTAACAAAAATATGGCACGGGAATTCCCCTCCCTAAAGGAAGGGGATGTACCGAGAGCCTTAATTCCTTGCTAGTCTTGTGCTGCCGATAATCGGTAAGTCATTTTACGGTAATACTTAGAGCAACTAGGTTTCGCATTTATCCGACAGCAAAGCAGGAGCTACATTTCAGACGTAGCTTTGGGTGCTGTCGTTTTGCGTATAATTTTGCTCTAAACCTTGTCAATGAGACTTACAAGGAAACGGGGAAAGGATTGGGACGATTTGCAATCCAAAAGGCAATCACCGAACTCAAAAAAGAAGACGAATGGATGAGTGAGCCGTACTCGCAATGTTTGCAAGTGGTGGCGTTGAGCTTGTCCAGAACATTTATTAACTTTTTTGAAAGACGTGGGGACTATCCCCGGTTCAAGTCTAAGAGCCTGTTTGGAAAGTTGAGTTTTGGCTGTCTAATCCCCCCTAGCCCCCCTTGGGAAGGAGGGAAATGTCACAAAAGCCCCCCTTTTTAAGCCGGAGCTTTAGTGAGGAGATTTAGGGGGATAAATACCTAGCTTTGTACTTTTCAAACACTTTCTAAGCATTGGCGGCAATCCATTAGCTACCCCCAAAATGTCAAGGTTGTTGATAATGGCATCAAATTCCCAAAAATAGGAAAAGTTGATGTTGTTATTCACCGGGATATAGAAGAGGCAGTGAAGACTGTTACTGTTTCCATGAATGCCAAGGGACAATACTTTGCCTCTCTCTTAGTGGATGATGGTAACGGAATTCGCAATCAATCCGTGGACGGTAAAGCGGTCGGAATTGACCTAGGGCTAACTCATTTTGTCATTACCAGTGATAGCTCCAAGTTCAATAATCCCCGCTGGTTGAGCAAGCATGAGCGCAACCTGAAGCAAAAACAGAAACGGTTATCCCGCCGCAAAAAAGTTTCCAATAACCAGAATAAAGCTAGGCTACAGGTAGCGACTGTTCACGATAAAATTGCCCGTTGCCGGGAAGACTTTCACCATAAGCTATCACGCAGGATAGTAGACGAAAACCAAGTCATCGTGGTGGAAAATCTAGCTGTACGGAACATGATGCAAAACCACTATCTTGTCCAGTCCATTGGACAAGTGGGATGGGGTGAATTTTGCACCATGTTGAAATACAAGTCGGAGTGGGAAGGAAAGGTCTATGTTGAAGTGGATCGTTTCTTCCCATCTTCTAAAACCTGTAACGTTTGCCTAAACAGGGTTGCCAGCCTTCTCCTGGATATTAGGTTCAAATGCGGTACTAAACATGACCGTGATATAAATGCCGCACTCAACATCCGAGACGAAGGACTGCGTATTTTGACCTCTGGAACGGGGGATTCCGCCTATTGTCTAGCTGTAAGACAAGGTAGTAAAGGACGCAAGTCTTATACCACTTTGCAGGCTACTGGATAGGAAGCTCCCTCCTTTAGGGCGGAGTAGTTCACAATGCTCCTCGGTTCGCCCACAAGTTTCGGGGGTGACTAGAATAAACTCCCCCAGCATTGCGGTTGCTTTAGTGGGTCGATCAAGGAGGCAAACTGCAACTTTGCCAACAGGCTCTTAAGTTGGGCTAACCGGGCCCGCCATGCTCAAACACATTGCCATACATACCTAAATCCAGTGTTACCATCACCGGCAAACACTCAAAACACCGTTGGGCTAACCTTAAACGATCCTCTCTAGCGAGCATTGCTTCTAACTTGTGCCGTAGGGGAATCAAATAACGCACATCATTGGCGGCATAGGCTAATTGATCCTTACTCAAATTGGCAGCGTTGCCCCAATCAGAACATTGGGAAGATTTATCCAATTCCACTCCCACCAACTCCTGCACCAGCGTCTTGAGTCCATGGTGGGAAGTGTAGGTGCGGGCGATTTTACTGGCAATTTTACTACAAAAAATTGGATAGGTTTTAATGTCAAAGGTGTGTTTCAGTTGGGCCGTGTCAAAACGAGCAAAATGGAAGATTTTTGTTATGGCTGGGTCTTGCATCAGCCGGGCCAAGTTGGGAGCTTCCTCCTGGCCCTTGGCAATGCGTAAAGCCGTTACATTACCCTCTGGATCACAAATTTGCACCAAGCAGAGGCGATCTCGATGGGGATTTAAGCCCATGGTTTCCGTATCCACCGCAACTTCTTTGCAAGACAAAAGCTGCTGGCAAACGTCTTCGGGTAAATCGTAATCAAAAACTTGGAACTGATTCAAAATATCGGCAGAGGGCATGGTTAGCAACCAAAATCAATGAAGGAATAGTTAGTTTCCTAAGGGCGAAAATCCGCCGGGGTAGGGGTGCGGCGTCGGGGAGGATTGGGGGTGACTACGGGGGCTGGTTTGGGAGTAACGGTTTCCATTTCCTTGGCAACGGAGTTTTCTTCGGTCACAGTGGTGACACTCTCCTCTTCCACCACCATACTGGACTCTTTGTCAGCGGAATCTTGCTGCTGAATAATAATTTCTGTCTCGGTTTCTGTTACCTCCGTTATTCCTGTTGCCGTAGGGGGATTATCCTCCAGGGGCTGAACTGGTTCCGGGGCAATAAGCTCCTGTTTTTCCTGGGTGATTGGTTCTGGGGCCACAGGGCTAACGGCCGTTCCCCCGAAGATGGCCGCCTGGGTGCCACTGATGTAGTAGTGCCCTAAAACTTGACCTTCGTAGGTGCGTTTGGTGAACTGCCAGCCTGGATTGAGCTGTACCTGCATGAAGCCTGCGCCGATGCCTTTGGTGCTACCGACAATAAGTTCGGGGCCGCGGCCGTTACGGGAAGTGGCCACCAACACCAGTTCATTGCCCCTGGGCACAAGACGCAGTAGGTAATCCAAGCCATAGTCCTGGCCATCGATGCGGATGGAATAGCCGTTGCTGTCTGTGGCACGGCGACAGTGGCCAGTAAAGTCAAAGTTTAACAGCAGGGGATCCACCATGGCCGGCGCTCCGGGGGTGACGTCCCAACATTTATTTTTGCCGGGAATCTGCTCAATTACCAAAAGGTCGTATTTGGTGGTTTCGACGCCGTAGGGACGGGCCACCGCAATTACCTCAGTTTGCTCGATCGCCGTTTCGGTGAAGGTGCTAGCGGCGAGGGGAGTGAAGGGAGCTAGGGCAACCCCGACAGCCATGGCCAAGAAGGGGTGTGGGAAAAATTTCCAATTCATAGGGCAAATAGTCAACGTGGCATAGGATTGTTAACCCCATCAAGCCCGAAAATGTTCCCCAACGGAGCCCTGGAGAGACAGTCTACAGGTTGGAACAGACCGCCTGGGAACCAAGCTCAGTCAGGATTGCTGGCCCATTCTACCAAACAGGCCCACGGTGCTTTGCCCCTGTTCTGAAAATCGAGGAATGGCAATGTCCTTTGAGCTTTTCTAGCGGTTGGGGGGAGAGGATGTCAAAATGGAACAACATAATACAGGTGACATTCTCGTTTTTCTATGGATACCAAAGCTTTTAAACGGTCTCTGCACCACTCCGACAATTACCACCGCAAGGGATTTGGCCATGGGGAAGAGGTGATGGGGGTGATGAATACGGAATATCAAAGCCACCTAATCCAGGAAATTCGTCAGAATAATTACCGCCTGGAGCGGGGAGATGTCACCATTCTCTTGGCGGAGGCCTTCGGTTTTTGCTGGGGGGTGGAACGGGCAGTGGCCATGGCCTACGAGACCCGCCAACATTTTCCCCAGGAACGGCTTTGGATTACCAACGAAATTATCCATAATCCTTCGGTTAATCAAAGGCTAAGGGAAATGGAAGTGAATTTTATTGATGTGGTTAACGGAGAAAAGGATTTTAGTGGCGTGGCCAAGGGGGATGTGGTGATTCTGCCCGCCTTTGGAGCCAGTGTGGAGGAAATGCAGCTACTCAACGACCGGGGCTGTACCATTGTCGATACCACTTGCCCCTGGGTTTCCAAAGTCTGGAATTCGGTGGAAAAACATAAAAAGAAAGAACATACTTCCATCATCCACGGTAAATACAACCACGAGGAAACCATTGCCACTAGCTCCTTTGCTGGTACCTATCTAATTGTTTTAAATATGGCCGAAGCCCAAAGGGTTTGTGACTATATTCTCCACGGTGGCGATAAAGACGAGTTTTTAGCTTATTTTGCCAATGCCCATTCCGCTGGTTTTGATCCAGACCGAGATTTAGTTCGTTTGGGGGTGGCCAACCAAACCACCATGCTTAAAAGTGAAACGGAAATGATTGGCAAATTGTTTGAAAAAACCCTGTTGCAAAAATATGGCCCCACGGAGCTCAACAATCACTTTATGAGCTTTAACACCATCTGTGATGCTACCCAGGAGCGACAGGATGCCATGTTTGATTTGGTCAAAGAAGACCTGTCTTTAATGGTGGTTATTGGTGGTTTTAATTCTTCTAATACCACCCATTTACAGGAAATTGCGGTGGAACATGGTATCCCCTCTGTTCACATCGACAGCGGCGATCGCATTGGGCCGGGCAATCGGGTCGAGCATAAACCCCTAGGCAAGGATCTGGAGATGCTGGAACCCTGGCTACCAGACGGAAAAATTACGGTAGGCGTAACTTCCGGGGCCTCTACTCCCGACAAAGTAGTGGAGGAAGTGATGAAAAGGATTGTGGCGATTAAGGAAGCTCAACCCGTCTTAGAAATTGCGGGATAGGGTGGGATCGGAGCTGGCTTGGCTGTTGAGCATAAGGCGTAAGTTTTGACAGCGCAACAGTTCATTGAAGCTGAGGGTGCTACGGTTTTCAATCCGGGCGGTGTTTTCGATCGCCGTTAATAGGACCTGGATGGCCTCTTTTTGGTTGTAGCCCCGACGTACAGCCACCTTAAGAGCTTGGGCATCGGCCTCGATTTCCCGTTCATTACTTTGGTAACCCCGCCAAATTTGTTGGGCCGCCAAAGCCGTGAGGCCACCGGCCACGACCATACCGACACCATCCCTCTGCCAAAGTTGCACCCCTACGGCGATCGCCCCCGCCACGGTCAATCCCTGGTACAAATCAGGCTTGAACCAGCGAATATTAACCAAACGACAGACGATGCTCAGCATGAGTAAATCCCGTTCCTGGATGGTCAACTCCCACCAAAGACTGAAATTAATTTTCACCAGGCGATCGCCAAATTGCCAGGGCTTAGGAAAATCACAATCGATCACCCGGGACTGTTTCGGTTGAGCAAGGAGTTTGACTAGCATCCGCCCCGAAGCCGGCATCAACTCTTTTAGACGACGAATTTCCGTTTCTTGGTCACTGCCTTGATAGGTTCCCTGGCGGTTCATGGTGATTTAAATCTTAGCTAGCATTGACTTCAAGTCTGACACATACTTTCGACAACATTAAACAATAAATGTTGGCAATTATTATGGCAATGTTTAGCGGATTGTATGCCCTTTCCGTTTCAGCTTGACGTCAAGGGAACCGTTTTGGTGAACAATTAATGAACAATCGTCAAAAATCCGAGTCAGTGGCCTAAGCATTCCAGCCCTTTGCACTTTCAGTCTGACCTCTTTCTTCTTCCCCCTGGAGGAAAATAGCCAGTTGACCGATTGCCGCCACCTTGACTTTTCCCTGTTCCCCACCATCCATGGCCCAGAATATTCTCCCCGCTCTCCTTGACCACATCCGCCAAAGCCCCCAACAACGGCTCACTTTTGCGGAGTTTATGGAGTGGGTGCTCTATCAACCCGATTATGGCTATTACAGCAGTGGTCAGGTGGACATTGGCATTCGAGGGGATTTTGTCACAGCGATCGCCTTGGGGGCGGATTTTGGGGAACTGTTAGCTGAGCAATTTCTGGAAATGTGGCAACGGCTGGGGGAACCGGATCGCTTTGATCTTTTAGAATTAGGCGCCGGAACGGGGGCCTTTGCCCAAACAGTATTGGCCCAGGCACAAAAGCTACATCCCGAATTTTTCGCCGCCTTACAGTACCACATCATTGAGGAGTCCGCCGCTCTCCGCAGAAGACAAACTGATCTATTAGAGCCCTGGCGGGAAATCGGCAAAATACAATGGCAAACTTGGCCGGAGTTGGCCAATGACAGCTTAGTGGGCTGTTGTTTTAGCAATGAATTTTTCGACGCTCTCCCTGTCCATCGGGTGGGCATCAAACAAGGGGTTTTGCAAGAGCAATATATTGAGGCGGGGGCAACGGACTTTATCAGTGTTTGGGACGATCTTTCCACTGAAAAATTAGTGGATTACTTTGCCAGCTTTGGTTTGCAACTGACCTGCCCCCCCTACAAGGAGAATTATGAAACCGAAGTTAATCTGGCCGCCCAACAGGCCCTAGAAGAAATTGCACGGATTTTAGCCCAGGGGTGGGTATTAACGGTGGATTATGGCCATCCAGCGGGGAAATACTACCATCCCCAACGCTCCGGAGGTACTTTGCAATGCTATTTCCAACAACGGCACCACGACAATCCCTTTGTCAATTTGGGGCAACAGGACGTCACTGCCCATGTCAACTTCACTGCCCTGGAATGGTGGGGAGAATGCTATGGTCTGAACCGTTTAGACTTTAGCCAACAGGGGCCTTTTTTGATGAATCTTGGCCTTGGCGATCGCCTAGCAGACCTATCCAGTGGTCAGTATGATCTGAACGAAATTTTTTCCCGACGGGCTATTTTGCATCAATTAATTGATCCCAATGGCCTTGGTAAATTTGGAGTGCTACTACAGGGTAAGGAGCTAAATACCTCGATGAAGGAACCAACTTTGCGGGGTTTTAAGCCCCCAACGGCGTTAGAAATGGGAAATTTACCAATAGCGGGCTAGACGGCAAACTTTTCCAATCGAGAAATTCTAGGCAGCCAGCCCCCGTTGTTTCAATAGGGTTTGTCTTTTCTTACGGGCAATTTCCTGGAGGTCAATGTTTTTGTCGGTTTCATCGACAATTTCCCCCGTTAAAACTTCAATTACGTCCTCTAGGGTAACAACCCCCGCAACGCCGCCATACTCATCAATAACCACCATTAAATGTTCCCGTTTTTCTTGGAATTGTTTAAGTAATTTATCTGCCCTCATGCCCTCGGGCACAAATTGGGCTGGCCTGGCTAATTCACCAATGGTTTTATCACCTTCACCTTGGATTAAAGCAGTTAATAAATCCTGTTTGAGGGCAATACCTAGCACTTCATCGATATATTCATCAACAATCAAAATCCGGGTATGTTGGGATTGGATAATATCCTGTTGACATTCCCCTAGGGTTAGCTCTCCCAAAAGATAGGTGATAATCACCCTTGGGGTCATTAAATCCACCGCCATTAAGTCATTAAGCTGGAAAACCCGCTGAATCATTTGTTCTTCATCCCCCTCAATTACCCCTTCTTTATAACCAAGGGTAGCTAGAAACTTAATTTCAGCCTCGTTGGTGCTGGGCATTCTTTTCCCGTGGGTGAAGGGATTAGTAATCTGCTCAATTAACCACACTAAAGGAGTAAAAAGTAAAGTTAAAAACCTTAGGGGAATGGCGATCAACAGGGAGATGCTAGTGGCGTATCTCTCTCCTAGAGTTTTAGGAATAATTTCACCAAAAACAATAATCAATAGGGTCAATACCCCAGAAAAAACTCCCATCCAAGCATCTTGCAGGTGTTTGGCCGCCAGACTGCCGATGGTGATACTACCGACGATATTAAAGATGTTATTGAGTACAACTATGGTACCAATGGGACGATTCATCTTGTGGCGAATGGCCTGCAGGGCAACAGCGGAAGGATTATTTGATTGGGACAACTGCCGCACTTTGACCAGGGGCACAGAAAACAAAGCTGCTTCGGAACAGGAACAAATACCAGAACCTAATAAAACAACGAGAATAACCGCCAGAATTTCCAGCATAAAAGCCCAAAACGAATCTACCAAAATTATAGACCATGGCTATTTTCCCCTAGACTGGAGGCCTAAGGACAAAATCTTCACGAATTCTGCACATTTTTCTTTCCCATGGCTGACCCCACCAAAATCATTGTCATTGATGATGACCCTACCGGTTCCCAAACGGTTCACAGTTGCTTATTGCTGATGCAGTGGGATGTGGCAACTCTGCGGCGGGGCCTGCAGGATCAAAGCCCGATTTTTTTTATCCTCAGCAACACCAGGGCCTTGCCTCCAACGGAAGCGGAAGAGGTGGTGACGGAAATTTGCCGAAACTTAAAAGTGGCCCTAGCGGCGGAAACCGTCGATCACTACTTGGTGGTGAGTCGTTCTGACTCCACCCTGCGAGGCCATTACCCCTTGGAAACCGATGTGATCAACCGGGAGTTGGGCCCCTTTGATGCCCATTTTCTAGTGCCAGCATTTTTTGAGGGGGGAAGGGTGACCAAAGACAGTGTCCATTACTTGATTGTGGACGGTGAATTTGTGCCAGTGGCGGCAACGGAATTTGCCCAGGATTCGGTGTTTGGCTACCACCATAGTTATTTGCCCGATTATGTGGCGGAAAAAACCCAAGGTAAGATTGAGGCAGCCCAGGTGGAGCGCATCACCCTGGGGGATCTTAGTGATGCCGATAATGCTTCCTCGGATAAATCCCTCGGCGATCGCCTGATGGGTTTTACTCATAACCAGTGTGTGGTGGTGGACGGGGAAACCCAAAAGGATTTTGATCGGTTGGCGGCAAGTATGCTCATAGCTAGTGACCAGGGCAAACATTTTTTGTTGCGGAGTGCGGCCAGTATCCTCACTTCCCTGGCTAATTTGGGCCCCCAGCCGGTGGCTCCGGTGGCGATGGCTAGCTATAAACCGACCGACCAACCAGGGATAATTTTAGTGGGTTCCCATGTGCAAAAAACCACGGAACAGTTGATGACATTGCTCAAGGACGAAACGGTGCAGGGCATTGAAGTTCCAGTGCAACAATTGCGAGATAATCGTGACAGTGAAAGCGAAATTATTGCCAAAGCTTTAACGACGGTGAATGAAATTCGGGCCGGGGGCAAAACGCCAGTAATTTATACTAGTCGAGGGGAATTAAGTTTTGCTTCGGTGCAGGCACGATTAGATTTTGGCGTTACCCTGTCCCAACTGTTAATGAAAATTGTTCAACAATTGCCCCAAGACATTGGCTTTTTGATCAGCAAAGGAGGTATTACTTCCAATGATGTACTCAGCGTGGGCTTACAGTTAACTTCTGTGCGCTTGTTGGGACAGATTATTCCCGGTTGTTCCCTAGTGAGAACTGCCGAAGATCATCCCCGTTTTCCCCTTTTGCCGGTGGTGTTATTTCCCGGTAACGTGGGCAATGCTCGGGGTTTAGCCACGGTTTATGAACGTTTGTCCCAAAAGCCTAATTCGTGAGCCATTGTCCCGATTTACCCCAATCATTACCGTCAATTTCCCTACTGATAGCTTTTGAAGTAGGGCTCTTGTCATTGGTGATCGCCGGCCGTGGATAACAGCGACTTTACTACGCTACTTCGCCCGTTCCTCACACAAAATTACTGCTATGACCATTGGCATTTGGGTATTGGGAGATCAACTTTGGTCGGGGCAAGCGGCCTTAAATAGCTATCAAGATAATTGCTCACAAGTCCCCATTCTCCTGATTGAATCGGCAGAATTTGCGCGCCAACGCCCCTACCATCGCCAAAAATTAGTGTTGGTTTGGTCCGCCATGCGGCACTTTGCAGAGGAATTGAGGGCCGAAGGCTGGTCGGTTACCTATGAAATCGCCGAAGACTTCCTCACCCCCCTATACCATTGGCTCAAAACCCAGGGCATTAGCCATCTCCAAGTCATGACCCCCAGCGATCGCCCCTTTGCAACTTGGTTACGGTCTCTTACTCTGCCCTGTGAACTAACCCTATTGCCCAACAATCATTTTCTCTGGTCTAAGGAGGATTTTGCCTCTTGGGCTGGCGATCGTCAGCGCCTATTGCTAGAGGATTTTTACCGGGCCGGGCGCAAACGTTGGCAAATTTTAATGGCGGACGGCCAGCCCGTGGGGGGCCGCTGGAATTTTGATCAGGAGAATCGCAAGCCGGCCAAAAAGCACCTTTCTCCCCCCATGCCCCTCTCCTTTGTCCCCGATGACATTACCCAGCAGGTTATCGAACGGGTAGAGCAATTAAATTTGCCTGGTTATGGGCAATTATCTAGCTTTCAATGGGGAGTTAGCCGTCAAGACGCTCTGCAAGGGCTGCAATACTTTATAGATGTCGGTTTGAGTCAATTTGGTACCTACCAAGATGCCATGGTGATGGGGCAGAAAACCCTATGGCACAGTCTCATTTCTCCCTATTTGAATTTAGGAATGTTGACTCCGTTAGAAGTTATTGAAGCAGTTACCAATGCTGTTGCCACCCAAAATATTTCCCTGAACAATGTGGAAGGTTTTATCCGTCAAGTTTTGGGCTGGCGGGAATATCTGCAGGGCATTTATCAATGGGTAGAAGAAGACTACGGCCAGAATAATTGGTTTAATCACGACTTTCTTTTGCCCGAATTTTATTGGCAATCCAGCCAAACCAAGATGAATTGTTTAGCTACTGTTTTAAAACAGGTTGAACAGACGGGTTATGCCCACCATATTCAACGGTTAATGATCCTTAGCAATTTCTCCCTCATTGTCGGCGTCAATCCTCAACAACTCCAGCAATGGTTCCATGCGGCTTTCATTGATGCCTACGACTGGGTAATGCAAACTAATGTGTTAGGAATGGGGCAATTTGCAGACGGAGGATTATTGGCATCAAAACCCTATGCTGCTTCTGCTAACTACATCAATAAAATGAGTGATTATTGTCAACAATGTCCCTATAATCCCAAAGCCAGAACTGGCAAAGATGCCTGTCCTTTTAATTATTTCTATTGGGACTTTCTCGCACGGCATCAAGAAAAACTACAGCACACTGGGCGGATGGGCCTTATTTTGGCTAATTTGAAACGTATTGATCCAAAGGAAATGTCGGCAATACAGAAGTTGGCAGAGGACTGGCGCCAGGTTCATGTAAGCCCATAGCAAATTGCCAATCAAGACACTCCGGGAAGTTAAAACAATACCTGGAGTCAAACTTTTTCCGGTAAAGAATAATGGGCATTGAGCCAGGCTTCTTCCTGTTGCCGATCGCCTAATTCTCCGTCTAGACAAGCGTTTAATAAATCGGCCAAAATTTGCTTGAACTGAGGTCCTGGTTTATAGCCCAACGCTTTGAGGTCATGGCCAGTTAAAAATGGCGATACTTGACATAACTGATTGAAATAAAACCAAATTTGCTTTCTCAACAGCTTATGCCCCCTGGCGGCCACTAAAAATAAATAGGCACGGTCATAGCCTTTCAAAGTCTGGTAAATAACGCTGGCCCTGGGGCATGGCTGGGAACCCAAACCTTCGGCGATCGCCGTTTCCATTCTTTCCAGGTGAGCCAGTCCATCAATCATGGTCTTGGGTAACTGTAATCCCGTAGCAATTTTAATTCTTTCCTGCTGGGGTAAAGCCCCCAATAAAATCCCTAGTCGCAGTAACCAATGCTCCAATTGTCGTTCTGGATCTAGCCAGCGTAACCAACGGGACAAACAGCGCACTTGCCACCATAATTGCTCCGTTAGCTTTAGCTCTGGATGGAGGCATTTAAGAGCATCTAAATCCGCCAGTAACGTTAATGCCCCTTTCCAGTAGGGCGCTTTGAGAATAATGGACAACTCAGCCTTTAAACGGGTAGTTAAGGCTGGGGTGGGATGCTCCGTTAACCGCCAACGTTCATACACTCCACTAGCGATCGCATAACGGATATAGGTTTCCGTTTGGGGTTCCAGGTCAAAACCGAGGCGCACCACAAAGCGGACAGCTCGATAGATACGGGTAGGGTCTTCAATGAAACTATTGGCATGGAGCACCCGCACTTGTTGGTTTTGCAGGTCATTCATGCCACCAAAAAAATCCAGCAATTTGCCGGGGCTGGGATTGGTAAGACGGATGGAAAGGGCGTTGATGGTAAAATCCCGTCGGTATAAATCCTGACGAATGGAACTCGCTTCCACCTCCGGGTTGGCCGCTGGGTAGGGATAAAATTCCGTTCTGGCAGTGGCAATGTCTACCCAGAGGGAATCTAGCTGGGGATCTTTGTGCCAAAGTAACGCTGCCGTTTGAAATTCTCCATGCACCGATAACCTCGCGCCGGGATAGTCTCCCTGCAGAGCTTGGGCCAATTCCACCCCTGCCCCCACATCGGCCTTGGTATGGAAACCGTCCACCACCAAATCAATGTCTTGGAAGGCAATATTTTGGTGTTTTTCTGCACCCTGGGAATGGCGGAGCCACAGATCCCGCACTGCTCCTCCCACTAGATATAAATGCCAACCCCTAGCCTGAGCTTGGTGGGCCGCTATGGTTAGCAATTGCCAGGTGGCCGTCGGTAAATGGGTTTTGAGTAGTTGCAGTAGGCTGCCTTGGCCAAAATTCTGACCAGGAGTGGCCAGGCGATCGCCAAACCGTTCCGATTGCTCCTGTTTATCCTGCAATAATTGCCGCAACACATCGGTGCGGGTAACAATGCCCACCAGGGTATCCCCAGCCATGACCGGTAAGCGCCCCACATCGTCGGCCACCATAATGGCTTCAATGCGAGGCAGAGGAGTGTCAGGATCAATGGTTTTAACGTTACGGGTCATATAACCTTTCACTGGGGCATGGCTAAAGCCGTGGTGCAGAGCTAAATCCAAATCCCGACGGGAAATGATGCCCACCAATTTTTCCTCCTGGTTAACCACCGTCAAACCAGAATGGCCATAACGAAACAAAATCCTTTGGGCCTGCTCAATGGTGGTGTGGGGTCGAATAGTGCGCACCGGGGAAGACATAAAATCCCTAGCCAATAAGGGTTTGGGAATTTGTCTTTGCAAACCTTGGTAAATATCCGCCATAACCTCCGTGGGTTCAATATCTCGCAAATTCACCGCCGCCGCCTGGGCATGGCCACCACCACCATAGGGTTCCAGCAGTTGGGTTAAATCAGTATCGGGGATACGAGTCCGGCCAATGAGGGAAAAGCGTTGGTTATCAGTGGCTCCGGTTTTTCCTTGCTCTCCACTGCTTTTAGTTTTATCTTTACCTTTGTCGTAAACATGACCCAGCAATAGGGCGTCACATTCTGTCAGGGATAACAACCTTTCCGTGAGATGGGATAACCCCGGCACAAAACTTTCCGTGGTTAACAGCACCGAACCGAGCCAATAACCCCGTACCATTTCCTTACGGAGGTTTTGCATCGCTTCTGCAAACAAAAATTGTAGGGGAGGGGGAAATCCGGGGTCGGCGTACTCCCCAATCAAACGTAAATTGGCCCCCTGTTCCATCAACCAAGCCAGGGCCTTTACGTCCCGCACAGTGGTTTGGGTAAAGGTTAAACTGCCCGTGTCCACATGGATGCCCAAGGCCATCACGGAAGCTTCCACCATAGAAAGGTTGATGTCTGTCCTTTGTAATTTCTCCACAATTAAGGTCGTACTGGCTCCCACCGCTTCCAGTTCCAAAATATCCGCTTCAATATCCCTAGGACTGTTGAGGTGATGGTCGTAAATAGCAACCTGTTGCATATGGGGTAACGTTAACCAATCCGTCGCTTTGCCCAGGCGATCGCCTTGTTGATTATCGACAATGTAGAGAGAACGAATTTTATCGGAGTTAACGCTACGGAGTTCAATTAGGGGAAATTCGTTACGATGGAGCGCTAAAAATTGCCGCACCGTGGGATGGGAACCCCCAGTGAGCACAATGCGACTGCCAGGATGGAGTTTAGCTAGCCCTACCGCGGCTCCCAACACATCAAAGTCCGCCGTTTGGTGACAAAGGATTAAATCCATAGGTTTTCTGACAAAGGATGTATCCCAAATAAGCATTTTATTTACCCCACCGCCTTCGCCGGCTCAGGCACCTCCCCTGGTTAGGGGAGGCTGGGAGTTTTTTTTAAAAAATGGGATGGGCTCTCTAACAAACCTTGGTTAAAGCCAGATATCAACATGGCCTTTCGTTTCCAATTATTGAAACTGGTTAAATATATCGGGTCAATTGGATGCGATAACGTTCCTTTTTGGTGACCGTAATTTCGCCTATTTCTAGTCTACCTTTCCCCCGATAGGTAACTAAATCCCCCGCTTTGAGGGCATAGCTAGACTGGGTAACAGGCTTCCAATTGACTTGCACATTGCCCTGGTTGACAGCTTCGGCCATTTTACTGCGGGACAAACCAAACCCCGCTGAAGCAATGGCATCCAAGCGCAGGGAAGCTTCCACAGTGGTCATTTCTTTGGTTTTGGGGGGGCGAATTTTTAACTCTTCCGGCGTAATTGCCTTAGCTTTAACCGGTACAGTGCGCACCTGGGTTAGATGGAGACTGACAAATTCCGCCACCTCCGGCACCACGATCGCCTGGGCACCCCGTTCTCCCAACAAAATAATGTCCCCCACTTTTTCCCGCACTAACCCCGTGCCTAACAACGCCCCTAAAAAGTCCCGATGACTGGCGGGATCAAAGAGAAAATTACCAGCCATATCCAATACAGTTAGGGGGATTTGTTCCGTTTCCAGGGGTATCTCCGCCCTAGCAATGGCCACTCTCTGTCGTTCCGCTTGGGGATACCCCCCCCAGGGTAGAAAATGTAATTCCGTTAGGGAACCAAAACGGGTTTGAATTTCTGCAATCAGAGGGGGCGCACAAAAATCCGTCACCACCACTTCCCACGTACGAAGGGCCTGTTCCGCCTGGTCAATTACCCTGGCGATCGCCTCCCGGTCTTGGGTTCCCTTCAATAAAGCTTCTCTTGGTAACATCGAGCAACGGCATTAGCTAACAAATCATTGTGGTAATTTTGATGACCAGTTTGTCAAGGGGCTACAATGCGCCTATGTGTTCGCTTTTAAAGGCAGAAACAATTGCCTTCCTATTCTTCGACCCCTGGCAATGACCCAATCAATCATCTTGGCAGAATTAGGCTCCTGGCTCCGGCGATCTGGACAAGCAATTTTATTGTTGGGCAACACTTCTTTTCAGCTTTTTACCGGCAGAATTGATGGGCGCAATACCACTCAACAGTTAATGTTTGTGGGCCCCGCTTCCTTACCTATTACCCTGATTACCGCTGCCGTCATCGGCATGATTTTCACCATCCAGGTGGCCCGGGAATTTCTGGCTTTTGGGGCAGGTAGTGCGGTGGGAGGAATTTTAATGTTAGCCCTGGGGCGAGAACTATGCCCGATTATGACAGCGGTGGTGGTGGCGGGGCGAGTCGGCTCAGCCTTTGCGGCAGAAATTGGCACCATGCGGGTAACAGAACAAATCGATGCTCTCTATATGCTTAATACCAACCCAGTGGAGTATTTAGTTATTCCCCGGCTCTTGGCCTGTTGCATTATGGTGCCCACCCTTAGTGTGCTGGCATTAGTCACCGGCATGATGGGAGGGGCGATGATTTCCAGCAACGTTTACGGCATTGCCAACCAGGTATTTTTTGAATCAATACAGACCTTTGTGACTCCCTGGGATATCTTTTGTGGTCCCATCAAGGGCATTGTGTTTGGCGTTTTAATCGCCATCATTGGTTGCAACTGGGGCTTAACCACCAGGGGCGGGGCTAAAGGAGTGGGGGAATCCACCACCGCCGCTGTGGTAACTTCTCTGTTAGCAATTTTTGTGAGTAATTTTCTGATGTCTTGGATTATGTTCCAAGGCAGTGGTTCCGGTGCCGTGCTAATGGGTAATTAAGCGTTTAACCCAGGCGATCGCCTAGGCGGAGGAAATCGCTACAGGAAGAGACATGATCAACCGTGTGCTTTATGTGGAAATGGATGGATCACTCTTCTTTGAACCTATGCCAAGCTGAAACTTAGGGAATTACAACCACAGTCAGGCATAGGCGATCGCCATACCAAAATGCAAAATCCACACTCACTCTCACACTATCCCTCTTCCGTCAGACTGAGGGAATTAAAATGGAGATAAAAGGCTGAAAAGCGCGGAGGGAGAATGACAAAGACAAGAGAGGCGAAAAAGACAGTACAGTATGTAGACACATATAGTGAACTGTATAAAGATATATTTCCAGAAGTGAGGTCTTATGAGTCATTTAAATATATCATTGTGGGAATATTAAGTGATATAAAAAGAAAGAGTTTACCTGCAATAGCATCATCACTAGGGTTGAAAAATGAACAGGGATTACTGCATTTCATGACAGATTCTCCTTGGGAATTAAAAGAATTAGAAAAAAGAAGATTAAATATTATCTTAGAAGTTTTAGAAGGAAGAGAAATAATAGTAATAATAGATGAAACAGGAGACCCCAAAAAAGGGAAAACAACAGATTATGTAAAAAGACAATATATTGGAAATTTAGGAAAAATAGAAAGCGGTATAGTGTCAGTAAATGCCTATGGTTACTGCAATGGAGTAACGCTTCCTCTAGAATCAAAAGTATTTAAACCAAAAGAAAGATTAAAAGAGGGAGATAAGTATAAAACAAAGCCGGAATTAGCAGTAGAGATAATAAAAGAACTAGAAGAAAGTGGTTTTAAAATAAAAAGAGTAGTGTCAGATAGCTTATATGGAGAAAGCCATAGCAATTTTATCAGTGCCGTAGAGGAATTAAAAATAGAATATGCAGTGGGAGTCCGGAGCAATCATGGGGTCTGGCTTCCAAAGGAAGCTAAAGTAAGGGCAAATAAGTGGAGGAGGTTTGAACATATAAGATGGGATGGAAAACAGGAAGATAGGTATATCAGAGAAATAGTTTATGGCAAAAAAAACGCAATAAGATATTGGGAAATTAAAACAGAAACAGAAAAAGAGGAGGAAAAAGCAGGATGGTTTGTAATGACTCGAATACCAGATATTAAATATAAAGAAGTTGTCAGAATATATGGGGTAAGGTCATGGATAGAATATGGATTTAAGCAATGCAAAAGTGAATTAGGATGGGCAGATTTTAGGGTAACTCATTATGAGCAAATTCAAAAATGGTGGGAATTAGTGATGTGTGCATATTGTATGATTTGTTTTTATGATGAGAATTTTAATCCGACTCTAAATTCAACGTCAAAGTATCATCAAAAGCATGAAAAATGGGATAAAGAAGAAGGGTGGAAAAAATGGCTAAACAACCTACGATTAGTGATCTCTGTATTTAATGCAATAAATCTTATCAAAAAGTGGTTAAAAGTATTTCCATTTGCCCATGTTTTGGATGAGTTAACTAAACTTTACAACAAGATTGATAAGCTAGATCGATTAAAGTATTTGCTAAATTCATGGAATACATTCTATTCTTCTTCTGCCTAGATTGATGAAAGAGGGATATTCCGCTGTATTTTTTGGTTGGCCACAGGCCACCATTAAACCTAACCGCCGCACATCTACCCCAACGGAAATCATGTTGGTGGCCAGAATTACATCGAGGGGACGACTTTTTTGGCGAGATTGCCCCTGGGATTTTTGATCCTTTGTAACTGTCAAGGATTTCACCTCAAAAGGCTGTTCCAGGGCATCTAGGATTTTCGGGATGTCGGTGGAGCTTTTACGGGAAGTTAATTCCTCAATGCGGTTAAGGTAGCGTTTTGCCAGTCCCCGTTCATCCATTTTGCTCAAACAGGTGGTGATGTCATCATCCACTAAACGACGGGTGCCTCCTAACTCCCGTAGGGAATTGAAATAGCCCACTAGGGTCATCCAAGCATCGGCATTGTACCCTTCGTCCATTAGCTGTTGGGCGGCAGATAGGGCCACCAGATAGACCCGAATCAAAGCGGCTTTTAGACGGCGACTGGGGGCACAAATGCCCAAATATAATCGACCCGGATAATCCTCACCGGGGGGACGTTGACGGGAAAAGAAGTTGTCTTCAATGGCGATCGCCTGGGGAGGGAAAATCGCTAGTTTACGGGCAAAAAGATGATGAACTTGAATAGGAGCTTGGCGAATAGTGGCGGTGGAAGCAACGATTTTGGGTCGCACGTTTTTACCCTCCACTTCCCAAGTACAGAGGGCATCGATCGCCGTTTCATAGAGGCCCACTAAACTACCCAGGGGGCCACTGATCAAATGTAACTCGTCTTGAATGATTAGATCCGGTGGTCGTAGGGAAGGATGGGGTCGAGTTTTAGCGGCGGGTAATTTGCTGGTTTTGGGATGGCTGTCACTGTCTTCCAGATCAGGACAGCGGAATCCATGGCGATCGCAGTAACCATTGACTTTGCCGAATAGCATTTGGATTTTGCCATTCCAGGGCATCTGGGCAAATTTATCCACTGTGGCAATGACTAGGGCCGGTAGGCGGCGATAGATTTCCTCATCCACCGTAATAATGGGCAACCCTTCATGGGGGGACTTTTTACGACTGAAGAGACATTTACCCAACTTGTCACCACAGTAAACCAAGGTTCTGCCTTGATCCTTTTCAAAGGATTTCACTTCAATGTCTCGACCGGCATTAATTTCTGTGCCGCACCAAGGGCAATTGGTGAGTTGATGGGGAGTGCCGGTATTGCCGCTGTAACCCTGGCCCTTTTCCTGTTTGATGGCTTCTTCACTTTGCTTTGTCCAGTTGGGGGTGCTGTTGTTGCCCACCCATAGCCCGATGCGAAAGGGTTCCTGGCCCCATTTTTTAGGATTTTCTCGCCGCAGGTCTTCACAGGCACAAATTAAAGTGGTAGCTCGTTGGAATTGTTGTAGGGTCAACAACCGCAGGGTATAACGCATCAACACTGCTATCCCATGTTCTCCATCATGGCCCGCTACGGTTCCTTGGAGTCTTCTAATAGCCAAGGTATAGGCAGTTAATCCTAAATAGGCTTCCGTCTTGCCACCCCCGGTGGGAAACCAAAGTAAATCACATAAGCCCTGGCGATCGCCGTGGCGGTCGGGATGGTGCAGATCCGTGAGACTGGGCAGGTTGATCAAAATAAATGCCAATTGGAAGGTGCGCCAACTATGGTTTTTTTCTTGATCTAAGGAATCTAGGGTGACTTTTTTTCCCTGGCGTATTTGTTCGGCATACATTCCCCGTACCCTTTGTTTGGCCATAGCCCCATTCATAAATTGAAATGCTTCCACTGCCTGGGCATTGGTTTCGAGGAGTTCTATGCCAGCTCGGATGCGTTCTAGGGCCTGTTGGCAATTGCCCAAATTATTGGCGGCGGCGGATCGATAGCTGGGAGGATCTGAGGGAAGTTGAGTGGTTAATTGTTGTTGTTCCCCCAACCATTGCTCGTAGGCGGTGACGAGGGGATAAAGGATGGGGGGCAGGGCTTCTGGCTCCACTTTGGCTAGCACTTTCATATCGAGGATTAAACCCTTCAAGCCCGGAATTTCGATCTCATCGGGGGGTGTGGTTTGGGGGACTTCATAACGGGGTATAACGCTGGTTTTGAGGCAATGGGCACGGGTTTTATCCTGGGGGTCAACATCAGTATGAATACTCGTATTGTGACCAACGGCAAATTCTTGGATATTGCGGTAGAGCAGTTGGAGTGACTGTTGCTCGAAACGGACGCTATCGTCGAGTTTGGTACTGGCGGGGAGGGGTTTACGGACAAAGATTGAGGTTTTGTCGGGGCTAGTAATTTTAAGTTCCGGTTGAAATAACCAGGCTCCATCCCGATTTTTTTCCGGTTCCAGTTGGCGATTCTCTAGAAAGACAGTGACAATCCAATCATCTTTTAAGCGACGGCTTTTGAGGGTAACAACAACTTCCGGTGCGTCTTGAGGGCAGGGAACCCAATCTGATTTTTCTGTCCTTTCTTGCAATGAAAAGACCTTTCTTGCCTCCATGGGGGTACGCACCCAAACGGTTTTAGGATTGCCTGCTTCGGTGGTGATACTTTTACTTTCTTCCCTCTCATAGCGTCCCCACTGGGCATGGATCTGAATTTCTGATGCTTGCCCATCAACACAAAAACTTAGCCCCAAGGAATAAGGGAAAAGACTACTGGGAGGGGCTATGTCCTCACTGTCCCCATCGTCGTTGCTCTTTTTGCCGGTGGCGGCGAGGCTATCCTGTTGGGCGGGGTCATCTTCTTTGATTTCGGTGCTTTTCTGACTCCGTTTACGGGGGGCGATCGCCCCGACTAGGTATCTTTCGGTGAGGCTCGGTTCGTCCACTTCTTCAAATTCACCGCCGGTAGGCCCCAACAGATCTTTGTAAATCATGGTGACGAGGCGATCTCGGATCTGATTTGGACTGAGGACTTTGGAAGCAAGGACAGAGTTTTCTTTCTCTGGGTCTGTATTCTGGGCAGGAATAAATTCAGTATCAAGTAGTTCTGATTGCCCACTTTTGTTATTGGGTTGAGCAGGAACCAATTTTTCTTGAAAAAGTTTCCCTTGGGATGATGACTTAACCGACTTTGATGATGATGGTGGTTTTTCCGGCGGCATACCAAGGATAGCCAAAAGCCGATTGGCAAGCTTTTCCGAAAGACTATCTCCCCCTAGTTCAGTGATTGCTTCAGCATCTAACCCCTGTATCAAAAGAGCTAGATGGGTATCCTTCACTTCTTCGACTAAACTCCAATTCAGTTGGGCTGTTCCATGGAATTTGGCATTTCCTAGACGGCGGTCTCGCACCCGTCGGCAAAATTAGGGGGTAATCGTAGGTATCAAGGCGAATCAACTGATAAAAACGCTTAATGCGGTGCCACAACTGGGGATCATTGCCACAGCGCACCAGATAACGGGATTCCTCGTAATGAGAAAGGGTTACTTCCGCCCCCACTAACTTTTCTAAAGCCTTAACACTGCGCCCTGTTTCCTTTTTGAGAAAAGTCAATAACGGCTCTGACCCCTGGATTGCTAACTCCTCCAATACTTCCAGGGCAATCTCCGGCTCCTTATTCTTGGTGCCCGCCAACCCCAAAATAGTCGTTTCCGCCCGCACCGCCTGGTGGTCTAATAGACCCTCATAGACATGGCCAATTTGCTCCACCTCAATGGTCTTAAACGATAACCGTCGGGATTCAACCCCCATGCCCGGTACCTTGATTTGTAGAATTTGTAATGACTCCAACAAATGCAGAACGGTGCGATTATCTACCTGAATCGGCTTCTGCCTAGTGCCAAACCGTCCTTCCAAAAAAGGAAACTTGTCCGGGTTAAACAAATCACCTCCCCTGGCCGGAATTGCTAACAGGTCGTGGTAGGCTCCCCCATGTACCGCCCGAAACAAAGCCAATAACCGACACCAGGCATCATAATTGCGTTCGAGGATTTCCTCCCCATACTGATCCGCAAACTCCCGTAGCCCCTGCTGTAGGGTAGAAACTGCATAATTTTGGTCATAGCGTTCAGCACTGATGCCCGTTTGCAGTAATAGCCCCCGCTCCTCCGCACAGAGAAAAAATACCAGGCGCATCATCACAAAACAGGCCGCCTCATACAACTCCTGGGTTGTCCGCCCCGCCAATAACCCCCCCTGCAAATCTCCATTGAGGCGATCGAACTTTTGAGAATTTCCACCGCTTTCCGCACCTGGAACCCAAGCTGATCTGTTACCTCCTGCTGGCTGTCCTTACTGCGGTCAAACAACAGGGGCAGGGTTTGCTCTGGATTGCCAAAAAACCGCCCAATGCCCAACAGCGATCGAAATGACCTAACTGTGATTTTTTCCTCTACCCAGAGATTGCCATACCAAGAAACCTGGGTGGCACTGGCTCCCCTGGGGGCATGGATCAGCATCCACTGTTCCCCATTGGTGAGTAACCCCAACCGCTGATTGGTGCCCCGCAATAACTCGATCATTTGGGTAGCTGGGGACGCAGACCAACCCGCTTTTTTCATCGTCCCTTCTAACTTCTGTTGGGGGGCTACCTGCTGAATTAATAACAACGGCTGTTCCGTATCCGGATCCACCAACAGGCGATCGGGACTGAGAGTAAGTTGATGTTCCGCCAGGGTTAACTTGCAACTCGGGGGAATTTCCTGCCCACTGCGTAAACATTCCGCCGGATATTCCAAAGTATTTTGCAAAACCCAATCAATCCAAACCCGATGGATGGCGGGATCTCGTTGGCTCTCCGTCCATTCTTGGTAAGCTTGTTTCAGTAACCGATAATGTTCCGCGTCGTGGGCCTCTAGTCCCTGGGGAAAGACCTCCAACAACACTTCCAGGCTCAAAAATGGGCCAACAATTTCAGTTAGGGCAAGCCATTCGGCATGGTGGCGGGCGGTACTCATTTAACTTTGTCCAGGTAGATCAAGGGCAATTAACAAAGCCTGTTCCAGTTGACCCAGGGTTATGGCGGGCAAAGTGCCCCGCAGTCTGAGTAAACGCTGTTTCGATAGCACCCTGACCTGATCTGCCATGGCGATCGAATCATTGGTTAAACCGGCTTCCCCAGCTCGGATCAATACTTGGGTGGGGTAAACCTTTCTAGGGGGACGGTGGGTAGTGCAGGGCACAGCCAAAACCACAGGACTATTGGTATTAATGGCGTCACGACTAACAATAATTACCGGGCGAGTTCCCCCCTGTTCAGATCCCTCCACGGGCTCAAGGCGGGCATCAAACACTTGTCCCCGTTGCATTATGGGTTTTCCTCTAGCAACAAAGCTTCCCAACTGGCATTGGCAAATTCCCTTTCTATTTGTAGAACCTCTGCTTGATATTCTTCGTCCTCGGCCATTTCTGCCAGGGCCGCATCAACTTCGGCTCTTTTCAGGGCCGCTAGTTCATGTTGGAGTGCTTTAGCAATAAATTGATTGCGACTAGGAGCTTTACCTTGACTAACAATCTTGTCGGTTTCTGCCAACAATTCTGCGGGAAGGGCTAGGGTGGTTCGCACGGTGGAGTGGGCCATGATGTTAAATCTGATGCGCTTAATATCATCACTATAACTTTTGAAGCGAGTCTAAAACACCTTGGGCGGCACCAAAAAGGCGATCGCCAGGGGAAATAAGCGGGCTGTGGGTTGGGCATAGCGTTGCCGGATCAACTCCTGTTCCTTAGCCAATTCCACCGGGATTTGTTCGAGTCGTAATTGTAAGCCCTGGCGGTTGCGCTCAAATTGATCTTTTTCCAGAGAACTAAATAAATCCAACTGTTGGGGTTGACTGGCGGTTTTTAGCTCCTGTTCGATGCTCCGTTGCAACTCAGTCAAGATCGCCTCAATGTCCCCGAGTTCCTGTTGTTCCCTCTCCTGCAATTGCTTTTGTAAGGCCTCCTGGCGATCGCCCATGCGTTTTTCCAAACTGGCTTTGAGGGGTTGAGAGTAGGTATCCCAAAGCTGAACTAGGGATTTAGTAACAGCATCGGGCACAGACTCAGGAGTCGCCGCCTGTAAAAATTGATTCAATTCCAACACATTTAACCGCCGAAATCGCCCTTCCCGAATCACACCCCCCGCTGTAATCACCTCCTCGTTGAGCCGTTGTTGGTCACCCCCTAAAATCACCAAACGACCATAGGCCACCAGCACGGGAACTTCACTCAATCGACTGGGAATTTGTTGCACTGTCACCCGATGGAGTTTTTTGACATCCCCCCGTGACCACACTTCCGCCCGCAGTAATTGCAGATACAATTGTACTAAAAGATGGTTTAAATGGGCCAAGCCTTGACTAGCCACGCTCCAACTGCCCGTAAAGGCGGGTAAACGGTATAGCCCTGGTTCTTCTGGGACAGCCATCAAAGGGGCTGTTGGGCCAACTGCAATCCCACCTGGACGACTTGCAAAATATTGGCTGGATCGAGGCGGAGATCCTGTCGGGTCTGATCCAACTTTTCCTTGAGTTTGGCTATTTCATCCTGCACCTTGCGCTCAAATTTTAATAACCGTCGTAGGGGTTCCGATTCCCGTTCCGCTTGAATCGTATCTAGTTGCACCCGTTGCCCCAGCATGGCTTCTTCTACCTGGGCGGCAATGACTGGCCCTACTTTGCCTAAGTCTTCCCGGATGGTGTTGATTTTTTGGGCCGCCCGCATCAAAAATTCCAAGTCTCCTTCCAATTCCCCCGGTTTACAACCCTGGGTGGCTTGGTCTTGATAACCTTTGCCGACAAAGTGGTAGATCAACACCTCCTTCGCTTTTTGCCCATGGCGATCGATCCGCCCGTTACGTTGCTCCATGCGGTTGGGATTCCAGGGAATTTCGTAATGGATTAGTTTGGAGCAATGATTTTGCAGGTCTAACCCTTCGGAAGCGGCATCGGTAGCCAAAAGAATCCGCACGGGGGCAGTATCAGGATGGGCTTGGAAAGCGGCTTTGATTTTTTCCCGTTCATCGCTGGCCATGCCCCCATAGAGAATCATTAGACGGTCTGCTTCCCCCAACCCTTGACTGAGTAGCAAGTCCGCTAACCATTTTTGGGTGGCACGATATCCCTCTTTCATCAATCTAGGCAGAAGAAGAATAGAATGTATTCCATGAATTTAGCAAATACTTTAATCGATCTAGCTTATCAATCTTGTTGTAAAGTTTAGTTAACTCATCCAAAACATGGGCAAATGGAAATACTTTTAACCACTTTTTGATAAGATTTATTGCATTAAATACAGAGATCACTAATCGTAGGTTGTTTAGCCATTTTTTCCACCCTTCTTCTTTATCCCATTTTTCATGCTTTTGATGATACTTTGACGTTGAATTTAGAGTCGGATTAAAATTCTCATCATAAAAACAAATCATACAATATGCACACATCACTAATTCCCACCATTTTTGAATTTGCTCATAATGAGTTACCCTAAAATCTGCCCATCCTAATTCACTTTTGCATTGCTTAAATCCATATTCTATCCATGACCTTACCCCATATATTCTGACAACTTCTTTATATTTAATATCTGGTATTCGAGTCATTACAAACCATCCTGCTTTTTCCTCCTCTTTTTCTGTTTCTGTTTTAATTTCCCAATATCTTATTGCGTTTTTTTTGCCATAAACTATTTCTCTGATATACCTATCTTCCTGTTTTCCATCCCATCTTATATGTTCAAACCTCCTCCACTTATTTGCCCTTACTTTAGCTTCCTTTGGAAGCCAGACCCCATGATTGCTCCGGACTCCCACTGCATATTCTATTTTTAATTCCTCTACGGCACTGATAAAATTGCTATGGCTTTCTCCATATAAGCTATCTGACACTACTCTTTTTATTTTAAAACCACTTTCTTCTAGTTCTTTTATTATCTCTACTGCTAATTCCGGCTTTGTTTTATACTTATCTCCCTCTTTTAATCTTTCTTTTGGTTTAAATACTTTTGATTCTAGAGGAAGCGTTACTCCATTGCAGTAACCATAGGCATTTACTGACACTATACCGCTTTCTATTTTTCCTAAATTTCCAATATATTGTCTTTTTACATAATCTGTTGTTTTCCCTTTTTTGGGGTCTCCTGTTTCATCTATTATTACTATTATTTCTCTTCCTTCTAAAACTTCTAAGATAATATTTAATCTTCTTTTTTCTAATTCTTTTAATTCCCAAGGAGAATCTGTCATGAAATGCAGTAATCCCTGTTCATTTTTCAACCCTAGTGATGATGCTATTGCAGGTAAACTCTTTCTTTTTATATCACTTAATATTCCCACAATGATATATTTAAATGACTCATAAGACCTCACTTCTGGAAATATATCTTTATACAGTTCACTATATGTGTCTACATACTGTACTGTCTTTTTCGCCTCTCTTGTCTTTGTCATTCTCCCTCCGCGCTTTTCAGCCTTTTATCTCCATTTTAATTCCCTCAGTCTGACGGAAGAGGGATATTCCGTAAAAATAATCACCCGCTCCTTTGACCATTGGCCATTCGGTCGCAAATGGGCTTCTAGCCACCGTAATAGTTCCTGGGCCTTGCTATCACTACGTCGAGAGGCCTGTTCTGCCCACTGGGTTAATTGGGTCAATGAAGCTCGTTCTGCGGGGGAAAGGGCACGGAAGAGAGAACTGGTTTGACTCAAAACATCATCGGTGGTTTCCTCATATTGGTTATCATCCCCGAACTCCTCCTCCACAGCTTCTAGTTGTCGTCGCAGTAGCCCCTCCGTAGGTTGACTCAGACGTTTGACCTTCCCCCGCCTATTTTCCACGGTGTCAATATGTTTCAGTAAAGTCGTCAAACAAGCCTGGGGACTAGAAAATAACCGTTTTTTCAGCAGCTTCAAGACAAATTCCGTGGCGGTTTTCTCCAGGCGACTCTCTGCCCCTTGCCGTCGCAGTTGGGTATATTCATTCAATTGCCGATTGGCTTGCCGTTCTGCTTCGTCATAATCAACGGTGATCGCCGCTAAACACCTTTCGGGAAAACGGGGGGTTCCATCCCATTTGGGAGGTAGATCTCGCTTCAAACGCCGCACCATAATTAGGTGTAATTGCTTGGGGTCAAGTTGGATTTCCCTGGCAAACCGTTGGGAATCTAGCAGTTCTAGCAGAGCGGTAAAGCTCTCGGGATAACCATTATGGGGAGTTGCGGAGAGAAATAATTTATGTTCGCAATGGGGCACCAAATATCGATTTGCCGCTGTCCTTTGGGAATCCACTGCATATTTACCCCCGGCCGCCGGAGCTACGTTATGGGCTTCATCGACAATCAATAGGTCAATTCTGCGGGGATAGAGGGATTCCCCTTCTCTTGGCAGGGTTTCCCGCAACAGTTGCAATGGGCGATCGCCGATTTGAAACACTTTTTAGGCAATCAACCGGCGGAAGATGATGTCACCCTATTGATTCTTAAGCAAAAGTAGTTGTCTATACCTATTCCACTACTGCAACGACTTGTTATGTGGATTTGACAAGTGCTCAAACTAATGGTTTTTGGACGAGCTTTTTATTGAATTCCTGAGTTTCAACGCTCCAATCTTCAATTGATAGCTCAGCCGTTTCTATTGCTTTCATGCAGAACATATAAATGTCCTGAGCTGACAAGTTAACTTCGATAAAAGCCCCATTATGAAGCTTTCGTGTACTACGAAAACTTTTTTCATCCCATCCTATGAAGCGAGGAAATTGCTCCATTATCTCTTTGAAAGAATCGGGCTCTAAATCAGCAATTTTATTCAACGTAGTTTCTACAACATCTCGCCAGCTTTTTACAACGCATTCCTCACCAAAACAAAAAAGAGTTTTTGGGATAGTTCCTTTTAAGCTACCCGACTGAGAAAGTTGTGCTGATTCCTCACCAAAGTAATTCCAAATTTGTAGGGCAATATCAGCAAGATGCTCTGATCTTTCCTCAATATCTTTTCTAAGCCAGAATGTTTTGGATTGAAAATATTTATTTAATTCCAAGTGACTATTTTTAAAGTGCTCTTTTTTTTGTTCAAAAGTATCGTTAGAAAGTTCTGGATTATATGCAGTAAGTGTTAAATTACCTATTGTATGACGGAGAAGTTCATGTGTTATAGACCAATCTTCTCCCAAATTTTCTTTCCAGACCTCATTTAGAGTTTGCGGCATAATATGTTCAATGGAAAGACCTTCAAAAGGAACTTGTTCTTTGTGTCGAAAGAATTCCTCGATAGATTCGAGCATAAGTTTGCATTTTTCGGAACGATTACCACCATATAATTTCACATCAACTAATCTAGCTCTAAACTCTCTATCTTTAGGATAATCTCGATTTTGAAGGGTCAACTTCAGTCTCTCAACAAAATTATCAGAAGCAATATCAGCACCTTTCCTTACCTGTGAATAGAGTAGAGCAAAAATTCTGTTTAATCCTCTTGTCTGGATATTACAAACAAATCGGCGGAGAATGAAATTTTCGAGAACTTGAAGGACGGAAACGAATTCTTGCTCCGTAATTATATTTTTCATCCAATCATCATAGCAATTCAAGAGAAACGGATAAACGGTCGCAACTTCTAAGCGATTTATTCTACAAAGGTATTTACGGACAAGTTCCTTAGGTTCTCGCTCTGGATTCAAAAGTCTTGAATAGTATTCGGAATAGATGCACAAATTTTTCAAGTAAGAGAGTGCATCATTGTTGCTAATTCTATCTTTGATCTCAAAATAAATCTCATTTTGTTTAACTTCAACGCCAGTTTTAGTTAAATAGTGACGAATAAATTCTGTTAAGTTATCATTCAGCAAATCTTGCATTGGCTGCCAATATTTAGCATATACAGATTCTTGAGAGTCTGTATGAATTCGCATAAAAAAATAGTTGCGAATCAAATCTGCCTGAGTAAGAGGTCTTCCTTTTGCATTAAGACTCTCAAAAACCAAATAGGGATCATCATCGGAACTAAGAACTACACTAACAAGAGAAAGATTACTACAAATAACTCTTTTAATTCTTTGAAGTTCTAGTGACAATTTACTCTGTCGAATTTTCTTTTCAAAAAAATGATAACATTCTAAAACATTGCTTTCATTCACTTGATCTTGTAGATGTATTATTTGATGAAATGCTACACGATCTACTTGCGTAGGTTGTAACTTATAATAATCGGAACCTTTTTTATAGGGATTAACTAAAATAGTATTGTCAATTTCTGCTGCTAGCTCTTCTTGTGATTGTTTTGCGGCATCCCTTAGTGCAGAGAGCAATATAAAAACAGTGGTCAATCTTTGCTGTCCGTCAATCAACAAGTACTTACTAACGCCTTCGGGTACGGATATGGTAGGCATAGTGACAATAGAACCCATAAAATGAGGACGAGGATTATCCGCCTTACAGAGTTCTACAAGATCATTCCACAATGCTTGCCACTCAGACTTTTTCCAGCTATATGGTCTTTGAAAGAGAGGGACAACGTACTGCTTTGTCCCCTCAATGATTTGCTGTAGCTTGGTTTCTGATGCTTGCATCTACTTCTATTTCTTTATAATTTTGACTACACTGACGAGCGCCATATTATGCTTTATAGATACTACTCTGTGTTAAGACTTAATGCCAATCACGTAGAAATAATGCAAATGTCTGTCACGCGCCAAGGTCATGACCGATCAGTGAGAATTTGCTGCATGTTCTAATTTTTGCCGTAGTAGTGTTTTTCCCTGGCAATTAACCAAGCGGCGATCGCCCCACCGATGAAGCCGAATAAGTGGCCTTGCCAAGAAACCCCCGGCCGACCGGGTAGTAAGCCCCAGAGAGCACTGCCGTAGAGCACTAGGACAATAATGGACAGGACAATAGAAGCCAGATTTTTTTGGAACCAACCCCGCAATAATAAAAATCCCAGGTAACCAAAAATCAGAATGCTGGCTCCGACGGTGACAGTGTTAGGGGGCGCGATCAACCAGACCCCCAAGCCTCCCACCAGCATGGTGATAACGGTCACAATCCAAAAGTCGCTCACTTCCTGGAGCATCACCAACCAAGCCAAAATGACAAAGGGAACGCTATTAGCAATTAAATGACCAAAGTCGGCATGGAGAAAGGGGGCAAATAGGATTCCCCTCAGACCTTCCAAGGAGCGGGGGTAAATGCCAAATTGGTCCAGGCTACCCCGAAAAACAAACGCATCCAAGATTTCTAGGAGCCAAAAAACGGCTAAAAAACTGACAATAATCGAGAACTGACTTTGCAGGGTGGCCCGCAATGGAGTTTGGGGACTTTGGCTCATGGTAATCAGAAAGAGCGATGGCTGAGGCTAGGGGGACAGGAACCCATCCCTGATCAAGGATAACCAATCACCCTAGAATGGGACAGACCAGAAACTAGATCCTATGGCGACTATCCACGGTAATTGGCAACCTTCCCACGGGGAAAACGGCGGCAAACTGTTTCTTTGGGCGGATACCTGGGGTACTACCATGCCAGAAGCCACTGGCGATCGCCATCCCTTTGCGTTGGACGTGCCGGCCTTGGTTCAAGCTTGGTCTAATGTGCCTCTGGCTTTTCCCCCACTGGACAAGGTCACGGAGCAAACTTTAACGCTGCATTTACCGAGCCATCGTCAGCAAAACATCCCCCTGCCCTTTGTGACAGGGCAAGACCCCGTGGCCATGGATGCGAAATACCTCCACTGGCGATCGTGGCAAGTTACCGGGGTGAGTTTGACTCCCAAGCAAACGTTGACGTTGCTACAATCCATTCCCCTGGGAGGCCAGGTGCTAACCAGCTTGGGATCAGAATTTTATTTTTACGGTCAACTGCACCGCTGGTGTTTGGATTTAGTTCTACGGGGCAAATTTGTGCCGGGGCTGGGACAAATGGGGCAAGACGGCAGTTACTACGCCCAATGGATTCCCATCCTCGATAGCATCCAAGACCAAACCTATCTGGCCCAATTTACCCAGAGAGTCCCTCCCTGTGCCCTGGCCCTGACGCCCAAAACCCAAGCGGCCCAAAGGATAGTGGTGGATTTACTCCAACAATTAGTCCAAGCCCAGGTGGAGGCCACCAGTCCCACCATTGGTAATGCCAAAGAAGCTTGGTTAAATAGTTGGCTCAAGGGCCTGACCCAGCCGGAGCAAACTTCCCTGGGTAGCGGTAAAGCTCTGCAACGTTTAGCCACATCCTTAGACCACTGGTATCTGCCGGTCCAGGGTTATCTAGGGCAACAAAACAATCAAGCCCTAGCTCAACGACAATGGCGGGGCGCCCTGCGGTTACAGCCCCCAGTGGACGGCGCTGGCGGCATTTGGCAGTTGGAATATGGTTTACAAGCCTTGGATGATCATAAATTCTGGTTACCGGCCGCTTCCCTCTGGGCCATGACCGGCGATCGCCTAGTGTGGCAGGGACGGAGAGTGGATCAAGGGGCAGAAAGTTTACTGCGGGGCTTGGGGGTAGCGGCCCAAATCTATGAACCCATTGCCGACAGTTTGGCCCAACGGTGTCCCACAGGATGTGAACTAGATGCCATCCAAGCCTATGAATTTATCCTGGCGATCGCCCATCAGTTGCGAGACCGGGGGTTGGGGGTAATCCTCCCGGCGGGTTTAGAACGGGGCGGCACCGCTAAACGGTTGGGGGTCAAGGTAGTAGGGCAAGTGCAACGACAAAAAGGCCAACGGCTGACCCTGCAAAGCTTAATTAACTACGACCTACAGTTGATGATGGGCACCGGGGACAATGCCCGACGGTTAACCACTGCAGACTTTGAAGGTTTGCTGGCCCAAAAATCTCCCCTGGTGGTGTTAGACGGGGAATGGATTACCCTGCAACCAGCGGACGTGCGGGCCGCCAAGACCATTCTCCAGCAACAACAATCCGCCCCTCCCCTAACGGTGGAAGATGCCCTACGCCTCAGCATTGGCGATTTGCAGACCGTATCTAAGTTGCCAGTGACCCAATTTGCCGCCCGGGGCATGTTACAGGAGTTGATTGATACCCTCCGCAATCCCCAGGGAGTGGAGCCCATTGCTACCCCACCAGGTTTTCAGGGCACCCTGCGGCCCTACCAAGCCCGGGGAGTGGGTTGGTTAGCCTTTTTGGAACGCTGGGGTCTGGGAGCCTGTTTGGCAGATGATATGGGTCTAGGTAAAACTCCCCAACTACTGGCTTTTTTGCTCCACTTAGCCGCTGAGGACATGCTGGTTAAGCCAGTGCTGATCGTTTGTCCCACATCGGTGCTGAGTAATTGGTGCCACGAAATTAATAAGTTCGCTCCCCAACTGCAAACCGTCTTGCACGACGGCGATCGCCGGAAAAAAGGGCAACCGTTGGTCAAACAGGTCAAAGACCAGCAAATTGTTCTCACCAGTTACGCTTTGTTGCAACGGGACTTTAGCAGTTTGAAATTGGTGGACTGGCAGGGGGTGGTGCTGGACGAAGCCCAAAATATTAAAAATCCCCAGGCTAAACAATCCCACGCGGCCCGGCAATTGCCAGCGGGTTTTCGCATTGCCTTAACGGGGACTCCGGTGGAAAATCGACTGACGGAACTCTGGTCAATTTTGGAATTTTTAAATCCCGGTTTCCTGGGCACCCAAAGCTTTTTCCAACGGCGCTTTGCCAACCCCATCGAAAAATTTGGCGATCGCCAGTCCCTGTTAATTTTGCGTAATTTGGTGCGACCGTTTATTTTGCGACGCCTGAAAACAGACCAAACTATTATCCAAGACCTGCCCGAAAAACAGGAAATGACCGTTTTCTGTGACCTCTCCCAAGAGCAGGCCAATTTATATCAACAATTGGTGGAGGAATCCCTCCAGGCGATCGCCGACAGTAAAGGCATTCAACGCCATGGTTTAGTTCTCACCCTATTGACCAAACTCAAACAGGTCTGTAACCATCCCGATTTATTGCTGAAAAATCCCGCCATTACCCATGGACACCACTCCGGCAAACTCATCCGTCTGGCGGAAATCCTCGAAGAAATGATCAGCGAAGGCGATCGGGCGTTAATCTTCACCCAGTTTGCCAGTTGGGGCCATCTGCTCAAACCCTATCTGGAAAAATACTTCAACCAAGAGGTCCTCTATCTCCACGGAGGCACCCCCGCCGCCCAGCGGCAAGCTCTGGTGGAACGATTCCAGCAGGATCCCAATAGCCCCTATTTATTTATCCTTTCCCTCAAGGCCGGCGGCACAGGGCTTAACCTCACCAGGGCTAACCATGTGTTCCATGTGGACCGGTGGTGGAATCCAGCGGTGGAAAACCAAGCCACGGATCGGGCCTTTCGCATTGGCCAAACCCGCAACGTCCAGGTACACAAATTTGTTTGCACGGGCACTTTGGAGGAAAAAATTAACGCCATGATGGTCGACAAACAACAGTTGGCGGAACAGACAGTGGACGCAGGGGAAAACTGGCTTACCCGTTTGGACACTGATAAGCTCCGTCAGTTATTAACTCTATCGGCCACCCCGGTGGATTACCAAGCCGAAGCGTCCGATTGATTGATGAAAGCACAAAAAAATACAGTAGGGAAAATTGATCTCCTACTGTGGCCCTCGGTTTAACTTGAGGTCGAGTTATACCAAATCTTAAAATGATAGATACGATTCAGAATTCCCCCGCCTATCGGCTTCCCCCCTTACCAAGGGGGGCTAGGGGGGATATATCTTGATCCGTCGCTAGAATTTAACGAATTGGTATTATTTATTTTGCTAAGGCAATTTCCCTGCTTAGAAAAATTGCTAGACAGAAACTTCGCTTAATTCCCTGGTCATGTGGTCAAAGGGAGAGGCAATGAAATCTGCGGTGCTCAGATTGGTTTCCTCCGCCATGGCTTCAATCATTTCCTTCATGATCTGAATACCACGCACGGTGGGCCCAATGGGTACCCCGAGGGAATTGTAAGTTTCCCGCAGTCCTTGCAGAACCCGCTCATCTAGCACGTTGTTGTCCCCTGCAATGAGGGCATAACTGGCATAGCGCAGGTAATAGTCCATATCCCGCAAACAGGCAGAAAAACGACGGGTGGTATAGGCATTACCACTGGGGCGGATTAGTTCGGGGATTTCTTCAAACAATTGGGCGGCGGCCCGTTTGACGATGGTGGCCGAATTTGCGTTAATCATGGCGGCGGCGGCAATCCTAGCCGCACCGGACTCAAAATAAGCTTTGAGCTCGTCCATGGCGTTCCGGTCTAGATAACGACCGGTCAAATCATAGTTTTTTATTAAAGTGGTAACCGCGTCTCGCATTTAAAAGGTTCTCCCAACGGCAGTTTATAGTTAAGGGGCTTGGGCAAGCCATTTTAGTTCTCCTACCTATCATTATTTCCGAGTGAACGCAAGTCAAGGGAGCCCTTAACCCTGCAATAAAACTACATATTCCGGCCGTCAGGTCCTTAAATTTTTGCATTGTTCTTGCTCTGATTCGCCGGATCTAATGGCTATAAATGATAGATCTATTAACTGATTGGTATGCTTTGCCCAATTAAGCCCACGAGGGCGCCAAAGACCACTAACCAATGGGAACTGATGGAAAATCGTCCCAGGGCGATCGCCCCCAGCAGCGCTAAGCAGATAGTCAAAGGATCAATTAGAACAGAACGGGCCAAACCAACGGTGGTGACCACCATTAAACCCCAAGCCCCGGCATTAACACCATCGAGAAAAGCCCGGAAAATTAATGACTTTTGCAGAACATTAACCCAGGGATTAACCAGGGCCACCAGTAAAAAGGAAGGTAGAAAAATTCCCACCGTAGCGGCGATCGCCCCCGGGTTGCCGGCCAGGAGGTAACCAATAAACGTTGCTGTGGTGAATAGCGGGCCTGGGGTAATTTGGCCAATGGCGATCGCATCAAGGAGTTGTTGGGAAGTTAGCCATCCCAGACGATCCACTAGATCAGCTTGCAAAAAAGCAAACAATACGTAACCGCCGCCATAAAGTAGACAACCGATTTTAAGGAAAATACCAAACACAGACCAGGCATTGATGCCGCTGACGGCTAACACCGGAGAAGCATTAAGTTGACCCAAGGGCAAAAAAATCAGCGGTAAAGACTGGAAACGTCCCCGCCCCATTTGGATCAATACCAGGGCTAAACCGGCCAGCAGTAACAGTAAAATTTCCGGCTTACCCCAGACTGTGCCCACCATCACCAACACCGCCGCCCCGATAGCAAGGGGAGTTTTTAACGCCTTTTGCCCCAGTTTGCATAACGCTTGCCCGATCAGGGGAATAATCATGGGCTGAATGCCGTAGAGCATATTACCCACCGCTGGCACTGATTGGTAGTGAACATAGGCGATCGCCAATAACCAAACCACCACCATGGCCGGCAGAATAAAGGAAACTCCAGCAATAATCAAACCGGCCCATTTACCCCGTTCATAGCCCAAGTGGATGGCCAACTCGGTGGAATTTGGCCCGGGGATGAGATTAGTTACCCCGATCAGATCCAAAAATTTCCCGTGGCTGAGCCATTGTCGCCGCCGCACCACTTCCTCTTCCATCATCGCAGTGTGGGCCGCAGGGCCGCCAAAGGAAAAAAGTCCTAAACGGAAAAATAAAAGGCCTAACTCCTGCAATCTTTGCCGTTTTTGCAGAGGCGTTAAAGTTCCATAATCCGCTTCTAAGGTTTCCATCGGGGGTTTATTACTCACGGTTAATAACCAACGAAAACCATAATAAAACTTCACCCTAAGGCAACTACTGGTTAATGTATCTAGGTTGGCAACAGCAAGAAATAATTCTTAATTACTCCCAGTCTGTCATTCATTAAAATAAAGCAAGATTAAAGTAAATTTAAGTAATCATGGCAACAACATCAGATGAAGTATGGCAACTCCTCGGAGAGTTAGTCCAGACACAAAAGGAAACGGAACGACTCATGAGGGAAAAAAGTCAAGAAACAGATCGCCGTTTTCAGGAGACCGATCGCCAAATCCAAGAATTGGGCAAACAAATTGGTGGTCTGGGCAAAAAATTTGGCAGTTTTACCGAAGGGTTGGCCCTGCCTTCTATGGAAACTATTCTCTATGAAAAATTTGCCATGGAAGTTGTAACCCCCAGCGTTTGAGCAAGTAAACAGGGCAAACATATTGAACTTGATGTCATGGCCTATGCCAATGGGGATGTGAAAACCGCCATTGTAGTAGAAGTCAAAAGCCATGCCCGCCCAGAATCCATCGGCCAATTAATCAACCATCTCCAGCGATTTCGGGAATTTTTCCCCGAACATCAGGACAAGAAACTCTATGGCATTTTCGCCGCGGTGGATCTTTCCAATGCCCTCAGAGAAGAGGTATTAAAAGCCGGGCTGTACGCCGCCCGTATTCGCGACGAAATTTTTGAACTGGATACCCCTGCTACTTTTCAGCCTCGGGTTTGGTAATGTCTTGACTCCATGTTAAAAATCAAATGCCCGTACCATAAATAAAATGGGTGGAAGCAGCGGAAGAAGCTCCAGCAAAAACCTTAGCAACCCGGGGCTTAATAAATACTTTTTGTCCAACTTTCGGATTAAGTTGTTGCCGTTGCTCTCGGTTCAGGTAAGCAAGCACAGTGGTGTTGTCCGTTAACAGTACCTCCACCTGTATTTCTGAACCCAGGTGAATAACCCTTTTGATGGTGCCCGCCACGCTAGCGTCGTCCGCTTCCGTTAATAGTTCAAAGTCGTGGGGCCGAACAAACACAGGGTCTTGATGCCTATTATCATTGTGGTGGGGTTCAAAAGCGTGGTAGTTAAACAGAGATGCAGTGCGGGGCAAAACGTTAACTTCACCAATGAAACTCATCACAAAGGGACTAGCGGGATTTTCATAAATTTCTTCCGCCGTGCCCACCTGTTCGATTTTGCCGTTACTCATAACCACAATTTCATCGGCCACTTCCATGGCTTCTTCCTGGTCGTGGGTAACAAAAACACTGGTAAGGTGTACTTCATCGTGTAGTTTCCGCAACCAACTCCGCAGTTCTTTGCGAACTTTGGCATCCAGAGCTCCAAAGGGTTCATCCAATAGTAAAACCTGGGGTTTTACGGCTAAAGCCCTGGCTAAAGCTACCCGTTGCCGTTGCCCCCCGGAGAGTTGGGAAGGATAGCGGTTTCCCAGCCCTTCTAATTGAATGAGGGAGAGTAATTCTTCCACTTTTTCTTTGGTTTGGGCCTTGGTAAATTTACGAATATCTAAACCAAAAGCAATGTTTTGACGAATAGTTAAATGTTTAAACAGGGCATAGTGCTGAAAAACAAAACCAATGTTGCGTTTGCGAATGTCCACATGGGTGGCATCTTTACCATTAATAATAATCTGTCCTTGATCCGGGGGTTCCAATCCGGCGATCGCCCGTAGTAGGGTAGATTTTCCAGAACCAGAAGGCCCCAGTAAAGCCACTAATTTACCATTGGGAACTTCCAGATTAATATCTTTCAGTGCAGTAAATTCTCCAAAATTTTTGGAAACTTTGGTGATTGTAATACTCATGGAAATTACCTCAAATAAATAAAAAAAACAAGTTAGAACGTCAAAAAAGGGAGAAAGGATTATTGCCAGAAAACTATACGGATCGATGGTGTCCTGTGCGTCGCTCCACAATCTCCTTTAACACTAGGGTCACCACGGCCAATAGAGCTAAAACCACCGCCGCCCCAAAGGCCGCTTCTGTTTGATAGTTCTTATACTCTTGCTCCACAAAAATAGGCAATGTACTGGTTTTACCCAAAATACTGCCGGAAACCACCGCCACTGCGCCAAATTCCCCCATGGCCCTAGCGTTGGTTAACAGAACCCCATAAAGTAAGCCCCAACGGATATTGGGCAACGTCACTCGCCAAAAAATTTGCCAATCTTTTGCCCCTAAAGTGCGGGCGGCCTCTTCCTGTTCCGGCCCTAGTTCTTCTAGTACAGGAATCACTTCCCTCGCCACAAAGGGCAAGGTGACAAAAATAGTGGCGATTACCATGCCGGGCACAGCGAAAAGTAGTTGTACATCGAGGGCGCTAAACCAACTACCAATCCAGCCATTTTTGCCGTAGAGCAGAACAATCATTAGACCAACTACCACGGGGGAAATGGAAAAAGGTAAATCTAACACACTTAAAAATAGGGCCCGACCGGGGAATTGATTGCGGGCTAGAACCCAGGCGGCACAAAGTCCAAACACCGTGTTCAAAGGGACAGAAATCAGGGCCATCACAATGGTCAATTGCAGGGCGGACTGAAAATTACGATCGCCCAGGGCTTCTATAAATGGCCCCACCCCTTTATGAAAAGCTTCATAAAAAACGGCGATCGCCGGCAAAAGTAAAACTAAAACTAAATAAAATAAAGCCAGGGCAATCAGTAAATGTTTAACTTTAAAAGTTTTCGGTAAATTAATCGTTTGCATAACGACGCCCCCATTGTTGCAGTAGGTTAATAATTAACAATAAAATTAGGGAAACAAATAGCAGTACCGCCCCAATTACCGTTGCCCCTGGATAATCATATTGTTCCAGTCGCTCAAACACTAGCACTGGAGCAATCAAATCCCTAAAGGGAATATTAGAAGCAATTAAAACCACTGAACCGTATTCCCCCACTGCCCTGGAAAAGCCCAAAGCAATCCCCGTTAAAATCGGTGGAATTAAAGGGGGAAAAATCACCCGCCAAAAGGTTTGAAATTCCGTTGCCCCCAAAGACCAGGCCGCTTCCTCTGCTTCCTCTTCCAATTCTTGTAGAACCGGCTGTAAAGTCCGCACAATAAAGGGTAGGGAAATGAAAACCATCGCCACAAATACCCCCGCACGGCTGAAAGCAATTTTGATGCCAAAGGGGGCAAAAAATTGACCGACCCAGCCGGTTTGACTGTACAAAGTGGCCAACACCAAACCAGCCACGGAGGTGGGTAGAGCAAAGGGTAAATCCACCATGGCATCAACAATTTTTTTACCGGGAAACTGGTAACGCACTAACACCCAGGCAACCAACGTTCCCATCACACCGTTGATAATCCCCGCCGCCAGGGCGGTCAGAAAAGTGACGTTGTAGGTGGAAATAGCAATGGGGGTGGTGGCAATTTGCCAAAATCCTTCAAAGCCTAAGGAAGCGGATTTAACTAAGAGAGCCGCAATGGGTAATACCAGAATTAGTAACAAATAAATAATTGTTACTACCCAGGGTACAGAAATAGATTGCCAAAAATTAAACTTAGAAAGCTTTTTGAGAAGGGGGGATAAACTAAGATTTGTGGTCATGTTACCAGCCGTCGGACTCCTGGTCTAAAACTATGGTGACTTGCAATTCCTCTAGGTACGCTAAGGCATCATTAATTGCCTGGGCATGGCCAATTAAAGTTAATTTAAATTGACCTTGACCACCATTTGTGCCTAAAGTGGCCGCCAGGATATTTACCTGGAGTTTATAGCGGCTAACCAGTTGGGTCACGATGGGTTCCTGCCGATAGCTTACGGGAATAGTTAGGTAAAGGGTTACTTCGGTGGTTCGTTGGGAACTCTGGATATTGAGGTGGGAGAAAGTTAATGCTTGCATGGGTTAATTAGCCTTAATCAAAACTGCTTAGAATTGTTATTGTTTACCAATTTTGATAATAATTTGGTCGAAAATACCCCCTTCATCGAAGAATTCTGCTTGGGCTTTTTTCCAGCCGCCAAACTCTTCAATGGTGGCTAAGTTTTCAACTTTGGGATATTGGCTAGCAAACTTAGCTAAAATTTCTTCATTCACAGGACGAAAGCCAGTTTCGGCAAAAATTTGTTGCGCTTCTGGGGTGAACAAATATTGCACAAAGGCATCGGCCACTTCCCTGGTTCCTTTTTTATCGACATTGGTATCCACAACAGCCACCGGGCCACTAATGGAAACATTGAAATCCTGGGGAATAATATAGGGTTGCTCTTCCCCTTTTTGTTTGGCTAACAGCACTTCGTTTTCATAATTGAGCAAAACGTTGCCCTGACCCTGTTTATAAAAAACGTCGGTGGACTCCCGAGCATCTTTTGGTAATACTGGTGCATTGGCTAAAACCTTGCCAGCAAAGTCAAAGGCTTGCTCTTCTGTGCCTCCGGTTTTGGTCACTGAACCCCAAAGGCCGAGGAAATTCCAACGGGCTCCCCCGGAAGTTTTCGGGTTAGCGGTAATAACTTTCACTTCAGGGTTAGCCAAATCTGACCATTTTTCCACTTTGATGTTGTCCGATGCTCTGGTCACAAAGGCGATGACGGAGTTGGTCACAATCGATCCATTGGGGGCTTCCCCTTCCCAACCGGGTTGAATTAGCCCGGCACTTTCAATTTTTTGCACGTCGGAACTGAGGGCCAGGGCAACAATATCCGCATCTAGCCCATCCACCACGGCTCTAGTCTGACTACCGGAACCACCATAGCTTTGTTCAAAAGTCACATCTTGGCCGGTTTTGGTTTTCCACTCTTCTGTGAATTTAGGAATGATTTTTTCAAAGGCATCCCTGGTGACGGCGTAGCTCACCAAGGTCAAATTCGCTGGAGCTTGACTGGCATTTTCCCCTGACCCGGGCTCGGTGGTGGCGGTGTTATTGCAAGCGGTGATACTGCCCATCATCAAAACGGCGATCGCCGAAAATCCCCAACCAAAAGCAGATCGAGCCATCGTTAACTCCTTGAAATTGTGACCTGTGTGTAACTTTGATAAATCATACTTGAATTTGAAATGTTTTATAATTTATTTTCAGAGTGTACATAAAAATATTTCGCTCGTATCGTCAGCGTGTTGTTATCGGTGTGAATTCTCCGTTCTGCCGGGATTCGGTCTGTGTCATGATTGAAGTGGGATTTGCCCGACCGTGAACTGGGGCACTGGAAGTTATCTCTGAGTTCTATGGCTAAACGATCGCCTGCTTTATCCCCTGCCCTGCCGGAACGATTAGTACAAGAAAGCTATCTTTTTCGGGGCATGGACCTCCCATCAGTGGCGGATTATCTTGCTTCAGCAGAACTTAAAATTGAAAAACTATTCTCCAATCGCCCCATTTACACCGCATTTCTGCCCGACCAAACCCTGGATAGTCTTTATGTGATGTTGGATGATGGTGTCGTCATCACCCGCAGTACTCCCCTAGACCGCATCATTGCCATTAACTATGCCGGCAGTTGCTTTGGTTGGCGTAGTTTGCCCTTTAGCTATGGTTTAGCCAGTAAATCTTTCCCCTGTTCCGTCGAGGTTTATAAAACTACCCACGTCATTAAAATTCCCCTGGCCACCGTTCAGGAAATTTATGAAAATAGTGAAGTTTTTCGGGAACGGTATCGTTTTCTATTTGAATTACAACAAAAATTTGAATATCATCTGCTCAATTGCAGCACCTATCCCCCCCAAGCGGTGGCGAGTTTACTGCGGGCGTTGATTTATCAAGAAAGAGAACTGGGCAACCAACCCGATCGCCAGGGGAATTATATTTTCGATTTGCCCATTGATATGATCGCCAGGGCTTGCCAGCTCAATCAAAGAACGGTGGAGCAGGTGCTGAAGGGTATGCAAAAACACCATCTGATTGCCATTCCCAAGGGGGAAAAGGAAGATCTAATTCAAATTCTGGCCCCGGAAGGACTCAAGGAAGTGTACAGTGCCACCCGGGAAAAGGTTAACTGGTGGCCCTTGAAATAAGGACTAAGAAGTTAACAGTAATGGCTAAATTGTTACCCGCACAACTCAACCGGTAGGAGCCGCATCATTCAATCGCTTGCCGTTGCCTTTGTCGTTGGGGAATGGATAAAGGTTCTTGGCGAATGGGAGATTGTCCGCACTGCTGGAGCAAATGCAACGCTACCCGTTGTAGGGCCGGATCCTGTTCAATATCTAAAAAAGCTTGGAGGTATAGGGCCAGTTCCCTCGGGTTCGGAGAGTCTGGGCTGGGCTGATTTTGCCATTGTTGTAACTGACGCAGGGCAATTAATTTCTGCAGGCGATCGCCGTGGGCCAGGTAATGCAAACAACGGTCAAAATCGGAAACTGGAGCAGTGAGTAACTTGGGGGCAGTCATTTTTTGCCGTTGCCAGAGTAAAAGCCCCACCGTAGCGAGGGAACCCAAACCCTGCAAAATAATGCCCGTGGCTAGCCAAGGGTTTTCTACTTCCGACCAAACCATGGTGGCCATGTAGGTGCCGACCGCAGTTAACCCCCCCCCACCGCCGGCAATGGTCAATCGACCTTGGGGCCCGGAAAAAAACTGGTGCCATTGTTTGGCTTGGAGTTCCTGGTGATGGGTCAAAAGCCAATAGACCAGCCGCATACTACCCACCCCTAGGCCCGTGGCAAGCATCAGTCGCCATTCCGTTGCCCAGAGCATAGTTGCCAAAAAAGCGCCCCCACTCCAGGGGCCCCAACGGTATAGCCAGCGGTAATCGCTCAAACGAAGGCCTAGGGCTGTAACCTCCTTGGGGGAAAGCGGCAAAAACTGACTGGGTGATTTCACAGTCTTAGCCGAATTTTTGGAGGGAAACCAAACCTGGGTCACAGCAAATTCCTGCGATGTGTGATGATGGCCATATTGCCCTTGTCAGGCAGTCTATTTACTATATCAAGATTCGACATGGAGACTTTTTGGCCAGAGGTTTTGAGCTTTTGTCAGTCCACGACCAAGGCGATCGCCACAGAGTTGGTGGCCCAATCCGCCAGAATCCCTGCCCAACGCAAAGCCGATGGTAGTTTGGTCACCGCCGCTGATCAATGGTCTGACCAGGAGTTGCGTCAGCGCATTGCCGCCCAATTTCCCGACCATGGGGTGCTGACGGAGGAAACGGCCCACATTTTTCCCGCTAACGATTGGTGTTGGATTGTCGATCCCATTGATGGCACCACCAATTTTGCCAGGGGCATTCCCATTTGGGGCATTTCCCTCGGTTTACTGTACCGGGGGACGCCGGTGTTTGGCTTCCTCCATTTTCCTCTACTACAGCAATCCTTTTGGGGCTATTGGCTAGAAAACTCCGGCTTAACAGGTCCCAGTGGTGCTTTTTTGAATGGAGAACCGATCCAGGTGAGCGGGGCCGAGCCTAGTCAAAATCATTTGTTTAATCTTTGTGCCCGCAGCGCTGGCATTTTAACCAATCCCTTTCCCTGCAAATTGCGCTTAATTGGTGTGAGTAGTTACAACATGGCCCTGGTAGCCCTAGGGGCAGCCCTGGGAGGGACGGAAAAAACACCCAAAATTTGGGACATTGCTGGGGCCTGGCCGATCCTGTTGGCCGCCGGAGGAGAATTTCTCTGTCTCCGACCTGAACCGTTGTTTCCCCTCACCCCAGGGGAAAATTATGGCGATCGCCCCTATCCCTGCATCACCGCCAGTGGTCGGGAACTAATGGAACAATTCAAACCCCTAGTTTTAGCTGTCCAGTGAAAGTATCCCTGAATAGGTTTTAAAAAAACAGATTCCTCAGTTTTGGGGCAAAGTAAATCAAATTCCCCTAGTCTTGCGATAGCTTTAGTGGATAGATTGAGGGGATAAATTAGAAATTTTAGGCTCTCGAATATTGTTTCTATTAACCATTAGCCTTTCAAAAGTTCATCGTTTATTGACGGAAATGGTACAGACAAATAACATTATGACGAGCAAATTCTTTATATTTTTTGCAGATTTGCTCCCCTAGGCAGGTAACTGTTGTTACAAAGCCTTGACATTGACTTTGTTAGATTAGCAAGGAACTTTCAGTCAGGGGTCTAGATCGGTGAATCCAGTCTACATATCAGTCGTAGAGGGTAACCCCCATCTCCGCTCTCTATTAAGCTGGCATCTGCAGCAGAGCGGCTACCTTGTCCAACAATGTAGCGGTTTTCACCAGGCCCGCCAGGCATTTAATAATCAATTACCTACCCTGGCCGTGATCGATTCCGACCTCACCGATGGGGATGGCATTGAGCTTTGCCGTTGGTTATATCAACAGCACCAATCGATGATTTTTATTCTTTCCGCCAAGGACACAGAAAAGGATATTGTTCATGGGTTAAAGGCGGGGGCCGATGATTATTTGACCAAACCCTTTGGTATGCAGGAATTTTTAGCCCGCATAGAATGTTTAATTCGCCGAGTCCGCACTGTGGCCGCCCCTTTATTGTTGGATTATGGCGTACTAAAAATAGATTTGGTACAGCGGCGGGTGGAATACCAGGGTAACTTTGTTGATCTTACCCCCCAGGAATTCAGTTTGCTCTACGTGCTTACCCAGGCCGAAGGTAGTGCCCTCAGCCGCACAGAATTGCTCCGCCGGGCCTGGCCTGAGGCGATCGATAACCCCCGCACCATCGATACCCATGTCCTTTCCCTCAGGAAAAAAATTGAGACAGACCCCAGGCAACCCAGCCTAATCCAAACCGTGCGGAATGTGGGCTATCGTTTCAACTCCTCCATTTTAGAAGAGAAAAAAGTAGTGGCGGAGAAACCCGTTTCCCTTTCCCCCGCCGGGGTTTCTGTACTTACCTAGGGGAAGACAAACTGCCGTAATAAAGCTCCTCTGTTTTGACCGTCAACACCTGGGGAGGGGTAGCATCGGGGGGATACATTAAGTCCACCGTCACTTGTCGTTGTTCCCCTGGTTCCATATTCAAGGTAATTAGGGGATTGCTCATTTCCCCCCGCCTTTGGGTAAGGTGAAAGAATCTTTCCTGGGGTTGGTTTTGGCTATCGGTGTAGCTGACCCTAACCGTACCCCGGAAAAAGACTTGGCCGGTGGGTTGGCGGATAAAGAATAGGCGATCGTTATATTGATCTTGTTTGATCGGAGTTTGCAGGGTGAGGGAAACGCTCTGTCGGTTATTAGTGACGTTTTTCAGGGGTAACTGCAATTGATAATGCACTCCATAGTTCCCGTGGGCTAGGTAGGCCGTGTCGGGGTAGCGAGCCAGCATGGGAGCGCTCTGTACCTGTTGGGTAGCATAGGTGCCCACACTAACGGTGCTGAGGGGATAGGAAAAAGCTCTCCCCCGTTGGGGAATACTGAGGAATTGAGTCTTGGGATTGTCCACTAGGGTGGCTTGCCAAGAAGCGCCTTGGGAAATACCGGCCACTCTGCCATAGATGGGGGTGCGGGGAGCCCCAGGGCGAATTTGGTCGGGGGGAGTGGGGGCCAAATCCCTGGGGTAAGCTAGATAGCCGCGGTATAGCATCGCTTGCCAATTGTCTAAGGTAGGAGGGCGGTAGGTCACCGTGGGGGTGGGCAGGTTAGCACCGGCGCTCGCAGTATCCACCACTGGAGCATATTCCGGCACGGCAAACATTGCGAGGTTAGCCATGTAAACAGGGCCGTCACTCTGGAGCCGGAGATAAGTAGACCTGGCACTACTGCGATTGATGGCCAGGGAAAATAACAATCTAGTGTGTCCTGGGGGAATAATAATCTGACTAGGAAAACCGGCCTGGGTGTTACCCCGCAGTAATTGACTCATTAGTTTAGAGCCGGGGCCGGAAAAGAATTGTCCGTGGGGATCTTCTACGGTGGGGGCCAGATTAATAAAGGGGGCATCAGGGCCAGTGAGGTAACTGCCACCCTGGAGAATGCGGACAGTGATGGTTCTGTCGGTGGGGTTGCCCATTAACACTCCTTGGTAAAGGGTGCGGGAATCCCTTGGCCGGGCGATGTGATGGGAGAAGAAGTCAAAACGACCGTTGAGGGCTTTGTTGAGGTGGGCGTTGGGGTAGTATTTCCGGTCGGTGGGAAAGGTGGAAAGTAAAATTCCTTCCCCTTCTACTACTTCTGGACTATTACTGTTAAAAACGGGTATCTGGTCTAATTGCCCTGGTAATGGTCTTATTTCCTGCGGCTGGACAATATAATCTGCTTGAATTGGCTGGATGGGGGCGGTGACGATTTGAGCCAACATCATGGGGGAAAGCAGTGGGATCATAATTTGTCCGCTGAAATAAAGAATTTGACAGGCTGTTGGAGGTCAAAGGAAATTAACTTCTACTTAGAGTGCTATTTGGAACTTGTCTTGTCAAGTTGCCGTCTCGGATTGTTTGGCTTTCCGGAGACAGAAGCTGTGGTTTTTCACCGGAGACCAATGACCAAATTCCTGGGTAGGAACACTTGATGGAGGAGCCATGGGGGCATTGTTTCGTAGTTGCTTGAGCTTTTGGCCTGCTAACTTTGGGCTCTTGTTGGCGATCGCCAGTGGGGGAATGGGGGGGCAAGCCTGGGGACAGACGCCGCCGGAGGAAAACCCGTTGGATTTGGAGCCGGCCCTGGTGGAAAATAGCCCCACTTTGCAACGATGGTGGGACGAAACCCCGGATTTGTTTGAGCAAAATAGCAATGATCCAGCTTTTCTAACTAGGGTGCGCTTGGGTTATAACTATTTTCCCGACGATGATCAATCCAGTGGAGCGGCGATCGGTGTAGAAGACCTATTCATTGGTCAATCCCCTCTGAGCTTGAGCGGCGATTACTACACCAATTTTGCTGGACAACAGGGGGGCGGGGGCAATCTGCAATACTATCTTCTGCCCCTGGGTTGGTATGTAAATGTTACTCCCCTGGTAGGTTACCGGGCGATCGCCCAAAATGACTACCACAGTGAGGGGATTAATGTGGGGGGCAAAGTGGTTTTAGCCCTTTCCCGCACTGGAGCAGCGGATATTAGTTTTAGTCAAAATTTTGTTGCCCCTGGCGGCACCGCAGAAGTGGGCATTAGCACCCTTTCTGTGGGCTATGCGTTGACTCCCCAATGGCGTTTGGCAACGGATTTGCAACGGCAAAATTCCCCCGCTTACCGGGAAAGTCGTTTTGGTGTTTATCTGGAGTGGCAACCCCAACCACGCTAGCTCCACTGAAAATCTTGCCATACCGGTGGAGGAAACTTTCTGTGGTATGATGCTTAATCGCCGATGGATCGGCGTGCCCCAATTGTTGGGGGTGTGGCGGAATGGTAGACGCTGCGGATTTAAAATCCGTTGAGCCTTATAAGCTCGTGAGAGTTCGAGTCTCTCCACCCCCATTAAAGGTTTCTCTGTTTTCCCTTTGTTAGGGCTAGCTAGTCACCGGCCCCCATCATCTGTCCTAGGGTAGCTTGGCTGGAGGCTTGGTAAATTTGCGTCAATGCCTGTTTAATTTCCCTGGCCACCTCATAATTTAAGGGCAGATCCCCTAGGCGTTCAATTTGCTGCATGGGGTTATCCGGTGGGGCGATCGCCGTTAATTCCGGGGCCAATTCCCCTCGATACTGCCAAAATTGTTCGATGGCTTGCTGTTGCTCTGCCTTAGTTTGTTTTTGGGGCTTGGCGGTTGTTGCCCCTTCTTCTATATCAATGGCGATCGCCGTAGAATCATTGCAAAGATCTGGGTCATAGCTGGCCAATTGAGCTGGACTAAGGTGTCGATAACAACTCAACTGCTCCAACAACTCACCCCGACTCCGACCCCGCAGACGAAAAATCACAAAGGGGTCCTCTTGGAAGTGATCTGCCAATTGGTAGTACACCGCACCGATATGTTTACAGGGATTAGCCTTATCTGGACAACTACAACGGGAATGAACCTCCCCCAGGGTGAAGGGGAACAAATTTAGCCCATTTTGGACAAACACCTGTTCGATGCTAGGAGGCATGGCTCCACTAAGCAATTGGGCCGCATACAGAGCTTGTTCTGCCAAGGTAGCCACCACATAATGCCAATCCTCATCGCTGAAGCAATCCAACCCCAAAGTAACCTGGTATGGATCCACTTCTGTGCCTTGCACCAGGGCAGTTAGCTTACTCTCCACAAACTGCAAACTAAGGACATTACCCTCCCTGGCATAATTCCTGGCCCGTTCGAGGCGCTTTTTAAATCGGTAGGAATCTAATAGTTCTAACCATCGATCCACCCACCATTGTCGTTGTTCAATCTGCGTTGCTACCATAGTTCAGTAATTTTATACGTCCTAACCACAAGCTTTTAACGAAAGTCATTGCTAGCATTGACATCGACTTTCCCCTCACCATCCTATACTTCTTTCTTAGGAAATCATGAACCCACTCCTGTTGACGGAATAAATCACCCTACACTTCTCCCTGGGGGATTGCCATCTAAATGGAGTTACACCATCATGGATATAGAAAATGGGTTCTGGGCAACAGTTAACTATTAACGCCCAACATCACAAAATGTTCAGCAATCAATATAGTCATGGCTCATTTAACAGAAAGTGGAAAAGAACCATAGACTTAAATGATTGTTTTACCGACTTGACAGGAGTTTATGTCATCCCGTTCTTATTCTAGTCAGTTATACGGATATGGATTAAGTTGTACCTTAGATGGATTATCTATGGTGGATCGACGGGCCCAGAGACAAAAAAAACTCTCGGAGTTGGGCCTGCTGACCAATGGAAATAATACTTTTTTTGAAGAAGCCACCCAAACCCTTGCCCAGAGTCTGGGATTACCCATTTGTATAGTGGGTTTGATGGTGCAGGACGAGATTCACATTGCTTCTGCGGTGGGCATATGTAGCTTGGGCGTGAATGATTCCCTGGTGGTTTCCCGGCGCTTACAGCGAAATGAAGCTTATTGTACTATGGTGGTGGATAGTGCCATGCCGCTCGTGGTTAATGATGCTTTAGCAGAACCATTTTTTATCCAGGGGGAGTTGTACCAACGTTATGGTATTAGGTCTTACCTAGGCACTCCTCTGCTAACCCGAGATGGTGTGTGCCTCGGAACCCTAGCGGTGCTAGACTTTTGTTCCTATGATTTTACGGAGCAGAATGTGGCTCTGCTTAATATGACTGCCCGTTGGTGCATGGGGGAAATTGAACACCAAGCTTGTCTCGGTGCCAACCAGAGGCAACATGACCGCAATTCAAATGATATTGGGTTGAATTTGGTTACCATGGGGGGCAATGATATCTATTCCTCTAAGGGGAATAACCTAAATAAATTGCATACGTCAGGGCGATCGGCCCATTCTCCAGAGGCAGTCAAACTGCAATTGGTTCCCCATTACCTGATCCGTACCCAGCGGGACCTCACTGCGGTGATCGGCATGGCTAGTGTTGTACGGGACGGGGTTTTTGGCGACCTTAATGAGAAGCAAAAACAGTATCTAGAAATTATTCACCAGAGTGGCCAACGGGTTAACCAAGCCATTGAGGAAATTATTGAACTGGAGCAAATTAAACCCGATCGCCAGGGCTTGAGAATTGTCGATGTCAATCTGGCCCTACTGGGGGAGTATTGGCGCGATAAAATGGCCGCCGTCCTCGGTCAAAATCGGCTTGCCCTCAAACTTTCCCTGGAATCGGGGTTAAGATACTGGCCCCTAGATAAAATCAAAGTCAGACAGGGAATTTACTATCTGTTACTGAGTTTGTTGGACCAGGGGGTAACGGATGGCACACTGCGTATCCACGCTTCTGCCGGTCAAGAGTATTTACACTTAGCTATTTGGGTTGATTTGCCCCAGGGCCGGAACCTGCCCCATGTACCCCTAGAGAATTTACTCACAGAAGGGGAAGCCAACCAGACAGAGGTAAATATTCAGTTAACACTAGAACATTTAGCCCTAAAACTTCAGGGCCATAACCAGGAAAGTCAGGGCCACCATTGCCAACAAATTCTAGCTTTAACCCTCAGTTTTTATTTCATCAAAAGCCATCAGGGACACATTACTTTGCAGGGCAGTGCCGAGCGTGGTTACTGGTATTGGGTACAGTGGCCCAAAATATCGGCCGAAACCACCGCTGATTATAGTGGACACAACCTTTTACCGTTAATACATCCCCCCTCACTCAACCTAGCTCACAATAATGGCGAAATCTGACCCCCAACTGCTCCACTGTTAAATTTTGCGTCCAATATTCCAACAAGGCATGGCCAAAAGCCCAAGCATTGCGATCCGGGGCCACCGGATTGTCTAGCAATAGGGGCCATAGGGTCAGTAAATCAAAGGTTGTGTCATCGTTATCCGCCGCCAATAAATTAAATAGGTCATAGGCTAACTGGAGCTTGCCCAACACCAATGGCAGTTGCTCAATGGGAATTTGCTCCGCCAGTAGATAGGCCAGGGCTGGGGAACCGGTGGTCAAACTAGAAACAAATTGCAACACTGGACTTTTTAACAGAGCTGTCACCCCTTGGGTAGTGGTCATTTGCAGAGCATAACGGTCAATGATCCGGGCCGCCGCCAGGGAACGGGCCTCTAGGTTACGCAAAAAGCGGGCTAGTCTTTGTTGTTGGGCTGGGCTGACCACAGTCACTAGGGCCACGGAAAGTTCTGCCAGGCCCCAGGGCGATCGCCCTACCGTTTCATCCCCACTCACAATGGGCAAAATTTGTTCACAATACTGGCCCAATTGCTCTACCCGATATTGCACCGCTTCCCGAATTGATTTTTCCTTAGCCTGATCTCCTGATCGCCAATCGTAGGGGGGTTGCCATTGCCGCACAGGGCGCAGTCGGTCCACCTGGGTTACCAAGAGGATTAAAGGTCGTTCTCCTGCCAGGGTTTGGACATCCTTCACAAAGTCCGCATCCATCTGCAAAGCCGGATCCAAAGCGGGATTGAGCAACAAAATGACGTCGGCCCGTTGGGCATAGTCCAACACCAATTGTCTTAAGTCCGACTGTTGCCCCTGCTCATAACCGGGACTGTCCCAGAGGAACAGGGTTTGGCCGTCCTTAGTTTGCCATTCATACTTAGTAATTTCCGTGGTGCTGGGTAGTAAATCCGTTACCGCCAAATTAGTTTGAAAGAGGGCATTAATGAGGCTACTTTTCCCCGCCCCAGTGCGTCCCACCAATAAAATATTGACCGGCTGTTGCTCCACTTCCTGGGGGGATTGCCCCTGGGACAAAATATTTTGCAAAGTCTGGCTTTTGGCCTTCACTAGCCCCGGAACTGGGTTACCCCCACTGGCAAAATTGTCCGGCAAATTACCACTGACCGGATTATACAAGGCGATCGCCTGACGACAGAGGGTACGTAAAGTCGCTTCCCGCAGTTGTTGACTAAGATTGACTAACAATTGTTGGGTAGCCTGCTGACTGCTTTGTTGACTGGCTAGCCGAGCCGCCGCCGCCACCGGATTGAGCACCCACTGACCCCAGTACCACACCTGCCAAATTTTTTTCAGGGATGGTTCTAGCTTCTGGTAAACCTCGTAGGATTGATACACCTGGGCCAAAGAGACTTGATTGAGGGTGGGGGAAAGGTTGGCAACCCAGCGGTCCATATCATCCACCGTGCCCCGGATTAAACCATAGGCATCCGGCACATAAATATTTAGTAAAGGGTATTTAACTTCCGGGTAATAGGTCTGGGCCACTGCTGTCACCACTTGTTGACATCTCTGCCAAAACAAGGGCCAATCCTGCCACACTGGCACGTCTTGGCGGGAAGCTTGGAGAATCTTGTTTAACGCTTGCTCGATTTTCTCCACGGTAACGTCCGTCGTGGGTGCTCCCAGGGAAACAGCGGGGAAAGATGCTTCCCCATTGGGGGCTGCCAGAGGAGCTGTCCACCGCACCAACAGCCAGCGCCAGCCCAGGAAAACTAGTACCACCACCGCCCAAATCCAGTTCAAGTGCCAAGCATTAATTTGCCAACTGGCCGCCACCAACAAAAAGGTTATTACCCCCGCAATGGGTAACACTAAAACCACTCCCTGCCAGGGGCGGAGACGGACATTGGCGATCGCCATGGGGGCTCTCAACAAAAAAACATTGTCCCCATGGTATGGGCCCAGGGGCAAAGTTTCAACAGGGGTACCGTGATAGAATGGAAGGTTGGATTCCGCCTGCCTGGAAAGCTGATTTACGACCTTACTCCAACCAGGATTTGTCTCTAGATATACTTGCAAACCAACTTTTTTACTTCTTCAACCATGGCTGACGATATTCGCATTTTGATGTGCCCCCCCGACCACTACGACGTGGACTACGTAATTAATCCTTGGATGGAGGGCAATATCCACAAATCCTCCCAGGAGCGGGCCGTAGAGCAATGGAAAAAACTACACCAGACCATCAAAGAATGCGCCATTGTGGACTTGGTGAAGCCAGCAAAGGGTTGGCCTGATATGGTCTTCACCGCCAATGCGGGGCTGGTATTGGGAGAAAATGTGGTGCTCAGTCGCTTTTACCACAAAGAACGCCAAGGGGAAGAACCCTATTTCAAAGCTTGGTTTGAAGAAAATGGTTTCACTGTTTACGAACTGCCCCAGGATTTGCCCTTTGAAGGGGCCGGGGACGCCCTGTTTGACCGGGAAGGTCGTTGGTTATGGGCCGGGTACGGTTTCCGCTCCGAACTAGATTCCCATCCCTACATTGCCAAATGGCTGGATACGGAAGTCGTTTCCCTGCGGTTAATTGACGAGCGTTTTTATCACCTTGATACCTGTTTTTGCCCCCTGAGTGGTGGTTATTTGCTCTATTACCCCCCTGCCTTTGACGCCTATTCCAACCGGGTAATTGAAATGCGGATTCCCCCGGAAAAGCGGATTATTGTTGAAGAGCTAGATGCGGTTAATTTTGCTTGCAATGCAGTCAATGTTAACGACATCATCATCATGAATTTGGTCAGTCGAACCCTAAAGGATAAGTTGGCGGAGGCCGGCTTCACGGTGCGGGAAACTCCCCTGACGGAATTTTTGAAAGCGGGGGGAGCCGCAAAATGTCTGACCCTGCGGGTAACGGAGCCTATTCTGGAAGATGTCCATGCCAACGTTTCCATTGAAAGTCGGGTAATTCGCATGGAAGGCCATTTGCTCGATGCCGGCATCCTCAACCAAGCTCTGGATTTAGTGGTGGAAAACAGCGGTAGTTTCCGGGTGTTGAACTTCAATTTGGGGGTAGAGCGCAACAGTACCTCCAGCGCGGAAGTCAGGGTTTCGGCCCCCTCCCACCAGATTATGGAAGAGATCATGACCGAACTGATTGATCTCGGCGCAGTGCCACCTCCCCAGGAACTCTGTGATATCAACACCGAAACGGTAACCCAATGGGGGGTCGCTCCGGATGATTTCTATGTCAGCACCATTTATCCCACGGAGGTACGGGTTAATTGCGAATGGGTCCAGGTGACAGGACAACGGATGGATGCGGCCATTGTGGTCACTAGCAATCCCCCTTCGGCCCGCTGTGTCCTTCTTCGGGATCTCCAGGTCGGAGATCGGGTCATGGTGGGGGTCGAGGGTATCCGTACCATCAAAAAAGTGGAATCCCATGACGGCGGAGCCCGCAAAGAAAATAAAGAGTTTGCCTTTATGGCGGCGGGGGTTTCCAGCGAGCGTCGGGTAGAACTTTTGGTAGAACAAATTGCCTGGGAAATGCGGCAAATCCGGGACCAGGGAGGCAAAATTGTTGTCACTGCGGGGCCTGTGGTGATCCATACCGGCGGAGCCCAACACCTTTCCCATCTGGTGCGGGAGGGCTATGTCCATGCCCTGCTGGGGGGCAATGCGATCGCCGTCCATGACATTGAGCAGGCCACCATGGGTACGTCCCTGGGAGTGGATATGCAACGGGGCATCCCAGTGCGGGGGGGGCACCGTCACCATCTGAAAATCATTAACACTGTGCGACGCTACGGTGGTATTCGTCAGGCGGTGGAAGCGGGGTTTATCACCAAGGGGGTGATGTATGAATGCGTTAAAAACAACATTCCCTATTGTTTAGCTGGCTCCATTCGGGATGATGGCCCCCTGCCCGATACGGAAATGGATTTGGTTAAGGCCCAGGGTTGCTACAGTGAAATGATCCGGGGTGCAGATATGATTTTGATGTTATCAAGCATGCTGCACTCCATTGGCGTGGGCAATATGACTCCTTCGGGAGTGAAAATGGTCTGTGTGGACATCAATCCCGCTGTGGTAACTAAGCTCAGCGACCGGGGCTCGGTGGAATCCGTCGGAGTAGTCACCGATGTGGGTTTATTCCTCAGTCTTCTGGTGCGACAACTGCAACAACTCACCAGACCCTATAGCCTGAACGAAACCTTTTAACCGCTGTCCTAGTCTTCGGCCCCAGGGCGTTGTCTGCGGGCCCAGGGCTAGTAAATTAGAAATATCAAAAAGTAGGTAAAAAAGTTTTAAGGGATGGGGTCAAACCTTCCCCGTCTCCGAGGAACTATATTATACTTTTAGCGTCGGGGTCTGGATTTTGGCCCTAGCTAAAAATTGATTTTCGTGATTCACAAGCGAGGTTATCGTGTTAAACAAATCTGTTCAAACCCTCTCTGGAGTTTTGCTTGCTGCTGCGGCCCTAGGTTTTGCTGCCCCCGCCCAAGCTGAGCCTTTTCAAACCAAGGGTAACATTTTATTGAGCCAGCTTCCTGGCCATGACATGTATGCCCCCATCAACGAGCAAATGAGCTTCGATGGGCTGGCGATCGGTCGGGTACGGGGTAAGGTTGGTAGTATCATCCAAGTTGAACTGTTGCCCTATGGTGACTTCCCCGGTTATATCGAAGTGAGCGACAACAGCCGCATCTACCACTGGGACGGCGCCGGTGCTGCTGAACCCGGTGATGACGTTTTGCTCCAGCCCGTGTTCGATGACAATGGTAACTATATCCGTACTGATTTCTATTCTGCGGCCCACCCCACTTGGTTGACCCGTTTGGATCTCAAGGAAGTTCAAGAAGTCACCATTTCCGAAATTAACTTCCAATCCTCCGAACCTGTTGGTTTGCCCCCCGTGACCCGGTCCGCCCCTGCTCCTGTGGCCCCCGCCCCTGCTCCCATGCCCATTCGTGGTCTTTGGTAAGCCGTCGGGTTACGCGATGAACTTATTTTACCGGCTTGTTTAATAGCCGGACTTAGTGTCTACATTCTCCTAAGCGTTGTGTTCACAGCGCTTTTTTTGGCGATCGCCATTTCCCTGCAAACAACTAAAGTTCCCGTCGTCCTTCTAGGGCCCGAGCCAGGGTAACCTCATCGGCATATTCCAAATCTCCCCCCATGGGTAAACCAAAGGCAATGCGGGTAACTTTGGTAAAGGGTTGGAGTAATTTACCGAGATATAAAGTGGTGGTTTCCCCTTCCACGCTGGGACTAATGGCTAAAATCACCTCGGCAATTTCCGGCTGACTAACCCGATGTAATAGGGGTTGAATGGTCAACTGCTCTGGGCCGATGCCGTCCATGGGGGAAATTACCCCGCCTAACACATGGTACTTGCCCCGAAATTCCCTGGTTTTTTCCAACGCAATCACATCCCTGGGATCACTGACCACACAGATAACGCTGTTATCCCGTTGGGGATGGCGACAAATGTCACAGACGGGCTCAGCGGATAAATGGAAGCACACCTGGCACTGCCCCACCCGTTTTTTAGCGTCGAGAATGGCTTGGGCTAAGTTTTCTACCTCCGCATCGGGGCGCTTGAGGAGGTGTAGGGCAAGACGTTGGGCCGTTTTAGGCCCCACACTGGGAAGCCGTTGCAATTGTTCAATGAGACGGGCTAGGGGAGGAGTGTAAATGGGGCCAAGACCTCCTGGTGCGAGGGAAATTTTACTAGTGGGGACAAATAAATAGCCTTGGAAACCGGGAGCTGATGGGCAATGGAATCGACGGCCACCTTCCACATATATTGTGCTACGCTATCGCCAATTATCGGCAAAACTTTCCAGGGTAATGTTTTATTTAGCCTAGATAGACTACCCGTTTGAACTTTATCCATTCCTTGTCCACCCGTATTTTCTATGCCTCAAACTAAAGCCCACCTGAGAGTGATTACCCATTCCTGGCCCGGAGGTTTTCTGGCGGGGGAAGTGCGGGCTGGGGACTATGAGTGGCAATTTCACTGGAATTTTCGGGGGGGAAATTGCGAGTACAGCCTTCCCTCGGGCGATCGCTCATTTTTGAGCCCCTGGGACGTTTTTTGGAACGCACTGATTATCAATTGGAACCAGGGGGTGATTATGAATTCATTCTCCGCAGTCAGCTTTAGACAAGCACAAAAAAGCACCCCAAGCGCTCAATATCAAAGCCAGAAAAAGAGTACTGACAAGTTCAGCCCTACGTCCTAGCGCTCCTTCGTCAGCAGGGAGGCTAAAATTGGATTAGCCCGATCTATTTTCTGGGTAGATTTGTGGCTAGGATGTTCTATCCACTGTCCATTCTTGCAAGGAATTTGATTATGAAAGGTAAACCCGCCGTCCTCGCCCAACTTCATAAGCTACTGCGTGGAGAGTTAGCCGCTAGGGATCAGTATTTCATCCATTCCCGTATGTATCAGGATTGGGGTTTGGAAAAGCTCTATGACCGGATTAACCACGAAATGCAGGATGAAACGGCCCATGCCAGCCTGTTAATTGAGCGCATTCTCTTTTTGGAAGATACCCCAGACCTTTCCCAACAGGATCCAATCCGGGTGGGGAAAACGGTACCGGAAATGTTGCAATACGACCTGGATTATGAGTATCAAGTCATTGCCAACCTGAAGGAAGCAATGGCGGTATGTGAACAGGAACAAGACTATCAAAGTCGGGATCTGTTGCTGAAAATCCTAGCAGATACGGAGGAAGACCATGCCTATTGGTTGGAAAAACAGTTGGGACTCATTGAAAAAATTGGTCTCCAAAATTATTTGCAATCTCAAATGAGCTAGGTTTGATTGCTTTTGAGCAATGATGGCCCCGCCAATCTCCCGACTCCAAGGCCCCGATGGCCTTTGGTGGTTTAGGTTTACTCCTCCACGGCCACAGCGTTTGCAAGTCAAGCCCTAAGTCACTATTAACTAGACAAAAAGTCAGGGTCGGCCCCATTCCAACCAGCGAATTGCCAATTTTTCCTCCTGTTGGTGAACGATAACCGACACAGCTTCGAGAAAGTCTTCCCCTTCAAGGGAAACATAGACCCAGGCTAAATCGTTAGCTTCCATGGGGGGATATTGCCACTCGGTTAGGAGGCATTCTGCCATGACGATCGCACTGTGGATGGAGCCAGAACCATAATCGATCATGCCCTCCACATCGGCTTGTAGAGTTGAGGGGGAATACTGTTGTTGGAGTGCAGGGCAGAGCAGGCCGTGGGACCCATCATAATCCCCCTGGGCGAGGTAATTGCCAAATTGTTGAGCAATGTTAATGGCCGAGTTAGGCATTTGATAACATTTTAATGATCTTTAACGAGTGAAGTCTCCCAACATTTTCACTTCTGGCTCTAACAAAATGCCATGGTGTTTTTGCACTTCTCCTTGTACATGGAAAATGAGGTCAAACACATCCTGGGCTTTAGCGTTGTCGATATTAACAATGAAGTTGGCATGACGTTGGGATACCTCTGCCCCACCAATGCGGTAGCCTTTTAGTCCCAATTCTTCGATTAGGCGGGCAGAGTAGAGAGGAGTGGGATTGCGAAACACACTGCCACAGTTGGGTTTGTCGTAGGGCTGAGTACTTTTGCGCTGATGGAGATTACTGGTGGTGCGGGCCATGATTTCTTCCCTGGTAAATCCTGGTTTTAACTGAAAGGTGGCATCCACCACTAGGCGTCCGCCCAAATGTTTTTGCAAATTGGAAGTGCGGTAACTGAAGCCTAGCTTTTCATTACTCAAAATTTCCAAACCGCCGTCGGGGTGCATTACCGTAGCTTCCACCAAGGTTTCCGCAGTGCATTGATTGTGGGCCCCGGCATTCATCACCACTGCGCCCCCCACTGTACCGGGAATACCCACGGCCCACTCCAGCCCCTGCCAACCTCGTTTTGCGGCCTGCCAACCTACTTTGGCGATCGGCTCCCCAGCGGCCACGGTAATTAAACCTTGTTCTTCATTAAACTTGCTTTGTCGCAGATAACGGGTACTAACTACTAACCCGCCAATGCCTTGGTCACTGATCAACAGGTTGGAGCCGGCCCCCAAAAAGGTTAACGGTAAGTCCTGGTTTTGGAACCAGGTCAATACAGCGGCCAAGTCCTCCAGGGAACGGGGCGCCGCATACCACTCCGCTTTACCTCCCACCCGATAGGTGGTGAATTCCGCCAGACTTGTGTTGGGTTGAATAATAGTTCCTGTCCCCGCCAAGGCGATCGCCGGTGGTTCCATGGGAGTGGGACGGGTAGCGGGGGAAATAATCATGGCGGTTAGTCCGGAAAATTAGCAGGACAGAGAAAAATGGTCGCAGATAACCCTAGGTTAGCTTGCTCAGCCTAGGCACAGGCGGCTAACACTGGTGCAATCTGCTGATTGAGGTTGCCCGCCCCCAAAAATAGTGCCAAATCACCACTTTTTAGAACTTTAGGCAAAAATTCCCTCAATTCCGTCAATTGGGGCTGGTAAACCACATGGCCATGGTATTGTCCTACGGCCTTAGCCAAATCTTCCCCCTGGACGTTGTGGGGATTCTGTTCCCCGGCACTATAAATATCGGTTAAGACCACCAAATCTGCATCCTTAAAGGCAGTGGCAAATTCCGCCATAAAGGTGTGGGTCCGGCTGTAGCGATGGGGCTGGAAAATGGCCACTACCCGTTCATATTTTCCGTGGGTTACCTTTTGTCGGGCGGCGGCCAGGGTTGCCAGTAGTTCACTGGGATGGTGAGCATAGTCGTCAATGAAGGTAATTCCATTGCAATAACCTTTGCACTCAAAGCGACGTTTGGCCCCATTAAAGTTGGCGATCGCCTGGGCAATAACAGGAAAATCTAAGTCTAGTAAACGGCCCACCGCCACTGCGGCCAAGGCATTACTAATATTATGGTCCCCCGGCAAAGTCACAGTCATGGTACCCAAACAGACTCCCCGTTCCCACACTTCTACTTCGTTACCATGGGCTTGACGCTTAATTTGCCGGGCTTGGTAATCCGCTTCAGGGCGATTTTCCAGACTGTAGGTGATGCTAGGGGAAAGGTGTTGTCGTACTACGTCACAATCGAGACAACCGATCAGGGTTTGGCAATGGGACTCAAAACTATGAAAAATTTCCACAACCTCGGCCAAGGTGGAGTAATGGTCGGGATGGTCTAATTCGATGTTGGTAACAATGCCGATCTCTGGATGGTGTTTGGTCAAGGAGCCATCGGACTCGTCCACTTCCGCCACCAAATATTCCCCTGAACCAAGGTAGGCATTACCCTGCCAAGCATCCACCTCACCGCCCACCACAATAGTGGGGTCCAGTCCAGCTTCCTTTAACACATAGCCAATTAAGCTACTGGTGGTGGTTTTGCCATGGGTACCCGCCACCCCAATGCCCCGGGATTCCGCAATCATAGCTGCCAAAATATCGGAGCGGTGATAGATGGGACAATTTTTGGCGATCGCCCCTTGGTATTCCAAATTGCCTTCATTAATGGCAGTGGAGCACACCACCTGGGGCAGACAATGGGTTTGGTAGCGGCCATTGCCGTTGACGCCGTTACTGGCTGATTCGGCGATCTGCTCTAGGGTCAAACTTGCCCCGGAGGAACCAGTGGGCAAAGCCACCGCCGGGTTAACTTGCAGGGATTGAAAATAGTCTAAATTTTCCGGAACCTGTTCTTGGAAGATTTTTGCCCCCACCGACTCCAGGCGATCGGTAATATGGGTACGGCGCAGATCGGAGCCCGACACAGGGAGATGGCGTTTTGCGAGGACGTAGGCCAGAGCCGACATACCAATGCCCCCAATTCCTAAAAAATGGAAGGGACGACCACTAAAATCCACAGCACCCACAGCAACGCTCCTCACAAGCCATAAATGTTAACGTCTACAATCACCTGCCGGTTCACCGCACCTGCAATTGAGCGACATCATAACAAAAACTCTACCCCCAGGCATAGACAAAACCTAGAGTCCACGGTAGACAGCGACGGAGAGGAGGAGAAAAAGATTCCCACCCCCCTTTTAAATTCAGGATCTAAGTGTTCAGGCAATAGGATATGATTGGTGTCATTAATAATCTTTAAATGTACTGAGCTAAAACAGAGAGGGCAAGACGAACGTGACTAGAGTAGCAATTAACGGATTTGGACGGATCGGACGCAATTTTCTCCGCTGCTGGCTGGGGCGCACCGATAGCCAGTTGGAAGTGGTCGGCATCAACGACACTTCCGATCCCAGAACCAATGCTCACCTTTTGCGCTACGACTCCATGTTGGGTAAGTTGGATGCGGACATCAGCGCCGACGAAAACTCCATTACCGTCAATGGCAAAACTATTAAATGTGTTTCCGACCGGAACCCCCTAAATTTGCCCTGGGCAGAATGGAACGTAGACCTAGTCATCGAAGCCACCGGTGTTTTTGTTACCCATGAAGGGGCCACTAAGCACGTTCAGGCCGGCGCCAAAAAGGTTTTAATCACTGCCCCCGGTAAGGGTCCCAACATCGGTACCTATGTGGTAGGGGTCAATGCCCACGAGTACAAACACGAAGAATACGAAGTCATCAGTAACGCTAGTTGTACTACCAACTGCCTCGCCCCGATCGCCAAGGTAATTAACGATAACTTTGGCATTATCAAAGGCACCATGACCACAACCCACAGCTACACCGGGGACCAACGGATCCTCGATGCTAGCCACCGGGATTTACGCCGGGCCCGGGCCGCCGCTGTTAACATTGTGCCCACCTCCACTGGTGCCGCCAAAGCAGTGGCCCTGGTAATTCCTGAACTGCAAGGAAAATTAAACGGCATTGCCCTGCGGGTGCCTACCCCCAACGTTTCCGTAGTCGATTTAGTGGTACAGGTAGAGAAAAATACCATTGCTGAACAGGTTAACGGGGTGCTGAAGGAAGCCGCCACCACTGGCCTGAAAGGAATTTTAGATTACACCGATTTGGAACTGGTCTCCAGCGACTTCCGGGGCACGGATTGCTCTTCCACGGTGGATGGTAGCCTCACCATGGTAATGGGCGGTGACATGGTTAAAGTAATTGCTTGGTACGACAACGAATGGGGCTATTCCCAACGGGTTGTCGACTTGGCTGAAATTGTGGCTAAGAATTGGAAGTAGATTATCCGACTGGGTTATGCGCCTGTCCCCCCATGACTGACAACTGACATAATGAACCATTTTGCCCAATCCTCCTTTCCCCAGGGGGATTTTTCTTATCCATGCCCATGCTTGTCAGGGAAAGACTTTCAGGGTTATGGTTTGAGGAGTGTCTTCTCCTTACCCCGGCGCAAATTTCCCCATGTCGTTTTTAACCTTTGATACTGAGTCCAACCAACGGAAAAGTTTTGAGTTGCCTGGTGCTAAGCCCCACTACAACCCCGATCGCCCTGGGCAGGTAAATCATATCTTTTTGGACTTGAAAATCAACTTGGCAGAACGGCACTTACAGGGGGTTTGTCGCCTTACCCTCACGCCGGTGCGCCCTGGTATTCAACAATTGGTGTTGGATGCGGTGGATCTGAAAATTGCCTGGGTCTTGATGAAAGGAGTAAGTCAACATTTTGACCATGACGGCGATCGCCTAACCATTGACCTACTGCAACCGTTGGCCGCTGAGCCGGTGACCCTGGAAATTCAGTATGAATTGAAAAATCCCCGCCGGGGCATCTATTTTATCCAGCCCGATCGCCATTATCCAGAAAAGCCAGTGCAGGTCTGGACTCAGGGTGAAGATGAGGATTCCCGTTACTGGTTTCCCTGTTTCGACTATCCGGGGCAGTTGGCCACGTCGGAAATACGGGTGCAAGTGGCTAAGCCCTATCGGGTGATTTCCAACGGCAGTTTAATTGAGCAAAAAGATTTGGGCAATGAACAGGTTTTCCATTGGTCCCAAACCCAAATTCACCCCACCTATTTAATGACCCTGGCGATCGGTGATTTTGCAGAAATAGCAGATAGTTATGGTGATCTGCCGGTGCGTTATTACGTCGAGAAAGGTCGGGAAGATGATGGACAACGGAGCATGGGCAAAACCCCCCGTATGATTGAATTTTTTAATAAAGCCTTTGGCTATCCCTACGCCTATCCTAATTATGACCAAGTTTGCGTAGCGGATTTCATTTTTGGGGGCATGGAAAATACTTCTACTACCCTGTTAATGGATCGTTGTTTACTGGATGAACGAGCGGCATTGGATAACCGCAATACGGAAAGTTTAGTCGCCCATGAACTAGCCCACCAATGGTTTGGTGATTTAGTAGTTATTAAACATTGGTCCCACGCTTGGCTCAAAGAAGGTATGGCTTCCTACGCCGAAGTTTTGTGGACAGACCACGAATATGGCAAGGATGAGGCGGCCTATTACCTGTTGGGGGAAGCAAGGAATTACTTAGCGGAAGATAGTTCCCGTTACCGCCGTCCCATTGTCACCCACGTTTATCGAGAAGCCATCGAACTTTACGATCGCCATTTGTATGAAAAGGGAGCCTGTGTTTATCACATGATTCGCACAGTATTGGGGGACGAGTTATTTTTTAAAGCCGTCCATACCTTTGTGCAGGACAATGCCCACAGCACCGTGGAAACCATTGATTTACTGCGGGCCATTGAAAAAGCAACGGGTTTTAACCTCCTTTGGCTTTTTGATCAGTATGTTTTCCGGGGTGGCCACCCGGAATTTAAAGTTAGCTATAGCTGGGACAATGACAATAAATTAGCCAAGTTAACCATTACCCAAACCCAGGCTAAGGCGGATAGTAACCATAAAGACTTATTTAACTTGAAAATTCCCGTTGCCTTTAATTTCTTGGAAGCAGAAAAAATTACCACTCAAGTAATTCCCTTACAACTCAAAGAACGGGAGCAGGTCTTTTATTTTCCCCTCCACCGTAAGCCTGATTTTGTTAGCTTTGACCAGGGCAACAATTTCTTGAAAACAGTGGAATTAGCCTATCCGCTGGCGGAATTAAAAGCCCAATGCACCCGTGACCCAGACCCGATTTCCCGTATCCAAGCGGCGATCGCCATTGCTAAACAAGGAGGCTTAGAAGCAGTGGAATTTCTGGGGGAAAGACTACAAAAAGAATCTTTCTGGGGAGTGCGAGTAGAAATCGCTGAACAGTTGGCGGGCATTAACTTGGACCAAGTGGGCACCCTATTGAGCCAAGGATTGGCAAAGAATGACCACCCCAAGGTGCGACGGGCAATCATTGCTTCTTTGGCCAAGATCAAAACCTCTGCCAGTTACGAAGCGATCAAAAAGTGTTTAGCCCAAGGGGAAGCTAGTTACTACGCAGAGTCAGCGGCGGCTAGTGCCCTTGGTGCTTTGGGATCTGGTCTGCTCAAGGACAACGAAGGGGAAATTATCGAACAATTAACAGCCGTGTTGCAAACCCGCCCTGGTTGGAATGAAGTGGTGCGTTGTGGGGCGATCGCCGGTCTGAGTCAATTGACCACTTCCCCCCAAGCAGTGGATACGATTTTGACCTACACCGCTAATGGTGTGTCCCAACCTCTGCGACTGGCCTCCATTCGAGCTTTAGGAGCCGTTTCCGTTGGGCAATCCCCCGAAAAACTGACGGAAATTCTAGAGCAACTAACAGTGATCGCCCAGGAGGAATTTTTCCTTACCCAGGTTTCTGTTACTGCTGCCCTCGGTCAAATGGAAACCCCCAAGGCGATCGGTATTTTGCAGAATCTCGCCAACCAAACCCCGGATGGTCGGGTACGGCGCATGGCGGAAGAAGCAGTGAAAAAAGTCCAAGCCAAAATCGGCAGTGACGAAAAAATTAAAGACCTTCAAACTAACCTAGAAAAACTTCAGCAGGAAAATCAGGATCTCCAGAGTCGCCTTGCTAAATTAGAAACCCAGTTTGCCCAGACTTCCTCCAATAAAGAAAATCAGCAGGATTAACTGTTAGCCCCATTTAGGTTAGCGTAGGAGCAAAAAGACTACTAAAATAATCTTGTCTAACAACCGCAGTCTACAATACTATGGCTCTAATAAATTGTCAGGAGTTTAACAGGGAATATAGCGACACAGCTAAAGCCTGTCCTCATTGTGGATTTATAGCAAAGGACGAGATAGTTAGGACAGTTCTCTCAACGCTATATCCAATGCAGAAATCAGCGATTCTCCATTACTAACAAGTTGGTAAACATAACGTTTTAGTCTCGCCCAGAACTTCTCAATTTTGTTCAAGTCTGGTGAATATGGTGGTAAAAATATAACCTCACACCCAGCTTTTGCTACCAATGCCTTTATTCTTTCTTTCGGATGAAAGCTTGCATTATCCATGATTAGTATCTGACCTGGTATTAACTCTGGTAATAACATTTCTTCTATCCACGTGCATACTACTTGAGCGTTACAGTATCCTTCAAATATCATTGGAGCTATTGTTGTTCCATTCCACCAACAACTTATTATGCTGACTCTCTTGGTTCTATGTCCTAATTTGCTTGCCTTTAATCTCTCTGATTTATGACAGTACCCATAGGGGTAGTCTAGAGTGTCATCTAGACCGGCTTGATCCATATAAATCAGTTTTTCTGCCGCATATTGCTTGATTTCATCTTCAAATGCCTTTCTCGCTTCCTCTTCTATTTCCCTGTAAATATAAGTTTTTTTTTCTAGTAAACCCTATTTTCTTTAGAGCCTTACTTATTCTTATTCTACTTACGGGCTCTGGCCATTTTTCTGCCATTTGTTTTTGCGTTAAATGACCGTTCTCCTCCGCAAATTCTCTGAATTTATCCAAATCATCTATTTTCGGTCGTGGACCACGCTCATAATCTCTCTTCGCGGCCACACTTCCTGTTTCTTTCTTCTTTTTTATCCATAGGTCTAAGGTGTTGCGACTAATGTTCAGTGTTCGGCAGACATGGCTTTTCTTCTCTCCTTTTTCTACTGCACTTACCGCTTTCTCTCTTAGATCTACACTGTAGGGGGCTGGCATCGCTTTTTTCCTAACTCTTTCCATACATTATGTCCTAATCTTAGCAATCTTTGCTATACACCAAAAAAAGCAAACCGAAGGGGATGTTCTGGGCCTTTCTTGTTAACAATCTCCATAGCACTTGCAATCTTTACTATGATTGTGGCGTTGTCCGGTAATCAGACCGAAACATCACCTTCTGGTTCTCTTCCAAATCAAGAATCTAGTCCATCAATAGAAAATCATACTGTCCAATCAGATTTTGATTGGTTGAAAGGCGGTACATTACATAATTCGACGGTGCTTGAGTGGAAAAATGGTAGTTATGAAAATAAGCTAGCAACCGCTGCTGATTGGTTAGCAAGTACGATTTGGAAAAATCATCTAAACTCAGCTTCAGATTTTGATGTTTTAAAAGAGAAGACCTAATTATTGGTTGTTGGTGTTGACTACATAATTCAAGATCAGGAAATTGATTCTTTGAAAGTGGTCGAAATCTCAACTGCTGTGATCCTAAGCACTCCTCAGTTGAATCCTAATCCATAGTCTCCTCACCCTACCGACATATCACTGAGCAACTACATCATGTGATGGAGTAATAATTTGATTTTCTTGGTACTATAAAACTTTGGCTACGATCATGTTGTGAGATCCAACCCGAAAATTGAAGAGGATAAGAAGGAATTTAACTTAAGACCTCAGATTAATTATTCTTGCCAATGCCAACGGCGATCGCAATTTTCTCCCAAACGGCATGGCTTCAAAGAATAAAAACGCCAATTGCTATTTGAACTGCCTTTTGAATTTGCTCTAAAGCGATAGAAGAAATTGCACCATAGGGGCCTTGCTCTAAATGAATTTTACGGATAGCAGAAATATTGTCGCAGAGAGCCAAGGAATCTTTGCTGAGACCACCTTCCCCCTGGGGAATTAAGATTCGGGTTGGCGTTATTCCCCCAGAAAGATCACTGGAAAAAGGGACAACCAAAACACTGCTGGAAAACTGATTACGAACATTTAAGGAAATTACCACCGCTGGGCGTTTTTTAGTATCACCGAGGGACTTTAAAGGGCGAATTAGATAAATTTCACCCTGATGGGGATAAAGTGTCTCCCCCATATCAAATGCCTTCGGATAGGTTAATATGCTCTATTTCGCTCTGGGCAAAATCGGCCCAATCTTGATCGAATTTTTGAGATTCCTGGGACTGTTGCTGATAAAAAACCAACAATTGCTCTTCAAGATGACGTTGATACCAAAGTCGTAATCCTTCTTCCACCGCCGTAGAACGGTTTTCAGTTAGACGATCAATGTTTTTCAAGAGGGCAACATCAACGGTAACGGAAATACGTTGCTTGTTCGCAGTGCAAGACATTTGTGGGACTCACTGGATTACTTTTTATATGATATTTTATCATATTAATCAGATTTGACAGTGGCGATCGCCAGTACGTTATGGGGGCAAGGTAGGGCTAACCACACCCTTCCCAGCGCCTTCAAACCCTTTGCCCATCCCCTGGGCATCTTGCAGAAATCTTGGCCGCTCGTTACAATCCTTCAAAATATTCTCACTTTGTAAGGGATAATGGATAAAACTTGACTCTGTCCGTCTTGTTCGGTTAACACAACCTATAGACAAGGGTTTTATTTACCCAACGCAGAATAAAAATTAAATCGTCTTTTAAGACACAAAACACTATTCGTTACTAGAAGGAGCGTCAATGGGACTACCTTGGTATCGCGTTCATACAGTTGTCCTGAATGATCCAGGGCGACTCATCTCTGTCCATTTAATGCACACAGCCCTTGTGGCTGGCTGGGCTGGGTCCATGGCTCTCTATGAGTTGGCCATTTTTGACTCCAGCGATGCTGTGCTCAACCCCATGTGGCGGCAAGGCATGTTCGTTTTGCCCTTCATGGCCCGCCTCGGTGTCACCAGTTCCTGGAATGGCTGGAGCGTCACCGGAGAAACTGGTTTGGATCCCGGTTTCTGGTCCTTCGAAGGAGTAGCCGCCGCCCACATCGTCCTTTCTGGTCTGCTGTTCCTGGCCGCCGTATGGCACTGGGTTTTCTGGGACTTAGAATTATTCGTCGACCCCCGTACCGGTGAATCTGCCTTAGATTTGCCGAAAATGTTTGGTATTCACCTTTTCCTCTCCGGTTTACTCTGCTTTGGCTTTGGTGCCTTCCACCTCACCGGTGTTTGGGGCCCGGGCATGTGGGTTTCCGACCCCTATGGTCTGACAGGCCATGTACAACCGGTGGCACCGGAATGGGGACCGGCAGGTTTTAACCCCTTCAACCCCGGCGGTGTAGTGGCTCACCACATTGCCGCTGGTATTGTTGGTATTATTGCTGGTCTTTTCCACCTCACGGTACGCCCCCCCGAACGCTTGTATAAAGCTCTCCGCATGGGGAACATTGAAACCGTATTGTCCAGTAGTATTGCCGCGGTATTTTTCGCCGCTTTCGTTGTGGCCGGTACCATGTGGTACGGTAACGCCACCACTCCCATCGAACTTTTTGGACCTACCCGTTACCAGTGGGATAAGGGTTATTTCCAAGAAGAAATTCAACGGCGAGTTGATAGCCAGTTAGCAGAAGGGGCTTCTTTATCTGAAGCCTGGTCTACCATACCTGAAAAGTTGGCTTTCTACGATTACGTTGGTAACAGCCCCGCCAAAGGTGGTTTGTTCCGTACCGGTGCCATGAACAGTGGCGATGGCATTGCCCAAGAATGGATTGGTCACCCAGTCTTCAAAGATAAAGAAGGTCGGGTGCTGGATGTCCGTCGTATGCCCAACTTCTTTGAAACCTTCCCCGTCATCATGACCGATGAAGATGGAGTGGTGCGTGCCGACATTCCTTTCCGTCGTTCCGAGTCTAAATTCAGTGTGGAACAAACCGGTGTTACCGTCAGCTTCTATGGTGGTGCCTTGGATGGCCAAACCTTCAACAATCCTAGCGATGTGAAGAAATTTGCCCGGAAAGCCCAATTGGGTGAAGCCTTTGACTTCGACACTGAAACCTTTAACTCCGATGGTGTGTTCCGCACCAGTCCCCGGGGTTGGTTTACCTTTGGCCACGCCGTCTTCGCCTTGCTGTTCTTCTTTGGCCACATCTGGCATGGTTCCCGTACTCTGTTCCGGGATGTATTTGCTGGAGTTGATCCTGGTTTGGAAGAGCAAGTGGAATTTGGGGTATTTGCTAAAGTTGGTGACCTTTCCACCCGGAAAGAAGCCTAGGTTCCCCGAGGCCTTGAGCTAAAAATTAAGTTTTTGAGAATACCTACCTTTGCGGGGTTAACTCAATAACAATTTGACATTTACAGAAACTATTTCTATGGCGATTTCTTCTACGGGAGAAGTCGCTTTTTGTTGTTGTTTTTCGATTATTGATGGTCTTACCAGTGTGCTATGATTCCAGGGTCAAAGCCCGTGGTAAGCAATTGAATTTTGTTGCTTTTACTGATTTTTTAACAGCCCTTAATTATCACCATGGCCGAATTAGCCGGATTAACTGAGAATTACTACACCCTGCAACAGGAGCTAGCCGATGCCCTCCAAGCCCTTGGCCGTAGTATTCACTCTTTGGAAAGGGACATAGTTATCAGCCATTGTGAAATTAATGCCGACCATGGGGTGGGGGTGTTACTACAAAGACTTTTTCCCAACTCAGATGAGCTATTGACAATTCGCTCCCATGATCTTTACGGCGGGCAACAGGAGTTTGGCGATCGCCATTTTTTGGTGCAGGGAGAAAATTTTGTCACCATTGCCCAACAAGTGCAATCACTTTTGCAATATTACGCTCCCCGAAGACTTTTATCGGTACCCTATTTCCCAGAGGATTACCGAATTTCCATTGCCCTAAAGCGACTGTATAACTGTCCATTGTGTGTTTTCATTATGGACGATCAAAATATTTACTCTCCCCAGGTGCCCGATAGTTTGGTAGAGGAATTATTGTACCGAGCCGATATTTGCTTGGGCATTTCCCGTCCCCTCTGTGATGCCTACGAAGCCAAATTTAAGCGTAAGTTTTGGTTTGTGCCTCCAGTGGTGCAGGGGCATTTGATCCAAACTGAGCAACCCCAGAGCTGGGACAGATCGCCGAGTGAGCGTCAGGGGGTGATGATTGGCAATGTCTGGAGTCAACAATGGTTAGATCAACTGCGGTCTTTGTGTCGAACCACGGGTGTAAAAATTGATTGGTATGGTAACCCCAACCGGGATTGGCTTAGTTTTACCGAAGCGGAGTTGGGGGAAGACGGCATTAACTTTAAGGGCTTTGTGCCGGAAGATGAGTTGATTAATCTCCTCCGAACTGCTGATTTTGCCGTTATTCCCACAGGCATTTCTGATCAAAGCGGCGATCGCCCAGAGTTAACAAAATTAAGCCTGCCTTCCCGCAGTTGCTTTATCACTGCCACTGCTAATTTGCCGATCTTGGTGGTTGGGAGTGCTGAAAGTGCCGTGGCCCAATTTGTCCAGAGCCAGGGCATTGGTGCTGTCTGTGCTTACCAGCCGGAGGACTTTTCCGCCAAAATTGATTACTTGTTAGAGAACCAAGGGCGTATGCGCCAACAGGCTTTTAAGCTTGGGAAAAACCTCAGTGCGGACGGCATTGCCCAATGGATTTGGGATTCCCTTGCCCAAGGTCAAGCTATGGATGCACGTTTTGAAGCTCAACAAAAACCGGTCAAGATCATCGATGCCAGTGTAGTCATTACCCCCAACGAAGTCACCTATCGCCACGGCACAGGAGCTTTGATCAAACGGGTATTTCCCAATGATGCCCAAATTATTTCTGTGCGTTCCGAGAACCATTACGGCGGTGATCATAACTTCGGCATCGAGTCTTACCATCTTCCCCAGCAGGGCTGGAGTCGTAAACAAATTTTCACCAATATTGCCCAGATTTTCGCCGACCATGAAGTTAGTCGGATTTTTTGCGTGCCCTATTACAGGGAGGATGTGCTGACGGCGATCGCCATTAAAGAATTGTTTGGGGTGCCCCTGGGCATTTGGATTATGGACGACCAGAACGTAGCAGTTAACAATATCCCCGACGATTTAATGCGGGAGTTTTTGGAAAAGTCCAATGTGCGCTTTGCCACCCATCCAGAACTGCGGGATGCCTATGAAAATAAATTTGGTTTGAAGTTTTGGATTTTGCCAGCAGTGGTGCCCCATGGGTTGATTAAAACGGAAATTTTTCAGCCCCTAGAGGAGAATTGTCAACAAAAACGGGGAGCCCTCCTGGGCAGTATCTGGAGCCAACAATGGTTTGCTGAACTTTGCCACAGCACGAAGGAAGCTGATGTGCAATTGGATTGGTACGGCAACTCCAAATATTATTGGCTGACAGAATCTAATGAAGATTTACAGGTTAAAGGTATTTATGCCCAAGGACTTTTTCCCGAAGATAAATTGGTGGAAAAACTACAGGAATACCCTTTTGTGGTGGTTCCCACTGGCACCATGGATGAGTGGGACGACCAGCCCCAGCTATCTCAACTTAGTTTACCGGGAAGGATTTTATTTGCCCTGGCCACATCTAACACGCCGATAATTTTGATGGGGAGTGAAAAAACCTCCGCCGCTAGTTTTATTAATCGCTTTCAGATTGGCGTGGTCTGTGACTATACCCCAGAAAGTTTTGGGGCTGCAGTAGCCGAAGTGTTAGATCCTCAACGTCAAAGAGTTCTTAGGGAAAATGCCGTGGCAGTGGCAGAAAAATTTGGTGATCAAAATATTGATAGTTGGATTTGGGATTCCCTCGCTGAAGGACAAGCCGTCGATGACCGCTTTGAATCCCTATTCCGGCGATCGCCGATTGACTTAGTGCATTTCATTGAACCTCCAGTACCCAGCCTGATCTACAAGGATTACGCCCAGGTGTACCAAGTTATGCGACGCTTAAAGGTCAACCATTATCACCCTGATTTTGTCATGGATGTGGGGGCTTCCCACGGCATCTGGTCTCACACTGCTAGTCAACTGTTTCCCGAAGCCCGATTCATTTTGATTGATCCTTTGATTAATCGTTATGAACAGGCTGCCCGCAACTATTACCTGAAGAACATTCCCAAAGCTAAGTTTTTAGAAATTGCCGTCTCCGACCAATCGGGCCAGCTCAGTTTTCAGGTTTCCCCCGATCTTTACGGTAGTTCTCTGCTCACTCCCGCCGATTTTCGGGACTATGAAACGGTGACAGTGGCGGTCAAAACCCTAGACCAGGTGGCCGAGGAAGAAAATCTTCAAGGGCGGGGTATCCTCAAACTGGATGTGCAATGCGCCGAACATATTGTCCTGGCCGGGGCAAAAAATTTCCTCGAGCAGGTGGATTTAGTGGTGGCAGAACTTTCCTACGTCCGCTATGACGAAAATGCTTTGGTTTTTTTAGAGATGCTTAATCTCTTGGATCAATTGGGTTTCCGCTATTACGATGAAACCGGTGAATGGCGATCGCCCATTGATGGTACCCTATTGCAGAAAGAAGTGGTGTTTATCCGTCAGGATTTCTTGGTACCTGAAACTAGCCGCAAAATCTAGCTTTTTTTCTGGTTCTTCTATTCTGTTTAAGTTTTTTCTTCTTTTTTTTTGTGATTCTAATTTCCAATCTCGACAACAAAACAAAATAGAACAATTAATTAGGGTTGAGGTTAAGATTCATGAAGATAATCCTTGCAGCTTGTGGTTATAGCAACTAGTATAGGACTCAACCCTGATTAGAAATTTTTGCTTTTCAGCGATCATCGCCCGGAGACTTAGGGGCTGATTTTGTTAGGGGTGCCATTGGGGGAAAAAACGGTAGACAACCTGACAATGAAAACAATTCTCTCAAAAAAACATTAAACGGATTCAAATCACCATGAAAAATTTAATGGAAAAAACCCGACATTCGTTATTATCATCAACAATAGACCAGAGAAATACACTTGTTGTTTTTGATGAACGGGTTCAAGACTTAGATACTCTGTACGACGCCTTATTACCCGGCGTTGTTGCTCACACACTAAATAGTCAGACCGATGCCATAACAACTATTTCCCAGTTATTGGCAGAAACAGGGGCAACTAAACTGGCGATCGCCGCCCATGGTGAACCTGGTACAATTTTTCTTGGCAAAAATCCATTAAACTCTCAGCAATTGGCGGCATATTCCCGTCTTTTAATGGAGTGGGGAATCAAGGAAATTGCCCTCTACAGTTGCCAAGTCGCCCAGGGCAATATTGGTAAACAGTTCGTTCACCAGTTGAGTGAGTTAACCGGCGCAGTCGTCTCAGCTTCAGCAACGAAGACAGGGTCTAAAGAACTCGGTGGTAATTGGTTGTTAGAAGTAACAACAGGTGAAACATCAGAACAATTGACTTTTAATCCATCGAGTTTAGATAGCTATCAGGGCATTCTCGATCGTTTTGACCCCTTCGTCACTTTCGATACAGGCATTAATCCTATCGCCGTAACATTGGGGGATTTCAACGGTGATGGCTTTCTGGATATCGCTACGGCGAAAAATAATGAAAATGTATCGTTGCTGTTGAGTAATGGTGATGGCACGTTTAATTCTCCAACTTTCGTAAACCTAAGCATAGGAGGTACTAATCCCTTTGCTATTGCCGAAGGAGATTTTAACAATGACGGCAACCTAGACCTAGTGACAGCGAATCGCAATAATAATAGCGTGTCGGTTTTGATAGGCGATGGTAGTGGTATTGGTAGTAACTTTACTACAACCAACTTCAATGCCGGAGTCAACCCTATCGATGTAACCGTAGGAGATTTCAACAACGATGGCAATCCAGATATCGCTACGGCGAAAGATAATGAAAACGTATCGATATTATTGGGTAATGGCAATGGCACGTTTGGCCCCCCAGGCTTTACTTTCCTAAGTATAGGAGGGACTAATCCCTTTGCTATTGCCGAAGGAGATTTTAACAATGACGGCAACCTGGACTTAGTGACAGCAAATCGTAATAACAATAGCGTGTCGGTTTTGATAGGCGATGGAAGTGGCGGCTTTACTCCGACCAACTTTAATGCCGGAACCAATCCTATCGATGTGACTTTGGGAGATTTTGACAACGACGGCAACCTGGATATTGCCACGGCGAAAGATTCTGGGGCAGGGGTATCGATATTGTTTGGTAATGGAAACGGAACGTTTACTGCTCCAATTTTCCTAATTACAGGAGGTACTCCTTCCTCCATAGGTGCAGGAGATTTTAACAACGACGGCAATCTAGACATTGTCACAACCAGCAACAGCAATAGTAATGTCTCGTTACTATTGGGCAATGGCGATCGAACATTTGAATCTGCCGCTAATTTTGCTGTAGATAGTGGACCTAACTCCATAGCTGTGGGGGATCTCACTAACAATACCCTAAGCGATGTGGTGACAGTGAGTCAGGGACAAAACACTGCGTCAGTCCTGATTAATGACAACCCCGCCGACCTACTTAATTCCCCATTCATCCGGTTTCAAAACACAAATCAACCCGGCACCTACTTGTTTGTTAATCAGGCAGAGGCCGCCGCTATTCGCAACAACCCTAGCTTGAGGCAGTTCGTAGAGGAAGGGGTTGCTTTTCAGGTTAGTCAACAAAAAACAGATCCACTACAACAAGGATTCTTCCGTTTTCAAAATACCAGTCTCCCTGGTACCTACTTGTTCGCCAATGAAGGAGAGGCTGCAGCTATTCGTAGTAACCCCAACTTGAGCAATTTCGTAGAAGAAGGCCTTGCTTTTTATGCCTATGGACCAGGCACAGGCAACGGCACCGCTGATTTCACTCGTTTTCAGAGTTTAGGCGTTCCCGGCACTTATCTCTTTACAGCTCCTGGGGAAACTGCTTCCGTGATAGGAAACCCCAATTTTGTCCAGGAAGGTATCGCTTTTTCTGCCGCTCTTGGTTAATTTAATTTAGTTAGCTAAAAATTAACTTCATAATCTTGTGTAAAACCCTCATTTCCAGAGGGTTTTGTCTTATTTAATGACTGACACAAATTCCAATAACTGTTAATTTTAGAGTTGAGGGGGGGAGAGCCTTTCTAACAGTTGAGCTTACTCTCCTTTAAAAATACTTTTGAGAGCAAACCATGCAGTGCGTAGTTTCCAAAATTTACTGGATTCCATGGCAGCCATCTCGGCTGTAATGATATTAATTTCCCCCTTTAGCAGATCAATATTTTTACTTAGGGCAGAAATTTTTTCGTGATGGTTTACATGCTCTAAATCGCCAAGGTATAGGCTGCCTATATCGTGCTGGATGGAATTGTTGAGTTGCAACCAGTCAAAAAATGAACGCTTTCGAGTTTTAGTATCATAGGGATTGGGAAAAAGTTCTTGTAATTTTTTGCTGTAACGGTACAGAATTCTTGCTTGATTAGAAATTGATTCACCGTTGTCAAAGAAATTATAAAAGGACTCTAGATTGCCATATTTTAGACTGTCCATATCGATAGATTTTTTTTGATACCATTGTAATAACGAGCCCGAGACATCATTAACAACATCATGTTTATCCGACATAATGCTCTGGGAACTAGAGAAATGATAAAAAACTAGAGGAGATTCGTTGACAAAAATTTCAGTATTAACATCCCCTGTTAAGATTCGGTTACTTAAATTCCAGTTAGCCACATTACATCCCGGATCTCGAATAACATAGAAGTCTTCAAAATATGATGGCACAAGATCTATCCAACGCTGATCGGTATAAATGCCATTGGCAGGATCAATGAAGCATAAATTAAGACATCTGTCAGACCACCAATCTATAAATTTATGACCTTCTAGACTAGCTTTAACACCAATAAAACCAAGATTGAAGATCCCGTGTCTGAGAATAGCTAACTCATTATCCCTAATTTTCTCTTCTGTTTTTTCTGGCTCAAGCTGATGAGGCGTCAGCAGGATGCTATTATCTTCCAGATGATCTAATATACCATCTAAGCTAGAGAAAATAGCTGTGTCAGGATCCAAAAAAATGATCTTTTGACATTCACTATAAGTCGAGAAAATTTTACGGAAGGCCAATGGCTTAACTGCTGTACACATTTCTACCACCGAATGCTTAAAAGCCCATTGAGGAAAATTATCTATATCAAGGCTTTCTATGAAAATTACCGAATCAAAATATTCATCTTGTAAATCAAAAAAATGAGGCAACTTATCAGATAAAACTAAATGAAATGTAATTGAATCATGGAATTTTTTGACTGATTCAGCTAGCACCCTTGCCTTGGGAATGTAACAACTAGTACAGCTAGTAAAAACATGCACTGTGTTATTTAAATCATTTAGGTTTTTCTGACTATTCATAGAATGATACAAAAAAATGTCGTTTGTTAGGGAAATAATAGCAGTTTTGAGAAATTAAACTGACATCTGGTAGTTTAGAGGAGTTTTTTCTTAATATCAAACCATAATTCCCTTAGCTTCCAAAACTTACTACTACGCATAGCATTTATCTCTGATTCCAGGAGTTGTTTAGATAACAGAAGTTCACTAATTTGATGTTCTTGATTTTGTATATATTGATTTTTATCATTCAGATTTTCGTTTAATAAGTTTAGTTTCACAGTATTTGCTTGTTGATAGTCATCAATTAATAACTTGAATCTTTGATTTAGTTTATGTTTTTCATCGCCACTACAGGACATAGAGATGACAGAAGCATAAAACTCTAGCAGTTTCTCGGAATTTTTACTCCAGTCTAGATAATTTTTAGCATATTCAAGGCCACCTTGAATTATTTTTGAACGAATCTCTGGATTATCCATTAAAAAATCAATGGTCTCAACTAGGGAATGACAATTAACATCTGACAAAATAAAAGAGTTGACAAGGTGAGTAAGATAATTGGCAATATTTGTTCTAGGAAGTATAACAGGTTTTCCCATAGCGAGGAACTCCGGTATTTTGGATGGGAAACGATAATCATTAAACTCATCTGGCCCTCCAGGCTGTACTAATATATCTGCAATGGATAAAATCGCAGGGATTTCTTCTCTCTTTACCCATCCCATTTCCCTGACATATTTTTTAACCCATAAATCATTCTCACCTAAAAAATCCAGGTTATTGTCTATACCAGTTCTTATTAGCACTGTTTTTTTTCCAGCCCGATTTCTAGCACCGATAGCTAGGTAAAGTTCTCTTACCTCTTCTTGGTTAGCTAAGTGCACATTCCCGGTATAACAAATAATTGTCGATTCCTCGCTAATTTCTAGTTTTTCAAGCAGATCTAAATCGGGTAGACGAGGATAAAATTCGAGGGTATCAACACCGGGAAAAAGATTTAAACAGGAGATATTAGGCTCAATAAAATCCTTAAGCTTCTCAATGATAATTGTGACTCCATCAGCTGTATTCAGAAAATCCTTGTATTTTTGAGGATGGGAGAGATTATGGGGTAAAAGCTTTTCTGCATGGATATCAAAATTATCCAGAGATATTCCCAGGAATCGACTGGTTACGCATTCTTCGTTATCTTCTAAATGAATAATAAGGGCAATATCATATTGGACTGATAGTTGGCAGCAAAATTTTCTCACATGTTCCCGAGGAGTCCAACAATGAACAATTCGAGGAGGAAAACCATTTTTAAATTTACTAGGCAGTTGCTTCATTTGCTTGTAGTCAACCACTGAATACAAACAATTAGGCATTTCCCTGACTGAATCTTGGTTATAGGGCACAGCAACAACACAATCACATCCAAGCCTTACCAATTCATTTGCATAATGATGAACATGCACTGCACTATTGGCGGGAAAGTCAGAATGGGAAACTAATAAAATGTTATGGGGCATGGTAGTGGTTGCAAGAAGTCGCTTACAATGGTTTCGATACACTCTTATAACCTGTGGCTAGATGCACTTAGATATCGGAAGAAAATAGGATTATGGTAGAGAGAGAGTCCTAATCCCCTTGTTGCCGAAATAGGTGAAGGATGTCTAGTTTTTTTAAGGTTGAGTCACCCTAATTACTTTAGCTTATTAATGTCTGAAATTTCCAACAATTTTTACAACTTACAACAGGAATTGCTTGGGGCTTTGTTAGCTCTTGAACGAAGTATAAAATTCAAAAAAATTGACTTAATTGTGGGTTGTTATGAAATCAATAGCCCCCATAACACAAAAACTGTCCTTAGGAACATTTTTAATTTTAGCACGGATACACTTAAGCTTTCTTCTCACGATTTTGATTTTGAGTCAGGGGAGATTCTTTCCGTGCAAATAGTACGAAAATTGGATCACTGTATTCCTCGGCGCCTTCTCTGCATTCCCTATTGCCCTGAAGACTATTATTTAGCATTAGCAGTTAAACGTCTTTACAACTGTCCTTTATGTGTACTGATAACAGAGGACACGTTTATTTCTTTTGATAATAAAGAAAAAGAATTAGGATGGAAATTGTTTAATCAAGCAGATCTTTGCCTAGGTGGTTCTCCACAATTATGTGAAGCCTATGGCAGTAGATTTAATCGTAAGTTTTGGTTTTTCCCTCCGGTAATAGAGAGAAGAATAATTAAAACTGAAGTTCCGAATATTGATGATCATAATCTAGCGGAATATAAAGGGATCACTGCTGGTGATAATTGGAGTCAAGAATACTTAGATAAATTACGTAAGCTTTGTAGTTCTACAAGCATAGAACTAGATTGGTATGGTGATCCTAATCGCCAGTTGTTAATGTTTCAAGAGGAAGAAATAGCAAAGGATGGAATTAAATTTAAAGGAAAAATATCAGAAGATGAGTTGGTTATTCTAATGCGTTCTGCCAACTTTGCTGTGATCCCTACTGAGAGCTTTGATAACCATGGCAATAACCCTGAATCAACTAGTCTGAGTTTACCCTATCTTCTCTGTTTGATCACCGCCGCCACCAATTTACCAATATTGGCATTAGGAAGTCCTGAAAGTGTGGTTGGTGATTTTATCCTAAGTAATAATTTGGGTTTAGTTAGTAGTTATCAATCTTTGGAATTTTCTCAAAAATTAAATGACATCCTACAAATTGATAATCAGAAGAATATACGGCGGCGATCGCTACTTTTAGGGCAAAATCTCAGCGCTGATGGCGTGGCTGAATGGATTTGGGACTCTTTGGAGCAAGGCTCCCCCAGGGATTATCGTTTTGAAAAAATCCAAAATTTAGTCAAGGTCATCGATGCCAGTGTGGTTATTACGCTCAATGAGGTTACCCCTCGCCATGGTACGGGAGCCCTGGTACGCCGAGTTTTTGCTGATGATAGTCAAATTATTTCTGTCCGTATGAATAATGACTATGGAGGAGACCATTGCTTTGGTGTTCAATCCTATCATTTTCCCCATTATGGCTGGACTCGTAAGGATATTTTCATCAATATTGCTGATATTTTCGCTGACCACGAAGTTAGTCGAATCTTTTGTGTCCCTTACAGTACTGCAGATGTGCTGACGGCGATCGCCATTAAAGAATTGTTTGGGGTGCCCCTGGGCATTTGGATTATGGACGACCAAAACGTAGCAGTTAACAATATCCCCGACGATTTAATGCGGGAGTTTTTGGAAAAGTCCAATGTGCGCTTTGCCACCCATCCAGAACTGCGGGATGCCTATGAAAATAAATTTGGTTTAAAGTTTTGGATTTTGCCAGCGGTGGTGCCCCATGGGTTGATTAAAACGGAAATTTTTCAGCCCCTAGAGGAGAATTGTCAACAAAAACGGGGAGCCCTCCTGGGCAGTATCTGGAGCCAACAATGGTTTGCTGAACTTTGCCACAGCACGAAGGAAGCTGATGTGCAATTGGATTGGTACGGCAACTCCAAATATTATTGGCTGACAGAATCTAATGAAGATTTACAGGCTAAAGGTATTTATGCCCAAGGACTTTTTCCCGAAGATAAATTGGTGGAAAAACTGCAGGAATATCCTTTCATTGTGGTTCCCACTGGCACCATGGATGAACGGGATGATCAACCCCAATTCTCCCAGCTGAGCTTACCTGGACGGATCTTGTTTGCCCTGGCCACATCTAACACTCCAGTAATTTTGATGGGGAGTAAAAAAACCTCCGCCGCTAGTTTTATTCATCGCTTTCAGATTGGCGTGGTCTGTGACTATACCCCAGAAAGTTTTGGGGCTGCGGTGACCGAAGTGTTAGATCCCCAACGTCAAAGAGTTCTTAGGGAAAATGCCGTGGCAGTGGCAGAAAAATTTGGTGATCAAAATATTGATAGTTGGATTTGGGATTCCCTCGCTGAAGGACAAGCCGTCGATGACCGCTTTGAATTCCTCTTCCGGCGATCGCCGATTGACTTAGTGCATTTCATTGAACCTCCAGTACCCAGCTTGATCTACAAGGATTACGCCCAGGTGTACCAAGTAATGCGACGCCTAAAGGTCAACCATTACCATCCCGATTTTGTCATGGATGTGGGGGCTTCCCATGGCATTTGGTCCCACACCGCCAGCCAACTGTTTCCCCAAGCCCGATTCATTTTGATTGATCCTTTGATTAATCGTTATGAACAGGCTGCCCGCAACTATTACCTGAAGAACATTCCCAAAGCTAAGTTTTTAGAAATTGCCGTCTCCGACCAATCGGGCCAGCTCAGTTTTCAGGTTTCCCCCGATCTTTACGGTAGTTCTCTGCTCACTCCCGCCGATTTTCGGGACTATGAAACGGTGACAGTGGCGGTCAAAACCCTAGACCAGGTGGCCGAGGAAGAAAATCTTCAAGGGCGGGGTATCCTCAAACTGGATGTGCAATGCGCCGAACATATTGTCCTGGCCGGGGCAAAAAATTTCCTCGAGCAGGTGGATTTAGTGGTGGCAGAACTTTCCTACGTCCGCTACGACGAAAATGCCCTGGTCTTTTTAGAGATGCTCAATCTCTTGGAACAGTTGGGTTTCCGTTATTACGACGAAACTGGCGAATGGCGATCGCCCATTGATGGTACCCTATTGCAGAAAGAAGTGGTGTTTATCCGTCAGGATTTCTTGGTACCTGAAACTAGCCGCAAAATCTAGTTCATTTCAACTTACTTTGCCCAGATAATGTCTCTAGTTTATCTTTCTTGCTGATACTACTCTCCATCTTTCTGTCATCTAATGCTCAAGCAACTGCTAAAAAACAACCGTGCCATCCAACGAATCAAATCCCTAAAGGATCTTGTACTGGAAAAATTAGACTACCTCCGAGAAGCAACGGATTACGTCAAAGATGTCAGTCTACAGAATCGCCAGGCGATCGGAGCATTTACAGAGCAACAGACTCAAAATGCTAATCAAATCATGGAGAGCCAAATCTTCTTAATCAAGTCTGCCCTAGACCAGGTTAAGACATTGCAATACTTGATAGAGACCGGTCAAGAGCGGCAGATAATCTTTGAGAGGATGATGGCAGAACATCATGGAGAAATTGAAAATGTTTATCAAGAATTCAAAAAAATTAGAGAAGAAGCTCTAAGAAGTGATCAACTGGTCCACCAAGAATTTAGAAAAATTAGAGAGGAGTCTGAAAGAAGCAATAGTTATATCCACCAAGAATTTAAAAATATCAGAGGAGAAGCTGAAAGTCATCAGAAGTTATTAACCGTTCAGTTTTTGAAATTGCAAGAAGAAAATCAATCCCAGACTGTTTTTGTCCGGGAGAACCTAGCTCAGATTGCCGCCGATGTCCATGATCAGAAATTTAAAGTGATCACCGACCCCAGCTATTTCCAGGCGATCGACATTGAGCTGATGCTCTATCTCTACTCCTATCTTCCCCACCGACGGGCGATCGATGTGGGGGCCAACCGAGGTGATGTCTCCGCTAGACTATTGCAGACGGGCTATGAGGTCTATGCTTTTGAACCTTTTCCGCCAGTTTTAACCCAATTACAGCAAAGATTGGGACAAAATAGTAATTTCCATGCCTTCAGTTATGCCTTGGGTTCTGCCAATGAGACCAGGGATTTACATCTGGTGGTGGATCAAACGGAAGATAAAACCTTTGACGATGCCAGTTTTTATAGCAGTTTGACCCGCCATTCCCTCGCTGAAGGCTTGGCCTTCCAGGACAGTGTTGCAGTAGAAGTCAAAACCATCGCTAGTTTGCATGAAGATGGAATCCTACCCGATGATATTGGCTTAGTCAAAATTGATGCAGAGGGCTTTGACCTAGAAGTTATCAAAGGCATGGGAGATTTTCGCTACCCAGTGGTGCTAGCGGAATTTTGGGATCCCACTTTTCCCTTTGGACAAACAGGAGCCATAAACCACCTAAAGGATCTAGTGCCAGCTATGCGGCAGAGAGATTACCGCTGGCATATCGTCATCTATCGCATTTGGGGACAGCACGAGGTCAGTTATTACTGCAACTCGGACTATTCCTTGGAAAATTCCTGGGGCAATGTTTTCTTCTTCCAGGATTACGAAATCTTTAGTCAGGCATTAAAGTGGTGTAACGCAATTATGCCTGCCACCTATTTTGCTGTGTAACTTGTCTCTAAGTGGAGCAAAAAAAGCATTCGGTAGTCATAGTCGACAAAGTTATTCAGAGTTCCACGGACTACTGGTTGTTCTATGCTACTACTCCAAGATAACTATTCTTATCTCTCGAAGCTGGGTGAATTTAAGCGATTGCAGGGAGAAATTCCTGGTTTTTTCCTAGAACAGAGTGCGGCTCTCTGGGATGCTTTGCTAAGTTTCCAAAATACCCATGGTATCCATGGCAATATGCTGGAAATTGGAGTTTATAAAGGTCTATCAGCTTTGATGTCCTCCCTTCACCTCAAAGAAACAGAGGAATTTGTCCTGATTGATTGCACCAGGCATATTGAAGATGCAGAGGTGAATCTTACTCCTATTCTCGGTGCCAGGGGCAAGTATATTCAGCGACCTTCTTATCAAGTGACAGCGGGCGCCCTTGGTGATTTACGTTCTACTTGTCGTTGGCTCCATATTGATGGGGAACACACAGGTAGGGCTGTGATCAATGACCTTGAATTATGTGAACAACTACTGTCAGACGACGGCATCATAGTCCTGGATGATTTTTTTAATCCCATTTATCCACAGTTGGCAGAAGCACTATTCATTTTCTTGAATCAAAATCCTTTCAAATTGTCAATGGTTTTATGTGGCTGGAATAAGGCCTATCTTGCTCGACCAATGTTTGCCATCAACTACCGTCATTTTATTCGCCAGAAGTTGGCTGATGAACTCCACAACAGAGAAATTCATAAGTTTGTGATCACGAAAACCGCTACTCTAGACGAATCAACAGCTTTTGGTATCTGTGAACAGAGATTTGTAGACAGAGATTACTATGGCTTGGACTCCGACCCCGATTTTTTACCTGCTTAGGTGATTAATATGAGTGCTCAAAAAAAAGAAGAAGCTCCAAAAAATAAATTTATTACCTCGATTTTGACTTTTAGAATAGAAGTTGTTTCCCCATACTTATTCTTATTAGTATTGACGTGGAGCGCTCATTTTTTATTAATAAAAGATTTTGGACTTTACGAGGATGATTGGGGTTTTACTGCCACGGCGATCGCCAATGACTTTACCCAAAATTGGAACCGTCTATATGGTGCCATTACTAGTTTTTGGCAGGGTCGCCCAGTGCATATGGCTTTACTCACCTTTATTCCCTTTTGGGGAGCTAAATTTGGAGGTATTCAGACATTATATATAATTGGTTTTGCTATTCTCGGTTTTAATACGTGTCTGTGGTTTGCCTTTATACGTCGAATTACCTGCAGTGGCTATGGAGCATTGATCGCCAGTCTATTTTTCTGTCTCTACCCAGCGGACACAACTTTTAGCTTTCTTCAGCATCTTTTTGGACTACAAACCTCTTTATTGTGCTTATTGTTGGCCTTTCATTTTTATATTACTATTTCTTATTCAAAAATATTTACTTTTTGCTTGAAGGGGATTAGTTACTTATTGGCAATTTTATCTTTACTTAATTATGAAAGTTTATTTTTGGTTTTTTTAACTGCTCCTTTATTTCGTCCTCATCAAATAACTCAAAAACAAAAAAATTATCATTTCTTCATTGTTTTAGCCATTGGTATTAGCTATTTTTTACTTCGTCGTTGGGCTGGAGAATCGAGAGCTAGTAACATGGGAGTTGTTAATGCATTACAAAAAATTGTTCAACAAATCACATTAGGTCCTTTAGTTTCCCTTGGCTCATTTATTCTCCGTCCTGCACAGGTTTTGAACGAACTATTGGGACAATATTGGTCAGTTTTACTGATTAGCTCACTGCTATTTTTGTTTATTTTAATAAACCTATTCAATTCTCGCTGGGGACAAGTATTGCGATCCAGTGATAATCCTGATTTTAATTCCTGGAAGCGCTGGTTAATAGTGGGCTTGATGATGACAATTCTAGCTTACCCTTCAGCCCTACTCCTATCTGTGACAGCCATTGATGGCCGTGATTCTCGAGTCCATTTTTCTGCTTCCTTGGGTACAACCCTTATTTTTACTTGTCTTTGGATTTTGCTTTTACTTACTGCCCATAGATGGCGGTTTAAACAGTACATAATAATATCGATTTTATCCCTGCAATTAGGGTTTTTATTCACTTTTTGTTTAGATGTTCAACACCAATATCGCCTGAGCTGGCAATCTCAACAGACTTTTATACAGGACGTAATCTCCTTGGCACCGGATCTACAGGAAGGCACAACAATTTTATTGCAGGCTCCAGGTTTAGTGACAGGAAAGCAAATTAATCCTTTTGATTGGAGCTTACCTTGGGTGCTAGAATCCGTGTATTTATTCCCTTCGGACTGGGAATTTGTCCCAAGAATTTATCGAGTCTATTCTGAAACTAGTTTTCCTACATTTTGGCAAGAACACATTGTAAATGGAAACGAGCTTATCCTATCTCCAAACAACCCAGGTTTATACTTTTATTTCCCTTGGGAGCCAGAGCGAGTTATCAGCGGAGAAAACATAATTTTGCTAGTGCGGGAAAACGATAAGTTAGTCCGTAAAGACTATATTGAAGGCAGATCGGGACAAAAAATTGTCCTTAAGCCAAAACCACAATCCACTTTGCCGCCGAATTTTGCGACTACGCCCATATTTGATCGTCTAATAGCATCTAGTTGTGACCATTGCCGCCAGGGATCTCCCATTTACTTTGAAAATCCCTAAAATTGGCACTCTCCAGTGCATGGCCCGTGGGGTGAATCTGCCAGGAAAAATAAAGTTTGGCAAAAATCGCCCCTATCAGTTATGATGTTTGAAGCGACGCGGGATAGAGCAGTCTGGTAGCTCGTCGGGCTCAAGTCGCAAGATGTAAACCATGAGCACTAAGCTTAAGGGTGACATTGCAGAGCAGACCGCCATTCTTCATGCTTTGAGGCTTGGCTGGGGGTTCTGAAGCCATTAGGAGACCGTCTTTCTTATGATCTGGTCTTTGATGTCGAAGGAGTCCTCTTGAAGGTGCAGGTTAAAAGTTCCTGGTTCAGCGAAAAAACTGGCAACTATGTTGTTGACAATCGTAGAACAAGGACAAACAGACAAAACATTGTTAGATCTCCCTATGGTGAGAAAGACTTTGATTTTGCTGTTGCCTACGTTGAAGAGCTTGACCTGTTCTATGTCTTTCCGGTTGATGTCTTTATTAGTTACGGTAGTGAGATTCACCTGGTCGAAACTGATAAACGTCAGAGAAAACCAAGGTCGTTCGATTACCGAGAAGCTTGGCATCTCATCTTGCAAAAAGGGGCTGCGCAAAGGGAGACCTCTGCGTGATTATCTCTCAAATTCGGGGAAGCCTTTCAAATGGTAATCCCGAGCCAAACCTAGGACCATGAGATATTTCTAGGAAGGTGTAGAGACTTGATGGGAGACACCCTAACAGGAAAGCTGAGGGTGAAGGGAAAGTCCAGACCACAAACTGACAAGGTCAGGCAGTGAAAACTGTAGTTGGTAAGCATAACCCGAAGGTCGGTGGTTCAAATCCGCCTCCCGCCATTAAAAAAAAGAAAAAAAACTCCCCCCTCCAGACAATGGTTGGGGGGTTTGTTTTATTCAGTCTAAAGTTTATGGCTACTGACTCCACTGCCTACACTTGGTTAGGCGATGCTCTAGAAACTATTCAGCGGGCCCATTGGCATCGTCATCCCCAGAGAATTATCCAGGGGCCAGGGCCGAAAATTGAATTGGAGGGGCAACGGTTAGTTAATTTTGCTAGCAATGATTACCTTGGTTTAGCTAGCCATCCTGACCTAAAAGCAGCGGCCACTAAGGCGATCGCCGAGTGGGGGACGGGGAGTACGGGGTCCCGGTTGTTGAGTGGTCATCGTCAGCTACACGAAAATTTAGAACAGACCATTGCCCACTGGAAGGGAACGGAAGCGGCTTTGGTGTTCAGTTCTGGATATTTGGCTAATTTGGGCACCATTACGGCGTTGGTGGGTAAGCGGGATTTAATTTTGGCGGACGAATATAACCATTCCAGCCTCAAGCGGGGAGCACAGTTGAGTGGGGCCAAGGTAATCAACTATGACCATGGGTGCCCAGAAGTTTTGACCGCTCTGTTGGTTCAACATCGAGACCATCACCGCCGTTGTTTGATCCTCAGTGACGGGGTGTTTAGTATGGATGGCGACCTATGTCCCTTGCCCCAATTAGTGGCGATCGCCGAAGAATTTCAAAGCATGTTGCTAGTGGACGATGCCCATGGCACCGGCACGATGGGAAAAACGGGTACAGGCTGCCGGGAGCATTTTCAGTTACCAGTGGGGGATTGGATTCAGGTGGGAACCCTCAGCAAAGCCCTGGGGAGTTTGGGAGGTTATGTAGCCGGCAGTGCTGCCCTAATTGATTTTTTGCGGAATCGAGCTGCCACCTGGATTTATACCACCGGCCTTTCCCCCGCCGACACTGCCGCTGCCCTGGCCGCCATTAAACTCATCCAACGGGAACCGGAACGCGTTGCCCAACTCCAGCACAACGTTGATTACCTAGCCAAGGGATTAGAAGGTTTAGCAACATCAAACTTTCGGCGATCGCCAAACAATGCCCCCATCCTCTGGGTAGGGGCCGCCAACCCAGCCAACGCTCTCGAAATGGCTAAGTATTTGCGAGAACAGGGAATTTTTGCTCCGGCCATTCGTCCCCCCACCGTTCCCCACAGCCGACTACGTTTTTCGGCCATGGCCACCCACAACCTAGGGCACATTGACCAATTATTGGAAGCGCTGGATCGCTATTACCTCCATCAGAATTCCCCTTGACGGTGAACCTTTGTCAGCCGACCCACTTACTCCTTGAATATCACTTCCCTGCCGTGGGAGAGTGAAGTCAGTCAAGGTTTTGGTTAAACTTAAAATAAAACCAGAAATATCTTTTAATTTTTTACAGTAAGAGTAAGCATTATCAATGGGCGACACTATTACCCTCCTTTCCCGCCGAGAAATAGAAAAAATGCGGCAGGCGGGCCAACTATCGGCGGCCCTACTTGATCACCTAGCGCCAATGGTGCAACCGGGCATAACCACCCTAGATCTCAACGACGAAGCGGAAAAATGGACAAAAGCTCACGGAGCCATCAGCGCCCCCCTTGGTTATAACGGTTTCCCCAAATCTATTTGCACCAGCATCAACGAGGTTATCTGCCATGGCATCCCCCACCGCAAACGGGTCTTGCAGGAAGGAGACATCATCAACGTTGACGTTACGCCAATCCTGGACGGCTATCATGGCGACTGTTCCCGCACCTTTTTTGTCGGTACCCCCAGCCCAGTGGCAGAAAAACTGGTCAAAGTGACCGAAGAATGTCTACACCTAGGCATTGAAGCAGTTAAACCAGGCGGCAAAATTGGTGATATTGGAGCTGCTATCCAAAAGCATGCCGAAGCCCAGGGGTTTTCAGTGGTTCGAGATTTTGTCGGCCACGGCATTAGCAAAATTTTCCACACCGCCCCCCAAATTCCCCATTACGGCAAAGCGGGCAAAGGTAAACGGTTACGCCCAGGCATGGTATTCACTATCGAACCCATGATCAATGAAGGCACCTGGGAAGCGGTGTTACTAGATGATGGTTGGACTGCCATTACCAAAGACGGTAAGCTTTCCGCCCAGTTTGAGCACACCATTGCCGTCACTGAAGATGGAGTGGAAATTTTGACCCTAGGGGAGTAGATTCAGTGAAAAATTGGCAAATTGAACTTTTATACGACGGTGAATGCCCCCTTTGCCTCCGAGAGGTTAATTTCCTGCGTAATAAAGACCGGGGCCGGGGTTTGGTTAATTTTGTGGACATCGCCCAGGCGGATTACAATCCCCAAGACCATGGCGGCATCAGCTTTGAGGATGCCATGGCCCGCATTCATGCGGTGAAGGCCGACGGAACAGTAATCAAAAATGTGGCCGTTTTTCGAGAAGTGTACAAAGTGCTAGGTATTGATTGGCTGTATGCTCCCACCCGCTGGCCCATCATTGGTCCCTTGGTGGACAGAATTTACGACTTTTGGGCCGATCGCCGTTTGAGCTGGACAGGACGGCCGAGCTTGGCGGAAATTTTAGCCCAGAGGGAAAAGGGCATGTGTGCAAATGGTGGCTGTGCATTGCCCGTTGCCGGTGGTTCCGAAGTTGTCCACTAAGAATTTCCTTCACTTGAGCTAAATTTTGGAAAGATGTCCATACACTCTCACTATGCTCAATGTGGCCATAAAAATGTTGTCAAAAGTGGAAAGTGACGGTGTATTGCACCGATAACTGGAGGCCCTATCAACAACTACTGGATCACAATTTTTTAGAGAGATTTTTGGGAAAATCTATCGCTCTGAACTTTGCGAGCATAATCTTAGCCATAGCCATTTTCATGTAAAAAAGCTAGGTCGATATCTTTCGCCTGACCCATTACCTGGCCTCTGGACAAAAATCGGGCCGCATATTTACCCAAAATATCCCCCTCCAAATTGACCCAGTCCCCCGGTTGCAGTAACTGTAAATTGGTTTCGCTATAGGTGTGGGGAATAACGGCCACGTTAAACCAGTCTTCGCCACAGTCCGCCACTGTTAAACTGATGCCATTGACGGCAATACTGCCCTTAGGAACGAGGTAGGGAGCTAAATATTGTTGCCATTGCCCCTGTAAACTGCCCACTGCCCCAAAGCTGAGCAGCCAAGCATTATCGGTTTGTTCATTGCTCAATAATTGCCCCACTCCGTCCACATGGCCAGAGACAAAATGTCCCCCCACTTTTCCCCCTACCCGGAGGGAAGTTTCAATGTTGACCGCTGTGCGTCTTTCCTTGGCTCTGCCTAGGGTAGTACGTTGCAAGGTTTCCGGAGAAACGTCCGCTAAAAATCCCTGGTGGGCGATCGCCTCTACGGTGAGGCAAACTCCATCCACTGCAATGCTGTCCCCCAGGGAAATATCTCCTAAAACCCGTTGAGCGTCGGCAGGGGCCAGGGTAATTTCCAGGCGATCGGCCCGCTGGGCAGAAAGATAACCGAGGGATTGGATAATACCAGTGAACACAATGGCAATAATTTAGGGGAACAACCACCATTGTCCCAGGTTGAGCTAGATTGCGGCACAATTAGCCAAAACCCTTGGGTGCCATGGGCTTGGGATGGATATTGTTCTCCTCTCCGACCCCAGTAAATGGTCAATGCGCCTACAATGGTTACTGTTCTTGCCCGTTGAAGAGATAATATGGCTGATAATCCGGAAAAAGACGCATTCCTCTATCCCAAGGGTAAATATTATGGGGATTTCAAGCCGGAAAAATTGGTTTTTAATGCAAATTTACAGGAATTTGCTCAAAAGGTAAGCGTCATATGTAATCTAGAGACCGCAGGTAAAATCGAAACCATGGAAGCCTATGAGAGAATCAAGCGACTTTGGAAAAGTTTGAAGGAGAGCAAAAAAGAGTTGGGGATTGGGCAAGATCCTTTCAAGCCCGACGAACCGCCTCACAGTTAGTTTTTGGCCTCTGGGGATTCCCCGATTAAATAACCCAGCTTTATCTCTGTGTTTGATTCGCCGTGTTTAATTTTTTGACCACTTCCCCTGCCTCGCCCAAAATATCCCTCAATATTTGGGTTCTGGTCAGTTTGCTGATCGCCGCTTGGATTGCGGTGCCAGTGATTTTCGTTTTCCTGGGCATTTTTTCCTGGCAGGGAGAAATTTTTACTCATCTCTGGGAAACGGTCCTGGGGGAATATATTCGTAATTCCCTGGCTCTGATGGTGGGGGTAGGGACAGGGGTTTTTGTTTTGGGAGTAGGAACAGCCTGGCTAGTTACTATGTGTCGTTTTCCCGGTGGCCGCTGGCTGGAATGGTCTTTGCTATTGCCTTTGTCTGCCCCGGCTTATTTGTTGGCCTACGGCTATAGCAATCTCTTGGACTATTACGGCCCTGTGCAGACCCTAATGCGGGCCATTTTCAGTTGGGATTCGGCCCTTGATTATTGGTTTCCCAATATCCGTTCCCTCTGGGGGGCGATCGCCATTTTGGCCTTGGTGTCCTATCCCTATGTTTATCTTTTGGCCCGCCTTGCCTTTTTGGAACAGGGAATTTGTACCCTAGAAGCTAGTCGTTCCTTGGGTTGTAATCCCTGGCAAAGTTTTATTCGAGTTGCTTTGCCCCTGGCTCGACCGGCGATCGCCGCTGGTTTAGCTTTGGTGATGATGGAAACTTTGAATGATTTCGGCACAGTGCAATATTTTGGCGTTAATACCTTCACCACGGGCATTTATTCCACTTGGTTTGGCTTTGGCGAAAGACAAGGGGCCACCCAACTGGCCGCCTTTTTAATGATTTTTGTCTTCCTGTTGGTGGTTCTGGAGCGTTGCTCCCGCCGCCAGGCCAAGTTCTATCAATCCAGTAGTCCCAAACAAAATTTACCCCGTTACCAACTCCGGGGCTTAAGGGCGATCGGAGCCTTAGCTTTCTGTCTTTTTCCTTTCCTCCTAGGCTTTTTGGTGCCCGCCAGTTATCTTCTATACCTCGCCGTTTCCTATGCCCAGGAAGTTAATAACAATAACTTTTTCCAGTTAGCTTCCCACAGCTTAATTCTCTCGTTCCTCACCGCGGCGATCGCCTTAGTAATTGGTTTAATTCTCGTCTATGGCCAACGGTTGAGCCGTCAACCCCTGACCTCCTTTGCCGTTAAGGTCACTTCCATGGGATATGCCATTCCCGGTTCCGTCATTGCAGTGGGGGTGCTGATTCCGGCGGGTAACTTTGACAATTGGCTAGCGGGCTGGTGGGAAAGGATTTGGGGCGTAAACATTGGTCTCCTCCTGAGTGGCACCATTGCAGTTTTAGTCTATGCCTACCTTGTGCGCTTTCTGGCGGTGGCCATAGGTTCCCTGGAAGGTAGTTTGGGCAAAATCAAACCAACTTTGGATGATGCGGCCCGTAGTTTGGGTAAAACCCCTAGCCAAATTCTCTGGCAAGTACACACCCCCCTCATGACCGGCGGCTTGCTCACCGCAGTGATGTTGGTATTTGTGGACGTAATGAAGGAATTGCCCGCTACTTTGGTAATTCGCCCTTTTAACTTTGATACCCTCGCGATCCGGGTTTACCAATATGCCTCCGATGAAAGGCTCATTGAAGCCGCCGCTCCTGCCCTAACCATTATTCTGGCGGGGATGTTGCCGGTGATTTTCCTCAGTGTGCAAATTGCCCGTTCCCGCCCCAACGAGGGACAAATTTGACGGATAATTTGTCTCAATTCCTTTTAATTTCAACTTTTTGGCTATGAAATTATTATTTGTTTGTTTGGGGAATATTTGCCGATCGCCAGCGGCGGAAAATATCATGAACGCCCAGATTGACCAAGCAGGCTTAGGGGCAAAAATTGTTTGTGATTCTGCGGGCACGTCCAGCTACCATGTGGGGGACTCACCCGATCTTCGCATGACAGAAAGTTTAAAAAAACGAGGTTATCGGGTACAGGGGAGAGCTAGACAGTTTTTTCCAGAAGATTTTGCCGAATTTGACTTGATTTTAGCCATGGATCGGGATAATTATCGTAATATTCTGGCCCAAGACCGTCAGGGGAAATATCAAAATAAGGTAAAAATGATCTGTGACTATGCCGAAAACTTTGCTGACCGGGAAGTTCCCGACCCCTATTACGGCGGGCAAGCCGGTTTTGAGCATGTGATTGATTTGCTAGAAGATGCCTGTGATAATTTGCTCACCAGCCTGGATAAGGAGTTGGTCAATTAACTCCCATCCCATAGCTCATTCGGTTACAGGGTTTCCCTTGGTTGGTCTGGGAGAATTGGAGGCCCATTCAGGTATGGCGAACTCGTTCTGGCATTGCTCCCATGGGGGTAAAATTAGCAAGCTTTTCCCAATTTTTCATTAATGGCATGAGTTCTCCCTCTCCCACACACCGCGAGGTCATTGGCATTGACATTGGTGGTTCCTCCATTAAGTTTGGCCGTTTCCTGAGCAATGGAGATTGCACCGAGTCCTTGGTTTTGCCCACTCCCCAACCGGCTTTGCCCAAGGCAGTCTATGCCCAGTTAGCCCATGGCATTGACCTATTGAAAAATTCAGCTTGTGTGGCGATCGGTGTTGGCATGCCGGGACCGGCGGATGCGGCAGGACGGGTGGCCCAGTTAGCGATTAATTTACCCCAGTGGCACGACATTCCCTTGGCGGATTGGTTGGAAAACCATGGACAGTTACCGACAGTGTTGGAGAATGATGCCAATTGTGCTGGTTTGGGGGAAGCTTGGCTGGGAGCGGGAAGGAATTACCGCAATTTTATTTTGCTTACCCTGGGCACAGGGGTGGGGGGAGCGGTGTTTTTGAATGGCAAATTGTTTACGGGCCCCCAAGGAGCAGGGGGAGAATTGGGACTAATTTCCATTGAAACAGAGGGCTATCCTTGTAACAGTGGTAATCGAGGTTCTTTAGAGCAACATGCTTCGGCCCAAACCCTACGGCGGGAAATGAATCTGACGGGCCTAGAGTTGGCCCAATTGGCCGCCAAGGGAGATGCGGAGGCGATCGCCTATTGGGAGAAGTTTGGCCAACGGTTGGGCATGGGGATTGCGAACCTGGTCTATGTCCTAACCCCGGAGGCGGTAATTATTGGCGGGGGTCTGAGCGCTAGCTCCAGTTACTTTTTTCCCTCCATGACATCGGAAATTGAGGAAAGGGTGCTTTTCCCTTCCCGCCGGGGCTTAAAAATTTTGGTGGCCCAACTGGGGAACAGGGCTGGCATGATCGGTGCGGCTCGCCTAGCCTGGCAAAAGTTGGTTTACCGCACTGACGGTCCTTGAGCTATATAAGAACCTAACGACCACGACTTTTCGATTTCTGCTTACGGATTGCAATCCAAGTGAAGCTCCTCAAGCCAAAGACATAGGCCGTTAAGCCCACTCCAGCGCCCGCCACCAAGGAGCCCACCAAAAGGGCGATCGCCGCATCGCCGCCATACTTCAACAATTCCGTTGACTGCCAGTCCAACTCATTGAAGGGGACCCCCTCCCGTTGCAACAGCAAAAGCCCGAGGCGGTAGTTAAACCAGTAGATAGGTACGTAGGTAAAAGGATTGCTAATCCAAGTGGCCCCCGCCGCCACAATCTTATTACCCCTTAGAGGAATGGCCAACACCAAGGCGATCGCCGTTTGCAAACCAAAAAATGGAAACATCCCGGCAAAGGAACCCACGGCCAAACCCCGGGCCAGGGCATGGGGGGTACTCTGCAGTCGTAATAACTTGACGTATAGATAGCGGATTTGTCGTTGCCACAGGCGCCAGTGGCCGGCTTTACGGGGGGGAGTCAAGTTAACCAAGGTGCTTGAGGGGGAGGATAAGGAGTGGGGAAGATTATCAGTTATTTTAACCAAGATGTTGCGAAATTCCCCATCATCCAACCGGGTCGGGGCAGAGATTCAATCTTTAATTTCCCGACTAATCAACGCCGTAACGCCATTGACTAAGCTTTTCCCGCACCGATGGGTCTAATTTATGCACCCAACCCCGTTGCTTTTCCCCTAACGGTTTGCCCTTTGGCGATCGCCGTTGACTCTTTTTGCCGTAATGCTTGGCCTGTTGGCGAATTTGGGCCCGACTCTGATCCACTTCCTGGGCCAAAAGATGGGCCGACATCCATTCAGCACCGTAACCCACCACTGTTAACTGCTGGGCCCGGTCAGAAGTAGCAACAATCACCCGACCGGGATACTCATAGCTGTGACGACAATAATGGGCACAACGCTTTTCAATGAACGTGTCGGCGGTCTGGAGCCAGGCGGTGTAGTGGATGGAAAGGTGGGGGCTGAAATGCTCTTGGCTAGCAGGGCTTTGTTGGTACTGAGCATCGAAAACCACTTGGGTTTGATAGCCCTGGTGACTGCTGTAGCTGATCAGTTCATCAATCAGGGTTTGCCTGGCCATTTCCAGTCCAAAGCTTTCACGGGTTTGTTTGAGATGATTCCACTGGCCGATGATGTTGTAGCCATCCACCAGCAGGAGTGCGTTGTAATTGAGGGGCTTCATGGTGCAAGGAGAAGGTCATATATTAAAGGAAAAACAAAGTAATCAAAACATCAGCACCAGACCAGCCCGGCAGAGAATCCCCTGGCAATCACCGTGGCACTGTAGTTAGAAAAGCTTGAAGAATCTAGATTTTAACAAAATTTACAAAAATTAAATTTTTCTCCCAACACTGATGTGGAAATCCCCCGCAAAGGTTGGAACCGGAACAATTTCAGGTAGTTTTTCAATCACTTGAACTTGCTTGTCACACCTATAAACCAGTATGGTTTGCTCCTTTGGATCCATAAGCCAGCCCATCTGGGTTCAATGCTCCAGACAGTACAAGATATTTTTAATGACTCGGACTGGACTTTGGTCAGGGGAAAGAATCTCAATATTTCAATCAGGAGCCAAGTCAAACAGATCGGCAATTTCTCCCGAAGGATCACGGGGAATCAGGTCTTGGGTAAACACGGCAATGTCCGGCACAATGGAGCGATCACCAAAGGTACAGTGCAGTTCCGAAAGGGCTAATGCCCGACGTTGGGGGATGAAAATCTGATTTAAGCTTGCCGACAATAAGGTTTGTAGGAGACTATGCTTGCCTTTGGGTGTCGGTTTTTCTCGGACAGTACCATTGATGTATTCTTGGGCTGGTTCACTCTCTGGTAATGCCATGAATTCTACTAGAGAGAATGTTTTTACTGGAGTAATAGCCATGGCTTGATTTCTTCAGGAAAAATGACCAACGAATCAAACACACCACCCCAATCTAGGACACACTGCCCTCGCCCGGCAGTACACAGCAGTTGACATCATTCAGACAAACCTTGCCCCATTGCAGGGCCCAGCGCACCAACTCCACCCGATTTTCCGTGTTGGTCTTGGTCAGAATATTACTGACATGGTTATCCACTGTTCTTTTGCTAATCTCCAAACGCTCTGACACCTCCTGGTTGGTCAGGCCGATCGCCACCAGGTCTAAAATTTCCAATTCACGATCCGATAGGGACGCAGGGGGTTGATAGTTCCCGGCCAGCATGGGTGATTATCCTCAGGTATATTTACTCAGTCGGTAGACTATATTCTATGGTAATCCCCCCGTCAAGCCTAGCTTTAGGCAAATAAAAAAGAAGACCCCAGGGGCCTTCCCAGCTCAGAAGCTGTCAAATTTCGATCAAAAGTTGGAATAATGGCGGGGCTAGTTACCAGACCGAAACGATCTAGTAAGCTAAACCCATACTGCGGGTGGTTTCGGCACCCAAATAAACTCGGATACTTAAAAAGTCTGTGGGACAAGCGGTCTCACAACGTTTGCAACCAACACAATCCTCGGTTCTAGGGGAAGAGGCGATCTGAGCGGCTTTACAACCATCCCAGGGCACCATTTCTAGAACATCGAGGGGGCAAGCCCGGACGCATTGGGTACAACCAATACAGGTATCGTAAATTTTTACACTATGGGACATTGACTATCGGCTCCTTAACCGAGGGTTCTCCGTAAAGTCGAAAAAAATAATATTGTCAGGATTATGGGCTAGTTTACCCCAGACCTGAATTTCCTTCCGGAAAAAACGCCATAACTTTAAATTCTGTTACATCTCTGGCGCAAATCTGACTAAATAACCAAGCAAAAGCTCTCCAGTGGGGTTCAAACCCTAGGCAAAGCAAATCTTGACCATAGAAAAAAACCTGGGTACAAACCAAAGTTAGCGGGGCGGCGATCGCCATTTGCCTGCCCACAACTTACAAAAAGTTAGAAAAAATTAATCTTTTCTGCGGGCCCGGCCGGAAAAATCCCTGCTAGATTATTGTCTGTAAAGACTATCTGGGTAGTATGAGCACTTTTCCCTGGCTGACCACGATCATCCTTTTGCCGATTGTGGCGGCTTTATTCATTCCCATTATCCCTGACAAGGACGGTAAAACCGTTAGATGGTATTCCCTGACGGTGGGGCTGGTTGATTTCGCCCTCATCGTTTATGCCTTCTACAGCGGTTTTGACCTGAGCGAACCGGGATTGCAATTGGTGGAAAGCTACACTTGGTTACCCCAGATTGATCTCAAATGGTCGGTGGGGGCCGATGGCCTGTCCATGCCCTTGATTATTCTCACCGGTTTTATTACTACCTTGGCCACCATGGCCGCTTGGCCGGTCACCTTAAAGCCCAAATTCTTTTATTTCCTCATGCTATTGATGTATGGGGGACAAATTGCGGTGTTTGCGGTGCAGGATATTTTGCTCTTTTTCCTAGTGTGGGAATTGGAGTTAGTGCCGGTGTACCTGATTCTCTCCATTTGGGGAGGCAAAAAACGTCTCTACGCAGCCACCAAGTTTATTCTCTACACGGCGGGGGGGTCTTTATTCATCCTGTTGGCAGGACTGACCCTGGCTTTTTACGGCGATGTCAATACCTTTGATATGTCGGCGATCGCCGCTAAGGACATTCCCGTTAACCTGCAATTGTTGTTATACGCTGGCTTTCTGATTGCCTACGGGGTTAAGTTACCGATTTTTCCCCTCCATACCTGGTTGCCCGATGCCCATGGGGAGGCCACCGCTCCGGCCCACATGTTGCTGGCGGGCATTCTGCTGAAAATGGGGGGTTATGCCCTCCTGCGGATGAATGTGGGGATGTTGCCCGATGCCCATGCGGTATTTGCGCCGGTGTTGGTGATTCTGGGGGTGGTAAACATTATTTATGCCGCCTTTACTTCCTTTGCCCAACGGAACCTGAAACGAAAAATTGCCTATTCTTCCATTTCCCACATGGGTTTTGTGCTGATCGGCTTAGCATCGTTTACAGACCTGGGCATGAGTGGAGCCATGTTGCAGATGATTTCCCACGGTTTGATCGGGGCTAGTTTGTTCTTCATGGTGGGGGCCACCTATGACCGCACCCACACCCTGATGCTGGATGAAATGGGGGGCATTGGGCAAAAAATGAAAAAGGGTTTTGCCATGTGGACAGCCTGTTCCCTTGCTTCCCTAGCTCTACCGGGGATGAGTGGCTTTGTGGCGGAATTGATGGTGTTTGTAGGTTTTGCCACCAGCGATGCCTATAACTTGGTTTTTCGCACCATTGTGGTTGTGCTCATGGGAGTTGGGGTAATTTTGACCCCAATTTATCTGCTCTCCATGCTCCGGGAAATGCTCTATGGCCCTGAAAACGAGGAACTGGTCAACCATACCAATCTAGTGGATGTGGAACCGAGGGAAGTGTTTATCATTGGCTGTCTGCTCGTTCCCATCATTGGCATTGGTTTCTATCCCAAGCTCATTACCCAAATTTACGATCCCACCATTAATCAATTGGTGCAAACCGCCCGGCGATCGGTGCCGAGCTTGGTGCAGCAGGCCAGCATTTCTCCCTTGGAAGTCAACGCTTTACGGGCCCCCACCATCGGTTTTTAAATCATATTGTAGAGAGCAAACGTTTGAATCACAACGTGGGGGAGATCTGTTTATTCTCCCCCAAATTTTTCTCACTCCCTGTTCAAAGAATTAGGTTGTTGGACGTTTTCACCTTGTGGCTATGGGGGATTTTTTTTAATATGTTTCCAGGGCCCACGTGGAAAATCACCATTACTCCTGATGCTCCGCCACTTTTTTCAGCAAGTTTGTGTTACGCTTGGCTAGAAAAATCGGTTAACGTTTCAAGACCTTTTCTAGTACTTCTAATACCCCCCAGGACAAACATAAATCCATGAAAAATATCCCTGCAATGGTTGGTGGCAGCTTGATTGTTGGTTGCTTTGTACTGTTTGGTGGAGCTATGCCCACTATGGCCCAGGAAGTTGAATGTGAAGCCTATGAAGAAGATGGCGTCGGGGTTGCGGTTTGCGTTGATGACGAGGGGAATACCGCCGTTAGCGCCGTTGATGACGAAGGTAACCAGGTGACCATTGTGGAAGATGAGGAAGGCGACGAATATATGGAAATTATTGAGGTTGAAGAGTAGATTGGCCTCCGCCTATTTTGTTAACGGCAATGGGTAGGAAGACCCGCTGATTGCAGCAGGGTAGTTCACACTTGCCATTGGCCAAAGGGGCAGGACAATTGCCGTAGGGATAGTAGATGAAAACGCTGGTTATTTTTGGCGGATTCCCTGGCAGTGCTGGTGTTATAACCCCAATCCGCCAGGAATAAATTGCTTTGTCCCAAGACAGGTTGGTCAGCAACGGTTTGTAGAGTGGTTAACATATCCTCCACAAACCAGAGTTGGTCACTGGAATAATTGTGTTTGACCAGTAGTTGTTGCAGAGTCTTATATTTGGGCTGTTTAATTTCCTTGCCGATAATTTGACCAAGGGGAAAATTCACCTTTTGGTTTTGGAGTAACTGTTGCACAAAGCGGCGTTCCTTGGTGGTGACAATATAAAGCCATTGGGGGTAAGGGGATTGGAGCCAATGGTTTAATTGCCCAATTACCCCCGGATAAAAACGATGCAGCTCCAACCAATAAGCCAAATCATTGTTAATGTAATTGTCCCGCACCTGGTCTAGGGCTGGGGCTAGCTGGGTTTTGCTAATTTGTTCTTGGTGTTGTAGCGTCTGGGCAACGGTGGGCCATGCTCTCTCAATCGTTGCTGGGTCTATGCCCGTAGCCAAAGCTTGCAGCAATAGGGGCATTTCCCACCCTGTTTCGATCACCGGTCTGAGACGATAAAAGTTATCCTTTTGGCGATCGAGCTTTTCTGGCGGTAGATTTGGCCAGATTTGTCGACAAACCTGACGACTAGTTTGAAAATATTCCTGCAAACCGTCACAGATGACACCGTCAAAATCTAGGACTAGCAAATGGGGAAATTTTTCCATAGATTTATAAGGGGAGTATCTAACGGATTCACTACTGCATTATTGACGATGTTTTGCCAGTCTTAGGATTAATGCCAACATTTTCTCGGTGCTCTCCTCAGCCCCCCCTAGCCTAGCCTCAGGAATGCCTACGGAATTGCTAAATAGGGCCATTCAATCAAGTTCTCCTACACAAAAGTTAACAAAGCCCCTGTAGCGTTCCGAAACGTTCTACCCTAGATGCTGATTCACTTTTTTATGATGAACCTTTAAATAAGCCTTGGCCGGGCGGCTTTTTCCCTCGTTTTAAGGCGATCGCAATTTTGTTAATGGGAGATAATGAAATCCAATGAGTGTTAAGGCAAGTGGTGGCAGCTCACTAGCGCGACCCCAACTCTACCAAACCGTTCCAGTCTCCGCTATCAGTCAAGCAGAGCAACAGGATCGCTTCCTAGAAGGGTCAGAACTAAACGAGTTAACAGCGTATTTTCAATCCGGTTCCCTGCGCCTAGAGATTGCAGAGACCCTAACCCAAAATGCCGACTTGATCGTCTCTAGGGCCGCCAATCGAATTTTCACCGGCGGTTCCCCCCTCTCCTACCTGGAAAAGCCCGTTGAGCGGCAACCTGCGTTGGTGGGTGCCTCCAGTGATAGTCGCAACGGCAGTGTTACCTACGCCGAAAGCAACGGGGGCGGTGGTCTCTTTGGGGGACTCCGTTCCGTTTTTAGCAGTACTGGCCCCATTCCCCCTGGTTTCCGTCCCATTAACATTGCCCGGTACGGTCCCAGCAATATGCAAAAATCCCTCCGGGACATGTCCTGGTTTTTGCGCTACACAACCTATGCCATTGTTGCCGGGGACCCCAACATTATTGTGGTCAATACCCGGGGACTGAAGGAAGTTATTGAGAATGCCTGTTCCATTGATGCCACCATTGTGGCTATCCAGGAAATGCGGGCCGCTTCCGCCGACTATTTCCGGGGCAATGCCCAAGCCAAAGAGATTGTCCTGCAATACTTCGACATTCTCTTGAGTGAGTTCAAAGCCCCCACCCCGTCCAACAAAGTACGCCAAGGGCCCTCCAACGATATCCAAGGTTTGGAACTCCCCCAGAGTTATTTCAATGCGGCGGCTAAGCGGCAAAAATATGCCATGAAGCCCGGTTTGTCTGCGTTGGAAAAAAATGCGGTCATTAGAGCTGCCTACCGCCAAATTTTCGAGCGAGATATTACCAAAGCCTACAGCCAATCTATTTCCTATCTGGAGTCTCAGGTACGCAATGGCGATATTTCCATGAAGGAATTTGTCCGTCGCTTGGCCAAATCTCCCCTCTATCGCAAGCAATTCTTCGAACCCTTCATCAACAGCCGGGCTTTGGAATTGGCCTTCCGCCATATCCTCGGCCGGGGTCCCAGTTCTAGGGAAGAAGTGCAGAACTATTTTGCCGTCGTTTCCAGTGGGGGTTTACCAGCTTTGGTGGACGCTCTAGTGGATTCCCAGGAGTACTCCGATTACTTTGGTGAGGAAACGGTGCCCTACCTGCGGGGCTTGGGGGTTGAGGCCCAGGAATGCCGCAATTGGGGCATGCAACAGGATCTGTTTAGCTACAGCGCTCCTTTCCGCAAAGTTCCCCAATTCATCACCACCTTTGCCCAGTATGATCGCCCATTACCGGATCAACATGTGTATGGTTCCGGCAATGATCCCCTGGAAATTCAATTTGGGGCCATCTTCCCGAAAGAAACCCGCAACCCCAGCAAGCGTCCTGCACCTTTCAATAAGGACACTAAACGGATCTTGATTCACCGGGGGCCGGCGGTTAATAACCAAGTAGGCAATCCTAGTGCGGTAGGGGAATTTCCCGGCAGTCTCGGTGCAAAAGTATTTCGTCTCAACGGCGGTTTACCCGGTGCCAAAGTGGGCAAAAATACCGGCACCAGTGTCAAATTTGGGGAAAGTTCCACCCAAGCCTTGATTCGGGCGGCCTATCGCCAAGTGTTCGGTCGGGATCTCTATGAAGGGCAACGGCTCTCTGTGGCGGAAATTCAACTGGAAAATGGCGACATTAGTGTGCGGGAATTTATCAAACGCCTGGCTAAGTCGGAATTATTCCTCAAGCTTTACTGGGCTCCCCACTATGTCTGTAAGGCGATCGAATATATGCACCGTCGTCTCCTGGGCCGTCCCACCTATGGCCGTCAGGAAATGAATCAATACTTCGACATTGCTTCCAAACAGGGCTTCTATGCTGTGGTGGAGGCCATGATCGACAGCAAAGAGTACAGTGATGCTTTTGGGGAAGACACCGTTCCCTATGAACGTTACCTCACCCCTGCTGGTCTGCAAATGCGTTCTGCCCGGGTTGGTTCTATTCGGGAAGACATCGGTCAACGGGTAGATAAGGAAGTGACCCCCCGCTTTGTGGAATTGGGTCAGGTTTCTTCTGTACGCACTGAACCAGAAATTTCCTACCGTAGCAACCAAGGGGTTACCCGCCAACGGCAACAAACCAAAATCTTTAAGTTGGTGTCCACCTACGATAAGGTTGCGGTTAAAAATGCCGTCCGGGCCGCCTACCGCCAGGTGTTTGAGCGGGATCTGGAACCCTACATTATCAATTCTGAGTTCACTGCCCTGGAAAGTAAGCTCAGCAACAATGAAATCAACGTTAAGGAATTCATTGAAGGTTTGGGTACTTCGGAGCTCTATATGAAGGAGTTCTATGCACCTTACCCCAACACCAAAGTAATTGAGATGGGCACCAAGCACTTCTTGGGCCGGGCTCCCCTCAATCAAAAGGAGATCCAGCAGTATAACCAAATTTTGGCCAACCAGGGTCTGAAGGCCTTCATTGGCGCCATGGTGAATAGCATGGAATATCTACAAACCTTTGGTGAAGACACGGTGCCCTATCGCCGTTTCCCCACTCTGCCCGCGGCCAACTTCCCCAATACGGAGCGGCTGTACAACAAGCTCACCAAGCAAGATAAGGAATTGGTGGTCCCTAGCTTCACCCCAGTGGTTAAGGTGGGGGGTTAAGGACAGATTGCTTCACCTTAGCCATCTCTGATTAGTTGATTGATTGTTCTAACCTAGCTAGTACTCTGCACTGGCTAGGTTTTTTGTTGGGGAGGATTGGGCGGTCCGATTTTCATCCTGGAGCATGAAGCACTGAATTGACCAAGGGGACAAAATAGCCAAAGGCTGACAAAGACTTCCCAAAAGTGAATTGTATGGACAGTTCTATTGGTTATGCTGTGAGGGATGGTAATGATTATTGGTCGCTTTTGACCCTCCCCTTGCTATGGCCTATCCGTTGTATGTCGCATTTATTTGGCATCAACACCAGCCTTCTTCCCAGTCCTACGGCATGGTGGGCGCAGGTCATGGCCGCTATCAGTGGCCCTGGGCGCGATTGTACGGTGTGAGGGACTACGGCGGGTTGATCAAACTCTGGGGAAGATATCCAACCCTACACCAAACAGTAAGTTTAACGCCCTGTTTACTAGCCCAATTGGAGGACTATGCCCAGGGTCGAGCGATTGATCGCCATTTAGCCCTCACCCTGAGCCCGGCAGAAAAGTTAAGCCCAGAGCAAAAGGTGGAAATTCTGACCACTTTTTTTGAAGCTAATCCCCGCACACAAATCTTCCCCCAGGAGCGTTATCAGCAGTTATACGAACAACGTCAGAGGCAAGGGCTGAATTGGTGTATATCCCATTGGCAACCCCAGGATTTTAGCGATCTACTGGCCTGGCATAACTTGATTTGGTTTGATGCCCTCACCATTGCTGAAGATCAGGAAGTACAGGATTGGTATTTTCGGCAAAAATCCTTCACCCTAGGCGATCGCCAAAGAATCATTAGTAAACAACGGCAAATTATTCAGGGTATTATCCACCTCCACCGCCAATTACAGAACTCTGGGCAGTTGGAAATTATCACTAGTCCCTACGGCCACCCGATTTTGCCCCTGTTGGCGGATAGCAATATTGCTCGCACTGTCCAGGCGGCCCTGGCCCTACCGGATCCCCGTTTTTGTTGGTCGGAGGACGGGGTCAGACAATTGCAACGGGGTAAACAATACTATCGGCGCACCTTTGGACGGGAATCCCGGGGTTTATGGCCACCGGGATTGGCGGTTAGTCCTGCCATGGTGCAAACAGTGGCCCAACTGCGTTTTGAGTGGTTATGTGCCGATGAGTCCGCCCTAGCTCAAAGTTTGAGCACCAGTGCGGAACGGGCCGGTTGGCTAAATTCCGTCTATCGAGTGCCCACGGAGGACGGGGAGTTGGCCATGGTATTTCGGGACCAACAACTATCAGATTTGATTAGTTTCCACTATGGTCGTTACTCTCCTTCCCAAGCGGCCCAGGATTTAGTTGAGCGACTTTTGGCCCGTAGACAAACCCAGGAAACTTCCCAACCCAGACTGGTGACCATTGCCTTAGAGGGTGATGTTACCTGGAATAGCTATGACCAGAATGGCTTTGCCTTTTTGCATCAGTTCTATCAGCAGTGTGAACATTTGAGCCGCCAAGGGCTACTGCAGTTGGTGACTGTGTCTGAATTTATTGACCAGTTTCCTCCCACCAGGGTGTTGGCTGGGCACAATGGCATTCCTATTCCCTTGGTGGGTTCCTGGAATGGGGGCGATTTCAGTAAATGGATCGGTCAACCAAGCCAGAACCAAGCCTGGGATTACTTGATTGACGCGAGGCAAACCCTAGCAAGTCATCCTGAAGCCACGGAAGAAAATAATCCCGAAGCTTGGCAAGCTCTCTACGGGGCCGAAAGCTCCGATTGGTTTGAGGCTTTTGGCCAAGATCATTCCCAAAAAATCCTCAATTCTGAAGCCCTATTCCGCCAACATCTGATCCGGCTCTACCATGCCCTCAATGAAACTTTGCCCGGTTATCTACAGCATCCTTTAATTGATCAAAATAGCGATCGCCCGTTGGGAGGCCATCTCTATCCCCACTGGGATAATTTAACTAATTTAATTCCTTGGCAGGTAGCCCATAACTTGCCGGTGCAAGGGGGAAAGGAGTTCGTGCAACAAATCTACTATGGCCACGATCGCCAACGGTTGATCCTCCGGCTAGACTTCCAGCGACTGTTACCGGAGTTACATCCCGATGAGCTCCATCTGGCCTGGTATTATCCCTATTTGCCCCATGGCCATGCTCCCCTGGCGATCGCCGCCCTGCCGGATCAAGTACCGCTAAACTATTACTTCCACCACCATTGCCGCATTAATCTCCACCATCTCCAAAGTCACCATGAAATTGCCGTGGGCCCCAACCGCTGGCATCCCAACCCCCAACGGCCGCAATTGGTACATCAAGACGAAATTTTGGTGGTGGTGATCCCCATGACAGCCTTACCCGAAACTAGGCCCGATCGCCTCCATTTGTTGCTTTTACTAGCTGAACAAGGGGAATTTATGGCTAATTTGTCGGGGGAAAATCTGTTGGAGTGGACCCTATCCTAGCCCCCCTAAACCACTGTGTTTCTTTTCCGTGCTTCCTTGTAGGAAGGCCCCACACTACGCAGTCCGGTTTTAATCAGTTGTTGTTCTAACAGAGCGAAAAATCTGCGGCGATCGCCACCCCGCACCACCGCCTGATTGTGAGCCTCCGCTAGAGCCACGGGATAGCCAAAACCCTTTTCTATCTGACTGAGCACAATGGCCAGAGACTGATTGAGCAACTCTGAATCTTCCAGCAGCCAAGCGGGAAATTCCACCCTGGCCACCTCCGATCCTCCATGGATGTAACAAAAACAAACTCGCTGTGCCGGAGCATAGGCTTCTAGAATGCGGGCATTACTGCTCCAGATGGGGCCCCGTTCCCCCGGAGCGAGAAACTCTTGCCACAAACTGCTATCCCGCAGAGGATCAAAAATCTGACAGGGGGTTTTCCGTTCCTCTGCCTGACAGCCTTCACAATGGCTGACACAATTGGGGCTTTCGTGGGGGCAAGCTTGGAGCCGTAAAAGGTTAATCGACTCCACACTCCTGGGGGCACTAATGTAACTCACTAGGGGAATGCGAGCTTGGCGCAACGTTTCCCAGGCGGCCAAAATGGGGTCAAGGATTTGATTTCTGGCTTCCTGGGGTAAACTTTCCAAAAACCAGTAAATTAGGGAGCCGTCCACCATGGCCAGGTTGGGATCGCTGTGGGCCCCTGGGGGACTGACCCAACGACAAGCTAGGGCTGCTAACCGTTCTGCTTCCAACACTGTGCGGCGGTGCCCCAACCATTCCTCGGTGCGAATGCCCCAACGGCGGGAGGCATATAAATCCTCAGGGCGAAAATACACTTCCGGCACACTGTCCAGTAGGGGATGCAAATTTTGCCCGTAGTGGAGCATTACCCGGCCAATATTGAGTAGATAACAGTAGGCAATTTCATGGTGGGAAGGGGCAATCTGGGAGCCATCCGTGGCAAAAACACTGTGATTTACCTGTGCCTCCCCAATGACGACCCTCGTATCCAACGGCTCCAAAGGCCTGGCCACCGCAAAAAAGAGGCGATCGCCCCATTCCGTTAATGTGTTGAGTAAATGGGGCTGGTGCTGTTGGGCTTGGAAAAATAACTCCTTAGCCCTTTCCAGGCGTTGATAGCCGGCGGTGGCTTCCTGGCGGAAATGTTGCCCCAGGGCTGGCATTTGACCAGCTAATTTGGTGAGGTCAAGCATGAAGGGGAGGCAAAATTAAGGGCTAGTAGAAGAAAATCGCCCCGGTGGGTTGCAGATTAATGGAACGGTGGCCGTAAAATCGTTCTTCTATGTTGACATCCCCCTTCGTCACCGTAATCACCGCCATATTATCCTCCCCGACCATTTGGGTGCGGGCATCGACGGGAACAGTAAATTCAAGCACAAAAGACTGTTCTGGAGTGCTGGGGGTGGCATTGTCTGGATAGACCATGATGTAAGCATTATTGCCAAAATTTTCTAGCATGGCCGATTCTCCGGAGGCGACCACCGTGGGGGGAAACGATTCTAGATTAGTGATGTCGTAGTCTAGCGCCAAATCCGTTTCATTCACGAGCTTAACCTTGACTGGTCTTTTGGGATCAAATCTGCCAATGGGTTGCCAAAAACCGGGCTGATAGGTGGTGGCAGGGGGATCCTGCGCTTGAACTCTAGCAGTGTAAGCGGTTGGAGTCAGACCAACAAAAGCCATTGCCAGTAAAGTCAGGGAGGTGGTTAGGGGACGACTATTAAACATAGGGCAATTCCTCGAGCAAGTTTGGTGAAGTTTTTTGATCAAATCACCAAAATCATTGCAAGCACAACCATTGGGGTCACTTTTAGCCCCGGTCTAGAAAATTGGCAACAATCTCCGATGATCTGGTTTTTGCCCAGGGAAAGAAGACAAACACGGCCTGTGCTAGTATCTAAGGCATGAATTTTCGTGAAGTTAATTATAACAGTCAGTATTTTGCGGCTGGCTAGGTGTTTAGGAGTGGCAACAGCATCATGACGAGCCATCAGCTCAACGGGCAACGGAGTTACCTTCAGCCGATCCGCATCGGGGTGATTGGGGTGGGCAATATGGGACAGCACCATACCAGGGTTCTTAGCCTGATGAAGGATGTGGAGTTTGTGGGCATTGCTGATGTCAATGTGGAGCGAGGCCTAGACACCGCCAGCAAGTATCGGGTGCATTTTTTTGAAGATTACCAAGAGATGTTGCCCCATGTGGATGCGGTTTGTGTGGCGGTTCCCACCAGACTCCATCACGATGTGGGTATGAACTGTTTGCAGAATAATGTTCATACTCTGATCGAAAAGCCCATTGCCGCTAGCATTGCCGAAGCAGAATCCTTGGTCAATGCCGCCGCCGATGCCAATTGCATTCTCCAAGTGGGGCACATTGAGCGCTTCAACCCCGCCTTTTTGGAACTGACCAAAATTCTCAAAACCGAAGAATTATTGGCGATCGAGGCCCATCGCATGAGTCCCTATTCTCAGCGGGCCAACGATGTCTCCGTAGTGTTGGATTTGATGATCCATGACATTGACCTGTTGCTGGAATTGGTGGGTTCGGAAGTGGTTAAACTGTCCGCAAGTGGTAGTCGGGCTTCTGGCTCAGGCTATTTGGATTATGTCACCGCGACGTTGGGCTTTTCCTCCGGCATTGTGGCCACCCTCACCGCCAGCAAGGTTACCCACCGCAAAATTCGTTCGATCGCCGCCCACTGTAAAAATTCCCTCACCGAAGCGGATTTTCTCAATAACGAAATTCTTATCCATCGCCAAACCACCGCCGATTGGAGTGCGGATTATGGTCAGGTGTTGTATCGCCAGGATGGATTAATTGAGAAAGTTTACACCAGCAACATTGAACCCCTCCACGCTGAATTGGAACACTTTATCCATTGTGTGCGGGGAGGAGACCAACCCTCTGTAGGAGGAGAACAGGCCCTCAAAGCGTTGAAATTGGCCAGTTTAATTGAAGAAATGGCCTTGGACAGCACTGGCTGGAATGCCTTGGAAGCGGCTTCGGAGTATCAAGATGCCACCTTAGCCCTGAGTGCCGGTATTTAACCCAAGTTAAGCAAAAGTTCCTTGGCACTACCATTTTTTTCAGGGGCAATATTTCATCAGCCAGGGACAGACCTGTGGGTGTTGGGTTTAGTACTTAGTCCAATCTACTGCAACGGAGAGTGTACTAGCCTGGAAGCAATCTCATCGGCGATCGCTTCCACATCGTAAGCCTCATCGTTGGAAAACACCACAATCGAAAGGCTAGGTGTTTTGTAATGGCGGTAGTAAGTGCGAGAGTGGTCTAAATTTTGTGTAAAGAGGAAAATTAAAGAGAAAAGCGTTCAGGAAAAAGAATAGCAAAATGGAAAGCAGCAGCTCGCCAATCTCGGATAGGGCGTTGCCATTTTTTAGTGAAGTTCCTCATGGCTAAATGTAATAGTGTAAAAACAGAATCTTCGTCGGGAAAAACGGCTTTGGTTTTAATTACTTTACGTAAAGAAGGGTTCATGGACTCAATAGCATTGGTGGTATAGATTACCCGTTGAATTTCCATGGGATAGTCAAAAATGGGAATGACATGCTCCCAATGACGTAGCCAGATTTGAGTGATAGCGGGGTAAAGTTTGTCCCATTTCTGGGAAAAAGCATCCAGAGCCGCTTCAAATCTAGTCGCCACTGCCTTGGGGTCTTTCCAGGGGACAGAGTTAAGGCAATTACGCATCAAATGGACAATACATAGTTGGTTGGACTTAGGTTTGGGGATAAACTGCCTCAATCGCCTCAGGGAAGCCCCTTAAGCCATCACAACAGGCAATTAGAATATCCTTTAGCTGCCGATTCTTGAGCTCTGTCAGGATTCGTAACCAAAATTTGGCTCCCTCGGCTTCTGCTTCCCCAGTCCATAGTCCTAGTAGCTGTTTGTCTCCCTCCCGGTCAATACCCAACGCTGCATACACTGCCCGTTTGCTCACTCGACCTGAGACTTTGATGTTTACATACAGTGCATCTAGGTAAACAATGGCATACACCTCCTCTAATGGACGAGATTGCCAGGCTTTAACTTCCTCCGTTACTGAATCTGTCACTTCGCTAATCAAGCTGGCTGACACCTTTGCCCCATACAATTCCTCCAGTTCGGCACTTATGTCCCGAGTACTCATGCGCCTGGCATACAACCCCAGAATTTTTTCGTCCGTTGATGTTCGGGTAGGCACTAACACTGGCTCAAAGCTACTCTCCCTGTCTCGAGGGATTGCTATTTCCATTTCACCCTGGTTTGATTGAACTGTTTTCCTTGAATAACCGTTCCGACTATTGCCCTTTTCTTCTTCTTTCTGGTTATTTGGTTATTCAGTTGTTTTAGTAGTCTAGTCCTGACTCTCCCAGAATTTCTTCGGGGGTTTTATGCTCTTCTAGCAACTCATCTAGTAACATATCGACGCGATTCGGTTCTTGTTTTTTACGTACCATTGGGGTCTCCTTTTTTTGATTGGATTTTACTCCCCTTACACAAAATTCTGTTCAGTCCCTCCCATTAACTGATGGTGCTTTCCTGATTTACATAATACATAAGATGATTCTTTCACAACTACTTTTGCTTAAGAATCAATAGGGTGACATCATCCTCTTGGGGTTGATCGCCCAAAAAATGCTTCAGATCGGCGATCGCCTGGTGGCGGATTTCCTCCGGGGTCTGGTGTCGGTGCAGGGAAAGTACTGTTTGCAACCGCTCTATGCCGTAAAATTCCCTCTTACTATTCATTGCTTCGGTGATGCCATCGGTGTAGAGCACAGCCAAATCACCACTGTTTAAGCTAATTTCCCGCTCTGTCACAAAGGCACTAATATCCTGTTCCAAACCCAAGGGAAAGCCCAATTCAAAAGTGTCAATCTGTTCTGTTTCCCCGGTACTGCGGATAATTAACACCTCCTCATGTTGTCCACTCAGACGGATTAGCCCCGCTTCATATTGCAACAAACTTAAGGTCATATTTTTAGAAGACCCCATGCGTCTGGTGTTTTCGTAGATGGTGCGGTTCATGACGCTCAACAGTTTGACCGGATCTGTCACTCCATGTTCTAACAAAGTCCGCAGGGCAGTTTGGGCCATAATCATCACCAAACTACTTTCCAAATCGTGGCCGGTAACGTCGCCAATGCTAATTCTGACTTGGCCATTGGTTTGCAACACATCGTAATAATCTCCCCCCACTTCCGTAGCTGATTCCATAAAACCGGCAATTTCTAGCCCGGCCACTGCTGCCAATTCCTGTTCTGAGGGCATTAACATCTGTTGCAATTGTCGGGTGATGTCAATTTCCGCCTCTAACCGTAAATTTTCGTCCTTTAATTTCTCTGTCAGGCGACAGAGGGCATCGGCCACCGTGTTAAAGGCGTGGATCACTTCCGCCATTTCATCCTGGGTTTGTAATTCCACCGCTTTAGTTTGACTGCCCGCCACCATTTTTTCCGCCGCACTGCTCAAACTAGCAATGGTAACCATGACGCTGGCATAGAATCCCCAAAATAAATAGGCGGCGATCGCCAGGGTCGCCAAGACAAAGGTGCTGAGGAGCCATTGCCGTTGCTGGAACCGTTGAATACGCTCGGAAAGTAGTTGGTCTAATTCCGGGCTGAGCATCCGCCAAAAATGTAAACTGTTCAATAAACTCCATTGGCTCTGCTGGCTTAAAGCGGGGTCATCGAGCTTGATTTGTCCTGCAATTATTACCCTAGTTAAACTTTGCTCCAATGCTTCTAGGGCTTTGGCCAGACCATGGAGACCATTACTCACCCTCGGTTGTAGTTGTTGGTTGGCATTGTGGGTGAAGGCCACCCCGAGGTGCTTGATTAAACTTTCCCTGAGCTGGGTCAACTGAGCTTTAATTACTAGTAATTGGGACTCCTCTGTGGGGGAAAGGCCGGAGCCGGAGTGGGAAGCAATGATGGTACCTAGTTGAGCCAGATCCGTTTGCAGTTGGGGTAATTTGAGCAACAGGGCTTCCATCAGGTAATAACTATCCAAATCCGGATCGAGGATCAGGTTGGATTGGTCTCCCACTTTGGTGCGTAGCACGGCGATCGCCTGGAGAATCTGTTCTGGGTTTATTTCCTGGGCCTCTGCGATGGTTAATAAAGCCTGTGCTAGGACACCATAGTCCGTTGCTGTGCCCAACTTTTTGCCCCAACGGTTTTGGGCCTGGGCCAACTGCTCAGCGGGGAACTGCCAATGGCTTGACTCCAGAGGAGTGAGGGGTTCTGTCAGCACTGTTTGTTGCAATTGGTGCAGAGGACGAAGGTAAGCCAAGCCCTGTTGCTCCAGTTGGGCAAACTGAATTTGACCCTGAATTTCGGAAAGTAGCAGGAAAATAGCTAAACCCAAGGGAAGCAAAAAGCAAACACTAATCAGGGCAAACTTTTGGGGATAATGTAAGCGATTAATCAAGCCCACCGCTGGCTTGAGCAGTCTTTGGTCCACAGTTACCAGCTCCATAGTTTTTTCCATCACTGCAAGAAAACTCTTTTTCAAGACTACCCAGGAGCAACTCTAGCCACAGCAGGGTCTTTCCGCTCCCAACGCTAGCATAATCCTGGAGCCATCATTATCCAGGAAAAGCTATGGCCAAACCTCGTTTACGCCAATTCTTTGTCACTGCTTTACCACTGTTATGATCAAATTTCAAAGTCAAGCATTGTCTTGGAGTTTTTCCCTTTTTGCCCATGCCCTTGCCCCGTCTACTGACTATTGTCCTCGCTGTGAGCTTCATTTTGGGGATGGTGATTTGGCTCATTGATGCCATTCTGCGGCTCTACTCCCAGGTGGCTTGGACTTCCCCTTTTTTGGCTAATATTGTCATTTTGCTAGTGATTGGGGTGCTGGCCCTGTTAATTGCCACTTTTTTTTACTATTTCAGCCTAGCCAACCAGCCCAAGGATAGTACCGCTAAAAAACGGCGACGCATTAAATTACCAGAGCAAAAAAATGAAACAGCGGCGGCTAATCTACAAGCAGTGCGGCGGCAGATGCAACAAATTCAAGACCAGGTGGCCCAAAAAGCTTTGCTGGAAAAAACCCGCTTAATCGAAGCCCAGTTGCAACGGGGGAATTTGAACCTGGTGGTGTTTGGCACAGGGGCGGCGGGTAAAACGTCTTTGGTTAATGCCTTGTTAGGACAAATTCAGGGGGAAGTGGCCCCCACCATGGGCACCACGATCGCCGGGGAGAAATATTACCTTTACCTGGATGGGGTCAGTCGGGACTTGGAAATCACCGATACACCGGGCATTTTGGAGGCAGGGGTCCGGGGTACCGAACGGGAAACAGCGGCTCGGCAATTGGCCACGGAGGCGGATCTACTTTTGTTTGTGGTGGATAATGACCTGCGCCAATCCGAATATGAGCCCCTGAGAGCATTGGCCAAAATTGGCAAACGATCTTTATTAATTCTCAACAAAGCAGATCTTTATCCTCCAGAGGAATTAGCAATGCTTTTGCAGACCCTACGGCAACGGGTCAAAGCCTTTATTCCTCCAGAAGATGTGTTGGCGATCGCCTCCCGACCCCAGGATGTGGCCATTCAACCGGGATTGCTGATGAAGCCAGAGCCAGAAATTGAGCCTTTAGTCAAACGTTTAGTCTCCATATTGCGTAGTGATGGGGACGATTTGATGGCGGATAATATTCTTTTACAATCCCAACGACTAGGGGATGAAGCTAGGCAAATTATCGAACAACAACGGCAACGGGAAGCAATGAAAATCATTGACCGCTATCAGTGGATTGGGGCCGGGGCCATTGCCGTTACCCCCCTGCCGGTGATTGATTTGTTGGCCACTACGGCCATCAACGCCCAAATGGTGGTGGAAATTGGTCGGGTCTATGGCTGTGAAATTGACGGCGATCGGGGTAAAGAATTGGCGATTTCCTTGGGCAAAACCTTTGTGGGGCTGGGTATTGTCAAAGGAGCGGTGGAATTGATGGCCCAGGCAATGCAGTTGCAACTCACCACCTACATCATCGGCAAAGCAATCCAGGGGGTCACCGCGGCCTATCTAACCCGCATTGCTGGTAAAAGTTTTATTCAATATTTCCGTCAGGATCAGGATTGGGGCGATGGCGGTGTGGCCCAGGTGGTGGAACAACAATTTCAACTCAGTCGCAAAGATGAATTCATTCAAGCCTTTGTGAAGCAGGCGATCGCCAAGGTGGTGGAACCCCTAGAAGATTTTTGGGGTAAAGAGACTACTGAGCATGCCCCAGAACAGCTAGAACTTTTGCCAGAATTACAGGATTTAATACCCTTAGAAGAAGAATTAATCGAAGCCACCTTGCCAGAAGCCAAGGTTTACCAAACCCGCTATGCCGACTGGGATAGCCCCCGGCCCCAACGTCAGGATGACTGGTAATTAAACCATGGCAAAGGAAGAACGTAAAAATCAAAAACACATAAAACATAAAAAAGACGACCACCCCAACGGCGATCGCCAAATCATTCAGCTCGTCAAAGCAACCAACTAAAACCAGTCAGCTACCAAAGCAAAAATCAAGTATCGGTGTCAACCCGACCGTAGAAAATACCCCGGACTTTCACATCAAGGGGTTCCTTCGCACCCAAATCAGTGTCGGAAGGCTGTTCACTTTCAAAAATACCGGCAATTTCCCCAGTGGAACCGTCAACTTGGGTCACCTGCAAGGAAAGGGTCCCTTTACCCAGGGGAGTTTCCTTCTTATTGGTGCTAAAGTTGTCCGCCGCTGAAGGCAGAGCCACCGCGTTGTCATAGCCAGTGTACAGACCCCGGGCTTTAGGATCCAAGAAGCCAGCTCCCCGGTAGGAAGGTACATTGAAATCACCGACAAAATCCGTGGAACTGTTGATGGAAGTGAAACCGGGCTCCGTTGTGCCAGTGAAACTTTTCACTGTGAAAAAGAAAGGTACCTCTTCACCACCGGGCAGTAACACAGTAATCGGTTGGAAATCAATCCCATCCTTTTCCTTAAAAGTCAGCGTGCCATCGGCGGCCACGGCAATGGTGCCTCGGATCTGTTCCAGGCTGGTGGTTTGACGGGTCAAGACCTTACCTTTGACGTATTCAGGCTTTTGGCGTTTATTAATGGGTTCTTCCTTAACAAAGTACTCCTGGGGCTCCATGCAGAAGTCGGAAACAAAATATTTACTATTAGGTTCCACCTCGATGGTGCCTCTGGTGAAGGAAGAAATTTCAGGGCAAACGTTAGCTAGGCCCGTATTTAGAATGTCATCGTAGGTAAGCTGGCTCTTATCAACCGCAAAGGCACTGCCGCTATATAAAAACGTTAGTAGTCCAAAGCAGACTGAAAGCAAAGCCACAATAGACGGACGAAACCTCATGGTTTAACCTCGCTTAAGTCAATCTCAAATTTTTTGTCTTTTTCAGGCCTTGTCCGGCTCCAGACTTACACGGATGCAACCCTAGGGATTATGGACAAAATAGGCATATTTTAACGAGATCCACTCTACCAAACTTTCGTTACCTTACCAGTCATCTGGCGGGAAGGGACATTTCTCCAGAGGGTCGTAGCAAGGCTTTGGCCACAAACCACTATCATTTGGGTTGGTGTTTGTTTGCGAACAGCCCATCTGCCTAACTGAGCTTTATTGGAATCAATGGAATCGATCAACCAAAAATTATGTCTAACTCCCGAGTTAGAAGCCCTCATGACTACTACCGAAGCCCTGGCGGAAGATTACCAGGACGACCATGACCGTTTGCTACAGCTCCTCAGGGTTTTGGAAGCTCTCCACCGTCGCATTCGCATCGACTATTTTGAACCGGCCTTGCCCAATACCCGTCGGGGTTTGTATGGCCTACTGAGAGACATAGAAGAAAGTGGCGGCTGGCCCTACATTGAGCGGGGTAAGCTGAGTCATTTCATCAAGAATTTACAGGAAAGCCTGGAGCAGGAGGTTGAATCCCTGGGGGAGATAGATTAATAAGGCTAAATACTTTGCCCCAGGGGCAACGGTGACGTGGGGAAGTACGGAAAGAATCCGTATCGCATTAGAACTGGGGTGCTAGGATTCGAACCTAGGAATGGCGGGACCAAAACCCGCTGCCTTACCACTTGGCTACACCCCATTGATTAACCTTTGTTATTCTACCAGCACTATTCCGAGTTCTGTCAAGCTCCCCTGAAAAATTTGCGCCGAGGGTGGGAACAAGAATTTTGGACTGGTGCCCCTGGCTGAAAAAATTGCCCCATGGTCAACTATAGTCAGATGGATGGGGGCGAAAGAAAGCAATCTGCCTCCCGGAGTTAATGGGAGACAGTGCCCCACCCAGGGAAACGAATCGATCAACCTAATCAATTAAAAAGTACCCAGGGGAAAACCAGAGCCTGTTTGCTTGGGTTCTCCAGAAGAACTGCGTTGCCAATCATTTTCTTCTTTGATTTGGCTACTGCGGTCATTGATACTCAGGGGAGGGGTATTGGTGTCGTTAATTTCCAACAGAGTTTGGGAATCATTGCCCATATTCTGCTGGGGAAACCAATCTTCTACTTGACGATCCTGGAGACCATCGAGGTCGTTAATGTTGCCTGTGGCCGGTAAGTCTTCGGGGAAAGGTTCCACTGGGTTATAGGATTGGGCTGCAACGGTGACGGGAAACCCGATCACAAAAGCGGTGCCGGCAAGCAGGACTAATTTCCACGGGGAAGGATGGTATTTCATTGATTTGGCCTCTGGTCTGGCAATGGTTTCTAGGCGATCGCCTGTCAAGGCTAACAAATTGTTCGCCTTTTCACTGACCATGGTAACGATGTTTTTTGCTTCCCTGACTAATCCAGGAAAATTTGGCGGGGGGCAGAAATGCCAATACAATCTATCTTGGTCTTCCCTACCCCTAATTTGTTCCCTCCATGGCCTTGCTTTCCCTCAGCAATTATCAATCCCACCAACGTTTAACTATTAATCCTCCTTCCCAAGGGGTTGCTTTGACCGGCCGCCTGCGGGTACCGGGGGATAAGTCCATTTCCCATCGAGCCTTGATGTTGGGGGCGATCGCCACTGGAGAAACGATCATCGAAGGACTATTGTTGGGGGAAGATCCCCGTAGTACGGCCCATTGTTTTCGGGCTATGGGAGCGCAAATTAGTGAACTGAATTCGGAAAAAATTATCGTTCAAGGTCGGGGTCTGGGACAGTTACAGGAACCTAGCACCGTTTTAGATGCGGGTAACTCTGGCACCACCATGCGGTTAATGTTGGGCTTGCTGGCGGGGCAAAGGGATTGTTTGTTCACCGTCACCGGCGATGATTCCCTCCGGCACAGGCCCATGTCCAGGGTAATTCAACCCTTGCAACAAATGGGAGCAAAAATTTGGGCTAGGAATAACGGCAAGTTTGCCCCCTTAGCAGTACAGGGCAGCCAATTAAAACCAATCCATTACCATTCCCCTATTGCTTCAGCCCAAGTCAAATCTTGCCTGTTACTAGCGGCGCTGACCACCGAGGGGGACACCACTGTCACGGAACCGGCCCTATCCCGGGACCACAGTGAACGCATGTTGCAGGCCTTTGGGGCAAAGTTGACCATTGATCCAGCAACCCATAGCGTCACTCTCCATGGCCCAGCGCACTTGACCGGGCAAAGGGTAGTGGTACCAGGGGATATTAGCTCAGCGGCCTTTTGGTTGGTGGCGGCATCTATTTTGCCTGGGTCGGAATTGTTGGTGGAAAATGTGGGTGTTAACCCCACCCGTACAGGGGTGTTGGAAGTGTTGGCCCAGATGGGGGCAGACATTACCCCGGAAAATGAACGATTGGTAACTGGGGAACCAGTGGCGGATTTGCGGGTTAGATCCAGCCGTCTCCAGGGCTGTACCTTTGGCGGCGAAATTATTCCCCGACTGATTGATGAAATTCCCATTTTGGCGGTGGCGGCGGCCTTTGCTGAGGGCACTACCCGCATCGAAGATGCCGCAGAATTGAGGGTGAAAGAAAGCGATCGCCTGGCGGCCATTGCTTCGGAGTTGGGCAAAATGGGGGCCAAGGTCACCGAATTTGATGATGGGCTGGAAATCGAAGGGGGAAAACAGTTACAGGGGGCAGAGGTGGATAGCTTGACGGATCATCGCATTGCCATGGCTTTGGCGATCGCCGCCTTGGGGAGTGGGGGGCAAACAATCCTTAACCGGGCGGAAGCGGCCGCTATTTCCTATCCAGAATTTTTTACCACCCTGGGGGAAGTTGCCCAAGGATAAATAGGCTTAGATGATTTCTTCATATTGGTCTAGATTGGGGGCTGGCAGGATCTCCATTTCTTCTGCGATTGTGTCTAAACTGGGCGCAGGATATGCACGGCGTTCTTGGGTATAGTCCCCTGCTCCAAGGTTAAAATGCTGTAAAAAACGAATAGTTTCAACGGGACCTAAGCTACTCAGAAGCGCTTGGTAGCCATCATTTATTATCTGTTGCTGGGTTTTAATCATTGCTTTGTTCTTAAGGATTGGAGAAGAATCAAAAAAACTCTTGGGCGGTTTGTAAATGTTTTACCAACGTGGTTTGGGGCAAAGGCCCCAGTAAATGGTGCCAGGGGAGTTGATCTGTAACCGACCAATCTGCATGAACCGTATCGTTCAAGCTGGGTAATTGTCCCTTTAACTCCTTAAAAGCTCGCTTAAAACTGCCCAACGTATCTCCATAATGGCGGGTGAGTAAAAGCAATGGGGCCAAACGGCGATCGCCACGGGAAATTAAAGCTTGCATCACTGACCAGTTATAACTTTCGGGGCGAAAATCAATGCCCAGGGGCCGCAGTTTTTTTTGCAAAAATTGTAGACGCTCTTTGGCTTCTGGGTTGACTCCATACCATTGGAACGGGGTGTGGGCCTTGGGGACAAAGGTGCTACAGCCAAAGGTGAGACGTAAACCGGGGGCGACTTTTTTCACTTGCTTTAATAAAGCTACTGTTGCCTCCACATCTGACCTTGTTTCTCCTGGTATCCCCACCATGCCGTAGAATTTCAGCCCCTGTAATCCCCCCGCCTGGGCCCGTTGAGCAGCAGTGAGAATTTCCTCATTAGTCAGTTTTTTATTGATAATTTGCCGTAGCTTTTCCGAACCGCTTTCAATGGCAATGGTGAGGGATTTTGTGCCCCGCTTAGCTAAAGTTTGGGCTAACTTTTCATCCACCGTATTGGTTCGCACTGAAGCAATACTGAGCCGCACATGATCAAATTCGGGTTTGCCTAGGTAATCTAACAATTGGCCAAATTCCGGATGTTGAGTGACCGAAGCTCCCAATAGCCCCAGGCGATCGCTCACCTGTAACCCCCTTTCAATGGCGGGCAGTAAAGACTTTTCCGTATCCGCGGGCCGAAAGGGTAACGTTAGATAACTAGCCAGGCAAAAGCGACACATTTCCGGGCAACTGCGTACCACTTCCACCATGAAAATATTTTCCCAAGCGGCTTTTTCCGTCACCACCGTCGAAGCAGAGAGGACATTGCCCCGATAGGTTTGCTTGCTTACCTGGGCCGGAATGGCGGTGGCGCTGGGATGGATGTAGCTAATTTTCCCCTCAGCCGATTCGTAACCGACCTCGTACAAACTGGGCACGTAAATGCCAGGAATTTGGGCCAGTTTCTCCAATTTTTCCTCCCTGGAACAGGACCGTAGTGCTTGATAGCCATCAATGAAATCTGGCAGTAAATTTTCCCCGTCCCCCAGCAAAATTAGGTCAAAAAAGTCAGCAAAGGGTTCCGGGTTAGCTGTCAGCACCGGGCCACCCCCAAATATTAATGGATCCCCAGGGGCCCGCTCCCTAGCCAGCAAGGGGATCTGCAACTGTTCCAACAGGGTCAAAATATTGCTGTAGTCCAACTCCCAGGAAAAAGAAAAGCCTACTAACTCTGGCGATTGGGGTAATGTTTCGTGGGCATCGGTGAACAGACGACTAACTTCTACGTCCGACCGTTGGGCTAAGGTTGACCAAATTACTTGATACCCCAAACTGGTAATGCCCACACTATAGATATTAGGAAAGGCAAAAATTAATGGCACCGCATCGGCTTGGGGAGAAGCAGGGGTAAACAGTAGCTTTTCGGCCTGGGCTTGGTGCATAAAATCAGAATACTTAGTTAAGTCAATGGCAGATCAAAAATATGGCCACGGCGATCGCCAGGAGGTCAGGAGTTAGGGGAGTTAATGGTAAATTTCCAAATGCAAAACGTAATGGCCCAAGCACTCCTGGGCGGCCCAGAGTTCGTATTCCACCCGCAAAAATTCCGGTAATGGGGAACCCTGCAGGGTAATGTCCCTAGTGTAATTCCGTAACTGGAAGGAATCGCTCAGGTGTCTTTCCTGTTCATTGAGCCAATAGCGGCTAATGCCATAAACTCCCTGCTCCCAAAAATGACGATAGGAAAATTGACTATTGCCCTGGCGAGTCAGCACAATGCGCCGGGGAGAAAGTTCTAACCACAGAAGTTGGGCTGTGGATGACCCCTGTTGATCCCTGCCGGGACTTTGCTCCTGTTCTTGGTGCAGTAGGAGATGAAAGCGGTCCAAATCCTTTTGATAGAGGGTAGCGGCGGTCTCCAGGGTGGAAAGAATGGGCAAATCAGTGGAAATGAGCGATAGGCAAACCGGACGACGGTGGTGGGTCAACATAAAACTTGACGGGTGAGGAGAGAAAAATCAGGCTGTTCAGCCATGGAATGGCAAACAGGATTCTGCTTCAGCATAGCGGTCAACATTGGCCCCCTGCCATAGGGTCCTGGGACAAATTGGGCTCAAGCTGGGAGTGTGCCCAACAATTTGAGATTTTTTTAAAAAAGGGCTTGTGTAAACGAACTTGTAGTTGCTATGATGTTGAATCGTTGAGTCAATCCTCGGTAGCTCAGTGGTAGAGCGGTCGGCTGTTAACCGATTGGTCGTAGGTTCGAATCCTACCCGGGGAGTTCTGTTTTTGTAGGCTAGGATGTCATATTTCTTTGAGCCAGTCGGTGTTTATGATGACTCCGATGACACTCTTCTCGAAATCCTGATCAGACTTTGTTGGATGGTGAGTAAATGGGGCTCCGATTTAGAAAATCTATAAAAATAGCGCCTGGGATAAGGGTCAATCTGAGCAAAAGTGGAGCCAGTCTGTCTATTGGAGGCAAAGGCTCTACTGTAAACATAAGTAGCCGGGGAGTTCGTACAACTTATAGCATCCCTGGCACAGGGATAAGCTACGTCACACAAACATCTTCGGGTAGGAAGACAAGCAATATATCTTCAAATAATAGGTCTGCATACCAAGAATTAATTAAACAACAAAAAGAACAGGAAAAGCAAAGACTATCTCAACAAGCTCAAGATTCCTATGAACTCTTCAAAGAGCAAATAGAATTGATGGCAAATATACTAAAAAATAGAGAGAAAGATCCCTTTGATTGGGAAAGTATTTCTGCTTCAAGGGGAGAATATGTTCAGCATACTTATGTGCCACCTGATTTTATAGAACCACAAAAAAAATTTTCAAAAGATACAATCAGCCAAGAAATAAGAAATAAAAATTCTAGATCTTATATTACATACTTCTTAATTAGCTTGGGCTTAATTCTTTTATTTAAAAATTATTTAATTTCTGTTGTTGTTTTGATTCTAGGGCTGGCAAGCTATTTCTTTGAGAGAAATCGATTAAATAACTTATCTGACCAACATCTACAGTCTAGATTGCTAGAAGAAGAAGAAAGTTTTAATCGCAGTAGACAGAAAATCTATGAAAGTTATATTGGTAAAATTGACTTGGAGCAGAAGGCCCACGAAAATGATGAGCAAACTAAAAAGAAAGTTTGGGATCAGGAAGAAAAGTATAGACAAAGACTAAGAAGTGCTGTGGCGATCAATAACCCGGAACCACTTACTGAACTTCTTGAAATCGAGCTTTCTAATGAAGACCTCCCAGTTCCACTTGTTTTTGACATTGAATTTATCAGTATTGATTCGGTCTCAATTTTTATGGAAATTCCTGAGTTAGATGTAGTTCCAGAGGAAAATATGTTTCTGACTAAAACTGGAAAACTTTCTACCAGAAAAATGGCTCAAAAAGATAGACTTAAACTTTATTCTGATGTTTGTACTGGCTTAACATTACGCTTAGTATATGAAACATTAAGGGTCATTTATTGTGTAAACACAGTAGAAGTATATGGATCAACTGAGCAGGTAAACCCCGCTAATGGACATAATGAAACGATTATATCCCTATACATAAAAATAACAAGGGAAAGCTTTGATAAGCTAGACTTAGATTCTTTGGATCCAACATCAGCATTTATGAGTTTGAATGGCGTCTTTGCGTGCAACAAGAAGGGAGTGCTACTACCTTTAAGAAATATATAAATTAAAGAAGGATAATAAAAATATTTCTTAAGTTGGAGGACTTATAGTTTAAGCTTTGCCGTAGTGATCCCTATCGGTTAGTTCCAACGTGTCGCTGATCGCCGTGCCGGTGTGGTAGGCCGCCAAGAGGACGGGACAGGTTTTTCCCCAGGCAATATGGCCCCGATGATCCAAGGCGATCACCCCTAGGTCAGTGTTATTTTCCAAAGCTTCGGCGATGGATTTTTCCATGGCTTGGTCCAGATTTTGGCCGTCTTTGACCCGGATCACCACCTTGGCGGCTAAACACTCATTGATAATGTCTTCCCCCACTCCGGTACAACTAACCCCAGCAAAACGGGTGGCATAGTTCCCTGCTGGCATAGCGGAATCACTCACCCGGCCAATGCGCTCTAATCCCTTGCCCCCAGTGGAAGTGCCTGCGGCAATTTTACCGTTACTATCCAACGCCACTACCCCAATGGTGCCCTTTCTTGCTTCAATGCTCGCGGTGGGATCGGCAATTAATCGAGCCATTTTTTTACGCACATCTTCCCCCCTTTCCTCCATCCATTCCTGGATACGAAAGTCAGTGGCCGGGTCATAAATGGGCAGTTGCATTTCTCTGGCCAAATCTGCTGCCCCATAGTCAGACAAAATCCGATCCGTTTGAGCCTGTAAAAATTGGGCCATTTGGATTGGGTTTTTAATGCGGGAAACATTAATTACTCCACTAAAATTCTGGCGATCGCCGTCCATTAATGAGGCGCTCATGCGCACCTGGCCGTCGGACTGGAGTACGGAACCAGTTCCAGCATTGAAACGGGGCTCATTTTCCAGCAGTTCACAACCCTGCACCACCGCTTCCAGGGCACTGCCCCCCGCTGTTAGCGTTTCGTACACCGCCGCCACAATTTGACGTAAAGACTGGCGCACAGTGGTCAAGCCTCCCTTATCGTCGAGGGAACTGGCACCGCCATGGATGATTAATTTGGGGGTCATAGAATTTCAGGTAAGGGTGTGAGTGAAGAGAAGAACAGATCAGCGCCAACGGACCGCAGATGGGATAAGCCACCGTTAGTGATTATGAGTCGGAGTCAGAAGAGAAGACAGATCCCAACGTCTAAACTAAATATCCAAACGGCTGTAAATTTCCGCCAGGTTAGTCAAATGTTGTTGGGGGTCAAAGCATTGGTCAATTTCTTCGGCAGAAAGTAAGGCTTGTACTTGGGCATCAGCTCGCACTAACTTTTCAAAATCTCCCCCTTCCGTATTCCAGGCTTGGTGAGCGGAACCCTGCACCACTCGGTAAGCTTCCTCCCGGTTCATGCCTTTTTCCACTAGGGCAAGCAAAACTTTTTGGCTAAAAATCACCCCGCCATAAACGTTCATATTGCGTTTCATATTTTCGGGGTACACCAACAAATTTTTCACCAAATCGGTGGTTTCCTTCAGCATAAAATGGGTCAGAATACAGCAGTCGGGAAAGGCGACCCGCTCCACGGAACTGTGGGAAATGTCCCGTTCATGCCAGAGGGCAACATTTTCCAGCGCCGCCACTGCATGGCCCCGGACCAGGCGGGCCATCCCCGTTAACCGTTCTGAACGGATGGGATTGCGCTTGTGGGGCATGGCGGAAGAGCCCTTCTGGCCTTTAGAAAAATACTCCTCTACTTCCAACACATCGGTGCGTTGCAGGTTGCGAATTTCCACTGCAAATCGTTCTAGGGAAGCGGCGAGCAAAGCCAATTGTTGTACGTATTCCGCATGGCGATCCCGGGAAATAACCTGGGTGGAAGCCGTGTCTGGTTCCAATCCTAATTTCTGACAAGCGATCGCCTCCACTTTGGGGTCAATGTTGGCATAGGTACCCACGGCACCGGAAATTTTCCCCACCGCAATGGATTGGGCCACCCGCACCAAACGATCCCGATTTCTTAAGACCTCCGCTAGCCAACCGGCCAATTTAAATCCAAAGGTGATGGGCTCAGCGTGGATGCCATGGGAACGGCCCACCATGACGGTGTAGCGGTGTTGTTGGGCTTGGTAACGAATAGCCTGAATTAGTTTTTCCAACTGCTCTAAAATCAGGTCTAAGCTAGCCACCAACTGCAATGCCAGGGCTGTGTCCAACACATCAGAACTAGTTAACCCTAAGTGAATGTAACGGCCCGCATCCCCTACATACTCATTGACATTGGTTAAAAAGGCGATGACATCGTGACGTACTTCCGCCTCAATTTCTAACACCCGTTGGGGATCAAATTTGGCTTTGGCCTTGATTTCGTCCACCGCTGACTGGGGAATGTAACCCAACTCTGCCTGGGCTTCACAGACGGCAATTTCCACGTCTAGCCAGGTTTGTAGCTTGTAGGTGTCCGTCCAAATTTTGCCCATTTCAGGCAGGGTGTAACGTTCGATCACGGGGCCAGTTCTCCAAATAACCGCTTAATTTTACTATTTGGCGGCAACCATCGTCAGATATTGGCATTCCAACTGCTAGGGCAAGAATGATCACCGATCCAGACTGAGCAATTATGTCTTCCCCGTTAGAGGCGAAGCAAAAGTTCAGCAGTCAACAAAAATAAGTGGCGATCGCCTAGGTTAACCTAACCTTTTTTGCCGGGTTTAACTGGTTCTAAAGGGCCGTTCACTAGGCCGTTGAAACCATAGATTTCCCGACTACCAGCGTAGGCCACCAAATTTACGTTTTTTTCGTCCCCCGGTTCAAAGCGTACCGCCGTTCCTGCGGGAATATCCAGCCGCATGCCCCTGGCTAAATCCCGGTCAAATTGCAAGGCAGCATTGACTTCGTAAAAATGGTAATGGGAACCTACTTGAATAGGGCGATCGCCAGTGTTGGCCACATTGACGCTGCAGGTGGGACGGCCAGCATTTAGTTCTAGGTAACCTTCGGGGGTAATGATTTCGCCGGGAATCATAGTGGCAATATGGTTAGTTGAGCTATGGGTATTAATCGATTAGCTTAGGGCTGCCAAGCGAAAAATAAGATACTCCCCAACAGTAACCCTAAAAACAGATCCGTGCCCATAGCATAGTTTTTTAAGCTTCAGTGGCATTTTTTCGCACCGCCTTAAACATGCCAAAGCGACAAAGCCCTACCCCAAAGGCAAGGCGCATTAACAAAATAGTGGGCACTTCTCGCACCGATTTGACAAACCCAGGCAAGCCATATTGCAACCAGCCCTGGGGCCGGATAATGCCCTGCCAGATGGTGTCTAACCAAGCAGGGAGGGTGGGGACAGTCCAATCAGCAGTGGTCACCTGGCCGTCCACTAACCCAGTGGCTTCGAGGTTTTCCGCAAAACCTTCAATGCTGGCAAAGGCGGGGTGAGACCATTGATCCAACAATTGTCGCATCACTGGTTTTTCCCAAAGGTTTAACGGCACCTGGCGATCGTCCCGTTGATTCCAATCCGCCACTACCAAAATTCCCCCTGGTTTGAGCACCCGCATTAACTCCTTGGCAAAGACGGCTTTATCGGGCATATGGGGCCCCGCTTCCACTGACCACACCACGTCAAAGCTAGCGTCTGGGAATGATAAAGCCATGGCATCATCCACTGCAAACTTGGCCGTTACATCGGGGGGAGTTAATTCCGTAGCCCGTTTGACTTGCTGGGGGCTAATGGTGATGCCTGTAACGTTAAAACCATAATCTTTAGCGAGAATGCGACTGCTACCACCAATGCCGCAACCTACATCCAACACGGTGGTGCCTGGGGGAAGTGTATTCAAGCCTCCCCACTGGGCCATGGCATGGACAAAATCGATTTTTGATTGGATAAAATCCTTGGCCACCGGGGGATCGTCATAATGGCCGAGGTGGATATGGTCGCCCCAGTAATATTCCAAAATGCCGTCCTCCGTCCATTGGTCATAGGCGTTGGCCACGGAATCCGATGATTGATAGCCCCGGGCGGTGAATAAATATAATCCAGCGGCGATCGCCAGGGAGAGGGAAATTAGGCCAGCGGGCAGAAGCAAAGACTCGGGCATGGAATAGTTAAAAGAGCAGGGAAAGTTAAGTATTAATCTTGTTTAGGTTAACAAAGTTGGGCAGGGCCATGAATCGCTTCCAATCCATCCTTGGCCAAGACCAAGCCATTGCCTTACTACACCAGGCGATCGCCCAGAAGCGCATTGCCCCAGCCTATTTGTTGGTGGGTCCCGATGGGGTAGGCAAAAGTTTAGCCGCCAAGGCCTTTGGGGAAACCTTATTAATGGGATGGGGATCTGAACCCGATCGCCAGGAACGTTTTTTTGCCGGCAATCATCCTGACTTACTGAAAATAGAGCCAACTTTTCAACATCAGGGCAAACTATTAACCGCTTACGAAGCCGAGCAAGCCGGGCTCAAACGAAGGGCGGCTCCCCTAATTCGAGTAGAACAAATTCGAGAAATTAATCGTTTCCTCAGTCGTCCCCCCTTGGAAGCGGACAGAGCCGTTATCCTGATTGAAGAAGCCCAAGCCATGAATGAAGGGGCGGCCAATGCTTTACTAAAAACCTTGGAGGAGCCAGGACGGGCCACTTTGATCCTGCTGGCCCCCAGCGTCGATGCCCTCTTACCCACCATTGTTTCCCGTTGCCAGCGCATTCCCTTTTATCGTTTGGAGGAAGATGACATGGCCAAAATTTTGCAAAGGCTAGGCCGTCAGGAAATCCTTAATCACCCTGAACTTTTGGCGATCGCCCAGGGTAGTCCCGGCATTTTGTTTGAAGCCTGGGAACAGATGCAAAGTATCTCCGCTGAACTGCGGCAAAAGTTAATTCACCCCCCCGTCGATCCCCTGGCGGCGTTTGATTTGGCCAAACTGGTGGACAGTAACCTCGACAATGGTGCCCAACTCTGGTTGGTGGATTATCTGCAATACCATTACTGGCAAAGCTACGGCCAACGGCAATGGCTAGAAATTTTGGAGAAAGCCCGTAAATATCTAACGGCCTACGTCCAGCCCCGTTTGGTGTGGGAATCCACTTTCCTTACCCTCTATCGTCTAGAAAACCATGGCGATCGCCAATAATCAAGATTGTTCCCTTTGAACGGTTCCAATGCCAAACCTCCCTGACAATGGGAGCAAAACCGGCCAAAAATACGTTTAACCAGGGAAAGAAGGTATCCTATGCTACATAACTGTTTCTTAACCTGCTCGTAGTATGGGGTCTTATTTGTTTCCGGTGAACCTATTCTCGGAAATGGCTTCCCTTGTTGACCTAAATAAACTGCGGATAAAAACTTTTTAAGAGCACTGTTTCCGCCCAATAACTCCTCTCCACCAGCCAACAAGCATATTTAGAATCCTTACGAGGTAATAATTTTTCGCGTATGACTAACCCTTTTGGAAGACGTAAATTTTTGCTGTATGGATCAGCAACCCTAGGCGCCAGTCTATTGCTCAAAGCCTGTGGTGGTGGGACAGAACCGACCACTGAACCCACCGACACCCCCACAGAAGGAATGGCCCCCACCGGGGAACCGGTCAAAGTTGGTTTGCTCCACTCCCTCAGTGGCACCATGGCCATCAGTGAAACCACCGTAGTGGAAGCGGCGGAACTGGCGATCGAGGAAATTAATGCGGCCGGTGGAGTATTGGGTCGGCCAATTCAGGCCATCAAAGAAGATGGTGCTTCCGATTGGCCCACCTTTGCGGAAAAAGCAGCGAAGTTGATTGACCAAGACAAAGTAGTTAACGTCTTCGGTTGTTGGACTTCCGCTAGCCGTAAAGCAGTACTGCCCGTATTTGAAGCTAAAAACCACATGCTTTGGTACCCGGTACAGTACGAAGGGCAAGAATGTTCTAAAAATATTTTCTACACCGGTGCCGCTCCTAACCAGCAAATTGAACCAGCGGTGGATTGGTTGTTGGAAAACAAGGGGAATAAGTTCTTCCTAGTGGGTTCTGATTATGTGTTCCCCCGCACTGCCAACACCATTATCAAAGAGCAATTAAAAGCCAAAGGTGGCGAAACCGTTGGGGAAGATTACCTGCCCCTGGGCAACACTGAAGTTACCCCCATCATCACCAAAATCCGGGAAGCTCTGCCCGATGGTGGCGTAATTTTCAACACCCTGAATGGGGACAGTAACGTTGCCTTCTTCAAACAGATCCAATCTGCTGGTTTGACCCCCGACAAATATCCGGTTATGTCCGTGAGTGTGGCGGAAGAGGAAGTACGACAAATTGGTAAGGAGTACCTCCTTGGTCAATTTGCTTCTTGGAACTATTTCCAAAGCGTGGATACCCCCGCCAACCAGAAGTTTGTGGCCGCCTTTAAAGCCAAGTATGGTGAAGACCGGGTGACCAATGACCCCATGGAAGCGGCCTATATTTCCGTTTACCTCTGGAAAGCCGCGGTGGAAGCGGCTGGAGATGTGGGTGAAACTCCCGAAGGGCTAGAAAAAGTCCGGGCGGCGGCGATCGGTCAAACCTTTGACGCCCCAGAGGGCATGGTGACCATGCAACCCAACCACCACATTTCCAAAACTGTCCGCATCGGGGAAGTTAACGACGAAGGTCAGTTCACCATTGTTTGGTCTAGTGAAGGCCCCGTTGATCCCATCCCCTGGAACCAATTTGTACCGGAAACCAAAGGTTTCACCTGCGATTGGACCCGAACCGACGTGGAAAATCCCGGTAAGTTCAAAGCCAGCTAGGTTGGCATCGTTTTTAACCGAGTAAATAGCCATAACACTGATCACTGTTTGATGGTTTGAGTTATTAGGGCCATTGGTCACATTGATTTCCCCTTGGCGGGATCTGAATGGGCCAGTGGTTTTTTCTTGCTTCTTGCTCGATTTGGGGTGATTAGGTCAAGATAGGGCCCTAAGTTTATTCTCCTTGGCACCCATGGCTAAAGCCCGGACAAAGTTTGTTTGCTCTGCCTGTGGAGCGGACCATGCCCAATGGTTTGGCCGTTGTCCTAAATGTCATGAGTACGGCACTCTACAGGAAGAGTTGGTCAATGCTACTTCTAGCGGTACTAACCGCCGTAGTTTAGGGGCAAAAAAATCCGGTTCTTCCAGGGTAAAAACTGGGCAACCCCAGAGGGCTTTAACGTTTTCTCAAATTCACCAGGAAAATCAAGGACGTTTTCCCTCTGGCTATGGGGAGTTAGACCGGGTTTTGGGGGGGGCATTGTCCCTGGGGCGTTAATTTTAATTGGGGGAGACCCAGGCATTGGTAAATCAACTTTGTTACTCCAAGTGGCTTTCCAGTTGGCCACCCGCTTGCCAAGGATTTTATACGTTTCAGCGGAGGAGTCGGGACAGCAAATTAAGCTCCGGGCCACCCGTTTAGGTATTACCCAAACCGTCAATGCTAGCGACAGCAACATTACCGAGGAAAAACTTCCCCATGACGGTAATTTATTTGTTTTGCCAGAAACTAATTTGGAGGATATTTTGCGGGAATTGGAAGCCCTGCAACCCCAGGTGGCCATCATTGACAGTATTCAAAATTTATATTTTCCTGCCCTTGGTTCAGCTCCGGGTTCCGTTTCCCAGGTGCGAGAATGTACAGGTTTATTGATGCAATTGGCCAAACGGGATCACATTAGTTTATTTATTGTGGGCCATGTCACAAAGGAAGGGGCGATCGCCGGGCCGAAAGTATTGGAGCATTTGGTAGATACGGTGTTGTATTTCCAGGGCGATCGATTTGCGTCCCACCGTTTACTCAGATCAGTTAAAAATCGTTTTGGAGCTACCCAAGAAATTGGCATTTTTGAAATGGTGCAGTCGGGGCTGCAGGAAGTGCTCAATCCTTCCCAATTATTTTTGGGCAGTCGGGAAGAATTTATGTCCGGCACTGCCATTACGGTGGCCTGTGAAGGAACTAGACCCCTGGTGGTGGAATTACAAGCTCTGGTTAGTCCCACCAGTTATGCTTCCCCCCGACGATCAACTACAGGGGTAGATTACAATCGCCTTTTGCAAGTTCTTGCTGTACTGGAAAAACGTCTGGGGGTACCCCTTTCTAAACTAGATGCTTACCTGTCTGTGGCGGGGGGGTTGGAAGTGGAAGAGCCGGCGGTGGATTTGGCCATGGCGATCGCCTTAGTAGCCAGTTTTCGGGATCGGGTGGTGGATCCGACCATGATTATTTTGGGAGAAATCGGTTTGGGGGGTCAAATTCGCCCCGTTTCCCAGCTAGAAATTCGTCTTAAGGAAGCCGCCAAACTAGGTTTTAAAAAAGCCATTGTGCCCAAAGGTCAAACCGGGATTGAATCCGCTGGTATCAAGCTCATTTCCGTGGGCAAAGTCTTTGCGGCGATCGCCGTTGCTCTACCAGCCAACGAAAATGCAACGGATCAAGGCAATGGGGCAGAAGCCAAAATGGGCAATGGCTCAGGGACAAAATAGAGTCTCTTTCGTTTCTCGTCCTGTGACTGGATTGGTTCCCGTTGCTAGTCCACAGAGGTAATCCTCCGTGTCGGGTCTTAAAATAATGTCCGTTAGGTCTGCCCCTTCAATGTCCACTTCTCCAAACTTAGTATTGGTGCCAAAAGACCCCTCCAAACGGGCATTGCGGAGATTGGCATGGGTCAGACGGGCGGACTCAAAATCTACGCCCCGGGCATCGGCCCCTTCTAAAATGGCACCGTCCATATTGGCAGAAAAAAACCGTGCTCCTTGCAGATTAGCTCCGGTGAAGTCTGCCCCTCGTAAATTGGCATGGTCAAAGATAGAACCACGTAGATCTTGATGGGAGAAATCTGCCCCCACCAAGTTACCCCGGTTATAGTCTAGGGCAAAACTAGGGCTAGCTAGGACGACCATAGTTAGGATAAAAGTGGTAACTAATAAGCCAGCCTGAACCGCGGATCGCCACCGGCCAAAGGGCTTTGGTTTTTCCCTGTAAACCCTGGCGATCGCCTTCCATGGGAATAGATTATGGGCGAAAAATTTTTGACAAATCATTAAAAAATTCATTAATATCTGGCTCCCATAGCGCTTACCTTTTTCCACTATACATCAGCGCCCAAGAGCCTGTTTGTAAAGTCTGATTTCGCCCCCTAAATCTCTTCACTAAAGCTCCGGCAATACCGGAGGACTTTGCCTCTGTTTCCCCCCAAATTTGGAAGGTCAGGGGGGCTCTTCAAACACGTTCTAAGGGCAAGTTGCCCAAGTTTTAGTTTTTATAGCAAAGATTGCTAAGATTAGGACATAATGTATGGAAAGAGTTAGGAAAAAAGCGATGCCAGCCCCCTACAGTGTAGATCTAAGAGAGAAAGCGGTAAGTGCAGTAGAAAAAGGAGAGAAGAAAAGCCATGTCTGCCGAACACTGAACATTAGTCGCAACACCTTAGACCTATGGATAAAAAAGAAGAAAGAAACAGGAAGTGTAGCCGCGAAGAGAGATTATGAGCGTGGTCCACGACCGAAAATAGATGATTTGGATAAATTCAGAGAATTTGCGGAGGAGAACGGTCATTTAACGCAAAAACAAATGGCAGAAAAATGGCCAGAGCCTGTAAGTAGAATAAGAATAAGTAAGGCTCTAAAGAAAATAGGGTTTACTAGAAAAAAAAACTTATATTTACAGGGAAATAGAAGAGGAAGAGAGAAAGGCATTTGAAGATGAAATCAAGCAATATGCGGCAGAAAAACTGATTTATATGGATCAAGCCGGTCTAGATGACACTCTAGACTACCCCTATGGGTACTGTCATAAATCAGAGAGATTAAAGGCGAGCAAATTAGGACATAGAACCAAGAGAGTCAGCATAATAAGTTGTTGGTGGAATGGAACAACAATAGCTCCAATGATATTTGAAGGATACTGTAACGCTCAAGTAGTATGCACGTGGATAGAAGAAATGTTATTACCAGAGTTAATACCAGGTCAGATACTAATCATGGATAATGCAAGCTTTCATCCGAAAGAAAGAATAAAGGCATTGGTAGCAAAAGCTGGGTGTGAGGTTATATTTTTACCACCATATTCACCAGACTTGAACAAAATTGAGAAGTTCTGGGCGAGACTAAAACGTTATGTTTCCCAACTTGTTAGTAATGGAGAATCGCTGATTTCTGCATTGGATATAGCGTTGAGAGAACTGTCCTAACTATCTCGTCCTTTGCTATAGCCCTCTTCCGTCAGACTGAGGGAATTAAAATGGAGATAAAAGGCTGAAAAGCGCGGAGGGAGAATGACAAAGACAAGAGAGGCGAAAAAGACAGTACAGTGTGTAGACACATATAGTGAACTGTATAAAGATATATTTCCAGAAGTGAGGTCTTATGAGTCATTTAAATATATCATTGTGGGAATATTAAGTGATATAAAAAGAAAGAGTTTACCTGCAATAGCATCATCACTAGGATTGAAAAATGAACAGGGATTACTGCATTTCATGACAGATTCTCCTTGGGAATTAAAAGAATTAGAAAAAAGAAGATTAAATATTATCTTAGAAGTTTTAGAAGGAAGAGAAATAATAGTAATAATAGATGAAACAGGAGACCCCAAAAAAGGGAAAACAACAGATTATGTAAAAAGACAATATATTGGAAATTTAGGAAAAATAGAAAGCGGTATAGTGTCAGTAAATGCCTATGGTTACTGCAATGGAGTAACGTTTCCTCTAGAATCAAAAGTATTTAAACCAAAAGAAAGATTAAAAGAGGGAGATAAGTATAAAACAAAGCCGGAATTAGCAGTAGAGATAATAAAAGAACTAGAAGAAAGTGGTTTTAAAATAAAAAGAGTAGTGTCAGATAGCTTATATGGAGAAAGCCATAGCAATTTTATCAGTGCCGTAGAGGAATTAAAAATAGAATATGCAGTGGGAATCCGGAGCAATCATGGGGTCTGGCTTCCAAAGGAAGCTAAAGTAAGGGCAAATAAGTGGAGGAGGTTTGAACATATAAGATGGGATGGAAAACAGGAAGATAGGTATATCAGAGAAATAGTTTATGGCAAAAAAAACGCAATAAGATATTGGGAAATTAAAACAGAAACAGAAAAAGAGGAGGAAAAAGCAGGATGGTTTGTAATGACTCGAATACCAGATATTAAATATAAAGAAGTTGGCAGAATATATGGGGTAAGGTCATGGATAGAATATGGATTTAAGCAATGCAAAAGTGAATTAGGATGGGCAGATTTTAGGGTAACTCATTATGAGCAAATTCAAAAATGGTGGGAATTAGTGATGTGTGCATATTGTATGATTTGTTTTTATGATGAGAATTTTAATCCGACTCTAAATTCAACGTCAAAGTATCATCAAAAGCATGAAAAATGGGATAAAGAAGAAGGGTGGAAAAAATGGCTAAACAACCTACGATTAGTGATCTCTGTATTTAATGCAATAAATCTTATCAAAAAGTGGTTAAAAGTATTTCCATTTGCCCATGTTTTGGATGAGTTAACTAAACTTTACAACAAGGTTGATAAGCTAGATCGATTAAAGTATTTGCTAAATTCATGGAATACATTCTATTCTTCTTCTGCCTAGATTGATGAAAGAGGGATAGTTTGCTTCTTGAACCGAGCCACCAAAGCTCTGATCATACGAGGAAAATTTACTTACTTTCTCCTAATCTGGGAGAATCAGAAAGTTTTTTAAAAACTAGACTAAATATCGTTATCCCTACCATTGAGCTAATTAATCATCCTGCAGGGCTAAGAGTTTTTCATTCAATACCTGTAAATATTCATCACTGATGTCATCGGCTAATATTCCCTTTGCTAAGGCATCATTAATGGCACTTTTTTCGGCTATGTAGAGACGACGGTATAGACCGTCAATATATTCTTTTTCTACTTCTCCCTCGGAAAAAATTAAATTTCTTTGGTTATAAAAACTTCTTAATTCTTGCTCAGAATTGGCAATGCGAGCTTGATAATCGGCGAATAATTCTTCATACAAAAACTTAGGTAAACTGCCCGTTTCCAAGAGATATTTTAATTCCCCTTGGGCCGCCTTCGCCGTAACTAAATTAAGTTGGAGCACGGCAATTTTTTCAGCCAAGGGAGAAGGTTTGCTCAATTGTAGTTTTTTCACCACCCAGGGCAGACTTAAGCCTTGCCCAATTAGGGAAACCATCACAGTGCTAAAAACCAAGGTAATCACCTGCTCCCTTCCCGGTAAAGTGAGGGGCAGAGCCAATGCTAGGGCCATGGAAAGAGAACCTTTAACATTGCCGGCGATTAGAACATGTTGCCAGCGCAGGGGCAAAGGCCGGTCAAAGAAGCGGAGCAGATAAAGGAGCGGATAGATGGAAAAAACACGGCCAATTTGGTAGGCAACAATTGCGATCAAGGCGGCGGGGATGGTGGCCAAAAGAATGCGGGGATAGACCTCAATACCCACCAAGAGAAAAATTAGGGTGTTGACACCAAAACCGGCATATTGCCAGAAGCTTAACAGGGTAACCTTAATGGAAGCGGAGGTTTGCTTGAAGGCTAGATTACCAATAACTAAACCTGCCACCACCACGGCGATCGCACTGGAGACCCCCAACATTTGGCCAATTTGAAAAGTTCCCAAGGATACGGACACCGTCAGCAAAATGTCACTCAGGTCATCGTCTAGCTGACGAAACAGACCGACGCACAGGTAACCAAGTCCCAGCCCCAGCAAAGTCCCCCCCACAAAGGCAATAAAAATTTGCTTAATGCCTTGCCCAGGGCTAAAAGTTCCTTGGACGTGGATGGTGGTAATGACACTGAGTAGTACCATGGCCACCCCGTCATTAAGTAGGCTTTCCCCTTCCACAATGGTGGCTAAACGTCGGGGCACGGGCACTGTGCGAAAAGCGGCAATGACGGAAACAGTGTCAGTAATGGTCAGGATCACGCTGACCCCCGCGGCGGTAATCCAGGCTAAACCAAGCCCTATTTTCAATAATACTGCAGTAATGGCGGAGGAAAGCACCACCCCCGGCCCCGCTAATAGGGCAATGGGTTTAATGGTGCTACGTAGCCGGCTAATGTCGGTGTTAATGGCCGCCTCAAAAATGAGAATGGGCAGAAATAGATTGAAAATTAGTTCAGGATTGAGACCAATGGAAAGGTGACGGGGGATGGCCAAACCCGCTAGCACTAAACCCACCACGTAGGGAATTTTCAGCCAGCGGGCCACCAAGGCCACCAAGGTAGCCACCAACAGAAGAATGATCAAATTCTCCACCAAGGTGGCGATGGCTAGGTTACCGAGGGCTGATTCTGGCTCTGCAGGAAGTTTGTTGATATTGATTTCCGCACTGAGGGCCAAATATCTAATCATTATGCTTGGTGGTATCCCCCGTAATGGGTGGTGACTGTGCTTGGGCTAGTTGCCCCCTAACCATTTTTGGCCATTCAATCGCTGTAGGGTGTAGAGCACCATTAAATCAAGGGTGACCTTGCGCTCGTCAATCATAAAGGACTCCAGGGTGCTGGGGGGACGATTATCAACGCTGTAGGCAAAGCCTTTGGGACCTTTGATGTCTTCCTGGAAAAAATAGAGGTTGAATTGTTTGGGGATTTGGCGATCGCCGCTCCAGGTGCCTTGTACTTGCCAGTAGGCGGTATTGTCGGCACCGGGGATGGCTAGGGGTTGTTGGTTAAAGTCTAGGGCCACCTGACCTAGGCCAATTTTACCCAGAGCACTTTGGAGGGCGGGGAGAAAATCCTGCTTGATGAATTCGGTGAAGGGTTTCTCTTCCACTGCAGGGGGTTTCGCTTTCTTTTCAGCGGATGCTTTGGCTTCTGTCATTAATTTGGGGGGCGATCGCCATAATACGAAAAAGGGAGTGAGCGCCCTTGGGGGCAGTCACAAAGAAAATAACAAATATTAACGGGGTTCACCAGGGGTGACGGGGGCCCCATTAGTCTTTTTTTCCGTGACCCGGCGCAAAACCCCATTGATAAAACGATGACCGTCCTGGCCAGAGTAGCGCTTGGCCAACTCCACTGCTTCGTTAATGGCTACTTTTTGGGGTACACCGAGGTAATCCAGTTCGGCGATCGCCAAGCGGAGTATGTCTTGATCAATTTTGGCTAGGCGGGACAGTTGCCAGTCCACCATGGCTTCTTGCAGTTGCTCATCAATCTGCTGACGGCGGCGGCAGACGGTGCCAATTAATTCCAACGCAAATTTCCGCACTTCCATTTGCCCAGCCAATTGCAAAGTTTCTGGTAAATCCACCGCTAGAGCTAGACGATTAATCACGGTTTCCGTGAGGGTCATGGCTTCTTCTAACATTGCCTTCGCACTGTTGAGATTACTGGCCCGGATTTCACTGTTTAAGAGGCGTTCATGACTACGACTCAATTCTGCTGAGGCTGTTTCTAAAATTTCATGGACTTCCCCACTCAGGGTGCGGGTGGCGGCCAACAACAATGCTTCCAGGTCGCCTTGCTCCAAGGTTTCGGGCTTAGTGTCCTTGCGGCTCAATTGACTCAGGCTCAATAGGGACAGTTCACGGGCCACACGGCGGGGTTGTTGACGGGCAAGCATAGGTTCAAATCTCAGCAAATCAGGAGCAATACTTTTTCTGATCCTATGCCCATTGTTGGTTACTTGGACAATCTGGCCCAGGCCTTGGCGATCGCCAGCCCGATTGCGATTATTATTCAACTCACCAATGCCGATGGATTGGCGATGCACGAGAACGCTACTAAGGGATTGGTGGCATTGTGGATCAATGGCAGAATAGCTCCATGACCCTAGGGGATTTGCTGAAAATGATTAGTTGGAACAGAAATTGGTTGGGTTTTTCGCGTTTATTTGTGCTCACCCTGGCGGCCATGCTGGGGCTAAAACTGTTTTTGGCCAGTCCGGTGGCGGCCCAATCCCCCTCAAATTTTATCCAACAGGGCAATCAAATTAGCATTGATGGCAAATCCTATCCCGTCGCCTGGGGCCAATGGCGGGAAGGGGGCCAGACCCACACCAGCCTTGGGGATACCGGGGCTATGCAGTTTTTAGGGCTGGATCTGCTCGATAACACCAACCCCAACCAACAACCGGTGCAATGGTTCAGTGGCGATCGCCAGATTTTGAACGCCCGTTTTGTCGCTCCTAATCGTTATTTAGATGTAACTCCCCTATTGCAACCGCTGGGTACAGTCCAGTCCCAGGGCAATACCCTCGTCATGCCTAATACCAATGCCCAAATTCTGACGGTGCGGGACGGTAGGCAACCCTGGGGGGAAAGGGTGGTGCTGGAACTGAGCCGACCGGCTTTTTGGCAAGTGAGCCAAGCTAAGGAAGAAGCGGTTTTGACTATCAACGCCAGCAGTACTATCGGTGGCCAAGGTAATCCTAACTCCCCCGGCTTGCAAGCCATTGACCAGGACGATTTGGGTGGCAAAACCAGCGGCGGGCAACAGATTCGTTATCGCCTGGAAAGATTAGGTTCCAGCAGTAAAGTCCATTTCCAATTACCCGTGGGCTACAAGCTCCAGGTTAGTACCCTTACTTCTCCCTTCCGTTTGGTGATCGATGCCCGGACCGATGCTCCCCCAGTCAAAACCATTAATTGGGTAGAGGGAATTACTTGGCAACAACGTTTTGTCAACATTGCTGGCGGTCAGTTTCCCGTCACCACAGTCACCATTAATCCCCGATCGCCAGCCATTTCCCTACGACCTTTAATGGCTAATCCCACCATGGCCCAGGGCACTGCCCCGTTAGTAACCATGGCTAGGGACCAGCAGGCGGCGGTGGCCATCAATGCTGGTTTTTTCAACCGCAATAATCAACTTCCCCTTGGGGCGGTGTGGAGTCAGCAAAATTGGCGATCAGGGCCCATTCTGAACCGGGGGGCGATTGCCTGGAATGACCAAGGACAAACCACCTTTGGCCGCCTCTCCCTCTCGGAAATTATCACCACCGTATCGGGACAACGCTTAACCGCCAATTATCTCAACAGTGGCTATGTGCAAAGGGGCATTGCCCGCTATACCCCTGCCTGGGGGCCAACCTATGTTCCCCTCAGTGATAACGAACGGGTTTATCTGGTGCAAAATAACCAAATCACTGCCCAATATCCTTTACCCAAATCGGGACAACAGCAAATGCCCATTCCCAGCGATGGCTATCTAATCATTGACCGGGGTAACCAAATTCCCGCCGGAGTTTTAGCCGTCGGCACCACTATCAACGTCAACGGGCGATCGACACCGGAAGTATTTAATGCTTTTCCCCACGGCCTGGGGGCAGGGCCACTATTGATTGACCAAGGGCGCATTGTCCTCAACGCGGCAGGGGAAGGTTTTTCCAATGCCTTTCAACAGCAACGGGCCTCCCGCAGTGCGATCGCCGTGGACAGAAACGGCAATATTATCCTGGTGGCGAGCCATAACCGGGTGGGAGGAGCCGGAGCTAGCTTGGGGGAATTTGCCCAAATTTTGCAACAGTTAGGGACGGTGAATGCTTTGAATTTAGACGGTGGTAGTTCCACTTCCCTAGTCCTGGGGGGTCAATTATTGGATCGATCGCCAGTGACGGCGGCCCGGGTGAGCAATGCCATTGGCGTCTTTGTTCGTTAATCCCTAATCAGTTACTTTTTGGGGTATTTAAAGTCAATGCGCCAGATAACCGCCGCTATTTTAGCCAAGTGTTTTTGTCGAGATTCAATTTTGGCTTCATCCCAGATATCGTAATGTTCGGCGATCGCCTGAGTAATTTGGAAATCGCTTTGGGCATATACCTTGCGTTTGGTTGCATAATCCCCATTGCCCAGATCTCGATTACGAGCAGTTTCTAGGGGGGTCATGTTGCCAAGACGATAAATTAAACGATCCTGTTTAACCTCGTCAATGGTAGACCAAGCAGCGGAAGGATTTTCAGGCAGGATATGTTCCAAGTTGTAGGTGGCACTTTCAAAGTCGAAGTCCTGACCTGATCTTTGTCTCTCGATGGCAAACAAAAGATAACGAACAACTTTTTTATTGCGACTGTAGGTGGTACGGAGTTCTTTATCTGCAAAGGCATTTTTAAATTGGTCATCGTCGGGATAAACAGCTTGGAGGGTTGCCAATACCTGTTGATAGGTGAAGTAGGTTCTATTAGAAATCTTGACCGCAATATCGTTATAGAGCCTTTCTTGGTCATGGGTTTGCAGGTTACAAATGACGTTGTAGCGCAAGGAAATAATGGCGATCGCCTTAGTAATACGGGTAAAAGCAGCTCGATCTGAGTCAAAAAAATGATGATGGCAAGCCAGGAGCATGGCTAAGGGTTGGCGCACGCTAAACATTAATAATTGCTGGAGACTTTGTTTTTCTTCCGTATTCCAGGTTGGGTCTTGGGGGTCCCGGAGAGCTGCATAGATAGCGGCACACTGATCGAGGCTACGAACCAGGCTAAAAGCATTTTCCCTGCTGGTGATCTGTCGTCGGATGGTTTTAAACAAGTCGGATTTACGCACTAGCTTATGGCGACTATTCCAAAATACCCGCAGAAATTCGGGAAAGCTCTCACTACCCAGTAGTCCCACAATCCGTTCCCATTGTTCTTCAAGCGCCCGCATTTCGGTTTCATGGGTCTCGGCGGTGCTGATCAGGGAGAATAAATAATTTTTCAGCAAGTCGGTGGCGGAAAGACGCACACCCCTAGCATTGAGGGTTTCAAAGACTTTAAAAGCGTTGAGTTCGTCGGTGACAGTAATAACCGTAAAAAAGAGCTTATCCACCAGGGAGTCAATGAAGGCGGCAAAGTTCTGCCCGCTGTCAGGTTGATTGCCTAGTCGGGTTTTGAGGCGGTCTTTGAACCACAGGAAAGCTTTCCTAAGTTGATGTTCAGACGCATTGAGACCCCGTTGGGGAATATGTTCTAAGGGAACTAGATAAGTTTGATAAAAGCGATCATTGTGGCGATTGAGTCGCAATTTTGATTGGGCAATGAGGCTAACAGGATCGAGGTAACCGATGTAGCTATTTTGTAGTTGTTCTTGGCGGCGACGGTTGTTGTCAGCATCTAAGCCAGTATTAATTAGGTCTTTTAAGTAGCTAAGCCCGGCCAAAATCATAATGCTGATGGTGGTCAGGCGTTGTTGGCCATCAATAATATCGAAGCGTTTGCTATCGGAGGATTGCAGTACCAAATAGCCCATGTAGTGAGCCGGTTCACCGTCTGCTTCAAAAAGAGCAGTAATATCCTGCCAGAGATCATCCCATTCGTCATCGCCCCAGGAATAGTCCCGCTGGAAGGGAGGAACGTGATAGCTCAGTCCGTTGCCCAGTAGTTGGCGGAAAGTAGAATTGGTGGTGTTGAAATTTAAAGTTGCCACGGTTATTCCCCCCCAAATAAATAGTGAATACTTGACCAAAAAGGGTTGAATTCACCAGAGGATAAAGGCAGTAAATATTTCTGCACGAATAAATTAAGCTCTTCCATTGAGAGAGATTCGTCCAGAAACGGCTCGATCGCCTGTCGGCGCAGGGCGCGTAATGCGGGAATATCTAAACCTAGTTTCGAGATGGTGGTAATGGCCGCTTGATCCTGATCATGGCGAGGCTGGATATAACCATCAGCAGTAAATTTAAATGATGTTTCACACTTGGGGTCAAGGGGAGAAATCAATAATACTGGGTCAAACCAATGACCTTTGAGGTTACCGCAATGACGGGGTTCTCCTTTTTTAATTTGGTTTTGGCAGGAGCAGAGCAGATTGTCAAAGTCCAGAGGATCAACTGTGGGATCACTCTGGGGGCGAAAATGCTCTATGTGGGAATCGTTTGGGTCTAGTTTTTGTTCACAGTAACAACAAAGATAGCCTTGTTCTTGCATTAAGGCTTGTTTAATCGTTCGTTTAAGGTCACTGCCCAGGGTTGCATAACTGGGCTGCCAATGGTCGTTGCTTTGTTGTTTCCAATGGTGGAGTTCCGGCGGTTCTGCTTGTTTTTGGATATATTTCATCGACCAATGATCTCCTTGCGTCGAATCAGCACCTCGGCCTTGACCAATTCAGGATCGTTACCGATCGCCGCTTTCATTTCGGTAATCGCCTGTTGAGCTACGGGGAGTTGACCTTGATCGATCAGTTGGTAAATGTGATGAAGATCTTGACTAACTTGTTGGGGTCGGGTGGTGTCTAAACCCATGAGGTCTTCCAAAATTCGGTCTACCGTTTTCCCGTAGGATGCACTGGGTTGAGTGACGGTGATATTATCGGGAGTTTGGGTCAGGAGAAAAATATTGTCGGGCTGGACATGGGTTAGGACATGGGGCGAATGGGTGGAAACGATAAATTGACAGTTAGGAAACACCTTAACGAGTTGAGGAATAATCATTCGCTGCCAAGTGGGATGGAGATGCAGATCGATTTCATCAATCAAAACGATGCCATCTCCCTCTAGCGGATTCCCAATAGGATTGGCGATCGCCAAACGCCGAGCTATGTCACTAATCATTGCAATCAAACATTTTTCCCCATCGGAAAGTTGATTAATGGTGAAGAATTGTCCCCGCTTTTGAATTTCCATTCTGAGAGGGTTTCGCCTCACATTTAAATTTTCAAAGTCAGGTAGGAAATGCTTTAAAGCGCTACGAACTGCTTCCAGTTGAGGATCGGGAATAAAATCGTGAGAATAGTTTAAAAATTTTCGACTTTCGTTTTCTAAATCTTCACGTTCTCTAAACCACTGAAAAAATGTCTTGAATGTGGAACTTCCCGTTAAGGCTTGATCATAAACTTCCATCAAATCAAAGGTCTGTTTCTGTCTAGGATCTAGGGAAATTTTGGTTACAGCTCGCCCTACAGGATAAAAAATGAATATTGGGATATTTGTCTGTCCTTTTGTAGCGGTGATACTAGCTTGTATTTTTTCTATGTACTTATTTAATGAGGAAAAATCACTAAAATTGAGGTAAGCAGAATGGCCTTGACGACTCTTTCCAACTAGCCATTTCACTTGTTTATCATCGTCAACAAAGCTTATTTCAATTGAAGTATTGGGTTCGCCAATCTTAATATCTTCTTCTGAGATTGAATTTCCTTTTTTCCCAAGGCTCCGAATCCGACTAATCGTCCAGGACAACATGAGGGCGATCGCATCAAGAACAGTGGATTTCCCTGCCCCATTACAACCCACCAGGACGTTTAAGCGGGGCTGTAACTCCATTGTCAAGGACTGCGCTCCACGATAATTGTGCAGGCTTAGGGTTTTAATGTGCATGGTTGCGGCTGAATACCTGTTAACTGGCAAAAGTCATGGAAAGCTTCTTCATTGTAATGTACAATGTGAGCACAACTAATGGGCATTAAAAATCCCTGTTAACAAGTTCAAGTTATGAATAGCAAAGTTTCCCAGACTAAGGACGAGCGTGTGCAGTTGCGTTTAACCCAACGACAGAAAGCAACAATCCAGCAAGCGTCTCAAATTAAACAGACATCGATGACCAATTTTATATTGGATCAATCCTACCAGGCAGCTTTGACGGTGGTGGCCAATCAGCAATTATTTTCCCTATCGGATCAGGCCTGGGATGACTTTTGTATAGCATTGGAATCACCTCCGAAATCTTTACCCCGTTTGCACGCCCTCTTAACGGAGCCTGGGGTGTTCGATGACTAGGGGGAAATCATTCCAGGCCCCGATCGCCTTAGAGCCTAGCCATGATCTGGGGAGTTTTGATTGTGGCGTTCCTGAACTGAATCTGTTTTTGCAGAAATATGCGTTGACCAATAGCCGTAACCACACTGCCAAAACCTTTGTAGCGTTAGGGGAGGCTGGGCAGGTGATTGGTTTTTATAGTTTGGTCGCGGGGGCGGTGGAGCATGGGGCCGTACCACCAAGGGTGAGTAAGGGTTTGGGGAAATATCCGATTCCGGTCATTGTTTTGGCGCGATTGGCGGTGGATCGGCGTTATCAAGGTCTGGGGTTGGGAAAAGGTTTATTAAAAGATGCATTGTTGCGATGTTTGAATGTGGTGGAGCAAATTGGGGCAAGGGCGATCGCCGTCCATGCCAAGGATGAGGAAGCGGCGGCGTTTTATGAACGCTATGATTTTGAGCGATCGCCGTTGTCGGAATGTCATTTATATTTATTGGTCAAGGATATTAGTAAGACGGCGGGGATTTAGGCGAGCCAGGGAATTTTTGTGAAGAGTTTGGTAAATTTGGGTTAAAAAGGTAGTGGCATAAATTTTCATAAACCAGGCAAAGTCTTGGTAAATTTCAGGGATAGTAGCAAGCAATTCTGCCTTAGCTAATTGAGATTCCATTCCGGTTTCTGGATTGAGCAAGAATCCATTGGTTTTGTTAACGGTGATGCCATGGTTCGTCAAGCAAAAAAGGGCAGTATCTGGGAGACAAATAAGAATAGAACATTTACCAAAAATTAAATCCTGGAAGTCAAGCAAGTTGGAGAGTACTCTCAATCAATGCTAAGGGGGTCCACGTCAATGTCCAAGTAAACGGAACTAGGACAGATTTGTTTAATTCTCTCCAGGGGCAAATTTACCTTCACGGAACTTGGGTATTTAATTAAGAACTGCCAGCGATACCGTTGGGCAATGCGGAGAATGCTGGCCGGGGCAGGGCCCAAAATCTCCACCGTCTTTGGCAAAAGCTGACTACATAAAATGGCGATCGCCTGGATAGTTTTTTCCACTTCCCTTTCATTGGTCCCCAGACAACGGAGCAGAATTAACTTGCCGTAGGGAGGATAATTTAACATTTCCCGTTGGGGTAACTCTTGGGTAATAAAACCATGGTAGTTGTGGGTTTTCACCGCTTGGATGACGGGATGGTGGGGAGTATAGGTTTGGATAATCACCTGCCCCGGTTCTTCCCCCCGGCCGGCCCGGCCACTCACCTGGGTTAAGGTCTGAAAACCCCGTTCAGCGGAACGGTAATCGGCAAAATTAAGCAAACTATCGGCGGCCACCACCCCCACCAACGTAATCTGGGCCAGATCTAACCCTTTAGTTAACATTTGAGTCCCCACCAGTAAGTCCGCTTCTCCCTGTTTAAATTGCTCCAACAATTGCCGATGGGCTCCCTTTCTGCGGGTGGTGTCACTGTCAAAGCGAATCCAACGTAAATCGGGAAATTCCTGGGTCAGAGCTTCGGTTACCTTTTGGGTGCCACTGCCAAAAAACTTCAGATAGGGAGACGAACATTCTGGGCATACCTTGGGCTGGGTTTCAGCATGGTTGCAGTAATGGCAGCGCAGAAGGGGTTGGGCATTGCCCTGGACGTAGTGATAGGAAAGGGAGACGTCACAGTTGGGACACTCCAACACATAACCGCAACTGCGACAGGAGACAAAGGTGCTATGGCCCCGGCGGTTAATGAATAAAATGCCCTGCTGTTGTTTGGCTTTTAACTCCCCCAGAGCAGTTTGCAAAGCCCGACTAAAAATGGAGCGATTGCCCTGCTTTAATTCCGCCCGCATATCGACAATTTTGACCGGGGGCAGGGGTCGGGACTGTACCCGATCCGGTAACGCTAGGTAATGCCGTTGGGGGTCACCTTGAGGTTGATGAACCGTGTGCCAACTTTCCAAAGCAGGGGTGGCAGAACCGAGGATGAGGGGGCATTGTTCCAGCTCGGCCCGGCGTTGGGCCACGGTGCGGGCATGGTAATTGGGGCTGGACTGGGTTTGCTTAAAACTACTGTCGTGCTCTTCGTCGAGGATAATTAGTCCTAACTTAGGCAGGGGTGTGAAAATGGCGGATCGGGTGCCGATGATGATTTGTTCATAGCCCAACAGAGTTTGGCGCCAGGTGTCGTATTTTTCCCCGGCAGATAGGGCGCTATGGTACACCGCAACTTTTTGGCCAAAGCGGGCCCGAAAACGGTCGGTTAGCTGAGGCGTTAAACCAATTTCCGGCACTAACACTAAAACGGATTGCCCGTTGCCCAGGCGATCGCCACAGATTTGCAGATAAACTTCTGTTTTGCCGGAGCCGGTGACGCCGTGGAGTAGAACTTGATGATAGCCCTGGAGGGGACGGATAGTTTGGCAGGCCTGCTCCTGGTCTGGGGTTAACTGGGGAGCATGGCTAGCATGGACGGCTGGTTGCTGCAAAAGGCGCAATTTCTCCCGTTCGGCGATCGCCACTAGCCCTTTTTTGGCCAAAGATTGAATGGTGGAGGCGGAACAAGGCACCGCTTTGAGCAAATCTGCTAACCAGAATTCCCCTCCTTGATTTTTGAGCACTGTCAGGGCCCTGGCTTGTAATTCCGTTAATTTGAGGTCTGAGTCAAAGTTCAACAAAGTCACCATTTTGGGTAACTGGGGCCGCACCGCTTTGGGGGGTTCTAGATAACTTTCCACCCATTGCCGCTTGAGCAAATCCCGCAACGCCTTAGTCAGCCCCGGTACTTTTTGCCGCAGATAACGGTAACTGTAATCCCCTTCTTTGGAAGACTGCAGTAGGGTCAAAATTTGCCTTGCTCCCTGGTGGGATGGCTGACTCAAAAACATGGGCCAATCCGACGGCAGGCGATCGCCGTTTAGTTTAATGCGGCGCTGGGAACGCTGGAGTAAACCCGGCGGCAAGGCCATGCGAATGACCGTGATTAACTCCGTACAATAATATTCCGCCAACCAATGCAACAACCGCCAATAATGGGGCGCAAAAAAGCCCGACACAATTACGTCTTGAATCGGCTTAATTTTCTCGGCGGGCAAATCCGGGGGCAAGCTGGCCACACAGCCCACCACTACTCCCCCCAACTGTTGGTTACCAAAGGGCACCGCCACAATGTCCCCATCCTGCACCGTTAAATCCGGGGGAATGGCATAGGTGTAAATGCCATCGGTTTGGGGCAAATCCACCAACACCACTGCCCAGGGCCGCACCTTGTTTCCTTCTTGATAGTTAAAGCCCAACTCCGCCAGGGCTAGGGGAGAAACCGTCATACCGTTTTAGTTTTTGCCATTTTTCCCCTTGCTCTCCACAGCCAAATGGTCCGTGGGATAGACCTGCCAGGAATGCCAGGCCGCCTTCATCCCCGCCAGCAAACGCTTAGAGCCACTCTGCACTTTTTTGGCCCCTTCTTTGGTGATGGTTACGCCCCGGTCCACCGTTTGGGCCACATCTTCCACCGTTCTCACCCCCTGGTTCAAATCATCCGTCAACTCACTAATTTCCAAGCCCGTTAAACGAATCGCTTCCAACGTAGGGGGAAATTCCCGGTTGAGGCTATCAAACAACTTTTCGGCACTACGGGCCGCTCGGGCCAACTCCTGGAGGGCTGGTAGGGCCACCACCAGGACAGCGGTAAGGCTAATGGACACCATGGTGAGGGAAAGACCCAGCCAAAAAAGGGGTTCGGTCATAGGTACGACAAAAGTCAATGGGGGAGCAACGGGGCAAAATGTTTACGGCGGGGAAAAATTCTAGGTTAGTTACCTAAGGATTAACCAAAGGAAGCATCAATGAAAACTAGTTATCCGCCAAAGTGGTTTCCGCTGTAATGTCCCTGGGTTTTAGTTCCGGCTCTGACACCACGGTTGTCTGAGTTGCTTCCACCCCAGCGGCGATCGCCTCCTTTAACCGTTCTAGGGTGTCCTGCCAGTTACGTTGGGTGGCTTCGGAAAGATAGTCCGCCTGCAATTGCAGGGTGGTGGCCAAATCCTCGGCTAAATCGGGAAGGGCGTCAGCGGATTTTTTCAACAGTTGTCTGGTCTGTTTACCGGAACGGGGGGCCAACAAAAGCCCCGTCACCGATCCCACTAAACCACCAATTACCATGCCTGCCAACAGAGCGCCACCTTTGTTATTGCTGGCCATGTTCCCCCGCAAAAAGAATTTCCCCCATTCTAGTGGACAGGGAGAAAATGCTGTCGGGATTTTTGGTGGAGTTGGGCCATGGCAGATTTTCTGACAACAGTGGGCAATTTCTAATCAATTTGTAAAAGGGTATGAAATTCTTCGATCGCCATCGGTCGGCCATAGAAATAACCCTGGAAGAGATGACAACCCCGCTCGGCCAAAAAATCAACCTGTTCCTTGGTTTCCACCCCTTCCGCAATGATTGCCAGGTTAAAGTTACGGGCCACCCCGATGATTGCTTCCACCAACGCCGCATTGTTCAAATCCGTGGGGGCATCCTGGACAAAAATGCGATCAATTTTTAATTCATTCAAAGGTAACTGCTTCAGGTAAGCCAGGGAAGAATAGCCGGTGCCAAAATCATCCACCGAAAAATGTACACCCAAAGCTTGCAACTCAAACATGGTGGCGATCGCCTGGCGGGTATCCTCCACAATCAGCCCCTCCGTCACCTCCAGGGTTAAAAGGGAAGGATCAATGGCAATGCGGGCCAAAAGAGCTTTCATATCATCCACAAAGCTGGGCTGGCGAAATTGTCGCGGGCTGACGTTAACTGCAATGTGGAGCCTAGAACCAAGGTTTTGTAGCCGAGCTAAATATTGGCCCACCTCCTCCAACACAAAGTCTCCAATATCGCAAATCAGGCCATTCTCCTCCGCAATGGGAATGAAAAGATTGGGCGAAATGAACCCCCGAGTAGGATGGTGCCACCTCAGTAAGGCTTCGGCTCCGACCCACACTCCATGGTGGTTCACCTGGGGTTGGAGATAAACCCGGAATTCCTTGTTCTCCAGGGCATAGCGTAGATCTGCTTCCAGAGCAAAGCGAGACTCCACTTCCAACTGCATTTGCGACTCAAACAAACAGACCTTATTGCGGCCAGCCTTTTTAGCTTGGTACATGGCCGTGTCTGCTTCCTTAAACAAATCCGCAATTGTTTCATTGACTTTGGGAAAGAGGGTAATGCCAATACTGCCGCTGATCTGAACCTGTTCGGTTTCCAGGGTAAAAGGGTTGGCCAAAGCCCGGCGAATTTTTTCCCCCACCCCCAACCCCAACCGGGCCGCTAGTTCCTGGTCATGGGACAATTCCGGCAACAACACAATGAATTCATCTCCCCCCAATCGGGCCACCGTATCCGAATCCCGTAGGTTATCCGCTAATCTTTTGGCCACCATTTTCAACAGGCGATCGCCACTGTCATGGCCCCGGGCATCGTTAAGGGTTTTAAAACCGTCTAAATCAATCAACATCACCGCCCCATAATGTTTGGATCGTTGGGCCAGGGCCAGGGCATTTGTAGCTCGGTCCAACAATAGGCGACGATTGGGCAAAGCCGTGAGGGGATCGTAATAGGCCAGGGTTTTAATCTGGGCTTCCGCCCGTTTGCGCTCCGTAATGTCAGTCAAAATCCCCAACATTCTCAGGGGTTTACCCTGGGCATCCCATTCGACAATTTTCCCCAGGGACAGGAGCCATTTCCATTGCCCGGTCATGGTCTGTTGCCGATACTCCACTTCGTAACGGGAAATCTTACCTCCAATGTAACTGTTATATTTTTTCTCCACCCGTTGCCGGTCCTGGGGATGAATGCGCCCCAGCCAAAGTTGAAGAGTTTCTTGGAAGTTTTCTGGGTCGTAGTCCAAAATTTGAGCGTACTGGGGAGAAACCACTGCCAGCCCAGTTTGTAAGTTGAGATCGTAAAAGCCTTGGTTCGCCACCTCTAGGGCCAGCCTCAATCTTTCTTCATTTTCCGCCAACAGTCGCTGGGCCGTCTGCTTACTTTTGTCCGATCTAATGGCCGTCAGGGCAAAGGAAATATTGTCGCCAATTTCCTGGAGCAGTCCCTGTTCATCTGCGGTGAAAAATTCCGCTTCCTGGGAATACAAAGTTAATACTGCCACTACCTGTCTAGCTTCCCAGATGGGCACTGAGGCAGCAGAGAGGAAACCATAGCGTAGTGCACCACTGCGCCAGGGAGCCATATTTGGATCTTGGATAATGTCGGAACAGATCACCAATCTTCTTTCTCTCACGGCCGTACCAGCAGGGCCCCAGCCAGCGGGTTCATCTCGGATGGTGATGTGGATACTGTCTAGGTAAGCGGTAGTGTGGCCGCCAGCAATGTAGGGAATCACAGCTTGGCTTTCGGGGTCAATCAACCCAAACCAGATCAGGGGAAATTTGCCCACTTTTACCCCCACGTCACAGATGGCCCGGAATAAATCGTCCCGTTCTCGATTTTCGATGATGGCCCGGTTAACCTGGCTGAGGATAGCATAAAGGCGGGACAAATGCTCGATGCGGCGCTGGTTTTGTTTGCGTTCACTAATGTCCCGCACCACCGACAGCAGGCGAGCTTTACCATCAATGACCGTCGGCTGAATGGATACTTCCACCCAAAAAACACTGCCGTTTTGTCTGCGGGCTAGCCATTCAAACATTTGTAGTCCGTCATTGGCTGTCTGGCGAATTTTTTTCTCTATCTCCACTTCGGTCTTACCCGGTTTATCGGCACTAAAATCCAGAATCGAACGCCCTATCACACTCTCCTTGTGGACGTAGCCGTACATGGTGAGCATGGATTGGTTAACATCGACCACCGCTCCAGTTTGGGGGTCTTGGATAAAGATGGCTTCGTGGGTAGAATTAAAAATTTCCCGGTAATTGCGCTCGTTTCTTTCCAGGACAATTTCGGTGTAATGGGATTCTAGAAAACGGCTGAGGAATTGGCCAATGGTACTGAGTAACTGTTCCTCCTGGGACAAAAACTCCCTTCCTTCGCTGTAGCAGACTTCCAAACGTCCTTGGTGGAAATGTTCCGTCTGAAAATCAACGATCAAACAGCAATTGGTCTTTTGATAATCGGTGGTTTGGTAGAGGGAATTGCCCCAGGTCAGGCGGGCAGAAGCCAGCCTATCGTGGTGGAAAGCCAGGGGCAAAAGTTCCACCGTGTTTTGCAAAAATTCTTCTAAAACTAAATCCGGCTGTTGGGCCATCTGGGCGATCGCCACCAGGCAATCCATTTCCTTGACCCTTTCTCGCAACTGCCCCAGGGTTGCCCGTAATTCCTTAGTTCTTTGCCTGATTTGGTGGGTGAGATTGGCCTGACTGTTGGTGACAATAGACACAATGATGGTAATCAGGGCAGTGATGCCTGTGCCAATGACAAATGTGATCAGGGCCGCTCGCTCAGCCTGTTTTTGGTTAAAGTCCGGCCCCGGCCAGAGCAAAAGGGCGTAGGTTTTACCGAAAATAAAGACGGGATAAGTCTGAAATAGCCTCGGGTGATCGTGCCCTGCCTGTTCCCCTTGCCAACGACTGATGGAGAAAGGGGGAGGGGAAGATGAGGCTAGCAGTTGGGGCGCTAACTCCGTATCAAGTTCTAACCATGCCAACTCCAGGGAGTTATCTCCAAAGCTGATCTCTCCAAAGGTTTGCCGCAAAAATGCATCTAGCCTGATCACCACCGCCGCCACTCCCATGGGGGAATTTTCCACCTTACCGCCGGCAAAAACTGGGGCATAGGCCACAACGCCCCTCTGTTCTTCCATCTCTTGGACAAGGGTAAGGGGATTAGTGGCACTGGGAAGTCCAGATTTTAGGGCATTATCCAAAGCTGTTTTGGAGGGCCCCCTAGAACTGACATCAAACCCCAGGGCCATTTCATTGCCCCCTAAGGGCTCTGCATAAAAAATTGGGTAGTAGAAATCCCGCCCTCGGGCTGGAACCATTTCCCCCTGGCGATCAACTTCAAAAATGCGAAAATCTTTTAAGCCTTCTTCTTGAGCTTGCCGCTCAAACTCTGGCTTATCCGCTGCTAAAACCTTAGGAATCCATTCCCAAGCCTGAATACTAGATTGCCTAACCATCGGCCAGGTAAAACGGGTAAACTCCGAACGGGTGACCTCCTCACTAGATTCAATAAAACTAGTCAGGCTGGAAAGGCCATAATTTTGCAACTCCCAAAGCCTTTGGGCGAACAGAGTGGCCCGGGGAATGGCAACTTGGTTGAAATCACTTTGGCTGACTAGGAGAGTGTTTTCTTCCACCAAGGCCATGGTAACTATGCTTAAACATAGGCCCACGATCGCCATGGCCAGAGCTTCTCCTTGATTGACAATAAATCTGTTCCCCCAACGGTGGCGGCACTGCAGTAGATAATCTCCCCCCAGAATTACAACAATTAATCCTAGGGAAAAAAGCAAAGGGGCCCAAATTTTCTCCCGTAATTGACTTTTCCACTGACTGGCTTCAATATCTATGGCGACAATTACCAAAATCTTTGGGGAGCGAGGCTGAAGGATGGGGGCATAGGCCGAGACAAAATTACCCCGTTCACCCTGGTAGGGGCCAATAATTAACTTTTTGGCCGGGGGCTCGAATAATTGCCTGATGGCCGTTGGAGGGTTTTGGTAAACAGCCCCGGGGAAATTAGCCAGCAAATCCCCAGAATTAAGACTATCGGGGCCAAAGAGAATTTTTCCTCCCCGCCTCACCATGGTGTAGATACTGCGGTTATCAAAGGTCTGGGCATAGGCCATCATCTGATTGTGCAGTCTTTGAAAATGGGGAGCCGTTAGATCCTCAGTAGTGAAGGTAAGTTCCTGGAACAGTTGGGGATTAAGGTTGGAGGAAACCATTTCAACTTGTTCTAGTAAATCTTGACGCATCTGTTCACCAACTTTTTCCATGCGCCAGCGGGCCACCCCCAATCCCCCCAGGATAATTAAAAAAACTAGACCAGATAAAATTAATTTTCGCCAAAAACCCCGCCCATGGTGGCGAAAAGTAGAAGACGGGGGGGGAGAAATGATAGACATCGGGAAGTTGGGGATACATTACCCAGGGAAAAATGCCGGAGCTACCATCTTGAACAGCAGTACCTCCCCTCCTGTGGCTCAATCAGAGGGAGAAATTGGTTTGTGTTAAGCATTGAAGCATTAGAGTGCGAAAGTTTATAGACTTCCCCACACCATCAGTTTAAACAAAACTTGCTTAATTTTTGATGGTAGCACTACCCTTTAATTTGCCTTGGGAGAGGCGGAGGGGAAAGAGTTTGTTTAAAAAAACTTTGCAATGCTCTGCACTGGAGTTTTAAATAACGTTCCATGGAATTGCCTTTCATCAGAGCCATAGATTTATTCGCCTGGTCTACAAACGTTAGGGGGTCTAGGTATGCTTGGTAGGATAACCAGGCTTCTTGGTGAGTTTGAAAACTGAGGTGCAACCCTTCCGTTTCTTGGGCGAAACAGGCCCAAAGCATGGCCTCACATTCCTGGGCAGAAAGACTGAATAAAGGCGATGTGAGGAGTTTAGCAATGATGCCGTACAGGGCAGGGTCGTACCAAAAAATTCCATTGATGGCAGCGGATACATGGTAGTGATCCCTTTGGCATCCCCTAATGCCCAAGTTGACTAGTTGGCGCTCAAAGGCAGTGGGAGCGGGAAGGAGGCGTCCAACATCGTGGGACAAAATGGTGGAGGTATTGAAGTGAAAGCTTTCGTCGAGAAAATGGTAATAGGAAATTTGGGTCGGGATCGAGTTCCGTTCTGCTTCCTGTTGTTGGTAAAAGTGACTAAGTTTGTGCTGCACTAATTTGCCATTCAAGGTCCGCAATCCCCGTACCGTGAGATATTGGCAAGCTAAAAAAGCATTGTTCGCAGACAGTAAACCAAAGCCCTGGAGTTGCAGACCCTTCCACCAATTTTTAAACCAATTTGTGTTGGCAAAAATCATCGTTTCCCGAAATGGCGATCGCCGGGGCTGACCAAATAGATGGCCGCCAAAGAGAATTTGCTCCACTTGGTCAATCACTGTCTGAAAAGCCTGGATATGGCACCGTTCTTGGGAAGTTTCCAGATCTAGGGTGTCACAAACTAAGCGAAAATCCGTCAGGGGATAGAGACCCGTGGCGCTGGTTTGATTGAAATAAATGGTAGCCACTTCCGCCGCAATAATTTGGCTGTAGTAAGCCACCCAGTAAAGATGGTTGAGGATAAGTTTTTGATCTGCACTAGCTTGGTCCCACAGGGGAGTGCCATAGAGGAGGGAAAATTCTGGAGCTTGCCAGTATTGGCTTCGACATTGCTGATAATCAAATTGCTCAGCTAATTGATCTAATGCTGGACTATGATCTGTTTGCTTAGCCCGACGATAATTAAGCTCTAATTTTTTACGGGTTTTGCTATCCTTTGCTAACAGAGATGGCGGAGGATTACTAGACTTATGGAGGGCATTGACAGTGGTTGACATGGGACACATTCTCTAGCACAATTCAGCGGCATAGGGGACAAAACATTGTTGTTCTTCCAGGCAAGATAAAATTTTTGGTGGTACTCCGTGGGCCATTAAGGAACGCAAAAGATTGAGTTTATTTTGGCTCTGCACTTCCGTTTTTAATTCAGTAAAGATTTGTCGGCGATCGCCAGGGGATAAATAACCTCTGCCCTGTTCCACTGCTTGAACCAATCGTTGGGGCCCCACCTGCACCATGTGCAGAAATTCCCTGAGGGCTTGGTAAATATTTTCTAGACTGAGTTGATCGTATGACCAAGTTTGTAATTGCTGGACTCCCGTGGCGTGGTGGCGGGCTTCAGCAGCCAAAAAGCTTTGTAGGGTTGCAGTTAAACGATCATTTTGACAATGGCTAGCCAGGGAACGGTAATGGCTCAGACCCCAACCTTCTAGTACCACTTGCACCATGGTTAACAACAGAGCTTTATCGTTAGACTCCAATAATTGCCCCATAAAAGATAAAAAACTATCCTGATTAAATTCTGGCTTTTGCTGAAAAAATTGTTCAATTTGGCATAAATGTTGGGCTTCATCGGCGGCAAATAAACTGTACAAAATTCGTTCTTCATTACTTTCTGCTAGCAGGATCATTTTGGCCATATAGCCCATGCCTGCTTGTTCTACCCAATAAATTTCCGTCAGCAAGTCCTGGTTGGCGATCTCCAAAATTGTGTCCTGTTCTCCGGCACTGGCCTGCTGAAACAGGGTCACTTGGTTTAAACCAAAATATTCGGCGGGCCAATATGGTGGCTGGCCATGGTCAACAGTATCCTTCTCCCCTGGTCGATTTAAGGCTGAATTGAGAATTCGCTGTAGGTGATCGCCGGGGGCAGTCGAGGGGAGCGTAAAGCCACTAATGGATTGGGTCATGGATTTTTACCCCTCCATTGTGGTTAGTTACTGCCGGGGCAGATGGCAATTTTTTTTCATCTAATGGTTGCCAAGTTTCCCAATGAAGGATTGGTTGCTTTTCTAGATGGTGGATAAATTCAAGAATTGATCTATCCTCTGCTAAAGGCGTTTTGAGTGCGAATTTAATGGTCTCAAAAATCTTGGTATCTCCCTTCGCAAAATAATTGCCCACCAGATTAGTTAGCCAAAGAATAATGTTATTAAAAAACCAGCCCCAAAGCCCAGGGTGATGCTTAGTCAACAAAATTGTTTGCCCTTCCGTTTGCCCATTCTCGCCTAAGCGCAAGGTGAACATAAGATAAAAATGCAAAAAGTCTGGCCCCAATGTCACCGTCCCCGTACTACCAAACCAGTAGGATAAATTATAGGTGCCCGCTTCCCGGTAAAAGGGTTTAATCAGACGCACAAAAAGGGAATCATTGCCCCCCTGGGTGGTGTTGGCAAAATTAATCATGCTTTGATTAATAATCTCGGCTTTGAAGTTGATTTCCACCGGGAAATTATGCACTGTATTGAAATGGTGGGCATCAATGGCATTAACCATCACCACATTGGGATGGCAAGCTTTCGTAAAGTTTTTACCTAAGGCACTGGCCACTTTTTGATCAGCCAACTCCGGCGGTATAGGTAAAGTTTGACTAGGTTCAGTCCCAGTCCAGAGCCAAATCAAACCATAGGCTTCTGTCACTGGCCAGGTAGTAATTTTTAGCGGCAATGATTTCCCTAAACAGGGTACTTCCACGCATTGTCCATCGTGATCAAACCGCCAATTGTGGAAAAAACAACGTAAACTTTCCCCTTCCACCTTGCCCTCCGCTAAATGGGCCCCCATGTGGGGACAATGGGCATCCACCGCCACCACTCTGCCGCTGTCAGTGCGGTAAACCGCCAAATCTTTGCCCAATAAAAATACGGCTTTAACCTGGCCCCGTTTTAATTGTTTGGAGCGCAGTAACCAATACCAACCGGCCACAAAGCGCTGGGGCTGATTAAAAACTTTGGGAGAGTGCGGTTTGGGCAGGAAGACCACGGTGGTCAGACCAATTAGCTCAAGATATTTACAGCATAGCTGGAATGCCAAATTCTTAGTCCTGCTTTGGTCAAATTTTCCGTTGACACCTCAGCCAAACAAACCAACTCATCCCCCTGGATATGACCGGGATTTTTTTGCAAAAAGAACTCCACATGGCGATCGCCTAATTTTTCCGTGGGCACCTGGCGCAGGTTAGGGGTTAATACTTGGGGCTGGGGTAAGCGCACAATGCCCAAAATGGGGTCATAGTTGCCTTGGAATTTTTCTTGGGCTAGCTGGTCGATAAAATTTTGTACAGGCGGGGGAGTGGGGTGGAGATAGTGGGGATAGAATTCCTGGGCAAAAATGCTCAAAAACCGATAGGTACGGTAACCGGAGGAAATCAGGAGCCAATAAAGTTTTTCTGGCCTGGCCCCATGGAGAATTTGCATGGCCTTTGTCCAAGCCTTAGCTAAGGCAGGATTAGACCACATAGATGGATCGGTGATGGTGTCACCGGAATAGACAATTCTGACGGTTTCACCTTCCCGCTGGGCTGGATAGAAGCCAAAGGTGGTGAAGCCTTTCAACACCCCAGCCAATTTGAGTAAAATCACCCAATCCTTATCCACCAGGTCTGCTTGAAATTGCGGCCAATGGGGCCCCTCAAAGTGGGTTTGGAGCAATGCCAACATTAACCGTTGGTCGGCAGCGGGGATTTGGTCGGCGGGCAACAGAAAGGCTTCAATCATGGATTTGAAAAATTTTGCCTTCTCACCTCAATCTCTGGGGAAGGTCACGATGGTTTGCCCATGGCCTCTAGCCAACGATAGTTAGAGGAGATCGCCGCTCTGAAGGTGGGATAAACTTTGTACTCTACATCAAATTCTTGGCAAACATCCTTAATGATATTTTCTAGCTGGGGATAGTGAATATGACAAATATTAGGAAAAAGATGGTGGGTAACTTGGTGATTTAAACCTCCACAAAACCAGTTCCAAAAGGGATTAGTGGTGGCAAAATTGGCCGTGGTGCGAATTTGACAAATAGCCCACTCGTCATCAATGGTACCGGATTCACCGTCGGGGGTTAAAAATTCGGTGCATTCCAACACATGGGCCAGCATAAAAATAGTACAGACCACAATGCCGTAGGTCATATAGGTGACAGAAGCACCAATTAATACCTCAGGAATGGAAAAGCCTAGGGCCAGGGGTAAACCGAAAACATAACCTAGCCAAAGCACTTTAATAGCCAATAAACTAGCTAATTCCAGGGGCTGAAAAGGAGGGATTTTATGGTCATGGTATTTACCTTTATTCAGCACTAGATAAATGTCATAAATGAACCAATAAAAGGGAATAAAAAGATATAAGCCCCAAATATAAAATTGTTGGAAACGATAAATGCCAACATGTTCCTGTTCAGGACTCATGCGTACTGCTCCGTCCCCGTGGATTTCCACGTCGTGGCCGAGGATATTGGTGTAGGTGTGGTGCAAATAGTTATGACGATAGCGCCAAAGAAAACTGGATAACCCGACAAAGTCGTAGGTCAGGCCCAAGGCCCGATTCACGTGGGGATTGGAGGAATAGGCGTTATGGTTGGCGTCGTGGCCGACATTGAAGGAAAAGGCCGCGACGGCGATCGCCAAAACCACACAACCGAGGAGGCGTACCGGAAAAATAACTGGAGCAAAAAGCACAAAGGCCCAAGCGGAAAACAACCAGAGCACGATGATCAGGGTTTTCAGATACATGGCGGGGTTATCCCTTTGGGTCAGGCCATGCTCGGCAAAGTAGGCATCAACCCGTTGGTTTAGTACCCGACGAAACCCCCGCTTCTGGGTAAATTTAATTCTTTCCGCTGTTAACATTTATAAATTTTAAATAGATAAAAAACTCCCACATTATACCGCTATTAACTACCAAAAAAAACTCCAGCACCGAGGGAATCTAAAAATTTACTCAAAATAGCAGACCGTTGACAAAGTTATCGCCTGCTCCCCATCAACCCGTTCAAGCTCCAGCAATAGGAGAAGCACTGTATCTGGTTTTTTTTCAAAATTGAGTAGTAAGAAGACTTTTTAAACATACATTGAAGGGAATGATGAAGTCATCCAGAGCCGGTGCCAGTGAACTACTGCAATAACTAAGCAATAATCTAAAGTTGTTGTCTCTACTCACCCTTTTTTAGCATTGTTGAGAAGTAAAATCTAGCTATAAATTAAGCTGATGTTGCTATTTTATTTGGTTTGATTTTTCGGAAAAATGTACCTCTGCTGTTGTCTAATTTAAAAACATTAAACGTAGGTAAAATGTTCTTTCTTGATCGCCCTTGGGCCGAGCACAGGATTCCGTTTCCCCATGCTAAACCAAAAAAGAGTCCAGGGGATCGGCGGTGGCATGGGGCGATCGCCAAAGTTGCTCCAGGGCAGTGGCGGGCATGGTTAGATACAATACATCCCCGGAGGTGAGATGGGTGCTCAACAATTCCCAGCTATGGATAGTTTTGCCACCTCGTTCTAGATAAAGGGGAACGAAATCTGATTTTTGGGCCGCAATTTTCACCAATTGGTCAGCAAAGGGATGGTTGGGAGTGATTAAGGTCGCTAGGGCTACCCAAAGCAGATCATCGGTCATGCCGTTGCCCAAAATTTTGCCCCCCAGGGCCGCCGCCGCAAAGGAATAGGTGGCCAATTCCGCTGGACAAAGCACCGTTTCAAATTCAAATACTTCCTGCAGGGACAAGCTAAACTGGGCATCCTGACAGCGCAACACCACCGGCAAACTAGGGGCGATCGCCTTAGCGGTCAGGCCAATTTCCAAATTCACTGTATCGTTACTAGTGGCTACCACAATGGCTTCGGCTCGGTTGATATTGGCACAGGCTAAACTTCTTTCCAGGCGGGCATCTTCCACAATTACTGGCACCCCCAGGGAGCGGGCCGTATGCAAAAAACGATTATCGGTATCTTTTTCAATCACCACAATTTCATGGCCCTGGTGAATTAACTCTTCAATGATGGCCATGCTCACGCCCCCCAGCCCACAAATAATGATGTGATGGCGATCGGGTAACTTGGCGGCATCCAAAAACTGACTAAAGCGACTGCCGAGGATGAAATCATTCAGCAGGGCGTAGCAAATGCCAATCACCCCCGCCCCAGCTATCATCATCACCGCTGTGAACACTTTGATAATATCGGGGGACTTTTCCGCCACTTCTTCCTTGCCACCGGCCCCGGTAATCATACCAACGGAAAAATACAGCGCATCTACTGGGGCAATATGTTGGTCAATGGAAACGTAGGTGAATGTGGCCAGAAAAATCATCAACAACAAAAACAGCACTACCCACATCACCTGTTGGACGTAGCGCTGATATTCCCGCAGATTGGTAATTAGTTTGGAAACTTTGCGCCAAGGCGATCGCCTTTTGGCCTTGGGTTGGGGTTTTTGACCCACAATCAAATGATCCCCAGCTTGCAAAGTTAGCCCATCCACCACTGCGCCGATTAAATCTGTTTCACTATGGGCCGGCAGATAATAGATCAACATCCGACTGGGGTCATCCCATAAGTCTGCCAGGGGTAAATTGAACCAGGGATGGTCTTGGTCAATGATAATTTCTTGGATGGGCCAAGTCTGGTCAAACAAACGCAATTGCCCGATCGCCTGATTGCCCAAAGCCGCAAAGGAAAAAATCGGCGCCGCCAGGGCAGAAACACTTAAACTAACGTGGTCTGGTAAAGTGCTGTCCAAGCGTTTGCCCAGGGCATGGTTAAACAAACGATTAACAATGCGAATGCGGGGATTGAGAATGCGGGCCTGGGTCAGGATAGCCAGATTCAGGGCGTCGTCACTGGTGGCTAGCACTAAGGTTTGAGCGGTGTGGATGGCGGCCTTAGTTAGGGTAACGGTGGATCTCAGTTCCCCCACCACAATATTGCTGGGATTTTCCCCTGGTATGGGGCGATCGGAAATGCCAATCACCTCCGCTCCCTGTTGTTTGAGCAGACTGAAAATTCGATAACCCGTTTGTCCCAGCCCACAAACGACGATGTGCGGTTTCATAACGTCCTAAAAAAATGGGAACCTGAACAAAAAACGTCGCCAACGGGAAGCCCTGTCCCAGAGCCTCTGGAACTGATCAAACTCACCAAACGGCACTTTGCTAACCCAGCCATTTCATTTTCTCCATTCTCCCCAGACATCGCTAGCAAAACTGTCACCGTTCAATCATTTTGTCCCCACTGGCGATCGCCATAGCGCCAAAGACGTACTGAAACTGATCCTTCAACCATTACGGCCAACGTTTAAGATGGGAGCATTGTTCTAGTCCGTCATTGTAATTACCAACGGAGGGAAAATGTTACAACTACTGATCGTCTGGATTGTTACCTCAGTCAGTCTCCTCATCATTGCCCAACTGCCCACAGGGGTAGAGATTTCTAGCTTCAAAAAAGCCCTCATTTCCGCCGTCGTCATTGGTTTACTCAATGCCCTAGTACGTCCAATACTAACATTTTTCACTTTTCCCCTAATTTTTCTCACCTTTGGGCTGTTCTACACCGTAGTTAACGCCATCATTTTTGCCCTCGCCGCGGCCTTTGTGGATGGCTTCAGCCTCCGTTGGGGTTTTTGGAGCGCCCTCATTGGAGCCATTTTGCTGGGATTTATCAACTCCCTGCTCTTTCAATTACTACCCATCGGTAGCTAGTCCAAATGTGAGATTAGGATTCTAGAGTGTCTAGTAAAGGCGGTGGGGTTGATTTTAACGTCACCGTTCTTGTTTATATATTGCAAAAATTGAAATTGTTCGAGGAAAAAATTTTGCAAGTTACCATTAACCAAGCTAAATCTCTCCTCAATAAAGCCACTGGTTTTATCCAGGATTATGATTTTACTCTTAATCCCTATCGCGGTTGCCAGTTTGGTTGTGACTATTGCTACGCTTCTGCCTTTAGTCCCAATACTCAGCTAAAAGCCAATTGGGGAGACTGGGTAATGGTAAAAGAAAATTCAGCAGAATTATTAGTACATGAACTAGAGCGAACTAGCAAAAAATACGATCGTCCGATTCGGATCTATATGAGTAGTGTAACGGATCCCTATCAACCCATTGAGCAAAAAGTACAGATCACCAGAAAAATTCTACAGGTCTTAATTAAGTATCAACCTGTGTTAGTTTTACAAACCCGCAGTCCCATGGTGGTGAGAGATATTGACCTTTTACGTCAATTTCATAACCTAAGAATTAATATCAGCATTCCTACTGCTAGCGAAAGAGTAAGAAAAGATTTTGAAAATCGTTCTCCCAGTGTTAAAGCTCGCCTACAGACGGTGGAAAAACTTAGGCATCAACTTCCTTCTGATGATGATTATAAAATCAAATTCGCCGTTACTATGACCCCACTGCTGCCTTCCTACGATGAAGATTTAGCGAAATTTATTGAACAATTAGCCACAGTTGACAGAATAGTTATACAGCCATTTCACAGCAGTCAAAATCAATCTCTAAAAGCCGCCACCCCTGCCAAGGCAATAGAACTAAAAAGAAAATATGAATGGTGGTATCAAAACGAAGATGACAATTATCATAATCTACTCAACAGACTAGAATTGATCAACCAATGCTATGGCGTAGAAATTTTTGAAGGTAGGGAAGGATTTGGTTATGATTAAACCGATTCAATTTGTCAAAAGTTTATGGCAATTGCAGATTATCAAAGCGGAAATTGCCAAAGGAAATCGTAAGTTAGCTCAACATTTAATTTTAGCAAGAAAAAAACAGGGATATAAATTAACTTTGTTGGAAAGATTGTTCTTGGAAAACCAGGGACAAACCAAGCAAAATAGTGATTATTTGCCTGGACGTACTGCCACTATAGCTAGGCAAAAATTTACCACACAACAAAAGTTAATACAAAAAATTAATAGTGCTTTTCATTTAATTGACCACGATGGTCACAAAATAGAATGTACAGGAATTGAAGAGTCTATTTTTACAAAATTAGAGACTGAATTAGTGATTTTTTTAGAAAAAATCATTGATGCCGTCGACTTGAACAAGAATCAAGTTAAGCAAAAAATTAAGGAGGCTTATCGAGATTTAAATGGATTGAAAAAAGGAATTGATCCAACCTATGATAAAGCTTTTAGTCCCCATGTTTATTTCATCAAATATTTTTTGGATAACGTTTATTGTAGTTATCTCGCCTATTTTTTTATCTATCAATCTGGTCAATTAAAGAGAAATCTGAAAATTCTTGACATCGCCGCTGGCCCCGCTACGATGTTGTTTGGTTTATCCCTCTTTTTAGAGTCTTTGGCTGATTATCAAGAAATTGCTAATTTTACCTGTTCTTATTACTCCCTAGAAAAACAACGCAATTTACAGTACAGAGGACTACAGTTTTGGCGTCAATATCTTGATAGCCTTAAATTGCCCCCCAATATTTTTTATCAATTTAATACAGTCAATATCTTCGATTATGACAATTATTCTTCTAAGTTGCCCAGGGGATTCTTCGATTTAATTATCATTGCCCATTGTTTTTTCTATCAAGGAAAAGATAGAAGTAAATCTTTTGATATTTATCGATCAATTTTTAAACAATGTTTGCGATCAGAAGGTAGGGTTTTGTTGGTTGTTCAGGGAAACAAATTTTATAAAATGTTTGACACTTATCCTGATGAAAACATAGATAAAGAACGGTACTTAATTGATACATTATTAGATTCTCTCGGTCTACAACTAATCTTTTACAAATACTTGACTTCAACTGGCAAGCGAACTAGCAGCAAGGAGAATTTTAAAAAATTTATCCTAGGTAATCTTCCAGAACAACCACAAATGGATAAAGTAAAATGGGAATATCTCAACTATAAAAATCCTAGTAAATACGTTATTGATGATTTTGTGATTTATGCAGAAAGACAATTCTAATCATCTGTTTGAGGCTCTTCTTCTGTTGTAGAAGAATCCTCTGGTAACTGACTAATCAATACTTTATCAATGCGGATGCCGTCCATATCCACCACTTCCACCCGTAGGGTATCGGAAACAAAATATTCTCCTGATTGGGGAATTTTACCTAGGCTTTCAATCACAAAGCCCCCTAGGGTATGATAATGCCCTTCCTCTTCGTTGGAGAGGGTTTCAAGGTCGAAAATTTCCTTAAATTCATCAATGGGCAATAGGCCATCGAGCAGGTAGGAACCATCTTCCCGTTGAATAATTTGGGGCTCTTGAATTTCGTCGTCATTGGGAATGCTGCCCACGATCGCCTCGATCAGGTCATTGAGGGTGACTAGGCCTTCAATGCCACCATATTCGTCCGTAATTAAAGCCAAATGGATACCAGAGGCCCGGAACATTTCCAACACATTCAGGGAACGGGTATTTTCTGCCACAAATAGGGGAGGCTGAACAATTTCCTCCAGGTTGATTTTTTGCCCCGACCATTGACTATTGAGAATATCCTTCACCCGTACAAATCCTAAACATTCGTCCAGGCTGTCCCTACCCACCGGAAAGCGAGAATAGGGAGTATCGAGGATTTCCTGTTGATTTTCCGCCCAGTCCGACTCCACATCCAACCAGGCGATCGCCGTGCGGGGAGTCATTAACGTTTTAACCGGGCGGTCCCCCAAACGAAAAACCCGTTCCACCATTTCCTGTTCGGCCTCGTCGATCATGCCGGCCTGGGCCCCTTGTTCAATCATGACCCGAATCTCCTCTTCGGTAATGGGGCTAGCTTCCTTGCTAGTGATGCCAAACAGCCGCAGTACTCCATCGGTGGAAAGGCCCAAAAGATAGACCAAGGGAGCGGTGAGCTTGGCCACTAAATTCATAGCTGGAGCCACCCCACAGGCAATTTCTTCTGGATGACTGAGGGCAATACGCTTGGGCACCAACTCTCCCACTACCAGGGATAGATAGGTGATACATCCCACCAACAAAGCAATGCTGAGGGGACTAGCGTAGGGAGCCAGCAGGGGAATATTGTTAAGAAAATCCGCCAGCCGCAGAGCCACCGTTGCGCCTCCCACCGCACCACTCAAAATGCCAATCAGGGTAATGCCAATCTGGACCGCCGACAAAAAATTATTGGGGGCTGTGGCCAGCTTCAGCGCTAGCTTTGCTTTGTGATTACCCCGCTTTGCCAACTGTTCCAAACGAACCTTGCGAGCTGAGACGACGGCAATTTCCGAGCCGGAAAAAACTCCATTTAACACCACCAAAACGAAGATGAAAAAAAGTTCCAGCTCAACAGAAGAGGAAAACATTCAATTTTTAGGGATATGAATCCGGTAGGCCGGGGATAAAGTCGGTGGGGAGTGGCTAGCGACAACCATCAATCATAGAAGAAAACATCCCGACTGTCTGTGCTCTGGATTCAGTTTGTTCCCAGAGAAAGGCCCACAATCCTTGACTCCGTTGGGCAAACTCGGTTCCCATGGCCGTGTTTGGGGATTGATCCGTCCCTCTGACAATTTACGCCCCGAAAAATTCTGGCCCCGAAAAATAGGTTAGAATGATAAACGCGAAATTTTTCCCAATTTATTTTTAGTTAGTATGATTAAACTCCGTCTGAAACGCTTTGGCAAGAAACGTGAAGTGAGCTATCGGATCGTCGCCATGCACAGCACCAGCCGTCGGGATGGTCGTCCCCTGGAAGAATTAGGTTTCTACAATCCCCGCACCGATGAAACCCGCCTTGATGTACCGGCGATCGTCAAAAGATTGAAAGAAGGGGCCCAACCCACCGACACCGTCCGCTCCATTTTGACCAAAGCCCAGGTTTTTGAACAGCTAAAGGCTTAGTGCCGGTTTTTTCCTTGGTGTTTACCAACGTTTGCCCCCTGTGACTACCCTAAACTACGTTGAATTGGTCAAGTTTCTTGTCCGCCCCTTTTTGGAAAAGCCCGATGACCTGAAGGTGGACTGTGAGGTGTTTCGACAAAATAGCCGAGTTTGGATTCGCTTAGCCCTAGGGGACGAAGACCGGGAAAGACTCATCGGCCGGGGGGGAAGGAGTTTGCAAACCATTCGCACCCTGCTCACCACTGCCGCCGACCAGGTGCAACAGTCGGCCTTCCTAGAAATATACGCCACCGATTCCATTGGGAAATCCACTCCCCTGCGCCGCCGTCGCTCCTCTGCTGGCCCGGCCCCTGTACGTCGTTCCCGCAGTCGGGGAGAGTCCGTTAATCGCTACTAGGGGAGACTAGTTTTTTAGGCACCACGACTTTTTTGTAATATTTCTTCATATTTTGGATTTATAGCCTCGGCTCGTTTCCGTCTCCCCTTGGGAGGAAAGGAATGGGTCGTTGTTTTTGTATCTATATTGTCTATTTGAAAAAAATGTCTTGCGTATGATTGGAGGGTCTGTAAACTCCGAAGTAGAGATTTAAGCCAATGAGTGGAAATGCGGCCCGCGCCCAAGCAGTGCATCAAATCATCAACCAGAAACCCTTACCTGCAAAAGAGTCACCCCGTCTAGAAGACCTGTGGGCGGATAACGTCTTTAACCTGAGTAAAATGCAGGCGAGCCTCCCCAAAAGTGTCTTCAAATCCATCAAAAATACCATTGTCACCGGGGAAAAGCTGGATCCGACGATCGCCGATGCGGTGGCCACGGCCATGCGGGATTGGGCTATGGGCAAAGGAGCTTTGTATTACGCCCACGTTTTTTACCCCATGACTAACCTCTCGGCGGAAAAGCATGATGGCTTTATTTCCGTGCAAGGAGACGGCAATGTCATCTCGGAGTTTTCCGGCAAAGTTTTGGTGCAGGGGGAACCGGATGGCTCTTCTTTTCCTAATGGTGGCATTCGGGATACCTTTGAGGCCAGGGGCTACACGGGATGGGACGTAACTAGTCCCGCCTACATTATGGAAACAGATAATGGTTCCACCCTCTGTATTCCTACGGTATTTGTTTCCTGGACAGGGGAAGCATTGGACAAAAAAGTGCCTTTGTTGCGTTCCATTGCCGCCATGGATAAAGCGGCCAATAAGGTGCTCAAACTTTTAGGCAATGAAAATATAGCCCATGTCAATTCCAGTTGTGGGGCGGAGCAGGAATATTTCCTCGTTGATGCCAATTTTGCTAGCCAACGTCCCGATTTACTCTTAGCCGGCCGGACTTTATTTGGCAAAGCCCCCGCCAAGGGCCAAGAGTTTGATGACCATTACTTTGGGGCCATTCCCGAGCGGGTGCAGGTCTTTATGCAGGATGTGGAGGAAACCCTTTATAAATTGGGCATTCCTGCCAAAACTCGCCATAACGAGGTTGCCCCTGGTCAGTTTGAAATTGCGCCCTTTTTTGAAGCGGCTAACGTGGCCAGCGACCACCAACAGTTGTTAATGACCGTGTTGAAAAATACCGCCAAAAAACACGGCTTTGTCTGTTTATTACACGAAAAGCCCTTTGTTGGCATCAATGGTTCCGGCAAGCACGTCAACTGGTCAGTGGGCAACTCCACCCAGGGTAATTTGCTCGATCCCGGCGATTCACCCCATGATAATGCCCAATTCTTGGTCTTTTGCGGTGCAGTAATCCGGGGTGTCCATAAGTATGGCCCTCTGATGCGGGCGGCGATCGCCACGGCCAGCAATGACCACCGCCTAGGGGCCAACGAAGCTCCCCCGGCAATTATGTCGGTTTATCTCGGCACCCAACTCGAAGAGGTATTTGAACAAATCAAAACCGGTTCCATTGTGGAGTCTAAACAAAAAGGGGTAATGGATCTGGGCGTTGACGTGCTCCCCGCCCTAAGTAAGGACGCTGGTGATCGTAACCGTACCTCTCCCTTTGCCTTCACCGGCAACCGCTTTGAATTTCGGGCGGTGGGATCTAGTCAGTCAGTATCCGGACCCTTGATTGTCCTCAACACCATGTTGGCGGATTCCCTAGCTTGGATTGGCGATCGCCTGGAAAGTGAATTAGGCAAAGGCTTAGACCTTGATACCGCCATTCTCACCGTCCTCAAAGAAGTGATGAATGCCCACGGTGCCGTCGTTTTTGGGGGCAATGGTTATTCCGAGGAATGGCACAAAATGGCTGTGGAAGAACGGGGGCTGTCTAACCTCCGCACCACCGCCGATGCCCTCCCCGTGCTCAAGGAGCAATACATCAAAGACCTCTTTGAAAGCACTGGTGTTTTAACCCCGGTTGAACTAGCCAGCCGCTTTGAAGTGTATGCGGAGCAATACATTAAGTCTATTGATGTGGAGGTCAAGCTCGTCATCAGCATTGCAAAAACGTTGATTTACCCCGCTGCCATTGAATATTTAGCCAAACTTTCATCGACGATCGCCAGCTTAGGAAGTATGGGGATTGACCTGGATAAAAACAGCGCTAAAACCATTGCGGACTTAACCAACACCATGATGAATGCCGTTGATAAATTGAGCCATGCCAGCAAAAAGCATGGTTTTGCTTCAACAGAGGAAGAGCTACAATACTACGCCCAAACCCTAAAGCCATTAATGGACGAGGTGCGGGTTTCTGCCGATGCCATTGAAGCAGAAGTAGCAGATGAGTTTTGGCCCTTGCCTACCTATCAAGAAATGTTGTTTATCAAATAGTCAAGTACTATTTAATAGGCAATGGTTGCTGACAGTGAAAAACTGTTAGTAATCTAAGATTTATTTGGAAAGCCCCCTGACTTTAGCCATAGGAGAGTTGGGGGGTTATTTGATGTTTTGCAGATCCCAAGCAAAAAGTTAGCGATGGCAAAATTAGAAGTAAAATCCTCCAAAAGTTGGCAAGATTATCAAATTCGTTCTCGTTTCAAAGATGCCCTAGCCAAAGTTAGGGATGGGATGGTTGGGCGTTAAATATTGTATTAATTGCCGGCCAACTAAAGTGCTGTGGGCTTGGCCAGAGGAATGGAGTCCGATGGTGGTGCTCACAACGATGGCCAGGGACTGGGAAGGCAGGGCTGCAAAAAACAGATTGTAGCCGCCGAAACGGGGATTCTGCACTAGCCAACCATTGGCATAGATAATGCCCAGACCATAATAAAGATCCGGTCTATTCCGACCTAAACCCACCGTGGTGGGGGCAATTTGGGCTTGGGCCGCTTGGGGAGAGAGCAGAGTACCTTTGGCGATCGCCAGGGCTAATAAACCGAGATCCCCCAGGGTGGAAATCATCATCCCAGAGTAGGAAGTCCAAGAAGGATTCCAATAGGTAGAATCTTCAAAAACGTCCCTATCCTTGCTAAAAGCATGTAGTACCGGAGCCGGGATTTCGCTGGTATGGGGATAACTGCTGTTAGTTAAACCCAGGGGAGCAAAAATTTCCCGCTCTAGTAATTCCTGTATGGATTGCCCAGTAATCCTTTGCAATAGTTGCCCCAAAACAACAAAATTTGTGTGGGAATAATTCCAACTTTCCCCCGGTTCATACAGAAGAGGAGTAGCAAAGGCAATATCTAGCAATTCCTGGGTTTTCCACTGGCGGAAAGGATTATAGTTGTTGGCGTCGATCAAGGTTTGATCCTGTTCAAAGTCTGGGTAACCAGAGGTGGAATTGGCTAATTGTTGGAGGGTAACCTTTTCTGCCCTTGGTAACTCTGGCCACCAACGGCCCACAGGATCGTCTAAATTAACTATGCCCCGATCCACCAATCTCAATAGCACCAAGCAAATGCAGGTTATGGTAACTCCCCCAGCCCGGAGATGCATAACAGTGGTAGCAGGCACATTGGTTTGGGAATGACCGATCGCCGTGGAAATGATTGTTTTTTCTCCCTGCCACACTCCACACAGCAGGGCGGAAAGACCGTATTCCTGTTGGGCTTGCTGGAGGATAGCTAAAATTTCTTTGGATAAGGAGGAATCGACTTCTAAATCAGTGGCGATCGCCGGATTGGTCAAACCTTTCCATCTTTGGCTCCCCAGCCAAGCAGAAGCGGCTAAAATTGCTAAAAATCCACGACGTTTGAGATTAAGTTCCATACATTATCCCTAATAGGATGGAGAGAAACGGCGATCAAAAAATTTAGTAGGGTTTAATATTAATTAAAAAAGACCTCCCCTCAGTTTTGAGTGGAAGATCTTCTGCGTTTTTATGGAGTTTTATATTCACCGTTAAAACTTTGTTCGTAAACTGCCTCCAAACTTGGGGAATTTAGAGGGAAACTAATTAAACTAATTTTTTTACAAACAAAATTCCCCGTAGGTTTAGAAGTAGATAGTACCACCCCACCGTTCATCCAATTTGGGGGCAATGAGAGTGTAACCAGCCACATCAAAGATGTCATCTTCAGTGTAGTTTCTCATTTCTGGGTAGATGTCGGGACGGGAAATGTTGGGATGTAATTCCGAATAGTCATCTTCACCGTCATAACTCTTGGGATTTTTGAGATATTCCACCAAGGCCAAGAGATTATCCCGACGGGGCTCAGCACCGGCCAAGTCTACCAAACCTAAACTGACGTTATTGTTAGTTTTGGTTTTACCCTGGAGGTGACATTGGGTACAGGTGTCCACAAAAATCTTTTGGCCGTTGGTGAACTGGCGGGCGGTTAAAGTTGTGGTGCCACCGGCCTCATCTAGGGCAACGGTGCGGGTGCTTTCGGTCAACTCCACCGCATTGGCACTGCCGGCCATGGTGTTAAACAAAAATAGGACAGAGGCGATCGCCACCAGAAAAAAGCGTTTCACAAAGGTTCTCCTCAAACTGTTGGTATAAGGGGTGAGAAAGGTAATCGGTCAATTCTCAATCTTTTTTTAAAAATAGGGTTTTAATCAAGTGTGCCAAGAAAATCGAGGGTTTTTGATCGGTCAGTATGGTGATAGGAGCCATAGCAATGGTCTGACAGTGTTAGGAACTAGAAATTGTCCCCTTCCCCAGCGGCTGATTGTTGACGGTGCAAAATTTGCATAATTACCGCCTTCGCATCCTCCAGGGCCAGATTAGTTTCTTGGTTTTTGTAGGCTATGCCGAGTTGGTCGCACAGGTCAAAGACCGATTGCACAGTCAGATCGTACTCCGTGGCAATGGACTGAATCGACAGATCCGCAAATCCCATAAAATTTTATTGCTATGGTTTACCGAAAGATTGAGTGGTATAACCATCATGCCATTGTAAGTTCCCTTTGCCACAGCCTCCCTCCGGCGATCTCCCAGAGATTTGTTACGCAGGGCGCTATTGCCGGGGGAGATTAAGTCGAAATTTGCAGTTTTCGTGGGGGGATAGAGCCAAATTTGGTTAAAATCGCCACCCCAGGGCAGGGAAATGTTGATTAAGATATATGAAGCTAAGCCCCTTTTACCCCCCAACAAGCTTTGTCCATCGCCTATCTGTTGGTTGCCCACGGTAGCCGTGATCCCCGTCCCCAGATCGCCCTCGATCGCCTAACTTATCTAGTGAGTCAGTTTCTGCGCCCCCGTTCCGCCGCAGGAAAAAAGGCCCTGATCAAACGCCATGGCATGGCAACTTTGGGAAGTTACCTTGGGGGGACGTTGATCACCATTAGCCAGGAAAGTACTTCCCAGTCCCCAGTCCAGGTATTTAGCTCCAGTTTGGAAGCCCAAGCCCTGCCCCTCCATCAACAATTGGTTAACCTTGCTAGGGATTTGATTCCCCAAGGGGTGAAAAAAATTGCCGTTATGCCCCTCTTCCTACTCATGGGGGTGCACACCTGCGAAGACTTACCCCGGGAAATTGCCCAAGCCCAGGCCTTATTGGGTAATGACATTTCCATTGATTGCTTACCAATTTTAGGGGTTTATCCCTGGCTACCAGCTCTGCTCGACAAGTGTTTTACCCAGTACCAAACCCAACCCCAGGCCGAAAGAATTTTATTAGCCCACGGTAGCAAACGGGCCGGTGGTAATTTGGCGATCGCCACTGTGGCGGAAAAACTAGGAGCCAGGGCGGCCTATTGGAAAGGGGGCATCAGTTTGGGGACTGTCCTGAGGGAAATTAAGACAGCGGGGGAAGTGGTGATTTTGCCTTACTTTTTATTTGCCGGAGGATTAACAGACCTAATCAGGCAAGAGCGAGAGCAACTCCAATCAGTCCATGGTCGGCTCCGTCTTAAATTAGGGGAACCTCTAGGGCCCCAACCATTGCTGGCCCAGTTAATTGCCACGGAGCTACAGCGTTTTGATTGATACGAGCGGGAATTCCCCTTCCTCGCACGCAGTTGACTGCGACAAGTAGGCAGGAGTAGTTCACCTAGGGGACAATAGATCTTTCAAGTCCACGGCCCAGTCCACGGCTGTCAGGGTGATGGCCCGCCCTTCCCCTTGGTGGCATAGTTGAATTTGCAAATACTGGTTTGGTAGTTGGGGTAATCTTTCCGGCCACTCCACGGCGGTAATCCCCAAGGGAAAATCTTCCCCCTGCCAATATTGTTCTGGGTATAAATATTCGACTTCAAGGGAATTAAGCCGATACAAATCCAGATGGTAAAGAGGCATCTTGCCTTTCCGATACTCATTAACAATGGTGAAAGTGGGACTGACAATTTCCCCCACAATGCCCAACCCCCTACCAAGGCCCTGGACTAAGCTGGTTTTCCCGGCCCCCAAATCCCCCTGCAACAAGATGATGGTGCCCAGGGGTAACTGTTGAGCCAATTGTTGCCCCCATTGATGGGTCGCATTTAAGTCGGGAAGAAAAAATTGCATAGAGTTTTCATTCATCGGCAAATGGGAGAAATTTTAAAGGCATTGGACAAGTTTGATGGGGATCGGCCCGTCTGGAAAATGTTGACCCCTAGTCCTACCAAAATTTGTTAAGCTTTGTATCTAATTAGAGCCAATCTGTAACATTTTTTGACAGATCCAGTCTAGGCGTTCACCCTTTCCCTACTCCGCCATTATGCCCAACCTAGAGTCCGCCGTTGTTGTCCCCACCTCCGAGGCGATCGCCGTTGACCCGAACCAGCTAGAAGGAAAGTTGACTCCGGCGGATAGTTTTTTGGAACGCCACCTAGGGCCCGGAGAAACGGAACAACAGCAGATGCTCCAGACGTTGGGCTTTGATGCATTGGAGGATTTGATTGACCAAGCGGTGCCCCCGGCCATTCGCCTCTCCCGGTCCCTCAAACTGCCCGCTTCCCAGGGTGAGTATGGGGCGATCGCCCAGTTGAAATCCATTGCTTCCAAAAACCAAGTTTTTCGCTCCTACATCGGCATGGGGTATTACGACACCATCACCCCGCCGGTTATTCAACGGAACATTTTAGAAAATCCCGGCTGGTACACAGCCTATACCCCCTACCAAGCAGAAATTGCCCAGGGTCGCTTGGAAGCGCTGTTGAATTTTCAAACCATGGTGATGGATTTAACTGGGTTGGAAATTGCCAATGCTTCTCTGTTGGATGAGGGTACCGCCGCCGCCGAAGCCATGGCCTTGAGTTATGGAGTGAGTAAAAGCAAAGCTAATGCTTTTTTTGTTGCCCAGGACTGCCATCCCCAAACCATTGCAGTGATTAAAACCAGGGCCAATCCCCTCGGCATTGACGTGATTGTGGGCGATCACCGCACCTTTTCCTTCTCCACGCCCATTTTCGGCGCGTTACTGCAATACCCCGCCACCGATGGGGCCATCTATGATTACCGCAGTTTCATTGACCAAGCCCATCAAGACCAAGCCTTGGTTACCCTGGCCGCCGATCCCCTCAGTCTCACCCTGCTGACTCCCCCCGGTGAATTGGGGGCCGATATTGCGGTGGGCAGTACCCAGCGGTTTGGCATTCCCTTGGGGTATGGTGGGCCCCACGCCGCCTACTTTGCCACCAAGGCCGAATATCAACGGAAAATGCCGGGGCGCATTGTGGGGGTTTCCAAGGATGTCCATGGTAATCCCGCCCTCCGTTTAGCCCTACAAACCAGGGAACAGCATATCCGTCGCGACAAAGCCACCAGTAATATCTGCACTGCCCAAGTTCTCCTCGCAGTGATGGCTTCCATGTACGGTGTGTACCATGGCTCCACGGGTTTAAAAAATATTGCCCTGAGAATTCACCAGTTGACAGCCCTATTGGCGATCGGTTTAAAGCGGTTAAATTACAGCCTCAACAACGATTACTTTTTTGATACCTTGCGGGTGGGGGTAGGGGAACAGAGTGCCCCAGCGATTTTAAAAGCGGCAGAGGGACGAGGAATTAATCTGCGACCCCTGGCCCCTGGGGAAGTGGGCATTAGCTTAGATGAAACGGTGACAGTGCAGGATCTGCTCGATCTGTGGCAAATTTTTGCTGGCAAGGATGATTTATCCTTTACACCGGCAGAACTGTGGTCGGAAGTTAAAACAAGTTTTCCCGCAGATTTAACCCGTCAGAGTCCTTACCTACAGGATGCCGTTTTTAATCAGTACCATTCAGAAACGGAATTATTGCGCTATCTCCATCAACTGGAAAGCAAGGATTTAGCCCTGAACACTTCCATGATTCCGTTGGGTTCCTGCACTATGAAACTCAATGCCACAGCGGAAATGATGCCCGTTACCTGGCCCGAATTTGGCAAAATTCACCCCTTTGCCCCCGCCGGTCAAACGGAAGGTTATCAGATTTTATTTGCCCAGTTGGAAGCTTGGTTAGGAGAAATCACCGGTTTTGATGCCATTTCTTTGCAGCCCAATGCCGGTTCCCAGGGAGAATATGCCGGTTTGCAAGTGATCCGTCAGTATCATCTCAGTCGGGGAGAAGCACAACGCAACATCTGTTTAATCCCCGAATCTGCCCATGGCACCAATCCGGCTAGTGCGGTGATGTGCGGCATGCAGGTAGTGCCGGTGAAATGCGACGGGGAAGGAAACATCGATGTAGAGGATTTAACCGGGAAAGCAGAAAAGTACGGCGATCGCCTGGCGGCCTTGATGGTGACCTATCCTTCCACCCATGGGGTATTTGAAGCTACCATCAGCTCAATTTGTGATACTGTGCATCGCTTTGGCGGCCAAGTTTATATGGACGGGGCCAATATGAATGCCCAGGTGGGGTTATGTCGTCCCGCTGACTTTGGGGCGGATGTGTGCCATCTCAATTTACACAAGACTTTTTGCATTCCCCACGGCGGTGGCGGCCCCGGGATGGGACCCATTGGAGTTAAGGCCCATTTGCAGGAATTTTTACCCTGGACTAGCTTAAATTTTTTTGCTGCAACCCCAGAAGAAGATCAGTCCATTGGCATGATTTCCGCCGCTCCCTACGGCAGTGCCAGCATCTTAGTTATTTCTTGGATGTACATTGCCATGATGGGCCCTCAAGGTTTGACCAAAGCGACAGAGGTGGCTATCCTCAGCGCCAATTACATGGCTAAGCGATTGGAAAATTATTACCCCATTTTATTCAAGGGTAATAATGGCTTAGTGGCCCATGAATGCATCCTTGATTTGCGCCCTCTGAAAAAACAAGCGGCGATCGAGGTGGAAGATGTGGCCAAACGCTTAATGGATTTTGGTTTCCATGCCCCCACGGTGTCTTGGCCGGTGCTGGGCACCATGATGGTGGAACCGACGGAAAGTGAATCCCTGGCGGAATTAGACCGTTTTTGTGATGCCATGATTACCATTTACCAAGAGGCCCAGGCGATCGTCCATGGGGAAATTGATCCCGTTGATAACCCCTTGAAAAATGCCCCCCATACGGCCCAATCCCTCATCTGTGGTGAATGGAACCATCCCTACGACCAGGAACAGGCCGCCTACCCCGCCCCCTGGACTAAACAGTTTAAATTCTGGCCCGCCGTTGGCCGCATTAATAACACCTACGGCGATCGCCATTTAGTTTGCTCCTGCGAGGGTATGGAAGCTTACAAGGAAAATTAACCGGAGTCAGGGCAACGGTGAGGTGGGGGGGACAAACAAATTGGTCTCAACTTTATTTGCCAGTGGCAGTTAAACCTGGGAGGCTTGGCGGCGGGCAGCGGATTTTTCTAGTAGAGATTGGGCAAAGGCTAACGCTTCTTTGGCGGAATGGCCCCCAGTTAATTGGGCTAATTCCTGTTGGCGATCGCCATCGGACTGGAGGGGAGTAATGCGAATAACGGTGCGTAAATCCTCATCAAGCTGGGGGTTCACCGGATCGGCAATGTTCTCATTAATCACTACTTTGTCCACATGGAAATGGGCATCGGCCAAAGCCGCCACCAACGGTTGATGGGTGACACAGAGGAGTTGTTGACGTTGACTCAGTTGGGCTAGTTTGTCGGCGATCGCCTGGGCCACTTTGCCAGATACACCCACATCAATTTCATCGAAAATTAAGGTTTGGCTGGGGGGAGCCAGGTCACTAAAACAGGCTTTGAGAGCAAGGAGGAAGCGGCTCATTTCCCCCCCGGAGGCGGTGGCCGCTAAGGGTTGAATTTTTTCCCCCGTATTAGGACTGAAATAAAACACCACCTGTTCTGCACCAAAACTACTGGGAGGGGTGGACTCCAATTGACAAACGAAAATCACCTTTTCCATGGCCAAAGGTTTAAGTTCCTGTACCAATCTTTTTTCTAGTTTTTGGGCTGTTTTTTGTCGGATTAAAGTTAACTGACCACAATGCTTGATTAATTTTTGCTCTGCCTCAGTCAATGCTTCTTGCAACTGGGCTAGGGATTGTTCTCCATCCGCCAACTGGTCATATTCAGCTTGAATTTTTTCTTGGTAAGCAATGGCTTCGGTTAAACTGGGGCCGTATTTACGGCAAATTCTTTTCAATACTTGCAGCCTTGCTTCCACTTCCCCCAACCGCTCTGGGTCGGCTTCTAAATTATCGCCGTAGCGTTGCACTTGCCGTCCTGCTTCAATTACTTGGGTTAATGCTGTTTGTATCATTTCCAATAAGGGATTAAGGGCACTGTCAAATTCCGCCATGGTTTGCAACTGTCCCTCCGCATCTCCCAATAGATCGGCGATCGCCGGGGTATCCCGTTCACTTTGGTACAAAAGTTGAGTGGCTTGGTAACTTAACTGCTGTAGCTCCACCACATGGGAAAGTTTTTCTTGCTCCTGGATTAACAATTCCCACTCATCGCCATCGGTTAATTCAGCTTCTGTTAATTCCTGTAACTGATAGGTTAAAAAATCCAACCGTTGTAAACGATTTTGTTCCGATTGTTGCCTGGCCGTTAAAGCTTGTTTTGCTTGGGTAAATTCTCTATAGGCTGCTTCCACAGCTTGACGTTTTTCTAATAAGTTTTGCCCACCAAATAAATCCAGTAGTTGCCGTTGTTGACTAGGATCTAATAATTGTTGAGTTTGTCCCTGGGCTGTAATTTCCACCAATTGGCTCCGCAATTCTGCCAAAACCTGTCGATTTATCAACACCCCGTTAAGACGGGAACGGGAATTTAATGAGCTTCCTTTTTTGCTAAATTCTCTGGTGCAAGCAATGGTGCTATCTTCTAACGGTTCAATGCCCTGGGCCGCTAACCATTGGTCAATGGCAGGGGTAGCGGTAAAAATCCCCTCAATGGATCCACTGGGGCAACCCTGACGCAAAACCCTGGCCCCAGCTTTTCCCCCTAGTAACAAATCAATAGCATCAAGCAAAATTGATTTCCCAGCTCCGGTTTCCCCCGTCAATACATTTAAGCCTTGCTCGAAATTAATTTCTAAGCAATCAATCAAAGCAAAATTAATAATTCGCAGGGATAGTAGCATGGAGAATTGGCCGATGGTTTGAACATTCTGCTATGAAGGAGCGCCTTTTACAATAACTAAGCCTAGAATACAAGTGCAAATTAAAGTACGCTGGCTTTTCATACCCAACTCGGCATGAAGTTTGATTGTACATGGCTAAGCACCAGGGTCGTGACCGAGTAGTGGTGTTTGAATCCCCGGGGAACGCTGACTCCGCAACAGAAACGACAAGGGATGTCATCGATATTAACTCCAATGAGCAATGAAAATTAATTAACTTTTTCCCAACCTTAACTTTAACTAATCCTTAAAAAGTCTTTAAAAAATCTTTAAATTTGCTTGCTGACAAGGGGGGTTGGGGCAAGGTGCTAATTTATCTAGAGCCATTGCCGGCTCGCACTTTTATTTGTGTTGGATGGAGCACTCTTTTCTGGTTCAGTTACCAAATACCTTATCCCCCAGTAGGGTATATTTAATTGAGCTAGGATTCTTATTCAGCAAGGGGTTTAGGCTTCTAATCTAAATTATTTGTAACCTGTCTGCTACTTTTGTGATCTCTTCTGGGTAGGTTGGGATCAGGGTTTATTGAGGGGCTAGAAGGCTGTGATCTGGATCACATCCCTGAGTCAAACAGAGTAATAGAATATATATAGCTTGGTGAGATGAAATGTCGTTGAGGAGAGTTGGCTCAGATCCAAGCGATAAATACAGTTGAGTGTCCTTAATTTAACTTCTTTGTCTTTTATTTTTAGTTATTGATTGCTTTCCTGTCTCGCCTACCTTATTTTTACTTACAGTTGAAGATCAGTCATGAATACTCGCTTTTTTCTCAATTTCCTCACTGCTTCCAAACGTAATGCCGGTTTTGCCATGCCCATGGTGATCATGGGAGGGTTGGTGATTACCGTGGCGGCGGCGGCGATCGCCATGAAGGGGATGAATGACCAAAATCAGGTCACTTCTAAAGCGATGAAGCAACAATCTGAGGCAGTAGCTGAAGCTGGAGTGACACAGATACAAAATTTTTTACTGGGCTCAAAGTTTATGGCTTTGTATCCTAAGGATAAATGGGAAACGGCAATAACAATCAACGGTGATGGCACAGTTGCGATTAATGATGCTGATCTCCAAAAATATGTGACAAAAGTTGCAACGAACTTGGCTTCTGGAGGTGGAGCAGCCGGTAATAGCGCGTGTAGTAGCGGGACTCCTCCTACCTCAGCTGAAATTACGGCAAAGGAAACCCAAATCAAGTCAGCACTGAAAGATCTTCGCACCGCAGCAGTGACAGGGAAAGATTTAGTTGCAGGAGACTCTAGCAAAGGCAGATTTCGTCTGACAAGTTTTAGCTATCAAGGCTATGATTCTTCCACTGGACAAAGCTATTATCCTCCGTCAGAGAGTAGTTGGTTAGCCCAAATGACCGTTGAGGGTGAGGTTCCGGGTAAAGAAGCGAAGACAACTATCACAACTACATTCCCTATTTCCGTCACTCCAGAATCGGGTGAAACTCCCTTTGACGTGAGCACGATTTCTCCCGGATTATGGGTTAAAGAGGGAGGGGTTAACGATCTAAGCAAACCGGAAACTAGTTACAATGACAGTGCTGGCACAATTGATGGCGACATTGCCATCAGCGACTGTGGTGGAAATATTTCAAACACCTACATGGGTCAATTAAATGCAGCACAAAAATCGAGAGGCTATGAAGCATATAGAACTGACGCCCCAATGCCATCAATTCCTAGCGTTCCCACAGGGGTCACCCCCTATACATTGACTGGCTCAGCCTCTTTGCCAAGAGTTGGAGAGGTACAGGCGGCCGATGGCTATTACTATTACAGCAGTCCTTCAAATTTAGGGGATATTACCCTGGATCACAGTGGTGGTAAAAAATACAGAATTTATCTTTATGGAGATATTCCTAAAACAACAAGTGTCAATAGCAACTGCAAAACCACAGCCGGTTGTGTTCCGACGAATCTACAAATTTTCGGTATGAAGTCATCTGGTGGCGAAATTTGCATGAACGGTAACTCTGATAGGGCAGTGGACGCTTTTGTTCTTGCTCCTAACTATGCCCTTGGTAAAACTGGCAATGGTAACTTTTACGGTACTTTCATTGTTAAGAGCTTCGGCAAGATAGGCAGTTGTGGATCAAACAATGGCAAATTAGCGATAGTTTCCACCCAGCCTTCAAACACCGTTCCCAACGAATTTACAAATACCACTTCTTCTGCCTATCCTATCCCAGCCATAGGAGCCAGCTCAACATGGCAATCTTTGGAAACCAGTACCACTGGCACTGTGCCAAGCTTATCTCCCCTTGCCCAAGGCGGTCGTCTTGTTTCTCAACCTCCCCTGGTCAGTGGTGTTTCAAGTTCTAGCTCCATAGCGTCAAGTGCTGCTTCTAGTATCAGTTCGCAGGTTTCCAGTACCGCATCTAGTACGACATCCAGTGCCAGTTCCATGGCATCAAGCGCTCAGTCTAGCGTTAGTTCTGCCCTTCCCCTTAGTTCAATTACTGATCGTGTGACTTGTATTGCCGCTGGCGGCAAATGGAACAACGGACAAAAATCTTGTCGCTAGTGTCAAACTAACTAGATCTCTTATCTCAATAGAATTCTGATTCCGAAGCAACAACTCATGATTGTTAGAGGCATGCCTTAGTTGTATGCCTTTAATTTTTTTATTTGTAAAATCCTGTTCTTGCACAATTTACACATCGTAAATCCCAAAGAGGGAAAATCATGCGCTGGCGGAACTGTTCATCATTTAAAGGTTGATAATAGGTTAATGGACTATAAAAACGATATGAGACCAAAATTGCTGCTGACAACATTGCTAAAATCAAAATTTTGTATTTAGTTTTTAATACTAAGTTTCCTATTTGCCTTGCTTCCTCCACCAAAAGAGCAAACAAGCAAAAACTAAATAACAGCGCTGGGAAGTAATGATATAAATACATTACCCTACCCAGTTGACTAATGATAACCATATAGCTCCAGTAAAGAAGCAAAAAAGTAGCCACTAGGAATCTATTTTTAAGCGGTTCCCGTAATGGAAAAAAGATATAAACAAAAATCAATGCTGTTGTTCCCAGCGATCCACTGAGTCCCAAAAACCAGACCACTGAATTGACCTGCAAGTATAGGTATTTGTAGAAAACACCGTCGGTAGTTTCCCAGCGATAGTTGATTGCTCTGGCTCCCAAAGGCCAAAATAAGCTCGGACTTCCATTTTCATCTGGCTTGCTTAAATCTAATTTCGGTACGCCCTTTTGATAATTTTTTACGTGCTTAAAATGCTCTTGGAGTCTTAAAGGAAATGACCAAATTTCATTCTGTTTATTCTGATCAATTAACTCTCGATATTCTGTAGAAATATTAAAATATCCACTATTATCTAAATTTGGGTTAATATTTTTGGCAATAGAAAAATGTATTTGCCAAACCATGACGAACGTCATGATAAAACTAATCAAGACAATTCCCAATGACAAAGTGACTTTTTGCCAATGAGGAAATAGCTTAGAAAATAACAGTGGAATTAATAATAAGATAATTAATCCAGTTACTTTTGTGGTCGCTACTAGACCGACGCTAATCCCTAGACAAATTGAACAAATAACCAGGCATATATTATATTTTTTATTCTTTAAAGCTAACAAAAAAAATAAAACTGAAAGGGCGATAAATAACATTAATGGTGCATCTAGCATTGCTGCCCGAAAATGCACAATCATTGCATTATCAAATAAAACAAGAAAGCTCAATAAAAAAGCGATAATCTTATTGTCCACTAAATTTAAGGTAATAAAAAAAAATATCAAGGGCAATAACCAAGCACAAATTGTTGGAATAAAACGATAACCGGCAAAGGAAAAGTCAGTAGGGAAGTCTTTAGCATAATAAACATCATTAAACTGATTGGAAAAATTATTAGAATGTAGTAAATGCTCTCCAAGGGCAACTAACATTGGTCCCAGTGGAGGATGCTCATACATAAAAAAAGTTCTGTTAAGATACTTCTGGGCTGCAGGAATATGATAATTTTCATCCCAAAAGACTGCCTGGGGATAATTATAATTATGAAAGTAAGTAAAATAAGAAATGGCTAATATGACAATAGATAACAGAATAAATTGAATTTTATCCCTACTTAATCTTTCATAAAAATGTACTTTCATAAACTGATAGCCAGTAAAAATTACGCATTTGATTTGTAAGTATTATCTCAGAAGCAGACCTCAGAGGTTTGCCTTGTTTTTTGTCTGCTTTTTCTACAGCGACATTTTTGGTCTGGAGTTATCTGGCGATCGAGGATAGGATGGTGCTTGGCGATGGTAATGGCGATCATCAGGTATTGCTAAAATGGAAAAGTCCTAAGGAATAAGCAATGCTAGACTTTCAAACCTTTATAGCAATCATCACCACTATCCTGGTGTTTGTAACGGGAGTAGCCCTCAAATATGAAACCATCTACCTCAGAAACTACCAACTCCATATTCCCCAATGGGCAGGACTTAGCTTCGCCGGGATTACTTTCACGTTTGTGGTCTTGGATAAACTCCTACGGGGGTTTGTCCGACTTGAGGAACAGCAACGCCGAACTGAGGAAACACAACGAAGAGCTAAGTCAGAAGAACGAGAAACTCGCCGAACTAGAATCGAAACTAGATACCGTATTGCAACCATCTAGTACCAACTTGACCCCAACAATCTCCACCGACAACAATTAGGGGATATTCAGGCACTTCTCGAAGAATATCAAGATACCCTTTAGCTAATTGGCGATCGCCGCTTAATTCTCTTCATGATGGCGAGTAGATGGCCGTTAAAGTTCAGGTTTCAAAATTGGTGTTATTTTAATGCCTCAATTAATGCCTCAATATAATCAACGTATACATTTATTAACTTGTAGTCCATGACTAAGTTTTCAATTTCTGGCCAAATTTTTGCTAAAAATAAATGAAAATCTTTTTTACGCATATTGCCAAAACGTAAATGAACAACTTTGGCAGGAGATTCATCAATCATTAGTCTCTCTGAAAAGTCAGCATCTTTGGTCACGATAATTAGACTATTGACTTTAGCATATTCCCAAATGTGGCTATCCGTTGGACTCTTTCCCAAACTAGAGACATGATAAATTGGCAAAGATGATTAAAACGTTACATTTGCGGGTAAATTTTCATCAAATAAATATCCCTTCATGCAATTTCTTTGATTTGGTAGCTTCGAGCCATAAGTTTGGTCGCAAATTGAAGGCAGGCATAAACATAATCTTCAGTTAAGCTAGGGTATTCTTCTAGGATATCTGAAATTGAATCTCCAGCGCCCAGAAATTCCATAATTGTTTGCACAGTAATTCTGGTTCCGGCAATTGTTGGTTTTCCATTGCAAATATCGGGATGAATTTGAATCTTATTCATAATAATTACCCTTAACAAATGTTGCGAATAATAATCTTTGGTCAATCTAAATCGAATAATTAATGCGCTTCCAATTCACCAATCTTTTCATGATTTTTTTGTCAACTTTCACGAATCTTGATTGTTTTTTGTTGTATGACTGGCAATGTTTTCATGTCTAATTAGGATTGATTAAGATAGTCATCTAAGGTTTCAATGATAGTCAAACGAATTAGGTCTTTAAATTCCTGAGTAGTTAGGTCTTTAATCTGCATTGGTGTTTTTTCCTAAAATTAATAATGTTGAATCTTGGCTTGGCTTATTATTAAAATTTTAATCAAATTCTCCCGATCTGGCATTTAATTTAACGACTGATTTCAATACATTTCTTGAATTCTTTATATGTATGCTGATTACCATGAAATGTAGAAGCAATCATTCTTTGAAATGCATCAATAGATGATTTGGCCGACTCTGCTTGACTTAAACTATTACTAACAGCATTGGATAACATATTGCAGAAAGGAATAGTCGCATCAACAATACTTTCCCAATTTGCAATTGAAATTTGTGGATCAAGATCAATAAAGGAAAGACAAAAATAGTTTGAAAGACTCTCCTCTAGCAAGATTTCAAGGCACTTTGCAATAGCGGCAACAAGTAAAAAATGAGAACCTCTTTTTGTCAAGAACGATAATTGTTCTTCTTCAATCCCTATTAGTGGAGCTAGAACTTTTTTATTTTTTAAAGCGTCTTTTTTATTTTCAACGGCACGTAATAAAGAAAATGCAAAGAGAATATGTTTGGCTGATGTCAGATCACAAAAGTATCTAGAATATAATTCGTCTTTTAGCCAGATGTCTGCTTTGTTGTTATAAGCAATAACTGGGTCTTGATGAAATGAAGCAAGCGACTGCGCGACAGTATCAAGAGAAAGAAAAATATTAGTTCCTCGATTGGGACGACGAATAATATCTTCGGATCCACCTCTGCGACCATAATAGGTCGTATTTGGAATTGACTCAAACTCTTGTCTTAGTCTTTTTTGAATGTGGTCATTGCTTCGATAATCAGAGGGTTCAATCTCATTTTGTCGATTATTAAATTCAATAATTTTTTTGACAGTATCTTTACTTGGACACTTAATAAATCTGATTTGTACGAAACCTGTTTCTTCAGGCTCATTATCTAAGTTGCCTATTGCACCAGTGGTTTGGGCTCCATTTACAATTGATAAACCATTAATTATCAATTTTTTTAAAGACGTGGAGTCATCTTGAATTTCCTTGAAGTCATGAACCAGCACTGTAATTCCGTTATTGAATACCCAAAAGTTTTCAGGATTTTCTAATGCAGTTAGTCGTATTCCATTATTAATATTTTTGTGGTTTTTAGTACGCCCTAAGTATCCTCTAACATTTGCAGAAAATAAATTATCTTTATATGTTTGAAATTGTTCATGAAGCCAAGCAATAGGAATACAAGTAACGAAAGCTTCCCATTCTCCAGCTTTAATAGAAAAACCTTCGGAGATTGTCAACGAGAACTCATCAGATACAAGTATTGAGTTTTCTAGAGAGTGATACCAAGCATCGACCGTATTTTTGCCAACTTCTAAGGATGCTATATTGATGACACTAGAATTCTTATAGTTTGCTTTTACGGATGCGAGAACAGAATTTGTGACGCTAGTAAGCTCATCTTTGATGATTTCTGATTCTGGCCTATTATGTACAAACCAAAATTGAATTAATTCTATTTCATCATTGTTGAGCAGTTCGCGGATTTCTTGTACAACTTGCTTCAAACCATCAGGAATAGATTCGATAGAATTGTTGAATATATATGATGCGGCAGTATGAAGATCAGATGCCTTGTTCTTTTTGGCTGTTAGTTTATTTGAATGTTCATAGATTTCCGATTGAATAACTACAACAGTTCCATTGTCTCGGTCAATAAAAACCAAATCACATTTTTTATCGTCACCTCCCGTTATTTTGTCAGTTAATGCTATAGATTTTGAACTATTCCACTCAGTAATAATAGAATCATATGCAATGGTTTGTATATCTTCTATACTGAAACGAAGTTGTAGAGCAAATAGTGCCAGTGCGTCCGAGCCATACTTTCTTAGATCATCTCTAGCCTCAAATGCAATTTGTGATGGTATTTTTTCCATTTTTTTAGAGTTGTTTCAGAGAAAAAAAATAACGCTTATAAGCAATGTAAAGATGAAGGAGGCCGGTTGATTTGGGCCTCCTGCCTCCTATTCATTAGCAACTTTTATCTTTTACTCAACACCCTCAATCCGGTCTTCCACTTCTTGGTAAAGCTCCTGTAACCGTTCTAGGTTTTCCTCAGAAGTTTCCCAATAGCCACGACCATTCACTTCTAACAACGTACTGACCATGCGGCGGAAAGAATTGGGGTTTAAGTCCATCAGCCGTTTACACATTTCCTCATCCTGGATGAAAGTGCTGTTGGCATCCTCATAGACCCAGTTATCCACTGCGCCAGCGGTGGCACTCCAGCCCATGGTATTGACCAAACGCTTGGACAGTTCCCGTACTCCTTCATAGCCGTGGGAAAGCATCCCTTCGTACCATTTGGGATTAAGGAGTTTAGTGCGGGCATCGAGACGCACCGTTTCCGACAGGGTTCGTACCTGGGCGTTGGCGGTGGTGGTGTCGGCAATGTAAGCCGCAGGGGCCTTACCGTCATCCCGCAGGGTGGAAATTAACTTGGTGGGGTCAGAGTCAAAATAGTGGGACACATCGGTGAGGCTGATTTCCGAGGAATCCAGGTTTTGGAAAGTGGCATCGGCGGTTTTTAAAGCCCGCTCGAACATATCCCGATTTTGGTCCATCATGCCGGGGTTATCGGAGTTGAAGGCAAAGGATTTGCGTTTGAGGTACATTTCCTGTAATTCAGCCTCGTCTTCCCAACTGCTGTTTTCCACCGCTAAGTTCACATTAGAAGAATAGGAACCGGAGGCGTTGGAGAAAATCCGGGTGGCCGCTTCCCGCACCCCAATGCCCATTTCCTCGGCCTGTTCGAGGGCGTGCTTGCGAACAAAGTTCATTTCCAGGGGTTCGTTGGCTTCGGCGGCAAGTTTCACCGCTTGATCCAACAAATTCATTTGGTTAATAAACAGATCCCGGAAAACACCAGAACAGTTCACCACCACATCGATGCGGGGACGACCCAATTCTTCCAGGGAGACCAGTTCGATTTTATTAACCCGACCAAGGGCGTCAGGCACAGGTTTAGCCCCCACCATCCACATAATCTGGGCCAGGGATTCGCCGTAGGTTTTGATATTGTCCGTGCCCCAGAGTACAGAAGCGATGGTTTCGGGATAATCACCGCCATTTTCCACTTTTTGCCGCTCTAAGAGGCGATCCACTACCACTTTTGCTGACTGCACAGCAGCCAGGGTAGGAATAGACTGGGGATCTAGGGCGTGGATATTTTTCCCTGTTGGTAACACGTTGGGGTTGCGGATAGGGTCACCGCCGGGGCCAGGTAGAACATATTCCCCCTCTAGAGCTTGGAGCAAACCACCAAATTCATTGTCGGCACAAACCTGTTCTAGGCAAAATTCCAGGTATTCAAACAGGGGTTTGAGCTTTTCTTCATTGACGTTGGGGTAGCCGGAATCACAGAGGGATTTGACCCAAGGCGCTTTTTTGCCAATTTTGAAGAAATTCAACTTAGACACAAAAGAAACCCGACCGTCGGCGTTAATTTGCTCCTGTACTAAAGCGGCCACAGCGGCCCGACTGGCCATGGTGATGTCCTGTAACAGTTCTACGTCAGCTAATATGCCTTTGTCGCTGTTGCGGTAAATTTCCTCCATATTGCGCCCAATGCTTTCCGCAATCAGGGTGGGCAACGCCCAAATACCTTCCTCCTCCCTGTCCAAACTGGCGATATTAACCAGGGTAGCGATCGCTTCTTCGGCGCTGGGGGGTTGACCAATAACATGGAGACCACAGGGCAGGAGCCGGGACTCAATTTCCATTAGCTTGCGGTAAACGGAACCGACAATGGTATCCCGTTGTTCGGCACTCATCTCCTCCGCATTAATATCCGGCAGATTCACATCCTGATCAAGGTTGCAGATGCGAGCCTGGTCCATGATGGTATTGACAATCTGGATGCCCCGGCCGGAGTCCTTCAGGGTTTGATAGGAACCAATTAACTCACTTAATTCCTGTAAGCCTTTGTATAAACCGGCATTTTCCGCTGGGGGAGTGAGGTAGGAAATGGTGGAGGCATAACCCCGTCGTTTGGCGATGGTGGCCTCGGAGGGATTGTTGGCGGCGTAATAATACAGGTTGGGAATAGTGCCGATTAAATTATCGGGATAGCACTCCCCGGACATACCCATTTGCTTACCGGGCATAAATTCCAAGGAACCGTGGGTACCAAAATGAAGCACCGCATCGGCTTTCCAAATGTGATTCAAATAGGTGTAGTAGGCGGCAAAACCGTGGTGGGGACTGGCAGAACGGGAGAATAGCAAACGCATGGGGTCCCCTTCGTAGCCAAAGGTGGGTTGCACACCGATAAAGACGTTGCCAAATGCCTTGCCGTAAACTATTAGGTTCTGCCCGTCACTGTTCAAATGCCCCGGTGGTTTGCCCCAGTTTTCTTCCAAGCGTACGGAGTAGGGCGTGAGCCGTTCATACTGTTCCACCGACATGCGGTAGGCAATATTTAATTCTGGGCTGTTGTATTGGGCCTGGGCATCGTGGATTACCGCTTCCATTAATTCGTTGGCAGAACCAGGTAAATCCTGGACATCGTAACCGTTACCCTGGAGCCCCTTCATTACTTCGTAAATGGAGCCAAACACATCCAGGTAAGCTGCTGTGCCCACATTGCCCTTATCGGGGGGGAAGCTAAAAACGGTAATGGCAACTTTCTTATCCAGTTTGGGCTTTTTGCGTAAATTGGCCCACTTCATAGCCCGTTGGGCGATCGCCTCTAGGCGGTCTTGGAGAGCAATGGCCCGGCCGGTGGAACCATCTCGACCGGAAAGAATAATGGGTTCGATCGCCCCATCTAGTTCAGGAATGGCAATCTGGAGAGCTACTTGAATGGGATGTAAACCAAGGTCACTGGCTTCCCACTCCTCTGTAGTTTGGAACACCAGGGGCAGGGCGCACATATAGGGACGGTTAAGCTTTTTCAGAGATTCAATGGCACGGGGATGGTCTTGGCGAGCGGGGCCTCCCACCAGGGCAAAACCAGTTAGAGAGACTACTGCATCGACTATCGGCAGCGGTTCCATGCCATTGACACTTTTATCCAAGAAATACTCATCCACCGGTTTGGAGAAATCTAGCCCGCCGGAGAACACACAAATAACCCGGGCCCCCATGGCTTCTAGTTCCTGTACCATGCCGACGTAATGGGCATCATCCCCGGTAACCAGGTGCGTCCGTTGCATGATTAAACCAATACAAGGAGCTAGGGGATCTTTTAAGTCGTCGGAAATATCGGGCCGCTGATTGTACCATTCCAGATAATCCTTGACATTTTCGAACATTTGCATGGACAGGGGATGCCAAATGCCCATATCGGGGTACACCACCGGCTCCTGGTAGTTCACCAGTTTGTGCAAACCCAAATCAGGATAGACATATTTGTCTGTCAGCATGAGCAGGAAGTTTTCCAAGTTTTCCTGGGAGCCCCCCAACCAATACTGGAAGCTGAGCATAAAATTACGGGCATCCTGGGCCTTTTCCACTGGCAAATATTTCAACACTGTGGGCAGGGTCCGCAAGAGCTTGAGCATTGCATCCTGGAAGCCAGCGCCACTGCTGTTTTCCTTGCGCTTTTTCATAAACTGGGCGATCGCACTCTTGGACTGGCCCAATTGCGCCATGGAAAAAGAACCCATTTTGTTCAGGCGCATCACCTGGGGCATGGAGGGGAATACGATCGCCGCATCCAACTGGTCCCGATAGGGAGCCACCGCTTCCACCACTTTATCGGCCAAATCTTCAATGAAAATCAGGGAAGCAATGAAGAGATTGGCTTCGCTGACATCCTGCTTAAAGTTGGCGTAATTTTCCGGGTCCCGCAACTCCTCAATCAAATAGCCCGTTAACTGGATGGCCAAGCTGGAGTTAGTGCGGTTAATGTTTCTAACGGCCGCCGACAAAGCGCTCTGATACTGGGATTCCAAGACCACATAGACCACCTTGAGTAGCTTGCGCCCATGTAACGCTTCGGGATCAACACGGCGGATGGTGGACTTGACGTTAGTAAACATATAATTGGTGTTCTCCTACAGGGTTCGATTTTAAAGGGATTTTTTAAAGAGCCCCCTAGGTATTTCTAGCAGAAAATTCGAGGCCGTGGGGGCGTCTCCGCCTTTCTGGGGTAAATTAGCCTCCGGCGATCGCCAAAGTCTCGACTCGGACTACCACAATTTTTCCGGCTCTGAATTAGCAACTAAAAAGCCTGAGTTTACAAAACTCAACTTAAGAACATAAAAATTAATCAAACAGCCCATTCTTTAAGCATTCCTTAGCACTTAAATCAATTAACCTAGTATAAAATTTCAGTATGAACACCTACAAGTGGATGATCAATCCGTTTGGTTTATCTGGAAAGTCGCCAGATTCCTTTGATTTGCCAATCTAATCGCTGCCATCAGATTCGCCAACCACTGTTTCCCCATTAATGGTGTTCATATTTCAAGCATTAGTTTTTTACACTACACAGTTTACATTAGAGGTTAGGTACTATGGCTATTATTAACGGAACTCCCCAAAACGATGACAACACTGGTGCTTCATTTGGAGGCTTTTTAGGTCTAGTTTTGCAGACCAAGAACTTTCGTCCGGCTCTAATTGGTACTCTTGGCGATGATCAGATCTTCGGTGATGCGGGAACCGATATCCTTGTAGGATTGGCCGGTAACGATCTTTTGGATGGTGGTCCTGGCGCGGACACCATGTTTGGTGGTTTCGGTGACGATACCTACATTGTCGATGATGCCGGGGATTTAGTTGGAGAGTGGCTAGACACAGATGGCACAGATTTAGTCGAATCTTCAGTGACCTATTCATTAAACGGTCCCACCTTTTCTTTGCCAGGTATCAGTGGACTTGCTAATAATACTGCTGCCGCCCTGCCCGTGATCGGACTAGGTCCTGTTGACTATGCTCTTTATCTAGGACTGACGTTACTTGATTTAACCCCTCAATTTATTGAGAATCTAACTTTGACCGGTACGGATAACATTAACGGTGAAGGTAATGCCCTAGATAACGTAATTACTGGTAACAACGAAAATAACATCCTATCTGGTCTAGGGGGAAATGACACCATCTACGGTATGGGGGGGGATGACACCATATCCGGCGGTGATGGAGACGACAGCATACTCGGTGGTGACGGAAATGACAGCATATCCGGTGGTGATGGAAATGATTTCCTGAACGGGAATGTGGGAGATGATTTTTTAAACGGGAATGTAGGTGATGATACTGTCAGGGGCGGGAAAGGCAATGATACCGTCAGGGGCGGGAAAGGCAATGACAGCTTATACGGCGATCTGGGAGATGACAGCGTATTTGGTGATCTCGACAATGACACCCTATTTGGTGGCCAAGGCAATGACACCATGGATGGTGGCGACGATTATGACACTGCCCACTATGGAGACCTTGAAGATAGTGGTGACCAGGCTATTACCCTAAAAGGCACTGGTGACCTATCCTTAACCGTAGAAAAGGGCGCTCTGGGCACAGATACGCTCCTCAACATCGAAGAAGTCATTGCCAATGGTGGTGCTAACAATAACACCATCGACTTTTCTGGCGCTGTTTCACCGGTTAATGTAGATTTGAGCGCTGAAACTCTGTCTTCCCCCAACGAAACTGATCCCACTTTTTCTCTAGCAAAAGTCATTAACTTTGATGATGTTATCGGCACTAGTGGTAATGATAGTATTACCGGCGATGCTCAAGACAACATCCTAAAAGGAGGGGGGGGCAAGGACACCATCTTTGGGGGCGATGGAAATGACTTTATCTCTGGTGGTGCAGAAAAGGACATTCTAACTGGTGGTTCTGATAATGACCTGTTTGACTACACTACTCTGACTGATTCTCAGATAGGCATTTCCTGGTTCAACATTAATTTGTCTAAGGTTGATGTCATTACTGATTTTACAATTGGGCAAGATAAGTTCTTTGTTCAAGAGGTACCAACTGACGGTATCCTTCCAGGTGTTCGCCAACTGAGCGCTAATAGCATCTTTGGACTGGGGATAACAGTTCTTGGCTTGTCAACTCTTGGCGCCTATGACGCCGCTCAAATTACCGTAGGTTCACGCACCTTTGTGGCTATCAACGATGGCTCAATTGGCTTTAATGCTAGCAAGGATGCGTTCATCGAATTGACTAACTTTAGCGGCACATTAACGACTAACGATTTTACCAACATACTTCCTGTTTAAAAGTGACGTATATCAAGTCTGATCGTTGATCTACTGAATAACTCCCGCCTCTAATTCATCGTATTGGGGGCATTTTTTTGTTCTTTTGCCGGAGCAATACTGCCAAAGGCGCTGAAACTAAATTCGTCCGGGCTGATGTCATACCGCAAAATTCTGGCGGTGATACCCCGATTTTCCAATCTTTTCAAGCTGAGGTTATCGCTAAAACTACCGATGATGCTGTTGAGAATATTGGTATTAATACGGCGGCCGTTGAGGATGGCGCTGGGGTTCACCAGGATTAGGCGATCGCCGTTTTGGATGGAGATGCCGGTTTCGATGGCGATGGCTAATTTTTCTAGTTCAGCATTGGGTTCCAATTGTTGCCCCAGTTCTAAGTTAATGCCTAGGCGATCGTCTTCAAGGAAATCCACCTGGGCATTGAGTAGTTGAAAGCGGGGCACATCTGCCGGCACTCGTTGGTCAATTTGTTTTTGTAACCGTTCTTTAACGGTGGGATTTTGCAAAGCCCGATTCAGGTCAGCTTCGGTGAGCACCAGTTCCGCCGCCCCTTGAAATGGTTGCCGTAGGGCCTGCCTCAGTCCCGCTAGGTTACGGTTTTCCCGCAGGGCTTGTAGATCTACGTCAATGAGATCGGTTTCCAATTGCAATTGTTGAATCCTTAGACTGGGCACTATTTCCAAGCCTCGACTGGCCAGGCGTACCCGTTGGATTTTGCCCTGGATTAGTTGGTAGTTGGGGGCATTATCCACCCGCACCGATAGGTCTTCCACCCCATGGACCCGCTGGCGAATTTGGTTAGCAATTACCTGATCGCCGATGAAGTTAACGGGAGCAAGGAAAGTGAGAAAAGTAGACAGGGCAATGGCGAACCATTCCATAGAAGCCGTTGGGGATGATTGTTTCTCGCCTAGTTTAATGGGTTTTTAGCCAACCAGTAACTAATGGCAACTACCATCACTGACTTTTGCCATGGCCATAGCTTGCCCAGGGTTAATTTAACCAATAGGTTACCCCCAGTAAGAGAGCTAAAAAGGCGATCGCCGTAAAGATAAAACCATTGTCTTTGGTATTCATTCTCCGGGTATCTTCAAACTGGATGGGGGCCGGCTCCGGCTGACGACGAAGGCGACGGGCCATGCGGGGGGTAGTGGGTTTGGTATTTTCCTGGTCGGTTAAATCCGGGATGGGGGTCAACCACTCCTTCGGGCGGGTCAACTGGGGGGCTTGCAAAATTTCCAACACCTGTTGCCCCTGCTTGCGGCACTCAGGATGGGGATGGCGTACCAATTTACGGCAAATCTGTTTAGCTGTGGTCACATCTCCACCGGCCTGGTGGGCCATGGCTAACCACAACTGAGCTTCTCCGCCGCGACGGGTTGCCCCAGCAGAAAGTTTAACCGCTTCCTCAAAGAGGCCAATACTTTGGCGGTAGCGCCCCCGATCAAAAGCAGTTTTTCCTTCCTCAAATTTTTGTTCAAATTGGCCTTGATGATGGGCTCCCATGGCAAAGAACTATTTTTGTCGTTTAATCTTTACCATTACATATACATACCCATAATTTCATAGCCAGAATCGACGTAGATGATTTGCCCAGTAATACCGCTGGAGAGGTCACTGGCCAGGAAAGCCGCTGTATTTCCTACTTCCGTTTGGGTAACAGTGCGCTTCAATGGTGCCACCTCTTCCACGTGGTGAATCATATCCAAAATGCCCCCCACGGCCGAAGAAGCCAAGGTCCGGATGGGGCCAGCGGAAATACCATTGACACGGATATTTTGGGGCCCCAATTCCGCCGCTAGATAACGCACAGTCATTTCTAAACCAGCCTTAGCCACCCCCATCAAGTTGTAATTGGGAATAACTTTCACGCCGCCGAAATAGGTCAGGGTGATGATGCTACCGCCATTGGTCATTAGGGGTTTTGCGCCCCGGGCCAAACGACCAAGGGAATAGGTGCTAATTTCCATGGCTTGACTAAAGGCTTCCTTCGGGATGTCGGTGTAATTGCCCGTTAAACCGGACTTGTCCGCAAAGGCCAAACAATGGATCAAAATATCGAGTTTGCCCCATTTTTCCTTCACCGTATTGAACAAGGCATCCACCTGGGCATCGTCCTGTACGTCCCCCGGCAACACTAGACTTGGGTGCAAAGGCTCAGTCAACTCCCGCACTTTTTTTTCAAATCTGCCTTTGTCGTCTGGAAGATAACTAACGCCAATTTCAGCCCCGGCGTGGTGTAGTTGTTGGGCAATGCCCCAGGCAATGGAACGATTATTGGCGATGCCAGTAACGAAGGCGTGTTTGCCGCTGAGATCTAACATAAAATTTTCCCTGGGAGTGCTCAAATGTGGTAATTGCTCAAAAACTGGTTCGGGGAGCCATTAGCCCCGATCTTTCAATATACCTCCCAGTCCGTACTTCCAAGAAGCCCATCGGGGTAGGGCTAACTATCCACTTAACCCATTGCGGTCTGAACCTGGGACGTTAGCGTTTTTCTGAAATTCTTCTTCACTGGACGGAGTAGTTTTAATGACTTGATCCCGGAGAATTTGCCCATCCTGAAAAGAAATAATCCGTTCTCCATGACTGGCCACGTCGGCTTCGTGGGTTACTACCACAATGGTGATGCCCGTGCTATGTAACTGTTCAAAAATAGCTAACACCTCCTCGGTGGTGTGGGAATCCAACGCCCCAGTGGGTTCATCGGCCAGCAGCAATAACGGTTCATTAACAATGGCCCTGGCGATCGCCACCCGTTGTTGTTGTCCGCCGGACAATTGATTGGGCCGGTTATGTAACCTCTGGCTGAGCCCGACCCTAACCAAGGCGGCAATGGCTTTTTCCTTTCTAGTTTCCGCCGGTATGCCCGCATAAATCATCGGTAACATGACATTTTCCAGGGCGGTCATCTGGGGTAACAGGTAGAACTGCTGAAAAACAAAGCCAATTTTGCGATTACGAATTTTGGCTAACTGGTCAGCGCTTAAACCGGACACATCTTCGCCGTCCAGGAAATAGTGGCCCAGGGTGGGGCGGTCTAGGCAACCAATAATGTTCATCATGGTGGACTTTCCCGATCCAGAGGCCCCCATAATGGCGCAGTAACTACCCCGTTCGATCGCCAAACTGACATCGGCCAAGGCTTTGACTTCCGTTTCCCCCTCTCCATAAATTTTGGATACTCCCTCTAGGCGCAGTAGCACATCACCTTGGGGAGAATGTTGGCGATCGCCCTTGCTGGCCGGGGAATAAGTCATTAACTGGTTTGAATCAAGCATGGAGGCTATCTAGAGCGAACGGCAGACAATGGGGATATTAGTTGTGTTTATCATCATAACGACTTTGATGTTCTAGAATTATGGCAGGGGAGAGATTACAGCGGCTACCGTGTCAATTTAGTACGTCTAAAATGCATGTAATCCGACTTATTCCGAGAATTTACTGTGTCATATAGATAGTAAAACCTCCGTACGGATAAATCCTGAAATACTCAAAAGTTATAGGTTTTTTAAAAATGTTTTGGATTGCTTTTGATAAACTCACAAAGATAGTAGATGATGAAGAGAAAACAGACGTAAAAGAACTAAGTCTTCATAAAAATCAAATAATAAGGAGGTACGTTTTATGGTTTTCCATACATAATGTGTTTCTGTATCTTTGTCTATTAATTATTTTGTTTGTATATGTATTCTTGGGGTGGGATGGTCTTTCTCTACTTCTCATGATGATTGTTTGGATATTAAATTTTATCTATTTCAGCTATGAGACTGTTTCAGTAATTTGTATGTCAATATTTAAATGGAAGATATTAGCGTTTGGCACATTGAGTTCTGCGTTTCTACTAACAATCATTTTCTTGATAATTGAAGAAATAAGCATAAACTATCTACCTCCTGACACTGCCATCACCAGAACAAATCCTATCGCGAGCTTTGTGAGTACATTTATTGTTTTATACATATTATTTTTAGTTGAAGCTTTGCTATACATAAAAATATTGAAACACAAGCACAGGAACTAATAAAATACAGAAATCTTGAATCATGGTTGAGAAAAAATTAAAAGGTCTTTAAGATGATAAAGTCAAAGGTCAAATTTTCGAAATACAGTGTTCATAGCACCAATATAGTACAAATAAATCACCACAAAATAGGAGTTACAGCCGCTTCATGTGTGTCAAGCTGATTCAGAATCCGCTTTCATGGTTAATAATAGAAAATAGCAGATGGTTATTGGCTCTAGACAATGATCCCTCGCCGGTCGTTACAAATTCAAATTTCTGTCTGGAGAAAGCACCATGAAGTTGATTTGGTTACTAATACTTAGTTTTTTTTTCTTTCCTGCCCTGCCTATGGCCAAGAACAAGTAGAAATTGTTGATAGTGCCACTGGGGAGTTGGAAGCGGGGGATTTAAGTTCAGATAATGGGGTGATTTTTGATCTTTATCCTCTCCAGTTAACAGCGGATCAGCCAGTCTTAATTTACCTAGAAAGCCAGGATTTTGACCCCTATCTAATCCTAATGGATGCCCAAGGTAACAAGTTAGCGGAAAATGATGATTTATATAATACTAATGCAGGAATTTTAATCAACCAAATTGATCCCCAAGGATATGGAATAGTTGTTACCAGCAATAAGCCAGGGGTAACGGGCAAATATCAACTAAAAATCATTCTACCCGATGCTAATCAACTAGTTGAAATCCAAGGCCATCAATCCCTCATCCAAGCCCAGGCCATGATGGATGAAGGTTCTAAGGAGTCATTGTTCCAGGCGATCGAGTTATTTACTCAAGGTGTGGAATTCTATCGGCAAATAGGCATTGTTAATCGAGAAATAGTATTTGCCCTCAATCGTTTAGGCACCATCTATTCTGATTTTGGGGAAAACACCAAAGCCCTGGCCTATTATCAAGAAGCGATCCCTTTGGCCCAGCAATTGGCAGACAGTGCCCTAGAGGGAGCTACCCTCAATAATATTGGCAGTATTTACAACGCCTTAGCAGACCGAAGAACGGCCATTGATTATTATCAGCAGGCTCTGGTGTTAATCCGTAAAGCCGGCGATAAAACCGAAGAAATGACCACCATCAATAACCTGGGGGTAGCCTACGATAACCTAGGAGAAAGTGAAAAAGCTTTGCAATATTATGCTGAAGCTGTCGCCCTCGGAAAAAGCCTCAATGATTTAAAAATGATCGGCACTAGCCTCAGCAATATTGGCTTAGCCTACAATAATTTGGGGGAAAGGGAGAAGGCTCTGGAATATTATCAACAGGCCTTGACCATATCCCGTTCCGTCGGCGATCGCCAAGGAGAAGCAGTGCGTTTAAATAATATTGCTTTGGTGTACGACGGCTTTGGAGAAAAGGATAAAGCTTTGCAATATTACATCCAATCTTTAGTGATTGCAGAGGCAGTGGGGGATCAATCTCTCCAGGGTTCAGTAATTAGCAATATCGCCTTAGTTCTAGATGGATTGGGACAAAAGGCTCAAGCTTTAAAATATTATCAACAGGCCTTAGAATTAGCCAGATTGGTAGGCGATCGGTCTGGGGAAGGGGTGAGATTAAATAATATTGCTTTGCTCTACGACAGTGTTGGCGAAAAAGATGAAGCTTTGGCCTATTATCGACAAGCCTTAAAGTTAGCTCAGGAAACTGGCGATCGCCTAGTGGAAGGAGCCATTTTAAGCAATATCGGCTATGTTTATGACGGCTTGGGACAACTAGATCGGGCCATGGACTATTATCAGCAGGCTTTGGCACTCCGTCGAGAAATTAAAGACCGGGATGGGGAAGCTTTAACTTTAAATAATATTGGCACTATTTACTATGCCCGTGGGGATTATGGCCAAGCATTAAATTACTATGAACAGGCTTTATCCCTCAGTAGAGCAGTGAAAAATGTCGGCCTAGAAGCAACAATTTTAAGCAATATTGGTTATGTGGAATTTGACCAAAAAAAATATGATAAATCCACTTTATTTTTAACCCAGGCTATCGATTTATTTGAATCAATTAACAGTGAAGATTTAAGTGATGAATTGAAGGTTTCTTACTTTGATACTTATCTGTACAATTATTTCCGTCTCCAGGAAAGTTTAATTGCCCAAAATCAGCCTACTGTGGCCCTAGAAATTGCTGAGCGGGGTCGGGCCAGGGCGTTGATAGAACTGCTCAATAAGCGTTTTGCTCGGGACGCCAATTTTATCCCCACCGAAAAACCCACCATTGCCGCTCTGAAAAAAATTGCTGGCGATCGCCAAAGTACCCTGGTAACCTACGCCCTGATTCCGACCAAGGATCTGACCTCCCCGGTCAAACTCTACGTCTATGTCATTGCCCCCGACGGCACCATGGAATTCCGCCAGATGGACTTCAACCAAGATTTAAAGGACGTGGATTTTGTGCAATTACTCCAAACCACCAGACAATCCGTCACCAGGCGATCGCCTTCCGATATCATTGCCCGCCGCACCGCCCAGGAAGCCAGTACTTCCCTGCAACAACTCCACCAAATTCTGATCGACCCCATTGCCGATCTGTTACCCAGCAATGCCGATGCCCCCATCATTTTTATTCCCCAGGGTCCCCTCTTTGGCATTCCTTTTCCCGCTCTCCAGGATAGTAATGGTCAGTATTTGATTGATAAACACACCATCCTCACCGCCCCTTCCATCCAAGTGCTGGCCCAAACAGCCCAACAAAAGCAACGACTCAATCGGCAGACATTAAATCTGGGCCCGGCTCTAGTAGTGGGTAATCCCTACCCCTACCCTGACAATCTGAATGACCTAGAAAACGCCGCCAATGAAGCCAAACAAATTGGTCAATTGTTGGGGGTGCAACCCCTCATCGGCAAACAGGCCAGGGAGGAAACTGTCTTGGCCCAAATGCCCCAGGCTGGAGTATTGCATTTTGCTACCCATGCCAGCTTCGACGAGCAAAATGGTTTAGAAAGCGCCATTTACCTAACGGCGGAGCTAGGCCAAAGCAAAGAAGATTTACTGAGCACCTCGGGGCGCATCACGGCGGCGGAAATTTTTGACCATTTTGAAACGAATCCCCTCCATGCGGACATTGCCATCCTCAGTGCCTGTGACACAGGGCAGGGAGAAATAACCGGCGATGGGGTGATCGGCCTTTCCCGTTCCCTCATTGCGGCGGGGGTACCCAGTATTTTGGTTAGCCTCTGGAGTGTGGATGATGCGTCCACCGAAAAACTCATGACCGAGTTTTATCAACAATGGCAACAGGGGGGATTAAGCAAGGCGGCCGCCCTCCGCCAAGCCATGCTCCAACTCAAGCAAGAGTATCCTGAGCCCTATTATTGGGGCGCTTTTACTCTCATTGGCGAAGCAGAGTAATGTTCTTTTTCCCTGGGGCAGTCAATCCATTGTCAAACCCACTTTTAAGGAAAATTTGGCTGGTCAAATTTCCATCTGCAGGTATTTAGCCACCGTTTGCACGTCCTTGTCCCCCCGGCCGGAACAATTGATGACAATGCGTTCGCCATTTTTCAGTTGGGGACAGAGGGTCTCTAAATAAGCAAAGGCATGGGCAGTTTCCAGAGCGGGAATAATACCTTCCAACTCCGATAACCTCTGCAAAGCGGCGATCGCCTCTTGGTCAGTGACGCTGTAATACTCAGCCCGCCCCGCATCTTTGAGATAACTATGTTCGGGGCCGACCCCAGGATAATCTAACCCCGCACTGATGGAATGGGCTTCCGTAACTTGCCCTTCCGTATCCTGCAACAAATAACTCATGGCCCCGTGCAATACTCCCGGTTTACCCATGGTTAAAGTGGCCGCATGTTTACCGGAGACAATGCTTTCCCCCGCCGCTTCAATGCCAATCATTCTAACTTCGGGCTCATCAATGAAATCGTAGAACAGCCCCATGGCGTTGGAGCCGCCCCCCACACAGGCCAACAGCACGTCCGGCAGACCGCCCCATTTTTCCCAAGCCTGTTGCCGGGTTTCCTGGCCAATAACCCGGTGAAAATCCCGCACCATCATGGGGTAAGGATGGGGCCCGGCCACGGAACCGAGGATGTAATGGGTGGTTTCCACATTGGTGACCCAGTCCCGGATCGCTTCGGAAGTGGCATCCTTGAGAGTACCGGTTCCCGCCGCAACAGGTTGCACCCTGGCCCCCAGCAAATTCATCCGAAAAACATTTAATTTTTGCCGCTCCATATCCTGCACCCCCATGTAGATGATGCATTCCAACCCAAAGCGGGCACATACCGTAGCCGTAGCCACCCCATGCTGACCAGCGCCGGTTTCGGCAATGATCCGTTTTTTGCCCATGCGTTTAGCCAACAGAACTTGGCCAAGGGCGTTATTGATTTTGTGAGCCCCTGTGTGATTCAAATCTTCCCGCTTCAGGTATATCAAGGGATGGGAGCCGTCGGGACGGGCATAATGGGCGCTTAACCGTTCCGCAAAATATAGGGGGGAAGAACGGCCGACATAGTCCTTCAGTAACCCCGCCAATTCTTCCTGGAAGGAACTCTCCGCCCGGTAACGATAGTAGGCTTCCTCCAACTCCGTCAGAGCAGGCATGAGGGTTTCGGGCACGTATTTGCCACCGTAGTTACCAAAACGCCCCAGGGCATCGGGGTATTGGTGGCGGGGGGGAGAAAGGGGGGAAGTAGTGTTCACGGACGGTCAGGAAAGGGAATGGGGAAAATGGGTGGGGGTTGGTTGGCTGGGGCATTAATCTCAGCCAATGGCCTGGCAGCCTTCTAACGGACAATGGGAATCAAACGGATCAAATGGGATCACTGGCAGAAGGCCGACGATTAATCACCTGGTCAATCAGGCCGTATTCCTTGGATTCCTCAGCGGACATAAAGAAATCCCGTTCCGTATCAGCAGTGATTTCCTCCAGGGACTTGCCGGTGTGGTTGGCCAAATGTTGGTTGAGTAGTGCTTTGAGGTAAAGAATTTCCTTGGCTTGAATTTCAATATCCGTGGCTTGCCCCTGGGCTCCCCCTAGGGGTTGGTGGATCATAATGCGGGAGTTGGGCAGGCTCATGCGCTTACCTTTGGCCCCAGCACTGAGAAGAAAAGCCCCCATGCTGGCCGCTAAGCCGATGCAGATGGTGCAGACATCGGGACGGATTTGGTTCATGGTGTCGAAAATTCCTAGACCCGCTGAAACCGATCCCCCAGGGGAATTGATGTAGAGATAAATATCCTTTTCCGGATCTTCCGCTTCTAAAAATAGCAGTTGGGCAACAACTAGGTTGGCATTCTCATCCCGGACTTCTTGCCCCAGGAAGACAATCCGCTCCCGGAGTAGGCGGGAATAAATATCAAAGGCGCGATCGCCACGCCCAGACGTTTCAATGACGGTTGGAATCATGGAGAGATGGTGTTGTTACCGTAGTATTCTCCTAGATTGTGCCATATTCTCCGCGCCTAGGGGTTGGGGACCAGGGGATTAGGCTTGGCTAACAACTTGATGGTGTAGATATTCCAGCAATTGGACTAGGACTGCGTTCATGGTGGCAAATCTAGTCTGGTCCACTATCAAAATGGTGGCGGCATCCTGCACAAAGGGGCCAGGGATCAATTCATCGGCACAATTATCCACCAAGGCCTGAGCTGCTGTAGGGGTAGTTTCCAGATGGCATTGCAGACCGATGACCGATCGCCCGATTTGGAAAGCCTGATGCTGACAAGCTTCACTGGAGGCAATCAACTCGGCCCCTGGAGGTAAATCAAAGGTTTCACCGTGCCAATGGAAAACTTCGGTGCTGGGGGGAAACTGAAATAAATCTAACTGTGGCTCACCCTGTTGCCCCATGATAGGAAACCAGCCAATTTCTTTAACAGCGTTGGGGTAAACTCTTGCCCCCAGGGTATTGGCGATGAGTTGGGCCCCCAGACAAATACCCAGCATCGGTTTGCCAGCGGCGATCGCCTGACGGAGGAAGGCTTTTTCCTGCGCCAGCCAGGGATATGCCGCTTCATCATTGACGCTCATGGGGCCCCCCAGGATAATCAACAGGTCAATGGCTACCAAGGGCGGGAAAGTTGGGGGGGAAGACTGCTCAAAAAAACTAGTTTGACCGATGGTGTAGCCTTTACTCCTGAGCCAAGGCTCAATGGCACCAAGGTTTTCAAAGGCAACATGCTGGAAAAAGTGAGCTTGCATATGGTAATTTTCTGAAAATATCCTGGAAGTATTACGGAATTGCTCGAGCCGCTACCAAGAAATGAAATTATTGATAACTAACTGGCGATCGGCATGGTATCGGTATGGTAACAGTAGCCGCAATCAACCAACTACATTGATTTTAACTAGATCATCCCATTGCACAACGGCATTAATGGACTGATAAATCGACAGGAAATAACGTATATCTATGACCATTGAACTGTCCATTGTGATTCCAATGTACAACGAGGAAGATAACCTCGAGTATTTATTTGCCCGTTTGTTAGAAGTACTGACTCCCCTCAAAATTACCTACGAAATTATTTGCGTTAACGACGGTAGTAAGGATAAAACTCTGAGCCAATTAATTAACTGCCACCAAATTAATCCCCAAATCAAAATTGTTAATCTGTCCCGTAACTTTGGCAAAGAAATTGCCCTTTCCGCTGGTATTGATTACGCCCAGGGGAAGGCGGTTATTCCCATTGATGCCGACCTCCAGGACCCGCCAGAATTAATTCATGAATTAGTTAATAAATGGCGCGAAGGTTATGATATTGTCTATGCTACTCGCCGTTCACGCCAAGGGGAAACCTGGGTAAAACAATTCACCGCTAAAATGTTTTACAAAGTGATTGGCCGCATGACAGAAATTAAAATCCCCCCCAATACTGGCGATTTTCGTTTAATGGACCGCAGGGTAGTCAATGCCATTAAGCAACTACCAGAAAGAACTCGATTTATGAAAGGTTTATTTGCTTGGGTAGGCTACCGGCAAACTTTCGTATTATTTGATCGGGAGCCCCGCTTCCAAGGACAAACCAAATGGAATTACTGGAAGCTCTGGAATTTTGCCCTAGACGGTATTTTTTCCTTTAGCTTGCTTCCTCTGAAAATTTGGACCTATCTGGGTTTAATTATATCCCTGCTTTCCCTAGCCTATGCCAGTTTTTTGATTTTAAAAACCTTAATTGTTGGCACCGACGTACCAGGTTATGCTTCTTTGATGGTGGCAATTTTATTCCTTGGGGGAGTGCAACTAATTAGCCTGGGAGTAATTGGTGAATATTTGGGGCGGGTTTATGAAGAGGTCAAAGCTCGACCATTGTATTTGGTTAGTGATCTTTGGGGATTAGAATACCTACAAATAGAAAGACTTAGTTCAGTTGAAAGATAGAAGCCTTTAATGGCTATCAATTTCTCTGAAAATCAACATTGGTGATCAATGAATTCTATTCTACAAATTCCCTTGGGGTAGTTAATCTAATATACTGGTTATGTCAGGGCTTGTTACAGGACATTACTGTCCAGCTCGTCCCCTAGTTTTTGATTGTTTAACGTTCACTTCCCCTAACATCATCGTCCATGGTATCGATTCTGACCCAACTCAATGATCACTTTGCCCAAGCTCTGGAGGGTCAGTTTCCGCCCGATGTTACCCTGCCCACTACCCTGGTGGTGCCCGCTTCCAATCCTAAATTTGGTGATTTTCAGTGCAACATTGCTCTGCCCCTGGCTAAGCAGTTGGGTCAATCGCCCCGGGCGATCGCCATGGAGATTGTCGACAAAGTTAATTTAAGCGAAATTTGTGAACCATTAACCATCGCTGGGCCAGGTTTTATTAACCTCAAGCTATTGCCTGATTATCTAGGAGAACAATTAATTAAACTCCAACAGGATCAACAATTGGGCGTGTCCCTAATCCAAGCTGCAGAAAGGGTGGTGGTGGATTTTTCGAGCCCCAATATTGCCAAGGAAATGCACGTGGGTCATCTCCGCTCTACCATCATTGGAGATTGTTTGGCGCGGGTGTTGGAATTGCGGGGCTATGACGTTTTGCGTCTCAATCATGTGGGGGACTGGGGCACCCAATTTGGCATGTTAATCACCTATTTAAAAGAAGTTTATCCAGAGGCATTGGTAACCGCCGATGCGTTAGAGATTGGCGATCTAGTTACCTTTTACAAGCAAGCTAAACAAAGGTTTGATCAAGATGAACAATTTCGGGAAGCGTCCCGTCAGGCTGTAGTTTCTCTCCAGGCAGGGGATGCAGAAAACATCAAAGCATGGCAATTGCTTTGTGACCAATCTCGACGGGAATTTCAACTGATTTACGATTGGTTAGATATCACCATTAAGGAGCGGGGAGAATCATTTTATAACCCCTTTTTACCTGGTGTAGTGGAATTATTACAGGAAAAAGATTTGCTAGTGGAAGATAATGGTGCCCAATGTGTTTTCCTCGATGGCTTCACCAATAAAGATGGCGATCGCCTGCCATTAATAGTGCAAAAATCCGATGGGGGTTATAACTACGCCACCACGGACTTGGCCGCTTTGAATTATCGCTTAAAAACCGATGGGGTGCAGAAAATTATTTACGTCACCGATGCGGGGCAAGCCAACCATTTTGCCCAATTTTTTCAGGTAGCCCAAAGAGCTGGCATTCTCACTGATCCCAGTCAAGTAGTCCATGTGCCGTTTGGCTTGGTTAAGGGCGAAGACGGCAAAAAGCTGAAAACTAGGGCGGGGGACACCATTCGCCTCAAGGATTTGTTAACGGAAGCAGTGGCTCGGGCCAGACAGGATTTGGAAACTCGTTTAGCGATGGAAGAACGGCAAGAAACCCCAGAATTTATGGAAAATGTGGCCCAAAGGGTGGGCATTGGAGCGGTGAAATATGCAGATTTAAGCCAAAATCGCACTAGCGATTACGTTTTTAATTTTGACAAAATGTTGGCTCTCCAGGGCAATACCGCCCCCTATATGCTCTATGCCTACGCCCGCATTCAAAGCATTAGTCGGGAAGGGGGCATTGATTTTGCTCAAATGGACAGCGGTGAAATTGTGCTGACTGAACCAAGCGAGTTAGTTTTGGCTAAAAGTCTTTTACAATTTGCTGACGTCATTGAAACGGTGGAAACTAGTTTGTTGCCCAATCGCCTTTGCGATTATCTTTATGAATTAAGCAAAGTTTTTAATCGTTTTTATGAAAATTGCCCCGTGTTGAAAGCCAGTGAACCCCAACGTAGCTCCCGTTTATTATTTTGTGATCTCACCGCCAGGACTTTAAAACTAGGCTTGTCTTTATTGGGCATTCCGGTTTTAGACAGGATGTAGTATGAATAATAATTCTTTGACTGATTTAGACCAAACTTTAGATATTATTAGCGCGATTCAAGAAGATTTAAATTATCAGCAAGCCCAGGCTAGTTTGACGGCGATCGTTGAACACATTGATCTCGATACTAGGGAAAAACAGGGACTGGAAAGGGAAATTGGTCACCTCTGTGCCATGCTGGAAAACCTCAACCAAGGATTAGTACAAATTGCGGCTTTTGGTTTGGTTGGAAGGGGAAAATCTTCCCTACTCAATGCCCTTTTAGGTGCGCAAGTTTTCACTACTGGGCCAGTCCATGGTGTTACCCAGAGTCACCAGTCCGCTCCCTGGTCATTGACCCAAGCTGACGGTTTATCTACCGTTACTATTTCCGGTTGGGGTAATGCCCAATTACAATTAATTGATACACCGGGCATTGATGAAGTAAAGGGTAAAGAGCGGGAACAATTGGCGATCGCCGTAGCCCAACAGGTGGATTTAATTTTGTTTGTCATTGCAGGAGACATGTCCCAGGTGGAATTCCAAGCCTTGTCCCAACTGCGGGCGGTGGGCAAACCGATGTTGTTAGTATTTAATAAAATTGATCAATATCCGGCGACAGATCAGCAATTAATTTACGAAAAGATTCGCGATGAACGGGTAAAAGAATTATTGTCTCCAGAAGAAATTGTCTTAGTTTCCGCCAGCCCATTGGTGACAGAATTGAGAGAAAATGCCCAGGGAAAGTTGGAACGTCATCAATACCGAGGGGAAGCAAAAGTTGATAACTTACGATTAAAAATTATTGACTTGCTCCAACGGGAAGGAAAATCCTTAGTCGCTTTAAACACTTTGCTCTGTGCTGACAGCTTAAATGATAAATTAGTGCAACAAAAAATGCGTTTGCGGGATAATCAAGCTAATACCATTATTCAAAAAGCAGTGATGGTCAAGGCGGCGGCCATTGCCCTCAACCCGGTGACTGTGCTGGATTTATTCAGTGGGGCAGTGGTGGATGTGGCCCTGATTATTTCCCTGTCCAAACTGTATGGCTTACCCATGACCCAGACGGCGGCGATCGCCCTGTTGCAAAAAATTGGGGTGAGCATGGGGGGCATCACAGCCAGCGAATTTTTGGCCGGATTAGGCCTCAGTTCCCTCAAAGGCTTACTTGGTTTAACGGTGCCGTTAACTGGGGGATTGGCCCTGGCCCCCTATATTTCCGTTGCCCTCACCCAAGCTAGTGTGGCAGGAGTGTCCACCTTGGCGATCGGTCAAGTGACCAAAACCTACCTAGCCAACGGAGCCGCCTGGGGAGAAACGGGGCCCCGGACGGTGGTGCGAGATATTCTCAATTCATTGGATCAAAATTCCGTTATGGCCCGCATTAAGCAAGAACTGCAGGGAAAATTAACGCCAGAAAGAATTGTCTCCCCCTCCCCTTAACCGCAGTTGAGACAGAAAAAGAAGGAAAACAATCATCCCCAAGATTGATAAACTGAGATATTACAAGAGTTATTGATACTTTTAGGGTTTTGCTTTGCCCCCGGTTGTTGTAGCTCCGCTGTCTGACCAGCCTGACTAAATTTTATTTGTATTAAAATTACCCCTGCGTATGCTCTCCACTGAAATGCCCCGTCCGACCACCGGCAGCACATTGTTAAAAAAACCGGCCTCCCCCTCCCCCAACCAAAATCTTTTACCTCTGACCTCTGCTATCAATAAAAACGGTGAGCTGGAAATTGGTGGTTGCTCCGTCACGGCTTTGGTGGAACAGTTTGGTTCTCCCCTCTACATTTTGGATGAAACCACCCTCCGGCAAGCGGTCCAGCAGTATTGTCAATCTTTCCAAAACTACTATCCTGGCCCAAGCCAAGTAATCTACGCTTCCAAAGCTTGGAGTTGTTTAGCCGTCGTGGCGATCGCCGCCCAGGAAGGTTTAGGGTTTGATGTGGTATCTGGCGGGGAATTATTCACCACGGTTTCAGCCCTCAAGCAATTAGGCTGGGACGAAGCTGAGATTGCAGAAAAAATTTACTTCCACGGCAATAACAAATCAGTGCAGGAACTCCAAGAGGCGATCACTGTTGATTGCACCATCATTGTCGACAACTGGCTGGAATTAGAAACCCTGAGCAAGTTGGCGGCCAAATCAGGGGAGCCGGTAAAAATCATGTTGCGCCTTACCCCCGGTATCGAATGTCACACCCATGAATACATTAAAACTGGACATCTAGACAGCAAATTTGGCTTTGATCCCAACCAGCTAGAAGCGGTTTTCACCTACATCACCCAACAGCCCCTACTCCATTGCCTCGGACTCCATGCTCACATCGGCTCCCAAATTTTTGAGCGCCAGCCCCACCAAGACTTAGGGGAAGTGTTGGTACAATGGTTTACCAAAGGTTTAACCTACGGCCTGCCCCTCAGGGAACTCAACATCGGTGGTGGCCTAGGGATTTGCTACACCGAAAGTGATGATCCCCCCAGCATTGAAGAATGGGTCCAAGCGGCGGCCCTCTCCGTAGCCAAGGCCTGCGATCGCCATAATATCCCTTACCCCAAACTCATTGCTGAGCCGGGACGTTCCCTGGTCGGGTCTGCCTGTGTAACGGCCTATCGAGTGGGGGGGCGCAAAGTCGTGCCCAATATTCGCACCTATATTTCCGTCGATGGCGGCATGTCCGATAATCCCCGCCCTATCACCTACCAATCGGTATATCGGGTAGCTCTAGCCAACCGCATGAACGACGAATTAACCGAAACTGTCACCGTGGCCGGGAAACATTGTGAGTCCGGCGATATTCTCGTTAAGGATGTGGAACTCCCCGTCGCAGAACCGGGGGATGTCTTGGTAGTAGCCGCCACTGGAGCCTATAACTACAGCATGGCTTCCAACTACAACCGTTTAGGACGCCCAGCCGCTGTACTAGTTAGCCAAGGGCAAGCAAACCTAATTCTGCAACGGGAAACCTACACCGACCTATTGCGCCAGGATTGTTTACCCAACCGTCTACTTTCCTAAATTTCTCCCCACCCCCACCCTAACGACCATCTCCCCTTACCCATGTCGGGCTTTCCCCCGGATCTTATCTCTCTGCTTCCCCTCCTCCATGGCGCCCTCGATCTTGGTTTAGTCATCGGTTTGTTCTACCTGCTAAGCCGAGTCTTTGGCGAAAATCAAATCCTGTGGATTATGCGGGGACTGTTGGTGTTGATGGTGGCCCAACTGGTGAGCGATCGCCTCCATTTAGAATTGTTGAAATTTGTGCTGGAAAAATTTGTCTTGGGCACAGCGGTGGCCTTAGCAGTAATCTTCCAGGCAGAACTGAGGCGATTTTTAGAACTGCTTGGCCAGGGGAGATTTTTAGAATTACTGCGGCGGCGGAGTTCTAGCCCCCCCAGCACCGATGCCATTGACGAAATTGTCGATGCCGTTAAGGAACTGTCCCAAAATCGGATTGGCGCCCTGATGGTGATGGAAGCTCAAGGAATTTTGGACAGCCGTATTTTTCTCAATCGGGGGGTAGCCATTGACAGTAAGTTGTCCAAGGAATTGTTGCAAACCATTTTTCAGCCGAAAACTTTGCTCCACGATGGGGCCATTTTTATCCGAGGCTCCCGTTTAGTGTCCGCAGGGGTTATTTTGCCCCTCTCAGAACGCAGTGCTTCTCGGCAGTTGGGCACCAGGCACCGAGCCGCCATGGGCATCACCGAAAAAAGTGAAAATTGCCTTTGTATTGTCGTTTCCGAGGAAACCGGTTCCATTACCCTAGCCCAGGGAGGAAATCTCAACCGTCCCCTGACTAGCAGTAAACTAAAGGAATTGCTAGAAACTGAATATGCCCCCCCACAGAGCGGGAGTCAGTTACTCCCCAACTTAGCCGTCTGAGCCGTAGCCTGAGCAATCAAAGTTGGGGAATACTCAGACGTTTGCTTTGGCTGCCTTCCTCAACTGCCCAAAACGACAAAAAATGACTATTAAACCTGTCATCTTAGAAACATTACCGCCGGATTTGGACAAACAACGGTTACCCCAACATGTGGCGGTCATCATGGATGGGAATGGCCGCTGGGCAAAGCAAAGGGGAATGCCAAGGATTATGGGCCACCAGCGGGGGGTGGACTCCCTGAAAAATTTGTTGCGTTGTTGCGACGATTGGGGCATTTCTGCCCTGACAGCCTATGCTTTTTCCACCGAAAATTGGGGCCGCCCCTTGGAAGAAGTTGAATTTTTAATGACCCTGTTTGAGCGGGTATTACGGCGGGAATTGAAGGAAATGATGGCGGAAAATGTCCGGATCCGCTTTGTGGGTAATCTGACTTCCCTGCCTCGGTCTCTCCAGGATGAAATTGCCCGCTCGATGGAAGATACGAAAAATAATACGGGAATCCGCTTCACCGTGGCCACCAACTATGGCGGCCGCCAAGAAATTGTCCATGTCTGCCAGGCGATCGCCAGGGAAGTGCAAGCGGGAAAGTTAGACCCGGAAATTATTGATGAAGGAGTGGTGGAAAAATATCTCTATACTGAAGGTTTATCCCATCCGGACCTCTTGATCCGCACCAGTGGGGAACTGAGGATTAGCAACTTTTTGCTCTGGCAAATGGCCTACGCAGAAATCTATGTCACCTCCACCCTCTGGCCCGACTTTGATCGCCAAGCGTTCCATTTAGCCCTACGGGACTATCAACAAAGGCACCGTCGCTTTGGTAAGGTTTGAAATTACCACGCAAAAATTAAAGTAGAAATTAAATTTGCCTCGGTTCACCTCCGGGTTGAAACAACAGAGGCGCCCAAGTTTAAACAAACTTTAAACAGCCTGCGATAAAATCAACTAGTTTTCCCGAGCATTTGCCATGCCCCAAACCCAAACTGGCATTGAGGATTTTCTCCTGCGCCAACTGCGCCGCCCCCCAGAAGCAGAGGAAGAGGAAGACTATTTTGACTATTTCTACGATGAACCGGGTAGTGAACCAGGAACCCTCAGCATTGAACCCGATGCACCTCCTTCCCGCATAGTCTTAGTGGACTATAGTCCCAACCATGCTGTTCGCAAATCCGATATCAGTCCTAATGCTCTAAGACCTTATTTAGGAACAAATACTGTTTCCTGGATGGACATTGAAGGTTTGGGCAGTGAAGAAGTGCTTAAGGAAGTAGGGGAAATTTTCAAATTACACCCCCTACTTTTAGAAGATATTGTTAACGTTCCCCAGCGGGCAAAAGTAGAAGACTATAACGACCATGTCATGGTGATTGCCCATCGGGTACGCCCCAACCGGGAAGAAGATGGATTTGAAAGTGAACAGGTCAGTTTTGTGTTGGGCAAACGTTACCTGTTAACTTTCCAGGAAGGCCATATTATTGATTGTTTTAACCCATTGCGGGAAAGAATTCGCACCAACCAAGGGAAGGTATGCCAACAGGGGGCGGATTACCTCTGCTATTTGTTAATTGACATGTTAATTGATGAATATTTTCCCCTATTGGAAGACTACGAGGAGCGCATTGAAGCCCTAGAAGATACCATTATTCGCAATCCCAATAGTTCATTGATGGAGGAAATTTATCATATTCGCCGCGAATTATTGGCCCTGAGACGGTTAATTTGGCCCCTGCGCCATGTAATGAATGTGCTGCTGCGGGACACTACCAATTCCATTGTCAGTTCAGACGTTAGAATTTATTTTCGAGATTGCTACGATCACATCATTCAAGTGTTAGATATTATCGAAGCGTATCGGGAATTAGCTTCTAGTTTAATGGAGGTTTATATGACCGCCATGAGCAATAAAATGAACGAGGTGATGAAGTTTTTGACTGTTATTTCCACCATTTTCATTCCCCTAACTTTTATTGCTGGAGTCTATGGTATGAACTTCAAAGACATGCCAGAATTAAATAGTCCTTGGGGCTACTACATTACCTGGATAGTAATGATTTTAATTGCTGGAGGCTCCCTCTATTTCTTCTGGCGCAAAGGTTGGCTTAGTCCCTCCTATGATTTAGGAGAAAAGTAGCTAGCTTAGCAATCATCAAACACACCTTGATTATTTCAGGAAACCTTGGAGTATTGCCAAGAGGTCTTTAAACGGGTTGCAGCCCGGCAAGATAATATTTTCTAGCCTCCTCATAATTTGTGGTCAAGTTAATTATTAAGGTATTCTAATTAGTTGAATTTCTTCCAAGATATAGCAAAGATTGCTAAGGTTAGGACATAATGTAGGGAAAGAGTTAGGAAAAAAGCGATGCCAGCCCCCTACAGTGTAGATCTAAGAGAGAAAGCGGTAAGTGCAGTAGAAAAAGGAGAGAAGAAAAGCCATGTCTGCCGAACACTGAACATTAGTCGCAACACCTTAGACCTATGGATAAAAAAGAAGAAAGAAACAGGAAGTGTAGCCGCGAAGAGAGATTATGAGCGTGGTCCACGACCGAAAATAGATGATTTGGATAAATTCAGAGAATTTGCAGAGGAGAACGGTCATTTAACGCAAAAACAAATGGCAGAAAAATGGCCAGAGCCTGTAAGTAGAATAAGAATAAGTAAGGCTCTAAAGAAAATAGGGTTTACTAGAAAAAAAAACTTATATTTACAGGGAAATAGAAGAGGAAGCGAGAAAGGCATTTGAAGATGAAATCAAGCAATATGCGGCAGAAAAACTGATTTATATGGATCAAGCCGGTCTAGATGACACTCTAGACTACCCCTATGGGTACTGTCATAAATCAGAGAGATTAAAGGCAAGCAAATTAGGACATAGAACCAAGAGAGTCAGCATAATAAGTTGTTGGTGGAATGGAACAACAATAGCTCCAATGATATTTGAAGGATACTGTAACGCTCAAGTAGTATGCACGTGGATAGAAGAAATGTTATTACCAGAGTTAATACCAGGTCAGATACTAATCATGGATAATGCAAGCTTTCATCCGAAAGAAAGAATAAAGGCATTGGTAGCAAAAGCTGGGTGTGAGGTTATATTTTTACCACCATATTCACCAGACTTGAACAAAATTGAGAAGTTCTGGGCGAGACTAAAACGTTATGTTTCCCAACTTGTTAGTAATGGAGAATCGCTGATTTCTGCATTGGATATAGCGTTGAGAGAAATGTCCTAACTATCTCGTCCTTTGCTATATCCCTCTTCCGTCAATCTAGGCAGAAGAAGAATAGAATGTATTCCATGAATTTAGCAAATACTTTAATCGATCTAGCTTATCAACCTTGTTGTAAAGTTTAGTTAACTCATCCAAAACATGGGCAAATGGAAATACTTTTAACCACTTTTTGATAAGATTTATTGCATTAAATACAGAGATCACTAATCGTAGGTTGTTTAGCCATTTTTTCCACCCTTCTTCTTTATCCCATTTTTCATGCTTTTGATGATACTTTGACGTTGAATTTAGAGTCGGATTAAAATTCTCATCATAAAAACAAATCATACAATATGCACACATCACTAATTCCCACCATTTTTGAATTTGCTCATAATGAGTTACCCTAAAATCTGCCCATCCTAATTCACTTTTGCATTGCTTAAATCCATATTCTATCCATGACCTTACCCCATATATTCTGCCAACTTCTTTATATTTAATATCTGGTATTCGAGTCATTACAAACCATCCTGCTTTTTCCTCCTCTTTTTCTGTTTCTGTTTTAATTTCCCAATATCTTATTGCGTTTTTTTTGCCATAAACTATTTCTCTGATATACCTATCTTCCTGTTTTCCATCCCATCTTATATGTTCAAACCTCCTCCACTTATTTGCCCTTACTTTAGCTTCCTTTGGAAGCCAGACCCCATGATTGCTCCGGATTCCCACTGCATATTCTATTTTTAATTCCTCTACGGCACTGATAAAATTGCTATGGCTTTCTCCATATAAGCTATCTGACACTACTCTTTTTATTTTAAAACCACTTTCTTCTAGTTCTTTTATTATCTCTACTGCTAATTCCGGCTTTGTTTTATACTTATCTCCCTCTTTTAATCTTTCTTTTGGTTTAAATACTTTTGATTCTAGAGGAAACGTTACTCCATTGCAGTAACCATAGGCATTTACTGACACTATACCGCTTTCTATTTTTCCTAAATTTCCAATATATTGTCTTTTTACATAATCTGTTGTTTTCCCTTTTTTGGGGTCTCCTGTTTCATCTATTATTACTATTATTTCTCTTCCTTCTAAAACTTCTAAGATAATATTTAATCTTCTTTTTTCTAATTCTTTTAATTCCCAAGGAGAATCTGTCATGAAATGCAGTAATCCCTGTTCATTTTTCAATCCTAGTGATGATGCTATTGCAGGTAAACTCTTTCTTTTTATATCACTTAATATTCCCACAATGATATATTTAAATGACTCATAAGACCTCACTTCTGGAAATATATCTTTATACAGTTCACTATATGTGTCTACACACTGTACTGTCTTTTTCGCCTCTCTTGTCTTTGTCATTCTCCCTCCGCGCTTTTCAGCCTTTTATCTCCATTTTAATTCCCTCAGTCTGACGGAAGAGGGATATCATTCAACACTTCTGGGAAGCTAGCTATCTTACTTTATGACTATTCATGACATATGATGAATAAAACTAGGCATATTCGGCAACTTTTTTTGCCAAAATAATGCTTTACCCATTTGGGGATTTAGCTCATAACCACCAAAACCAAACGACTTGTACGCTGATTGGGCAACATAATTTCCTTCAAGTACTTCTAAAGTAAGTTTACAACAGCCTAAATCTAAAGCAATGGCTTCTACTTTGTGCAACATTAGTTTTGATAATCCCTTACCACGATAGGGCAAAGAAACAATAACATCATGAATATTTAATAATGGCTTACAAGCAAAAGTAGAAAATCCTTCTAGACACACAATAAGACCAGCAGGCTGAAAATCAACAAAGGCAAGAATGACATGGGCAGAAGGTCTTTTGGCAAGTTCTACAGGCAGATTTGCTTTAACATAATCAGATAATCCTTCTCCTCCTCCCATGGGATCACGGGCATATTCATCCATCAATTGAATCATTGCTTCCGCATGGATAGTTAAATTAAGATCTGCTTTTACAATGTCAATCATTTTTGTGATTTTAATAATATAAGACTATGTTAATTTTAGGTTGATTCGTTATTTAATAAGGCGATGGCTGCGGCTAAGGTAGATGGATAATGCTTGGCTAAATCTGCAAACCAAATTCCCTCACCGGACAGTGGGTCAAGTTGATCTAGCCATTGTTGTGCTTTTTGAGCAATGATTGCCTGCCTTTGTTGCTCTTGGCGATCGATTAAATTTTTTAATTCTGGATTTAAAACTTGGGGTGATTCTTTGATTATGGTTGGGATTTGATTCGTTTTTTCGGGAAAGTAATTAATCTTAAAACCTTGTTTTAATTCATTTAAAATTCTATCTAAAGTTGGATGCTGTTGCCCTTTACTCAAGGTAGGGTCTATCGTTGGATTATTAGATATTATGTCTGGTTCTTGAATATATTTTTGGTGGAGGTCAGCCAGTATAGAGTCAATGGAATCGGAGTCGTTCATAATAAAATCTCTAGTTTTAATCCTCGATAGCGTTTAATAAAACTTCAGTTAATGTTAAATCTTCCATTTCATCAAAAGTTACCGTATCGACGATATCAAACTTGGCTCCTACTTCCATTAATTGATCATCAAGGGCTTGAAGAAATTTGGTAGCACTGGGGTCATTACCGATTTGCATGAATGAAATGGCCAATTCTTCATCTGCATCTAGACATTTGCTGGCTTGGATAATGATTTCAAACACGGATCTACGATCATTCGGTTCTCCATCCGTAATCACTAAAATAGTTTCACCTATTTGGGCTTGATTAGATTTTTTTCGTTGTAAAAAATTATTGATCGCATCCTGTAGAACGGCGGTGAGATTAGTGCCCCCTACTGGCTCATTTTCTTGGAAAATTTGCTCTACTTTAGATGCGTTGACGTTATCGTAACGACGAAATTTACCAGAGAAGGTGTACACGGTGATCCCATCATCATCTAGCTGATCACACTTTCTGGCTAGGGCGAGGGTTGATTCTTGAACTAGCTCCCATCGGCTTTTTTGGAATTTTGGCTCGATGATAGACATGCTACCGCTTTTATCAATAATGAGTGTGTAATCCCGTTGGTTTGGCATCTTGAACCTGCTTGTGAAATGAACTTGTTGTCAATTATAGAAATTTTTTCAGTCTGTCAGTAGCATAATTTTGATTTTTCTACGACTCTACCAATAAATTGGAGCATTCAAAATTATTTGATGAACTCAGAATTTACCAAGGATGATAAATATTTTTAGCGTTTTTGATGATTAATTATTCCGTTGACCACATCACGACAAGACTAGCTTTAATTATTCTCGTCGGCGATCGCCATTGATCCAGCTATAATGATTGCCGCTTTATTTCCTTGAACTTTGTCCATGATCAAAAATGACATTTGGATCCGCGCCCAGGCCGCCCAAGGCATGATTGAGCCTTTTGAACCCCAGCTAATGCGGCAAATAGAGGGGGAACCGGCTATTTCTTTTGGTCTAAGCAGTTTTGGTTATGATATTCGACTTTCGGCGGCGGATTTTCGCATTTTTCGTCATATTCCGGGCACTGTAGTTGACCCCAAAAACTTTAATCCCCACAATTTGGAAGCAACCCAACTCCACAAAGATAGCAGTGGCAGTTATTTCATTTTGCCGGCCCACTCCTACGGCCTAGGGGTGGCAGTGGAAAGATTAGCGATCCCCGCCAATGTCACTGTGCTTTGTATCGGTAAAAGTACTTACGCTCGGGCTGGCATTATCGCCAATTTAACTCCGGGGGAGGCGGGGTGGTGTGGTCACCTCACCCTGGAATTTTCTAATTCCTCCAGTGCCGATTGCCGTATTTACGCCAATGAAGGCATTGTGCAACTGCTCTTTTTTGAAGGGGAAAACTGCGACATTAGCTACGAAACCAGAAGGGGCAAATATCAAAATCAGCCCCAATCGGTCACATTACCCCGGGTTTAGGGTTGCCAAAAACTACGCACTAGATCAGGGTGGGATGGAAGTAGAAAGCTAGGGCCACAATGGCATAGGTGGCGAGCAATAGGACCCCCTCTAGCCAATTGGAACTGCCGTCACCACTGATGGAGTTGACAATCAACACCGCCACCAATACCGCCACCAACTCGAAAGGATTGAAATTTAAGTCCATGGGTTGACCGATCGCCCAGCCGACGATGACCAGGACTGGTGCCACAAAAAAGGCAATTTGCAGGCTCGATCCCATCACCACAGACATGGAAAGATCCATTTTGTCCTTCATGGCCACAGTGACGGCGGTGGCATGCTCAGCGGCATTACCAATAATGGGTAGGAGAATTACCCCAGTAAACAGGGCAGTTAATCCCAGGGACTCCGTAGCCACTTCAAGGGAGCCCACCAGTAATTCCGACTCCACGGCTACCCCCAGGGTGACGGCCAATAAAACCCCCGTCCAAAGCCAAAGATTTGGTTTTTCCTCTTCTGTGGGAGGGGATGGTTCCGCCATGGTTTCGCCTAGTTCCGGCATTTCCATATTTTCAGCTAAACCCACATCGTACAAATAGGCGTGGGTTCCCATGGAAAATACCAGAGAAAGCAAGTAAACCCCGATCAACACTACGGCTACGGCCACGGACAAATTTTGCAAAACCGTTTCCGTCACCCCTGTGGAGGTATATTGCAACGCTGTGGGCAAAAGAATGGCCACTACGCCCAAATTCATGGTGGAGGCATTTAAACGGGCGGCGATCGGTTGGAAATTCTGTTCCTTATAGCGCAATCCCCCCAGGAAGACGGCAAAACCCATTACCAGCAGTAAGTTGCCAATAATTGATCCCGTCAGGGTGGCCTTAACTACATCGATCAATCCCTCCTTCAGGGCAATGTAAGCCAAGATTAGCTCCGTGGCGTTGCCGAAGGTAGCATTGAGCAAGCCCCCCGCATTGGGACCGATGACCACAGCGATTTCCTCCGTGGCAGTGCCCATGAAGGCTGCTAGGGGCACAATGGCCAAACCCGCCAAAATGAACACCGTCGTTTCCCCCCAACCCAACCAGTGGGCGGCAAAGGAGAGGGGACAAAAAACTAACAGAACAAGAAAAATTTTACTTTTGGTGGACATAACCTGGCGATCGCCATTGCAATGGTTTTTTGGATAGCTCGATTCATTATGCCCCAGGAAATTTCAAAATCATCTTGATCTGAAAAGATTAAATAATTCCTCCTGGGGGAAATTATTGGCCGCTCTCTTGGAGGGTAGGCCGTGGTTTAGAATATATCCCTGGGGGTTTCCCGCAAAACGATTACCAGGGTTGGCCGAGCGGTTGAGGCAGCGAACTCATAATTCGCCCTAGACAGGTTCAACTCCTGTACCCTGGACTTTTATTTAGTTGATGAAATTTTTAGAGATTATCCTAAGCTTTGTCATTAAGCCTGGTGAAGGGTAAAGAGGCTTATTTTTCGGTGGTAACCATGGCGATCGCCTGCTAGACTAGAAAGGTTGTCAAAAATTCGCACATCCAAGCTTTCGGGTGTTTCTGCCACAAGCTGAAATTCCCTTGGATGAAGGATAAACCCGAATAGGAGAAAATTTAACATGCCCGTAGTTTCTCTCGCAGATTTGCTAGAGTCTGGTGTTCACTTCGGCCACCAAACCCGCCGCTGGAACCCCCGCATGGATCAATATATTTACACCGCCCGCAATGGTGTGCATATCATTGACCTAGTGCAAACCGCCCAACTGATGGAGGACGCCTATGAATATGTGCGCTCTTCCACCATCAACGGTAAAAAGTTTTTGTTTGTCGGCACTAAACGCCAGGCCGCTGGCATTATTTCCCAGGAAGCCCAACGCTGTGGAGCCCACTACGTCAACCAACGATGGTTGGGGGGCATGCTCACCAACTGGGAAACCATCCGTAAACGGGTTGATCGCCTAAAGGAATTGGAAGCCCTAGAAAGCAGTGGCGCCATTGACCGTCGCCCCAAAAAGGAGGGTTCCATGCTCCGGCGGGAACTGGGGAAATTGCAAAAATACCTCGGCGGCATTAAAAATATGCGCAAGCTCCCCGATGTGGTGGTGATTGTTGACCAACGACGGGAACATAACGCCATCCACGAGTGCCAAAAACTAGGCATTCCCATCATCGCCATGTTGGATACCAACTGTGATCCCGATGTGGTAGATGTGCCCATCCCCGCCAACGATGACGCGATCCGTTCCATCAAACTGATTGTGGGCAAATTAGCCGATGCCATCTATGAAGGTCGTCATGGTCAGCCAGATGTCAGCGATGACTACGAGGAATTTGACGAAGGTTTAGATGGGGATAATCTGGAAGTAGAAGCCGCTGAAGAGGTGGAGGAAGTGGCCGAAGCAGAAGCTACGGCAACCCCAGAAGCTTAAATTTTGTCCCTTTTTCCCTTTGTCCTACCGATGGACCGAGGGAAACCCAGTCCCGGTGCTAGGGGAACATCTAGCTGGTGTTGGCCATCACTTTTTTCCCTTAGCCCAATAATTACCGTGCAATCATAGAAAAACTGATTAGGAACGATAACCATGGCAGAAATTACCGCTCAACTCGTGAAGGAACTGCGCGATAAAACCGGCGCGGGCATGATGGATTGCAAAAAAGCCCTAAAGGAAAATGAGGGTAATTTAGAAAAGTCCATTGAATGGCTCCGGCAGAAGGGTATTGCCTCCGCTGATAAAAAATCTGGTCGCACCGCCGCCGAAGGTTTGGTCCACAGCTATATTCACTTTGGTGGCCGCATTGGCGTGTTGGTGGAAGTTAACTGTGAAACTGATTTCGTGGCCCGGGGCGATCGGTTTAAAGATTTGGTTAACGATGTGGCCATGCAGATTGCCGCCTGTCCCAACGTGGAATATGTCAGTGTGGCTGATATTCCCCAGGAAATGGTGGCTAAAGAGAAGGAAATTGAAATGGGGCGCGATGACCTGGGCAAAAAGCCTGCCAACATCAAAGAAAAGATTGTCCAAGGCCGCATCGACAAACGCCTGAAGGAGTTATCTTTGCTGGACCAGCCCTACATCAAAGACCAAAATCTCACCATCGAAGAATTGGTCAAACAGGCGATCGCCGAATTGGGAGAAAATATCCAAGTTCGTCGCTTTATTCGCTTTAACCTGGGCGAAGGCATCGAAAAGGCCGAAACCAACTTTGCTGAAGAAGTGGCCGCCGCCGTTAAGGGCTAATACTCAGCTCTGAACACCAAGCTATTGATCGGCTAAATTTGAGAACCCGTTGAACCCAGATTTCCACCGCCACAGGCCGAGGGAGATTTGGGTTTTTGCCTTGGGTATCAACTCCAGAAAATCTTGGCAGTCTATCTTTGCTTTGCCCAGAGAGTGTGTCAAAATCGTGGATAACTTAGTCTGTCCTAGGCTCCCATAACCTTATAACTATCGCCATCATTGCCATGTTGCCATTGCCATTAATTGCCAACGGAAAGGGATTTATCCGCGCTCTAGAAAATGCCGGGGCTTTGGCGGTGTATGCGCCCCTGGAAGGTGGTTATGAAGGTCGTTACCAAAGACGTCTGCGGGCCAACGGCTACACCAGCATATCCCTTTCTGCTAGGGGTCTGGGGGATGTGGAGGCTTATCTGATGCAAGTCCATGGGGTACGCCCAGCCCATTTAGGCAAGAAAAACATTGCTCAAGAAGGGGCAGTGGGGCCGGTTTATTTTGCCCAGCCGATCGCAGGTTACCAGTTAGAAAATTTACCGGCCCAAAGCAAAGGTTTGGTGCTGTGGATTTTGGAAGGTTACATTCTTTCCCAAACGGAAATTCAAGATTTAATTAGCCTCACTAAACGGGAACCGAGGCTGAAGGTGGTGCTGGAAATGGGAGGCGATCGGGTTTTCCGCTGGCAACCGCTACTAGATTGTTTGCAGGCGGCCTAGGCTTTTATATTTTATTTACAGCCAGCCTAATTTGCTGACCAGTATCTTTTAACCTTAATTTCTAACCCCCATGACCGCCCGTATCGCCCGTCCCTATGCGGTTCTTTCCATTGGTACGGCCCTGGCCACCATGGGTTTGAAATTAGGGGCTTACGCCATCACTGGTTCCGTGGGGTTATTGTCCGATGCCCTGGAATCTACGGTCAACTTGGCTTCGGCGATCGTTGCTTTTTGGGCTCTCTCCTTAGCCGCCACCCCGGCGGATTCTCAACACCCCTTTGGCCACAGCAAAGCAGAATATTTTTCCAGTGGCTTAGAAGGGGCTTTTATTCTCATTGCAGCCCTGGGTATCGGTTACAGCGCAGTGGAACGTTTACTCAGCCCCGAACCCTTGGAGCAAAGTAGCCTGGGCATTGGTTTGGCGATCGCCGCTACGGTCTTAAATGGGACAGTGGCTTGGATTCTTTGGCGGGCGGGAAAAAGATTAAATTCCATCACCTTGCGGGCCGATGCCCAACACCTACTAACCGATGTCTGGACTTCGGTGGGGGTAGTGGTAGCAGTGGTGCTAATTTTTTTCACTGGCTGGCAATGGCTAGACCCCCTCATTGCCCTGGGGGTAGGGTTGAATGTGCTTTGGACTGGCATACATCTACTGCAAGAAACTTTTTCGAGTTTGATGGACAAATCCTTGGACTCCGAGCAATTGCAAAAAATCACCCATTGCTTTGCCGTCTACGAAGACGAGGGAGTGCGTTTTCATCTATTGCAAACTAGGGAAGCCGGCTCCCAGTCCTTTATCTCTTTCCATGTTCTGGTACCGGGGCATTGGACTGTGCAACGGGGTCATGATCTGTGTGAATCCATCGAAGCGGCGATCGCCCAACGCATTCCTGACTCCCGGGTAACCACCCATTTAGAACCTCTAGAAGATCCCAAATCCTGGCAACATAACTATGATTTTTCCCCCTCTCCCCCTTTAGGTCAGGCCAAGCCCGATTAGATTTTGGGGTATTATGCAAAAACTTGGCCTCGGCAGATTCCGGCTCCAGGTAACATAACAAACTTTTTTTGTCACTTGCGACGACAGGAGAACTTTCAAAAATATGAACAAATATACCAAAGATGACGATGGACGGCTGAATAATTTTGCCGTTGAACCCCGGATCTACACAGCAGACGCCCCAAGCAAAGCCGATAAACGGAATTATTTGATTATGGCGGCCATTACTGTTGTCCTGGTGACAGGGTTAATTGCCGTGGCAGTAGCGGCTTCCGGGACCAGCACCTAATTTTGCCCGTAGATTAAGAAGGTATCGCCATCGTTGCTCCCTGGTCGCGATGGCCAGTCAACTTCTAGAATCAAGGGAGGGTGGAAAGTAGCATGGGACAAAAAACTACAACTTTGTACGACACCGATTTCAATCTTTGGATTGAGCAAACTGTACGCCAACTTAAACGGGGCGATGTACAATCCTTAGATTTAGAGAATTTAATTGAAGAAATAGAGTCCATGGGTCGCAGCGATAAACGGGAAGTTTATAGTCGCTTGAAAGTACTTTTCCTGCACCTGCTCAAATGGAAATATCAACCCCAGAAGCGCACTGGTAGTTGGAAAAACACCATCGATGAGCAAAGGGATCAGCTTAGTTTAATCCTGGCCGATAGCCCCAGCCTGAATCCCTATGTGCAAACCATATTTGCCGATTGCTATCTTAAAGGGAGAAAGGGCGCAAGCAACGAAACCGATTTGCCCCTCTCAAACTTTCCGGTGGATTGTCCCTTTTCCCTGGCGGAAATCCTTGATGCTGAGTTTTTCCCTGATTAATCTGTTGCCTAGCTGAATGAATTCCCCTGCCCCTGATCCGGCCCTCTCTACGGCGATCGCCAGCACCCAACAATCGTTAAATTGGTATGCTAGCCAGCGTCGTCATTGGAACTATCCCCCTAATCTGGAATTGCAGGGGGCAGTGCGCCAAGATATTCAAGCTATGCACCAAGCCCTGGCCAAACTGGAGCAACAGCTATTTAAAATTGCAGCCTTTGGTTTGGTCAGTCGGGGTAAGTCCACAGTGATTAATGCATTGTTGGGGGAAAAGCGTCTGGAAACGGGGCCGCTCCATGGGGTAACCCAATGGCCCCAATCGGTGCGGTGGTGCAGTAACGACAAAATTCAAATTGATCTGATCGATACACCGGGGCTAGATGAAATTGCCGGGGGGGCCCGAGCGGCCATGGCCCAAACGGTGGCGCAACAAGCGGATCTGATTTTATTCGTCATTGCTGGGGATATTACCCAAAGCGAATTTGCCGCCCTCCAGACACTGCGCCAGGCCCAAAAACCCCTACTGTTAGTGTTCAATAAAATTGATCTATATCCAGAACAGGATCAACAACAAATTTTTGCCCAGCTACAATCCCTCACTCCCGACGGGGAAGATAGTCCTATTTTTTCCGCCGAGGACATTGTCCTGGTGGCCGCTGAGCCTCCCCCTATCATGGTGCGGGTGGAATATAGCACCTCTCCCAGGGGGGCCCAACCAAGCCCCCCTCCAGAGGAACGGTGGGAAAAACCAGCCCCCCAACTGGATCAACTACGCCAGAAAATTTTCACCATTCTGAACCGGGATGGCAGTCGACTGTTGGCCCTCAATGCCCTGCGTCAGGTGGAAGAAGCCGAAAAGAATATTGCCACCAAAACCATTGAGATCCGCACTGCCGAAGCAGACCAAATCATTGGTAAATATATGCGCTACAAGGCCCTGGCGATCGCCGTTAATCCGATCGGTCTCTTGGATTTAGGAGCCAGTTTGATCACCGATTTGTTGTTAATTCGAGGGCTAGCAAGGCTTTATGGTCTGCCCATCACCAGCTACGAAGCAGGCCGCATTTGGAAAAAAGTAGTAATTGGTGCCAGTGGCATTTTAATTAGTCAATGGCTATCGACTTTATTTTTAGGTCTGCAAAAAACCGCTCACCTCTTGGAAAATCCCGGTAATTTAGCTGCCTATGTAGGGGGAGCCGCGCTCCAGGGGGGAGTGGCCGCCTACAGCACCTACATTGTGGGGGAAGGGGCAAAAATTTATTTAGCTCAGGGAGCCAGTTGGGGCCATACCGGCACCAGCACGGTGATCGCCAAAATCAAAAGCAGTGCCTCTCCAGAAAGCCTGATTCAGCGCTTGGATAACCCCTAAAGTCCGCTAGCAAGGTTTTAACTCTGGCAATAATATTTCCTTTCACATACCATTTTAGTGTTGCCGTATTTTTATCCTTAATGGTTTTGATCAAGATTAAAATGTACACCGTTGCAACAAAAAGAAAAAAGGCTGGGGGATAAGTTTATAATCCATCAAACCAAATACGGAATTATCGTCAATTTTCTTAAAAGAATCATTAATCGGTAAATAATAGTAAACCATAGTGGCAGTAACCGCACCACGATTTTCCATCATTCGCAAACGTGCTTGGCTAATTTCAGTTTTAAAGAAACGATTAAACCAACGAAGACCTGGAGCAATCCATGGATAACGAGCAATATGAAAACGCAAGGAGAGCGCCATCACGGTTGGGTCTGGCTTCAGTTTAAAAATTTCTCCCTGGTGATTTTGAAATAACAAAGGATGGACTGTTTCCGAGTCAATAAACTCTTTGCCATACCAACAAATTATCTCTAATATGCCGTCCATAGGATGATTGGTGGAAATTCCCTTGCCCTGCCAACGCCCCATCATAAAAGCGAGATCCACTGGTTCTAAGGAATCATAAAAGGACAACGCCTCGGCAGTCGTCATTGAGGGAACTGACAAGGGAGATAGTAAATCAGCTTTAGCCATCACAGTAAATTCCTAGGGTGTAGGGGCTAGAAAAACACATCCATTTCCGATCGCCCGGTAATTTTAAGCCAGTTTTGGGCCTCAATGTAATTGTTAGGGGCCAGACGTATGGCCTGCTTCCAATATTCCGCCGCTTTATCAAACAAATTTTCCGCATCGTCTTCCTGCCCCGCTTCCTTAGCCCTTTCCCCTTGGAAATGGTAAATCACCGCAATATTATTCAACGCCGAAGGCATTTTCGGGTTGAGTTCAATCGCCTCTTGGTAAAGCCCCAGGGCCTTTTCATGGTCGCCGTTGCTGGCGTGAATTAGGGCCATGTTATAGAGGATGTAACTACGGTCATTGGGATTTTCCTCCAACCGTAATGCTTCCTCGTAGTTATCCAGGGCTTCTGCATATTCCCCGTCCGCCTGGGCTGACATGCCGTCCCGATAATAAACAAAGGCCTCCTTCGCTTTTTGGTTAGTGGGCAGAATTTTCAGGATAATGTCCGCCATAACGGTAAAGGACTTATCAATGAAATTATCGTTACGTTGGGTGCGGGGCATAGTAATTAAATAATCTTATCTGGTCAACCATTCTAACTTTTCTCGTAGCGTCGGCAAAACTCTCCTTTTCCCCATTGCTGATCTGGGAAATTTGATGATAGCCAAAATCATCTCGTCAACCGGGCAAATAATTTTTCCAACTCCACCCAGACGAACATTAAACTGCTAAAACCAAAACAAATCAGTAGTTGCTGGGGGCTGAGCCAATCAGTACCAAAGAAATTCCTCAGAGGTTCAACGTACACCAAGCCCAATTGCAGCATGGTGGTGACAATTACGGCTCCCCAGAGGTAGGGGTTGGTCAAAGGATTCATTTCTATGGTCAAACGGTGGCTGGAACGCACCGCAATGGCGTGGCCCATCTGGGCAATACAAAGGGTAGTGAAGACCATGGTTTTCCAACTGCCCGGCACACCGGCTAGCTCAGTGGTGTGATAGGCCAAGAGCATGAGGGTGATGGTAACAACGGCAAAAACCAGACCGATGCGAATAATATAGGCCCCCAATCCCCGCGAAAAAATACTTTCCTGGGGACTAAAGGGGCGACGCTGCATAATGTTTGGTTCCCCCGGTTCCATGGCCAAAGCTAAGGCTGGTAAGCCATCGGTGACCAAATTCATCCAAAGGATTTGTAGGGGGGTGAGGGGCACCCCAGACAACCCCAGCAGGGGAGCGGAAGCAATGGTGATCACTTCCCCCACATTGCTGCCCAGAATGTATTTAATGAAGCTACGGATGTTGTTATACACCACCCGCCCTTCCTCGGCGGCGGCCACAATGGTGGCAAAGTTGTCGTCCAACAAAACCATGTCGCTGGCTTCTTTACTGACATCGGTGCCAGTGATGCCCATGGCAATGCCAATGTCGGCTTGTTTGAGGGCCGGGGCATCGTTGACCCCATCCCCGGTCATGGCCACAAAACGATTCCTGGCTTGGAACGCTTTGACAATGCGTAGTTTATGTTCGGGGGAAACCCTGGCAAAGACACTCACCTCTTCCACTTGGGCTTCTAGATCGCTTTGTTGTAGCTGTTCTAAGGTTTGCCCTGTCAAAAAACGATCGCCGGCCTGGTTAATGCCCAGATCCTTGGCGATCGCCAGGGCAGTGAGGGGATGATCGCCGGTAATCATCACAGTGCGAATGCCAGCGGCGAGGGATTTTGCCACTGCTAGCCGCACCTCTGGCCGGGGCGCATCCAACATACCCACCATCCCCAACCAAACCAAATTTTCTTCGGCGGCTATTAGATCTGGAGTGCTGGGAATCTGGGCCAGGGATTTACAGGCAAAACCCAACACCCGCAATCCCCGACTAGCCATCAGATTGTTATCACTCAAAATTTGTTCTTGATGTTGGGGGCCAAGGGGTACCCCTTGGCCAGCAAGGTGGATCTGGTCGCACTGGGACAGTAACAACTCCGGCGATCCTTTGGAAAAAATTAAGTAGGGGGCCGACGGTGAAGCCAAGCTTTGCAAAATCCTCGATAAATCCGGTAAATGGAGATCTTCTTCGCCGGGGACCGCCACCACCACCCCCATGCGTTTGCGTTCCGAAGAAAAAGGAAATTCTCCCTGGCGGACAAAACTAGGCCGTAGTTGCCCCTGGTCAAAGCCAAATTTCCTAGCGAGAGCCAGTAATGCGCCTTCGGTGGGGTCGCCAATCACTTGCCACTGTCCTTCCCCGGGATCGCAGTTCAGGTCAGAATCGTTACAGATAATGGCGTTGAGACACAGGAGTTGCAGCGCTGGGGGCCATGGCCCGGAAGTGACCCTCTGTTCCCCATCCGATAGGTTGATAATGTTGCCCTGGGGTTGGTAGCCCTCTCCGCCAATACTGAGGCGATCGCCATGGGTCAGCACCTCCCGCACCACCATTTTATTTTGGGTGAGGGTGCCGGTTTTATCCGAGCAAATCACATTGACAGAGCCGAGGGTTTCCACCGCCGGTAACTTGCGGATCAGGGCGTGACGTTTAATCATCCTCTGGGTACCCAGGGCCAGGGTAACGGTAATTACCGCCGGTAAACCTTCCGGCACCACCGCCACTGCCATGCTGAGGGACGTTTCCACCAACTGTCGCAGTTGTCCCCAGCCACTCTGCCAGACTCCTAGGATAATTACCACCGCCACCAGCATGAGGGAACCAGACACCAGGATGCCGGCCAAATTTTCCATCCGTTTTTGGAGGGGGGTGGGTTCCGGGGCCACGGTTTGTAACATCTGGGCAATTTTGCCTAATTCGGTGCCCATGCCAGTATTGGTGATCACCGCTCTGCCCCGGCCTTGAATGACTTCAGTGCCAGAAAAGACCATATTTTGGCGATCGCCAAGGGGGGTATCTAGGGGTAAACCGGTGTTGCTGACAATTTTTTCCACCGGGTGGGCCTCCCCGGTCAGGGCCGATTCCCGCACCAATAAATTAGCCACTTCAATCAGTTGGCCATCGGCACAGAGTTGACTGCCCGCCTCCAGCAAAATAATGTCCCCCGGCACTAGGCTGGCCGCTTTAATTTCCTGGCGATCGCCATCCCGTACCACCTGTACCTTAGGAGAAGCCATTTTTTTCAGGGCGGCTAAGGCCTTTTCTGCCCGACTTTCTTGGAAATAACCCAACAAACCATTGAGAATGACAATGGCAAAAATAGCAATCGTATCCTTGAAGGGCAAACCCTCCGTCTGGGATTGTTCTAGCCGTAAACTGAGTAGGTCTAAAACCCCGGAAATAATGGCCACTCCGATCAGCATCAACAACATCACATTGGTGAACTGATCAAGCAAAATTTGCCAATTATTACGACCGGCGATCGTGGCAATTTCATTGAGCCCATAGGTGCGTCTTCGTTCCACCACCGTCTTTTCCGCCAATCCCCGATGGGGGACAGTGGTCAACCGTTGTAGAGTTTTTTCGATGCCATAGCTATACCAAGCCTCGGCCTTGACTGGGGAGACGGACACATCAGGGTCAGACATTAAAAAGTCAGCTTAAATTTGGGTTCCAATTTGTTCTAACGGGCTATTTCCTATTTTAAAGGCCGGCTTTGGGGGCCTACTACAATTGACCGTAATTGTTTACACTGAATTTCAAGCTTGTTTATGAGTTGAAATACTTAGAGACCCTTCCCATGCCCAAAAATATCGTCGTTGCTCCCTCAATTTTGTCAGCAGACTTCAGCCGCTTAGGTGAAGAAATTAAAGCCGTGGACGAAGCTGGAGCTGATTGGATCCACGTTGATGTGATGGATGGCCGCTTTGTGCCCAATATCACCATCGGCCCGCTGATTGTGGACGCTATCCGTCCCCTGACCAAAAAACCCTTAGACGTTCATTTAATGATCGTTGAACCGGAAAAATACGTCGAAGATTTTGCCAAGGCCGGTGCTGACATTATTTCTGTCCATGTGGAGCACAACGCTTCTCCCCATCTGCATCGTACCCTTTGTCAAATTCGGGAATTGGGCAAAAAGGCCGGGGCGGTGCTCAATCCTTCCACTCCCCTAGATTTTCTTGAATATGTATTGCCCGTCTGTGATCTCATCTTGATCATGAGCGTCAATCCCGGCTTTGGTGGTCAAAGCTTCATTCCCGAAGTGTTACCCAAAATCCGCGCCCTGCGTCAGATGTGTGATGAGCGGGGTCTGGATCCCTGGATCGAAGTGGATGGTGGTCTTAAACCCAATAACACTTGGCAGGTGCTAGAGGCCGGAGCCAACGCCATTGTGGCTGGTTCCGCTGTGTTCAATGCCCCCGATTACGCCGAGGCGATCGCCGGAGTACGAAACAGCAAGCGTCCAGAACCCCAACTGCTAACGGTGTAAACCTGCACCCATACCCATGGACAAAATAGGAAGACTAGGGGGCGCTATTCAACCCCCATTTCCTGCCATAACAAAAGCCCAGGAAGAAATCCCCTGGGACAGTTGTGAGGTGGATTGCTTTTTTCACCTCTGCTGAATTTTCAGGCGATCGTTAACCCCCAGCTACGGCGGGCACAATACTTACCTCATCCCCCGCACTCAGAGCTGTGTCCGTACCTTCCAAAAAGCGGATGTCTTCTTCGTTGACGTAAAAATTGAGAAAGCGGCGGGGTTTGCCTTCTTCATCACACAGCCGGGCCTTAATACCGGGACAACTAGCTTCTAGAGCTTCAATCAACTGTCCTACGTCAGCGGCCTCACAATCAATGGTGGCTTGACCACTGGTGAACTTTTGTAGCGGAGTCGGAATAAGAACTTTAACCGTCATGATATTTGCAAAAAAAAGAGGATTGCTCAACCGGGGCAAAGCCGGTGAAACCACTAGATCGATTAGACCGCTAAAGTCCCTTCAACGTCAAGTTAGTCACTGTGAACCAATTCCATCCTAGGATACTAAATTGATGGAACTAAAAGGCCTTCAAGTAGTTGGTTAAGCTTGAATTCCTCATGGACATTGGCTCAGTGAGTTACAAATTCAGTAAGCGTCTAACTCTAATGTACAGTTGGCGATAATACGGAGTTGGGGATTGTCTATCGCTTTGCTTGCTTACCCAGGGATTATTAGTTGCATTTCCAACGGGCTAACAGAAATATTTAATTAGATCAATTGTTTAAGTAGTTGGTGGGTCACTCATTCAATGGCAATTTCTCACATGCAAACAAAACTACATTCTTTATCGGTCAAATTTCTCAAAAATATTAGTGAATTAAAAATTTCCTTTGATGGTAAAGATATTACTGGGATTTTTGGCGCTAATGGATGTGGAAAATCTACAATCATTCACGCATTACCCCTCTTCCGTCATTCTAGGCAGACGAATAGCAAAAATCATTCCATAAATTTACCAGATATTGTAATCTGTCAAGCTTATTAACCCTGTTAAAAAGCTTAGTCAATTCTCTCAAAAGATGGGCAACTGGGAATACTTTCACCCATTTTGTAATAAGACTCACCGCATTAAGTAAGTAGGTGACAAGCCTAAGATTATTTGGCCACGTCTTCCAGCCTTTTTCTCCATTCCATTACTCATGCTTTTGATGAGATTTTGATATGGGATTCACTGTCGGATTAAAGCCACTTTCTTCTAGTTCTTTTATTATTTCTACTGCTAATTCTGGTTTCATTTTATACTTATCTCCCTCTTTTAATCTTTCTTTTGGTTTAAGCACTTTTAAATCTAGAGGAAACGTTACCCCATCACAGTAACCATAGGCATTTACTGACACTATACCGTTTTCTATTTTTCCTAAATTTCCAATGTATTGTCTTTTTACATAATCTGTTGTTTTCCCTTTTTTGGGATCTCCCGTTTCATCTATTATGACTATAATTTCTCTTCCTTCTAAAACTTCTAAGGTGACATTTAACCTTATACAGTTCACTGTATGTATCTACACACTGTACTGTCTTTTTTGCCTCTCTTGTCCTTGTCATACTCCCTCCGGGCTTTTCAGCCTTTTATCTCCATTCTAACTTTTATCTCCATTCTAATTCACCGACTTTGATGGAAGAGGGGTATTCAACGAATCATATCAAGATGCGAAGGAATTGCTGGCTGATGATTCAGGGTTATCTATCGATACGTTTCCTGAACAACCCATTGCTACCCTTGAACCTAAGTACAAGACAAAAGTTGTATGGGGCAGAACTCTGACTGGAGCAGAGAAGGGGAAGGAGAGATGAAAAAACGGCGCAGTAAATCAAAGCCATAGCGAAACAGACTACGAGCTCGACGACCATGGGCTGGGATGATGCGAATGGGTTTCTGTGTATGTCGCCACAAACCAGCCTTCATGGCCCAGACAAAAGCGATGGCCAACAGAGCCAGTAGCTTCGAGAGACGTAGGTTGTCGGTAAAATGGAAATGGGAGGATTCCAAGTAAAAGCCCCGAGTTTTGAGAGCACCAAACAGGGTTTCAATTCCCCAACGACGAGCGTAATCTTTCAAAGCGGTCTTGGGCTCATGACTGATGATAATCAGAAAATCATCATCCCTATCCTGAGATTTCTGCTGTGGCTTGAGACGAGTGCCGATGACATAGACGGGACGACCCCAGACCCAACGTTTCCCCGGTAGAACCCGTGTCTCATCGATGGCTAATGAGCGAAACAGGTGCGACCCGGCGATGGCTGGTTGACCTAGACCTCTGCTAATCTTGTCGCTCTGACGCATGCGCAGACGAAAGGGAATGGGTTTATCCATCATCAGGTACGATAACCAGGACTTGCCGATGAACTCTCGGTCTCCGGTGAGATAGTCAATCTCAGTCTTGGGAAATAAGCGTTCAAAGCGCTCGAGCAAGTCCATGCGCTCTGTACTGTTGCTGTTGCCCTTCTTCTCCAACATCGTCCACATCAGGGGATAGCCTATGCCTTCATGGACCACGCACAGCATTAGGATATTGAAATTGGTTTTACCAAATGACCAGTTGGTACGGTCTATGCTTAAGACCCAAGGTTGTGGGATGCCAGCGGTACTCATCACCATCTTGGCGATGGTGTCCATACTCACGTCAAATGACCTGAAGAATCGCTGCATACGTTTGTAATTGGATGCTTCCTCTGCATTACCTCCCCAGACTGTGGCGAGTTCGGCGAGATTAACGGTTTTAGCTCGGAACAAGGCTACTAAGAATAGGGCTACAAATGACACTCTGGCTCCATGCCATCCCATGTGGGGTCGCAATTGCTCGCGAATTTCGCTAATCTGACTCATGAGGGTTTGTTTGGTTTGTGTTAACTCCTATCAAACCCTCTCCCTGTAATCTTTTCAAGTTTTTGTCCCGTACTGAGCCCTTGAACAGGTAATTGATGAAGATTGGTTGCCCTAGGCGACGCCATTAGGGCTCGCTGTGCGTTGGGCCAGAATCAAGACCGAGATTGCTAAGTTTTTTGAAGAGGCGATCTGCATCGGAGTTTTGTGGGTAGGTTAGTAGAGTGTTATTTGGTGACGCAGATTTATGGCTGAAGGGTTAAGAGCTTATTGGTATCAAGGGGTTGATGCTCTCCTGAAGGGCGATGAAGCTTTGGCTCAAGATATTTTTATGTCAGCGATGTTGGAATGTCAGGTGGATGAGGTACAAGAACGGACTGCAGAATTGGTGGCAGTTCTGGAAAATACGGCGATCGAGTTATTGCAAGCCAGCAATTGGGCGGGGGCTAGGAAATGCTATGAAATGGCGTTGGAGGCTGATCAGTCTTTTGAAAATCTAACCCTAAAAAGAATTCTTTTTTGGCGGGAAATATACACTCAGCATTGTGAAAATAGGGGATACGAATTTAAGACTGATTGGTTCAGTAGTAACATTCCAATTTGGAATCAAATTTTGAAAAAATTTGTCGATTCGCCTAATTTATCTTTTTTGGAGGTTGGTAGCTGGCAAGGCCGGACAACTTGCTGGTTGTTGGACAATATTTTGACTGATCCGTCATCGACTATTACTTGTATTGATACTTTTCAGGGAAGTATGGAGCATGAATCTATGGGTTTGGGAGAAGTGGTTAAGTCGCTGGAGTCAGTTTTTGACTATAATATTCAGCAAACGGGGAGGGCCAATCAGGTTAAAAAGTTGGTAGGTTTTTCCCAGGCTTGGTTACGCCAATTGCCGGTTAACTCTTTTGACTTTTACTATGTTGACGGTTCTCATGTCGCCTCAGATGTAATGGAAGATGTTGTTTTGGGTTGGGGATTGTTAAAGGAGAGCAGCATCATTATTTTTGATGATTATGGCTGGAGAGCTTACCAGGATCAACCGACAATGCACCCCAAATTGGCGATCAATTCTTTCTTGGAAGTGTTTCAAGATCGGGTCAAGATTATTTACAAAGGATATCAAGTTATCGTTCAAAAAATTTAGTAGGTAAATAATGGCGACTTCAGAACAAATAGAACAAATAGAAGCCCTAATCACTCAAGAAAGCTATGATCAAGTTATAGTGCTTCTAGAAGATCATATAGAACATAATCCGGAAGGATTAACTTATTATTGGTATCTGGGTTTGATTTATGTATTACGAGAAAATGAAGAGTTAGCTCAAGAAATTTGGCTCTCCGTATTATTTCAAGGAACCTTAGAAGAAGTTGAAGAGTGGACGGCTGAATTAATCAATTTTTTGGAATCTAAAGTCAAAGAAAATATGGTAAAAAATCGATTGGGTAATGCCAAAATTATTTATGAAAGTATAAATATGATTAGGCCGGAGTACAAAAATCTTCAATTATTATCAAATTTAATAAATTTTTTATATCAATTGGCAACAACCTATGGAATTAAAGAAGAATATGAGAAGGCGATTATTGTTTATTCTGACATACTGAATCTAGATTCTTACCATGGCCCTAGTTGGTATTCTCTTTCTTTATGCTTTTACTATCTAGAAGATTATCTCGAAGCTGAAAATTCAATAAAAAAAGTATTAAGAATTGATCCTTCTGCTAATAATTTTTATGGACTAGGGATGATTGTGGAGAAGCAAAAAAATTATATCCTTGCCATAAAAGCTTACGGTCAAGCAATTAACCTTGATCATTATTTTTTAAATGCCTATCTATCTTTAGCAAATTTGCACTGCAATCAAGAAGATTTTAATAAAGCAATTATTATTTATGAAAAAGCCCTCAAACTATTTCCTCAAAATGTCTTAATTCTACAAAAACTTAGTTCGATATATAAATTAATTGGAGATGAAGCGAAGTCTTATTTTCACTTGGGAAATTTAAGTTATATCAAACATAATTATCAATTATCTATTGAAAATTTTGAAAAGTATTATTTATTGGAGAAGACAGGAGATATAGAATTTTATTTAAAACTTACTCAATCCTATTTAAACATAGATGAAACAGCAAAGGCAATATACTCAGTTGAAAAAGGTTTATCGGATTTTCCTGACTCTTTAATTCTCAAGAGATTAAATCAATCCATACTACCTATATTATATAAGAATCAAGAGGAAATAATTGATTATCGTCAGCGTTTTACATCATTACTTGATCATTTGATTAAGGAAACAAAAATTGAAACAAAAAAAGATAAACAAGAAGCGATTAAAACGTTAGGATTGATAACAAACTTCCGCCTTCCTTACCAGGGCTTAAATGATCTATATCTAAAAAGAAAGTATGCTAAATATGTTTGCACCATTGCTAAAAAAATTTGTCCAGACCTTTGCAAAATAAAATCATTAAATAACGTTACTGTAAATCAAAAGATACACATCGGTTATATTTCACTACGTTTACATGCTCTAGGCAGACTATACTTAGGCTGGATAAAGTATTGCAACAAAGAAAAGTTTGAAGTTTATGTTTATGATTTATCGGGAAAAAGTGATAACCAACTATCTAGATATCAAAAAGATATTAAGAAATATAGCAACGGCTATCAGGTTATTTTTGATGTGCCAAACTTGCATGACTTATCTGAGAAAATTGCTTCAGATAAAATACAAATTTTGATTATTCCTGAAATAGGTATAGATCCTGTTTTTGAAATTATTTCTTGCTTAAGGCTTGCGCCAATACAGTGTACAACTTGGGCTCATCCGGTTACATCAGGAAGCCCAACGATTGATTATTTTCTTTCCAGTAATTTGATGGAGCCTGTAAACGGCGACGAACATTATTCTGAGAAGCTAGTACGACTTCCTAATTTAGGTTTTCCACTACAATATAGTCCACCTCCACAGTTAGATAAAAAGCGTTCTGATTTTCATTCAAGGGAAGAAGCAATAATTTATTTATGCTCTCAGTCATTGTTTAAATATTTACCTCAACATGACTACATTTTTGCGGCTATTGCCTCTCAAAGTAAACTATTTCAATTTGTTTTCTTAGATCCAGCACAAGGTAAGACCGTTACCGAAAAATTTCAAGAAAGGTTAGATAAAGTTTTTCGAGACTACGGTTTACATTACCAAGACTATTGTGTTTTTTTACCTCGCTCAGACGAACCGACCTATCTCCAACTTAATCAATTATCAGATATATTTTTAGATTGTCTGAGTTGGTCTGGGGGATTTACGACAAAAGATGCCATAACCTGTGATTTACCTGTGGTGACCTGCCCAGGTGAATTTATGAGGGGAAGGCACTCTTATGCAATCTTGAAAATGCTTGGTGTTACAGAAACAATTGCTGAAACAGAAACAGAATATATTGAGATTGCAGTGCGTTTAGGATTAGATCACGAGTGGCGACAATCAATTTGCGATAAAATGGCGAAAAATAAACATCGTCTCTTTGATGATCAAGAGTGTGTCAGAGGTTTAGAAACTTTTTTTGAGGAAGCCGTACGGAAATATTCTAAAATGAAAAAAATTAATGGAGATTTATAAAAATGATAGATCAAGAAAAAATAAAAAAAATAAATTTATTATTGGATCAAGAAAACTACGATGAGATAATAGTTGCCCTGGAAAATTGTATTGAGGAAAATCAAGAAGAACTATTTTTTTACTGGTATTTAGGTTTGACTTATTTGTTAAATGAGAATGAGCAATTGGCTTATGAAATCTGGTTTTCAATATTTTTGCAGGGTAGTTTAGAAGAATCTGAGCAGTGGGCAGCACAATTAGTCGACTTTCTAGAAAATAAAGTTAAAGAAAATATTGCAAAAAGGAAATTAGGAAATGCAATAGTTGTTTATGAAAATATTGCCGTAATTCAACCTGAATATAAAAACATTGAATTATTAAATAATTTAGTTGAAAATTTAGCTTTACTAGCCTCAGACCATAGTTTTAACCAAGAATACAATGATGCTGTAAATATTTACTTAGAGGTCTTAAACTTAAATCCTAACCATACTAATTCTTGGCATGCTCTCGCTTTATGCTACTATTATTTAGAAAAATTTCCTGAAGCAGAATATGCCATACGAAGAGCAATAAAATTAGATAACTATTTTGATCAAAATTATCACGTATTAGGGCTAATTTTACAGAAAACTCAAAATAATGTATTAGCACTTGAAGCTCATAATGAAGCCATAAAAAGAAATCGAAGATTCATTGATGCTTATATTAGCATGGGTGACATTCATTTTAAACAAGAAAATATAGATACAGCTCTCAATTTTTATCAGGTAGCCCTTAGTATTGCCTTTGGTTCTCTAATCCCCCCTATTTTAAAAAAAATTGCAAATATCCATGAAAAGTTAGGAAATAATCAGTTGGTCGTATTTAATCTTGGATACTCCGCATATTTAAGTTATCAAAATAAAGAAGCTATTCCTTATTTTGAAGAATTCTTGATAACAAGTACTGATGAGCTTGATGTTTATCTAGCCCTTGGTAAATGCTATATTTTGAATGATCAACCCCAAGCAGCTATTAGTTTGGTTGAAAAAGCACTAAAACTATTTCCTAATCACCCAGCCTTAGTTAGATTAGATCAATCAATTTTACCTATTATTTATAGTGACATTGAAGAAGTAAGCTTTTATCGACAAAGATTTACTCAAAAATTAGAAAAATTAGCTAATGTCATGAAATCTAATATACTTTTTGATGATGTTAGTCAACAGAAATTTAAAACTATTGAGACAACATCTAATTACTTTTTGGGATTTCAGGGAAAGAACGATCTTGCTCTACAAAAAGAATATGCTACTTTTTTACATTCTTCTTTGAAGCAAATTTATCCTGATTGGTGTCAACCAATATCGATAAAGGATGATATTCGTCAAAGAAAAATTCGTATTGGCTTTGTTTCTTCTCGCCTCCATGGTTTAGGAAGGTTGTATTTTGGTTGGTTAAAATATTTGGATAAAAATAAATTTCAAACCTATGTTTATGATATCTCTGGATATGATGCAAATGTCAAATTAGAAAAACTAGAATTTAGAGACAATTTTAAAGAAAACAGTGATTATTTTCAGTTCCTTCCCAGTTGTATTGATGATATTTGTCCCAATATATTAGCTGATAATCTTGATATTTTGATCTTTCCAGAAATAACTGTAGAACTTATTTCTATCAATCTATCTTGCCTGCGTTTAGCTCCTATTCAATGCACATCCTGGGCTCACCCTATTACCTCGGGTAGTCCTACTATAGATTATTTTTTATCAAGTTATTTAATGGAACCATCTAATGGAGAAGAACATTATTCTGAGATTTTAGTGCGCCTTCCCAATCTCGGTTTTGCTTTTGAACGTCTTCCTCTTCGGACTTTTGACAAAAAACGTTCAGATTTTGGACTTCGAAATGATGCTACTGTCTATCTTTGTTGTCAAAATATGCCCAAATATTTGCCCCAATATGATTATATTTTTCCTTCCATCGCCCAAGGTAATCCATCAGCTCAGTTTGTATTTTTTGATGGTTTCCTTGGTTCAGCTATCACAGAAAAATTTAAGAAACGGTTGAATGGAGCCTTCAATAGGTTTGGGTTGAAGCTTGTAGATTTTTGCACTTTTTCTCCCACTTTATCCTTTAATGACTATTTAATTGTTCAGCAATTATCCGATGTATTTTTAGATACCTTTGGGTGGTCTGGTGGAGTGACTTCCCATGATGCGATTGCCTGTGGTCTACCAATCGTAACTTGCCCAGGAGAATTAATGAGAGGGAGGCAATCCTATGGCATGTTAAAAAGGATTGGTGTTACAGAAACAATTGCTGAAACAGAAACAGAATATATTGAAATTGCAGTGCGTTTAGGATTAGATCACGAGTGGCGACAATCAATTCATGATAAAATGGCAGAAAATAAACATCGCCTCTTTGATGATCAAGAGTGTGTCAGAGGTTTAGAAAGTTTTTTAGAAGAAGCTGTACAGAAATATTTTAAAATGAAAAAAAATAGTGGAGACTTGTAAAAATGATAGACCAAGAAAAACTGAAGAAAATAAATTTATTAATAGATCGAGAAGACTATGGTAAGGCAATTACCATCTTAGAAAACTGTATTGAGGAGAATCAAGAAGAGCTAGCTTACTACTGGCATTTAGGCTTGGTTTATTTGTTAAAAGAGAATGATGAATTAGCTCAAGAAATTTGGTTATCAATATTTTTACAGGGAAATTTAGAAGAAGCCGAGCAATGGTTAGCTGAATTAATAAATTTTTTAGAAATTAAAGTCCAAGAAAATATTGCAGAAGAAAAACTAGGCAATGCGAAAATTATTTATGAAAATATTACAACTGTTTATCCTGATTATGAAAACCATAAAATTTTATCAAAACTAGTAGATTCTTTATATGAATTAGCAACAGCCTATGGACTTAAGGGAGAATATAAAAAGGCAATTATTGTTTATTTAGATATATTAAGTTTAAATCCAAATCATAGTTTTGCTTGGCACGCTATTTCTCTATGTCACTATCATTTAGAAGACTACTTAAAAGCAGAAAATGCGATACGACGAGCTTTAGAAATTGATCCTTCTGCTAATAATTTTTATGGTCTAGGAATAATTTTAGAAAGACAACAAAATTATCCTCTTGCCATAGAAGCTTATATTCAAACAATTAATATCGATTCGAATTTTCTTGATGCCTATGTTAAACTTGGCAAATTACACTATAGGCAAAAAGACTTTGATGGTGCTTTAGACTGTTATCAAAGTCTTCTGAAAAAATCTCATAAAATAGGGCAACCCTCTATCAGAAATTATGTCGAAGAAATTTATAAAACAAAAAAATACCCTAAAGCTGCCCTTTATCTAGGATATGTTGATTATGCCCTTGATAATTATGATCAAGCCATTAAATATTTTGAAGAATATTTAATGGATGCAACACGTGACATAGATCTATGCTTAAACTTAGGCCAGTCCTATGTTAGGACAAACCAAACAACCAAAGCTGTTCAATTCATAGAAGAATCTTTAGCAATATTTCCAAAAAATCTATCTCTTAGAGTTTTCAATCAATCAATTTTGCCTGTGGTCTTTGAAAAAAGTGAAGATATTCAATTTTATCGTCATCGTTATAGCTCATTGTTGAGTGAGTTATTAGAAAAATATTTACCCAAAACCTTAGACGAAGCAAACGAAGCATTTGCTGGAATAAATAAAAATAATAGTTTTTATTTGGCTTATCAGGGTCAAAATGATCTAATTATTCAAATAAAATATTCAACCTATCTCCACTCAATTCTCAAGATAGCTTACCCTCAATGGTGTAAGACAAAAAATATAAGCTCTGATATAAGTGATAGAAAAATTCGCGTTGGCTTTGTTTCTCAACACCTAGATGGTCTCGGACAGCTTTACATCGCTTGGCTTCAATACTCCGATAAGAACAAATTTGATTTTTATACATATGATCTTTCTAAAATTGACCCAGAGCAATCTGATCTGACAAGAGATAAGTTTAAACACTATAGTCAGCAAATGTGGTATTTGGGTATGAATGATAATTTGATTGATTTATGTCAGCAAATAGACTCAGATCAACTTGATATTCTGGTCATGCCTGAGATTGCGGTTTCCGCTAGAGTTGGCCCCCTATCTTGTCTACGGCTAGCCCCAGTTCAATGTACAACCTGGGCCCATCCCGTTACTTCCGGCAGTCCGTATATAGACTACTTTTTATCCAGTGATTTAATGGAGCCGGTCAATGGAGAGGAACATTATTCTGAAAAATTGATTCGTCTTCCCAACCTTGCTTTTGCCATTAGTGAAAAGAAATGGCAAAAAACAGAAAAAAAACGTTGTGATTATGGAATAGATGAAGATTCGATTGTTTATTGGTGTTGTCAAAGCCTATTTAAGTATCTTCCTAAGCATGACTATATTTTTCCGTCTATTGCCCAACATAATCAAAAACTCAAATTTGTCTTTATTGAATCAGATCATAGTACTGTTGTTACTAAGGCATTTAAGAATCGCCTTAGTTTAGCATTTGCTAAATTTTATTTGAACTATGAGTCACATTGTTTATTTTTACCTAGACTAAATAAATCAGATTTTAGTAGAGTTACACAATTGTCAGATATTTTTTTAGATTGCTTGAGTTGGTCAGGAGGATTTACTACAAAAGAAGCCATTTCCCAAGAATTGCCCGTTGTTACTTTTCCTGGTGAATTAATGCGAGCCCGTCACTCCTATGCAATCTTAAAAATGCTCGGTGTTACTGAAACTATTGCCTCTAGTCAAGAGAAATATATTGAAATTGCCATACGTTTGGGGTTGGATCAGTCTTGGAGACAAGAAATTAAGAATAAAATAAGAACTAACAAACATCGTATTTTTGAAGACAAGAGTTGCATCGCTGGCTTAGAACATTTTTTTCTAGATGCAGTCGCTGAAAACTATAATCTATAATCAGTCGTATTTGTCAAGAAGCTAGTTATCTTTTTCTGGTAGTTTTACCTGTATCGCACCACTTGCTAGAACTTCTACTTTTCCCCCTAGAGCCCTAATTTCTTCTGTAACTTTTTTAACTGTTTTCGGATCAGGATTATTACTCAAAACGTTAACCCAAGCACTAATACGAGCAAATTTGCTGTCGGGGTTTGTTTGGAGAAATTTGATTGAGCTTTTGCTGATTTCTGCAATGTGTTTACTGTCTTCTGTATCATAACTCTGGGCGGACTTAATGGAATTAATGTAAGACTCCTTTGCCGCTTCTGTATCTCCAAGAAATAGAAGTTCATTATTACCTTTAGCTCGCCATAAATAGTAGGGGGGAATAAGAGATTTAAATTTATTTGGCTGTTTGTGCAGAGCACTAGATAGAAAATTAACACTTGCTTGGGGTTCCCCTGCAAATAAGGACGTTGCTACGTCAAGCCTGGCAATAGCATTAGTAAATAATGGATCTTTGTAGATAATTTGCTCAAAATAATCTACAACTAAGCCATAGCCTGACATTTCCCTAGCTTCATTATCCCCAAAGTACTGAATGAATTGCAAATACAACCAATCGGCAATTATATTATTAAAACCAAGGGATGGAGCCTTACCAAGCGCAGTCAATTTTAACCTTTCGTCTTCTAGATTTACAGCATAGTCTTGGGAGGCAGTGGGCTGTGCCTTTCCCGTAAGGTTCAGAGACTGGAGATAGATGATACCTGAAATACTAACAACGATAAGAGCACAATTACGAAAAATTTTTTTGAAATTGCCAGACATACTCGAAAATGAAAGTTGATCCATCATTTCCTTAACCCTTAACATCGAATCTAAACCTCACCTATTGGATATTAACACCACCATTGCTACAACTACCACCGGAAGAAGAGGGAGCCTGACTAATTACATTACCATAGGGACTTTGACAAAGTATTATGGTAAAAACTCCATTTTGTGGTTCATAATATACCCCCATTGAGTAAGCTCGATACGGATCATTGCCGAGGTTCTCTGGTACCGCATTACTTATTGTTGCGGTTGGAGTAGAGCTTTGAACGCTAAACTGATAGTATTTGGGAGTAAGAGCTACTCCCATATCTGTATAACTACTGGCAAAAGTTCTATTCTCAAAATGATAACCCTGCTGGGCAAATCCGAACACGCTCAATCCTTCTTTTGCTTCAACTTCACGGGCTTTACCTACGTGCCTAAACATACTAGGAAGGGCAATCGATGTCAAAATACTGGTTATAATGACAACTACTAAAAGTTCAAGTAGCGTAAAACCTTGGGCTGATGACATCCCCGGCGAAAAAAAAACCTTTCTAAGTATAGTCTTCGGATCTATCATAACCAGCAAACCTCCTTTATACAAGCTATGGTGGAGGGAATCAAAAATACTTTTGTTGCCAAATGCCATTGAGCCAGTTTTATAGGAGAACCCTAAATGAACCTACCCGCGGCAAGCCACAGGTATCACGTCGCTTCACCTCGCAAACTCTATGGCTTGCCTCCGTTTAACAATGTCCGAAGGGCATTGTTTTACATATCGGAGCAAGTTGTGAGGGATGTATCCCACAAGATTAAGATCAAAAAAATCAAATGAAAGGGCCAAACTATTAGAACAAAAATGCTTTAATAGTTTAACCCCGCCTACAATATACACTAGAGCGAAGTACTACCAGCCACCAGACTTATTAGCAGTTTGAGCAGAGTTAGTTAAGGTGAAAGTGCCATCAGTTGGTGTATAAGTGATGGTAGTAGTAATGGATGTTGTGTTATCACCCTCAGCAGAAAGAGCTGATGCAGTGTTTACAACGCCGGTACTGGTGGCACTTGCAGCCGAATAGCTAAAAAACTTTCCGGTTGTCGGCACTTTTGTATCTAGAGAGGTTAAGTTGCTTGCAAATGTTGGATTCTCAGTTCGATACACCTGTTGGCCACGATTAATGGCACCTAAGGTACTTTTCCCCTCAGACATCCGGGCTTTACCTACTTGGTTCAAGAGATTGGGCAAGGCAATAGCAGCCAATACACCAATAATAATAACTACTACTAATAGTTCAATCAGGGTAAAACCTTTTTCTCCTTTTTTCTGAGTGAGGTGGGAGAGGAGTTTAAATTTAAAATTGCTGGTCATGATGGTCTTCTTCCTTCTGTAGGGGGAACTAAAATAACTGGTCGGAACCCTTCTAGATGTAACCTACCCAAGTCTCCTCATTTGCTTATCATCCCAACTAAATTTTTTTATATCCTTTGGCATATATATTAAAATTTCCTCGCCATACCTCCACTGATCGAAAACCAGCCACTGTTAAGCGCCCCCGTAACCCTGACGCTGTAAAGCCAGTTTTATGCGCCATATAAGGCGTTCCGGGAATAGAAGTCCCCATTCCATAAAACATCCACAGCGCTCGAACCGGGCCTGCCGGGGAAGTATACAATGGCTGATCGTCCATATCCCCCTTCACAACCCATTCCGCCGCCAACTGCATATCAGGAACTACTAACCAAGTTAACCCTCCAGGCTTCAACACTCGCTTAAACTCTGCCAAGGCTAACGGCACTTCATAATCGTAAATATGCTCCAAATTATGGGAAGAATATACCGCATCTACCGAATTATCAGGAACTGCGCTCAAATCAGTAATTGTCCCCAAAATATCCGGTTGCATCTTCGGATCAATATCCAAACGAATCTCCTGCCAGTTCTCTGTTCGTAAGTCTGGTGGCAAAGCATTGGGATTATAAGGGCCACAGCCCACATGGAGCACCTTCTTCTTCGTTGATTTCGCCAAAAGCTTCGCAAATTTATCTGCCGATGTTTCCATGGCTACCGCCCCAACAATCAACGGATTAATCTCAGATACTTGGTTATCCGCATCCCAAACCAAAATCGCTAACCCTTGACTGCCAAAAACCCCATGGTCAGCCATCTGCCAATCCAACAACACCTTCGCGGCGGGTTCCGCTGCTAAAAAATCATTGATCGCCTGCTGAACCGGGGGCGTTTGGCTATTGTTAATCACCATAACCGCTTGCTTTGCTAACCAAGGCCGCACCAAAAATAAACTGATTAGCGCCTGCCGATAATCCGGCACAAAACTATAGATGTAAACCCCAAACTGATCAGCCGATTCCGTATTCCTTAAATCCTCAAAAAATTCATCCACACCGATATGGGCAAAGCAAACCCGGTCTAACACGTCAAAATGAGTCAGGTTTCCTTGCAAAAACCCAGTTTTTTGCTCAACCTCATCCCCATCGGGAGAATATAGATCAATGGCGTAGGCTAGCACCTCTGGATTATTTTGCAAACCGGCTACCAGATTGCCCCCCGCCAAACAGCCAATCTCACAAAACACCTCCCCCGGCTCTAGGTAACCACAGGCCGCATCCACTAGGGCATAAAAATTGGACGTATGTTGCTGGACAACCCGATCTACAATCTGACCCCATTCTCCTTGCTTCGGCTGCATTGTCTCCATGCCCCAGTTGTCAAACAACGTTGGTAATTGCGCCAAAAATTCTTTTACCAGCATGGACTAGACTCCTGATCAACAAACCTTTCCTTTAGACTACTCAAAAATCTTCAAAAATCTGCATGTTTTACTTTTTTGCTTCAGCCCTCTGCTTCCAGCATTAAAAGGCCCCACTCTTCCTGTTCGGCTATCATTCCGATCATTAATTTCGTTGCTTCATCCGCTCTAACGGGGGTCAAATCCGCGGGGTAGAAAGGACGAATCCGTAAAAAACGAGACACTAAACTTTCCAGAGTTTGAGACGACTCCAACAAAGGAGCGTAAAGGGTAGTGAGTAAAGTCCTATCCAACCAGGAATCCTGACCAATGAAGGGAAAGCAATGGGATAAGTTCAGAGGCATGAGCTTTCCTTGGTCAAGAATTGCTTGACGGAAAGGGGCAAAATTTTCAACACGAGGGTGCAAGTGGACGATTATTTCTTCCAGTGGTCGTTCCAGCCAATACTCGCTGAAGTCTTTTTTTGATGGGAGAGGATGGCTACACCAAAAATCCAGCAATCTTTTATCTGGCTGGACCAGCTCATAAAAACAAAGTTGTTCCTCTCGATCAGCATTTTCCAAGCCCATGGCTAGGTAGGCTGGTAGATTATCTGGTTCTTTGAATAATTTACGCCAATCCCATTTTTGCCAATCCACCATGTCCACGAGTGCCAGGTCTGATTGCGCCAGGGCATCAAATAGCTCCGGCAATGTATAGCCCTTATCATTTTGAAACAAATGATTCATTAAAATCCATTGGTCATTGTCTATTTTCTCCTGGTCAGAAGACCAAGTGGTTGCCTTCAAATTAACTTCATCTCTGAGGGCCGCATAAAACCCTCTAGCAATACCCAACTCCGTTTCTTCTGGGTTGTCCTCCATTAGTCCCATTCTTTGAAATAGAGTTTGAGCCCGATAATAGTTAAACCTCTGATAGTAACTGTGTAAATTGCCCCGAAGGACGCCATCAGGTTGCAATACCTGTGCTAACTGTTTTAAGGTCAAGGCCAAATTCGGAAGCAGATAGAGAACGTCACTGGCATTAATCAAGTCGAACTTTTGATTTAGTTCGTTCAAGTCGGCGATCGCCAACACATGGAACTCAGTATTCTCAAAACCGTGGTATCTCAGCCGCTTTTCTGCAATTTTGACCGACTCTGGTGAAATATCTACCCCGACGATCTTGGCTCCTGGGTTAGCCCAGGCCAATTGTAGAGTAGTAGCTCCGGTACCACAGGCCACATCTAAGATGGCACAATCTTCCAGATCTGTAATAATTTTTTTGTCCCGGCGGTAACGAGCAGTAACCAAGCTACTTTTATAAAGCTGTTCCACATCTTTATTCAGTGGATCTTCAATGGGAATATCTGGATAGGGGTAACTCTCAAACTGTTGTAAAGTTTTGTCCAGATAATTGCGGTCACCATTGCCGGCCATACACACTCCAGGATTTTGCTAGCCTAGGATCAAAGAAAAGCATAGTCTTCAGCGTACCCAATAATCTACTCTGCGTAGTCAACTGGTTTTTAACCATTTCTACTTGCCCGGGAAAATTTGTCCTGGCTTCCAAAACTTCATTCCCAAAACTAACTCCGAACCATTCTTCCATAACCTAAGATGATTAGAGAGTTGATTTGATTTTCCCCCTCTTAAAATTTATGGAAGCCAAGGAATTGGTCCAGCGCTATCGCAACGGCGAAACTTTATTTACGGGGCTAAAATTGCCGGGGATTAATCTAGAAGCCGCCGATTTGATCGGTATTGTGCTCAACGAAGCGGATTTGCGGGGGGCCAACCTGCTTTTTTGTTACCTCAACCGGGCCAATCTAGGTCAGGCCAACTTGGTGGCGGCCAACCTCAGTGGGGCTAGTTTAAACCAGGCAGATTTGGCTGGGGCCGATCTACGCAGCGCCAATTTCCACGGGGCCCTGCTCCAGGGGGCCATCCTGCGGGACAGCGATATGACCCTGGCCACCCTCCAAGATACCAATTTAATTGGGGTAGATTTACGGGGGGCCGATTTAAGTGGGGCCACCCTCACCGGAGCTTGCCTGCGGGGAGCTAACATGCGCCAAGAGAAAAAAGGTTACTATACCAATCTCCAGGCGGCCATCCTCGGTCGGGCCGATCTCCAGGGGGCCAACATGAAGGGAGTAGATTTAAGCCGGGCAGATTTAAGCTATGCCAATTTGAAGGAAGCCAATTTGAGGGATGCGGATCTACGCAAGGCTGACCTCAGCCACGCCAACTTAAAAGGAGCTTTACTGACCGACGCCAAATTATCAGGGGCAAAATTAAATAGCGCCGATTTACAAAATGCCAATTTGATGCGAGCCCAGATTTCTGAAGCAGAAATGGTAGAAGTGAATTGCCAGGGGGCGATCATGACCCATATTAATTTAAACCGGACTAATCTCACGGGGGCTAATTTGAGCTTTACCCGCATGAATAGTGCCGATTTGAGCCGAGCTAACTTGACCAGAGCTAACCTACAGGAAACGGAACTAATTGAAGCATTTTTTGCCAGGGCTAACCTGACGGAGGCTAACTTCACCAATGCCAACTTGATGCGGGCAGATCTGATGAGTGCCAACATGGTCGGGGCAGATTTCCAAGGGGCGACTATGCCCGACGGCCAGGTGCGTCACCACTAGCAATGTTCCGGTGTCTATAACCAACCTTTGAGGCGACGAGCCACCTGGGGACGGCGGAGTTTTCGCATGGCTTTGCTCTGGATTTGTCTCACCCTTTCCCGGGAAAGATTAAACATATTGCCCACTTCCTCTAGGGTGTAGCTTTGGTGGCTAGCGATGCCGTAACGCAAACAAATCACTTCCATTTCCCGTTCCGTTAGTACTTCTGCCAATACTTCGACAATTTCCCGCCGCAGCATAGACTCATTCATCAAATCCTCGGGCAACTGCAGTTGTTGATCTTCCAACAAATCTACCAACTCTGTATCCTCTCCTTTGCCCACCCGGTGGTTGAGGGACAGGGATTGACGACGTAGTTGCAGTAGTTGCCTTAGTTGGGTGGGGGTAATCTCCAGAGCGGCGGCCAATTCCCCTTCGTTGGGATTGCGCTTCAATTCTTGCTTGAGACTACGTTGAGCTTTCTTGATTTTGTTGAGCTTTTCCACCACATGGATGGGCAAGCGAATGGTGCGGGCATCATTGGCAATGGTGCGGGTGATGGCCTGGCGGATCCACCAGTAGGCATAAGTGGAAAATTTATAACCTTTATCGGGATCAAACTTTTCTGCGGCTCGGTTCAGACCGATCGCCCCTTCTTGGATCAGGTCGAGGAAGGGGACACCCCGGTTGAGATAACGCTTGGCAATGGAGACCACTAAGCGGAGATTGGAGCGGATCATGCGCCGTTTGGCGGCCCGCAGTTGGTAGAGCCAAATTTCAAACTGTCTGACCTGGGTAAATTCCAGGGCCTGGCCCCACTCCTGGAGGGAAGGCGTTCGCTCCAATTGTTGGGTAAGTTGTTGTCTAATGTCTTCTGCGTTGACCAAAAGTCGGATCTGTCTGGCCAATTCCACTTCTTCGGTGGCACTGAGGAGGGGATAGCGAGCCATTTCTTTGAAAAAAGCCCCCACGGTGTCTTCACTGACTGCCTTATTAAAACTCCCTTGCTGGCCTGCCGCTAAGGTGACCTCAATGGCGGGGGAATCATCGTTGGCGATCGCCTGGCCATCAACGAGATTATCCAAAGCTTCAACTTGGTCAACGGCACTGGTGTTGGGGGTGGAAAGGGAAGACATATCGCTCATAGGTTGGAAAAAACTAAACGGAAACAATCAAGAATGAGAAACGGATGGCAATAACTAAGCCACCCAAGGAAATAGAAAACAACCAGAAATTATCTAATCGGCTAGAGCCTTATTTGGGCAGGCCCCCCATCGGTTAAGGTTCTCCACTTTCAGCTATGCGCACTGCGGTAGTCGTGTTCCAGAACCAAATACCAGTCCCCGTGGCTAGATTGTGTCATTAATTTTCCAAAAATGGCAAAACTTTAGTTTTTTTTAATATCTATCTGTCCAAAATATCGCTAAATTTTAACGGCAGTGTAATTCGTGATACAAAGTTGATTCGATCCCCATTTTGTCAGCTTTCCCTAATTTCAAGGCGATCGGCGTTAAAATTGCACAAAAAATCCGCCCTGGTGGAACCACAGCGGACAATTTCCTAAAAGGAACGATTAATGAAAATTAGTGGGAAAAATACGGCAATTAACTAATTGAATCCAATCAAATCAGTCAGTAACCTTAGTTTCCTGCCAGGATCTACACCAAAACCTGTTGCCATTCCAAGCGTTCCAAAGTGCGGGAGCGCTCCAGGGCCCGCTCAAAGCTATCCAGGTTAGCGTCGATGGTGAGGGGTTCCCCTACGTGGCTTTGCACCGCTTCCTGGGTTTTTAAGCCATTGCCGGTGATGTAGACCACCGTAGTTTCTTCGGGATCAATTTTGCCCGCTTCCACTAGTTTTTTCAGCACGGCCACAGTGGTACCGCCAGCGGTTTCTGTGAAGATGCCTTCTGTTTCTGCCAATAGTTTGATCCCTTCAATAATTTCTGCATCGTTGACGCTTTCAATGTTGCCATTGGTTTTACGGGCAATGTCCAGGGCGTAAACTCCGTCGGCGGGATTACCAATAGCAATGGATTTGGCGATGGTGTTAGGTTTGACCGGCTTAACAAAGTCCCGGCCCTCTTGGAAAGCGGTGGCAATAGGGGAACAACCTTCTGCTTGGGCACCACTGAAGCGCACCGGCTTATCGTCCACCAAACCGACTTTGACAAATTCTTGGAAGCCCTTGTGGATTTTGGTGAACAGGGAACCGGAAGCTAGGGGGGCGACAATGTGATCCGGCAACTTCCAGCCCAATTGTTCCGCCACTTCAAAGCCCAGGGTTTTGGAACCTTCGGAGTAGTAGGGCCGCAGATTGATGTTCACAAAGCCCCAACCGTAGCTGTTGCCCACTTCACAGCACAGACGATTGACCTGGTCGTAGTTACCCTTCACCGCCATCAGGGTGGGATTGTAAATCAACGTCCCCAAAATTTTGCCCGCTTCCAAATCCGCTGGGATAAACACACAGCAGTCCAAACCGGCATGGGCGGCGATCGCCGCAGTGGAGTTGGCCAAATTGCCGGTGCTAGCACAGGAAACGGTGGTAAAGCCTAATTCCCGGGCCCTGGTGAGGGCAACGGAAACCACCCGGTCCTTGAAGCTCAAGGTGGGCATGTTGACTGCGTCGTTTTTAATGTAAAGATTTTTCAGTCCCAGGCGACGGGCTAAACGATGGGACTTAACCAAAGGGGTCATGCCAGTGCCCACATCAATCACATCTTTGCCGGTGACGGGCAAAAAGGCACGGTAGCGCCAGATGGAATTGGGGCCCGCTTCAATGGTTTCCCGGGTGACGTGGCGGCGAATTAAATCATAGTCGTAGGCCACTTCCAGGGGAGCAAAGGTTTCTTCACAGATATGTAGCGCTTTGAGGGGATATTCGGTATTCCCTTCCTTAGAAACCAGTTTGGTGCAGGCAGAGATGAATTCCGGGGCCGTCTTGGTGGCAGTGGTCATGGGTAAAGTCCTAATTTCATTAATCTTTCGGCATGCTAACACGGGGCAAAATGGGCGTCAATTAATCCCGACTATTTTTATCGGGTTTAGTCTTTTTGCACCAAAATGGGACTTCTTTGCCCCGCATTGATGGGGAGAATGGGTAGGGAGCGAGCTAAAATAGGTCGGTTTTTCTCCCATGGAGTTAAGCCCCGTAACTTTGGTTGGCTCCTAGGCAAATGTTTGTAAAGCTTGAGGCTTCCTCCCCACTTATCCCATGGGAAAACTCCGGTAAGGCTGGGCAATTTTGAGCCAAATCCTGCCAGCACCGAGGCCAGGAGCTTTGCAGACCCCCTCTAAAAACCCAGAGAAATTAATGAAACTAACTTGGTTGAATTCCCAGCGTCGGTTTATCTCGGTGATCATCTACCTGACGATTTTTATTCGGGTTTTGACCCTTGGCCTCTACGCCGTAGCGGACAGAACCGAAGCCCGCTACGCAGAAATTGGCCGCAAAATGGCAGAAACCGGCGACTGGATTACGCCCCAGATCGACTATGGCGTACCTTTTTGGGGCAAACCACCCCTGTCTACCTGGTTGACAGCGGCGTCATTCAAAGTTTTTAGTGTTAACGAGTTTGCGGCGAGGCTATCTTCTTTTCTGCCAATTTTATTGGCCAGTTACTTAGTTTATTTGTTGGCAAAAAGCAAGGGAATTAACTACGCTTTAGTTAGCACGATGATTCTGATTACCACCCTGGGCTTTTTTGTCAGTAGTGGGGCAGTAATGACAGATCCGGCTTTAGTGTTGGGAACTACCCTATCCATGGTGGGTTTTTGGCAAGCTTACCGGTCTGAGCCTAATGCGGTTCGCCTGTGGGGATATTTATTTTTTGTGGGGCTGGCGATCGGTTTATTAGCCAAGGGACCCATCGGGGTTGTGTTAGTTTTTCTACCCCTAACTATTTGGACAATTTGGCAGAGAAATTTACCTAGGGTTTGGGATCAATTACCTTGGATTGAAGGCATTTTATTAACAGCATTGATAGCGGTGCCTTGGTATTTGCTGGCGGAAGCTAAAACCCCTGGCTTTTTGGATTATTTCATTGTGGGGGAACATTGGAAAAGATTTGTCGAAAAAGGTTGGGAGGGAGATCTATACGGCAGTGGCCACGCCCATCCCTACGGCATGATCTGGGTGTATTGGCTGCTAGCCGCATTCCCCTGGTCATTGCTAACGTTGGGATTAGTAGGCAAAATAATCTGGCAAGTTAAAGTCAAACAAACTAAGCTAACTTTACCGACCTCAGACCAGGAATGGCTTAGCTACCTGCTGTTGTGGGCTCTGGCTCCGATGCTTTTCTTTACCCCATCCGCCAATATTTTATGGACTTATGTGTTGCCGGGGTTACCAGCATTTGCTCTGCTATTAGGTGAGTTATTTTATTTATTTTGGCCAGATAAGCAAATCAATAAATATGTTGTCTCCACTGGGCTATTAATTCCCTTACTATTTTTCTTTGCTTTGCCAGTGGTGGTGAATGTAGCCAATAAAAATTCCCAAAAATACATTGTTATTCAATATCAGCAATCCTGTGGGGAATTAGGACAGGAATCAAACTGTCAATTGTTTTATGTTTTCAACCGACCCTATTCAGCGGAGTTTTATTCTGGAGGTAAAGCCCAACAGGTGGAAATGCACGAAATTTCGCCTTTACTAGAAGATGGTCGCCGCAATTATTTTGTCATCAGAACGGATGATATTAAAGAATTTCCGCCGGAAATTGCATCAAAGCTAAATCAAGTTTATGAATATAGTGCTTATACCCTGTTTTCTGAAGCAAATTAATGGCAAGAAATCTAATTCGCCATCAATACCCGATTACGCCCAGCCGCCTTAGCTCGATACAAAGCCAGATCCGCCGCTTCAATAATTGCCTCCATAGTTTTCCCCTGGTTGGGATAACAGGCAACTCCGAAAGAAACAGTTAAAGACTGTAAATATTTACCCTTGTATTCAACTTGCATACCGTCGATTGCCGTTCGGAGTTGTTCGGCCTTGACAAAGGTATCGACCATGGGGGTTTGGGGGAGGACAATAATCATTTCTTCGCCGCCATAACGACAGGCAATGTCGGAACCCCGAATAGTACTTTGCAGAATGCGGGCGATAATTTTTAGTACATGATCCCCGGCATCGTGCCCCAGTTGGTCATTGAACTGTTTGAAATGGTCAATGTCGGCCATGATGACCCCAATGGCATGGTTATGACGGCGGGCCCGGCTAATTTCCTGCATCAAAAATTGCTTTAGGTAACGACGGTTAAATAGTCCCGTTAATGGATCTCGACTACTTTCATTTTCAAGTCTTTCCCGGAGTTTGATATTGGCGATCGCCAAACTGATTTGTTCTGCAATGGCCTTAGCCAACTGTTGTTGTTCGGGGTTAATACTACCGGCTTGATCACTGCAAAGATTAAATAAACCAATGGTTTCTGCCTGGGCAATGAGGGGAATACACAAACTTTCCTTGGGCAAACATTGACTATTTAGGTGATTACAAAAAAGATCATGTTGTTGCTCCCCCACCCAATGGGCTTGACCCCGCCGCAGAGCCCAACAATCTAATCTGTTAAAAACCGTTTGGGAACAAGTTACATTTCCCCAGGATTTAACCATTTCAAAATAGTTAGCGGCGGAGTCGAAAAGAAAAATTGTCCCCGCAGTGTTAGGAAAAAAAGGAGGAGCTAAGGCCGCCACACTAGCACAGGCATCGGGCACCACCACGCATGACTGTAAATAATCACTTAGGGTGGAGAGTACTTCCATTTCCTTGTTGCGGCGCTTAAGTTCCTCTAACCGTTGTTGCAACTGTTCATTAACTTGGTAGAGTCGTTCTTCACTTTTAGCCAAAGCTTGGGTCCGTTCTAAAACCCGTTGTTCCAATTCTTCGTTTAGTTTTTCTAGCTCTGCTTCTGCTCTTTTTTGCGCGCTAACATCCATGGCTACCCCTTGCAACCCCACAACTTCCCCATTCGGGTGGTGAACCGCTTCAATTCTTGTCCATATCCAGCCCTCGGTGCCATCACATCGGAAAAAACGGAATGTGAAACCCTGGGTCTCCCCTGTTTCTAATACTTTATCGACAACATCTTGATGTCTTTGGCGATCGCCTGGAACAATGACGGCAGTGGCATTTTCATAGGTAACTGGAGATTGGGGATCCCAACCAAATACTTCATACATCTCCTCTGACCAATCAATTTTTCCAGAGGGCAACTCAAATTTCCACCGGCCTAATTTAGCCAGTTTTTGGGTTTCTGTAAGTTCTATTTCCCGTTGCCGCAGTTTATCTTCACTTAACTTGCGATCAGTAATGTCTGTACCAGTCGCTAAAACTTCAACTAAATTACCCTGAGCGTCAAAAATAGGCTTATTTTTCCACGCAACCCAAACTCGATCACCATTTTTTTTGATATTTTCATTTTCATTGTATTCATACTTATCAGGATTGTCACAAATGTCCTTGACTAAAGTTTCTAAGTTTTCACCGCTACTACTAATCCTAGAAACAATAGTTTCCATGACAGATTTGCCAACTATTTCTGCTTCGGTAAAACCAAAAAAATCCTGACCATATTGATTAATAAAAATAATTTCGCCTGTCGGTTTCCAGCGCAATATGGTGTTGTTGATGGATTCTACTAAATTACGATATTGCCACTCACTTTTTTCTATTCTCAGGCGAGCCTCATGGCGATCATTAATGTCAACACAGGAACCAATGTAACCCAGAAATTTTCCATCCGAGGTAAAATGGGGTATCCCATTATCCAATAACCAACGGTATTCCCCAGCGGCATTGCGGAGGCGATATTCCATGGTGAAGGGTTGACGAGCATCAAAGGCTTGAACATAGGTATCTAAACAGCGTTGAAAATCATCGGGATGTACCCCTTCCGCCCAACCATTGCCCTCCTCTTGTTGTAAAGTTCGCCCAGTAAAATCAAGCCAGGGGCGATTGAAATAAAAACAGCCCTTATCCAAGCCAGACATCCAGATTAAAATCGGGGCATGGTCTGCTAAATTAAAAAAACGTCCTTCGCTTTCTTTGAGCATAACTCTTAGAGTCTTTTGGCCATCAATATTGAAGCTTTCTGTTTTAACAAAAGTTTGTAAGCTACTGGTATCTTAAGAAAATAATTTTTGCTTTTGTCATTAATATCTCATTGTCTTGGGGGTCATTGACCATGGGAATAAGACCGACAATTAGATTTTATTATTAATGGGATTTAGTTGGCCGGTCTTTTTTGTTAGCTAATGCTACCCTTACAAGCTAGCAAAAATAATTGTCTGAGGTGATAAAATTCACAGAACTTTACGTGATTTCACGCAAAACCTCCGTGATCACAGCATATTAATGTCAAGAAACCTAATCCGCCATTATGACTCGATTGCGACCAGCGGCCTTGGCTCGATATAGGGCTTCATCGGCTGCTTTGATAATAGTAGCCATGGTTTCTCCATGGTCAGGGTAACAGGCTACCCCCAGGGAAACGGTCAATGTGCTCAAGTTCTTTCCTTTGTATTCCACTTCCATGGAGGCGATCGCCTGACGGAGAGATTCTGCCTTGGCTAGGGTATCTTCCATGGAGGTTTGGGGCAAAACAATGGTCATTTCTTCCCCGCCGTATCGACAGGCAATGTCAGAACCACGAATGTTACTTTGCAGAATGCGCCCAATAACTTTCAACACATGATCTCCGGCGTCGTGGCCCAATTGGTCATTGAACTGTTTGAAATGGTCAATGTCCCCCATAATGACGCCAATGGAATAGTTATAGCGCCGAGCCCGGCCAAGCTCCTGCAGAAAAAACTGCTCTAGGTAACGGCGGTTAAATAACCCCGTGAGTGGATCTCGTATGCTCTGATTTTCTAGCTTTTCCCGCAATTTGATATTGGCGATCGCCAGACTAACCTGTTCGGCGATGGTTTTAGCTAACTGTTGTTGTTCTGGGTTAATTACTCCAACTTGCTTACTACAGAGATTGAGCAAGCCGAGGGTTTCCCCCTGGGCAATCAGAGGAATGCACAAACTTTCCTCGGCGGAACATTGATCATCCAGATGGTTGCAAAATAAATCGTGTTGGTCTTGCCCTACCCAATGAACCTGACCCCGCCGCAGAGCCCAACAATCAATGCCATTAAACACCGGCTGGGAACAGGGGAAAGCTCCCCAGGTTTTGGCCAGCTCAAAATAATTGGCTGTAGAATCAAAAAGGAAAATTGCTCCGGTAATATTCGGAAAAAGTGGCTTAGCCAGGGCGGCTACACTGGCACAGGCATCTTCTACCACCACACAGGACTGTAAATACTCGTTCAGGGTGGAAAGCAATTCCATTTCCTGATTGCGGCGCTTCAGTTCCTCCAGCCGTTGTTGCAATTGTTCATTGACTTGGTAGAGTTTTTCTTCACTTTTCGCCAAAGCCTGGGTTCTTTCCATTACCCTCTGCTCCAGTTCCGCATTGAGCTTTTCTAGTTCCGCTTCTATCAGTTCCCGTTGGTGGAGGGCCTGCTTCTGTTGCTTTATGTCGACCACCACACAAATGGTTAAATCAGTATTCCCCTCAAAGGGAGCTGCCCCAACTAAAACCGGGACAGTGCGGCCATTTTTATGAAAGTACTCCTTTTCCCAGGGCTTAGTGAAGCCGTATTTTCGCAAATTTTCTATGGCTTCAACATCCTTGGCCCGGTGTTCTACTGGAGTAAGTACGTCCCAGCGGATTAATCCCGCTTCTAGTTCCTTGCGGCTGTACCCTATCATGTCCAATAGACAATTGTTAGCCTCGAACACTTCACCGCTGAGACTAGCAAACATAATGCCGACAATGTCCGACTCAAACACTTTACGAAAACGAGACTCACTATTTTGTAGGGCAATTTCCGCTTCTTTTTGTTTAGTAATATCCATGGCAACGCCCTGGAGCCCGGTTATTTCCCCGTTTGGATTGAATAAAGCTTCCGTTTTTGCCCAAATCCAGCCCTGACTGCCATCGGTTCGACAAAAGCTATAGGTAAACTCCTGGGCTAGCCCTGTTTGCAAAACGTACTGCACTATTTCGCCAAAGCGTTGGCGATCGCCTGGGTGGATAAGCTGTTCTAGCTCTTGATAACTGGGGGGCCCCTGTTGGGGATCCCGGCCAAACATTTGGAAAATTTCCTCTGACCAATTAATTTTGCCGGAACGTAAATCGAATTTCCAGCGACCTAATTTAGCTAATTTTTGGGTTTCTATCAGTTCTGTTTCCCGTTGCCGCAATTTATCTTCAGCCAATTTCCGGTCTGTAATATCTATTCCCGAGGTTACAAATTCAATTAGATTACCTTCTTTGTCAAAAATGGGCTTATTTGTCCAGACGATCCAGGCTCGATCGCCATTTTTTTTAATATTTTCGTTTTCGGTAGATTGATACTTTTCGGGATTTTGGATGATATCTGCGATGTAGGCCTCTAAATCATGCCCCGAACTGCTAATTAAGGGCACAATGGTCTCGAAAACTGACTTACCGACCATTTCTTCGGCGCTAAAACCAAAAAAATCCTGGGCATATTGGTTGGCAAAAGTAATTTCCCCCGTCGATGACCAACGACCCACAATGGTATTGAGGGACTCCACTAGGGTGCGATATTTTTCTTCACTCCCTTCTAATACATGCCGAGTTTCTTGGCGGTCATTAATGTCAATGCAATAACCCATATAGCCAAGAAATTTTCCATCCGGGGCAAAACGGGGCACCCCATTCTCCAACAACCAATGGTATTCCCCCTCTCGGTTCCGTAGACGATACTCCATGGTGTATGGCTGCCGAGCATCGAAAGCCTCAACGTAGGTTTGTAAACAGTGGTCAAAATCTTCGGGATGCACCCCCTCCGTCCAACCATTACCCTGTTCCTGTTCGAGGGTGCGGCCGGTGAAGTCGAGCCAGGATTGATTGAAATAGAAACAGCCTTTGTCCAAACCAGTGACACAAATTAGCATAGGGGCGTTATCCACCAAGCTAAGAAATTGTTCTTCACTCTCTTGGAGAATGGCCGCTAGGGACTGGCCTTGGTCAGAGCTTCCATCGTCATCGACTGCAATCTCAGGTTGGTCGGGGTGAAAAAAAGTTTTCAATACCTGCTGGGACTTAAGAGCCGCTAATTCCGCCCTCAAAGTCTCTAATTCTGCCATTAACGAACCAACATCCGGACTGTCATCAGCCATATAATTCCATGATTTCTAGGCGATCGCCATTTTCTGCTGTTGCTACTATCGGTCACTATCCACGGTTAATCTGGGCAAATGGGGCAAAAAATAAAATAAGTAGTCATGCACCCGAGTCTATTAGCAGGCCCCGTCTCCCCAGCATAACAGAAACCTAGAAATTGTTTGAAAAGCCCCCTAACTGCCCAATTTTTGTAAAAAATCTACATATAAGTCAGTCCTCCAGCCGGAGCTTTAGGGGATCGATTTAGGAGGAAAACTAAAACTTTGGCAATTAGCTCTTATGTTGGCGGCTTGTCGGGACGAGGCTACGTCTCCTGGCAGTAGTTGGGTTAGAATCGGGGGAATTGTCTGTTGAGGGGAACTAGCCCCCAATATTCCCATTTGAGAAAATTATGTCAGTTTTAGCGGCGTTAGCGGCGATCGGAGTACTTGCGGTATTAATTGCGGTGCATGAGTTGGGGCACTTTGCGGCCGCCCGTTTACAGGGCATCCATGTCACTCGCTTTGCCTTGGGATTTGGGCCACCGCTGTTGAAATATCAAGGCGCTGAAACGGAATATTCCATCCGAGCCATTCCCCTGGGGGGCTATGTGGCTTTCCCCGATGATGATCCAGACAGTGAAATTCCTGCCGACGATCCCAACTTGCTAAAAAACCGCCCCATCCTCGACCGGGCCATTGTCATTAGTGCAGGGGTAATTGCCAATTTGGTTTTTGCTTACTTTCTGCTCATTGGTCAGGTAAGTACCATTGGTTTTCAGAATATTCAGCCCGGTTTAGTCATTCCTCAGGTGGACAGTGCCTCTGCAGCCCAGGCGGCCGGGGTGGAGCCGGGGGATATTGTGCTTTCCCTCCAGGGCAACATTTTACCCGGTTTTCCCGATGCCACCACCCAGTTTATTGACATAGTGCGGCGATCGCCGTCGGTGCCCATCACAGTGGAAGTGCAACGGGGGGAAGAGACTAAAACCCTAACCATTACCCCCAGTCAGGATCCCGAAGGTCACGGTAAAATTGGGGTCGCTTTGTTGCCCAACGTGGAAACCAAACAGGCCGCTAATCCCATCCAAGCTTTAACTTATAGCGCTGAAGCCTTTGAACGAATTGTCAAGCTGACTGGCCAGGGCTTTTGGCAGTTGGCCAGTAACTTTGCCGACAATGCTTCCCAGGTGGCCGGGCCGGTAAAAATTGTTGAGTATGGCGCTAACATTGCTCGCTCGGATGCCAGTAACCTATTCCAATTTGGGGCGCTGATTAGCATTAACCTAGCTGTAATTAATATTCTGCCTCTACCTGCGTTGGATGGTGGCCAACTGGTGTTTTTGTTGATTGAAGGACTTCTGGGCAAGCCCCTACCCGAAAAGTTCCAAATGGGGGTGATGCAAACGGGGTTAGTGCTTCTGCTGAGCTTGGGGGTATTTTTGATTGTGCGGGATACCCTGAATTTGACCTTTGTGCAGGAGTTTTTGCCTTCCTTTGCGGGCTATGAGTAGTTTGTTACGAAAAATGGCCAGTAAAAAACAACGGGCGACGGAAATTCTACTTATTCTCAAAAAACTTTACCCCGGTGCTACCTGTAGCCTGGATTATCAAACCCCAGTACAACTTTTGGTGGCCACCATCCTTTCGGCCCAATGCACCGATGAACGGGTAAATAAGGTCACCCCAGCCCTGTTTCAGCGTTATCCCGATGCGGCGGCCCTGGCCTACGGCGATCGCCAGGAGATTGAAGAATTAATCCATTCCACTGGTTTTTTTCGTAATAAAGCTAAAAATATCCAGGGAGCTTGCCGCAAAATTGTCGAAGAATTTGACGGGGAAGTGCCCCAACGGATGGAAGAGTTATTGACCCTACCCGGAGTGGCCCGCAAAACCGCCAATGTGGTTTTAGCCCACGCTTTCGGTATCCTCGCTGGGGTGACGGTGGACACCCACGTCAAACGCCTGAGCCAACGGTTGGGCTTAACTAAAGCGACCGATCCCATTCGTATTGAGCGGGATTTAATGAAACTGATTCCCCAGCCGGATTGGGAAAATTTTTCTATCCATATTATTTATCACGGTCGGGCAGTATGTGCGGCCCGCAAGCCCCTCTGTGGGGAATGTCAATTGGCCCATCTTTGCCCCAGTGCTCAAGCGAGTTGAGATCCACTAAGGCTGAAGATGGAAGTTGGAATCAGTTTACCAAGCTCCCCCGACTTCTCCATAGGGGAATTAAAACTTGTAACTTGGTCAAAGATTAGAAAAAAGCGATTAGTACTGGTGGAAAGGTAAAAAAAAGCGGCCAGCTTCGCCCCCATTAAATTAGGTTCGGAAACTAGCCCTGTGCTACATTGTGCACCCGCTTTTTTGAATCCTGCCATCATTATCTGATTCTCACTGGAGGTCAACAAGCGGATAGGTCACTGGAGAACGGTGATTCTAGTCACAGGCGATCGGTGCCACTTTTAAGCTCAATCCGAAGATGCAACCAGGCGATCGCCAAATTTTTGCCCTGGCATTAGAACGTGTTTGAAAAGTCCCCCAGTCCCAGTATTGCTGGAGCTTTAGTGAGGAGGTTTAGGTAGAAAAATGAGACTTTTTGGCCCTACTGCAGATAAACCCAACTAGTATGGTTTCAAGCGGCTTCGTTTCCAGCAGGGGCGGGGCCAATGGATATACTGGGGGAACAATCCACCTCAGTCTGTTTTAAATTACTAAATTCTTCTTGTTTATGCCCATTTCTCCCACCTCCCTAGCTAGCGATGATTATTGCGTACTTGGTTTAGCCACCTGCTTTTTGCGGGAAGACGGTGACTTCCATGCGGTAGACATCATTGAGCCCATTCCCTCCGCGGCCCTAGAAGCCATTCTCAAACAGGTGCCCACTTCTTACCAATGGGCAATCGCCGTGCGGGCAGGGGAAGTTTTCCAGGGAGAGGAAATTAATAAACCGGATATTTTTGACCAGAGTGCTCAATTCTGTGACGATTTTGCAGAACGGTTTACGGCAGCGGCCCGGACTTACCAAGTTCGACCCCAAGCCAAAGAACATTTATCCATTGGGGAAAAATGGGACAAATTTAACTTTTCCCTGGAAAAGAAACGGATCCTCAATGACAGTAAAGTGGTGAAAACTGAGGATAACGTTAAGCAACATTCCCACACTCACCAACGTTTGTAGGCAGAAAGCCCGAAGCAAACAACGGCAAATTTCAAAGAGGCTTTTAAAAGCCCCCTCGGTTCCCATAAGTTTGGGGAGAAACCAGAAAAAATTGCCCCAGAATTACAGTCGCTTTAGTGGATCAGTTTGGCAGGCAAACCAGATCTTAGGAAACGACGGATTGCTGTTTTTTTCTGGCTCGGTGTTGGGTAAACCAACTTTGTAATTGTTCACGGCATTGTTCCTGACACACTCCCCCCAGGCGTTGCAGACGGTGATTAGAGGCGGCGCTGGCGGCTAAGTCGAACACGCTATCGATGGTGCCGGTTTTGGGGTCGGGGGTGCCATAAACCAATAACCCTAAACGGGCTTGGATGATGGCGCCGGTACACATGGGACAGGGTTCCAACGTGACATAAAGAGTGCACTCATTCAAGCGCCAATGGCCTAGCCGACGGCAAGCAATTTGAATGGCCAGCATTTCCGCATGGGCGGTGGGATTTTGATCCCGTTGTTTACGATTTTGAGCAGTGGCTAAAACTTGCCCCATGGAGTTGACCACCACTGCCCCCACGGGAATTTCCCCCACGTTGCCCGCTTCCTCCGCCAAGGCGATCGCCATTTGCATCCAATCTTCATGGGTGGGCAGGGGTTGAGGCAATTGATCCATTGGTTATGTTTGAGTTATTTTTTTTGTGGGATTAATCAATGAAATTAATCAACTTTAATGTTTGGTTGATAATAGCATCGCGGTCTACTTTTTCTGCTAAGTTAACGGCATCATAAATTCCACCAAACGCTTCCAGGGATGCGTTATCTAAAGCTCGATCATAAGCTTCAGCTAAAATTTCTTGTAAATTCATTTGACTAACATGATAACCCACTGCTTGCCTGCGTTTATTAATACGTTCAATGGCGTTAATGGCATTACGAATAGAAACTTCCCAAGAATTAGTGCTCCTTGCTTCTGCCTGTTGTTTGATTAAATGAACCAGTAAAACAATGCAATAACTATAAATTTTATTGATTTTATCCTCTTTGCTCATTGTTTCTAGTTCGTCAATTAAAGCCAATGCGGCAGCGGTTTCCCCAGATTGTACTAATTGTTTTAACTCTAATAATTCTTCCATGGTCTCAACCTAAGTAATGACACCCATCTGTTCAATTTTACGGCGGGCTTCCACTGATTGGTGAAAATCCACACAGGGGCGGGGATAATCTACTCCCAATTGTAGTCCCCATTGTTTTTGTTCTGTGGCAGATAATAACCATGGTTGGTGGATTTTTTCACCGGGTAAATTATTCAATTCTGGCAACCAATGACGTAAATAATCTCCTTGGGAATCGTATTGTTGACTTTGTTTGGGAATATTAAAGTAACGGAAATCCCTAGCGTCATTACCTATGCCAGCGGTGTAGTTCCAATTGCCCCAGTTACTACAAACATCGTAATCAATTAAGCAAGATTCAAACCATTCTGCTCCCCAACGCCAATCAATGCCCAAATTTTTGCAGAGAAAGCTAGCGACATTTTGCCGTCCCCGATTAGACATAAAGCCGGTGAGATTTAATTCCCGCATATTGGCATCCACTAGGGGGTAACCAGTCTGTCCCGATCGCCAGAGTTGAAAACGAACTTGATCCCGTTGCCAGGGAATTTTTTTGTTCAGCAATCCTCCTTGGTTAAATAACCTATTGCCATATTTTTGGGCCACAAAACGGAAAAAATCCCGCCACATTAGCTCGAAAATTAACCAATAAGTAGAATCATTACTAATTCGTTCCTGCTCGTAGCGTTTCACTTCTTGGTAAATGAAACGGGGGGAAAGGCAACCCAATGTTAACCAAGGAGAAAACTTGCTGGAATAATCTGCTCCCACCATGCCATTGCGGGTTTCTTTATAACTTTTTAGGCGATCGCCATCCCAAAAGTAGCTTTGTAACCGAGCTAAGCCTGCTGTTTCTCCCCCTTGGAAAGCTAAAACAGAACGAGCATCCATGGTAGCGGCGGGGAAAAATTCTGACGGCGGCAGAGTTAAGGTCAGTTGAATATCAGGGCTAGGAGCCAGTGGAGAAGGGGTAGAAAAACACGGACGAATGGGGATTTTTTGCTTTTCGACACTTTTGCGGAAATTGGTAAATAAATCTGGCAAATCTTGGACAGAAAAAGGTAAATCTTCGGGATGGTAAAGGGTACTCCCCCAATAACCTTCTGCTTGTATGTCTACAGCTACTAATTGCTTAACTAAACTGCGCTCTACATCTAATTCTTCTTGGGTAACTTCCCGATGGTAATAAACAGTTTTAGCGTTAATTTGCTCAGCTATTTGGGGGATTGCTTGCTCCGGTAATCCCGTCGTTACTAACAACTTATTCCCTACTTTCTGCAAATTTTCAGCTAAATTCTGCACCCCTTGTCGCAGGAAATTAGCCCGCCAAGCTCCCGTTTTTGGAAAACCCTGGGCCGTGTGGCCAAATTGCCTGGGGTCATAACAGTAAACAGCGGCAACTGCCAAACCCGATCGCCATGCCTGGTAAAGAGGTTCGTGATCATGCAAACGGAGATCATTGCGAAACCAAACTAAAGCAGTGGAACGGGCCATGGCAATAACCGAAAAACCTTTCTCCGTAAGGAATCTAATTATCCTGGGGCAAGGCCCGTAGATGATTTAATCGTTCCTGGGCTTCCGATAGTTCCGGGGTCAGGGCCAAGGCTTGTTCATAACTGGGGATAGCTTGATCCTTTAGTTCCATCGCCTCCAACACAAAGCCTCGGCTCAGCCAAATATGACCATCCTCCGGATTTTGTTGCACCGCTTCTTCAAAATTAGCTAGGGCCTCCGTTAACCGCCCCATATTCCCTAACGCACTACCCCGGTTTTGCCATGCCGGCCCCATATTAGGATTCAAATTAATGGCCTCACTCCAACTGGCGATCGCGGCCTCTAACTCCCCTGTTTCCGCCTGCTGTAAACCGAGATAGAACCAATCTTCTGCAGTGGTAGGTTCCGGTAACTTTACTGGACTTTGTTGAAACTCAATTCCAACTTCGGGCATATCTTCCCGAACATTTAGACTAGATTCTGTTTTAGTAGCTTCCAAGTTTTGTTCCGCCGGTTCAGCTTGGGCCGCCCCATCTTCGGAAGGGTTATCCAACATTTCCGCCGGGATGCTGAATTTTTCCATCAAAGCTTGTAAAACCGCCTGGGGATCGGTGCTCTCAATGCCCAAAAAGCCGGCAAAATGGGCCACTAAACCGGGATCATGGGGTAAGCGTTGCACCAACTCATCAAAGGTGAAACTTTCCATTTGCCCTTCAGCTTGAGCCTGCTCCACCGAGACTAAATCTGGGCCATCATATTCCCATACCGTATCCATCTGGGGTGGTGACTGGCGAGCATACAGTTCCCTGCCAATGCGCTGGGATTTATCCCCAATGGGGGCAATCTGGGGAAAGGATTGGGCCAATTCCCCCAAACGCATCATCCGGGCGGCTAGAACCAAATTAGGGGAAGGGGAAGCCAGCACCGTAGTTTGAAACCGATCCAACCAATCAAGCCATTGTTTAGGGCGACAGCGGTGGTCCAACTGTTGAAAAAATTTGAGAATGCGTCCTTCGTGCCAACCGTGGGCAATGCCTTCTAGCAGTTGATTAAACAAAAATTCATAATCAGTGTCGCTCAGGGGGGGAAGTTCCTGGAGGGATTTAGTCCTCGGCCCTGGGCCGCCCACCAGGGGGGCAAAAAGTTGTTGTATCCACTGCCAAATACGCTGGAAAAATTTCTGCATCCTAAAATGGGGTGACGGTCACTGTTGACGGATTACGGGGGCGACACTTACTGACAATTATTCTAAGCCATGGTTTGCCCCTCCCTAAGGATTATCAACACCAACAGATTTTGGCCCTGGATTTTTGGCGATCGCCGGTTGCAATTTGAAATCTGCCACTACCATGGGGGGTAAAGTATCAGCGTCATTGCCCAGTCCGATTCCATTGGAGCCATTGCATGAGTACCACCCAAGCCCCTCCCCTCGTTTCCCTCCAAGCCCCCAAGGACGTTTCCCTAGAGGCGATCGAGTCTGAGTTAGCCCAAATTTGGCAAACCAGTGCCCAACAGGAAGAGGGTTTAATCGCTACTAGGGCCACCACTTTCAGTTTTTTAGTGTATGAACCGGACGGGGTCCAATCCCTGCTAGCCGCTCTCGGTTACTACACCGGCCCCATTGATGGCATTGCGGGGCCCCGCATGACCGCCGCCATTAAATCGGCTCAAAAAGCTTTGGGGGTGGCGGTTACCGGACTATCTAGCCCAGAATTTAAACAAGCATTACAGACTGCCTTTGAAGCGGCCCACCGGGAAGGCAATTTACTCAGCACCGCTGAACGGATCACTAAACCCTATTCCCCCGACTTGGAAGGGAGTGGCATTGCCGATACCATTGCTGCCTCTAACCCCTGTCGCATTATTACCCTTTGTCCCACCGCGGAGGATGACCAAGGGGTACAGGCCCAGCTTTCCGCTTACTGTCCCATCCAAAAGACTCAGCACAATACCCTCATTTGTTGTGAATACATCACCCTGCGGGGTACTTCCGATGCGTTAGAGCGCATTACCGGTGTGATCACAGAGTTAATGTTGCCCACCCTACCTAAATATGTGTGGTGGAAAGCAAGCCCAGAAATGGAGTATGGACTATTTCAAAGGTTATTGTCCCACGCGGACATGATCATTGTGGATTCCAGTATTTTTAACAATCCCGAACAGGATTTGTTCCAATTGGCCCAATTGGTTAATAAGCCAGAGGCGATCGCCGATTTGAATTGGAGCCGCTTGGCCCCCTGGCAGGAGTTGACGGCCGAAGCATTCGATCCGCCGGAGCGTCGTTCTGCGGTGGGGGAAATTGACCAAATTTCCATTGATTATGAAAAGGGTAACCATGCCCAGGCATTGATGTATTTGGGCTGGGTGGCCAGTCGTTTGCAATGGACTCCCATCAGCTATAGCTACGAACCAGGGGTGTACGAGATTCACAAAATCCAATTCTGTGCCCCCAACCAACGGGCCATTGAAGCAGAACTGGCCGGTTTACCTTTGGCCGATACGGGGCAGGTACTGGGGGATTTAATTAGCCTTAAACTGGGTTCCACCAATACCCAGGCCCATTGCGGCACCGTGCTTTGTTCCGGTACCGTCGGCTGTATGCGTATGGAAGCAGGGGGCGGAGCGCAAAACTACCGGGTGCAACAGGTCACTGCCCTGGACGACCAAAATACGGAGCAGTTACTGGGACGACAATTGCAACGCTGGGGCCGGGATGGTCTCTACGATGAATCCATGGCGATCGTGTTGGCTATTTTACAACTGTCCCAGGCAGGATAATGGCAGAATAAACATTAACTTCCTTTGGCTTAATGCGTTCTTAACCTTCTTCGGCTATGACTTCCCCCACTGTTCCGTTGATTTCCTTTGACCAGTTACAAAAAAACTTTGGCCCCCTCGAGGTTCTGCGAGGAGTAACGGGGGAAATTTATCCTAAGGATGTTATTTCCATCATCGGCCCTTCTGGCTGTGGCAAAAGTACTTTTTTGCGTTGCCTCAATCGCCTAGAACCCATCAGTGGTGGTCAGTTAGAGGTGGCTGGGGTGGATTTATCTGGGGCAAAGATTGACCAAAAACATCTGCGGCAATTGCGGGTGCGGGTGGGCATGGTCTTTCAGCATTTCAATCTTTTTCCCCACTTGACGGTTTTGCAAAATCTGCTATTGGCTCCCCGCAAAGTGTTGCAAATTCCTATGGCCGAAGCTAAGGATAGGGCCCTGACCTACCTGGATAAAGTGGGTTTAGGCAATAAAGCAGATAACTACCCTGACCAACTCTCCGGCGGCCAAAAGCAACGGGTGGCGATCGCCAGGGGTTTGTGTATGAAACCGGAAATTCTGTTATTCGATGAGCCTACCAGTGCCCTAGACCCAGAACTAGTGGGGGAAGTGCTGAATGTGATGAAACAGTTAGCCGAAGAGGGCATGACCATGGCGGTGGTGACCCATGAAATGCAGTTTGCCCGGGAAGTATCCAATCGGGTCTTTTTCTTTAACCAAGGGATCATTGAAGAAGAGGGAGACCCCGACGAAGTTTTTCGCAATCCTAAGAGCGATCGCCTGCGGGCATTTCTCAGTCGCATTCAGTCCAACTAGTTAGTTCAGTAATCAATTTTTTTCTAAATTCTCCGTATTTTCACTGTTGATTTTTCAACCAAATTTTCTGCCTTCCTTAGCTTTTTCCTAAAATGGTGGGGACTTAAAACAAAAAGCCTAGGACGAATGCCCCGGTGACCGGCCTAAGTAGCCATAAAAATAGGCTAGCGAAAGGCGATCGCCAGCCTAGGGATAGAAGTAAAAGCTTTACTAGTGTGGTTTTTGATCTATTTTCCGGTAATGCTGGGTTAAACAGCCTGGAAATTGCGCCAAACCCCCATTAAAATCCCCTGGATTTCAACATCACTGGCTTTCAGTTCTTGACCGGGGCCTTTGTTGTTGGAGGCCTTAAGTACGACTTTAGTGCCATCTTGGTAATAGCGTTTGATAGCAATTTTGCCACCCTTAATGCTGGCAGCTACCAATTCCCCATCTTCGATTTCTTCTTCCCCAGTCACAGAACGGAGAATCAGCATATCGCCTTCGACAATAAAGTCGTCCACCAGGTCATTGCTCATTACCCGGAGGGCAAAAACCGATGACTTCTTCATCAGGGGGGCAAAGTCAATCTTTTCCACTTCCTCTGCGTCTGCTTCCACCAGTTCACCGCCTTTGAGTTCGCCGATGACGGAAACTCCTTTGGGTTTTTGATGAAGAATTCTCAGGGTGCGGGCTTTGCCATCAGTCCAATCAACGTAACCCTTATTGCGTAGCCGTTCCAGCCGACTTTGAATGGGGGCCGGAGAACGCAAATTCATGGCCCGCATCATTTGGCGGATAGAGGGGGCATGCTGGGTTTCGTCAATGTAACTAACTAACCAGTCAAAAAGTTCTTTTTGGGCTCGGGTGAGAGGTTCCATGTAATATCTCCTATAGGAATGTATTTAGGACTCTCGGACTATTTTAAACCCAGTCATAACATTCAGGGCAACTATACTAAAAAAGATACAAAATTTTACATTTCTGCGGATTTTCCCTCATTTTTGGCTATTAGAAGGTGATCGCCGCTGTGATTGACGACGGCAAAGCAGAATCAATGATTACCCCGAAAAACGTTACTGTTGTCACCCTTGATCTCAGCGATTACCGATCTTCTCAGTTTCCTGCACCTGTTCAATTAAGCCCCGCACCTCCTTGGTACCAGCGGACGGTTCAAAGGCCAGGGGAAATTTGCCACTGCCAATCATCCGTAGTCCCAGGGGTAAAATACTAGCAATGCCCTTGAGGTCCCGGAAAAAATTACCCACTACATAGATACCAAATTTACGCTCATCCACCCAACCGCCGGCTTTAACCAAATCCACCATGACTTTACGGTGACGCACCGGGCGACTGTCCTGGGCTGTTTTCTTGGCCAGAAGGGCAGATTTAATTTTCCCAATCTGGTCCATGGGGGCTACTTCCATCGGGCACACTTCATTGCAGAGGTAACAGCGGGTACAACCCCAAGCTCCGGCGGTGGCATTGTTGTAGTTTTCGAGGCGATCGGCCGTGGCTCCATCCCGGGAGTCGGCCAATAATCTTTGAGCCTTTGCCAGGGCGTGGGGGCCAACAAAATCGGGGTTAACAGATTTAGCATTGCATTCGGAATAACAGGCCCCACAAAGGATGCAATTACCCATTTGGTTGAGTTTTTCCCTTTCCGCCGGGGTCTGGAGAAATTCCCGTTCCGGTACCTTGCGGCTCTGGGTACTAACATAGGGTTCCACCCGTTCCAAGTCGTCCCAGAAGGGTTGCATATCGACAATCAAATCCTTGATGACAGGCAAATTACCGAGGGGAGCCACCGTCACCACAGGAATGCCCGCTTCGTTAACCTGGGTAAATAATTGGGTTTCACTGCCCACATTTTCCTTACAGGCCAAGGCTGATCGCCCATTAACCCGCATACTACAACTGCCGCAGATGGTGTTGCGACAATTTTTGCGGAAGTTTAAGCTGCCATCCTGTTCCCATTTAATCCGATTTAAACACTCCAAAATAGTGGTGCCGGGCTCCACTTCTAGATCAAATTTTTCTAGGTAGGGAGACTGTTGCGGTTTTTGGCGCAAAATTTGGAATTGGACTTGCATAGAAAACACCGTGGGGAAAGCAATGTTGGCTGAGGCTCCACCTCAAAGTTTAGTGGAAGATTCATTGCCGTGGGTGGGGATTGGGCTGTGGCGATACGAATTGATTTCATATTGGTGTGAAACACTGAAAAAGTTGCGTTGTCATAGTTCTATGCAAAGCCGGATGATTGCTCGGAGTTGGGCTTTTACCCTGATGTTGGGAATATTAACGAGATCTTCTGCCGTAACTTTTGCCCATGCGGGGCACGGAGATGAATTTCACCAAAGTGAATCGGCCCAATCTGCCCAGGACATTTCCCTTGATGCAGATACCATTCGTCGCCTCCTCCCAAAAAGATTTTCTCCATAAATTGACCACTCAAATGGTGTGTGAAAACCAAACCATCACCGTTAAGCATCAGGGGATTTTGACTGTAGAAAGTGAACTAGGGCAAGGTAGTTGGTTTGCCGTTAGGCTTCCTCTGTTCCATGGAAGTGGAGATGGCTATGGTCTGAGCTATGGTAGTGGCTATGCTCATGCCAGAATCCTTGTTCAAAATGGTCAGAGGGTCGTAAAAAATAAAACAGAGTAAACAAGCTGAGGGCTAAAGTAGCCAGGTAGAAAAAACTGTTTTGAGCAGAGTAACTGCCTAGCCAGCCTGCTAAGGGATAGGAAAAAGTCCACCAGAGATGGCTCCAGGCAAAATGGGCACCATAAACTCGGCCTTGAAGGTTTTTAGCGACTCGGTTAGCAATCAAGGTTTGGGTGGGTACATTGACCAATACCAGCAACCGCCCACAAAACCAATAATCCCTGTAGATTTGCCATGGGGACAGGCAGAATAGCAAGGGTCATTAGAACAGCCCCAAAAGTAGTTAAAATAATGTGTTTTTCTTGTTGCTGACCATTACCTAAACCGAGGGAAGCCACCGTCGCTCCCAGCCCAAAAGCCGCCATTACCCAACCGTACTCAATTTTGCCTAAGTTCAAAACCCCTTGGACATAACCAACGGTATTAACCAAAATTCCTGCTCCAGCCAAGGACACGACTAACTGCATAGTTAGGGCATAACGAATCAGGCGATCGCCGAAAAGACATTGGGTTCCAGTAGCTATATCCTGTCCAATTTGGGCCGGGGTACGAACTGGCTGGGGAGCTGAGTTAGCCAAAAGCTTTCCTGGCAATGTGAGGATCAAAACGGCGGCTATCAAAAAAGTGAGGGCATCCCCCCAAAAGATATTTCTTATTCCCACAAAAGCTGCCAAGCTACCTGCTAACCCTGGCCCTAAAACCCCCAAAAGTTGATAAGTGGCACTGGAGAGGGCGAACCGCGAAGCGGCGGCGGAGCCTCCCGCCTGGGGATATTCGTCATTCTTTGTCACTAGAGGAATCGTCGCAGTATAAGTCGGGGTAAAAAAGTCGTTAAATACATTTAGCCCCAGAACTAGTCCATAAATTTGCCAAGCTTCGGTCACCCAGGGAAATAGACAAATAATTCCGAGTCTTGCCAGATGGGTGAATATCATAATTCGCTTGCGATCATAACGGTCGGCGATCGCCCCTGCCACAGGGGACAGCAGTACAAATATCGTTACTCTCAGGGTTAAGGCTCCAGCAAGGATGACCCCGGCCCCTTCACGAGCTAAATCAAAGGCTAATAGGGCCAATCCCACCCAGGTCAGCGCATCCCCCAGCAAATTAATGGTCTGTGCCAGGTATAACTGGGCGAATAGACGGTTTTGTAAACAATGGAGGATGGGGGGCAGTTTGCCCATGGTGCTGATGGAGAGTAGAAAGTTGATCTCTATTTTATGCCCCCAGGGGGGATATTACTTGCCCAATAGTGGTTAGGGCTAAATGGTTTGTTAATTAGCTTGGGCGAGTTCCTCCGCCAACAGTTTTTGATAAATTGTTGGCAGAGAAGCAGTCATAATATTGTCTTCAATACCATGACCTAAACTTGTCCAAGTGGGAGAAAGCTTTTTCAATACTTCTTCAACCTGACCCTTTTGCAATTGGGTGGAAAGGTCTATGCCCCAATGGTGTTGATCCATCAGCCATCGATAGGTAACTAAATCCTGGGATTCAGGGTCAAAACTATAGTTTGTTTTTCTTATTTGACGTTGAGGATGATATGAAGCCGCTTTTTCCTGCCAAGTTTTAGTCAAAAATTGATAACGTCCTGCCGCTGTGGAGCAAAGCCCTTGATTTACTTTTGTTTTAATAGGGATACAGGTATTGGGATGATGGCTTAAATCATGGATATGTTGGCCGCCATAAAGCAGAATATAGGGATTTTTACCATTAGATTCACTGGCAGAAATCGTCCGCATTAAAGCTCTGATATAAGGGTCACCTCCTTCCATTGCTAGGGGCGGTAAATGCCCAAAAAAGGGATTAATTTTTTCGGATTCAGGAGACTTTTTGACAAAAGTTGCCAAACATAGGGCAAATAACAAAGCCACCAGGGCAAAATGGGGCCACCAAGATGATTTTTTAGCCCTTCGGGGATGGCGATTATAGCGAGTCAGATTTTGAGTAATGGTCATGAAAGTTAACCAGCCAAAAGTATAGATAAAAAATCTCTCCTAATGTTCTTAAAAACAGATAAGGAGAGATAAAAATTCACGTTTAAAAATTCAATTTTTGGACACTCACTGTATCGTTACGGATAAAGGGAGTAATTTGATCTACATTGGTGGGCCGTTTGGGCATTAACCATTTACCGAATTTGGCATAGAGGGCAGGAATCACCAACAGGGTTAGGGCTGTGGAGGTACACAAACCACCAAGCACAACGATCGCCAAAGGTTGGAGAATTTCATTACCTGCACTGCTGGCCGTAGCAAGGGGTAACATCCCCAAAGCTGAAGTTAAAGCAGTCATTAGAATAGCATTGACCCGTTCCATAGACCCTTTAAAAATGGTTTCCTTGAGTTTCATTCCCTGGGCAAATTTCTGGTTGTAGTTATCCACTAGCAGTAACCCATTCCGTACTGCCACTCCAAAGAGGGTAATAAAACCCACTAGGGAAGCGATAGAAATGACTCCGCCGGTGAAAACAACGGATAGCAAACCCCCAATTAGGGCTAGGGGGAGGTTGATCATAATGGCGATCGTTGCTGGGAGAGATTTAACTGAAAAGAACATCAACACTCCAATCACCAAGGCGGCAATAAAACTAAAGAGAAGCAGACTATTAGTTGCCCGTTGTTCTGACTCAAACTGACCACCATATTCGATGAAATAGCCCTGGGGAAGTTGTACCTTTTGTTGAATTTGAGCTTGCACATCCCCCACGACACTACCTAAATCCCGCTCAGACACGTTGGCGGAAACCACAATTAAGCGAGAAACATCTTCACGGTTAACGACATTGGCTCCCATGCCGTATTCCACCTTAGCTACATCCCCTAGGGTAGTTATCTGACCAGTGGGCGTACTAATGGGAATTGCGCCGATGGCATCGAGACTATTGCGCTCAGTCTCCGGTATCATCACCACCACATTGATCAATTGTTGATCTTCAGGCACTTGGGACACAACCCGTCCATTTAAGGCCGTTTCCACTACGGCGGAAATATCAGCCATCTTTAACCCATACTGGGCGGCGGCGGTGCGGTCATAGTGAATTTGCACTTGACGGATGGGTAGCTGGGGTTCTAGTTGGAGGTCAACAATCCCCGGCACAGTTTTCATGGCTTCTTGTACCTGCTCCCCGATAGCCCTTAGTTCCTGTAGGTCTGGGCCAAAGATTTTAACGGCGATCGCACTTCTGACCCCTGATAACACCTCATCCATGCGGTGGGAAATAAAGCCCCCCATATTGGAAGCTACCCCCGGCAATTGGTTAAAGGCTTCCCGTAACTGTTTAACACTACCCTCCCGGTCTTTGAGCGCTTCATCACTCAATTCCACATCAACGTGGGCCATACTGACCCCAGCCCCATCGGCATCCCCCGGCGCACGACCAGCTCGAATTTGTACCCATTCATAAAAGGGATTATCCTTGAGGTTATTAAATAGGGCTATCCCAGCCCGATTGGTCATATCGAGGGAAACCCCTGGAAAAAGAACCATGGAATTGACCATGGATTTTTCTCGAAACTCTGGTAGAAAAACCCGTCCCAGACTAGGAACCAAAGAGACTGAGGCAATTAAAGCGATCAGGGCTATGCTCAAAATCACTTGGGGAGCGCGGAGGGAAAAATTTAACAACGGACGATATAACCGCTCTGCCCAGCGGGAAACAAAAGTACCTTCCTGGGGCAGTTGTTGGTTAGCCAAGAGAATCCCACACAAAGCCGGGGAAACGGTCATGGCCACTAGGGTGGAAGCACCAATGCAGAGTAAATAGGCTAAACCCATGGGGGCAAAAATCCGCCCTTCTACCCCCGTTAAGCTGAAAATAGGCGCAAAAACCACCACGATGATCACGGTGGAAAAGATCACCGCCAATCGGACTTCTACGGAAGTTTCATAAACTACCCGCAAAGGATGTTTGGGATTGCCTTCGGCTTGGTTGGTGCGTAAGCCCCGATAGCAATTTTCCATATCCACAATGGAGTCATCCACCACGGAACCGATCGCCACGACTAATCCCCCTAGGGTCATGGTGTTAATGCCTAATCCCCAGGCTTTCATGAACATCAAACCAATGAGCAGGGAAAGGGGAATGGCCGTTAAGGTAATCACCGCCGTGCGCCAATTCATTAAAAAGATCAGCATAATCACTGAAACAATGACAATGCCCTGTAACAGAGAAGTACTGACGTTGCGAATGGCAGAGTCAATAAAGTTAGCTTGGCGAAAGGTTCTGGCAATCTGCACATCGGCGGGAAACGTGGGTTTTAGAGAGGCGATCGCCGCTTCTACCGCTTTAGTGACCGTTGGCGTATCCACATCGGGTTGTTTATTGACCATCATTACAATGGCCGGTTGGCCGTTAAAGCTAGCATCTCCCCGCTTGAGGGCACTGCCAGTTTTAACTTCAGCCACATCCTCTAGCAGGATAGGTTGGCCGTCCACCACTTTCACCACCGATCGCCGCAGGTCTTCAATGGTTTGCATTTGACCCAGACCCCGTACCAATAGTTCTTGACCACCGCCAATTAAGAAACCCCCTGGGGCATTGGAATTGGCTCCAGCACTGGCTTGGGTAACTTCATTGAGGGAAACTTTGAGGGAACGCAGTTTGGCCGGATCGACTAAAACCTGTTCCTGACGTTCATCCCCTCCGTAGATGGTGACTTGGGAAACCCCTGGCACCGAGAGGATTTGGTTGCTGACGGTGGTTTCGAGCAATCGTCGTAGCTCCATTAAGTCGGAACTTCCCTGACCATTGATCGTAAAGGCATATTGCAAAATCGTTCCCAGGGGAGAAACCAAGGGCGAAATTTCCGGGGGATGACTCCCTTCCGGTAGTTGATTAGTGACCTGTTGCAGGCGTTCCGTCACTGTTTGACGGGCTTTATAGACATCCGCATCCTGGTCAAAGACCACACTGACCATGGAGAGGCCCACCTTAGAAGAAGACCGCACCGTTGTTACCCCCGGTAAACCATTCACCGCACTTTCAATGGGAACAGTGATTTGGGTTTCCACTTCTTCCGGTGCTAGGCCGGGGGCTTCGGTGTGAATATCCACCTGGGGTGGGGCAAACTCAGGAAACACATCCAGGGGCATTTGGGCAACACTAATGACTCCCCAAATGGTGATGCCAATGGCCGCAATGACAATAAACCAGCGTTGGGCGATCGAAGTTTTGAGAATTTGATTGAGAAGATTATTCAACATAAGTCAATGGGGGCAAGGGCTGGAGAGGAAAATTAAACTTATTTGCCAAAAATGTTTTTGCCTTTGCGACTCAGGTTATAAGCTCGTAATCCCAGAATTCCAGCCCCAATAACCCCTAATCCTCCCAAGGCAATGGGTAAAACGGGCAATCCTGATTCTGCCGCCACGGGGGGGCTTGCCTGGGTTTCATTGGGAGCAGTGCTTTGGGTTTCAGCAGGGGAAACGGTTTCAGGAGCCTCAGCTACCACCGGTTCCTCAGTTTCCGCCTCCGCCGTTTGAGTTTTGCGGGATTCAGCATAAAGGGATAAAGAGCCCTGGGTAACTAACTTTTCCCCCACCGATAATCCTTCAGTGATTTCAATCAATGCCCCCTGGGTTGCTCCGGTCGTCACAGGCACCGGCTCATAAAAACCTTCATACTGCACAAACACCAGTTGCTTATCTCCCCCGTCCACCAACGCTGTGGCAGGAATATAAACCCCCCCATTGCCCTCCGGTGCAGAGGCGATCGGTTCCACCACAATGCCTAACAAGGAATCGGTTTCTGCATTCACGGCAACCCGATTAATGCCTCCCTCGGCTTGAAACTCGTCACCGTGACCTACATGAGCGATCGCCAGGTTAGGTACTGCCAGGGTTAAACCGAGAGCCAGAAGGGAACTTGCTAATTGAATCGTTTTCATCACACCACCTCACATTGGGAATTTGGCCAAGATTTTTTCCAGTCTGCCAGAGGGGGTATGAAATTCAGGTGAAATTCTCCTTCCCCCGCTAAGATCAGACCGTTATAAAAAAGACAGAGGCGATGCGAATTTTATTGGTGGAAGACGAAACGGATTTGGGACTGGCAATTAAAAAAGTGCTGGTTAGTGAAAAATATGTAGTGGATTGGGTAACGGATGGCTCCCAAGCTTGGGATTATTTGGACCATCAATGGACGGAATACACCCTTGCCATTGTGGATTGGTTACTGCCAGGATTATCGGGTTTGGAACTCTGTCAAAAATTACGGGCCCAAGATAATCCCTTGCCGGTGTTGATGTTAACGGCGTTGGGAGAACCGGAAAATCGAGTCGAAGGGCTAGATGCGGGGGCAGATGACTATCTAACAAAACCTTTTGTGATGGCAGAGCTATTAGCGAGATTAAGGGCACTACAACGGCGATCGCCACAATTCCAACCGCAAATTTTGACTTTAGGCAACTTCAGCCTTGATCCCAGTAATAATCTGTTATCGGTAACTATCTCGGAGCCGTCAAACCCAGAAAGACAGGAAATTGCCTTAACCGTCAGAGAATTTCAAATTTTTCAATATCTGATGCAAAATCCCGAGCGGACTATTCCTGGTAGTAAGATTCGGCAACAACTGTGGGATCTTGATGAAGAACCGATGAGTAATGTGGTGGCGGCCCAAATGCGTTTGATACGGCGTAAGCTAGCTCAACAGAATTGTCCTTGCCCCATTAAAACAATTCCTGGTCAAGGATATCGGTTCACCCTTTTGTTATGAATACCCGTCGCCTCTTTGCCCGTAGTCGTCTGCAATTAGCTTTCTGGTATGCCCTAGTAATGGGGGGAATTCTTACCCTGTTGGGATTAGGGGTTTATCGTGCCATTGTGCAGGCCAACTGGATGGCATTGGAGCGGGAAGTGGAGTCGATCGCCGGAACGTTGCATGACAGTTTAGAGCCAATGCTACCGAGGAATGCCAGTCCCACGGGGGTATTACAAAAAATGTTGCCCGATCTATGTTTGATTAACCAACCTTGCCAGGTTACTCCCACCCTGATTGAACGCCACACATTGGGCATTAGTGATCGCCGTTTATACTACATTCGCTTATTTGATTATCAAGGCAACCTGCTGGCCTTTTCCCCCAATCAACCGTCTTCCCTATCCCCCATTTTCAACAAGGAAATTTGGCAGACTATTCAACCACCAAAGGGCGATCGCTATCGGCAATTCACCACTATTTTGCATAGCGCCGGTAATACAAATCAATCCTCCTGGGGTTATCTACAAATTGGCCGGAGCCTGGCGGCCTTTGATACGGAAAATCAACGTATTCTTTGGATTTTAGGAATAAGTTTACCTCTTGCCTTAGCTTTAGTTGCCCTTTCCAGTTGGGGCTTAGCAAGGTTAGCTATGCGTCCCATTTACCAGTCCTACCAACAACAGCAACAATTCACAGCCAATGCGGCCCATGAATTGCGATCGCCGTTGGCGAGTCTGTTGGCTACGGTAGAAGCGGTGTTACGCATTGACTCAAGCCATTCCCCAGAAATTAACACCATGTTAAATACCGTTGAACGACAGGGGAGGCGATTAAGCCAATTGATTACCGATTTATTGTTGCTAAGTCGCTTGGAGCAGGAAACCACCGTCGAAGATTGGCGAGTTTGTTGTTTAAATGATTTAGTCAGTGACCTTGCTGAAGAGTTTTTGGAGTTGGCGATCGCCGCTGACATTGATTTGAGCAGTGATGTTACCTCAAAAGAAATTTATGTCTTGGGTAATGAATCCCAACTTTACCGATTAGTCTCAAACTTAATTGCCAACGCCATTCAATATACGACTGTCGGCGAAAATATCCGTATTACTCTGACATCTAGTGAGGAAATAGCTACCATTACCGTTCAAGATACGGGGATTGGTATTGCCCTCGACCAACAGGAACGAATTTTTGAGCGTTTTTACCGAATTAATCGGGATCGTTCTCGAAAAACGGGGGGGACAGGTTTAGGACTCGCCATTGCCCAGGCGATCACCGTTAAGCATCAAGGCGTTTTGAATGTAGAGAGTGAATTGGGGCAAGGTAGTTGGTTCACCATACAGTTGCCCATTGTCTCCGCATCAATGGCCCATTCTTAACCCCATTTCATCTTGGTTTCATATTCCTGTGAAAGACTAAGAACGTTGCACTGTCGGAATTCTATGCAAAACCGAATCATTGCCCAGGGTTGGGCCTTCTCCCTGTTGTTGGGGGTGCTGGTATTGTCTCCCAAGGCAACCTTCGCCCACGCTGGCCATGGGGATGAATTTCACCAAAGTGAATCGGCTCAATCTGCCCAGGGCGTAGCCCTTGATGGGGATACTATTCGTCGCCTAGATATTCAAGTAGAGCCTTTACAACCTCGTTCCTTAATGACCGGCATTAGAGCAACTGGCCAGATTGAAACCCTGCCGCAACAACGGGTTGAGGTCACAACCCCCGTGGGGGGAAAATTACTCGAACTATTAGTTAATCCAGGGGAAAGCGTTACGGCCGGTCAAGTCGTCGCCATTATGACCAGTGCTGAATTAGCGGAACTACGCACCACCGCCCAAGACCGACGGAGCTTGGCGATCGCCGCTGTGGAAGAGGCCCAAGCCGATCTAGAGCTAGCTCGGGAAAATTACCGCCAACAGCAACGGGTCACCCAAAGTGAAATAGAAGAAACCCGCATTGCCAAGGATTTTGCCCAAGAGCGTTACAACCGAGACCAGGAACTCGAAGCCAATGGAGCCTTACCCCGTCGCCAGCTTTTAGAATCGGAAGTGGCCTTAGCCCAGGCTCAGGCTAATCTAGTGAGAACCCAAAGTCGTTTACCTGTCAGTGAGGCAATCGCCCAAATCAAACGGGCCCAAACCGCCTTAAATGTTGCCCAAAAACAGGTCAAATTAAGCGAGGAAACCTATCAGACCCGTTTGCAACAACTGGGAACCAATGCCCGCGCCGACGGCACCATTGTGATTACAGCTCCCATTGCTGGCATAGTCATTGACCCCGCCACTACCCCAGAGCATGAAATTAAGGTCGGAGAATCCCGACAGGATGCAGGGGAACCGATTTTTACCATTATCAATAGCCAGCAAGTTCAAGTTTCAGCCAATATTTACGAAAAGGATTTAAACAAAATTCGCCAGGGCCAACGCATTCGGGGCTGGGCTAGTAATACGCCAGAAAAAATCTTTACGGGAAGGATTAATCAAATCGGCTCCGTGGTGGAAGGGGAAAATCGTATCGTTTCGGTGAAAGCGACATTGGATAATGCGGATGGTCAACTAAAGCCCGGTCTGTTCGTTGAGTTGGAAGTTTTAACCGACCGCACTCCTGCCCCGGTGTTAGCCGTACCCCAATCGGCCATTGTCAAAACTAACGATCAGCAAAATCTTGTTTTTGTGCAGAATGGCAATGTTTTTGAACCTATTACCGTGACCCTAGGACAGGTGGCTGGGGATTGGGTAGAAATCAAAGAAGGCTTATTTGCAGGGGATTTAGTGGTTTCCCAACGGGCCAGTCAACTCTATGCCGAATCTTTACGCACCAAACCTCCTGAAACGGTAGAAGAGACCGAAGAATCCCTAGAAACAACAGAATCGACCTTTTCTCTACCGGTCTTGCCAACATGGCTTTTACCCTTGGGGGGAACTGTAGTTGCCGCTGGACTATTTTGGGCCGGTAGTCTCTGGGGAAAACGCCAACAGAGCCAACCGTTGCGGGAACGTAGCTTAATGTCTAGCCCAGACGAACCATCTCTGGAAATCGAAAAAGTGCTGGTTGAAAGTCCGTCCCCCCAAGACTTTTCCTAAATTCCCTGTCCCATCGAAGCTATCCATACTTCGGCAAGCTCAGTAACCTCGCTCAGTAACCAAACCCTTCTTATTCACTTACAAAATGCTTAATGCCATTCTCAAATGGTCGATCGCCCAACGTTGGTTAGTGGTTATTGGGGCCATTCTGGTGGGCATTTTAGGAAGCTACAACCTCACCCAGATGCCCCTGGATGTATTTCCCCCCTTTGCACCGCCCCAAGTTGAAATCCAAACAGAAGCCCCAGGCTTAGCACCGGAGGAAATAGAAACCCTAATTACCCTGCCCATCGAAAGTGCTGTTAACGGCACACCGGGGGTAGAAATGGTACGTTCATCGTCCGCCGTGGGCATTTCCGTCGTTAAGGTGATTTTTGCGGATAACACAGATATTTATCGGGCCAGACAATTGGTAACGGAACGGTTGCAATCTGCCCGGAGCAAACTACCGGCCGGTGCGGAGGAACCACAAATTTCTCCGGTTTCTTCCCCCATTAGCACCATTTTGATGTACGCCTTAACGGTGGATGAACCAGATAACCCCGAAGCAAATTTGATGGAAGTGCGACGGCGGGTGGATCGGGAAATTACCAATCAAATCTTGGCCGTACCGGGGGTTTCCCAGGTGGTTGCCTACGGGGGAGACGTTAAGCAGTATCAGGTTTTGGTAGATCCGGCTCTGCTCAAGGCTTTTAATATTTCTCTACAACAGGTGACAGAGGCGGTAGAAGAAGCCAATGTCAATGCGGCGGGGGGATTTTTATTAACTGCCGATCAGGAAGATGTAATTCGAGGTTTGGGGCGCATCGAAAATATCTCCCAATTGGCAGATTCTGTGGTGACAGCCAGGGACGGTAAACCCATTCTGCTCAGGGATGTGGCGGAAGTGACCATTGGCCCCGCCTTGACTAGGGGAGATGGCAGTGTCAATGGCCAACGGGCAGTGGTGTTGGTGATTGATAAACAACCCCAAGCGGATACCCCCACGGTGAGTAAGGCGGTGGAAAAAGCCATGGCAGAAGTCAAAGCGGCCCTGCCCACCGGGGTTAATCTCCAGGTGACGTTTAGGCAAGAAAATTTTATTGAAGCGGCGATCGCCAATGTGCGGGATTCTTTGCGGGATGGGATCATTATCGTTGCCGTGGTGATGGTTCTGTTTTTAATGAACTGGCGTACCGCTGTTATTACCCTTAGTGCCATTCCCCTTTCCCTTCTCATTGGCATGATGATTTTAAGTTGGTTCGGCCAAGGGATTAATGCCATGACCCTAGGCGGTTTAGCGGTGGCGATTGGGTCGGTGGTCGATGACTCCATTGTGGATATGGAAAATTGCTATCGGGGTCTGCGCCAAAACCAGGCCCTAGGCAATCCCAAGCATCCTTTCCAAGTGGTTTACGATACCTCCGTCGAAGTCCGTACCAGTGTGATTTTTTCCACAGTCATCATTGCCGTTGTGTTTGCCCCCATTTTTAGTCTAACGGGGGTCGAAGGGCGGATTTTTGCCCCTATGGGAGTGGCTTATCTGTTATCTATTTTTGCTTCCACCCTAGTGGCCATGACCCTTTCCCCAGCCCTTTGTGCCTTATTACTCACCCCTTGCCGTTTGCCCAGTGATGAAACTTGGTTGGCTCGCATTTGCCAAAGGATTTATCAACCTCTATTAAAGTTCAGTACCCACCATCCCCGCTGGATTATCGGGGCGGCGATCGCCTTTTTTGTTTTTGCCCTCAGCCTCGTTCCCGGTATGGGGCGGGTCTTTTTACCGGAATTTCAAGAACAGTCCTTGGTGAATGCCATGCTCCTTTATCCCGGCAGTTCCCTGGAAGCCACTAATCGGGTCGGTTTTGCCCTCCAGGATGCCCTCAAAGATGATCCTCGTTTTAGTACAGTGCAGTTACGCTCCGGTCGTGCGCCGGGGGATGCCGATGCCGGTGGGGTGAATTTAGGACATTTGGACGTAGAACTCAGTGATGAGGGAATAGCCGACCGAGAAGCCAGCATTGAAACCCTCCGGGCGGAATTTAATCGTATCCCTGGGGTTGCCCCCAATGTTGGTGGTTTTATCTCCCATCGTATGGACGAAGTACTTTCGGGGGTCAGAAGTGCGATCGCCGTTAAAATCTTTGGCCCCGACCTTGAACAACTCCGCACCATCGGCAAATCGGTGGAAACCGTCATGGCGGAGATTCCTGGGCTGGTGGATTTACAACTAGAACCCCAAGTCCCGGTGCGTCAGGTGCAAATTCAGTTTGATCGACTGGCCGCAGGGCGATATGGATTAACCGTCGGGCAACTTTCCCGCCTGGTTGAAACCGCATTGAATGGCCGGGTTGCCTCTCAGGTTTTACAAGACCAACAATTATTTGATCTCTTGGTCTGGCTGAAGGCAGATGCCCGCAACAACTTAGAAACCATCAGCAATTTGCTAGTGGATACCCCCACCGGCACTAAGATTCCCCTGGCCCAAGTGGCTCAAATTAGTTATGGCACTGGCCCCAACACCATCAATCGAGAAAATGTTTCCCGGTTAATTGTTGCTTCTGCCAACGTTAAGGGTCGAGATCTCCGTTCCGTTGTTAGCGACATCCAAACCCAAGTTAGGTCAAAAGTCACCCTTCCCACTGGTTATTTCATCCAGTACGGCGGCCAATTTGAATCGGAGGAACGAGCCAGTCAAAATCTTTTAATTTTTGGCTTTTTATCCATCGTTGTCATCACCGTTCTGATGTATTTTGCGGTTAAATCTTTGCCCGCAACCCTGATGATTATGGTCAACCTTCCCCTGGCCTTAGCTGGAGGGATTTTGGCGATCGCCGTTACGGGAGGAGTTATTTCCGTAGCATCCCTGGTGGGTTTTATTACCCTATTCGGAGTCGCAGTTCGTAATGGTTTATTGCTGGTAGATAACTACAATCAAAAATTTGCCCTAGCATTGCCCCTAGCCCAGGTGATCCAGGAAGGTTCCCAGGAACGATTAGCGGCAATTTTGATGACTGCCCTTACTTCCGCTCTAGGTATGCTTCCCCTGGCGATTGGCACCGGAGCCGGTAAAGAAATTCTCCAACCCCTGGCGATCGTTATTCTCGGCGGACTGTTCACCTCCACCGCTTTAACTCTACTAATATTACCCGCTTTATATGCCCAATTTGGCCGGTTTTTACGTCCATCGGCTAGCGTTACTACTCCAGAATCAACCCCCATTAATGTTCTGACAAAAGTTTAAATTTTAATTTATTTATGAAGTTCTCAATCCTAACCAATCCTGTTATCCTTTTAGTCACAGCTTTTCTGCTCAATGCCTGTGGTAATCAAACTTCGCCAACGGATATTTCCGTTAGTCCGACCCCGGCTCCTGCCATTGCTCCTACAGAAAATGTTGAGGAGAATAAAACCGAATCCCATGGAGGTCAAGGAGGACAGGTAATTGAAATGGGGGATTACCATTTAGAACTGCTCACCCTCAAAGAAGCCGGAGGTTTCCATCTTGACTTTTACCTACAAAAAGGAGCTGACCATAGCCCCATTACTGATGCCATTGTGACCGGTAAAGTTCAATTACCTGATGGCACTCAACAAGACATTAACTTTAAATATAGCGATCAAGACAAACACTATACTGCCCTTCTTTTTACTCAGGTACCAGGGGATTATAAACTCGCAATCTTAGTTGATATTAACGGTGAAAAAGTTAATGGAAGGTTTAATTTTAGCTATTAGAGTCTGTTTGAGCAACTTTAGGTGAGCCCATGTTAAACCCACTGTCTTCCCTAGCTCAGGCCCCTCCCCGTTCGCAAGGGGAGTATGGGATTGGTCTTCAATGTATGCCTTTCCCTGTCCCAAAACTAGATCAAATTTCAGTGCCAGACTATTTTTCATCCTGATTTCATATTGCTTTGTCAGACTAGACATAGGCACAAAAATAGGAGGGAATAACCTCTATGCGTAATCAACTCTGGATTTATGGTTTGGCTGGATTGCTCCTCAGCGGTTCAGCGGCTGGGGTGACGGCGGTTTATCGTCATCAATCTCCACCACAGATGATGGCCCAACACGGAATGCAGATGCAATGGACAGACCAAAGTTTCATTGAAATGATGATTCCCCACCATCAGGATGCCATTGATATGGCGGAGATGGCCCTGCAAAAAGCAGAACATCCTGAACTCAAAGAATTAGCTCAGAATATTATCCGAGACCAGGAAAGGGAAATTAAAGAAATGAAAACCTGGTATCAGCAATGGTTCGGGAAAGTAGTGCCTCCCCTGTCGAGCCAGGAAATGATGGGAATGCACCAAGGTCATGGCATGATGGCGATGGATTTGGAGGCTTTGGCTACTGCAAAAAACTTTGATCAGGAATTTATTCGTCAGATGATTCCCCACCATCAAATGGCAGTGATGATGGCCAGTCATTTAAAAACTAATACAGAACGCCCGGAGATGGATAAATTGATGGATGATATTATCCGTTCCCAAAGTGCAGAAATTAAGCAAATGAAGCAATGGTATCAGGCTTGGTATGGCCAATAGGAGACAATGAGACTTTTATTGGTAGAGGATGAGCCTGATCTGGGCATGGCGCTGGAAAAAACCCTCCGACGGGAAAATTACATTGTTGATTGGGTGCAGGAAGGTAATATGGCCTGGAGTTATCTGGATCAGGGTTGGGTGAACTATACCCTGGCAGTTTTTGATTGGATGGTGCCTGGCCTGTCCGGGATAGAGCTATGTCATAAACTCCGGGCCCAGGGTAGTTCTTTGCCCATCTTGATCCTGACAGCAAAAGATCGGATGGAAGACCGAGTCAGGGGTTTAGATGCGGGGGCAGATGATTATCTAATCAAACCTTTTGGCATGGCTGAACTATTGGCCCGTTTACGCTCCCTACAACGGCGATCGCCGCAATTACAACCTCAACATTTACAGGTCGGAGGGTGGCAATTAGATTATGGGAGTTTTGTGGTGATAACACCAGGACGCCAAAAAACTTCCCTGACTGCCAAGGAATTTCAACTTTTAGAATGCTTGATGAAGCATCCCCAACAAATTCTCAGTAGTGAACAAATTAAAAATCAACTTTGGGCTGTGTCGGTGGAATCCACAAGCAACGTAGTGGCCGCCCAGGTGCGTTTACTGCGGCGGAAACTAGGGCAATATGGCCATGTGATTGAAACTGTTTATGGCTTAGGATATCGTTTCCAGCCCCATCAAGTCCATGCAGAAAAATAGACTTTTCAACCTATCCCGTTGGCGTTTGGCCAGTTATTACGCTGGGGTAATGGGATTGATTTTGGGTTTTTGTGGTTTGGCCGTTTACGAAATGACCTCTCAGGATCATTGGCGATTGCTGGATCAAGAGCTTACTTCCCTAGCGGGAACCCTCCATGATGGATTGGAACCACTCCTAGGTCAACCGGGACAGCTAGAACCCTCCGTTAAACAATTTCTACCTAATCTTTGCTTAGGCAATCAAGTATGCTCTCCCCTACTTCAACAAAGGCATATTCTTAATGCCACCCAACAACCAGGCTATTATGTCCGTTTTTTGGACTTGAACGGTCAATTATTAGCAACAGCAGGGGAAAATCCACCCGGTTTGGCCTTCGAGAGAGAAACCACCCGCCAGTATCCTTTAACGGATCAAAGGGGCGATCGCTATCATCAGGTGTCCCTGCAACTTAAAACGGTAACAGGACAACCTTGGGGTTATCTAAAAGTGGGACGTTCCTTGACGGAATATGACCACCATTTAGACACGATCAAGAGTTTTTTAATCTTTGGTTTGCCCATTGTGATGATCGGAGTGGGGTTGGCCAGTTGGTGGTTAGCAGGCTTAGCCATGGAGCCAGTTTATCGCTCCTATGGCCAAATTCAGCAGTTCACCGCCGATATTGCTCACGAATTACGCACACCGATTACAGCTATTCAAGCTACCTTAGAAACAACTTTAAACACGGAGTCTAGCTCAGAGGAAGTCTACAATACCATCCAAATACTGAAACGACAAAATTTTCGCCTTACCCATTTAATTAACGATTTATTACTCCTCTCCCGTATGGATTTAAAAACAGTGAATCAGAATCAATTTACACTGTGTTGTCTTAACGATTTAGTTAGTGATTTAACAGAGGAATTTTCTGGTTTAGCGATCGCCGCTGGGGTATCTTTATCAGCAAAGCTAGACAGCCAAGAAATTATCTGGGTAAGGGGGGAAGAAGAACAGCTTTATCGTTTAGTGGGTAATTTAATCAGTAATGCCATTCATTACACTCCAACAGGGGGAAGGGTACAAGTTATTCTTGAGACTGATCAACGACAAGCCATCATTAAAGTTCAAGATACGGGCATTGGCATTGCTCCCTCCCAGCAAACTCGGATTTTTGATCGTTTTTATCGGGTAGATACGGCCCGCTCTCGACAGCGGGGGGGGCAGGATTAGGCCTTGCCATTGCCCAGGCGATCGCCATCAAGCATCAAGGCTGTTTAACAGTGGAAAGTGAGTTAGGTCGGGGAAGTCTATTTACTGTACAGTTACCTTTTTCTTCTTGTTTCTGACAGTCTCCCTAGGTTAACCAGAAGCGCTCAATGGTGCAGGAAAAATGGGAGAAACGCCATAAAATTTAACTGTGGGGAGCAAATTAGCTCAAGATAGTTGCTTTACCCTATTTTCCCAAGTCTTTGACGCCGTTCAATAACATCACCAATCCGGCTACTAAAATTCCCAAGGCGATCGCCCCTAAAATCCAATCTAAATTAGCCGTATTTTCCATATTTTCCAAGGGTTAATGTCGAGATGGCAGTGAATGATTTGGATGGGTAACCATGGCTACTTTTCACTCAGTCCTAACTAGAACATCCTAATGCAACTGTTGGGCCAAACTCCCTTCTGTGGAATTTTTGTTAATAAAATTGACAAACTCTTCCACCATTTCTGGGTTACGCCAACCCCGTTGGGCTTCTCCTTGTAAAATCTCCAAGGCCTGGACTGTATTTACCGCTTGCTTATAGCGACGATTATTAGTCAAAGCAGTGAAAATATCAATGATTTGAAAAACCTGTGCCAGCAGCGGAATTTCCTTCCCCCGGAGGCCGTCAGGGTAACCACTGCCATCCCATCGTTCATGGTGATAACGCATAATTTCCCCCACAGCTCTGCGTCCAGCCAGGGGTTCAAAAATGGTGGCTGCCACATGGACATGGTCCCTTACACAGTCCAATTCTGTGGAGTTGAGGGGCCCTTGTTTGAGCATAATTTCATCGGGTACTTGGATCATGCCCAAATCGTGTAGACGGGCCGCAAAAACGAGGTCATCAATTTGTCCCTGTTCTAGACCGAGAAATTGGCCAAAACCCGCCACTAGTTGACTACACGTAATGCTAGCTTCGCCGACAGCGTAACGTTCCTCGATCACCGCCGCTAAACGAAACAAAACCTGTTCAATCTGGGCCACAGATTCCGTTAATTTCTTTTTCTGGATCAATAAATCCACTTGATTGAGCAGTTCCACCCGCTCCAAGGGTTTGAGTAAATAGGCATCGGCTCCACTAGCCCGACTACGGAGACGACATTGGGGGTCATCCATGGCATTGGTGAGGATGACAGGAATATGTTGCCCGGCGGAGCTATGTTTGATTGCTTGGCACAGTTCAATGCCATTTTGGTGGGTTAAATTGACATCCATCAACACTAAGTCTGGAGCAACTTTTTCCACCTGTTCCACCACTTGGCCACAACTAAATCCCTGGGTGGTTTCCCCTTCAATGATTTGGTAGTTGTTCAAACGTAAAAGGTCGGCGCTGGCGATGCGACTGTAGGGGTGGTCATCGAGCAAAAAAATACGGAGGGGAGAAATTTGGTTCACGGATAGCCAGGGTTAAACTGCGGTCTTGTTCATCATCCTCTGCTCAAGGGGTTTGGGGTCTCCTTGGGCCACAATTTTGCCTTCTTCCAGCAGAAAAGCTCCATCACAATAGTCTAGCTCTTCCAAGCGATGGGTTACCCATAGGGCGGTGATGCCCCTTTCTTTGACTAGTTTTTGTACTTGCAATACTAATTCCCGTTGACTGTCTCGGTCTAGCAGGGCAGTGGGTTCATCCAACAACAGAACAGCACAGTGTCTGGCGATCGCCCCGGCAATGGCAATGCGTTGTTTTTGACCACCACTGAGGGCGTAGATGGGTCGGCGGGCCATATCGGCTAAGTTAACTGCCTGAAGAGCTTCTCCGACTCGACATTTCACCTCCTGGGGAGATAGTTTTTCTTTGACTAAACCAAAGGCAATGTCGGCTCCTACGGTGGGCATGACCAATTGATGGTCAGGATTTTGGAAAACAAAGCCCATGGGCTCCGCTAATTTCACTACACCGCCATGGGGAGTGAGGAGTCCCGCCAATAACCTTAACAGGGTAGATTTTCCACTACCATTGGTGCCCAACAGCATCCAAAATTGGCCCTGAGGCACCGCCAGGCTACAGTTGTGCAAACCAGGACGGGTGGGGGACCACTGAAAACTCAGATCCTGGGCGACGATGGCGGGGGCAGGGGGAAACATGGAAATTGGGAAGGGATAGGCCACTCCAATTTTAAGTTACTGAGCCAAAGCAGGTCGATGGGCACTGGACCTTGCCTCTGTTCAAAATTAGGTCTGGAAAATAGCTCAGCTTAGGTCGGTTTAGGTACACTGCAAAGAGATTTCATTTCTCAAAATTATTGCCATGGCAACTATCCAAGCTTTGTGGCGCTTTTCCCGACCCCACACCATCATTGGTACTACCTTGAGTGTTTGGACGGTGTACCTATTGGCCATGCTGGGGCACGGTACTCCAGATATTTTTCTAGCTTCCCTTAGTTTGGTTTTGGGCGCTTGGCTGGCTTGCCTGTTGGGCAATGTTTACATTGTCGGCCTAAATCAGTTGTGGGACGTTGAAATTGACCGCATCAATAAGCCGAATTTGCCCCTCGCTAACGGAGATTTTTCCATCGCCCAGGGCCGTTGGATTGTGGGACTTTGTGGCGTTGCTTCCTTGGCGATCGCCTGGGGATTAGGGCTATGGCTGGGGTTAACGGTGGGGATTAGTTTAATCATTGGCACGGCCTATTCTGTCCCCCCGGTGAGATTAAAGCGCTTTTCTCTGCTGGCGGCCCTGTGTATTCTCACAGTGCGGGGAATTGTCGTTAACTTAGGCTTATTTTTATTTTTTAGAACTGGTTTGGGTTCTCCCCCTACCCTGATTACTCCCATCTGGGTTTTGACTCTATTTATTTTAGTTTTCACCGTGGCGATCGCCGTCTTTAAAGATGTACCGGATATGGAAGGCGATAGACAATTCAAAATTCAAACCTTAACCCTACAAATTGGCAAACAAAATGTATTTATTGGAACGCTAATTTTGTTAACCATTTGCTACGTCGCCATGGTTATTTGGGGCTTATGGACTGTATTTCCTCTGAATATACCAGTTTTTATTGGCTCCCATTTGTTTTTATTATTCTTGCTTTGGGAGCGGAGTCGGGGGGTGAATTTGGAAGACAAGGGGGAAATTGCTACTTTTTATCAATTTATCTGGAAATTATTTTTCTTGGAATATTTACTTTATCCCCTAGCCATTTGGTTGCCCGCTTTTAAGTTGAGTATATTTTGATAATTTTTCTGCTTTTTAAATCCCCAGTATTCTGTAAAAAATAATTAGTATTCTGTCGAAAATAAATGGAATTTCCTCCCCACAGTGGTTACCACTGGCAAGGCCAGTCTCCCTTTTTTGAAGGTTGGTATGTGCGTCTGCTTTTGCCCCACTCCGGAGAAAGTTTCGCCTTTATGTACTCCATCGAAAATCCCGCTGGCGCTCGCCATTACAGCGGCGGTGCTGTACAAATTTTGGGGCCGGCTACAGAGACAAAGGCAAATCAGGATGACCAACTAATTTGGCGGACCTTTCCTTCAGTGAAAAAATTTTGGGCCAGTCCCCACCATTTTGCCCTGGGTCATTGGGGAAAACATACAGGCAATAACCCGGCCAGACCTCTACCATCGGACGAATTTTTTGCCCTGGTTAAGGAAGGCTATCAAATCTACCAAAATCAGCACCAAGGACAAATCACCAATGGCGATCGCCATTGCCGTTGGCAGTTCACCGTGGAGCCGGAAATTACCTGGGGTAATCCCCAACGTTTTCCCCGGGCCACAGCGGGTTGGCTTTCCTTTTTCCCCATGTTTGATCCTGGTTGGCAAATTCTTTTCGCCCAAGGTAGGGGGCACGGCTGGCTGGAATGGCAGGGGGAACAGTATGAATTTGACCACGCCCTAGTCTATGCCGAAAAAAACTGGGGCCATTCCTTTCCTTCTCGCTGGTTTTGGCTCCAAGCCAATCATTTTCCCCAACATCCAGGGTTGAGCGTCACTGCGGCCGGCGGGGAACGCATTGTCCTTGGTCGCCCCGAAGAAGTGGCTTTAATTGGCGTACATCACCAAGGTAATTTTTACGAATTTGGCCCGGGCCATGGCACCATCACTTGGCAAGTAGCTCCCTGGGGCAGTTGGCAGCTCAAAGCTAGCAATGACAGGTATTGGGTTACCCTATCAGCAACAACGGAAGGGAAAGGCAGTTTAGTCCACACCCCCACCGCCCAGGGTTTACAACTTAACTGCCGAGACACCACTAGAGGACATTTACATCTGCAGTTGGGAGCTATCTGTAAGGATTTAATAGTGGAAACCATAACGGACACCGCCGGTCTGGAAGTGGGAGGTATCCCACTTCCATCAGTCTAGGCAGATGAATAATAAAAGTTATCCCATAAATTTACCAGATATTTTAATCTGTCAAGCTCATTAACCCTGTTAAAAAGCTTAGTCAATTCTCTCAAAAGATGGGCGGGACTGAACAAAATTTTGTGTAAGGGGAGTAAAATCCAATCAAAAAAAGGAGACCCCAATGGTACGTAAAAAACAAGAACCGAATCGCGTCGATGTGTTACTAGATGAGTTGCTAGAAGAGCATAAAACCCCCGAAGAAATTTTGAGAGAGTCAGGACTAGACTACTAAAACAACTAACCAAAAGGTTGATAGAGAGCCCTGAGTGGGGAACTGAATGCTCATCTGAATAACCAGAAAGAAGAAGAAAAGGGCAATAGCCGGAACGGTTATTCAAGGAAAACAGTTCAATCAAACCAGGGTGAAATGGAAATAGCAATCCCTCGAAACAAGGAGAGTAGCTTTGAGCCAGTGTTAGTGCCTACCCGAACATCAACGGACGAAAAAATTCTGGGGTTGTATGCCAGGCGCATGAGTACTCGGGACATAAGTGCCGAACTGCAGGAATTGTATGGGGCAAAGGTGTCAGCCAGCTTGATTAGCGAAGTGACAGATTCAGTAACGGAGGAAGTTAAAGCCTGGCAATCTCGTCCATTAGAGGAGGTGTATGCCATTGTTTACCTAGATGCACTGTATGTAAACATCAAAGTCTCAGGTCGAGTGAGCAAACGGGCAGTGTATGCAGCGTTGGGTATTGACCGGGAGGGAGACAAACAGCTACTAGGACTATGGACTGGGGAAGCAGAAGCCGAGGGAGCCAAATTTTGGTTACGAATCCTGACAGAGCTCAAGAATCGGGAGCTAAAGGATATTCTAATTGCCTGTTGTGATGGCTTAAGGGGCTTCCCTGAGGCGATTGAGGCAGTTTATCCCCAAACCTAAGTCCAACCAACTATGTATTGTCCATTTGATGCGTAATTGCCTTAACTCTGTCCCCTGGAAAGACCCCAAGGCAGTGGCGACAGATTTGAAGCGGCTCTGGATGCTTTTTCCCAGAAATGGGATAAACTTTACCCCGCTATCACTCAAATCTGGCTACGTCATTGGGAGCATGTCATTCCCATTTTTGACTATCCCATGGAAATTCGACGGGTAATCTATACCACCAATGCTATTGAGTCCATGAACTGTTCTTTACGTAAAGTAATTAAAACCAAAGCCGTTTTTCCCGACGAAGATTCTGTTTTTACGCTATTACATTTAGCCATGAGGAACTTCACTAAAAAATGGCAACGCCCTATCCGAGATTGGCGAGCTGCTGCTTTCCATTTTGCTATTCTTTTTCCTGAACCCTTTTCTCTTTAATTTTCCTCTTTACACAAAATCTAGACCACTCTCCAGATTTGAATTATATAGAGCATGACTTTAGTGCATTAAAGAGGGTGAGAATGTATGCACTTTTGGGTACTAGCATAGATAAAATTATTCGAGATTACTGCACAGCTTAGCGTCTCATAATTATCCTAATCAGCTATATCTGATTTTCTTGGATATTAATTGTTGATCTTTTTAACCAAGAAGAGGGAGAAAATAATCTCCCCTCTCTGATTTAACGTCAACTAAACTGAGGTTAGAGTCTTCTCCCCAGTTAAACTTGCATCTCCATTGGCCTCAGGAGAACTCGCCTCGGAAGGGGGAACTGCCTGCCAGAACTTGCCCAAATAATCGGACCAGTTAGCCAAAATTACTTTCCCTTTCGGACTGCCTGTTCTTTCTACATGGGCCGTGATCATGGCTTTTAGTTGTTCTTCCCCTTTAGGAGCGGTAACCCGTTGCAAGGTGATAATTTCCGGATTGATTTTTTCCGGTAAATCCCCCGCTTCATCGAGGAAGTAGGCCAAGCCGCCGGTCATGCCAGCCCCCACGTTGCGACCCACAGGGCCAAGGACGACAATCACGCCGCCGGTCATATATTCACAACAGTGATCGCCAGCTCCTTCAATCACGGCTTTACCCATAGAGTTACGCACTGCAAAGCGTTCCCCCGCCCGGCCGTTGGCATAAAGGTTGCCCCCCGTTGCCCCATAGAGACAGGTGTTACCGATAATCACATTATCTTCCGGTGCAAAGCTGGCCTGGGAATGGGGCACGATGACAACTTCACCACCATTCATGCCTTTGCCCACATAATCGTTAGCTTCTCCTTGCAGATGCAGAGTCATGCCATCCAGGTTGAAGGCTCCAAAGCTCTGGCCTGCGGCTCCTTGGAAGTTGAGGGTAATACTGCCGGTGAAGCCATTGTTGCCATACTTTTTGGCGATCGCCCCGGAGAGACGGGTGCCCACGGTGCGGTCGGTGTTGACCAGCCGGTAGGTTTTGGTCACCGTGGTTTGATGGTTAATGGCTTCTTGGATGTCAGGGTCAGCCAAAATATCGTCATCCAACACAGGACCGTTGCTGTGGACAGGCTCATGGTTTAACCACTGTCGATTTTGCTTAGTATCAGGCAAATTCAGCAAACAATCTAAGGTCAGATTCTGGGTTTTGCTCAACTGGACATCGGAGCGAACTTTGAGCAAATCGGTGCGGCCAATGATTTTGTCCAAACTGCGATAACCCATATGGGCCAACAGGGAACGCACTTCCTCGGCAATGAAATACAAGAAATTGACTACCTGCCCCGGCACTCCTTTGAACCGTTGCCGTAACCGTTCCTGCTGGGTGGCAACCCCCACGGGACAATTGTTGGTGTGACAAACTCGGGCCATAATGCAACCTTCGGCAATCATGGCAATGGAGCCAAAGCCGTATTCTTCTGCCCCCATGAGCGCCGCCATCACCACGTCCCAACCGGTTTTCAGACCACCGTCAGCCCGGAGCAAAACGCGGTCCCGTAGTTGGTTTTCCATGAGCACTCGATGCACTTCGGTAACGCCCAGCTCCCAGGGAGAACCGGCGTGTTTGATGGAACTGAGGGGAGACGCTCCCGTACCGCCGTCATGGCCAGAAATTTGAATAATGTCCGCATTGGCCTTAGCGACCCCAGCGGCGATCGTACCAATGCCAATTTCCGCTACCAATTTCACCGATACCTGGGCTTCAGGATTAATTTGGTGCAGGTCGTAGATTAGCTGAGCTAGATCTTCAATGGAGTAGATATCGTGGTGGGGAGGGGGGGAAATGAGAGTTACACCGGGTTTAGAACGACGCAACATGGCAATGTATTCACTGACCTTCTTGCCAGGCAGTTGACCCCCTTCACCCGGTTTGGCTCCCTGGGCCATTTTGATTTCCAACTGTTTGCCGCTCATGAGATATTCCGGGGTGACCCCAAAACGGCCGGAGGCAATTTGTTTAATGGCGGAGTTAGCCGTGTCGCCATTTTGTAAGCCGTGGAGGTGGGGCAATGTGGGGGAGTTGCCTTCTGCATCTACGTCATCTAGGGTGAGGTAGCGCACCGTATCTTCGCCCCCTTCCCCGGAGTTGGATTTGGCCCCCAGCCGATTCATGGCGATCGCCAAAGTTTCATGGGCTTCCCGAGACAGGGCACCGAGGGACATACCACCGGTACAGAAGCGTTTGACAATGGATTCCACCGATTCCACCTCTTCCAGGGGAATGGCAGTCTGGTCAGGATTAAGATCAAGCAGATCCCGCAGCGCAGTAACGGGGCGCCCCCGGAGATATTGACGGTACAGGCCGTAGTGGTCATAGGCTTCGGCGTTGGTTTCATTGCCCCCCCGTTGGTAGGCCGCCACCGCTTTATGGAGGGATTTAGACATCTCCGGAGAGTTCATGTGGTACTCCCCACCGGGACGATAGTTAACAAAGCCAAAGTTTTCCAACTTTTTAGCCATTTGCGGGAAGGCCATGCCATGGAAAACCATCACTTCCTGGGCCACGTCGGCCATGGTTAACCCCCCCACTCGGCTAGTGGTGCCAGCAAAGGCATATTCCACCAATTCCGCCCCCAAACCGATCGCCTCAAAAATTTGGGCACCGTGGTAGGAGGACAGCAGTGAAATGCCCATTTTGGAGAGAATTTTAAACAGCCCTGCTTCCACCGATTGACGGTAGTTCTGCAACGCAGTGGCCAGGTCGATTTTATCTAGGCGGCCATTATCCATCAGTTTCTGGGTTTTCTCATCCCGCCACCATTGCCGTACTGATTCCAAGGCCAGGTAGGGACAAATGGCAGAAGCGCCATAGCCCACCAAGCAAGCAAAGTGATGGGTGCTCCAACATTGGGCCGTATCCACCACCAGGGATGCCTGTAACCTTAACCCGGCCCGAATCAGGTGATGGTGCACTGCTCCCACTGCCAGTAGGGGAGGAATAAAGCTCTGATTTTGGCCCAACGTAGCTCCATTGGGCCGGTCGGTTAATATCAAAATTTCAGTGCCGGATTGAACCGAGGTGATCGCCTTTTGCACTAAACTATCCAGGGCATTCTGGAGACTATTAACGCCGCCTAAATCGTAGAGGGTGGAAAGTACCGCAGTGTTCAATTGACCCTGTTTAATCGCCTCCAACTCCAACTCATTCACCAACGGCGATCGGAGCTTGATCATGCGGGCCGCTTCAGCCTTGGGCTCGAGAATATTGCCCCGGGGCCCCAGGAACATGGCCAAAGACATCACCAAATTTTCCCGCAGGGGGTCAATGGGGGGATTGGTCACCTGGGCAAAGCGTTGTTTGAAGTAGTCGTACAGTAGGCGGGGTTTATGGGACAGTACGGCCAAAGGAGCATCGTCCCCCATGCAAAAGGTCGGTTCCTTACCTTGATTAGCCATGGGGACAATCACCATTTCCACATCTTCGGCGGTATAGCCAAAGGCCGCCTGTTGTTGCAAAGTCGTTTCAGTGTCGGCAAACAGACTTTTGTCAGCAAAACTTTCCGAGGCAACCATTTGACGATTTGCTTTTAACCACTCCCCATAGGGATGTTTCCGGGCCGCCTGCTGTTTAATTTCGTAGTTTTTGAGAATTTTTTTCTGGTCTAAATCCACAGCAATCATTTGCCCCGGAGCTAACCGACCCTTTTCCACAATGCTTGCTTCTGGTAAATCTACTACCCCCGCTTCGGAGCCCACCACAATGTAATCATCTTTGGTAATGCAGTAGCGGGCCGGACGTAGGCCATTGCGGTCTAACCCGGCCCCGACAATTTTGCCGTCACTAAACACCAATAGGGCCGGGCCATCCCAGGGTTCCTGCAGGCCACTGTAATAGTCATAGAAATCGGTAATTTCGGGATAGTTGTTTAATGCCGGTTGATTTTTGTAGGCTTCCGGCACCAAAATCATCACCGCTTCGAGGGGCCCACGGCCAGTGCGGGTTAATAGTTCTAGGGCACTGTCGAGGTTGTAAGAATCGCTGTTAGCTTGGTTGACAATGGGAGTTAGAGCTTCCAATTCGGCCTTTGTCCAGCCTGGTACTTCTAACGCCGCTTCTCGGGCCGCCATCCAGTTAATATTTCCCAGGAGAGTATTGATTTCCCCGTTGTGCCCCAGCATGCGCATGGGCTGGGCTAGGGGCCATTTGGGCATGGTGTTGGTGCTAAACCGACGGTGGTAAACGGCGAAATTACTGATGTATTGGGGATTGAGTAAATCTAAATAAAATTCTCCCAAAACAACACTACGAACCATACCCTTATAGACGATGGTGCGGCAGGAAAAGGAACAAACATAAAAATCTTCCGCTAGCCTTTTACCAATGATGGAGCGGGCGATGTATAGGCGGCGGTCGAACTCATCCCCGGCACAACCAGCGGGGCAAGTGACCAAAATTTGTTCAATATGGGGTTGATTACTGCGGGCTTGGCTACCCAACACGTCTGGGTTCACCGGCACTTCCCGCCAGCCCAGCACCGTTAATTTTTCTAGCCGTACTACTTCTTCCACATAGGCCCGGGCCACTTCCCTTGCGGAAGGTTCCTGGGGCAAAAAGACCATTCCCACCCCCAGGCGATCGCCGTTGGGCATGGGCAAATTGCGAGTGGCAAACCACTGGGCTAACAAATCCCGGGGAATGGCGGTCATCACCCCGGCCCCGTCCCCCGAATCATTATCGGCACTGCATCCCCCCCGATGCTCCATGCATCCCAAGGCCTTTAGGGCCTGCTCCACCAGAGTATGGTCCGGTTTACCCCGGAGATTAGCGATAAAACCCACACCACAGGCATCTCGTTCTTCCACTAACCAAGGTTGACCAAGGAAAGGTTGGGTAGAATTGGTGGCAACAGAGGAGTTTAACATAGGTGCTAGCAACGGATATTGGAAGAAAATGTGGACGGCAATTGGAGACCCCAAAGGGCCCCTCAGCTTGGGGGCGGTGGTTAATTTTACCAGCTAGCCTAGGCAGTGGTTTGTTCGCCTTAACCGCTTCATGGTGGCGATCGCCAAATTTTGGGAGGGAGACGAAATTAACCTGATCGATTTTGCTTGTAACTATTCTTCACATTATCGCGCACCGAAAACCCAGATTAACTATTTTTTTGCACCACAGCCAGCAAAATTGGACTAGGAACGTGTTTGAAAAGTACAAAGCTAGGTATTTATCCCCCTAAATCTCCTCACTAAAGCTCCGGCTCAAAAAGGGGGACTTTTGTGACCTTTCCCTCCTTCCCAAGGGGGGCTAGAGGGGATTAGACAGCCAAAACTCAACTTTCCAAACAGGCTCTAAAGCCCTAGATAGGGGTTGAAATCTTAACTGCATCAGGTCAACATCCCTTGCCGTGTTAAAACCTTTTTACCGGTTAATTTCACAGTGAACATTTACGAGGCTTGTTAACCCAAAAACAATGGATAAACCTTCACCTTGGCGATCGCCTGCAACAATGGCTGGAGTTGGAACCTTGCTTACAGGAAGGAAATTAAGTTGCGGGAAAAACCGGACATTACTGCCCAGATTTTCTCGAGGGAAACTCTGATAGTGCTTCAAAAACCAAGACAGGATCAAGGATTGACTAGATCAAAAACGGCAAAATTTGATCCACCAAATTAACTTCATCGAGGGCAATGAGGGCAACCCCCGCAGTGATTACAGCGATGCCCAGCCACCGGGCAAGGGGAATGGTTTCTCTGAGCAAAAATTTGGCCCCTAATAAGCTCATCACATAACCCAACGCTCCCGCCGGTCGGATCAGGCTAATATCCGTCCAACTGAGCAGAGAAATGAAGGTAACAAAACTGATGGTTTGACAACCAATACCCCCTAAAACCGAAGGATGGGAAAGGATGCGGCCAATTAATTTGACCATTTTCAAGGGCGATTGCAAGCTTACAGGACCAATTTGTTTCATGCCCCGGGCGATTAATACGTCTCCAGCCGAATCGGTAAAAATTAGAATTAAAATGCCAAACCAAACTCGGGACAGGGCAATACCCACGGGAAATAACCACAATGGCGATCGCCGGGAAGACTTCACTGGCACGGCAGGGGGCGGGGTCGGACTAAACTTTTCCCGCATCAATTGGGAGCGGTGGCGATGTTCTGACCAACAGACAATAAACACGCCACTGGCGATCATAAAAGTGGCCAGCCAACGGTAAAAAGAAACTTCTTCCCCCAGTATTAGCCACGCCAGTAGAGCATTGAGGATATAGCTAGAAGAAAATAGGGGGAGAACTAAACTGAGATCCAGTCGAGATGTGGCGGTGAAATAGAGAAACAGAGCAAACAACAACGTGATTACCCCCACCACAATCCAAGGGGAGGTGAGCAGATAGAGAAATAAGGCCCACAAACCCGCCGGGCTATAGTCCTCCACTGCCCCAAACACTTTCATGCCCTGGCTGAGCCAAATATCCCCTAAAACCTGGGTTGTGACCATGGTCAGCAGGAGGCCAATGGTTTTCCACTCCGTTAACGTTAAGCGTTTAGCTCCGCTGAGCAAAGTTAGTGATCCTCCTTGTCCGAGTGTTGATGGGCAAAACTTGCCTGGATAGACTAAACCTAACCGATGAACATAGCTAGGCCATCCGTTGCTTTGAGTAGGCGATCGGCTGCTCTTTCTGGGTGGGGCATCATACCCAAGACATTACCCTGACCATTGGTAATGCCAGCAATGTGGTGTAGAGACCCGTTAGGATTACTGGCCGCGGTCAATTCCCCCTGGGCGTTGCTGTAGCGGAAGAGAATTTGGCCGTTATCTTCCAACGCCTTTAACGTATCTTCGTCTGCAAAATAGCGGCCTTCGCCGTGGGCAATGGGAAGGGTTATTACCTGTTGGGATTGGTAGCCCTGGGTCCACAGGGTATGGTTACTTTCCACCCGCACTGTTACCCGGTCACAGATGAAGTGTAAATCCCGGTTGCGGATCAAAGCCCCCGGCAGTAACCCAACCTCCGTCAGCACTTGAAAACCGTTACAGATGCCCAACACCCTTTTACCTGCTTTGGCATGGTCAATGATGGCGGCCATGATGGGGGAAAATCTGGCGATCGCCCCACAGCGGAGATAATCGCCGTAGCTAAAGCCCCCCGGTAAAACCACCACATCCACTCCCTGGAGATCGGCTTCCTGGTGCCAAATAAAACGGGTTGGCTGGTTCAACAAACCGGCAGTGACGGTGGCAATGTCCCGATCGCAGTTAGAACCGGGGAAAACAATAATACCAAAGCTGGTCATGGCGTGACGGCACCTTCTAGGGCAGTAATTTCAAAGCAATAATTTTCGATCACCGTATTGGCCAATAGTTGGTCACACATGGTGTCTAGCTGTTGGGAAGCGGTGGCTTCGTCCGGGGCCGCGAGGGTTAATTCAATATATTTACCAATTCTGACTTGGGAAACGCCATCGTAGCCTAATTGTTGCAAACCGGATTGCACAGCGGTACCGGCGGGGTCAAGTACGGAGGGACGGAGGGTAACGTAAATACGACAATGGTAGGAATGGGACATGGAGGGCCTTACCGGGGAATCTGCCACTGTTAATCCTGCCTTAGAAAGTCTTTCTCGGCAAGGTTCAAGCCTTGGGGTCAATGGGGGTAACCATATTAGGAAAATCGATGGAAATTGTCATGGCTACCAAGTTTTTTGCATCACCAGGGCGTGGGGGGAAAAGCCAAATTTTTCATACAGTTCCTGGGCCCCTTGGTTGTGGGTAAAAACCTGTAGTGCCAATCGCCGATCACCCCTTTGTTGACCCCATTGTTGGGCCTGTGCCATCAACGCAGTGGCAATACCCCGACGGCGGTGGGCCGGTTCCACATACAGCATAAAAATGTGGCCATGGCGATCGCCCGTGACCTGATCAACGGCGTTACCTAGCCAAAGGCCGGCAATGGGCTGGGCACAAGCAGTTTTTTCCCCTTGGCTATTTACCCTCTGATCCTGTACTGGCAAGTTAATTTGCGCCATCAATCCTAAGGGGTCTTCCCCAACGGAAAAACTATTATCATGGTGAACAGGGCTCCCCTGGCCAGTTTCCGGAGTGACCCACCACAATGGCGATCGCCAAGAAAAATAACTTTCCACTGTTTGTCCCAAATGGGAGAAGTCGTGCCGTTCTGGAAAGAGGGCCTGGTAAGTACGCTCCAAAAAATCCACCAGTAACCGTCGATCTCTGGTCGTTCCCTTATAGAGACAATAACCGGGGGGACTTAAGGCTGATTTTTCCATGGTTGCTGAACGCTATTGACCAGAGCAAGCAAATTGACTAAAATTTGCCAGTTTTTCCCATTTTCCCCAGATCGCCATGAAGTATCCCCTCAAAAACCTGCTAGGGTTTGGGCTCACTCTTATCCTAACGGCGATCGCCCTGGTCAGCCTGAACCAAAGACAAGTTTTGCAACCCCTCACCGTGGGCATGAGCGACTGGCCTGGTTATAGCGTCATCCTGTATGCCGAAGCTAAGGGCCTATTCACCAAGCGGGGACTAGACGTTAAGCTAGTTCATTTTGAAGAACAGAATGACAATCTCCGGGCCACCATGCGGGGTTACCAGGATGCTAGTTTTGCTCCCTTGCCCCAGGCCATGCAATTGGATTTTCCCCAAGCCACTCCAGAGTTCATCCTTGTTGCGGATGTTTCTGCCGGCTCCGACGGCATTGTGGCCCGGCCGGGATTAAATTTCATGGCCCAAATGGCCGGCAAAAAAATTAGTGCCCGTTTTGGCAGTATTGCCCACGTAATTTTGCTTGAAGCCTTATGGGCCAGCGATCTAGACCTGGACGAAGTGGAAATTGTTGACATACCCAATGAAGAAGGGATCGCCCACCTCAAGGATGGTTCCATTGACGCGGCAGTGCTTTGGGAACCGCTGTTGCACAAAACAGCCCAAGAAATTGGGGGTAACATTATCTACACCAGCGCAGAAATAGACAGCATGGTGGTGGATGGTCTGATAACCCGTGCAGAAGTGGTTCAGGAAAAACGAGAAGAATTAATTCGCTTCATTCAAGTATGGCTGGAGGTAATGGATGCGGTGGAAACCGATCCCCAAGAGGTTTTCACCATTGTGGCCCAACAGTTAGAGGTCCCTGTGGAAGTCTTTGTCCAAGGTTTCCAGGGTATGATTCACGGCGATCGCATCTTGAATGAGGAAATGTTAGTGCAAAGACGATTAGAGCCCATCATTGCCAGAAACTATCGATTATTACGAGAAAGTTGTCGTCATCGCTTGATTATTCGAGATGATATTGTCATAAATTCCCAACCATTTTCCCAAGCTGCGGAACGTCTTTAGCTATGGTTCAGGACAAACCCACTTTTACCCGCCCCCTACGTTACCAGTTGCTGGCTGGTTGCGCCCTCATTCTCCTGTTTACCAGTGCCATAGCTATAGTTTTTACCAGGCAACAATTACAAGAAAAATCAAGAATTAATATTACCAGAAGAGCCCAGCGATTGACCGAAGGTTTGGAATTTGCGGCGGAAGGTTTGGTAGAAACTAATGATGTTTATCGCCTCAACCGTTTAGTGCAAAATTATGCGGCTTGGCCCAACGTACAAAAAATTTCAATCATCGATCCCAATGGCGTTATCATTGCCCATGGTGAGGGGATAAAAATGGCGCGGGAAAAAAAATATGCCCAACTCGCACCAGCTCTTTTTCCTATTTTTGAACAGGTTTCCATCAGTGGCATTCCCCAATCCCTAATTACCAAAATTGATGGTGAAGAAGTGGTGGTTTATGCTCTTCCCTTTAACACTTATTCTTTTCCTGAGGAGGGAGAAAGTTCCGATGACCAAAATACCCATCAACGGGGAGTGGCAATCACTGTTCTAGCAAAACAGGAATTAAACCGAGAGGTTAACCAGGCACTTTTATTAGTTGTAGCTTCGTTCGTTATTGGCACTGTGGTGATCGTTCTGCTGTTGGGTTTACTAATTAGATATTCTGTCTTGGCCCCTTTAGGCAAACTGCACCGAGCATTAATTAACTATGACAATGTTGAGCAGTTTAGTTTGCCTTCCCTACCAAGTAACGAAATTGGTTTTTTGGGCCAAACCTTGGTGCAGACCTTCAATCAATTGCAGGTTTATCAACGGGAAGCCCTAGAAATTGCGGAAAGAAAATATGTGGAAATTGCCCAACGCTACGAATTAGCTTCCCAGGCCACAAGGGTATGGGTGTGGGAATATCAGCCCCAAATGCACTATATCGAGGCCGATCCAAATTTAATTGCTTGGTTAGGCTTTAAACAATCCCTTGAGCAGGAAGATGATGATTTTTTCATTCACCCTGACGATCGCCCTGAGTTCTGGCAGGCCATTGAGCAAGGTTTGGCCGATCCAACAGCGGAATTATCAGCAGAATTGCGTTTAGAAACTGCCGATGGTGAAATTTATTATTGTTTGTTGCGTGGACAAATTCATCAAGAGGCAGACCCAGTATTCACCAGGATTATTGGCACGATCGCCGATATTACGGAGATTAAGAAAGCTGAAGAACAATTAAAGTTTTCCAACAAAATTCTAGCCAAAGCCACCCAACTCAAGGATGAATTTCTGGCAAATATGAGCCACGAATTACGCACTCCCCTCAACTCCATTTTAGGCATGGCAGAAGCCCTACAAAATCAATTTTATGGCCCCTTAAATGGCAAACAAATTCAGTCTTTGGAAGCAGTGGAAAGGAGTGGAAAACATTTACTTTCTTTGATTAACGACATTCTTGACCTTTCCAAAATTGAAGCTGGGAAAATGGAGTTGGATTTAGAGCCAACTAACTTACCGACTCTGGTTAATCATAGTTTGACTTTTGTGCAACATTTTGCCCTACAAAAGCGAGTTAATTTGTCATTCAAAATTCTGCCCAATCTCCCAGACGTGGTGGTGGACAAACGAAGGATTTGCCAGGTTTTAATTAACTTACTCAACAATGCCGTTAAATTTACGCCGGAAGGGGGCAAAGTCACTCTACAGGTTAACTTGTTCATGGAAGAAGGGGCTCCCAATCACCATGGTCAATTGCCTCAGCTACAGATCACAGTTATAGACACAGGCATTGGCATTGCAACGGAAAGGTTAGGTAGTATTTTCGAGCCTTTTGTACAGATTGATGGTGCCCTCAATCGTCGTTACGACGGTACAGGACTGGGCCTCTCTTTGGTGAGAAAAATTGTTGAACTCCATGGAGGATCGGTGAATGTTACCAGTGAATTAGACCGGGGGAGTCAATTTTTGGTCGTTATTCCCTGCCTTCTTCAGGATGACGTTGGCTAATTTCACCAAGACGAACTATTTAAGGTTTCTAGCATTGATAATTTAATTCCAACAACCATCACTTTAATCAGCGAAAATTCCGCCTATGCCACTACCCTTAGTAGTTATTTCCGGGCCAGGGGTTACCAAATGCAATGGTTAAACTGCTCTTTTCCCACCATGGCCCAGTTAACTGCCTTACAACAATCGGTCAATCAATCTTCCCATTTGCTGGTGATGGATTTGCCCCAGGTTACCAACGCCACCAAGCAGACGCTGGATGAGATCAGAGACTTCTTGGGGGCTGATTCTGTGACCATTGTTGCTTTGATCGATGCCATGGATTATGCGGACGGTGACACTGTGCAAGCAGAGATTGCGGCCGATCAGTTTTTGGTCAGGCCAGTGCGCTTCCACCGATTGATGGAAATTTTTCTACAACATTCCCAGGCGATCGCCCCTAATCCCCCCTGGAGCTAACAATAGGGCGATTGTCCTCACGCTACTGCAATTGATTCTGGCAACTACAGCTTCTGAAATAATTTGACTTTCTGTTTCGGAAATCTACCGGCAATTTCAGGTAAGGCCAGGGGTAAGCCACGAACTAACGGCGATCGCCATCGGGCATAATCGTTTCGCCAAACTGTACCCCCTCTAAATCTGCATCGGTCAAGTCCGCCGCTGTTAAGTTGGCCCCCGTCAGGTTAGCGCCCTTTAGGTTAGCCCCGGTCAAATTGGTATTGCGTAGAAATCCCCGCTCCAAATTAACTCCACTTAAGTCTGCCCCGGCCAAGTTGGCCTCGGTTAATGCCGCCTCCGTCAAATTGGCCCCACTGAGATCAGCCCCAGCCAGATTAACCTGATCTAACAACGCCCGTCGCAAATTCATTGACGATAAATTCGCCCCCGACAAATTAGAACGGTTTAAGCGGGCATTTTCCAAATTAAACTCCCGCAAATCAGCCCCGGCCAAGTTGCAATCTAGACACTCCCCCGTCTCCTGTAACTGAGATAACGGATCAATCTCTTCGGTGGCAGGATTACAAGCTATCAGGGCTAAGGTTCCCACCAGTAGCAGGCCTAGGGTGAGTCTTTTTTTCTTCATGGCGATCGGAGTTCCTCTAAGGTTTTCTGTTGTGGAGAAAGAACATAAAACGTATCCCGTCCTGCATTATCGCTGGCGATATGGAGAAATTGCACCGGCTTGTCATCCCGGTACACCTCATACACCCGCAAGCCCGTATCCCGATAACCTTCACTCAAGCGAAATCCTTGCGCCTCCAAACGGGCCTGTAAATCTTGGGTGACATTTCGCACTGTTGCCCCCTCCAGAAAATGACAATTGTCTGAGCCATGGCATCCCGATGTCGCCCCTTCCAGGTGGGGAATTCCCGGCATCAGTTCCCTTATGGGCTCCGGGATGGGTTCCGGTTCGATGGGTCTGGCCTCTAATGCGGGAATAGGTTCAGGCTCAATGGCTTTGGTTTCATTGGCTTCCAAGGCCGGCTTCGGTTCGGGGGTTGGTGGGGCTGGCTGGGGTGGTGTTACAGCTTTAGGGGGAGCTTTAGGGGGAGAGGGTTGGGAACGGGGGGGCTTTGGCGTTACGGATTTAGCTGGTGCTTGGGGAGCCGGTGGGGGGGGAGGTGTAGGTTCTGGTGTCGGTTCCTGGGTTGATTTGGCCATGGGGGCCGGTGTGACTAAATCTGCTAGGGGAACTGTGGCGATCGCCTCTGGGGGAGACTCGGCCGACGTGGGAGGGGAAGGCTCCGGGGGCAGGGGCAACCACAATAGCCCTCCATGGATAGCAGACGCACAGACAAAGGCTAGGAAAAATTTTAACTGATGCCAGGGGGGGACCACATGGAGTCAACAAAAGGGGAGGAACAGGAACTGGCAACAAAAACACCGTACCCCCGATGATTTGAGCACGGCGTTTGATCCGTCCAAAACAATATCGTGTTCTGGCTTCTATCTGCAAGTTATATGCAATAAGCTGGAAACACAATCCGGCAATTATTCAATTTTATTCGCATTATTGCCAACCCACCTCATTCATCAAACGGGCTGAAACGGGCTGATAGCGTCCTAGGTTAGAAACATTGAGGGGATCCCCCTTTAGTTGTCCATGGCTGGCGAGCACCGGATCAATGGGAACCCCTGAAATAACTGGATACTCATTATTACCCTCGGCAAAATAACGCTGGGCCTCATCACTGGCTAGATACTGCAGGAAGGCGATCGCCGCATCCCGATTAGGGGCATTTTTGAGCACCCCGGCACCACTAACATTGACGTGGGTACCCCGCTCCCCGGGGCCAGTATTGGGAAAGAACATACTCACTTTTTGCACAACTTCCTGATCGGCGGGATCTGGGGATTTTTGCAGACGAATGTAGTAATAGCTATTGGCGATCGCCACATCCCCTATGCCTGCCGCAACAGCCCGAATTTGCGCCGTATCATTACCCTCCGGTTGCCGAGCAAAGTTACCCACCAAACCCTCCAGCCAGCGACGGGTGTCCGGTTCCCCATGGATAGCAATGCGGGAGGCGGTGAGGGAAAGATTGTATATATTACTGGAGGGACGAACCAGAATTTTCCCTCGCCATTGGGGATCCGCCAGGGCCTCGTAGGTGGAAAGATCCGCCGGATTAACCCGGTCTCGACTGTAATACAAAACCCGCGCCCTTTGGGTAAAGCCATACCACAAGCCATCGGGGTGCCGCAGATTTTCGGGAATGCGCTCATCCAGCTTGGCAGTGCGAACGGGTTGAAAAAGTCCCGCTTGTTCCGCCCGCCACAACATACCGGCATCTACGGTAAACAAAATATCCCCTGGGCTATTAGCCCCTTCACTCTGAATGCGCTCAATCAGTTCTTCGGCGCTGGCTTCAATGAGATTAACCTTTCCAAAGGCATCATAAAGGGCATCATCGGTGTTGTAATGCCGGGAGGAATAGAGATTGATGGTGCGGGACTGGGCTGAGGCCCGTCGGGGCAGATTCGCTACCACCAGGGCGGTGAGGGCGGTTCCTCCCACAAAAAAAGTCCGCCGGGAAATCTTAGTTGTCATTGATGTCTATGGCAATGGATAGTGGGCAATTGAAAAGGGAAAATGAAAAACATGAACCCGACCCAGCATTCCCTAACTTGGGTTGGTCTAGGCCTGGGCTGGTTGGGCGAGTCGTAGTCATCCTGATAAGCGCCTAAACTGGGTCAACTTTGGCCTATCACTTTTACTGCAAATTAAGTGCAATAATTTACAAAATATTGAACCACTTGCGCCGGATAATTGCAAGAGATTACTATTTAGAAGTTTTCCTGCCCCCTAGTCATGTTGCCATCGCCACTGTTGTTGACTGAAACCCCACGACTCCTAGACGAGTTTTCTAAAGGGGGGGCAGTGATGTTTCCTTTATTACTGCTGTCAATTCTGACCCTGACCACTGCTTTGGAACGGGGTTGGTTTTGGAGTCGTCTGTTAATTCAAGAAGATCGGATTGTGCGGGATGTCCTGGATGCGGCGGTGGAGGATTTGGCCAAGGCTCGGGAAATCGCTGAATATGCCCGACATTTAGCCATTGGTCGCTTTCTTCTAGCCCCGTTGAAATTGCGTTACCCCAGCCCAGAAACCTTCCGTTTAGCCATGGAAGCCACCGCCGATAAAGAATTTGTCCGGATGCGACGGGGGGATAAACTGCTGGAAACCATTATTGCCCTGGCTCCCCTCCTGGGCCTGTTGGGCACCGTCACAGGCCTAATTCGTACCTTTAATAATCTTAATATCGGGGGGGGAGGCTCCAGTGTGGAAGCAACCCAGGCCGCCTCCGGCATTGGAGAAGCCTTGATCACCACAGCGGCAGGGATGATGGTGGCTATTTTTGCCCTGCTGGTATTTCGCATTTTGGTTAGCTTACAATCCCAACAGATGGACTATTTTGCGGAAGTGGGCAGTGAGTTGGAACTGATTTACCGGGAAATTTGGTATGAACCCCATCAACCAATGCCTAATTTATTAAGGGCGGCTAAAGTTGCTAAGCCTTAAAAAAACAATGAAAAGCAGAGTTAGGGGGGCGAGGACGCCGGGGGTAAATTTAGTACCGATGATTGATGTGTTGATGTCGGTATTAACTTTTTTTGTGATTTTAACCATGTCCTTGACTGGAAAGGTTATTGCTGACCTGGAACCGCCCCAGGGTTCCGGAAACCCTGTTGAACAAGAAGCATCATCCCCGCCCAGATTTGAGGTGGGTTTAAATCGTCATGGGGAGCTTTTGGTGGAAGGAAAAGTTGTGGAGCAGGAGGCCTTTTTACAGGCGATCGCCATCTTTTTAGAAACCCATCCCCAGTCTGAGGTGAGGTTAACGGCGGATAGTCAGTTGAATTTCCGTCAAGTGGATGATTTATTAACCCAAATGGCGGAAGTTGGGGGAGATCGTGTGCTTTTGGTGATGGGAAAATAAGTGATAAAACAATGAGATTTAAACATCAAAAATCCCGCAATGATTTACCGGAACTAGAAATCACCCCCATGCTCAATGTGATGTTGGTGGTGTTGGCCTTTTTTGTGGCCGTGGCCGCTAACCTAGCGGAAGAAGGGCCGAATTTAATGGTGCGTTTACCCCAAAAAACGGAAGCTTTGGATAGGGATGACTCAAACAATGGTGAGGAGCCAGAATTTCTCCAAGTGATGCTACAGACTGGGGGAAAACTGTCGGTGAACGATCGCCCCCTGGAAAAGGCCCAACTTCTAGAGCAATTACCGGATTACCTGCAACAATCCGCCGATCGCCGTGTTTATCTCCAGGTAGCGGGGGATGTGCCCTATCAAACTGTCATTGAAACCTTAACCGCTTTGCAAGAAGTTGGGGGCGATCGGGTTTCCCTGGTGATCGGTGCTGGTGAAGAGCCTTGAAGGTCTGTTTTTAATGGTTCAATGGAGGAAAAAGTCTCTGTAGCTAATTCCCCACAATAAAGTCATGAAAATTATTAACACCGCCCATGCACCGGCCCCCGTTGGCCCCTACAACCAGGCGATCGCCGCCAACGGCTTTTTATTTACTGCGGGACAAATTGCCCTAGATCCCCAAACCATGACCATTGTGAGTGAGGGAAACGTGGAAGCCCAAGCAAAACAAGTCTTGGCTAATTTAGGGGCAGTGTTACAGGAAGCAGGCTGTGGTTGGGAAAATGTGGTTAAAACCACGGTTTTTTTGCAAGATATGAATGATTTCGCCGCTGTTAATGCCATCTATGCCCAATATTTCGATGAGGCGATCGCCCCGGCCCGTAGTTGTGTAGAAGTGGCCCGCCTGCCCAAGGATGTGTTGGTGGAAATTGATTGTGTCGCTGTGTTACCAAGCTAGGGGAATGTCAGCTAGTAATCCGGACTCCATGCTCTAATAGAACTATTGACCAAACTGATTTGTTCGTAATGTCAGGCCGCCCCAAGGGGTTATACCACAATGCCAACGGCGGCCCCACTGTTCCAGGAGTATCAATTATGGCTGGATCTCTTTTTACCGATGCCAGTAAACGCCTCGAAAAAGCCCTTAAATATGTGGCCATTTCCGATGATGCGGGGGAAAGATTAAAGTACCCCAAAACTAGCCTCAGCGTTTCCATTCCGGTGCGCATGGACGATGGTTCCCTAAAAATTTTTCCCGGTTACCGGGTTCGCTACGACGACACCAGAGGCCCCGGCAAGGGTGGGGTACGCTACCATCCCAACGTCACTATGGATGAGGTGCAGTCCCTTGCTTTTTGGATGACCTTTAAATGTGCCCTGTTAAATTTACCCTTCGGGGGGGCCAAGGGGGGCATTACCCTCAATCCCAAGGAACTAAGTCGGGCGGAATTAGAACGCCTTAGTCGGGGTTACATCGAGGCGATCGCCGATTTTATTGGCCCGGATGTCGACATCCTCGCTCCAGACGTTTACACCAACGAAATGATGATGGGCTGGATGATGGACCAATACAGCATCATTCGCCGCAAAATTAGTCCCGCCGTTGTCACCGGCAAACCAATCACCATGGGGGGCAGTCAGGGACGCAACACCGCCACTGGTACCGGGGCTTTTTTCATCATGCAGGCCATGTTGCCCAAATTTGACCGGTATCCCGAAAATACCACCGTGGCTGTCCAGGGCTTTGGTAATGCGGGCATGGTAGTGGCGGAATGCCTATACCAAGAAGGCTACAAAGTAGTGGCCATTAGTGATTCCCAGGGGGGCATTTACAACGAACAAGGGGTGGACATTCCCGCTGCCATTGACTACAAACAACACAACCGCAGTTTGGCTGGCATGTATTGTGACCAGACCCTGTGTGATTTGGGGGACAATCAACAACTGAGCAACGCTGAATTGTTAGCCCTGGACGTAGATGTACTGATTCCCGCCGCCCTGGAAAATCAACTTACTGCCGACAATGCGGATCAGGTGAAGGCCCGTTATATTTTTGAAGTGGCTAATGGCCCCACCACCAGCGGCGCCGACGATATTTTAGTCAGCAAAGGCATCTACGTTTTTCCCGATATTTTGGTCAATGCTGGGGGGGTGACGGTGAGCTACTTTGAATGGGTGCAGAACCGCAGTGGTCTGTACTGGAGTGCCAAGGAAGTTAACGATCGCCTGAAGGAAAAAATGGTGGAGGAAGCAGAACAGGTGTGGCACATTGCCCAGGACTTGGAAGTGAATGTGCGGACTGCGGCCTATATCCACGCCCTTAACCGCTTGAGTGAAGCTATGGACGCCAAGGGCACCAGGGACTACTACCAGGATACTTAGGAAAATCGGTCAGGAAAAATCTGAAATAATGGAGGATAGAGTTTTTTCCTTCCAATCCTGTTCATTTTTCACTGTTCACCATGACCGAAACTGCAATTACCACCAGCGATAACGTCGAAAAGTATGGCGAGCGGGAAATTCGGGATGCCCAACTGATTACTTTCCCCAATCCCCGCCCAGGCCGTCGTTATGATGTCCACATCACCCTGCCGGAATTTACCTGCAAATGTCCTTTTTCCGGCTACCCCGATTTTGCCACCCTTTATCTAACCTATTGTCCCGACCAAAAGGTGGTGGAACTGAAATCTATTAAGCTTTATATCAATAGTTACCGCGATCGCCATATTCCCCACGAAGAAGTAACCAACCAAATTTTGGATGACTTTGTGGCGGCGGCCAATCCTTTGTACGCTAGACTGAAAGCGGATTTTAACCCGCGGGGTAACGTCCATACGGTGATTAAAGTGGAATATCACCAACCAGATAAGCAAATTTAGATCAAGAAAAACCTATCCTAATTCGGTTTTCCAGCTTGTTTCTGCTCTATGAGGTGAGGTCATGACCGCCTGGCAAAAGCTACAAAAAATTGCGCCAGCGGCGATCGGGGCCTGCTTATTTGTGCTTTCCATTGGGGCCATCCACTCGGAATTGCATCACTACGGTTGGCAAAATGTTTTGACAAGTTTCCAGGGCATTGTCAAAACCCGTTTGGCCGGAGCCTTTGCGCTCATGCTGATCAACTACATAATTTTGACTGGCTACGACACCCTGGCCATGTTTTATCTAGGGCAATCTTTACCCCTAGCCAAAACTAGCTTTGTCGGCTTTGTTAGTTACGCCATTAGTAACAGTGTGGGTCTGGCCCTCCTCAGTGGCAGTGCCATTCGTTACCGGCTCTATCAATCCTGGCAGGTTCCCGCCTCCATCATTGCCCAGGCGATCGCCTTTTGTAACCTCAGTTTTTGGGTTGGTTTGCTGACTGTGGGAGGCATAACTTTTGTGGTCGATCCCTTACAGTTGCCCACGTTTCTCCATTTACCTTTTTTATCAGTCCATCCCATCGGCTTTACTTTCCTCGCCATCATTGGGGTTTATCTGCTGGTGACAGGCAATTTGATCAAACCTTTCAAAATTGGCCGATGGCAAACTCCCAAAATTCCCTTTGCCGTATCCCTGGCCCAAATTGGTCTGACTGCAGTGGATTGGATTTTAGCCTCGGGCATTTTATACGTTCTGTTACCGGGGCACCATCACCTGAGTTTTCCTGGCTTTTTTGGCATTTACCTCCTGGCCCAGGTGGCGGGCATTATCAGTAACGTGCCGGGGGGACTGGGGGTATTTGAAACAGTGGTGCTGTTTTTGTTGACTCCCAAATATTCCTCGGTGGAGGTGCTGGGGGCATTGTTAGCCTACCGAGTGATTTATTACTGGATTCCTTTGGGCAGCGCCAGCCTAAGCTTAGGAGCATTCGAGCTTTTCCAACATCGACGGGAACGACGGCAGAAATCTGGTTCTGAGTAGTTTTTCTGCCCAATCACATATGGGGATTGATTTGTGGATAACCCAAAGGACGAATCTGTTGACTTTTTCGTTTTTCCTCTAACTGTTTCAGTTCGTCGTAGGGCACCCAATGGATGCAGTCCACCGGACAGGTGTCGATCGCCTCTTGGATTACCGCCTCATCATCCCCATTTTGGCTAAAGGCCCGGGAGCGGCCGTGTTCCTGCTCAATTGTGAAAGTATTGGGGGCTACGTGGGCACAGTTTTTGCAACCAATGCAGGTCACCTCGTCCACATAGACCCCCCTTTCCCGCAACTCCCCACCCAATTCCGGCTCCAAACCAGAACGGTCATCGAAGTTACGCCAATCTCCCCCCAACTCCGGTTCCAATCCAGAACGGCGATCGGGAGGAAAATTTAGATCAGCCATCACCATCACGCACTCCAGCGTTGCACAACCAGGCGAACCGAACCATCTTCATTTTTTTGTTGTTCCGTTACGGCAAAGCCCTGTTTAGCCGATTCACCAAGTACGGTTTCCAGAGCATAACCCTGGGTGATTTTTTGTAAAAATCCTTCCACCGATAGGGGTTGCTGCCAGTACTGCAAATCCGTCACCAGCTCATATTCCTGACCATTCCAGCTAAAGCCCAGGTCATAATCATTGCCCTGTTCGATCACCACTGCGGCCTTGGCGGTCAAACCCTGGTAGCCTCGCACCGTGGCTGGCCCTTCTTTCCAATCCAACCCCAAGTTGGTCAGGGTGGTTTTCAACACATCAAGGTTACGGATGCGGGTTTTGATATTGCTAAAGTGAGACATAGGAAGTTACAAAAAAGTTGAAAGAATCGAGTAGGCTGGTTTTTTAAACTTTCGATAAACAAAAATCACCGACTAAAGGGATTTTCAGGTTTCCCCAGGCCAACTAGAAAGGGTCTGGGACTGCTGAACCGACTGGTTCAACGGATTGATTTGGGCAAAAAACTCCGAGGTGGTCTGCTGGGTAAGCACTACCCCTAGTTCAGCCTCGATCGCCGCGGTCACTTCCTGACAAGAGCGGCCCACAATGCCGGTTACCGTTTCTTTTACTCGGCCGTCGGGGTAAATGACGAATTCCAGAGTTTCTAGATTCACGGTCAATCCTCCCATGGGTGATCAGGGTGATAGTTCACTGTCTGGGTAATGAGTGGCCGGAACTCCCCCAGTGATTAATCCTGGTTGATGGGGCCCGACAAACCAGAAGTTATTCTAGTTTTGGCCCAACTAGCCAAGAAACTGGCATAAATTGTAGCAAAAATTAACATTTCTTGGGGACGCAAACCCCTATAGAGAGCATAGGGAAAGAATGGAAACAAAGGCATGGCAAGCTCCCAAAATTTCAAAAATCAAACTCAATTACTCTTATAACCCTTACCTGGCCGAGCCCCAATAACTGAATACAGCCGAAAAATTCGCCAAAACTTCTCTCGTCGCCAGAAAACTGAGAAGACAAAATCGCTCAAACAGGATTCAGAATTTAAGTAGTTATTTTTTTATTGTATTTTCCTGTACAGAAAAGTTCTTAGTTTTATGCTGTAGTGTGAGACACACAGAAAAGTTGTCAAAAAAATCTGTATTTAAGACGATTATATGAAAAATCTTTGGATATTGCGTATTTGCTTGTCAACAAGCCCTTTTTTATTGCGTTATTTGCTCCATAGATATAACTCTCTGTGTATGACTGCTAAATTTACTCAGCCCAGAGGATACTCAGATGAAAATTACCAAGGTTCGCTTGGCGATCGCCTTTGCCGTAACAGTTTTATTTGGGCAACCGGCCTTTGCTGATACATATATCCTTTTGATGAATGGTCTGGATGAAAAAATTTCCATTAACGGCAGTGCGCCGCTTGACGGCGAAGGAGGGGGCATTTGGTCACCCCTTGACGCTACTATCATTACCTCATCTGGCAAAAAGATCGGACAGATTAAAGATATGCACCAACAGTGCCCCCAAGGAGGCTGGTTAATTCGGGGCGCAGCCACCACAACTACTGATTACTGTATCCAGTTGGGCTTTGCTGAGGTTGGTTGTCTATTGGCAATTCTCGACGAGAAAGATTCAAAATATACTATCGAAATGGAGAAAGTCCGCGGCACTGTCTGTTCCGACCAATGGTTCAATACCAAAGGTAAAACCATGTTTTTAGAAGCCTATGACCTGTACGAAAGGCAGACTAGGTTAGGGCAGGATGGGGCCAAGGCCGCCGCAGAGTTTATATCCGCTGTCAAAGGCAAATAGTAAATAAAAGGAAAAAAATCTTGTTTGCTTTTAGTTGATCAATTTCCCCAGCTCTCTTTCAGCACCAAAATTTTGTACTATGCCGATGGCTGGGATCTTTGTTGTACCAATTCAGCAGCCAGTTTAATAGCGGCTACCATGCTATCAGCCCTAGCGATACCTTGCCCTGCAATGTCAAAAGCAGTGCCATGGTCGGGGGAAGTACGGACAAAGGGTAAGCCAATAGTGGTGTTAATAGCTTGATCAAACGCTAGCAGTTTAACGGGAATTAAGCCTTGGTCGTGGTACAAAGCCAAGTAAGCATCGGATGCCGTCGTTTGGGCATCGGTTAACCAAGCTTTTCCCGGACTGACCCACATGGTATCCGGGGGAATGGGGCCGATTAATTTGGCCTGGGGATGTTTTTTTCTAGCTTGCTCCAACCAGGGAATCAACCAATTTTGTTCTTCCTCGCCCAATTTGCCCTCTTCACCGCTGTGGGGATTTAATCCGGCGATCGCCACTGACGGTGCAGTAATGCCAAAGTCCTGGGCTAAGCAAGTTAACAATAAATCCAGTTTGCTGTCCATCAACTCCGGGGTCAACGCCGATGGTACAGCTTTCAAGGGAATATGGGTGGTGGCTAGCAGGGTGCGTAAAGTCCAACCGGTAAAGGGCGATCGCCCGACAAATGCCATGCCAAAGCGTTCTACCCCAGCACGGCTGGCTAAAACTTCCGTTTGCCCTGGGTAATTATGGCCAGCGGCCTGCCAAGCGGATTTGGCGATCGGGGCAGTGACAATGCCGGCAAATTCCCCGGCTAAAGTTCTGGCGATCGCTTCATTCAAATAAGCAAAACTGATGGCCCCACTAACTGCATCACCCCGGCCCACCCTGACTTTTGCTAGGTCGGGATGATCCACGTCGAGTAAATTAATCCTTTCCGGATCGGCTAAGTTTAAATCCGGATTTTTGGCCAACAGTTGCCCGTGGGTTTGGGCCAACACAGAATGGGAACCAATCACCGTCAACTGGCAAATTTCGGCTAACTCGGCTTCAGCTAGGGCTTTGAGCACCACCTCAGGACCAATGCCAGCCGGATCCCCCAAAGTCAAAATTAAACGGGGCAAACTCATACAATCCATACTCAATCAGGTTTAAGAGGATATTCCTATGGGATAATGAACCACCGACAACAAAGATTTTTTCATCCCAAATTATTCATCCCCCATTGAGGAATTAACTATGACCGCGGAAAGCATGTTGGCCAATGGCGCCTTTATCATGATTGGCTTGACCTTGTTAGGACTGGCCTGGGGCTTTGTCATTATCAAACTCCAAGGTAGCGAAGAATAGAAATTCCTGGGCCAAGGCGGTTTGATCCCTCCTGGTTTGGGAAAAAAATATTGAAGTGATACTGATACCAGGACGATTAACTGTCCATTGTGCCATTGCCTAGTGTGAATTTTACCTATCAGTGCCAAGCCCGGTGTTCCCATAGCCAAGCCCGGGCTGGAATTTTTCAAACACCCCATGGGCCGGTGGAAACTCCCCGTTTTATGCCCGTGGGTACCTTAGCTACAGTTAAAGGCATTACCCCTGCCCAGCTAGCCGATACCCAAGCTCAAATGGTGTTGGCCAACACCTACCATCTCCATCTCCAACCAGGGGAAAAGATCATTGCCGCCGCTGGGGGAGTACACAAATTTATGGGCTGGCCGGGCCCCATGCTGACGGATTCCGGTGGGTTTCAAGTTTTTAGCCTCAGTCAATTACGCACCATCGATGAACGGGGGGTCACATTTAGATCGCCAAGGGATGGCCGCCTGATTGATATGACTCCAGAAAATTCCATTCGCATCCAAAATGCTTTGGGCGCCGACGTGATTATGGCCTTTGATGAGTGTCCCCCTGGCCAAGGCGATCGCCTGATGGTGGAACAAGCTACAGCCCGCACTTACCGCTGGCTAGAAAGGTGTATTGAAGCCCACCAAAGACCCCAGGATCAAGCCCTGTTTGCCATCGTCCAGGGAGGCACCTTTTTAGACCTGCGTTCCCAAGCAGCGGAACAACTCATTGCTTTGGATTTACCCGGTTACGCCATTGGCGGAGTAAGCGTAGGGGAAGCACCAGCCCTGATTGACAAAGTGGTGCAACACACTGCCCCATTATTACCAGCCCATAAACCCCGTTATTTGATGGGGGTGGGCACCTACCGGGAAATGGCCAGGGCAATTTTTGCGGGCATTGATTTGTTTGATTGTGTCATTCCTACCCGTTTTGGTCGCCACGGCACAGCATTGGTACAGGGGCAACGGTGGAACTTAAAAAATGCTACTTTCCGTGAAGATCATCGCCCCTTGGATGAAACGTGCCCTTGCTATACCTGCCAAACTTTTTCCCGGGCTTACCTAAACCATTTGATCCGCTCCAGGGAGATGTTGGGGTACATTCTGCTTTCTTTGCACAATATTACGGAATTAATTCGCTTCACCCAAAGCATCCGCCAAGCAATTTTAAATGATACTTTTACCCAAGATTTTGCCCATTGGTTAACCCCACCAGAGTAGATCGATAGATTTAGGGAAATTTAGGCGATCGCAAATCCAGTGTGGGGACGTACTGACGGCTCATGGAAACCCAAAACAATGACTTCTTTAGGAATACCATTGGCAACTAGTTCATTGGCAATGCCGTCCTCAGTTCCATCACGTTGTACCCAATAAACCTTCAATGGTGGAAATCGTAACCAGATCCATAATACCAAGCTTCTAGACGGCGTTTTTGTTCAAAGCTAGGATTAGTAAATAGAATATTTTTACCCAGGGGATAGGCTATGCTATGCACCGCTAAGTTGGTATAATGACCGAGCCATTCTAGCAAAGCTGGTAGGCCAATTTGAGGCAATAAAGGTAACACGATGAACGGATTTACCCTCGGCAAAGTTTGGGTTAGACCAGACCATTGGATTACATCTTGCAAAAAAGGTTCCATTACTTCTTGTCCTTGCCGCTCCATAACAGCAAAAACTGCATTCATTAAGTGATTAATTTGATCTGGATCTGATTTTTGCCCGACTTTAACCCCCATGGTTTGTTGAAATAACCAAGTAACCCCAATATTAGGTTGATAGGGTTGCAAAAGAGCTAGATCTGCCGCAGTCAAATAGTCCCCGGCCAAGGCTTCCCCAATGCTGTTAGTTAATCGTTGTAAATGGCGTACCATACCGCCGAAACCACCAAAGCTAACGGGGGATTGACTGCCGGCACTGTCTCCCACTGCTAGCATCCGATCCCAAGGAAAATGTAAGGGGCTAGATTTATAGGCCGGGAAAAAACCAGATAAAAACCGTTGCCATTGCAGTTGGTCTAGATTAACTCTTTGATAACTGGGCAATAGGCGAAAATATTCCTGAAAAAGAAATTCTAAACTGATGCGGTCTGGATGCACATCTACATAGGTAAATAAATAGGTGGTGCGGCCATCCCGAGCAGGAAAAGCTTCCCAAAAGTATTGACAATTGTTGGCAATTTCCGTGGTGGTAGCAATTAAATCTCCAGTGCTGTTATCAGAATAACCCTGGGCGCAACTACCGACAACGAGGCAAACTCCATCGGGGATTTCCCCTTGTCGAGCCTGATTTACCAAAGGAGAACCGTGGCCCATGGCATCAATGAGCAAACGGCTGGTGAGTTTTTCTTCGACTTGATTTTCTCCATTATGCTGATAATGAATAGCAACTCCATCGGGGTGAATAGTTGCTTTCTGAAAGGCACTATGCTCTAACAATTTACCTCCGGCTTGGAGGAATTTTTGCTTAAGTTTTTCTAGTAAATAAACTGGGTCTACACCCACATTTAAAACATTTTCTACCCAAAATTCCTGCCCGCCATGGAAGGCAATGCGACCGGGATTATACTCACTGGCGATCGCCGTTTCCAATTCTTCTGAGGTAAGTAGGTTTAATTCGACAAAAGTTTGTAACTCCTGGCGAGAAATGTTCCATTCCTGGGCACGGCCCTGTAATTTTCCCCGTTCTAGGACAGCAATGCGCCAACCATTGGTTTGTAAACTGGCAGCTAGTAAAATCCCCAGGGTACCTCCGCAAATTACTGCGTCAAAATTCGTTTCCCCCAAGTTGGCGTTAACTTTTTGGGCTACTTCGGCAATGGGCGGTAAATTTCCCTGACATAGGGCCTGCCAACGCCGATCTAAACGTCGTAGATAACCCAGGGCATCCCCTGGCACAGAATTAAGTTTAGATTCCACAAAAGCTGTGGGCGTAGTTACATAGTTCATCTAATCAATTTTTTAGTTAAATTTCCTGAGCAAAAGTTATGATGCGTTCGTATAGTTGGGAGCTAACCCGAAATCCTGTTTGATTGATCAAACTGTCAATAATTGGTTTCACTTGCGGGATAAGATTTATTTGTTTGGCAACAAGTAAAACTCCCAAAATTCCGACTATTGACAACCCTAAGCGAGTGGTTTCCCTTCTCCCCAAGCGATCGTCCATTAGTAGATCATCAGCCTGTAAATCAAGGGCCAGGGCTATGGCATGGGCTTCTCCATAATCAAGTCCCCGTTCCCTTTGTAGTTGTTCAGCTAATTGATAGCTAGGAGGACTAGGCAAGCGGGTCTGAATCCAATCTAATTGGAGAATTAAGGAAATTTTGGGATTAGTGGCGACGGCGATTTCACTGGCAACAGCTTCTGGAATAACTACACTTTTATAAGTTGCTTGTAATAACCAAAAATGATCCACAACAGCAAGATTAGCAATGGCCGAGGTGTCACTAACAACAATCATAGCCAACTGCGACTTTGCAGATGCTGAATGTCCTGTTCAAATTCCTCCACATCGTAATGAATACAAATTCCCCGATCTGATAGGAGTTTTTGAAATTCCATAATTCCCATGGAGGAAATTTTACTGGCACGACTCAGGGAAATTTGTTCTTGTTCAAATAGGGCAATGGCAATTTCCCGAAGCCAATCATTCTGATCGAAGTTTCCTACCTGACTTAGGTGATCCGGTAGGTTTAAAGTGATTTGCATTGGACTACCATCAACCACTACCCTTTGATTCTACTGTTATGCCGTTGCCATAGCCACGATCGCCAAGAGGGTATTGATCAGGTAAAAGGAGCCCACAATCTGGGTTTCAGTCCAGCCGCTTAGTTCTAAATGGTGGTGGATGGGGGCCATTTTCAACAGCCTTTTGCCTACCCCGTCGGGTCCTTTGGTGGCTTTGTAGTAACCTACTTGGGCAATGACAGAGAGGGATTCCGCCAGGAAGATGCCACTGATCAATAGCAGTCCCCAGAGATTGCCGGTCATGATGCCCACCGCCGCTAAACTCCCCCCCAGGGCTAAAGACCCCGTATCCCCCATAAATACCCGAGCAGGATTATGGTTATGGTGCACGAAACCAATACAGCCACCGGCCATGGCGCAGCAGAAAAAGGCCAACGCCGGATTGTCCTTCACCACCAATAAACCCAACCCCACAAAGGCGATCGCCCCGGTGCCGGCGGCTAAACCATCCACTCCATCGGTCAAATTAGTGGCATTGCTTTCCGCCACTAGGGCAAAGGTTGCCACTAACCAAAAAAGGAAGCTCAGGGGTAAGACAAATTGCATAATGCGAATGTTGGTGATGTCCGTTGGCCCATAAAAAAATAGCCAAGCGCAAAAAATAACGGCGATCGCCACCTGTAAAAATAATTTCTGTTTAGGGGTTAAACCTTTATTAGATTTGTATTTTAAAATTTGCCAGTCATCCACCCAACCGATCGCCATATAACCCAAAGTTACTAAGCCCACCACCATGACATCGGCGTTAAACTGAGTGCCCACCACGGCGATCGCCACCGCCACGGGCACAAAAAAAATCCCTCCCATGGTAGGAGTACCCGCCTTTTTAAGATGACTTTGGGGGCCGTCGGACTGGATCACTTGGCTTGCTTTCAGATTTATCAACATTGGTACCACCGCCATACCAATTAAGGCCGTGACCAAGGCCGTAAAACCCAAGGCAATCAGTAATTTCCCATTGCCTAACCAAGGCAGACCCGCCCAGCTACTCAACAGGGCCATCAGGGCTAAAGCCAAGGCCCAGAGCAAGATTAGCAAAGTTTTACCGCTGGGATTTTTCCAACTGGGAAGGGACGAAGATTTTGCGTTGGCCATAGTCAAAAAATTAGTTCAGGGGTTGATCAATGACGTTTTCTCCATCAGACTAGCATCAAGGTTGCTGGCCTTTGGCTGTCGATTTTGCTGACAGATTGTAAGTATCAAGAACCATGCCCTTAATTACCAAACTAAAAAAATATCGACGCAAATATCAACGCTTCTTCTGGCTCGGTTGTGTTGTTTTAGCCCTACTACTGATCATTCCCCATCCTAGCCAAGCTCAGTTTGTGATGCCCCAAGGCTTTAGCACCCAGGGTGATTATCAACCCCCCGGAGTTTCCCGTTATGGCCCCATTGAAGTGGCCCCGGTACGATCGCCCGTTGATAACAGTTTTTTGTTTGATGTGGCATCTCCCACCGTGTATAACCGCCAAGAGAATACCAGCGAGGTCCCCGTAGAGCAGAGAGCCCAGGACATTGAAAGCAAACTGGAATTGGCTATTTTCACACGGGACATGAATCCCGACGATCTAAGGGTAGAAACATCTCGGCTTAACAATGTTGTGGTGGTTACTGTTAGCAATGATGATTATCCCCTCCCCCTGGTGCTGGCCTCCGTTACGGAAAATGATGCCGATTTCAACGGGCAACCTATCGATGTTTTAGCAGAGCAATGGCGGGAAAAACTGGATAAAGAAATTCGTCGGGGCCAGGCCAGCACTACCCCAGAAGCCTTACAGCAATCTTTTACTAAAGCTTTCCAAATATTTGCAGTGCTTATGGTGGCAACGGTCATCATTGGCGGCATTAAATATCTAATTTCTCGTTATCATCAAAGGCTTCTCAAGCGGAAACAGGCGATCGCCGCTGAAAAACAAGCGGAGTCGGAGAGCTTGGCTAACCATGATCCAGACCCCATAGAAGTTAGCTATACTACCCCGGAAGTGCTAGGGGAACAACAACGGCTCTTTTGGCAAAGATTACCCCAAATACTTAGTATCGACCGCAAAATTGGTTTTTGGAAGTTTGTCCAGTGGCTATTATTTTGGGTGATTATCCTCGGTTGGTACTTTGGCTTATTTGCCATCTTCCGGGAAATTCCCGGCCTAGCCACCCTCAGTGGCGCAATTTTAGGCAGGCCCCTGCAATTACTACTGCTATGGTTTTTCATCGGCTTAGTCATCCGCATCAGCCATCGCATCATCGAACTGTTAAAAAACAATTGGCAGAATAATAATACTGCTGGACTGAATAAATTTATCAATCTAGGGGATAACCAACGGCGAGATCTGCGCATTTCTACCATCGCTGGAGCTATCAAAGGCATGGTGACCGTGGTGATTACCGCCAGCGGCCTGTTAACAGCCCTAACCATCCTGGGAATTCCCACCGGTTCTGTAGTGGCGATCGGGGGGTTATTGGCCTTGGCCGTTTCCTTTGGTGCCCAGAGCTTGGTGAAGGATTTGGTAGATGGATTTTTGGTGTTAGCAGAAGATCAGTATGCCATCGGGGATGTAATTGACGTGGGCTTCGCCGCCGGAGGGGTGGAAAACTTAAACTTGCGGGTGACCCAGTTACGGAGTGCCGGAGGAGAATTGGTCACCATCCCCAACAGTGCCATCACCCAGGTTAAAAATCTGACCCGCTCTTGGTCTCGCGCTAATTTAAGCGTGAATGTGGCCTATGACACTGACCCAGCAAAGGCTATTAATGTCCTGCGCCAGGTGGGGGAAGACCTGTATAATGACCCAGAATGGCACGACAAAATGCTGGCAGTTCCCGATGTGTTGGGCATTGATAGTCTTACCCATGAGGGCATGACCATCACCATCTGGATTCAAACCGCCCCTGCCCAACAGTGGTCTGTGGGCCGAGAATTGCGTTTCCGGGTACGTCAGGCCCTGACGGAAAATAATATCGAAATCGGTGTTCCCAGGCAGATTTACACCACTAATGGGGCCGCCAATCCTCTCGTTAGTGCTCTTGAATCCAGTGCGGAAAGTTAGTGTTCGCGGGATTTAGACCTCTCCTAGGTAGATGCCCAACGATTTGGCCGTTTTAACCATAAAGCCATCCTTGTCCACCGGGAAAGCACAACGGTTTTCCTGGTGACATTTTTTAATGATGCCGATAATGGGTTGCAAATCAGTGTGCTCCACTTGACCATTGCGCCAAATCACCACTTGGTCATAAATCCCCTGTTCAATCAACTCCACTGCCTTGATGCCAAACACCGTGGCCAACAGGCGATCGAAAGATAGAGGTGTGCCACTCCGTTGTAAATGGCCCAGGGTGGTAGCTCGAATATCCAAATCGGTCAAATCACAAAAACTAGGATCTTTAATTTCACACAGATGCTGGCTAGTTTGACTAATTTTTTCCGTTAGATAGTCAGCAATATACTTATTCTTTTGTTCATTTTGATCATGGACACCTTCGGAAATAACAATAAGGGCAAAATGGCGGCCAGATTGACGCAAATTCACCAGTTGGTCACAGCAACCACGGATAACTTCTGGAGTTAGGCAGGGGGTAATTTCAGGAATTAAAATAATATCAGCTCCACCGGCAATACCCGCATGGAGAGTTAAATGCCCCGCATCCCTTCCCATCACCTGGACAATGATAATGCGTTCATGGCTAGCGGCGGTGAAAGTGAGGTCGTATAAAGCTTGGGTAACAATGTCCACTGCAGTACTAAATCCCACTGCCAAATCGGTAAAAGGCACATCGTTATCAATGGTTTTAGGAATGGCAATAATATGCCAATTTCCCTTGGTAGCTAAGTCGTAAATAATATCTAAACTGCCATCGCCACCAACAACAATGAGCGCTTCAAGGTCAAGCATGGCATAACCTTTAAGAATGGCAGCGGCGATCACAGGTTGTTCTGGGTGCCCTTTACTCAAGGAACCTAAAACGCTACCACTGAGAAATTGCAACACGTCCAAACCTTTGAGCATTCCAGGCAAAGCATAGCCATGTTTGGTTAACAGTAAATCCTCTGCTTGGTATTTTCCGTGGGCGACTTCAACAAAACCATCGGTGCCATAGGGAATGCCATACACTTCCCACCCCTTGAGAGCTGAGGCCTTAACCACTGATCGAATAATGGCATTGAGGCCAGGACAATCACCGCCACTAGTTAAAATTCCAATACGTTTTGTGCCCATACCAAACCCCCTTAATTTATCCGTAATTTAAGTTCTTCAATGGCTGATCCATGGTCAAAATCAAGCTCAAATCTATCGGCAATCACTGATCCGGCAGTCTATTAACCAACGGGTTCAAGGGGATCAAGGGCTTTCCAAATGGGGGCATAGGTCTGCAGAGCTTTGACATATTGGACTCGCTCAAAGGCAGTGGGATCGGGGCAATTAAGTTGACTCATACTGCCTTGCATTTGCCGCACCGATTCATATTCGTGCTCTTCCATCCAATGGGCTAAACTATTTTCTAAAGTGTGGATATAGCCAATGCCGTGCCGCAGTAGGGCACTGACCAATTGGGTAACTTTTGCCCCGGCCATTAACACCTTGACCAAATCCACTGTGTGTAAAATCCCACTGGTAGCAGCCAAGTCGCAGTCAATGCGCCCATATAAAATTGCTAACCAATGCAAGGGAAGGCGCATGCTTTGGGGGGTACTGAGCAGAATATGGGGATAAACTTCGAGGCTTTCTAGGTCAAAATCTGGCTGGTAAAAACGGTTGAAAAAAACTAGTCCATCAGCGCCATGATCGGCAAATTTTTTCGCCATATAGGCCATATTGCTAAAGAAGGGAGCAATTTTGACTGCAACGGGAATTTTAACTTCAGCTCTGACAGTTTTTACGATGTCAAGATAATTCTTTTCCACTTCTGTACCAGGTACATCTAGATCTGTAGGTACGTAGTAAATATTGAGTTCAATGGCGTCAGCCCCAGCCCCCTCTATTTGTTGGGAATAGTCTAACCATCCTCCTAAGGTAGAGCCATTTAAGCTACCAATAATGGGAATATCTAAACTCTCTTTGGCTAGGCGAATATGGTTGAGATATTCTTCGGAACCAACATGAAAAACCTGAGGTTCAGGAAAATAGGTTAAAGCTTCAGCAAAACTATTCGTCCCGTGGGTTAAGTGATGATGCATTTCCAATCTTTCTTGCCGTAATTGCTCTTCAAAGAAGGAGTGGAGCACGATCGCCGCAGCGCCACTATCCTCCATTTTTTTGAGATTGTCTAGGTCTTCTGTCAATGGGGCACAGGAGCCGACCATGAGGGGAGATTTCAGATTCAAGCCGAGGTACTGTGTAGTGAGATCCATGGCATTTAGTCGATTTTAGGTTAATGGAAGAAAATAGACAGGGGAATTATGGAATTATTAGATGAGGGAATTAATTCTAGCCTCTTGTCACTCGTAATATTGCGGAAAGAATCCATCTGGCAGAAAGGTTCGATCAAGAATCTCATCCATGAAAAATGGATTAATTTCTGGCAAAGTGTTTAAAGAAACTCCAGTTTCAGTAGCTATCATTTTGCGGGCATGGCTATAGACTTTATTTAAGTTTTTACATAAATGTTGCTTTAAATTAGGACTCCTTAAAAAACATTGATAGATTCTATTTCTACTTTGATCGATCATTATCCTCCAACTATTCGACCAAGTTTCTGGTTGGTATTTCCATTTAAGGAGGTGAATCAAAATAATCACGCAGTTTTCCCTGACAATACCTTGCTCTATGTGACTTAATGATTGAATTTTTTAGGCTAGATTTTCAAAATCAAGTTGCTCCCAGTTGTCGTCTTTTAAAAGATTGGCAGTAGTTTCTAGCCAAAGATAAAAATCTTGTTCATAAAGGGCTTTCGTCTGAATTTGAGTAACCATAAGCTTATCCTCATAATTGTTATTCAACTGATAGGGGAACAGGTAAAGTTATTTCCTCCTAATACCGATTCTAAACATATTTAGGAATTGCCTCCGGAGACGAGGCAACACTATGGCTTTTACCGTTACTTTCCCCACCCAGAGAGCGTTTCGCCAGATATTCGTACATGGCCCAGCGAGTGTTCACATCCCCTTGAGCTAACTTCATTAGACGTTTGGCCTCCTCCGGTTGACTACGGGTGAGCATGGCAAAGCGATTTTCTGAGTACACCGTTTTATCAATGGGGATTTTCGGCGATCGCATATCCAGTTGCAGGGGATTTTTGCCTTGATCTGTCAACAAGGGGTTGTAGCGGTAGAGTAACCAACGGCCACTGTCCACCAGTTCTTTTTGATGATTCATGGCGGTGGTCATGTTGATGCCATGGGCAATGCAGTGAGAGTAGGCAATGATTAGGGAAACACCGGGATAGGCTTCAGCTTCAATAAAGGCTTTGATGGATTGTTCATTTTTAGCCCCCATGGCAATGCTGGCCACATAGACGTTGCCGTAGGTCATGGCCATCAAGCCCAGATCTTTTTTGGGAGAGGGTTTACCTCCGGCGGCGAATTTAGCTACAGCGGCCCGGGGGGTGGCCTTTGAGGCTTGGCCCCCAGTGTTGGAATAAACTTCCGTGTCCATTACCAGGATGTTGACATTGCGACCACTGGCCAGCACATGATCTAAACCGCCGTAACCAATGTCGTAGGCCCAGCCGTCTCCACCGATGATCCAAACGCTTTTCTTAACCAGATAATCCACCACGGAAAGAAACATTTTTGCTTGGGGAGTTTCCAGATTTTGTAAGCGGTTCTTAACCTGTTCTATCCATTGTCGTTGCTCGCAAATGTCGGCTTCGGTGGTTTGCTGATTTTCTAAAATTTCCGTTACTAGGGTTTCCCCCAATTCTTCAGTAAAGGTTGTGAGTAATTCCCCGGCAAATTCGGTCTGCTTATCGATCGCCACTCGGAAACCAAGGCCAAATTCGGCATTATCTTCAAATAGGGAATTGGACCAGGCCGGGCCCCGACCGTCGGCATTTTGGGCCCAGGGGGTAGTGGGTAAATTACCGCCATAGATGGAAGAACAACCGGTGGCATTGGCCACCAACATCCGATCGCCAAATAATTGACTAACAAGTTTGAGATAGGGGGTTTCTCCACAACCGGCACAGGCTCCGGAAAATTCAAATAAGGGCTCCTGCATTTGCTGATGGCTGATTTTGTTGAGGTTTAACCCTAGGCGATCGGGATTAGGTAAGTTTAAGAAGAAATCCCAGTTGGTTCGTTCCTGTTCCCGCAGAGGTAGCTGGGGCTCCATATTGATGGCCCTCAACCGAGGTTGGGATTTATTTTTAGCAGGGCAGACATCGACGCAAATGCCGCAACCGGTGCAATCTTCCGCCGCCACTTGAATGGTGAATTTAGACCCTTGCCAATCGTGGTCTTTGGCGTTAGTGGATTTGAAGCTCACCGGAGCGTTAGCCAATTCTTGTTCGTTGTAAACCTTGGCCCGAATCACTGCATGGGGGCAAACAATGACACATTTACCGCACTGCACACAAACATCGGGATCCCAAACAGGAATTTCCTGGCCCACGTTGCGTTTTTCCCATTGGGTGGTGCCGGTGGGGTAGGTACCATCACAGGGCAAAGCGCTAACGGGTAAATCGTCCCCTTGGCGGGCCATGATTTTGCCCAATACTTCCCGCACAAACACGGGGGCGTTATCAGGAACCACGGGCTGCATAGCAACAGCGTCCTCACTGACGACATCGGGAATAAGTACTTCATAGAGATAGGCTAAGGTGGCATCCACCGCTTTAATGTTCATTTCCACAATCTCTTGACCCTTTTTGCCGTAGGTTTTTTGGATCGATTGCTTAATTTTGGCGATCGCCTCTTCCCGAGGTAAAACCCCTGCGAGGGCGAAAAAACAGGTTTGCATCACTGTATTAGTGCGGCGGCCCATGCCTGCATCCCTGGCCACCTCGTTGGCGTTAATGGTGTAAACCTTGAGATTTTTGTCAATAATTTCCTGCTGCACCTTGCGGGGGAATTGGGGCCAAATTTCCTCGGGGCCGTAGGGACTGTTCACTAGAAATACCCCGCCATCAACGGCTGGTTCCAGCACCTCAAACTGTTCTAAAAATTCCCACTGGTGACAGGCGACAAAATTGGCTTGGCTAATTAAATAGGTGGAAAGAATCGGTTTGGGGCCAAAGCGGAGGTGAGAAACGGTCACCGAACCGGATTTTTTCGAGTCGTAAACAAAGTAGCCCTGGGCGTAATTATCCGTATCTTCTCCAATGATTTTGATCGAGTTTTTATTGGCTCCCACGGTGCCATCGGAACCCAAGCCGTAGAAGATGGCCCGCACCACCGAGTCCGCTTCAGTGGAAAAATTGGGATCATAGTCAATGCTGGTGTGGCTGAGGTCGTCGTTAATACCCACGGTGAAATGGTTTTTCGGCTCAGCCTGTTGCAGATGATCCAATACCCCTTTAACCATGGCCGGGGTAAATTCCTTGGAGGATAGGCCATAACGTCCACCGATAATTTTCGGCATCATGCCCGCTTCAAAAAAGGCTGTCAGCACATCCTGATAGAGAGGTTCCCCAATGCTCCCCGGTTCCTTACACCGATCCAGCACAGCAATTTTCTGGACGGTTTTAGGTAGAGATTTAACCAGTCGATCGCCAGCAAAGGGACGATAGAGCCGTACTTTCAGCAGACCGACCTTTTCCCCCTGGGCAGTGAGAAAATCTACCGTTTCCTGGGCCGTTTCCGCACCGGAACCCATTAGTACCATCACCTTTTCCGCCTCTGGATGACCAAAATATTCGTAGGGAGAATAATGACGGCCGGTTAACTGGCCAAACTCTGCCATCACCCGTTCCAGCACTGCGGGATAAACGTCATAGAAGGGATTTACCGTTTCCCTGGCTTGGAAATAGACATCGGGATTTTGAGCTGTCCCCCGCAACTTCGGGCGATCGGGAGTCAAAGCCCGTTCCCGGTGGGCCACCACATCTTCATCTTTAATCAAACTACGGAGAACGGATTCCGGTAATAACTCAATTTTTTGTTCTTCGTGGGAAGTGCGGAAACCATCAAAAAAATGAAGTCCCGGTATCCTGGTGGCAAAACTTGTCGCCGTGGCAATCAGAGCCATATCCTGGGCTTCCTGCACAGAATTGGAGTTTAATAACGCAAACCCAGTGTTACGGGCCGCCATCACATCACTGTGATCACCAAAAATGGATAAACCCTGAGCTGCTAAAGAACGGGCTGCCACATGCAACACCATGGCCGTTAATTCGCCGGCAATTTTGTGCATATTGGGCAACATCAACATCAAGCCCTGGGAAGCGGTGAAAGTAGTGGTCAAAGCCCCTGACTGCAAAGCACCATGTACTGTCCCAGCTGCTCCCCCCTCACTCTGCATCTCCACCACCAAGGGTACAGTTTTCCAGAGGTTGGGACGATGTTCAGAAGCCCAAGCATCCGCCCATTCCCCCATGGGAGAAGAGGGAGTGATGGGATAAATAGCAATGACTTCGCTCAACTGATAGGCCACCCGGGCCACCGCTTCATTACCATCGAGGGTTGCATAGGTAGGTAAACTCATAAACGAATCGTCCTCAAAGGATTTAGCAAGGGCAAACAATACCAAAAATGTGGAAAAGGGCAGTTGATTTTTCTAGCTGGGGGGATACTGCCGAACAATTATAGAAATCGAAAAAATTACTAAAAATAGCTACGGGTCAGCGGAGATTTAACAACCTTAGAGTTGTTTTTGTTGATATTGATGGAACTAAATTTCCCAAAAGCTTGGCTGAGAAATGAAGCTATGGATTGAGCAATTACCAATGGTGTTGGAGCATGACGTTCTCTCTGGGGCTTAGTTTTATCTTGAACCCAAAATCAGAAAATGGAACAATTTCTTATTGTTTGTTAACGAGATGAAATACTGTGAAGTTTTGTAATTGATCCGTGTCAGGAAAAAGATTTTGCCTTAACTATTGTTGGAATTGTCATGACAGCGGCAATATTAACCTGATTGTTGAGAGGGCCCAGGTCTAATAGCTGATCAAATTTCAGCAATTTTCCAAAAAATTAGTCCTAATAAGTGAAGTTGTTTAAAGGATCCCTGTCCTGCAAATTTTCCCTCTATCACGGGCGATGTCGAACTGCCCCTACTCACTGGCGATCGCCGTTTAGCCATTCCTGCTCGCCTGGAAATAGTTAATAGTTACGAACAAGCAAAATAATGACAGGGCAGACAATATTAGTTTAAAAGTTCTATTAAAATAAATTCTCTCTGTATCCACTTCACCAAATCAAATCTAAATCCAAGATAAACATTGGCAAAACATTTTCCCCTGATAAATTGCTGGGATTCTCGACTATTTCTACCCCTTGACCCTGACAATAAATTTCTACTTCCCTACTTTGTCGATTAATCAGCCAACCCAAACGCGTGCCGTTTTCCAAATATTCCTGCATCTTTTCCTGTAGGGGCTTTAAATTGTCACTTGGCGATCGTAGTTCAATCACAAAATCAGGACAAAGGGGCACAAATCCTTGTTTTTCTTCCGGTGTTAATGCTGTCCATTTTTCTAGGGGAATCCACGCCGCATCAGGGGACTTATCCGCGCCATTGGGAAGTTTAAAGCCCGTAGAGGAATCAAAAACCTTACCAAGCTGATACTGTTTATTCCAGTGTCTTAATTGATAATTAATTTCAGAATTCTTTTCGCCAGTTTCTCCGCCAGTAGGGGGCATAATGATTAAATCTCCCTGATAAGTTCTCTCAAATCGCAAATCACTGTTGTTTTGACAAAGTTGATAAAACTGCTGGTCGGATAATTTTAAAGAATCCATTTTAATCTTGAGCGGATTCATAGTTGTTCTCCCAATCATCGGGGGGCAGGCATTGGCTTCTAGTTTAACATTGAAATTTTAGCGATGTTGTGTTTTCTTAAGATTTGATAGTTTTAATGCAACATCAATTTTTCACATAACAATACAAAAATATTTAGAAATTTCCATCAAACCATTCCTGATCAACCGGGTTGCAATAACATCAGTCGGCGGGGCTCCAAGCACACAGGCCAAGGCTGGGGACGATGACGCAACATTTCCCATTTTTCTTTGAATACTTCCGCCTGGAGATGGTAATCATCTCCATGGAGGGGCGGCTTGCTCAACTTGAGATAGACAGTCATGCGGTGGGGAGTTTCACTGGTCCACACCACCCAGCCAGGAAAGGTATTGATTGGGGAATGATCTTGATCAAAGCGGTCTAAAAATTTAATTTGATGGGCCCGAATGCCAATGTGGGTCTGGGAAGAAGAAACCGGTTCCATGATGTGCAGTGTGCATTGCCAATCCAAGGCCCAGACAGTGTAGCGATCAATAGGCTGAATGGATGAATAGTTTTTACAGTCAGTCAGTTGGGCAATGGCCACAGTCCCAGGGCGATCGAAAATGGCTTGCTTATCCCCCGTTGCCACCAGTTTGCCTTGATTAAGCACGAGTAGCTTCTGACAAAGTCGATAGGCTTCTTCCAAGTTATGGCTGACAAACAGGGTAAACCCCTGGTAGCTGACAAGAGTTTTCAATAGTTGCTTTTCCAATTCATGACGCAAATGGGTATCTAGGGCAGAAAAAGGTTCATCCAATAACAGTATGTCTGGATTGGGAGCCAAGGCCCTGGCCAGGGCAACTCGCTGTTGCTGACCACCGGATAGTTGATGGGGATAAAGATCGCCCATTTTTTCTAAATTTACTAAAGTCAATTGTTCGTTAACCCGGAGCGATCGCCGTGGGGCGGGGAGGTGTCGTAACCCAAAGGCAATATTCTCGGCCACGGTCAGATGGGGAAATAGAGCGTAGTTTTGCAACACTAAGCCAACTTTCCGTTCATGGCTAGGCACATTGATATTCCGTTGTGAATCAAACAGGGTGCGACCGTTCAGGACAATTCTTCCTTGGGTCGGGGTTTCTACCCCTGCCAGGCAGCGGAGTGTCATGCTTTTGCCGGAGCCCGATGCCCCCAACAATCCCACTGTTTCCCCCTGGGCACTAAAGGCCACATCCAGGGTAAATTGGGCCAATTGTTTTTGTAGTTTGACCTCAATCCCTGGGGCATTTTTTCGTTGCTCTGGATGACAAAAAGGAAGGCTGTGTCCTGGTTCCAATTGGGTCACAGTCAGCGCCCCGATGGATAGATGTGCTGATGGAGAGGAGGCGATCGCCGGGGAGTATCTACCCCGAACTTTAGCTTGATAGTAACTTTGCCAGATATTGGCGGCCACAATACCGGACAGGGAAAGGGACAAAATAACACTGACCCATAGCCACGCTTCCCCCATGGCCCCTGCCTCCGTGGCAAAGTAAATCGCCATTGGGATAGTTTGGGTTTGGCCGCGAATATTGCCCGCCAACATCAGGGTGGCCCCAAATTCCCCTAGGGAACGGGCAAAGGCCAGGGTTGTACCAGCTACAATGCCGGGGATGGAAAGGGGCAGTAAAACCCGCCAAAAAATGTACCTTTTGGAAGCCCCCAGGGTTTGGGCAACTTGCAAGAGATGGCGATCGACCTGCTCAAATGCTCCCAAGGCGGTTTTGTACATGAGGGGAAAAGAGACCACCGTTGCCGTTACCACTGCGGCATACCAGGTGAATACAATGGTAAAACCCAACTCGGCGGTTAGTTTTCCCACTGGGCCATTTTTTCCAAACAATAGCAACAATAAAAAGCCGACCACCGTGGGGGGCAGGATTAAAGGGGCGATGAAAATGCTCTCTATCACCGATTTCCAAGGACTCTGGGTGCCCAGCATCCAATAGGCCGCCGCAATGCCAAGGATAAACGTGGCGATCGTGGCCAAGCCTGCGGTTTTGAGGGAAATCCAGAGGGGAGTCAGTTCGATGGCTATCAAGGGGATATGTAGGACGGATTGGAGGGGCAGACAAATTATTGACCAGGGCCGAAACCATATTGAATAAAAACTTCCTGGGCCGCTGGACTGGCCAGAAATTCGGCATAGGTGCGGGCCGCCTCTGGGTGGGCACTAGCCATAATCAAGGCGATCGGATAAACAATGGGAGCGTGTAAATGCTTGGGGGCGATAGCTACCGTCCTCACCCGGTTTGAAATTTGGGCATCGGTGACATAAACAACCCCGGCATCGGCATTACCACTTTCAACGGCACTGAACACACTCCGCACAGAGTTGCCATAGACAAATTTAGGCTGTAACTGCGGCAATATCCCTAGGTTAAGAAATACTTCTTCTGCGTATTGACCAGCCGGCACACTGCGGGGCTCTCCCATCGCAATACGCCTAATTGAGGCATCAGTCAGTTGCTCAAATGCCTTAATATTCAGGGTGGAATCCTGGGGAACAATCAAGGCCAAACGATTGCTGAGTAAATTACGACGGCTATCCTTATCAATTAAACTTTTGGCTTGCAACCGATCCATTTGTTTGGATGCGGCGGAAATAAATAGGTCAACGTCGGCTCCCTGTTCAATTTGCTGTTGCAGTGTGCTGGAAGCGGCAAAATTATAATCCACCCTAATGTTTGGATGGGTCGATTCAAACACGGGATCCAATGCTGCAATGGCATTCTGTAAACTGGCCGCCGCCGACACGGTTAGGGTAATGGGTTCCGTTTTTAGAGTAGCGGAAGTTTCCGGAGTGGGGAACGACGGGTAAAGCCGAGAAGCACTGGATGCTGTTAGTAAAGCAACCAAAGCCAGTAGCCCAAAATAGTTTTTTCTTGTTTGTCTCACTTCCTTTTTGAACTTAATAGCTTAAAAATTAAAATGTCTTTTAAAAGCAAATAAATTATTATGATTTCTTGCTTTTTATCCTACATGAAATAAATACAGATAAGCTTAGATGATTTTATCCCAGAGTTCTACCCGTAAAGGCTGGAGGGCATTGTCCAACTCCGGGGCAAGGATGGGGGAAGGCAACATAAACGGAAACCAAGTTACCAGGGCAAGATTTTCCGTCACTTGATAGAAATCGCTGGGGTTAGGGCCGTCAATGTGCCTTGAGTTGACCCCAAAACCTAATCTCTGGCGACGGTACTGGAGTATGGGGGCGTAATTCGTCAACCAAGTGTAAAATTCTGGGGCCTGTTGTAGGGAGCCCAGGGTTTGTTGCAGTAACGGTTCTGGCATGGGGGTTCCATTGACCTGTAACCAAGCTTGATTGATTAACTCCCCAGCCCGGGCGGGGTTTTGCCAAGCTTGCACCACCTGGGCAGCGACGTTGCCTAAGGCAGGGAGATATTCCTCTAGTTGGGCCGGATCTCTGCTTAATCCCACCACGGCCTGGGCCTGGCGATCGCCAAATTGATTTAACTCTGCTTCTGCTTGGGGAAATTGTCCCAACCACCAATGGATCCCCCCCTGGATTTGCCCCAATAGCTTTTGGTAATCCCCATCATCACCATGGTCTTGCCGTAGTTGACTGAGGGTGGACTGGATTTTTGCCATCAATGGTGGGTACAGCAGGGCAAAGTTGGGATTGCGCCAGAGGGGATTGGTGATAAATAGAGGATCCCGCAGACATTCCAAACTAAAAGCTTCTATCGCCAAGTCTAACTTTTGTTGCACTAACAGACTCAGCCCCAGACCATAGAAAACCCCCCGTTTGGCGGGCACCAATTGGCTGGCAGTGGCAAAGGATTGACTAGCTTGGGGGGGGTCTTGTCCCAGGGCTAACCATCCCAAATTGTTATGGATAAATTCCTGGTGGGGGGAAGCTTCAATACTCCGCTCAAATGCGTCGATCGCCCTATTGATCAATTCTTCCCGTTCCCCGGCATCGGCAGTGGTCAAAGCAATGTTGCCCAAATTCCAACCCAACTGGGTGGGGTAATAGGCTTCCCAGGGAGCGAGATTTTCTGCTTGGGTGAGGTATTGGGTGAATGCCGGCACCTTTTCCGCCGCCAAAGCCCGAAAAGCCACTTCCGATAATTGCCAAGCCCGCAAAATCGGAAATAACCACATGGCGACCACCAATAGTAAGGTAATGCCGGCAAAGAATACAGGGCGAGCGAAACGATTGGGTTTTGGTATTACTGGATCGGCAGAGTAAAGCTGTAGTAAACAGGCAAAATAAATAATAATAATACCGCTGATACAAACATTGTCTAATTGATAATCTGTCCAACTGGTTATCCCATAGGCTAGCAGGGCACTAGTGAGAGTCCAAATAAGAATTTTTACTGTGGCTGAATCAACATTATTGTCCTTGGTAATGATTAAATTTTTGCTCGTTAAACTGCGAACTAACTGCCACACTAAACCAATGGTAAACAGTGAGGGAATTAATATGCCCCAAACTCCCAATTCCGCAAATAATTGGGCTGGGGTGGAATGGAGCTGGTAAATAAATTCCGATTCCCGCCCGGCCCATACCGGTCGATAAAGTTGATATTGTAGGGGTACATTACCCAAACCAATACCAGTCCAAGGGTGGGCTGAACCCATGCGCCAACCAATTTCAGAATTAATTAAACGATAGGCAAACTGTCCCGCCCCTTGCCCCTCCATAATGCCAGTGAAACTGGTCAGTAAACGGTCGTTAGTACCAATAAAAATCCCCACCACGGCGATCGCCATACTGCTTAGACCCAACCACCAAAGCCAAGGCAACCTGCGCAGTAAACCAACGCCAATAATAGCTAGTAGTAATAGGGCTGCTAAACCTAACAGGCCACCCCGGGAGCTAGTGGTGTAAAAATCGATTAAACCCAGTGCTAAAGCCATGGCCCAAAACCAGCGTTTTTTGCCTTGATTGAGCCAAATTAAAACACTTAGCAGGGGCAAAATTAACACCAAGTAACCCGCCACGTAATTTTGGTGACCAATGGGGGCCCAATTTTGTAATTCCAATACCCCAAAGCTAAAGGTTTTAGTGAGGCCCATTTCTTTGGCGATCGCCGCCGATTGCCAGAAAGGAATTAGGGTTTGGGTAAACCAAAGTAAGAGGCTAATGATAATAAAAGCAAAGCCGACATAGCCCTGCAAAGTTAATAGTTTTTTGATAGTTACTAGGGGTTGGGGTTGAATTTTTAGCCAACCTCGTAGTCCATACAAACCAGCCCAAAAAGCTAATAGCGTCCAGCTATACCAATGAGACTGGGCGGGAAATTGGGCCGTTATGCTCCCCACCGCTACGGAGATCGCCAATACCAACAGCAACCAGTCGAACCCCAGTCCGAGGAAAATTAAGCGTTTATTTAGTCCGATTTGCCACAAACACCACAGCACAGTCAACCAGAGCCAAGTCTGCCAAACAAAGACCCAGGGCCAACTCACCAACAAACTATTGCCATTGGGCAACAGGGTAAATAACCCATAAAGTAATGCCATCAATAGCCCCAACAATCGTCCTGGGTTACTAAAAGGGGGAGTGGATGAAGGGGGACTAACAGGAGTGGAAGGGGAATCGGCGGCCATGCGGGGCAATACTCACAGGAAAACACTTTTCCATTTTGCCCTCTTCTCAGAAAAAAACCGCCCCGGAGGACGGTAATCAGATTTTCGTGTGTGAGGAGGAAATCGCGTCGAGTTCTGCTTATTTCTTAACCTCACTGTATTTACGATTCTAAACTAAAATTTAGGGCCCTCCACTCACCCGATTGAGTGAATCGCGACGATCGCCATGGCGGTAGAATCAAGGCTGACCAAGCGATTACATATCTACAAATATCCGTGCCATTGTCAAGAATTTGTTGATGATAGGGGAAGTAATTGCCAATGGGTGGGCGGCATGTCGAGAAAAAACCATTTTAGAGCCTTTAAACTTCGACTTTTGTGCGAAATTTTCTCTGTTCGCCGGCGGCCAACTTAGCCATGTCCACTGCGGCATGGAGCCCTTCTTGGGGGGAACGCTCTGCAATACCTAAGTCCACGGTGATATTTCCCTGCTGAAAACCGAAGGCTAACCTTTCCCCAATGAAATCCGCCTGGCTGATGTGGCACTCAATGCAAAGGATGGCAAATTGCCTTGCCCCAATGCGGGCACACAAATCCTCTTGACGACAAATGGTACGAATAACTTTGGCGGCCTGGCCTATCAGGCGATCAACCTCTGCTTGGGGGCGTTGTTCATCTTCTAGGTCAACAATAATCACACTGACAGGAAAACCAAATTTTTGGCAACGGGCTTCCTCGCTGGCCAATAACTTTTCCCAACCTAAATGGCTATAAAATCCAGTAACTTCATCCCGGTCTGTTAAAAATTGCTGTTGTTCCTCCCGTCGGGAAGCCACCTCTGCCTTGAGGAAAAAGTCCAAAATGGTGCTGAGCAATTTGGCAATCAATTCCACCAGGGGCAATTCATCGGCCAAGTTGTCCGGCTGAGGCTGGGGATCAATGGCACACAAAGTGCCAAACAAAGCACCGTTGCCGTAAGTGATGGGCACTCCCACATAGGCGCCGATGGGAACTTGTTTGGCGATGGGGGCATTACGATAAACCTCTACCAAATCAGATTGGGGGGCAATATGGGGCCCCTCTCCCCTGACCATACGGGAGCAAAAAGAGTCAGGCCAATGGAAAACATCCCCTTTTTTCACCCCATAGCCGTTACCCTCCGCCTGGAGCACAATCCAATCATCCAACTCGGTGCGGGTAATCATCCATAGGGACAGACCCACCCGTTGCTGCAAATAGCCCAACGCCGCCTGGGCCGCACTATCGAAGTCGGAAAAAGAATCGGTGGTAAACATGGGTTGGGGATGTTATGGGTACTATTAGTTTAGCCTCCGCCCTGACCATTACCATTGCTTTCCCAAAGGTTAAGGGATCCAAAGTGATCTAATAAGTTGGGGCGAAAATTTTTTCCCACCGGAATATGGGCAGGGGAGAATTGGCAAGAAACAGACCCCAAGCCAAAAACCTCCCCGAAGGAAGGCTTACCAACCATTGTGAACAGCCTCGACTAGACCAGACCTACAGGTCGCCGCCCCGGAAAGCTAGCACAAAAACCACGGCGGGCCCAGCAATGACAATTAGCCCCAGAAAAGTCAACTGAAAAATAGGTTCTAAATTGAGTGCGGCAAATAATTCCATAATTTCTCCTGTTAAAAACTGCTGGCTAGACTCAACGTAAGCAAGGATAATAAAACCAATGTCTATAATAGCTGGGTTGGTTTCGTCCCCTGGACTTGCCGTCATAAAAATACATAAAGTTATGTGAAGAAGGAGACTGGCTATGGCAACTTGGTATTGCATGCAGGGGTGTGGCGCTTGTTGTAATCTCACCCCAGAGGACCGGCCAGAGTTGGCCGAATATCTCACCCCAGAGGAGTTAACCCTTTACCTCAGCCTAGTGGGGGAGGATGGTTGGTGCATTAATTACAACCACGGCGATCGCCTCTGTGAAATTTACCCAGACCGGCCCAGTTTTTGCCGGGTGAAGCCGGATAACTTTGCCCGGATGTTTGCCATTGCCCCGGCGGAGTTCGACGAGTTTGCCAGCCATTGCTGTGAAGAACAGATTGAAGGGGTTTATGGCCCCCGGAGTGGGGAGCTAAAAAGCTATCAACAGGCACTATCAACCGTGGCAGAATCAATCTGAATCTGATCAAACGGGGTCCAATAATTCAAAGAAGCGGTAATGGGCGAGACCGTCTAGAATGCCTGCAGCATAACGTTTTTCGGAAAAATAAATTGGTTCAATTTCCCCTAGGTTAGAAAGCTCCTCGTGGTGACGGTTGGCCACGACGACGGAAAGGGTATTGCCCCGCATCATATCCTCGTCTGCTCCGGAACCTCCAGCGGTGAAAACGTGCTCCAGGGGAATATTCCACTGTTGGCTTAACCAGCGCACTGCATAACCCTTGGAAGCTCGGATGGGCAAAATATCCAGAAATTGGCCAAAGGAGATAATTGTGTTGACGGTCTGTTCTCCTTTATGCAACAGTTGCCGAATTTCCTCCAAACTGGGGGCGATCGCCCCGTCGTAGAAATAGCTAATTTTATAGGCACTTAGTTCTTCTTTGGGTTGGAGCGCTAAACCGGGCAATTTTCCCAAAAGGCGCATAATGGCGTTACGATTCCACAAATAATCAATATGATGACGCCAACTCTGATCGGGGATCAAATCCGGGGAGGAATAAATTTCTGTCCCCATGCTGGTGATCAGTATATCCGGTTGGGGAATGCGATACTCCCGCAAAATTTTCAGCACGGAATCCAATCTTCTCCCAGTGGCAATGCAAAATCCGACATTTTTACGATGTTGATAAAGCACCTCCAGCAATTCATCCAAAGTTTGGCGATCGCCTGGTAGTCCTCCCTCCAATGCCCCCAGTAAATTTTGGTCCAAACTAGTTACCAAGGCACCGTTATAGTACAAAGTCCGCCGCCGCTTTAGATCACCTCGTTTCAGGACTGAAGTCTGTTGCATTAGAGCATTGACGGCATCCAAGTAACTGTCAACGTGGGAATGCCAGGAATAGTGGCGCTTAACCCCTTCCAGACCCCTAGTGGATAAAATTTGCCATTGTTCGCTTTCGTTTAATACGCTCAATAATTTATTGGCAATATCCGTCTCATCCAGGGGATTGATCAGATAACCGTTCTGACAGTTTTTAATAATATCCACCGGGCCACCATCCTCCGTGGCCACAATGGGCACCCCACTGGCTGCTGCTTCAATCAAAGTTAAACCAAAGGGTTCTGTCAACGCCGGGTTGGTAAATACCCCCTGGGACAAAGCGGTGAGGCGAAACAGAGCATACACATCTTCGGGTTGATTGTGCTTGGGGTAAGCCACTTTGCCATAGAGGTCGTAGCGGTCAATGGTCAACAGTAAGTCCGTCAACACTTCCCGGGGGCCCATATCCAAATCCGTAATATCATCCCGATTGCCCGCCACAATGACCAAATTTGCCCGGGCTTGCAACTCCGGTGACTGGCCATAGGCCTCGATCAACGTGTGGATATTCTTGCGGGGATCCGGTCGGGACAGAGCCAGAATAAGGGGCTTACGGGGTTGGCGTAAAAATCGACATAGCTCCGTCACAATGGAGCTTTCCCACTCGTCTCCCTTGGGGGGATAAAACTTTTCTAGATCGGTGCCGGGGGGAATCACCAACATCTGATCTGGTTGGTAATAGTCATACTGGGCATACTGTTCCGCAATTTCTTGATGGGTGCTAGTAATTACCCTCGCCGCTGACCCCAGGGTTTCTTCCTCGGCGTTAATCCGTCGGGCCATATTGTAACGACTTTCAATTTCGTCCGCCTTGATGCCGCTGAGCAGAAGACGGGTACGCTTACTGCGCCCCAGGGAATGCCCCGTGTGTACCAAAGGAATGCCCAATTGGTGGGAGAGTCTGGTGCCCACATAACCGGCATCTGCATAGTGACTATGGATAACATCGGGCAATTTGGGCTGTTCTTTCAGATAGTCCAGGGCGTGGTCAGCAAAATTATCCAAATAATCCCAGAGCATTTCCTTGGCAATATATTCCTCCGGGCCGCATTCAATGCGGACAATATGGGCCCGATCGCCAATTATTTCTTTGGGTTGGGCATAGTCTTCATCTACCCTGGGGTCTTTAACCAAACGGGTCATTAAATCCACCCTAGCTACCTGGGGATTTTTGACTAAGGCCCGGGTCAGTTCCAGCACGTATTTAGTTTGCCCACCAGTATCCGCGTCCCTGCCTAGTTCAAGATTCTCTCCCCGAATCAATCCATGGATGCTAATTAGTAAAATGTATTTTGATGAATAGCTCATAAGTCTTACAAGTTACTATAATTGATCGCCAGTGATGCCACAGGCTACCATGGTGATGATTTTAACCGCTGAAACTAATTAAACTTTTTCGGTTTGCTCTTGTTAGAATGCTGCCAATCTCCGTCTAAATTTGCCGATGACCTATGTTAACTGGTCGGCCCTGGCCGAAATTTCTGAGTTAGAGCCCTATTTTGCCGAAGATTTTGCTGGTTTTCAGCAACAAATTCAGCAACGTTTACCCGGACTGACAGCGATCGCCCCTGAAGAATTGGATAACTTAGCGGTTTTACGGGTGCTTGAAGTTTGTAATGGTTGTTTGCAATGGGCTTTCCGTCGCCAAGATAAACATTGTTTATCGGTGGAACAAACCAGGGAATGTATGCAAACAGTAATTGGCTTTATTAAGGTGAAAAAAATCACCTGTCCCAGTGGCAAAACCATTACTTTTACCCCGGTGATCGAACAATTAATCGAAGAGGGAACTCAGCTTTATCGTCAGGCTTTCAAGCAAAATAATCAAACCGCTAAACAGAAATATTACGCCTATTCCACAGCCCAATTCATTGCCTATGGCGGCGATCGCCTCGGCTGGGCCCAAGACCTAGTGGAAAAGGAATTTAGCTCCCTACTCACCCCCCATTTTGTCCTGCGGGGGAAAAACTACATTGCTCCCTATCTACAGGCCATTACGCCCTAACGCCTCACAAATTAAATGATCAGACAGGGGCATCATCTAATTTCTTTAGCAACCAACTTTCCAATTCAAAGTAGAAGATCGGGGTCGAGCAAAAACACCGTCAGCTTTTCCGACTTTTCTTCCACCAACATCACATGGCTAGCCGATTGGAGGGTGTCATTTTGGCGGTAAGAATCCGGCAATTGACGAATTTGTTGGGGCAACACATCCAGCAGCGTGGGGGCATTATTAACCAACAGACAAAATTCTTCCCCACTCCGATTTTTAGTCAAGATAAAATATTGTTTCGTTTGCGCCGTCGGGGGCTGCGGCACACCAAAAAAGCGGCGATATAGATCCACCATGGTGACAGAACGGTTTTCTAAGTTCACCAATCCGGTGGCGGACAGACCACTGCCATGGGCGGGGCTATGGGGCAAAATCTTCACCACTAGGGCAATGGGTAGGGCCAGGTTAAGTTTTCCCACAGCAAAAAGGAGAAACTTTTCCGGTCTTACAGAGGGGGCAGAGGTCTGACCGATATGAACAGGGGCATCAATGGAAGAGGAATAGAGCGCCATATTTTGCAAGCGGGGAAATAATAACTTTTAACTAATAACTACTAACCGATAGCTGACCAGCGGCCAGGAGTTCCTGCACTGCCCCAAGGAACTGTTGCTCAATATAGGGCTTGGTGAAGTAGGCATTGGCCCCCAGGGTTTTGGCCAACTGTCGGTGCTTATCGCTACCGCGGGAAGTGAGCATGGCCACCGGAATTTTGAGCAGGTCAGCATTGCGGCGTCGTTGCCCCAGAAATTCAAAGCCATTCAAGTTGGGCATTTCCACATCACAAATAATCAAATCCACTTCCCCCGTTTGGGACAGGGTCTTCAGGGCTTCCTGTCCATCCTTAGCCTGCATCACCCGATAACCAGACCGTTCCAGAGTGAAAGCCAGAGTCCGCCTCAGCGCCGCCGAATCATCCACCACTAAAATGGTTTTAGCCTTCCGTCCTGGAGTGGGGAGCGGTTCCTCCCCTGAGTCCGCCATGGCCAAATTATCTATACCTTTTTGCCAATGCCATTCCAGCAGCAGCGCTCCATTCACCACCGGGATTAAGGTGCCGTCCGCCAGAATAGTGGCCCCATAAAGGTAAGAAGGGGCAGGCAACAGAGGCGCAAAGGGTTTAATCACCAATTCCTGTTCCGTCACCAAGCGGTTCACCTCCAGGGCGTAATATTGCTGACCGAGCCGGAGTAGCACCAGGGGCAAGTGCCAATTGTCTGGTTGGGGCACCGTGGTCAACAGCTTACTGGTTTGTTGCTCCGACAAAGGACACTGATAGGGCAGTAACTGAGCCAAGGAATAAATCGGGATGGTCAATTGTTGCCAATGGAGAAAGCGTTGCCCCCCACTAGTTTTGAGTTGTTCCGCCGTCGGTACCATCAACTCCGCCACACTATCAGAAGGGATGGCGATCGCCGTGAGAGTCCCCTGGTCCTGCCCCACCAAGCACACCAACAACTTAGCAATGGTGAGAGTCAAAGGTAAGCGTAAGGAAAACACCGTCCCCCGTCCAGGGCGAGAAGACACCACAATAGTTCCCTTCAGAGCCTGCAACTGTTGCCGCACCACATCCAGCCCCACCCCCCGGCCCGACAGCTCGCTCACCTGGTCCGCCGTGGAAAAGTTCGGCTCAAAAATCAAATCATTAATCTGCTCCGTCGATAACCGTTGCCCCTGTTCCTGGGTAATTAAGCCCCGTTCCACCGCCCGTTGCAAAATTTTATTCCCGTTGAGTCCGCCTCCATCGTCCCGCATTTCAATAATGGTCTGATTGCCCTGGTGATAGGCATGGATCTCAATGGTGCCCGTGGCCGGTTTTCCCGCCGCCAAACGGGTATCAGTATCCTCAATGCCATGGTCAAAAGCATTGCGGAGTAGATGGAGCAGGGGGTCATAGAGCTTCTCCAGGGCCAAACGATCCACTAACACCGCCGTGCCATGGAGCTTAATCTGCACCGGCTTATTAAACTTGCTGGCCATATCCCTGAGCAAACGGGGAAAACGCTGTAGAATTTCCCCCAGAGGTAGCATCCGGGCCCACATCAGTTCATCTCGCAGGGAAAACAGCATTTGCTTTTGGGCATCCACCGTTTGATTGGCCGCCCTGGAAAATAGCACCACATCATCCACTGCCTCCTCCAACTGCATCATCTCTTCTAAAATTTCTTGCAACTGGGCCGAGAGGGTGCCATAGGAATCCATTTCCAACGAGTCAAAGGTGTTACCTAGCCACCCCTGGGGTTGCGGCTGGGCCCGGAGCATAGTGTCCCCTTCCGGCCGGATCGCCAATTGGTCTGCCAACTGCCTCAACTTCAAAGCCATGGCTTTGAAGGTGCCGAAACGTTGCCCCAGGGCCCCCACCGCTGTTTGCAATTGCTGATTTTGTAAAGAAAGGCTATTGCGATTAATCGCCAATTCCCCCACCCAATTATTCATGCGCTCTAACCGCTGAAAATCCACCCGGATGGAAAGATTAGCCGGATTTTGCTCCCTCGGTACCGCCCGCCGTTCGGGGGTGTGTTCCACCAGAGGAGTTGGAGTCTGCTCTTCCTTTTTAGGAGTAGCAATAGGCTCTGCGGGAGTTGCAACGGGAGGCAAAGAATCAAAAGCTTCCTCCACCGCCCGCACCAAGAACAAAGTTTCCCCAGAAGGATCTACTTGCTCTACGGCAGGGACTGGGCTCTCCATCACTATATCAGCAGTCAACCCACCAAAAACTTCCTCCAGGGAAGGGGGGGACTCCACCGTTTCAGCTTCCATGGGAGTTTGCTCCAGGGTAGGGGAAGCCTCTGGCCCAAGCTGGGGTTGCCATGGCCCAGTCATGGGCATAGTGGGGGGAGACGGTTCTTGCTCTGTCTCGTCCTCATCATCGCCAAAAAATAGATCCCCCAATACCGGAGCCGGAGCAGAAAAGGGCTGGGATCGGGACTCTGCTGGGGGAGAAAGCCTTTGTCCCAGGGCTAACAATGCCGCACTTGCTTCCCCCCCCCGTTGGCGATCGCCGTTTTCCAGCACTTGTTGAACACCGGCCTGCCAATCCGCCAAAGCCTGGGTGGCAATGGTAGATAATTGTTCCGGGTTGACCGCCAGGGCCTGTTGCACCGCTGCACAAATACCTTGGAACCCCGGTAAGTTAAGAATTTCCGCTAGCCCCAGAAAAATTTCCGTTCGGCTAGTCAAGACCTCCCGCAATGATTCTGGCCCCTGGTGTTGGGCCGCCACCACCGCAGCAATACCCTCGGCAATGTCCACTTCAAATACTGATGCCACCACATCCACCCCTAGGTCAGCGGAGCTGGGCAAAAACTGTTCCCCCGCCGCTAAATGGCCCCCCAGTCGTTGCTCTAGGTTAACAATGGGCCCCTGGGCGCTCTGCCAAGCCGTTTCTGGGTCGTAGTACCCCTGGTCAATTTGTTGCTCCAACGGGTTCCGCAGGCAGTCAAATCCTTGCAATAAAAGGGTTTCCATAGTTTGGTCTATGGCCACTTCTTCGTTATAGAGCGCCTTAAAAATATCCTCCAGTCGATGGGCGATATGTTTGATGGTTTCCAACCCCACACTGGCGGCTCCCCCCTTGAGGGAATGGGCCGCTCGCATAATGCCATGGACCACCGCCGCTGACCGGTCTTGCCCAATGGTCAATAGCCCCGTTTCTATTTCCTGCAACAGGGTGGGCGCTTCCTCAATGAAAAATCGGTAGGCCGGTTCCTCCAGGTTCACCCTTTCTGGCCCCAAGCTGGGTCGGCGATCGCTGGCGGGAATCGCCCCTTCCCCGGACTGGAGCAGCATTGCCGTGGGCTCTTCCGACCATTCTGCAAAGACATTTTCCTCTGCTGTGCTAATGGCGGTGGGAATTTCTCCTAGCTCAGGAAAGTCCATGCCGAAAAATTCTTCCTCAGCCCCGAAACTACCAAACACATCCTCCAATCCCGCCATTTCTTCCTGATTCGCTTCCTCCGGCCCCCGCACCAACGCCACTAAGGCATCACTGGGTTCTCCCCCCTGTTGGCGATCGCCATTGTCCAGCACTTGTCCACAGCTCTGTTGCCAATCCTCCACCGCCACCGCCGCCAATTCCCCTATGGGTACCTCAGGATTCCCCAAACCTTGCGCCACCAGGTCAGTAATTTCCTTAAACCCAGGCAAATTTAAAATTTCCGCCAGCCCAGCAAAAATTTCCGTTTGCGCCGACAACGTTGCCTGCAATGTGGCCTGGTCTTCCCCCGCCAACGTAGCCCTAATCTCCGCCAATCCTTGGGCAATATCCACCTCAAACAACGAAGCCACAATGTCCACCCCCAAATCCGCCGAGCTGGGCAAAAACTGTTCCCCCGCCGCCAGATAGTCTCCCAACTGTTCCTCAATGGCCGCAATCACCGGCAACCCCTGCTCTAAAACCCCACTATGGTCTAACTGCCCCGTTTCAATCTGGGTGGTGAGGGCTTGTTTAAGGTGGTCGAAGCATTCCAGCAACAGTCCCTCCATGGTTTCATCCACCACCACCGCATCGTTATACAACGCCTTGAAAATGTCCTCCAGCCGGTGGGCTAACTCTTCAATGGCCGGTAGTTGCACACTGGCCGCTCCCCCCTTAATGGAATGGGCCGCCCGCATAATGCCATGGATTTGGGCTGGTGTTCTCTCCCCCCTCAACTCCAGCAGGCTCATTTCAATCACACTGAGCAATTCTGGCGCTTCTTCAATGAAAAACTGGTAGGCGTGGTCACGGATATCGGAGTTGAGCATGGCGGCAATGGGGGTGTTAGGAGTGGGGCAAAAGGGTGGCGGCTAGCTGTTGCCAATACTGCTGATTCATTTCCAGTTGCTGGTTATGGCTATTCAGTTGCTGGTTGCTGGCCTTGATGCCACTGGTCAATTCCCTCGCCTGGGACTGGATAGTCACAATTAAGGCTTCCATGGCCGCCGTTGCCTCCGCTGATTGGGCCGCCAAGCTCCGTACTTCGTCCGCAATGACCGAAAAGCCCCTACCTTCTTCCCCCGCCCGGGCCGCTTCAATGGATGCTTTCAGCGCCAACAGGTGAGTCTGGGCCGCAAATTGTCGAATCAAGTTAATTGTATTGGCAATCTCCTGGGTGGAACTATCCAGCTTTTCCAGTTGTTCCCCCGTGGTGGCCATGGTTGACCGTACACTACGCATGGTCTGCAGGCTCTCTGCTTGCCCCTGGCTAATCTGCCCGGACAGTGCAGCCCGCTGTTCCTTTGATGGTTGGTTCTCGTTTGCAATGGTGGGCATATCAGGCATAGCAATTGTCAGGTATGGGTTTTATGGGTTCGTTCGTTATCCGTGGGCCAAATCATTGCACTTTGAATTGCTTGACCGCCTCTTGCAATGACTGGGCCACCGCCAGCAGTTCTTTAAAAGTCGCAGATACGCCACTGGCTTCGCTGGAGTTTTTGTCCGCAATCTGGGCTACCAGGGCCATGGTTTGGGTCACCGATTCACTGGTTTGGGACTGTTCAATGGCCGCTGAGGTAATGGCTTCCACCAAGCTGCTAATCTGGGCACTCACTGCGGTAATTTGGTTCAAGCTCCGCCTTGTTTCTTCCACTAGTTTGGTGCCCGCCACTACCTGCTCTGTGCCCGCTTCCATGGCATTAACTACTTCATTCGTTTCTGCCTGAATCGTCGCCACCAGTTGGGAAATTTCGGCCGTTGCCTCTGCTGATTGCCTTGCTAGGGAACGCACTTCGTCCGCTACCACGGCAAACCCCCGTCCCTCTTCACCGGCATGGGCTGCTTCGATGGCGGCATTGAGGGCTAGGAGGTTGGTTTGGTCGGCAAAGCTGCCAATTAGGTTCACCACTTTGGAGATTTTTTGGGATGATTCCCCCAACCGTTTCACCTGTTTGGCGGTGGCGGCCACTGTCTCCCGAATTGCCACAATCCCGTCCACAGTGCGGTTCATGGCATCTTCTCCCTGGTCTACGGTTTGGGTGGCCCGTTGTACCGCCGATTCTGCTTGGGCAGCATTTTCTGCCACTGCTTGGATGGATTTGTTCATGGCCTGAAGTCGTTCTAGGGCTTCCGCCACATCCGAAGCCTGTCGATTGGCTTGCTGGGCTAGTTGCCGCACTGCCACTTCGTTAGTGTCCGTAGTCTCGGTAAATTGACTGGCCGCAGTTTGAACTTGGGTCACAATGCGCCGCAGGCTTTCGATGGTTGCGTTGTAGGAGTCGGCGATCGTGCCAATTTCGTCCTCGGTGACGTGGGCCCGGATGGTTAAGTCGCCCCGGCTGACGGGGTCTACTTCCATTAATAATTCCAAGGCCCGCTTTTGCATTTTTTCGCGCATTTGCCGTTGTTCTACCTCGGCTATTTTTTGTTGGGCCAACAGGTCGGAGCGTTCTAAGGCTAGCCCCACCTGCACGGTCAATTGGCCAAATAAATCGATTTCATTTTGGTGCCAGTCTCTCGGCCCGGAGCATTGGTGGGCGATGAGTAGTCCCAGCAGGTTGCCCTTGTAGTTGATGGGGGCGACTAAATTGGCTTTGACTTCGAAGGGTTTGAGCTGACCAATGTGGCAGGGAGTTAAGCCGGCATTGTAAATATCTCTGGTGGCCTGGATGCGTCCGGAACGGTATTTTTCCACATAACTATCAGCGAAACAGGGGTCAGCAATGGTGGCTCCTAGGGCTTTGGGATACCCCTCCGCCACGGATTCTACAATTACTGTGCCGGCCCAGGTGGCATCGAATCGATAAACAATCACCCGATCAGCTTTGAGGGCGAGGCGGATTGCTTGGGCGGCGATGTCAAAAACCTGCTCGCTGTTGATGGCGGCGGAAATTTTTAGGGTCAATTCTTTGAGGATTTGGGCTTGTTGGGCGCTCTCATTGCGTTCCTGGATAAGGTTGGCCCGGTCTAAAGTAGTTTGCAGTTCTTCGGTCAACTGTTGGAGAAATTGTCTTTCCCTCATTTCCCAATGGTGGGGACGTTGGCAATGGTGGGCCATGAGCAGGCCGAGGGGGTAGTTATCCCGGTAGAGGGGCACTGTCAAGCTCGCTTTGACTTGGTGTTGCTCCAACCATTGGCGGTGGGAGCTACTGATGCTGGCACTGTCAGTGTCGTTGATGGCGACGATCTGGGAAGGAATATCTTCCTGGGCCCAAGGATGGGGGTCTTTGCTGTCAATTAAACCTTGGGTGGCCAAGTCCAAAGCTTGTACTACCATGGCTTCTGACTGATAGCGGGGATGGTAGTAAAACACTAACCGCTCACAACCAAACAGGGTCCTGGCTTGGTCGAGGTTCTTCTGAATTACGCCTTGGATTTCGTCAATGTCGGAAAGGTTGGCCCGGGAAAACTCTGTCAATAGTTCTGATTGTTTGAGGGATAAATCCTGCTGATGGCGCAATTTTTGAACCTGGGCACTGAGGGCATCAATGGTTTGGTCGGCGATCGCCAATTCATCACCGGCCACGGCTGGGGGTTGGTCTAGATTCCGGTGGGAATACTTTGCTTTCGATGCCAGAGCGGTTTGGGCTTTGGTATTTTCCCCCACCATCCAATAGGCAACGAAGGCCGCCCCCACAGCGGTCACCAATAGCCCGATCAGAATCTGGTCACGGATTTGTTTGGTGGTGGATTCCTTCACCTGTTGCTCCAGGGGGGGAACCTGGAGTCGGTCCACACTGTTGAGATTTAGCCCCCCAATCACCCCGGCAGGGATCAAGCCAATTAAAAGAGCTATCAACACCGCCTTATTGCGGAGGGAAAGTCCTCCACCCTGGGCCGGTGGATTGGTTGAGGCAGAAACCGGGCTCAAATTGTCCGGATCGGCGATCGCCATGAGGGGAGCCAGGGGTTGCATGGGAGGTAACTCCACCTTGGGCAAATTGATCGGGGACGGTGGGGTCAACTCCGCTGCCGATTGGGTCAGGGCCGCCAGGGCGTCGGTGTCAATGGCTGGGTTGGAGCTAGTGGCAACATTCTCACCCTCTACAGTATCGGTTTCTGCCACCAAGGCCTGGGCCATGAATTCAGCCCCATCTACCCCCGGTTCCTCAGCTAACTTTTCTAGGGAAACCAACGTCTCTGCCTCGGTGTCATGGTCTGCATTGTCGCCATTAATACCATTTTCCTTTCCATCCACGAACCAATTCAGGGATTCCTTTGCCTCACTTTCCACCTCTCCATCAAAGGCGGTAAAAGTACTGCTATTTTCTGGCAATTCATCCTGGGCTTCGGAGGTGTTCGTCAACTCAGGAAAGAGGACATCATCAAGGGACTCACCACTGCCCACGGAGGGGATAGCGTCGGGGCGGCGATCGGAGGGAGGAGTTTGGGTCATGGTTATAATTTACCAGTTAGGTAACATGGGCAGGGAAGGGGCGACATCAGTACCTCTAGCAAAGCATCAAGCTTGGTTTGAGGGGTCTATCCTAAAGTCTAAGAAGAGAAATACAAGTACTAAAAATAAAGCTGTAATTGTTTCATTCCTAGTTAGCTTGCTGCTGAAGCTAAAATTCCAGTCAAAAGTGTAGAAAATTTAGCCAATAGTTAGCAAATTGATCGGTTGATTCGTTTAATAAATTCAATAAAAATCAATAAAAGTTAATTAGGATTAACTTGGGTGGTGGCCACGAGGCGGCCCACTATGGACTGGGCATCCAACACCACATACATCACCCCTGGGGGGCTGACCCAAAATCCCCGCACATAGGGTGCAAGGTCAGAACTAACGCTGGCGGCGGGGGGAGATTGGATTTGATCCGTTTCACACCAGGTAATGTCCTTCACCTCTGTGACCACTAGTCCCAACATCTGACTGCGTTGACCTGGCGATCGCCTGCCTCCGCTGGGATCAAGGTCGAAGGGTACACCTCCATTTAAAATAATAACCTGATAGTTGGTGCGGGAACCGGATTGGAGATGCCAAGGAGATAGCCCCAAAAAAGCGCCAAAATCAATCACCCAGAGCACTTCTCCTCGCCAATTATGAACCCCCATAGTCCAAGGAGGCATGTGGGGAATGGGGGTAATCTGCCCCAGGGGCACCGTCAGAATCTCCGTTAACTGGAACAGAGGCAAAATCAAGTTGGTGTCTGGTTCAAGGACAAATTGTAAAAACTGCTGGCGGGGGACTTGGGTATCCCCCAGCATGGCGTTGGAAGAAAAGGTGTTGGCTGGCAAAACAGTTGCTCCTAGAAATTGCCCCAGGGGGGACCGGAAAAATCAACAAACTTTAGTAATAGATAATTTGCTCATCGGCTGAGAAAATTAATTGGTTAGCCGGAGAAAATTAACGGGAAAGCATAGCGCGTAAAATTTAGATAAATTGCTTAATTACTGTGTTGAACTCCTCTTGATCAATGGGTTTAGTAATATAGGCGTCCGCCCCTTGGCGTTTGCCCCAAAATTTATCCATATCCGTGGCCTTAGTGGAACAGAGGATGACTGGAATACTTTTAGTTTGATCTTTGTCTTTCAATTCTCGACAAATTTCAAAACCACTGCGCCCCGGCAGTACAATATCCAAAATAATTACGTCGGGCACCGCCTGGGACAATTTTTCCAAGGCTTCTTCGCCACTGATGGCTGTGGTGACGTTAATGCCTAACTTCTGACAAAAATCACTGATAATTGAACGTTCTGTGGAGGAATCGTCAATAATAAGTGCGCTGCCCATAATGTTGCCTCGGTGCTTGATTAGTCGAAAAGTGAACAATAAACAGTAAACAGTTATAAATCCTAAACCAAACCGCAAAAGTATTGGTTCGGAATTAAGACAGACTCCGCAATTTTTCAGAGTTGCCTTCGGTCAAGTTATTCCGCTGGCACCGATGCTTGCTCTTGGAGGTGTTTTTTGATAGTTTGCAAAACCATGTCCGGGTTGACGGGCTTACTCAAAAAATCGGTGGAGCCGACCATTTTGGCCCGCACCCGATCAACAATGCCGTCATTGCCGGTAAGGATGACAATGGGAGTACTTTTGAAAATGGATAATTTACGCAACTGTCCACAAATTTCATACCCGTTGGCATTGGGCATTACCAAATCGAGGAAAATTAAATCCGGTTTACGGGCCAGAAGAATGGCGATCGCCCGTAGCGGATCATTAACTCCCACAAACCGATAACCGGCTGTGATGAGGATTTTTTCCATGGTCTGACAAATCAGGGGACTGTCATCCACACAGGCGATCAGAGGGCCACTGGGCACATCGGGCTGGGCCACCACTCCCCTCACTGGCGGAGCAATGGGGGGCGGCAAATCGGGAATTTTAATCAACTCCACCAATCCCAACTGCAGATAGGGCAAAAGGGAAGTGGTTACACTTAACACATCCCGCCTCATGCGCACGGACAAATCCCGTAGGGACTGATTCCCGTCCAGCAATTGCTTGAGGGTTTGGTACACCTGGAAAGTGGTGCGTTGTTGCAACTGTTCCGCCTGGCGAATGATGGGGGCCGCATTGGGGGAGCGGTCCGCAATCTTGGCCCCCTGCCATTTGCTCCATAACTGTTGGGACTCGGCAATCATCTGGTCTGCGTCAATCAGCACCAACCTAGTAGAGAGCAAATTATCCTGACGCAGATCACAGGCCACCTCCATGGATTGGGTAATGTCAAACAATACTTCTACCACCGTGGCCCGAATGAGTCGGGCGGCCTGTTCCCTGGTGACCTTCTGTTGGGCTACCCAGTGACAGAGTAGTTGGTATTCCCAGCAAATTTGTAAATCCTGGGGATCAATGCTAGCTAAATCCGTTTGCACAGAGGCTAAATTAGCAGCAATTTGAGGCAGGTAGGAAGCAATTTGCCGACGCCAACGCCGGACAGCATGACGCCCTCCGGTGGCATACATAATGCGGCCTAGATAAAGATAAAATGACCACTGTTCCCCCGCTGCAGTGGAAAGAATTAGTTGGCCGCTAAAACGGGGTTGCTTCAGTCCATCGAAGAAACTGGCCTGTCGGGAGGCGGTGAATTCTTGAATTGGAACTGAGTGGGAGGAGGGAGTGGGAGCTGTCATTTAATCAAAGGGGGAGGCAGGTCAACAGCAGGATGGAGGGGGGGGGCATACTTATAGCTTGCCCTGAAAGGGGTATGGATTGCCAAAGTACGCAAGAAAACTTCATCGACTTTACTAGGCCGACTTTGGCAAAAGCTTTTGTATTAACCATTATCGCACAATCTTAAATGGGATTACCAGGGTTGATCCCGGCCATCAACAGCGTAAATGCGGTACAAAAAAGAGACAATTGCTAAGGCAAACTTCCCCAGACACCATGATCCCAGCTCCCCCTCGCCTGCACTACCAAGTGGCAATGCCAACCCCCCAGACCCACTACTTTACCGTGGATTTCCATGTCCAAGGTTTCGCTGCTTCTGTACTAGAATTAAAATTTCCCGTCTGGACACCGGGATCCTATCTGGTACGGGAATATGAACGACATTTGCAGGACTTCCAAGCCCGGAGTCTAATCAGCGGTGAATATTTGGGCCATCAAAAGTTGGGTAAGGCCCATTGGGCCATTGCCTGTGGAGAGGAAGAAGATATTGCCATTTCCTACCGTATTTATGCCGATGAATTAACCGTAAGAACCAATCACTTGGACTATAGTCATGGTTTCTTCACCGGGGCGGCATTGTTTTTTTACCTGCCAGGACACACAGATGTGCCCCTAACCTTAACCGTTGTTCCCCCCGAACCAGCCTGGGCGATCGCCACTGCCCTGCCCTGTAAGGCAACGGATCTGACCACGGGGGCAAAAACTTTCCATGCCCAGGATTTTGACACGTTGGTGGATAGTCCGGTGGAAGTGGGTATCCATCAAGATTACGCCTTTGAAGCCCAGGGTAAGGAACACCATTTTGTAGTCTGGGGCGAAAGTAACTTAGATGGGGAGCGGTTGGTCAAAGATACCCAGAAAATTATTGCCACGGAAGCCGATCTGTTTGGGACATTGCCCTACGACCATTATTGGTTTTTGCTCCACACATCCAACCAGGGCTATGGCGGTTTAGAGCATAAAGATTCCTGTGTGTTGAACTATGATCGCTTTGGTTTTCGGGATCCGGAAAAATACCAACGGTTTTTGCAACTGGTGGCCCATGAATTTTTCCATCTTTGGAATATCAAGCGCATTCGCCCCCAGTCCCTGGAGCAATTTGATTACGACCAAGAAAATTACACCCCTTCCCTCTGGTTTTCCGAAGGCACCACCAGTTACTATGATCTGCTCATTCCCCTCCGGGCCGGACTGTATGATCGCCAGACCTATCTAAAAAATTTGGGCAAGGAAATCACCCGCTACCTCACTACCCCAGGGCGTTTGGTGCAACCCCTGGCTGAATCTAGTTTTGACGCCTGGATCAAACTCTATCGTCGGGATGCCAACGGCGATAACAGTCAAATGTCCTATTACCTCAAGGGGGAATTGGTGACTTTGATGCTGGATTTGCTCATTCGGGAACGACACCAAAATCAGCGTTCCTTCGATGATGTTCTACGGGCCATGTGGCAGGAGTTTGGCCAGGAAGAAATTGGTTTTACCCCAGCACAATTGCGGGCAGTGATTACCGGAGTGGCGGATACGGACTTGACCGAATTTTTCTACACCTATCTCCACACCACGGCGGAACTTCCCCTCAACGATTACCTGCACCCCTTTGGCTTGTGTATTAAACCCGTGCAGGAAGATTTGACTCCCTATTTGGGCATTAAGGTTAAATCGGAGGCTGGCCAGGAAAAAGTCACCTTTGTGGCCGCCCATTCCCCCGCCGCCATGGCTGGCATTAGTCCCCAGGATTTGTTGCTGGCGATCAATGGTGTAAGGGTTGGGGCCGAACAGCTTTCCCTACGGCTGAAAGACTACCAAGCCAATGATATGATTCAGTTAACGGTGTTTCATCAGGATCTGTTGCGGACGGTGGATGTGGTGCTGGCATCTCCCCAAGCAAACCGTTATGAAGTGGCGCCCATGGCCGACCCCTCGGACAGCCAACTTCAAAATCTGGCGGGCTGGCTAGGTGAATCCTAATGCCCTGGAAAACACGGGTAGCACATTATTCCCCTTTGGATGACTGGGGTTAAGTCCAGGGAGTACAAGTCTTTTTTTTGATTTTCTGATGCACAAGTTTTTGCCGATCGCCTACTTTGAAGATAAGTTTGTCCCGTTTGAGGATGCCAAAATATCCGTTGCTACCCATGCCCTCCACTATGGGACGGCGGCCTTTGGGGGTTTACGGGGCATTCCCGACCCTGAAGATCCGGGCACCATTTTACTGTTTCGCCTAGACCGCCACGGCGATCGCCTGAGTAAGAGTGCCAAGTTTTTGCACTACGACATCAGTGCAGAAAAAATCAAGGAAGTTATTGTTGATTTTGTCAAGAAAAATCAGCCCGATAAATCCTTCTACATCCGTCCTTTGGTGTACAGTTCCGGTTTGGGCATTGCCCCCCGCCTGCACAATCTGGAAAAAAATTTCTTGGTTTACGGCTTGGAAATGGGGGATTACCTGGCCGCCGATGGGGTTAATTGCCGCATCAGTTCCTGGTACCGTCAGGAGGACCGTAGTTTCCCGTTGCGGGGCAAAATTAGCGCCGCCTACATTACTTCTGCTTTGGCCAAAACGGAAGCGGTGGAATCGGGCTTTGATGAAGCCATTTTGATGAATTCCCAGGGTAAGGTCTGTGAAGCCACCGGCATGAATATTTTCATGGTGCGCCACGGGCAAATTATCACTCCTGGTAATGAACAGGACATTCTCGAAGGGATTACTAGGGATAGTATTCTCACCATTGCGGCGGATTTAGGTATCCCCACCTGCCAGCGGCCCATTGATAAATCGGAGTTGATGATTGCCGACGAAGTGTTTTTGAGTGGTACTGCGGCAAAAATCACCCCAGTTAAACGGATTGAAAACTTCACCCTCGGTGGCGATCGTCCAATTACGGAAAAGTTACGCTCCGTGTTGACAGCGGTGACGGAAAATCGGGAACCCAAACATCAAGATTGGGTATTTAAAATTCCTTTGAATGGCTAGTTTTTCTCGGCAATATTAGCGCATTTAGACCGAACTTAAAGAATTAGAGTTAACCCATGTTGGATCAAAGCCAAGTTCAAAAAATCGCCCACCTGGCCCGTTTGGACATTACCCCAGAGGAAGAAAGCCAATTTGCTTCCCAGCTCAGCAGTATTTTGGACTACTTTGACCAATTGAGTGAACTACCCACCGAAGGAGTGGAACCCACCACCAGAGCCATCGAGTTGAGCAACATTGTCCGGGACGATCGCCACATTAGTTGGGACGGAGACAATGCGGCCAACACCCGCCAAGCTTTGCTGGACAACGCACCGGAGCCGGAGGGAGACTTTTTTCGAGTCCCCCGTATTATGGGTGGTGACGACGCCTAATTGAGTCTGGTTACTGAGTAGGGATTACGGTTCTTTTCATTTGACCGACTTGCCTAGGGAGCCTGCCAAATTTTTTCATGGTAGGCCCTGGGTTCGATGTAGGTATCAATCCATTCCCCGTGGCTATGGCCGTGGTCGTGACCATGGTGGTGATGCCCGGGGCCGTGGCTGTGATCATGACTATGGCCATGGCCTTTAAAAGCAAGGCGAAACTTACAGGCCTCACAATTCATGGCTACCTGCCCCAATTGGGTTTCAATTTCCCGTTCCCGTACCAACGCCAATAATTCCGGTTGAATACCCATTTCCGCCAGGGACTGAATTTCAATTTCCGGGAAAGCGGTCCGTTGCTCCTCGGTGATAGTGAAAATTTTCTTCACCAAAGCCCCCATAAACAAAAAATAGGGCAAAACAATAATGCGCTTGGGCTGATATAACCTAGCCCGGCGGAACCCTTCTTCTAAGCGGGGATGGCTAATGCCAATGAAACAGGTTTCCACGGTTTGGTAACCACTGCCTTCCCAGAGCATGCGAGCCATTTTATACACATCACCGTTGGCATCGGGATCGCTGGAACCCCGACCCACAAACAATAGCACCGTATCTTGGCGATCAATGCCCCGGGGGTTGGCCTCGGGACTATCTAACTGACTCAACCGTGCCTTCCACAAATCAAGAATGGCTGGGGTGATGCCAAAATGACGACCGTAGGAAAAACTAATCTCGGGATGAGCCTCGCGACTGCGGTCTAGCTCATTGGTCACATCGAATTTGTTATGGCGGGCCGCAAAGAGCAAAATAGGCAGGGCAGAAATTTCCCTAAAGCCCTGGCCCACACATTGCTTTACTCCAGCCTGGATATTGGGCTCCGTCAACTCCAAAAAACAGGGGATCACCGGGCGAGAATGGTCTAATGCTTGGTACTGGGCTACAAAATCTAAAAACGTTTGGCGACCGTCTTCGTCCCTGGTGCCATGGCCAATCATCAGTAGGGGTCTTTGGTAGGGCAGGGGGGGAAGCTCAAGCTCAGGAAAAAAGGAAACAGAGGCGGGAACACTGGTTAAGGTCATTAGAATGATTGACTGATGAATAACAAAAAAATCGAGCTAGGCTCACCGAATCCAGGAGAGTTCAGGGGATCGCAGAAGAAGGATCACAACGGACAGCATCCAGACCTAGACAAGATAACCGGCATAGCAATTGCGGTAAGTTGATTGGGCGGATTTGACCCCAGCCATGGCTCATTATGCCAGGGTTACTTGGTACTGGACTATGCCCAGGGAGAGCATCAGCGCCACCAAGCTCAACTGTTTTCCACTGGGGCGAAGATATTTAAGCTTTTGGGCAAACATTTAACCTCCACTGGAGTAGTACCAATGATTTCGCCGTCAACGACAATTTTTTGCGGGGGGTTGGTTGTAACTTTAATCCTTTCTCCATAGAGATGCACCACGTTTTCATTGTCGGTGGGATTTTTTGACAGGGCAGAGGTGAAGAGGTTGGTTACCATCCGCAGACCCTGTAACGCTGTTTGGCTACTGGCCACGGTGATGTCGAGCAAGCCATCGGTGAAAGAGACCTGCCCTGCTCCCTGGGCAAAGACGGAAGTGGGAGGGGCCGCATTGGCGATCGTAATAGCGCTGGCTTCCATGGTGGTGGTTTCCGAATCAATTTCGATCTGGGCTTCAAACAATTCCTGTTCCCTGGCTTGTTGAATACCCGCAAAAATGTAGGCCATTACCCCCAGATTATTTTTCAGTTCCCGATCCGCTTTTTCTACCATTTCCGCTTCAAAGCCGACCCCCGCCAACAAAAGCATGGGAATGTCATTGCACAGTGCCGTATCCACCACTTTGGTAATGCCCCGGTTGATGGTTTCACAGGCCCCGACAATTTGGGTGGGAATGCCCAGGGCAACGGAAAAAGCATTGGCAGTACCCCGGGGAATAATACCCAGGGGAATGCCGGTATCGATCAGGGCGGCCGCTACGCCGGATACGGTGCCATCACCGCCGGAGGCAATGATAAAGCTATCTCCTTCCCCGTCCGATTGTTCGTTGGCTTGCCTAATTTTCTTAACAATTTCCCTGGCCTGGTCGGTGACGTTAACATCGGCACTAGTGAAAATAATTTTGAGATTAATTTCCGACTGTAAATGCTCTTTAATTAAATCTAGTTCCCGTTCCACATTGCCCTGCCCTGCTACAGGATTAAAGATTAGATGGCCAGTTTTAGTTTTACCCAATAGTTTAATCACTGCCTTGGCGGTGGCTAAATTAATTGCCAGGGGAACGTTGTATACTTCACAAAGTCGCAATAGGGGCTGGATGTCCGGCTCGTGGGGTTGGGCATAGAGGGGATCAATCAAAAAAATGACGGCGGCAATAGTCCCATCGATGATTTGGGTGGCAATTTGGGTGTCCCCCCCTAGGGGCCCAGAAAAAACGGTTTCCACAGCCAAGCCGGTTTTGTTTTTTACCAATTCCCCTGTTTGACCAGTGGCGATGAGGTCATAGCGAGAGAAAAGGGATTTGTGCTGTTGGACAAAATTAACTAGAGCGTCTTTTTTGTTGTCGTGGGCAATGAGGGCTATCTGGGCGGCCATGGTGTTTCCCGATGGTGGAATGGAGAGTTAGTGTGAATTCAGAGGTTCAGATTCACAATGGTAATGGAAACAGCCTTTAGCCGTATGGATTTGGTTCAGTCGCCGGTTATTCCGGTGGTGGGACAGTGGATTGCCGATTCCCCTGGCACAATTTCCCTCGGTCAAGGGGTGGCTTTTTACCCTCCTCCGGAAGAGGTGGCCGTGGCGGTACGGGACAGTCTGGGACAGGCTCCTCTGCATCAGTATCAGTCAGTGGTGGGTATACCGAGCTTAATTTCTGCTCTAACGGAAAAGTTACAACGGGACAATGGCATCCATCTCTCCTCTACCCAGGCGGTGGTGGTGACGGCTGGGGCCAATATGGGTTTTTTAAATGCAGTGCTGGCCATTACAGAGGTGGGGGACGAAATTATTCTCAATACTCCGTACTACTTCAACCATGAAATGGCTGTTAGAATTGCCGGGTGTCGGCCGGTGTTGGTGCCCACTGATGGGGAATATCAACTCCAACCTGATCTCATTGCCCAGGCGATCGCCCCCCGGACTAAGGCAGTGGTGACCATTTCCCCCAATAATCCCACCGGGGTTATTTATCCAGAGGTGGATTTACGGGCGGTGAACCAACTTTGCCGGGAGTGGGGTATTTATCATATCCATGACGAAGCCTACGATTATTTTGCCTACGACCAAACCCCAATTTTTTCCCCTGGGGCCATACTGGATAGTGGAGACCATACCATTTCCCTCTATAGCTTTTCCAAGGCCTACGGCATGGCCGGTTGGCGAATTGGTTATATGGTCATTCCCCAGAATTTATTGCTAGCGGTTAAAAAAATTCAGGACACCAATCTGATCTGCCCGGTGGTGATTTCCCAATATGCGGCCCTTGCTTGTTTACAGGTGGGTAAGGCTTATTCAGCCCAGTTTTTGCCGGAGATGGCCGCCTGTCGCCAACAATTACTGGACACCCTGGGTCAATTGTCCGATTATTGTCGTTTAGTGGTGCCCCAGGGAGCTTTTTACTGTTTGCTGGAGGTTGATAGCCCCTTGACGGATTTAGAGCTAGTCCGAAGGTTAGTTGATGAATTTAAAGTGGCGGTACTGCCCGGTTCCACCTTTGGCATGGAGTCCGGTTGCTATCTCCGCATTGCCTATGGTGCTCTACGGCGGGCCACAGCCAGCACGGCCATTGCTAGATTGGAGCAGGGATTAAAACATCTTTGTTGAACTGCGCCCTGCCGGTGATTTTATCTGTGTGGTGAAATGCCTAAAATTGCGCCTAAAGCCCACCTAAGGAAATCTATTTGTCCTAAGCCTTGGCAAAGTTGACCAATCCTCTGGGGGAGCGAAAATTTTATGAGAGCTTTTATTTGTAGATTGATATTTTTCCCGATCGCCCTTTGTGTCTGAGGTTTCAGAGGGTAAGTTTTCCGTTAAAGTCCAGAATGGAGAGTTGTTGCGGTTGGGGTAAATCTGACAGATGGAAAGAGAGGAAACCTACAGGCAAATCAGTGGGATCCGGCAGAAATTAGGACAGCTAGAACCAAAAGCGCCGAACAGAAACAATCTGCTACGGAACTTGTCTCAATTGCTATCCCAGGCAACTGAAGGAATAGAAGGGAGAAAGGAAGTCTGTAATTGCCAAGTGCAGATCTTGGTGGAGCAGGCCCAGGCCCTGAGCCAGGATGGGTTAAATCCGATTCAACTGAGTTTGTGTGAAAGGGAAATACTGTCCCAGGCGATCGCCATTTTGGAGCAGTCCGGGCAGTTATGGCGTAACTACGAGGAAAGATATGTGGATGCCTACGCCGAAGCTTGGTTGAAGACCCTGGAGTACTTTTACCGCCATTATCAAGAGTATGACCCCGGTAAAGCCCAGGTAGCCACATGGTTGAACTTCCGGCTCAAAAATGAATTCACAAGCCAGAAAATTAAAATCCAGCAACAACAGCAGCGTCAAATTCAAGCCTCAACGGAGGAAGAAGGGGAGGGATTGCTGGCCATGATGGCTTCCCCTTCCTATGGTGACCAGGCCAAAATCATGAGCGAAGGCATAGTGCAGTGGCTGGAGGAAAGTCCAGAGTTGGCAAAGGAGAGCATCAAAAATCAGCCCCAGTTAACGGTTAAACTCCTTTTGGAGCAACGTTTTCTGCGGGAAGTGTCCTGGGGGGATCTGGCCAAAGAGCATAACGTGTCAGTGCCTACCCTCAGCAGTTTTTACGAGCGCAAATGCCGTCCTAAACTCATTGACTTTATCCAGAGCAACTACGACTTCATCACCCCGGATTCCCCCGTTAACCCCTGTGAACATTTGCGGACATTGGCAGGGAGTCCAAACCTCAGGGGCATTAACTTTGTTGAGCAACTGCAACAATGGCTGGAGTCGGAACCTTGTTTACAGGAAATTAAGCTCAGGGAAAAACCGGAGATTACTGCCCAGATTTTCTTACGGGAAACCCTAGCAGTGCTTCAACAACCACGACAGGGGCTAACCCAGGTGGCAAGTAGGTTGGGGGTAGAAGCGGGGGCACTGGAAATATTCTATGAATTTAGGGTCATTCATCAAGTTTTGGTATTTGTGCATAAAATCCAGCGGGAACACCGATAACTAATTAGGTCGAAGGCTCCCTTGCTCCAGCGGAGATCGCCAAATAATACGCCGAGAATGAATTGTTAAAATCATGAACAACTTAGTACAATCCCCATCCATTCCCCTCACCACCCAAGACCGACAGTGGGTGCAACGGTTAGCCGTGCAGTCCGGTTGCCAAGGGGAAAGACTACGTCGCCTTATTTCCAACCTTCTAGCCATCAAAGCAGTGGCCCATTGGTTAGATATTTATGGCATCCCCTACGATTGGTCGAGTAGTTACAGTTCTCAACCGTTATTACATCTAGGGGAAGAGGTGGCGGATCTATATTTGCCGGGGTTAGGACGATTAGAATGCCGTGGCATTGCTCCTCAACAACAAGCAGTACAATTCAGCCTCGAAAGTTGGTCAGACCGCCTGGGTTATGTGGTGGTGGAAATGAACCCCGATTTAACCAGCGGCAAATTGTTGGGTTGCGTCGAACAGGTTAGTGCCGCCCCCCTACGGAGGGAAATGCTACAACCACCGGATTTTGTCTTTAGTCTTGTTGCCCAAGCCGAATTGCAAAGGGCCCAGTCTCCGGTGACTACCACCATAGAAAACGGACTCAGAACCGCCGCTACCGTTATCCAACAATGGCTCACCACCGCCCAGGAGCAGGCTTGGCAAATGGCAGAATTTTACCTGTTGGAACCAAGTTTTTCCCCTGTCCGCAGTGCCAATACCGTCGAGAGAATCATTGATAAGCTCCATAGTGCTAACAGTGAAGCGGCTCGGCAACGGTTAATCATTACCCTAGGGGAACTAGTGAAACCGGAAGACACTGCATCGGTGGTGCGGGAATTGTCGCAAATCATTAACCAGACGGGAGATGAAGATACCCGTTGGTTAGCGGCTGGTACCTTAGCCCGCATTGAACCCCGGCATCCCCAGGCGGCCCATCGGTTACAGAAAACCATTGGGGCAGAGTTGAACCTGGCGGACATTGCCCTTAATTTACTCATTGCCCTGATGCCTGGCCCAGACCAAACCATTAACGGCTCCATTGAGTTAAAAACCCCCAACCAACAGCAGACCCTCCCCCCTGGTACCCGTTTAACCCTTTTATCGGCGGAAAATGAATTCATTGACGAGATTGCCGTAACCGGAGACCAGACCCCCGGTAAAAATCTGTTGAAAATTGGTCTGACCATCGACCCCGGCACCAACTTCCGCATTCGAGTAACGGTGGGTGGGGAAAGCATCACCGAAGATATTCAGATCTAGGTATGCCATGGATCTACAACTGTTGGTGCTGAAAATCATTGAGGGGGACTTTGCCACTGGATTTACTGTGGCCCTGGATGTGGAAACTATTACCCAGGGGCAAAACAGAAGCCAACGGAGGGATTTCTATGGTCGTTTACCGTCCCTTGCTCCCAACCTAGACCTCTACCAACTCCATCAACAGTGGGTTAGTGAAATTATCACCGCCCGCACGGGGCAACCCCAACGACGACGGGGCATTAGGGTTACCAGTAAGCAGGCGATCGCCAGCCATTACGACCAACCGCAAACGGAACAAAAACGGGCCTTACAACAGGCAATGGTGCAATGGTTAACCAGTCCAGAACCCGGTTGGCAAGCTATAGAAAAGGAGATCATTCGTTGGAGTCAAAGGTCAACTGTGGAAACCCAGTTGGTGATTCAGCTTGGACAATCCCTTTATCAATCTGCTCGCCCCATCGCTGCCACTTTAGCCAAATTACCCTGGGGGGAATGGCCCCTACTGCAAAAGGAATCCCTAAGTCCCATTCACTTTGCTGTGAATACCTGTCAATATGCTTTACCACCTACACAGGTTTCCAACCCAGAAGTTATTTCTCCCATTGTCCGCCTACAACGGTACTTTTTCCCCGCTATCCGTATCCTCCATGTTTTGGGTAATAACGAAGGCATTGATCTAGCCCCCGATCAAGCTGTATTAGCTGGTTTAAGCCATCAGGGAAAGAAGGTAGAAGTTGTCACCCTACATCAACCGGATTATCAAAGTTTGAGTAGGGCCCTTAAAGATGGGGCTGGTTTTGACCTCTTTGTTTACTCTGGCCACAGTCAGGCTTCCTTTGACCAGGACTTAGCGGCCATGTTACTGGGACAACCAGGCACCGTGGAAGGGGTCACGATCGCCAATTTACGTCTTGCTTTCCAACGGGCGATCGCCAATGGGTTGAGGGTGGCGGTGTTTAACTCCTGTGCCAGTGCCCAACTAGCGGAGGCCTTGCTAGATACGGGATTAAGTACGGTGATATCTATGCAGGAAGAAGTGGCGGACATAGTGGCCCATGGCTTCTTGGATAGTTTTTTACGCCATTACGTCCAGGGAAAACAATCTATTTTTCGGGCGGTACGCAGTAGCCTAACGGATTTGGAGGAATACGATCGCCGTTACCCAGGGGTGGGTTGGTTACCGGTTATTCACCACAATCCCACTGTGGCCCCGCCTCTTTGGGAAGAATTACGTCAGCAACCCCAATCCATCCGTCGCACTGGTTTATGGGCAGTGGGGACAACGATTCTGGTTTTGTTACTACGGTGGTTTGAGCTAACCCAGGGGCTAGATCTGAAATTGTTTGACCTCATGCTCCGTTCCCAACCAGTTTCCACTGCCGTTGATGAGCGCATTTTAGTGGTTACTGTTGACCAAAATGACCTGGATATTTTGCGGCAAAATGGCTTGCAATCAGCGGCGGGTAGTGATGTTATCTCCGATGGGGCTTTGGTGGCAGCGTTGGAGAAAATTAATAGTTACCAACCCCGTTGGCTTGGTCTGGATATTGTTCGGGATTTGCCTATCTCTGAGGGTAATGCTCGTCTCCAGGAGGTTTTCCAAAATGGCGATCGCCTGCTTGTAACCTGTGGTTTTGCCGATCAACAGGGAGAGCAGTTATTGCCACCACCGGCCATTGATGCGGATAGTCTAGCCTTTATTAATATGCCCATTGACCGGGATCAGGTCATTCGCCGCCAATTATTGTTCGGAGAGTTTTCCCAGACTGAATCCTGTTCCACCAACCAATCCCTGGGTCTTTCTCTAGCGTTGAATTACCTGGGGGAAGAAGATATATTCCCCGCCGAAAGTCCGGTTTTAACCCTCAATCACGTTACTTTTACGCCCCTTGCGGCTAAATCCGGGGTTTACCGTGCCAATGAAGTGGCAGGCTATCAAATTCTCTTCCTTAGTTTACCGAGGGGAGCAATTCGGGAAATTAGTCTTTCTACTCTTTTTGCTGATACTGAACAACGGTTAGACCTCAAAGATAAGGTGGTTCTGTTGGGTTATGGTCACAAGGACAAACACAGCACTGCCCTAGAGTCAGATATTCCTGGGGTCGTGATTCATGGGCAAATGGTCAAGCAGATCTTAGATGCTGTTTTAGATGAAAAACTTCTGTTGACCACTACTTCACAGGGAGCAGAATTACTCTGGATTTTGTTTTGGGTAGGTCTTGCCACCGGCGGCATTCTGGGAGTGATCGTTATGGATGGAGGCCGTCGTCAACAACAGTTGGTGATTATAGGCTCATTAGTGGCAGTAAGCAGCTCTGGTTGGCTTGTTCTTTGGGCTAGTGGATTATGGCTACCCCTGGCATCCCCATTATTGTTTTTGCTGTTAATGTTGGGGGGAGTTTCCGTAAGTAAGTCAAAATAGTATGACCAATAATCCTTGCTTTTTAGGCTAAAATAGTCCTGCCAATAATTTTACTGCGGTAAGTTATGCAATGTAAAAAGGTTTCTATTTCCCTCCCCTCGGAAATGATGACTTTTGTTGACCACTATCAAAATTATGCTGGCTGTAAATCCCGTTCCCAGGTAATCGAGGAGGCTCTGGAGCTGCTAAAAGTTAGGGAGTTAGAAAGAGCTTATCGGGAAGCTTCCCTGGAGAACGATCCCATTTGGGAAGCAACAACCATGGACGGATTAAGCGATGAAATGTGGTGAAATATGCTGTACGAACCTTTGCTTACCATTCCATAAGCCCTCGCACTTCTTCGATGTGAATAATATCTCTTTGTATTGCTACATAAAAATTCACTGAAATGTAACAAACTATGTACTTTGTTGTTAGCCTGTGCAGATATAACTATTGGTAAAATGTGATGCATGTTTTTTATCAAAAGTTCTAATAGCAGAGTTTTTCTATGGATATATCAACTGCAAACTATATTTTACAGTGCTGTAAGTTTTTGAATAAAAACTTTATCAATAGCAAACTAACTCTGATATGTGAAAAAATAGATCAGCTAGTACTTGCCGATGTTTATTCGGCATTTAGTGCAATACAGGATGCTTTAACTACTGATAATGAAAAAACTCGTAATATAAGATTAATATTTGCAGAAGAAAAACTTTTAAAAACTACAGGGCTGGATATTAATCTAGTTACTGGCGACTATAAAAACATTTTTTTGATTTCGCTATCTCATTATGGATTAGCATTTATATGTTCATTAAGAAGAGATACAATAACAAGCGCAAGGCACGCATTAAGAGCCTTTTTATATGATACTAGAACAACTAGAAATGAACTAACGCCTGAATTATATTTAAAGTTATTTAAAAATCAATGCGATTACATATTAATGGAAAAAGCTAATGAGATAAAAAATATTAAAGATAAGGATTATACTTGGGAGTTAATTAGCAATAATGTCTTACTTTCCCTAGGGAAAAAACCAGTTAGTCTAGTTCATGGTCTAAATTCACTTTCAAGATTTTTGTCAGGAGATAAAGAAGGATCGCAAAAATCTCTACAGAAAGCCCTTATAGTACGCTATCATAAGTCCGTAAATAAAGAGCTTTTACCGGCTTATGAAATAGAAGATATTAATGAAAAGTTTGAAAGAATTATCGATGAAAAATGTAAAAATTTATGCTTGTGTATGTTAAATGAAACGTAAGTTATGATTCATTTTTTGCTTGTTTCATTCCTTCGCTACGAGCGGCGGCAAGCTCTTTTGCAGTTGCAGTCCCACCACTGCGAAAATAAAGTTCTGCTGCATTACCCATACCATGAGTCCAGAAAAATACAAAGGCAGCACCTCCAAAACCTCCAGCCCCTGGCATACCAATCTTAAATAATGCTAGACAAACTTGCTGACCAATCATTCCGCCTCCAACAACAGCAAGTATTTCTTTAACTGTTTGTGGATTAATTTTGTACCCATAAATATTTCCAATGGCACGAACCATAAGCATCTGTACAGGTGTAATTGTCCAAATATCTGCAAATGGTATTGGCATAGGAGCAATAGCTGATGCAGTCCAAGCACTGATTTTTCGTACTTCTTGAGCCATTTGTTGACGTTGAAGCTCTTGTAATTCACTCAAGTCAGCACTTAGAAAATACTTCATTCGCTCGCCATGCTTGCCAAGATGCTGAAGTAGTTGAACTGGAATATCAGTCATTTGAACACGATCCTCGACTAAAGTATAAATTAATTATAGACTTCTATCCTTATAGCGGATTATAATTTTTTAGATTGTCACGAATTTTAACTTTCTATGAGTGAGTACTTACATTTTTCGATTTATCTCAATAGATAATGCTTTAGTGAGAAATTTTTCACTGACCGATACAAAATTAGATCCACTTGTCCATTATTTAAAAACGCTGAAACTCTTGTTTTATGTTGATTACAATCAGAGTACTAGCTTAGGCAGCATTAAAGTTATCCATTGTCTGTCACCATACCGGATTATGTAAGTTGACGGCATTACCACAGGATATGCTCTTAAAAATATTGGTGACACTCATTAAATTGTCTTGTCGTTTGAGATAAGTTACAGTCGATAGCTAGTAGATCTATTCCGTCTACAATTCTTGGAATAAAATCATTATTAATTATTAAATTCTCCCAGCATTTTTGACGATATTCTGGTTGGTTCTGAAACTTATCAATGGCAGATTGTAACGGTCGCATAACTTCATAGGCAGATTCTGCTTTTTCCCTACTGACTGGCGAAATCGGGGAAGATAAACGGAGAACAGCTAAGTCAATCAGATCCCTTGATAAAATACTTTTATCCATAAAGCGGTCAGCATTGGCCAAAAGCTTCGATATCCAAAGGTCTTCTTCGTTCAGACAGGGTAGTGATAACCAAGGTAGTTTTCTGGGTTGTTCGATGACAAATCTGGCTTCGGCAATAATCTCAAGTTTGATGGGAATATTATTACTTTCTACTAGCAAGCGAATACCGTATTGATCCATGTTACTCCGACCAACTATCAAGCTTTTTGATTCTAAAAATAAAGCATCGTAACCTTTGTTAAAAATTAGTTTTCTCAGTTGTTTATAGCCTCTAGATTGTATAGAGCAAATGAAATCAATATCATTACTTTCTCGAAATTCTTGATTAAGCAATGCGATTAGCGTCCCGCCACCAAAGCAAGTATAAGTCTCTTGAAAAATTTGATGATCTAGCTGATTTAAAACGTTGAAAATTTCATTATGATGGGGACGATTAAACATTATAGTTCAGTGATTAACCAAGAGTGATATTTTCTGGCGATGGTTTCTAAAAAAACTAGCTCTTCTGGCGATGGCTCAAACAGGGAGCGATATTTCCAGCCTCTCTCATAACGGCTCAACATTTCTTCTAAGCTTAATGCTTTGGGGGTTTTCATTTGCCAACATAAAAATTCTAGGAATGGCAATTGTTGGGGAATTCTGATGGGATTATTTTCAATCATGGTATTTGATATTTTGCCATCTTCTATAAATTCAATCCTTGCTTAATAACTTCCCATTCAATTGGTTGTTGATTTTCTGGATCATTCTCAGCGTTAATGGTGTCTCAAACATCAATCAGATCCTCAAGTTCTTCAGCGTTGATAATGGCTAATTCACCTTGGATGATTTTTTCCGGTAATTGTGTCACGGAAAGATTCAAATGATTTGCAAAAGATTTAAGTTTTTGCCATGTTTGGGGGGAGACTTCTAACTGATATGCGTTTGAATGTTCTGATTAAGAGCCTAAATTATTTTAACTCCATTGCACATTCACTGATGGGGGTAGCCATACCGGTTCTAATGGATTCTCCCATGGCGGGAATAGAGAGCAAATAAAGGGTTTCTTGGATGGATTCCCAGTCTTCTTGGCTCAGAAGGACAGCATTATTCCGTTTGCCAGTAATCAAAACAGGTTGATGATTTTCGGCAACTTCATCCATCAATCGAAAAAGCTGACTACGAGCTTGGGTGGCACTAAAGTTATCCATTGTCTGTCACCGTACCGGATTATGTACGTTGATGGTATCACACTCACTATATTAGGTTAGGCTTATTACTAAGACTTTTTGCCCTATGCCAACAGGAGTGGAAAGATGGCGCAGAAACTCATAAATATCAGTGTGATCCGTTTTTTCCTCTTTCTGGGTTTGTTGGGAGCGTTGTTACTGCCCCAGAATGCACTACTAGCAGGAGAGAAGGACACCAGGGTTAAGCCTAAGCCGGTACGTTGGCAACCACCGACGGATGTGGGGCAATCGGGGCGACGCACTGGTAATCCGCCCCGCACGGTATTAGGCGGTTCCCGCAATGGTTGTGGTGCTTCTGGGGACTTGCCTTTAACTGCTTTGATCCCCAAGAGTTATGAAGGCAGGGTGGGGGTGGAATCCCCGGTGATTTATGTTTATTTTCCCTATGACCAGGGCACTAACTATCCGGTTAGTTTTACTCTCAAGACTTGGCAGAATGGGGCTGAAGCTGTGTTGCTGGATCGGCAGTGGCAGGTGCCGGCCCAGACGGGTTTGTTATCCATTCCCTTGCCGGAGGATCTGGAGTTGGAGCGGGGTTTGGTCTATCGCTGGAATTTTACGGTGGATTGTGGTGGCCCCCATAATACGGCGATCGATTATGTGGAGGGAAATCTTAGTCTCGATCCTGAAGCTCTTTCCCCAGTGCTGTTAGCTCAGTTAACAACAATGACTCCAATGGAAAAAGTTGAGTTATATTTTCAGCAGGGCTGGTGGTACGACGCTATTCATAGTTTGTTGACCTTAGAGGAAGATAACACTTCTACTCTGACGGATTTATGGGCCCAGTTGTTGGCCCATGAAGGCTTAAGCTCCCTTAGCCCTATTACTGATTTATCCAGCTCTGGTCAATGAAAACTCTATTTTTTCAGCATTGTTTGGGGTTATTCCTCTTGGGAGGAATATTGCTACCAGGGTTAGTTTTGGCTCAGTCGGATTCCCAGATTTTGTTAGATGTGCAGGGAGAGTTAGAGGAGGGAGATATAGAGTTGAATAATGGTAGCTTTTTTGATTCTTATGAAATAGAAGTAACTACCAATTCTCCTTTATTTATTTTGGTAGAAAGTAGTGATTATGATGGTTTTTTTATGTTATTTGATCCTGATGCTGGTAACCAGGTTGCAAAAAATAACAATTTTAAGGATACTAATGCTCAAATTTTGCTAGATGAATTGAAGCCTGGTAAGTATCAAATTGGGCTAGCAAATTATAATCCTGAAGAAGCTGGACGGTATAGACTTATTGTTAAGACACCTAATCCTTCTGAATTGATTAGACTAAAAGCTGATCTTTTATTCAATCAGGCAATGTATTTTAAAGAGGAAGGTTCTGCAGAATTTTTTTTAAAAGCAATAGAAAATTTTGAAAACTCTCTCATTTTATATCGTCAATTAGATGATGTACTAAATATTGCGACATCTCTCAATTATATTGGCGTAATATATTTTGATTTAGGGGATAAACAGAAAGCTCTTGATTACTACAACCAAGCTCTTACTATTCGCAAACAAGCAAGAGATATATCTGGTGAAGCTCAAAGTCTCAATAATATTGGCGTGATATATTTTGATTTAGGGAACAAATACAAAGCTCTTGATTATTACAATCAGGCACTTGCAATTAGTAGTCAAATAGAAGATTTAGCTTTGGAAGGTACAATCCTAACTAATATTGGCCGTGTATATTCTCGTTTAGGAGATAAACAGAAAGCTCTTGATTATTACAACCAGGCACTTGCAATTAGTAGCCAGATAGAAGATTTAGCTTTAGAAGGTACAACCCTAACTAATATTGGCCGTGTATATTCTCGTTTAGGAGATAAACAGAAAGCTCTTGATTACCTGAACCAAGTACTTGTTATTGATAAACAAGTAGAAGATTTATCAGGGCAAGGTGCCACTCTCAACAATATTGGTCAAACATATTCCGATTTGGGAGATAAACAAAAAGCTCTTGATTACTACAACCAAGCACTTGTTATTGCTAAACAAGTTGGAAGTTTAGTTGGTGAAGCTATAATCATCAATAATATTGGCAGTTTATACTCTGATTTAGGAGATAAACAAAAAGCTCTTGATTACTATAATCAGGCACTTGTTATTCGTAAAAAAATTGAAGATTTACCTGGTGAAGCTACAACTCTCAATAATATTGGTAGTTTATACTCTGATTTAGGAGATAATCAAAAAGCTCTTGATTATCTTAACCAAGCACTGGTTATTAATAGACAGGTAGAAGATTTAGTTGAAGAAGGTACATTTCTTAATAATATTGGATTAATATATTCTGATTTAGGAGACAAACAGAAAGCTCTTGGTTACTACAAACAAGCACTAGTTATTCGTAAACAGGTAGGAGATTTGCCTGGTGAAGCTACAACTCTTAGTAATATTGGTACTTTATATTCTGATTTAGGAAATAAGCAGAAAGCTCTTGATTATCTTAACCAAGCACTGATTATTAATAGACAAGTAAAAGATTTATCCGGAGAGGCTATAACCCTTAGCAATTTGGGATATTTAGAATTTGAAAATAAGCAATATGAAAGTGTAACTAAATACATAAATCAGTCTCTTGATCTGCTGGAATCAGTAGATATTAAAGAATTAAATGATGAGCTTCAAGTCTCCTATTTTGATACATACAACAATAATTATCAACTTCTGCAAAAAGCGTTAGTTGCCCAAAATCAACCAACAGAAGCTATAGCTGTCGCTGAAAGAGGACGGGCCAGAATATTAGTTGAACTGCTCAATCAACGTTTCTCTAATATTGAAAATGCTTCTTCTTTGCGTCAGCCCACCCTCAGTGAATTGCAAGCTGTAGCCAAAAATAGTAATAGCTCTTTAGTCACTTACTCGTTGATTGAAAATCTACCAGGTACTAGCGGAGAGAAGGAAAATGAACTTTACATTTATGTTATTTCCTCCGATGGCAAGCTGGAATTTCGTTCTGTTAACCTGAGCAACAAAGATATAAACCTTTCCAAACTCGTTGAAACTGCTCGCCAAACCATTGCCCAAGCTCCCCCAGATCGTCCCCAGCAAAATCGGGGTAACAATAGTGGTGCCATCAACAGCCTGGAAAACCTCGCCGTTGGGGATTACGTCAAATTGCAAGGGGAATTTCCCAGCGATGAACCCTGGCAGATTGTTTCTATAGACCGGGATAAACAGACCGTTAACCTCGACCAAACCAGGCGGGAAGAACCCCTCGAAAATGTCAGCATTAGCCGCATTGCTAGTAAAACTGATACCTCCCTCCAGCAATTACATCAAATTCTCATAGAGCCGATCGCCGACCTGTTACCCCAAGACTCAGCAGAGAAAGTAATCTTTATGCCCCAGGGAGCTTTATTTGGCGTTCCCTTTGCGGCTCTCCAGGATGCCCAAGGTCAATACTTGATTGAAAAACATACCATTCTTACGTCTCCCTCCATCCAAGTGTTGGCCCAAACTGCCGCCCAAAATCAACGATTGGCTAAACGGGGACAAAGTAAGAGTAAAGCCCTAGTGGTGGGCAATCCCTATCCCTACCCCGATAACCTCAAATCCCTGGAGAATGCGGGGGCAGAAGCCGAACAAATCGCTAGCCTGTTGGGAGTGCAACCCCTTTTGGGCAAAAAAGCCACTGAAGCGGAAGTGCTGGCCCAAATGCCCCAGGCAGATATCATCCACTTTGCCACCCATGCTAGTTTCAATGACCAACGGGGTCTGAGCAGTGCCATTTACCTCACTGCCGAACCAGGAGCCCCCGATGATGGACTGTTCCAAACCCCCGGCAGAATTACCGCCGAAGATATCTTTAACCAATTTGAGGATAATCCCCTCAACGCCCGCCTAGTGGTGCTCAGTGCCTGCGACACCGGGCAAGGAGAGATTACTGGGGATGGGGTCATTGGTCTGTCCCGTTCCCTCATTGCTGGCGGCGTACCGAGCGTATTGGTATCGCTCTGGAGTGTGGACGATGCTTCCACCAAAACCCTGATGACCGAGTTCTATCGCCAATGGCAACAACAAGGGGTCGATAAAGCCACAGCCTTAAGGAATGCCATGTTGGAAACCAAAACAGAATACCCAGATCCCTACTATTGGAGTGGTTTCACCCTCATTGGGGAGGCAGATTAGAGCCAAACCATTAAGAGCTGAGGGAGGCATTATGATGGGGAAAAGCGTTTTTAGGATTGAAGCCATGGCCACCCTATCGGTTGATATTGGTACCTTAATCACTCGTACACCGGGATTACATGGTGGCGTTCCCCATATTGCAGGCAAGGGAGTTACGGTCAGAAGAATTGTGTTTTGGTCTAAGGAACGGGGCCTAACACCGGAAGAGATTGCCGATGAGGTTGGACATATTTCCCTTGCCGAAGTTCATGCGGCCTTGACCTATTACTATGTGAACCAAGCTGAAATCGATCATGATATCGAGCAACAAGCTCTGGAAGCGGTAACACTCGAACGTCAATATAGTCAGGCTCGGTGATTTTTGAAAGGGCAAGGGATATTAGTTTGACCCTCGAAAAAGCAACCCATGAGTAAAATCCGCTTGTACTTAGACGAAGATGCCATGTCCAACAGCCTACTAAAGGCTTTACGGTCAAAAGAAATTGACGTTATTAGTGTTCAGGAAGCAGGAACAGAAGGTTTTCCAGATAATCAGCAATTGGATTGGGCTACTTCCCAAGAGCGGGTAATCTATAGCCACAATATCAGTGATTTTTGCCGACTACATTCCCAGTATTTGGAGACAGGACGCAATCATGCTGGCATTGCCTTGATTTCGCAGGATACAGCCATTGGCGATCAAGTACGGGCCGTTATTGCGTTTGTCAGTCAAACAACATCGGAAAATATGAAGAACGAGTGTATTTTCTTGAGACAATTTTTGTCAGTCTGATTGTAGCGATAGTTATCAAAAAGTGTATTGGTTTCCGTCTGGAGTGGAGCATAGATGATACCTCCACCAGAACTTTTATAACCGGTTTCTATCGCTAGTAGCAACAACAGGGAAACGAAAAACTAACTACCCTGTCCCCCAAGCTGGAAAAGTTGAAATTTTGGGTGATATTATTAGTCCCATTGTGGATGAGGAAGATTGGGAATGTCTGAGATAATTGTCCTTGATACCCATATCTGGCTATGGTTAATTCAATGTGACGCTGGAACAATTTAGCCTTCAACTATCCACCCCATTAACGGAATAGATAGTTGATTCAAATTGAAAGCAATGGAATAGCTACATCCCCGCTTGGTAGTAAGGAGAATGAGCCTTAGCGGAATCCATCACCTCAAGGTAGAGATATTCCGGCAGCATCTTTTTGGCGGCGACCATGAAATAATGCTCAATGGGTTTGGAAGATGGACGATCTCGTTTCCGTAATGCCCGCTCCACATTGATCTTGCAACGATATGCTGCGTAGATAGATTTAGCGTGACGCATTCGTTCCATTTTCCTGATGGTGTATTGATCAAAGTTGCCAATCTGTTCCATCAAATGAAGGTTGGCGTTAATAGCAGAGGCACTATACTGCGCTAAGCAATCATGGAGGGTCAATTCATCGTCGGTTAATTTAGAAAGGTTGAGTTCAAAGTCACAGTAGAACTTGTCACTAAACTCATCATCATCAATGGCCAGGGGAACAGCGGCGGCTTTGCCCCTGGGGTTCGGTCTGTTTAATGTAAGCATAGAAGGTAACATCCTTGAAACTAGGTTGTAAACGTAACTATTTATCTATCGAGGCGATCGCCAAACTTTATGCAGATTGTCCTAACTAATTAGCTTTTTTAATTAGCATTGACTTAAGCAAAAGCCAGTGAGCTTTCATTACTGAACAAGCTTTTTACCCCAGTCCAACTCCAGTTGAAGAAACTGAGTAAACAATCCTTCACTGCGGTTATTGTTTTACCCACCACGTTGACCGTTCCCTGCCAACCTTGACTGGCCATCGTTTCCACAAACTTCCATAATTGCATTAGAATTTTCTGGATGCGTTGCAGACATTGCTGGATGCCTCCCACCAACCAATGGAATAATTTTGCTAGGCGTTGATGGCGAGCCGCTAAATAAACCACAAATTTTTGGACGTAGGGCAAAGCTAACTTAGTGATGGCTACCAAACCCCGGGCTAAAAGTACGCTGGATAATTCCGGCACAAAGGTTACTGCTAAACCGACCATTAAGCTTATTCCGACCATATTCATGCCATGGCGTTTAAACATTGGCATCAGATAATTGTCCATCAAACGTTTACGGAAAATGGGGGAACTACACAACTGATGGCGGAATTTTAATAGGTAACGCAGAAAGGCTGTAATGCGTTCAATAGCAGTTTTTAACTCGTTTTTATCGAGGGAGATATTTTGATTTTTAGCCATATCCTCCAGAGTGAATTTAATTGTGTCTGCTAGTTCTTGATAATTACTGCCTAAAGCATCATCAACAGTGGCATTGGGGGTGTAATTATTAATCATTTGTTCATACGAAGAGGATGTTCGATAGTTAGCAGAAGGGCTAGTGGAGTAAATCATGGTATTAACCTGCCATCATGGCTAAAATGTGGGCATATTCCGCATCAATATTGGCAACAGACAAGGAATTGAAGGATTGTGTTGGTGACGTAACTTGGGGAGTAGAAATAATTTCAAACCAAAGGATAGATTTTTGGAGAGAACCATAGCGGTTAGTCAAAGGCTTCCAGCCAATCCGGAGTTTGGTACCTGGTGCTAAGTTCAGTAATGTTGCCCCCTTGCCGTTAAAAGCAATATACGTTTCGCCAGTATCAGTGAAAATGTCGTAGCGACAACGGTAGGGGTCTCCGGTAGTCCTGCCAGCGGTGTTGCTGGTTCTAGCAATGGTAATGTCGTCAAAAGTGAGGGATGTCATGGGGCTTACCGAAAATTCAACTGTTATTTACTTATCGGCCTCTCCCGTGGAAGTTATGCAAAATCGTGAAAATATTCTTTCTAGCTGAGTTTTTAGCTCCTGAATTAGAAGGATGTTAATATCCCAATCCCTAATAGGGTAAAGGCTACAGCCTATCAAACTAAACTTTTTTGTCCCCGGCCAGCCAAGAGTCATTCTTTAACGATCCATCTACTGACAACACAGTTGATACCATTTTGTAATATCGCTAAAAAGAAAAAGCCGGTACCTCAATAAATGAATAAAAAACAGGAACGGATTTCGCTTGGCATCCAGCTCGGGCATGATCAACCTGAGACGTCAGCGCAGGCCATGATGATCCCGCCTCAAAAACAGATGACTGGCATGCTCGGTCATCCCGTGGCCGAAAACCCGATCGACCGCATGTTCGATGCAGTCTATGCCCATTACGACCTGCCCTGGCAGTTCTGGAAGAGCGATATCGCTTCCGAAGCAGATCTCGCCCATGCGGTCAGGGCTCTGGTGCCCCTCGGCTACCGGGGCGTCGGCATCACCGTACCCTACAAGGTGGCGGTCATCCCTATGCTGGATGCGATCGACGATGACGTGAAGGCGATCGGTGCGGCCAACTACGTCACGGTAGAGCAGGGTCGCTTGATTGGGCACAACAACGATGGCAAGGGGGTGGTGAAGGCGATTAAGAAGGTAGCCCCCCTCAGAGGCCAGCGTGTGGTGATGCTTGGCGCTGGTGGCGCCGGGAGGGCGATGGCGGCGGAACTGGCCTGGGCCGGTGCCGAGCAGCTCACCCTGATCACCCGGCGGCAGGAGCAAGGTGAGGAAGTGGCTGAGATGGTGACTCGCGTGTCCGGTGTTCCAGCGGTCTGGCAGCCCTGGCAAGGAGAGGTGGTGCTGCCTGAAGACACGACCTTGCTGATGAATGCCACCCATCTCGGTTCCGCCCCTGAACTTGAGCCGGTGCCCTTGAACTGGAACAGCCTCGCTCCAGGAACTGTGGTAGTGGATGTAATCACCAATCCACGGATCACGCCCTTCTTGGCGACGGCCCATGAACGGGGCTGCCTGATCGTGGATGGGGTGGAGATGCTTGTGCAACTAGCGATCCAGATCTTCGAGCAGTGGACAGGTATTACCCCTGATGAGGCGGTGTTTCAGAGGGCCGTGGCGGAAGCACTGGGCGAATAACGCGAACTAACTTCAGGCAAAATCTTGCTAGGTCTAGTAAAAAGCCTCCCATTGATCCAAAATGCCATTGTCATTAAAATCCATGTCCCAGGCATCACTGGCATTGTCTAGCTGGGCATTGAAGATTTCATCGGGACTGGCAATGTCTGCCCCCCGGGACAAGTTAGCCGACGGATCTTCGAGAAAAACGTTATCGAGATTGTCGGCCAGATGGGGATAACTGCTCTGGGGGTAAATATGGGAAATATGCTTGTTCCGCATAAACTCTTCGACAAAATCCGCCCCTTGGAGTTTCACATCGATGGGAATCAGATGGTTATAGGCTAATTCTGGATCCAGCCCATAGTTGTCAAAGCGGGAAGCCAAATATTGTTGTTGTTCTTGGGGTAAATCACCATAATTAAAGCTCATTTTTTTAGGTGCCTCCCATATTTAAGGGCTAACCAAAGAGCAGTTTCCACTGCCAGAAAAATCCACACCGTTTGTAGAAGGTAACCGAGGGCTACCCCTCCTGTAGTGACTCCGATCGCCACTAAACGACGCTTACGGGCATCCGCTTGGAACTGTTGCCAACGGTCGTCTTCAATGGTGTTTAACCGTTGCTGTTTGTAAAGGTTGTCCATGGTTGCTCCTTAGTAGATAAATTGGTGGGGGGTATTGTAGGGAATGGCTACCAAATGTTGATTTTGACCACTCCAAATCTCCACCGGTAAACTATTGCCTAAATCCGTAGGAATAAAGCCCAAATTCTGCTTTTGGCCAACCCAATCAAGGTCAAAGCCATAACCTGCCATGGTAAACATCAACTGATTGGCAATGTCGGCGATCGCCAAACAAGCCACATAGCCATCGGGAAACTGCACAGCAAAAGTAGTGCTAGGAGCAGAGTTTTGGGGATGGGGCATGATCAATAACAGGCGACGGACAGCCTCCCCCCGGTGACGTTTGCGGTGATAGATATAGGAATCAGGACTGTTTACCCATTCCAAATTGAGTTCCCGCAGGGTGGCTTCATCTGCCCTTTGCAGTTCGTTACTGATACCGCCGCCAAGACCAGAACCGACAGCAGCTCCAATTAAATCTCCAACTTGGAAACCATCCCCTAGTCCTAGGCACAGACCCAATAACCCACCACCAATACGCCAGAGGGAATTTTCCTGTGCCTTTTTGGCTTGATGCTCCTGAATAATCCGTTGAATTACTAAATCTTCATTGAGGGTGGGAAAGTTGATGAGGGCGCTGACAATACCTTGGCTGGGGCTAAACACCCCTGGGGTTTCGTAAATAGTCCGCTGGGCAAGAACGGTGGTTACGGGCTGGAGATCACTCATGGCTTTTCATTGGGGTTGTAAGGGTAACTGCTTATCTAGCGCCCCCGCCGCCAAACTTTATGCAAATCTTCCTGAAAAATCTCCACAAAAATAAATTTGCTCTATTTGCATAACTTTCCTGGCCAGTACCGATAACTGACTTGAAGGTGCATTCAATCCCCCACCGGAGGCGATCGCCGTCATCACCAATCCTAATTTTGAGGAAATTGTATGAAAACTATTCTTTTAACTGCGGTACTGGTTCTTGTTGCTGGAACTGCCGCCCAAGCTCAGTATTACAACGGCTATAGCTACGGCAACGATAACTACCGCCAAAACTATGGCACCTACCAGGGTCGTAATGGTTATCGTAGCAACGTCAACTACAACGAATACGGCAATAACGGTTATGGCACTGTACGAGATAACCGTGGTAACCGCATGAATTATGACACCCAACAGATTGGGAATACTACCTACGAAAATTATCGTTTCAATGATGGTACTCGGGTTCGATGTACGACCTCGACCTATGGCAATACAGTTAACCGTAACTGTCGGTAGGGGTTGACCCTCGATAATTTACTTGGGGCAACCTGGAACCATGAGTTCTCCATCCTGAGCCGAATGTTTGATTTTGTTTAGCGTCAAGGATTACTCTGGACTTTCTGCGGCAAATTTCTTGCTTTGTAGAACAGTTCTAAACTTGGGCGATCGCCGACGTAACGCCAATGCCAGGGTTCGTAGGCAATGCCCTGGGGATTATCCGGGGGAAAAGATAATTCAAAGCTGTATTTGGCCGCATTATTTTCTAACCAATCAAAGGCTTTCGTTTGGGCAAAGGTTTCACTTAAATGGGTAGCCTGGGCACTGCCATCACCAATGTCCACCGCATAGCCGGTGTGGTGTTCGCTGTAACCGGGGGGCGCACTGACTTCGGCCCGCTGTCGGGCTTCCTGATTACGCTGTTGTTTGATAGCAAAAAAAAGTTGTTCCTGCTCAGTCACAGTGCGGAAGGCAGAAATGGGCACCAGGGAAATTCCTTGGGTCTTCGCATCCCGCTGCATACGCAAAAACTGGTCAGCGGCAGCCTGGCGTAACTTTAAGCGGCCGTCGGGGGTGATATTTTTTAGTTCTCCCAGGGGAGCTTCTTCGTAGGGCAAATGCCCCAAAAGGTTATCAATGGGGCTCGGGGTGGGGCTGGGGCTGGGTTCTGTCACCACTTCTGGTGCGGGCTGGGGTCGGGGCCACAGGGCCAACAATGCCAGTAAGGCCAAAATGATGATCCCAAAACTAGCAGCGATTAGTTTTAGCGGTATGGAGGACGAGGCTTGGGACTGGGGCGGCCCCACAGGATTGTCCCGAATTACTTCCGGGATGTCATCCTGGTTGACGTTAAAGGAAGATTTTGGTTTGTTACCCATGCAGTTGGCGATCGTTGCGGCTCAATGCTTGGCCCCATTGTGCCAGACAATGTCTGGGTTCTTCCATAGCCCCGTCATTAGTTTTTCTGCTCGACTACTTGGCCCCCAAATCCACTGCTAGGCGATGGGCACAGGCAAAACCAGAAAAGGCAACAGCGTTCAAACCCTGCCCTGGAAAGGTGCTGTCTCCGACGCAGTATAACCCCGGTATGGCAGTGCGGTTAAAGGGCATGGGCAATAAACCCGGTAAGCGACGGCGGGGAATGGGGCCGTAAGTGCCATTTTGTCGGCCCAAAAAGCGGCGGTGACTGCGGGGGGTACCAATTTCCATGTAATCCAAAGCTTTATCTAACCCAGGAAAAATAGCCTCTAGGCGGTCAATTAATTTACCAGCATCAGCTTCTTTTTTTGCTGCATATTCCTGCGGGGAAAGATTTTGCCAAGGTTCGAGCCAACTGGGGGTGAAGGTGTGGATGATGTGATAACCTTCCGGAGCCAAGCTGGGGTCCAGGAGGGTGGGAATGGACACAAAAATGGTTCCTTGTTCCTTTTCTAAATCGTCCCAATTCTCCAACAAAATGTGGTGACATTCTGTGGCGGTGGGTAATAAATCCGCTGCGACTCCCAGGTGCAAACTTAGGAAACTAGGAGACTGTTGGTAATTTTTGCGCCACCTTTTTTCTTTCCCAGGTAGGGGCTGCTCTGCCATCAATGACCCGAACGTGTCCCAGCGGGTAGCATTGGAGACAATGCGGCGGCCATAAATTTTTTCGCCGTTGGCCAGTTCCACCCCGATCGCCTGGTTATTTTCTTGGATGATTTTGGTTACCCTAGCGCCGTAGCGAATTTTGCCACCGAATTTTTCCAGTCCGGTCACTAAACTTTCAGCAATTTTTCCCACGCCCCCCTTGGGATAGTTAATGCCTCCATAATGGCGATCGGAAAAGACCATGCCAGCATTGATCATGGGAGTTAAATCCGCCGGTACCACCGACCAGCAGTAACATTCCATATCAATAAATTTCAGCAAATCCGGGTCTTGGATATGGCGACGGGCAATGTCTCCCACATTTTTAGGTAAATATTTCACTAGACCCAAGCAGGCCCCTGGATGCTGAAAAAATACCCGCATTAGGTAACGGGGTTCCTCCAGGGAAAGTAATTCCATGGCGTTGAGGCAGTTAAATACTTGCCAACATTCATCGTAAAAGTTGCGGATACCCTGGGCTTCCTGGGGAAATTTAGCAATTAACTCCTGTAAAAAAGCTTCGTACTCCCGATGAACTTTGAGGTCTAGTTCCCCTGGCAGATGGTAATGGATTTGCACTGGGTCGGGGAGGGTTTCCAGGGCTTGCCCAACGGCAGCTAAAGCCCTAGTGAGCAAATTGGTGGTGCCCCGATCGCCAAAGCCAAAAATCATCGAGGCCCCCACATCGAAGCGGTAACCCTCCCTCTCAAAGTAGCCCGCACTGCCGCCGGGGATGAGGTAACGTTCCAATACCAACACCTGTAAACCCTTCGATGCCAACTGGGTGGCGGTGACCAATCCCCCAATGCCGGAGCCAATTACTATTGCGTCGTAGGAAGGGGAAACAGTCATAGTTTCTTGGTCGGGTTAGGTTAGGGCAAAAGGTTGAGGATGCACCAACGGAGCAATCCAACTAATCAGTTTAAGGTTTTGCCGCCAAAAAAACAGGGAGCACCCGATCGCCGAGCCACCCCCTACTGAATCCTTGAGAAGAGAACACTGTGAAATCACTATACAGATTAATGAAAATAATTGTCAATACTGTTAAGAAAATTTTTAGTCCACCATGGTTGGCCTTGTTTTCCAGGGTTGCACCAAAGACCGGGCCAAGGCGATCGCCCGCTGGAGTAAATCAGGATAATCTTCCAAGTGAATGGGGGCAAGGGGATCCTTTTGCCTAGCCTCCGCCTCCTGTAATACCGGGGCAATGAGGACGCGGGCTCCACCGCCAAAGGCAACACCGTTAATGAGTCTTTTTTCCCTACCCTGGGCCTGAGGGGAATTTTGGCCCCTGAGCTTGGTGATGGTGTGGCCATTGGTGCCACCGGCCAACTGCACAAACCCCGGCAAATCAGATTTTAAAACCTGGTCAGCATAGTGGAGGCAAAGATGGGTAGTGCCCCGGCCAATGTCCCCGCTCATGGGGCGTCCATCGGTTTGCCAAATCAAGGGGATCGTTAATTGCCCCAGCCCAACCGCAATACTCTGCAGATACTGCACCGCCTGGCCATGGTACGGACAACTAATGGCGATCGCCTGAAGTTGGGGCAGAACCGGTTGCAAATTCCGCCAAAGCTGTTGAAATTGCTCGCCGTGGCCCACCTGGGTATGGATTTCCAAGGCGGCGATTTGTCCCGATTCCAACCAAGGGAGTAGGCTAGTCACCGTCGCTTGATGAGAAAAAGTAGTAATAATTCCCTGGGGACAGATGGGTAAACAGCGACCGCAACCGTAACATTTTTCCGCCCACACCCCCGTTGGAGCAACATCCTCACTATGGTTGGCAATCGCCGAGGCGGGGCAAACTAGGGCACAGGGCCGGAGGCAATCCGGGGGGCATTTTTCGGGGTCAAACTGAGCTTTGCGGAAATGGGGATCCTCCCCATCGTTTAAGCTCACCATTAACCAGGGAGCTTGGGACAAGTGTTCGAATCGCTCAACTTGATGGCCGGGGGAATGGAGCAACGACAAAGCCACCCCAATGCCTTCCTGAGCCACCCGCACCACCGCCGGATCCGCCGCTAAATCAATGCAATCCACCCCCGCCAACGTGTAGACCAGGGCTAAATTTCGGATAGCAGTTAAATCCTGATAACTAGCCCCACAAATCAGTTTTACCCAGCGTCCTTGCTCCAGGGATTGCCTAGGGCCTGGGTGTTGCTGAGCCGGAAAATTGTGTATTTTCCCAGGGATAATTGAAATTTTGCTACTTGTCACAGAACCAAAGCACTCCCTGGTACGTCAACAATGCCTAGAGCAATTCACGGAAACGTTTAGGGTAAACTATATCCTACAACTGAGTTCGAGAACCTTCTGCTGTCGGGCGGATAGTGGAAGCAAAAGCAAAATGCCTGTGGATTCGGTCTGACCTAGGTTTGATCTGTCAGTGATTTAAACCCGGTTAAGAGAAGTAGAAACAGGAATCTCCTTCCCTACCGATGGGTTGGGGTGGGAGAACGTCCACAGTCCCAGGGGCGGCACAGGTAGTTTTCTTGTTCCGACATTGGGTAAAATTGCTTGCGGGAAATCTTTTCCACGCCTCAAATTTGAGTAAGTTTAATTTGATTTGGCCATTGCTGTAATAGCCGGAACCGCCCTAGGAAACTGGGTTATACCCCGGTTTTCCCGTGGGGGCACAGAGAATCCACCCTATCCTTAGTTTTGCCATTTTGCCCATGTCTAGCACTGCCATTAGCCAGCTCCAACCCGCCGATAAAAGGGACGTAATTGTTTACCAACCCTACTACCCAGACAAAAATAAACAGAAGTTATTGCCATTGGCCCTTGCCCTTTATCAATTGGGGCAGGTGGAAGGGGCCCGACGCATTGAGGGGGGGGAAAATCTTTCCTTTGTGGCCACTTGGTTTGTGTCCCGCTTACCGTCGGAATTGACTCGGTGTCGTATGCAATTCGATGGCCAAGCAGATTTGAGTTATGAAATGACTGTGCTCAATTCTGAGTTTATGGATTATTTGATCGATCTAATTGCAGGATACGAGGAGAGTAAAAACATCGACTTTCCGCAAAATTTCTACCGTAAGCTTTTGCGCTTGGATGATGCCTCCGCCCTTTAGATGGTACAGCGACTGGCTATTGCCATTAGTGCTGGGTCATTGGGCTTAAGTTCTTCAGGAGCCATACTGAAACCATTGCCATTGAGTATCGGTCAAGCCAGTTTTTAAACAATGCCGTCGCTAAATTAGTCAAGATAGTCCAGCAAGCAAATTTTTTTACCTAGTCCATCTAGTCAGGAGCGTTCCCGTGGTCAATTCACCCCAATGTTTATTAGTCGGGTCTTTGGAGCCCTACAGCGGTAAATCGGGGATTATTCTCGGTTTAGCTCGACTTTTGCAACAACAGGGAATGGCGATCGCCTACGGCAAACCCATTGGCACGGCCATGACTAAGGCGGCAGTGGCCCTAGAGGAAGCGGACATTGAATTTATTAGCCAGAGTTTGGAATTGGCACCAGCCCAGGTGCGTAAACCCCTAGTATTTTTAGACGAAGAGACCATTACCCGACGCCTCCAGGGGCAAGACCAAACTAACTATGCTGAAGCTCTGCAAGCTTCTATTCAGAATCTAACAGCGGATTTGGTTTTGTTGGAAGGCCCAGGCAATCTTTGGGAGGGTAGTTTATTCGGGCTTTCCTTTTCCGAATTGGCCGCCAAAATTAACGCGGCGGTGCTGTTGGTGGGTCGCTACCACTCCCCCTTAGTGGTGGATGGACTGCTCAAGGCTCGACAAACCTTGGGAGATAGTCTCAAAGGGGTGGTAATAAATGATATTCCCGTAGAAGCCCTGCCAGAGACGAAGGACTTGGTCAAGCCTTTCCTGGAAAGCCATGGCATTGCTGTGCTCGGCCTATTGGCGGAAGACCGTTTACTCAGAAGCGTCAGTGTGCGGGAACTGGCCCATCAACTTAATGCCAAAGTGCTTTGTAGTGAAGAGCATCTGGATTTGATGGTAGAGAGCCTCACCATTGGGGCTATGAACGTCAACTCCGCCCTGGAATATTTCCGTCAAGGGGAAAATAAGGCTGTGGTTACCGGTGGCGATCGTACCGATTTACAATTGGCCGCCCTGGAAACCTCCACCAGTTGCCTAATTTTGACTGGCCACGCCGGGCCCCAACCCCTGATTATCAGCCGGGCCCAGGATTTAGAAATTCCCATTCTCTCTGTGGACCAAGACACCCTGACCACCGTGGAAATTGTGGACCAAGCCTTTGGCAATGTGCGCCTCCAAGAACCGGTTAAGGTGCAATGTATCCAACAATTGATGGCCACCCATTTTGATCTCCAAGCCTTCCAAGAAATCATGGCCAAGGATTAACCTAAATTACAAAATTTGGGCAATGGAAACCGCTTCGTCGTGGGTAAATAAATAATCTAAAAAAGTCTGAGCAACAATGGATAATTGCTTCGATTTTTGATAAACAATATACCAATGTTTTTGTAGGGGAAATCCTTCTACATCTAGCACGGCTAGGGGACCGTTAATTCCCTCCAATGCCAGGGAATACAACGATAAAATAGAGATTCCGAGTCCCCCATAAACCGCTTGCTTTATGGCTTCATTGCTACTAATTTCCATCTCTACATTCATCTGTAGGCGATTTTCGTTGAAAAATTCCTCCACCGCCATCCTAGTTCCTGAACCGGACTCCCGCATGATCAGAGGTTCCTGGATTATTCTTTCCAAAGAAATTCTCTTTTCATCGACTAAAGGATGCTGACGGGAGGCAATGACCACCAGGGGATTTTCTAAAAAGTGACGGATATTAATATCAAGACTAGAAGGCGGTTTTCCCAAAAAGTATAAGTCGTCTAAATTATTCGCCAAACGCTCTAAAATTTGCTGACGATTGCCAATTTGTAGAGAAATGGAAATACCGGGATATTCTTGACGGAATTCTCCTAAAAGTCGTGGGACAAAATATTTGCCAGTGGTAATGGTGGCTAGGCGCAGGTTACCTTTTTTTAATCCCTGGAGATCGGCAATCACTTCCTGCAACTGATCAAGACAAAGGCCAATGTTTTCACTGGCTTGTAAAACCGCCTGCCCCGCTTCGGTCAAATAAATTTTTCGGCCAATTTGTTCATACAGCGGTACCCCGATCGCCTTGGTGAGTTGCTTCATCTGCTGGGAAACGGTGGGCTGGGTCAGAAATAACTCCTCCGCCGCCTTGGTGAAACTGCCTGTTCTGGCGATCGCCGCAAAAACCTCAAATTGGTGGAGGGTGGCATTTTTCATAGTGGCTCACATTTATAGACTACTTCTATAGATTACATAAAAAAATAGGTATTTATCTATTTTCAGGATTCCTTAATAATCTAAACATTCAAGTCCCCTTGGATTAGTCATTGTCCTCGGGCAGGCAGTCTAAAGCGTCCCCTGGTTTACCCAGCCTAGGAGTCCCAGTACTCTTCCGTAAACCGGGGATATCCATGGCGCTTATTCCATTTTTCTGTCTGCCTTTTTTCATAGAAAATATCAATCAAAGTTATGAGATCATTCAATCGACGTAAATTTTTGCTCACCTCAGCGGCCTCTGCCACAGGGGCTTTATTTCTGAAGGGTTGCACGGGCAATCCCCCCGATCCCAACGCCGCCGGCACTGGTACTAGCCCTTCCCCCCAAGCAGCCGGGGATATCAGCCCGGAAATGATGCCCGAAACCCCCAATATTAAACTGGGCTACATTCCCATTGTGGAATCCGCTCCGTTGATCATTGCCCAGGAAAAGGGTTTCTTTGCCAAATATGGCATGACCGGGGTGGAAGTTTCTAAACAAGCGAACTGGGCCTCCGCTAGGGACAACGTCACCATTGGTTCCCAGGGGGGCGGTATTGATGGCGGCCAATGGCAAATGCCCATGCCTCACCTGATTACGGAAGGGATCATCACCAACGGCAACAAGGTGCCCATGTATGTCCTGGCGCAATTGATTACCCAGGGAAATGGTATTGCTGTGGCACCAATGCATGAGGGCAAAGGAGTAAACCTTGATATCTCCAAAGCGGCAGACTATATCAAAGGTTTCAACAAAACCAATGGCCGCAAATTTAAGGCCGCCCACACCTTCCCCAACGTTAACCAAGATTTTTGGATTCGTTACTGGTTTGCAGCCGGGGGTGTTGATCCCGACACTGACATTGACCTTCTGGCTGTGCCTCCCGCGGAAACAGTTCAGGGTATGCGCAACGGCACCATGGACGCTTTTAGTACCGGAGATCCCTGGCCCTATCGCATTGTGACAGAAAATATTGGCTACATGGCGGCTTTAACTGCCCAAATTTGGCCCTATCACCCAGAAGAGTACCTCGCCATTCGAGCGGATTGGGTAGATAAAAATCCCAAGGCAACCAAAGCATTGCTGAAAGGAATTATGGAAGCCCAACAGTGGATTGATGATCCCCAAAATCGTCCTGAAGTTGTCCAGATTGTATCCGGCAGAAACTATTTCAATGTTCCCCCCACCATTTTAGAGTCTCCCTTCAAAGGTCAATACACCATGGGAGATGGTCAGCCGGCCATTGATGATTTCCAAAAAGGTCCCCTCTACTGGAAGGACGGCATTGGCAATGTTTCTTATCCCTATAAGAGCCATGATTTATGGTTCCTAACGGAGAGTATGCGCTGGGGTTTCCACAAAGATGCCATTCCTGATTTCGATACAGCTCAAAAGATTATTGACAAGGTCAACCGGGAAGATATATGGCGAGAAGCGGCAACGGAAGCAGGGTTTACAGCCGACATTCCTAGCAGTACTTCCCGAGGCGTAGAAACCTTCTTTGATGGCATTACCTTTGACCCGACTAATCCATCGGCTTATCTGCAAAGTTTGACAATCAAAAAAGTCTAACTAGCTATCAATTAAGCCATTTCACTGTTGATGATTAATCCATTACTATCAAGGAGACAATAATGACCACTACCATTCCCCAAAGGAAAAATCGGGCTACGGGGACCAATCCCTTACAAAAGTTTTGGCGCAAGCGTCGGGGCGATATTTTGCCCCCCATAGTCGGAATTTTAGGCTTTTTGTTGTTGTGGCAATTAATTTCCACGGCGGGTCTAATTAAACTTCCTCCCCCTAGTAGTTTGTGGACAGATCCCCGTACCCGTACCCTGTTGATGTATCCCTTTTACGACCGAGGGGGGTTGGATAAGGGGTTGTTTTGGCAAACCCTAGCAAGTTTGGGGCGGGTAGCCCAGGGCTATTCCCTAGCAGCCATTGTCGGCATCAGCATGGGAATTTTGGTGGGGACTCAACCCTTGGTAGATAAGGCCCTTGATCCGATTTTTCAATTTCTGCGCATGGTCGCTCCGTTGGCTTGGGTTCCCATTGCCTTGGTAGCTCTGCAGCAGAATCAACCGGCGGCAATTTTTGTTATTTTTATCACTTCAGTGTGGCCGATTTTAATTAATACGACGGAAGGGGTAAAACAGATTCCGCAGGATTATATTAATGTGCGCAAAGTATTGCGTTTGTCTCCCCAAAAGTTTTTCTTTAAAATTCTTATTCCCTCAGCACTACCTTATATTTTTACTGGCTTACGTATTGCCATTGGCTTAGCTTGGTTGGCAATTATTGCAGCGGAAATTGTGATGTCGGGCATTGTCGGTATCGGCTTTTTTATCTGGGATGCCTATCAACAGAATTACATCAGCGAAATCATCTTGGCAGTGTTTTATATCGGTGCGGTGGGTTTACTCCTAGACCGGGGCATTGCCTATCTCCAAAAGTTAATTGCCCCAGGACAGTAACAAACTCGCTGACCCCAGGAGGTTAACAATTTGCCTTGGAGAAAAAAAGAGACCATGAGCTTTTTTATTCACCACTAACCATACACGATCAAAATTATAGGATTTTATTGCAATGACACAGGATCGAATCACTTGGCTAGCAGGATTAGCCGCTGTTGCTGGTCTAACCACATTTCCTGGTTCCGCTGGGGCTCAGATGCTGTACGAGGATGCCGATTCCATGGCAATTACCCCAGTGCAGGAGCTGACTCCCCTTATGGACGAACCCATGGGTCAAGTGACATCGGTGTCAGAATTGCGGGATGTCCAGCCGGCGGATTGGGCCTATGAAGCCTTAAAGAGTTTAGTAGAACGTTACGGTTGCATTGTGGGTTATCCCGATCGCACTTTCCGGGGTGATGCCGAAGGCACACTGCGTGCCCGAGCCCTAAGTCGTTGGGAATTTGCCGCTGGGCTAAATGCCTGTATGAATACCATGGAGCGGTTAATTCAAGAAAATGTAGCCGTTATCAGGGCGGACATTGACAAGCTCCAACGGTTAGCCCAAGAGTTTCGGGCGGAACTGAGTGCTTTGGGGGCTAGGGTGGATAACCTGGAAACCCGCACAGCCTACCTGGAAGACCATCAATTTTCCACCACCACTAAACTGAATGGGGAAGTGATTTTCTCCATCAGTGGTGCCACCGGAGGAGAACCGGACGCCGACTCTGCCCAGATAGTTTTTAACGATCGGGTGCGCCTAAACCTAACCACCAGCTTTACCGGCAAAGATGCCCTGATTACGGGGCTACAGGCCTACAACTTTACCGCTGGCAATCCTATTACCGGGACAGGGAGTGTGGCGGAAACCCTCTTTCCCAATGATGCCTCCATCTTGGGTGAAGGCATGACCAGTTTCAACTATGAACCTCAGTTTGCTGGTTTTAACCCCCAAAATCTCCAACCCAGCTGTGACAACAACAGTGTCTGTCTGTACAAATTGCTCTACATCACCCCGGTAACAGATAATTTCACCGTCTTTGTTGGGCCCAAAGCAGAAGTCACCGATGCATTTCCCACCATTGTCCCCTTTGCCAGTGAAGGGCAGGGCACTCTTTCCCGGGCTTTCGCCATCAACCCCGTACTAAGGGTCTCAGGGGGAACCACAGAAACGGGCTTAGCCTCGGCCGCCGGCTTCATCTACAAACCCAATGATGTGGTAGATTGGCGGGCACTTTATGGCTCTGTCAACGCTGCTATTCCCCAAAATGAAGGTTTTCCCGGTACGCCCCTCGGTGCGGGTCTATTCAACGGCAGTTTTGTGGCGGCAACGCAATTAACCCTTTATCCCACCGAAAATCTGGATCTTGGTTTGAACTATGCCTACAGCTACCACCAGATCAATATTTTAGGTACGGGACTGACAGGGGCGGCGGCAGGAACCCTCGGGGGTTTACCGTTGACAACCCCGGTTAACGTTAATTCCGTAGGTGCGACCCTAACTTGGCGCATTAACCCCAGCATTTACTTCACCACCTATGGTGCTTACTTTATGGTGGATCAAGCTAACAGCGGTTCTGCCTTTACTAATCTTGCTAGTTGGATGGCTGGGCTTTATTTCCCCGATGCCTTTGCGGAGGGCAACACGGCTGGTTTGATGTTTGGTCAACCTCTCACCAGGGTTGGGGCCGGTAATGGAGCAACGTTAACACCTGACAATATCAGCAACCGGGCGATTCCCTACCAAATTGAAGCCTTCTATAACTACAAGATCAACAACAATCTCAGCATTACTCCCGGTGCGTTTGTCATTTTCAATCCCGAAGGCGACTCCAGTAATAGTACAACCGGGGTCTTTGCCCTACGAACGACGTTTACGTTTTAACCGCTGTCGCCCCAGTATTTTGTCCCTTTAATCAATTGTTTGAGTCGCTATGAGCCTTTTTGTTGCTGTTGACAATATCGATAAGGTTTTTTCCCTCACAGATGGGGAGCAATACGTTGCCCTCAAGGGAATTAATTTGGAAATTAAAAAGGGGGAATTTGTCTCCCTGATTGGTCACTCTGGCTGTGGTAAATCAACTCTGCTAAATATGATTGCCGGGTTAGATTTACCCAGTGAAGGGATTGTCACCCTGGAAGGTAAGCGGATCAATCAACCAGGGCCGGACAAGATGGTGATTTTTCAAAACTATTCTTTACTGCCTTGGTTGACGGTTAAACAAAATATTGCCCTCGCTGTCGATGAGGTAATGAAGGGGGCACCGGCGGCGGAACGCAAGGCCATTATTGAGGAACACATTGATTTGGTGGGCCTAAGCCATGCGGTGGATAAACGACCCAGTGAATTGTCCGGGGGCATGAAACAACGGGTGGCGATCGCCAGGGCCTTGGCCATTCGACCAAAATTATTGCTATTGGATGAACCCTTTGGGGCGTTGGATGCCTTGACCAGGGGCAATTTGCAAGAACAATTAATGCGCATTTGTGAACGATATCAAGTCACGGCGGTCATGGTTACCCATGATGTGGATGAAGCGGTGTTGTTATCAGACCGGATTGTGATGTTAACCAATGGCCCTGGATCTAACATTGGCGGCATTTTAGAAGTGGATATTCCCCGGCCCCGCAAACGGATGGAAGTGGTGGAACATCCCAGTTATTACAGTCTCCGCAGTGAAATTATTTACTTCCTCAACCAACAAAAACGGATCAAAAAATTACGGGCTAAAAAAACAACGGCGATCGCCAGACATGGGCTAGAGAAAGTCAATTTGGAATTGGGTTATGTGCCCCTCGTGGCCTGTGCTCCCCTGGTGGTGGCCCAGGAAAAGGGCTTTTTTACCAAACATGGCTTAGATGAAGTTAGCTTAGTACGGGAAACCAGTTGGCGGGGCATTGTGGACGGCATCGCCGGAGGTTACCTAGACGGGGCCCAAATGCCGGCCGGTATGCCCACTTGGCTCACAGCGGGGGGTTATCGGGAACAGTCCATTCCCGTGGTCAGTGCTTTGACCATGACCCGCAACGGCAACGCCATCACCCTCAGTAAAAAACTTTACGACCAAGGCATTTACACCGCTGAGGATTTTCGCCGGTTGTTATTGGCCTCCGACGGCGAACCCCACACCCTGGGCATGGTCCATCCTTCTTCCATGCATAACCTGCTGTTGCGTTATTGGTTGGCGGCCCACAATATCAACCCCGACCGAGATGTGCATCTCAAAACCATTCCCCCGGCCCAGATGGTGGCAGATCTGAAAGCAGGCACCATTGACGGCTATTGCGTTAGTGAACCCTGGAATCTGCGGGCTTCCATGGAAGGGGCAGGGTTTAGCATCGCCACCGATTTGGAAATTTGGCAAAATCACCCCGGTAAAGTTTTGGGAGTGCGGGAAGATTGGGCGATCGCCCATCCCAATACCCACGTTGCCCTGGTGAAAGCCATGTTGGAAGCCTGTGTCTACTGTGCTGACCCCAACCACGAAACAGAAATTCGGGAACTGTTGGCCACCCGTCAATACCTCAGCACCAATATTGACTACATCCACCTAGGTGACCCCGAAGGCCGCACTTGCAGTCTGGGTAACCCTGTGGACTATTCCCACCATCTTTTCTTTGGCGATCAAGTCAATCGTCCTATCCGCACCGAACATCTTTGGATGATGACCCAAATGGCCCGCTGGGGAGAAATTCCCTTTCCCCGCAACTGGGTAGAAATTTTAGAGCGGGTTTGTCGAGTGGGGGTATTTAGCACTGCCGCCCGGGAATTAGGTTACGACGTGAACTATCAAAGGCAACCCGTCACCCTCTTTGATGGGGAAGTGTTCAACGCCGATGACCCCATTGCCTACCTCAATCAAACCGTCATTCATCGCAACTTCACCATCGCCGAAGTGCACCTCGATAACCCAACCTCGGCCCCGGTTTTTGCCTAGGTTCTGTCCCCAGAGCCATGCCCATGACCACTGAATTATTCCCTAACAGTTAACTATGAAAACCTTAAATCCCAACCGACCCATGTCCACTCCTACCCCACTGGATCGTCAAACTGCCCCATTTTTGACCATTGAAAACGTTTCTAAGGTGTATCCCACCCCCAAAGGTCCCTATACAGTTTTAGAAAATGTCAACCTCACCGTTGATGAAGGGGAATTTATTTGCGTTATTGGCCACTCCGGTTGCGGTAAATCCACCCTGCTCAATATGGTGTCCGGCTTTGTCAATCCCACAGAGGGCTCTGTGCAAGTGGGGGGGAAAATCATTACTGAACCCGGCCCTGATCGGATGGTAGTCTTCCAAAACTATGCCCTACTACCTTGGTTAACTGCGTTAGAAAATGTTTACATTGCGGTGGATGCTGTCCATCCTCAAAAAACAGAGGCTGAAAAACGGGCGATCGCCAAGGATCATCTGGCCATGGTGGGGTTAACGGAAGCCATGGACAAAAAACCCGGCCAAATTTCCGGCGGCATGAAGCAACGGGTTTCCATTGCCCGGGCCCTGGCCATTCGCCCAGAGGTGTTAATTCTCGACGAGCCCTTTGGGGCATTGGATGCCATTACCAAAGAAGAGTTACAGGAAGAGTTACTACAAATTTGGAATGATCACCATTGTACAGTTTTGATGATTACCCACGACATTGACGAAGCCCTTTTCCTCGCCGATCGCCTAGTAATGATGACCAACGGCCCCCATGCCAACATTGGCGAAATCATGACCATTCCCTTTGCCCGGCCGAGGGATCGGGAGCGCATCATGGAAGATCCTCAGTATTACCAACTGCGGAACTATGCCCTCGACTTCCTCTATAATCGCTTTGCCCACGATGACGTGGCTTGATCTTGAAATTTCTCAACTCTTCAAAAGGGTTCCTAGTTGTGACTGATTAGCGAACCCCTCTAGGCTCAAATGTTTTCACAAAGATTACAATTCAGTATCAAGAGCCTAACCGCTAACATAAATACGGGGGCGATTTTGGGGATTGGGTTCGGCCTTTCGCAATACTTCGCGGGTCAGAATAGGAATATCTCCTTCCCCAAACAAGAGAAATCTGAGCAAATATTCCAAGGGATTGCCCTCCGTCCAACCAAAATACACAGAGGGTAAATGACCAGTTTGATCCCGCAAATATAGTAATAAAGCGGCGATCGCATTGGGAACTGCCGAACTTTGAACCCGCAGAATTTGATATTTATCCAGATAAACGCCCCGCACATGGATGGCATCCACAAACACGGAAGCGTCTACTACGTCCACTTCCAAGAAAATCAAGGGGTCACTTTTGCTAATGTGGTTATTATGGCGTGCAGATTGTTCCTTTTGCCGATATTCCTGGAATTCCTCTTTAAAAGGACGATGGGCAATGAGGTGAATGCTTTGATGTTGGTATTTAGACAAAATTTCTTGGGCTGAGTCATCTAATTCAATGGATGTGACCCGCAGTTCGGTGGAGCGAAACACCCGAGAAATTAACGAGGTGGTGACAATGGTAGTGATAAAGAAAATGGCGAGACGAATCCCATCTGGTCGTTCGATGATGTTGACAATGGTGGTGTAAATAAATACAAGGGCGATCGCCGCAAAAATTCCCGTGCTCCAATGGGAACGTTGACGATGAAAAAAGAGAGCTACCGCAATTGCGGCCGAACTCATTAGCACCAAAACCCCTGTGGCATAGACGGCCCCCTGGGCATCTACGTCAGCGCGAAAAATTAACGTTATTGTGAAGGCGATCGCCATAAAAATGATTACCAAAGGTCTAACCGCCCGAGTCCATTCCGGGGCCATGCCATACCGAGGTAAATAACGGGGAACTAAATTTAATAATCCTGCCAAGGCTGATGCCCCCGCAAACCATAAAATAGTGATTGTGCTGAGATCATAAACCGTCCCAAAAATTTCCCCTAAATAGCGATGGGCTAAGTAGGCCAACGCTCGACCATTGGCTTGCCCTCCTGGTTGAAAAGCGGCAGTGGGAATTAATAAAGTCGTCACCCAAATGCTGGCCAGCAGAAATAGGCTCATAATGACGGCGGCAGTCACCAATAAATGATGGGTATTACGAATCCTTCCCACAGGGTCACTTTCTTGATCCGTAGGGTCACCCTTTACCAGGGGCATAACCACAACCCCCGTTTCAAACCCCGATAGTCCCAAAGCCAGTTTGGGAAACAATAGGGCGCTAATGCCTAAAACTATCCAAGGATTATGGTGATGGGCACTCAGACCCGCTTGCCATTGGGGAAAGACCATGGGGTTTAGACTGATTTGATAGATCCCCATGGCAATGACGACCAAATTTAAGCCTAAATAAACAACAACAATGACCACCGCAAACCCAATCACCTCCCGAAAGCCCTTCAAAAATAATGCCCCCAGCAAGGCAATTAATATCAGGGTGAGGGGAATTTCTTGGCCGTGCAACCAGCGAACTAATAGGGGATTTTCAATCAAATGAGCCGTGGCATCGGCGGCGGAGAGAGTAATGGTAATAATAAAATCCGTCCCGGCAAACCCCAGCAAAATCAGTACTAAAAATTTGCCATGCCACCAAGATAGAGAATGTTCCAACATGGCGATCGATCCTTCTCCGTGGGGGCTGAGTTTGGCCACATTCCGATAAACGGGTAATGCCCCAAATAAGGTGACCAGCACTAAAATCAGGGTCGCAATGGGAGCCATATCCCCAGCGGCAAGGACAGCAATCCCAGGTTGATAACCCAAAGTCGAAAAATAATCCACTCCGGTTAAACACATCACCCGCCACCAAGGATGTGATGAAACAGGATGTTCATAAGTCGGTGAAGACGGCATAGAACCTAAAAATGGGACAATTTTTGAAGATTTTTCGAGTGTAGGTTGGAACGGCGATCGAGATTGTCCATATATCCATCCGTCAATTTACTGCCCCTGCCTTAGATAGGGTTTTCCCCTGGTTTAATAATGCGGTTAAACTAATTATGGGTTCTCAAAAACGACATGACCCACATTTCTCGCCTATGGAGCTTATAATCCGCACCAATTAAGTCCGAGGCGGTAAAAGTTTGGTCAGTTAACCCAATTCTTTCGTTATCCTTTACTCCCAAATTGTTTAGGCCCATTCCCCTACTTTTTGGGAGGAACGAATATTTCCTCAACAAAAAAAATCGTTCTAGCCAGATTGTCGCTTCCTTTAGAATGGAAACCAAAGCCACATCAATGTCTCTGGGGTAAAGCCAATGTCAGCCGCCCTAACCATTAAACTTGATAGCATATCCCTTTCCGATGAGCAATTTTATCAACTCTGTTTGACCAATCGAGAGCTACGCTTTGAACGTAATTGCCAAGGAGATTTAGTGATTATGTCGCCTACCGAGGGCGAAACCAGTAACCGTAACGGCATTTTTATACTGCGCCTAGGTCTTTGGGCCGAACGAGATGGAACCGGAATTTTTTTCGATTCTTCCGGGGGCTTTAGGTTACCCAATGGGGCCGACCGATCGCCAGATGCGGCCTGGTTGAAACGGGAACGATGGGAAAGTCTAACCCCGGAACAACAACAGAGATTTGTACCTCTCTGCCCGGACTTTGTCGTTGAATTAAGATCGCCTAGTGATGACCTAAAATCCCTGCGGGAAAAAATGCAGGAGTATCAGGAAAATGGTGCTCGATTGGGTTGGTTAATCGATCGCCAAACTCGCACCGTGGAAATTTATCGTCCTGGTCAGGCGGTAGAAGTTTTAGAAAACCCTGAAAGCCTCAGTGGTGAGGCTATATTGCCAGAATTTGTTTTAGAGTTAGCGCCGATTTGGTAGATCTTCATCTACTCCCAAATTTCGCAGGCTAGTTCCCCCGATTTTTGGGAGAAACGAATATTTTCCCGATAGTCCACTGGGCAATCAATGACGGTGGGTACGGGTTGGGCTAAAGCTTCTTTGAGGATAGGAATTAAATCCGCCGCCGCTTCCACCCGATAACCCTTTAGTCCCATACTTTCGGCAAACTTGACAAAATCTGGATTGCCAAACTTAATGAAACTGGATTCGCCAAATTGGTTGATCTGTTTCCATTCAATCAGTCCGTAGCCGTTGTCGTTAAAGATCAACGTGACGAAGGGAGTGCCCACTCGCATGGCCGTTTCTAGCTCCTGGCAGTTCATCATAAAACCACCGTCCCCCGTCACCGCAACAATATTGCGCTCGGGATAGACCAATTTAGCGGCGATCGCCCCTGGGATAGCAATGCCCATGGCAGCAAAACCGTTGGAAATTAAACAGGTATTGGGGCTGTCACAGTGGTAATGGCGGGCCATCCACATTTTGTGGGCCCCCACATCGGAAATCACCACGTCATCGGGGCCCATCACCTGGCGCAGGTCATAAATAATTTTTTGGGGTTTGACCGGAAAACCATCATCATTGGCGTAGCATTCATACTCAGCCCGGATATCCGCCCGCAGGGAAGCGCCGTAGGGAGTGGGTTTTCCTTGGCGATCGCACCGTTTGAGCAAATCCATCAGGGAATCGGTAATGTCCCCCACTACTTCCACCTGGGGAATGTAACTGCTGTCAATTTCCGCTGGGGTGGCCCCAATGTGCACAATGGGTAAATCACCGCTGGGGTTCCATTTTTTCGGGGAGTATTCGATCAGGTCGTAGCCCACCGCAATGACCAAATCACTTTTTTCAAAGGCACAGGTAATGTGGTCCCGTTGTTGTAAACCCACTGTCCAGAGGGAAAGGGGGTGGGTGTAAGGAATGGTGCCTTTGCCCATGAAAGTGTTGGCCACAGGAATATTCAAACTAGTGGCAAATTCCGTCAGGGCTTCACTGGCTTCGGCCCGGATAGTGCCATTACCGACCAAAATAATGGGGTTTTTCGCCTTGGAAATGGCCGTGGCCGCCGTGCCCAACGTCCGAAAAGCAGCATAAACCTTTTCCCGGCTGTCCCGCCGCAGGGGTTTACCATCCACCGGCATGGCAGCAATATTTTCCGGCAAATCAATGTGGGTGGCCCCTGGTTTTTCGCTCTGGGCCAGTTTAAAAGCTTTGCGTACCACTTCTGGGGTAATGCTGGGGCGGACAATTTGCCTAGTCCATTTGGTCACCGGGTCGAACATGGCCACCAAGTCTAGATATTGGTGGGATTCAATATGCATCCGGTCGGTACCCACCTGGCCTGTGATGGCCACCAAGGGCGCTCCGTCCAAATTGGCATCGGCTACCCCAGTCATGAGGTTGGTAGCGCCGGGCCCTAGGGTAGAAAGACAAACTCCTGCTTTGCCAGTCAAGCGGCCGTAAACGTCGGCCATAAAGGCCGCTCCCTGTTCATGGCGGGTGGTAATAAAGCGGATGGGCGAGTTTTTCAGCGCTTCGAGGATGTGGAGATTTTCCTCTCCGGGTACGCCAAAAATGTATTCAACATCTTCATTTTCCAGACATTGAACCAATAGGTCTGCAGTGTTCATTTCCCCCATGGTGGTGCCTAGTTCCCCTAGCTGTGTTAGCTATTTGAAATAAAAGTACTTTCAATACCTCCCCCTAGCCTAACGAATCCGGAGGGGTTTTGGCAGGTGATTTCTAGCTTTGCACCCAGGGTTGCCTCGGTAATGGGTTAATCGGCGAGCAAATTTTCCGTAGCAGCGCCTTGTTAAGCATTTATTTCAGTGGTTACCACTGTTTTTACCGAGTTGGCAATAAAACATTGTTCATGGGAAAGATGATGCATTTTTTCAAGATCTTCTCTTGAAGGAGTTCTGTCACCAGTAAACACAATTTTTGGCCGGAGAGTAACTTTAGTCATGGATATTCTACCTGATTGGTCATTCTCTACGATGCCTATAGCATCATCAATATAGCTTTCAACTACAAACCTTTTTTTTGCAGCGATTGATAAGAAAAAGAGCATATGACAACTTGATAACGAAGCGACAAATGCTTCTTCAGGATCAACATTCGCTTCGACTGAATACGGTAGAGGTACAACATGAGGTGATGACGAAGCCGATATGCTAACTCCTCCATCAAACTCCCAAACATGTCCACGACTATATTTATTATCAATATATGGTTCATTTCTTCCGCGAGTCCATTTGACTGAAGCGTAATATTCAGACACTCTTTGTCTCCTTCGGGCTAGTTGATGCTTAACGTTCCCATTATATAGATTGCAAAAAGCTTTCATCATAAGTATATAATTTAGCTCACATCAGATCTGTCTTGATTTTCTTAGCTCTTCCTGCAACCGATTTCCTGGGATCGCGAGCTAATATCTCCAAATGCGGTAGCAACCACTCTTTTAATATCGAGTCCTTTATTGCCCATTTACTTAGGGTATCCATTGTATTGTTTAAGACGATCCAATCTGTGTAGTTTTCAAGATTATCTTGAAGAATTTTCTTTGCACTGGTTTTCTGCGCCTCCGACATAAAGATCGAAAGAGTCTGAAATAAATTTGCTAAAGTCCATTGTGCCGAGGGCTGATTAATCTTTGATATTTCAGAAATAAATTTATCAATATACGGAACAAGCCATTCAGGATTTTCTAAGGATATTCTCTTGATGGCATTAGATGTGCGAAGTCGAACAATTTCATCGGCACTGAAATAACAATTGTATAAATCCGAAAGTCTTGCGGAATTGGCTAATACTATATCAACCACCTCAATTGTTCTACCAAGAGAGTTGGGATGCCCTCCTGTAAGCATTTTTTCAAAAGATTCACTTGTCATACCCGTTTTCTCTTTAAGCTAAGGCTTATTTCCCTTCAATATTGTAGGCTATCCGGTAGAGGGGCTTTATTTCTGTATAACTATTGATTATGCAGAAAATGTCCGTATAACACCCTCTACAGTCACAATATGTGGAAACATTGGCACATTACACCATTTAGGAGCGATCGCAAGAAAATTTCGGCCTATCATTCCCAAAAGCTTGTTGGTTAGATTAGAGTGCGGCAAAGGGCAATAATAATAGTTGTCTTTCAGTGTCTATAGACAATAAATGCCAACCAACATTCTACATTTTTTTGCAAAATACCTAATCGGCGATCGGGGCAATCATCTGCTCTGGAATTACCCAACTGTCAAACTCGGCTGGGGTGAGCAAACCCAAATCCACCGCCGCTTGTTTGAGGGTAATGCCTTTGGCAAAGGCTGTTTTAGCCACTAGGGCCGCATTGTCGCAACCAATTTGGAGATTGGGGCAGTGACTACCGTCAGGTTGACATTAAATTTTTATTCATCAGATTAAGAAAATTACCTCAAATCTTTATCGCTTCTTCGTATTATTTTAAATAGGTATCGCCTCTAAACCTACAACACAATCATTAATCTTGGGAGTCCGAAATATCTTTGAAAGTATCGGCACCTAATCCAGTTAAGCTTATAACCTCTGCTAAGGATAATCCTCATTCCAGTAGTTTTTGAGCCACTTCTAACTCACCCTCCAGCTTGCCCTTAAGAAGTCCTCGTTGTTCTCCTTCCTGTAGAATTTCCTGATAAACGGAGGATTCCTTCATGATTTCACTCCGTAAAATAGTTTTGATGAAGCCTGGCTTAACTAATATCCCTCTTCCGTCAGACTGAGGGAATTAAAATGGAGATAAAAGGCTGAAAAGCGCGGAGGGAGAATGACAAAGACAAGAGAGGCGAAAAAGACAGTACAGTGTGTAGACACATATAGTGAACTGTATAAAGATATATTTCCAGAAGTGAGGTCTTATGAGTCATTTAAATATATCATTGTGGGAATATTAAGTGATATAAAAAGAAAGAGTTTACCTGCAATAGCATCATCACTAGGATTGAAAAATGAACAGGGATTACTGCATTTCATGACAGATTCTCCTTGGGAATTAAAAGAATTAGAAAAAAGAAGATTAAATATTATCTTAGAAGTTTTAGAAGGAAGAGAAATAATAGTAATAATAGATGAAACAGGAGACCCCAAAAAAGGGAAAACAACAGATTATGTAAAAAGACAATATATTGGAAATTTAGGAAAAATAGAAAGCGGTATAGTGTCAGTAAATGCCTATGGTTACTGCAATGGAGTAACGTTTCCTCTAGAATCAAAAGTATTTAAACCAAAAGAAAGATTAAAAGAGGGAGATAAGTATAAAACAAAGCCGGAATTAGCAGTAGAGATAATAAAAGAACTAGAAGAAAGTGGTTTTAAAATAAAAAGAGTAGTGTCAGATAGCTTATATGGAGAAAGCCATAGCAATTTTATCAGTGCCGTAGAGGAATTAAAAATAGAATATGCAGTGGGAATCCGGAGCAATCATGGGGTCTGGCTTCCAAAGGAAGCTAAAGTAAGGGCAAATAAGTGGAGGAGGTTTGAACATATAAGATGGGATGGAAAACAGGAAGATAGGTATATCAGAGAAATAGTTTATGGCAAAAAAAACGCAATAAGATATTGGGAAATTAAAACAGAAACAGAAAAAGAGGAGGAAAAAGCAGGATGGTTTGTAATGACTCGAATACCAGATATTAAATATAAAGAAGTTGGCAGAATATATGGGGTAAGGTCATGGATAGAATATGGATTTAAGCAATGCAAAAGTGAATTAGGATGGGCAGATTTTAGGGTAACTCATTATGAGCAAATTCAAAAATGGTGGGAATTAGTGATGTGTGCATATTGTATGATTTGTTTTTATGATGAGAATTTTAATCTGACTCTAAATTCAACGTCAAAGTATCATCAAAAGCATGAAAAATGGGATAAAGAAGAAGGGTGGAAAAAATGGCTAAACAACCTACGATTAGTGATCTCTGTATTTAATGCAATAAATCTTATCAAAAAGTGGTTAAAAGTATTTCCATTTGCCCATGTTTTGGATGAGTTAACTAAACTTTACAACAAGGTTGATAAGCTAGATCGATTAAAGTATTTGCTAAATTCATGGAATACATTCTATTCTTCTTCTGCCTAGATTGATGAAAGAGGGATAAGCCCCCAAACACAGTGGCGGCGGTGGTTAGGTTAGCTTTCGTGCTTTTGTCTTCAATTTTATCCAGAGCTAAGGCAACTTTCCGTAATCGTTCTGTAGCACTCTGACTTTGGGTCAGTACCGCTAGGGGTAAGAGTCCGGGATAGGTCAAAAATGGCTCCGGTGCTTGTTCCCATAAACGGATTGCCCGATAACGGTGGCGGGTTTCTCTCAACTGAAACGTATCCTGATAGACCAAAGGTGAGCCGGTTTCTTTTAGGTAAATAACCACTTGGTGCATGGTTTTATGGGGAAATCGCCGATGTACCCTCACCCGGTAATCTAGCATCCGAAAGCCCATGGTTTCATCTGGTTCGGTCTGAAATTCGAGATGCAATACTAGATCCTCGAATTGCTCCAAAATTAAAAACTCTCTAAGAACGTTGAAATCTTAGGGCTTCGATGGACTGGGCGGTGAGGAAAATACCCAGGAAAATGTAGCTGGCAAACAATACACAGCTTTTACTACTAATCACCCCGTTAATCAGATCTTGATAGCTTTGGAAGAGGGAAAGGTAGGTGAAGATATCGGCGATCGCCCCGCCCAGGTTCTGGGCAAACACATCCATAATCCAGAGCATCAAAATTACAACAAAGGTAAGGATGTAGGCAATGATCACATTTTCTGTCAGGGAAGAAATAAACATTCCTAGGGAAAGCACCGCCGCCGCTACCAGAATTACCGCACCGTTGGCCACCAGCACCAAACCACTGGGTAGGGTAGGATTGGCCGTGGAAAAGATAATGATTTGATAAATCCACAGGGGGACCAACAGCACCGAAAAAAATAGTAATGCCCCCATTAACTTGCCCACCGCCACCACCCAATTAGTGACCGGGGAAGTGGCCAATAATTCCAGGGTGCCCCGCTTTCTTTCTTCGGCGTACAGTCCCATGGAAAGGGCTGGCAGTAACACTAAAATTAACGAAATAATTAAACCTAAATAACTAGAAAGGAAATCTCCTGCCACATCCACCGGCTCAGAAAAGCCCGACTGCCGTAAAAATTCAACGTTGGCGATAATTTGGCTGAGCATTAGAGAAAAGAAAATTCCTGACGTTAACCAAAAAATAGCGGCAATGCCATAGGCAAAAGGAGAGCTAAAATAACTCAGTAGTTCTTTACGAAGAATGGCCAGCAGATTATACAGGGTGGTCATAGGAAGAGAAAAGTCGACAGTGACAGAGTTGCCGGTAACCCTAGGCTTTAGTTGCTGTGCCTAGCCATGGCCATGGGTTGCCAGATTAAATCTAGAATAGGGGGGGTCAGGCTCCCATGGATGAGTTCAGCATAGTTTATGGTTCAACTTAGTGCGGCGGCAATTAATCGGGTCGATGTGGCCGTCATTGGGGGAGGCATTGCGGGGGTGGCGATCGCCGAATATGTGGCCCGCCATACTAACCTGTCAGTGCAGTTGTTGGAAAAAAATAGCCATTTGGGGGGGGATTCCTCCGGAAAATTGGAGGGCTGGTTCCACACGGGGGCTTTATATTCAGGCCAGGACGATGGTCAAACTTTTTTTAATTGCGTCAATGGGGTGGAAGATTTACTTAACCACTACAGCGATTATTTTGCAGGTCGCTGTAATCTTACCCTAGGACAATATGGCCACGGCCATCGCCCCATAGTTAGCGGTAGCGGTGGAGGTTGGTTTGACTCCAATCCCGTTTATTTCATCCATCCCCAACGCCATTCCCCAGAAATGCTCCAGTCTGGTCTCAAGGGCGATCAGGTGCAGTTGGAAATGCAGTTAAAGCGGGTGTTGGGCCGTTTGGAAATGGCCTATGGACAACAGTTCAATTGGCGATCGCCAACGGGCCATGGAGCGATGGCACCGGACTATGGTCATTTGGAAAGTTATGAACAGCGGGGCTGTAGCCTATTAAGTCAGTCGAAAAAAATTAGTCACTATTGCCAGCAATTTGACCTCAGCCATGGGGTACAACCCAGTGACTATGCTCTGCTCAAAAGTTTGGACTGTGCTATGGATACCCAGGGCATTTTGCAGGATCTCACCGCCAGTGCCCTGGCCCACGGAACGGCGATCGCCACGGGCATTAACCTAGAACAAGTTAATGTAGATCTTTATGGCCCAGTGAGGGTACAAAGTATCTTTTATCGAGACCGCCAGGGACAGCAACATTACCTGAAAGCTAAAGCGTTTATTTTTGCAGTTGGAGCAGGCTTTGAGCGTATTTTACCCACCCTCCAGGTGCGAGCTAAGTTGAAACGGAGTCGCAGCACCATGGTCGTCGCCTATCCTGCCGTTAGTCCCCATAATTTTGTGCGGATGTCCACTAAGAATTCTTACCATTTCAATCATTTTTTCCAGCGGGCAAATATGCCGGACTCTTCACAATTTTTCAATTATTCCATGCTGGCTAACTCTGGCTATGTTAGCGACGAAAATGACTATTTAGATAGTGGAGAAATTGAATTACTTTTAGACACGGCGGCACGGTACTTTGGCGAAGACAATTTATATCAACGTCAACTCTGGAGCTACGATTGCGTTAAAACTGAATTTATTAGTGACGATGTCCAAAAACGTCGTTATAGTTATTGGATTGAAGTTAATGCCCAGAGCAATTATCTCTGTGTATTGCCGGGTAAATTTTCTTTTTTTCCTACAGTGGCAGTGCAAACTCTCAAGCAGTTAAAAAACATTTTACCAGCCTCAGAAGTGGACCGAAGCCATCAGGATTATCATGCCTATTCCCATCAAGCCCAAGCCCTCGTTGCCTCTCCCTATCCCCACCAACTGTTGGCAACTCATTTAAAAAATAAAGCTAATTTCTAGCTGTGGGATGGTTGGTTATTTAACAATATTAATGGAAGTAGAATAATGTTAACAACCGTTGCCATACAGGTACAGGGCAGGGTGCAAGGAGTGGGTTTTCGTCCTTTTGTTTATGCCCTTGCCCAGGAGATGGGACTAAACGGTTGGGTCAATAATTCTGCTCAAGGGGCCACCATTGTTATTACTGCTGACCAAAGAGCGATCGTCGACTTTACGAATAAATTAACTAAGTCATTGCCTCCCCCTGGCTTAATTGAACACTTAGCCATTGAACAGTTACCTTTGGAAAGTTTTACTAACTTTACCATCCGCCCCAGTAGTGATGGCCCTAAAACTGCTACCATTTTGCCCGATTTATCCACTTGTTCTGCTTGTTTAGCAGAATTATTTGACCCGGGCGATCGCCGTTATCTTTATCCCTTTATTAACTGTACTCATTGCGGTCCCCGTTACACCATTATTGAAGCCCTGCCCTATGATCGCTGTCGTACTACTATGGCTAAATTTTGCCAATGTGCTGACTGCCAAAGGGAATATGAACAACCTGGCAATCGGCGCTTCCATGCCCAACCCAATGCCTGCCCCCGCTGTGGTCCGCAACTTGTCTTTTGGGACTGCCAAGGTAAGATAATTGCCCAGACAAATAATGCTTTAAATCTAGCTATTGATAATTTAAAAGTAGGCAATATTGTTGCCATTAAAGGCTTAGGAGGATTTCATTTATGTTGTGATGCCACTAACTTTAAGGCAGTAAAAAAGCTAAGAGAAAGAAAACAACGACCAGATAAACCATTGGCAGTAATGTATGGTAATCTTGGTCAAATTATGGAATATTACCAGCCCAATTCCAAAGAAATTGAGTTGTTACAAAGTGCCGCCGCTCCCATTGTATTGTTAAGCAAAACGCCTCAGTTAATTTTGACGGAAAATATTGCTCCTAGTAACTACAATGTGGGAGTGATGTTAGCCTATACTCCCCTCCATCATTTATTACTAAAAGAGCTAGATAACCCCATCGTAGCCACCAGTGGTAATTTGGCGGGGGAACCAATTTGCATCGACAATTTTGATGCTTTAAACCGTCTGAAAAATATCGCCGATGGCTTCCTTGTCCACGATCGCCCGATTGTTTGTCCGGTGGATGATTCCGTAGTGCAAATAGTAGCAGGGGAACCATTATTTTTGCGCCGAGCCCGGGGTTATGCTCCCCAGCCCATCACCTTACCCCAATCTGCTAAAAAAAACCTATTGGCGGTGGGAGGTCATTATAAAAACATAGTGGCGATCGCCAAACAAAATCAAGCTTATCTTAGCCAACATTTAGGAGATTTAGATACCATCTCCACCTATCAAGCATTTGAGCAAACCATTGCCCATTTAGCCCAACTATACGATTTTTTTCCCCAGGAAATTATTGCTGATCTACATCCTGACTATCTCAGCCATCAGTATGCCGAAAACCAAGCTTTACCTGTCACTTTTGTTCAGCATCACTATACCCATATTTTAGCGGTCATGGCGGAACATGAAATTAAGGAAGAATCTGTATTAGGCATTGCTTGGGATGGCACCGGCTACGGTATAGATGGCACTATCTGGGGGGGAGAATTCCTCAAAATTACCCATGACACTTGGCACAGAATTGCCTATCTACGACCATTTGCTTTATTGGGTAATCAGCAGGCAATTAAATATCCTCATCGCATTGCCTTAGCGCTGTTATGGTCAACTTTTGATAATGATTTGTCTGCGGATTATTTAAGCAATTGGTTGGGTTTCAACAATGGTTTTAACGATGAAATAACCACCAACTTAAATAAGGATCTAAATAACAAAAATTTACACCATCTTTGGCGACGGGGGGAAGCGCCGTTAACTTCGAGCATGGGCCGCTTGTTTGATGGCATTACCGCTTTAATTGGATTGATTGACCAAGTGACATTTGAAGGTCAGGCTGCCATGGTTCTGGAAGCCCAAGCCAGACCTGATTTAACTAGAGAATATTATCCTTTCACTTTAGTAGATCAGGAAAATAAATTAGTAGTGGATTGGCAGTTCTTAATTAGGGCAATAATTACGGAAGAAAGAATAAAAACTGATCTAATTGCGACTAAATTCCATAACACCCTAGTGGCTTTAATTGTGGCCATAGCTGAACGCCAAGGAATTGAAAAAGTAGTTTTAGGGGGAGGATGTTTCCAAAATCGTTATTTACTTTCCAATGCCATTTCTGCCCTAAAAAAAGCTGGTTTTTCTCCCCTTTGGCCTAGGCAACTCCCCCCCAATGACGGTGCCCTCTGTATAGGTCAATTGTTAGCTAAAATTCAGCTTAGGCAATATGTTGATTATCCTTATCTTTCTTAATTGCCCTAACTGGTTTTGGCAATAGGTAAAATTTCCTTGGCAATAAATTCTTCGTAAGCGTGTTGAGCAGCAGCCTGTTCTGCACTTTTTTTCGATGAACCACTGCCACTGCCTAAATGGCGATCGCCAAGCCAAACCGTTGCCTGAAAACCTGATTGCTGGGGCAAATTTTGATCCAGGGGCTCCACTCGGTATTCCGGCAAACATTTGTAATGAGCTTGGGTCCATGCCTGCAGGGCTTCCTTATAGTTATGGAGGGCAGGATCTTGTCTAATTTCAGCGGCTTTTGCTAGCAAATGCTCACTTAACCAAGGGCGGATCAAAGACAAATCCCCCACACTTAGGTAAAGGGCTCCCAACAAAGCTTCAAAGCTATCTGCCATCAAGGAAACTCGCCCATTTTTATCTGCCAATACCGCCGGGGTAATCCAAAGAAATCGGTCTAGGCCATACAATTCTCCCCAACCGGCAAGGATGCGATCACTAACCAAAATAGCTCTCAGGGCAGACATTTCCCCCACCGAGGTCTGGGGGTATTGTTCCATCAACACTTCCGCTGAAGCTAATCGCACTACCGCATCGCCAACGAATTCCAATTGCTGATAATTTTCTTCCGGGGATTGACTGGCATGGGTCAGGGCCAAATCCAGCAGGTTCCAATTCACCAGGGCGTTATCGGCCAATCCCAACCGTCGTAGTAGGGCTTTCAACTGGGTTTGACGATGGGGAAGCAGGGACATACGGGCTTAAAAGAGGGTGTAAATAAAGGGGGCGATCGCCGATCCTTGGGTGAAAACAATTAACGCTCCCAGGAGAACCAGGGTTAAAATCAGCGGTAATAGCCAATATTTTTTTCTTTGTCGCAAAAATCCCCAAACATCTTGCAATAATTCAATAAATCCTTCCATAAAGTTACTTTTAAGCGTGTATCAACAATTGGAGTTAGTAGGGTTTTTGCAGATGGTTAATGTCCCGGGGACGACAAGGCGATCGATAGGTAACTCGTTGGGGCTCCAGTTGACGGGCCATGGTGTCCCTTTTCAATAATTTCATCACCAGGGCCATGGGGGTAACCACCAACGCAAAAATTAGGGTCAGGATAATGCGGCTATTAATCCACCCTAAAACGTGGCCAATTTTTAGCCATAGTTCGTATACTGGGCCCAAACTGCGGGGAGCCAACAGTCCCAAAAACACAAAGCCAGCGGCGATCGCCCAGGGCAATACGGGTAATCCGTGGCCCTTGAGCAGGGGAATGAGTAGACCAAACAAAAAGGCAATCATCCCTGCCATAATCCAGGCAAATTCCCGCAGTATTTTGACCGTGGGAGCAGTCTTCATATTCGTCATAACACTCGATCAAGATGGTGATCTTTGGACGGATTGATGTTATCAGACTTTTCACTAAACTAGATTAAGTCATTTTGCCGACCGTACAGTTAAAAGTTTAACCTTCCCTAAAACCATCTTGCCCTTACTCAGTCGGAACAATCTTAGTGTATCTTAGTTCTTGTAAATGCAAATAGTTTCTTCAATGCTTTTTTACATAACCTTTTAATCGTCTTTTTGGTGTTTGACAATTCTTGAATTTGTTGTGAGGAAGCCTCAAGTTCAACTTGTAAGACTTGGTTATTAGTTTTTAATTGGGTAATTTGCTGGTTTTGCCGTTCTATTTGCTCGATTAAGGTTTTATTTTCCACTTCTAACTGGGCATTTCTGCCTGCCATATTATGATTATGAGCTTGTAAATGATCAATTACATGATTTGCTTCCGTGTTTTTCCATTCAAGTTCCCCCAATAGAACACGATGTTTAAGCTCTTCCACTTGACATTGCCGAAAGTCCTGCCAAAGGGCAGTGAAATTCTGTTTTTGGGGTCTATTTTTATTATCCTCAATAGTTTTTAGGCATAGCTGACTAATTTTAGTGGCGGTTGTCCACCAAGAAAATTTTTTCGCTTGCTCTTTGCCCCTGGCAATTAATTCATTGCGAATGGTTGGAGTTTGCACTTTTTCTAAGGCTGCAACCATTTCTACTACGTCTTGGCCGCCAACATAGATAACCGCATCTTCCCCCACCTCCGGCAGCGAAGAATTATGGCAAGTAATCACAGGACAATCGCAAGCCATTGCCTCAAGAATGGGTAAACCAAATCCTTCATACAAAGAAGGGTAAACCAAGGCGATCGCCCCGGAATAAAGGCACCTTAATTCCCAATCTGTTGGTCGAACTAAACAAACATTAATGTCACTAGCTAGGGCAGCTAATTCTGGCTCCAAGGCAATTTCTCCCCCAACACAAACAAGAGTAAGTTTTTGGAGATCTTTGCTGGCCTGGAAGGCTTGGAATAGAATAGTTGCGTTCTTATACTGATTAAGACTTAAACGAGACCCGACTAAAAGTAAATAGGGAGAGTTGATGGCAAACTTATACTTGACGGCGGCAATTTCTGCGGCAGAAGCAGGGGAAAAGATACTATCTACACCATTATGAATAATATTTACTTGGGAAGCCTTAACTTCGGGACAAAGTTTGAGCAAGTCCTTAGCGGTATTTCTAGACACCGTAATATACTGACTGGCATAAACTATGGCATAGCGTTTTTCTCGCCACCAGAATTCGCTTAAATCTAAGCCAATTACCTCCGGAATCATGTCATGAATGATTAAAACCGAGGGAGTATATAACGGAGTAGTGTAATAGGTAGAAATAAATAAGTCGGCATTAAATTGATTACAAATATCCTGCAGTTTGCCAGAAAATAACGCCTCTTCTTGATAATTAAATGGGGGGAGATGGTAGTATTGCACCCCTGGTAGTGATGGAGCAGTATGACCTCGATCAATTAGAACAATATTTTCTATGAAACCAGAATCGCACCATTTTTCCAACAGAGTTCGCCAAACCCGAGCGATGCCTGTGTCAGCAATTTGAAAAAAGATGCCATCAATAACAATTTTCATGGACTGTCAAGGTTTGGAGGCCGTTCAAGTTTGCAATCAGGATTTCGCCGTCAAAAAAAATTCCTCTGGAAACATATAACGTTCACAAAGGAATCTATGCAGTAATGATATCTTGGATTTAGGCCGCTGGCTCTGGAAGTTACCTAAAAAATACTCCTGTTTATTCTGTTTTGACAACAGGTAACAGATGAAAACTTTCCTAGATAACCCCCAGAACTTGAGCCACTTTTGCGAACCGGGCCGGAGTAGTAAAACCTACCCCAGGGAGAAACATATTTTTTCCTAGAACAGGCCCAAGGTTAGGGACTTATCAATGGGAAAAGTGGCGCCAGCTCCCAACCATAAAGCCGCCGCAGTGCCGAACAAGAAGATGGTCATGGCAATGGGACGACGGAAGGGGTTTTGGAATTTATTCACACTTTCAATGAAGGGTACCAACATCAAGCCGAGGGGAATGGCAGCCATGCAGGCGATTCCCAGAAGTTTGTTGGGGAGAATGCGCAGAATTTGGAAAGTGGGGTACAAGTACCATTCAGGCAAAATTTCCAGAGGGGTCGCAAAGGGATCCGCTGGTTCACCGATCATGGCGGGGTCAAGGATGGCCAATCCAGCAATTAGTCCCAAAGCACCCAAGATGCAGATGGGAAACATGTAAAGAATGTCATTGGGCCAGGCCGGCTCACCGTAATAATTGTGACCCATGCCTTTGGCCAGTTTGGCCCGTAAATCGGGATCGCTGAGATCCGGTTTTTTGATAATGCTCATGGGGCGGAGGCTCCAAGTTAAGGTTTTTTAGGGATTTTCTAGATTCTCTAATCTGTTTCAATATTCAACAATTTGGCAACGGTTGAAACGAAATTGCCCTATCAAATCAGATTAGTAGGGGGATAGAAATTACAAAGGACCAGAAATGCCTTGTTTGCGGATCATCAGGAAGTGTAATAGCAACAACACGGCGATCGCCCAGGGCAGGACAAAGGTGTGGAGGCTGTAGAAACGGGTCAAGGTAGCCTGACCAACACTTTCACTACCCCGCATGAGGGTCACCAATTGATCCCCAACCACGGGAATGGCGGCCGGTACACCGGACACAATCTTCACTGCCCAGTAGCCCACTTGGTCCCAGGGGAGAGAGTAACCGGTTACACCAAAGGTAACAGTGGTGACGGCTAGCATCACGCCGACAACCCAGGTCAATTCCCGGGGCTTTTTGAAACCACCGGTGAGGTAAACCCGGAAAACGTGGAGAATCATCATCAGCACCATCATGCTGGCGGACCAACGGTGAATGGAGCGGATCAGCCAACCGAAGTTGACTTCATTCATGATGTATTGGACAGAGGCAAAGGCTTCCGTGACCGTGGGTTTATAGTAGAAGGTCATGGCAAACCCAGTGGCAAACTGGATCAGGAAGCAGGTCAGGGTCAGGCCCCCCAGGCAGTAAAAAATGTTTACATGGGGAGGAACATACTTGCTGGCAATGTCGTCGGAGATGGCTTGCACTTCCAGGCGATCATTGAACCATTGAAAAACTTTTGATTCGGTGACTTCTTTTGAAAACATTGAAGCTAGACTTCTCTTAAGGATCAGGGATGGAGGGGGTTGACTCCAGCGGAGCCGTAAAATCGCATATAATCAGCGTACTATGACGGTCTGACCAAGGGTGGAAAAGCTCCCAAACTTGGCAAAAATGAGAACTACTCATCACAAAATGTAACACAGCTTTAAGCCCTGGGGAAAGGGAAGTCCGGCTGTGGTGCTGCTCTAAAATTTTGCTCCTCTATCCATGCTCGCTAAATATTTTTCCGAACCCATTGATCGTGCGGCCCTAAGTTTGATTGGTGTCCTTAGTGCGGCGATCGCCGTGGTGGTGGTTGGTCATTACACCTGCCAAGACAATAATCAGTGCATATTTGCCAACCGTCCCCGGGTACAGGATTTTAGTTGGGACGCGGCCCACTTGGGGGCCAAGGACAGGGCTTTTATCATCACCTTCGACCGTCCCATGGATCAACTGGAGGTGGAAAAGAATTTGGTCATTACCCCAGCCCTACCGGGAAAAATTAGTTGGGCGGGGCGTCGCATGGCCTACACCTTGGAAAATCCCATTCCCTACGGCACCGATTACGATCTGCAAATTACCGATGTGCGGGAACAGTATGCCGGCGAGCACCATGGGCAAATGATGGCGCCCTTCGCCGGTAGTTTTCGCAGTCGAGACCGGGCATTTGCTTACATTGGCACCCAAGGAATCGAGCAGGGGCGAATTGTTTTCTACAACTTGACTAAACAAAGGAAAACTATCCTCACCCCGCCAGGGCTCACGGTGGTGGACTTCAAATTCTACGATGGGGGCAAAGCAATTTTGTTAGCCGCCGCCGAAAGTCAGTTGGGCTTTGAGGGGCTCCGGCAATTGCAGTTATACCAGGTGCCCGTGCTGGAAAGTGACAACCCCCAGGAATTGCCTAAACCGACTTTGGTGCTGGATAACCAGGAGTTTCAGAATAATCAATTCGATGTGAGTGAGGACGGCAAGTCCATTGTGGTGCAGAGGGTCAATCGTCAAAATCCCGCTGACTTCGACCTCTGGATGCTAAAAAATCAGCAAAAGCCGGAACGTTTGAAGGTACAGGGTGGAGACTTTCAAATTGCCCCGGATAACCAGTCTCTGGCGGTGGCCCGGGGGGAAGGCATTGGCATTTTGCCCTTGCAACCGGAAGCCAAGCCGTTGGATTTTCTGCCCAAATTCGGCCAACTGTTAACTTTTTCCAGCGATGGTAGCGCCGCCGCCCTGGTGAATTTCAATACGGAGGATGCCCAAAAACGCTTCCAAAGAACCCTTTTCTTTGTCAACACCCTCGGGGTGCAAAAGGAATTGATAGATACGGATGGCTCCATTGTCAGTTGCGAATTTGGCCGCAATAACCAAACCCTATACTGCTTGCTGACCAAGCTTTTGCCAGGGGATGAATATATTGAACAGCCCTATTTTGTCCAAATTAATGTCAACAGTGGTGAAGTTTTTCCCCTGCTTAAGCTCCAGGATTACCGGGACACCCAAATGAGTCTTTCCCCCGACGGTTTGGCCCTCTTATTTGACCAGGTGATTATCGACCCCGAAACCCCAGCCAATAGTCGCCTGAACACCGACACCGGGGAGGCGATCGCCGATAGTCAATTGTGGCTCTTGATCCCCCCCCTAAGGCCAGAGTTGGGGCAACAGGCAGAACTTAAGGCTCTATCCCTGATGGGTTTTCGTCCCCTGTGGGCTCCTTAGTGGATGGTGGGTTTGATGGGCTTTGCCTAGCTTGACAATGCTGTTCAACCCTCTCCAAAGCGGGAAAGAGGGGCCCCAGCCAGCGGCGGTAAATATCCCGGGAATTGGCGGAAGTCACAACCCGGTTAATCAAATTTTCCCATTCCGGCTGATCGGCGGGCAAAATTAGCCCATAGCCCTGGCAATCTAGGGGATAGGGAGGATAAAGGCGGTAACTGCGCCCTAGGGGAAGGTCTAGCACTAGGGCTTCCCCAAATAGCAAAATGCCATCACTGGCAAAGGCATCGATGCGCCCCTGCATTAAGGCTTCCACCCCCAAACGCCGGGCGGTAAAACCCTGAAAATTAATCAGTTCTGCTTCGGGATAACGGGCCGCCAAAAATTCACTGTTACTGGTGCCGCCCAAAACCCCAATTCTTTCCCCCCGCAAATCGCCATCGCTGTCGAACTCCCCTAGGCGATCGGTGGCCACCAAAAATTGGGTTCCCGTGACAAAAAAGGGTCGGGAAAAGGTAATGGGCAACTGTAGGTCACGGCGGATGGTATTGGGGCCACATTCCACCACCACTACTTTTTCCGCCACGAGATTGTAACGATTGAACAGACTGGACTGGTAAAATTTCACCAGCAAAGGCTGACCCCCCAGGGTGGCGGATATTTCTGTTTGTAAAGCCTCGATAAAGTCAACACAAATGCCTGTCCATTGATTGGCAGGGCCATCTCGAAAACCAAAGGGCACCGAGTCGTCCCGAATGGCCACCCGCAGTAGGCCGCTTGCCCGAATGGATTCCAACACCGTTTCAGCCTGGGCTACGGGCATTACAAAACTCTGTAAAGCCCAAGCCAATAGGGGCAGTAGGGGGCGGAGCATGGGGAAAGATTTTGAGTGGGAGAGACGGGCACCATTGCGATTGCTCATTGCCAATTGTCCAAAAGATCTTTAAACAGAGCTTCTTCAATCCAGATTTTTAAAACCACCGTCAGGGGTAGGGCCAGGATCAACCCTAAAAGTCCGAATATACTGGCAAAAAATAGTTGGGCGATGAGGGTAACGGCGGGCAGAAGGGAAACTTGCTTGGCCATGACAATGGGGGTTAGCCAGTAGCTCTCCACATTTTGAATGAGGAAATAGAGAATCAGCACGGCAATAATTTTCCAGGGGGCATCCAGCACCGCAATCATCAGGGGGAAGACCACACTGGCGGCGGGACCGATGTTAGGAATGAAGTTTAAAATTCCCGCCATCAAAGCATGGACTAGGACTAATTTAATTTGCAGTATCCATAGACCAATGCCGCTGAGACTAGCGATAAAAAAAGAATTAATTACAATGCCCGTCAGCCAATTCCCCAGGGAAGATTCCGATTGGGTGAGGATTTCGTCAGCTCGGCGGCGGTAAAAGGAAGGAAATAATTTGAGGGTTCCCTGTCGATAGGCTTGGGGGGAAAACAACATCATCACGGCGATCGCCAGGATGAAAAGTATTTGCAGGACAGCGGTGACAGAATTGGAAAAAAAGCTAATCAGGGAACTAAAGGCATTGGCCCCCAGGGCGGAAAGGGAAGCCGGCAGGTCATCAACGGAAAAAGCCTGACTAAAAAATTGCACCTCCGCCCGGTCATGCCAGTCTTCGAACAGCCCCTCAAGGCGATCGCCAACTTTAGGCAGAGAACCAATGAGAATCTGCAGTTGTTCCCAAAAAGGAGGAATGACCAAGAGAAAAAATAGGGCCACCGCCACCGTGACGGTAATCAAGGTAATGGCCAAGGCCAGAGGTCGTTTGATTCCCCAGGCCTGTAATTGTTTGACCAAACGATTGAGGGCAGTGCTCAGCACAATGGCCAGAAGAAGCAGTAACAGCAGTTGGCGGATTTCCCAAGCCACATAGGCCGCCATTGCCAAACAAGCTAAACCTAACCACTGACTAAGTTTCATTGCACCCGTCAATCAATCTACTCAGGGCTGGAAATTAACAATGCGGGCAAAGCTCTGGGGCTCCAGACTAGCTCCCCCCACCAAGGCTCCGTCAATTTCCGGTTGGGCCATAATCTCATCCACATTGTTGGCATTGACCGAACCGCCATATTGGATGGTGACCAGGGAATTAGTTAACTGTTCCCGAATTAACCCGATAACTCGATTGGCCTCCGTGGCCGCACAGGTGTCCCCTGTACCAATGGCCCAAATCGGCTCGTAGGCAATGACCAAGTTGGATTGATCCACATTCACCAAACCTTTTTTCACCTGGTTAACAATCACCTGTTCCGCTTCCCCGGCATCCCGTTGGGCCTTACTTTCTCCCACACAAAGAATGGGAATTAAGCCTGCCTTTTGGGCCGCCAATACCCTTAAGTTGGCGGTTTCGTCCGTTTCGCCAAAATATTGTCGTCGTTCACTATGGCCAATAACCACATAATGAATGCCAATTTCCGCCAACATGGCTGCTGAAATCTCCCCTGTGTAGGCACCACTGGACTCCCAATGGACATTTTGTGCCCCCAAACGAACCCTGCCGCCATGGAGTTGTTGGGACATGCCGCTCAAATCAGTGAAAGGAACACACAACACCACTTCACGACTTTCCGCCGCATCTTCGATTAAAGGCTTAAACTCTTGCAAAAACGCCTGGGCTTCTGCCTGCGTCTTATGCATTTTCCAATTGCCCGCAATAATGATTTTTCGCACGATTCCAATCTTTAACGATGAAGGTCACAATAAAATTTGCCAACCACCAGTTTACGTTGTCCGGGGTCGCCACCATTAATCAACCAATAACCCACCCTCAAAATAAGCCCGTTAAACCCCGATTAATGCTGTTCTTGCTTTCAATCTAGTTCAATCGAGAAGATAAACTGGAATTGGTTCCGGCCCTGATGGAGAGAATTATGAGCGAACAAAAACCATTTTCGTCCCTAACCGGCTTTGCCCTGGCCGCTTTAGCAGTGGCCCTAGTTGGCACCGGCTTTGCCCTCTGGACTGGATTTAATGTTTCCCAACGCACTCCTACGATCACGGTGGACCCCGATAATCCCGACATGGCTGTCCCTGGACAGGCACAAATTTACTGGCTTAACAACAACGACACGGCGATCGCCTTTGTGCCCCAAAACATTCCCCCCAACAGTGATCCACCAGAAGTACAGACGGAACGAGCCCTGAAAACCCTATTAGCCGCTCCTGACAGCGACATTTCCGCCATTCCCCCCAATACCAGCCTTCTGAGCCTCACCAAAACCGCCACCGGCATCAACGTTGACCTATCAGCCCAATTCACCGCAGGGGGAGGGAGTCAAAGTATGATTGCCAGACTGGGACAAATTATTTACACCGCTACCAGTACAGACCCCAATCTTCCTGTCCGTTTACTAGTGGAGGGAGAACCTCTAACAGTACTAGGAGGAGAAGGGTTAATGATTGCCCAGCCCATCACCCGCAAGCAATTTGAAACGGATTTTATGCCCCCTGATCGTTGACAATTATGGTCATGGTCTGCTCATCTATGGTGAGGACAGTCGGAATTATCACGGTTTTAGCCGGTAAAAATTAACCCATTCAACCAGATTCAGACTGGACCTTATCAGTCTGGACACCCTGTCTTTAAAAGCCGAACGCTCTGCAATGTCCTCCCCCTCCGAACTTGGTAATGCGTCCTCTGTCCCGTTGCAGTTCTTACTGTTCATCGACGATCGCCCCAACTCCCAAGACAGTGTGCAGGAGATTAATCAATGCCTGACCACCCTGTTGGAGAGACACAGCCATGACCTACAGATTCTCCAAATCAGTAAACATCCTCACCTGGTAGAACATTTTCGTCTGGTCGCCACCCCATCTCTGATCAAACTACAACCAGAGCCACGACAGGTTTTAGCTGGCAGTAATATCATCCAGCAGTTGCAGAAATGGTTGCCCCGCTGGAAACAGGAATTAGAAACGGACTCTGGCCAAGAAGATACGGTTCAATCCCTCAGTTGTCCTCGGGAAATTTCCTCCGTGGGCTATTCCGGGGAACTGATGAAAATGTCCGACGAACTTTTTTTGCTTAAAAAAGATAAGGAAGAATTGATCCAACAAATACAATTCAAAGACCAGATTTTGGCTATGTTGGCCCACGATTTACGCAGCCCCCTCACCGCCGCTTCCATTGCCGTTGATACTTTGGAATTGTTGGAACACAAACCCATCGAAGAGCAGAAACCCGCCCTCAGAAGCCAGCTACTGCATCAAGCCCGCAAGCAGTTCAAAATTATGGATCGCTTGATTGAAGACATTCTACAAGCATCAAAGAATCTTAATTCCCAGTTTCAAGTTCAAGGAAGCGCCCTTGCCATTGCTGATCTTTGCCAGGAAATTCTGGAATTGTATCAGGTAAAATTTAGCAAAAAAAATCTCAGTATCACCTACGACATTCCCAAAGATTTACCTAATGTTTTTGCTGATGAGGAATTAATCCGCCAAGTCATTGCCAATCTTTTGGACAACGCCATCAAGTACACCCCTCCCCATGGTTCCATAACAGTGGGGGCTCTCCATCGCACTACTCAAAAAGTTCAGGTCAGCATCACTGACAACGGCCCCGGCATTCCCAATTCCAAACAAGAAACCATTTTTGAGGGACACTTTCGACTACAACGGGATGAACAGACTGATGGCTATGGTTTAGGTTTGTCCCTCTGTCGCAAAATTATTCAGGCCCACTACGGCCAAATTTGGGTAGATAGCCGCCCCAAACAAGGTAGTTCTTTCCACTTTACATTGCCTGTCTATCGTTGATTGCCGAACCATTAACCAGGGCTAAAGTAGATCAATAACGGCTTTGGCCGCCGCTTCCCCCGTGCGAATTGCGCCATCAAAAAAACCGGCCCAACGGGGGGCAATTTCTGTCCCAGCCCAATGAATCCGACCCACCGGAGCACTCAAGGCTTGCCCAAAACTTGTCCAGACTCCGGGCGGCATAAAAGCAGCATATCCTCCCCCCACCCATTGTTCGCTAGGCCAATCAACTTCATCATAGGTGACAGGGGATAAGGCTTCTTCCCCAAAATACAGGGCCAAATCTGACAACACTCCTTGGCGACGTTCCTCTGTACCCATGGCAATCCATTTTGCATAACGATCGCCGACTACGAAGGAAGCAATTACCCCAACCCCCGTGGTGGGGTCAGAACTATCGGCACATAATTCGATCCAGGTGGTGTTGCCCAAGCCAATGCCCGCTAACCCTTTCTCCCGCCAAAAAGGGCGATCGTAGGAAATTAAAAGCTTACAACAGGTGCCCATGGGTACTCTTTGGGTAAGTTGCTGGCGGAGGGGAGGCATGGGGGGACTATAGGTAATTCTTCCGGCCAAATGGGGTGGGGTTGCCACAATGGCGAATTTTCCTTGGTATTTCCCTTTTGTAGTAGTTATCTCCACTCCCCTATCGTCCTGGGCAATGTGTATAACCGGTTCTCCCAAGATGACAGAATCCCCCAATTCAGCGGCAATTGTTTGGGGAATTTGTCCTGCCCCACCGTGTAATAGTTCAGCTTCAGGATTTTCCCCTTGGGACGCCGATTTATGGCCCCATAAAATGTGTAAAAGAGATACCTGGGAAGGCTCGGCAGGGCCTAAAAACCCCACAGCACGACACATATAAGAAAAATACCAATGGCCGAATGCTGTATGGGTATTTTCCTTAATCCAATCGGCAAAGGTTTGACTGTCTAACTTTTTATTTTCTGGCGTAGCTTCGGGATGTTGCTCGTCCAAACCTTGGGCAAGGGTGTCGAATTTTTCCCAGGCCGCCATGGCATCATTCCATTCATCAGAACTTATTTTCGGGACTTCCCCTTGGAACACCCCTTGAAAAAAACCATCAAACTCATAACGCTTCCCATTAAATAACAGTACCTTCAAGCCGTCGGAGGGACTGGGAAAACGTCCCACATTATATTCATCAAGCAACGCCAGAAAACGATCCTGGGTGGGGCCTACCCATTGGCCTCCCCGGTCAATCCATTGTCCCGATGGCAAATATTCTCCATACATTCTCCCCCCCAATTTCTCCTGGGCTTCAATAACCAAGACAGAATGGTTAGCCCGAGATAAATTACGGGCAGCTATCAACCCCGACAATCCTGAACCGACAATTATGCAATCCCAAGATAATGAAGACATTACAGCGCCGATTTAAATTTCCCTCGCATGATCGTAACACCGTAAATCATATATTCGTATACTCGTAAATATTTTTAGTTTTACGCGAAATATCCAGCCTGTATGGAACATTGGTTGGGGGAATGCAGTTTAATAGTCTTGTGAGCGCCCCGAGCAAAATTTTCTGAATTACCCCAATGACAGCAGGACGAAACCAGCGCCTATCGCCCGTATTGTTACAGAGTAGTATCGGCCTGTTGATCCTGACTGCTCTGATCCTTTTGGCATTCAGCACCCTGTGGCTAAAAAATATCCGTTTTGGTTCCCGTTCCTACCGAGCCACAGTGCTTTTTAGTGATGCGGCGGGCATGTTAGTGGGCACCAGGGTTGACTATCGCGGGGTTAGGGTTGGTCAGGTGGTCAGCGTTACCCCCCAACCGGAAGGGGTAGCAGTCGAAGTGGAAATTAGTCCCACCGATCGCCTAATTTCTAGTAATGCGGAAATCCAAGCGCGCCAATCTGGGTTAATTGGGGAAACTTCCATCAATATCGTTCCCACTGCTAGGGCTTTGCCCCAGGAAGTAGACTATAATCCCCTGGATAAGGACTGTAATCCGGAAGTGATTATTTGCAACGGTTCAATTTTAATGGGGCAGGATGCGCTGGACGTTAATGCCCTAATTCGGGCCATGATGCGTATTTCTGACTTTTTCAGTGAACCGCAAATCAATGAAGCCATTCGGGCCCTGGCGACCCAAACTCCGGAAGCGTTGAAGGATATTAGCCAGTTTAGTAATGAAGCGGCTACCCTATTGCGGGAAATTAACCAGGATGGGGGAGTAAAAAATATTCGTCGCACCCTGGCTTCTGTGGATCAAACTGCCCAGGACTTATCGGTTTTGAGCCGGGAAGCCACTGGCACCGTCCGTGCCCTCAACCAAGGGGGAACTATTCCGGAAATTAACCGCAGCTTGCGGTCTGTGGGATCAGCGACGGAGCAAATCCAAGCTTTTTTAGAAATTAATAATCAACGGTTGGGGGCCACCCTCACCAGTCTCCAGGGCACCAGCGACCAGTTACAGATCAGTGTTAAAAACCTTGAACCCCCTTTGGTGCAACTATTAACCCAGGTTAACGACCAAGATACGGTGGGCAACCTCAATCAAGCTTTAGCAGATCTAAAGGCAGTGGCAGACAATGCTAATCAGTTGACTGTTAATCTGAATCAATTTGCCGATCACCTCAATGATCCCCAAACAATTATTTTGTTACAGCAGTTGTTGGAATCGGCCCGGGCCGCCACCCAGAACCTGGAAAAAATCACTTCCGATGTGGATCAAATCACCGGCAACCCAGCTTTGCGGGAACAGTTAATTCGCCTCATTCAAGGACTAAGTAATTTGGTTTCCACCACAGAACATCTGACCAAACAGGTGCAATATGCCCAGCAATTAAACCAACTTTCCGATGATTTGGCCATGGTGGCCCGAGCCCAGGAATTGCAAACTCCCACAGTGATTCCCCCCGAACCAAAAAAAGCCGTTACAAAACCCTAGGAAACTCCTAAAATTAGCTTTCGAGATGTGCGTCATTAATCGCCTGAAAGTTACTACGAATTATTACTTTTAATTACCTTTTCCCATGACTGCTGTACCCCCATCCTGCCAAATCCTTGACGGTAAAGCCCTCGCCCAGAAAATACAGGGGGAATTACAACGGGACATTGCCCAACTGGTGGCCCAGGGGCATCGATCGCCGGGGTTGGCGGTGTTGATGGTGGGGGACAATCCGGCCAGCGCAGTGTACGTCCGCAATAAGGAAAGAGTCTGTGAAAAATTGGGCATGGTTTCCTTTGGTAAACATTTCCCCGCTGATACGGACCAGGAAACATTGACAGCGGCGATCGCCAGCTTGAATGAAGACGAACGGGTGGACGGCATTTTGGTACAATTGCCCCTGCCGGATCACCTTGATGCGGTCAAACTATTGCACACCATTGATCCCGGTAAAGATGCAGACGGGTTACACCCCGTTAATTTGGGACATTTGGTGCGGGGGGAAGAGGGCCTGAGGAGTTGTACCCCAGCGGGGGTGATGGCATTGTTAGCAGAATATGACCTTGAGCTAACCGGCAAAAATGCGGTGGTTTTGGGGCGCAGTATTCTAGTGGGCAAACCCCTGGCCCTGATGTTGCTAGAGAAAAATTGCACCGTCACCATTGCCCATTCCCGTACCCAAAACCTGGCCGAGATTACCCGTCAGGCAGACATTCTCGTAGCGGCGATCGGTAAGCCGGAATTTGTCACCGCCGATATGGTCAAACCAGGGGCGATCGTGGTGGATGTGGGCATTAATCGTCTGGATTTGGGAGAAGGAAAATCCAAACTGGTGGGGGATGTGGATTTTAGCGGGGTTGCGCCTATGGCCAGTTACCTCACCCCCGTACCCGGTGGCATTGGCCCCATGACGGTGACTCTGTTGTTGGCTAACACTGTGGCTAGTTATCGACAACGGTTGGGTATTTAACTTTGCTACACTGGGGAGCGCACTTGAAAACCCCTAACCCTTGGGGGAATCGAGTTAGCGAACCATTCCAGCAAAACAATAACCATGGGTGATTTTTTAGCCAACGTTTCCCGCTACCCCCGGTATCTGATCACTTTTACCCTAGGCATATTTTTCTCCGTTTTTACCTGGCTCCAACCCCTGTTGAAAAATCGCGTGGGGGCGATCGCCCTGATGGGACTACTGGTCAGTGGATTCATTTTTCTCTATTTCACTCTGCGCGCCATGTTAGGATTGACCGTGTAGAGGGAGTTTGGGTTAATCTGCCCAGGCTCAAACTTTTTTGTTGCCGAGGAGTAGGTCTATGGCCACCAGTCGTCGAGTTTCCCGGGTGTCGTCCCTAATTAAGCGGGAAGTTAGTCAAATGCTTCTCCACGAAATTAAAGATGACCGGGTGGGCACAGGCATAGTTAGTGTTACGGAAGTGGAAGTTTCCGGTGACCTACAGCACGCTAAGATTTTTGTCAGCATTTACGGCTCCCCCGAAGCCAAAGCCTCCACCATGGCTGGATTGCACTCCGCTGCTCCCTTTGTCCGCCGAGAACTGGGGCAACGGATGCGTTTACGGCGTACCCCGGAAGTTTCCTTTTTAGAAGACCGCTCTTTGGAACGGGGAGACCAAATTCTCAATCTCCTGAACAATTTGCCCCCGGCGATCCCCAGCGAAGACTTGGAAGACCCGGATTCTGACCCCGCCCTGGATTAACTTTCTCTACGGGTAGACTGGCTCGGTACAGGGTGCGATAAACTACCAACGATCCCACCACACAAGTTTCTCCGGTTATATTCCACAACACTTAATCAAGTTTTAAGCAAACAGCAATGACAGAGGTATTACGGGTAGGACGGCCAGCACCGGATTTCACCGCCACGGCGATCGTTGATCAAAGCTTCCAGACCGTCAAACTGAGCACCTACCGTGGTAAGTACCTGGTGCTGTTTTTTTACCCCCTAGATTTCACTTTTGTCTGCCCCACGGAAATCATTGCCTTTAGCGATCGCCATGGCGAATTTACCGCCCTAGATGCAGAAGTTTTAGGCGTCTCCGTAGACAGTGAGTTTTCCCACCTTGCCTGGATTCAGACCGAACGAAAAATGGGGGGCATCGGTGACATCAACTATCCCCTGGTATCGGATCTCAAAAAAGAAATTAGCCAAGCCTATAACGTCCTCGAACCCGATGCGGGCATTGCCCTGCGGGGACTATTCATCATTGACCGGGAAGGAATTTTACAATACTTCACCGTCAATAATCTCTCCTTTGGCCGGAGTGTGGACGAAACTCTACGGGTACTAAAAGCCATTCGCCATGTGCAGTCCCATCCCAATGAAGTTTGCCCAGTGGATTGGCAGGAAGGAGACAAAACCATGATCCCCGACCCAGAAAAAGCTAAAACCTATTTTGAGGCAGCGGCGGAATCTTAGACTTCCCCAGGCCAAAAAATACAGATCCCTAGTGAAAAATTTTTACTGCTAAACCGACTGGCTAGAGAGAAAACATAGGCGAGCTAATAGTTTTGATGTTTTGCTAACATCGCTAATGTTGCCCATATCCACCAACATCCACTAATTTTCGGACCCATTTTTCTGATGATTAACTCCCCTTTCTCCCGGCTGACCCCCATGTCTTCTATAACTAATTCCCTAACCCTGGCTATGGCCGGTATTTCTCTAGCAGTGGGCCTAGCAAGCCCCGGCCATGCCGAAACCTGTGTGCCTATTCCCCTCGTCGGAGGCCAGGGTAATAGTGTGACTAAAACCGTTGCTGTTCCGACTATTCCCGCCGGGCCACTAGGCATGTTGGGAATTAACATAACTCGTAATAATTGGAATACTGATTGGGCGGTGCCGGGGAGAACGGTTTTCAAAAAATTTGTGATGACGATAACCTCTGCTGAATCCAACCCCTTTGATATTCGGATGTTTTTAAAATATAGCGATCAAACCGCTACGGAGCTTTTCAATCAACAAGGTTTTGTCTTTAAACCCAATACTCCCTTGGAAATTGTTGGCAATGCCACCGCCGAAGATCAGCCCTATCAGGTAAATCTTTTTGTTAATGGGTTAGACTCATTGGGCAAAACCTACACGGCCACCCTAGTGGGTTGTCGCTAAATCTATGACTAGTTAACTCGCTAGATTTACTAGATTTATCAGTATTAAAGTCCTGCAAACAAATTCTAAGACATGGTCAAATATTGCCGTTCAGGATGTTGTTCCCGTTGTAGTTGCTCCAGGGTATCAACGAAGTCTGCAATGCCTTGAAATCTCCCATACACGGAAGCAAAACGGATGTAGGCCACTTCGCTTTCCTGGCGTAAATATTGCAACACCATCTGCCCGATCGCCTCGCTGTGAATTTCGCGTTTCGGTTGTTGTTGTAAATTAGCTTCAATTTCTTCAACAATGTGCTCTAGACGCTGGAAATTAATATCGGTTTTTTCACAAGCCCGCACCATGCCCTGCAACAGTTTAGATCGGTCAAAGGCTTGCCGTTCTCCGTCCTGTTTAATGACGGTAACAGGTAACAACTCCAGCCGTTCGTAGGTGGTGAAACGGTGTTTACATTCCAAACATTCCCGTCGCCGCCGGATACTTTGGCCACCTTCGCTGGAACGGGATTCAAGGACACGACTATTGTGGTGCTGACAGTGAGGACATTGCATAATGGCTACAAAAAATGAGCTTAGCCCAACCTAACGCATACAAGAATGTTGCGTCAAAGTCAAGCCAGCCCACGGTGAAGACAGAGGTAAAAACTGGGGTTTTAAGGGAGTATCCCGGCAAGAAACACCTGGGGAGAGACCCTTTGATAAGGCTATTTTTCGATGCGGGGGGGTTCCCGGAAGGCGATCGCAAAGAAAAGGACCGCAAGGGCCATGGTCAGCACCAGAATGTAAGCAACACTTTCCATAATCTAAAAAATTCCTAAAAGTTTATCCTTACACACTAATCTATACATTCCCCTGCCCCCTGACAACTAGACCAATTTAACCGGGAACTAAACACTGCGGTGGGGGCACTGCTTCTTTGCTAGTATGAGTTAACGATTAACAATTGATTAAGGATTTTAGACCCGTTCCCTATTGCCTTCCCTGTCTGGCGGGAATCCACCAATTCCCATAGTCTAGGATTTAGTTTTCGTCCCCGTTTTTCTCTACCCTGATCCAGGAAGATTGCCGCCATGTTTCCCTCCTCCAGTGAGTTGACTGAGTTGACCGATAGTCAGCCTTTGTCTGGCAACCATGCCGATAAACCAGAAGAAGCCTGTGGGGTATTTGGTATCTACGCACCCGAAGAAGCGGTGGCCAAATTGACCTATTTTGGACTTTATGCCCTCCAACATCGGGGGCAGGAGTCGGCGGGTATTGCCACTTTTGCTGGCACAACGGTTCATTGTCACAAGGATATGGGGCTGGTGTCCCAGGTTTTCCAAGAATCCAAACTCAATGAAATGGTAGGCAGTCTGGCGGTGGGCCACACCCGTTATTCCACCACGGGCTCCAGTCATCGGGTCAATGCTCAACCGGCGGTGCTCCCCACCCGTTTGGGCCCCCTGGCCCTGGCCCACAATGGCAATTTGGTTAACACTAATCAATTGCGGGAAGCTTTAGCAGAAAGGGGTTGTGAAGATTTTGTCACCACCACTGATTCAGAAATGATTGCAGTGGCGATCGCCAATGAGGTGGATAGGGGCAAAGACTGGGTGGAAGGCACCATTGCGGCCCTGACTCTTTGTGCCGGAGCCTATAGCTTAGTGGTCGGCACGCCGGAGGGAATTATTGGAGTTCGGGATCCCCATGGCATTCGCCCTCTAGTGATCGGCGTCTTAGAAGAAGAAATTCCCCGCTATGTATTGGCATCGGAAACCTGTGCCCTGGATATCATTGGTGCCACCTATGTCCGCACAGTGGAAGCTGGAGAATTGGTCTATATCACCGAATCTGGCTTAGTTTCCCATCGACTGGCCGAAAGCGCCGAGCGCAAACTCTGTGTGTTCGAGATGATTTATTTTTCTCGCCCGGATAGCGTGGTTAATGATGAAAGTCTTTACACCTACCGCATGCGCATTGGTAAACGTTTAGCCAAAGAATCCGCCGTCGATGCTGATCTGGTGATGGGGGTGCCCGATTCCGGCATTCCAGCGGCGATCGGTTTTTCCCAAGCTTCCGGTATTCCCTATGCCGAGGGTTTAATCAAAAATCGTTACGTGGGGCGCACCTTTATCCAACCCACCCAACATATGCGGGAACACGGCATCCGCATGAAACTCAATCCCCTCAAGGATGTATTGGCCGGCAAACGGGTCATTATTGTCGATGACTCCATTGTGCGAGGCACTACTAGCCGCAAAATTGTCCGAGCTTTACGGGAAGCCGGAGCCACGGAAGTACACATGCGGATTTCTTCTCCCCCAGTAACCCATCCTTGTTTCTACGGCATTGACACCGATAGTCAAGATCAGTTAATTGCGGCCCGACTAACAGTGGTAGAAATAGCTGAACAAATTGAGGTGGACTCCCTCGCTTATCTTTCCCAGGAAGGCATGCTGTTATGTACTGGGGAAGAAATCTCCCATTTTTGTTCCGCCTGTTTCAACGGACAGTACCCCATCACCGTACCTGATGTTGTCAAGCGCTCCAAACTAATGCTGGAAAATATTACGGCTTGAAAAATTAGTTTAAAGTCGAAAAGTCTAAACGGGTCATCGGTGATTTTTAGAGTGAGATGGCTGGTCGGGACTACGGTTGGCCAAAAACCAGGTTCTCCAGGCGGTGGAACTGCGGACAACAATCCACAACAGCAAGATCGCAATTAAGCCACCATTTTGGGGAGCTTTGAAAGCGAATAGCACCAGTCCCACTGAGAATAAATCCTCTAAAATCGTTACCCAAAAGGGCAGACCCCGCAGACGAAAAAACCAGCCGATCGCCACTAGCCTTATAACCAAAGCAAAGAGGGAACCGATCGCCCCCACCACCCAAAGGGGAGGAAAACGGAAATCCATTTCCAGTTCCGAAGTCAACAGCTTGGCCACGGTAATGGCCATCATTCCCCCCACCAGGGGAGTGAAAAATAATTGCACGATTTGTAAAACCCTCTGACCCAGCAATTTTTTTGAGCCAAACAATTCAAACAAAGACCAACTGGTTAAGACCGCTACCACCACTTGGGGATTGACTCTCCAGAGTAGGGGCACTTCCGACCACAGATCACCCTGGATCAGGCCAACCATCAACAACGGTAGAGCAATGCGCATCCCAGCCGCCGCCGCCGCTGACAAAATTGCAAGGATTCCAAGGAGAGTGCTCATTAAAGTTCAAACCGAGAGGGCAAAACCGACCATATCAGGGATAATGTTAAGAAAAGTTGCAGATTAAACGGGAAGGAGTTACCTCATGGGCGTTGCTGTTCAAGTCAAACAACTCCGAAAAAACTACGGTTCTATCCCTGCGGTAAAGGACATTTCCTTTGCGGTGCCTAGGGGAGAAATATTTGGTTTACTTGGTCCCAACGGTGCCGGTAAGACCACCACGATCCGCTGTCTATGTACCCTCGCCAAGCCAGACGGAGGGGAACTATGGATTGATGGCGTAAACGTATTAAGCGATCCCCGCCAGGCCCGTCGCCGTTTAGGTTATGTGGCCCAGGAAGTTGCCATAGATAAAATCTTAACAGGTCGAGAATTGTTGCAACTACAAGCCTCCCTCTACCATCTGGATGCTAGTGGAACTCAAAAACGCATCGACCAACTTTTAGATATTTTAGGCTTAACAGCCTATGCAGATCAGAAAACTGGCACTTATTCCGGCGGACTACGGAAACGTTTGGATTTAGCAGCAGGTTTACTCCATCAACCGGCCGTGTTGGTGCTGGATGAACCTTCAGTGGGGCTAGACATTGAAAGTCGCTTTATTCTCTGGGAATTTTTGCGGCAATTACGAGATGCGGGCACCACCGTGGTGATCACAAGCCATTACCTAGAGGAAATTGACGCCCTAGCCGATCGCCTAGCCATCATTGACCAAGGCACAGTGATTGCCACCGGCACTCCCACGGAACTCAAAGACCGGGTGGGAGGGGACAGGGTAACCTTGAGAATTAAGGAATTTACGGAAGACCAGGAGGCGGAAAAAGCTAGCCAAATTCTCCGTTCCCTAGCTTTTGTCCAGGAAGTAATTGTTAACCACGCCCAGGGGAATTCCCTTAATCTGGTGGTGACGCCCCAGAGCAATCCCCTCAGTCAAATAGAAAAAGCCCTGCTTGCTGACGGTTTGCCGATTTTCAGCTTGGCCCAATCCCGGCCTAGTTTAGATGATGTGTACCTGGCAGCCACGGGCAAAACCCTCATGGATGCGGAGTTAGCCGCCGCTGCCCAACGGGATCTAAAAGCGGAGAAAAAACAAGCAATGAAAGCCAATTAACTGCGACGTTGATAAATCTCCTGGCAACTTTTCCGGGGCGATGAAAGCAAGGGTGGAAAAAATTTCCTACCATGGTCTCCAAGGCAAAACTTCCCCTCAGTAAATGCAAAGTTAAGCAAAATTAATTTAACTGCCGTCAACCCCAAAGTCTTATGAGCCAAACCCTCACCCCTCCAAAAATCACCTCCCTGCTAGCTCCCCAGGCCGCCCCAGCCAATCCCCCCAGCCTAGCAGCGGAGTTTTTCCAAGAAACCATTGCCCTAACCAAGAGGTTATTTATCCAATTGCAGCGGCGCCCCACTACCCTAGTGGCGGGCATCATCCAGCCCTTTATGTGGCTAGTACTCTTCGGTGCCCTATTTCTCAATGCGCCCCAGAGTCTATTTGGTAATGACCTCAACTATGCCCAATTTCTAGCACCGGGAATTATCGTTTTTACTGCCTTTTCTGGAGCGCTGAATGCCGGTCTGCCGGTGATGTTCGACCGGGAATTTGGTTTTTTGAACCGCCTACTGGTGGCCCCGCTGGCCTCTCGCTACTCCATTGTGGTCGCCTCCACGGTGTATATCATCAGCCTGAGTCTGATCCAAGCGGCGGTAATTGTGGGGGCCAGTGCCCTACTAGGGGCCGGCTTGCCTAATGGCCTTGGTCTGGGGATGATCGCCCTGATTGTTTTTCTGATTGTGTTGGGGGTAACGGCCCTAAGTTTAGGCTTAGCTTTTGCTTTGCCGGGACATATTGAATTGATTGCGGTGATTTTTGTCACCAATTTACCCCTACTCTTCGCCAGTACTGCCCTGGCGCCCCTGGACTTCATGGCCCATTGGTTGCAGGTGGTGGCCAGTTTAAATCCCTTAACCTATGCCATCGAGCCCATCCGATATATCTACCTCAATGGTGACTGGGGTTTGGGGAGTACGGTTTTAACGGCCCCCTGGTTCAGTTTGAATTTCGCCCAGGTGCTAGGGGCGTTAGTTCTGTTTGATGGTTTAGTATTGTTATTAATTCAGCCCTTGCTCAGACGTCGCTTTTTATGATTTTGGCTATCTTTGCCCAAATTCCAAACCCCGACGATTTTGAGTTGTAGAGTCGTAGACCAATTAATCACCTGGAGCCTGATGACTATGAAGACAGCCCAGCTAACCCGCTGTTTAACCCTCAGTGCCCTCGTCACTGGCCTATGGGGCATCAACCTAGCCCCAGTTCAAGGTCAGTCCACCGGCACCACCCCAGGGGAAGATCCCTTTGTTTCTAACAACGTTGACCCTAGTAAACAGGGCTTGGGGGGAGGTTTTGACCCCATGTCGTTGATTCACAATGCCAATTTGAGCCGCACCCGCAATGGGGCAGATTTTGCTGAGGATACCCAAAGAAATATCAATAAGGCCGCCGACCAATTCAAGCAACTGCAACAGCAACGGCTAATGGAAATGCAGCAACAACAGACCGATCCGGCGATCGCCCCTGTACCCGGATCTCCCTAGGTTAATTGATGGTTCTGGGCTTGACCTATGGTACTGAAACTAAAGCCGGGCACTCGGTTGCTCTGGGCCGTGGCGTTAACTATGGCGTTAGGGGTAGTGGCCTGGGAAATGGGTCGTCACTCCCAGAATCAGGCAACTGTTATAGAAAGCCAACCGAAAGCCCGTCATTTCGACTTCGGTGCTGATTTGGTGCAGTCGGTCACCATTACCCGCTCTGACCCGACCCCGACGAACGTCAAAATCTACCGCCAGTCCAAAGCCAACCATGGCAAGTCTGTTTGGTTGATGGATAATCCCGACCCAGTGGCCGTGAGTACCCCGGGAGTGGATTTTCTGCTGAGTGTAATCTTAGGCAGTCAGAATGGCCGGGATTTTGAGGTGCCAACAGTAGAGTTGAAAGACTATGGCCTCAGTCCTGCCGAGATAGAATTAACCATTCAATTGGTCAATGGCAAAACCCACCGCCTCCAACTAGGTAACCCGGATTTTGCGGGGGATTCTCTCTACGCCCTAGTTGACCCAGTGGAGAATGCTGACATTCCGGTAGAAAAGCAAAAAGTTAGCCTCGTACCCCGTTCCCTAGAGGAATTAACCAGGCGATCGCCTACGGATTGGCAACAAGCAGATTTAGAAACTGATAGCCAGAATGGGGAAAATCAAGATGGCGATGGCTCTGAAGGTGGCGTTTCCTCAGAATCCCTGGAAAGATAACTAGGTGATTTTTTCTCTTCGATGGCGGCCAAACTGGCCAAATTAGGCACCAGAATACGGCAGTGCAAAAAATTTCGTTCCTGGTAAACAGTTTTCCACCCCGGCCCTTGTTTGAATTGACAAGCAGGAATGTTTGCCCCGGCTTTGTCCCGCCCCAACTTTTAGGTTGTCCCCATTGCCCATGACCAGCAAAATCTTAGAAATTCAAGACCTGACGGTGAGCTTTGACGGCTTTCGGGCCCTCAACCATTTAACTTTTTCTATGAATCCAGGGGAGTTGCGGGTCATTATTGGCCCCAACGGCGCAGGAAAAACCACTTTTTTGGACGTGATCACCGGCAAAGTTCAACCAACGGAAGGCCGGGTTTTATTCCAGGGCAAGGACATTCGTAAAATTCCGGAATATCGCATTGCTCGCCTGGGGGTGGGGCGGAAATTTCAAACGCCGAGGGTCTATCTGAATCTGACGGTGGCGGAAAATTTAGACTTGGCAGTGAATCGCAACAAATCGGTTTGGGGTACCTTGATGGGACAAGCGACCGGAGCTGAACGACGTAGTGTGGGAGGACTGTTGGAAACCGTTGGTCTGACTCCCAAAGCTCACTTGGCGGCGGCCCTGCTCTCCCACGGGGAAAAACAGCGGTTGGAAATTGGTATGTTGGTGGCCCAGTCCCCTACGCTGCTATTGGTGGATGAACCGGTGGCAGGATTGACCGATGAAGAAACTGAAAATGTGGGAGATTTGCTCTTGGCTTTAGCAGAAAGCCATTCCATCATTGTGATCGAACATGATATGGAGTTTGTGCGCCAAATTGCCCGCAAGGTGACGGTGCTCCATCAAGGTTCTGTATTGTGCGAAGGCAACATGGATCAAATTCAGAATGATCCCAAGGTAATTGAAGTCTACTTAGGAGAAGCTCCCAGCCTTTCGCCCCAACAGTTTAAAATTCTCCGCACAGTGGCCGCTGTGGCTGCCGCCGATGGCAAAATTTCAGAGACAGAAATGGCCATTATTTTGGATAATCTTAGTCAGGTGTTCAAAGGTACCGTATCCGATCCTCAACATTTGCGACAGGAGTTGCAGGATTACTTGTTGCAAGGGGTTGAAGTGGACTTTGCTAATTTAACCGAAGAGATTCCTAAGCAGGAGGATCGGGAATTGGTGTTGCGGCTGAGTCGAGAAATTGTAGCGGTACACCGACAAGAACCAGAACCTTTTTGGGAGTGGCAGGCCTATCAGGAATTACTGCGGGGTCTAAATTTACCCATCACTGCTATCAGTATTGATGAAGATGGAGATTAGCGGACTCAAACTGTTGAAGTTCGTAATCAGTGAAACAGTAGCAGTAGCCACTGGGTGCAATCGGGCAAGCACCAAATGAGTAAAAGATTGGGCTTAGGGGTTGGGCGTAAAGCCAAACTTCACAGCGGCAGCTAGGCAGCTATCATCGCCCCAATAATGGCCACAATATAACGCCCATATCTGATGGTTTTAACTGTCCTCTAGGCGATTAACTCGGCCATTCGAGTCTTCCAACTTTTCTTCTATGCGGGGAAGGGCTTCTAGCTTTTGCTCGATCCGGTCTAGTCTCTCATCAATTTTGGCTAGAATGTCTTGTCAGGATCACTATCGGAAATAGTAAGATAGCGCCAATCCCACCACGGATAAGTATCCTGGGCTGGGGTGACGTAATAACCCTCGTCAAAATCCCGCAGGAGCTCATTGCTCAAACCGGCGATCGCCAAGCAAATTGCCGGCAAGGGTTCCATGGCCGCCCTGGTTTAGCATTAGGGCGTTAAATGCTCTTCAATAAAATTGGTGTACACATCCCCGGCCAGAAAAGCTGGGGTTTGTAATATGCGCTGGTGAAACTCCAACGTGGTGGGCACTCCAATGATGGCACATTCCCGCAAGGCCCTCTGCATTCTTTTGATGGCCGAAGGGCGATCGCCAGCCCAGACAATTAATTTGCCAATCAGGGAGTCATAATAGGGGGGAATTTCGTAGTCGGTGTAAACGTGGGAATCGATCCTTACCCCAGGACCGCCGGGAGGAAGATAGGCACTGATTTTGCCTGGATGAGGTCGGAAATTTTGTTTGGGATCTTCAGCGTTAATACGACATTCGATGGCATGACCCCGGATTTGTATATCCCCTTGACGGAAGCGGAGTTTTTCCCCCATGGCAATGCGAATCTGCTCCGCAATTAGGTCATAACCGGTAATCATTTCCGTCACCGGATGTTCCACCTGAATACGGGTGTTCATTTCCATAAAGTAGAAATTGCCGTTGCCATCCACCAAAAATTCCACCGTGCCGGCTCCAACATAGTTAATAGATTTGGCCGCTTTCACCGCCGCTTCCCCCATTTTTTTCCGTAGGGAGGGGGTCAAAAAGGGACTGGGGGCTTCTTCTAGTAACTTTTGATGCCGCCGTTGAATGGAACAATCCCTTTCCCCTAGATGCACCACATTGCCGTGGCTATCGGCCAAAATCTGGAACTCGATATGGCGGGGTTTTTCGATGAATTTTTCCAGGTAAACTCCTGGGTTACCAAAGGCCGCCCCCGCTTCCCCCTGGGCCGCATGGAATAGTTTAAGAAAATCCTTTTCCTCCTGCACCAGGCGCATACCCCTACCGCCCCCCCCGGCCGTAGCTTTAATAATCACCGGGTAACCAATTTCTGCCGCAATTTTTAGAGCTGTGGCTTCCGATTCAATCAATCCAGGACTACCGGGCACACAGGGTACCCCGGACTTTTGCATGGTTTTCTTGGCGGTGGACTTGTCCCCCATGGCCGTAATGGCTTCGGGGCTAGGGCCAATGAAGGTAATTTGATGGTCAGCGCAAATTTCGGCAAAGCGAGCATTTTCCGCCAAAAAGCCATAGCCTGGGTGAATGGCAGTGGCATTACGGGTTAAAGCGGCCGCAATAATGTTGGGAATGTTGAGATAGCTTTTGTTGCTGGGGGGCGGCCCAATGCACACACTCTCGTTGGCTAGTTGCACATGGAGGGCATGGCGATCGATGGTGGAGTGGACTGCCACGGTGGGAATGCCCAATTCTTCGCAACTGTGAATGATGCGTAAGGCGATTTCTCCCCGATTGGCAATTAAAATTTTGGCGAATTGCATTGGCCCACCCAGCTCTAGCGTTGGTAAAACGATGTGTTTAGTCTTTTAGTAGAATATCGGGTTTTGTTGACTAGGCGATCGCCGATATACTGACCCCGCGCCCCCATCCCCATTGCCCATGACCTCTCCACCTACCCCAGACCAGGCCGCTGATGAATATTTTGAATACCATTTTGCCCACCGGGTAGCCCCAGACCACCACCCAATTTTTCTACGGTGCCAGGAAGAATTAAGGGCACTGATCAAACAATCCCCAGGTTATATAGCAAAGATTGCTAAGATTAGGACATAATGTATGGAAAGAGTTAGGAAAAAAGCGATGCCAGCCCCCTACAGTGTAGATCTAAGAGAGAAAGCGGTAAGTGCAGTAGAAAAAGGAGAGAAGAAAAGCCATGTCTGCCGAACACTGAACATTAGTCGCAACACCTTAGACCTATGGATAAAAAAGAAGAAAGAAACAGGAAGTGTAGCCGCGAAGAGAGATTATGAGCGTGGTCCACGACCGAAAATAGATGATTTGGATAAATTCAGAGAATTTGCGGAGGAGAACGGTCATTTAACGCAAAAACAAATGGCAGAAAAATGGCCAGAGCCTGTAAGTAGAATAAGAATAAGTAAGGCTCTAAAGAAAATAGGGTTTACTAGAAAAAAAAACTTATATTTACAGGGAAATAGAAGAGGAAGAGAGAAAGGCATTTGAAGATGAAATCAAGCAATATGCGGCAGAAAAACTGATTTATATGGATCAAGCCGGTCTAGATGACACTCTAGACTACCCCTATGGGTACTGTCATAAATCAGAGAGATTAAAGGCGAGCAAATTAGGACATAGAACCAAGAGAGTCAGCATAATAAGTTGTTGGTGGAATGGAACAACAATAGCTCCAATGATATTTGAAGGATACTGTAACGCTCAAGTAGTATGCACGTGGATAGAAGAAATGTTATTACCAGAGTTAATACCAGGTCAGATACTAATCATGGATAATGCAAGCTTTCATCCGAAAGAAAGAATAAAGGCATTGGTAGCAAAAGCTGGGTGTGAGGTTATATTTTTACCACCATATTCACCAGACTTGAACAAAATTGAGAAGTTCTGGGCGAGACTAAAACGTTATGTTTCCCAACTTGTTAGTAATGGAGAATCGCTGATTTCTGCATTGGATATAGCGTTGAGAGAACTGTCCTAACTATCTCGTCCTTTGCTATATCTATGAGCGGTCCACCGAATTACGCCTCGAAGAAGGTATTTTTGTCGGAAAAACGGTTATTAGGTTTGATACCCTAGAAAATTTAATTGGTTGGCTAGATAACCCAGAAAGAAGAAGGGTAATTCATTTAGAGGAGAATGCGGGCTATAAGTTTCAAGGCCAAGTGAGTACGGAAGGTTACAGCCGTTGGCTAAAACAAAAACTGAGCCAGCCATCCCCCGTATGGAAAATAAACTTGTTGGTTTTATTGGTACTTTACCCCACTGTTATGGGGCTGAATTTGTTGCTCCATAAACCAGATTTGATTGATTTTCCCACCTGGATGCTGTTCAGTAACTTTTGTAGCGTGGCTATTACGGGTTGGTTTGCGGTGCCCTGGGTGAGTGGCATTTATCAACGTTGGCTAGAGGGGCAAGGTACAAAAAAAGAGCAATCTTTGGCGTTGGCGTCCATTATCCTTGCTCTACTTTTGCTATTACAGTTTTTTCGGGTAATTTTCAGTCAAGTGGGATAGGAATTGAATAACTTACACCACTGGCTAGTAGCGAGCACCATCCGGTAACTGACGAAATTCCTCCCAAACTACTTGAGCTTCTTCCTGTAAAATTTGCTCCGGTGCCAATAGTCTTTCTGGGTAAGGTTTTTCCAAATCTTTACTGATATTGCTGTCATCAAAAAGATCTTCAAAATCGCTCCAACCAGCAGCGTAGTAAATTTTGTCAATCCTGGCCCAGTAGCTGGTGGCGTAGCACATGGGGCAACATTCGCAACTGCTATACATCACCGCTCCTTCCAAATTCCAGGTGCCCACTGTTTTACAAGCTTCCCGGATGGCATTGACTTCCGCATGGGCAGACGGATCATTATCTTTAATCACACTGTTCCCCGCCGCCCCAATTACTTCTCCATCCTTGACTATGACTACGCCGAAAGGGCCGCCAGTCTTATTGACCACCCCCGCATCCCTCATAATGGCGATCGCCTGGCGCATGTATTCACGGTCTTGTTCGGTAACCATTCTGGCTATATCCTCGAAAAAGGTATATTTAGTTCAATGAACTATTATTGTACTTGATTGTGATTTGCTTAACTATCGGCCCGAATTGTACTTTTAATTAACTAGAAGGATTAATGTAGAGATGCCGTTTCTCACAATTCTTTACATTATTAAGGGGAATTAAGACCATGGTCGTTAAAGGTGTAATGAACTGGATAGACTTTTTAGATATTTTGTGATGAAAATTATTTTCTTTGGTACACCAAACTTCGCTGTTCCCACCCTGCAAGGTCTTTTGGGACAAGGAGATATTGATGTGTTGGCAGTGGTAAGCCAGCCTGATCGCCGACGAGGGAGAGGCAGTAAATTGATCCCTTCTCCGGTTAAGGAAGTGGCAATGCGGGCAGGGGTTCCTGTGTGGCAACCGGAACTGGTGAAAAAGTGTGGGGAAACTTTGGCTAAGTTAAAAAATTGCCAAGCGGACTTTTTTGTTGTGGTGGCCTATGGGCAATTACTTTCCCCGGAAATTTTAGCCATGCCCCGGCTGGGCTGTGTCAATGTCCACGGTTCTCTACTGCCCAAATACCGAGGAGCGGCCCCCCTGCAATGGGCGATCGCCAACGGAGAAACGGAAACTGGCGTCACCACCATGCTGATGGACAAAGGCATGGACACCGGAGCCATGTTACTAAAAACTTCCACCCCCATTGGTCTCATGGACAATCTAACGGCGATCGGCGATCGGTTGGCCAGGTCAGGCGCAGAATTGTTGGTGCAAACCCTCCGGGAATTAGATGGAGCCCAACTGCAACCCACTCCCCAGACTGAAATGGAAGCCACCTATGCCCCCCTGCTGAAAAAAGCCGATTTTGTTATTGACTGGCACCGGAGTGCCCTAGAAATCCATAACCAAGTGCGGGGTTTTGCACCAGCATGCCACACAGCTTGGGGCGAACAGATTTTGAAAATAATTAGCACTGTTCCCCTCGGAGCCGATTTTTTTCCCCCTTTACCGGAAAAGTATCAAGATTTAGCCACCGCCTACCTAAATTGCTCATTAGATGCAGGGGAACCAGGCAGCATAATCACTATTATCAAAAATTGGGGTCCCGTGCTACAAACTGGCGACGGCTACTTATTGTTAGAACAAGTCCAGCCCCCAGGCAAAAAGCCTCAAAGCGGTTGGGATTTCATCAACGGCAACCGGGACACCACAAGTTTTGGTCTGCCCAATGCCCCTTAATAATCAATCAGTTAGGGAAACAGCACGATTCAACACTTCCCCAATATCGTAGGGACACTCCGCCGGAAAATCTAACCCCGTTTCCTTAAATGCTTCTAGCTTGGCATTGCCATAAATTTCCCCCAGCCATCCATCCGTCAAATACCGCCGCAGGCTAGGACTGTCCTTAAGGTAAAAACTGATATTATTTCGTTCCCGTTGAATGGTTACTAGCCAACTGCGGGAGCGTCTCTGGGGTTGATAATCCCACTTCAGCAAGTGATGAACAATCAGCCGTAGACTACTCAACAGGCGGTCCCTTTCCCGCTTGGACAAATCCCGCACCTCCTCCACCAAGTTTTCGATATCAAGTTCTGTAAACTTACCTGATTCGAGTAAATCGGCCATAGTTTCCGCCCATTGGCTATAGTCCCGCTCGTATAGTCGTTTTGTCTTGACCTTATCCATGGCAATCTATCGCTGAATCTTGGCGGAATTCAATTTCTGGGCTGAGCAAGGAGAGATTCGATCTTATCTTCGTGTAAACCAAATTGCCATCCCGTCTGGCAAACCGGCAACGGCCATTTATTATTGGAACAAGTTCAGCCCCCAGGCAAAAAAAACCAAAGCGGTTGGGATTTCATCAACGGGAACCGGAGCACCATTAGCTTCGCCTAAATCACAGTAATTGAGCGGTAATTGACACAGTTTCCATGAGCGATCGCATCACCCCGGCAGAAAATCTCGGTAGTCCAGATAGTTCTTTACTCCTCGCCCAGGGGCTATGTAAAAATTTTGGCGGTCTGCGGGCGGTAGATCACGCCGATATTGTGGTTAAAGAAGGCAGTATCACCGGCTTAATTGGCCCCAACGGTGCCGGTAAAACCACCCTATTTAATCTGCTCTCTAACTTCATTCGTCCCGACCAAGGGGAAGTGCTTTTCAATGGAGATTCCATCGGCCAGCTTGCACCCCACCAAATTGCCCTGCGGGGTTCCGTGCGGACTTTCCAGGTGGCTAAAGTACTTTCCCGCCTCACAGTACTGGAAAATATGCTACTGGCGGATCAACATCAAACTGGGGAAAAATTTCTGCCCCGACTAATTAATTTTCAACGGGTAAAAAAGGAAGAAAGGGCCAATCGGGAAAAAGCTATGGCCATGCTGGAATCGGTAGGTTTAGGGGCTAAAGCCCAGGATTATGCTGGAGCCTTATCCGGGGGACAACGGAAATTGCTAGAAATGGCCCGGGCCTTGATGAGCAATCCGAAACTAATTTTGCTGGATGAACCCGCCGCTGGGGTTAACCCCACCCTAATTGGACAAATTTGTGAACATATTGTCAATTGGAACCGCCAGGGCATCACTTTTCTGGTCATTGAACACAATATGGATGTGATCATGACCCTCTGTCATCATGTTTGGGTATTGGCGGAAGGGAGAAACTTAGCCGATGGCACTCCCGAGCAAATTCAGTCTGACCCTAGGGTTTTGGAAGCTTATTTGGGCGATTCCTAGCTCGTTAGTCGTTAGAGAGTCTTGTCTGAAAACTGATGTTAGTCAAGGGGTCAATTCAAGTCCTCACCGTTGTCTTCATCTTAAGCAAATCGACCGGAAGACATTGATCATTGATGATCCATCGTAAAGTTCTTCAAGATGCCCGATGGAGAGGACTCCACTGGGTAGCGGTAACGCACCTCACTAACCTATAATGGGACGTTTGGGAATTATTGATTAGGAGATGACCAACTAAGATGTCTCGTTATAGAGGACCTCGTCTGCGGATCGTCCGCCGCCTTGGGGAATTACCCGGTTTAAGCCGTAAATCCCCTCGCCGTGCCTACCCCCCCGGCCAACATGGCCAAGCCCGTCGCAAACGTTCTGAGTATGCCATTCGGCTAGAAGAAAAACAGAAACTACGGTTGAACTACGGCATTACGGAAAAGCAATTGGTCCGTTATGTGAAAAAAGCCCGTCGGGCTACGGGTTCCACCGGACAAGCTCTGTTGGAACTGCTGGAAATGCGCTTGGATAACACTGTGTTCCGCTTGGGCATGGCTGGCACCATTCCGGGGGCTCGGCAGTTAGTCTGCCACGGCCACATCACCGTTAACGGCCAAGTAGTGGATATTCCTAGCTACCAGTGCCGTCCTGGGGATGTTGTCAGTGTCCGTGATCGGGATCGTTCCCGTAAATTGGTGGAAACCAATATGGAATTTCCGGGTTTGGCCAATGTGCCTTCCCATCTGGAGTTCGATAAAAATACGTTTACTGGCAAGGTCAACAGCGTTATTGACCGTGAGTGGGTGGCGTTGCAGATCAATGAACTGCTTGTAATTGAATATTATTCTCGGAAAGCGTAGATCTGTCTGGGGAAATGGGGGAGGTTTTACTTTCCCTTTCCCTAACCACGGAAGGGTGGCATTTTTTTGAACAAGTATAGAGTTAAAAACTGCGAGATTTCTTTGGAAGTTAATTATTTAGCATTTCCTGGCTGATTCAACTTAGATCGAGTTGATGTAAACTTCATGGGAGTTTGCAGGAATATTATTCTCGTCTTCGAGTTTATTTCACTATTACAGCAAATTCCAAATCAGCTTGATACAAGCAAAGCAGTCGTAACACTCATTTTGCCAGGATTTTGTTGTGCCACTTAGATACAGAAACCGCTGTAACTTAATCTACTGTGACTATTTCCCTAGGATTCTGGTAATGCAGGGGAAGTTTGTGTTGGTTTTTCTCCCCCAACTTCTTCTGAGTTTTGGCAACGATCAAGAATGTCTTTGATCAATATTTCTTGCACTAACACTTGGGCAACTAAGGTTAGGGGCACGGCTAACCACAGCCCAAAAAGTCCAAATACACTGACAAAAAACACCTGGGCTAACAGTAAAACTCCCCGCAAAATTGGCCGAGGTTTGCCCATGCAGTGCAGAGTGATCCAATGAAATTCAAAGTAGTTGATCACCCCATAGAGCACCAACACCACAAAGGGTTTCCAAGCATTGTCCAACAGGGCGATCGCCATGGCGGGGACGAGACTAATCAGGGGGCCAATGTTGGGAATAACGACGAAAATACCGGCAACAAGGGCTAGGGCCAGGGGAAGCCGCACCTGGAGCAAAACTAAACCTAGCCAAGTAGTGGCGGTGACCACCACAGCACTGACTACCATTAGCCGTAGCCAATCCTCCAATAAAATTTCCGACTTACTAAGAATTAGATCAACCCGGGCTCGGTAAAAAGCGGGAAAGCAACGGATGAAACCCTGACGGTAGGCTCTGGGATTGGCTAAAAACATTAAACTGAGCACGATCAGCAGTAAAAGGGTGAGGGGTAAACCCAGGGTGCTGTAAAACAATCCCAAACCGTTGCCGGCCAATTCCTGCAAAATAGGTCTAATCTGCCCGGCGATTTGTTGCCAATTGGGGAGGAGGGGCGTTAATTCGGGGTCGATCGCCCTGGCTATTTTCCGGAGCCATTGTAGGGTGACATCAATGCTGGTGGGGACAAGGGTCAGGAGTTCCTGGAATTGCTCCACAAAGGGGGGAATGATCAGGGCCACCACTACTACGAGGGCAAATAGTAGAATGATCACCGCCAAGGGAATGGATAATTGTTTTTTTACGCCCCGCCGCTGGAACCATTGGGAAAGGTGGTTTAAACCATTGGCTAGCACCACAGAAGCAAACAACAGTAACAATAATTGGCGGATCTGCCACAGCACCGCCCCCATCAGCAGGAGACTGATAAAGCCAGACCATTGGGCAAAGGTCACGGTGTTTTCCTCCCCTGCCATTCCTGTAGCCCCAACCAAACGGCGATCGCCAGCACTGGAGTGAACACCAATAGCAAGGCCCAGGGTAACTCCGGTGGAGGAGCAAAGGCCGGCACAATAAATTTAATGCCCCAGGAGATAAAGAACGAAGGGAGCAATACTTTCAGGGCCAACAATGCCAAACGACCTAACTGTGACTGTGACATGGGCAATGGCTCAACTGCGACTTTCCCCCTGGACAATTTGCTTGGGAGTCATAAATGCTTCTAAGCCAATTAGGCCCCGCCGTTGACCTTTTTGGCTCGATACCCCCAAAAATAATGATTCCCCCTGGTGGGGATTGCGACAGAAAGAGGGCGGAATATTGACATAAACTAGGGCGCTGTCCACCCCCATGGAAAACTGTCGACTTTCCTGGTAGGAGTCGGTGGCAATACAATCCCCGTGGCCACTGCTATGGCTATTGATCCAGGCGATCGCCGTTTTCAGGTTCTGGGTGGTGCGGAAGGCCACTGTCCGGTCTAGGTAAGCCTTACCCCATTCGTTCTCCTTGGCCAGGGTAAGGTGGTCGGGAAATTGTTCACAGAGTTCACTGTCTCCCCGGAGCTTGAAGCCCTTGGCCTGTAGGTTATTCAACAGTCGTACCAACGGCGCTGGATTTTGCCCCGGACTAACCAGGACTTTTTCAATGGCATTGACCGGATCTGGATGTCCCACATGGCTGTCGATGATCATTTGCCGCACCATTTCCAGATCCCCCTTACTAGACCAGTAGAGGTAACAGTTACCCATGGCGGCCCTCAACACCGGGGGGGTACATTGTTGGCTAATTTGTTCCACAAAACTGGGGCGGCCGTAGGGAATAACCAAATTAAGCTGGCTGGCACTGCCCACTAAATCCTGCACATTAGGTAGCGTTTCGCTGGCAATATGGTTAACACTGTCCACCGGTAAATCTGCATCCAGTAAACCTTCCCGCAAAATTTCACAAATGGCCGCGGCGGAATGGCTAGAGGCACCGCAACTCCTCAAAACTAGACTGTTCCCGGTTTTCAGGCAAAAGCCTGCAGTGATCGCCGCTAATTCAGGAAAAGCCTCATAGACCAGGGCCACTACTCCCAGGGGCATCAACTGGCAATAGGTCTGGGCCAGGTTAAATTGGTAGGGGGAAGCCATCACCCGCTGGAGGGGATCAGGCAGGGCAGCTAAACGCTTCAGGATAGCCACCGTATTTTGTAACCTTTCCGGGGTGAGCTTGAGCCATTCACAGAGACAATCCGCCACGGACATTTCCCGACTAACCACCAAATCCAAGGTATTGGCTTCCAAAATTTGGGCAAAGGAACGCTCCAATACCTCCGCCATGGCCAACACTGCCCGACTCCGGTCATTGCCGCCATAGGAATCGAGGGCAAGGAAAGCTCCCTGGGCAGAATCGAGAACCCTTACTAAACCGGCCGCGGCATCGTCGCTAGTCATCGAAAATTCTAGGGGGCAAAGCCCGCCTGCAAAGATGGGTTTATTTCAGACAGGTTGTTTGACGGAGACCCAGCCAAGGTAACCAAAGGGCCAGGGGGAGCCAATTACTAGATTGACAGTTACAGACAATTAAACAATCAAAGCTCAGATTTAGTCAAAATGGCGATTGCCAAGGGCCAGTTCGAACCGTTGATTATCTAGCTAATCATTAAGAAAAATTGCGAAACGGTTTCGTTGTGTAACGTTGCGGTTGGGAAATAAAAAAGCTCCGTTAGGATAAAAGCACCCAGAATATTCAGTCATTATTACTCCAGTGACGGAGATGGAATTATCAGTTAGTCCAGCATTGTTGCAAGCCAGTTAAAGCCAAAGTCGCGGCCTCGGTCGTGATTGACATCAGCCTCACCCATAGATGGAAAAAGAAAAAGCCCATGGCCACTACCCTACAACTCAGCGACCAGTCCCTCCGTCAGCTCGAAACCCTTGCCATCCATACCGCTCACCTAATTCAGCCCCACGGTTTAGTGGTGGTCTTGCAGGAACCGGATCTGATCATCAGCCAAATTAGTGCCAACTGCACCGGTATTTTGGGGCGATCGCCAGAGGAACTGTTGGGCAAAGGCCTAGGGGAAGTATTTGATAGCTTTCAGATTGAGCCCATCCAGAGTCGCCTAACGGCCGGACAAATCAGCAGCCTCAACCCCAGTAAATTGTGGGCACGGGTAATGGGGGATGACTTTGTCATTTTCGATGGGGTTTTTCACCGCAACAGCGACGGTCTATTGGTGTGTGAACTAGAACCAGCCTACACCTCCGATAATCTACCGTTCCTCGGTTTTTACCACATGGCCAACACCGCCCTCAATCGGTTGCGCCAACAAGCTAATCTGCGGGATTTCTACGATGTCATCGTCCAAGAAGTACGTCGTATGACCGGCTTTGATCGGGTGATGCTATACCGCTTTGATGAAAATAACCACGGTGACGTCATTGCCGAAGATAAACGGGATGATATGGAACCCTATTTGGGTCTGCATTATCCTGAATCGGACATTCCCCAGCCCGCTCGTCGGTTATTTATCCATAACCCCATCCGAGTTATTCCCGATGTTTATGGCGTGGCAGTGCCCCTAACCCCCGCCGTTAATCCCCGCACCAACCGAGCGGTGGATTTAACAGAATCCATTCTCCGCAGTGCCTACCATTGCCATCTCACCTATCTGAAAAATATGGGGGTGGGGGCTTCTTTGACCATTTCCCTAATTAAGGACGGCCATCTCTGGGGCCTCATTGCCTGCCACCATCAAACGCCCAAGGTAATTCCCTTTGAACTGCGTAAAGCCTGCGAATTTTTTGGTCGGGTAGTGTTTAGTAACATTTCTGCCCAGGAAGATACGGAAACCTTCGATTACCGGGTGCAATTGGCGGAGCATGAAGCGGTTTTGTTGGACAAAATGACCACGGCGGGGGATTTCGTCGAAGGATTAACTAATAACCCCGATCGCCTGTTGGGACTAACGGGCTCCCAGGGGGCTGCCATTTGCTTTGGAGAAAAATTAATTTTGGTTGGGGAAACCCCGGACGAGAAGGCAGTACGGTATTTACTGCAATGGCTGGAAAATCGGGAAGTCCAGGACGTGTTTTTCACCTCCTCCCTGTCACAAATTTACCCCGATGCCGTTAACTTTAAATCCGTAGCCAGCGGTTTATTGGCCATTCCCATTGCCCGCCATAACTTTTTGCTCTGGTTCCGCCCCGAAGTATTGCAAACGGTTAATTGGGGGGGAGATCCTCACCATGCCTACGAAGCCACCCAGGAAGACGGAAAAATCGAACTCCATCCCCGGCAGTCCTTTGACCTCTGGAAAGAAATTGTCCGACTGCAATCCCTACCGTGGCAAGCGGTGGAAATTCAGAGTGCTCTGGCCCTGAAAAAGGCGATCGTCAACTTAATTTTGCGCCAGGCGGAAGAATTGGCCCAGCTAGCCCGCAACTTGGAACGATCCAACGCTGACCTCAAGAAATTTGCCTACATTGCCTCCCATGATTTGCAAGAACCTCTCAACCAAGTCAGTAACTATGTGCAACTGCTAGAAATGCGCTACAGCGAAGCTTTGGACGAAGACGCTAAGGACTTCATTGACTTTGCCGTAACAGGGGTTTCCCTGATGCAGACCCTGATTGACGATATTTTGACCTATGCCAAGGTGGATACCCAGTATGCCCAACTAACTTTCACCGACGTGCAGGAAGTGGTGGATAAAGCCCTGGCTAACCTGACGCAGCGGATTGAAGAAAGCGGAGCGGAAATTGAAGTTGGTTCCATGCCCGCAGTAATGGCAGATCAAATCCAGCTCATGCAGGTGTTCCAAAACCTGATCGCTAATGGGATCAAGTTTGCCGGGGAGAAGTCACCCAAAATTAAAATCTGGGGCGATCGCCGGGAGGATGCCTGGGTATTTGCGGTCCAAGATAACGGCATTGGCATTGATTCCCAATTCTTCGAGCGCATTTTTGTTATTTTCCAACGACTCCACACCAGAGACGAGTATAAAGGCACCGGCATGGGTCTGGCTATTTGCAAAAAAATTATCGAAGGCCATCAAGGAAAAATTTGGGTAGAGTCCAACCCAGGGGAGGGCTCCACATTCTACTTCTCTATCCCCATTGGCAACTAAAAAGGTATTGAACCATGTCCGATGAATCTAATCCCCCCAAGGTCATTCTGCTGGTGGAAGACAGCAAAGCCGACAGTCGCCTTGTGCAGGAAGTCTTGAAAACCAGCACCATTGACCACGAACTGATCATTCTCCGGGACGGTTTGGTGGCCATGGCTTTTTTACAACAAGAGGGGGAATACGAAAACTCCCCCCGCCCCAACCTAATTTTGTTAGATTTAAACCTTCCCAAAAAGGATGGCCGGGAGGTGTTGGCAGAAATTAAGCAAGACCCGGCCCTGAAAAGAATTCCCGTGGTGGTATTAACTACTTCCCACAATGAGGATGATGTAATCGCCAGCTATGAACTTCATGTCAATTGTTATCTCACCAAATCGCGCAATTTGAAGGATTTATTTAAAATGGTGCAAGGTATTGAGTCCTTTTGGCTGGAAACGGTTACCTTACCGGCCAGTTAACCCCAGCGCATTGTCATTGGTGGCAAAAGACATAATTAACCGTGTGCTTTATCTAGAAATGGATAGGTCACTCCGTTTTGAAACGATGCCAAGCTCAGACGCGGGCCAATAAAAATTAGACCAACCAATCAATAACTTGCGAAGATTGACTACGGGTTAATCCAGGAGAAAGAATCAGAGCTAAATTCATAACAACATCATCTCTCGACCTTGAAAGGCAATTGCTCTTAGTACTTTTTGTTGTATCCTAAATCTGCTTAAGCTTGACAAAAACTCAGTCTCCCCTAACGAGATATGCTGAGGGGAATTTCTTGGTGGTCCTGGGGGGCACCCCAGAATTGTTCCAGTGTTGGCCCGTTGCTAACCCGAAAATCGCCGAAGAAGAAGTTTCGCAATTCATGGATTAAAACGCGCCGTCCCATACGGGTAAACCAACCCATTCCATGGCGTGAAGCCCGATCTGGCTGGAAGAATGATCTCCATAACGCTATAGGGCGAGTTTGCAAAATAATTTCAATGAATTTCACCCATAGAAAAATGCGCCAAGCCGGTATGTAACGGTTTTCTAACACTTGGTGCTTATAGTCCCACTTACTCTGATTGAGTTGAATGACTCGCCTTTCAGAAGCGATGCGATAATACCCAGTCCAGCGATGGGGCGTCACATACAACGACATAATTTGGTCTGGATCGTACCAAAGCAACTGTCTGAGGGCATGGATGAAGTCCCGGTCGGTGACCTCTTCAAAATCAGTTACCCACGTAGCGAGGGAAAGAATGCCGTGTTGTCTCAGTAGGCGGATAGCTTCACGGTCGGTGGTTGTCTTACTTCCTTTTCGAATTTTTTTGAGTGTGGATTCATCGGTATTTTCCATACCCAGTAAAAACCTCTCTACCCCTGCTTGGCGGTACAAATGTAAGATATCTGCATCCCTTACAATGTCATCTGCACGGGTCGAACCGATAATGGTGACCGGTAGGTTTTCGGCAATGATAGCTTTGCATAGTTCCCGCCACACGGCCTTATTGACTGTTGGATTTTCGTCGGCCAAGTTGAACAATTCGACGCCATGGGTGTGATGGAGCCAGGCAATTTCCTTGGCAAATTTCTTTGGGTCACGGTGTCGCCAGCGAGCCCAGAAACCCCTTTGTCCACAGTAATTGCATAGATGCGGGCACCCTCGGGAAAACTGCATAACAACGGCCTGCTTGCCACCGTAGTAGCTATATTTTTTTAGATCAACGAGTTCCCAACCAACTCGATAGGCATCTAAATCTTGAATCATCGGAGCAGGTAAGGTCTCAACAATCTGATCATGGGAGCGGAAAGCAATGCCTTCTACGTTGGCAAGGTTATCGCCGTTCTCAATGGCAGCTATCAGCTTAGGAACGGTGGCTTCGCCTTCGCCACGAACAATGACATCAATCTGGGGTTCTTGGGTGAGTATGTCGTGAAAATGATAGGTCGGAAAAACTCCACCGTAGACAATGATGAGGTTTGGTAATTCCCTGCGGAAGCGACGGGTCAATTCGACCACGATTGGATGGGCTGAGGTGGAACCGGAGTGGCCGATCAGGAGAATCTGGGGCTGGTGGGTAAAAACTTTTCCAACAATCTCACCATGGGAAAGGGGGCCAAGTTCGGCATCAACCAGAGTGACATCATGGCCAGCATCCAATAAAGAACCGCCCACTAACAAAAGTCCGAGGGGGGGAAGTTGCTCCTGCGGAATACGGCTGCCAATGGCTGGATGGGGTGGATTGACAATGAGGATGCGCATGTAAGGTCTACATTAACGACAATGCAAAATCTCTGTCTAGGTTAGGTATGTCTATTCTGATCCCACTACTTGGCTGATATGGGAAAAACCCTCTGCCGCTAACTTTTCCCCCAAGCCCTGCAAGATATCCGGGACTACCCAGGGACCCCCATAAATCCAGCCCGTATAAAGCTGTAACAAACTTGCCCCTGCTTGAATTTTTTCCCAGGCATCCTCAGCGGTGAAAATGCCCCCCACACCAATGATGGGAATGGTGCCGCCGGTTTGTTGATAAATATAGCGAATTACCTCTGTGGCCCGGTCTCGGATTGGTTGACCACTCAGTCCTCCGGCTTCCTCTTCTATGGGTTGGCCGGTTTGGGGCAAAATTTTTGTCTTTAACCCCGATCGCCGGGTGCTGGTGTTGGTGGCCACGATGCCCGCTAAGTTATGTTCTTTGACTAAATCAATGATGACGGCGATCGCCTCCCAGGAAAGATCCGGAGAAATTTTCACCAAAATTGGCTTTTGCCAATGATTCGCTGATTGCAAGCCAGCAAAAATGCGGAGCAACTCATCGGATTCCTGCAAACTACGCAACCCAGGGGTGTTGGGAGAACTGACATTGACCACAAAATAATCCGCCACTGGGGCCAAAGTCTGGAAGCTGAAAACGTAATCATCCACCGCTTGGTCGAGGGGGGTAATTTTTGATTTACAGAGATTAATGCCAATGGGAATGGTGCGGGGATAGTACTCCCAGGTACGTTTCAACTTCGCCGCCATGGCCACAGCCCCTTCATTATTGGCTCCCAAACGGTTAAGCACCGCTTGGTCTTGCGGTAGACGAAACAGGCGGGGACGGTCATTGCCCGGTTGGGCATGTTTGGTCACAGCTCCCAATTCTGCAAAACCAAAACCCAATGCAGGCCAAACAGCGGCGGCCTCTCCCTCTTTATCACAGCCGGCGGAGAGACCGAGCACGTTGGAAAAATTCAAGCCCCAACAAGTTTGTTGTAAACGGGGGTCTGAATGGGTAAAAGCTTGCTCCAGTTGTTCCATGGTCACAGCAAAGCCATGGCGATGCATGATATCCACTTTTTTTAAAATTTGGATAAGGCGTTGATGACCCTTTTCCGGATCATTTTTGGTTACCCATAAAATCAGGGGATAGAGAGAACGAGCAAAACGCAACATAGGCCGGCAAAAGGGAGTTTTGATGGGGACAGGACTGGTTACTAGATGCCTTTCAATGGTAGGAAAGCCCCTAGAAGCATCAAAGAACTAGAGCACCATTGCCCGAAAAATAGCGACACACTTCAAGAATCCCAATCATAACCATCAAAGCTATTGGGACTATACTAAGCAGGTAAATTTCATTACAATAATCGGCAAGCTTGCTGAGTTGAGACTCAGTTACTCATTTCAACCCTCCCAGCGGACGGCACCATGACTTCAGGCATTGATCTTCAGAATAGTTTTCTTCAGTCACTGCAAGGTTTCGGCCTGCCCCCAGGATTAGCGAAGCTGTTTTGGATTCCCCTTCCCTCCATTTTGATGATCATCGGAGCCACCGTGGGGGTGTTAGTGGTGGTTTGGCTAGAAAGAAAAATTTCCGCCGCCGCTCAGCAGAGGATTGGGCCAGAATACGCCGGTCCCTTGGGGGTGTTACAACCTGTGGCCGATGGCATCAAGCTGGTGTTTAAGGAGGATGTGGTGCCGGCCAAGGCTGACCCTTGGTTATTTACCATTGGCCCCGTGCTGGTGGTACTACCGGTTTTCCTTTCCTATCTCATTGTTCCCTTCGGCCAGAATTTGGTCATCACCGACATTAACGTTGGTATTTTTCTCTGGATTGCCCTGTCCAGCATTGCGCCCATTGGGCTGTTGATGTCTGGTTACGCTTCCAACAATAAGTACTCCCTTTTGGGGGGGCTAAGGGCGGCGGCACAGTCCATTAGCTACGAAATTCCCCTCTCCCTAGCGGTGTTAGCGATCGTGATGATGTCCAACAGCCTCAGCACCATCGATATTGTTGAACAACAGTCTGGCTACGGCATTTTGGGGTGGAATATTTGGCGTCAGCCAGTGGGCTTCCTAATTTTTTGGATTGCGGCCCTGGCAGAATGTGAACGCCTACCCTTTGACCTACCAGAAGCTGAAGAGGAATTGGTGGCAGGTTATCAGACCGAATATGCTGGGATGAAATTCGCCTTGTTCTACCTTGGTTCCTACGTTAACCTTGTACTTTCTGCCCTGGTATTTTCGGTACTCTATCTGGGCGGTTGGGATTTCCCCATTCCCCTAGAAAATGTGGCTGATTGGCTGGGGGTTGTACCCACCACTTCCTGGTTACAGGTGATAATGGCAGCCCTAGGTATCACCATGACGGTATTGAAATCCTATTTTCTGATCTTCATTGCCATCCTACTGCGCTGGACTGTGCCCAGGGTGCGGATTGACCAATTATTGAACCTAGGCTGGAAATTTTTACTGCCCGTTGCCCTAGCAAACCTTCTAATTACCGCTGGACTGAAGTTGACCTTTCCCATGGCCTTTGGCGGTTAGTTTCGACGGGGCGGTGCAGATGGGTTTCGAGATAACTGATATTGCTTGATTCCGGCTTCTAACTTTTTCCAACTGCCTCTAGGTTTGTTTGACTTTTTACCCTCTACCCTTTTCCCTTCTGAAAGCTATGTTCAACAATATTCTCAAGCAGGTTGGCGACTACGCTAAAGAGAGTTTGCAAGCGGCTAAGTACATCGGTCAGGGGTTAGCAGTTACCTTCGACCACATGAGTCGTCGGCCCGTCACAGTGCAATATCCCTACGAAAAGCTAATTCCTTCGGAGCGGTTCCGGGGCAGAATTCATTTTGAGTTTGATAAGTGCATTTCCTGTGAAGTTTGTGTGCGGGTCTGTCCCATTAACTTGCCAGTGGTGGACTGGGAATTTAACAAGACAGTTAAGAAAAAAGAACTCAAACATTACAGCATCGACTTCGGAGTTTGTATTTTCTGCGGCAACTGTGTGGAGTACTGTCCCACCAACTGTCTCTCCATGACAGAGGAATATGAGTTGGCGGCCTACGATCGCCATGATCTGAATTATGACAACGTCGCCTTGGGCAGGTTGCCCTATAAAGTAACTGAAGATCCGATGGTGACCCCCCTGCGGGAGCTAGGCTATTTGCCCAAAGGAGTGCTAGAACCCCATGATTTGCCTAAAGACAGTCAACGGGCCGGACAGCATCCGGAAGATTTGGTGAAAGCGGAATAAATTTGTGCTTTATTCCTTGGCTTTACCCGTTAAAGTAAACTCGTTGTGACCTGATTTTGTTCTTCCACTATCCCTACCTAGGAGATTAACCACTGTGAATTTAGCTGAAGGTGTTCAGTACATATCCTTCTTAATACTGGCTTTTTTAGTCATTGGGGCGGCCCTGGGGGTCGTACTGCTCTCTAATATTGTTTATTCTGCCTTCCTGTTGGGGGGGGTCTTCCTTAGTATTTCGGGTATTTATATCCTGCTCAATGCGGATTTTGTAGCGGCGGCCCAAGTGCTGGTTTATGTGGGAGCGGTTAGCGTACTTATTCTTTTCGCCATTATGTTGGTCAATAAACGGGAAGATTTTTCCAAAATTCCCGGTCGTTGGCTGAGAAATCTTTCCACCGCCCTGGTCTGTGCCGGCATCTTTGCCCTGTTGAGCACCATGGTGTTAATTACTCCTTGGCAAATTAATGAAACGGGGCCTTTTGTGGAGAACACCCTGGTCACCATTGGGAAACACTTTTTCAGTGATTACCTCCTGCCCTTCGAGTTGGCTTCCGTTCTGCTCTTGATGGCTATGGTGGGGGCAATTATTTTGGCCCGTCGGGACCTAATTCCCGAACTATCCCAGGAAGATAAAACCTCCACTGCACTCACTTTGCCAGAGCGTCCCCGGGAGTTAACTTCTGCCTCCAAATAGGCGTTGGCTAACGAAGGTTAGTGGGAGTTTTTTGAGCCCGGCCGGTTGATTGGGCAAAATTTAAGCAAAAATCTTCCTCTCTAACCTAATTTTATTTACGATTTTATTCATTAACTCTAGTTAAATTTCCCTTACCCCACTATGCATTTGCAACTCCAATATTGCTTGATTCTAGCGGCCGCCCTGTTTTGCATTGGCATTTATGGTCTCATCACTAGCCGTAATGCCGTGCGGGTGTTGATGTCCATTGAATTGTTGCTGAACGCAGTTAACCTCAACTTGATGGGCTTTTCCAATTACCTTGATCCCAGCAACATTCGGGGCCAGGTATTTGCTATTTTTGTCATTACCATTGCCGCCGCTGAAGCTGCTGTGGGTCTGGCGATCGTGCTGGCCATTTACCGCAACCGGGAAACAACCGATATGGAACAATTTAATCTACTGAAGTGGTAGAAGATATCAGGATTTTGACATCCTCCCCGCCGCAAGGGACGGGGATTCCTAAGACTCACGACTTAGGTTTCTGCTTCATAGCACCTACCTTCACAGACTTACTCTGTTCGGGTCTTACGGTCGCTCCACAGACTGAAACGGCAAGCCCTGCCGCCAAAATGTTCTTCCCAGCATTGATGTCACGATCATGGGTTGTCCCACAACTTGGACATTGCCAAGAGCGAATATTCAAGGGCATCTTATCGACGATATGCCCACAGGAACTACATCGCTTGGAAGAAGGGAACCAACGGTCAATCTTGACCAGATTCCTTCCATACCAACGACATTTATAGTCCAATTGACGAACAAACTCGCCCCAGCCACTATCGCTAATGGAGAAGGCGAGTTTTCTGTTTTTGACCATATTTTTGACGGAGAGATCCTCAACTGCAATCGTTTGGTTTTCACGAACGAGTTGAGTAGTCAATTTATGGAAGAAATCTTTACGGGAATCAGTAATTTTAAGGTGAATTTTGGCAACTTTACGTCGTGCCTTCTCCCTATTCTTAGACCCCTTTTGTTTACGGGCAAGGCGTTTTTGCGCCAGATTCAAACGACGGTGATGCTTCCTGAATTGTTTAGGGTTGGCAATCTTGTCACCATTACTGGTAGCAATCAAGCTTGTTACCCCTAAATCAATACCAATGGCATTGCTATTAACAGGTAATGGTTTGATGGTTAAGTCATCAAAACGAACGGCAATATGCCACCGGCCTGATGGATGGAGCCGCACTGTTAGACTGGTTGGTTCACACCCTTTCGAAATCTGCCTTGACCAGCGAATATCCAGAGGTTCGGAACACTTGGCTAAGTAAACTTGCCCATCCCTAAATCGGAATGCGGCTTTTGTGAATTCTGCACTACCTCCTTGATGTTTCTTCTTAAAGTTGGGGTATTTCGCCCGACCCGCAAAGAAATTAGTGAAAGCAGTTTGAAGATTCCGCAGACCTTGTTGAAGAGGAACGGAGCTCACTTCATTAAGAAAGTCTAATTCTTCCTCTTTTTTCCATCCAGTCAACATTAAGGATGTTTCGTTATAGCCGATGCGTTCTTGACGCTCGTACCACCCCTGGGTTCGTTCATGGAGAGCCTTGTTGTACACCAACCTTACGCAACCCAACGTGCGGCGCAAGAGATTCTCTTGTTCCGGTGTCGGGTAGAAGCGGTAGCGGTGTGACTTTTCCATACCTTACAGTTTAACACCTTGCTTGTAATATTGGGTGGCATGAGTCTGACTAGCAAGGAATTAAGGCACTCGGCGCATCCCAGCCCTAAAGGACTGGGTTTTCCCGTGCCATATGTCGATAAAGTGTTTTACCCCCCCTAGCCTCCCAATTCTGGGGTCAATAGTGTTCAAATTCCCCCAAACTTGCCGACGCTTTAGTGAGGATATTTAGGGGGCGGATCATGACTTTTTAAACAAGCTCTTGGATAACGATAAATAAGCTGAAAGTGGTGCTCTGTTTTGATCCAAAGATTGATCTGAAAGGGCACCACAAGCTTTTTTAGCCCAACATTTTCAGTCGTTCCTGGAGCATTTGCCGTTGAACAGCAGCGGCGTTGAGGGATTCCCGAGCTCCGGCAATTACTTCCTCCGGTGCTTTATTGACAAAACCGGGATTGCTGAGGCGTTTTTCGATGCTTTCATATTCTTTGCTGACTTTGTCCAAGGTTTTTTGGATTTTATTGCGGAGAATATCCAAGTCCACTAGTCCGGACAGGGGAATCAATACCTGGACTGTGTCCACCACTCCGGCGATCGCCTGGGTTTGTTCTGGGGGGAGTTGGGGCACAACCTGGAGATTTTCCACTTTGCCGATGTCCTGAATATAGGTTTCCCCTAGTTGTAGGGTTTGTCGTTCCTGGTCATTTTCACTTTGGAGGATAACTGTGACTATGTCCCCTGGTTTAATGCCCGCTTCCGCGCGGAGATTGCGGATGGTGCGGAGGGTATTGATCAACAGGTCGAACTGAGCTTCCAACCCTGGATCGATTAGGGACTGAATTACCTCTGGATAGTTTTGCAACGCGAGAAATTCTCCCTCGGCCTGGTGCAGAGTTTGCCATAGTTCCTCGGTAATGTGGGGCATAAAGGGATGGAGCAACTTAATAATGCTGTCCAACGTGTGGGCCAAAACTTGGCGGGCTACCTGTTGACGTTGTTTACCAATTTCGCCCCCTTCCTTATTCCAGAGTCTGGGTTTAGCTAGCTCAATGTACCAGTCGCAAAAATCGCCCCAAATGAACTCGTATAGACCTTTAGCCGCTTCCCCTAAGCCATAATTTTCTATTTGCCCACGGGTTTGCTGAACAACTTGATTTAGACGGGAGAGGATCCACCTGTCCGCCAATTCCAGATTTTCCACGGCGGCTAGACCCAATTGCTGCGGAGTTTGACCATCCAGGTTCATCATCACAAATCGAGCCGCATTCCACAGTTTATTGGCAAAGTTACGGGACGCTTCCACCGACTCCGATTCGTCTTTTTGGCGATCGTATTGCAGGCTAATGTCCTGACCTGCCCCGGCCACTTCCCGAATCAGAGTGTAGCGCAGGGCATCGGTGCCATATTTATTGATTAGCAACAGGGGATCAATGCCGTTATTGGCAGACTTAGACATTTTTTTGCCATTTTCATCCCGCACCAAGCCGTGGATATAGACATCCTTAAAGGGCATTTGTCCAGTGAAGTGGCCCGCCATCATGGTCATCCTGGCCACCCAGAAAAAGATAATGTCAAAACCCGTTACTAGGGTGCTGGTGGGGTAATACTTAGCTAAATCATCGGTCTGTTCGGGCCACCCCATGGTGGAAAAGGGCCATAGCCCCGAAGAAAACCATGTGTCCAACACATCGGGGTCCTGTTGCAATTGCACCGTCGGGCCATATTCTGCTTCCGCTTTAGCTAAGGCTTCCGCCTCATCATAGGCCACAATGAAAGAGGTATTATCGGCAATTGCTCCATTGGTTTCACTGACAACGTACCAAGCGGGAATTTGATGACCCCACCACAGTTGCCGGGAAATACACCAATCTTTGAGTTTTACCAACCAGTCCCGATAAACCTTACCCCACCGTTCCGGCACAAAATTAGGAGAATTGTCCTCATCCAAACAGGCCAGGGCATTCTGGGCCAGGCTTTCGATTTTGACAAACCATTGGGTGGATAACAGCGGCTCCACTGGCACTTTACCTCTGTCACTGTAGGGGACGGAATGACGATAGGGTTCAATTTTGACGAGAAAACCCTGGGCTTCTAGGGCTTGCACCACATTTTTGCGGGCTTCAAAGCGGTCTTGACCAGCAAAGTCCCCACCATTCTCATTCAGGGAACCGTCTTTGTTGAGCAGATTAATAAAAGGTAAATTGTGCCGTTGCCCCATGACAAAATCGTTGGGATCGTGGGCAGGAGTTACTTTCACGCAGCCGGTGCCAAATTCTGGATCCACCAACTCATCGGCCACAATGGGAATCTCCCGATTCATTAAAGGTAGGGTGATGGTTTTGCCCACCATGGCAGCATAGCGTTGATCATGGGGATTAACCGCCACTCCCGTATCTCCCAGCATGGTTTCTGGTCGGGTGGTAGCCACCACTACTTCTCCACTGCCGTCGGTGAGGGGATAACGGAAATACCAGAGATGACCGTCCACCTCTTGGTTTTCCACTTCCAAATCCGATACCGCTGACTGGGAGGCCGGACACCAATTGACCAGATAATTTCCTCGGTAAATTAACCCTTCTTCGTACAACCTAATAAATGCCGTTTTGACTGCTTGGGAAAGTCCTTCATCCATGGTGAACCTTTCCCTAGTCCAGTCCACGGAAACTCCTAAGCGGCGCAGTTGATTGACAATGGTACTGCCGGACTCCGCTTTCCATTGCCAAGCTAGCTCTAAAAACTCCTCCCGTCCCAGGTCATGCCGAGTTTTTCCCTCCGCTTTTAACTGACGCTCCAAAATAGTCTGTACAGCAATGCTAGCGTGATCAGTCCCCGGCAACCAGAGAGTGTTGTCCCCCCGCATCCGGTGGTAACGCACTAAAGTATCAATGAGGGAACTCTCAAAGGCGTGGCCCATGTGCAAACTGCCTGTCACATTAGGGGGAGGAATTACCACACAATAGGGTTCTCCTGGGGCTTGAGGATCGGCTTGAAACGCATGACTTTCTTCCCAAGCTGTTTGCCATTTGGCTTCGGTCACGGTGGGATCGTATTGGGGAGGCAGGGAGGTGGTCATGGGGTGGAGTTCACTGTTAGGCCTTCATCATTTTGCCATAGGTTAGGAGGGGGAATTGGTGAGGCTAAGGTTGGGCTAGGGCAAAATTTCCCCCATGGTTTTCTGCAATTTGATCCGAGAAGTTACGATGGTAGTCTGAACCAGTCTCAATTTTGGGCAAGGTTTTCAGCAACCGTTGGAATTCGGTCGAGTATCCAATTACTTTATTTTTGCCATGACACATTCTTTGCAGTGGGTTAATGCCCTTTCTACCAGGCCATCCCTGGAGGGGGCATTGGATGAGGCGATCGCCAAGGTGAGTGGTTCAGGGCAGGGGGATTGGGATTTAGCAATTTTGTTCCTTTCTTCTAGCTTTGCTTCCGATGCGGCCCGGTTAATGCCCCTGGTGCAAGAAAAGTTGTCAGTGCCCAACTTGATTGGTTGTTTGGGGGGAGGCATCATTGGTATGGCAGATCCCGATGCGGTGCAGGAAGTGGAAGGAAAAGTGGCGCTGAGCCTAACGGTGGCCAGGTTGCCAGGGGTAACGGTGACTCCGTTCTATGTCCATGGGGAAGAGTTACCTGATTTGGACGCATCGCCCCAAAGTTGGGTGGATTTGGTCGACGTCGATCCTGCCAGTGGAGCCGATTTCCTGATCTTGGCTGACCCAATGGCGGCAGGCATAACGGACTTTTTAGCCGGGCTAGATTTTGCCTATCCCCAGGCAACAAAAGTGGGGGGCTTAGCCAGTGGAGAAAATATGGCCATGGGGGGCAGTTTATTTTTGCAATCTCCCCACCATGCCAGTGGACGCTACGGGGAAGGTTTCATTGGGGTTGCTCTGGCGGGTAATATTCGTCTCGGTAGTGTGCTAGCCCAGGGCTGTCGGCCCATCGGTGAACCGTTTGTGGTTAACCAGGGAGAAAGAAATATCATCACGGAAATAGAAGGCAAAGATACAGACAGTGGCACGGTGGTGTTGGAAAGTCCCCTGGCCAGTCTGCAAAAACTGATTCCCACCCTCAGCCTCAAGGATCAGGAATTGGCCCAAAGTTCCCTCTTTGTCGGCGTGGCCAACGATGAATTTAAGCTGACTCTCCAGCCGGGGGATTTTTTAATTCGTAATTTATTGGGGGTGGATCCCCGTCAAGGGGCGATCGCCATTGGAGACCGGGTCAGAAAAGGCCAGAGGCTACAATTCCACCTCCGGGACCGGGAAACTTCCGCCGATGATCTGCGAATTTTATTGCGCCACTACACTGACGGCGAACCAACTCAGTCCCCCACCACGGCGATCGGGGCGTTGATGTTTTCCTGTTTGGGCAGAGGCTATGGCCTGTATGGTACCCCCAACTTTGACAGCCAAGTGTTCGGGCAATATTTTCCGGGGATAGCCCTGGGGGGTTTCTTTTGTAATGGTGAAATTGGCCAGGTGGGCAGTCAAACCTTTTTACATGGCTACACTTCTGCTTTTGCCATTGTTCACAGAGCTAGTTAATTGAACGGCGATCGCCTCTTACCATCGGGCTTTGGACGTGGAAGTGGATGACGACTATAAACTATAGCTGTTATGAAATTGCCCTTTGCCAAGTACTGCAAAAAAATTACGAAGATGCAGTTTATGCCCTGGGAAAAGTTTTGGAATGGTACCCTGCTATCTACCTAAGCCTGATTGAAGGGGAACCGGCTTTTGTCGACCAAGGCTAACTAAAGGATCCACAAAAGTAGATTGATGCTTTCTGAAAGGACAAGACTGGAAATATTGACACCAATCCCCAAAAGTGCAATAGTGATAGTTTGTGTGAACTTTCTTATAATAAAAGCTCTTGGCTAACGTTATTGTTATCGGCGCTCAGTGGGGCGACGAGGGAAAAGGTAAAATCACCGACTTATTAAGTCGATCAGCGGATGTGGTGGTGCGGCCCCAGGGGGGAGTAAACGCAGGCCACACAATTGTAGTTAACGATCAGACTTTTAAGCTCCACCTCATTCCTTCGGGTATTCTCTATCCAGATACAGAATGTATCATCGGTTCGGGGACGGTCATTGACCCCAAAGTCCTATTGCAGGAATTTGACCAGTTGGAAGCGTTAGATGTTTCCCTTGATCGCCTGTATATTTCCCAGACTGCCCATGTGACCATGCCCTTCCATCGTTTGCTAGACCAGGCATCGGAGGAAAAAAGGGGAGAACATAAAATTGGCACCACTGGGCGAGGCATTGGCCCAACCTACGCCGATAAATCAGAGCGCATGGGAATTCGGGTGGTGGATTTAATGAACCCCGAAATTCTCCGGAAAAAATTGCTTTGGACCGTTGAGTATAAAAACGTTGTTTTAGATAAACTCTACGACCTGCCTCCCCTGGATCCGGAAACAGTGATCGCAGAATACACCACCTACGCCAATCGCCTACGCTCCCATGTGGTGGACAGTTCCCTGAAAATTTACGAGGCCATACATCAAAGGAAAAACATTCTCTTTGAAGGGGCCCAGGGCACCCTCCTAGACCTAGACCACGGCACCTATCCCTACGTCACCTCCTCCAATCCCATTGCAGGGGGAGCCTGTGTGGGCGCTGGCATCGGCCCCACTATGATTGACCGGGTCATCGGCGTCGCCAAAGCCTACACTACTCGAGTGGGAGAAGGCCCCTTTCCCACCGAATTGGATGGAGAACTAAACCAACATCTCTGTGACCGGGGAGCGGAATTTGGCACCACCACTGGTCGGCGGCGACGCTGTGGCTGGTTTGATGGGGTGATTGGGCGCTACGCCGTGCGTATTAACGGTTTAGATTGTTTGGCCATCACCAAACTGGATGTGCTAGACCAACTGGAGGAAATTAAGGTTTGTGTTGCCTATGAACTAGATGGCAAAACCTGTGACCATTTCCCCGGCAACGCGGCGGAATTTGCCCGGTGTCAGCCCATCTATAAAACCCTCCCTGGGTGGCAATGTTCCACAGAGGAATGTCGCACCCTGGAGGATTTGCCTCCCCAGGCCCTGGACTATTTGAAGTTCCTGGCGGAATTAATGGAGGTGCCGATCGCCATTGTTTCCCTGGGGGCCAGTCGGGATCAGACAATTATTGTCGAAGACCCCATCCATGGACCAAAACGAGCCTTGCTCCATGCCAATGGCGACCCAGTGGCTTAGGATTGCCCCTTTGTTAACCCTGATTATTATTTTTACGAGTATTACCATGGCCCTTTCCATTGAATGTCAACAACGCCCCGAAAAAGTCAACCCTAGAGCCTTGCGTCGGGAAGGTTTAATTCCCGCCACCCTCTATGGTCACAATGGTGCTGAGTCCATTTCCCTGGTGGTAGACCACAAAACAGCTATTACTATGTTGCGGAGTGTCACCGTTAAAGAAACCCCCATCGAAGTTAAAATTCCCCATCTTTCCTGGGAAGGGGAAGCGGTAGTTCAGGAAATTCAGTGCCATCCCTGGCGCCGGAATCTTTACCACTTGGCTTTTTTTGCCGGTAAAAAATAACGGTATTCCCTAGGTTCCTGGGGATGATGAAACACGTTAGAAAGCATTAGAAAAAATAGTTGGGTTGGGGATGTTGACGGACTTTGTCCAAATCTCAACCCTGAATTTACGCGTCCCCTTAGTCGGCCAGATTAGGGGGAGTTTTTTATTGGCAGCTTAATGAGTTTTTACCCCATGGTGAATTGTTGTGGGTTGCGGGGGACAGTGGTACAGTGCCAGACTGGACTAAGAATAATCTCCCACAAGATTTTTCCATGCGCATCCTGATCATTGGCGCCACCGGTACCATCGGCAAGGCTATTGTCACCAGTCTTCAAGGTAAACACGAAGTGTTACAGGCCAGTCGCCAGGGCAGTCATTTTTCGGTAGACCTCACTGATCCAGCGTCTATCCAGGCTTTGATTGAACAGGTAGGGGTATTAAACGCTATCGTTCCGGCGGCAGGGGAAACTCGGTTGAAGCCCCTGGCCGATCTGACGGACCAAGATTTTGAATTTTGCCTGGGCAGCAAACTCATGGGACAGGTCAATCTGATCCGCTATGGTTTACAGGCGCTGACGGACAATGGTTGTATTACTCTTACGTCCGGGGTTTTGTCCCAAAAACCCATTCCCGGAGGCAGTGCTGTCAGTCTCACCAATGCTGGGTTGGAAGGCTTTGTGCGGGCAGCGGCATTGGAAGCCCCGAGAGGAATTCGCATTAACGTTGTTAGTCCTCCCTGGGTCAACGAAACCTTGCTCTCACTAGGAATGCCCCTGGGCAACGGATTACCAGCCGCAACGGTGGCCCAAGCCTATGTTCATAGCCTAGAAGGCACTATGACCGGAGAGGTGCTCTATCCGTAGTAACCAAGTAACCATATCTTAGTTTACTCTTCCCCCATCATGGATTGGAGATAATTTTCCAGTCCAGAATTGCTGATTAGCCATTGCTGGGACTCCAACCAATCAATTTGTTCTTCGGTTTCCTCAAGAATTTCCGACAAAACGTCTCGGCTTACATAATCCCGTTGGACTTCAAAGAAAGCAATGCTGTTGACTAAACCAGCCCTAATGCCCTGGTTCAAGGTCAGGTCATTGGCCAGGATTTCCGGTACCGTTTCACCAATGAGAAGTTTTTCCAAATTCTGTAGATTGGGCAGTCCTTCCAAAAATAAAACCCGCTCGATCAGGTTATCGGCCTGTTTCATGGCCTTGATGGATACCTTGTATTCGTACTTATTGAGGTGATTTAGTCCCCAATTTTTGCACATGCGGGCATGGAGAAAATACTGGTTAATGGCGGTAAGTTGCAGTTTTAACGCTTGGTTGAGATGTTGTCTGACTTCTAGGTTGCCTTCCATACTGTTATCCTCTGATGTGGAGTTTTGTTTGATGTTGTCGTCTCCATTTTTACCCATTCACGGTTCAGTGACGGGTTTATTTACCCCAACAGCAACAAATTGTTTAAATTGTTTTAATGTTTTGCCCCTGGAAAAATTGCTTTTCCCTCCAAATCCATTTCTCCCCCCTAACCCTAAACTGAACCAATTATGGCTGATTTGTTTGTCGGTGCTCAAGTTCGTTTAATTTCCCGTCCCCCCTATCTAAAAACAGCTGACCCCATGCCCATGCTCCGTCCCCCGGATTTGTTGGCGATCGCCGCGGAGGGAATGGTGGTGGATCGTCGGCCGGCGGGTTATTGGGGGGTCAAGTTTGACCGGGGCATTTTCCTTTTGGAAAGTCAATATTTAGAAGTAATTACGCCCCAAGAGAAAAAAAACGAAGTTTCTGGTTAAATGAATTGGAAAAATGCCCAAATTCAGTCTTAATGTATGGCATTAACCGCAAATAATCTTTTTTTGTCAATTTTAACCATATCTGGCTTTAGCCTTAGTGGAGGTTATGGCAGTATTCCTGGGGCGATCGCCGCTGAGCCTTGGCCTTCGGCAGCGCCAGTACCTAATACTTTGGACAAAATTCAATTTCCCCTGGGGGCCATCGACGTCCATGGATTGATTGGCCCGGAGGATGGTAAACGTTCCCAAGGCTATGAGTTTTGCATTGTGCCGGAGAAAAAAAGTGCAGTTTTGGCGATCGACCCTTTATTAACATTTTCCTCCAGCCCTGGCCGCATCGGTTGCACCAAGGAACAATTACTGTGCCTGGGGGACACCAAGCAAAAAAATTGGCGCCCCATTCTCTTTGCCCTGGCTCGATTGAGCTACATAGAAAAAATTTTGCCCCACTGGGGAGAATAGAGTCCCTTGTTAGGAACTGTTTTGTGTCCATGGACAGGAGAAGCATCTAGTGCAAGGGATACCTTTCCGTTAAGATAGTTAACGCTGAACAATTGAGTGCATTGCTAACCAAGCGGCTAAGCGACAGCCCCCTAGCTGTCCCCCGTTTTGCTGGCGATCGGCCGTTGACCCAGCTTCCAAAATCTTCTTCTATAGTTAAAGGTATTGTAATGAATCAAGAAATTTTTGAAAAAGTAAAAAAAATCGTCGTGGAACAGTTGGAAGTGGATCCCGATAAAGTGACCCCCTCCGCTACCTTTGCCGAAGATTTAGGGGCCGATTCCCTCGACACCGTGGAATTAGTCATGGCCCTGGAAGAAGAGTTTGATATTGAAATTCCTGATGAAGTGGCAGAAACCATTGACACCGTGGGTAAAGCCGTTGAGCACATCGAAAGTAAATAAATTTCGGCCATAGCCTCTACTCCCCCCCATAGGCCTTTGGAGCCCGTTTCCCAGAAGGTTTAAGCTGCTGTTTGGGCCAGCCGGTTTGCCCTCTGGGCCAGGGTCTAACCCCATCGCTGTATTTTTGCGGAGAACCCTAGGGGAGTCCCTCCCCCGATTTTATCTATTAAGTACCATGGCAAATTTGGAAAAAAAACGTGTTGTTGTAACGGGATTGGGAGCCATCACTCCCATTGGTAATACCCTCCAAGATTATTGGCAAGGCTTAATGGAAGGTCGCAATGGCATTGGCCCCATTACCCGTTTCGATGCCAGTGACCAAGCCTGTCGCTTTGGGGGGGAAGTTAAGGGATTTGATGCAACCCAGTTTCTTGACCGCAAGGAAGCTAAGCGCATGGACAGGTTTTGTCATTTTGCGGTTTGTGCCAGCCAACAGGCAATCAATGACGCTAAGTTGGTCATTAATGATCTCAATGCCGATGAAATTGGGGTATTAATCGGTACAGGCATTGGTGGTTTGAAAGTGTTGGAAGATCAACAAACTATCCTGTTAGATAAGGGGCCCAGCCGTTGCAGTCCTTTTATGATTCCGATGATGATCGCCAACATGGCTTCGGGGTTAACTGCCATTAACCTAGGGGCAAAGGGCCCCAACAACTGCACTGTGACTGCCTGTGCGGCCGGTTCAAATGCCATTGGGGATGCGTTCCGTCTGGTGCAAAATGGCTATGCCAAGGCGATGATTTGTGGCGGAACAGAAGCGGCCATCACTCCCCTGAGTTATGCCGGTTTTGCTTCAGCTCGGGCTTTATCTTTCCGCAACGATGATCCCCTCCACGCTAGTCGTCCTTTTGACAAGGATAGAGATGGGTTTGTCATGGGAGAAGGGTCGGGTATTTTGATTTTGGAAGAATTTGAATCCGCCTTAGCCCGGGGAGCAAAAATTTATGGGGAAATGGTGGGCTATGCCATGACCTGTGACGCTTACCACATCACGGCACCGGTACCTGATGGTCGGGGGGCTACCAGGGCAATCGCCTTGGCCCTAAAAGATGGGGGCTTGAAACCGGAAGCAGTAAGTTATATCAATGCCCACGGCACTAGTACCCCAGCTAACGATGTGACGGAAACTAGAGCTATTAAACAAGCTTTGGGGAATCATGCTTACAATATTGCTGTTAGCTCGACCAAATCCATGACCGGCCACCTGTTGGGCGGCTCTGGGGGCATTGAAGCGGTGGCCACTGTAATGGCGATCGCCGAGGACAAAATACCTCCCACCATTAACTTAGAGAATCCGGATCAGGAATGTGATTTGGATTATGTGCCCGGTCAAAGTAGGGCCCTAAAAGTAAATGTGGCCCTGTCCAATTCCTTTGGCTTTGGGGGCCATAACGTCACCTTAGCCTTCAAAAAATATCAATAGCCCACCAAAAAATTTCCCGAACCGTGGGAAGATGGTAGCAATTTGGCCTGCCTTGGCCCCTACCATTACCGCCCCCCGGTGGATATTGACCCAATTATTGCTAGTTTATTTTTCCAAACATTATGGTCGTTGCTACCCAGTCCTTAGACGAACTTTCTATTAATGCCATTCGCTTTTTAGCCATTGACGCCATTGAAAAGGCCAAATCTGGCCACCCTGGCTTGCCCATGGGAGCAGCGCCTATGGCCTTTACCCTGTGGAACAAGTTCATGAAGTACAACCCCAAGAACCCGAAATGGTTCAACCGGGACCGCTTTGTGTTGTCCGCCGGCCATGGCTCCATGCTGCAGTATGCTCTGCTCTATTTACTGGGCTATGACAGTGTGACCATGGAAGACATTAAACAGTTCCGTCAATGGGAATCTTCTACCCCCGGTCACCCGGAAAATTTCCTCACCGCTGGGGTGGAAGTCACCACCGGCCCCCTGGGTCAAGGTATTGCCAATGGTGTTGGTTTGGCCCTGGCGGAGGCCCATTTAGCCGCCACCTACAATAAGCCCGATGCCACCATTGTGGACCATTACACCTATGTGATTTTGGGGGATGGTTGCAATATGGAAGGTATTTCCGGGGAAGCTGCTTCCATTGCCGGCCATTGGGGCTTGGGTAAACTAATCGCTCTTTACGACGATAATCATATTTCCATTGATGGCTCCACCGATGTGGCTTTCACCGAGGATGTGAGCAAACGCTTTGAAGCCTACGGCTGGCACGTGCTCCATGTGGAAGATGGCAACACTGACCTAGCGGCGATCGCCAAGGCCATTGAAGAAGCCAAGGCCGTAACCGATAAACCCACCATGATTAAGGTCACTACCGTCATTGGTTATGGTGCCCCCAAAAAATCTGGTACTGCTGGCATTCACGGGGCTGCGTTGGGCACCGATGAAGTGGCAGCCACCCGCAAAAATCTGGGTTGGGACTATGCCCCCTTTGAAGTACCCCAGGAAGTGTTGGACTACACCCGTAAAGCGATCGACCGGGGCGCCAGCTACGAAGCGGAATGGAACCAAGCTTTTGCCCAGTACAAAACTAAATACCCCACTGAGGCCGCAGCTTTTGAACGGCAACTGAGCGGTAAGCTTCCCGAAGGTTGGGAAAAGAACTTGTCCAGCTTCACCCCTGCAGATAAAGGCTTAGCCACTCGTAAATATTCCGAGGGTTGCTTGAATGCCCTAGCCCCCGTTTTGCCAGAATTGATCGGCGGTTCGGCGGATTTGACCCACTCCAACTTGACGGAACTCCACTGCTCCGGCGATTTCCAAAAAGGGGCTTACCAAAACCGTAACATCCACTTTGGGGTACGGGAACACGCCATGGGTGCCATCTGTAATGGCATTGCCCTCCACAGTTCCGGTTTACTGCCCTTCGGTGCCACTTTCCTAATCTTCACCGATTACATGCGGGCCGCCATTCGCCTTTCTGCTCTTTCCGAAGCGGGGGTAATTTGGGTGATGACCCACGACTCCATTGGCCAAGGGGAAGATGGCCCCACCCACCAACCGATTGAAGTGTTGGCTTCCCTCCGGGCTATTCCCAACTTGACCGTGATTCGTCCCGCCGATGGGAATGAAACCTCCGGTGCTTACAAAGTGGCGATCGCCAAAGCCAAGGAAAATGCCCCCACTCTCCTGTCCCTCACCCGGCAGGCTGTACCTAACTTGGTAGGAACTTCCCTCGACGGAGTCGCTAAAGGAGCCTACACCATTGTTGATTCCGAAGGGACTCCTGAGTTAATCTTGATAGGTACGGGTTCCGAAGTACAACTTTGTGTGAGCGCCGCTGAAAAGTTGGCCGCCGAAGGCAAGAAAGTCCGGGTAGTTTCCATGCCCTCTTGGGAGCTGTTTGAATCCCAAGACGCCGCCTACAAAGAGTCAGTGCTGCCGAAGGCTGTCACCAAACGTCTTTCCGTAGAAGCCGCCACCAACTTTGGTTGGCACAAATATGTGGGCACGGAAGGAGATACAGTTAGTATTGAAACATTTGGTGCCTCGGCCCCCGGTGGGGTTTGCCTAGAGAAATTTGGTTTCAGCGTTGATAATGTGCTGGCCAAAGCTAAAACTCTCCTGAGCTAGTCCCTCGCCCCCAAGCTTAAAACTCCTCACTGTCCCCTCTCCTAATTGTTAGGGGGCTTTTTTTTGTGCAGAAAAGATCGGCCAGTGTGAAAATTTAACGGAGGCAATACCTTAAAATAAGGTAAACAACTGTGAAGAAACTTAAAGAAAAACTCTATGGCCGCCCATTTGCCGTCCTCTGCTAACCGTTTCAGCAAAAATTTTGCCTGGCTTTTGGCCGCTAGTTTGTCTTTAGTGTTGTGGTGGGCACCGGTGGGCACCGCCCAGGCAGTAAATAACCCCGAGTTATTGCCGCAAAAAAAAACTCCGGTGGTGGACTTGGCCAACTTTTTACCGGAAATCCAAGAAGCTCAGTTAATTGACGATCTGAACAGCTTTGAGGTGGAAACGGGATGGAAATTGCGGGTCTTAACCCAATACGACCGTAGTCCGGGGCGGGCAGTGATTCCTTTTTGGGGTCTGGACGACAAAAGTATTTTATTGGTGGCCGATGGCAGGGGGGGTAACCTATTAGCTTTTAGTATTGGGGATGAGGTGTATGAGCTGATGCCCCGCACCTTTTGGATTGAGATGCAGGCTCGCTTCGGCAATATATACTATATTCGGGATAACGGAGAAAATTTAGCCATTACCAAAGCCTTGGAGACCGTTAAGGGCTGTCTGGTCAAAGGGGGTTGTAACGTTGTGCCTGGATTACCCAGGGAACAGTGGATTTTAACCTTGGTAACGTCCATTGTGGGGGGATTAATTTTTGGTTTTGCGGCCATTCCCCGATCGCCGAATCAGACCTTTGCTTGGCAATGGGTATTAATTATGTCGCCCCTGTGGGGAATTTTAGTGATCGCCTTTGGCATTGGCCCTGTGGTAACTCGCACCAGCGACTTTTTGCCCCTGTTCCGTAATTTGATGGGCTTTAGCCTCGGGGTTTTGGTGGCGTACCTTTCCCCCATGTTTAGCCAAATCAACAATAATCCCCAAACTTAAGCATTCGACTAGGGTAATTATGATAAAAAAAACTCAAAACTGAAGTCATACCGGTTCCCGCATTAAGAAAGCTGAGTTAAAGAGAAGTTTTTGGCATCAACCAATATAGCCGCAAACCTATGGGAAAATCCCTTAGATTATCTCTTTCATGACCTGCTCCTATGAAACGTCGTCAACTCCTTGGCCAATCGGCGATCGCCGCTGGAACCGCCGCCAGTTTGGTTGCCTGTGGTAAGGCCACCACCTCCAATAATCAGGCCACCACTGGAGGAGGACTACCCAATATTCGCTGGCGTATGGTCACCAGTTGGCCCAAATCCCTTGATACTCTCTATGGGGGAGCCCAGGACTTCTGTGAAGCGATCGCCGCCATGACCGGGGGAAAATTTCGCATCACCCCCTACGCCGCCGGGGAAATTGTGCCGGGGTTAGAAGTCCTAGATGCAGTGCAAAATGGCACCGTTGAATGTGGTCATACCGCCAGTTACTACTACATTGGCAAAAATCCGGCCCTGGGCTTTGCCTGTGTAATGCCCTTTGGTTTAACTGCCCAACAACAAAACGCCTGGCTCTATGCCGGAGGAGGGCTGGAAATGATGCAAAAAGTTTACAGCGATTTTAACATTATTAACTTTCCTGCCGGTAATACCGGAGCCCAAATGGCCGGTTGGTTTAAAAAACCAGTGGAATCCCTAGCGGATTTGCGGGGCTTAAAAATGCGGATTCCCGGCCTGGGAGGACAGGTAATGGCCCAACTAGGGGTCAATGTCCAGGTAATTCCTGGGGGAGAATTGTTTTTAGCCTTAGACCGGGGCACCATTGACGCAGCGGAATGGGTAGGGCCCTACGACGACGAAAAGTTAGGGCTAAATAAGGCGGCCAAATACTACTATTATCCCGGTTGGTGGGAGCCAGGTCCTAGCTTAGACGTATTGGTAAACCAAAGCCAATGGGCGAAATTGCCGCAGGAATATCAAACTATTTTCCAGGAGGCGGCCCGTAGTGCCAATCTATTGATGCTATCCCGTTATGAAACTTTTAATAGTATTGCCCTGAAAACATTACTGGATGGAGGAACTATTCTCAAATCATTTTCTCCAGAGATTTTAACAGTGGCCCAGGAGACATCCCAAGCCTTACTAGCCGAATTTGCCAGCAAAGATGCCCAATTTAAGGAAATTTACCAACAATGGCAAACATTCCGTACCCAAATGTTTAGTTGGAATGCAATTAACGAACTTAGCTATACAAAATTCGTCGAAAAAGCACCCTAACCAAGGCAAAATCTTTGAAAATTACCTTCCGCTAGAAAAGCCGTAATTTCTGCTTCTGAAAGGGGATGACTAAACCAATAACCCTGCATTTCTCGACAGCCTAAATCATAGAGGCAACGGGCTTGGGATTCCTCTTCTATACCTTCAGCGATAATGTTTAAGTTAAAACCATTGCCCAACAGCAATATGGCTTGAATAATCGCAGCATCTTTGGGAGTGTGGAGAATATCCTTAGTGAAAGAACGATCAATCTTTAGGGTATTGAAAGGAAAGGTTTTGAGATAGGAAAGGGAAGAATAGCCAGTGCCAAAATCATCCATGGAAAGCCGAATGCCCTGGGATTGGAGCGCATTGAGCAAATTTTGGGTGGCAGTGACATTCTGCATGACAATGTTTTCGGTAATTTCCACCTCAAGGCGATGGGGAGGCAAAGAAGATTCTTCCAAAATGCGTAAAATTGTTGGCAATAAGTCCGGCGCCTGGAACTGTTGGGGAGAAAGATTAATGGCAATGCGAAAATCATCTTCCACCGCCGGAGCCCAGTGATGAAAATGTTGAAAAGCTGTGCGCATAATCCATTCCCCCACTGGAATAATTAAGCCAGTGGTTTCCAGCAAGCCAATGAACAAACCTGGGGGTACCAAACCCTGAATTGGATGTTGCCAACGGATCAGGGCTTCCACTCCACAAAGGCGACCAGCTTGCACATCAATAATCGGTTGGTAATAAAGCAAAAATTCATCTTTTTCCAAGGCTTGGTGCAGGGCATGCTCCAGTTGAATCCTTTCTAAATGGTCACTGTTCATGGACTCTTCATAGAAGCAGTATTGCCTACTGCCGATGTCCTTAACTTCGTTTAATGCTACTCCCACTCGGTTCAGCAAAGTTTCCACGTTATCGCCATGGTTGGGATAACAGGCAATGCCCGCATAGCCCTGGAGGTAAAGGGGATTATTGGCAATGAAAAATGGTCTTTTTAGCACCGCCAACAGTCGTCGCACAAAAACTTCAATTTCGTCGAGGTTACGGCAGGATTGAATTAACAGCACAAAAGTATCTCCCCGCCAACGACAAAGTAAGTCTTCTAATCTCACATGGGCGGACAATCTCTCAGTGATAATTTTGAGTACTTCATCGGCGACGCTGTGCCCCAATAAATCATTTAAAGATTGCAGTTCTCGAAAACCTAAAAGCACTAACCCTAAAACACTACTTTGGTTTTGAACGTTACTTAATACTTTGCCCAATTCTTGCTTGAACAAAAAGCGGTTGGGCAAGTCCGTTAAGGGATCATAAAAAGCCTGGTAATGGATCGATTGTTCAATTACTTTGCGCTCCGTGATATCGAAAATATAACTACGAATAAATTGACTTTCGGCAGGGTAGTGAATATGTTGCTCGTAAAACTTATCTCCTATTTGTACCTCTCTAGTGCGTATATAGTAAGTGGGAGCGTCTTCCCGTTGGGGAATAATATCTCTGAGCAGGGGATGGGTCATGGAATTTTCCCGAATGGAGGGGAATTTTTCCTTAGTAGCAGTGTTCAAATAGGTCAAGTTACCGAAGTAATCGATCTCCACCATGGGGTAGGGACTATATTCAATACAAGCGGCTAGCTTAGACAATTGTTCGTGGCTCAGTTGGGACAGGTCATCCTCGTGTCCGATCAGAGTAATATCCCATTGTTCCTGGGGGAAATGCTCCGACAGATCCGGGGTTAGCCGCTGGCGATCGCCGCCGCCGGAGATAGTATCTTTGGGGTCAGTGGGGATGGCCTGATAGAAGATTTGAATATCTTCCGATAGGGCGATGACGTCCCCGTGTACCAACTCATAATCTAAATGGGATTCACCATTAACCCACACTCCATTGCGACTGCGATGACCTTCTAAATCGCCATCAATGATATGGAAGGAAATATCTAGATTAGGATTAATTTTTTTGATTAGGGTGGCGTGACGGCGGGAAATTTGAGGGGAAGGAATAACAATGGTGTTGCTCGGATGGCGGCCAATGGAATAACAAGAATTTTGTAAACGAATGACCTTCTTAAACGAGGGCGAATCAACAACCAATTGATAAAGCATAGGAGCGTTACAAGGGAAAAAAGTCGAGCCTGAAGAAAATATAGTCCTAGACAGTGATCATTGTTGTAATTACCGAGCAATTATTGATCACCACCCCAACCAGCTACCACTAAGGGTAAATAAGTAAGAGAACAATCTGATTTGTATCCATTGCTGCCATCATTTAATTTCCTCAACCAATGGTAGCCTATACAATAATTATTCAGCCACTATATTCTTTGTCCTATTATTGTCAAGCTAGGACAAATTTTTAGAAAAAATCTTGGTTCCCATTCGGTTTTCCGATCCCAAAGGGGCCCACCAAACCATGGTAAATTCTGGGGAAAGTTGATTCATGTATAAAACCTATGCCATTCACCATTGATTCTGCCCGGGGAATTTTCCCTAACACCCTAGCTGCGGACGTTGTTCCGGCTACGATCGCCCGTTTTAGCCAACTTAATGCCGAGGATCAGTTGGCATTAATTTGGTTTGCTTACCTAGAAATGGGTAAAACCCTCACCATTGCCGCCCCTGGGGCCGCCAGCATGCAACTGGCAGAAAATGCCCTCAAGGATATTCAAGCCATGGGCCCCCTCCAACAAACCCAGGCCATGTGTGACTTGGCCAACCGGGCTGACACTCCCCTGTGCCGCACCTACGCCAGTTGGTCCCCCAACATTAAATTAGGCTTTTGGTACCGCCTAGGCGAATTGATGGAACAGGGTTTTGTTGCTCCCATCCCCTCTGGCTACCAACTCTCCGCCAACGCCAATGCGGTGCTGGCCACTATCCAAGGTTTAGAATCCGGTCAACAGATTACCGTATTACGGAACGCGGTGGTGGACATGGGCTTCACTGCTGGTCAAGATACCAAACGCATTGCCGAGTCTATAGTTCCTCCCCAAGACACCGCCAGCCGCACTAAAGTTTCCATTGAAGGGGTAACCAATGCCACTGTTCTCAATTACATGGACAACCTCAATGCCAATGATTTTGAGACCTTAATTGAACTATTTACCCCCGACGGTGCTCTACAACCTCCCTTCCAACGGCCCATTGTTGGCAAAGAAAATGTGCTCCGCTTTTTCCAGGAAGAGTGCCAAAACCTGAAATTGATCCCGGAACGGGGCGTTACTGAACCGGCAGAAGATGGTTTCACCCAAATTAAAGTTACCGGTAAGGTGCAAACTCCTTGGTTTGGTGGCAAAGTGGGCATGAACATTGCCTGGCGTTTCCTCCTCAACCCCGAAGGAAAAATTTTCTTTGTGGCGATCGACCTGCTGGCTTCCCCTAAAGAATTACTCAATTTTGCTCGCTAGAATAACTCCTCTGGGCTTTTTGTCTTTCCCCCAGGTGAAGACCATCAGCGGAAGGATAATCAGCCAAAATACTAATAAATGTGGGTTTCTCGTTGCAGAGCAAGCTCACTTTTTTTATTATGGTAATGATAATTACAAATCAATATCATAAGTTAATGTTACAAACCGCTGAAGCACCTTGGTCCCAAACTGAAACCCAGTCTGCCCACGCCCTTTTCCGAAAGGCCTATGAGAGAGAATTAGATGGGCTGTTGGCAACGGTGCAAGCCCAGGCTTCCCAGATTACGAAGATCGATGACCTTTGGAAACTCCACGATTTTTTGAGTGCAAAACGCCACGAAATAGATGGGAAATACGATGATCGCCAGTCGGTGATTATTTTTGTCTTTGCCCAACTGTTGAAGGAAGGTCTGGTGCAGGCAGAGGAGTTAACGTTTTTGGCTCCTGATAAGCAATCTAAAATCAAGGCCTTGGCTCGCCTGTGAATCCCGGTAAATCACTGCTCCATAGCTTTGCCATAGGTATAAACCGTTTGACACTGCCATTGCTCTAGGGCATCAGCAGTTAGATCGGCAAAAGCTAAATTTTCCCGATCTAAACTGACCTGGAGGGTTTCCATGGGGTCTTCCCCTTGGGCCACCAGGAAGGCCAGGGCCTGTAGGTCTGGCCATTCTTTTAGTTGGACGAGGAAATCTTTCACCAAAGCAGGGTAGGGAGAATGAGAGTTTGTTTGCCAGGGCTGGCCCGACGGTAAATTTTGGTCTAGGCCGACGTGGAAAATGAGACCGTTTTTACCAAATAGGGCGATCGCCACGGGTCGGTTATCTTCATGCACCATCAGGGGAGTTCCCTGCAATAGGGCCCGGATTTTTTCTAATTTTTCGTACCGTTGCTGGGCTGAAGCTAAATTGGGAGCAAATTTGACGGCGATCGCCAGCAGATAGGTTTTGACTAACCAGTGCCCTAATTTTTCCGCTTTGGTGGTCAGGTAATGAGAGTTATAGTCGTTGGCTTCGATTAACAGGGGTACCCGTTCGACAATTTCCAATCCATAGCCTTTTAGTCCGGCAATTTTCCGGGGATTGTTGGTGATCAAGCGGATTTGTTTGACCCCCAGATCGTTGAGCATTTGCGCCCCCATGCCGTAATCCCGCAGATCCGCTGGAAAACCTAGCCGTTCGTTGGCTTCCACAGTGTCGTAGCCCAAATCCTGCAGAGAATAGGCTTTGAGCTTGTTGACCAAACCTATACCCCGGCCTTCCTGGCGGAGATAAACCACCACTCCCAAGCCGTGGTTTTCCAGCATTTTAAGGGCCGCTTGCAGTTGCATGCGACAGTCACAACGGAGGGACCCCAGGGCATCCCCCGTCAAACATTCTGAGTGCATACGCACCATCACCGGCTGTTGACCAAAGGCCGCAGGATCGCCCTTCACAATGGCAATGTGTTCTGTTTGGTCTAATAAATTGCGGTAGGCATAGAGCTTAAACTCCCCAAACTGGCTGGGAAACTGACAAATGGTTTCCCGTTGCACAAAACGGTCGTGCTGGAGGCGGTAACTGATTAAATCGGCAATGCTGATCAGTTTGAGATCATATTTGCGAGCATACTCCACCAATTCTGGTAAGCGGGCCATGGAGCCGTCGGCATTTTGAATTTCGCAAATTACCCCTGCCGGATAGAGCCCTGCCAAGCGGGATAAGTCCACTGCGGCCTCCGTGTGGCCAGCCCGTTTCAGTACTCCCCCAGTTTTGGCCCGTAGAGGGAAAATGTGCCCAGGGCGAGAAAGATCTTCCGGGCGAGTGACGGGGTTAATGGCAATCTGGATCGTCCGGGCCCGGTCTTCAGCGGAAATACCTGTGGTTACACCTAGATGGGGAGCCGCATCAATACTGACAGTGAAAGCGGTTTGGTTGCTGTCAGTGTTTTTACTGACCATCAAGGGCAAATCTAATTCGTCCAGGCGATCGCCAGTCATGGCCAAGCAGATCAATCCCCGGGCTTCCACAGCCATAAAGTTGACCAGAGAAGGGGTGGCAAATTGGGCCGCACAAATTAGATCCCCTTCATTTTCCCGATTTTCGTCGTCCACCACCACCACGGCCTTGCCCGCTTTAATATCAGCTAGGGCCGCATCAATGGCATCGAACATCGGTAAATCGGACAGGACATGGGGGACAGAAACGTTCAAGGTGCAGAAAAGGAAAAAGTTAAACTTAGAGAAGTTGGCAGGGAATGGACCACGGTGGCCACAGGCCGCCCATTGGTCGAAACACCCCCGCCCTATTGACTATTTTAGAGCTTTTCTGGGGATGCCTTGGCTCTATTGCCTTGGAGGATTAATTTCTGTGGAAAAAGGAAACTTATTTTGCCTTGGTGGGAGTCCTATGATGGAAAGCGCCCTGGTTTCGCTGGCCCCCATCCATGATTGACCGCGAATTTTTACTTGACCCCAATTCCCAGTCCCCATCCGACCTTTCCTTGGTTAAAAATCGCCATTGGTTAGCTTCCCCTTGGCCCTGGACCCTGGCGATCGCCGTTTTGTTGGGCTGGGGAGGCATGGCTCTGTGGCAGTCCCCTTGGTCGAGGCTAAAACTGCCTTCTTTTTCCAGTGCAGTGGAAATTGCTCCCTTAGTGATGGAAGGGGGAGATCCCTATCTACGGGCCCTAATGCGCACCATCAGCGCCAGTGAAGCCAACACAGCCCAGCCCTATAACGTCATTTATGGGGGACAGCATGTGCGGGACTTGAGCGAACATCCCAACCGTTGCGTCAAAATTTTTATGGGGCCGAATCGAGGCAATTGCAGTACGGCCTCTGGACGTTACCAATTTTTGAATACCACCTGGGCTGAAAAAGCGGGTAAATATCATCCCCAGCCCCAGAAATTTTTGCTCTGGAAAAATTACAGCTTTGAGCCGGAGTACCAAGACCAAGTGCTTTACCGTTGGCTCGCCGATACCAAGGCCTGGGGAATGGATATTGGGGCCCAATTACGGGCGGGCAATCTAGACCAGGTTTTGCGCCATCTTTCCCCGACTTGGACTAGTTTGGGCTACGGTATTGAGGATAACGTCATGACTAAGCGTCTGCCGGAACTTTACCAACGGTTGTTGGAAGAGGAATTACTTTTGACCCACCATCACCAGGATTGAGGACATTTGGCAAAAGCAGGGAATCTTTTTCTAGTCACCCCCTTGGCCAAGGACCGCAGCGTGCCTGACTGGAATTTGTCTCGCCTGTAAAAAGGCTTTCAACTCCCCAATGGTTAGTTGGCCATAGTGCAACAGGGAAGCCAACAGCGCCGCTTCAGCCTTACCTTCCGTAAACGCTTCATACACGTGCTGACAATTACCCGCCCCCCCGGAAGCAATCACCGGGATTTCCACTCGTTCGGCGATCGCTGCTGTGAGGGCTAGATCATAGCCTGCTTGGGTACCATCCCCATCCATGCTAGTGACCAGCAATTCCCCCGCTCCCCGTTGGGCCACTTCCTCTGCCCAGGCGATCGCATCTAAACCCGTATTTTCTCGGCCACCCCGCACATACACATCCCACCCAGGATTGTCCGCATCTAGCCGACGACGGGCATCGATCGCCACCACAATACATTGCCGGCCAAACCTATCACTGGCCCGACTAATAAAATCCGGATCCCTTACAGCGGAGGAATTCACACTCACCTTATCTGCTCCAGCCCGGAGCAAATTTTTGATATGCTCTAACGTGGAAATGCCACCGCCCACTGTGAGGGGAATGAAGACCTCTTCCGCCGTGCGATAGACCACATCAATGATGGTGTCCCGTTGTTCATGGGTAGCAGTGATGTCCAAAAACACCAATTCGTCCGCCCCCGCTTCGTTATAAGCCCGGGCTAACTCCACCGGATCCCCTGCATCCTGGAGATCAACAAAATTGATGCCTTTGACCACCCGCCCTGCATTGACATCTAAACAAGGCAAAATCCGTTTTGCTAAGGTCATGGCTATTTTTCCCGAAAACTATAATCACCGGCCAACCTTTGACTAGATTTGATTAGAGTTGATGCAAAACCTAGCAAAATTGAGGACGGCATAGGGATAATACCATCAATCCCCTTGGCCCATTCAGTCTAACTTTCTCCACTTTGCCCAACCATTGTGACTAATCCCTTTTTAAATTTAACCTACGAACCAGCCCTAGAATCCTTGGGCAATGAATTTTTCGATGCGGTGCCAGCGGCCACTTTTCCTGAGCATAAACTGAGATTCCGTAATGATCGTCTTTTGCCGATGTTGGATCTAGAGCCGAGTCAGGTTAAGGATGATGATTTTGTGGAAGCTTTCGGTTTATTCCATGGGGTAAGACCATTTTTAGCCCTGCGCTACCACGGTTACCAATTTGGTGAATATAACCCCAATTTGGGCGACGGTCGGGGTTTCCTCTACGGCCAAGTGCGGGGAGTAAACGGGGAATTATTCGATTTTGGCACCAAAGGCTCTGGTCAGACTCCCTACTCCAGGGGTGGTGACGGCCGTTTAACCCTCAAAGGTGGGGTGCGAGAAGTGTTGGCCGCTGAAGCCCTACACCGTTTGGGAGTTAATACTTCCCGCTGTTTGAGTTTGGTGGAAACAGGGGATGCCCTCTGGCGGGGGGATGAACCTTCCCCTACCCGGGCTTCGGTAATGATCCGCTTTAGCCGCTCCCATATTCGCTTTGGCACCTTTGAGCGACTCCATTACCACCACCAACCAGAACAGATTCGGCAATTACTGGATCATGTTATCCAGACCTACTACCCAGAGATTTCTGCCCCCAGCCTCGATAGTTCAGCCCATATTGTCTTTTTCCAAGCTTTGGTGGAACGGGTGGCCAAGTTAGTAGCCCAGTGGATGGCGGCGGGCTTTTGCCATGGGGTATTGAACACCGACAACATGTCCATCACGGGGGAAAGTTTTGATTACGGCCCCTACGGTTTTGTGCCCACCTACGATTTAAATTTCATTGCTGCCTATTTTGACTATGGTGGTCGCTACCGTTTTGGTAATCAACCGGCTGTGTGCCGCTGGAATTTAGAACGTTTGCAAGCGGCCTTGACTTCTGTTGTTCCCAGTAAAGCCATGGCCGAGGTATTGGAAGACTATGAAAGGATTTATTTAGGTCATTACATCACTTTGATGGCCCAGCGCCTTGGCCTTTCCCCAACCCTTGGCGATCGCCTGAACCCGGAGTTACGGGAAAAATTAGTGGGTCAAACCCTGCAGTGTTTAGCCCAAAGCCAATGGAGCTACCCGGATTTCTTTACCCAATTGCGGCTTAATTTCAGCCCCAGTTGGCGGGATAACGCTGATTTAATTTTGGAAAATGTTGATTTACTAGGTGCAGATTGGTCAACTTGGCGACTAACCTATCACCAGGCATTGAAGCAACTGTCCCCAGAATCCTTGGTGGCAGTGCCCACTGTGCTTGAGCAAGCCACCCCCCTTACCGATCTACTCCGTCCCCGCATTGAAACTGTTTGGCAGGCGATCGCCGAAGAGGATAACTGGCAACCTTTCGATGAACTAGTCAAAAAATTGCAAACCGGGGAGTAATTGGGCTAATGCCGCAAGTGCCTGGAGCCAGGGCCCCGGAGGAGGATAGTCAAACCATCGAAAACTCAACTTGGGTAAACCTTCAGAGTATGATGGGAGGACGTTGTGACCCTCCAGGAGCAAAAAATGTTTGGATTAGGTTGGCCAGAAATTCTGCTGATTTTAGGGGTAGTAATCATCATTTTTGGTCCCAAGAGAATTCCGGAGTTGGGGGGAGCACTGGGCAAAACCCTGCGGGGCTTCAAAGAGGAGTTACAGACCCAGGATGTGGATAGCACTGAAGTGGTAGATGTAGACCTAGAGGAGAGCGATACTGCGGCCAGCAAGAAATAATGAACGTTCTTTTTCTTCACCAAAATTTTCCGGGGCAATTCAAACATCTGGCTCCTGCCTTAGTGCAGCAGGGGCATCAGGTGGTGGCTATGATCATGCAAAAAAATGCTCCCCCCCAATGGCAAGGAGTAAAGTTAATCAACTATTTTCCCAATCGGGGCAGTACCCCAAACATTCATCCTTGGCTGGTGGACTTTGAGACCAAAACTATCCGGGCAGAATCCGTTTTTCATCAGGCCTATCAGTTGAGAGAACAGGGTTTCAATCCCGACGTTGTTATTGCTAACCCCGGCTGGGGGGAAAGTTTGCTGATCAAAGATGTGTGGACTGAAACCAAGCTAGGCATTTACTGCGAATTTTTCTACCATGCATCGGGGTACGACACCACCTTTGACCCGGAATTTGCCAGCATGGACGAGACCGAGGTTTGTCGCATTCGCTGGAAAAACCTGAACCATTACCTTCATTTTGACATTGCCGACGGTGGACTGGCCCCCACTCGATGGCAAGCGGATTCATTTCCCGAACCTTTCCGCTCTAAGCTGACGGTTATCCATGATGGCATTGACACCAATCTGCTACGCCCTAATGCCAATGCCAGGCTAACTTTCAATAGTCAGATTAACCTCAACCGCAATGACGAGATTATCACTTTCGTCAATCGCAACTTGGAACCCTATCGGGGCTACCACAGTTTTATGCGATCCCTGCCGGAAATTCTCACTAATCGTCCCAATGCCAAGGTTTTAATTGTGGGGGGCAATGGAGTTAGCTATGGTGCCAAGCCCCCTGGCGATCGCCCTTGGCGGGACATTTTTCTTGAGGAAGTCAAGGGTAAACTAACACCGCAACAGTTAAACCGCCTCTATTTCCTGGGTACCATTCCCTACAACTATTTCATTAATCTGCTACAAATCTCCACCGTCCATGTTTATCTCAGTTATCCCTTTGTGCTGTCCTGGAGTTTATTGGAGTCCATGGCCTGTGGCTGTGCCATTGTCGCTAGTAACACCGCCCCGGTACGGGAGGTAATTACCGATGGTGAAACGGGCCGGTTGGTCGACTTCTTCGACTATTCAGCCATCGCCACAACCATCTGCCAGTTGTTAGAAGATAAAGAGGAAAGACAAAGATTAGGAACCAATGCCCGCCGCCTAGTCCAGGCTAAATATGACCTACAGACTATTTGCCTACCCCAACAACTACAGTGGCTAGGGGAGCTAGTTTCTCCCCAGCATTAACCAGCAGAGAAATTGTATTGTTTTGTTTGTAAAGTGAATAATCCTACGGAAAACTCCACCAATCTTGTGAAAAGGCGGGGTATTTTCTGTTGCACTTTATATTATTGGCAAAAATGCGGATGGCGAGACTCGAACTCGCAAGGCAAAGCCACACGCCCCTCAAACGTGCGCGTATACCAATTCCGCCACATCCGCGTTACTTGTAATAATATCATGGCAATCCCCCCAATTAAACACCCTCAAAGGACAAATTTTTTCACAACTGAGCTTAGCTTAAGTAGTAATTGGTCACCATGGCAAAAAGAAAGACCGATAAACCGACCAAGAACACTAAATAGCTCAGGGGGCGTAGTCTTAAGGTCACTAACCAGAGCCCAATGGTCTGTAAATTGAACAGGCTCCCCCATAGTAAAAAGGCAACCATGGATCCCCGCCAGAGTTGTTCCCCCAGGGGTGCTAATAAATCTGGGTTACTAAAATTTCCCAGGGGTAAAATCAACGACCAACCCATCATCAATACCGTTTGCCGCACGGGCCCCAGCCCTGCCCATTGCAATAGCCATGCTTGGGGAAGGAAAAAGACAATGCCACAGGCGATCGCCGTGCCGATGACCAAAACCCCACCGAATTCCTGAAATTCCTCAATAATGTTACGGCCGAAAAGATGTAACTTTTGCCGCCACGAAAAGTCAGCCACAGGATTAACACCGTTAGCAAAAACTAGCCCTCCCTGCCTTGGGGACGTCTCCATGGAAGACTGGAGCATAATTAAAGCCCCCGACCGCAATAGCGGAATATTGAGCAGGGCCGTTTCCCCCTCCTCCTCTGCCTGTTGACGGGCCAGTCGATAGGGACTAAACACCAACCCCATCACGATCGCCATCAACCAACTGAAAGAAATACAAAGGAAAATTAGACCGTACTGGGATTGACGAGAAGACAAAACCCTGACAATAGCAAAGATATTTAAAGTGGGCGCCGCCACTAAAAAGCTGATAGCTAAAGGAATAGGGGCTCCCTGCAAAAGCAACCGCCTTACTAAAGGCACACTGCCAAAGGCACCCAGAGGTAGCAGAAAACCGAGGGCGCTCCCGACTAAACTACTGAGCAAACGATTGCGGGGAAAATTAGCCACCCATTTTTGCTCATCGGTCCAAATTAGGAAAGTACTAGAAACGATAATTCCCAAAAGGAGCCACGGTAGAGAAAGCAACAGAGCACTACCGAGCAAATTAAAAAACAGATTCAATGCAGCCAAATTAGTCATCCAGGGGCAAAGCAACAATCAAATTAATCCACCCCTTGTTTCGCTCCTCCATTTTGGAAACCATGGCCAGGATCCACTTTGGTTAACACTTCAAACATCGGCTCGTGGATTGCAATCATCAAAGGATCTTCATCCATGGCCACGATTGCCGGGTCTAAATTGGCCTGACTTAGAGAAGGATCCAAGGGTTTACCCAGGATACTAGAGTAGGCGGCCACCACCACTGCGGCGACAGTCACACTGCCCCAGAACCAAATACCCCGCCAACGATTTTCCTGCTCCAGCTTGGCAAATACCTTCTGGGTCAATACGTCAGTGTCAATGACCGGCGGCACTGGCACCTGGGGCAAAGCATTCTGCAAACGAATCAAGCCCAGGTAAGTCTGCTTAAACTCCGGGTCACTATCAATCCAGCCTTGTACCTGTTTCCTCTCCTGGGGGCTCACCTCCCCGTCAATGTAAGCACTCAACAGCTCAAATTTTTCATCAAACAATAAATCCTCATTCCCAGGCTCAGCTCCATCCCAAGGCTGCCGTGGGTAATCAAAGTCAAATTTTGAATTCATAGTAAACCTCTTCGGGGGAATCTCCACCGACAAGTAATAGTGAATTAGCTGTCTGCTATTAACTTTGGCCGATTCACTCCTCACAAAGTTGGACACTCCCTTAACCAAGGGTGACGGGACTAACACCAATAATCAAAGCCATTGCTGGTGGCGGAAGTTAGGTAGGATTCAATGTTTAGGATCAGTTTAGGAAGCCAAATAGGGCTGTAAAAAAGTCTGCAACTTTGCCCGGGCCCGGGCGATGCGGGATTTAACCGTCCCGAGGGAAACCCCAGTGATTTCGGCAATCTCCTCGTAGGCTAAACCGTCAATTTCCCGGAGGATAATGGTGGTGCGGAAAGCTTCAGGCAAGTCTTTGATTGCCGAACGTAAACATTCATAAAATTCAGCGGTGGATAAAGTTTCATCGGGACTGGGGTAATCAGATTCAATGTCCCAATCAATTTCGCCGTCATCCATGCGCCGGGGGGCATCCAGAGAGATGGGATGACTAACCCGTTTGCGCTTGCGTAACTCGTCGTAGAAGAGGTTAGTGGCAATGCGGCTGAGCCAACCCTTAAATTTGACTGGTTCGTTCAAGCGATGGATGTTACGGTAAACCCGGATCCAAACCTCCTGGGCTAAATCCGCCCGGTCTTGCCAGTCGGGGGCCAAGTGGTAAAGAATTTTATCCACATGGGACTGGTAACGCCGCAGCAACTCATTAAAAGCGGTACTATCGGGGCGGGTCTTTTGCTGACAGAGCAAAATCAGGTCAACATTGGTTAACGATTCCGGGGGCAGGGCACCTAGTTTGCCTCCGCCACTTTCGATCGCCCAGTTGGTATTGACGGCTTGATTCATGGATTTACCCAACACGGCTGACTCCTCACATAGGCTAGTTGACGTAAGGATACCGTAAGAGTTTCTAGAATCACAGGTGTTTGCTAAAAAAATTAAAATTTCTACCTGGCTGTGTCGATTTTTCCCGTCCTCTGCCGACAAAATATTGTCATATTGCCAAAAAAATAACACCCGGTACCAGGGGTGTCAGTGGTGCTATGGCAGAAGGTACCATGGGGCGAATCTAGGGGCGGTGAGCCACAGATATTCCTAGAGAAAGTCAGCCCAACGACTGAAGAAGTAACCCCAGATGAAAGTGGCAGCCCCAACGGCTAAGAGGGTATTGGTGAAAAAGCGGCCCAATTCAGGACTGTTGCCCAACTGCTTATCTTCCTGCCCGGCGGTGAAAAATAAAGACCAGGCTTGGTTGCTATTGATGGGAGCAAATTGGTTGAAGTCTCTGCGGAAGACAACGGGGGCAAATAAATCTTTGTTTTGATAAATATCGGTGTCGGCGTTCATAGTTTTACCTCTTACTTGTTCATTTTCCAGGGGGTGAAGGATGCTCCTTCGGCGATCGATGGGGCTAAGCCCTGATTCAGTAAATTGCTTGGCTATCTACTCGGTTAATTAGAGAGAGAGTAACCAACCCACAATGCCGTGGCCAGTGATTACTTCCATTGCGAGGAGGGAAACAAAGCCGATCATGGCAAAGCGACCATTCATTTTTTCGGCATATTCAGTCCAACCGGCTTGAACGCTGCTGTCAACGTATACAGGGGGTTCAATGGCGAAGTTGTTGAGACGGTTGTCTTGGTCGAGGCGAAATCCGCGGCTAGTCATAAATTGGTCTCCTTTGATTTAGGTGTTTAAGGTTTTTGTTTTGTAACCTTATGTAAATAAATGTAACGTATTGTTAAGATTTTTGTCAAGTCCGTTGACCAAATGAACTTTTTGTGAGTTGGCGAATTGCTTGCCTGGGCTGGGTTTGGGCGCTTTGCCTAAATTCTGAGAGGGTCAATATTTTTCGTTACATTTGCGTAATATCGCAGGTGTCGAGTGTGCTCAGGCAATGGCGCCAGGGCTCAAGGACTGCGCCTTTGTTGTCCTGGGCTTTTTCTCTGACTGTCTTCCTTTCCCCAGCATTTTTGCTATAAACTGACCAGAAGTGCGTCCCATTTCGTGTGCCAGGAGTCCGTCATAGTAATGCAGGCGACCCAACCGCTGCAAACCGTTTCCCAAGCTGTCCCAAAGAAATTTTTACAGGCGGACGGCGGCTTCAATCCCAACGTAGCCATGTTTGGGATAGCCATACTCTTAATGCTTGCTAACATTTTTGGCTACTGGCAATGGGGACTGCCCCACTGGCTTTGCTTTTGTTGTTCAGTGCTGGCGTTACACCTGTCGGGCACAGTAATCCATGATGCGTCCCACAATGCAGCCCACCGGAACACCATTGTTAATGCGGTGCTCGGCCATGGTAGTGCTCTAATGTTGGGCTTTGCTTTTCCTGTCTTTACCCGGGTCCATCTCCAACACCATGCCAACGTCAATGACCCGGAGAACGACCCAGACCATTTTGTTTCTACCGGTGGCCCCCTGTTTTTGATTGCGGCCCGGTTTTTCTACCATGAGATCTTTTTCTTTAAGCGGCAACTATGGCGTAAGTATGAGTTGCTGGAGTGGTTTTTAAGTCGGCTGGTGTTGTTCACTATTGTTTTTCTCGGCATTCATTACGGTTTTATCGGCTTTGTAATGAACTATTGGTTTGTACCGGCTTTGATTGTCGGCATTGCCCTGGGACTATTTTTTGATTACTTGCCCCACCGGCCTTTTCAGGAACGGAACCGCTGGAAGAATGCCCGGGTTTATCCTAGTCTCATTTTGAATTGGCTTATTTTCGGGCAAAATTACCACCTCATCCACCACCTGTGGCCTTCTATTCCTTGGTACCACTACCAAAATACCTATCACATCACCAAGCCAATTTTGGATGAGAAGGGCTGTGCCCAGTCCCTGGGGTTGTTGGAAGGGAAAAATTTCTGGAGCTTCCTCTATGACGTTTTCCTTGGTATTCGCTTCCACGGTCACCATGGTTCCCAGTCCTCCGACAAACTTAGCTAGGCTGTTTGGCTTCCAATGCTAAAATTTGCGGCGAAAATCGGGTAATTAATTGCCAGCCCAGATAAATCACTAGCCCCAGCATGTAGGAGACAAGGGAAAACCAGAGTAGGTTGTTGCTCTGTTGCCAAATGGCTAGTCCAAGGCAGGGCAGATAGATCAGGAAGAAGGCAAACAGTACTCCGTTCCTCAGGGGTTGGGAAGCTTTAAGCCCGATGAAATAGCCTTCCAGCATAAAGGCGAGGGCGGTGCTCTCCAACAGGGGAATCAGCCAGATGGTGTATTGACGGACGCTGTCGTTGATTTCGGCGTGGTTGGTTAACAGTCCAAATAGGGTTTCAGGGAAGGCGATCGCCACGGCGGCAAATCCCAGGGCCATAACTAAGGTGGTGCTAATGGCGGTGAGTAAAACCGGCAATAATAATTGATAGTCTCCTTTACTCTTGAAATTACCAGTGAGGGTTTGGCTGGTCATACCCACCCCCTGGATGGTGAATTGGCTGAGCAGGGCAATTTGCAACAGCAGACCATTTTGGGCCAAAACTTCCGTGCCAAAGCTGGAACTGATATTGGTAAACAAAGAATAGGTGGTGATCAAGACCACAAAGCGGATCAAAATATTTCCTTTCAGGGCGATGGTAGACCGTAATGCTTCCCAGTCCGATAATTTGGCGATCGCCGCTTTAAACTCTCCCTTAGCTTTCCCCTTCTTGGCTAAGGCGACAATGCAGATCAAACCCAATGCCAGAGCTAAATACTGACTACTAGCAGTGGCCCAACCCGCTCCCGCACTGGCCCAGCCCCAACGGTTGATCATGAGATAGTCCAAGCCAACGTTGGAAAAATTGGCGACCAGGGAAATGAGCAAAACTAAGCCGTTGCGTTCCTGACCTAAGAGCCAGCCTAGGATCACAAAATTGAGCAATACCGCCGGAGCCCCCCAAATGCGGCCGTAGAAATAATCCATGCCCGATTGTTCTACCCCCGGAGCCCCCGTTAACAGGGCAAAACCGAATTTTTGCAAGGGATATTGCAGGGCTAAAATCCCTAGTCCCAACAATAGGGCCACTAAGGCACTCCTTAGTCCCGCCACCCATACTTCCCCTTGGTCTTCTTCCCCCACGGCTTGGGCTGTGAGGGCAGTGGTACTGGTGCGTAAAAATTTTAAGACCCGGTAGAGATAATCAAACAAAATTGAGCCTAGGATCACCCCCGCTAAATAATCAATGTCTTCCAGATGGCCCAAAAAAGCCGTGTCCACTAACCCAGCTAAGGGCACCATCATATTGGAAAGGACGGCAATGGTGGCTAGGCGAAAAAAACGGGGCAAAAATTGATACTGGCTAGGCAGGGCAAGATTCATAGAGACTTCTAAACTGGTCAGCGGCCAAGCAAAAATGCGGTCAAAATTCACAGGGCAGGTTAGACTGCTCTTCTCACATTTTGCAACAGGCAAACCGTAACAACCTTTACCAGTGGCATAGATAGGACGAGGATCTTCTGCCCTATGGTCCGGTGTTTATCCCTCTTTGACCAATAGGGCCACGCTGTAGGCGGCAATGCCTTCCTCCCTTCCTGTGGGGCCCAAACGCTCATTGGTAGTGGCTTTAATGCCAATCAAGTCTGGATCAATGACCAAAACTTTAGCTAAATTTTCCTTCATGGCCTGGATGTGGGGTTTAAGTTTGGGTTGTTCTGCCACAATCACGTTATCCAGATTATTAATGCGCCAACCCCGTTCAATGATGAGTTGATTAACCTGGGCCAAAAGTTTGAGGCTGTCGGCCCCCTGCCACTGGGCATCGCTGGGGGGAAGTAGTGGCCAATGTCCCCCAAACTCAACGCTCCTAGGAGGGCATCCATTAAGGCATGGGTCAACACGTCGGCATCGCTGTGGCCATCTAGCCCCAAATGGTGAGCAATGGTAACCCCCCCAAAATCAAGGGGCGATCGCCTACGAGGCGGTGGATATCGTAGCCGTTGCCGATGCGGAGAGCAGTCATAAAAATTAGTAAGTTTAAATAAATTGAGATTGAGAAAGTGGAAAATGATCGGGCTACCTAGAATTACTAAATAACGCCCAAAATTCCCATTTGATCGGGTAAATCATTACCAAAGCTTGGGCTGAAAATCAGCTGGAGTCTCGGCCAATTCAAACACCCCGTCGTGAATGCGGGCCACATATAAACCCTCCCGTAATGCCTGTTGCTTTAAGTCACCTGACCAATCTACCGCCACTAGAATGCCATATAATTTTTTATCTTTATGCTCAGGAAAGAAGATACGAAACTTCTGGAGCAAATTTTTCAATTGGGTAATGGATTCTTCCCTAGGATGGCTTTTTACTTCCACCACGTAAGCAGTATTAATGTCACTGTTGGCATAGGCTAGAACGTCAATTTCTAGGTGTTGCCCTCCTTTGCTAGCTCTGACACTGGGACTAATGACCTCCATGCCAAAACGCTCTTGCAGAATGCGCTCCATGGAAGGCAGAGCTAAACCTTCGGTAAAACTACCAAATTTTTTTCCTAATCCCCCAATTTGTTTACCTAGTTCTTTGATTTGACGATCAGTCTCCTTCATGCGGCGATCGGTTTCTTTTTGGGACTCAATTAACTGCCCCAGTAAGGTCCAAACTTCATCGGCAGTGGTAGCCACTATTTTCCTCCTTGATGTTCAGTAACAGTCAACCAATTAAAATGCTGCAAACATTGGCATTTAGTAAACTACAGCAAATTCCGAACCAGACTGATACACATTAAGCAGTCTTAACCACTTTCATTCTGTAAGAGTTTTGCCGTGTCACTCAAATACCCGAACCGCTGTAAGTTAACTAAAAGCTAGGATTTGTTCATCTAAGTCAAAATCTCCTTTTTCTTCCCCCTTACTGGACGGCAGATAATCCAGTTGAAAGCTATTTTTTAGGCCTTCTACTAAATCATAATTGGGATGCCAATCTAAATGGTGTTGGGCTTTTTGAATATCAGCAAAAAAGTGTTGTTGGCGCAACGGGAAGGCTTTGCGTTTACCAAAGTCAAAATCCTTGGGGTCATAGTGGACTAATTTAACTCCCTGGGGGTCAAGGCCCGCCGCACTGGCACAGGCTTGGGCCAAACCATTCATGGTGACGTATCGATCGCCGGAGATGTTATAAATTTGTCCGATCGCCGCTGGGGTAACGATAGTTTTGGCCATGGCGATCGCCAAATCTTCCACATGGCCTAGTTGGGTGATGTATTGACCATTGCCGGGGATGGGAATGGCTCGACCCCGCACTAAACGGTCAAAAAACCAGGATTCGAGGGCATTGTAGTTGTGGGGGCCATAAATATAGGTGGGGCGGATAGCGGTCCAGGGAATGCCGCTCTGGGCCAGATAACGTTCCGTTTCAAATTTTCCCTTATGACGACTTTGGGGATCCACCGCATCGGTCTCCCGGTGAGGCATTTGGGAAGAGGCTTGATACACACCGGCGGAACTCATGTAAACAAATTGTTTGACCCGACCATTGTATAAATCCACCAGGGGCTGGGTGTCGCTCAACTCCCGGCCGTTGTTGTCAAAAATTACGTCAAATTCTTCTTTTTCTAGTTTTTCTCGCAACTGCTCCGGGACCCGGCGATCGCCATGGATTTGGGCCAGGCCATTGACGGGATCAGGGCGATTTCCCCGATTAAACAGCACCACTTCATGACCTTGGGCCACCAGCACCCGGCAGAGATGGATACCGATGAAACGGGTTCCCCCCATAATTAAAATGCGCATGGTTTACTGTCTCCCTCCAAATGGCAACTGTCCTATTATCCCCTAGGCTGTGCCTCCCCGAAATTGTGGCGTTTTGTTTAGGCAGGCCGGTAAGTTTCTGGCATAGTCAACCCCAATTTGTCGGCCATGGCTTGGCCCTGGGCACTAATTACCACCGGTAGGCGATCGCCATCAAACAGTAGACTGCCCACTTTTAACCGATGTTGACTGACCTTATAAACATATTCCTCCGAACAGCGATCGATGGTGCCCGCCATAGCTTGGTAGATTTTGCTAACCCAAGGATAATTTTGCTCCGTTTGCCACTGTCGTAATAGCTTTAACCCGGCCTCAGTGGTGGGTGCCTGGCCAAGTTCCTGCACTAGAGGATAGGGTAAACTCCCTTGTACGGCCTGGGCGGTGAGAATTTCCAAACGGCCATCGGCTAAATGGTGATGGGTGTGGAAAATGCCCCCGGCTAGTTTGATCAATTTGCCGTGGTAACCCAAGAGCAAGATTTCCTGCACCCCTACCGCCGCCGCCGACACCAAAAGGGAGCCTAACCAATTGGCTGTTTTTACCATTTGGTCTAAGGGTACTCCCCACTGCCGGGCCAAATCTAAACCGTTTTCCCCCAAGCAAAATACTAAACATTGATGTTGCTGGGCCAAACTAGTCAAATGCCGCTGAAACTCCGCCAATTGATCCGGAGCACTAAGGGGTTGGGCAATGCCGCTGGTGCCTAACAAAGATAAACCTTCCACCACCCCAAAAGCTGCATTGGATGTGCGGGTAGCTAAGGTTCGGCCAAGGGGCAAAATTAAGGTAACTGCGAGATTCTGATCTTCATTAATACGGGGTTGCAAATGGTGATGTAACAGCCGTTGGGCATAGCTGTAAATGGCCGCTTGCCCTTCCCTGTCAAGCTGTTTGCCAATGCCTTCTCCCCCTTGAATAATCAATTTTCCTTCCCCTGGGGTAAACTCCACTTCCGCCCAAACAGGGGTATGGCGAGTTAAATCCAAGTTATTCCCTGGTTCACTGCGGCTGATGGCCAAAGCTCTGTGCTGGCCCAGTAAGGCTCCCTGTTCAATGGTGATTTCCGCTGTTATGGCCGGTTCCAACAGTTCCAACGCCACCACATCTGGACAGTTACCAGTGAGCAAGGTTTCCACAGCGGCGATCGCCGAGGCACAGGCAAATACGGGCAGAGTATAACCAGATTGGGCGGCAATAGACTGGGGCAAATTTTCTCACTGCTAATTAACTACAAGAAAAATAGGGCGATCGCCATGGAGCAATAGACTTAGTTAGGGTGAGCCGCAAACTCAATTTGTTGCCCATTGTTGGTCATATCTAAAAATTGTTCTAGATTTTGGCAACGACCTTCTTCCATGTAACGACGAAAAACTTTATTCAAAGCTAAATTTTCACTAAATTCTTGGTGGGCCGCCTGACGAATTGTGTTGGTTAAAGTCAAATCACCTTCGTCTAGCAAGGACAAAATAGTTAGATAAGCCTTTTCCGCCGTCTCAAAGGCATTGGCAGATTGGGTAATGGAATTGTCCCGTTTGTAGTAACGATAGAGAGGGTCGGGATGAATCGCTACTTTTTCTGTGCGACTCAATAGCTCTAAATTAAAAAGTACATCCGCCGCAAAGGGCACTTTCGTCCAACCATCTCCCAACAATTGCCGTTGAAAAACTGGAAAAAACGGAATGCGGGGACTAAGAATATCCGCCGCCGTGGCAAAGCTCAGTGCTTGCCGTTGGGGAAAGGGTTGCTTATACAACACCAATTCACTGTTATAAACCCCAGTGTTATCGATCGCCACGCCATATTTTTCCGCTAGGGGGACTAACTTTTCCAGGCGATCGGGGGCAAAGGCATCGTCCGCATCTAAGTTGGCCAGAATGTCCCCATCACAGATACTCACCGCCGTATTTCTGGCGATCGCCTCCCCACTGCCAATGCCCCCGGTAAAAATTTGCTTCAGTCTGGGGTCATTGATGCCCTGTTCCGCCAACAGTTGCAGGTAATCTACTTGGTCATCCACACCGATCGCCACCTGCCAATGGTCATAGGTCTGGGCCAACACACTGCGGAGAGTAAAAGCAATGGTGTTTTCAGCCCGATAGGCGGGGATAATGATGCTTACAAGGGGCTGATTAACCATGGTGAAAAAAGAATAAATACCCCAATTTAAGGCTGTTTGCAAAGAATACAAAGGTGTTAGTGGTCAGTAAAGTAAGACCACATTCGCCTCATATTACCGGAATCAGTATTGAATTTTATATCCAAATCATTAACCCCGGTGACACACCATCCCCTAGACTCCTGAAAATCGCCGACGTTTAGCCAAACAATTGTCGCAGGTGCCACAGGGTTTTCTGGCTTCTAAAGAGTCGGCTCCAAAAGTGGCCAAAATGGTTTGCCAACGACAGCGGGGAGTCGTCAGGTATTGGGTCATTAGGCGGTACTGATTTTTCAATTCCTCTAGGGTATTAGTTTGATTATTGTCAGTGGCAATGCGGTAGTTAAACGGATCTAACCACTCTAAATGACCCCGACGATGGAGCCACGCCAGAGCCATTTCCAAATCAGGAAAATGGGATTTCAATTCCCTTAAGTTACCCTGGGGCGGAATTTGTTTACTCAAGACCTCGGCTCGTTGTAGATATTTGCTGGCTTGACTCAAAAAATATTGGCGCAATTGGCGATCGCCAGAATCCAACCAACCAGTGGGTTCACTAATTAAAGTCAGACATTCTGACGGTTGCAAATCCCGTCCGGCCCGCCCTACTTCCTGGAGATAATCCATCAACATCAAGGGGGCTTGGTAGTGCAATACCCAACGGGTATCAGGTTTGTCGATGCCGAGACCAAAGGCGTTTGTACAAACCACCGAAGAGATTTTGCCCGTTAACCATTTTTGCTCCAACTGTCGCCGTTGGTGAGCCCCCAATCCGCCGTGGTAAGCTTCGCTGTCAAAGCCCCGTTCCTGTAACCATTGGGCTAAGTTAATGGCCATGGTGCGGGTGCGGACATAGACTAAACCAGTTTCTTGCAAATGCTTGAGCAAAAAACGCCGCAGTTGTTGCCGTCGACAATATTCACTCAGCACCGTTTTGACTTTCAGTTGCAGTTGGGGACGATGGGGGCTGACCTGAAAACATTCCGGCGATCGTAGATTTAATCCCGCTATGATCAAATCCTGTTGTTGGCGATCGGCTGTGGCAGTGAAGGCGGCCAGGGGAATCTGGCCCTTGTCTCGGCCTAATCCCCGACGCAGGGCTCCTAAACGACGGTAGGCAGGACGAAAACTATCTCCCCACTGCACTAAACAATGGGCTTCGTCGAGCATTAAACCTTGCAACTTAATCTGAGGTTGGCGGAGCAAATTCCAGACTGGCTCGCTCAGTAATGTTTCTGGGGAAAGGTAGAGAAGTTTTAATTGTTGTTGGCCTAACTGATGCAATACTTGTTTTTTCTCTGGACGACTCAGTTGGCTATGGAGACAGGCGGCGGGCAGATTTTGCCTTCGTAAACTTTGCACCTGGTCTTCCATTAGGGCCACCAAAGGCGAAATCACCAAAGTTAACCCCTTCCCCAGCAATGCCGGCAGTTGAAAACAAATGGACTTTCCGCCTCCGGTGGGCAGTACCACCAGACAATCCCGCCTGGCCAATAAACAATCAATTACTTCCCCTTGCGGATAACGAAAGTGGTCATAGCCCCAAATTCGACGGAGGGCATCTTCCAACGATTGGCGATCGGCCATGGCAGACAATGGGATTGATGATTTACTGGGAGATTGGAAAGTTGGTCAAATTTTACCTAACTCTGCCCAATCTTATTGTCCTCAGTAAACCCGAAGAATTAAGCTAAAGCTTCTTCTCCCCGACGGTACAATTCCCGAGCGTAATCCGTCCAGGTGCCTTGGCCCCAATAGCGGAAGCAACTGGTTTCCACTAACAATAAGTACAGTAGGGCATTTTGATAATCTTGCTGTTGGGTAACGCTGGGACCTTCCGCCACTAAGCGGTCAAATTTTTGGTGGAACTTGGCACTAAGCTGATTCATTGGTTCGAGCACATTTTCATAGCCCTGCACCCAACTGAGATCATTAGTCCAGGAGGCCCCATCCATGGTGAATTGATGGTCGGTGGCCTTCAAATCGGCGATCGCCGCTTCCACCAGTTCATGGCTGGGGGATTCGGGGTTAACCCGTTGCCAAATTTTGTGTTGCTGAATGGCTTGGATGGCGGGGAATTCGGACTCCTGCACCCCGGCCGCTTCCAACAGTTCCAAATATTCCGTACCATTAATGGCCACTGTGCCGGACTTGCCCCCGTTTTCTGCCATTTTGCGGGTGGCTTGTTCGTAGGCAGGGGGAAATTCGTTCATCATTACACCGCCATTTTCTCCGTCTGCGATCTGGGTCACACAAGCAGGAATTTGATGGCTACCCACGGGTTGTTTGCCTCGGCCTAAAGCCTCGTAATAGGGCTGCATTTGGGCCACCAATTTGGTGTCAGACCCCTGGGTTTTAATTAGGGCCACAATGCTGACCTCGTCTCCTTTGGAATTACGGGCCACCAAGCGATTAGGAATATATTTTTGATCACCGGAAAGCCCACTGCCATCGAGGTTTTCCACGGAATGTTCCTGCACCATTAACCAACGGTAACCACATTCTTTCAGGGCTTTAACGTATTCAAACAAGGTGTCGGGATGGTTGGGTAAATGCATTTCCGGTGGGGAAAAACCCTTTACCCTTTGTAGAGCTTCGACACCAAAAATGTCAGCAAAATGCTGTTGCCAAGCCAATATGTGTAATTTCAAATCTGGGATGGGGGTGGAAGGGACCACCGCATGGCTCCACATGGTGCCTAGCCATTCCACGTAGGGCTGATATTGGGCATCACAGGCCAACCGTTTGAGGTCATCCAAAATATCGTGGCGCCCCATTTGCTGAAACGCCCAGAGCAGGTTGCCAGAGTAGTCCAACATGATGCGGGGATTGGCACCTTCCGCCACGAGCCGGGGAATAATTTCACCTAAGCGACGGTAGCACCAGGCAAAGGGATCGGCGTTATGGTTATCCCCTTCCCCAGGATGTTCAAACATGTACTGCAGGTTAGAAATCAACGCTCCGTCTTGCCCGGCTGGGATGGTGGGTTGGTGCATATGCAAAGCACAGGCACAGGCAGACTGCAAATCTTCTAGGCGTAAATTTGTTTGGTGCAAAAACACTGGCTTATTGTCATTCACCACCGCTAAGATTTCTGCCTCTTGGCCAGCAATGGGGGGCAGGTCTAATTTTGTCCGTTCGGCGATCGATACCATCCGCAGTTTCTCCTAGGGTGAGTAGATTAATGATTGTTAAGATTCAAGGTTTTTGATTGACTCAAATCTATGGCAATCCAAGGTTAATGCTAGCATTGGGGCGGTTTCAGCATTAATTACAATTGCCTTTACTAAGTCAACAAACGTTGAACTTCATCACCGCTAAATGTTATGCCTGAGCAAGAATACTTAATCAAAACCATGGATCGATCCGAGGTGGCCTTAGCGGTAGATTGGGCGGCCGCAGAAGGCTGGAATCCCGGTCACCAGGATGCCGACTGTTTTTATCAAGGCGATCGCCGGGGATTTTTACTAGGTTTATTGGCGGGGGAACCCATTGCGACCATTTCGGCGGTTAAATACAACGAGGAATTTGGTTTTTTAGGCTTTTACATCGTCAAACCGGAGTATCGAGGTCAGGGCTACGGTTGGCAAATTTGGCAAAGGGCTTTAGCTCATTTAAACGGTTGTAATATTGGCCTGGACGGAGTGCTGGCCCAGCAGGCAAATTATCAAAAATCCGGCTTTAATCTGGCTTACCGTAATATTCGTTACCAGGGCCTGGCTGGCGGCCAATCTCCCCCATCCTCCCATCTAGTGTCTTTGAATGCCATTGCCTGGGAAGATGTGTTGGCCTATGACCGTCAATGTTTTCCTGCTCCCAGGGAAGAATTTCTAAGAATGTGGTGTCATCAGCCGGGGCACCAGGCGATCGCCTATCAAGAAAATGGGATTTTGTGGGGTTATGGCGTTCTACGCCCCTGCCAGGTGGGGTACAAAATTGGCCCCCTGTTTGCTGATACTCCAGAGGTGGCCGAAGCGCTCTTTTTAGCTCTAAAAGCAATTCCTGCAGCGGAAAATACCATTTACCTCGATGTGCCGGAACCCAACCAAGCGTCGAGCGCCTTAGCGGAGAAATATGGTTTGCAGATAGTTTTTGAAACTGCTCGAATGTACACCGGGCAAGCTCCCCCCATCGCCCTAGACAAAATTTACGGAGTCACATCCTTCGAGTTAGGCTAACTTCTAATTCCGGGTAATCCGGGTAAACTGAGCGCAGTAAAACCCAAATTTTCGTAAAGGATTGTGACAAAATCCCCAAAAACTGCAAAAATTCGTGGGGAAAAGTGATCCTACTTCCACACTTTGTGCATAGAATAAGGCAGTGAAACAGCCGGTATGCGGGGATTTCAGGGATTTTTAATGCCAAATTTCTGTGTAGATCCGGGCTGTGGATCCTCCCGATGACCCTGTTATGGGGAGAAAATGCCTAAAAAATGAGTCTATTCCAACAAACTCACTCTCAAGGAGATTTTTTCAGATGAATAAAGGCGAATTAGTCCATGCGGTCACGGACAAAGCGAAAGAACAACTGGGGGAAAGCATCACGAAAAAGGAGGTAGATGCGGTAATTTCAGCCGCCATTGATTGCATCATGGAGGTGGTGGCCGAAGGGGAAAAAGTGACCCTAGTGGGCTTTGGTTCCTTTGAAGCCAGGGAACGCAAGGAAAGGGAGGGCCGCAACCCCAAAACCGGGGATAAAATGCTCATTCCAGCCACTAAGGTGCCGGCTTTCTCTGCAGGCAAAATGTTCAAAGATAAAGTTGCTCCTGATAAAAAATAATTGCCACTGACCTTTGTTTGAGCGACCCCACCACGGTGGTAATTTGGGTTGGGCAGCGGAGATGGCAGGCTGTCCAGCTTTTTCTTTATTAGATTTTTCCGCCAGTATTAATCCTTTGGGCCCTCCCGCCGCCGTCCTGGCCGCCATCGAGTCAACGTTGCCGGCCCTGCACCACTATCCCAATCCCGAATATCTTCGTCTCCGTCAGGCGATCGCCGCTTACCACCATTTACCAGTGGATTGGGTTTTACCGGGCAACGGTTCGGCGGAATTATTAACTTTAGCGGGGCGCACCTTTGCTAACTTGGACTGCACCTATGTGGTGGGGCCAGCCTTTGGGGACTACGGCCGTAGTTGGCGGGGGGCCGGAGCCAAGCTACAAACTATACCCTGGGAAGTGGACCAACCCTGGCCTTGGCAAAAATTGCAATCACCGTCTGAAACCACTAATGCCATTGCCACCCAGCCCTCAAAACGAGGCTTAATTCTCAATAATCCCCATAATCCTTCCGGCACTCTACTAGCTCGGGAAGAAATTCTCACTCTCCTGCCCCACTATCAATGGGTGTTATTGGACGAGGCTTTTATGGATTTTCTGCCCCCAGAGCAAGAGCAAAGTTTAGTACCCCACCTGGAGGCACATCCTAATTTAATTATTCTCCGCTCTCTGACAAAGTTTTACCGTTTGCCCGGATTGCGCCTGGGTTATGCCCTGGCCCATCCAGATCTTTTGACCCAATGGCAAGCTTGGCGAGATCCCTGGCCAGTTAATGTTTTGGCCGAAGCGGCGGCGATCACCTGTTTGGAAGCGGCGGAATTCCGTCAACAGGTGTGGCAATGGTTACCCCCTGTCCGTGCCGCATTGCAGAAAGATTTAGCTAGTTTGCCAGAATTGTTCCCCGTAGCAAGTCAAGCCAATTTTCTGCTTGTAAAAACCGCTATTCCCGCTCCGGAACTTCAGCTAGAACTATTAATTAAATTCCAAATTTTAATTCGAGATTGCCTTAGTTTTCCGGAATTGGGCCAGGATTTTTTTCGGGTCGCAGTGCGGACTATGGCGGATAACCAAAAATTAACCCAAGCCCTAGCTAGCATTATGGCCACAGCCAAATCTTGATTGGTTATGGTCATAGTTTTATTAGTTTAAATTCTTCCTATTCTTTTGTTTTATTGGAACAAAAAAAAGTAGATTTACTTCTCCAATCTAGCCAGCAAATTACCCTATACTACTAACTTCATATTAATACTCTCCTTTTGCTGCCATGGAGTCCAATTTTTTAACAAACATTTTTTTACCCCTAGCCCTTTTTTTAATTATGTTTGGCATGGGGCTTGGTCTTAACATTAATGACTTCAATCGCATTTGGCTAGAACCCAAAGCAGTTGTAATTGGTTTAATTGCCCAATTACTAATGCTGCCCATGGTGGGATTCGGGTTAGCATCTTTATTTTCTTTGTCCCCAGAGTTAGCAGTGGGTGTGATGATTTTAGCCGCTTGTCCCGGTGGATCCACTTCCAATATCATTACCTATTTGCTCAAAGGCAATGTTGCTCTTTCCATTACCCTAACCGCCATCAGTAGTTTAATTACCATCATCACTATTCCCCTAGTGATTAACCTGGCTGCTAACTATTTTATGGGGGAACAATTTGCCCTCCAACTTCCTTTTTTCCAAACCGTTTTACAAATTGCCGCAATTACCATTATTCCCGTTAGCTTAGGCATGGCTTGTCACCACTTTTTACCCAAGTTGACCATGGTATTGGAGAAAAATGTCAAATGGCTTTCCCTCTTTTTTCTTGGGATTATTATCGTCGCTATTTTGGTCAAAGAAAGAGCAAATTTGGCAGACTTTTTCCTCCAGGTGGGGGGAGTAACCATAACGCTCAATCTCCTCACCATGATCCTGGGCTATGGCATTGCCCTCTTAGCGGGACTGGGCCTTGCGGAAAGAAAGTCCATCACCGTTGAAGTGGGTATCCAAAATGGTACTTTGGCGATCGCCATTGCCACAACCCTTTTAAATGCTCCGATTATGGCCATTCCTGCGGCAATTTATTCCGTGGTCATGTTCCTGAATAGTGCTATTTTTGCTGGTTTGCTGAAAGCGAAAATATTTAGTGGGCTTAAATCTGCATAAAGATTTTATCAGTGACAAATGAACGATCAAAGTTTTTTTATAAGAAAGTCCATTTTAGCTGTGCATGGTAAGCATCTAATCTACTCATCAATCAGCTTGCTGATACCAGGCAAACCATTGGCAACAATCAAATAATTAGACCAGATACCTTTTCCTACAATCCCTCTAATTCCCTGACATAGGGGTTTTGTTGCTGATGGTAGGCTGTACTCCTATGCCTCACAGTAAATTCCGTAAACAGACAGTGCCCTGGTTAAATTGTAATGGGTGACTGGAAATAGATTGTCGGATCTTCCATCGTAAAGACAATTCCTTGCTTAGAAAGGGAGTTGGCAATTTCCACGCTTGCCAGAGTTAATAAGCGTTTACGCACTTCAATTACATCATCTTGAGAACCAAGAATGGTCAAACTAACCCGCAATCTTTTACCTGTGCCATCCGAATAGGAAATATTGGTGCTATTTGCATCAATTCCTGACAAAATCGAGGTTTTTTCGATGATTGCTTGTCGTACTAGAGCGAATTTTCGTTCCTCCAGAACTACCGGAAAATTCATATAAAGTAAAACCATAATTTTCTTGGCAAGGGTCACATTTTCAATTTCTACACTTACTAAAATGGAGTTGGGCATAACAATAATTGTACCGGTACCGAGAGAGCGAATTTTAGTTGATCGCAAACCAATGCTTTCTACCTTTCCTAGTTCTCCACCTGATAAACGGACGTAGTCCCCATTAACGAAGGGACGATCCAGATAAAGAACTAAGGTTGCAATCAATTGTTCGAGAATCTTTTGTGCTGCAAAGGCAACGGCTAAACCAACTAATCCTAAACTTGCTACTAAACCAATTAAGTCAAAGTTGAGACTTCTAGCAAAAGCCACCAAGGCGACAATAAAAGCAAAAACATTAATGATAGTTTCAAAAACAAGAATTGCGTCATCACTTCCGGGACTAAATCTTCCCCCTATCTTAAAACCATAAGTGCGTAAATATCGACTAATAAGTTTTGTAGATATCCAATATATACTGCCAATTAAAAGTAGGTTAGAAATTGGCTTAAGGAGATTATAGGCAATTGGAGCGAAGGATTCTAATAAAATTAAAGACCAACTAACAGCAAGATTAAGAACTACAAATTTGAATAGGCGATCGCTTGGATAAATAATATCATTATAGATTTTTTCAACGGATTGAGGTGCTATTTTTTCTAAAGCTAATTTCACTAAATCTGTGGCATAACGGCTAAATATAAAAGAGCCAATTAAAGCACTGAAAAATATTAGCCACTGGGGTTGAAAAAATGGAGAAATAATATGGTAACGCCAACTTCGTAAAAGGGGGAACCATTCAGAACTAATACTTAGAATGGCAATCCAGCCTAAAGTGAAGCCAATCTTGCTGACAATGCCAGTTTTTAGCTTAAATTTTCGAGTTATAATACCCAGCAAAATTTGCAAGCCAATTAATGCGGCGATCGCCATCAGAATCCAAACACTCCGCTGCCAAAGATATTGATGAGTTCGCTCTTGCTTTGCTTTATTAATGGCCGTCTCTAAAATTTTCTGCCATTCAATAGCTTGTTCTAGCGGCGAAAAATTGGGTAAGACATCATTGGCCGTTACCGTGAGCAGATATTGATCATTTAGGGAAATATAAGTAACTCCAGTGTTGCGATCATTATTGACATCAAAATTAATGTTTTGAGAATTAGCAATAGCTTCGCTGATCATTTTATTTGCAAAGTCAGCTCTATCCTTGGCAGTAAAACGATCTACTGCTTGCAAATCAAAGAGAGGGAGTCCATCTACGATGATGGGCTCACTACTGGAAGCAAAGCCATTGCCAAAATTTGGGGCCGGACTGGGGGAGGGATTTTGGGCAAAACTCAGGGGAGCGAAGAAAAATAACCAACTGATAAAGAATAAGATGATTGGTTGAGTTAATTGCTTAGTTACTGGCTTAGTAATTCTAATTAAATAAAGATTGAGCCATATAACTATAGCTTTAAAAACTTGTAAATAACCTCTATTTAAAATTTTGTTTAAGCATCTAAATAGAGATTGGAGAATCCACATAAATTGTTGGCTCATTAAGAGTAAAAGGAATATTTTGTTGTGTTAGTTGCTTGGTGATTTGCTGCCTAGAAAGATCTAGCAATTGTTTTCGCAAATCCATCGATAACTCATTAGACCCTAAAATAAAAAAGGAAATTTGGGCATAATTATCTGCAAACGCAACCTCAGTACTACGCCAGTCTAAGCCAAAAATATTCACTGTGCTGTCCATAACTATTTGGCGAATTAATGCTTGCTCATCAACTGATACTTTGTCTGGAAAGGTAATCGTCATTACTGACATGATTTTCCTTGCACCAGAAAAATTTTCAATGGTAGCTTGAGTAAGGGAATTATTGGGAATGACTGTGAGTGTGCCTTTGCCAGAAATGCGGATTTTAGTTGACCTCAAACCAATACCCTCAACCCTTCCAAATGTGCCTTGTTTGCCCTGCTGTCCATCGGATAAACCGATATAGTCACCAACCATAAATGGACGATCTAGAGTTAAAACAATTCCCCCTAAAAATTGTTCTAATGTCTTTTGAGCAGCAAAAGCAATGGCGATACCCCCAATACCTAAACTAGCAATAATGCCAGCGACATTAATATTATGACTGATGCAAAAAAAGATAATTAGGGTGACGGCGATCGCAAAATCCCCCAAATAGCGGAGTAGAAAAATTGATTCCCCTCTCACTTTGGGATTAGAGGCAAAAGTTATTCCTAAAATTTTGGTGTCAAAAAAATCTCTAAATAGTTTTGATAAAAACCAACCACTAAGTACTGTGATGCCTATACTGAAACAAAATTCAATTAAACTCAGCCATTCTGTGTTCGGAATTAGCAACAGCGTTATTTCCATAGCAAACAGCGTGATTAAAATCAAAAGAATAGATTTAGACGCAATTACTATTCGCAGATAGGTTTCCGTTAAGGATTGCGGAATGAGCCAACTGAAAAAGAATTTTAGTGTGGGAATAATGATTATTCCTCCGAAGAAACTAACACCTCCTGCAATCATAATTAAGCTAATTTGCAATAGCCGATCGCCATTACTTAAAGCCAATTCTGATGCTTGGTTAATCTTATTAATTGCGTCTATCATGGCGAATCGTTATCGGGAGGTTGTGATTTTGGGCACTGTCAGCTTAAGGAGTGAATTGGGGAAAGCCTCTACAGGTCAGGATTCCTGCAATTTCAATAGGGAACTGAATGAAGCCCATGGCCATAGCCGGAGTGTTTTTTCTCCAGACTTCCATTCTGTAGTCATCTTAAAGGGTAAATAAACACCTGCCAGCTTCCATCATTCCTTGCCGTAGCGTCTTTCACTGTCGGGAAACCACCGCACCCACCTGCCCTATATTCAGTCCTTCGTTAAAATCAATAGTGAAAATAACTCTTTTCCAACGATTCACCATTAGAAATTAAACCCCATGGCCCCGCTTAATCCTGACCAGCGCAGTAAGCTCGACCCCAGCAATGATAGTCAGTTTTATGCTTATCCCCGTTTTGTTACCCATGTGGACAATGGCTTCATCGAACAATTAACAGAGCTTTATCGGCAAAAGCTCAAGCCTGGCACAAAAATTTTAGACTTGATGGGGAGTTGGGTATCCCATTTGCCCGGGGAAATGCACTTTGCTCACGTAGAAGGCCATGGCTTAAATGAGGAAGAATTAGCAAAAAATCCCCGGCTAGATCATTACTTCGTACAAAATCTTAATGAAAATCCAGCTTTGGGTTTCCCAGATGCAGAATTTGATGCCGTATTAATGGCCGTATCAGTACAATATTTGCAATATCCTGAAGCTGTGTTTAGTGAAATTGCCCGTATTCTCAAACCCGGTGGTGTGGTAATTGTCAGTTTTTCCAATCGCATGTTTTACCAAAAGGCGATCGCCGCTTGGCGGGACGGCACCGATGCCAGTCATTTGCAGTTAGTCCGGGCCTATGTCCAATCGGCCAAGGACTTTGGCCCACCAGAATCCATTGTTAAACCAGGGCAAAACTTACCGGGCTTCTTGCAACTTTTGGGTATGGCCGGTAGTGACCCCTTTTATGCCGTGGTAGCTTCAGTGGAAAATAAAACTGTGGATAACCATGGATAAGATCAGCACTGAAACAGATTTGGAAGGCTGATGATCAATAAGATTACTAGCACCAGGTAAACCATTGGCAACAATTAAATAATGAGACCGGATAACTTTTCCTGCAAAACCTCAGTTATCTTGGCGATCGCCAATTTTCGATTCCCTTGGTAGTCGCTATAATAATCATCCACTAAAATAGGATAACCAATGGTAAGTTGGGCCCGCTGACGCCCCAAAATAGGACGATTATTGAGATTGCCGCCCTTCATACGGGTAATGACATTCCAAAGCAATAAGATGGTGTCAGCAAACCGTTCCACCGTCGGTTTTTCTTTGACATAATGGCCCGTTACAGCGACAAAATTTTCCACTAGTCTCATATGCCACATTCTTAAATCTGCTTCTTCAGCAATGCGATCAGCTAATCCTTTTTTAACGGCAGATAAAGATTGTTCATTCCGTAATTCTTCTCGATAAATATAGTCCCAACCAGCCTGCTCCAGCCGCCGACAACGATCGGCTAGGACTCCCTTGGGAGTAATTTGAAAATATTCTTCCCCCACGGTTAAGGCCGCATGAAGTAAATTCTGCAGACGGGAAGCTAATAATTGATTGGCATCGGTTTCTAAGCCGTTAAAGTTTTCTTGCAAACAGTTAGCTAAATTCTTCACCGTTGGCAAATTTTGTTGGTAAAAATGTCGATAAAAATTTTCCATTATATCCAACATCACTTCCCCTAAGTGGTAAAGCCGCTCGTATAGCTTGGCTTCTCCCAAACTATGATCGTCGCTGGGGAGAATGCCACAGTCCTGTTCCAATTGGGAAAGCAAATTTTCAATCTCTTGCCAGGGAGGCGTGAGGTAAAAGTATTGAATACCCACTGGCAAAATTAACGTCTGCTCCTGCCGTTGGGCTTTGCGTAAATCCTCCACGCACCAAAATCCCAGTTGGGCAATGCCTGGTTCCAGGGGAGAAATCAGTTCGTTATGGCCGTTGGTGGCTCCTTCTGGCGCGGCGGCCAGGGGATATTGGCCATTGAGCATTAAATTTCGAGCAGATCGTAAACCAGGGCGGTCTAATTTACCTCGTTGAATGGAGGTACCCCCCAAACGGGGAAATAACCACTGTAGAAAATCTCCTCCCCAGAGGGGAATGCCCCGGTCATACATGAAGTGGGAATGGCTCAAAGGTGGCGGTTGTAGGGGGCCTTTTTTCAACGCAGGCGGCAATAAATTCCAAAATAAATACCCCATACATAGTGGATCATTGATGCTGGGGTGGCGGAAGGCCAGCAGTAGACGGTTTTTCCCTTGGCTAAAATCAGTGTAGGCCCGGACTAAAATTTCTAAATTTTCGGCCTCAATTTTGGCGATCGCCGTTTGGGAGCGGATCCACCAGGGGAGAATCAGGGGCCCTAGTCGAAGCAACCAGGGCTGGAGATTGGGAGCTAAAAAGTCCAGGGGGGGTTGGGCTTGAATGGGGGATTCCATGAGAATAATTGCCGGTGATGGAGCCTAAAAATTAGTGGCGATCGCCTGGACAGGACAGGAGGGAATACATTGCTCACAGACCACACAACGGGAGCGACGAAACATCAGGCGAAAACTGTCCGGGTCTAAACTCAGGGCTTCCGTGGGGCAGACCCCCGTACAGAGACCACAGTCCACACAGCTTTGGTCATCAATGACAATTTCGCGACTAGCCAAGGAAACTTCAATACCTTGGGAGCGCATCCACTCCAGAGAGGCCTCCAGTTGATCAATGTCCCCAGACAATTCCAGCACTACTTTGCCCACCTGGTTGGGGGCCACCTGAGCCCGGATAATATTGGCGGCAATATTAAAATCCTTGGCCAGACGATAGGTGACGGGCATTTGCACCGCACTACGGGGGAAAGTGAGGGTCACACGCTTTTTCATCCTGGTCTCAACTAGCCTCGCTAGACTGGTCTGGATTGGTAGCTTTACTGGGGGATTTCTTCCGGGTGGTGGTGGTGCGTTTAGCGGTAGTTTTCTTGACAGTACCGGTGGCACCAGCCTTTTTAGTAGTGGTTTTCTTTGTTCCCTTGGCTGTGGTGGTAGTCTTTTTACGGCTAGTTTTTTTCCCACCGGCCGCTTTTTCCGCCAACAAAGGTAAGGCCTTTTCTAGGGTAATGGTTTCTTCCGTTTCCCCTTCCGGCAAACTGGCATTGACTTTGCCATGTTTGATGTAAACCCCATAGGGGCCTTTGAACAAATTCACCGGCTCTTGATCTTCGGGATGTAAGCCCAACTGTTTAAGGGGAGTGCGGTTACCCCGGCCTCGTTTTGGTTCCGCCAACAGTTCCAAGGCCCGCTCCAGGGTGATGGCCAAGACATCGTCCTCCCCTTTCAGGGAACGATAATCTTTGCCGTCCTTACCTTGGTCGTGGACCACATAGGGACCAAACCTTCCCAGACTAGCTTTGATATTTTTGCCCGATTCGGGATGGGCCCCCAAAGTACGGGGCAAGGCCAACAATCCCACCGCCATTTCTAGGGTGACATCCTCGGGCTTAACTCCCTTGGGCAGGGAACTACGTTTCGGTTTCTTATTTTCCTCCGTGGCTTCCCCTAGCTGGACATAGGGACCATAGGCACCAATGAGCATAAAAATTGGTTCCCCCGTTTCAGGATGGGTGCCCACTTGATCAGGGCCTTCGGTTTTTTGCTTGAGTAACACCGCCACCTGATCTGGGTTAAGGTCCGCTGGGGTTAGATCGTGGGGGATGGATGCCGTAATAATTTCTTCCCCCTGGGGAATTTCGATGTAGGGGCCAAATTTGCCAATTTTCACCTTGGCGGCTAGGTTTTCCAACTCAATGGCTTTGGCGATCGCCGGGTCGATCTGGTCTTGGCGCACTTTGACTTGGTTTTCTAGCCCTGATTCCCCCAGGAAAAAGCCTTGGAGATAGGGGAGCCATTGGGTTTTTCCCACGGCAATTTCGTCTAACTTTTGCTCCATGCGGGAAGTGAATCCCGTATCTACTAAGTCGGGAAAATGGGATTCCAGTAAACTGACCACCGCAAAGGCCGTGAAGGTAGGGGTCAAAGCTTTGCTCCGCATTTGCACATAGCCCCGGTCAATGATGGTGCCGATAATGCTGGCGTAGGTACTGGGGCGGCCCACCCCTTCACTTTCCAACGTTTTCACCAAGGAAGCTTCCGTATAGCGGGCGGGGGGTTGGGTTTCATGGCCCAAGGTATCGATTTCTTGGCAATTCGGGCGATCGCCGACTTTGAGGGGAGGTAAAATTACTTCTTGGTTTTCCAAGGCGGCATCGGGATCATCGGAACCTTCCACGTAGGCCCGGAAATAACCAGGAAAATCAATGCGTTTGCCCCCAGCCCGGAATTCCGCATCTTCCACCTTCAACGTCACGCTCAATTGGGTGATTTTAGCGTCGGCCATCTGGCAGGCCACGGTTCGTTTCCAGATCAGTTCGTACAGAGCCAATTCCCGTTCCTTTAATCCCGTGCGATTGGGAATGCGAAACTCAGTTCCAGCGGGGCGAATGGCTTCGTGGGCCTCTTGGGCCCCTTTACTTTTGGTGGTATATTGCTTGGGCTTGGGACTGAGGTACTCCTTACCGTACATTTGTTGGACGCAATTGCGGGCTGCTGTCACCGCTTGGTCAGAAAGATGCACCGAATCCGTCCGCATATAGGTGATATAACCCTCCTCGTAGAGTTTTTGGGCCACCCGCATGGTATCCCGGGCGGAAATACCCAATTTACGGTTAGCTTCCTGTTGTAGGGTAGAAGTGGTAAAAGGGGGAGAAGGCTTACGGGTACTAGGTTTTTCTTCCGTATTAATCACTTCCCAGGGTTGCCCCAACAAACGATCCCTCAAGGCGATCGCCTGGGCTTCGTCCAGCACCACCACATGTTTATTAGGTAACAAAGCACCGGTATTGGGGTCAAAGTCACTGCCACTGGCCAATTTCACCCCCGCTAGGGTGGCTAACTTAGCCTGAAAAGGATTTTTGCTTTGTTCCAGTTCTGCTTTTAAATCCCAGTAACCAGCGGTTTTAAAGGCCCGGCGGGCCCGTTCCCGTTGCACAATTAAACGCACCGCCACCGACTGCACCCGGCCAGCGGATAGTCCCCAGGCAATTTTTTTCCAAAGCAAAGGGGAAAGGGTGTAACCCACCAAGCGGTCTAAAATGCGGCGGGTTTCCTGGGCATGGACCAAATTTTCGTCAATTTCCCGGCAATTATCCAACGCATGCCGAATGGCTTCCTGGGTGATTTCATGGAATACCATTCGTTTAATGGGCACCTTCGGCTGGAGCAGTTGTAATAAATGCCAGCTAATACTTTCCCCTTCCCGGTCTTCGTCCGTGGCTAGAATCACTTCGTCGGCGTTTTTCAGGGCGGATTGTAATTCCTTCACCACCTTTTTCTTGGTTTTGGGCACCACATAAAGGGGGCTAAAATGGTCTTCCACGTTGACGCCCAAATTGGCCCAATTCTTGTCCTTGTAGGCCGCGGGCACCTCATCTGCCGAAGCCGGTAAATCCCGTACATGGCCCATGGACGCTTCCACCCGATAATCCTGGGGTAAATAATTGCGGATGGTGCGAGCTTTGGTGGGGGATTCAACGATGACGAGTTTGGACATAGGGAGGGGATGAAACTGGGGATGGAACCGGAGGGGAAAATTTGGGCGGGTCTGAGTTGGACTATCGACATTGATGACTTTAGCGGACTTAAGCCATAACTAATACTTATCTTAATCTTCCCAGAAGATCAAACCTGGCCTGGAGGTGTTGACATTTCCACGATCTAATCATTAAAGAATAGGGGGGTAAGCTCCTTGGGACGCCCCAGACGCTGACGGTGTAACTCTCCCAAGTTTGGGGTTAGGTAAGGCATCATTGGCGTTTATCTTTGCAAGGGCCTTTTAGTAAAGTTTTAACTTGTCCTCTAAATTTCCCAATAATGGGGGAATGGGGGATCTTGTGTTTTCTCCCCAAACTTGGGGGCAGGGGAGCTTGGCAAACACAATCCAAGGAACATGGCAGACCCCAATGGTAACCACGGCAATCAGGTGATTGTGCTACAAATTTGCCACAAAAATCTCCCCGGGGGCTACCACAACGGAGGCTATCTGGGGAGCAACAACATCAACAAAGCTAAGATAACCTAACTCTACAATTAAATAAGGAGAGTGAGGACGATTTCTTTCCCTAGTCTTCCCCTTCTGAGGCCACTGCAGGGCGACTTAAATCTTCCAACACATTGTGATAGACAAAGCCAGCTAATAATGCTCCGGCGATCGGGGCCAGCCAAAATAACCACAATTGGCCGATCAAGGCAGGATTGCCACAAAAAAGAGCAACTCCGGTACTGCGGGCTGGATTAACAGAGGTGTTGGTGATGGGAATGCTGACTAAGTGGATTAGGGTCAGGGCCAAACCGATGGCGGCGGGGGCAAACCCAGCGGGGGCCGGTTTATCCGTTACCCCAAGGATGACCAATAGGAACATGAAAGTAAGCACAAACTCGATTAACAGCGCGGCCATAAAGCTATATCCCTGGGGGGAATGGGCTCCAAAGCCGTTGGTGGCCAGGGGGTTAGATTGGGCTGGATCGAGCACGAAATTAGGATTGCCCTGGGCGACGATGAGGATAAAAAAGCCAGCTAAGATCGCCCCCAGTACCTGGGCTCCGATGTAGGGAGCTAGCTGAGAACTGGGGAATCTTTTGCCCATCCAGAGGCCAAAGGAAACCGCCGGGTTAAAGTGACCACCGGAAATATGACCTAAGCCGTAGGCCCCAGTGAAGACAGTCAGGCCAAAAGCAAGGGAAACCCCCAGATAACCCAAACCGAACTCGTTGGTGTTTTCGCCACCGGGAACAGAAATAAATGCGGCAAAAACAGCGCTGCCACAACCACCGAGAACCAGCCAGAAAGTACCGATAAATTCAGCAATGTACTTTTTCATTTGCGTTTAAAAAAGGTAAAAAGAGTTTATTTTAGTCAGGCCCGACTTAAGTCTAGATGCGATCGACTAGTCCGGATCAAAAATATCCACCACGAAAAATAACATTGTTTTGTCAAAATCGACACAAAAATCGGCAAAACTTTACTTTCGGGCGAAAAACTTGCCTCAATGTTCCCCCATCAAGCTTTCCCCTTAAGTTTTAGACTTATATTTCAACTTGATTTTGCTTTCTGTGCAAAAGTTAAATAGCCCTCCAGAAAAATTTGCACCATGGCCGGACAAAAGCTTGAGGGCATCTCAATCAAGCGGACTGCAAACAATGATGCATTAGTATTTCTGCCTATTGCCGTGAAACCAACCGAAAAAGATCTAATTAGTAGCGGATTCCACGCCCTCTCTGACCCCATTCGCCTACAGGTACTGACGTTACTGGAAAATCAGGAACAATGCGTGTGTGACCTGTGCGAGCAACTAACCATTAGCCAATCCAAGTTATCTTTCCATCTCAAGCGTTTACGGGATGCGGAATTGGTGCACACTCGCCAGGAGGGCCGCTGGATTTATTACCGTCTTAACCCAGACCAGTTTTATCGTCTCCGCCATTATTTGGATTCCTATGGCCAGGCAATCCAGGACTACGGGACTCGCCATTGCTGTGAGTGAACTACCTACGCTGAATCAAAGATTACGGCGTGGAGTTTCTCGCTCACAAGAGCTAAAAAAGAGCCTCAACAAAACTCCCTCTTTGTCCCATTTCTTCCTTGACAACGCCTTTACAGCGGCAACAGTGTCGGGGTATGGTCTGTATTGGGAGAAGCTTTGAACAAAGGGATTTTTTGCCCCTTTGGCCGTAATTTCGCAATGGTGTCCATCCGTCCATCTGTCCGTCAAACCCCTGCCTATGTGCCCGGGGAACAGCCCCAAACTAACGATTTTATTAAGCTCAACACCAACGAAAATCCCTACGATCCTCCGGCCCAGGTGTTGGCAGCGGTGGCGGCGGAATTACCAAAGGTACGGCTTTACCCTGATCCCGTTTCGACCCAGTTACGTCAGGCGGCGGCGGATTTGTATGGAGTGCAGTTAAACCAGTTGTTGGCGGGCAATGGCTCCGACGATATTCTCAATATTGTGCTGCGCACCTTTGTTGATCCAGGGGAAACCATTGCTTTTTTAGATCTTACTTACTCTTTGTATGAAACGATCGCCTCGGTGCATGGGGCTAAGGTGCAAAAGATTGCCACCGATGCCAATTTTGATTTAACCGGGCCGGTGATTTGTCCGGGGGCAAAATTAATTTTCCTCGCTTCTCCCAATCCCCCCAAAGGCAAACATTTAAAGCGAGAATTCCTTTGGCAAACCTGCGCCCAGGCCGAAGGAGTGGTGGTAATTGACGAGGCCTATGGGGATTTTTCCGACGAGGACCATTGGGATTTTCTGCAAGAGTTCGACAATGTGATTGTTTCCCGCACCCTTTCTAAGAGTTATAGCCTGGCGGGGATGCGGGTGGGATTGGCGATCGCCGCTCCGACATTGATTGCGGAAATGGATAAGGTGCGGGATTCCTATAACCTTGACCGTGTAGCCCAGGCCCTGGGCACTGCTGCCTTACGGAACCAGACTGAGTTTGTGCCCCTGTGGGAAAAGGTACGCCATACCCGCAGCCGTTTGATGGCGCAATTGGCAAAGTTGGATTTCCAGGTATGCGAATCGGACGCCAATTTTGTTTTTGCTGCCCCCCGTTGGATTGCCGCCGCTGACCTGTACCAAGCCCTGAAGGAAAAGAAAATTTTAGTACGTTATTTTAACCATCCCCGCATTACCGATTATCTGCGCATTACAGTGGGTACCGACGCCGAAATTGATCAACTACTGTCGGCGATCACCAGTGTGAAGGGGTCTTTAGGATAGGGAAATGTTGCCAGAAGTTGAACAAAGATTAGCCATCGCCCAGCAGTTGGCCACCATTTCCGGGGACATACTCGCTCAATATTTCCGCCGCTCCCATCTCCAGACTGGCACAAAAACCGACCAGGTTTCCGCTATTGTTACCCAAGCTGATGAAGAAGCAGAACAGGCCATGGTGGATTTAATTCAAGCAAAATTGCCCCAGGACAGTGTAATTAGGGAAGAAGGGGAGAATATTAGCGGAGAATCGGGCTATACCTGGGTGCTAGACCCCATTGATGGCACTTCCTCCTTTGTGCGGGGCTTGCCAATTTTTGCCACCCTGATTGGCTTAGTGGATGAAAATATGCAGCCAGTGCTGGGCATTGCAAATCAACCCATCAGCGGCGATCGATGGCAGGGGGTACAGGGAGAGCAGAGTAACGTTAACGGCATGCCCTTAGTTAATCCCTATGAAAAGAGCGAAATTAATTTAGCCTCCGCCTGTATTGCCTCCACCACACCGTTAATGTTCACCACCCCGGAGCAACAGCAGAAAATGGCAAATATTTACCGTCAATGTCAGCGCACCGCCTTTGGGGGAGATTGTTTTAATTACCTTGCCGCCGCCAGTGGTTGGACGGCCATGCCCGTGGTGATAGTGGAAGCGGATCTGAACTTTTATGATTTTTGTGCGCTAATCCCCATTTTGGCCGGGGTTAATTATTGTTTTACTGATTGGCAGGGGCGGGATTTAACCCCCACATCCACCGAAGTAGTAGCTAGCCCCAACATAAAATTGCACAGTGAAATTCTAGCTTTCCTGCAATAATTGATCCGTGTTTGCTTCTGGAGGGGGTTGACGGGTGCAATTAAGCTTTCAGGAACGTTTGGAGTCCATTAAGGCCGGTTGCCTAGGGGCGATCGCCTTTGGGCTGGTTTACGGATTGACCTTGCTGGGCAACAACTATTTCAGCCTACTCACAAGCCCACTGAGTTCGGACTGGATTAACCTGGGTTTGAACGTTGGGAGTAGTTTGCTGAGTGGCTTTTTATTTGCTGTCACCTATCGCTACATCATTCGCCAAGATGACAATGCCCATCTCCGGGACGGGGCCGTGCTGGCCTTTACCCTCGTGCGGAGCGGCGGATTGATTGAATTGCCCACCACTGAAGATCCCCTGGCGATCGCCATTTTGATGGGGGAAAGTCTGATTAGTTTTGCCGTAGTTCGTTCCAGCCTGGATTGGGCCATGGATTGGGGTTGGCTCCGCCCCTTTAACAGTTGAGGGAAATTTTAAAAATTTGTGGCTAGTGAAAATTGATTGGGAAAACGTTGGCAAATTTCGTTAGCGACAACTAATCATTTGGACCAGATGACCAGTGGCGATCAAAACCTAATTGCCAATGAACCTTTCCCTGGTGGAGACCGTCTTTAGCCGTGGGATAAAATCCGGACTTCATCTGCCTACTCCTCGTTTACCCTTCCCTAAAATGCTACAGTTCCAAATTCAAAACGACAGCGAAATTCCTGCTTCCAAGCAGTTATTTGACCAAATCCGTTTTGCGATCGCCTCCCGCCAATACCATCCGGGGCACCGTTTACCCAGCACCAGGCAACTGGCCATGATGACGGGTTTGCACCGCAACACCATCAGTAAGGTTTACCAAAATCTGGAAGATGCGGGCTTAGTGGAATCCATCGCCGGTTCAGGCATTTACGTTAAAGCCCCCAGCACCGAGGAGGGCATTATCCTTGATGGCCCCCTATTCCGGGAATACCCCGAAGCTAGTCAACTAATCCAAAAGACCATTGATGAACTGCTCAGCCAAGGGTTAAACCTTTCCCAGGTGAAAGAGCTTTGTTTGGAAACCATTGACTGGCGACTGCGTAGTAACGCTAGAGTATTGGTCACCGTTCCCCAACGGGACATCGGGGCGGGACAATTAATTCTCAACGAATTGGAACAAGCCCTGGTAATTCCTGTGCAGTTAGTGCCCATGGAAACCCTCAAACAAGCCCTGTCGGAACTGCCCTCCGGCACAGTGGTCACCAGTCGCTACTTCCTGGCGGAAGCGGAGTCCATTGCCACTCCCTACGATGTGCGGGTGATTCCCGTTGATATTTACGACTACAGCAAAGAGCTAGAACTAGTTAAGGCCCTACCGGAAAACTCCTGTTTAGGCATTGTCAGTCTTAGCCCAGGCATTCTCACCATTGCGGAAATTCTTATCCATAGTCTGCGGGGAGAATCCCTCTTTTTGAAATCGGCCTTGGTGAGCGATCGCCAGAAATTACGCTCCCTAGTCCGTACCGCCCGCACCATCATCACAGATCCCGCCAGTGAACCCATTGTGCGCCAGGCGATCGAAGCGGAACGCCATGATCTAATCCGCATGCCGGAAATTATTTGTTCGGAACACTATATTGGCGAAAAATCCATTGCCATCCTCAAACGGGAATTAGGCCTAGGGGAAGAGGAAGGGGAAGAAGAACAGAGCCCAGGGGTAAAGGTTGGTGTAGCCAAAAGTTAGTCCTAGTTGTCCTAACTTGCTAAACTCAGGCGATCAATTCCCCATTAGTCTCATTAGTCTCCCCCAGTCCCCTGGTCAGCGAGTCCTCACTGTCAACAGTTGGGGTGGTGTGGCATCGGGGGGATAGAGTAGATCTACCTGAACAGTGCGTTTTTCTCCCGGTTTTAGGTCTAGGGTGACCAAATTTTCTCCCTTTTGCCCCCGTCGTTGCACCAGATGGTAGTAACGGTTATTGGTCTGACCCCGGCGATCGGTGTAGCTGAATCTTACTGTGCCCCGGAAAAAGACATTGACAGCGGGAGGAACGAGAAAAGTTAACTGGTCATTGGATGCGTCATTAAACTTGAGTGGGGTTTCCACCGTCAGATCAACGGTCTGATTGCGGTTGGTGTTATTCACCAGAGGTAAAGTCAAACTATATTGCACCCCATAATTGCCATGGGATTCATAGGCCGTATCCGGATAACGCACCGCCATGGGGGCAGACTGATTTTGGCCAGTACCCATGCGTCCTCCCTCTAGGGAGCTGATGGGATAGGAAAAGCCCCGTCCTGGTTCGGGAATATTTAATTGTTGGCTGTTGTCGTCGGTGATGGTGCCCTGCCACTGGGAGCCAATGGAAACCCCTGCCACCCGGCTATAAATTCGCCGTTGGCTATTGCGGGGAATACGGTCCCTGGGTTGCATGAGGTTAGCCGTTTTAAGCAAGTTTTCCCAATCCGCTAAGCGGGGAGCTTGTTCTACGCCAAAATTATCCTGGGGAGCATACATGGCCATGCTGGCCGCATGGATAGGAACGTTGGTGTTAAGGCGGAGATAGGCAGAAAAACCATTGCGCGGCAATCTAATCGGTGGCGGCTGCCCGGGCACTGGGGTATAGTTCACCGGCAAAGGCTGATTGATCAGCATGCGACTTTGCCCAGCGGGAATGACAAATTTTTCGGGGTAATCACTCTGCCGTTGTCCCCGCAAAACATCGTTCATTACCCGGCTACCGGGGCCAGCAAAAACCTTACCGTCATTGTTTTCCACCACCGGCGGCAGATCAATAAATAGGGCATCGGGGGAAGTGAGGGAACTGGCTCCCTGGAGAATTTCCACCGTGGCGTCTTGCCGACTGCCATTGAACAATAACACCCCTAGGTATAAAGTCCTGCCTTCGGGAGATGCTTGGACAACGTGGTGGGCAAAGACATCAAACCGACCCCGGAAGGGATGATTCAGGTGGGCGTAGGGATGACCCATGCCAATGGAAGACAGGGTGGAGAGAATAATGCCTTCGTTAAAAATTAGTTCGGGACTATTACTGTTAAAAACCGGAATTTGATCTAGCTGCCCTGGCAAAGGACGCACCGGCTGCACTACTTTTAGTTCTTGGGGAGAGTCCCCAATGTTGGGAGCCGGCTGGGTGATTACCGGGGGAGGAGTGATGGGAATGGTGATCGGATTGGCTTGGGCCAGAACTAGAGGTGTGAGCAGGGAAAGCATGGATGATGAAGCAGGGCAAAAAATCGCTAATGGAGATGGGGACGGTCAAATTGGCTGAAAAGTGTCGTTTTTTCCCTTTAGACAAAAGGTTGCATTGGATTCAGGAGGGGGTATGGCGATCGCCCCACCATTCTTTGAAGGAGATAAGGGCATATAATCCCAGGATAACGAGGGTCGCCCAAGGGGAAAGGTAATGGGCTATGATGCCGCAGGCTAACCCTAGAAAAATTAGCCCCAGGGGAGCAGAAGTTTGCTGTGCATTGGAAAGATAAAAAAAGATGGCAAAAATTAGCAAGCCTCCGATCACCCCTAATGCTGTGTGGATAGCAATGGTTACCATGGTCCGTAAGGTTTTTTATTCCCCATTGATTCTGCCGGATCTACCGGGTTTTTTGTAGCAATACTTGGGAGCTTTGTTCCGGCAGGTAGCTATTGGTCTTGGAACTCCATAGAGTGCCCCGTTGTTGAAAAAGAATAAAAGCGGCGATCGCCATGAGGAAGTAGGCAAAACCCTGCTGTAAATTTCTTGCATCAACAAAACCGGATAGATAGGAACCCAATAAAATTCCCAAGGCAGCGAAGAAGGTGAAACTCACCATCAAGTGATAGTCCAAACTAACTTGGCCAAAATAACCTAAAAAGCCTGCTGCAGAGTTAAAGGCAATAATCAACAAAGAAGTACCGATCGCCTCTTTCATCGGTAACTTTCCTAGCAATACCAGGGCCGGCACAATGGCAAAACCACCCCCTACCCCTACCAATCCAGTTAAAATGCCAATGGCAATGCCCTCAGTCAAAAGCCATAGCCAACAATATTTACAAATGGGGACAGGATAGGCTGCCAAGGCTGTTTCCTTAGTGGAGGCAGACTGGGGCCGCTGTTGGGATTTGAGGATCATAAAAATGGCCGCCACCAGCATCAGCACAGCAAATAAAACCAACTGGAATGTTTCCGTTACTAGGGGATGGGCTGCTAATTTAGCGCCGCCAAAAGCCCCCACCATGGTGGCAGAACCAAAAATCAGGGCCTTAGGCAAATTAACGTTCCCCCGACGCCAATGGGGAATTACCCCAATCAAGCTCACTACCCCCACAATCACCAACGTCATGGCGATCGCCGCCTTGGGAGGAACCTGCATAACGTAAACCAAAATTGGCAAAGCCAAAACCGAACCACCGCCACCCAAAAGCCCCAAACTTAAGCCGATGCAACCTGCCAAAAAATAGCCCACCATTTGGAGCACCATAGTTATTACCCCTTAATTTGGTTGTAGGGTAATTTGCCCAACAAATTGGCCATCATACAGGTGCCAGAAATGCCAGCAAATAATAATCCCGCCCCCACAAAACCACTGAGAAAATAAAATCCCGGCGCAACGAATGTACCCAATAAAACCCCGGTTAACACCAAACTGCCGGCAATAATTTGCACCTGACGCATAATGCTGATGGGGGCATTTTTTGTTTTTACCGTGGGCAATCCTGCCTGCTTCCAAGCTAATAATCCCCCTTCCAAATGAATGATTCCTTCCACTCCAGCGGCTCTTAATTGTTGCAGAGCACTACCAGAACGATTACTACTTTGGCAATACAACACCGTAGTTTTTCCTTCTGCCTGGGGCAATTGGCTACGATTAAGGCGAGATAGAGGGAGAGAATGGGCATCGGCGATGTGTTCTCCGACAAATTCCAGGGGTTCCCGCACGTCAACTAAAATGACCGCATCCTGTTGTCGTAGTTGTTGCAGGGTTTGAGGAGCAATGGTGGAGTTAGTTTGGGTTGAGCTTGTCATCATTAATCTCCGGGATAGTCTCTACAAAATCAGAAAAAATATTACACAAATGAACAGCAAAATTAGCAATTATTCCGAGGATTTGGCCAACAACCCCTGCCATTCTTGAAGCACAAAGTAAGGTACTTTGATTTGTTGATTTCCTTCTTTTAATGGTAAATTTAATGTCCAAATGCTATTAATTTCTAGATTAGTAAAATCTGTTGTAACTAAAAATTGACCGATATTTTCCCCAGGACTATCTTCCGCTAAAAGATCAGTTAAGTTGATGTTGTTACCACCATTATCCTGAACCACTAAGGGAGCAGGATGGCGAAAGGATATTACCCCAGGAAAACCCACCAAGCGCAAATTAGTTTCCGTTTCACCAGTGGCTTTTACCCGTTTAAATAACACCACCTGCCAAGTATTTCCTTCCTGGTCTCGTAGGGATTGGCGAGATTGGGTCAGGGTTTGCCCTGGTTTTTCGGTGGTTTGCCGCACTAGGGCCGGAGTTGCCCCAGGCCAAAGAGTCCCCCAGGCCAGCCAAAGCCCCAAGCTGAGCACCGCTACGGTGAAGATTTTGCCCCAGGTACGGTAAAGGGACTGAAAGCAACTAGCCATAATTTGCAACGGATTTTTCACCGGGAAATGGGTCTAAAATTAAATTTCTAAAGAGCAACGGTCTTTTGACCACAGAGTTGGTTGGCGGGCACTGCTTCCATAATTTTTTTCGGATCGGGCAAGTTTAAACTATTCATAAATTCGATAAATTCCTGGCGATCTCGCCCTAAAAATCGGGGATTAAAACGCTTTTCTTCCCCCATGGTGGAAACGGTGTGGCCTCGATAGTCATGGCCAGGATAAACCAAAACTTCATCGGGCAGGGTGAATAATTTATTGTGGATAGAGTCATATAAAGTGCTGGCATCCCCACTTTGGAAATCCGTCCGGCCACAGCCCCGAATGAGCAAAACATCCCCTGTCAAAACATGGGTTTGATTCACCAAAAAAGCCAAATGGCTGTCGGTGTGCCCCGGAGTGGCGATCGCCAGGATGGGTATGGAACCAACATGAATCATTTCTCCATCCTGCAAATGGCGGTCAGCACAGTCCACGTCAGCATATTGGGGGACGAGGTTTTGACAGCCAGTTAATTGCCGCAGTTTTCCCGCTCCAGTAATGTGGTCGGCATGGACGTGGGTCTCCAGACAAAAAATCAACTTGAGATCTAATTCTTTTAGTAGGCGCAGATCTCTATCCACTTGTTCTAAAACAGAATCTACTAAGGCCGCAGACCGACCACGGGGATCAGCAACTACGTAAGTGTAAGTGGAGGTTTCCGGGTCAAATAATTGACGAAATAGCATGGTTTTTATCGACTCTACTCTTTTAGATCGTGCAACGAAAACAAGCAAAGGTCAATCAGCCACTGGTTAGATCTTTTGATTGCCAGAGAAAATACGGATAAAACCCGAACCTGGATAAAATCTCCAGATAATTATTTAATACTAAAAGTAATGGAAACCACTGCAGTGATGTCCTTCTCAACGGCAGAAGTACTATACATTCCCATATCGCTAACATCGGTGGAATTGCGGGAGATAATTTGAAAAACCCCCGTTTGGGCACTCTGCACTGGCCTCACCTTACTATTGGTGTTACTGGTGATCGCCAAGACAAGTCAAATTTGGTTAATGGGGCGGTAATCTAGCCGGAAAGTTCCCCACTATCGTCGGGGGCAAGGTCTTGATTTTCTTCAACGCCTGGCCCCAACCACCGTTCAGTAAATTCATTTATTCTTCTGCTATAAATTAAATCCAGTATTTCGACATTGAGGGGCTTTTTCAAAGGGCTATTTTCCTCAATCACAAAACCATAGGGTTCCAGGGAAATACGAATTTCTGTTACTTTTAATTTCGCCTCGGGATGCTGTTGGGTGTAATAAATTAATGCCGGTCGGTCGAACATTACCGCCTGCACCTGCTCTTTTTCTAGCAAAGCCACTGCCCCAACTAAGTTATTGGCCTCTTTAATATCCGCTCGATAAAACCGGGCCCAGTCCACCGCGGTTGTGTCCCGCACCACAGCGATGTCTTTATTTTTGATGTCATTGACGCTACTGAACAGGGGAGTGGCATTGGCTTCAGAAAGGGCCGTAGTGAAAGCCGAAGCTAATCCCGCCGTGATGGAAGAAAAACTCAGCAGCGCCACCACCATCCATACCCCTGCCACCAGTTGTCCTAACTTAGTCCGTGGCGATCGATCCCCATAGCCCACCGTTGTTAGGGTGACCAGGGCAAACCACATACCATTTTGCACTCCTTCTGGATAATGGGGGGAAAACTGCTCTGGGTTTTTGCGATGTTCCGCCAGCCAAATTAAATTTCCCACCAGAAATAGTAGTAAAGTGAGCACTCCCGCCGAAGACAGGGCCGCCAGGCCAAAAAAGGGAGCCAATCTCTCCCATAGGCCCAGGGGTTCTCCGGGGATCAATAATCCGACTCCACTGCTGAAATAGGGTTGGGTAAAGGTTATGCCTTCAATGGCTGCCCGCTCCGGGGTGACGCTAATGGGGCCAATCAAAATATCTAGCTTCCCTTCCGCCACTGCTTTGATGCCTTCGGAAATGGAGTTTTGCCGTAAATACTGCGAATTCCATTTCTGGGATTGGGCAATGGCTCTCCACACATCCAAACTAATGCCAGTTACCTCTGCGTCATTTTCTCCATAAACCACAAAGGGCGGATTGCCCACTACCCCCACTTTCAGATTTTGTGAATCATTTTGGGAATCGGATTCTCCGGCAATTTGACCCTGCACTGGCTCATTCCATGGCCCCGTAGTAATGTCAATGGCGATCGTGGCAAAACTAAGGGAAACCACCAGCATTAGACGACGCAGGATTAACATTAGCTAAACAAAGCCTCAAGGACAAAGAACTACGCCCCTATACTGCCATAGATGGAGTTTTGGTCTTGCCATTTCTGCGCTATTTTCCTCGACAAGTTCCCTGTTATGCCTTTCTGTCCTATGAATGGAAAGAAAGCCTAAAACTTCCTGGGGAATTTTTGGGGTAAACAATGAAAAAGAAGCCCCAAAGAACCCCTTTTCGTTTTTTTCTTTTTTATAATACCCCCAAGGGAATTCGAATCCCTGTCGCCTCCGTGAAAGGGAGGTGTCCTAGGCCTCTAGACGATGGGGGCTAGGTGGTCTTGATAACGAGCCGTTATTTCAGACGTTTTTAAATATAGCGATAAAGATTGATCACTGTCAACCCTAGGCAATGATTTTTTTCCACGGTCAACGGGGCTGGGGTTTAACGACCAAAAAGCCGGCCGCTCTGTCTGACCGACCCGTCACTAGCGAATAGGATCGTGAACCGTCACCAGTTTGGTGCCATCGGGAAAAGTTGCTTCTACCTGCACCTCTGGCAACATCTCCGGTACCCCTTCCATGACTTCGTCGCGGCTCAATAGGGTGGCGCCATAGTTCATCAAATCAGCTACGGTGCGACCATCCCTGGCCCCTTCGAGAATGGCGGCGGAAATATAAGCTACGGCTTCGGGGTAGTTGAGTTTGACCCCCCTGGCTTTACGACGTTCTGCTACTAGGCTAGCGGTAAAAATCAGTAGTTTATCTTTTTCTTGGGGGCTTAACTGCATGGGATAAGAAAAACAAAAAGAGCTTGAATAGGAAAAGCAAAAAGTTGGGTAACACCCTGACCGTCAGTATAGCGATTAAGTCCGACCAAATTAATGATTGGGGGGAGGGGAGCTTTTTGGGCTAGTCTGGGACTGTACATTCTTGCAGCGGGACCGATGACGACAACGGAGTTACTCTGGCCAGCTTTGATCACTGCTTTGGCGGCGGTGCTTTATTTGGTATTGGTGATTAATGTGGGAAGGGCCCGGGCCAAGTATAGGGTAATGCCACCGGCCACCACCGGAGACGAAAATTTTGAACGGGTGCTGAGGGTGCAATACAACACCCTAGAGCAGTTGGCATTTTTTCTGCCGGGGTTATGGCTATTTGCTCTTTACCGAGATCCAACCATTGCCACTATTTTGGGGGCCTTATGGTTGCTGGGGCGCATTCTCTACGCCTGGGGCTATTACCAAGCGGCGGAGAAAAGGATGGTGGGTTTTGCCTTGGGTTCCCTTAGTTCAATGATTTTGGTAGTGGGGGCATTGCTGTCCATTCTCTGGCAGTTGTGGCTCCTGAGTTCCCTTTGAAACTCTTAAGTAGACGACGCATTTGTCCCCAACTTGACCAGGAAAATACTGGGGCGATCGCCTTTGTTCGCTACACTGATAGTTTGAACCCTTCATAAAGTGAGTCCTTAGCCCACCATGGTTAGGGGCTTTTTTCTGACCTTAATTGAGTCAAGCCAGTAAGTAGCTACCTATTGACTAAAATCTTATCAACACCCTACAGCACCTGGGCCCTCAACCAGGCCACGGGTAGATATAGCAACTTCTTGGGAGTGGGCACATAGGCCCGGCGATCAAACACGTTGTAATTATTAGCTTCAATTACATCGAGAATGCCCTTGTATAACATTAATGCGGTCCACACTGGCCAACGGGCGTCTCGATTTAAAGCCCGAATCCCCCGTTCCGCATCTTCAAAGTAGGCCCGGGCCCGTTCGATTTCAAACTTCATCAGGCCACGCCAACGGTCATCGTTGACCCCATTAAGCAAATCCTGTTCGCTATAATCAAACCGCTCCAAATCTTCCAGGGGTAAGTAAATTCTGCCCCGCTCCACGTCCTCCCCCACGTCCCGCAAAATGTTGGTCAATTGGTTGGCCACCCCCAAAGCGATCGCCTCTTCCTGGGGAATGTACACGGCATCGGGTTGCCAAGGAGCTTGGCCATTACCAGTATCCACCCCCAATACGGCACTGGACATTAGGCCGACGGTGCCCGCCACTCGATAACAATAGAGGTCTAATTCTTCAAAGGTTTGGTAACGGGAACAGTAAAGATCCATTCTTTGCCCAGCGATCATGTCCCGAAAGGGCTGAATGTCGAGGGGAAAAGTTTCTAGGGTATCCACCAGGGCCACATCAGCATCATCCTGGGGATGTCCAGCAAAAATAGCTTCTAGGCGGCGCTCCCAATGATCCAACGTTTCCGGGGTGGTGGTGGCCGCCTGGGGCCCATCCACTAGTTCGTCAGTCCTACGACACCAAAGATAAATTGCCCAAATGGCCTTCCTTTTGGCAGGAGGCATCAGCAAAGTTCCCAGGTAAAAAGTTTTTGCGTACTGGGCAGTTACTTGACGACAAATTTCGTAAGCTTCCTCAACAGAAGCACAGGGCTTTGCAGATGGAGACGGTTTGGGCAGTTGTAACATTAAGGACGGACGGGGTTCGGAAGTCAGCCACCAGGATTGGGGTTTGGTAACTGCACGCTGGGGGGAAATTTGACCGTTAGCCATTTAGCATTGTCGCATTAGGGTTGCCATTTGTCAGGAAGATTACCAGGGAGTCCAGGCGGCTTAACCCACGGTGACTATTTCCCGGGTTGGGGGAACGGTTTGGGGGTTGAAATCGGCGGCGATCGCCTGGGCACATTGTTTACCGGAAAGCACCGCTCCTTCCATACTGCCCAAGTATTTTTGCATGGTAAAGTCCCCTGCTAAGTAAAAGTTTGGCACCGATGTCCGTTGATCGGGTCGACAGGCCTGCCTTCCTGGGGTCGCTTTGTAGACAGAGCGGGGGGTTTTGACCACGTGGGATTTGAGCAGTTGGGCCGGATTATCACCGGTAAAGTGTTGGGGAAAGAGTTGTTTAATCTCCGCCATGGTGGCCGCCACAATCTCTGCGTCGGATTTGTTGATCCAATCCTGGGCCGGGGCCAGCACCAATTCCAGCATGGATTTGTTTGGGTCACTGTATTCCCGACAGGTGTTGCTCATGTCAGCGTAAACACTCAGTAACGGCGATCGGGAAAAGAGAAGGTGATCAATGTCCGTCAACTTACGGTCAAACCAGAGGTGGAGGTTAATCACTGGGACGCCTTCTAGTCCTTGAATTTGTTTGAATTCAGGATATTCCCGCCAGGGAGCCGGCACCATGGTTTTGAGGGGGTCCACCGGCATGGCAGAAACGTACAAGTCAGCAGTAACAACCCGATCTTCTGCCCCGTCTAAACCCCGGATTAGGTAACCTTTAACGGTGCCGTCTTCATTGAGCAAAATTTCCTTAAGAGGGGCATTAAGATGCACTTCTCCCCCCCGTTCCGTGATGTAATCCACCAACGGCTGACAAAGACGTTCCGGCGGCGCCCCATCCAGGAATGCCATCTTAGAACCATTTTTTTCCTGTAAAAAGCGATTGAGGGCGGTGAGTAAAATGGTGGCGGAAATTTCATCGGGGTCAATGAAGTTCAGCGCCTTACTCATGGCAATAAAAACTTCTTTTTCGATGCGGGGGGGAATGTTTTGTTTGGCCATCCACTCCGACCAGGTATATTGATCCATCTCTTCCACATAGCTCTGGCCCTGGATAATGGCCGGCAAAAGCCCTAAGCCAAAGCGAATTTTTTCTGGCCAGGTGAGCATGTCGTTATTGCGCAGAATGGCCACCAAACCGTTGATGGGAGCCGGAATATCGGGGAAGTCAAAACGGGAATAGGTGCCTGGTTTCTCGGGTTGGTTGAAGATCATGCTGTGCTCTTTCCATTGCAGGCGATCTTCGATGTCTAATTCCTTAAACAACTGCAACATGTTGGGATAGGCCCCAAAAAAAATGTGCAGGCCAGTTTCATACCAATCTCCGTCCTCATCTTTCCATGCGGCGATCTTCCCGCCTAATACATCCCTACGTTCCAAGACGACGGGGGTAAAGCCCGCATCGGCTAAGTATTTGGCACAGGCTAGGCCGGCTAATCCGGCTCCGGCGATCACAACGCGCATGGGTTACTGTCTCGCTAAGGCATTTGGGGTTTACAGGTTGATTGTTATTATACTTTACGTTTCGTAATATTTCGGGGGATTTTGCCAGGATAGCCAATTTGTATTAAATGCTACCAGAGCGATCGCCAAGGGGGTAAATTTCCTCTGGCTAAGGGATAGGAGAATTTTATCGGCCCGGAGTCCAGCCCCTAAAACAGTGACGGTAACCTTTGTCCGGTCTCTCCGCTCCCCAGCCATGAGAGCCAAATTTGACCCATAGGCTCTGGAAAACATAGTCAACCCCAACGGCAACAGATCAGGAATAATCTTCCTCCGCTTCGGCCCCCTCCGCCGCTTCTTTTTCCTTCTTCCTCTCTGCCAGTACACAGGCCTGTCCGGCCCCCAACACAAAACCGGCGATCGCCCCGAACCAAATTAAGCGCCGGCCATATAACGTGCGATAGGGCTGACTCATGGTGACCTGTACTTGGCTAGGCCGTTGACGCAGGGCAATCTGCCCCATCCCCCAACCAAACACAGTGCCCAGTAGGGCAGTCATAACCCCGCTCAAGACAACAACACGGTAATTCATAGGACTAAAGCCTCCTGGTCTGACAATGGAACAATACACAGTTCATGCTTAGCTCAGCCGGCGGGATCCAGGGGCGGAAATAGCCCATAAATAAAGGTTTACAGGGACTTACCAGCACTTAAAGCAAGGCTATGGTTGTCGATAGTATATTAAAGGGAAGGGAAAAAATTTTTCTCCCCTGTGATTATCCTAGTCAAAAATCCACTTTTTATGAGTAATACCAGCAATTTTCGTCAGATCATGGCGGAGGCAAAAGGCCAAAGTCTGATCGGGCCAAACGTGATCAAAAATGCCCTCCCCTATCTTGGCGGAGGCTTGGTACTGACAGCGGCGGGAACCTTTGGCGGCCTCAGCGTCATGCAGGGTAACCCTGGTCTATTCATGACCACCTTTTGGGCCGCTTTAATCGGTAATTTCATTCTCTTTTTCGTGGCCATGCGGGTGGCCCAGAGTGGCAATAACGCAACGGCTCTACCCCTGTTAGCTTTGTACAGTTTGCTGTCGGGCTATACCCTGAGCGGCATTATTTACGTGGCGCTCCAGACTAGCGGAGTGGGTATCCAGGGCATTGGCATTGCCGCTTTGGGCTGTGGAGTGACCTTTGTGGTGGCCCGTAGTATTGGCTCCAATTTGTCGGAGGAAGATGGCATTGCCCTGAACAAAACCGTTAGCTTGGCTCTTATTGGCCTAGTGGTGGTCATGCTTCTGCAGGTGGTGCTTGGATTTTTTGGGATAATTACCCCCACATTCCTAGAAGTAGCCATTTCTGCCTTCGGTGTATTGTTATTTGCTGGAGTATCGGTGGTGGACTTTTTCGTTCTGCCCCGCACCTATCGGGATGATCAATATTTGGCCGCATCCCTGTCCATGTATTTGACCTATATCAACCTTTTTATCTTCATTCTGCGCCTACTGATTGCCCTCAACGGTCGAGACTAGTTTGGAGTTGGCGATCGTCTGATTGCTATCGTTGATGCTGACTAAAACATCAGTCTGAAAAATCTGAAATAAAGCTAATCCCCCAGTTGCATGAAACTAGGGGATTTTTTATGGGGGGGATCGGGAAAAAGGAATGAAATGGGAGCTTGATTAACTTTGCCTCCTTAATGCAGGGAGATGAATAGTCAAAACTTTGCCCCTGGTGGGGAGTTCTCAGCCTTCGATGGTTAATTTTCTCGGCTTATAGGAGCGTTCTATCTTATATTCGATGCCCTGGGCCCCCTCCATCTCCAAATCCTGGAGATAACCTTGGTGGTGGATGATCGCCTCTTCTTGGGAAGCAAAGGGGCCAAAATAATAGATACAGCGGGGGGACTGGGTGGAAACACGAATCCACCATTTACGGTTGGCAAAAAAAGCTAGACTGACGGCGGAGAAAAAAATAAGGAACAGCAGAACGCCAAACATAAACAACTCGCTCGATGGAAAATAATAGATGATATGGGAATGATTTAGGGCAAGATGACTTGGAAGAGCTTGGGCGCAAAAAGGCAGGGGATGATAATCCGACCAACTCTCCCCAGAGTATAGTATTGGTCAAAGCATAATGGAGACTATTCACCTCATCCCAGCCTATGTCAAAGTCGAAGTCCTCCGGGCACCGTTTTTCTTTGTTGATGTTACTGCGGTTACGCCGTGGCTTTACAGCTAACCTAGATTTGACCGATGAACATAAGGTGCAAATCTACACCCAGCTTTCTGAATCCGTCAGCCTTGGGGACATCAGCTATTGGATTGAGGTTTTGTTTGCCGCGGGCATTGCCACCCTGGCTTTGGTGCTCAATAGTCCAGCGGTAATCATTGGGGCGATGTTGATTTCTCCCCTAATGGGGCCAATTTTGGCCAATGGCATGGGATTGGCCGCAGGGGACGTAGTGCTCTGGTTGCGGGCGGCTTTTAACTTATTGCTAAGCTGTAGTTTGGCTATTATTTTTGCGACTATTTTAGTGGTAATTGTTCCTTTTAAGGAGATTACCCCCGAAATTTTGGCCAGAACTAATCCTACCCTCCTGGATTTAATTGTGGCTCTGTTTTCCGGGGCTGTGGGATCGGTGGCCACCTGCAAACAAGCTAAGGGAGTAGCGGCTTCTTTACCGGGGGTGGCGATCGCCGTGGCCTTAATGCCGCCATTGTGTGTGGTGGGTTACGGCATTGGTATCTATTTCAGCCTCAACTCTTCCCAGGGATTGACGGTGGCTAAGGGAGGAGGATTGCTATTCATCACCAACCTAGTGGCCATTGTTTTCACTGCCATGATTGTCTTCTTTTTTGTCCATTTTGATGTGCGGGCAGTGCGGGAAGCCATTGGGGAGTGGAAACAAGAAAATCCCGAAAGCCAATTAGTCAGTTCTTGGCTGAGAAAATTCCCCGCCTATACGACTTTTCAACGGGTGGGAGGTTTGCCCAGTCGCTTTTTCTTGATTCTGGTTACCCTGGGGATGATTTCCTTTCCCTTGACCAAATCTCTGGAGCAGGTGCGCCGCCAAGTGACCCAACAACGGGAGGAAAACCAGTTAAACTCCACCATTAAACAGGTGTGGCAGGATAACTTTGGCGATCGCGGCAATGAAGGGGAGTTTCATTCCTACATTGATCAGGTCAAAGCGAAGCAAGACAACAAGCAAATCACCGTGCAACTCCAAGTGGTGACCGATAAGCTTTACAGCCAAGACGATGAAAAACGTTTTATTGATCAGTTGGCCACCGCCCTCGACCGTAGTCCCAGCAATATCAGTTTGCGCTTTGTGCAAATTCCCACTAGCCAAGCGGTCAATACGGAGCCCATTGCGGTGGTTTCAGAGTTGACCTATTTACCGGATTTACAGGAAGAATTAATGGCGGAAATTGGCCGTTCCCTGGCCCTGGTCACCCTACCCGATACGGTGCAGTTGGTGGACTACCAAGTAGTACTGCGCAGTGATAGTTCTCCCCTGAAGTTGGTGGTGGTCTATCTGGGCGATCGGGATTTACAAGAAGATGCCCAAGCTATCCTCTCTGGCCAAATTCGGCGGTCTTTGCAGGTTAATGATGCCATTGTGGAATACCAACGCCTCGCAACCGATCAAGGGGTGATTCCCCTTACCATTGTTGACGAAACCGCGGCGATCGACAGCGCTCCCCTTAACCTTTCTAGCCAAGCTCAAGCAACGCTTAACAGTGTGGGGCAAATTCTCCAGTCTTACCCATCCTTGCATTTGCGTCTCATCATCCAGCGCCCCCCAGACAGTAATCCGGCCAGTCTTTTTTCCCAAACTGAACAAATCAGAACCAATCTGAGTGATAACTGGCAAATTGACGATAGCCGAGTGCAGGAAACCACCAACGTGAGCGAACCAACCCAAGTATCCTTCAGTCTTTTTCTGGGAGATGGTATAACGGACGGTAAGGGCAATCCCTAATCAATAGTTGAAAATTTAGATAAATTGCACCATGGCTACCCCCCAACGTTTAACTGACTCAGAAATCCAAACCGCCCTGGGGGAACTCAGCGGTTGGAGCCTGCAGGGCAATAAACTCCATCGTCAATTTAAGTTTGGCAACTTTAATCAAGCCTTTGGTTTTATGACCCGATTGGCTTTGGTGGCAGAAACCCTGAACCATCATCCAGAATGGTCTAATGTTTACAATCGAGTCACCATTGACTTAACCACCCATGATGCCGGCGGCATTACAGAATTGGATGTGAAATTTGCCACCCATGCCAATAGCTTTGCCGATTAATTGCCCGAAAAAGCAGAATTCCCCTGAATGTGGCACCAGGGGAAAAAGAAAATTCCGGTTAATAATTTAACCATCCGTTTGGCAGGTTGAATTGTCGCTGTTGAATCCTCCTAAATGCCATTGATGAAAGGAAATTTTTGCAAAAATCCTTTTTTCAAGGGGCAGGCTTAGTGGACTTATTTAAAAGACAAACTCAAACTTTACCCGTAGAGCCTGGACAGAAATCCAGCATAAAAAGTTATTTGATCTCGCCGCAATCACTGATAACGATCGCCTGTTTGGTTTGACCACTTTGGGAGCCGTTGGCTTCTAGTTGCTCGAGAATTTCTAAACCTTCTACCACTTCCCCAAACACGACGTGTTTCCCATCAAGCCAAGGGCAGGGTACAAAAGTTAGAAAGAACTGTGAGCCATTGGTGTTGGGCCCCGCATTGGCCATGGACAGTAAACCAGGGCGATCATGCTTTAACTGAAAGTTTTCATCGGCGAACTTTTCTCCATAAATAGATTCTCCGCCGGTGCCATTACCCCGGGTAAAATCTCCCCCCTGGGCCATGAAATCGGTAATTACCCGATGGAAGTGGGAACCTTTAAAATGCAGGGGTTTACCGGCTTTACCCACACCTTTTTCCCCAGTGCAGAGGGCCCGGAAATTTTCAGCGGTCTTGGGGGTAACTTCGTCAAACAATTCCATCACAATGCGACCTGGGGCATCGTTACCGATGGTGATATCAAAAAAAACTTTACTCATCGTACAAATTTCATTGGGCAACCCATTCTAACAGATTCTTGAATGCCCATAGTTTGGCCAAAGAAGCTAGGCAAAAAGAGGAACAGTCAAGGCAAACAGTAATCCCGCTAGCACTAACCAGTGGAGCCACTGCAAACTTTTTGAAGACAACCGCCAGCGAAAGTCCCTGAGCCATTGCTGGGGACTGTCCTTGGCTCTGCGCCCCCAACTCGCCATTGATCGCCAGAGGGCAATGCCTCCCACCTTGGCACTGAATAGTAAATGGAATCCCAGACAAAGAACAACGACCAACCAGGCCAGCAGGTGGAAAAGGTAGGGCAAATGGTTGAGTTGTTTTTGGGGTAACCAACTTTCCTGCATCATTCTCCCGCTCACCACCGCCATAGTTAAGGCTACCAGCATGAGGGTATTAGCCAATCTCTGCAATGCGAGCCAAAAGCCTGGAGTGCCAGGTTTCCGTAACTGCTCCCAACTTTGGTCGGACCATAAACGGCGATCGCCTAGGTGGAAACAGTACAGGGCAAAGGGAAACATAAACAGAAAGAGGGCCAAAGCGCCGGTGCCATGGAGATCCTGAGTGTAATAAGGTTTCGGCAACGGCAAAGACCCCCAACGACCGTCATAGGTGTTGTAGACCCAAAAGCCACTGGCGATCGCCAATAGGGTCAACAGAGCCATGGCCCCATGGAGGAGCCGCAACAGCAAGGACTGATAGGGACGGGTCTGGGACATACGGAAAATTTGGTGAGGAAATTACAGGTAACCCAACTAACTAGGCTATCTCAGTGCCCTCCTGAGTCGGGATAGCATTACCTTCAGCCTGACGGTTTGACTTCAGTACCAACACCGATAAGGGAGGCAAGCATAAATCCAAGGAATAGGGCTGTTCGTGGAAAGACCATTCCTCCGTCCATTTTCCGCCTAAATTGCCCATGTTACTGCCACCATACTGTCGGGCATCACTGTTAAACAATTCTGTGTAAAAACCAGGCTCAGGAACACCAACTCGGTAATGGCTATGGGGTTGGGGAGTAAAATTACAGATAGTCATCACAAATTCAGCGCTATCCTTAGCCCGACGAATGAAGGAAACTACACTGTGGCGGTTATCACTGCAATCAATCCATTGGAAGCCAGCTTCTTCAAAATCATTACTGTATAAAGCTGGCTCATTTTTATACAAATGGTTCAATTCAGTGAAGAATTGTTTTAGTTGTTGATGGGGCGGATAATTGAGCAGATGCCACTCCAAATCGCCCCACACATTCCACTCACTCCACTGTCCAAATTCCATGCTCATAAACATGGTTTTCTTGCCGGGATGGGTAAACATATAGGTGAATAAAGCCCTAACGTTGGCGTACTTCTGCCATTCATCCCCAGGCATTTTGCCCAACATATTGCTCTTACCATGCACCACCTCATCGTGGGAGAGGGCCAGCATATAATTCTCGCTGTGGTTGTACCACATACTAAAAGTAATACTGTTTTGGTGGAACTGGCGGAACCAGGGGTCCATGCTGAAGTAGTCGAGCATATCGTGCATCCAGCCCATATTCCATTTCAGGTTAAAACCCAGACCGCCAACGTAGGTGGGCCAAGACACCATGGGCCAGGAAGTGGATTCCTCGGCAATGGATAAAATACCGGGGAAGTAGCTGTAAACAACGCTGTTTACTTGGCGTAGAAAGTCCGCCGCTTCCAAGTTTTCCCGGCCGCCATACTCATTGGCAACCCATTCCCCTTCCTCCCGGCAATAATCCAGATAGAGCATGGAGGCCACCGCATCCACCCGCATGCCATCAATGTGGTACTTATCAAACCAGAACAGGGCATTGGCCACTAGGAAGTTCCGCACTTCATTCCGGCCATAATTGAAAATCAGGGTGCCCCATTCCTTATGTTCCCCTTTGCGGGGATCGCCATGTTCGTACAAATGGGTCCCGTCGAAAAAGGCTAGGCCATGGCCATCTTTGGGGAAATGCCCCGGCACCCAATCAATAATGACGCCAATGCCGTTGAGGTGACATTGATCAACGAAATACATGAAATCTTCGGGACTGCCAAAGCGGGAGGTGGGGGCGTAATAGCCTGTTACCTGATAACCCCAGGAGCCGTCAAAGGGATGTTCGGCGATCGGTAGTAGCTCAATGTGGGTGTAGCCCAATTCCTTCACATAAGGAATTAACTTATCCACCAGCTCGTAATAGGTCAAAAACCTGGCCCCGGTATTCCACTCGGACACTTCCACGGGCACCCCTTCCCCATACAAAGTTTTTACCGGTTCGTCGTAGGCAGTGTGGAGCCAGGAACCCAAGTGGAGTTCGTAAACAGAAACTGGTTTGTTGAGGGGATCACTGGTGCGTCTAGCTTCTAGCCAATCTTCGTCATGCCATTGGTAACGGTCTAGGTCAGCCACAATGGAAGCAGTTTTGGGGCGTACTTCCTGGTAAAAGCCATAAGGGTCGGTCTTTTCGTAGATATGCCCTTCCCAGTTTTTAATTTCGTATTTATAGGAGGTGCCCACCCCCAACTCGGGGATAAATAATTCCCACACCATGTTGTTGCGTTTCCGCATTTGGTGCAGTCTACCGTCCCAATTATTAAAGTCCCCCAAAATGGAGACATTACGGGCGTTGGGGGCCCAAACGGCAAAATAAACCCCTTTAACGCCGTCCACCGTCATCAGGTGAGCGCCTAGTTTTTCGTAAATGCGGTGGTGATTGCCTTCCCCAAATACGTGCAGGTCAAAATCCGTCAGTTTGGGAGTTTTAAAACCGTAGGGGTCGTAAATTACCCTTTCGTGGCCATCCTCGGTAATGCGTAGCTGATAATTTTTGGGTTCTTCTAGATCCAACACACATTCAAAAAAGTTGGGATGGTGGGCGGTGGTCATAATCACTTCCCGGCGATCGGTGGGCAGCAACACTGTCACCGCTTCAGCAGTGGGTAAATAGGCACGAATGACCCATTGATTGACCTTGCCATGGTCCCCAAGGGGATGGCAGCCCAACACTTCAAAGGGATCGTGGTGAAGATTATGGACAATCTGATGGACTTGGTCAGCGTTGATGGTGTAGGTCATTCGGCTCTGGTGATTTTTAAACGTTGGCGGTACTGCAATGGGTTTGCCCAGCCCAAGCTAGGGGAAGATCTCATCCTACTCCTGGCTATGACTGCGGAGAAGGAATTTTGATTCGGGAATAAACCTACTTTATACACTTTTTTGCAGTTTTCCCTGGGGCAACCATATTTAAAAGCACTGGGGTAGCAAATGCTTTGTTTATTCCAATTTTAGCCAACGGCGACTTGGGACATATCCAGAGGCACAGTCAGGGGCACCCCTACTTGGGGCTCCAACAAGGTAGCCTGGATGCCTTCGTTGCCTAGGGATTGGCGAAACTGGTCTAAATCACCGTCTAGGCGTAAAACCCTAGTGAGCAGACCACCATAGCTCAATTCCGCAGCGCCGGAGGTGGGCACGATCGCCTGGGGATGGACAGTACGGCAGAGTTCTAGGGTTGTTTTTTGGCCGTTGAGCACGGAGATAAGACCGAGAATATTAATGCCAATGACGGGGGTTAAAACCACATCAATGGGGCCAAGATCCTGCAACTGGGAGGAGTGGAAACCGTGGGGTTCGTAGTAAAGCTTAATGCCGGTTTGTAAATCCGTTAACACATAGGCATTTTCCACCAAGGTAGGGCCAATGGGAGAACCGGGCAGGGCGAGAATTTCTACCCGGCCGTTGAGGACAAATTTTTGCTGATGGGGCAGAGGATGAACCTGTTCATAGCCCAAATCGGTGGCGACTTCAGCGGCCTTGAGAGAACCCAGGATAGGCCAGCTTTTATTTAATTCTTTTAATGTGAGGGGATGGGCATGGTCTTCCAAACCCTGGGAAAGCAAAATCAGATCAATGTCAGTGGGAATTTCCACGGGCTGGGAACGAAAGCCTCGAAACAACCAGGGCGTATTGCCAAAGGTTAGGTCTCCCACCAACCAAGGATCGAGCAAAATCCTTTGCCCTCCCATTTCAATTAACCAAGAGTTACTGTCGTACCAGGTGAGTTCCATAACCAAATTTTTCCCTGCAGATCGTCCCCTCCATTGTAAACGATTGTAAAGAAGGCCCCAGTTTCAGGATAAAAGAACGGATGAATTGTTTGACGGGCAAGTTAGGGGGTTGGCGATCGCCGTTGGGGGCCAAGCCTGAAAACGCCAATGGAAAAAGGGTGGTAAAAAGGGGGAGAATTGCCAATTCATTGACCAAGCGGTGGGGGGCATATCCCTGGCCAGGCAATGGAAAGCTAGCCGCTCCCACAGTAGGGGTTCCGCCACCAACCGACTGCCCCAATGAGTAATTTGGGCCCATTGCCGCTGGGGGCAGTTAACCAAGCAGAGACTGTTGCCCACATAGTTATCGCTGGAAGCCATTAACAATAGACTTTCCCCCATTTCAAAACAATTAAATTGTCCTGGTTGCCAGGCTAACAGAGGGGTTTTATCGGCGGCGGTTAGATATTCCGTTACCCCCACCCCTTGGACATCAAAGCTAGGAATGGGATTGGCGAATTCAGGCCCTGGTTTGACTGCGCCTTGGAATGTGCCCTGCAGTTGGCTACCGTCACTGAAGGTGTAGATCCATTGCCATGGTTGGGGAGATGGAGCGTTTGCCCGTTGGCGGACTAGGTTCACATTGACGGCGATCGCCAAGGGGGAAATGGAGAAACCTGCTTGATAATGTGCCCTGCCCATGATCCTCCCCTTCCCCTACACTTAGGGATTATTACTCAGTGCTGTTATCTCCAGCTTATCGGTATTGCGCTTCTCTTGGGTGCCATACAATGAAAAACTGATCTCGGATATTTATATCAGTTAAAAAAGTCGACTCCATGACCGATCTGACCCTGGCCGCCCTTAAGACTGCTCCCCTGGAACAAGTACGTCAATATTTACTTCGTCTGTTGGCCATCCATGCCTATAAGGAAGGAGATTTTATTCTCTCCTCCGGTCAACCCAGCACCTATTACATCAACGGTAAATTAGTTACCCTACGGGCGGAAGGAGCCCTGGCGATCGGGCGATTACTGTTGGCAGAGCTACCGGCGGGCATCGAAGCAGTGGCAGGGTTAACCCTGGGGGCCGATCCCATTGTCAGCGCTGTTAGTACTGTGTCTGCCTACGAAGAAAAACCCGTAGCGGCCTTAATCATTCGCAAAGAAGCCAAGGGCCATGGCACCAAAGCTTACATTGAAGGGCCAGAGTTAGCTCCGGGAACTAAGGTGGTGGTGCTGGAAGATGTGGTCACCACTGGCAAGTCCGCCATGTTGGCAGTGGAAAGGTTACGGGATGCAGGTTACCAAGTGGACACAGTCATTGCCCTCGTCGATCGCCAACAGGGAGGAAGGGAATTTTACCAAAGCCAGGACCTAGGCTTCCAAGCCCTATTCACCATCCCTGATATCCAAGGGGTTTATCGCCAAAGCTAGACCGGAGGCGAGAGCAGTTAACATTCCGGCTCAATCTTTCAAACTGAAACCCACTACTGGCCCCCGTACCAGCGCATTAACACCCTTGCTAACCTTTGGGGGTCGTGGCGCACCTGATGGCTTTTTTCGTCTTCCTGCATCACATTGGCTAGCACAATGCGGCAACCCTTTTGGATCACCGCTTCCCGGTCTAGGTAAACAGGATGGGAGTTTTCGGCGGCGTATTTCTCCAACACGGGGGCAGAAGGGGGATTTCTTTGCACCAGTACTGCATCGTAGAGCTTTTCCGCACAGACCTGATCGATCGCCGTTAAATGATCCGAGACCGTGTAATTATCCGTTTCCCCCGGTTGGGTCATCACATTGCAAATGTAGATGCGGGGCACCTGGGCCTTGGCGATCGCCGTTTGAATTTCGGGAATGAGTAAATTGGGCAAAATGCTGGTGTATAAACTGCCTGGGCCAATGATGATGTAGTCGGCCGCTTTAATGGCCTTGAGGGCCGCCGGTAGGGCCTTGGGGGATGCCGGTACACAACCGATGCGCCGAATTTTGCCCTGGGCTTCAGGAATATTTGATTCCCCTTCCACATAGCGCCCATCTTCCATCTCCGCCCATAATCTGACATCATCCAGGGTAGCTGGTAACACCTTCCCCCGCACCGCTAACACCTTCGAGCAGGCGATCGCCGCCATTTCCAAATCCCCGGTAATTTCCGCCATGGCAGTGAGGAACAAATTACCAAAGCTGTGCCCCGACAGCCCATCCCCCGCCTTAAAACGGTATTGAAACAACTCCGTTAATAACTTTTCTTCGTCCGCCAGAGCCCCAATACAATTGCGGATATCCCCCGGGGGTAACATGCCCATTTCCCGCCGTAAACGCCCCGACGAGCCGCCATCATCCGCCACGGTGACAATGGCCGTGATATTGGCGCTGTAGTGCTTCAGGCCCCGCAAAAGGGTGGATAGGCCAGTGCCGCCCCCCACCACCGCAATTTTGGCCCCTTTGTTGAGACGACGGTGGGCCAAGAGTACATCCACCAATTCCTGGTCATTGTCCGGTTGTAAGACCTCGGAAATGGAACCAACAGTGCGACTTTGGCCCCAAAACACAAAAAAAAGCCCCAGGGCCAAAATCAGGGGACCGGAAACGTAGTTGGGCAGAAGATTGGTTAAAAATCCGAGGGTACTGGAAACAAATTCCGTAATGCGAAAAATCGGCGTTAACTTGATCCAGATGGCTAAGCCCAAAAATATCAAAGTCAGACCCACGGCACTGATTACCATCCAACGTTTGACAAATAGCCCCGGAGCCATCCATTTGAACCAACGATTCACCCTGGGGGGAGTGCGCTGGGAAACCCGATCGCCCAACTTCCGTTGTTCGGTCTTGAACTTGCGCATGGCAGACTTAGCGGACTTAAAGCGGCTATGGCTCATGGGACAGGGATGATGGCAAAGGCTGGGGAAAAAAATTAGCCATGGGGCAAAAAAGCAAATTACTCCTTACGCACTACGGGGGAACTGGTCGCTACCGATTTTACCCCCTCAAAGCATGCCAACGTCTAGATAGACAAGATACAATCAGAATCTATCTGTGTCTTTTTCACCCTTGAAAAGGTGCGTTTACTATGACTAGTCCGGCTGATCGTATTTTGATTTTCGACACCACGCTTCGGGATGGGGAACAGTCCCCCGGAGCTACCCTGACCGTGGAAGAAAAACTATCGATCGCCAGGGCCCTATCCCGTCTGGGAGTGGACATCATTGAAGCCGGTTTTCCCTTTGCTAGCCCAGGGGATTTTGAGGCGGTGCAGAAAATTGCTCAAACAGTGGGCACAGAAAACGGGCCGGTAATCTGTGGTTTAGCCCGGGCTACAAGGAAAGATATTAAAGCGGCGGCGGAAGCATTGAAACCGGCGGCCAAGCATCGCATCCATACTTTTTTGGCCACTTCTGACATTCACCTGGAGCATAAGTTAAAGAAAACTAGGGCCGAAGTATTGGCGATCGTGCCGGAAATGGTGAGTTATGCCAAATCCTTGGTGGATGACATTGAATTTTCCCCCGAGGACGCTGGGCGCAGTGACCCAGAATTTTTATATCAAGTGTTGGAAGTGGCGATCGCCGCCGGGGCCACCACCATTAACATCCCCGATACGGTGGGCTACACTACCCCGGCCGAATATGGCGCTCTGATCAAGGGCATTGCCGATCACGTGCCTAACATTGACCAAGCAATTATTTCCGTCCATGGCCACAATGACCTGGGCTTAGCGGTGGCCAACTTCCTGGAAGCAGTGAAAAATGGAGCCCGCCAACTGGAATGCACCATCAACGGCATCGGTGAACGGGCCGGCAATGCGGCCTTAGAAGAATTGGTCATGGCTTTGCATGTGCGGCGCAGTTACTTCAATCCTTTTTTGGGGCGGCCAGCGGATTCCACCGAGCCCCTCACCAACATTGACACTAAACATATCTATGCCACTTCCCGTTTAGTGTCGGAGCTAACCGGCATGATGGTGCAACCCAACAAGGCCATTGTCGGGGCCAACGCCTTTGCCCATGAGTCGGGCATTCACCAGGATGGGGTGCTAAAAAATAAGCTCACTTACGAAATCATGGATGCGGAATCCATCGGTTTAACCAATAACCAGATCGTCTTAGGGAAGTTATCCGGTCGGAACGCCTTTGGCACCCGCTTGAAGGAATTGGGTTTTGACCTGAGCGAAACGGAATTGAATAATGCTTTTATTCGTTTTAAGGAAGTGGCGGATAAGCGCAAGGAAATTACCGATTGGGATTTGGAAGCCATTGTTAACGACGAAATTCGTCAACCCCCCGAACTATTTCGTTTGGAGCGGGTGCAGGTTTCCTGTGGCGAGCCTTCCGTTCCCACCGCTACTCTGACCCTCCGTACCCCCGTCGGCGGAGAGGAAACCACTGTGGCGATCGGTACGGGCCCCGTGGACGCAGTGTACAAAGCCATTAATCAGATCGTGCAACTCCCCAATGAGTTATTGGAATATTCCGTCACCTCCGTCACCGAAGGCATTGATGCGTTGGGCAAAGTGAGTGTGCGCCTACGGCACAATGGGGTAATTTACACTGGCTATGCGGCCAACACCGACATCATTGTTGCTTCCGCCCGGGCCTATCTGGGGGCATTGAACCGTCTCTATGCGGCCCTAGAAAACCAGAAATCCCAGGGCCATCCCCCGGTGGTGGCTTCTCTGTAACAAACATCACAATTTGTTGCTAAACTTCCCCCGCAACCCATGGAGGGTGAGGCAAAGACCTATAATTTGGCCATGATCCCCGGAGATATGGTGACTCCGGGAAGGTGGCTTTTTCGCTGAAATTACGTTGGATGAACATTTGGTCTCGTTTCAAGCTCCCCACTTTGCCATGGTGGGTTACCAAATCAAAGGGCTTGCCGGAGTTCGTTGTCCCTGCACATCTGGCGACAGGGGGTGGGCAGGAGGATAGATCGATGGGTACTGATTTAGAGTGCGAACAACAACGGGAAATTGACCAGCTCAAAAAACAATTGGAGGTGGCGGAGGCCACCACAGCAAGGTTAGCCCAAGAACTGGCCCAGCATCACCAACGGGGTTTGTCTTCTTCACAAAATAATACATCAAGTCTGCAGACAGCCCTTGCTCGCTTGGGACAGTGGGGCTTGCTGAGCCATGATTTATATGCATTTTTTGATCAAGCTACCAAGTTAATTCGCACTGTTTTAAATGTGGATTACTGCGGCATCTGGGAACTTTTACCCAACCGTTCTGCCCTACTGCTCTGTGCTGGGCAAGGCTGGGAACAATCCTTAGTCGGGAACTACACCATTGATGCCAGCGACCGTTCCTACGCCGGTTATACCATCCGCCATAATGGCGATCGCCAGGTGGAGGACTACGAGCCAGTGATTGTGCTGGATCTGAGGTTGAGTACTAAATTTCGGGCCTCCCCCTTATTGCATAACCTGGGCATTATCAGCGGGGCAAATGTGATTGTGGCGGGGCCAAAAACAGCTTTTGGAGTTTTGGGCATTTATAGTCTCACTATCCGTGAATTTACTGACGAAGAAGTTGATTTCCTCACGGTGGCTAGCCATATCCTTGCCGCCACCATTGACCGCCAAGAATACGAAGAGAGATTACTGTTACTGGAGCAGGCGATCGACGCTAGTTCCAATGGTATTTTGATCACCGATGCCCTCGATGCAGGCAATGCCGTAGTTTACGCCAACCATGGTTTTGAAACCATTACTGGTTTTAGCCGTGAAGAAGTGATGGGGCAAAACTGCCGTTTTCTGCTCAACGAAGACCGCCAAGGGGAACAGGGCAAACAGTTAGCCATACTCCGCTCGGCGATCGCCCATGGCCAAAAATGCGAAGTGGTGCTGAAAAATTACCGTAAAGACGGCGTCCCTTTTTGGAATCATTTATATCTGTCCCCCATCTATAACCAGCACAATTTTTTAGTCAACTTCATCGGCATCCAAACCGATGTCACTAAACAGAAGCTAACAGAACAACAACTACGAACCAGCCAAGAATTTTTCAGCAGGATGATCGTCACCATCACCGATGGGCTATTAATTGTCGATCAAGAGGGCATTATTCAATTTGTTAACCCCGCCGCCAAGCAGATGTTTAAACGGCGGGAAAGCGAACTACTGCAGCAACCCTTTGGCATTCCCTTTGTGGCGGATCAGGTGACCGAAATTACCCTCACGCCCCTCGGCGGAGATCTAGTGGTGGCGGAAATGCGGGTGTCTCCCATTCATTGGCAAAAGGGTAAAGCCTCTTTGGTTTCCCTACGGGACATCACTGAACAACATCAAGCCCGCCTGGCCCTGGCGGAAAGTGAGAAAAAATACCGCCATATTGTGGAGTTAACCTCCGAAGGAATTTGGATTTTAGACCAAGACCAACAAACTACCTTTGCCAACCGGCAATTGGCGGATATGTTGGGCTATTCGGTAGAGGAAATTTTAGAAAAAAATATTACGTCCTTTGTTCTTGCCATTCACCATTTGCCGGAGTCGGAAAATAGTCACCAAGAGACTTTGCAATCTTTCCCCCGTTGTATGTTGCCCAACCATTATGAGGTTTACGACGTACAACTCCAACGGCGAGACGGTAGTGTGCTCTGGGGTTTGGTGTCCCGCAGTGCGTGGTATAACCAATGGGGTAATTACCAGGGGGAGCTGGCCATGCTAACGGACATCACCAAACGGAAATCCGCCGAGCAGGCCCTGGCCGCCAGTGAGCAACGCCTAGAGGGGATTTTAGGCTCCATCCAAGATGTGGTTTGGTCCGCTGACGCCGCTAGTTTTGCCACCCTTTACCTTAACCCCACCACGGCCATGGTCTATGGCCAAGCCCTGGAGGTGTGTTACCAGAGCCAAAATTTTTGGTTTGAACAGGTCCACCCTGGCGATCGCCTTTTGCTGGAATATCATCTGCAATTGTTGATGGAAAAGGACCAGACGGAGGTGGAGTATCGCATTGTGCAACCAGGGGGTAAGGAGCGGTGGTTATTTCGCCGTAGTCAATTGGTGCGGGATGCCCAGCATCAACCCCTGCGTATCGACAGCATTGACAGTGACATCACCGAGCGTAAATCGGCGGTGGAAAAACTCCACTACAATGCCAACCATGATTCCCTAACCAATTTGCCCAATCGGTTAATGTTCCTCGATCGCCTGGGCCATGCTCTGCAAAGAAATTTACGTCGCCAGGATTTAAGGTTTGCGGTGCTATTTCTGGATTTAGATGGTTTTAAAATTATCAACGACAGTTTGGGGCACGCCTGTGGGGATTTACTGCTCCAGGGCATTGCCCATCGCCTGTGCCAATGTCTACGGCCGGAGGATACCTTGGCCCGGTTAGGGGGAGATGAATTCACCATGTTGATTGAAAACATCACCTGTCCGGAAGATGTGATCGCCGTGGCCCAAAGAATTCACCGGGAATTACAAAAGCCATTTAACTTGGACGGCCAGGAAATTTTTACCAACACCAGCATTGGTATTGCCCTCAACCACCCCGAATATGGCCATCCCCAAGATATTTTGCGGGACGCAGACACCGCCATGTATCGAGCTAAGGCCGCAGGTAAGGGTCGCTATGCTATTTTTAACCAGACCATGCACCACCATGCCGTGCAGAGGCTCCAGCGAGAGAATGACCTACGGCGGGCCATTGCTCGCCACGAGTTGCAGTTATATTATCAGCCGATTGTCTGCCTCAAAACTGGACAGTTACAGGGAGTGGAGGCCCTAGTGCGTTGGCATCATCCGCAAGAGGGTCTGCTCCTACCCGCAGAATTTATGGCGATCGCCGAAGAAACTGGCTTGATTGTACCCATGGGGGATTGGATTCTCTGGGAAGCAAGCCGACAATTACTGCAAATTAAGGAAAAATTTCCCCACATTCCCCGGCTCCAAGTAAGTGTTAATGTTTCCGGCCGCCAATTGCGGGACCAACGGCTGATACAAACGGTGGATAAAATTCTGGCCATCACCAGCTTGGTACCCCAGGATCTCAAACTGGAAATCACCGAGAGCTTATTGATTGATAACTTAGACCTGGCCACCGATGTGTTGACCAATCTACGCCAGAGAAATATCCAAATTTCCCTCGATGATTTTGGCACCGGCTATTCTTCCCTCAGTTATCTGCACCGCTTTCCCATCAACACCATTAAAGTGGACCGTTCCTTTGTGAACACCATGGAGCCCAACAACCAAAACACTGCCATTGTCCACACCATTGTGACCCTGGCCCACACTCTCGGATTGGACGTGATTGCCGAAGGCATTGAAACTGAGCGGCATCTAACCCAACTCCATTGGCTGGGATGCGATGCAGGACAAGGATATTATTTTGCCCATCCCATCCCCTCAGAGGATTTGCTAGATTTTTTGGCGATCCAAATGCCCCGTTGGCTTGTGCCTGCTGTGACTGAATTACGAACTAAGCCAGCTTAGTCAATTAAATCTCCATGGCCAGAAAAATGACTGTTTTTCCCCAGGGATGGAGTAGCTTTTTTATGTTGACCAGTCGATCAACTTGACCTCCCGCTTCCTATTTCCTCGGTGCTATGAATACTTTGGCGATCGCCGAGTATATTGAAAAAAACTCTAACCTAGAGAGTAATAATTATGACCTTGCAAGAGATCCAATTCCAAATCTTAAAATTACCGACCCAAGACAAATGGGAACTGGTTCAAACTCTTCTAAATGCCATCCAAAAAGATACTAGTGACTTAAAAATACCCTCAAAAAAAACCTATCCTCTGCGCGGCTTACCTATCACTATTAGTGAAGATTTTGATGATCCCATGCCAGAATTGTGGGAGGTATTAACGGAATGATTCTCCTTGATACCCATACTTGGCTGTGGTTACTTCACGATCCTAATCAATTATCCACCCCAGCCCAGGGCATTATTACCGAATCTGAAAACAACAATGGCATTCTTATTTCCAGTATTTCAGTCTGGGAAATTGCCACTAAACAAAGCCTCAATAAACTGCAACTTCCTCTACCCATTCACGAATGGTTTGAATTAGCCCAACAACAACCTGGCACAGTCATTGAACCTCTTTCTCCTTCCGACGCAATTGATAGTGTTAATCTGCCTGGAAACTTTCATAAAGATCCGGCCGATAGAATCTTAGTGGCGATCGCCCGGCGGTATGAAATCCCATTGATTACCTGTGACCAAAAAATCTTGAGCTATTCCCATGTCAAAACTATTTGGTAAAGCCTAATTGCCGAGGGCATTGAAACTGAGCGGCATCTAACCCAACTCCATTGGCTCGGGTGCTATGCAGGACAAGGATATTATTTTGCCCATCCCATCCTCTCAGAGGACTTGCTAGATTTTTTGGCGATCCAAATGCCCCGTTGGCTTGTGCCCAATGTGACTGAATTGCGAACTAAGCCAGCTTAGTCAATTAAATCTCCATGGCCAGAAAAATGACTGTTTTTTCCCAGGGATGGAGTAGCCTTTTTATATTGATCCGTCGATCAACTTGACCTCCCGCTTCCTATTTCCTCGGTGCTATGAATACCCCTCTTCCGTCAGACTGAGGGAATTAAAATGGAGATAAAAGGCTGAAAAGCGCGGAGGGAGAATGACAAAGACAAGAGAGGCGAAAAAGACAGTACAGTGTGTAGACACATATAGTGAACTGTATAAAGATATATTTCCAGAAGTGAGGTCTTATGAGTCATTTAAATATATCATTGTGGGAATATTAAGTGATATAAAAAGAAAGAGTTTACCTGCAATAGCATCATCACTAGGATTGAAAAATGAACAGGGATTACTGCATTTCATGACAGATTCTCCTTGGGAATTAAAAGAATTAGAAAAAAGAAGATTAAATATTATCTTAGAAGTTTTAGAAGGAAGAGAAATAATAGTAATAATAGATGAAACAGGAGACCCCAAAAAAGGGAAAACAACAGATTATGTAAAAAGACAATATATTGGAAATTTAGGAAAAATAGAAAGCGGTATAGTGTCAGTAAATGCCTATGGTTACTGCAATGGAGTAACGTTTCCTCTAGAATCAAAAGTATTTAAACCAAAAGAAAGATTAAAAGAGGGAGATAAGTATAAAACAAAGCCGGAATTAGCAGTAGAGATAATAAAAGAACTAGAAGAAAGTGGTTTTAAAATAAAAAGAGTAGTGTCAGATAGCTTATATGGAGAAAGCCATAGCAATTTTATCAGTGCCGTAGAGGAATTAAAAATAGAATATGCAGTGGGAATCCGGAGCAATCATGGGGTCTGGCTTCCAAAGGAAGCTAAAGTAAGGGCAAATAAGTGGAGGAGGTTTGAACATATAAGATGGGATGGAAAACAGGAAGATAGGTATATCAGAGAAATAGTTTATGGCAAAAAAAGCGCAATAAGATATTGGGAAATTAAAACAGAAACAGAAAAAGAGGAGGAAAAAGCAGGATGGTTTGTAATGACTCGAATACCAGATATTAAATATAAAGAAGTTGGCAGAATATATGGGGTAAGGTCATGGATAGAATATGGATTTAAGCAATGCAAAAGTGAATTAGGATGGGCAGATTTTAGGGTAACTCATTATGAGCAAATTCAAAAATGGTGGGAATTAGTGATGTGTGCATATTGTATGATTTGTTTTTATGATGAGAATTTTAATCCGACTCTAAATTCAACGTCAAAGTATCATCAAAAGCATGAAAAATGGGATAAAGAAGAAGGGTGGAAAAAATGGCTAAACAACCTACGATTAGTGATCTCTGTATTTAATGCAATAAATCTTATCAAAAAGTGGTTAAAAGTATTTCCATTTGCCCATGTTTTGGATGAGTTAACTAAACTTTACAACAAGGTTGATAAGCTAGATCGATTAAAGTATTTGCTAAATTCATGGAATACATTCTATTCTTCTTCTGCCTAGATTGATGAAAGAGGGATACTTTGGCGATCGCCCCGCGTTGGTTTGTCAAACAGGACATTGATGGCTTCTTTGGCCTGGCGGTGAACAACTTGGTGCAGATCCTGGTGATTGTGGGATTGACCCAATCAGTGTTGCAATTTCCCCCCACCCTGATCTATGGGCGTATTTTACCCAGCATTGCCATTAGCCTGATTGTCGGCAACTTTTATTACAGTTGGCTGGCCTATCACCAAGGAAAACGGGAAGGACGGGATGACATCACCGCTTTGCCCTACGGCATCAACACAGTCAGTTTGTTTGCCTATATTTTTCTGGTTATGCTCCCGGTGCGATTATTGGCGATCGGCTCTGGAGCCAGTAGTGAAGCGGCGGCGGAGTTGGCTTGGCAGGCGGGCTTAGTGGCCTGTTTTGGCTCCGGTCTGATCGAATTGGCGGGGGCTTGGGGAGCGGATTGGTTACGGCGCTATACCCCCAGGGCCGCTCTACTTTCCACCCTAGCGGGCATTGCTTTGACTTTCATTGCCCTTGGTTTTTTCCTTCGCACCTACGCCCATCCCTTAGTGGGCATTTTGCCCTTGGGGGTCATTCTGCTCAGCTATTTCGGCAAGGTTACTTTCCGGTTACCGGGACTAAAATTGGCTATTCCCGGCGGATTGATGGCCATTGTGCTGGGGACCATTCTGGCCTGGGTAACAGGATTAGTCACTTGGGATGCTCAACAAGTAGAAACGGCGATCGCCCCCTTGGGAATTTATCTACCCAGCCTGGATCTAGCCAGCCTCTGGCAGGCGAAGGGAGTATTGGTCAGTTATTTCAGCATCATTCTGCCCATGGGACTGTTTAATTTGGTGGGCAGTTTACAAAACCTGGAAAGTGCGGCGGCGGCGGGGGACGATTATCCCACAGCACCTTGCTTAGCAGTGAATGGTCTGGGCACCATTGTGGCGGCCCTATTTGGCTCCTGTTTTCCCACCACCATTTACATTGGCCATCCTGGTTGCAAAGATATGGGCGCAAGGATTGGTTACTCCTGGCTCAACGGTTTGGTAATGGCGATTTTATGTCTCACTGGCAGCCTTAGTTTATTGGTTTATCTCATTCCCATCGATAGTGCCATGGCGATCGTGCTCTGGATTGGCATCATCATTGTCAGCCAGAGTTTCAGTGCTACCCCGGTCAATCATTATCCCGCTGTAGTGGTCGGCCTATTGCCCGGCATTGCCGCCTGGGGTGCCTTAGTGGCCAAAAATTCTCTCCGGGTCGCAGGTCTAGGCACTCCGGATAACCCCATTACTCCCGAGTTAGTGCCCGCTTTTCAACAGGCAGATTTGTTTATTACCGGAGCCTTTGCTTTGGAACAGGGAGTAATTTTCTCGGCCATGATCCTCGCTGCTATGACCGTTTACATCATTGAACAAAAATTTGGTTTAGCCGCCCTTTGGGCGATCGCCGCTGGGGTCTTATCCTGGTTGGGATTAATGCATAGTTACCGATGGACTGGGGCCGACACAGTCATGGCCCTGGGTTGGGGCGCTGGAGCCAGTTGGGCAGTGAGCTACTTTTTGCTCGCTCTCTTATTGGTTTATGTGCAATGGACTAACCCTAAAGGGCAAAATTGATTTTCACTAAAGCCAAGGAAATTTCCTTTATTTATGAAACCATCTACCCCATAATCATGAAAGTGATTAGCCCTAATCCAATTTTATAAATCGCACAACATAAATTGCGACTTTTTTCCTGGGAAATTTTCATACAATTACGTTCCTAAATGTGATAGAAATTCGTCGATCACGGGGACGCTTTTGAGCATTCCATAGATCACTTTTTCGGCTAGGAATACCATGTTTCCATTTATATCTAGCGTCATCTTTTAAAACAATTAGACTTCGTGGAGTCAGTAAAACTGATTGGTTTTCTCCACTACTAATTGATTGAAAATTCATCATACAACTTGAATTCAAGCTAAGGGAAACAATTGTGTTTTCAAAGCATGACTGGCAATCAATGTGAGGTGTTATACCTTGCCCAGGGAGATATTCATTAACAATTGCTTGATTAGGTGCATGCTCTATGATTTTGTTGAAGATCAGTCTTTCAACAACAAAATCCATCCAATCTGGTAGTTCACCAAGATACATTGAATGATTTATCCTCCTAGATTTATAGTTATATTTATATCCATAGTGTTGGACTCGGCGTTTTAAGTCTTGCAGCCATTCATTCTTATCTATTACATGAACGAGAGACTTTTCTTCTTCAGGATTAATAAAATTTTTGATGTATTGAAATCCAGTTAGGTTAATACATGTTGCATTGGAGTCTGAAAATAAGCTTAATTGTTGGGATTCTTTTGTCAAATTCATATAATGTGTTTTGTGCTTTCTAACACCTAACTTTGATGTCAAATTGCGATTATTTCATAATACAAATTAATGTGCTTAGTCTTGTCAGGCTTGCTTTGCTCAAAAAATTGGTATTCATAGTAGGGTAATTGGATTTGGTGTCCGACAACATCAAAATCATAAGCCAAATTCTTTTTGAAATCAAACCATTTTCGATTGAGGCAAGAAAGTGGAGGATTTTGAAATAGAATAATAAAGTTTTTTTTATCGAAATATTCTAATGTATTGTTGACAACTTTAGCAAGCTGAAGTTGTTCAAGACTATCACTGGCAAATAGATAAGAGAAATTCAGAAATATGGGTGTTTTTTGATAACAAGCCTCTACTGATTTGATATATTTAATAAGCGTTTGAGGGTTATTACATTCAGTCAAAAACTGAAAATTAGAATTCCGTGAAAATAATTGCTGATTTTGGCTAAAGTTTTTAGCTAGCCGAAGCATAGCCGGGGCATGATCGATACCAATATAGTTAATATCAAGTTTTTTGTTATGTAGTTCTTTTGCGTGCCATGCTAGAGCTAAACCAGATGTCATGGGGCCACAGCCAAAGTCAATCATCGTTATTTGCTCAGGATTTAGAGGTGACTTTTGGCTGAATTGACTATCCGCATAAACATCAAAAAGATGCCGACTACTGGCTAAATGCATTTGAAGGTAATGGCGGCAGTATAGAAGCGCAGTTTGATCAGGGGTTAAGTCAGACTCACCAGTTATAAAATTAGCCTTCCCTCGGCGCAAAATAGATTTGCGTTGAAAGGATTCATCCTTTTGGACAACATTTTGTTTCCAGCGGGTGCAGTGTTTCTGTTGAAAGTAGGGCTTAGCAACAACTTCGTCAATAACAGCTTTCATTTCGTGGTTCAATTTCATGTTATTCACTTCTTCTAAATTCCGGACTCTTTAGACTATAAGAGCATCGAAAAGAAAAAAAGGGAATTTTATGCGAACGACAAAAGAGTTTTGGCCATTACTACTTTTTACGGACTTTGGGAGTAAACATAAGCAATCCGCTCTCCATGGGATCTGACAACTTCCATTAGTTGCTTGGGGCGAATTACTTTGGCCTGATCCCCGAAACCAATGAGCCAACGCCGAAAATCAACGTCGTTCAACATCCACTTGGGCAGAGTGACTTGAAAGCGATTCGGGAATCCTTCATCGCCTGTTTTGGGTAAGTTATATGGGACGGCAGTTCTGCGGTGTTGGCCTTGGTGTAATTTGGGAGACATCCGCATTTGTTTGAGAGGAAAGCGTTTGTTGCCTTCACTGACGAAGCGAAACATATAATCTGAAAACCATAGCTCAATCTCAATTTCAACAGATTTTTTGTGGGAGACTTTGTGGCTTAAGTAGTTTTTTTGGTCGGTGACGTTGTTTCCAAAAAAGATGCCACCACAGGAGTGACAAAGGGTTTCGAGTTTTTGCAGGGCTAGGTTTTGTTCTTCTGGTGATCGTGCGACGGGAATAACTTTGCTTAAAAATAATCGATCAATGCGCTCAAACTTCAATAGGCCAGATTGCTCAGCATTAACCATTTCAAAGCCTAAGTACCAGCCAATGTTATGAAAGACTAACTGAATTGGATAAATTATAAAAAAGTTATCAGACTCCTTGGTGAAACGTCCTACTCCCTTAAAATATTTAACTTCTAGTTGATAGGCGTTTTCAATGGCTTGCTCTACTTCATGGATTCTGCCAGCAAGGGAACTACGGGGTAAGCTATCTAAATCAACAATGTTGCGATTATAAATGGCACGGACGGGATAGGTGGATTTATCAAGTTTATAAGAATGGCTTAATCTTTCTTTAAATCGTTCATAAACTCCTAATGCAAGGGGATCATCTAGTCCATTTGCTTGGGCTTCTAGTAGTTTGAACACCCGCAATAAATCTGATTCAGAGAGAATGCTAGTTCCGGCAAAGTAGCCCCGTCGGAGGGCAATATTGGGGAGAATTTGGTAAGGTTTTAGAATTTTTTCAATATCCTTTCTGATACTGTTGCCACTGTTAAATTCGACAATATTTTGGGACTCTATTTCATTGATAAAGGTTTCCTGGGCAGTGGCTTCTGGATTGTGTAATTGTAATAAAGGATTGTGAAGAATGAAACGAATGGTTTTTATTAATCGACAGAAAGCATCTTTTTCTGAATAGGGATGGGTAATTAAATCAGGATCTTCTAGGGGACTTAATGTGATTTCTTTGGGGTTTTGGTTGATGCCAATAAGATTGTTAGTTTTCAGCCAGTCTAAATCACGCTTGATAGCGTCTTTATTTGCATAAATAGGATGGTAAATTTTGCTGATAATGGCACAGATTTCATCAATTTCAGTCTCAAATTTTTGTTCTGTTCCTAGAATTGCTTCTAATTGTTTTGGGTCAGTATATTGTAAGTTGCCAATGCCGGGATAGTGAATGAGCAGGCTAATCAGGTGCATTAGGCGATCAAAATCTAGTAACCTAGAATATTGATGGAGTTCAACTTTGCGATTCTGGGTGCGATTCCGACGGTTGATTTGACTACGGGATACTTTAGCTAGTTGATTTTCTAGTTTACTGAGGTCGAGACTACCATCTTTAAAGGGAATATCAATAACAGCAGTAAAGCCTTCAGCGGGAATGGGGGGAAATTGTTTTAAGGCTTGGAAATAGTCATCAATAACAAAGTCTGGGACTTGGCGATCGCGCTGTTGGTTCCATTGCTTACAAACCTCTAGCGGCGTTTTGAGATTAAGACCAATAATGTCAATCTCACCAAATTGTTTAAGTTTTTGGATTAGTTCCATCCGCCATGGTCTTTTGGCATTGGTGGCATCATAAATGATTGAATGACCTGAATTAAGGTGTTCTTTTAGCTGTCTAAATATTTGACTTTCGAGTTTTTGCCAGTTGCCCTGAATGGATTCATCTCCAAATAGTTGGGCACGGGCTTTGTCGGTAGAGACAATTTGATAATTAGAATTTTGTTTGACGAGGTTATCTGCAAGAGTAGATTTACCACTAGATGGACAACCAATCAAAATCAGAAGTTTATAAAACTCATTCATAGTAATATTTTTATTTATTTAGACAAGAATAAGCTATGTCATTCACAAACCATTCTAAAAAATTTTTTAGTTTTTGAATTTCAAATCTTTCGATATTAATTTGTTGTTCTGAATCATGTCCAGATTCACGACTCGCATTTCTATATCTATTGATTTCTATAAAATATAGATAATGTTCTTTCATGTCATTTCTTCTATCATAAAAATCACAGACAATATATTCGAGAATCAGGTAAAGATAAAAGGGGACATTATTTCTTTTGTACTGCTGTTTGTTGAGATAGTAGCCATTACAAAATTCACTGTATCCTTTTGCGCTATTTAAATTCCCTTGGCTTTTTAGAAGTATCAATGGGTAATCATCAAATTGTTTTGAGTCATAATATTCTTTTGTTTTAATAAAAGCACCTATTATTTTTTCATCTTTATCAGATAGTATTTTATCTAAAATTAATCTATTGGTTTTTTCTATTGTCAACCTACAATATTGACACACTAAAACTATATTGGTTTGATCGTAAGCGGACTTAATATCCATATTGTCTTTATTTATTTTTTCAAGCCAATTGTTATAATTAAATTTAATCATTTCACATGATTGAACTTTTGCATAATCACAAAGGGTATTATTTATGTTTCCTCTTGGGCGAGTTGGCCGCCTTAATTTTACTGAAGTTTGAGTTAATTGGTTATTTGTTGTTATCTTCTTTTTTTCAATATTTTGAATTGATTGACTGAGGGGAGTATCTTGTATTTTAAATTTCTCTAGCTCTTTCTCTACATCGGAGCTTAAGGAAAAATCATTGTAAGTCTTCAAATAATCAACGATTTCCTTGATGCTAAGAAAAATTGTTTTTACAATCAAATTAAAGTTGTCCGGAGACTCATCAGTCATTATGCAATCGAGGGTTAGTTTGTTACTGGTGCAGATTTTTTTAATTTCAAGTAAGATTTCAGCATTTTTTGATACAAATCATCATCTTTTCCTTTGATCATTCCTAGAAATTCAATTTTCCCTTTGACAACTTGAGAAAAACTTGCTTTTTTCTTAAGCGAAAATTTAACCTTTTCTTCGTATTTTTGATAATACTCTTTTTCCGCCGCCTCTAAGCCAAACTTAGCCCAAGCATGGAGCATCGCCCGAATTTGCCGCACATAGGTTCGTTTAACGTTAGGAAATTCATTGGTGGTTAAGCCCGTCACCTCCTGATGATTGCCTCTTACTTGAAGCCTTACCTTCTTCTCATTAATCTTAAATCCATTTTCCGTAATAATTCCCAAAAGGCGATCGCCAAGTAACAATTTGTCACCATCTTCTGTTTCAATGGCGTAGGCCAACGCTTCAGGAAACTCCTTAAGAGTTGTGGAAAACGTAATATCGTCCGCATAGCGGGTATAGGTTGCTCGACACTCCTTTGCCAAACGCTGTAACTGGCTATCCATCTTGGCACAGAGCATATTGGTGATGATCGGAGAAGTCGGTGCTCCCTGCGGTAACTTATCCTCATGACAACAAATTTGCGCCAACACCGTCGCGACCTTAGCAGGCAAATTATAGGGAGTCGCCATAAACAAACCCCGGACTCTCCCAAAATTAACTGACCCAAAAAAGTCTGCCAAATCCAAATTCAGCACAAAACGTTTACCCGCATGGGCTTTAGCATTGGTGACAATATTTTTACCCGGTACAAAACCGTGGGCAGATGGTTTTACCTCATAGACTGCCGTAAGTATCTGATTCAGCTTCCACTGAATAATCTTCAAAGCACTAATCGGTGTTGAAATTGTTCGTTCTCCCCCCATTTTTTTAGGCAGAGTAAATGTTTTATACTTTTTATCACTCGGTACACGATAAATGTGATGAGCTAAACGTGGATAAGTCAGATTTAATAGACTGGCCAAATCATCTGGAGTTTGCAGAGCCAAAAACTTTTGGCGTAACTCTTCTGGGGAACCTGGCAGAGTAAATCTTTCCTTGATCTGGGCTTGATGATCTAACGGATGAATATTTATTTTTTCTTGAACAGCACTATTTAACATCTTTTTCTTCCTTGCAAAAAACAAAAAAAATTGCTTGCGGCGTTATACCAACTTATTCCCTTTGTCTCGAAAACGATGTTTCCGACGGATTCATTAAGAATCTTGGGGTAAAGCTAACCGGGCAATACACCGTCGCAGGATCAACAACGGAAATCTATACTTATGCCGCAAGCTATGGGAGTTAAGAGTTTCACAATGGCTTTTTACGCCTGTGACTTAACTAAATTTCATCATACCTTAAGCAATCCTTTCTACAATAGATTTAGTTCGATTGACAAATCATCAGGAATCATTGCTCGTAACCCATAGGCGATCGCCTCATAAATAAAACAAAAAACACTCGCAGATGTACTCCAACTTTACTTTCATTTTCTTTTTCTCTGTTGTTGCTTCCGGTAGGAAGCATACTAGCCTCAGAATGGCTAACAGCGGATAAGGCAAGGAACATTTATAAAGCCGTCGCAGGATCAACAACGGAAATCAATACTTTATCTGCAAGTGATCTTTGTCATCGGAAGCATGGAATCACCGTAAACGAGACCCCATTTCCCTGACATTGCTATGGTAAGCCAGTTCAAGAGAGTTTTGATATATCTCATGCGAACGAGGAAAGAAGAAGGATCTGCTATGGTGGGCAAGGCAAAAATTGGCATAATTGAGTCTCATTCCCTATTAATTTCCGTTGTGCTTATCCTTTCTCCCCTTCCCTTTGAGGTTGCCAGATAACCTATGGCTGAACGTATTCAAAAATTGCTTTCCCAGTGGGGCATTGCCTCCCGTCGCCATGCGGAAGAAATGATTCTGGCGGGGCGGGTCAGCGTCAATGGCAAAGTGGCTAGCTTGGGAGACAAGGCCGATCCCCAGCGGGATTTTCTCTCGGTGGATGGGAAACAAATTAAGGCTGATAATCGGCCTCGGGACATTTATTTATTGGTTAATAAACCGAGGGATGTGCTCTCCACCTGTGAAGACCCCAGGGGCCGGAAAACAGTGCTAGATCTACTTCCCCAGGATTTGCAACGGGACAAAGGACTGCATCCCGTTGGTCGGTTAGACCGTAATTCCACCGGCGCTCTTCTGCTCACCAATGACGGTGAGTTGACCCTCCGTCTGACCCATCCCCGTTACCATTTGCCCAAAACCTATGATGTTTGGCTGGTTGGCAATCCCAGCGATGAAGATCTGGAAAAATGGCGATCGGGCATGATGTTAGATGGCAAAAAAACCCTACCGGCTACCCTAGAGGTAATTTCCGAAACTAAAGACCAAATTCACCTGTTAGTTACCCTGACGGAGGGGCGTAATCGTCAAATTCGTCGTTTGGCCGAAGAATTGGGATTGACAGTGTTAAAACTCCATCGCCGCACCATTGGCCCCCTCCAGTTGCACACCAGGGGAAAAGTGCTGGGTAGTGGCCAATTTCGCTTTCTTTCCCCAGCGGAAATTCGGCTGCTGAAAAAACAGGTTAATCTGCCATAGTGTTCGCACAATCGTATTATTGTTGTTGTTAAATTCCCTTATCTTCTTGCCCCACCATGACCCGCGCCAAATTACTGCAACCGGATTTAGTTTTGGGTAAAACCATTGTGGAGTTGTCCCCTGCCATTCTCGATCGCCATGGGGTTAGGGGTTTAGTGCTGGATGTGGACGAAACCCTGGTACCTTTTCGAGGGGATCAGGTGTCGGAGGAACTGCGGGAGTGGATTGATCCCGTCAAGGCCAAACTGCCCATTTGGTTGGTGAGCAACAATATGAGCGAGTCCCGCATCAGGGGAGTGGCCCAAACCCTAGATTTACCCTTCCTCTATGGAGCCGCCAAACCGTCCCGCCGTAAACTGCGCCAGGCCATTGCGGAAATGCAGTTGCCGGTGGAAGCCGTTGCCATGGTGGGCGATCGCCTCTTTACCGATGTGCTGGCGGGGAACCGTTTGGGGATGTTTACCATTTTGGTGGAGCCCATGGTATTACCAGGCAAGCCCCTCTATCCCTGGTCGATCAGAAACATGGAGGTTTGGCTTTCCCAAAAACTGGGGGTTACTCTCCAGGGGGCGCTTGAGTGATGTTCCCCCAAGTGACGACAACAGATTTAAATCCCCGGTCAGGGCCAAAGTCAATCCCCTTCGGTTATAATTTTGTTACAAAACTTAATAAGAAATGATTATGAGAATTATAAAGAGAATCTTAAAAAAAACGGCGATCGCCTGGGGATCAGCCATAATTGATCCAACGAAATAACACGGGGTCACCTTTATAAAGACCCTTAACATAATAAAAAACCCGGGGATCAGGTCATTTTGGCTTGATCCCTTTAAAATTGCGCGAATTTTTCCCCGTCCATAAGCCGAGAATTGAATGGTGTCCTCCGCTACAAAAATGTCAGCAAAAGCAGACATAAATTTGGGAACATGGGAACAATTGTCAGCCCCAGCCTATGTTGAGTTTCAACGGACGACCCCTTGGGTAACGGGGCGGATATCACTGCCATCAAAGGTGCCCGGGTTACCACTCCAGTTGAAATCGCTGATGCGTAGATTGATTGACCCTACCTGGAGTTGGGGGTTGTAGCGCAGTTGAATGTTGTAGGTGCGGCGGCTATATTCCAAAACGTAGTCTGTACTAATTTCTTCGTTAGCCGTGAGACTGTAGGCTCCCTGCACCCCAAGCCGCACTGGACCATAAATTTGTTGGGTCAAGCCAAAGCTGACCACTTGGGTATCGGCAAAACGATCAAAAAAGAACGGCGACGCATCCCCCCGAATGCCTTGGGAATAGGCAATATTAAAACCGGTGTAGTCAAAATAAGGTTTGGAAAAGTTACCGAACTGTCCAGAAAAACCGACGGTGCCAGTCAGGGACGGTTGGGTACTACCATCGCCGTAATAACTACCAACCCCAGTGACTCCAGTATTGAACACCACATAGGGCACAACTACGTTGGGGGTATAACGCAATCCTTCCTCGGCGGTGGGGGGCAGGGCTTCCCCAACCCAGAGCAAAAAATATTTGTTTAAAGTAGCGGCCCCTTGCAAGCGCATCAGAGTAACTAAGTTGTCGCCGGTGCTTGGGTTAATTAATTCCTGGCGATCGGTGGCGGCTTCCACACTTTGTAAAGAAGCTTGGTAGTTAAAGGACAAACTGGGATCATCATCCAACGGATAAATGGTTGGAGAAACAATGATCGCCCCCACACTACTTTGCACAGTTTGGAAACCTAAGGAACCGTTAAATAAACGTTCCCGGTAATTGTATTCAAACCTGAGATCGTAGGGATTATCTAAATCCCCCAGTCTATTCTGCAAAGCCAGTTTGGCCCGGAGGGAATCTTCAATAGCATCCAGATTGAGATTAGAAAAATTGAGGGTGTTGAGCAAATTCATCCGCTCGGTGAAATCAACATTTAGCTCTGTGATTAAACCGAAGGCCGCCGGACAAATGGCACAAACTTCCGCATCGCTCTGGTTAGCGGCGGGAAAAGCATCGGGGAAAGCTACTTTTTGGAGTAGATATTGGGGTTTGACTTGGAAACTGACTTTATCGGTGTCAATCGGGGTGAAATTTCCCTGGACATATAGTCCCCCCCGGTCTTCGCCGTCATAGCCAATGCTAATTAGTCCCGGTTGGCGATCGCGGCGATCAATGGTGAGACGGTCTTGAAAGGGCAAAGATGTTTTTTGATCTAACAATACCCTAGACCCGGTTAATTTCAACTCATCTACGTCTGGGCCAACGTTGTAGTAATCGGCAGTTTCTGCTTGTACTTCCAATTCCGGAGGGTTAAAGGGATCGTTGGTGATGCGGACTTTCTTGGCCCGCCAGCCGTCGGCGTCGAAGTCTACCTGCTCTGCTTGGAAACGGAGGCGATTGACTTGGCCACCGCTGTCTGTTTGGCTGGCGCTCTGGGCCCCTGGGGTACTGGCCCCAATGCCCGCCCGAAAACCTTCTTGCCCCACAACGTTGGTGACGGGCTGATTGATAGCTAGGCGATCGTTCAAACTTTGGTTGGACACAATGGGGTTGCCAAAGTCGGTGGGCACAGTTTGGGCAAAATCCCGGGCAGTGCTGGGCTGGTAAATTTCTCCGTTGGCATCGTAAATTACCCCCTGGTTGAGTACAAAAAAGTATTCAAATCTTTGCCCCTGGAGAATCTGTTCCCCCCGTTTGAGGGTGACGTTACCTTCAGCCACCGCAAACCGATCTGGCAAATTAACCCGTAGGCGATCGGCTAGCAGTAGCCCATTGGCAAAGCGCATGGTGACGTTACCGGTGGCGGTGACCACTTCCCGGTTGCTGTCAAATTCTTGGTGGTCGGAAATTAGTTCGATTACTTCCGGAGGAATGGCGACTTCATCTGCCTCCGTGGCCGGAATAGGGGAGCTATCAAGAAATTGGCTCGGCTCTGGGTTATTTTCTGTTTCTGTTTGGGAGGCTCCGGGGTCGATTTCCAAGACTTCACCGATCGCCTCTTGGCCTTTTTCTTCAACTGTGGGCTCAGCTTCCCTCGTGGGCCCTGTGATTACTTCTAGCTCCGACTCGCTCGGGACTGTGATCAAATATTCCTGAATTTCCCCGTCCCGGGATTGACTGATAATTTTCTTGGCCGTAGGAATGGGTACCTGTACGGGCCGATCGCCGATTTTAGAGTTTGGGGCAACGGGGGCACCCCCCAGGGATAAACCAGAGTTGGGGTTAAGGTACAGATCCTTGGCCGAAGCCTGGGCGACCGCCGGGTCCGCCGATGGAGGAGTGGACGAGGAAAGTGTTGCCCCGTCAGTTGCCAGCAGTTCTTCAGTCTCCCTCGGACTGATTACTTCAATGGGAACCGGAGGAGGGGGAGGGGAAACAATAGGGGGCATTTAAATCGACGAACTAAACGCCAACGCTAACATTTGCTTTGTTTGGACTGAAATATAAAGCTAAGGCTAACTGGGCTTGGTTAACAAGGGGGACGATCAATTGCCAGAAATCGTTTCGTCTGTGGCCCCAGCGACAAAAAACTCTCCGGTGGAGGAGAGCAATCAGGTTCTAATCTACTCTCCGCACAAAAATTAGTCTAGGGAGAGAGGGAAATTTTTTTGGCTAAATTTGGCTAAAGCTTATTCAAAGTCCTTGCGGCCAGGGTTCCGGGTGGGGTCACTGGAAAGGAAGCCGAAGATAAACAGGGAAATAAACAGGCCAACAACGATATAAACGGCGATTTTAAGGGTTAACATAAATTCTCCTTATTAAATTCAAAGACGTAGCCAAGCTGAATTGAGTAAAAATCCGGGCGCAGAAACCATTCTACCTTGCCTACTTTACCCCATTTCGGTCTAGGCTTTGGGGAGATGGCCGGGGAATTTCCACCGCCAAGGGAGGCACACCATGGGCTTAAACAATCTCGACCACTTACTGGGCCATCTCCGGCGATCGCCGGGGTGGGAACAACTGCGCCGTTACCAATTAGTCAAAGAAGCTTGGCAGAAGGTGATCGATCCCCGTTTACAGGACTGTACCAAACCCCTGGGCATTCAACGGAGTGTACTGACGGTGGCGGTCATTTCCCCGGCCCTGGCCCAAAATCTTCAACTGCAGCGCATTAATCTTTTGGCCAAACTAAATCGGGAGTTGACGGAGCCTTTGGAGGATCTACGCTTTTCTCCCCTCCACTGGCACCAACAGCATTCGGGTAAACTGCCGGAGGCCTCTGCCCCCATGCCCCGGCCTGCCCCTCCCCCCCCAGGCGATCGCCGTGAAAAAGTCACCAGTGCAGCAGAAGCCTTGGAAAAGTGGCTCACCACCCTGAAAGAACGGGCCCAAGTTTTCCAACCCTGTCCCCAATGCGGCAGTGCGGTTAATCCGGGGGAAATCGAGCGTTGGGGCCGCTGTAGTGTCTGTGCCACCAAGCCCTGGCGGGAAATTTTTTCCCAATCCCGGCCGGAAAAAGATGGATATCGCTAGTTGTCAGTAGAATGCCCGGTCTAAGTGTGATTACGAATTTATTGCCTCCAGCCCTCGGATATTGCTGGAGGGTTAGTTTTTTACCGGTAGTCGGGGAAACCCCATAACCCGACAAATTTGTATGGCAACCGTGAATACTTTTACGTTTTTTTGGGTAGGATGGTAGAAAATATCAGTAAACACGGAGAAAATTTGGGATGTTTTTTCATCTGTCCCCATTAATCAGGGAATTACGGCAATGTTAGAATCCTTTTCCCTAGATGTTTTCCCGTGTTGAATAGCCCTGTTGTTTCAACTTAAGTTAAACCGCCTACCTGAATCCTCTTGGTGTTAAAACCCCTCAGCAAATCTCCACTGTGTACACCGCCGCTTGAATCCTAAATAATTTTTCAACTTTTTCGAGTCTTTTAATCCTGAATATGCATAACTCGACCTTGTTTGTCCTCGACTCCCGGGTATTCCATGGGGGCCTGCTTCAGTCGGCTGTTCTGCCCAATGTTGCAGCAATAACCCTAGACCCTGACCAGGACGGTCTCCGGCAGATTACTGAAGCCCTGGGGAGACAAGGTGCTGTTCGTTCTCTGCATATTCTTTGCCATGGTTCCCCTGGTTGTCTGCACCTAGGTAATGGTCATCTGGGCCTGGATAATTTGGCCCTTCGCAGTCAGGAGTTAAAAGGCTGGTTTGCCGGAGTTGATTCCCCCCAACTATTTCTCTACGGTTGCAATGTGGCCGCCGGTGATGCCGGTGCGGAATTTGTCGAAAAGTTAGCTGGGTTAACTGAGGCTGGGGTCTCCGCTTCTACCACGGCGATCGGACATCAATCCCTAGGTGGTAATTGGGTTTTAGATTTTCAAACGGGTGATATTGTCGTGGAAAATATTTTTTCTGCTCCTGAATTAGCGGCCTATCCCGGCGTCTTGGATGGCAACGGAGAATGGTTTTTGTTCGACCTAGTAGATTCATCTGGTATCTACACCGAGCGGCTCGATGCCCTGCAATTGTTAGTACAGGAGCAACTTTCCGACTTTTTTGCCCAATCTGACTATCTCACTCAGTTAGCCATCCCTTTCAGCGCCACCGCTGGTACGGCTGGCTGGACAGGGAATGCCGAATCTTTGCGGTCTTCCATTTTGGATGGTAATTACCAAATCCGTTTGGAAGTACGTTCTAGCGCTGAATTACAGGGAGCTTTGGGGGCCTACAGTGCGACCGGAACCACTGGTACCCCGACTATTTATCTGAATGTCGATTGGTTTGCCACCGCTAGCCAAGAGCAAATTGTTGCTGTCTTGCTCGAAGAAATTGGCCATGATTTTGACCAAATCCTAAATGACGGGGCCGATAGCCAAGGCGACGAAGGAGAAATATTTGCGAATGTAGTTCGAGGTGGCGACTACAATCTGGATGCCCTAAAATCCCAAAATGATCACCAAGTCCTAGATATTGGAAATTATTCTGTAGCAGTCGAAAAAGCAGACTTAAATACTGGTTTTCAGTCATTTGATTTTACTTTTACCAATGGAAGCAATGGTGACACCGAGATAATCGACTCTGCCACCTCAACAACTCGTCGATACAGTAACGTTATTACTGTTAATGGAATTCAAGTAGATGCAATTGTAACGGCAACTCGTACAAATATAAGTAGCTTTACTTTTGATGCAAACGATAACCCTACAAGACTTGAACCGGGCATTGATCCGACTACTAATGGAAGGGCAACCTTTGTTATAAATTTCGTGGAGGGAGGTACCAGCACCCCTATCAGTCTTTTCAACTTTTCCCTTAGCGCAGTTGATATTGACGGAGGGGTTGAATTTTATGAGATACAAGGATACTCTTTTTATGAGGTTGATATTACCACTGGTCTTACGGTTACAGAGCCCTCACCAGGAATAATAAGAGTTGCTTCTATCTCTGGTAACTTGGATGGTCGTGATTTTGACAATTCAGCTTCCATCATTGCAGATTACCTGGTTCCAGTTTCTACGGTTACAGTCGTAGCCGAAGTTAGTAGTTCAGGCAATGAAAGGCTTTTTTCCTTTACTTTAGGCAATCGCCTAGGGGAATTCACCAATGCCCTGAGGTTCACAAGCCCTGGCCAACTTGCTGTCCCGCCATTACTAGATTTAAATTTTTCTGACGGAAGCCCTCAATCCCAAGTTACCAGAGTCACCTTTAGTCCTAGCTATGACGTTGGCGACATTGTCTCCATCACTGTTGATGGATTTACCTATAGCCATACGGTGGTATCTGGAAACACATCGGCGGAAGCTGTCTACGATGCGCTCAAAGCTGTAACCGTCGGGGGAATTACCCTAGCAAATCGTTTGATTTCCAAAGGCGTTAGCTGGCCAGCTAATTTAACTTCTAATGCGGTTATCCTAACTAGTAATCCCGGCGCCGCTAATGCCTTTACCCTGACAACGGCTATTACGAGCGGGCCAGCTCTGCCCTGGATTTATACTGTTGATTTTGCCGATGATATTACTGATTTTGCCAATTCTCCTAATGAGAACATAACCATTGTAATCAATGGAGTTTCCTATGTTGGGACGCAATCTACTAATGCTGGCAACAGCAATGGCCGCTTCGACAGGGCCGCTGATGATGTCGTCGCTGACATAGACGCCGCTTTAGGAGTAGGGACGGCTTCTTATGACTCCGGAAATAATACATTTACCATCACTTTAAGTGCCTCCGCTGCCATCACTGCAACTTCCACTGGGGTTAACGACGATAACGATCAAGTCGCCAACGGAACCGTAAATAATACACAGGCTGGCACTTCTCCAACTTCTCAACCAGCACCATCAGTTAATACGACCAGCACTGCTGCAAATGGCAACACTGGTTATCAAACAACCTTTTCCCTGGGTGGTGCCCCTGTGGCGATAGGAGATACTGATGTCAGTGTCACTGATGCCGATAGCCCGAACATGAACTCGGCCACAATCACCTTAACCAACGCCCAAGTAGGTGATTTATTAACTGTCGGTTCTTTGCCCAGTGGTGTCACTAGCACCATTAATACCAGCATCCCTGGCCAAATCATCGTCACCCTCAGCGGTAACTCCACCAGAGCTAACTATGAAACGGCGATCGAAGCCATTACCTTTAGCACAACAAGCACGAATACTACCGCCCGAACAATTAATGTCATTGTTAACGATGGGATAAATACCAGCAACACGGCGATCGCTATCGTCAATGTAATTTCCGCCGTCAACAATGCGCCAGTAAACACGCTACCGGCAACGTTCAGCGTCAATGAGGACACGAACTTAACCTTGAGTGGGCTATCCATCAGCGATGTAGATGCTGGGACGGGCAATGTAACTGTAACGCTTTCGGTCAATTCAGGAACTTTATCTGCATCATCAGGGGGAAATGTCACAGTAACTGACTCTGGCACTGGCTCTATCACCCTGACTGGTACAGTTGCCAACATCAATACATTCCTGGGTGGTGGCTCTGCCCCTGTTTTTTCTCCCAGCGCTAACTTCAACGGTGCTGTTACCCTCACCATGGTCACCAATGATGGTGGCAATACCGGTTCAGGGGGCCCACTATCCGATACTGATACTTCGACTATTACCGTATTAGATACCACAGCACCGATTATCAGCATCACCTTGGATGATGTGACCGCTGATAATGTGGTCAATGCCGCCGAAGCCGGAGGCAATGTCGCCATCACCGGCACCGTGGGTGGAGAGTTCAACACAGGGGATACCGTCACCCTAGTAATCAACAGCAATAACTACACCGGCACTGTAGATGGCAGTGGTAATTTCAGCATTGATGTGCCTGGGAGTGATTTAGTTGCGGATGGAGACCTGACCATTGATGCCAGTGTGGCGACCACTGATGCAGCAGGGAATCCTGGTAGTGCCAATGACACCCAGACCTATAGCGTTGATACCACAGCACCGATTATCAGCATCAATACCATTGCAAGTGATGACATCATCAACGCAGCAGAAGCCGGCAGTCCGGTGGCAGTGAGTGGAACGACCACGGGTGTAGAAAATGGTCAGACAGTAACGGTCACCATTGATGGCAACACGTACACCACAACGGTAAGTAACAACATCTGGACATTGAATGTGCCAGTGGCAGACATTGCCAACTTTGAAGGAAGTGAAACCGTCACCGCCGATGTGAGCAACTTAGCTGGTAATGCCGCTACTCAGGCTACCCGGAATATCACCATCGATACCACAGCGCCGATTATCAGCATCACCTTGGATGATGTGACCGCTGATAACGTGGTCAATGCCGCCGAAGCCGGAGGCAATGTCGCCATCACCGGCACCGTGGGTGGAGAGTTCAACACAGGGGATACCGTCACCCTAGTAATCAACAGCAATAACTACACCGGCACTGTAGATGGCAGTGGTAATTTCAGCATTGATGTGCCTGGGAGTGATTTAGTTGCGGATGGAGACCTGACCATTGATGCCAGTGTGGCGACCACTGATGCAGCAGGGAATCCTGGTAGTGCCAATGACACCCAGACCTATAGCGTTGATACCACAGCACCGATTATCAGCATCAATACCATTGCAAGTGATGACATCATCAACGCAGCAGAAGCCGGCAGTCCGGTGGCAGTGAGTGGAACGACCACGGGTGTAGAAAATGGTCAGACAGTAACGGTCACCATTGATGGCAACACGTACACCACAACGGTAAGTAACAACACCTGGACATTGAATGTACCAGTGGCAGACATTGCCAACTTTGAAGGAAGTGAAACCGTCACCGCCGATGTGAGCAACTTAGCTGGTAATGCCGCTACTCAGGCTACCCGGAATATCACCATCGATACCACAGCGCCGATTATCAGCATCACCTTGGATGATGTGACCGCTGATAATGTGGTCAATGCCGCCGAAGCCGGAGGCAATGTCGCCATCACCGGCACCGTGGGTGGAGAGTTCAACACAGGGGATACCGTCACCCTAGTAATCAACAGCAATAACTACACCGGCACTGTAGATGGCAGTGGTAATTTCAGCATTGATGTGCCTGGGAGTGATTTAGTTGCGGATGGAGACCTGACCATTGATGCCAGTGTGGCGACCACTGATGCAGCAGGGAATCCTGGTAGTGCCAATGACACCCAGACCTATAGCGTTGATACCACAGCACCGATTATCAGCATCAATACCATTGCAAGTGATGACATCATCAACGCAGCAGAAGCCGGCAGTCCGGTGGCAGTGAGTGGAACGACCACGGGTGTAGAAAATGGTCAGACAGTAACGGTCACCATTGATGGCAACACGTACACCACAACGGTAAGTAACAACACCTGGACATTGAATGTGCCAGTGGCAGACATTGCCAACTTTGAAGGAAGTGAAACCGTCACCGCCGATGTGAGCAACTTAGCTGGTAATGCCGCTACTCAGGCTACCCGGAATATCACCATCGATACCACAGCGCCGATTATCAGCATCACCTTGGATGATGTGACCGCTGATAATGTGGTCAATGCCGCCGAAGCCGGAGGCAATGTCGCCATCACCGGCACCGTGGGTGGAGAGTTCAACACAGGGGATACCGTCACCCTAGTAATCAACAGCAATAACTACACCGGCACTGTAGATGGCAGTGGTAATTTCAGCATTGATGTGCCTGGGAGTGATTTAGTTGCGGATGGAGACCTGACCATTGATGCCAGTGTGGCGACCACTGATGCAGCAGGGAATCCTGGTAGTGCCAATGACACCCAGACCTATAGCGTTGATACCACAGCACCGATTATCAGCATCAATACCATTGCAAGTGATGACATCATCAACGCAGCAGAAGCCGGCAGTCCGGTGGCAGTGAGTGGAACGACCACGGGTGTAGAAAATGGTCAGACAGTAACGGTCACCATTGATGGCAACACGTACACCACAACGGTAAGTAACAACACCTGGACATTGAATGTGCCAGTGGCAGACATTGCCAACTTTGAAGGAAGTGAAACCGTCACCGCCGATGTGAGCAACTTAGCTGGTAATGCCGCTACTCAGGCTACCCGGAATATCACCATCGATACCACAGCGCCGATTATCAGCATCACCTTGGATGATGTGACCGCTGATAATGTGGTCAATGCCGCCGAAGCCGGAGGCAATGTCGCCATCACCGGCACCGTGGGTGGAGAGTTCAACACAGGGGATACCGTCACCCTAGTAATCAACAGCAATAACTACACCGGCACTGTAGATGGCAGTGGTAATTTCAGCATTGATGTGCCTGGGAGTGATTTAGTTGCGGATGGAGACCTGACCATTGATGCCAGTGTGGCGACCACTGATGCAGCAGGGAATCCTGGTAGTGCCAATGACACCCAGACCTATAGCGTTGATACCACAGCACCGATTATCAGCATCACCTTGGATGATGTGACCGCTGATAACGTGGTCAATGCCGCCGAAGCCGGAGGCAATGTCGCCATCACCGGCACCGTGGGTGGAGAGTTCAACACAGGGGATACCGTCACCCTAGTAATCAACAGCAATAACTACACCGGCACTGTAGATGGCAGTGGTAATTTCAGCATTGATGTGCCTGGGAGTGATTTAGTTGCGGATGGAGACCTGACCATTGATGCCAGTGTGGCGACCACTGATGCAGCAGGGAATCCTGGTAGTGCCAATGACACCCAGACCTATAGCGTTGATACCACAGCACCGATTATCAGCATCACCTTGGATGATGTGACCGCTGATAACGTGGTCAATGCCGCCGAAGCCGGAGGCAATGTCGCCATCACCGGCACCGTGGGTGGAGAGTTCAACACAGGGGATACCGTTACCCTAGTAATCAACAGCAATAACTACACCGGCACTGTAGATGGCAGTGGTAATTTCAGCATTGATGTGCCTGGGAGTGATTTAGTTGCGGATGGAGACCTGACCATTGATGCCAGTGTGGCGACCACTGATGCAGCAGGGAATCCTGGTAGTGCCAATGACACCCAGACCTATAGCGTTGATACCACAGCACCGATTATCAGCATCAATACCATTGCAAGTGATGACATCATCAACGCAGCAGAAGCCGGCAGTCCGGTGGCAGTGAGTGGAACGACCACGGGTGTAGAAAATGGTCAGACAGTAACGGTCACCATTGATGGCAACACGTACACCACAACGGTAAGTAACAACATCTGGACATTGAATGTGCCAGTGGCAGACATTGCCAACTTTGAAGGAAGTGAAACCGTCACCGCCGATGTGAGCAACTTAGCTGGTAATGCCGCTACTCAGGCTACCCGGAATATCACCATCGATACCACAGCGCCGATTATCAGCATCACCTTGGATGATGTGACCGCTGATAACGTGGTCAATGCCGCCGAAGCCGGAGGCAATGTCGCCATCACCGGCACCGTGGGTGGAGAGTTCAACACAGGGGATACCGTCACCCTAGTAATCAACAGCAATAACTACACCGGCACTGTAGATGGCAGTGGTAATTTCAGCATTGATGTGCCTGGGAGTGATTTAGTTGCGGATGGAGACCTGACCATTGATGCCAGTGTGGCGACCACTGATGCAGCAGGGAATCCTGGTAGTGCCAATGACACCCAGACCTATAGCGTTGATACCACAGCACCGATTATCAGCATCAATACCATTGCAAGTGATGACATCATCAACGCAGCAGAAGCCGGCAGTCCGGTGGCAGTGAGTGGAACGACCACGGGTGTAGAAAATGGTCAGACAGTAACGGTCACCATTGATGGCAACACGTACACCACAACGGTAAGTAACAACACCTGGACATTGAATGTACCAGTGGCAGACATTGCCAACTTTGAAGGAAGTGAAACCGTCACCGCCGATGTGAGCAACTTAGCTGGTAATGCCGCTACTCAGGCTACCCGGAATATCACCATCGATACCACAGCGCCGATTATCAGCATCACCTTGGATGATGTGACCGCTGATAATGTGGTCAATGCCGCCGAAGCCGGAGGCAATGTCGCCATCACCGGCACCGTGGGTGGAGAGTTCAACACAGGGGATACCGTCACCCTAGTAATCAACAGCAATAACTACACCGGCACTGTAGATGGCAGTGGTAATTTCAGCATTGATGTGCCTGGGAGTGATTTAGTTGCGGATGGAGACCTGACCATTGATGCCAGTGTGGCGACCACTGATGCAGCAGGGAATCCTGGTAGTGCCAATGACACCCAGACCTATAGCGTTGATACCACAGCACCGATTATCAGCATCAATACCATTGCAAGTGATGACATCATCAACGCAGCAGAAGCCGGCAGTCCGGTGGCAGTGAGTGGAACGACCACGGGTGTAGAAAATGGTCAGACAGTAACGGTCACCATTGATGGCAACACGTACACCACAACGGTAAGTAACAACACCTGGACATTGAATGTGCCAGTGGCAGACATTGCCAACTTTGAAGGAAGTGAAACCGTCACCGCCGATGTGAGCAACTTAGCTGGTAATGCCGCTACTCAGGCTACCCGGAATATCACCATCGATACCACAGCGCCGATTATCAGCATCACCTTGGATGATGTGACCGCTGATAATGTGGTCAATGCCGCCGAAGCCGGAGGCAATGTCGCCATCACCGGCACCGTGGGTGGAGAGTTCAACACAGGGGATACCGTCACCCTAGTAATCAACAGCAATAACTACACCGGCACTGTAGATGGCAGTGGTAATTTCAGCATTGATGTGCCTGGGAGTGATTTAGTTGCGGATGGAGACCTGACCATTGATGCCAGTGTGGCGACCACTGATGCAGCAGGGAATCCTGGTAGTGCCAATGACACCCAGACCTATAGCGTTGATACCACAGCACCGATTATCAGCATCAATACCATTGCAAGTGATGACATCATCAACGCAGCAGAAGCCGGCAGTCCGGTGGCAGTGAGTGGAACGACCACGGGTGTAGAAAATGGTCAGACAGTAACGGTCACCATTGATGGCAACACGTACACCACAACGGTAAGTAACAACATCTGGACATTGAATGTGCCAGTGGCAGACATTGCCAACTTTGAAGGAAGTGAAACCGTCACCGCCGATGTGAGCAACTTAGCTGGTAATGCCGCTACTCAGGCTACCCGGAATATCACCATCGATACCACAGCGCCGATTATCAGCATCACCTTGGATGATGTGACCGCTGATAACGTGGTCAATGCCGCCGAAGCCGGAGGCAATGTCGCCATCACCGGCACCGTGGGTGGAGAGTTCAACACAGGGGATACCGTCACCCTAGTAATCAACAGCAATAACTACACCGGCACTGTAGATGGCAGTGGTAATTTCAGCATTGATGTGCCTGGGAGTGATTTAGTTGCGGATGGAGACCTGACCATTGATGCCAGTGTGGCGACCACTGATGCAGCAGGGAATCCTGGTAGTGCCAATGACACCCAGACCTATAGCGTTGATACCACAGCACCGATTATCAGCATCAATACCATTGCAAGTGATGACATCATCAACGCAGCAGAAGCCGGCAGTCCGGTGGCAGTGAGTGGAACGACCACGGGTGTAGAAAATGGTCAGACAGTAACGGTCACCATTGATGGCAACACGTACACCACAACGGTAAGTAACAACACCTGGACATTGAATGTGCCAGTGGCAGACATTGCCAACTTTGAAGGAAGTGAAACCGTCACCGCCGATGTGAGCAACTTAGCTGGTAATGCCGCTACTCAGGCTACCCGGAATATCACCATCGATACCACAGCGCCGATTATCAGCATCACCTTGGATGATGTGACCGCTGATAATGTGGTCAATGCCGCCGAAGCCGGAGGCAATGTCGCCATCACCGGCACCGTGGGTGGAGAGTTCAACACAGGGGATACCGTCACCCTAGTAATCAACAGCAATAACTACACCGGCACTGTAGATGGCAGTGGTAATTTCAGCATTGATGTGCCTGGGAGTGATTTAGTTGCGGATGGAGACCTGACCATTGATGCCAGTGTGGCGACCACTGATGCAGCAGGGAATCCTGGTAGTGCCAATGACACCCAGACCTATAGCGTTGATACCACAGCACCGATTATCAGCATCAATACCATTGCAAGTGATGACATCATCAACGCAGCAGAAGCCGGCAGTCCGGTGGCAGTGAGTGGAACGACCACGGGTGTAGAAAATGGTCAGACAGTAACGGTCACCATTGATGGCAACACGTACACCACAACGGTAAGTAACAACATCTGGACATTGAATGTGCCAGTGGCAGACATTGCCAACTTTGAAGGAAGTGAAACCGTCACCGCCGATGTGAGCAACTTAGCTGGTAATGCCGCTACTCAGGCTACCCGGAATATCACCATCGATACCACAGCGCCGATTATCAGCATCACCTTGGATGATGTGACCGCTGATAATGTGGTCAATGCCGCCGAAGCCGGAGGCAATGTCGCCATCACCGGCACCGTGGGTGGAGAGTTCAACACAGGGGATACCGTCACCCTAGTAATCAACAGCAATAACTACACCGGCACTGTAGATGGCAGTGGTAATTTCAGCATTGATGTGCCTGGGAGTGATTTAGTTGCGGATGGAGACCTGACCATTGATGCCAGTGTGGCGACCACTGATGCAGCAGGGAATCCTGGTAGTGCCAATGACACCCAGACCTATAGCGTTGATACCACAGCACCGATTATCAGCATCAATACCATTGCAAGTGATGACATCATCAACGCAGCAGAAGCCGGCAGTCCGGTGGCAGTGAGTGGAACGACCACGGGTGTAGAAAATGGTCAGACAGTAACGGTCACCATTGATGGCAACACGTACACCACAACGGTAAGTAACAACACCTGGACATTGAATGTGCCAGTGGCAGACATTGCCAACTTTGAAGGAAGTGAAACCGTCACCGCCGATGTGAGCAACTTAGCTGGTAATGCCGCTACTCAGGCTACCCGGAATATCACCATCGATACCACAGCGCCGATTATCAGCATCACCTTGGATGATGTGACCGCTGATAATGTGGTCAATGCCGCCGAAGCCGGAGGCAATGTCGCCATCACCGGCACCGTGGGTGGAGAGTTCAACACAGGGGATACCGTCACCCTAGTAATCAACAGCAATAACTACACCGGCACTGTAGATGGCAGTGGTAATTTCAGCATTGATGTGCCTGGGAGTGATTTAGTTGCGGATGGAGACCTGACCATTGATGCCAGTGTGGCGACCACTGATGCAGCAGGGAATCCTGGTAGTGCCAATGACACCCAGACCTATAGCGTTGATACCACAGCACCGATTATCAGCATCAATACCATTGCAAGTGATGACATCATCAACGCAGCAGAAGCCGGCAGTCCGGTGGCAGTGAGTGGAACGACCACGGGTGTAGAAAATGGTCAGACAGTAACGGTCACCATTGATGGCAACACGTACACCACAACGGTAAGTAACAACATCTGGACATTGAATGTGCCAGTGGCAGACATTGCCAACTTTGAAGGAAGTGAAACCGTCACCGCCGATGTGAGCAACTTAGCTGGTAATGCCGCTACTCAGGCTACCCGGAATATCACCATCGATACCACAGCGCCGATTATCAGCATCACCTTGGATGATGTGACCGCTGATAATGTGGTCAATGCCGCCGAAGCCGGAGGCAATGTCGCCATCACCGGCACCGTGGGTGGAGAGTTCAACACAGGGGATACCGTCACCCTAGTAATCAACAGCAATAACTACACCGGCACTGTAGATGGCAGTGGTAATTTCAGCATTGATGTGCCTGGGAGTGATTTAGTTGCGGATGGAGACCTGACCATTGATGCCAGTGTGGCGACCACTGATGCAGCAGGGAATCCTGGTAGTGCCAATGACACCCAGACCTATAGCGTTGATACCACAGCACCGATTATCAGCATCAATACCATTGCAAGTGATGACATCATCAACGCAGCAGAAGCCGGCAGTCCGGTGGCAGTGAGTGGAACGACCACGGGTGTAGAAAATGGTCAGACAGTAACGGTCACCATTGATGGCAACACGTACACCACAACGGTAAGTAACAACATCTGGACATTGAATGTGCCAGTGGCAGACATTGCCAACTTTGAAGGAAGTGAAACCGTCACCGCCGATGTGAGCAACTTAGCTGGTAATGCCGCTACTCAGGCTACCCGGAATATCACCATCGATACCACAGCGCCGATTATCAGCATCACCTTGGATGATGTGACCGCTGATAATGTGGTCAATGCCGCCGAAGCCGGAGGCAATGTCGCCATCACCGGCACCGTGGGTGGAGAGTTCAACACAGGGGATACCGTCACCCTAGTAATCAACAGCAATAACTACACCGGCACTGTAGATGGCAGTGGTAATTTCAGCATTGATGTGCCTGGGAGTGATTTAGTTGCGGATGGAGACCTGACCATTGATGCCAGTGTGGCGACCACTGATGCAGCAGGGAATCCTGGTAGTGCCAATGACACCCAGACCTATAGCGTTGATACCACAGCACCGATTATCAGCATCACCTTGGATGATGTGACCGCTGATAATGTGGTCAATGCCGCCGAAGCCGGAGGCAATGTCGCCATCACCGGCACCGTGGGTGGAGAGTTCAACACAGGGGATACCGTCACCCTAGTAATCAACAGCAATAACTACACCGGCACTGTAGATGGCAGTGGTAATTTCAGCATTGATGTGCCTGGGAGTGATTTAGTTGCGGATGGAGACCTGACCATTGATGCCAGTGTGGCGACCACTGATGCAGCAGGGAATCCTGGTAGTGCCAATGACACCCAGACCTATAGCGTTGATACCACAGCACCGATTATCAGCATCAATACCATTGCAAGTGATGACATCATCAACGCAGCAGAAGCCGGCAGTCCGGTGGCAGTGAGTGGAACGACCACGGGCGTAGAAAATGGTCAGACAGTAACGGTCACCATTGATGGCAACACGTACACCACAACGGTAAGTAATAACACCTGGACATTGAATGTGCCAGTGGCAGACATTGCCAACTTTGAAGGAAGTGAAACCGTCACCGCCGATGTGAGCAACTTAGCTGGTAATGCCGCTACTCAGGCTACCCGGAATATCACCATCGATACCACAGCACCGATTATCAGCATCACGAGTATTAGCAATGACACTGGAATCGTAGGAGACTTCATTACCAGTGACCAAACACTGGTCTATGGCGGTACTGCCGATACAGGTGCAACGGTGACAGTTACCCTAAGGGACAACAATAATAATGTTGTTTTCAGCACTACTACTAATGCGGACGGCAACGGCGACTGGAATCTTGACCGTACCACTAATGAAATCCTGGCCGGAGGTAACTACACCTTAACAGTTAGCACAACGGATTTGGCAGGTAATACCGCCACAGATACCCAGGCCATTACCATCGACACCAACGCACCAGGCATTACGATTACCGCCATTAGCATTGATAGTGGGACAGCCGGTGATTTTGCTACCAACGATCAAACCTTAGTCATCACTGGGACTTGGACTAATCTGCCTACGAATACCCTGGCGGTTATTTTCAATGGCACTACCTATACGCTGGGCATAGACTCTGAATTAATCGTTAATGGTAACAATTGGACTTTAGACCTCAGTGCTATAACCACACCTCCAGGCGACTACACTTTAACTGCCACAGCAACTGATCTTGCCAATAACATTGCCCAGGCTAATCAGAATATTACAATCGATACCACGGCCCCTGGAGCACCGGTGGTCACAATTACGGAAGATGCCAATAACGATGGAACTATCAGTGCGGGAGAATTGAATGGCTTAGTGGATGTATTGATCGCCTTGCCCACTGGGTTGGTTGCTGGAGACACCCTGACCATTAGCGATGGCAACACTCCCCAGGCCATTGTCCTCACCACCGCCCAAATCAATGCCGGAGTGGTAACCACCCAGGTAGCAGTACCTGCCCCAAGTACCACCCTGACCGTCACCGCTTTTGTCACAGATAGTGCGGGTAACCAAAGTACCAGTGGCAGTGATAGTGCCGTATTAGATACCATCGTGCCGCCCCCACCGCCCGATCTTGGAGTCCCGGTGGTCACGATCACGGAAGATGCCAATAACGATGGAACTATCAGTGCGGGGGAATTGAATGGCTTAGTGGATGTATCGATCGCCTTGCCCACTGGGTTGGTTGCTGGAGACACCCTGACCATTAGCGATGGCAACACTCCCCAGGCCATTGTCCTCACCACCGCCCAAATCAATGCCGGAGTGGTAACCACCCAGGTAGCAGTACCCAACCCAGGTGCCAGTTTAACAGTGAGTGCATTCATAACGGATAATGCTGGGAACCAAGGTCCTGATGGCAGCGATAGTGCCGTATTAAACACCACAGCGCCTAATGTTGGCCCCCTGGACATCAGTGACGCAACCGATACCGGCGCCGATGACTTGTTGAGCAGTGATGGCAACCCCGAACTAACTTTTACTGGTGAGCCAGGATTAGAGATTGGATTGCTTGGACCTGACGGCAACCCGGTTGACGCCGATGCCTACGAAGTAGTGGAAACCCCCGGTGCCAACCCCGGTGAACCTTCCACCTACACAATCAAATTAATTGACGCTGACCCATCTGACCCAGATAGCGATCCGTTTGGAGACTTCTTCAATGGAGTTGTCACAGGTAATGGAGCCAATACCGGCGATGGCATTTACATCATTACAGCAACGGATAATGCAGGCAATACCAACGATGTAGGTCAATTTGAGATTGATACGACTTCTCCCGGTACTCCCAACAATGGCAATTCTCCTTTCAGCCCCCTAGACATCAGTGACGCAACCGATACCGGCGCCGATGACTTGTTGAGCAGTGATGGCAACCCCGAACTAACTTTCACTGGTGAGCCAGGATTAGAGATTGGTTTGCTTGGGCCTGACGGTAACCCCGTTGACCCCGGTGCTTATGAAGTGGTAGAAACCCCCGGTGCTAACCCTGGTGACCCTTCCACCTACACAATTAAATTAATTGACGCTGACCCATCTGACCCGGATAGCGATCCGTTTGGAGACTTCTTCAATGGAGTTGTCACAGGTAATGGAGCCAATACCGGCGATGGCATTTACATCATTACAGCAACGGATAATGCAGGCAATACCAACGATGTAGGTCAATTTGAGATTGATACGACTTCTCCCGGTACTCCCAACAATGGCAATTCTCCTTTCAGCCCCCTAGACATCAGTGACGCAACCGATACCGGCGCCGATGACTTGTTGAGCAGTGATGGCAACCCCGAACTAACTTTCACTGGTGAGCCAGGATTAGAGATTGGTTTGCTTGGGCCTGACGGTAACCCCGTTGACCCCGGTGCTTATGAAGTGGTAGAAACCCCCGGTGCTAACCCTGGTGAACCTTCCACCTACACAATTAAATTAATTGACGCTGACCCATCTGACCCGGATAGCGATCCGTTTGGAGACTTCTTCAATGGAGTTGTCACAGGTAATGGAGCCAATACCGGCGATGGCATTTACATCATTACAGCAACGGATAATGCAGGCAATACCAACGATGTAGGTCAATTTGAGATTGATACGACTTCTCCCGGTACTCCCAACAATGGCAATTCTCCTTTCAGCCCCCTAGACATCAGTGACTCAACCGATACCGGTGCTGATGACTTGTTGAGCAGTAATGGTAACCCCGAACTGACTTTCACTGGTGAGCCAGGATTAGAGATTGGGTTGCTTGGGCCTGACGGTAACCCCGTTGACCCCGGTGCTTATAAAGTGGTGGAAACCCCCGGTGCTAACCCTGGTGACCCTTCCACCTACACAATTAAATTAATTGACGCTGACCCATCTGACCCGGATAGCGATCCGCTTGGAGACTTCTTCAATGGAGTTGTCACAGGGAACCCTGCCAACACTGGGGATGGAACCTACACCATCACAGCAACAGATAATGCAGGCAATACCAACGATGTAGGCCAATTTGAAATTAAGACTAGTTCTCTAATTTCTATCAACGATGATCGAGGTACCGTAGTCATTGGCGATCTGGGCTTTGGCTCCGTCAATGTCGATGTCTTAGCCAACGATCAGGGCTTGGGCATTCAGATCGCCAGCCTGACCCAACCCTTTAAAGGCACGGCGGTGCTGCGGGATAACGACACCCCCAACAACTTCAGTGATGATTTTTTGACCTATCACATCCATGAAGAGCTATTGGATTTACGCCCAGCCACTGGTCTCGTCCGCGTAGATCTCAGTAATATCACCAGCCGTGCCAGTTACAACAACTCCGTTGGGTTCTATCAAGTGCTGGATCATTTTGGCACCATCATTGACCCGACATCTGGACGACTTTTAACCCCAGCGGATCCGGAATACAGGAATATCGCGTTAGCCAGTGCGATTGCTGGGTTACAAATCAGTGTCAATAATCCTGTTCAGTCCATTGAACTACCCGGAGGCGGCATCTATGCTCCGTTCCTAACGTCTGACCAGGGTAACGGGCAAGTGAATCACTTCTTCGCCCTCATTGACGCCAATCCAGGTCAAGTGGACTATGTTCGTTTTGCTAATAACGTCTATAGCTTTGAAGACACGACCTTTGGCGATCGGGATTTCAATGATCTGCGATTTGGCATTAATATTTTGCCCCAGGGAGATTTCGTTCCCCAAGCCATTGGTCTCACCACTAACACGGGAGTTTTCACTGCCAATGGGCTAGTCGATCAGTTTACCTACACGATTACCGATGTTAATGGGGATAATCGGACGGCTACCGTTGCCATTGATAATCAGGAACATCTCAAATTCACCATAGTGGAAGTAGACGGAGATTTCAAAAATGAGGTGGCAATTTTCAGGGTGGATGATACCCAGGGAACTATCAATGGCATTGCCCCAGGACAGGCAGGCTACCTGGAAGCAGCCTTAAGCAATAGCCAGGTGATATTTACTGGCATCAGTGGCCAGACCCAGCTTTTCGGTGAGTCCCTAACTCGGACTATGGATCAATTCCAAGGTGGTGATAGTTTTGGCTTTTTGTTAATCCAAAATAATTCCCTGGATATGGTACTCAGGGAGCAAGCCTCCGGGGGCATATCTACTCCGATTTTCTTCAGCCAGGCGATCGCCAATGGTAATCAAATCCAGCAAATTTCGAATGGTGATGACGAGGGAATGGTAGTTGCTTGGGAGGATATTGCCCAGGGAGGGGACGGAGACTTTAATGACTTTGTCTTCCGGGTGGCAATGACAAGTCAACCAGCCCCCTTGGGGACGTTCTACCAGGGGCAAGCTCAACAGGAAATCTTTGCTAATACGAGCAATCAAAACGCCCAAATTGGGATTCAGATTACCACTAATTCTTTCTATGACAATACCGTTGGTTTCTACCTAGTTGAGAATGCGGGGGGCACTGTGCTGGATTATACCAGCGGCCAACTGGTCAACCCCGGCGATGCCAACTATGCCGAAGTGGCGGTGCGGCAACGTCTTTCCCTCGGCTCCAACGGCCAACCCATTGGAGGGGAACTTAGCCCAGGGCAAATCATTGCTCCGTTCCTAATTTCCAATGGCACCGAAAATCAATTCCTGACGGTTAACCCTGCCAACCAGGCGATCGCCGTTGGCCCTGTGGCCTTCTTTAATTATGTAGAAGCTAACCCGGACAAAATTGACCATTTCCGGTTAATTGCAGACAACACTTTTGCGATAGAAGATACCCTCGGCGGCGGAGACTTTTCTTTTGATGACATCATCGTGAAATTGATTCAAACTGCCGTTAACCCGGAATTGTTGGATCTCCGCTCCCTCGATGGCCCAGTAAATCTTGGTATAAACGAAATTACCAGTGATGCTTCCTTTGGGCTCTCCGTTGGTTTTTACCGAGTGGAAAATCAGTTTGGTGCCATTACGGATCCGCTGACAGGTCAAATCCTAAATCCTGGCCATGGTAACTATCAAAGCGTGGCGCTGCAAAATACCGCCGCCCAATTTACCGTTAATGCTGGGACCAGCTCCCAGGTATTGCAACTGGCCGGGGGGAGCTTGTTTGCCCCTTACCTCACCGTTAGTCAGTCCGATGGCAGTGTCTTTAACTACTTCTCCTATCTGGGGGCTAACCCTGATCAGGCAGATCACATTCGGGTTTGGGGGGATACCTTCCAATTTGAGGATGGCTTCTGGGGGGAGATATGGACTTCAATGACCTCCAGTTCCGGATTAACATCCAATAGGGGCGCTGATCAGGGTAAGAAATGGCTCTGGATTTCCCCGGCCGGCGGGTCTAGGGCCGGGCAAATTTAAAGAAACTCTGGGGATTGGCTACATTCTCCAGAAAAACCTTTAAGATGGGTGGGATCTTTGCGCTCTGGACGTGCCCATCTCCGGCGATCGCCATGGGTGGGGGAAGCTTTTTCCCCCTTTTGCCGTCAATGGATTCCGTGAGTCCGGTTTGCCCTTCCGTCGTCCCCCAGGTTTATGTTGCTGAGTATCTCCAACGTTTTCATTAAAAACCCCGTGCTGACTACGGTGTGTACCATCGTTATCATCCTGCTCGGGGCGATCGCCTTACCCCTACTGCCTCTGGCCAAATTACCAGACATGGCCCCCAAACAGGTGCAGGTGACCACCAACTATGTGGGTTCCGATGCCCAAACGGCGGTGGATAACGTCACCACCGTGCTAGAGCGGCAGATTAACGGTACGGAGCAAATGATTTACATGAACTCCTACACCGATAACACCGGCACTAGCACCATCAACGTCTATTTTCCGGTGGAAATGGACCGCAACATTGCCCAGGTATTGGTGCAAAATAACGTGGCGATCGCCTCCTCCAGCTTGCCGGAAGCCGTTAACCGCCAAGGGGTAACCACCCAGACCCAGTCCCCCTCCGTTACCATCGCCTATGGGGTTTATTCAGAAAACAATGACCAGGGCAAACCCATCTATGACGACGTTTTTGTCAGTAACTTCGTTGACCGGATTCTACTGGATGAAATTAAAAGGATTGATGGGGTAGGTTCCGCCGCCATCATTGGGGCATCCCAATACGCCATGAGGTTTTGGTTAGACCCCGATGCCCTCGCCGCCAGGGATTTAAGCGCCTCCGATGTGCTCGATGCCATCCGCACTCAGAACGTCCAAGTGGGGGTAGGGGGAGTTAACCTGCCGCCGGTAACCGATCAACAGCGTTTCCAAATTAACGCCCGGGCCCTGAGTCGTTTTACCACCCCGGAGGAAGCCGAACAAATTGTTGTCAAAGTAGGGGAAGACGGTAGTCTAATCCGTATTAAGGATGTGGGGCGGGCCGCCATTGGCACCCAAAACTATATTCAAACGGCCCTTTTTAACAATGCGCCGGCTGTGGCATTTGTGATCTATCAGTTGCCTGGCACCAATGCTTTGGACACGGCCAACATGGTCAAGGAAAAAATGGCCGAGTTGAAACCCATGTTTCCGCCGGGGCTAAACGCAGAAGTGGCGCTGGATAATACTTTGTTTGTAACTGCGTCCCTAGAAGAGGCAGTGATGACCCTGGTGGAGGCGATTTTACTGGTAATTCTAGTAATCTTTATCTTTTTGCAGAATTGGCGCACCACCCTCATTCCAGCCCTGGCCATTCCAGTCTCCCTCATTGGGGCCATGGCTTTTGCCCTTGCCTTTGGTTTTAGCTTGAATCAATTAACCCTGTTTGGAGTCATCCTGGCCACCGGTCTGGTGGTGGACGATGGCATTCTAGTGGTGGAGGCAATCGAGGTTAAATTAGACCAGGGCATGAAACCGTTTCAAGCAGCCCTGGACGCCATGGGGGAGCTGACAGGGGCGGTAATTTCCACTTCTTTGGTGTTGATGGCGGTGTTTATTCCAGTTACCTTTTTCCCTGGCACCACCGGCATTGTTTACAAGCAATTTGCGGTAATTATGGCTTCAGCGGTGGCCGTTTCCACCTTTAATGCCATTAGCTTCTCCCCCAGTATGTCGGCCATTCTAATGCGCCGTACCCAGCAGACCCATGGGCCGTTAGCTTGGTTTTTTGGATTGTTTAACCGTAGTTTTGATTGGATCAAGGAACGGTACGGCAATATTATTACCATGCTACTGAAGGTGAGATTGCTGGCTATCCCCGTCTACATTGCCAGCATTGCCCTCACTGCCTTTGTCTATAACATGACTCCCACTGGTTTTATTCCAGAGGAAGACCAGGGCTATTTCTTCATGCTGGGCAACTCCCCCGCCGGGGTTTCCATTGAATACACCAAAGACATTATTTCCCAAGCCACAGAAATCGTCGCCGCCCGGGAGGAAGTGGAGCACGTCTTGGGCATGGGGGGATTCAGCTTTTTGGGTAATGACAGCAGCAAATCCCTCTTTTTCGTCAAGCTGAAAAACTGGGACGAACGCCCCGGACAAAAAGGGTCAGTGTTCGGTCTGTTGGCGCAAATTAACCGAGAGTTGGCTCAAAAAATTCCCGATGCCCAGGTTTTTGCCGTCAATGCTCCCCCAGTGGATGGACTGAGTAGTACTGGGGGACTGGATTTTTACGTACAAAATCGTGGTGGTATTCCCCTGGATAGTTTTTTAAATTACGTCCAAGAATTTATGGGGAAATTACGGCAGGAGCCAGCCCTAGACCCCCGCACCGTTTTTACCCAGTTCACGTTTAATGCTCCCCTGTTGGAAATTAGTGTGGACCGAGAAAAGGCCAATGCCCAAAATGTTGATATTTCTGAAGTATTCAGCACCATTGGCACCTATATGGGCTCCAACTATATCAACCAGTTTGTTTTAGAAGGACGACTCTATCAGGTTTATGCCATGGCCGACGGAGAATTTCGTTCCAATCCCCGGGATATTGGCCGACTCTATGTCCGTTCCCGCACGGGGGCTTTAGTGCAGTTAAGCAATCTGGTGGAGGTGAAACAAACTACCCACCCACCGATTTTGACCCACTTTAATATTTACCCCGCTGTGGACGTCCAAGCATCCCCCGCCGCTGGTTATAGTACTGGTCAAGCCATGGAGGCAATGGAGAGGCTGTCGAAGGAATTATTCCCTGAATCCATTGGCTATGCCTGGTATGGTACTGGCTATGAAGAATTGCAATCCGCCGGGGCGGCACCGATCATTTTTGGTTTGGCTTTCATCATGGTTTTCTTAGTGCTGTCTGCCCAATATGAAAGCTATGTGGACCCGGCCATCATTATGATGACTGTGCCCCTAGCAATTTTGGGCGCTATGGGGGCGATTCTTTTGCGGGCCAATTTCATGGTGGCCACCAATATGGTTTGGCCAGCGGTGAACAATAACGTCTATGCCCAGGTGGCGTTGGTGATGTTGATCGGTCTAGCTAGTAAAAACGCCATTTTGATTGTGGAGTTTGGTAACCAGGCCATGGATTTGGGCATGAAGATTCCCCAAGCGGCGGCCTTTGCGGCCAAAGAAAGGATGCGGCCAATTTTAATGACGGCTATTTCCGGTTTGGTGGGCTTCTGGCCCTTGGTGATTGCTTCCGGGGCGGGGGCCATGAGCCGTTGGTCTTTGGGGACAGCTATTTTTGGTGGTTATCTAATTTCCACCGTTCTTAGTTTGTTCTTGGTGCCGGTGCTTTACACCATTGTCAAAGAAGCTGAAGCTCGCTTTTTGAAGGGGGAGAAAGGGGAAGATGGCTCCAATCCCCCTCCTCCACCGGAGGAAGACAACGGAGATCCTCTCACCAACCCAAGCTAGCGGGATCCACTGGGGGCAACCTAGACTGGTAAGTAAAGCCCATGGCTTTTGAGGGAACTTAAACTGCGGGAGGGATTAACCCATGGCGATCGCCACTATCAATCCGGCCAATGGCCAAACAGTGCAAACTTTCACCCCCCACAGTGCGGCGGCGGTGGATGCCAAACTGGATTTGGCCCAGGAAACATTCCGAAGTTTTCGAGCTTTACCGTTTACTCAACGGGGACAATGGTTGCGACGGGCAGCGGATATTCTGGAACAACGGCGGGAGGAATGGGCCCACCTCATGACCCTGGAAATGGGTAAACCGATCCAACAGGCGATCGCCGAAGTTAATAAATGTGCGCTGGTTTGTCGTTTTTATGCCGATCAGGCCGAGGAATTTCTGGCCGATGAAATGGTGGCCACCGATGCCAGCCAGAGTTTTATTGCCTACCAACCCCTGGGGGTGATTTTGGCGGTGATGCCCTGGAATTTTCCTTTTTGGCAGGTGTTTCGTTTTGCGGCCCCGGCCTTGATGGCGGGTAATGTGGGCCTGCTCAAGCATGCTTCCAACGTACCCCAATGTGCCCTGGCGATCGCCGAAATTTTCCACACAGCCGGGTTTCCCGAGGGCGCTTTTCAAACCCTATTGATTGGGGGCAAAGCGGCCAGCGACTTAATGACCGACGACCGTATCCAAGCAGGAACCTTGACGGGCAGTGAACCCGCTGGGGCTAGTTTCGCCAGCGCCGCCGCCCAACAAATTAAAAAAACCGTGTTGGAATTGGGCGGTTCTGACCCCTTCATCGTTTTGGAAGATGCGGACTTAGACCAAGCCATCCAAACAGCGGTGCCGGCCCGGATGCAAAACAACGGCCAATCCTGCATTGCTGCCAAAAGATTTATTGTCCAAGCCAGCATTGCCGAGGAATTTTTCCAACGTTTAACCAAAGAATTCCAAGCCCTTAAAGTAGGGGATCCCAGTGAACCGGATACGAACATTGGCCCCCTGGCCACCCCCGATATTTTGGCCGATATTGTTGACCAAGTGGAGCAAACTATTGCCGCTGGGGCCCAGTGTCGTTGTGGTGGCAAAGCCTTAGACCAACCGGGCAACTACTACCCCCCCACCCTGCTCACTGATGTGCCCCCCACTGCCCCCACCTATCGCCAGGAATTTTTTGGCCCCGTTGCCCTGGGATTTACCGTCAATAATTTAGAGGAGGCGATCGCCCTAGCCAATGACATTCCCTTTGGTTTGGGGGCCAGTGCGTGGACAAGTAACCGGGAAAATCAACAAAAACTAATCCGGGGCATAGAAGCCGGGGCCGTATTCATCAATGGCATGACCAAATCCGATCCCCGCATTCCCTTTGGGGGCATTAAACGATCCGGCTTTGGGCGGGAACTAGGACGCATGGGCATTCTAGAATTTGTCAATGCTAAAACCGTTTGGATTGGTTGATTCTTATCCTTTCTCATTCCCACTGAAAAGCTGCCATGGATAATGTGCCATAGGTAAATCCGTGGTGAATTCTTTTCCCCGGGGATTGGGTAGCGGCTCCCATCGCTACAAATAGGGGCAACAGATGTTCCGCAGTGGGGTGATTGCGTTGGGCTTCCGGAGCAGTTTGTTTGTAATTAAGCAGAGCTTGGTGATTGCCGTTTTCAATGGCATCCACTAACCATTGGTCAAAACTGAGAGCATAATCCAAGGGGTCTGCATCCTTGGGGTAATGGCGAAATCCCTGTAAATCGTGGGTGGCACTACCACTGGCCAGGATGAGAATACCTTTTTGTCTTAAATCTTGCAGAGCCTGGCCCATTTTCCAGTGATACTCTGCATTTTGATTGGGTTGAAGCGATAACTGAATCACCGGAATATTAGCTTCTGGATACATTAACTTTAGGGGAACCCAAACTCCATGATCAAAACCTCGAAGGGGATGTAATTTGGCCGCAAAGCCAGCAAATTTTAAAGCGGCGATCGCCTGATTAGCAAAAACCTCAGAGCCAGTGGCAGAATATTGAAGCTGATAAAGAGCTTCAGGAAACCCCAAGAAATCATGAATTGTCTGACATTGGGGATTAAAGGCCACCAAAGGCTCCGGACTTTCCCAGTGGGCGGAGATACAGATAATACCCTCAGGTTGGGAAATTTTCCTGCCCAATTCAGCAAAAAACTCTGTGGTCTGATCTTTTTCTAGAATCAAACTTGGTGCCCCATGGGAGATGAATATAGTTGGCAGATGAATATAGTTGGCAGTCGAGTCATAAAAACATCTGGAGATCTGGGACAAACTACGGACAAGGTTATGGAGACAGTGGGGGAAAATCTTGTTCTCCTTTCCAACATTTTACTGCCGGCATCCTGGGCCGTAGGAGACAATCTCCCCAGGGTAAAAAATTTTTGTATAATTCCCGGAACGGTATTATTCCCTTGCCTTGCCTGAATGGTTAAGTCCGCCCCTCCTCCTCTCCTCTCCATTGCAATTCGTGTGGCCACCGTGGAAGATATTCCGCCCCTGGCCAACCTTTTGCTCAAAAGTTTCCACCCTCCCCAAAACTGGCTGATGTGGAGCTATCCCTTTTTGCGCTTAGGTATCACAGAAGACCTACGGCTACGTATGCGCCATGGCGACAACGCCTACCATTGTCTCATTGCTGTTAATTCAGACGATGGAGAAATTCTTGGCACCGCTGAAGTTTCCCTCAAACACTGGTTCACTCGCCCCAAGACCACTGCCTACATTTCAAACTTGGCCGTGAGCCCTCAACATCGCCGCCTGGGGATCGCCAAGCAATTAATCCAAAAATGTGAAGCCATTGCCGATCAGTGGCAGTGCCGTCGCCTTAGCCTCCATGTGATGGAAAATAATCTGGGGGCCCAAAACCTCTACCAAGCCCTAGGATTTATTTATCAAGAAGCGGAATGGAGTTGGCGGGCGTGGCTATGGCAAAAACCCCGACGGTTACTATGGGAGAAGATCCTGACCACGGAAATTCTTTGTTCCACCCCAGCCCACCAAAGCCCCTAATGACCTGCGCCGAAGCCCTATTGGAGCATCTCCAAAATAAACAATCCCTAGTGATCAACCCCCGCCGCCGCAATGGGGTGATTTTAGTTAAGCCCTATCACGCCGAATTTGCCGGGCCAGGCGCGTTTGTGGGGGGAGATTTAGACCAGGATGTGACCCTTTGTTATGCGGTGGGTAATCTTGATTGGTTAACGCCCCCGTCCTCCGCAGAACAAATTAAAGCTTATTTAATTCGTCGACAGTGGACAGTGTTAATCAAACAAATTGTTGATAATCCCATTGCCATGGAAAGGGCCCAGGTGATTTTAAATCAGTTAGAAAATTGGTTTGATGATGCCACAGTGGCGCTTTTGCCAGATTCCGCCGTGGCAACTTTAGTGGGGGTTTTGCCTTCTACTGTACGGAGTGCCCGCACCAATACGACGGTGTTTTAGTTTTAGTTGCCTTTCAGCCTAAGTTAGTTTATTTGATTGTCTGGCAATGGAAATGATTATTGTTATCTCAGATGATAGGATTAAGCTTCTCCCTAGCGTCCAGTCAGTTAGCAAAACCCTTGATCTATAAATCTTAATCAATCAATTGGGTAACTTTTTCCGAAAAGAAAATATAGTTTGCTAACAAATACTTTTTGGTTAACGACTAAAAGTTAAGTAGAGGTTAAGGCTCCATTAAGCCAAGTTTAATGAGCTGGAGCACTTATAAAAATATTTTATTAATAATGCTATGGCAGATATGGCATCGCCCAACTTGGGGCAGAAGTCTACGTAAGGCAATGGGCCCAAATCAGGTAGATTGAGCAGCCAAAGGCTCTCTCTATGGAGGTTATACGTTTTTTGCATAACTTTCAGCCGGTGCCCTTGGAATTGTTCAAAATAGATGCTAGAATCCCTATCGAGGAATTTCTTGGTCTTCGCTGATCAAGAATCAGGTCAATAAACCAAGTTTCAACTGCTATTCAATATGTCGGTTGTGCCTGGCTTGATTAATGTAATCGGTGTGAGGATCCCCTTGTTATGAATAAGTTGACCAGTAATTTACTGAAGTTATTTCCGTTGGCTCTGGGTAGTTCTTTGGCAGTGGCCCCTGGCGCGATGGCGGAACCCGTAGCTCAGTTAGCCACCCCCGCAGATTTTCCCCAAATTAACTACCGGGGTGACAGTCTAGAACTGATGCGTCGTCGTCAGAATGCCGGCACCTTCAATGCGACCACCCCAGATATCACTGATATGTCCCAGGTGACCAGTGTGTCTGAGTTACGGGACGTGCAGCCTACTGCCTGGGCTTATGAGGCACTAAAAAGTTTAGTTGAGCGCTACGGTTGTATTGTTGGTTACCCTGACCGGACTTTTCGCGGCGATCGGGCCTTGTCCCGTTGGGAATTTGCCGCCGGTTTAAACGCCTGTATGAACGTGATGGAGCGTTTAATTCAGGAGAACGTAGCGGTTTTGCGGGAAGATATTGATAAGCTCAAACGTTTAATGCAAGAGTTTGAAGCAGAATTGGCAGCTCTAGGAGCTCGCATTGATAATCTAGAAGTCCGCACTTCTTTCCTGGAAGACCATCAATTCTCCACCACCACCAAACTGAACGGGATTGCTGTTTTTGCCCTGGTTGACCAGTGGGGCGGTGATAAGGCGGTGGATTGGCGGCAACAGGACAACATTGATAACTTCGGCGCGGCTGCTCCAGCTCCGGTAGAGGAGAATGCTACACTCTCCAGTCGGGTTCGTTTAAACTTTGATACTAGCTTTACCGGTAAAGACTTACTACGTACTCGTTTGCAGGCTGGCAGTGTACCCAACTTGTCTGGCCCCACCGGCACCAACATGGCTCGCCTTGCCTTTGATGGTTCTAGCCCTGATAACAACGTTGACGTTAATAAGTTGTTCTACCGTTTCCCGATGGGTAACTTGACCACCTGGGTTGGGGCTAAGGGACTTGCATTGGATGATGTATTTGAAACCTATAATCCTTACCTGGCTAGTGGCGACAACGGTGCCCTTAGTCGCTTTAGCCGTTACAGTCCCTTCGTGAATCGTGGTCCTGAAGGCACAGGTGCCGCCGTTCGTTACAAGTTCAACGATATGTTTTCCTTGGCCGCCACCTATTTGGCTAGTGACAGCCAGGCGAACGATCCTTCTAACGACGTATTTACCAGTGGAGGCAATACTTTCGTAAGTGGAAACGGCCTCTTTAATGGTAGCTACAGCACAGGTGCTCAGTTCAACATTAAGCCGACTAAAGACTTCAGCTTTGGTATTTCCTATCTGCATAAGTACTTCAGCCAAGGGGATGTTAACTTGACCGGTAGCACTGGTAGCCGCATCGCCAGTAACCCCTTCTACCAAGCGGCCACGACCATGGATACCTACAACATCCAAACGTCTTGGCAAATTACCGAGAAGTTTAATCTCTCCGGTTGGTTTGGTTATGCCAATGCCACTGCCCAGGGCTTCAACACCGGCAGTAATCCCCAAAATCGTAATGGTTTGGGGGCTGACCTATGGACCTGGAATGCGGCTTTGTCCGTCATTGATGTGTTCAAAGAGGGAGCGGTATTGTCCTTGAGTGGTGGTTTGATGCCCTATGCTCCCTATGTTGCCAGTCTGAATGGCGATCGGATCAGCAATGACCGCAACTCTCCCTACATCATTGAGGCTCAGTACCAGTTCCCCGTGAACAAAAACATCCAGATTACCCCTGGTGCTTACGTAATTCTTAACCCGGAAGCCAACAGCAATAACAGTGCTATCTGGGTTGGGGTACTCCGCACCACCTTCAAGTTCTAGAAACTTTGTTGGGGTAAAACCAACACTCACACCAAAACTTCCAGATATTTAGCCCCCACTTCATTGCTGGGGGTTTTTTATCAACTTTGGTGCGATTGAGTCTCCCTCAGCCATATCTAGACTTTCCAGACTTGGGCAATCAAAACTATTCTAGGGATTGTGTTTAATTTTGCTTTCACTTGACCAATGTTGGCGATAGCCGTAGAAACCAGAGAAAGCCCATATCTGGCAAAACTATTTTGACGGTACGGTTAGTCGGTTAGGATTATTTAGGGATGATGCTAATCGGAAAAATTCTTAGATAAGCCCTAGTTTTGCCCCCGATCGCCAAGGTCACCCTGGTTAACCTGCAAGAATTAATCGCCATGAGCCAATCCAAGGAAAATTACCATCTATTGTTGGTGGACGACGATCCCAACTTACTCCTTTTGGTCAAGGATTATTTGGAATATCAGGGTTACCAAGTCACCACCGCCGGTAACGGTCGTGAAGCCCTGGCTGCGTTGGCAAACATGGTGCCCGATATGATTATTTGTGACATTATGATGCCGGAAATGGATGGCTACGCATTCATCGAGCAGGTGCGCCAAAATCCCAGTATTAGTTGGATTCCGGTGATGTTTCTTTCTGCCAAGGGCCAAAGCCACAATCGGGTGAAGGGACTCAATTTGGGGGCGGATATTTATATGGCCAAACCCTTTGAACCGGAAGAACTGGCCGCCCAAGTACAATCTTGTCTTCGTCAAGCCGATCGCCTATTGCAACACAATAACCATCCCCTGGAGGAAAACTCCCGGGTGCAGGTAGCGAGGGATGTGGAACTCACCCCCACGGAAACTAAGGTAATTCAATTGGTGGCCCAGGGATTGGCCAATCGAGAAATTGCCGACCACTTAAAAGTCAGTCAGCGCACCGTCGAAAGTCATGTCTCGAATATGTTAAACAAGACAGGACTACATAATCGCACCGAGTTAGCCCGTTGGGCCATCCAAAAAAGTATTGCTTGAGGCTTTTCACCACTGGTTTTTTAGTGAGCCAGCACCAATCAGAAAAATAACATATTCATGAACTATTTTTCCTGTTCCCTGCGAAAAAGTCTGGGCCTAATTTGTGCCAGCCTGCTGAGCTTACCGACCCTGGCCCCACCGGTCTGGGCTGGCTCTTTGGAATATTGGAAATTTGACCTGCGGGATAGTCGCCTCGACATCATTACGGATCAAGATGTCAGACCACAGGTAAACGTACTGCGAAATCCCACCAGAGTGGTAGTGGATTTACCGGGCATTGAACACCGGGGTCCCACCATTTATAAACCCCTGACCCAGTACGTTAAAGAGGCGAGGGTTGGTCGGTGGAATAATAATTCAACTCGCATTGTCTTGGAATTGACGGAACCTTTTACTGTCAAGCCCTGGGAAGTGCAGGTGCGGGGGTTAGCGCCCAATCGATGGTATGCCCGCCTACCCACCATTCTCCAGCCTGCGGAATATAGCTTGCCCCAGGAAACGGTGGCGGTTAATGTGCCGGCCCCAGCCCCCAGACCCCTGCGACGCTTTACGGTGGTTTTGGATGCAGGGCATGGCGGTAGGGACCCAGGGGCGATCGGGCAACGGGGCATGCGGGAAAAGGATGTGGTGTTGGCCATTACTAGGGGGGTAGCCAGGGAGTTAGAACAACAAGGCATTGGGGTGGTAATGACTCGCAACAGTGATGTGTTTATTTCCCTGCAGGGTCGGGTGCAAAGGGCGGCGGCAGCCCGGGCGGATATCTTTGTGAGCATCCATGCCAACTCCATCGGTTTGGGACGACCGGAAGTTAACGGGGTGGAAACCTATTATTTCCAAACGGGGCGTTCCTTGGCTCAAACCATCCATCGCAGTATTTTACAGCGGCTTAATGTGCGTGATCGCCGGGTAAAGCAAGCTAGATTTTATGTTTTGCGCCGTACTTCCATGCCTTCCACTTTAGTGGAGGTGGGTTTTGTCACGGGTAGTCAAGACAGTCGCAACCTCAGTAATCCCCGCTTTCAACAGCAAATGGCCGAGGCGATCGCCGCTGGTATCGTACAGTATTTGAAGTAAGTTCACCCACGACTGCAGTCGAATGTTTTCCCCCGACCCCGTGCTCCCCGACGATGGCCAACATCCCTGGCGTTACCGACTAGACCAATTCACCAAAGAAGAACAGACCGCCCTAGCGGCCCTAGCCTGGGCCTTTTACCAGCAATGGCCGGCTAAAGAACAGTATTTGGGGTTAGACCTCCATCCCCAAGCCCATTTCATTAGCTGTGCCCCCCAGGCGATCGCCAAACTAAATGACCAGGTAAACGGGCGCATCCAGGAAATGGTGGGTATTTTGCACGGCTATGATCCGGTAACGGAAGTGGCCATTTTTGTCATTGGCCCCACCCAGTTCAAACTGCTCTTTTTCCAGCCCACCCCTGATCCCGCTGGCTGTTTTGCTGAATTGGGGCTGACCATCGAAGAACTCAAGCACAGGCTGGAACAGATCCTCCAGGAAAAACTGACCTAGCGACTAGGGGACTTAATGAGCTCTGGATTAGCGCCTGGGTTAATAAATATTTGATTATTGCCCCCAGCATTGCGGCACACAGAACCACTGTCCGATTGGAATACGGTGAAACGGTCATTAACTTGGCATAGTTTGATGGACTCACTGCCCGCCATCTCAGCAATGGCTTTGCGGTTCGGTGCCACCCCATCGCTAATTTTGAAGTAGGTAAAAGCATTGTCGGAGTAGACCACGCACTCCCCCGGTTCCACCACCCACCAACCTTCACTCACCCAGATCCCATTGGGATTTTCGTAGCCCTGGGCCATGGATAGATTAGTGTTGAGATAGTTGCAACTTTTTCCGGCGATCGCCGGGGCTGGGGCCAAAACACTCCCCACCAGAGCGGATCCCAGTACCATCACTGCCGCAGACCATAACCCTTTATTAACCATAAAAACTCCTCAAACCACAGAAATTGTTAACGCCAATCTTACTAGAACTAGGCTGGCTTTGCCCACGGCCATGGACGGGGCTTTCCAGGGATAAATAGTTTTTCGGTATTAAATTGAACAGGGCGTAACGGACAATACGGAAATTGTCGCCCCCAAAACACAAAATGGTCAGCACATCGACATAATTGACGGCGATCGCCTAAATTACTAGAGTTGGGGCCGGTTTTGCCGTTGCCGTTTTTTCTTTTGTGTGAGGAGTCAGGATTATGCCATTTAACCCCCAGGTTGTGACGAGGGATATTTTCTATCCTCAGGGCACCTTGAGTGCCGCCGTCACCCAAGCTTTTCAAGCTGATTTAGCCAGTTGGTTAGTCACTACCTCCAGTCCGGCGGTGGTGATTGACTTTAGTCAGGTGGATTTCCTCGATAGCGCTATTTTGATGGTGCTGGTTAACGCCTACAAAGAACTCCAAAGTCAAAAGAGAACATTGCTCTTAAGTGGAGTTTCCCCGGAACTGAAAATCATTTTTGAGTTGACCCAACTAAATCGGGTTTTTCCCATTTATAGCAATCCAGAAGCGGCCTTGGCTAATGGGGAAAAGCCCGCCATGGCTGCTTAGAACTTAAGAACTAGCAAGGGAAGCCAAATTCACCTCCCTGGTCAATTTTTATCAGGAGTCGATGGGGTTGAATGGACTTTGGGGACTAAAATCTAGGTAATCTGCCCGGTTCATCGTTATTTTTTGCCATCGTGTCTTCCCCGAAAAGCAAAGCCATCACTGTTCGTCCCACTCCCCCCCTGTCCCCTAGATTGGCCGCAGAGGAAAAGTTCAAGCAAGAAAAACTCCACGATACGGAGCTACTGTTGCAGGATATGTTTATCCGAGAGGAGGCCACCGTTAAATTGATTTTTGATTCCCTCTACGACATTGGCGTCATCAATATAATCAATAAAAAGTTTCCCTTTCCCCCCCTAAATCGCCTGCTCAAATCTATTGTCGGAGTGCCAAAGCCCATTGCCAAAATATTGTTATTTCGCTGGTTTGTGGCCAATTGCCCTGGCTTGCTCACCAATTGGCTCCATAGTAAAGTCCGCTTCAAGTAGGGGGTCAGTCTAGTTATGGCGGCTTCAGGTCGATGTAAACAACCGAGGAATCAATGGCAACCAAGGCATTGGGCTCCTTGGTTTGGTTTGTGGACTGCCAGCCTCACTATTTTGCCCCTGGCCCCCAGTTTGGCCCAGTCTCCGGCCCTACCTCCCCCGGATGACATTCCCGAAGAAATTTTACGCACAGAAATTATCCTCGAAGGGCGATCGCCGGTGGATGGGGAACCGTTAACGGCAACGGAATACGCAGAGTTAATGGAAGCCCTAGCCGAAAATCCTAACCCCCCCCAACTCAGTCCCCGAATTCGCCATCTGGTCTTTTTGTTAAGGGTGAGGAAATTTTTTCGGACTTTCCTACCGTTTCTTTGATGGTTCTCCCCATAGCACAAGTATAGCTAATTCAATTAATAATGAAGTCATATAGCCAGCCAAAATGTTCTTAATAGAAGTTTTTCAGAAAATACCCCTATCATAATTTTGTATTTCATTTCGGGTAACTATACCACTACTCCAAAATCAAAGTATCTTTGGTTTTTTGTCGACGTTGCCTCTCCTTATCTTGATATTCTTGGATGCAACCATCCTGTTCCACCATTACACAACTGAGGTAATCGGTAATCTCGACTAATCCAGCCCTTAAGGCCTTGCCCACGGGAGCCCTGGTGGTGCTTTGGTTATCCTGTCCCGTATTAACAATGCCTAAAATACTGACGTTATTGGCAGAGTTGGCGGCGGTATCCGCGGCACGGCCTTCCACTGTTCTGGCATAAACCACTTCCCCTGTACTGCTATCAACCACCCGCAAATCTATGGCAACATAGGCTTCCTGTTTAGCCTGCCGCTCACTGTTGCCAATGCTAAAAAGGCCTAGGTTAAGTCCAAAATTGTTACCTCCAGATTCCGAGCTCACCCCTTCCTCATAGGCGGTAATTCTACCCAAAACAATATACTGGGCCCCCGTCAACTGTCCCCTTTGGGCAGAGGTTTCTGGTCTAGTTAATCCTAGTTCTGCCAATTCCTGTTCGGACAGAACACTACCAAGATTTTGTCTTTCTACTACCTGAAAGTTACCGGTGGAAGTAAGTTCATTACTGAGGGCATCGGCTAGTTCCCGAGAAGTATTACCACTCCACCACCACCAACTCATATTAGTGTCATTTTTAAACTCCGGCACGGAAATAGTGGGTTTGCCTTGGGCTTCGACCGCGAGACTTCCCGAGAACATTCCCGCCAATACCAGGAAGAATGGTAGGGCCTTCGACGTCAAGGAAGAAGCGACTCTGTCTAGGTTCTGAGTGGCCATGGTATTTCCAGCAATTTTTTTAACCAAGGCTACAGTAGTGATGAGACAACAGTCAATAGATATTTGATTTTCGATTAACTTTGACTTCGCAGGCTCAACGAGATAGGTATTTTGCTGCGATATTTAACCTAACAATTGCCGCCGTTTTTGTTCAAACTCGTATTCTGTTAGCAGTCCCTCTAGGCGTAACTGTTCTAACTCTCGCATGGCTTCGGCCATGGTAATGACCTGTTGGGATGGCTCCAGGCGATCGCCATTCTGGTACCAGTCCCCCTCAATGTTGTTGAACTGACGGTTAAAATCCTCTTCCCCCTGGACAAAATACCACACCGCATCAATGGCGCAGGCAATTCTGGGTATGGGAGTGTTCCACAGTAACCAATAGACTCCCGCCCACACCGGTTGCCCCAAGTAAAGTTTATGGAGACCTGCTATGGGCCAGGGCAGCACCGCCGATGTCATCGCCAAGGCGATCGCCCAGTAGCGACGTTTTGGCAGAGATAACAGGGGACTTAAAAAAGACATAATTTCAATGCTGAACAAGTTCTAAATCAGTAGTAATTTTAGCCTTAGCTAGGAGGGATGGAAGTGGGTAAACACTATTCCATGGCGTTGTTTCAAGGCTAGTCTGACCACCATAACCCTGGCGATCGCCGTCAAATTCGGGAAACCGTATTTTACTAAGCAAAAATAAGCTTTTACAATGGGAAAGACTCCATGGTACGGGAGCCCCCGTAAATACAGAGGGTCTTTGCTCTCCTTTGGTTCCCCTGTGGGTTAAGCATGACTTCCTTCAGAAACTCACTTAAATTCCCAAGAAACTTCAATTTCTAATTCATTTTTTGCCCTTATTATTTTAGATTTTTACATAGATTTTTACAAATTTTAACTAAATTTTATTGCTGATCGAGTTAAATTTTATTAAATTTTTATTGATTGTTGAACTGGTCTAAACATGGCCCATTTATCCATCTAATCACTTTAATCACATTGCACTCGATTGCACCATTTACCCTAGAGGCCATAACTATGAGCTTTTTTGATTCAGATATCATTCAACAAGAAGCCAAACAATTGTTTGAAGACTATCAATCCCTGACCAAACTGGGGGGGGACTATGGCAAATTTGATCGGGATGGCAAAGTGATTTTCATCGAGCAGATGGAAGCTTTGATGGAACGGTATAAAATCTTTATGAAGCGTTTCGAGCTTTCCGATGACTTTATGGCCAAAATGACCGTCGAGCAAATGAAAACCCAACTAGGCCAGTTTGGTATGTCTCCTCAACAAATGTTCGACCAGATGAATCTCACCTTGGAAAGAATGAAAGCCGAAATTAAGTAAATTCCCTGATGTCAAAATTGCCTAGCCAGACGTTCCCCCCAATGTCAGAATGGTGAAAGTAGGTTCCCCGTAGCAACCGCGAGAACTATGCCCACCCTGGATCTTTTGGGTTTTCCTCATCACTATCAACAGTCTGGCCCTAGTCAAGAGGGGCCTGCCCCCAGCTTGATTTTTGTCCATGGTTGGCTCCTTAGTCACCACTATTGGTTGCCCTTGATGGAACTTTTATCCGGGCAATATTCCTGTGTGGGCTATGACCTGAGGGGGTTTGGTGAGTCCCAGAGTCTAGATCATGCCCCTTCAAACTATGACCTAGAAGCCTACGGTCGAGATTTGGTTACTCTGCTGGAAAAATTGAATATTGAACAAGCTTGGTTAGTGGGCCACTCCTTAGGGGGAAGTGTGGCCATCTGGGCAGCTCACCTGTGTCCGGAGCGAGTTAAGGGGGTAATTTGTGTTAATGCTGGCGGCGGAATTTATCTCAAGGAAGAATTTGAAAAGTTTCGTTCCGCTGGGGAAAAATTATTAAATTTTCGTCCCCTTTGGTTGGAAAAATTACCGTTGCTGGATTTGGCCTTCAGTCGGCTAATGGTGCAAAAACCCTTGGCTAGAAAGTGGGGCAGGCAAAGGTTGCTGGATTTTTTGCGAGCGGACCAGCAGGCCGCCCGGGGGTCTTTGCTGGAAAGTACGACGGAAGCGGCGGTGCATTTACTGCCCAAATTGGTGGCAGAACTCCCCCAGCCGATGTATTTTCTGGCAGGACAAAATGACCGGGTAATGGAATTGCAATATGTTAAATATTTAGCCAGCTTCCATAGTTTATTTGCCCAGTTGGGGACAAATGTGGTGGAAATAGAGGACTGCGGCCATTTTGCCATGCTGGAACAGTTGCCGGTGGTGGCAGATAAACTCCAACAAATTCTCGCCACCGATCACTGAGTAGGGACAATTGTTGGTCGTTGACAATGCTTTTATCGGAAAATTCGGTCACCATAGAAATCAATGCTTCACCCTTGATTCAGCCTCGCTATGGTATCCCTAGAATCTTCCCTCCCAGCCCTGTCTCCCCACACGCCTCCCCTATTTTGGCAATGGCGTGACCAGGCGATCGCCTATCAACACAGGGGCGATCGGGGACCAGCGGTGTTGTTAATCCACGGCTTTGGGGCCTCCTGGGGCCATTGGCGCAAAAATATCCCTGTTCTGGGGGAACATTGTCGTTGCTACGCCATCGATCTGTTGGGATTTGGTGCTTCGGCCAAACCTATCCCTAGTCAGACATTGGGTTACACTTTCACAACCTGGGCGGCCCTGGTGGCGGACTTTTGCCGGGAAGTAATTGGTGGCCCAGCTGTGCTCATTGGTAATTCCATCGGCTGTGTGGTGGCCATGCAAACTGCCACAGATCATCCAGAATTGGTTACTGGTTTAATTGCCCTTAACTGTTCTCTGCGGTTACTCCATGACCGCAAACGGTCAGCTTTGCCCTGGTATCGTCGGGTGGGGGCGGGGGTATTGCAAGCGATGCTGGGCTATCCCCAGATTGGCAAACTGTTCTTCCGACAGGTGGCCCGGGCTAAAACCGTTCGTCAGGCCCTCTGTCAAGCCTACGGGGATAAAAATGCTGTCACCGATGAGTTGGTGGCTATGCTTCTGCGCCCAGCCCAGGATAAAGGGGCGGCGGAGGTGTTTTTAGCTTTCACCGGCTATTCCCAGGGGCCTTTGCCGGAGGATTTGTTACCCAGCATCCATTGCCCAACGGTGCTGATCTGGGGGGAGGCCGATCCCTGGGAACCGATCTCCTTGGGGAGAGCGTTACAAAACTACGACTGTGTGGAGCAATTCATCAGTTTGTCGGGGTTGGGCCACTGCCCCCAGGATGAAGCTCCGGAGGTAATTAATCCAATTTTGCGACAATGGATCATGGAGTGGAGTTAAACCGACCATGGTCATCATTGATCGGGGACGGGCAACGGCTTTTCTAACTAGGGAGGCGAGGATGTCAATGGTAAGATCTTTGGGCATACTGGATGTCAGCACTCCCAATCAAGCACTCAAGGAAATTCAACCAGAGGAGGTTTAGGACAATGGGTGAACAAACTCCCTATCAGACGTTGGGCATATCAGAGGAGGCTACTTTTGAAGATATCCAAGCCGTCAAAACTCGCCTGTTTCGGGAACATGAGGGGAACACCCAGTTGTTGGAGGAGGTGGAGGCCGCCTACGACGCCATTATTATGGAACGACTGCGTCTACGCCAGGAAGGAAAAATTAAGGTGCCGGAAAAAATTCGCTTCCCTGAACGCCAGGCAGAAAGCGCCGGCAATGGCTTCCCCTCCCTTGCAGCCCCCACGGCCCCCAGTTGGCTGGCCAATTCCCTGGATACTCCTTCCCAAAACGATATTCTTTGGCCCGCTGGCTTTTTCGCTGGCTTGATCTTGATCAGTTGGTTTACCCAAGGAGCGGGGGGATCAATCCAATCGTTGCTGTTGGTAGTGGGAGTGTTTGGCAATATTTTCTTCCTCAATCGCAAACAACGCAAATTTGGTAAAGCCCTACTGCTCAGTTTGGGAGCTCTGTTGGTAGGAATCATTTTGGGCACCGTCTTGGGTCAGTTGCTGTTGGGGGCCAATGTGGCGATCGGCACCAACTTAGAACAAATTTCCGCCACCATCACCTTTGTCATCCTCTGGCTGATTAGCAGTTTTGTCCGCTAACAGACGGCCCCATTGATCCCCGGTGTCCCTGGGGTAACTCCGTCGGAGCTAAATTATTGCGGTTGGGAGGGGGGAATGCCCTTGATGGCAATCAGGGCCTCCATGACATTTTTAACTACCGGGGCGGCCACGGTGCCCCCGTACGCGTTAGCTCCCTTAGGTTCATCGATAATGGCTACCACCACATAGCGGGGATTATCCACTGGCAAAATCGACACAAAGCTAGTAATTTTGGCGTTGGCTAAATAACCTCCCCTGGGGCCAGCTTTTTGGGCTGTGCCGGTTTTTCCCCCCACCCGATAGCCGGGAATCTGGGCCGCCTTGCCGGTGCCTCCATCGCCGCTGACCACTGATTCCATCATTTGCACCACGGAATGGGCCACTTCCGGCTTTACTACTTGTTTAACGGGGTGATCTGGTTGCCAGTGGAGATGATTGCGAGCATCCACCAGACCCTTGACCACATGGGGAGTAACTAATTTGCCACCGTTGGCCAACATGGCGTTGAGTTGGAGTAGTTTGATGGGGGTAAGGGACAAACCCTGGCCAAAGGAAGTGGTGGCCTGTTCAATGGGATCATCCATAAAACTTTGTCTGGGTTTGAGATAGCTGGCCGCTTCTCCGGGTAAGTCAATGCCTGTACGACTGTCTAGCCCTACCCCCTGCAGTAATTCATAGTAGCGTTCCGGTTTAAGGCGACGGGCGATCGCCACCATGACCACGTTACTGGAATAGCGAATGGCCTGAGTAACAGTAATCAAACCGGCGCCGCTTTTACTGGCATTGGAAATAGTCCAAGGCCCTACTCGTATCGAACCACTATCGTTGAGCCGATCTTCTGGTTTGATCACCCCTTCACTCATGGCCAAAGCCACAATCACCGGCTTAAAGGTTGATCCTGGTTCGTACAGATCGCTTACGGACCAGTTTTTGAAATACTCCACCTTGGCTTTGTAGTATTCGTTGGGGTTGAAGGTGGGCTCATTGACCATGGCCAGAATGGCACCGTCCTGGGCATCCATCACCAAAACAGTACCCCGCTTAGCCTTTTGCTGGGCGACCTGGGCCTTGAGTAATTCGCGGGCAGCCCGTTGCAAACGCATATCAATGGTTAACTGCATTTGCCAATCGTTGGATTGCAACAGGTTGTCCGGCAAGGAATCCGGTAAGACAATGCCCTTACCAGTGCGACGAATGGCGTAGGTTTCCACATCCCGCTCGAGGATTTCCCTCTGGCTCAGTTCTAATCCCGCTTGCCCTTGGTGCTCCCCGTCCACATAGCCAACGATGTCGGCGGCCATTTCATCTTGGGGATAGTAGCGACTGTATTGTTTTTCTAGATCCACCCCTCCCATTCTCAAGGAACCAATGCGGACAGCCTGGGACTCGTTGAGGCCGGTGGCCAGTTTTATGCCCGATTCCTTGGCTTTGAATTTCTCTTTTAGTTGGGCCGGGGTAATATCCCCCAAAATCGCCGACAGTTCCCGGGCAATGTAGTCGGTCGGATCGGTAATTTCCTTGGTGGCTTCAAAGTAACGGGGATGGACAAATAGGGTGTAAGTAAGGTGATCGGTGGCTAAAACATTACCCTGGCTGTCCACAATGGAGCGACGGGGCACATAGGGCTGCATACTAGTGCTCTGTTGAGCCTTGGCCATACGTTGCAGTTGATTAGCTTCCACCACCTGGAGCCGATAAAGACGATAGCCCAGTCCCCCCATGGCTAGCAATAAAAATCCCCAGACTAACAGCAAACGCACCACCGGCACCCCCTGTTGTTGGGCCTTTTGTCTTTGCCTTTCCTGACGGGAAATATGCTTATTGAAGGGGGATGAATTGGCAGTTGAGGAATTTAGTTTGGGGTGGGAGGAGTCCATGGCTCGAATTATTTAGTAGGCAACGGGCCTAGTAGTGATGTTGAAATTGGTGGCCGAGGCAACGGTGGCATTATCGGCGGAGGCAGGGGGAGCACTAGCTTGGGCAGGCAGAAAAATATTCTGGTTGGGGTTAGCTTTGACCAAACCAGAGCTTGGTTGATCCGCTTCCCGGGCCAGTTGATGTTTGATAGCTTCAGTGTTAGTGATCAGTTGACGTTCCGTTTGTTGGAGCGCTTTAAGCTGTTGATATTCCTTGCTCCAGAGAGTAGGGGTGTACACAGTCCAACCATAAACTCCTAAAACCGTCGCCACTACACCTAAGGTAAGGCAAGAAGTAGCCTGTTGAAACCGCAACAAGACCTGCAGAGAAGTGGGCAAAGATTCCCGGGGAGAGGTGATGAGGGGCGTAGGTTGGGAAGCAGCTACGGTGGTACGGCGGGAAGAAAAAGCCGGTTTAGGTAAGGCAGACATATAAAAGTTAATTAGGACTACAAACGTGTGGTTGGTGAATTGTCTTCACTTTAACGGCAATGGGACAGAATTGGTGCTTTGGGGGGAAACTTTTAGAAGAATGTCGATAAAAACGACTTTTTGGTTTCCATGCCCTGTTAGTTAATTGCTTTGCATGGGGTTGGAGATGGACAGTTTTGCTAGTGCAAATTTCACAGCACAAGTGAACGTTTGGGGAACAACAAATTGGGGATCACTTACTATGACTAGATTTCGTCCCAGTGTTTCCACGGTTGACCCTATCTTGCTGTGGTGGTAGCGATGCCTATCCGCGCCCCCAAGAGTGGGTTCGCTCAGGCATTTCGATCCCTCCATTTTTTGGTAAACTCCCCTGCCCAGGCCATTGTTAGACCCTGAAAAACCAGGATTAGGCCGCGGTCAACCAGCTCTGGTCACTAAAATCAGAGATTGGTTAACTTTTCTCCCCGCAGAGATAAGTCCAGCAATTGAATGGGATGGATGACCCCGAGGCTTTGGCCTTGTTTCTGCAAGTGTTTTTGGATTTGTAATGAGCAACCAGGGTTGGCGGAAATGATTAATTTGGCGCCAGTTTGACAGAGATTGCTGACTTTTTGCTGTCCCAACTCTTCGGCGATCGCCGGTTGGAGCATGTTATAGACCCCGGCACTGCCACAACAGAGGGCCGCATCCAAAGGTTCTCGCAATTGTAAATGGGGAATTTGGGCAATTAACTGTCGGGGTTGGAGACTAATTTTTTGACCATGGATCAGATGGCAGGCATCTTGATAAACCACAGGGGTTAATTCCTCGGTGACGGGGTGGAGGGTTTGGCTTAACCCTATCTGCATCAGGAACTCATTAATGTCTCGTACTTTACTAACAAAGGCTTGGGCTTTGGTTAAATATTCCGGGTCGTCGGCCAGGATATGGTGGTATTCCTTCAGCGTGTGACCACAACCGGCGGCATTAATAATAATGTAATCCACCTCTGTGTCGGCAAAGCTGTCGATCATCTGCCTGGCGATCGCCTGGGCTTGGGCGGTTTGGCCTTGGTGGGCGGGGAGGGCAGCGCAACACCCCTGGGATTTCGGGATCACTACTTCACAACCATTGGCAGTTAGAACCCGGACAGTGGCTTCATTAACAGGGGAAAAAAATAATCTTTGTACACAACCAAGAATTACGCCCACTCGGTAGCGCTTTTCCCTCTGAGCGGGAATTTCAGTTGGATAATTATCCCGTAATGAAGCGGCAGTGACCCGGGGCAAAATGCTTTCCATGGCCGCTAAACGGGGAAAGAATCTGGTCAATAGTCCCGTTACTTGCACTAATTTTTGCAACCCACAATTTTGATAAATCCAGAGCAGGGGCAGTAACAACCGCAACCGCCAGGGATAGGGAAACAAATTAAAAATCATCCCCCGCAAAAGGCGATCGCCAAAGGGACGGTCATAGTTACGTTCCACCTGGGGCCTGGTGGCGGAGATCAACTGGTCATACTGCACCCCAGAAGGACAGGCACTGACACAGGCTAAACAACCTAAACAACTGTCAAAATGCTGGATGGTGGTGGCGTCTAAACTGGCTTGCCCCTGGTTAATGCCATTCATTAAATAGATGCGGCCCCGGGGAGAATCGGTTTCCTTGCCAATGACCCGGTAGCTGGGGCAGGTATTCAAACAAAAGCCGCAGTGGACACAACTATCCAACACGGCCTGGGGCGGGGGATTTTGGGAATCAAAACCAATTTCGGGATTGTTGACGGCCTGGGCCAAGGCGGTGAAGGAGGGAGGAGCCGACATAGGAACAAGGGGAAAAACACTGTCCCCTATGATCACACTTTTTCCCAGTCTGAAACCGTCAACCTCCCCCTAACTTAATCAATGGCATCAGTAGCGTAAAACCAAAGCAATGCGTTGATGTTGGGTTAGACTACCATCTTCGACTAAAGCTACTTCTCCACCATTTGCCAGCACTACCTCGATGATTTCGTCCACGGCATCGTCCATTATTTCCGTGCCGCCGGGTTTCGCCACTAATTCAATGCCTCCGTTAGCGGAGAGAATGGCGGGCTCGTGATAGCCCTTTTCAACTACCAGCAATTTACCCCGACCTTCCTGGGCTAAACGCCAAGCTTCCCCCACAGTGGAAACGAATTTTTGGGCACTAACTGCTTCATCCAACGCAGTCAAAGCTTCATTTTGCTTGGCGTCCCTAACCGTTTGCATAATTTCCCAAACTTGGGGAGTAAGTTCGCTGATGCTGGCCCGGTCAAAATTGCCCAGTAACGTACCGGCGATCGCCGTTGTATGGGAAGAAACTTCCTGGAAAAAGGACACTAAACGATCCACCCCGCTCACCACTAAAGGTAAATTTTCCCCAGCGTTATAGTTGCTAAAAGCCCGGTCCACTTCCTGAATAAAACGACGTTGGCGATCGTCCCGATAACTGGAATCAGTGTCTGCCGGTAAAGCTTCTGTTCCCCCAGGCCCCGTCATGGCGAAGGTGAAGTAATCATCTTCCACTTCCTCCAAAATGTCCCCGGTGCCGGCCAGTAAACGACTTGATCCTCGGCTTAATAACAGTACCCAATATTGCAATTGCCGATGCAAACCATAGACTAAATCCCTGGTAGCAAAGGTTTTATCAATCACCACCCTAGGCTGAACCGGAAAAGGCAAGTAGTACAATTTGGCGAAATCATGGCTCACATACAAAGCCAAACCACAAAGACCATAGCTGTAATCAATGGTCTCCACCAAACTATCTAAATTCTTTAGCAGAGGCTCTAATTCGCGCTGGGAATACTCTTCCCCCAGCCTTGTCTTGGCTTCGCTGACCAAATTCTTCACCACAATGGGGTCTTGCTTATTATCCGGGGAAGTGCGATGGGTGGATAACAGAATCGAGAGAGCAGGAACCGGAGTTAGGGACTGCAAATGCTTCAGGTCTTGGCGGTTTATCATTATTTGAATTGGTAGTGCCGATTTCCTAAGGCTACTATCAGGAAAAGCAATGCTAACATTAAGAAAAATGTCGCAGTTTTTACATTTCTTAAGTTTCCCCTAATTGAAGATTTTAGTTCGAAGTCCATAAATCTCCGTCCCCATCCCGTGCCTAATCCCAAACCCCTGCCCCCCCAATCGGAACTCGATAATATTCGTCGCTACGACGTTAAGGCGATCGCCAATTATTACCGTCGTCGTCCCTGGAAAGTGTTATGGCGGGCTTTGGAAGTAGTCTGGTCTTTCGGTTTTTTCCTCACCTGTTTGCTCTGGGATCAATGGACTGGGCAAGTGGAATACTACAAACGGCGACGGGCAGAGGATTTAAGGGAATTACTGACCAAATTGGGTCCGACTTTCATCAAAGTTGGCCAGGCCCTCTCCACCCGCCCCGATCTGGTGCGGCGAGACTTTTTAGAAGAATTAATCAAACTGCAGGATCAATTACCTCCCTTCGACAATGACCTTGCCTTTCAACTCATGGAAGAGCAATTGGGCATGAAAGTAGACGAAGCTTACCGGGAAATTTCTGCCCATCCCGTGGCCGCCGCCAGCTTAGGACAAGTGTACCGTGCCATGCTTTTCAGCGGTGAAGAAGTGGCAGTGAAAGTGCAACGGCCGAACCTGCGCCCTCGGCTTAGCTTAGATCTATACCTGATGCGTTTGGGAGCGGAAAAGTTTGGGAGATTTCTACCCCTCAACCTTGGCCACGACTTAACTTTGATTGTGGATGAGTTTGGTATTAAGCTGTTTGAAGAAATTGATTATTTAAACGAAGGTCGCAACGCCGAAAAATTTGCCGAAAATTTCCATGGTGATGCCGAAGTTAAAGTGCCGTGTATTTATTGGCAATACAGCAATCAAAAAGTCCTTACCCTCGAATGGATTCAGGGCTTTAAATTAACCGACATAGATAAAATTCGAGCGGCAGGCCTCGATCCCAGCAACATCATCAAAATTGGGGTTACTTCCGGGCTCCGGCAACTCCTAGAACATGGCTTTTTCCATGCCGACCCCCACCCCGGTAACCTATTTGCCACCTTAGACGGTCGCATGGCCTACATCGACTTTGGCATGATGGATCAACTAGAACCAGGCACCAAGGAAACCATCGCCAGCTCCATTGTCCAGTTAATTAATAAGGATTACCTAGCCCTCACCGAAGACTTTATTGCCCTCGGTTTTCTCGCTCCTAACACTGACATTACCCCGATTATTCCTGCCCTAGAAAATGTTTTTGGCAGTGCCATTGGCCAAAGCGTCCAAGACTTTAATTTTAAAACCATCACCGACGATTTTTCTGAGTTGATGTATGACTACCCTTTCCGAGTACCGGCCAAGTTTGCTCTGATTATTCGTTCCTTGGTGACCCAAGAGGGTTTAGCTTTGAGTTTGGATCCCAATTTTAAAATTGTCGAAGTGGCCTATCCTTACGTAGCCCGTCGTTTATTAACCGGGGAATCTCCCCAACTGCGCCGCCAACTCATTGATGTGTTGTTTAAAAATGGCAAATTCCAATGGCAACGGTTGGAAAATATGCTCAGCATTGCCCGTTCTGATACCAAGTTTGACCTTTTGCCCACAGCCCAATTGGGTTTACAGTTTCTCTTTTCCGAGGAAGGTCTATATCTACGGCGGCAAATTCTCCTGGCTTTAACCGAGGATGATCGCCTGCATACCGATGAAGTGCAAAGAATTTGGGGTCTGGTGAAGGATGACTTCAGGCCCCAGGAGTTGGTCAATGTAGCTTGGAATGCAGTGCGGGAATTTTCTCTTGCCGGGGTGAGCACCATTCTGCCCCAACGGTAAATTTTGCCCAATCTACCAGTTTAAACAATTAATCCCAATCGTAACCGGAATCAAGTTCTTTGCCTTGGGGTCGGTTGACCTTGACCTATCTAAGTTTAGGTAACCGAATCGATTTCAATGCTCCCTTTGCCGTCCTTGCCATCCCCTTGGCGATCGCCGTTATTGTTGCTGTAGGGATTAGCGAATAACCTTTCTGGGTCGAGGGCATCAGGGTGGGTGGAAAATTGGGGCAATATTTCCCTAATGAAAGCGGCGGAAGCCTTGGAACGGTAACGGTTAGGGTTAATGATCACCGAAAGAACCCGGCGAATTTCCACATTTTTAATTGGAGCGATGTGGAGCACATTCATCTCCAACTCCTTTTCGATCGCCGTGGTGGACACAAAGGCCGCCCCCAAACCGGACTGCACCGCATTTTTAATCGCTTCGATGGAATTGAGTTCCATTTCAACTTTGAGGCGCTTAGGGTCAATTTCCCCCTGGCTCAACACCTTATCAATTACTTTGCGGATAGTGGATTGGGAATCAAGACTAATAAATTTAAGCTTGTATAGATCTTCTTTTTGGATTGTCTCTGCCTGGGCCAAGGGATGGAACACTGGCAAGATCAGAGCCAATTCATCCTCCGCGTAAGGTAATACTGTCAAAGTTTCCTGCAATTCCGCCGGTACCTCGCCGCCAATAATGGCCAAATCCACCTGCCCATTGGCCACGCCCCAGGCCGTCCTGCGGGTGGAATGGACCTGTAATTGCACCGTTACATCGGGATACTTCTGCCGGAACATACCAATCATCCTGGGCAGGAGGTAGGTACCTGTGGTTTGAGAAGCCCCCACAATTAGGGTTCCCCCCTGTAAATTCTGTAAATCCTCGATCGCCCGACAGGTTTCTTGACAGAGGGTAATAATTTTTTCGCCGTAATTGAGCAGTAAATGCCCCGCCTCCGTCAACTGGGCCTTGCGCCCTCCCCGGTCAAATAAAGGTACACTCAACTGCTTTTCCAGGTTTTGCACCTGCAAACTAACTGCCGGTTGGGAAACGTACAATGTATCTGCCGCCCGTTTAAAACTGCCTTCCGAGGCGATCGCCTTGAGGATGCGAAGTTGATCCAACGTGAACGGGATATCCGACATAGATCCAGCCAAACGATGAACAAGACAGGGACAGCCCTATTGCACTGACAGTACCACAATTAGAGCCTTTACAACGCCATAGCCCAGGGTCTAATTCCCCGATGGGAGCCTATTTACCATCAAGACCAATCCCACTCAAAAAAATTAATTTACTATGAACGACGCAAAAAAGAGGGCAGTTAATTTACTCCCCCCCTTTGCAAAATCCACAAAATGGTGGTTATGAGCTTATCTTTGCTACTCCGCTGACCCAAATCCGGTGCTAAAGCATTCCACATTGAATACCTTAGTCACCTCCAAACTAACTCAGGGAAGCATTGCTACGGTCATAAGTTGTGCGGAAACTGGATTGGGGTTTGCCCTGTACAGTGGTCCAAAAATCTTTTTCGGCTTCCACACCAATCTCAGCGGCAGCCCTGGACAACATGGACTGTTGGCGGTTTTTAATAAATTGGTGGTGGCGCATCATGAGAGCGCGGGCCTGTTGTTGAGTAGACATAGTGAATACCTCTTGACGATTGCTGAAAAAAGTTTTGGTTAATTACCCTCTTTAATACTTATAACACACAATTCTGTAACATTTTATACAGAAACAAAAATTTACATCCCTTTTTTCGGTTCTCAATTCCCCGATTAGTTCTATGCGCTATCGCTTTTATACCCTTGACGTGTTCACCGACCAGCTTTTTGGCGGTAATCCCCTGGCGGTTTTTCCCGATGCCCAGGCTTTGACCGATGGGCAAATGCAGAAAATTGCCACGGAAATCAATTATTCCGAAACGGTGTTTGTTTTGCCTCCAGCGACGGCAACGGGGAATTTTCGCTTGAGAATTTTTACCCCCAAAACAGAATTGGATTTTGCGGGGCATCCCACCATTGGGGCCGCCTATCTGTTGGGTTTACTCCAGCCTCCCAGCCCTTTAGTCACGACCACTTGGCAGTTGGAAGAGCCAGTGGGTCTAGTGCCTGTCACCCTCTACTACGATCAAGGACAGTTGATCCAAACAGAATTAACCGTGGCCCAGCTTCCCCAAACCCAGCGTTCGACTCCATCTGGGCAGGATTTGGCCCTTCTTTTAGGACTATCTATGGATCAACTACAGCAAGGGGAGTATGAAGCAAAAGCCTATTCCTGTGGGTTGCCCTTTTTATTTATTCCCTTAGTGAATGAGGCGGCGTTAAACGAGATTAGTTTTAGTCCATCGGTTTGGCAAGACCTATTGGCGGATCAATGGGCCCATTGTGTTTATTGTCTGGCCCCAGCGGATACTGCCCTAGGTTTATTAGATAACAAGTTGATCCACGGGCGGATGTTTGCCCCCGGTTTGGGCATTGCCGAAGATCCGGCCACGGGCTCCGGGGTGGCGGCGTTAGGTGGTTACTTAGGCGATCGCCTGGGAGCGTCAGGCCAATACCACTGGCAAATTGAACAGGGCCAAGCTTTAGGAAGACCCAGCCAATTACAGTTAACCGTGGTAAAGGAAAATCAGGCGATTACGGGGGTGAAAGTGGCCGGGCGATCAGTTTTAGTATCGGAAGGTTTGATGAACTTAGGGAATTAGAAAGGAATTAGGGAAGTGTCACGTCTGGGGACAGAAATTTTTCTTCTTCCCTGGCCCCAACCCAACTCTAGTGAAGACAGGATTTACCCATTACTTGTCTGGACAACTGGGAAAAAATCGAGGGGATTGTGATAGGATGGTTGGCCGGACGCGGACGTGGCGGAATTGGTAGACGCGCTAGATTTAGGTTCTAGTGTCTTTGGCGTGGGAGTTCGAGTCTCCCCGTCCGCATTAAAAAAATGAAGTTAATGTTCCACCCTAGGAGTGAACATCAAGTGAACCTATCTAGGGTGCGGTATTGGATTGCTTCCGCCAGATGGGATGCTTGGATATGCTCCGATTGGCCCAGATCAGCAATGGTGCGGGATACCTTTAAAATTCGGTCCATGGCCCGGGCAGAGAGTCCCAGCTTTTTAATCGCTCCTTCCAGTAATTGACGGCAGTTTTCATCTAACTGGCAAAATTGACGCAATTGTCCCGCCTGCATTTCGGCATTACAGCTAAGTTTTGCATCTTTGCTAAATCTGGCGATCGCCATTGCCCTGGCCCTGGCCACCCTTTGTCGCACTGGTTCTGAACTTTCTCCCTGGCCTTGGCTGGTCATTTCCTCTGGCTTAAGACGATTAACTGCCACCTGTAAATCAATGCGGTCCATCAGGGGGCCAGAAAGCTTGGACCAATACATTTCCCTCTGGCGGGGAGAACAGGAACAGGCTTGAATTGGATCGCCAAAATAACCGCAGGGACAGGGATTGGTGCTGGCAATGAGGGTAAATTGGGCGGGAAACATGATGGTTTGCTTCGTGCGGGAAATGGTAACTTGCCCGTCCTCCAAGGGTTGCCGCAAAAATTCCAACACATTGCGTTTAAATTCTGTTAATTCATCTAAAAACAAGACCCCCCGATGGGCCAAGGAAATTTCTCCCGGCCGAGGAAAACTCCCACCTCCTACCAGGGAAGGGCCAGAAGCGGAATGGTGGGGACTGCGAAAAGGGCGCTGACGAATTAACTGTCCCCGTTCCTTCAGTAACCCTGCTACAGAATGGATTTGGGACACTTCCAAGGCTTCTTCAAAATGGAGTGGCGGCAGAATGCCCGGTAAACGCCTAGCCAACATGGTTTTTCCACTGCCCGGTGGCCCAACAAAAATCAAGTTATGGCCCCCCGCGGCAGCAATTTCCAATGCTCTCCGGCCATGGGATTGCCCTTTTACATCTTTTAAATCCAGGCAAGGTAAAGGCATGCTCCACTGTTGTTTGGCATCCTGGGCATTAACTGGGACGAATTTTTCTGGTGCCCCAAGAAAGTCCACCACGTCTTTAATGTGGTCGAAGCCGTAGACTTTTAAGCCCTGCACCACGGAAGCTTCCAATGCATTACCGGACGGTACCACTATGCCCGCTAGCCCCATTTTTTGCGCTGTGGCCGCAATGGGAAGAACACCGGCGATCGCCCGTAAACTCCCGTCCAGGGACATTTCTCCTAAAAACAAATAATCCCCCAACAGTTGGGCATCCACCTGTTCCGATGCGGCGAGGATGCCAATGCTAATGGGGAGGTCAAAACTGGGGCCTTCTTTACGTAAATCCGCCGGGGTGAGGTTAATGACAATACGCCTTACCGGAAAAGCAAAGCCTGCATTTTTTAAGGCCGCCTTAACCCGTTCCCTCGATTCCTGCACTGCCGTATCTGGTAGTCCCACCACGGCGATCGCCGGTAGCCCAGCAGAAACGTCCACTTCCACCCCGACTTTAATGGCATCAATGCCCAACAGGGAAGCACTCCAAACCCTTGCTAACATAGTCGACCCACAAACTCAGTTCACTTAGCCTGATTTTATCTATTAAGATAGCATGGGAAAATTTTCACTAAAGCTCCCTCACCCTGGAGGGCGGCAATGGTTTAATGGGTTCTAAGTCTAGCCAGCCAGGGAGATAACTACTCTGCTTAAAGGCAACCTAAAATTACTTAGCGCCATAGAAAAAAGCAATTTCCTTCTCCTTGAGGGGGGCAAAGCCAGCGTCAATTAATTTCTGATCCAGTTCTGCCTGGGCAATGTGCTTGGCTCCAATACGGACAATGCGGGAGCGCATGGTATTGCTGACTCCACTGCGTTGCCGCCCCGCTTCCAAGCCCATCACTTGATGATAGAGTTCCAGTTTGAGTGGGGGAATGGCACTGCCATCAAAATCAATGCCAGCGGCGATCGCCTGGTCAATGGCATCGGCTCCTTTGGTTGTATTAGCCATAATCAATATTACCCTCGAGTTATTTTACTTTAATTATCCTAGCGAAAAAAGGTCACTAAAATCACCAATGTCCACCGGATAACTACCGCGATTAAATTAAATTAGAGCCATTAATTAACGTTATTAATCTCCACCTGGTTAGATGATTAATAATCTAGTAACTGTGGTGATGGGAGCAATAAACCCATGCGGCCGGATGATTGAGATAATGCTCCTTTTTCCAAATCGGTAATCTCAGTTTAATTTGGTCAATAACATACTGAGTGCCTTGAAAAGCGGCTTGGCGATGGCTAGCCACTGTCCCCACCCACACCGCAGTTTCCCCTATTTTTAAATGGCCACTCCGATGGACGGCGATCGCCTGGTGAAGATCATATTTTTCCTTAGCTTCAGTAATAATTTTAAAGCCCTCGTTAATGGCTAACTCCTGATAAACCTGGTATTCCAAAGAGTTAACTTGTTTGCCGTCATTGTGATTTCTGACCCAACCGGCAAAAGTTACCAAGGCTCCAGCCTGATCACATTCTAAACCCGCAATTAAAGGTTGGGTATTGATCGATTGGTCACTAATGTCAAATAAAGCTAAAGCCATGGAAATCAACCCCCAGCAACGGGGGGAATAAAAACGATAGTGGACTGGTCTAAAATTATATTTTCCATGGTAGTAAATTCATCATTAACTGCAACTTTTACCTGGGTAGAAGACAAATTAAAGCCATGACGCTCCGACAATAAATCATAAAGTTCTCGGTAGGTATTTAGATCAGTTATTAAATTTTCCTCCGCAACTTTGGCCTGTTCCTGGAGAGAAGCAAAATACCTTAACTTAATTGATTTGGACATAATCTTCTGGGCTATTAACGTTGGCAATATCAAGTAAATTGTCAGGCTTGATCAATTGGTAATTCGCCATTTGTAAAATTTTAACTGGACAATGTAAGCCGACATTTTTTGCTTTATTAAATAATTTGAGGGCAAGGGGAGTGTAAATACCACACAACGCTTCGGGAAAACCTTGATCAGCATTTTCGTAGCAAGTTGCCACCAAATCTTGGCGGGTATGGGCAATTAACTTCTCCACCATTGTACTATTGATATAGGCCAAATCACAGGCAATAATTAGCCAATTAACCTGGGAATAACTCTGCAACGCCGTTAAAATTCCCGACATTGGACCCATACTATCTCCCCCATCCACTAAGGTAGGTAAATTTTCCAATGGAGTTCCATGCCACTGACCGGGGCGGGCGGAGAGGAAAACTTGTTCACAATATTTTGATAATAAATTATAGATATATTGCCCATGGGGTTGTCCTTGATAATTAATTAACGCCTTGTCTTTACCCATACGTTTACTTTTTCCGCCGGTCAACACCAAACCGTAGAGAGGAGTTTGCTTAACATCGGCTTTACCACCAGTTTTTTCTATTAATTGAGTATTTTTGATAATAATTTCTGAGCTGATGGATTTACACATATCATAAATTGTTAATGCCGCTACGGAGACTCCACAAAGGGCTTCCATTTCTACTCCAGTTTTGTAATTAGTATTAACAGCACATTGCAAAATTATCTCCAAATAATCTTGTCCTTGATCAATAATATTGACATCAAATTTACAGCCATGGATTGGTAAGGTGTGGCAAAAGGGAATCAGATCCGCTGTTTTTTTTGCTGCCATGGTGCCAGCAATAATGGCTGTTTGAATAACCGGCCCCTTCTTAAGAACAATTTCTTGCCCTGTTAGATAATCTTTGACAGCCTTGGGTAATTGAACTATACACTGGGCCACTGCCCGGCGATCGCCAGCTACTTTTTGACTAATATCCACCATACGAGGCTGTTGATTTTCGTCAAGATGGGTAAACATTTATCCTCCAATTTGATGCATGGCGTGGCTAACTTCAGGGGGGCGTAAATAGGGTTTCATTCCCAACAATTGCTGATAAGTGTGTTGACGTTCCGACGGTAGAAAATGACGAATATTAATTCCCTCATTTTTAAGCAAACAGGCCCGCAGAGTGCCATCTACCGACAATCGCCAACGGGAACAATGTCCGCAAAATGGCTGGGATTCGGAAGCAATAAAGCCGATTATCCCTCCACAGCTAGTGCTATAGCGAAAAGCCGTAGCATCTAAGGCCGATTGGACTGGTTTTAAACTATATTTTTGTTGAATTCTTGTCAATAATTCTTGGGCAGCAATAAATGTTTTTTCCTGTTGTTTACAGGCATATCCAATGCGCATAATTTCCAAAAATCTAATCTCCATCGCCCACTGCTTTGCATATTCAATCAAGTCAAAAATTTCTTGGTCATTAATCCCTCTCATTACCACCGTATTGAGTTTGATTCTGAATCCTTGATGATGGGCTAATTCGAGATTACGAAGAATTGTTTTAAGGTAATTGCCATGGGTAATTGCTCGGAAAGTTTTAGCATTTAAACTATCGAGACTAACGTTTAAATCCAGAATATTATTTTCCTTTAAGGTATCCAAATGCCGGTCTAAAATAATACCATTAGTGGTCAAACCAATTTTTTTAAGTTTTAATTGAGCAATGGCTCGGACAATTTCAGCGAAGTTACTTCTCAGCAAAGGTTCTCCCCCGGTTAGGCGGACTTCCTCCAAGCCAAATTCAATTAATTCTCCAACAATTTCCCCATATTCTTGACAAGATAAATAAGTCGATTGATTAAGAAATGTTGCGTCCACTGGCATACAATAATGGCAACGCAAATTACACTGATCCGTGAGGGAAACTCTCAATTTACGAATGCGGCGGCCATAACTATCAACTAAGGTCTGGGACATGGGCAATGCTAATTCTACCAGGCATAAAAAGGAAAACATTCTCCAGCCTGAAAATATGCTTGGTGCTGAGGTAGTTCCAAAAAGCCATCACTGTTAGCTAGGGCAATAAATTCCCCGGAGTTTTTGACGGGCAGCGGCTCAGCTGTAATCACCGCCTGGGGAGTATAACTTCGCTTAACAGGTAAAAAATAGGTCAAATCTTTTTTAAAAGTAAAATCCCTAGTTAACTGGGCGTAGATTGGAGGATTATCCAAAAAGTAGCGATGTAAACAAACAAGGCTAGAAATAGGATTTCCAGGCAGACCAATAATAACAGTTTTAGCCTGATGATCAACACCAAAATACATCGGCTTACCGGGCTTTTGGGCCACGCCATGGATATATTTAGTTACGCCTAGCTCAGACCAGACCTTTGGTAAATAGTCAAATTTACCTTTAGAAATGCCACCGGAATAAATTAGAATGTCATACTCCAGTTTAGCCCGTTGATAATGGCTAATAATTACCTCTTGATCATCAGCTAAGTGATTCAAGTTTAGATTCTGAAACCCTCGACTTTGTAGGGATACTTGGAGTCCATAAAGATTAGAACGACGTAGCTGATGAGCTTCTGGTTTTTGAGTAACTTCCACCAATTCATCCCCGGTGGAAATAATTTGGATGCGGGGCGTTTGCTTAACTTTGACTTTAGTTTTCCCAAAGGAAGTGATGATGTTCCAAGCAGGGCCGTTTAACTTTGAGGCAGATTCTAAAATAACTGTTCCTGATCGGCAATCACTAGCTTTTGAGTGAATAAATTCCCCTGGTTTTCTTGACCGAGGATCAATGATTTCTACCTGATAATCGGCGATCGCCACTTCTTCGTAGGGAATAACCAAATCACAATTCTGGGGTAGTAGGGCCCCCGTCATTACCTCTAAGCAACCGGTCTGGTCTGGCAAATCGCATTGGTGATCGCCCGCCGCCACCGTCCCTAAAAGCTTGAACTGACGACGGCCCTGGTTATACTCTGACCAAGCTAAAGCAATACCATCCATCATTACCCGATCGCCAGGGGGATAATCCCGGTCGGCCTCAATGGATTCCGCGAGAACAGCGCCATAGCTATCATCAACATCCATGACAGTGTCACCAAAATTCGGCCAATGGGCTTGGATAATTTCAACAGCGGCAGCAACGGAAATCATTTCGGGTGCCCCCCATTACCATTTCTTGTAGGGTAGGAACTTACCATTCATCGTCACCTTAACCCGATCGCCCTTGGGATCTAATTCTTTCTCAACATCTAGGGTAAAGTCAATGGCACTCATGATACCATCCCCAAACTTTTCATGGATCACCTCCTTCATGGGCATGCCATAGACCTGCATAATCTCATAAAAGCGATAAATGAGAGGATCCGTGGGCACAACTGGCCCCAGCCCCTTAACCGAAGGAGCAGTAAGTTCTGGCACAAGATCATCATTTAAACCCAGGCATTGAAGGAGTTTCTTGGCCTCATCAACGGAAGCACTGGCCTGTCGATAAATCACAGCAGCAATCCAGACCTCATCCCGTCCGAGCAATTGCTCTAAATTGGCGAAGGTAACTCCCTTGGCTTTTTTTGCTTCCAGAAGTTTTGTCGTGATAGCAGAAATTTCAGTGCTCGACATGGATTTCTCCTTATTCATTAAATAATTTCAGTAATTTCAATTTAACGAGATTAATTTTTAGACTACAGATTGACCCACCTATCCAAGGACCATTGCCGTCCAAGAAAATTTACCGCCATGGGGTTCTGACGGGAAAATCCCAAAGAGTACTACTACAGATAAATCTGGAGATGTTACCGATGGAAGAGTTGACCAGAACGAAAGCTCTAAAATCAACGCCGCACTGCGCCAAATTGTTCAATTAAAATCTGGGCCAGCAAAGGCTGAAGCTCATCACAGGGAATGCTCTTATGAACACAGATCCCCAAATGGGCATCTTTACCCACTTTCCCCCCTAGATAAACGTCCACCCCATCCACCGTTTTGCCATCTTTACGCACCTTTGTGCCCATCAAGCCAATGTCCGCCACCTGGGGTTGGCCACAGGAATTGGGACATCCAGTCCAATGGATTCGCACTGGACTCCGCACAGTAAGTTCCTTTTCTAACGCCTCTACCATGGCCAAAGCTCGATTTTTTGTTTCAATCAGAGCAAACTTGCAAAATTGTGCCCCCGTACAGGAAACTACCGACCGTTGTAGATTATGGGGATCAACCTTGAACTTGGTTAACAGGGGTTCTGCCAACAGAGCTTCCAACTTATCATCGGGGACATTGACCAAAATTAAATTTTGTTCCACGGTCAGTCGCACTTCCCCATTGCCATAGCTATCTGCCAAACGGGAGAGTTCAAAAAAGTCATTGGCATAGAGACGGCCCACCGGCACATGGAGACCCACATAATTCAAACCCGCCTGTTTCTGGGGATGAACTCCCAAATGATCCCGCTTATCCCAGTCCAACTCATCCTTGGGAGCCGCTGTCAACAAAGGAAAAGGTAACTTGGCGGCCACTTCCTCCCGAAATTTGGTCACCCCCCACTCATCAATTAGCCACATTAGGCGGGACTTTTGGCGGTTAGCCCGCAGGCCATGATCCCGATAGACTTCCAGAATAGAGCGGCACAAATCCACCACCTGCTGATCCGGTTGCACCCAAGCATCCAAGGGAATAGCCGCCTCACAACGACGGGAGGAGAAAAAGCCCCCCACCACTACGTTAAAACCTAAAATTCCTTCCCGATAGGCCGGCACAAAGGCCACGTCGTTAATTTCTGCGTGGACAGAATTGTCCCGACTCCCTTCAATGGCAATGTTAAACTTCCTGGGCAAGTTGGTAAATTCGGGATTACCCTGACCACTATTGGTGATCATGTCCTGTACCCGTTGCACCAGGTCTCTGGTATCAATCAATTCATCCTTTTCCAACCCTGCCACCGGGGAACCGGTAATGTTACGCACATTATCCATACCGGACTGGACGGAGGTCAGGCCACAGCTTTCTAGCTTGCTAAAAATATCGGGAATATCTTCGATTTTGATGCCCCGAATTTGCAAGTTTTGCCTGGTGGTGATGTCCCCATTGCCCCGATCGCCGTAGCGGTCAATAATGTCGCCGATAACCTGCAACTGCTGACTGGTGAGCAGGCCGTGGGGAATACGAAAACGGAGCATGAACTCCCCGGGGGTGACAGGGCGAAAAAAAATGCCTAACCACTTCAAGCGTAGATCCCGGTCCTCTTCGGGGATGTTTTCCCAACCAATCTGGGCAAAATGCTCCAACTCAGCCCGGACAGCCAAACCATCTTTGGTTGCCTTAACGGTCTCAAATTTATTAGCCACAACGCTTCAAGCCAGATAACAGTAGATATCACTATAGGGTTCCCATTTCGTTAAATTTTGTAACGTAAATTACACTCAGCCCACCTATATGCGGTTTGCGCATTTAGCTTATGCGTTAAATTTTATGGGAATATCGGGTCGATAATTGGGGATTGAGGTGGCTCCCTAGAAACTGGGCCAGAAATGAAGAGACGAAAGCTCTGTGGACAAATTGACATGGCTGGAGGGCTTGAATTTCAATACTTTGAGCTTAACCTTCAGTCTTTTTTCCCGCACTTCTTTCCTCTAGAACTCAGATTTGATTAACTTGACCAACCTCAAAATCTGGTGGTGGAAGGGCTAGTTACCTGTACATCCAACGCTGCCTTGGGATAGGCAATCCTTTGGTGGTGGAACTGTTGCCACACCCGCACAAACACGTCGGCAATAATAGGCAATTCTTCGTATTTCAAGCCGCTATCCTGCAGTTGGTTGTCCCGCCAGCGGGCCTTAAAAATACGGTTAACCATAGCCATAGCGGTTTCTGGATTAGCTTCCCTGAGGGAACGCAATGCCGCCTCACAACTGTCCGCCAGCATGACAATGCCCGTCTCCCTCGACTGGGGAATGGGCCCCGGATAGCGAAATTCTTCCTCATTGATTGGCAGTTCACCGGCCTTTTCCGCCGCTTCTTTGGCTTGAATATAAAAATAAGAAATCAACATTTGTCCCTGATGTTCCGGAATAAAGTCCCGCACCACCTGGGGTAAACCGTAGCGGCGGGCCATAACTAAGCCTTCGGAAACATGTTTTTTGATAATGTCCACACTGATGTAGGGATCATTGATTTCATCGTGTTTATTGGGACCCCCCATTTGATTTTCGATAAATCCCAGGGGGTCGTGCATTTTACCGATGTCATGGTACAAAGTTCCGGTTCTGACCAGCTCCACATTACAGCGCAATTCCCTCGCTGCCGATTCCGCCAAACAAGCCACAAATAGGGTGTGTTGGAAAGTACCGGGGGCCTCCTTGGCCAACCTTTGCAGTAGAGGGCAGTTGGGATTGCTCAATTCCACCAGCCTTGTGGGGGTCACTACGTCGAACAATCTTTCTAGGTAAGGGGAAACGCCGATCGCCATGGCGCTCCAGGCCAAACCAAGCAGGCCGTAGACAATAGCACTGGGCAGGGCCGTGTACCAAATAATGGTGACTGCTGAAGCGTTAATGATTAAATATGTGAATAAATAAACTATGCCCTGGGTGGCACCTACCCCCACCCCCAACAGGGCCAACTCATCCCGAGAACGAAGCTTGCTGGCAATCATCCCCGCTAGCAAAGCGGCCGCTCCGCTGCCCAGCAAATATTCCCAAACAATCGATTCCATCGCAAAGGCGGACAATCCCCCCACTAATACCACTTGGGTGATGGCTAAGGTAGGGCCGTAAAAGCTGCTAGCGAGTAAACTAATGGCCGGTAGGTTGTTGTAAATCGGATCCAGTAAAAATAAAACTGGTGTGCTAATGCTGAGCAGACAAAGAAGAATGTGATCCCGCCGTCGTAGGGGCCGATGGATGCGCCGACTCACCCCACAAAAAATGATTAAGGCTCCCCCCACTAACCCCGCTGTCAGCAATAGGCCTTGCCAATTGATCTGTCGTTGACTCAGACCGTAGCCATCCAGCAAAACAAATTGCTCCTGGCTAATGGCTTCCCCAGCCCGCACAATTACACTGTTTTTCTCGGCGGATACCTTGACAGTTTCCATGGCCAATACGGCTTTTTCTGCTAGGTTTTTGGTGGCTTCCTTGTCAACGGTGAGATTATATTTATCCCTGAGTAAATTATTTAAGCTGCCTTCCGCTACTTGGTGGGCTTGGGGGGGCAAAATGTTGCGCAAATGGAGTTGTACCGTTTCCCCCAACAGAGGGGCTGTGATACCCGCCGGAAGCCCTTGGGTAAGAATTCGGTCATGGACTTGGATAATAGTCTGTTGGGTAGTTTGCCAGGTGGGGGCGTCTAACTTCAACGCCCCTATTTGGTTATTTGTAATCTGGCGATCGGCTTTAACCTCCGCTAAACGGGCTGTCACCCGACTGTATCTATCTTGGGCTTCTCTGATGCTGGTGAGCAAACCGGCCATGGTCTCGGGGGAAGTGGTGGCTTTTTGTTGGTCAAATAACTGTTGCAGTTTGGCCAACTGGGGAGACGCCATGGGCAGAGGCTGGCCATTGTTAAGATAATTTTCTAACTGCTGCCATTCCCTTGGCCCCAGACTGCGGAGTAAATGTTGCTGCTCCAGGGTAAAAATATTGGTGTCTATGTAGGGAAAAGTGCCGGCCAGATAACGGAGCTGATTGATGGCATCTAGATATTGGCTTCTTTGCTGCTTCAGTTGGGCGGTTAGCTCATTGTCCCGTTGTAAGCGGGGGATAGTTCCAGCCCGCACTTCTTTCCGCTTTTCTTCTGTGGTTCTTTCGTCCACAAAACTGCCATCTTCCGGCGCGTAGATGGTGTAGGGAGATTCGGTACCAACACTGAGCTGGGGTTGGTTATAAAAACGGTAACCCACTACCCCTGTGAGGGAAACCACGGTAATCCCCAACATAACTGGTGGGTGGGCAATGCGGACAAACTTAGAGCGATGGATTTTTTGCCAAATGGTTTCGTCCTGGGACGGGGGCACCGTTGTCCTGGGGGAGGGGGGGCTGGGCGAAGTGGACTTTTTTAGTTGGGAAACCACTGCTTGGCGGAGGGCAAAGATTGCTTTCATAGCACCAATGGGTGGGCAACAGCTGGAAAATGTTGGGCTATCCAGTTAGTTGCCGTGGGTGGGGAGGATTTGTCCATATTCCTGTTGAGAGACTAATTTTAGACTAGATCGACGTTGCATTCCCAACGGGGGGCCACGGCCAAGGGAAGGTGTTCCTGGCCGGAACCAGCACGAAGCCGACCAGACCATCTTTGCCAAAGCCGTTGCCCCAAGGGCAAAAAGTTGGCGCGCACTGCGGAGCGATGGTCTTTTGTTAAGGCTTGTTGGCTAATCTCCATACCATTATAAGCTCCCACTAGGGCGAGGGTTAAGGGGGGTAAAATTCCGGGGTCAGGATTCAGGTCGGGGTCATTCGCTTGATTTTCGTTGGGAAGTGAGTCGGCGATCGCCTTGGGGTGGGGTTGGTTCATGCTCTGCAATTGGCGAATAATCAAGCGGGGTTGGGCAGGGTTTTTACCCCAGAGATAAATGGCGGTACCCACTACATCGATCCAGGGGTCTGGGCTTTGGCCGATGGTCTGGGGGGCATAATTTTGCAAACATTCGGCGATCGCCGTTAGCTGATTGAGGAAAATCGGGGAGAATGCTGGGGCCGGGCCAACGGGCCACCATCTCTCCGGTTGCCTCAGCAGGGCGGGCAACTGGGGGACAGTAAATCTCTCCGACAGGATGAGGGTCAATAGCCTTTGCCACAGCAATAGTGCTGGCTGGGACTGATCGCCACCGTTCCATTCAGGGCAATGATTCTGACAAAGATGGCACCAGTGGGATAAATCCTGCCTAAAGCCCAGGGGATTTTCGTGGTGGTACAGGGCCAAAACAATTAACCAATTCACCAACTGGGGCGGAGTCAAGGCCGGTTGGCGAGACAAGACCTTTTGCCAAAATGTTTGCGGTAAAGGGGTTTGGTAGGGGGCGGCCAAAACATGGCCCCAGGCTTCGTGCCATGGATACCCACTGGCTTGGTTTGATTGACACTGCCTTTGGTCTTTTCCTCCCAGGGCTAGGAGTAAACAAGCTTGGAAACGGGAAAGGTAAGAAAGGGCCATGGTGGAGCGGTAATCTAAGACAGTGTTAAGTGTGGGAAGTTTGTAGTTTGTCCATTGTTGATGATTTTGCCCATCCCCAAAGGGCCGCCATCTCTGCTCTGCGATCGCCATGGTTGAAAATGTTGCGACAGTACCGGGCGATCGCCGTTATTCGTACCGATTCCCTCAACCTAAGTGTGCAATTGGCCAAGGTGGCCATCGAAGCGGGTATGGGGTTAGTGGAAATTACCTGGAACAGTGACCGACCAGGGGACACCATTGCCCATCTGCGCCATCAATTTCCCCATTGTGCCATTGGTACGGGTACGGTGCTCCGTCAGGAAGATTTGCTCCAAGCCATTGCCAGTGGGGCCCAATTCTGTTTTACCCCCCACAGTGAGCCGGAGTTAATTACCAGCGCCGTTGCCCATGGCATACCGATTATTCCCGGTGCTTTTTCCCCCACAGAGATTGTCCAAGCCTGGCAGAGGGGCGCCACCGCCGTCAAAGTTTTCCCCATTAAAACCTTGGGGGGAGTGGACTACATTCAAGCTCTCCAGGGGCCCCTCGGCCAAATCCCCCTCATTCCCACTGGAGGGGTAACCTTGGAAAATGCTCAAGCTTTCCTGGCCTGCGGGGCGATCGCTGTGGGTCTATCCGGCCAGCTATTCCCTCCCCATTTAGTAAAAACCAAAGCCTGGACAGAAATTGGCGATCGGATCCGCACCTTGCTGGAGCAAATCCAGACCGCAAGGGTTTAATAGTACAAAAAGACGATTGACCCCATGGCAAAAAGCAGCCCAGTCGTCAAAGTCCGCAGGTTTACACCGAATTTTCCATTTGAAAAGTAGTAAATCATACAGAAAACAATCATGTAAAAATTGAATACTCTAATGGTTTGATGTCCGAAAAAGTCTAGTTTCTTCTATTCTTCGACCAAATCTATGGCAAAGCACTATCACAGAGCTGGCTTAATAATTTGGGAGAAATGAGTGGCGGAGGACTTTCGTAGAACAATGTAGATTAAAGTACAAAATGTCTAATTCGATATTGTCTAAACTAAATGTGGGTGAGAGGAGTCCTGTTAATCGGACACATTCCTCGCGTGCTGGGGCAGAAGAATCCTCTCTTTTTCGCTTTGTACGTCGTAAAATTAATTCCCCTTGGCTAGCCTGTATTCCCCTTACCGCTCTGATTGTGGTGCTGTGGAACGCTGCGGCGATCGCCCAAGATGTGCAGATACTCGACATCACGGTGGTTAACGAAAATGTTGCTACCCTCCAGGGTTACCTGAACACCATCTGGATTTTGATAGCCGCCATTTTGGTTATCTTCATGAATGCTGGTTTCGGTATGTTGGAAACCGGCCTTTGTCGCCAAAAAAATGCCGTTAACATTCTGACCAAAAACCTGATCGTTTTTGCCCTGGCTACCTTAGCCTACTGGGCGCTCGGGTTTTCTTTTATGTTTGGTAGCACCGAAAATTCCTTCATCGGTTTTGGAGGATTTTTCCTGAGCGGCGACCACTCCAACTACGGTTTAGACCCCTTTCCTGGGGGCCTGCCGGTGACAGTGTTTTTCCTTTTCCAGGTTGCGTTCTCCGCCACCGCTGCCACCATTGTTTCCGGTGCTGTTGCTGAACGGATCAAATTTAACGAGTTTCTGATTTTCAGCGTTCTGCTAGTGGGCGTCGCCTACCCCATCACCGGTCACTGGACCTGGGGCGGAGGCTGGCTAAGCTCTATTTCCATCATGGGGGCAGAAGGCTTTTCCGATTTTGCCGGTTCCACAGTGGTGCACTCCGTTGGAGGCTGGGCTGCTCTGGTGGGGGCTTGGATGTTGGGTCCGCGGCTGGGCAAATTTGTTGATGGCCGACCCGGTGCTATTCCTGGCCACAACATGGGTTTTGCCATGCTCGGTTGCCTGATTCTCTGGATTGGCTGGTTTGGGTTTAACCCTGGTTCTGAATTGGCCGCTAATGAAAATTGCGCCTACATTGCCGTAACCACTAACCTCGCCGCCTCGGCTGGGGGAGTCACCGCCACCTTCACCTCTTGGATTAAGGATGGTAAACCCGATTTAACCATGGTAATTAACGGTGTATTGGCCGGTCTGGTGGGCATCACTGCCGGTTGTGCTGGGGTTTCTTTCTGGGGCGCCGTTATTATCGGCGGCATTGCCGGTATTTTGGTTGTTTACTCCGTTGCCTTCTTCGACAAAATTAAAATTGATGACCCTGTAGGTGCCATTTCCGTTCACTTGGTCAACGGTATGTGGGGCACCCTCGCAGTGGGCTTTTTTGCCAAAGAAGGTGGATTGCTTTATGGCGGCGGCATTGGTCAACTGATTATCCAAATCATTGGTATTGCTGCCACCGGTGCTTTCACCGTCATCTTCAGCTTTGTAGTCTGGACGATCCTGAAGCAAACCATGGGTATCCGAGTCTCCGGCGAAGAAGAAATGATTGGTTTGGACATCGGCGAACACGGCATGGAGGCCTACACTGGCTTTGTTAAAGAAACCGACTCCTTTGGGGGCGCTGTTTCCAGTGCCGCTGTGTCTGAATAGTTGACTTTGGGTGGAAGGATAAATTTTATCCCTTCACCTACCGAAGACAAATTAATTTTCATCAAACTGGCAAAAAATAATAACTATCTCCAAGGGGGTCGGGTTTTTACCGCTCCCTTTTTACTATTTTTTGCGAGTAATGGATAATTAGTGAAAAAATCTCACCATCCAATTCTGCCAAGGCTACCAACAGACAGCACAACAAGGAATCTTCATAAAGGAATCTTCATAGTCAATTCAAGTGACAAAGAGTTACCGAATGCGCCTGGCGCAAACCCGAAGTTAAATCCCGTCTTTCAAGTGTAAATTCTTTGTCGATAACAGGTGAGAATTGCCATTAGCTGAGGGCTGGGTATCATCAAAAACCACAAATAGATCCCCGTTGCGCTTGGCTTCATACATGGCAGTATCGGCATAATCGATTAAACGCTCATAATCGAAGTGGTCGTAATTGCTGATTACAATACCGATACTAGTGCTAACAAGTAATTGAATCCCCTCCACCGTTAACGGACGGGAGAATAATCGGTGAATGCGGTCTGCACATTTTTTCGCATCGTCACCTGACTGGGTTGACTTCAACACAATTATAAATTCATCTCCACTCAGTCGAGCAACCTGGTCACCTTCTCGCACACACTCCAGGAGGACTTCTGCTACCCGTTGTAGCACTTTATCTCCAAACAAATGCCCGAATCGATCATTAATGCTCTTAAATTTATTCAAGTCCAGCATCAGCAGTGCAAACACCTGGTCGTCATAGTTCCCCCCCACATGGACATTCTGGTGTAGGTTTTCTAAAAAAAGAGCCAGGGAACGACGGTTAGGTAAACAAGTCAGGCTGTCATGGTGAGATTCATAATAAAGTTGGTCGTTAATGTTTGCGAGGGACGTTATGTCATTTAATAGCCAATAAAAACCATTGATTTCACCATTGTCATTTCTTTTTTGAGTGGCTTGAATATCCACACTGATGGAAATACTACTTAGGGATTGGAGTTGCATTGACCAACAATAGGGCACCTGCCATTCACTTTGATCTTTAACTATATTTTCCAGATGGTTTTCGAGTAACGAAATTTGTTGTTGCGGTGCATAGTAAATAAAAGGTTTTCCCATTAGGGATTCTCTATCGGTTTTAAGTAAACGACAGGCATTTTGGTTCGAATCTTGAATTTTTCCATTGCAATCAACAATTAAGTAATTTCCAGGTAACAATTCTAATAGATTGTGGTATGATTTTTCGAGAGTTGACTTTTGTCGATAAATTTTTTTATAAATTTTCCATAATCGTTGCTGATCCTGTTTCAGATCCGCTGGTGAATCAACAACGGTTAAGTTACGGGGGCAGTCCTGTTTAATATCAGCGAAAATACCGATGGCCTTTTCTGCCCTCAAATCTTCGAGATAACCAGGATAAGCTGTGCTAGCTTCTTTCTGATCAGTAAAAGGGCCAAAGTAATAGGTTACACAGGGAATAATTGTGTGCACCCTCACCCACCAATCCGTATCCAGACAGGGTGAATTTATTTGGGTATATTGGTCAATAATTTCCCCCGAATCTTCTTGATGTACACGATATCTTAAGTCATCAATCATGGCTGGCATTGCCCGAAGAATGCTTTCTTCAATGACTAATTTTTCTTCAATTAGGCCGGTGTAGTCATGGACAGAAGTAAATTCTAAATCTTCGTCTGTCCTAACTTTGTAACGGTTAGGAATTGTACTCAAAATCTTAGCTTTGAGTTGTTGGCGGAAAGAAGGCAGTGACAGGGCCATAACATAGGGGTGATCACGGGGAAAGTCTATCAGAAACTGAGCAATCTCCTGTTCCACCACCGCTAGAGTTTCGTTGACAAGATAGGAGGACATTGCATTGCACCTGTTGAACTGGCAATAGTTGTATAGTCGAATGACGGGAAGTTCTGGGAAAATCGACGATTATGGTCAGATCTACTTCTCCGAGATGCTTGAAGATTTGGCGTCGGCGCAAGGCTTCTAGGCAGTTAGGCAATTGCTGAAAATATTGAATCCAGAATTAATCCAGAATTCTTCACCCGGTAATGGTGTGCCTATGGGTTAGAAACCTCTGCTTTTTACTTATTATTCCCCACATCCAATCTAGAAAAAATATTGCTTTTTGTCTGTACGATCATGCTCTTATCTTTAGCTTAACCCCGACGAAAACCAAGCAAACGAATATATTCATTTTGTACTAATTGATAGCATTCACAGCTAGTTTTTTTAAGGGCATCGTAGTCTAACAGAGTTATTCTTCCCCGACGATAAGTGATCATGCCGGACTGTTGTAGAGAGTTGGCAGCAATGGTTACCCCCGATCGCCGGACCCCGAGCATATTAGCGACAAATTCTTGGGTAAGGGGGATTTCGTCCACTTGAAGACAGTCATGGACAGACATTAACCAGCGGGCCAGACGTTCTTCAATTTTATGTTGACGATTACAGGCCGCACTCTGGGAAACCTGGGTGAGTCTGGCTTGGGTATAGAGCAACAAAATTTTCTGCAGTTGGGGAGACTGCTCAAACTCGCGTAAAAGTATATGGGCACTTAGTTTCCAAGCTTCCCCTGGCACCTGAACGATGACCTGGCTTGTGGTTTGTCTTCCCCCCAGAATAATGGGCAATCCCACCATTCCTTCATTGCCAATTAAACCAATTTCTGTGGTGGAGCCATCATCCATAATTGAAACAACGGAAATCATGACTGTATTGGGAAAATAGGCAAATTCCATCACCTCATTGGGCTCGTATAGTACTGTGCCGGTCTTGTAGACAACTTTTTTGAGATGGGGCGCTAAACGTTTATAAACTTCGACGGGGAGGAGCCCTAATAACTGATTTAATTTTATGGGGGGATTATTGGTCATTGGCAATGCAATTAATTAAAAATGCCATCTCAATTCACTAATAATCATAAGGGTTGTATGTTAAAATCCCTTAGATTCATTTGAATTAAAATACTTATGGCTCCTTGTCTCCCAAAGCTTGGAAAAATTTACTCTGCACGATAAGCTGATTTCTGTATAGAGTAAGGATTGCGCGCAAACGGGACGCCGGACAGGCCCAAACCAAGAGTCTATCTTCAGAACTACATTCTTATCTGTACGAAACAGGACTTTAGGAGAATTTATTAATAGAAAACTTTCCGGCCATAGTCAATATCAAGATAATTTAGTCTCGACTTCAATTTTTTTACTCTGTAATTCATAAATCCTCTAATCCGATTTAGTGAAAACAATCAATTGTCTATGGCCTTGATGATGGCGATCGCCAAAAGTTGATGGGTTATACCGCTTTTATTTTTTCGGTAAATAAGTATCTCTATTAGACTTGACACACAACAAAATTCTACAGTGAGAAATATTGAATTTATTAACGTTTTTTCTGTCTGTGTTGTGTCCGATTTCACTGTGGGGGTGGCGTTTTTAGTACGGGCTTAGACCGGCGATCGGTTGCTTAAAAATAACAGGGTGACGGAGTTCTTCCGCTGGATATGTTTACCGTAGGAGGACAATTGCTCAGAGTAGTTGACGCCACCACTGCAAAACCTTAATTAGGTAATTAGATTTTAAAATCGCATAAACTCATAATTTCTATTTGATCGTACCTGCGCCAATGATCATAGTGTTAATGCATCACAAAAATGATTGAGGAATTAATGTAGTTTTGCCCTGGTCAAGACGGAGAGCGGTATAGGTTTGTCATCCCTTCTTCGTGCCTTTGCCTCCATCCGTCTGATCTTGTTCGGTTTTACGCCTAAGGGAGAAAGGAAAATGGGCTTACCATCAGGGAGAGAGGCCACGCCAAGACTGCTGAGTCTGTTAAATTGCAGTGGCAAAAAGTTTGGTATTTCCTATTCCCTTTCAGAACATCGTCCCCCGTTGTTACCGCTGTTAACTTTCCCACCCTAAAAATCTGGTTCCCGTGAATGAAGTTTGCCTAAAGTTGAGTGATTTGTTTGTGTCTTCCGGTTGGGGAGGATATGACCGGGGGCGGGCTCCCCAATGGGCCCATCCGAAGGCCCAGCAACAATGGTTTGGGGCGATCGCCGCTTTGGAGCCATTTTTAAGGCAGGCTTTACCCAATGTGGGGGGGGAATTACCGGGAATCTGTTTGGCCGGCCCTGCTCCAGTGCTCAAAGATGCAGTGCTGGTGCGAAATTTTTACCAAGGCATTGCCACTTCCTGGGATGAATTTTCCCCCTGGCCTTGTTTAACTGGTGGGGAATCTGAATGGAGTCCAATCCCCCCCATGCGGGAAATTCCCCTATTTCCCCAGGATCCCTTGGCGGAAGAGCAATTTTGCTGGCTGATGACCCCCCAATTTGGCTTGCTATTGCTGTTGGGTAAAAATGAGCAGGGTTTAGCCCAGTTTTACTGGAGTTTTGACCCGGAGATTTTGCAACAAGCTTGGTTTAGTCTCCAGACCCGTCTCAAGTACGGCCTAGGTTCTGACCTGCCCCTGTTGCAAAAAACCATAGCGGCTTTTAATTTTCCCCAGCCCGATTTCCGTTTGGTGACCTACTTCGGGCAGTTAATGTTGGACTATCAGCCCAATCTCCATAATCTTCCCCCACTGCAGGAACAGGAATCTGCGGAACCATCCCCAGACGTGGAACTGCTCCAAGCTTTGACCCATGAGGTGCGGACTCCCCTGACTAGCATTCGCACCCTGACCAAGTTGTTGTTGCGTCGCAAAGACCTTTCCCCGGAAGTGCTCAAACGGATTGAATCCATTGACCGGGAGTGTAGTGATCAAATCAGCCGCATGGATCTGATTTTCCGAGCCACGGAATTGGAATCCACCCCCCTGCCGGAATTGGTGGTGCCCCTGACAGTCACGTCCCTAGAAGCGGTATTTCAAGCCGGGATTCCCCGCTGGCAAAAACAGGCCCAACGCTACAACGTCAATTTACAAGCGCAGATTCCCCATTCTTTGCCCCAGGTGTGGAGTAACCCCAGTTTGTTGGACCAGGTGTTGGGGGGCATGATTGAAAAATTTGTGCGAAATTTTAACGGAGGTGGAGAAATTCATTTAAAAATCACTACCGCCGGGGATCAATTAAAGGTGCAGTTCCATACCCAGTCGGTGCACCAAGCTAATCCCGTCAAGGCCCTCGGGGAATTGCTCATGTTCCAGCCGGAAACGGGTTGTCTGAGTTTAAATTGGGACGTGACCAAAAACCTCTTTCAACTACTGGGGGGTAAGTTGACCGTGCGACGGCGATCGCCATCGGAGGAGGTGCTAACCATCTACCTTAAATGTGAACAAAGGACTGTGCCTGTGGCCAATTATGATAAGCGGTTCACCATGGTATAACTCCTAAACTTAGAGTTTCAATGCTCTGAAATTCGTCGGCGTAAACCCTGGGAAATAAAGGTCAAAATGCCAATGGCGATCGCCCCGGCCCCAACCGCTATCAATGCTGGTACAAAACGGGATTGCCAAAATCGTTCCCTGCCCGCCATCGTCAACTTACCTGTTTCCCAATAAACCCAATCATCTCCTAGATAACTAGCTAGATTACGGTTCCCCGATAGCAGCAGCACAATGCCATTACCTGTTTCTGGATTGACCCGCAAAGTGTGGTTCAGGGCTGGCATATTGCCACCGTCATGGCCGATCACATGACCCCCATTAGTGGTGGTTTGATACAGCATCATGCCTAAACCCCAGGTGCTATCGGTGCCCGGTTGGGCAGTTGCCATGCTATGCAAGGTATCAGCTCTCAAAACTGGGTTCGGTCGAAGCTGGGCCTGGGCAAATTTAACCATGTCATCCAAGCTGGCATAGAGAGACGCCGCCCCGGTGGCAGTGAAATGACGAGGAGGACTGGGTTGTAAATCTTCCGTAAAACTGGTGGCTAAATCGTCTGCCCTTCCCTGGTCAACAATGGTTTGCCAATCAAAATTGGCCCCGGTCATACCCAGCGGGTTAAGAATTTGCTCCCGCATAAATTCGGCAAAGGATTGTCCTGCTACTTCCTCCACCAACAGTTGCAGAACGGTATAGCCTCCCCCAGAATAACGCCATTCCTGCCCCGGTGGATAAACTGCCTCCACCCCCCTTGGTTCCCCAAAGGCCACATCTTTCGTCAGGGTTAAGGACTGTTCTAGGGTTTGCAATGGTTGCCCCGGCAAAAATCCCCCATAGCCAAAATGGTCATTCTGTCCACCGGTATGGCTCAACAGTTGGGCAATGGTTACCTCTCTTCGGTAAGGGCTATCAGCAGGAAACTGCCAACGCCGGAGATGGGACAAAACTGGATCGTCCAAATTAATCTGTCCCATTTCCACCAATTTCATTACCCCCCAGGCGGTGACCAGTTTACTTACGGAAGCCATTTGGTAGAGGGTATTTTCTGGATCAACGGGAGAACCGGAATCAACATTCTCCACTCTCACCGTATGTACAGTTTCCACTTTGCCATTCTGGATTAGGGCTAGGGCCGCACTGCCTAATTCCTTACCCTTCCCTTGGTTAAGGCGATCAATCAAATATTGGTTGAGGGAGGCTCGATCACCAGGGCGTAGGGGAGGATGGGAAAACCAAATACTTTCCCCCCATAACACTGTCCCCACTAATAAACCCCAGATTAGGAGGGCAATAATGCCAGTTAAAACCTTTTTCAAGCTTTTGTTTCGCCCAGGTTATCTTTGTGGTCAGTTTTGAATTTTAGCGGAAAATTCCTGGGGTTTTGCTAAGATCCAATCAGGGTTCCCTTTCTCTAGCCCCATACATTAGCCCAATCAACCATGACGACCCATTTCATCACTGCGGAAATTGACCTCCAGGAAAATCCTCTAGAACTGCAACGGGAAATTGAAGCAGAGTTGGCCAAACGGGGTGATCCCCTGCGGTGGGCGGTGACAGCAGTAGATAAGGAGCAACAAAAAGCCCAGGTGGAGGCGGTGGTAACAGTGACGGCGGTGCAGGAAGTCTAGCAGTTTGAATTTCACCGGTTAGTTCCAGTTTTTTACAGTCACTTTGAGTTATAACGTCGCTTTAATTATCCCCACCGGGGTGGGGGCGGCCATTGGTGGTTACGCTGGGGACGCCTTGCCGATCGCCAGGGCCATGGCCCAAGGGTGCGATCGCCTCATTACCCATCCCAATGTGTTAAACGGGGCCCAGCTTTATTACCCCATACCTAACGCTCTCTACGTGGAAGGTTATGCCCTAGACCGCTTTGCTCAGGGGGATTGGGGTCTCACACCAGTGCGTCAGAATGCCATTGGACTAATTTTGGACCAGGGCATTGAAGGAGATTTGCGCTGGCGACATTTGCAGGTAGCGGACGGGGCCAGGGCAACCCTTGGTTTAACCCTAACGGATTACGTTGTTACCGATGAACCCCTGGGGGTGGAGTTGCGGCTGTCGGCTTCCGGGACTAGTTGGGGCACCATTGCCAACCCAGAAAGTTTGTTGCGGGCGGCGGATAAGTTATTGACCCAGACCAAAGCCCAGGCGATCGCCGTTGTGGCCCGCTTTCCCGATGACGTGGGTAGTCAGGTGCTAGAAAATTACCGCCATGGTTGCGGAGTGGATCCCTTGGCAGGAGCCGAAGCAGTCATTTCCCATTTGGTGGTGCGCCAGTTTCAGGTACCCTGTGCCCATGCCCCAGCGTTGAGTCCTTTGCCCCTAGACCCAAATATTTCTCCCCGGTCGGCGGCGGAGGAATTGGGTTACACATTTTTACCCTGTGTGTTGATGGGGCTGAGTCGGGCTCCCCACTACCAAAGATTTCCCAGCACCGATGGCCAAACCCTCTGGAGTCGGGACGTAAATGCGGTGGTTGTGCCCGCCAGTGCCTGCGGTGGTTCGGCCCTGATGAGTTTTAGTCACACTTCTACCCGCATCATTGCAGTGGAAAATAACTCCACCCAGCTAGAAGTCTATGCCGAAGACCTAGGCATTTCTGTGGTTAGGGTAAACTCTTATTTAGAGGCGATCGGTGTGCTGTGTGCAGACCGTGCAGGCATTAACCTTGATTGTTTCCAACCGGATTTACCCCTTCTTCACCGCCTACCCTGAGTATCTGTGTCTTCATCTAATAGTCCTTCCGAAATGGAACCCCTGAACCGTACCCAAATTCTCGGGGTGATGGGATTCACAGCGGTGCTACTGCTGATCATTGCTAAACTCTGGCAATGGTGGGGGGATGTCACCCTGCTGAGGATAAGTTTAAATGCTCCGGATGCCTTGATAGGGGTCGGTTTAGCGGCGGCAATTATCTTGGCCAGTGGATTAATTTACCGACTTTGGCCTGCCTATCGAGCCAGTGCCGATGTCTATCTCGCCTTTGTGATTAAACCCTTGGTGTGGGCTGACCTACTCTGGTTAGGACTATTACCCGGTCTAAGCGAAGAACTACTATTCCGGGGAGTCATGTTATCAGCCCTGGGGGCTGGGGGCCTGGCAGTGGTGGTTTCCAGTTTAGTTTTTGGCGTATTGCACCTGAGCAGTGTTGAGCAGTGGCCCTATGTGGTTTGGGCGACAGTGGTGGGTTTGGTGCTGGGCTACGGGGCGATCGCCAGCGGTAATTTACTGGTGCCCATTGTGGCTCACATTCTCACCAACTGGGTTTCCAGTGCCCTCTGGAAATTTAACCACCGCCAAGGGTAATTTATCTGGCCCAGGTTGATTCCATGGGTTTGATCCGAGTCCCCCAATGAACAGGATTGCTACCCTGATTGAACGTCCCTGGTCGGACGCCAGTCCCATTCCCGATCGCCGAGGGATTAGGGTTATAATGACAGGGAAGTAACTACCGCGTTGGTGACTGCCAACAACGTTTTTTGATCTATGCTTGAAAAATAAGGGTGTCTCTGTGCATTCTGCGTTGCAGTAGACCGGGCTCGTACCCGGAAACGAAAACGGGAATTGATGACTCCCCCCTGGTTACACCAGGTCATAAACTGAGGTAAAACGGCGTGGTGGTACTTCTTTCTCAGCTTTTCAGGTTTTGCTCTCTCTTACATCGGGTTTAACTCGGTTGTCTTAGTTTTTTTGTACCCCACATAGGTTCTCCCGCCACCCTAAGCAAGGGATTCTGGCATTGTCTCTGGCGGCTCCTGGGGCTCAGGCTGACTGAGATCAGTTTTTCCAGACCGCACATCATCAACCACTTTCTTGATCACACTGGCGATCGGGACTGCGAGCAGCACTCCCAGCAAACCGGCTATTTCTGCCCCGACAAAGATTGAAATCAAGATCCATACCGGATTTAAGCCAATTTTATCCCCCATTAATTTGGGTGCCACACCGTTGTCGGTGATTTGATCAATGACAATGGCACTGACGAAAAATTTCACTGCCACCACCCAACCATTTAAAACTAAAACCACAGTGCCAATAAAGGTTACTACCGCCCCAGCAAAGGGAATCAAACTGGCCAAACCCAAACTAAAGGCGAAAAGAATACTGTAGGGAATGCCTAAAGCGGCAAAAACCACCAAGCGAGCTAGACTAGACCCCGACGCCAGAATTAGACGACTAATAAAATAATCCCGGAAAATTTCACTGGCATATTGGGGAATTTTTTTCTCCCAGGGAGAGGGTAACCAACTCAGAATTCCTTGCCAAAAACCATCCCCCCCCACTAATAAAAAAATAGTTAACACCAAGATCACTAGGGTATCCACCACACCCCCAATGGTTTCAGTCAATACTTTCAGACTAATTTGCCCAATGCGGTCCAATTCTTTACTCAAAGCAACGTAGGTCTTTTGCAATAGGTCATCAATATTGATCCCCATGCCATCAAGGGTTAAGGCGAAAGTAGAGTTTCGTAAATCATTTAAATGGTCTTTACTGCCACTGAGCCAACGGGGGATATCCTGGGAAAGATTACTCAATTGACTAGCCATCAAGGGAATTATGGTAATTCCCCCCAGGGCGATCAGGGCAAAACTGATGGTAATGACCGCAAAAATTGCCAACCTTTTACCGATGCCCTTACTAACTAAAAAACCAATGGTTAACTTGAGCAAGAAAGTCACTAGGGTCGCAATAATGATGTAGTCAAAGAGGTCACGGAAACGATCAATGATCAGAGTTAACAAAACCCCATTCAAAAAGAGGATGGGGAAAATGATCGTAATCTTGAGCCAACTTGGTAAGGATTTAATTAACTCTGTCATTATCAGAAATCAACAAGGGGAAAGATTAGGATAACAATTACACAACAGCAATAGTCGAACAAAATTAATTAATCAAACTTAACTATCTGGTTAAAAATGCTGTTCCGCTTCGGCCCTGTTTTTGCACTATTTTTCACCTATTTACATTTCCATGGCTTGATAGGTATAAAACTGTTTCATTACCCCAATGGTTTGAAACTCGTAGGTGGGGAAAGGATCCGGCAGAGCTAGAGTGGTTTCATAAATGCTAAACAACAGAAAATTTTGCTGATTAGTGGTTTGGGCGATGACTTGCTTAATTTGCGGTTGCCCCGCATCAACTAAGGTTTTGCAATAATTCTGCACGAAGCCACCAAAATCCGAGGGCGCTTTAGGACAAATCTCGGTTTTCAGATAGGTGCTGAGGGTCTCTACGGCGTAGTCCTCGTAGTCCGGCTTACCCGGATTACCGATCGCCATCAGGGCTCCACCAGCTAATACCATCACCCCCCCGATTAACCCAAAAACCGAAAACACTCTCATTAGGGATGCACGCTCCCATCCGGCATAATTGTTTTCGCTAAGTTTATACTGCTGATGTGACTATTTTGAAAACTGACATTACGCAAATCGGCCCCCTGCAAACAGGCATCGACTAGATTGGCTCCCCGCAGTATTGCCCCCGCTAACAGAGTCTTGCGCAGGGAAGCATAGTCAAAATTGGCATTTTGGAAATTAGTCCCTTGAAAAACAGCGCTCCGCAGAGCACACCCCGTAAAGTTAATCTGATCACCGGCCAAGTTAGCTTTGAGACTGATTTCCGATAGGTTAATTAAACTAAGGTTAACTTCCTTCATCAATGCCCTCGCCAAATTTGCTCCCTTCAAGTTAGCTTGACTAAGGTCGGCTCTCTGCAAAAAAGCTTCCTCCACTTTACCGTGACGTAATTGGGCTTGACTTAGATCTGCTTTATAGAAGCTGGCGTGGTCAAAGTTGGCTTTGCGAAAATCTCCCCCTTCTAAATCTGCCCGGCTAAAATTTGCCTGCGCTAAGTCGACACGGCTGAGATCCGCCCCACTCAAATCCGCCCTTGCAAAGTTCACCCCCTCAAGGACCGCCCCCTGGAAATTAGTTTCCACTAGGTTAGCCCCCTCCAAGTTAGTGCGAATCAGTTTAGCTTGTTTGAGTTTGGCATAGGCTAAATTGGCCCCCCTGAGGTTGCAGTCGGTGAAGTCTACCCAACTGAGGTCTGAGTGGCTCAAATCTATGCCCGTTAAGTCTGCTCGACAGAATTTCACCCCCATCAGGCGGGCATGACTGAGGTCCGTGCGGCGCAGTTGGGCTCGGGAAAAGTTACTACCACTTAAATTGCCGTACTCCAACAGGGCCTGGTTGAGAATGATATCGGGTAAATCGGACTGGATTAGGTCGGCGTGGTGTAGGGTAATGCAACTAAAGTCCCTGGTGCCTTGGCCATATTGCCAAAGAAGTTGCTCGGTTTCCATTGTTTCCTAGCGTGTGGTGGGAGTTGTCAACCCGTTCTAGGCGGCACCGGTGGTCCACTGGAGATAGGGGAGTTTCTGGCTGGTGGCGACAATTTGATTGCGATTTTGCACCAGTTGTCCACAGGTGTCCCATTGGCCATCCAGTAGCATTTGCTGAGCTCCGTCGGAAAGAACTACGGCAAAACTTTGATCGCCGTAAGCAACGGAGGAACTGGTTAAGTCGAGATCAACCATTAAATTCGGATCTTCAGCAATGGCCCCTTGTAAGGCTTGTACTTGATCATGGGAAGCCGTCACACAGGGCACCCCATTGGCCAAACAATTCCCTAAAAAGATTTCGGCAAAACTCTCTCCGATAATGGCTTTGATGCCCCATTTGATGATCGCTTGGGGGGCGTGTTCCCGGCTAGATCCACAACCAAAGTTACGGTTCACTACCAAAATGGTTGCCTGTTGATATTGCGGCAGGTCAAAGGGATGATTTCCCCCCTGCTGTTGGCGATCATCGGCAAAGACATGTTCCCCCAGGCCGTCGAAGGTGACGCACCTTAAAAAACGGGCGGGGATAATGCGGTCGGTATCGATGTCGTTCCCCACTAGGGGCAAAGCTTGGCCTTGGATTCCTTTAACTTGGCTCATGGTCTTCGGTAACGGTGTGGCAATTAAACGCTATCTTAGCAGGGGCATTACGATGTTTTAAGACGGCATTAATAAAGCCACCAAAAAGGGGATGGGCTTGGTTGGGACGGGAATGAAATTCGGGGTGAAATTGACAGGCAATGAAAAAGGAATGGTGGGGATATTCGATAATCTCCACTAGGCGGCCGTCGGGGGAGGTGCCACTCACCACAAAGCCAGTATCAATGAATTGATTACGGTAGGAGTTATTAAATTCATAACGGTGGCGGTGGCGTTCATACACCACTTCCCTTTGGTAGAGGGAAAAGGCGAGGGTGTCTGGGGCAATGCGACAGGGGTAAAGACCTAAACGCATGGTTCCCCCCAAGTCCACCACGTCCTGTTGTTCGGGCAAGAGGTTAATGACCGGATTGGGGGTTTCCGTTTCAAATTCAGCGCTGTTGGCTTCCGGCAATTTAGCCACGTTCCTAGCCCACTCGATGACGGAGCACTGCATACCCAAACATAGTCCTAAAAAGGGTAGTTGATTTTCCCGGGCATACTCGATCGCCTGAACTTTGCCATCCACGCCTCGAATGCCAAAACCGCCGGGCACCAATACTCCGTCGACTTCTTTCAGGAAGGTGGCTGCTCCCTGGGCTTCAATTTCCTCCGCACTAACCCAGCGTAAATGGAGTTTGCTGTCACTGGCGATCGCCGCATGGCCCAGGGCTTCCACTACAGATAGATAAGCATCGCTGAGTTGAACATACTTACCCACCAACGCCACAGTAATTTCATGGTGAGGGGACTGCATTTTTTCCACCAGGGATTGCCATTGGGAAAGATCGGGCGATCGATTTTCCATTTTCAGCAACTCTAGGGTCTGGTGGGCTAATCCTTCTTTTTCCAGGATTAACGGCACCTCATAGATACTGCTGGCATCTTGACAAGTGATTACAGACTCCACCGGCACATCACAGAATTCCGATAACTTTTCCTTCATGCCCGGATGTAAGGGGCGATCGCAACGGCACACGAGGATATCCGGCTGAATCCCAATGGAGCGTAACTCCTTAACCGAGTGTTGGGTGGGCTTGGTTTTCATTTCCTTGGCGGCAGGAATCCAGGGAATGAGCGTAACGTGCATATAGATAACGTTATGGCGACCCACCTCCTTGCGGAACTGACGGATAGCTTCTAAAAAGGGGAGGGATTCAATGTCCCCCACGGTGCCGCCAATTTCCGTGATCACCACATCGGGGTTCGTGTTCTGGGCTACCCGGAGAATTCTTTCTTTAATCTCATTGGTAATATGGGGAATAACCTGCACCGTGCCCCCCATGTAGGCTCCCCGCCGTTCCTTGTTGATCACCGCCTGGTAAATAGAACCGGTGGTAACACTATTGAGGCGAGACATGGAAGTATCGGTAAAACGCTCGTAATGTCCCAGGTCTAAATCCGTTTCTGCCCCGTCTTCGGTGACGAACACCTCCCCGTGTTGAAAGGGACTCATGGTGCCGGGGTCAACGTTGATGTAAGGGTCAAGCTTGAGGATGGAAACGGAATAATGGCGGGACTTGAGTAACCGTCCCAGACTAGCGGCCACAATGCCTTTACCAATGCTGGAGACCACTCCCCCAGTCACAAAAACAAACTTCGACATTGGCCAAACTCCCTCAAATTGCGCTTAAATCCCCGCCCATTTTACCGGAGATACCAGCCAATAACTAAACCTAACGTCCAATTGAGTACCGCTTAACTTGCTAGCAAGATTGGTTGATCGTGTAAAGCCATTAATTTTTCTCTGGGAACCGCTAACATGGCGTAAGCCTGACCATCTCCATCGGCAAACTCGACTTCAAAAGCTTCTCCTTCCCCCAGAATTTCAATAATTGTCCCAACTTGTCCTTGACGCAATAGAATTGGCTGGTTTGTCAGAAAAAGCTTGGAAGTAATATCTTCTCTTAACGCCACAAGATTATGTAGTTGAAGATTGTCCATAAGTGTAATTTCCTTAGTACTAATTGCGGATGGGATAAACGCTGGTTAGTCGAGAATAGGTCTCTCCGGGGCGGATTATCCAAGCACTAAGTATTTGCGCTGTTCCGGTGGTGGTAGTCATGAAAAAGACAGCTACATAACGCTCTCCGTACTGATCAGAATTTTTCAATTCAAAACTTTGGTAATAAGAAAATCTTGGTTATTTATTGTTATACCCAATTTAGCTCGGAAAAGTCTAGCTTTATGTTTGCCATTAGGATGGCTCAGACTGAGGGAATATGTCTGTAGTTTATCAGTTATTTGCTTCACATCAGTTTGGTCTCCGTAGGGCAATTTCATAACTTAGATTAAAAATATTCCAGAACTTGACTCAGGATAGAGGTTACAGCATCGATTAGTATGATCATAGGGTTTTCCTCGGAGATTTTGCCATGACCGATCGCCTTTCCCATTTGCTTTCCTGGCTCCGACAACGGACGGAATTAGGCCAGCTTGCCCCGGAGATTCTGGAGGCGATCGCCAGCCAATTAATTGAATTTTCCTTAACCAAAGGGGAAAGTCTACCGAAGGATAGGGATAAGGGAACGGATTTGTACATTCTTGGCCAAGGACAGTTGGAGTCCGGTGCCAGAAAATTTTGTTTATTACCGGGGGCAATCATTAATCTAGAGGCATTCATGATTGATACTCCCCTAGAACAGGATTTAGTTGCCCTTACTGACTGTCAATTATGGTATTTACCGGGGCAAAAAATGCGGCAATTGCTCCAGGATTATCCCCAGATAACCCAGGCGTTTTCCCAGCAGTTAGTGCAAGAACTCAGGGAACTGAATGCCCAATTATTCTTTGAGCAGGAAAAACAGAAGATTTTGCGCCCCTACCTCGTCCCCGCCGCTAAGCGGGCCATTATGGGCAAAAGTCGCTACGCCCAAAAGCTCCGGGAGCAAATTAAAACAGTATCAACAGATCAAAAGCCAGTGTTGCTATTCGGGGAGCCAGGGCTGGAAAAGGATAACACCGCCGCCCTCATTCATTTTGGCTCAGCCCAAGCCCAACGGTCAGCAATGGTGAAAGTCAACTGTGCCTTGCTATCCGCCAGTGGCCAAGAGCTTTTTGGCACTAATCAGGGTAAATCTGGAATTTTAGAAGCCTTGGGTCAGGGCACCTTGCTGTTGAACAATATCCAGGAATTGCACCCCCAACTTTTACCGGCGATCGCCAATTTAATTTGTGAAGGTATTTACCAGCCTGTGGCCACCGTGGGGGAAGCAGAACCAACTTTTCGCCATAGTCAAGCCAAGGTAATAGCCATTGCTGAAAACATTATTCCTAAGCTTACGCCCCTCTTTGCCAACACCATTAAAATCCCTCCTTTACGGGTAAGAAAAGCAGATATTGAAGATTATGTTGACTATTATCTAAGTATAATTTGTCGCTCCAAAGGCATCAAAGTTCCCACCTTAGCACCAGAGGCTCTGCGCCGCCTACAGGCCTATGATTTTCCTAATAATGTTCGGGAATTAAATAATCTGGTGGAGCGGGCGGTGACTCAGTTACAAGGGGAAAAAGTAATTACCGAAGAAATTATTTGGCCCTCCCAAAGTAAGAAGCAATTATTTCGCCTTAATTTACTCAATCGTTACCCTAAGTTTAGACAATTTTTACGTAGTGCTTGGTGGCCAGATCGCCTTAATTATGGATTTACCATCTTTGCTTTTCCCCTTATTGTTGCCATTTTATTTCTAGGGCCCCAAACGAGGGATCAAAATTTTGCTTTGAATTTATTTTGGGCTTGGTGGTGGCCTCTGGTGTTATTGGGATTTCTCTTTGTCGGTAGGCTTTGGTGTGCTGTTTGTCCCTTTATGATTTATGGAGAAATTACCCAAAAATTATCCCTGTGGCTCTGGCCTAGAAAACTAAAAAAATGGCCAAGACAGACGGCGGAAAATTGGGGTGGTTGGTTTCTTTTTGCCCTTTTTGCCCTAATTTTACTCTGGGAAGAACTTTGGGATTTGGAAAATACTGCTTACCTTTCTGCTTGGTTATTGCTTTTAATTACCGGAGGGGCCATGGTTTGCTCCGTGATTTTTGAGCAAAGATTTTGGTGTCGTTACCTCTGTCCCATTGGCGGCATGAACGGCATGTTTGCCAAATTGGCTATTACGGAATTGCGAGCCCAACAGGGAACTTGCTCGGCGGAATGTACTACCTACCAATGCTATAAAGGAGGCCCTGCCAAAGGAGAAGGGCAAGCTACTGAAGGCTGTCCCTTGGGCACCCACCCGGCCCAACTAACGGACAATCGGGATTGTGTACTATGTATGACTTGCTTAAAAGCCTGCCCCCATCGTTCAGTGGAATTTAATTTACGTCCTCCGGCGATCGCCATTGTTACAACCCATACTGTGCGTCCCTACGAAGTTGCATTGTTGTTATTACTGCTTAATAGCGTTTTACTGAGGAGATTACCAGAATTTATCCAGGTATGGAATTTGCCACCAGTGGGTACATTTATCAACCACGGTTTGCTCTCCCTCGGCTTGCTATTTTTACCAGCTTTACTGCCACTGATAGCTTACTTTTTGATTCCCACTCCTAAAGTTGGGCAAAAAATTCCCTTCATTAACTTAGCCTACGGTTTATTGCCCCTCACTTTAACGGCCAACTTAGCCCATTATCTCAACCTGGGTTTGGGAGAAGCAGGGCAGGTGTTGACCCTAGTACCAAAAACTTTCCACTGGTCTTTGCCCTTTGACTTACCAATGTTGGTAGCGGATCCGGCGGCGATCGCCTTTTTGCAAGGTATGCTTCTTTTAGCGGGGGTGCTTTGGTCAATTTTTCTCAGTCAACAATTGAGCAAACAATCCTTTTTTAGCCTTCTTCCCCACCACGGCACCGTTGTCGGTTTAATGCTGATCTTTTGGACTGTTATTGTTTGAATAGTTTAAAAGTTTTTGAACTTGATACGCATCGTTAATGGGGTGATCGGGGGAAATAATACCATCTGATATTGCTTTCCCTACCGATGTCAGTTTTATTCAATTAGGATTTTTTTTGATATCCTCCATTCGATGGCGATTGGTAATAAACCCCTGAACCTTGATTGGGCACAAAATGACAGGCCCAATAGGATTTAAAAAAGGCTTTCCAGATTGATTCATTGGAATAGCGATAATACTCCCCTAAAATGGGCTTGATGGCTTCAGTCGCCCGGCGTAATTTGTAGTGGGGCATGTTCAAGAAAATATGGTGGGCAACGTGGGTGCCGATGTCATGGTGAATGGAGTTAATGAAACCGTAGTCCCGGTCAATGGTGGAGAGGGCACCTTTGAGAAAATACCAATCATCACCACGATACCAGGGGATATCGTCTTCGGTGTGATGCAAAAATGTGACCAGATCTAGCCACACCACAAATACGATGTACGGGGCAACATAAAATTTCAGCAAAAATAGCCAGCCAAATTGGAAGGTTAAAAAGCCGAGGAAGCCGACAAAAGTTGCGAGCAAAAGACTACTGGTGAGAACAGCCCATTTTTCTCCGGGACGGAATAGGGGACTGTTGGGCATGAAATGGGAGCCTTCCCGATCTGGCGATCGCCGAAATAGGTAGATGGGATAGGCAATCAAGGGCAAGTAGAAACGTAACAGCTTTTCATACCAGGCCATTTGGTTATACTTTTGCTCCGACACTGGATACCAACTTTCGTCGGTGTCTACGTTCCCAGTGTTGGCATGATGAGTACGATGACTAATGCGCCAGCCGTGGTAAGGCACCAAAATTGGCGTGTGGCTGAGGTGGCCAATCCAACTATTGAGGGTTTTGGATTTGGAAAAGGAACCATGGCCACAATCATGACCCACCACAAACAGAGACCAGAAAAGGGTCCCCTGGATCAGCCAAAAAATGGGATAGAAGAACCAGGAATCAAGATAGGCCGCTAGGGCATAAAATCCGACAATTAAACCAACATCCAAAAAAAAGTAGCCCAGGGAGCGGACCACTGATGGCTCGAAACAATCCACTGGGATGGCGCTTCTGAGCTCTTGGAGGGTGAAGGGTAATTCTTCAGTTTTGAGGAAAGGAAGTTTTGTTTGAGGCGAGGTAATTTCTAGACGCACGTATTTATCTTAAGGGCCGTGATGGCAAAACAATCCTATGATTCTAGCCTAAATGTTAAAAAATGTTAAAAAATGCTCCCCCACTAGAGACGCAGATTTAGGGGCGAGATCAATCTTGACCACCACAAAAGGCAAAGTAAGGAAAACATCCGACTCAAATTTGCGTAGGGATAAGGAGGCTAAAGCATCTAAACGTACACAAATACGTAAGCTCGATAATTTTTATTAACCACAGTGTCGAAGTTTTAAGTCAGCGGTGGCATGGGAGCAGGACTAACTTCTACGGCGCTAATCTCTCTTTTTGCCATTGGCCATCAACTAAATTAAATTGCAAGCGGTCATGGAGGCGACTAGGACGACCTTGCCAAAATTCGATGCGATGGGGAATGACACGAAATCCTCCCCAGTGCGGTGGTCGGGGGATGGATTGGCCAGCATAATGCTTTTCCCAGCGGGCTAAATTGTCTTCCAAAACCTGGCGATCGCCGACGATTTGACTTTGGGGAGAAGCCCAGGCCCCCAATTGGGACGACCGGGGACGAGACTGGAAATAGGTATCGGATTCCGCTGGATCAATTTTTTCCACCCGGCCATCCACCCGCACCTGTCTCTCCAGGGCCGCCCACCAAAATACTAATCCGGCCCAGGGATGGGCTGTTAATTGTTGCCCCTTCGCACTCTGATAGTTGGTGTAAAAAACGAAACCCCGTTCATCCAAACCCTTGAGCAACACCATACGTCCCACCGGATGGCATTCCTCGGACAGGGTACTCAGGGACATAGCATTGGGTTCTGGCAACTCAGCGGCGATCGCCTGTTGCAGCCAGGTATGGAATTGGGTAAAGGGATGGTCTGCTACCTCGGCCTCCGTTAAACCTCCCTGGGTATAGTTCAAGCGCAAATCCGCGAGGGAAACACCATCCATAAAGCCTGCGTCCTCCAACTGGTGATCTTCACAGCGGGCAGTTAACATAGGGAATTATGACACCATCTGCGGCGAGTCATGCCATTGATACCCTGATCGAAATGGCCCACCAAGGGGAGATTAATCCCTGGGATGTGTCAGTGATCGACGTAATTGATCGCTTTTTGCAGGATCTAGGCATTCTCAACAGCCTCGACCTAAGTTTTCAACAGCAAAATTTGCCCCGTTCTGGCCAGGCCTTTCTTTGGGCCTCCATGTTAGTGCGCTACAAGGCCGATAGCCTCCACAACTTGGAGCAGGAACCGGAAGAAGTTATACCCGAAGCAGATCTAGAAGAATGGAGCGAGGAGCAAATAGCTCGGTTACCAAGGGATTTAGAAAATCGTCTGCGTCGGCGCACTGCTGTCCCCCCTCTGCAACGTCGTCGAGTTACCTTAGCGGAATTAATTGATCAAATTGAGGCGATCGCCGTCGAGATCGAAAAAAGTGAACAAAAACCTAAACGGGTTAAACGAGCCCGACCCCAATCCCGGCGGGAAGCCCTACAAATTATCACCGAATTAGCCCACCAGGAAAATTTAACGGAGTTAGCTAGTCAATTGGAACAATTTTTGCAAACTCGTCTGCCAGAAATTTTGCCCGATTTACCCCATCGTTCCTGGGTAGATTTAGACACACTACTCCGTTGTTGGCATCACCATCTAGATCCAGATAAATTACCAGACAAAAAAGATAAAGTTGGCGTATTTTGGGCTTTACTACTATTAAGTTCCCAGTCGAAAGTATCTTTGACTCAGGAAGAATTTTACCAAGATTTACAAGTTCAAATTATTGATCCTGAAGAAAATATACAGTTAACTTTAGATCGAGAAAATGAAACAGTAAATTTAGCTTAGTGTATAAATAATTGCTCTTAAATGCTAAATATTTCTTAGTTGCAAGTCTAAAGATTCATATGAAGAGTTAGATGTCAATCGAGTTGCATATAGGTTCATTAAATCTTGGATGGAAATCAATTTAACTTCTATGGAATTAATTACTTGAATTTTTCGAGAGCATTGACGACTGATTATCCAAACTTGCTTATGATCTTCGTGAAATTCTTCAACTATTTTATCTGAAAACTCTATTCTGCCTTGCTTCAATTGACTACAGTAATTAACAATTTGTTGATTTTTAAGACTTTCAATGTCTCCCTTCGCCAAGGTACAGTCATAAATGACTGAAAGATTAGTAGTGCGAAAAAATCCATCCGCCTTACCAGCTTGTTTTTCTCCAAGAAAACTTTTGATAGTTACAATTCCTAGTGATTTTAATAATAAAAAGGTATATTTTTCAAACTCTTGCCAGTCATTAGTGGTAGCTAATATTCGAAAAAAGCTAGGGCAGATATCTGAATTATTTTCCCACGAGAGGTCTTTGAAGTCTACTTCTATAGGGCTTGCTTGAGACAAGTTATCGGTAGAAATATGCATTTGTCCAGAGGCAATACCTATAAGTTGATGTAATACACGCTCAAACTCCAACATCTCATCTTCAAAAATTCTTATTTTTGATCCTACAAACTTTTCTCCAACCTTCTTGCGTTGATCAATAACAATATACTTTGACCCGTTTTTGGCTACCTTTAACTCAAAAAAATAATTATGGGAACCTGAGAAATAGCGAGCTTTATGCAATAGCTCTCTTTCTTCTCTTGTGTACCATTGCTCTGAATTATCCATTTTTTAACAATGATTAAGGATAACTTGATTATAATCAACACCATGATTAATGTTAATGACAATTAAAACTTCCTACATAGATTAGTTTGATGTCTAAAAACGTAGAAAGATTAATTGGGTGACAAACCACGTAGGAAATCTAGCACAGAACAGAAATCTTGATAAGATGTTAACTTAAGATCAATTGAGCTTTGCAGATCTTTAAACTGGAGTCAGAATCCTAACCATGGCTAGGCAAAGTGAAGAGTAGGGTTATCTGTCCAGGGCAACCCTTTGCTACAGTTGAATTGGTTACAAATCGTAAAAGTTCCGTCCCGCCGTTAAAAGTCTATGTTTGATGCCTTAGCCGATCGCCTTGAAGATGCCTGGAAAAAACTCCGGGGCCAGGACAAAATTAGTGAGAGCAACATTAAAGAGGCGCTCCAGGAAGTCAGAAGGGCCCTGTTGGCGGCGGATGTCAATCTCCAGGTGGTCAAGGGCTTCATCAAAGACGTGGAGCAGAAAGCCCTTGGGGCGGACGTAATCACCGGCGTTAATCCAGGGCAACAGTTTATCAAAATCGTTTACGACGAATTGGTCAACCTGATGGGGGAAAGCAACGTGCCCCTCGCCCAGGCCGATCAAGCTCCCACCGTCATCCTCATGGCTGGATTACAGGGGACCGGGAAAACCACCGCCACAGCGAAATTAGCCCTCTATCTCCGCAAAGAAAACCGCAGTGCCCTGATGGTGGCTACAGACGTTTATCGTCCCGCCGCCATTGACCAGCTCAAAACCCTGGGGCAACAAATTGATGTGCCCGTATTTGACCTTGGCAGTGATGCCAACCCGGTGGAAATTGCTCGCCAAGGGGTGGAAAAAGCGAAAGAACTGGGAGTAGATACGGTTCTGATCGATACCGCCGGTCGTTTGCAGATCGATCCCCAAATGATGGCGGAATTAGTCCAGATTAAACAGGTGGTTAAGCCCGACGATACCCTGCTGGTGGTGGATGCCATGACCGGGCAGGAAGCGGCGAACCTAACCCACACCTTCCACGAACAAATTGGCATTACGGGGGCAATTCTCACCAAACTAGATGGGGATACCAGGGGCGGGGCGGCCCTATCAGTGCGGCAAATTTCCGGCCAGCCGATCAAGTTTGTCGGGGTGGGGGAAAAGGTGGAGGCTCTACAACCCTTCTACCCCGATCGCCTAGCTAGTAGGATTCTAAACATGGGGGATGTGCTCACCCTGGTGGAAAAAGCCCAAGAGGCGATCGATGTGGGGGACGTGGAAAAGCTCCAGAACAAGATTCTGGAAGCCACCTTCGACTTCGACGATTTTCTTAAGCAAATGCGCTTCATGAAAAATATGGGCTCCCTTGGGGGCCTGCTGAAAATGATTCCTGGCATGAACAAACTCAGCAGTGGCGACATTGAAAAAGGCGAAAAAGAACTCAAGCGTACCGAAGCCATGATTAGTTCCATGACCACGGAGGAAAGGAAAAATCCCGATTTACTAGCCAAATCCCCCGGTCGCCGTCGTCGCATTGCCCAAGGATCGGGCCATAGTGAAACTGATGTGTCTAAATTAATCACCAATTTCACCAAAATGCGGACCATGATGCAACAAATGGGTATGGGGGGAATGCCGGGAATGGGAGCAATGCCAGGGATGGGCGGAGGTATGTTGGGCAGTCAGCCGGGCCCTGGTTTCCGGGGCTACAAAGGCAAAGGCGGCAAAGTTAAAAAGAAAAAGAAGAAAAAAGGTTTTGGTCAGCTTTAACGCTTCATTAGTCAATTCCTCTGCTGTTCCTTAAATTAATCTTTGACTAGGTAATATGGGGCGGTTTTGGCTTGACTTGCGCTCCAAATCAAGGGTGGTTTTAAAATTTATTTCTCCGAGTTTATCTGCAAATACTTTTTTGCAAGTGCTTTCTATTGTTTCAATCCCTTAGTCAAGACATTGATAAAAATCATTAATTGCAATCATTTTGAGCTCAATCTCATTTAGATTTGGATTACTTTACCCTATAAAAAAAGAAATTAAAGCCTCTTCAACGGCGGGCATTGTCTGGAAGTTTTCCCAAAACAAGTAAAATCATTTACACTGAAATTGTTTTATTTAATTTTTTAGGGATTATTCCTGGTGCTCACTGCTCAATCTGAATACGTTAAAAAACTCCGTCCTCTCTTGCCACCGGAAGCCTTCCAAGCCGATCCCCATAAATTAATTGTTTTAGGGTTAAATTTGGGTATTTATGTTGCTGGATTAACCATTGCCCGTAATCTCAATCATTGGCCTTTAGAGTGGCTTTGGCTATTTTTGCCTATGGCGGTCTTGATGGGGAATAGCGTCACTGTATTTTTATTTGGTAGTCACGACTTGATGCACGGCAGTGTGCTGAAAAAACGTTCCCAAATTTCCTACCTGATTAGTTTCCTTGGCCTTGCCCTTTGGTGGATGCCCCCTAGTCAATGGCGATCGCTCCATAACCAAGTCCACCATAACAATACGAATAGCGTGCGAGATCCGGATCGAAACTATTTACATGAACAGCCCAAAACCTGGGGGAAATGGATTCATCACCTATTTGCGCCTTCAGGAGAAGTTAATCCTCTGTGGCTGATTTTTGGCATGGGTACTGCCTGGGGAGTACATAATTTTCGTAATTTAATTTCCGTGCTTTTCTTCACTGGGGGAAGCGCCGACTTTGTCCCCGCCGCTTTTACTGTTAAACCACAGGATCGTCAGAAAATTTTGTTGGAATTGGTCACTATCATAGCAGTGCATTTAAGCATTTTATTTTACTTACAATTTCAGTTAATTCCAGTTATTTTAGGCTATTTTTTGCCAATTTTTCTCGGCCATGCTATGGGAATGTTTTATATTTATACTAACCATTTGGCCTGCCCAATGACGGAGGTTAATGATCCACTAGTTAATAGTGTTTCTTTGCGGATGCCCAGGCTATTTGATTGCTTGCATTTTAATTTTTCTTACCATACAGAGCACCATTTATTTCCCGACGTAAATTCGGATTATTATCCTTTGGTGCAGGATTTATTACAAGCCCACTACCCTGGCCAAATGAATTTATTAACAGCAAAGCAAGCCTGGCAAATGTTACTGGAAACGCCCCGACATTACCAAGGAGAAACAACGCTGGTGGGCTACGACGGCACTGGGGCGATCGCCTGTCCGTTACCCAGACAATCGAGTCAATGCCCTGGCAATGCGGCGACGGAAAAGGTAAAAACTTCAGCGGTGTAAGGTAAAGCTTTGATATTTTGGGGGTTTGATGGTTAATCATTGACCCCCTTTGATAAATTTCCATGAACATTGACACGTTACTAGAACCCTATAGAACTTCTGGGGTTAACTTAGGTCTAGACCGTATTCACAATTTGCTACAAAAACTAGGCAATCCCCAAGCAAAAGTGCCCTATGTCCATGTAGGAGGTACCAATGGCAAGGGATCGGTGTGTGCCTATCTGTCCAGTGTGTTGGCGGAAGCAGGCTATAAAGTGGGTCGCCACACTTCTCCCCATTTAATTGATTGGACAGAAAGGGTCTGCGTCAATAACGTTGCCATTGATAACGATACTTTGACAGATGTGTTGCAACAGGTAACGACGATCGCCAAAGCTGATAGTACTGACCAACCCACTTTGTTTGAGGTGTTTACAGCGGCAGTCTGGCTCTATTTTGCCCAGGCAGAGGTGGACATTGCGGTGATGGAAGTGGGTTTGGGGGGAAGGTTGGATGCCACCAACGTCCCAGAACCTTGTTTGCTCAGCATTATCACTTCCCTCAGTCGAGAACATTGGCAGGTGTTGGGACCCACCGTAGTACATATTGCACGGGAAAAAGCTGGCATTCTCAAAGCCCAGAGGCCGGTATTTTTGGGCAACATTCCCGTGGAGGCCCAAGGGGTTTTTCAAGAACGCATTGCCGAATTACATTGCCCTGACTATTGGATTGCCCCCGCCATTGCCACGGAAAAAAATGGTCAGCCCTGGGCTAGTTGGCAAGGTTTTGAGTATCTCCTGGCCCTATTGGGAGATTTTCAGTTACAAAATTCGGCTTTGGCGATCGCCGCTTTACAAGAATTACAGCAACAGGGTTGGGACAAATTAACGCCGGAAATTATCCAACAGGGTATGGCTAAAGCAGTCTGGCCTGGTCGATTGCAATGGGTGGATTACAACAGGCAAAAAATCCTTTTAGATGGGGCTCACAATCCAGCGGCGGCGGCGGCTTTAGCAGATTACACCCACTATTTAGTTGATCATTCAGATCACTATTTACCAACTATTACCTGGGTAATGGGCATGCTCAGCACCAAAGAACATGACCAAATTTTCCGTCATCTGCTCCGTCCCGGCGACCGCCTGTTATTGGTACCAGTGCCCGACCATGACAGTGGGGATTTGCCAGGGTTGGAGCGGTTAGCATGGCAGATCATGCCGGAGTTAAGGGAGGTTAAAGTGTTTGATGATTGTTTTACAGCCCTGGAAAATTCAGAAAAAATTGACGAACATTCTCAAAAATTGACTGTTCTCTGCGGCTCCCTTTATTTAGTAGGTCATTTCTTAAAACAATTGCAATTTTCTCAGTAGTTATTTCTAGAAATTCTGCCCGGACTTAATTTTGATTGATATGATTGTTAGCATCGGCTCGTTTCTCCTAGTTTTACTATAGCTATTCCACCAAACCGTGTTCAACGCTAACATTTGGGGCAATGCAGAAAAACTAATTCTAACCAGACTTTCATTAATTTGTAGGATAAATAAATTGATTAAACTACTTATTTATTTTGTTATTCTTCCCATCATTATTTTTCTCCTGGGCAACTCACCCACCATGGCAGTCTCAAATTCTACCTCCCAGGAGCAAAACCCTGCGATTTTAGTTTGTTTTTCCGGGGGACAAGAAATTTTTCGTAAAAATGTAGTTGATGGTCCCTTTGCTGATGAGTATAAATTCGCCCATGAAATAAAAGTTATCGACAGCGAAGGAGAACACTGGGTTAATTTTGGTGGAGGCATGTGCCTGATTGATCAAGGGGAAGCTTTCAACAGAAGACAGCTAGAACTAACAGATAATTTAAGTTGTTATTCAGGGGCAAAAAAAGTAGTCACCTTTGATGTTTATGGAGAAGAAACAACCATTGATGAATATGTTGAAGGTAGAACATTTCTAGCCAACGCTAATGGTAGTGGACTTTCTTCCGAAGCAATTCATCGATATCTATTGTTTGGTAGTGGAACGTGTATTGGCGAAGAAATAGGGGAAGATTGATAAAAGTTTTAATCAAATAAATTTCACAAGTAAGACATAGAAAATGATTCAAGAAATGAACCTAGCCTATTTTTAGCGAACCTTAAATTTGCCAGAGTTGATAGTTGACTTTGGATATAGTGGCGATCGCCTATTGTTAGTGCCGGTGCCCAAACTCTGACAGTGTTTTTTGTTTTCTCTACCTAGCGGGGTATTTTTTATGGAGTAATTTTGATTCTTTTTGGTTCAGTTGATACCATAGGGGCGTTTCACTCTACCGCCAAATGAGTATGGATTTCCCCGCCCTAAGTTCTTACCTCCATCACCATCGACCAGGGGAAGACATTCTCGCAGATTTGCGGACAGATCAAGGTTTAGGGCTAACAGCGGAGGCCGTAGCCCAGCGTTACGAACAATATGGCCGCAACGAACTGAAATTTAAACCAGGTAAACCGGCTTGGTTGCGTTTTCTTTTGCAATTTCACCAGCCCCTGCTCTACATTCTTCTCATTGCCGGTACAGTTAAAGCCGTTCTCGGTTCTTGGACCAATGCTTGGGTGATTTGGGGAGTCACCCTAGTCAACGCCATCATTGGTTACATTCAAGAAGCGAAAGCGGAAGGGGCGATCGCCTCTTTGGCCAAGGCCGTGACCACGGAAGCCACGGTGCTGAGGGAAGGACAAACCCTCCGTATTCCCTCCCAAGAATTGGTCATCGGTGACATTGTTTCCCTGGCTTCGGGGGATAAGGTGCCAGCGGATCTGAGATTGTTAAAAGTGCGGAATCTCCAAGTGGATGAATCGGCCTTAACGGGGGAAGCGGTGCCGGTGGAAAAAGCTGTGGAAGTGTTACCAGAGGAAACGCCCCTCGCCGAAAGGTTAAATATGGCCTATGCAGGCAGTTTCGTCACCTTTGGCCAGGGCACCGGGGTAGTGGTGGCCACAGCTAATGCTACGGAAATGGGACAAATTTCCCAGTCCATGGAAAAGCAAGTCAGCCTCATGACTCCTTTGACCCGCAAGTTTGCCAAATTCAGCCATACATTGCTCTATGTAATTGTTACCCTGGCAGCCTTTACCTTTGCGGTGGGTTGGGGGCGGGGGGGCACTCCCCTGGAAATGTTTGAAGCGGCGGTGGCCCTGGCAGTGAGTGCTATTCCCGAAGGTCTGCCCGCTGTGGTTACCGTTACCCTGGCGATCGGGGTCAATCGCATGGCCAAACGCAATGCCATTATCCGTAAACTTCCCGCAGTGGAAGCCCTGGGCAGTGCCACTGTAGTGTGTTCCGACAAAACCGGCACCCTGACGGAAAATCAAATGACTGTGCAGGCTGTGTATGCTGGGGGAAAACACTACGAAGTCAGCGGCGGTGGTTACAGCCCCAAAGGAGAATTTTGGCAGGTAATGGGAGGGGAAGTGGACAATGTTTTGTTGGATGGTTTACCTCCAGTGCTGGAAGAATGTTTGCTGACGGGCATTCTTTGTAACGATTCTCAACTGGAACATCGGGGGGAAGATTGGGCGGTGGTGGGGGATCCCACGGAGGGGGCATTGCTAGCCTCGGCGGCTAAAGCTGGCTTCAGTCAAGCTGGTTTAGCTAGCCAAAGACCCCGTTTGGACTCCATTCCCTTTGAATCGGATTATCAATACATGGCTACGCTCCACGATGGGGATGGGCGAACAATTTACGTCAAAGGTTCGGTGGAATCCCTGCTACAAGGATGTAATTCCATGCTGTTAGATGATGGCCAAACGGTGCCAGTTAATCGGTCGGAGGTGGAAAAGAATGTTGAAAATATGGCTAAGCAAGGCCTAAGGGTGTTGGCCTTTGCCAAAAAAACGGTGGAACCCCATCATCACGCCATTGACCACGGGGATATTGAAACCGGACTAATCTTTTTAGGTTTACAGGGCATGATCGACCCACCTCGACCGGAAGCCATTGCCGCAGTCCACGCCTGTCATAGCGCTGGCATCGAAGTGAAAATGATTACCGGAGATCACATTAGTACCGCCCAGGCGATCGCCAAACGGATGGGCATTGCCGCTGATGGGGATGGCATTGCTTTTGAAGGACGACAGCTAACAACCATGGGTCCGGAGGAATTGGCTCAGGCGGCCACAGAAAGTTGTGTATTTGCTAGGGTAGCCCCGGCTCAGAAATTGCAACTGGTGGAAGCTTTACAGCAAAAAGGTCACATTGTCGCTATGACCGGGGATGGGGTGAACGATGCTCCGGCTTTAAAGCGGGCTGATATTGGCATTGCCATGGGTAAGGGGGGAACAGAAGTGGCTCGGGAATCCTCCGATATGTTGCTCACCGACGATAATTTTGCCTCCATTGAAGCGGCGGTGGAGGAAGGACGTACCGTTTACCAAAATCTCCGCAAGGCGATCGCCTTTTTGTTACCGGTCAATGGCGGCGAGTCCATGACCATTTTAATCAGCGTGTTTCTGGCTCGGGCGTTACCCATTCTTTCTTTGCAGGTGCTGTGGTTAAACATGATCAACTCCATCACCATGACGGTGCCCCTAGCCTTTGAGGCCAAGTCACCGGGCATTATGCAAAAGCCTCCCCGCAACCCCAATGAACCCCTAATTACGAGGAAGTTACTGCACCGTATTTTATTGGTCTCCCTGTTTAACTGGATTCTAATTTTTGGGATGTTTGAATGGGTCAATCGCACCACTGGCAACATCGATTTAGCGAGAACCATGGCCATTCAAGCCCTTGTGGCCGCTAGGGTGATTTACCTGCTCAGCATCAGTCAATTAGGTCGTAGTTTTCTCAGCTATGTGATGGGTAAGCGTCAAACCATTACCAAAGCCCCCATACTGTTAGTGGGCATTGCGGTGGCGATCGCCCTGCAAATAGGTTTCAGTCAACTGCCGTTTATGAATGTATTGTTCAAAACTGCTCCCATGGACTGGCAACAATGGGCAATCTGTTTACTGCCGATGATTCCCATGGTGCCCGTTGCGATCTTGGCCAATCGTCTTGATCCTTAATCGCTAGTTTAGCCGGCCCCAGGGGTGACAGAAACCTTAAAATTCACCTAAATAACTTCTCAAATCCCCTTTCATCCCACCCAATGCACCTAGAAGATACTATTGCGGCGATCGCCACCGCCATTGTGCCCCAACAGGGCGGTATCGGTGTGGTGCGATTGTCGGGGCCACAATCCCTTACCATTGCCAAAACCCTTTTTGAAGCACCGGGGAGCCAAACCTGGGAAAGTCATCGCATTTTGTACGGCCATGTGCGTCATCCCGATACCAAAGTGGCGATCGATGAAGCATTGCTCTTATTGATGCTAGCGCCCCGTTCCTACACCAAAGAAGATGTGGTGGAATTCCAATGCCACGGGGGAATCATGCCAGTGCAACAGGTTTTACAATTGTGTTTGCAACAGGGGGCCAGGCTGGCCCACCCGGGGGAATTTAGCCTGCGGGCCTTTCTCAATGGCCGGTTAGATTTAACCCAAGCAGAAAGTATCAGTGAACTAGTGGGAGCCCAATCTCCCCAGGCCGCGGCGATCGCCTTAGCGGGATTACAGGGTAAGCTGGCCCAACCGATTCGGGAGCTACGCAACACTTGTCTAGACATTTTGGCGGAAGTGGAAGCCCGCATTGATTTTGAAGACGATCTACCTCCCCTGGATGAAGATTTAATTCGTCAACAATTACAGGATTTGTACCAACAATTGGAGAGGATTTTAAACACCGCCCAGCGGGGAGAACTGCTCCGCACCGGCTTGAAAGTGGCCATAGTGGGGCAACCTAATGTAGGCAAATCCAGCTTACTCAATGCTTGGAGCCGCACAGACCGGGCGATCGTTACTGATCTACCAGGCACCACCAGGGACGTGGTGGAATCCCAACTAGTGGTAGATGGCATTCCCATCCAAGTGTTAGACACTGCGGGCATTCGGGAAACAGCTGACCAAGTGGAGCAAATGGGAGTAGAACGCTCCCGTAAAGCGGCCCAACAGGCGGATTTAGTTTTATTGACGGTGGATGCCCACCAGGGTTGGACAGAGGCAGACCAGTTGATTTACGACCAAGTCAAAGACCGCCCCTTGATTTTGGTAATTAACAAGATTGATTTGGCCCGGGCCGATTTAGTCAACTATCCACCGGAAATTACTAACATAGTTCTAACTGCTGCCGCCGTTAATTTGGGTATTGAAGCTCTAGAAAATGCCATTGTTGAGCAAGTTAATCAAAATAACTTATCACCCCAAAATTTAGATTTTGCCATCAACCAAAGACAAGCGGCTGTTTTAACGGAAGCTCAACTAGCCCTCAAGCAATTACAGAAAACCCTAACGGAACAGTTACCCCTAGACTTTTGGACCATTGACCTGCGTTTGGCCATCAATGCCCTGGGACGAGTGACAGGGGAAACGGTAACGGAGTCGGTGTTAGACCGTATTTTCAGCCGTTTTTGTATTGGAAAATGATGGGTGGGTCAGACTGCATGCCAATGGAGAGGGTGACCGGAAAATTGTGCTGATAGAGCTAAAACCATTGGTTTTTGGTTCTCATGGCCCTAATTTATACAAAATTCTGTTCAGTCTCGTTTCAGCCAGCTTATGGATTATCTAGATTAATTTGGTGCCTCAAACGCCTTAGTTTCGTATTTAAATAGGATTCAATTTCGGCAAGTTGTCGCATCTTTTGAGAAACCCCCTCAAGTTTACGTTCAATAATACTAATTTGTTCACGCTCAGGAATATTAGAATGATCTCCCCAGTCCTGAACAAATTGTTTGATTTCGTTGAGGGTAAACCCTAATGCTTTTGCCTGACCAATGAGCAGTAACCGTTGTAGCATTGCTTCGCTGAACTCTTTGTAGAGCCTTGTTCCCGCTTGCCGATCAGAGGCGGTAATCAACCCCAGTTTTTCGTAAAAGCGAATTGTGTCTTTGGTTAGGCCGGTTTTTTGGGACAGTTCACCAATCAGCATGATGTTGATCCACCACTTTTTCAGTTCCCCTTGACTGTGGAGTATAGTCCATAGTTTATGCTATCGCACAGTAATATTTGGATGTTTGGTGGCTAAAAATGAGGAAAACAGTTCTAATCACGGGGGCTTCGAGTGGAATTGGTAGGGCAACTACCCAGAAGCTGATTGATGATGGCTACTGCGTCTATGCTTCTGCCCGTAGCGTTGCTAAGCTGGAGCCTCTGGCAACCGACGGAGCGAGAATCCTGGAATTGGATGTGACTCAAGACGAATCAATGCAATCGGGGGTTAATCGCATCATTCGCGAATGCGGCAGACTCGATATTTTGATCAACAATGCTGGATATGGTTCCTATGGTGCTCTGGAGGATGTTCCCATTGAAGAAGCAAGATATCAATTTGAGGTCAATGTCTTTGGACTGGGAAGACTCACACAGTTAGTTCTGCCACAGATGCGAAAACAATCATTTGGCAAAATTGTCAATATCACGTCTGTGGGCGGCAAAATCTATGAGCCCCTTGGAAGTTGGTATCACGCCAGTAAATTTGCAGTGGAAGGGCTGAGTGATTGTCTCAGGCTTGAACTTCGGCCGTTTGGCATTGATGTCATTATTGTAGAACCTGGACCGATTAAAACGGAGTGGGGGGCGACTGCGATCTCAAAATTGATGCAAACGTCTGGTCATACTGCCTATGGAGTAGCGGCTCAAACAGGCGCAAAACTATTAGCAATTAGCAATGACAAGAATATTGCCTCTGAACCTGCAGTGATTGCAAACACAATCTCAAAAGCGCTTATGACAAAGCATCCCAGGGCACGATATGCGTCCGGAACCGGAGCGGTGTTTTTAGTTGCATTTCGCAAGTTCGCAAGTGACGAGGCAATGGATTGGTTGATGCGTCTCATAATTAAGCAGACGGCATTGCGACAGTAGAAAGAATATGCGAATGAAAAAGAGAGCGCCAGAATATCGATTACATCTAACCAATCGCACCCGTTTTATCTGGTCTAGTTGATAGAAATTCAAGTCCCATATCTCTTTCAGCTTAAGCTTACCAATACTTTTTTAGTGATGGTAATTAATCCCCTCTAACCCCTCTTAAGAAGGGGGCAACTAGAGTGGACAACTGCTAAGATCCGAATACATTTTAGTTAGGTCAGTGCCGGATTTTCAGACCTTCGTTGCTATTGTCACTACTCTGTTGTTTTTTTTGACTGGAGTAGCATTAAAGTATGACACCATCTACTTCCGAAACTACGAAATCTCCATCCCCCAATGGGCCGGACTTATCTTCTCCGGGCTTACTTTCGTGTTTGTGGTCTTGGATCGACTCCTACGGGGGGTTGTCCGACTTGAGGAAATACAACAAAGAAGCGAGGATTGCGCACGAGCAGTGGCTCGAGAAGCAAAACACGCTCGAGAACGAGAAGAAGATCGCGCACGAGCACAGAATGAAAGAGCTGAGGCAAGAGAACGAGAGGCTCGCCGAATTGGACAGGAAGCTCACAGAATTCGAGTCAAAAATCAATACCGTCTTGCAGTCATCCGCTATCAACTCGACCCCAATCCTACCCATCGACAACAATTAGAAGATATCCTCGCCCTACTGGATGAGTATGGAGAGATGCTTTAAACAAAATGTCTGTTCTCCCGTGGAGGAATTATGATTCAGTCCATTCAGACTTTTCCTACCGTCACTCTCAAAGAATTTTTAACATTACCAGAAACGAAACCAGCCCAAGAATATCAAAACGGTAAAATCGGCCAAAAACCAATGCCCCAGGGGAAACATAGTAAACTGCAAACTACCTTGGTCAGCCAAATTAATCAACGGGCGGAACAAAATAAAATTGTCTATGGTTTCACCGAACTGCGTCATACTTTTGTTGGACGTTCCATAGTATCGTATATCACCGTTTTGCAATGGAGTAATATCCCCCCGATTGGATAATTGAAATTCTTTTTCCAGAACAATCTTCCCTAAAAGTTATCGAGAAAATAGGTTTCACCATTAAAAATGGCTGTCAACTCGGCTGGTTAATTTCTCCTAGTGAAAAAATTGTTATGGTTTTTCAAGGAAATCAATTACAAGAAATCAGAATAGAGCAAGATGAAGATATTTTACCCGTATTATCAGAACTAAAAGAATGGTTAATTACGCCAAAAATAATTTTTGATTGGCTCAGTTTTGGGCAAAAATGAGGTGTCCTCCTCAGGCAACAATGCCCGAATTTCAAGCATTATTTTGCCATATAAGTATAGAGGTATTGCAGTCAAGGGATTCAAAATAAATTTTCCGAAATACAATTAGTCAAATTATGATAGCCTAAATCATTAAAATGGGCGTCGTGTTTATGGTACATGTCTCGGTTCCAAGGGCAGATTTCTAGTAAGGAAATATACTCCAACCCTATTTGTTTGATGTCATCACGGATTTCCAAAGAGTACTTGTTGTTAAAAGTTTCTCCTTTTTCCGGGATGTGGACAACACGAATAACTGTATCGGGAAAACTATTCTTGATTTCTTGTAAAGTAGTTAAGGAATCTTCGTATAGTTCATTTTTGTCATACTCGTTGGTCTGGGCAAACCTAAGATGGGGACAAAGATTTAATGAGGATGATGTCTTTTTTCCCAAACTATACAGGTCACACATTAAATTGTATAGCCTGAACTGCTGCAGAAAATTAGGACTGCTCTGCTCTGACAGGCCCTTCGTTTCATATAATTGCTTTGCCCGATCAATCAATTCGGCTTGGCTTTCATTCTTGTCTGCAGTATAGATAACGGGGGGATATTTTTCTACACAATCCTGGGCAGTTTCTTGGGAACAAAACCAGAGGGCTTGCCCTTGCACCACGGGATACCATAAAGAACGAAAAAAATCATTGCCAATGACCATGATATTAATTTCGTTAAAATAGGCGGTGTCTTTAACACTTGCGAGTAACCGCTGAAAATGTTTAATGCCAGTGCCGGTTACGCCAAAGTTGTAGAGATTGGTATCTGGGCGATCCAAAAGTTGCCGCAGTTGACTAACCCAGGTATGATTGCCCCCATCCCCCGCAGTGAAGGAATCACCAATAAAGGCAATTTTTTTGGTTGATGCTAAATTAAAATCATAATCGACATTATCCACAAAGCCGAGATTATTAGTGCTATAAGTAATGTCATAATCAACCTGGTCTCCGTAGATGGCAACGCTTCTAATATTAGTTTTTGGTTCATATTTAACTGTTTGATCCTTTCCTTCCACTAGAGAAGGTGCGGTGAAAAATAAGGTTCGATCGTAGAGGCTATATTTACCTAAATTTGTTAGTCTTAGGACAATTTCAACCATTACTAGACTAAAGGCGATGGAAGCAAAAATCAAGGCAATATTTTGGGATATTTTAATGATTTTTTTTGAAGGCATGGTTTTATTTAAGTGATGGAAACGATGCAACCTTCACAAAATAGTTTGTCAATTGTTCTTTAATTAACGGCATGACCAAGCTGAAACGATAGCTTTAGCCGTCAAGACCCTATTTTACTTGGTGCGGGAATGATTCAATCAAGCTAGGACTGGCCGTCTGACTATCTAACCATAACCATTCAATTGGGTAGGTCATCGAAACTGAATTAGGACAAGAATAGTTTCCATCAATGGGCTAGGGGACCTTCCAACCAGCGGAATTGACACATCAAGTTTGTTTGATGTATGGTTTTCTCATCAAGTTTTTTTGATGGGTAGCCATGGTTAGTCGCATTAACCCCAAAGCCATTAAGGCTGGGGGAACGCTTAGTTTGTTTGAGAAATACCTTACCCTCTGGGTTGCCCTCTGCATTGTCATCGGCATTGCCCTGGGTAAGCTGTTACCCACTGTGGCCCAGACGTTGGACTCCTGGAGTATTTACAACGTTTCCATTCCGATCGCCATTTGCTTGTTTTTTATGATGTATCCCATCATGGTGAAAATTGACTTTTCCCAAGCACGGCAGGCGGTCAAGGCTCCCAAACCGGTGATTTTGACCCTGGTGGTGAATTGGTTGATCAAGCCCTTTACCATGGTGCTTTTTGCCCAATTTTTCCTGGGTTATCTGTTTGCACCGCTGTTAACTGCCACGGAAATAATTCGGGGGCAGGAAGTAACATTGGCCAATTCCTACATCGCTGGTTGCATTTTGCTGGGCATTGCTCCCTGTACGGCCATGGTGTTGATGTGGGGCTACCTTTCCTATAGCAATCAAGGTCTAACCTTGGTGATGGTGGCGGTCAACTCCCTGGCCATGCTGTTTCTCTATGCACCTTTGGGCAAATGGTTGTTGTCGGCTAGTAATTTGACGGTGCCTTGGCAGACCATTGTTTTGTCGGTGTTAATTTACGTAGGCTTGCCCTTAGCCGCTGGTATTTACAGTCGTTACTGGATTTTGAAACATAAAGGACGACAATGGTTTGAGACTCAGTTTTTGCAATACCTCAGCCCGATCGCCATTGTGGCTTTGTTATTGACGTTAATTTTGCTCTTTGCGTTTAAGGGGGAATTAATTGTTAATAATCCTCTGCATATTCTGTTGATCGCAGTGCCCCTATTTATCCAGACCAATTTCATTTTCCTCATTACTTATGTTCTGGGCCTAAAACTCAAACTCAGCTACGAAGATGCCGCCCCCGCCGCCCTGATCGGTGCCAGTAACCATTTTGAAGTGGCGATCGCCACCGCTGTAATGTTATTTGGTCTGAACTCTGGGGCTGCTTTGGCCACTGTGGTGGGAGTATTAATCGAAGTACCAGTGATGTTGATGCTGGTGGAAATTTGCAAAAAAACCGCCTTTTGGTTCCCCAGGGATCCGGAAAAAGCCACCTTGCTAGACCCCCGTTGTATTAATTCTCAATTAGGTTGTAACTAGTTGCTAAAACAATCGCTCCAATGACCAATTTTGACCACCCTCCCCGCATTCTTTTTCTCTATGGTTCCCTACGGGAGCGTTCCTACAGTCGTTTACTCGCCGAAGAAGCCGCCCGCATTATTACCGCGATGGGAGCAGAAACCAAATTTTTCGACCCGAGGGAATTACCTCTGCGGGGCCAGGTGTCTGACAGCCATCCCAAAGTGCAAGAACTATTGGAACTGAGCCAATGGTCAGAGGGCCAAGTGTGGTCTTCGCCGGAAATGCACGGCAACATTACGGGCATCCTCAAAAATCAAATTGATTGGATTCCCCTAGAAATTGGTTCCATTCGTCCTACCCAGGGCCGCGCCCTTGCGGTGATGCAGGTCAGTGGCGGCTCCCAATCCTTCAACGCCGTCAACACCATGCGGATTCTTGGTCGTTGGATGCGGATGTTTACCATTCCCAATCAATCGTCCGTAGCCAAAGCCTACCAGGAATTCCACGAAGACGGCACCATGAAGGATTCTCCTTACCGGGATCGGGTGGTGGACGTGATGGAAGAACTGTACAAATTCACCCTACTACTGCGGGATAAGGTGGATTATTTGACCGATCGCCATAGTGAAAGAAAAGCCAGGGCCAAAGCCGACGGTTAATGTTTTTTGCCAACGCAACTAACCCGAATCCTTCAAATACCTCGATCAATTAATCAAATTAATTAATTTAACCAAAAGGCTAAAACTATGAAAAAAGTCATGTTCGTTTGCAAACGTAATTCCTGCCGCTCCCAGATGGCAGAGGGCTTTGCTAAAACCCTAGGGGCAGGCAAAATATCCTTCACTAGTTGCGGTCTGGAATCTTCCCGAGTCCATCCCACCGCCATTGAAATGATGACCGAAGTGGGCATAGACATCAGCGACCAAACCTCTGACCCCATCGAAAACTTCAACGCCGACGATTACGACGTGGTCATTTCCCTCTGTGGCTGTGGAGTAAATTTGCCACCGGAGTGGGTGACCCAGGAAATTTTTGAAGATTGGCAACTGGAAGACCCCGACGGCCAATCCTTAGAAGTTTTCCGCACCGTGCGGGGACAAATTAAGGAACGGGTGGAGAACTTGATTACCAAAATTGCCTGATCGATCCCATTCCCACTGATACGGACGATACGAAACCCTCAATTTGGCTATATGCTTAGGGAAATGGCTTTTTGCCACGAAACTTCACTAATCGTTATACAAATTAACCAAAGGAGGGTTGTGGATCTTGGAAACCAATAAAGAAAGAATATTGGTGGTCGATGACGAGGCCAGCATCCGACGCATACTGGAAACTCGTTTATCCATGATTGGCTATGAAGTGGTGACGGCGGCCGACGGCGAAGAGGCGATCGCCACTTTCCATGAGAGCGACCCCGATTTGGTGGTGTTGGATGTGATGATGCCCAAGCTGGACGGCTACGGCGTTTGCCAAGAACTACGTAAAGAATCGGACATTCCCATTATTATGCTGACCGCCCTGGGGGATGTGGCCGATCGCATTACCGGTTTGGAACTGGGGGCCGATGATTATGTGGTGAAGCCCTTTTCCCCCAAGGAATTGGAAGCTAGAATCCGGTCCGTGCTACGGCGGGTGGACAAAAACGGTATGCCGGGCATTCCCAGTTCGGGCGTGTTGCAAATTGCCACCATTCGCATTGATACCAACAAGCGTCAAGTGTATAAAGGGGATGAGCGCATCCGCCTAACAGGGATGGAATTTAGCCTGTTGGAATTGTTGGTGAGTCGCTCCGGAGAGCCCTTTTCCCGTTCGGAAATTCTCCAGGAAGTGTGGGGCTACACCCCCGAACGCCATGTGGATACCAGGGTGGTGGACGTGCATATTTCCCGCCTGCGGGCCAAACTAGAGGAAGACCCCAGCAATCCCGAATTAATTCTTACTGCCCGGGGCACCGGTTACCTATTCCAACGCATTCTGGAACCGGGGGAAGAACCGTAATTCCTAGGGATTTACCGAGGAATATTTTCAGCCCATTGCCAGTTAATTGCCACCATGAGTGCAGATCCCAATCGTATTGTTCGTTTATTACCCCTTGGGGCGGGCAGTCTCGGGGGACTGTTATTGCTAATTAACCGCCTTTCCACCCCCATGTTAAACCCTTCTCAAGCCCGTTCCGATGTGGTGGGGGTAATTTTGGCGGGGATGCTGGTGTGTGTCTGGCTAATTTGGCAACGGATTCAGCCCAAGTCCCCGGAAGCGGTGGTGCTAGAAGGCAAGGAGGGTTTTGATTTACTGGACAGTCTGCCCCAGGATTTGCAAACAGAGTTAGCCTGGGCTTCCCATTTATTACTGACCAATACGGTTACCCAAACCATGGTGGTCTATTATGATCGCCAAGTGCTACTGCGCCGGGGCATTTTAAGTGGACAAAAAGAGGTCAAACCGGGGCCCATTGTGGAACGGGTAATGAAAACCCAAAAGCCAGTTTATTTAGTTAACTTACCCCTCTACCCCGGTCGGGTGGAATTTGATTATTTACCAGCCAATACCCAGGGTTTAATTTGTCAGCCCCTCGGCGATCGGGGCGCAATGATTTTAGGGGCAAATATCCCCCGCAGTTACACTAAGCAGGACGAAAATTGGGTTACAGGTATTGCGGATAAAGTTGCCCATAGCTTAGCAATAGTTTCAGTTTAAGTAATCTGTAAACTCTGAGAACGTATTTGAGAAGGCCACCTGACCCTCCAAATTTTGGGGGAAATCAGATAACAAATAATCTCCCCCTAGGCCAGCCGGAGAGTTTGGCAATGGTGCTAGCAGTGCCCAGTTGCAGTAAATAAGCATCATACAAACCCGTCGCCAACAGATAACCACTTTGGCTCAGGGCAAAAGCTACCATTTACCAGGCGATCGCCTCCGGTTGTACTGTTACTAAACCCAGGCAGCCCAGGCTACACAGTAGGGTCGTCACCACAAATAATTGATGGCGCACTCTCCCTAAATCGGCGATCGCCCCCAATAAAGGTGCTAGTAGTCCTGAAATAACTAGAGTTAGGGAAACTAAAGACCCCCACTGAGCATCACATTCTGGGCCACCACCACACACTGTTTGCCGAAAAAAAATGGCGTAGGCGATGCCAGGTACTAAGAAAATATAGCCCGATGTACCAATATCGTAGAGAATCCAGGCAAAAATAGATTTTTTAGGAACGTTAGTAGCAGTCATTTTTTCAGGGTTTCTGACGGGGATTCCCCGAATAATTTTTTATAGTCCAAGCTAAACCGCCCCGCATGCCAAAAACCAAATTTGTGCATTAATGAGACGATGGTGGTGTCGGGGTCTGCAGATTTTAACACCCGATGGATAGCATGGAGTCTGAGCACTTTTAGATAAGCTAAAGGACTCATGCCGAGCATTTCTTGGAAGGCAGAGGTCAAGGGACTTTTGGTTGTGTAAAACCTGTCACAAAGTTCTTTAAGGGTTATAGGTTGAGCTAAATTATTCAGTAAATAGGACTCCACTTCTTCCACCAACGACCAGCGGCGCAGATATTTTAACGATTGTTGATAATTGTCCTCTGACGATGGTATGGCAGAAATTATCAAAGGAAGATAGTCTTCTAACAGTATTTTGCTAATGGTTACCTGATCGAGGAAACCGTTTTGGTTTTTCACTAGATGATAAAGCTGCAGTAAATAGGACTGCAAAATCCCAAAATTAGCACCAAGTTGGACATAATTCTGACTCAGTAGCCGCTGGTCAATATCAACTCACTCCACGGCATTTAAGCATTCCTCAAAAATTGCTTTTTTGACGATTAATGTGCCCATCAAAGTATTTTTAGGCAGCCTTAAATCGATGCCACGTCCACTATCAAAACCATAAAGAGTACCGCTGGTAATATTAAAACCATGGGAAAGATAGCTGCCATAAATAGGAGAAATTACCAATTCAAAAGTCAAATTTTCTGCCGATTTCTCTCCCCAAACCCTTAGGGGAGTATTAAGATGACGAAACTCAAAAATAGCTTCGTCCAAAATAAGTCGATAAATGTGGCAATCGAATGGCCCTTTTTCCAACTGTACCATCCGAAATCCTGAGAAACTGGAGTACTCAATTTCTAAAGACTCTATGTCAGCAAAATGATTGACAACAATGGAGGGAGAAAAATTAGCCATGGTCGCTGATTATACCAGCAAAAAAAAGACTGTAGTCTTACTTGAAAAACACGACAGTCTTCGATCTATCACTTAACTATGTTTGATGTTTGCTACTGGTAGCTCTAATGCTAGGCTAAAGGGCTCCTTCATCTACTTTGGAATAGGGCGTATTTTTGACAAAGTTAACCACGACAGTATCAGCCCGGTTAAAGGAACACTGGAAGGTATTAATCATGGTCGATGTTTCGTAGGTTCCATTGACAGCATGGGTTCCATCAGAGCGCTGACCTTCATATTTCACCTGGACATTCTTTTGTTGGGTACCGTATTCCTTAGAGGCTAAATTCTTGCAAGTATAGAGCATTTTGGATTGATTGGCGGCATCTGCAGGCAACGTCATCGATAAAGTCGAACCGACAACTAAAACCGCCACAGCCATTAATTTACGCATTTTTTAATTTCCTTGCTTGAAAAGATAAATGAAAAAAGTTGAGGTGAAGAGACAACTTTACTTAATTGACAATGGTTTCAAGGCGATATTTGCCAGTTTCATTCCTGCGGGCAGCATTCCGCATTAAATAGACTCGGATTTTGTAATTACCACTTTTCTTAAGCACCTGTTCAAATTGATTGCCAGAGGTGGAGCCAACAAAAATCGCTTCATTTTCCTGACCAGGCTCCAAAATATTGAAATAATTAGAGCTATTGTTACTGGTCATGCTGACATTCATCGTCTGTCCTTTTTTGACATTGATGACATAATCCACTGTTTCGCTACCTTTAACAGTTCCATTGATAACGGCGGAACTTTTGCCGGGCTGAAAGCGGATCTGCTCTTGGCGAATTTGATCGGCAAGCACTGGATTGACCGAATTGCCGACAATGCCTACGGTTAAGCCTAGGATTGCAGCGGCGACTAGGGCAGTTTTTTTGATCATAAGTTTAACTCTGGAATTGAGTAAAAAGTTGTGAAACTGAAACAAAATCAAGCAAGAAACGGTGAATTAGTCATATACCAGGCGAGCTTGCTATGTAACCCACCGCCTTTACAAGTTCAGGCACCTCCCCTTAGCAAGAGGAGGACGAGAGGGGTCTTAAATATGGGATGGACTCAATTAGCCGCCATAAATAGCAGCATCGGGGATGATAATAAAGAGGTTACGGTCAATGCCGATATACCATTCATCGCCATCTTTACCCCAATCTAAGTCTCCTCCAAAAGTGGTGGTAACATTGCCATTCTTGAAGTCATACTGAACTTCATTGCCGTTGGGATAGCGTACCGTCACAGAAGCGTTACCATTACCTTTGCGCATTATCCCCCCAGGACAGGACTGGTTGTGGCTGTCGTTACCCACGGAACAACGAAAAGAGGCCGTTGCCGAGAAACCTTTACCATCGTAGGGGTTACCGGAGGTAGAACTGTTATTGCTATTGGACGCAGAACTTTGGTTGGAGCCTCCCCCGGAAATTAAGCCACCAATCAGTGCTCCGACTCCGGCACCGATAATGGCCCCCAAATCATTCTGTTGAGGGGCTGGGTCGTTATGGGACACATCAGTGGGCCTTTGGGTATCCAGTACGATTGCCAGTCTTTGGCGATCGCCAAATTCATCCCAAGAAAAGAGCTCTTTGCCACCATTTTCCTGATACTGGACATTATGAATCCCGTCGAAGGTTTCCACCTGTAGGGCTTGTTTGTTGGGACCATAAAAACGAAAATCAGTACCATTGTCCATCTTCACGACTACCACTGTGGTGTTGTCCCGCTGTTTTTGCTTAATGGTGCAATGACCGTCAAAATTTTGGTTATTCCCACTGCTAAGCTTGCAACGGCCATCAAGCCTCGTTGTTGTCTCAGAGCGTGCTGGGATTGGAGTCAAACCAACCAAAAACTGGGCCAAAACCAACGATGTTAAAGTTCCCCAGGAATATAGATTTTTATAGGATTTACAATTCACGGATTCAGAGTTCCTCAATTTTTTTTATGGATTATAGACAATGCTCAAAGGCTAGGCTGACCATTCACCGTCCCTTATCTACTGTCGAAAAACTTCGACCCTAAGGCTATCCGAAAATTCCTGATTTTTCTCCCACCATTTCCTCGAGCCGATTTGACGATCTTATATGAGTAAGTATTTATTGCAATAGACTCTTCTCGTCTGGGTGAGTCAGTATCTTTCTTAGTTGACGGTCGGTCATTAGTCCATTTGCTCCTATGGCACATTATTGAACATCAATGGTCTTGTACCAGAACCGACTGTCTTCCCCGATGGCACTGTTCTGGAATCTGCTTTTAAAGCTAATCCCGTTTACGACCCCAGTTGGGGCAATCTATTGGTTAATTGGCAAGTTCTCCTGCTCCAGGGATTTTTCCATCTGGCGATCGTCTTCCTGCTTAAAAAACGTCAGGATATTCTGTGAAACTTCATTAAACTTGTACCGAATTATTAAATCGGGATGACAGGATTTGAACCTGCGACATCCTGCTCCCAAAGCAGGCGCGCTACCAAGCTGCGCTACATCCCGTAGCTTAACCCCTCCAATCTTAGGACAGATTTCCCCAGATCGCCAGGGGGTGGTTGGGCGGATATCACCCTAGGGTTTCTGCTGGTGTGGGCAAATGACTGTAGCGAGCTAAGGCAATGAGGGGAAAATATTGGCGGTAGTAGTGATAGCGGATATAAAAATGGCAAGGGAAGCCGGTGCCGGTAAATTCTGCCTCTTCCCAGGTGCCCTTGGCGGTTTGTCCCTGGACGAGAAAAGCCACGCCCCCCTCGATCGCCCTGATTAGATCGTTATCCTTTTGCAAATCCAGCAATTCTTTGGCCGCATCTAACAAACCAATTAAAGCCCAGGCCGTTTGGGACGCAGTGCTGTTGCCTTTGCCCTTTAACTGCTTATTTTTATAGCTTTCACAGGTTTCTCCCCAACCTCCATCTGCGTTTTGACAGCTCAATAACCAGGCGATCGCCGTTTTAATTTGGGGGGCAAAACGTTGGGCGTCATAAATAGCCAGAGCAGATAGGGCTCCACTGGTGCCATAGAGATAATTCACCCCCCAGCGGCCAAACCAACTGCCATCCTGTTCCTGTTCTTGGAGTAAATAGGCCAAACCCTGTTCTAGCCGTCGGGAGTCCATGGTCAAACCACAGGCCCCAAGCATTTCAATCACCCGGGCGGTAATGTCGGCGGTGCTGGGGTCAATCATGGCCTTCAAATCCCCGTAGGGCAATTGATTAAGCCAGTCTTGGTCATTGTCAATATCAAAGGCGGCCCAGCCCCCAGTTTTGCACTGCATGGTGGCTACCCATTGCAAAGCTTTATTAATTGCTCCCTGTTTTCTGTCCTCATCAGGGAGGGTAATACCCTGTAAAGCCATCATCACTACGCAGGTGTCGTCGATATCAGGGTAGAAATTATTATCAAACTCAAAGGCCCAGGCCCCTGGTTTACCCTGGGAATTTTTGATTTGCCAATCGCCATAGGTGAGAATTTGCTTATCCAGCAACCAGTGCCCCGCTTTAACTAAGGCGGGATCATCCTTGCCCAAATCAGCTTCTGCCAGGGCCCGTACAACCCAGGCCGTATCCCACACCAGGGAAACACAGGCTTGAATGGAGTAGCTATCTTCCGTCTCCACCGCAAAATTGTCGATCGCCGCTATGCCCCGCTGTACATAGGGATCATGGAGATCGTAACCCAGTACTTTCAACGCCAACAGGGAATTGAGCATCGCCGGGATAATGCCGCCCCAATCCCCACTCACTTCTTGCCGTTCTAAAATCCACTTTTCCGCCAGGGCCAAACCCTGTTCCCGGAAGGGCACCACTTGAGCTTGTTCTTGTAACTTAAAGAGGCTATCTAAACCGATGAAAATATCCCAAATAGTGCCACTCTCCGGCAATTTGTACTGGACATTTTCTATCCCTTCTGAATATAGTTCATCCACCCGTAGGCCTTGGGCAATGTTGTACACCGGCTTTTGGTCACAGACAATCATCAAAGGCACCGTACTGGAGCGGGCCCAACTGGACATTTCGTAAATATTAAAGAAAAAATTATTGGGCAAAAGCATTACCCAGGGGGGAATGGAAGGGGTGCCCCGCCAGTCATAGCAACCAATTAAGGCCAGGTGCATTTTGGTGAAAATGCGGGATTTGCTAATGCCACCCCGGCCAACAATGAAATTTTTTGCTTTGACCAAGGCTGGATCCGTGGCTGGAACCCCCAAAATCCGCAGGGCTGTGTAGGCCTCCACACTGGTGCTCAGTTCACCGCCATCGCCATAGTACAGTTCCCAACCACCATGGTCCCGTTGTTGTTGGAGCAAATAACTTTTCGCCTTCTCCAGGGGTCTTTGGGCTGCTGTGCCCCAAATTTTATGTAGTATGACCACTTCCGCCGTGATGGTAACGTTAGATTCCAACTCAGACCACCAGTAACCATCCGGGTATTGTTCCGACAGCAAGAAGTCCCGACTAGCGGCGATCGCCTGACGCACTTGTTCGGTGCTGGGACAGGGGATGGAGGGGGAAGGGGCGATAACCATGGAGAAAGTTGTAAATTTTTCTTTACAAAGATAGCAGATGGATTGGGCAACTAGAACAGCTTGCTCTCAGGCAATTTCATCTTGGGAATGGAGTTGAAATTCTAGGTTGGGATATACCTCCAAAATTTGGTTATTTGGCATAAATAATTCCCAAAGTGGCAAGTCATCTGCGGTTTTCTGATCGGGAATTATCAAATTGTACAATCCAAAATCGAACAAATATAAAAAGTCAACAATTTCTATTTTATGGATTTTTTGTCCACTTATTTTGGTGATTTTCTGTTTGATTGATTTTTCATAATCAGATGATTTTATCAATGAGTCAGAGTTTGTAGTAGCAGAATATTTTTTTCTGTAAATTGCCCAGTCCGAAGCTCTGGTGCCAAGTTGCCATTCCCCTTTAAATTCACCACTCAGAGCCGGAGAATGATAAGGAATTTTCTTGCCAATTTCTAAACATAGTTCTTGTCCGTAGCCTAAACGAATCTGCCAACAAGTTTGACCATAAATAGACTGGATTAGACTATAAAAATAGTCCTTGGTGATTCCTACTTCGGGTTTGGCTGTTGACGACAAATTCAATGGATTCATGATTTTAAAAATTGTTTCGCTTGTTGTTGTAATTCTTGATAAGTAAAGTCGCCTCTTTCATTTTTTGTGCCGCCCAAATTCAGTTCTTTTTGTCTCTCTAAAAATCGTCCAGATTCTTTACGTTGAACTTTGGTCATATTAAATTCTTTGGCAACGTCATTGACTTGTTTAATGTCATCTTTCATTCACCGGGCTATATCGAAGAAGAGGAACTGTGAATCTACTAAATTGGCTAATTTTAACCTGTTTTGCATTGGAGTGTGGAGAAGTAATTAAAGTTTAATCCTTACATTCTGAACATTGATCGTCAAGATAATTCTAAAGGGCGATCGCCAAAATATCGGCCAGTTGGGTAAGACGATAATCCACTGGCAAATCCGCTGGTAGGGAGCCATAGCCATACTCGGCAAAAATGCTCACTGCGCCACAAGCTTGCCCCATGCGAATGCCTACTTCCGCATCTTCTACGTGCAAAAGGGTTTGATAATCATGGGGAGCGAGCAATTGTTGCAGGTAACGGGGATCGGGCTTAGCAAATGGGGAATCATCCGCCGCCAGCATGGTTTCAATGGCTGACCATAGACCGACTCCTTGTAAAGCGGCTGTTTGGGTACGGCGATCGCCGGAGGTACAGGCTAAAATGCGATAACCCCGCTCCTGTAAAGTGGCCAAAACCGTTACTGCTTTGGGCATGGGGGCAGCTAGTGTGGCTAAATTTTCAATGTAAAAGGGTTGGACAAAATCTTTAAAAATGCTTTCTACTTTTTCCTTGGGGCAGCCTAATTTTTCCAGCATCAGGGAAGCTTTCAGTCCCACAAGGGAAATTACTGCTTGGCGATCAGGCCGAGGTAAACCCAGTTGTTCAATGCCATAAGCAAAGGCTTGGTAGTTGGCTTCTTCGGAGTTGACTAATACTCCATCTAGGTCGAAAACAATAATTTTTTCGTTAGCCATAGTTAGGGATGATTACATTAACAATTATTTGATTATTTAAAAAGTAAATTTGACAAGTTTTTAACCAAAATTTATTCGGGAAGGAATGAGCCCCAAAGCTAGTGGTAATAATTCTAATGCAGCACAACTTTGGGCCGTAGCACTGTGCCATGGTCTTCTGGGGTCACAACGGCAACGCCCAAGCATTTTACCGGGTCTAGCTCCGAGATGATCAATGCTGTCCCAACGGGAAGATCGGGCAGAAGCAATCTTTGCCCATGAAACCATCTTTTTTCCAACTCGGTATTTAGGCGAACTGTGGGTAAATGGCTCAATGCCTCCTGGGGCGGAATGAGGGGAATGGACTCTCCCGCCTCAACGATTTTTTCTAAAGCGGTTAAACCAACGCTGTTGCCTAGGGCCATGCCACCACTGCCCTGCCGCACCAAGCTCGCCAATGTTGCCCCCGTTCCCAGGCGATCGCCAAGGTCCCTTGCCAAAGCTCGAATATAGGTTCCTTCCCCACAGGTAACTTGTAAATCTAATTCCGGCTGATTCCCCGATCGCCAACCGAGCACTTTTAAATCATTAATAGTCACCATGCGACTGGGTACTGCTTGGGTAATGCCGGCCCTGGCCAATTCATATAACCGCTTACCATTAACCTGAATAGCGCTGTATTGGGGGGGGATTTGCTCAATTTGCCCCAAAAAAGTCGGTAAAAGCTGTTCAACGGCGGCTAAGGTTAAATCCGCAACAATTTGACTTTCCAGCACTTCCCCCGCGAGATCGTCACTGTCGGTACGCACCCCAAAACGAATAACGGCTTGATATTGCTTTTCCCCAGGTAAGTAGGGCAGTAAACGGGTAGCCGACCCCACCGCCATGGGCAATACTCCCTCTGCCAAAGGATCTAGGGTTCCTCCGTGACCCACCCGTTTTTGCCTTAATAGACGACGCACCTTGGCCACACAATCATGGGAAGTGAGGTGCAGAGGTTTATGGAGATTGAGGAAACCAAACATAGGGGAAAAATTGCTGGAGTTAATGGACGGCCACCAAAAACCTTAGCAGTTCCCTTTGGCGATCACCTGCCCTGGCCGTTGAAAATATTTGTCGGATGTGAGCAAAAACCATTAATTGGGATTGGGGCCTTGCCAGTCTGGGCATTGTTCTGTTTCCCAGCCGTAGGGATGCATGGCACACACCAACAGTTGCCCGTTGTACACATAGCCATGGTAGTGCTGACAACCTTGGCAAGCGGGTTGATGATTGGCATTGGCCGGTAGATGGGGATTGAGACCCATGTCCCCATCCGGGGAAGACCAGGGCACCATGGACGAATAGCCTCGATCATCCGTTCGATTGTTACGCCCTTCCCGGCCCTGGCGATCGCCAAATTCCCCTAGGTCGGTTAAGTCCCCGTCCAAGTCGGATAAATCCTCCCAGAAGGCTGACCATTCCTCCCAGAACCAGTGCAACTCAGTGCCCAATTCCGCTTCGATGGTTTCGGCCACTTCCCCTAGGGCGGTCTCCACGTCTTCCACCCAGGTCTCCACCGCTGTGGTCAAGGTTTCCACCGCCAACCAGAGGTTTTTCTCCCAATCTTCCATAACTGTTTTGCTATTTTTACTGTTTGCAGTGTTGACAACTTTTGGGGGATGGTTTGCCCTCCCGTTAGGGTTGACGGTTCAAACGTTGCAATTCTGCCTGCAGGGCTGCCACCTGACGCCGCAGGGCTTCCACGTCCTCCGTTTGGGTCTGGGCGGGAGTTTTTTGGGCCAGGGGATCGGCGTTGGCTTCCTCTTCATCGGTAATGATTTCAATGCGTCGAGGCTGTTTATTTTCCCCTTCCCCATGGGCGATCGCCTCTCCTTGGGCTTCCCGAATCAAATCATCCACATAGCGACGGGCTTCTTCTGCATTCATTTCTCCCCTTTCCACCAGGGTATCCACCAACTTCTGGGCATGGTTGCCCAATTCTTTGATGTTACTATTGGCTGTTTCGGCGGCATAGGAAGCAATGCCAACCCCTAAATAGACTGCTTTTTGCACTAAGTCCCGCAACATAATAATTCTTACCGAAAACAACGTTGTCTTCATTTTGGCATTCCCGTCTGCCAATGGCTAGGCGAGGGGAAATGTTACCAGGGAAGCACAATCAGGATTTTTCCAACTTAGCTAACTGTCCCCAAATATCATCCAACAGACTGTACAAAACGGGCACCACCACCAGACTTAGTACAGAGGAGGTGAATAGGCCCCCAATGATGGCGATCGCCATGGGTTGCCTGAGTTCCGCCCCGGCCCCCCATCCTAGCGCCAGGGGGAGCATGCCCAAAATGGTGGAACTGGTGGTCATCAAGATGGGCCGCAGACGAATATGGCCCGTTTGCAACAGAGCTTCCTGGCGGGATAAACCCTGATGCCGTAGTTGGTTGGCATAGTCAATCAGGAGAATGGCGTTTTTATCCAAAAGACCTAGAAGGAAAATTAAGCCAATGAGGGAAATCATGCCAAATTCGCTCTGGGTGACCAGCAGTCCTACCATGGCTCCAACAATGGATAGGGGCAAGGAAAGTAACACCACCATGGGTTCTAGTAAACGGCGGAATAGCCCCAGAAAAATGACCGCCATCCCCAGCAAGGAAAGCAAAAAGGCGAGGGCAAATTCCCGAAACACCGATCCGACCCGGGCCGATTCCCCCTGGACACTCAGTTCCACTCCTGGAGGCAATAATCCCTCGGCGATCGCCGTTACCTGTTGGGTGAGATCCCCAAGGGCGTAATTGGGTAGTAAAGAGGCACTGAGATAGACGACTCTCTGCCCCCGGAGACGTAAAATCCCCGTACTGTCAGGTTCCGCCCCGGTGAGGCTGATTTGGGTTAAACCGGGCAAAGCCATCACCTTTTCCTCCAGAGCTTTCCCTGTGGTTTGCAATACCTCTAAATCATTTCCCAGTAAAGCCAATTTGAGGGGGGTATCGTCCCCCGTTTGTACAAAGAGGATATTTTCTACCCTGGTGATTACCCGGGGAATTGCTGGCAGCGCTTCCCGTACTTCCGTTTGCACCGTTTGGGTGGTCACTTGGCGATCGCCGTCCAGCTTGACATAGATTTTGCCCTGGAGGGGATTGCCCTGGGTACCCACCACGGTGAACGTTTCTGTCACAGTCGGATTGGCCAAAATAGGGGGTTCTAACTCTTCTGCCACCCGCCGGCCTCGTCGCAATAGCACCGCTTCAGGATTGGTGGCCAGTTGATCAATCCAGCCAAAGGCTCCGCCAGTGCCTCCGCCATTACTGTTACTGCTGTTATTACCACTGGGGGGAGCAGACAAGGCCCCGGCAATTTTGGGGGGAGCAGACTGGAAAATGACGTTAAATTCGCCCCGGTCCAGGCTAGGAATAAAACCCTGGGGAATGAGGGGAATAATGGCCAAGCCCCCCATCAAACTGGCTAAGGCCAAGGCCACAATCCACCAACGGTGTCCCAAAGACCAAGCTAAAACCTGTTGGTAACGATCGCCGAGGAGATCCAAACCCCAACTGAACCAAGAAGCGGATCGTTGGGGTTGAGGCCGTAGCCACAACACTGTCAGCACTGGGGAAAGGGTGCGGGCCACCAGCAGGGAGACCATCACAGCGGCGGACACGGTGACGGCAAAGGGCAAGAAAAATTCCCCTAAAGTTCCCCCCAACAAGGCAATGGGTAAAAACACCACCACAATGGAGAAAGTAGTAGCAGATACGGTCAAGCCAATTTCTTCGGTGCCATTTTTGGCGGCCCGCTTGGGCGGTTCCCCCGCTTCAATGTGCCGAGAAATATTTTCCACATCCACAATGGCATCGTCCACCACAATGCCGATAATTAAAGCTAACGCTAGCAGGGTCAAGGTTTCTAGGTTAAAATCCAACGCCGCCATCACGATGAAAGTGCCCAACAAGGAAAGAGGAATGGCGATCGCCGAAATCAAAGTGGCCCAGCCGCTACGGAGAAATGGATAAATAATCAACACCGCCAAGACGATGGACCCCAACAGGGCTTCAATGGTGGCCTGGGTTGCTTCCCGGATATAACCTGCTGTAGTTTCTGCTTCGATGAATTGTAACTGAGGCAAACTAGGGGCCTGCTCCGCAATCAATTGTTCCACCCGGTTCACCACCTCCAGGGTATTGGCCTGGGCTGTTTTTACCACCTGCACCGCCAACACATCCTGGCCGTTATGACGAGTCAACGTGGGGGGATTGATGGTTTGTTGAGCCGATGCCTTGACCCCGGGAGATCGAAAGTTAGCATCCCCTAGTAAGTCCACCCGCAGTACCCCATCAATGTTCTGCAGCTTGGGTATGATCTCCTGCCGCAACGGCTCCGCCATTTCCTCTAGGGATAAGGTCTCGGACGCCACCGCATAGGTCACCGCCACCGATTCGTTCAAGTTATAAGGAGAAACGGTAATTTCACTGCCCGCCGGTAGAGTTAACCCCTGTAAAGATTGCTCCACTGCAGTGGTGGCCTGTTCCAGGGATTGCCCCATTAAAAAAATCACCGATGCCACTGTTTGCCCTGGGTAGGTGGACAATTGCACATCTGCATCGGCAATGGTGATTAGTTTTTCCTCCAGGGGAATGGTCAACTTCTGCTCCGTTTGGATCAAGTCCAAGCCCGAGCCACTGCTCTGGACAATCACCACTGGAAAACTCACTTCCGGGAACAGGGCATATTTGAGGGAGCTGAAGGCCAATAGCCCCGCCACGGCGATCGCCAGCCAAAAACCGATGGTGAAACGGGGGTGGTCAATGGCCCAATGGGAAAGATTCCAGCGGGGAGCACGGGGGGACTGCATCGAGGGAATTCCTAAATTCTTTGGGGTGGGATTGGTTAAAAATGGATTGATCCACACCTCGGCTAATCTAGCAGAACATGGCCCAGGGCAATCCCTCCTAATGGTTGAGCCAGTTAAGACCCCTGGAAATCTGTTAACATCCCCAAAAGGTAAACTAGTCCCCACTTTGAACCAGCTTTTTAGTAGATTTTTGTGATTTTTGAGCAAGGCATTGAAATTAACGCCAGTGCCACAGTGGTAGAACAGTGTTTTACTGATTTGGAGCTGATGCAACTCTGGCTCAACCCGGCCCTCCGCTGTGAACCCATCGGTCAATGGTCCACGGCGATCGGTGGCCGTAGTCGTTTTATCATCCAAATTCCCCTGCTCAAGCCCAGCCTGAAAAGTGTAGTGGTGGAACGATCGCCAGGGCTAGTGGTGTGGCAGTTTAAAGGATTTTTCCAAGGACAAGACCGTTGGGAATGTCGCCCCCTGGAGGAAGGCACCTATTTGCTAAACCGATTCGAGTTCACTGTACCGAATCCCATTGTGCAATGGGGCTTTCAAATGTTTGCGGCCCGCTGGACCAGCGCGGATATGCAAGCCCAACTGCGACGGTTAAAACAGGTAGCGGAAAGGGAATATATCAACAGTGGCCTACATAGTTAATTTTCGGGCAGTTTCCCTATTAAAATCCTGGGCTAAGCTGGAAGAAATAACCAATGGCGATGAGTAGGAGGTTGAGAGTGAAAGTAGAAGGTCCTAATCCCCAGCAATTGACTGCGGAAGAAATCCAGGAATTAGAACATTTGCGTGGCCTGATAGAGCAAGCAGTGGCCAACGGTGTGGTCACCAAGGAAGAAGAATTTAATATTAAGGCCTGGGCACTCCATTCCAAGCCCCGGTACGAGTTACTATCCCAGGAATTAGCCATGTACCGGGAACTGGTCACCAACAAAATTAATGCTGGCTTACTGTCGGGGGAAACCTTGACTGATTGTTGATTAGTAAGACCCATCCAATTTTGTCCTAGCTTTTGTCAAGATTTTGCTGAACCCGAGGCGTACTCCATGCCCTGGCCAGATTCTGAGGACAAAGACTAGGACAAATTAATGATGTTAATTCAAACTAGAAGGGCCAGCGCCAATTAACGATTTCCGGCATATCTATACCGTGTTCGTAGGCATAGTTAGTGCAATCAATTTTCATGTCCTTGAGCATTTCCTTAATATGGGCCCCGGCCACCCGCAGTGGCGGCAGGCGATCGATCACGTCAATGGCCAAGCTGAAACGGTCAATTTGGTTTTGAATCGCTAAATCCATGGGGGTGTTGATGTTGCCCTTTTCTTTGTAGCCCCGCACATGGAGATTGCCATGGTTAGTGCGCCGATAGGTCAATCGATGAATTAACCAGGGATAGGCGTGGAAGTTAAAAATAATCGGTTTATCGGTGGTAAAGAGGGAGTCAAAATCCCGATCGCTCAGGCCATGGGGATGTTCAGATTCCGGTTGTAGTTTGAGCAAGTCAATAACACTGACAAAACGAATCCTCAGATCAGGAAAAAATTGCCGCAGCATGGCCGTGGCCGCCAGGGCTTCCTTGGTGGGAATATCCCCCGCCGCCGCCATCACCACATCGGGTTCCGTACCAGCGTCATTACTGGCCCATTCCCAAATGTCCACTCCTTTGGTGCAATTGCGAATAGCTGAAGTCATATCTTGATATTGCAAATGGGCTTGCTTGTCACAAACGATGATGTTGATGTAGTTTTTACTCTGCAAGCAATGGTCCGCTACGGAAAGCAGGGAATTAACATCGGGGGGCAAATAAATCCGCACCACATCGGGGCTTTTGTTGAGAATGACATCAAGAAACCCTGGGTCTTGGTGGGTAAAGCCGTTATGGTCTTGTCGCCACACAGTGGACGTCATCAAAATATTTAACGAAGAAATATCCGCCCGCCAGTTGAGGTGTCGACAAATATCCAACCATTTGGCGTGTTGGTTGACCATGGAGGTTATCACATGGGCAAAGGATTCATAGGTGGCGAAAAAACCGTGGCGACCAGTTAAAAGATAGGCTTCTAGCCAGCCTTCCAAGGTATGTTCACTTAACATTTCCATCACCCGACCATCGGGACTTAGTTCCCCACCATCCTTGTCCTCTTCTAGGTATTCGGCGATCCAGAATTTTTTACTGACCTCATACACCGCCTGCAATTTATTAGAGCTATTTTCATCGGGGCCAAACACTCGGAAATTAGTCATGTTATTGGCCATTACATCCCGCAGAAAAACTCCTAGGGGAGCAGTGTTAGGGGCTTCAATAGTTCCTGGTTGGTCTACATCAATGCCGTATTGGCGAAAGTCGGGCATTTTCAGACCCCGTCGTAACAAACCACCATTGGCGTAGGGAGTGGACCCTAGACGTTTCTCCCCCACCGGGGCGATCGCCTTAAATTCTGGCTTTAAAGTACCGTGGTCGTCGAACAATTCTTCCGGTTTATAACTCCGTAGCCAAGCTTCCAACTGTTGCAGATGGGCCGGATTTTCGTGCATGCCTCCCATGGGCACTTGGTGCGATCGCCAAAAACCTTCCACTTTATGGCCATCAACATAGTCAGGGCCAGTCCAACCCTTAGGGGTACGCATCACAATCATGGGCCAGCGGGGACGGGTGGCAATACCGGAACTGCGAGCTTCTTGTTGAATACGGTGAATTTCCGTTACGCAATGATCCAATGTGGCGGCCATGGCCTGGTGCATGGACTCAGGTTCGGAACCTTCAACAAAATAGGGAGTATAGCCATAACCTTCAAACAGGGCTTTCAACTCTTCATGGCTAATGCGACTGAGTAGGCTTGGGTTATTAATCTTGTAGCCGTTGAGATGGAGCACAGGGAGCACCGCCCCATCCCGAATCGGGTTAATAAACTTATTAGAATGCCAGGAAGTGGCCAAGGGCCCTGTTTCCGACTCCCCATCCCCAGCCAAACCCACCACAATTAAATTGGGATTATCAAAGGCAGAACCGTAGGCATGGGATAGGCAGTAACCCAGTTCTCCTCCCTCATGGATGGAACCAGGGGTTTCGGGGGTACAGTGACTGCCAATGCCGCCGGGGAAGGAAAATTGCTTGAAAAAACACTTCATGCCCGCTTCATCTTCACTACACTCAGCAAAAAAGCGAGAATAGCTCCCCTCTAGGTAGCAGGGCCCTAAAAAGCCCGGCGCACCGTGGCCAGGCCCCACCATGTAAAGCATATCCTGGTTAAACTTTCTAATAATGCGATTGAGATGGGTGTAGAGAAAACTAATACCGGGACTAGAACCCCAGTGGCCCAACAGGCGATATTTGATCTGTTCTGGTTGGAGGGGTTCCCGCAGGAGAGGATTATCCCGGAGATAAATCATGCCCACCGCCAAATAGTTAGCCGCCCGCCAAAAACCGTGCAGTTGATTAAGCTCTGTCGGCTCAAGGGGACTGCCACTGATGGTGGAGCGGGTCTGACCAAAGGGACTAAGGGAAAAGGGGGATGTAACCATGGAAAAAACTCCCGGATTTGTACATTCCCCTACCAGGGTAGAACCCACAAGTTATTTTGGCGTTAACCCCAAGAAAGAAATGACTCAAGTCAAATTATTTAACCCAAGGCTTATCTCTTTGAATATTTTTTGTATTCCAGCACAATCGCCAGAGCATTACGAAGGTGAAACCAAGATCTCTTTTTTATTTGCAAGATCAAGATATTTTAAATCTTCGGAGTTAATGTTTTGATAAACCATCGAAACAGTGTTAGGTTTTTTATTCGCTAATTCATCAGGATCAATTTCAAAACTAGAAATCAACAATTCTAATTTACCGCTGTCTTTTATAGATTTGTTACTATTAATATTTGTCATACTATAGGGTTTCTTCCAGTAAAATGAAATTATATTTGCCCACGAGTATAATTCATTGATTTCAGGAGAATTATCAATAGTCATCAGCCAATTATGAGGACATTTACGAAGTCTTTCTGCCAGTAGCTGATGTTCAAAGCCTTTGTGTAGTTTACCGGACTCTCCATATAAAGCAGATTTTTCTGCCGTCAAATAAGGAGGATCTAGAAAAATAAATACTCCTTTCTTTCGACCGCTCAGCAACTTTGAATAATCAAGATTTGTGAATTTTACATTCCTATTAAAATATCCCTTTAGATTATATAATCTTTCAATGCTGGAGTCTGTAAATCTTTTGCAGTAAGCGAGAGGTGTCATACCACCGGATTCAGTTGTCCCACTAGCGGTACTACGGTTTAGGATGAAAAAGCGAGCAGCGTTATGTAAACGATCATTTGGTAATTTATTAAGTTTTTGAAAATATTTAATCCTAAATTCTGTCCACTCTTGGCTTCTTTTAGTGGGACCGTGATATGGCTCTTTGAGAGACTTAATTAATTCACATAATTCTTCAACATTTTCTTGAGTCTCCTGCCAAAAATCGATTAATAAAGGATATGCATCATTTCCCCAATACTTTTTTGCTGATAAGTTGGCTATAGAATAAAGCAGCATACTTCCCCCTCCTAGAAATGGCTCTCTATACTCTTTGATCTCGTTATGCCGTTCAAATTGTTCTAGAATGCCAGCGAGTAAGGGAATATCCTTTTGTTTTCCTCCTGGATAGCGTAGAGGTGAGGGAATATAACGGGTCATTCAGACATCCTCTGGATCATCAATAAGAGAAGTTGACGCAAGTTCCATTACTTGCTCCCAGGTTGGATCTAAGGGATTCGGTAATACGCCATATTTTTGCTGTATTTCTCCAGCAAACCTGCTAAGTGTAGCATAAGGAAGTTCACCGAATCCTTGATCCGTATGAATAATATTTTCTATAAACTGTCTGATAGCACTTGATTCGCTATCTCTAAAACTTTTGTCCAATTTTTATCCTCCTGAGAGTGAACCAAATTACCATTGAAGTTCTTTAAAACTTCGTGGGTGACTTTTTCAAGTCTAGAACTTTCTACTCCAAAAAAGCCACTGTTCAACAGAGACAGACGAAATTGCCTCAAAGTTTCCCATTTTTTTACAGGAGATTTGATTTCAATGCTACAAGTAAAACACGTTTTTCTCTCATTTTCTGGCGGTGCATCATCCGCCCATGCTTTTGGGCCGTCTCCTGAAATCCCTTCCAATACCCAGGGCGCACAATCAGGGTCCTTCATTATTCTTTTAGCGCGAGAGCTTTCAGACTTGTCGTTTTGTCCTGGCCAATGACGTTTGAAAGCGAATGTTATCCAATTTTCAGCGAATATTTTAAAAAACTCATCAAAATCGTACACACAAATATCAAGTATATTTTCTATTTGTTTAGGATGAGTCAATAAATACACAGCAGGATGCTTTGAAATACCTGTTTTTAAATTCATATCCATGACTAACATCCTTAAGAGCCGTTCAAATCTCTCTTTTTTGAGGCCTTCTTGCCATTTTACATTGCGTTTTTGGTTATGTAAGTGAATGTTTTTTACTTGTTGGTCAAACCAATTAATATCTGAAGAATTTAAAACATTTAATAAATCACTCCTCGATGCTTTGTTATACAAAAAAGAACCTTGGACATCTTTTAATGAAACTGCAACATCGTTCAAAAGGACATCCGCTTTTTTAAGATTACTATTGGATTTTCCGATTCTTTCTATTTTATTTAGTACCCCAATATGAGGTAAGATTATTTTTCCTCTGTTTTTTTCTAGCCAACTAATGACTTGATCTTCATGTCCTTTTGTCACTTTTTATCCTCAAAATTCCAAAAAATATATTTATAATATTTGTGAATTAAGTTGAGCTCCCCTGTTTGAAATTTTAATGAATTTCAACAAGAGAGCTAAAAGTAACTCTAGAACAAATCAGAATCCGTCACAGCCCCCACACTACTGGAAGCAACGAGCTTGGCGTATTTACCCAAAATACCGGTGCGGTAACGGGGTTCAGGACGAGTCCACCGGGCCCGGCGTTGGGCCAATTCCTCTTCGCTGACGTTGAGTTGCAGTAGCCGCTTGCCCGCATCGATGGTGATTTGATCCCCTTCCTCCACCAAGGCGATCGCCCCTCCCACGTAAGCTTCGGGGGCAACGTGACCCACTACTAAACCGTAGGTGCCGCCAGAAAAGCGGCCATCGGTTATCAGTCCAACGGAGTCTCCTAGCCCAGCGCCAATGATTGCGGAAGTGGGGGCCAGCATTTCCCGCATACCAGGGCCACCTTTAGGCCCTTCGTAGCGCACTACCACCACATCTCCTGCTTTGATTTTGCCGGCTAAAATGGCTTCCAGGCAGTCTTCCTCCGACTCAAATACTTTGGCGGGACCAGTGATCACGGGCTTTTTAACGCCGCTGATTTTAGCCACACTGCCTTCGGTGGCCAAGTTACCTTTGAGCACCGCCAAGTGACCTTCTTGGTAAACGGGGTTGTCCCAGGAATGGATTACGTCCTGGTTGGCGGGGGTTGGTCAGGAATATCGGCTAAAACGTCAGCAATGGTCTGTCCTGTGATTGTTAAGGTATCACCGTGGAGAATGCCATTGACCAGTAATATTTTCATTACCTGGGGAATGCCACCGGCATCGTGGAGATTAGTGGTGACGTATTTACCAGAGGGCTTGAGGTCACACAGTACAGGGACTTTGCGGCGGATGGTTTCAAAATCGTCCAAGCTCAAAGGCACTCCAATGGTCTTGGCGATCGCCAGCAGATGGAGTACAGCATTGGTGGAGCCCCCCACGGCCATAATCACGGCAATGGCATTTTCAAAAGCTTTGCGGGTGAGAATTTGACTGGGTAGAATTTGTTTTTTAATTGCTTCCACCAAAACCTTGGCGGACTCCTCGGTGCTGTCGGCTTTTTCACCGTCCACTGCGGCCATGGTGGAAGAATAGGGCAAGCTCATCCCCATGGCTTCAAAAGCGGAGGACATGGTGTTGGCGGTGAACATCCCCCCACAGGAACCAGCCCCAGGACAGGCATTCCGTTCGATGCCGTAGAGGGTTTCCTCATCAATTTTGCCGGCACTGTACTGGCCCACCGCTTCAAAGGCACTGACCACCGTTAAATCTTCCCCGGCATAATGGCCCGGTTTGATGGTGCCACCGTAAACAAAGATAGACGGAATATTGAGGCGAGCCATGGCAATCATTGCCCCCGGCATATTTTTGTCACAGCCTCCGATCGCCAATACTCCATCCATGCGTTGGCCATTGCACACCGTTTCGATGGAATCGGCGATCACTTCCCGGGAAACTAGGGAATATTTCATCCCTTCCGTACCCATGGAAATACCGTCACTGATGGTGATAGTGCCAAACAATTGGGGCATGGCCCCCGCTGTCCGTAAGCCGGCCTCGGCCCGTAGAGCCAGATCATTGATGCCCATGTTGCAGGGGGTAATGGTGCTGTACCCGTTGGCAATGCCCACAATGGGTTTAGTAAAGTCATCATCGCCAAAACCAACGGCCCGGAGCATGGCCCGGTTGGGACTTCGTTGGGTTCCCTGGGTAATTACCTGGCTTCTGGGATTGTTGGACATTGTTATCTCCTGTCTCGTAGCGAATCTATGCTTCCATCCATTGTCGATGGTTTATTCCCCTTTGCTCAAGCCTGGCCACAAAAAGTCAACTTTCAGCCATTGATGTTCCCTTGGGTTACCATTGCCTCCACTGTCGATGGCAATAGTTAAACTAAATATACTAAAATTTTTCTTGATTTAAATTCTGATAATTTTTACTTGAACCATGGCCTTAATAGCAAGACTGATCGGCATAGTTCTTATTGGCACCGGAATCTATTTTCTAGGTAACAACATCATTTTCACCACCAACGTTTATCCCTACTTTTGGCGGGGTATTGCCGCCGATGGCTCAATTTTGGCCCTCATTGCTGGAGTGATGATGCTAGTTTTTCTGCCCGCCAGGGAAAAATCCTGGGGCTGGATACCGATTATCATCGGCGTGGTGCTGGTGTTTTTTAGCAGTCGAGCGATCCTTAATCCCACTAGTCTGTGGCAATTTCTGCTTTCTTTTGTCTCCATGGCCGTTGGCTATAAATTGGCCAGCCAAGGTCGCCTATAGAAACAGGTCTTGCAAGAAAAGTCAAAAGCTATGGGCGCCCAGCATTCACCGGCCATGTGAGCAATGTATTTTCGAGAAAATGAAAATTCTCCCGATCGCCAATTAACTAGAGGGGAAAACGCTTCATTTGTCGCACTGCAATGCGAGCATTCCGTTTTAGTCGGGGGGAAAGGTGGGGCACCTGGGGAATTTGCCAGAGTAAATCCACCGTGCGCCGAAAAAGTCGGACTAAATCCCCCTCATCTAAGCTGGTTTGACGACAAAGATTTTCCCACTCCATGCCCAAAGCCCACTGTTCCACCAAACCCATAAAATCCACTTCCAACCAGAGGGGAATGGCGATCGCCCGCTGATTTTGAGCTTTGATCAATTTGCGTCGCAGATCCCAGAGGTTAAGCCGTTGCAAATGATCCGCCACCGTCATGGCCTGCCAGAGAGAGAGGGTCGGTTGGGGATGTTTAAAACAAAACAACAGGCCAAATAAATCATCGCTGGGACGGAGGGCGGCCAACACCGCAGGGGAAGGTTTGAAGTCAGTCCAAGCATCGGAACGGGGAGTTTCCGTAATCAGAGCACTGGCAGCGGCGGCCAATTGTTCCGGCTCCAAATCATTGAACTTACCGGAAATGAGGGCCAAACCCAGCCACAATTCATTTTCCCCCCGCAGGGTGGCAGCCACTTCCCCCAAAAGCGTAGGGGTGTATTCCTCCAGGGCTTCCATTTCCTGCAAAATGTCGATCAAGTCCAAAAACTCTTGCCAATAGTAGGACTGACGGGATTGCAAACGGTCGTATTCCTGTTGTCGTTTGCTCAGAGTTTTACGCAATTCTTGCCGTTGGTGGAACTGCTCCAAAAGTTTTCCGGGATGTTTTTGGCTAGCCAGGGGATGAACCGCCAACAGTGTTTCCACATGGTCTACCCTGGCCTGTTGCTCCACTAATTCTGGGCTCGGGGCCAAGGGATAGGCTTGGGGATCTAATCCCTCGGCGATCGCCAATGTCTCCTCATCGCCTTTCACTGGTTTACCCGGAGCCAACAATTCTGCCGGGGGTGGAGTCAAATTCTGCCATTGGGCTGGGGACAAATTACCCATGGGCACTGCGTAAATATCCCCCACGGTGACATGGTACCAACGGTTATCATCGGCTAGGCAACACCATTGGGGCAGATTATGTGCCGGGGCCAGGGGAGCCACAATAATCGCTAAACGAGGTTGATGGGTTTTGACGTGGCGACCTTTGAGATATAAAAGTTGACCCGGTGTCAGGGTTTTAAGTTGATCCTTTAACTGTTGCTTCCGTTCTTTTTCTGCCTGTTGCTCTAGGATTTTCAGTAATCTTTGTTCTTCCCGCAATCGTCCCCGGAATTTTTCGTAACTGCGTAAATCCTTTTCCCCAATGCCCGCCAACTTAATATCCAATTGGGATAATTTTTTCACCGTTTCGGCGATCGCCACTTTGGTTGGTTCCAGGGCAAACTGGGCTAAATATTCGGCAAAGCTCCGTTCCAGCAAGCTTTTTACTTCTTCCAAATCATGTTTTTGCAACAAATTCAGCACCATGCCATAGGAAGGGGTAAACCAACTTTTTAACGGTTCCGCCTCCGCTAGGGCCAAGTAAGATGCCTCTTTCGCTCCTTCAAAGGGAGTTTGCACCGTAATCACATGGCCTTCAATATCCATCCCCCGCCGCCCGGCCCGCCCCGCAATTTGCAAAAATTCCGAAGGACTAAGCATGGCGTGCCCTTCATTGGTCCGTTTTGAGAGGGCAGAGATCACTGTCGTGCGGGCTGGCATATTAATCCCCGCCGATAGGGTCGCCGTGGCAAACACCACCTTAATCAAGCCCTGCTCAAATAACTTTTCCACCAGGGTTTTCATATCCGGCAAAACACCCGCATGGTGTACCGCAATGCCCCGTAAAAGGGGTTCAATCTGCTCGAGCCTGGTCATGGGGGAAGATTGGGCAATCCAGCCCCAGAGTTTGAACATGCCTTCCGGGTCAATCGCCAGGGCAGTTAATAGTTTTTGGGACGCCTCACGGCCCTGGGGATAATCCAAATAGGCAATGACCGCTTGGACCATATCCGGTAAACCATCCGCCAAATCCCGTTCCAACTTCTGCCGCAGTAGGGGATTTTTGCCAAAGAAAAAATCGAGCAGTTGCAGTTGGATACTTTCCTGTTCCGCCGGTTCCACCAAAGATAAATCTTCTAAGGATTGGGCCGCCTGTTCACAGCCCCGACGACTAAAAATTACATAAATTACTGGCAGCAAATTCCTTTCCTGTAGCTGTTGCATCACTAACAGGGGATAGGGACAATCCTCCCGGCGCATCCGTCGATTTTTACCAGAGCGGGTATTTTTATTGCCAGCCTTAGGTAGTAAACGAGCATTAACCCCGGTTTTTTTCTCGTTCAAGAGGGGAAATAAACCTTTGCGGGTGCTGTAGTGAAAGGTGAGGGGCACCGGACGAAAATCGGAATTAACCAATACACAGGGGGGAGAATCGTTATGTTGTTCCCCTTGGCGTAATACTTTCAGAGACACCCCGGTACGGACTTGGTTAATCCATTCTGTCAATTGTTCCGGGTTACCAATGGTGGCGGACAAACCCACCAGTTGAATGGTGCTGGGACAGTAGATGATTGACTCTTCCCATACGGTACCCCGGCCCCGATCGCTGATGTAATGAACTTCGTCAAACACCACCGTTTCCACATCTTCCAAAGAAGTCCCCACTTCCCCAATGGGGGTTTCGTAGAGCATATTCCTAAAAATTTCCGTGGTCATTACCACCACTGGAGCATCGGCATTGATCACAGTATCGCCGGTAATTAAGCCCACTAATTGTGCAGCATTTTCTAAGCCTAACTTCTCTAATTTTTCCTGGAAATCCCGAATTTTTTGATTGGATAAAGCTTTGAGGGGGGTGGTGTAAAAAACCCTTTTTCCTCGGGCAATGGCCCGATAGATGGCGTATTCTCCCACCACGGTTTTACCGGAACCTGTGGGGGCACACACTACCACTGACTGGTCTTGATCCAGGGCGGCGATCGCCTCTTGTTGGAAGTCGTCCAATGGAAAAGTAAACAGATCAGCAGGGGAAGCGTAGGCTAAGGTTTTCACAGATTTAGGCAAAAGGGTGATTAAGTTCCCATTTTATCTGGTTATCTTGGGGGCAATTCAAACTAGGTATTTTCTCTCCATGCCAATTTGTTAGCACTGCCATCACCAAATCCGAGGCTGGAAGGTGGCGGGGGTATCTAGTTCAAAGATTTCATCCCGAATACGGGCAGTGTATAACCCAGCCTTTAGTACCTCTTCTCTGACCGCATTGGACAGATCCACGGCGGCGAGGATGCCATACAATTTTTTGTCTTGGTGTTCAGGGAAAAATTCTCGAAAACCCTGGAGATGGTTAATTAATTGACCGATGGATTCTGAGCGAGCATGGCTTTTGACTTCCACAATGATGGCCGTTTTAACCTCTCCGTTGGCATAGGCCATCACATCAAGTTCAATATGTTTGCCCTGTTTGCTGACTCGCACACTGGGGGTGACCACTTCCATGCCAAATTTTTCACGGAGAATGGTTTCCATGGAGGGTAACGCTAAACCTTCCGTAAAACTGCCAAATTTTTGCCCCAGCCCGCCAATTTGTTTACCTAATTCCCGGATTTGGCGATCTGTTTTTTGAAATCGGCGATCAGCTTCTTCTCGTTGCTCCTGAAATCGGCGATTGGACTCCTCCCGTTGCTCCTTAATTTGACGCTCTGTCTCTTTCTGAGCTTGGATTAGCTCTCCCAGTAATTGCCATACTTCATCCGCTGTTGTTGCCATAATCACCTAGGGTATATTTTGCTCTTTCCCCATTTTAAAGGGCGGTCGATTGAGACGTTAATCGTTTCTTGTTTGTCGTTGCACAATACTGAAAATTGTCCACATCCTCCTGAGTAAAGACCATCTCTTTCATTCCCAGTTAATTTTTATGTACTATTTGAGTTCTGTTTATCCTACGGCGATCGCCAAAATTTAACGAAAACCAAGCTAGACACATACAAAGTATTTTTGTAGCTGTGATTTTGACCTTGGGAACCGGGGATTCCGCCTATTGTCTAGCGGTAGGACAAGGTAGTAAAGGGCGCAAGTCTTCTAATATTTTGCAGGCTATTGGATAGGAAGCTCCGACTTCAGTGCAAGCGGGTTGGAATAGTTCACGCTCCCATGCCGGAATATTGTTTTAAGCCCTGGCGCCACAGCCAACGGTTGAGCAGGGCAAATAGGCCGATCCAAAGACCAATAATCAATAAACTGCGAAAAAAGGGTAGGGGTAAACCAACTAAGGCAGCGGCGGGGAAGTAAACACCGTAGGGGAATGGGGTGAGTAAAACAATTTGCCGTACCGAGTCGGGGAAAGCTTCCAAGGGAGCAATAACGCCAGAGAGGAAAATGTAAAACAAAAACCAAAGATCCTGGAGGGCGCTGGCCCGTTCGGTCCAAAAGGCACAGAGGGCAAAAGTGTACTGGATTAAAAAGTACAGAATAAAGGAACAGGCAATGCCAATCACCCCTTGGAGGAAATGCCAAGGATTGGGCAGCCAAAAGGCTTCGGGATAGAGAGAGAAAAAGAGAACAGTCAAAATAGCCAAAATGGGCAGGCGGGTCATTTTTTCCGCCCAGTGACGGGCAATGTGGTGCCACACCGGATCCAGCGGTTGCAGTAAACGGAAAGATAAAACCCCTTCCAGCACTTCCTTCTCAAACTCCCAAATGACCCAGATGGTGGTCAACTGACGCACTACGAAGACGGCAAAAAAATATTGGGCTACCTGGATGGCATTGAGGCTAAAGTCACCACTTTCTGCCGCCTGCACCCATACCCCCATCAAAATTAGGGGCAGGGAACCGGACAAAATCCAGAAGAAAATTTCCGCACGATACTCCACCATTTGGGCAAAGTACACAGTTAACAGTACCCGCAATTTGTGGGGAAAACGACCCATGGCATCGGTTGATTGGAACAGTGACCCCCATCAGGATTTCTGGAGGGAGCAAGTTCACTCTAACCTGCTTTTTCCTCAGCGGGAAAGGGCAATACCGGTAGGCGATCGCCCCGGAATACTTCTTCAGACAATTTACCCAGGGCTTCACTGCGACGACCAAGACAACGGGCCAAGCCCAGGGCGGATAGAACCGGTAGAGTTGCAGCGCTTAAAACTAGGTTGGTTAAAGGATCCATGGCGATTGAATTGGTAAAACTTGTTTTAACTCTAACGGGGCCAGAGTTTACGCCACCAGGGAATGGCATCTTGAGGCCCTTCCAGGTAATCAATTTTATTCTCAATTTCCGTCAGGGGCCACCCTGTTAAATTAGCGAGGGTTTTAGCCTCTTCCCGTTGGCGCTTTTGCACTGTTTGACGGTATTCCTTCGCGGCGGTGCAACTCATTTCCCCCCGGTAGGGACGACGCAACACATAACGACCTTGGAATAAATCCTGGTTAGCGGTGTTTTGAAAACGTAAATCCTCGGGAAATTTATCAGGGGTGTAGCGCAAATGCAAACGGGTAATAAACACATTGCTGGTGCGGGGCAAAGGCATACCCCGGAAAGCAGGACTGGAGTCGGCATCGGACTGGTCTAACCAAAACACACCCGCTTCCCTTAATTCTTGGGGAGACAGGGGATCGGCGGAACAGGGGTCACAACTGCCCATATCCCAGGAATATTCCAAAAAAGCCACATTGTTGCCAGAGCGTTTGTAGGCGGTGTCGAACATAGAGCCATAGAACTGGCCAAATTCCCCCTGAACGAATTCGGGTAAATCTAGATTGGAGGGGATTTTTTCAGTACGGTAGTTGGTTATTTCCACTGCGCCCCGGGGTGATAACAGATAGACAATCAACTCCTGGGGACCGTCCGCATTCACCATGCCCAAACGAATAGGCAACATAAACCGGGGGGATTCATAGGCCATCATCAATGGTCTTAGGGCTTGAAATCCTTGGCGATCAAATTCTTTGAGGTTAACTTTGGCGACAAAAAACTTCAGTCCCTGTTTGATATAGGCTCCGAGTACGTCGGTGGCTCCGGCGGGAATGCGGTAATTATTTTGACTTAACCAAGTTTCTAGGCCGTTAGACTCCTTGGCACTAAGGATGAGAATGTCATATTCCCCCACGGAAAATTGATTTTCAATGGTCACCCCCAATGCTTCATTGCTTACTTTTTCCTGGGCTCCTCGGCTCATGGTGGGGGCGGCAGGCATGGCATCCATAAATTGACGGCCACCGTAACTGTCACAGGGATTACTATCAAAATATTCCACCAAACGGGGGGCACTAAAATTGTCCAAACGCTCAATAATTTTCCTTTCCCCCACATTCACTTGGTCTTCTTGCAACACCACCGGCACCGGTACCACGAGGGCAAAGTCTTTTGCTTCCCCTTGGTAATCATTGGCCATGGTCAACACTGTCCGATCGCCGTCTTTGGCAATAATTACTTGGGAAGCATGGTTATAAAGACTAGTGTCAGCCTGGGCTACATAAAACCCACAAAAAGCTACAGCCGGCTGCACAAAAAGCAATAGGCCCAGCAGACAAGCTAATAAGATGACCCCTGGACGAAGATAGGCAAAAATTTTCCGGATGGCTTTGTCCATGGTTCTGGGTCCCGCTAGGTGGAAAACTGTCGAGATGATTGCTGGCAATTTGCAATATAGTCCGCATTATCGGCGATCGCCATCAGCAAATTGATGAAACTTTGTTAATTTTTGGATCATCATACTGTCGGGGGAAGATCAGCATCGTGAATGATTGTTAAGTTAGAAGTAATGATTTAATCATTCACCTTACTCCTCCCACTAAAAATTATGTTACTTTTCCTACTTCCAGGCAGCGGCGATCGTCTGGCCAAATTTTCTACCGCCCTACTGAGTTTTGTCCTTGTGACACTGGGAAATTTGTTGGCACCAATTGCCGTTGCGGCCCAGAATATTCCTCTGCGCCAAGGTGTACATTTTTACGGCGAGTCTGCCCAACCGGGGGTGGTGGGCCAGGAATATTTCATCTTTCAGGTACGGGGCAATCAACTGAGGGGAGCTTTTTTTGCCTACTATTCTGAGTTTGCTTGCACCCATGGCACCGTTTCTGCCCAAGCGTTGGATTTAGTGGTGGAAGACCCCTATGGTGAGCAGCCCCCTAGCCGTTTTGCCCTGGCCCTTGTGCCCCGATCGCCAGTGGCCCGCAGTGGCAACAATATTGATTTGACGTTAAAGGGGTTAAAAGAAATCAGCACCGTCGGCACAACGGAACAGGACATTTTAGCTGCCTGTTTATGAAGGTAGTCAAAATTAGTTAAACAAAATCCTTTCAAACCTTCTTCTACGGGATACGGGATCAAACCAAACTTCTTTTCCCTTCTCTGCCCCTGGGTGGGATCAATCCAGCGGTGTCCTACGTCACAAAGCCAGTAGGGTGGAATATGGCCACATTGCCAAGGAGTTTGATTTTTCATGGGCATGATTGACTGGGCCATTGTACTGGTCTATTCGGCGATTGTTATTGTCATTGGGGCGATCGCCAGTCGCAAACAAGATAACACTGATGAATATTTCCGGGGGGCGAAGCAAATTCCCTGGTGGGCCCTAGGTTTTTCCATCATTGCCACATCTTTTTCCGCCGCTTCTCTGTTGGGCGGCCCGGGGGAAGGTTACGGCCATGGCTTCTTGTATTTGCAATTACAGTTGGGGGATCTGATTGGCTATGGCCTAGTCATTGCTGTCTTTTTGCCATTTTTTGTCCGGCTCAATCTCACTACCGCCTATCAATACCTGGAAAAACGCTTTGATGCCAAAACCCGTTCCCTCGGTTCCCTTTGTTTTCTGCTGTTTGTCATTGCCCGCCTAGGGGGATTGTTATATGCCGCTGCCCTGGTGTTATCGGTACTCACAGGCATTGGTACTAACACTGCCATTGTAATGGTGGGAGTAATCTCGATTATCTACACCGTCGCCGGGGGCATCACTGCGGTGGTCTGGACAGACGTGTTGCAATTTGGCATGATTTTTGTCGGCTTAGGAGCGGGAATTTGGGCTGCCGTTACCTCTGTACCAGGGGGGTTTGGGGAACTGTGGCGCATCGCCGGAGAAAGCGGCAAATTGGTGGTGTTCAACTTCGACTGGGATCCAGCCTCCATTCGTTCTCTGCCCACTGCCCTTGTGGCCTATGGCATTTTAGCTTTTGCAGTAGCGGGCACTAACCAACAATCAGTCCAACGTTACGTTTCCTGTGCTGATGAGACATCGGCCCGGAAAGCGATTCTCCTGGGCTGGTTTTCCGGCTTTGTGGGGGTAGCAGCCACTCTGTTGTTGGGGGTTTTACTGTTTAGCTTCTACCAGCTACAGGGAAATTTACCGGCAAATGTTAAGCCCGATGAAATCCTTTCCTATTTTATCCTCAACCAAGTTCCCCCCGGAGCATCAGGGTTTTTGGTGGCGGCTATTTTTGCGGCGGCCATGTCCTCCATTGATTCGGCGTTGCACTCTTTGGCAACTTGTATGACGGTGGATTTTTACGACCGTTACATCAACGTCCGGGCCAGTGAAATTCTCTCGGTGCGGGTAGCCCAAGGATTAATTATCGTTTGGGGAATAGTGGCCATTTTTTCCGCCATTTATGCCGCTTCCACTGGGCAAGATCTACTAGAATTTTTGGTGTCCTACACCACCATGTTTTTGGGGCCGTTGTTGGGCATTTTCCTGATGGGGGTCTTGTTTCCCCGCATTAATGCCCTGGGCGCTTTTTACGGCACCGTGGCGGCGGTGTTGCTCGTCATTGTGGCTTCCAATGCTGGCTGGCTCACCTTCCCTGGCATTTGGCGATCGGCGATCACTGCTCCCCTGGCGATTCTATTGGGTTTAGGCATTTCCCTCTTTGCTAGCGCCCCAACCCCCAAACATTTACTCGGTTTGACCATTTGGCATTCGGTAACAGATGCTCCTGGCACCAGTGCTGTAGCCAAGCCGGGGGCTAATGATCAGGATTTAGGGGACTAAATGGGTAAATATGGGTCAGATCAGATTTAACCCCATTGCCCAAGGTTCGGACAGTGGGTCTAGAGCCAAAGGGGGTTGATTACATTGCCCTGCTAATTTACCCCATCATTGCTAACTGAACTATTCAATTGTTTAGATTCTTTATCTATGAAATATTCATTATTTTTCGTCACGGCGATCGCCACTGTTTTCGGAGGCTTAACTCCAGGTCAATGCCAAACCATGGCCCAGGGAAGGGAACCATTGATAGTGGCCCAATCCCCCAACCAGAATTTGCGGAGTTTTTTTGAAACTGGCCGTCCCCAGTCCCAGGATACTTTGCGATTTCAACGTCCTCCCAGCAGTGTGCCCCCCATTCGTCCCAGTGCCAATAATTGGCAGTTGATTGTTTTTAGCCAAGGCAATGTTTCTTTTTGGATGCCCCCCGGAATTCTGGCCCAGGATAGCGTGGTCATTGGTACTTCAGAAGGGGATTTAAATTTTCAAACCTTGACCAGCACCGACGATGATCATCGTTATGTGGCGGCCTATGCAACGGGGTTAACTGAGCAGCAAATCAGCGATCCCATGGCCTTATTTACGGCCATGCAAGCTAGGGTCGCACCGACAGAAACCTTTTCTCTGATGAATGAGCGCCCGGTGACGTTGGGGGACTATCAAGGCTCGGAATTCACATTTGCAAGTGATACGGAAAGGGTGGTTTTTCGTACCTATTTAGTGGGGGATAAAATCTATGCCATGGGGGTAATACAGCCTTTGAATAGTACTAGGGATAATGCGGCCCGTACCTTTCTCAATGCGTTACAGTTCATTGATAGCTGAGGTCCTGGTCACACCAGGATGAACTTCAACCTGGCGATCGCCAAAATCTTCATAGAAGAAGGTAAAGGTTGATTCTAATTGCCCTGATTGTTGCTAGATTCCCAGCGAAATAGCCCAGCCATCAGGGCCACTACCCCCAGTTGGAGAGCCAAATTAGGCAAAATTTCCGTGGGGTCGTAGCCGGCCAGGAGTCGGAGACTAAAAATAAACACACCAATCAGGCCGGAAGCCCCCAAGCCCAGGTAGATAAATTTACGTAAACCTCGATAGGGAGCCTCGGCCTCAGCCTTTAAGCGTTCAAATTGGTCTTTGTTATTAGGCAAAATTTTCAGGGAATTGGGTCAGAAAATTACAACAATTTTTCGATGTCCGCCGCAATCTCATCGGGTTTGGTGATGGAGCCGTAGCGTTTGACCACTTTACCCTGGCGATCGACTAAAAATTTGGTGAAATTCCATTTAATGTCTTCCGCATTGCCCAAAAAAGGAATGGCCATACCGGGGCTAGCTTCAGTTAAAAACTTAAACAAGGGATGGGCATTGGAGCCATTGACTTCCACCTTTTCAAACACAGGAAAGGTTACTCCATAACGGGTTTCGCAAAAGTTTTTAATTTCCCCTGAGCCACCGGGTTCCTGCTGGCCAAACTGATTACAGGGAAAACCAAGTACCGTAAAACCCCGATCGCCAAATTGGTTCTGTAGGGTCTGGAGACCTTCATATTGGGGGGTGAAGCCGCATTGACTGGCGGTGTTGACAATTAACAACACCTTACCTTCAAAATCCCTCATCGCGACGGGGGAACCATCCAAGGCATTGGCAGAAAAACCGTAGATTGTGTTGTTGGCTTGGGCAGTCATAGAACTAGTGAAGTAAAAGCAGTAAAAAAAGACTTGTCTAACGCAACAAATCAATCAACAATCTATGTAGTCTAACAAAAACTCACAGGGGAGCAGATTGCGCTTAGGAGAAAGGGGATGGCTTTCAATGCCGTAGTGTTTGCTGTTTGTGGTACTGAGATTAGGCGCTGACCACATCCCCCATCAGTAACCCAGCAATCAGGAGCAACAACAGAGCCACACAGAAATCAAGAATTTGTGGATCCAGGCGGCGAGCGATCCAATACCCTAGGGAAACCCCCAACAAACTGGTGGAAATGAGGGCTAAGGCTGAGCCGGCAAACACTACCCAGGGAGATTGGGATTCGGCGCTAATCAACAATGTACTTAGTTGGGTTTTATCACCCATTTCCGCCAAAAAGATGGTTAAGAAGGTGGAGAAGAATACTGGGCGAAAATAATTGGGAGAAGCAGGTAGATCTTGGCTCACGGCGGTTCGACTAAATGGAAGTCACAGCGGTAATGGTGGGGACTCAGCGATGCATTGACATCCTAGCGGATCGGGGGACAGGAAATTTTTTCCTCTTTTCCCGAGGCTAACTCCAATGTTCTAAGCAAAAGTATGGGCGAGATAGTCACCGGCATAGCCAAACGGCTTAAATCCAATCTTCCTCTTCATCAGTATCGTTACTTTCTCCCGCCCCGGGGGGATTTGGCGCAGCATTGATTATCCGGTAGGGGGCATCATAAACACCCCTTGGACCAGGGGACTGGGTATCTGATTGCTCGTTTTTATCAGTTTTCGGTCGGGCCGGGCGATATTGCTGGGAATAGATAGTGCCTTCCCGTTTAGTATTTTGGGGCGTTTGGGGGGCTTCAAATTGTCGTAGATCCGGCAAAGGTTCCCTGGGGGGTGGGGGAGCTATTTCCTCTGGGGCTACAGGGGGGGAAGGCCTAGGCGTATTATTTCCTCGATCACCCAGGTCGTTCTCGGAGGCTATGGCTGGACTTGGGCCCGTTATTTCGGGGGATAAATTTTCCCTATTTCTGCGGGCGGGGCGGGGGGAATCTTGCACTGTCGGTCGGGGCTGAGCCGGGGGTTTGGGGTCAGACCAATCGGCTAAGTCGGGTTCTGGTTCATCCCAATCCCATTCTTCCTTCATGGTGGCTGGTTCCGGTGCCCGTTGGGGGCTAGGGGGAGTGGTGGGGGGCGGGGGTGGCTCAAAGGATTCCAGTGGCGATCGCCGGGGGGGATTGGGGCGAAAATTTTGGGGCCTAGCTTTGGGCTGGCCGAGGGAACTCAGGACATTGATCAGCACACTGGCCAAAACTCCCAGGGTAAGGAATAGCACTACCCACAACCCCAGGGGCAAAGTGAAGCTAGCTAGGGCGGATTCAGCCGTGGTGCCGAAAAAATTTAGTTGTATGGGTTGTCGATTTTGCAGGAAAAAAATTAATCCTGTTCCTATCAAAAGAATGAGCAGTAAACCTTGCATTGTTCACCAAAAATCGCCAGGGAATAACTCCAGCCTACAATTGGGGGGACAATTGACGAGCACCTTGTTCCTCTACCAGCGTGGAAACCATGGCCGCCATCAAAATCTCTGGGGTCACAGTAAAGGGTAAACGGTGAATGTCTGAATTGGGTAAACAGGTAAAGTCCGCCGCCTGTCTTAACTCCTCCAGGGAAATTTGCCCCAGACCCAGATTCTCAAGGGTTTTGGGCAAACCAATCTGGTCGTAAAAGCTTAACAATTGCCGGCGAGCAGTAGCTGCCAGTTGATTACCGCTGACCAATTCCTCTAGGCGTAACTGTACCAAAATGCCGTAGGCGACTTTTTCCCCGTGGAGAGCGTGGTGAGCCCGGGGCAATTGGGTTAAACCATTATGCACAGCATGGGCCGCAACGGTACGACAGTTGGCACCACCCAAACCACCGATTACCCCCGCCATCAACAAACTGGCATCCACCACTTCCCGCCAAGTTTCACTGCCTGGTTGGGCCAGGGCTTCAGCGGATTTTTGCAGAAGAATATCCCGTAAAATGCGGGCCTGTTGCACCGCGGCCACGGTGAAGGTGTCACTGGATTGGCCACTACTGACAGAAGCTTCATACCATTTGGCGATCGCATCTCCAATGCCGGCAATTAGTAATCTCGGTTCCGCCCGCTGGATTAGTTCATAATCCACAACCAACAAATCTGGGCAACGGTCTAGGGCTACGTCGTAACAGAAAGCCCTGGTTTCGCTGTAAACATTGGCCAGGGCAGTCCAACCTGCACAGGTAGCAGCAGAAGTGGGCACTGTGGCGATCGCCAATTGGGTTTGATGGGCTAATAACTTGGCCGTGTCTAGGGCTTTACCTCCCCCCATACCCAAGATAAAATTCGGTTGTTCCTGGTGAACCCGTTGCCGCAATTGTTGAAGGGAAGACTCGGCGCAGTCAGGTAAATAGCTGGCCAGAGGGAGGGTCAGACCATAATTTTTTTGCAATGTTTCTAAAGACTTTGACCCCAGCTTAGCGGTGTGGTTACCCGTTACCACCAGACCCTTACTCCCCAATTTTTGTAAATGTGCCCCTGCCTGGGCCAAGGCACTGCGAATCACCACCGTGGGGGCGATCGCCATGGAAGCCAAAGGTTGGGTAACAGGGGAGATTGATGGGGCCATAGTCGCAGGTTTATTGAGTCGCAATGATTGCCAAAATTTAATTTGAAACCAGGTTATGCCAGCCTAGCTTTGGGCTATTGATTCGGGAAAATCACTGGTATTAATTGGCTCAAAACTATTTTAGAGAAAAAAAGAAGCTTTTTGCCGCTGTCCCCTACTCCGATCGCAAAGCCCTGATACTCACCCGGGACAAATCAATGGTGAAAACTGGGTTAATGCTATGGTGACCAGGTTTAGCATGAAGTTTTGTAACGGCTTTGTAAAGCTCTATTGCAACTTTGCCATCCCAGCGGCGATCGCCTACCCCTAAGCAAAAAGACCGTGATAGGATGCGATCCGTACTGGCTCGCTGTTTTATAAGAAAAATTTTAGGAGAAAGGCTTTGGTATTACGGGTAGCAGTCGTTGGAGGAGGCCCCGCTGGTTCTTCCGCCGCCGAAATTTTAGTAAAAGCCGGAATTGAAACCTACCTGTTTGAGCGTAAACTGGACAACGCCAAACCCTGTGGTGGTGCAATTCCCCTCTGTATGGTGGATGAGTTTGATCTACCCCCGGAAATTATTGACCGTCGGGTGCGGAAAATGAAGATGATCTCTCCTTCCAACATCGAGGTTAACATCGGTCAAACCCTCAAAGACGACGAGTATATTGGCATGTGTCGTCGGGAAGTGCTAGACGGTTTTCTCCGGGAAAGGGCAGAAAAACTAGGCACTAAGGTAATCAACGGCACCGTTTACAAACTTGACATTCCCAACAAAGAAAGCGATCCTTACACCCTCCACTATGCTGACCACAGCGTGGGTGGCACCACCGGGGAAATGAAAATCCTAAAAGTGGATGTGGTAATTGGGGCTGACGGCGCTAACTCTCGCATTGCCAAGGCGATCGACGCCGGTGATTACAACTATGCCATTGCCTTCCAGGAACGGATTCGTCTGCCGGAAGACAAAATGGCCTACTACGATGAGTTGGCGGAAATGTATGTGGGGGATGACGTTTCTCCAGACTTCTACGCCTGGGTATTTCCCAAATATGACCATGTGGCAGTGGGTACCGGCACCATGAAGGTGAACAAAGCCCGCATCAAAGATTTACAAGCGGGTATCCGCACCCGGGCCGCCAAAAAACTAGAAGGCGGAGAAATCATCAAAGTGGAAGCCCATCCCATTCCTGAACATCCCCGGCCTCGGCGGGTCGTCGGTCGAGTGGCTCTGGTGGGTGATGCCGCCGGCACAGTGACCAAATCCTCCGGAGAAGGCATTTACTTTGCGGCCAAATCCGCCCGCATGTGTGCAGAAACCATTGTAGCCACCAGCAATAACGGCCAACGGGTACCTACCGAAGCTGACCTGAAACAGTACATCAAGCAATGGGATAAACGCTACGGCGCCACCTATTTGGTGTTGGATATTCTGCAACGGGTCTTCTACCGCACCGACGCCACCAGGGAAGCCTTTGTGGAAATGTGTTCCGACATTGATGTGCAAAAGTTAACCTTCGACAGTTACCTGTACAAAACCGTTGTTCCGGCTAATCCCTTAGTGCAAATGAAAATTACCGCCAAAACCATTGGTAGCTTGCTCCGGGGTAACGCTTTAGCCCCTTAAATCACGAATTTGTTAATTTTCAGTAGGATGGAAGAGTGGGTTTCGACTCACTCTTTATTTATATGTAGCCTAAATAAAGAGTGACCACAACAATAAATCGGTTATTTTGACAAATAACAATGACGAATCCCAAAATCATCATATTACAACAAGAAAAAGATGAGCTTAATAAAATACTAGAAAATTATTCTCAATGGTCTGAAGTGGAAACATAGATTGCAGGGATCGTTTCTATTGTCAAAGTTTAATTTTCTGAATATTTTGAAGAATTTGATAAGTATTCTAAGATGCCAAAATGGACTGCCTTACCACGTGTTGTATCAAGATCAAGACCTTCTTGGAATGATCAAGATGCTATCCGGCAACTATAGCAAAGATTGCTAAGATTAGGACATAATGTATGGAAAGAGTTAGGAAAAAAGCGATGCCAGCCCCCTACAGTGTAGATCTAAGAGAGAAAGCGGTAAGTGCAGTAGAAAAAGGAGAGAAGAAAAGCCATGTCTGCCGAACACTGAACATTAGTCGCAACACCTTAGACCTATGGATAAAAAAGAAGAAAGAAACAGGAAGTGTGGCCGCGAAGAGAGATTATGAGCGTGGTCCACGACCGAAAATAGATGATTTGGATAAATTCAGAGAATTTGCGGAGGAGAACGGTCATTTAACGCAAAAACAAATGGCAGAAAAATGGCCAGAGCCCGTAAGTAGAATAAGAATAAGTAAGGCTCTAAAGAAAATAGGGTTTACTAGAAAAAAAAACTTATATTTACAGGGAAATAGAAGAGGAAGCGAGAAAGGCATTTGAAGATGAAATCAAGCAATATGCGGCAGAAAAACTGATTTATATGGATCAAGCCGGTCTAGATGACACTCTAGACTACCCCTATGGGTACTGTCATAAATCAGAGAGATTAAAGGCAAGCAAATTAGGACATAGAACCAAGAGAGTCAGCATAATAAGTTGTTGGTGGAATGGAACAACAATAGCTCCAATGATATTTGAAGGATACTGTAACGCTCAAGTAGTATGCACGTGGATAGAAGAAATGTTATTACCAGAGTTAATACCAGGTCAGATACTAATCATGGATAATGCAAGCTTTCATCCGAAAGAAAGAATAAAGGCATTGGTAGCAAAAGCTGGGTGTGAGGTTATATTTTTACCACCATATTCACCAGACTTGAACAAAATTGAGAAGTTCTGGGCGAGACTAAAACGTTATGTTTACCAACTTGTTAGTAATGGAGAATCGCTGATTTCTGCATTGGATATAGCGTTGAGAGAAATGTCCTAACTATCTCGTCCTTTGCTATAATAAGTGTTTCAGTGAGGACAACGCTATCAAGTTCTTTGATTTCCATGGATTTGCTTCATTTTTTGATAGGATAACAACTGACTAATCGAGGAAAATCTTCTCCTGTACGGACAATCCATGCCGATAAAATCCAAGATTCTCCGTGTTCTGTTTTGAGGAAAAATTTGAGGTTGTAATATTCTCCAAAGTCGTTTTGTTTGTGGAGGTTTGCCTGCTCTGTTATTATATCCCTCTTCCGTCAGACTGAGGGAATTAAAATGGAGATAAAAGGCTGAAAAGCGCGGAGGGAGAATGACAAAGACAAGAGAGGCGAAAAAGACAGTACAGTGTGTAGACACATATAGTGAACTGTATAAAGATATATTTCCAGAAGTGAGGTCTTATGAGTCATTTAAATATATCATTGTGGGAATATTAAGTGATATAAAAAGAAAGAGTTTACCTGCAATAGCATCATCACTAGGATTGAAAAATGAACAGGGATTACTGCATTTCATGACAGATTCTCCTTGGGAATTAAAAGAATTAGAAAAAAGAAGATTAAATATTATCTTAGAAGTTTTAGAAGGAAGAGAAATAATAGTAATAATAGATGAAACAGGAGATCCCAAAAAAGGGAAAACAACAGATTATGTAAAAAGACAATATATTGGAAATTTAGGAAAAATAGAAAGCGGTATAGTGTCAGTAAATGCCTATGGTTACTGCAATGGAGTAACGTTTCCTCTAGAATCAAAAGTATTTAAACCAAAAGAAAGATTAAAAGAGGGAGATAAGTATAAAACAAAGCCGGAATTAGCAGTAGAGATAATAAAAGAACTAGAAGAAAGTGGTTTTAAAATAAAAAGAGTAGTGTCAGATAGCTTATATGGAGAAAGCCATAGCAATTTTATCAGTGCCGTAGAGGAATTAAAAATAGAATATGCAGTGGGAATCCGGAGCAATCATGGGGTCTGGCTTCCAAAGGAAGCTAAAGTAAGGGCAAATAAGTGGAGGAGGTTTGAACATATAAGATGGGATGGAAAACAGGAAGATAGGTATATCAGAGAAATAGTTTATGGCAAAAAAAACGCAATAAGATATTGGGAAATTAAAACAGAAACAGAAAAAGAGGAGGAAAAAGCAGGATGGTTTGTAATGACTCGAATACCAGATATTAAATATAAAGAAGTTGGCAGAATATATGGGGTAAGGTCATGGATAGAATATGGATTTAAGCAATGCAAAAGTGAATTAGGATGGGCAGATTTTAGGGTAACTCATTATGAGCAAATTCAAAAATGGTGGGAATTAGTGATGTGTGCATATTGTATGATTTGTTTTTATGATGAGAATTTTAATCCGACTCTAAATTCAACGTCAAAGTATCATCAAAAGCATGAAAAATGGGATAAAGAAGAAGGGTGGAAAAAATGGCTAAACAACCTACGATTAGTGATCTCTGTATTTAATGCAATAAATCTTATCAAAAAGTGGTTAAAAGTATTTCCATTTGCCCATGTTTTGGATGAGTTAACTAAACTTTACAACAAGGTTGATAAGCTAGATCGATTAAAGTATTTGCTAAATTCATGGAATACATTCTATTCTTCTTCTGCCTAGATTGATGAAAGAGGGATAGAACTTGGGGTGTGCTTTATACAGGGGAGGTTTCACTGCATCAGGTCAAGCTAATGCTGGATTAGAGTAGTAACTTTGTTCTTCTATCCAATGGTTCTGAACAAATCAGTGATGACGTTCGGGCTGAACTGACTTCAAATAGTGGAATCACTGTAGAAGACACGCCGATTGAATCTTTAGTTGGTGAGGGAGAAAGTCTTAGTGGCATTAAACTCAAAGACCAGCGCACCATACCTATTAAAGCTTTATTTATCATTACCCGATCTTCCATTGCTAGCCCATTAGTTTCACAACTGGGCTGTGAGCTAGAGGGCGGGGCATTTGGCCCGATGATAAAGACCAGTGATTTGAAGGAAACAACTACAACAGGTGTCTTTGCTGCTGATGGAGTATTAGCAGGTATATTTGCTCATCAATCTTTAGTCGTGAGCGACAACCCCTATCATTGATAAAAAACTCCTTGTATATAGTTCATCAGCTATGCCAGCGGAAAGTGACTTAGATCACATTAGGTAAAGATGTACTGATGAGGTAACGCTATTTGGGATTTTCTTCCGCAGGCAATGCATCAATGGATTGCAGGATATTGCGTGTAATTTTCTCTCTTTTATAGAGGTCATCCAATCGGTTTGGCGTATCGATATTGAGAGCGAAGAACACAGGGCCCGTTGTCCACTCGACCCATCCTACCCACCAGCCCCAGCGGCCTTCCCAGCCAGTTTTAGCCCGTAGAATCCAGTCCCGCTCTGCTTCAACGATCATAATATCCTTGACTAATCGTTGGTGCTCAACCCTAAAGGGGAGTTCATTCTGATACAGCTTCTGTAGAAAATAAACTTGCTCTTGTGCCGAGATTGCTAACGCTCCATCAATCCAATAAGCACCTTCGCTAGTGCTTGGGTCTGCGTTTCCGTAATCAATTTGGGTCAGATACTCTCTTGCTTTCGCTTCTCCGATTTCGTCAGCAAAAATTTCGTAAACCCAAACGGCTGAGTTTCGCATAGCTGAGCGCAACGTTTGATCCTGATTGTGTGGAGCGAAGTCCCGTTCCACTCCATCCCACTCAAAAACTTGAAATTCATCCCGAACAACGCCTGCATCGAGCGCAAAGAGAGAATGCGGAATCTTAAATGTTGATGCTGGGGAATAAGCTCTGTCAGCCCGTTCCTGGTCGTAGACCCACAACTGCTGAGCATCTCCGCGCTGATCTAATACCACGATAGTTCCTTGAGCCTCAGCGCCGTCGAAGAAACTGGCCCAATCCGGTCGCTCTTGCCTGTCTACACTGCCCAAAGACCTATCATCTACGGTGGTCGAATTACTTATCTTTGGTCGCTGCGCAATCTGCGGAGTATTCAGTCTATTACTAAGCTCTGCTGAGATAGGTGAGGTAAATAGTATTTCTGCACTATCTATGACCAAAAAAGCAAGTAAAAGAAAACGATGATTCATAATGCCATCTTGCTGCGGTAAAAGTTTTCGTTCTACGCATAGGCGACAGCGCTAACGACACTGCTGCCGCCCATGCAAAACTCATGGAACAATTGCAGTCACGCGGATTTCAATCCGCATCGTTGGCAGTCCAAGCGCTGCGACTCCTACCTGTGTCCAAATTGGGGCATGGTTGGGCATGTAATGGCGATATAGCCTGACCATCACATCGTTCACCTCTGGGGGCAACCCGCCAGCATGGTAAGAATTGACGTGGACAACGTCCTCCCAGCCCGCCCCGGCAGTTGCCAGGGTTCGCTCTACGTTCCGAAACGCCTGGGCAATCTCATCTGCGAGCGACTCGGGAATTTGCAGATTGTCATCCCAGCCGCCTTGTCCTGATGTCTCCACGCGATCGCCAATTTTTAGCGCTTGCGAGTAATGCAAGTTATTCAGCATGTATTCCCCATAGCCGGGGGTGACAAAAAACTTGGGCTTATTCATGGTATTCCTTTTTTGTGGTCATTAATTCTTTTGATCCAGGTGCTGAACGTTCAGCCTATGCCAGCCAGCCACCAGGATCGGAACCGTGGATAGGCTGAATTCACAATTTTTCACCAGTCAGAAATGCGGCAGATTACTGACTATTTTTGCTGAAGAAAGTCCAGCAATATGGGATTGACCTGATCAGCGTGAGTCCAGTTGATGGCGTGCGGCCCGCCAGGGATAATCTCAAGCTGACTGTTTTTAATCAGTTTCGGGAGTCTTGCGGCGGTGGATTCAAGTGGCAAAATGCGATCAGCATCGCCATGAATGATTAAAGTAGGTATATCAATCCGGCGCAGATCATCGCGGAAATCAGTGAGCCAGGACGGGACACAATCCAAAGTTCCTTTAGCAGAAGCCCTGGCTGCTACATTCCAGCAGGCTTGAATGGCATAGTTGCTGATGCGTTCGCCTAGCAGCACATCCACATTAAAAAATTCTCTGAAAAATTCAGAAAAGTAAGCGGGACGGTCTTTAACAATTGCTTTCATAATGCCATCAAAAACGCTCTGGTCAACGCCTTCGGGATTATCAGCGGTCTTCAGCAGGAAGGGCGGCACTGGAGCCATCAGCACGGCTTTTTGCACCCGCTCTGAGCCGTATTTGCCAAGATAGCGCGTGACTTCGCCGGTTCCCATAGAGAACCCAACCAGCACAGCATTATGCAAGTCAAGTTTGGTCATCAGCGTGTTCAAATCGGCTGCAAAGGTATCGTAGTCATAGCCCAACGAGGGTTGGCTAGACGCACCAAATCCTCGGCGATCGTAGGTAATCACTCGATATCCTGCATTTAGCAGCACCAAGACCTGCTTTTCCCAGGAATGGCCATTGAGGGGAAATCCATGAATGAGAACAATGGGTTGACCGGCCCCAAGATCTTCGTAATAGATATCAATGGTTGCAGAATTTTCTTGACCAACAGTCACATAAGGCATATTGACCTCCTAATGAACATCGCAAAATGTTCTTATCTGATTTAACCGAAGTATAGTGAGTTCTAATGCTCGGTTTCTTTCAGATTCTTAGGGTAAATTGTCAAATTCTTAAGGTTTTAGCGAACCTGTTTCGGTGTTACTCCGGTGAGTCGCTTAAACTGTTGCGTCAGATGGCTTTGACTGGAGAAGCCGACTTGTAGAGCGATGTCGGCGATCGCCAAATCTGTTCCCTTCAACATTACTTCTGCCCGTTCCACTCGTTGTTTGATCACATACTGATGCGGCGAAATCCCCATTACTTTTTTAAACAAGCTTGCAAAGTAAGTCGGACTGATATTAACGACGCTTGCCAGTTCAGCTAAGGATAAATCTCGATTTAAGTGAGCGTGGATGTAATCGATCGCCTGCTGCAACTGGGTATGGGTTAAGCGGTTGTTTGGTGATGCAATCGGTTTCGCTAGGGTCGAATAGTGTCGTAGTAAATGAATTACTAAAGCCTGAGTGAGTGATTCGATATATAGCTGCCCCATCATCCCGCCCGATTTCAATTCAGCGAACATTAGCATGCCAATCTGATGAAGTTGCAAATCTTGCTGACCAAAGCAGGGCACGAGTTCAAACTGTTTTGAATCAACTTCAGAGACTTCAGCAACTTGTTGAATCAATGCCGGTTTTAAGCAAATGTGCAGCGGCGCACAAATGACATCACTCATATCTGGTGCTTGACACCAATAGCTCGGTTGTCCAGCTAGAACTAGAAGGCTGTCCCCTTTGTGAAGGGTTGATTCATGCAGGCGATCGTCGCGTTTTTGAACTAAAGGGGCAGGATCTCCCGTGTGAAAGTATAGCCAATGATCGGCTAAAGCAGGGAGTTCCATTTCAAACGCTGAAGCAGGGCTCTGACACTTCTCTACCAAAATGCCATTCCAGTCCATTTGGCGACTGGAGAACATCAGTTGTTTATTGAACCGTTGGCAGAGTTCAAGCGAGTTGAGCTGGTTGCTGGCCATGGAGCTTGCTCTCACCAATTGCTTACAGTTACAAAATAACACCTCTTAGCCTGACTCTGGCGCAGCAAAAGCGTTTACCAGTTGGGAACCCAAGACAATCACTGACGCACTAATATACAAGCTAGCCATTAACGCTTCTCATGAATAATCCAGGTTAGGTAGGCACAGCGATGATCCACAACTTGTGGCACCCGCTTGGCTTCCCAGGAAGCCCCTGTGAGTCTAGTGCGTTGGGACAATTAGTACTTCTTCAAAGTGCTAGTTGGATAAAAATGCGATTGCCCTAAAGAGAAGAGGGATATGACCACATTTGAAAATATTTAATTCGGCGATTGATAGAGCAGGCATCTTACTTTTCGGTAAATTTTTACTTATGTTTGTCGCCCATTGTACCACTTTGTCATGGAATCCGCCGTATCCCTCTTGCGTCAGACTGGGCAAGTCGATTTGCTGGAAATCATCGAAAGCCTTTAGCAACAACGGTTTTATGTAGTGTACTTATTAAGATATTATCCCTCATGATTGTCGAGTCTTGAAAACATTGAAACGCCTCCACGGTAAGACTTTTTGTGTGGTACTGAAAAATGTTCTTTCCGAGATTCAGGAAAGAGGGATATGTTTATCAGTAATTGATCTAGGATAGGCTGCTCCATTAGTCAATAAAGTTAAATTTTTATAATGATTATCTTTGGTTTCAACTTAATACCGATTATTACCAAGATAAGTTCAGCAGGAGACGGTTAACTTTCAATATTTATTGATTTTCCTACCGTTGGTCGATCGCCTGTTCAGTTTTAGCGTCAAACAGATGGATTTTTTCAGGGTTGATCGCCAACCACAGTTGTTCCCCCACCTGGAGCAGATGATCAGGGGCAATGCGAGCCTGTAGGGTTAGCTCTGGCTCCGTCACTAAATGGGCATAGATAAAAGTATCGTTACCGAGGGCCTCCACTAAATTTACTTTGACAGGGAAAGCGTCGGCTCCTTCGGCACTAAGGACAAAACTTTCTGGCCTTACCCCCAAAATTAGGGAACGGCCCACGTAAGGAGCCACTAGCCCGTGCCATTTTGCCGTCAGATTTAGGGCAAAGGCGAGATGTTGCAATACTGTAGCCGATGCCACTTTGAGGGTAAAAAAGTTCATCGGCGGAGAACCGATAAATTCCCCCACAAAACGGTTAGCCGGTTGATTGTACAAAGTTAACGGGGGCGCAATTTGTTGGATTACCCCTTGGTTGAGCACCGCTATCCGATCGCCCATGGTCATGGCTTCGGTTTGGTCGTGGGTAACATAAATGGTGGTGATGCCCAGTTGCCGTTGAATTTGCACAATCTGACTGCGGGTTTCCGCCCTTAGTTTTGCATCTAGGTTGGACAGGGGTTCATCCATCAAAAAGACCTGGGGATTCCTGGCGATCGCCCGACCGAGGGCCACCCGCTGCTTTTGCCCACCGGATAATTGTTTGGGCAGACGGTCTAGCAAATGATCAATTTGCAATTGTTGGGCCACTTGGTTGACCCGTTGAGCCAGCACCTTTTCCTGGGTTGACAGATAATGCAAAGACTTGGGCAACGGTTTGGTGATGCCCCGTAAGCTGTCCCCTACCCAGCGGGGTAATTTATCCTCGGTCTGATTATTTTCCCGATCGGGCATGCGCCGCAAACCAAAGGCAATGTTGTCGTAAACGCTCAGGTGGGGATAGAGGGCATAGCTTTGGAACACCATGGCAATGTCCCTGGCTTTGGGGGGTAAATCATTCACCCGGCGATCGCCAATGTAAATTTGGCCCCCTGTCACAGTTTCTAAGCCCGCAATCAACCGCAGGAGAGTACTTTTGCCACAACCGGAGGGCCCCACCAGAACCATGAATTCCCCATCGGCAATTTCTAGGTTAATGGCCTTGAGCACATTTACCGGAGACCCTTCCTTGGCCTGATTTTTGCCTTGGGGAGGGAAACTTTTGTAGAGGTTTTCGACAATTACCTGGGCCACAGCGGAAACCAAAATCAATGGGCATCAAAGCATCCTAGCACCTTAATTAGGCTTATTCCTGGTAATGAAGGTGGACATTAACTTGCCAGAATTTGCCGCAGACTGGCTTCCAAAGTGGGGGCTTGGTATTCAAAATCCGCTTTGGCGATCGCCTCTGGTAAAACCTGCTGCCCTTCCAGCACTAACTTAGCCGCTTCCCCTAGCAGTAATTCCAAAGCAATGTCCGGCACTGGCAACCAAGAAGGACGGGCTAACACTTTCCCCAGGGTGTCGCAAAATTCTTTCATTTTGACCGGATTGGGAGCGGTGGCATTGTACGTCCCCCGTAAGGTTGAGTCAGTTAAAGCTTTATCGATCAAAGCAACCAAATCCTGCCGATCAATCCAGGAAAACCACTGTTCTCCACTGCCCAAGGGCCCCCCCGCAAATAATTTAAATGGCGGTAACATTTTGTTCAAAGCACCGCCATCGGCCCCCAGCACAATGCCAATGCGGAAGATGACCAGCCTAACACCCAGGAATTCCACTTGGTGGGCGGCATTTTCCCATGCCTGACAAACTTCAGCCAGGAAATCATCCCCAGGATCACTACTTTCCGTAAAAGTCTCTGTCTCGCTGGTGCCGTAGTAACCAATGGCTGACCCAGAAATCATTACCTTGGGCTTCCGTTCCGCTTTGGCGATCGCCTCCACCAACTTTTCTGTGCCTAGTTTCCGACTATCAAAAATTGCGGTTTTATAAGCTTCCGTCCACCGTTCCGAAATGGGTTCTCCCGCCAGATTGATCACCGCATCTTGTCCATTGACCTGTTCCTGCCAGGGACCACTCTCCGTCGCTTCATAGGCGATCGTCGTTAACTGGGGGAAACTGCTGGGGGGAAATAACCGTTGAGCCTTGGGCACACTACGCACCAACAAAGTTAACTCATGGCCCTGTTGATGTAGCAGGGGCACCAAAGAACGCCCCACAAAGCCCGTCACCCCAGTCAAAATAATTTTCATTAATGTACGCCTCCCACCACCAGCGGTAATGTGCCATTGCCAATCTTCCCCATCTTAGGGGGAACCGTCCCTGGTGACCAACCAGCCTTGACCCTGGGTAGAGTAGGAGTAAGTTAAAATGAAAACCTGCATTGTGCTGTCAATGTTCCCCAGAGGATCTACCCAATGATTGAGATGAGAGTAGCTGGCATTGCCCTCGATGCGGTAAGTCGCAGTCCCATCGTACTGCTCAAGGATGGATCTGAACGGCGGGCATTACCCATTTATATCAGCCAAGACCAGGCCCGGTCGATTATCGGAGCCCTAGAAAACCAAAAGCCCAGCCGTCCCCTCACCCATGACCTAATGGTTAATCTCCTCACCACCTGGGATGTGGACCTGAAAAAAATTATCATTCATTCCCTACAGGACAACACCTTTTACGCCGTGCTCTGCTGTGCCCAGGGGGATCAAATCAGGGAAATTGACTGCCGCCCCAGTGATGCCATTTCCCTCGCTCTGCGGATGGACAGTCCCATTTGGGTAATGGAAGAAGTGTTGGCCGATGCTTCCATTCCAGTGGACCGGGATGCGGACGAAGAGGAAAGACAAGCTTTTCGCGATTTTCTCGACAACGTTAGCCCGGAAACCCTGATTAAACAGGCTCGCCTCAGTTCCGATAGCTTTGAGGCGGAATCCGATAGCTAGCCCAGTCAACACCATTGGGCAATGTTAGTTCAGGTCGGTAAATTGTGGCGTGGGTCTATCAACAACGGGCAGTGGAAATAGAGAAGGACAACAGCAAAAAAATAATTTCCCTTGGTTGATTGCTAAACTTAATTGTTGATTGAACCTTAAGCTTAGTGTGCCCATGCCTGTTGTCCCCGACTACCTTGCCCATCTTAATCCTTCCCAAAGGCGGGCGGTGGAGCATTTTTGTGGCCCTCTTTTGGTGGTGGCCGGGGCCGGCTCAGGGAAAACCAGGGCATTAACCTACCGCATTGCCCACCTCATTCGCCAACATCGTATCAATCCGGAAAATATTTTGGCGGTCACCTTCACCAATAAGGCCGCTAAGGAAATGAAGGAAAGGTTGGAAAAGATCTTTGCCCAGGCCTGGGCCCAGCAGGAATTTAATCAACGCTGGGAATTGCTGGGGGCATATGAACAAAAACAGTTGCTTTCCAGGGTATACAAAACGGTCACCAAACCCCTCTGGATCGGCACTTTCCACAGTCTGTGTTCTCGTATTCTCCGCTACGACGTTGATAAATATCAGGACACTAGTGGCCGCCGTTGGACAAAACAGTTTTCTATTTTTGATGAAAGTGACGTGCAAAGTTTGTTTAAAACTATTGTCACTAAAGATATGGATTTGGACGAAAAACAGTTCAATCCTAAAAGTATTCGCTACCAGGTCAGTAATGCGAAAAACCTCGGGCAATCACCAGAAACCTATCTACGGGAAAATCCCAGCTATAAAGGCAGAGTCATTGCCGAAGTTTACCAGGCTTACCAAAATCAATTGGCGGCTAATAATGCCCTAGATTTTGATGATTTAATTCTGATTCCCACCCGTTTATTTCAGCAAAATGAATCAGTTTTAGGCTACTGGCATCGTAAGTTTAACCATATTTTGGTGGATGAATATCAAGACACTAATCGTATCCAATATGATTTGATTCGTCTGCTGAGCACCAATGGGGAAGAACGACAGTCGGAGTGGGATTGGCGGGGACGTTCCACCTTTGTGGTGGGGGATGCGGATCAATCCATTTACAGTTTTCGCATGGCGGACTTTACCATTCTGCTCAATTTTCAGGATGATTTTGGCGATCGCCTGGTGGATGAGGAAACGGAAACCATGGTCAAACTGGAGGAAAATTACCGTTCCCGGGAAAATATCCTCCAGGCAGCTAACCATTTAATTGAACATAATAGCCAACGCATTGATAAGGTGCTAAAAGCTACCCGCAGCGGTGGGGATGATATTATCCTTTACCAAGCCGATGATGAAAGGGATGAGTCCCGTTTTGTAATTAATAAAATTCTGAGCTTAAGAAAAAATAATCCCGAACTAAACTTTGGTAGCTTTGCCATTTTGTATCGCACCAATGCCCAATCCCGAGCCTTTGAAGAACAGCTATTAAATAATAATATTCGCTACAATATTGTTGGTGGGTTTCGCTTTTATGATCGCCAGGAAATTAAAGATGCCATTGCCTACCTCCGGATATTGGTTAATCCTGCCGATACGGTAAGCTTGTTGCGGATTATCAATACTCCCCGACGGGGCATTGGTAAATCCACCATTGAAGGTTTTGTAAATGCGTCCAAAGAATTGGAGATTCCCCTGTGGGAAATTATCACCGATGAAACTTCTGTGAACACCCTAGCCGGGCGATCAGCCAAGAAAACCCTCCAATTTGCCCGCATGCTCCAGGAGATTCAAAGCCAGATTAGCGACCTTACGGCATCGGAAGCCCTTAGTATGGTGCTGGAAAAATCTAATTATGTGGAAGATCTAAGGCAAAAGGGTACGGAAGAAGCGGAGAATCGCCTAGCTAACCTGGGGGAATTGGACAATGCAGTGCGACAGTTTCAAGCAGAAAGTGAAGATCCCAGCCTAGTGGAATTTTTGGCTTCGGCATCCCTCACCTCCGACCTCGATGACTTGGAGGAATCCGGGGATGAAGTTTCCCTTATGACTCTCCACTCCGCCAAGGGACTGGAATTTCCGGTGGTCTTTTTGGTGGGGTTGGAGCAGGGCACTTGTCCCCATGCCCGCAGCTTAAACGATCCTTTGGATCTGGAGGAGGAGCGTCGTTTATGTTACGTGGGCATTACCAGGGCCCAAGAAAATCTCTTTTTAACCCATGCCCGTATGCGTTATGTCTGGGGTTCTTTGGAAACCAAAATCCCCTCCCAATTCCTCCAGGAATTACCGCCGGATTTACTGGCCGATGGCTCAACGGGTCGAAAAAATAGTCGCTATGTCCCCGCCGCCGATCCCAAGGACCCTTCCATTGCCCAAAAACAGGCCCGGAAAAAAGGCAGTTCCCAGTCCGCCAAACCAGCCAAAGACCTGATCTGGAATGTTGGCGATCGGGTCATGCATAACAATTTTGGGGAAGGCACTGTAACCCACATTTTGGGCAAAGGCCATAAGGCTAATTTGGCCATCAAATTTCCCGGCATTGGAGTGAAAATTATTGACCCCAGTTTCGCCCCTCTACGCCACCCTTAACTAACGTGAGTTCGGGATGAGAAAGATGACTGACAATAGGCTACAAGCTTTATAGGTCAATACATTCGGGAATGACATCAGACTCGTGATTTGTGTTTTTGCATCCTCACAAGTGATTTTTTTGAAGTCCTGAAGCTCCAAATCCCCCAGTGTAGCTGGCGAAAAAACCTCCATTGCAGTCAGAGCAATACTTCTAAGGATTGGCTTAACCCGAACTCACATTAAATATTAACCCCAGTGTCTTTGCACTTGAACGACTACATTGACTCTCACCCTCTGGAAGCGTTTTCAATCCTCCGCCTCTAACCCTTTAATTTCACCCTGTGACCCTACTGAGCTCGATATCCTTGCACGCACAACCCTTCTTTCTCCCTGGCAGTTCTACCGCTACGTCTGCAACATTTGCCAGCAAAATGGCTATGAGCGTTTGTATTTCGGTCATTTGCCTTGTATTTTCTGTGATTATTTGCCAGAACCACTGCTTCTTGCTTTTTTTGATCGCTTAGCACAGAGTGTAGGGAGATCACCGCAGCCCTTCCCAAAAACAACTCTCCACCTTCAGAGTCTGCAAAGTACTCTGGAACTTCGCATCAGCCATGCTGGAAGTGGAATGATCGGACAAGTAGTTAGGCTTGATATAACATACGGGGAGAAGACGCACTCCTGGGCATTTAAAGCCTTTTTCGAACCGGATTTCGTCTGGCAACATGGCGTTTGGTCCGAGATACCAGTAGGAATATATTTGCAATCCCAGCATGTCACCCGTGACGTAGCGCAGTTCCATGCCGCTGGACTCACCTGGATGCTGTGTGAATGGATCGAACCGGATGATTGTCCTAAAACTCGTCCTGGACGCTCCTATGATAGTCTAGCTCAACAGCAGCAACTCACACCCCTTAATCCTCTCAACTACGCCAACTACAGTCGCCATGGCATTCGTCTTGATCTCGGTGGCATTCAACGGATCTACTGGGGACGAAGAATTCGCGATTTTGCTTACACGCTGGTTTTCTATCACAGGCGAGTCCATCGGGAAGGATGGCGCTTTCTCAGTCCCTATCTCAATCGTTGGACTCTCCGCTACCTTCTGGCAAGGGTGAAATAGTTGCTGTTTCTAAGAGGATCAACGTGCGCATTTGAACAAAAAGTTACAGTTTCGGAGGAAAAGCCTTCAAGGCAAGGGTCTCAAGAATCTTGAGGTGGAACATGGCTTAGTATTAGCAACGGAAAAATTTTGGTAGTTAACGTGAGTTCGGGTTAAGCCAATCCTTAGAAGTATTGCTCTGACTGCAATGGAGGTTTTTTCGCCAGCTACACTGGGGGATTTGGAGCTTCAGGACTTCAAAAAAATCACTTGTGAGGATGCAAAAACACAAATCACGAGTCTGATGTCATTCCCGAATGTATTGACCTATAAAGCTTGTAGCCTATTGTCAGTCATCTTTCTCATCCCGAACTCACATTAGTCACAATACAAGTGACCCAATAAAGATGCAAAACTGGTTAAATCAGAGACTATTCTTCATAATATTCAGGCATTTTTTCCCGGCGGGTTTCTGGAATATTTACCCGGGGAGGACTATAGGGGGCAGCGGCTTCATCGTCGTCCCAGACATCGCCGGCCACCTCATCTTCGTAGCCATAATCGGGTTCTGGAGCAGAGGAACGGGGCACCGCCTCTCCCCAGTTGTCCACTTCATAGTCATCTTCGTATTCCGGTTCTGGGTAGCGTAGGGGGGCTACTTCCCGACGAGGGGGGGGCGCAGGGCGATTATCTTGCCAATCGTCTTCGTTCCAACGCTCTTCCAACACAGGCTCTGGTTGACGGACCTGCACCGGGGGCCGCACGGGGATGCCACTACCTAGTTGGTTCTCGGGACGGGTGGTGGGAGGATAATACAAATCTTCTTCCATGCGCTCCCAGGATGGGCGACCAATACCAAGCCGTTCCAGCAATCCCACGCTCAGTTGGTTGAGTCTTTCTTCGGCACCTTCAAAAACTATCAAACGGTTGGGGCCACTACTGACCACTTCGTCAATGGATAGCTCGTAGGTGCTGATCAATTGCTCTGGAATCTGTGGTAATCCCAGAGAAGCAATGATAATGGAGGAAACTTTACCCGTGGCGAGGTCAAACTGAAAATCCCTTACCCGGCCCAGGGGTTCTCCCGTTTCGGTCACCACTTCGCTATTGACCAGAGGGGAATAAAGATCCACTTCCACCAGTTCGAAAACGTCATCGTTCTCTACCAAGACCACGTCCCCGGTTTGGACAATGCTGTTCAGATAAAGATATTGGGGCATTCCCGTCAGGGATAGAAAGTTGTCCCGCAGTCCCAGGGCGACAATTTCTCGCTGATCGACATCGACTAGCACTTCTTTGACTACCCCAAGTTTTTTGCCACTACTGCGGGTAATAACTTCGGTGTTAATAAATTCGTTTCTAAGACGGATGTTATCAATTGTCATTTTGGTTTGGCGATCGCCGTGGTCAGAGGGGAGTGAAAACTAAGGTTGGGAGGATTGGGGTTTGATTAATTACGTTACAGAAAGCATTGGGAACAGAGTCGGGAATGGCCAGCGCAAAGTTGTTGCCAGTCAGTTTACTTTACTTCATGAAAACATTGTAGCGAATGGCTTGATTTTCTTGGGCAAAATTGCTAGGAATGTCTATTTAAGAGCAAAAAAACATCCTAATGACCGTGAAAAGCGCCCCGTTCAGGAAAAAAGGGTGCAGTTATTTCCGCCACACTAACCCCCAAACCCCGGAGCATATCAGCCAATACTGGATCCGGCGCTAATCGCAGATAATCCAAGTTCACTTCCAGGGGCACATGACGATTACCCAGATGATAGGCGGACTTTAATAGGATAAGGCGATCGCCACTGGTGACGTGGAGGAGAGGTTCTGTTGCCGCCAGAATGGCCAGGGTTTCTCCGGTGGGGGAACCGAGGTAATCCCCTGGGTGCAAAAAACTTCCCCTGGGCAGTTGGATAAATAGGGAGGGAAAACCAGGTTTATCAAAACGATAGCGGGTGCGACTCCGTTCCTCGGCGGTGAGGGGGAGTTCCCAGGTGGCGGTGTCAGGAACTTTTTCTAGACGATGATCAAAAATCACCATGGGGATTTAAATCAGAATTTACAGGGCTGAAGTGAAATTAACGGCAATTTATGGGCAAATTTACGCTTTTTCCCCAACTAAAGCCTAAAATTTACCATTCGATCACCGATTTTAGCTAATCTAAACAACTAACCAAAGTTTAATCCCGGCATTAACGGCGGAGATTAATAATTGCCCGTTGAATTTGGGCCTTAAGGTTGGCGTTATTCCTGGCCGCTTCGGTGATGCGATTAAATTCTCCTGGTTTGAGGCCGCTTTCTTCAGCAATTTGTTTGGAACGATTGCAGAAATTAACGGCGATCGCCTGGGCATTGCGGGGCAACTTACGGATGCTGTCCCGATTGGTGCAGGTAAGTTGGGGCGGAACCCGACCAATGAGGGTTTGAATTTCCTCGAAGGCCTTTTTGCGTTCCACTTCGATCGCCAACACCGCCTTTGCATAGTGATTAATGCTATCGGGGGAAAATTCCTGAGAATAGGCCGACCAACGAAAGACGAGGGCAGTTGGTTGCCAACTCACCTCCGGCACCATTCCCCCGAACACACCGAGGAAAGCGAGAGTATTGGCAATAAAAAGTCGACTCAGAACACCGTTCAAGCCGCTTAAGGAACGTGAGCTAATAACCATGCGCCTAGTCGCTTTCGGGTGAATAGGATGACAAAATTCTAATGGTTTGCATTTCCTGTTTGAATTACTTTGCCGGGGATAAGTTCCGTGGGGACTGGTACCCTGGGGGAGCAGGATCTTGCGGGGGCTGAAATGGGAGGCAAATCCATGGAAGGAATTAATTCGGAAAAGATGGTGATGGCAGACTTTCACCACATTAGCGTTCTGCCCACGGCCCTGGTGGAGGGATTGGCCCCAAAGCCCGGAGGACATTACCTTGATGCCACCGTGGGAGCTGGAGGCCACAGTGAAAAATTGCTCAAATTGGGCATTCCCCTCTCCCTAACTATGATTGACCGGGACACCCAGGCGATCGTCGCGGCCGTAGAACGCTTGGAACCCCTAGTTGCCGATCGGGAGGGCATAACAATTAACACTTGGCACGGAAACTTTGCCGATTTTCCTGGCCACCCCAGTCAGTTTGACGGCATCATCGCAGATTTAGGGGTAAGCTCTCCCCAACTCGATCAAGGCGATCGGGGCTTTAGTTTTCGTCAAAATGCCCCCTTGGATATGCGCATGGATCAAAGCCAAGACCTCACCGCCGCAGAAATTGTTAACCATTGGTCCGAAAAGGATTTAGCCCGCATTTTCTATGAATACGGCGAAGAACGGCTTTCTCGACGTATTGCTCGGCAGATTGTGGAACAGCGCCCCTTTCAAACCACTACCGACTTGGCTGAGGCGATCGCCCGTTGGGTACCAGGGAAATATCGCCATGGACGCATCCATCCCGCCACCAGAACCTTCCAAGGTTTACGCATTGCAGTGAACGATGAATTGAGATCCCTGGAAACATTCATTGCCCAGGCCCCCCATTGGTTAAACTCTGGTGGGAGACTGGGTATTATCAGTTTCCACAGCTTGGAAGACCGCATTGTTAAACATCGTTTTCGGGAAACGGAAAATTTACGGGTGCTAACCAAAAAGCCCATTGTTGCTGGGGAAGAAGAGCAGAGGGAAAATCCCCGGGCTCGATCCGCCAAATTACGTTGGGCCGAAAAAATTTAAGGAATTGGGGAAAGTCAAACTAAGGCTACCGATCCTCTCCGCCGGTTGTGGATTTGCACGTCAGATAGTCTCAGTAGAATATAACTTCCCAAACCTAAACGTTAATTCACAGGGTAGTAGAAGGGTCAATACCCAATTCCCGCAATTTGGCAAAGGCCCGATCCCTTTCCTCAAAAAGGGTTTCCGGATCTTTAAATGGTTCTCCGTTGGGAAAAAACAGTTTCAAACCATCGGCAAACATTTCAAAGCGAATTCCTAGGGTTGGGGAAGTCCAGGGAAAATTGAGCAGGGTGATGGTCTCAAATTCTGCATCTGGCTCGGTTTCTGTAATTCTTCTTACTTCATTAAGTAGGACTCTGGATCTTAAAAGAACATCTCCAATACTCCATACCGCCGATAAAAAGTTTGCTTATGGAGCATTTCCCTGGCACTGTTACTCTCAGAGAAAATTTCAAACACTACCTGGGGGGCAATATTGTCTTCTTCCCATTGTTTGTAACTGCGTCGTTCCCCGTCAGGTCTTCCTAGAACTACCATGGCATCGGGAGCCTGACAGGGCGCAGGGGGAGCAGTCACCTGTTCGGGATACCAAAGTAAATCCCCCGCCACAAAGACAGTTTTGCGCTGAAATAAATGCTTGAGGTTGATTACCAAACGGACAATCCAATGATACTGCAGAGTATTGTCAGCCATGGGTTTACCATCGGATTCCGGATACAAATTGGGAAAGTCGAGGGGAAGCAGAACCATAGACTTTTACCGAATAGAATTGCACAAGCCCATTCAACCTACTTAGAAGCGGTTTTGTTGACCTGTTGCATTAGCACTTCATAGGCCTTGGCAAATTGAGGGTCTTCTAGAGTGCCTACTTTTTCCCGATTTTGCTGTAGCTCTTTGCGCTGGGCGTCGGTGAGTTCCACTTCTACATCGGGGTCAATGCCATGTTTATTAATATCCCGGCCGTTGGGGGTTAAATATTTGGCGATCGTCACTGCCATACCCGAGCCATCCCCTAGTTCTCGCACCGATTGCACCAGCCCCTTACCGAAAGTTTTGGTGCCCACAATGACCGCCCGTTGATTGTCTTGTAGGGCTCCGGAGACAATTTCACTGGCACTGGCGGAACCACCATCTACTAACACCACCAAGGGACGGTTACTCAACTGCCGTTTGTTAGCACTTTGTTGTTCCACTTCCCCTCGGCGATCGACAGTGGAGACAATGCCCCCTTCATCCAGCCAAATGCGGGCGATATCCACACTAGAATATAGTAAGCCACCGGGATTGGAACGAAGATCGAAAATGTAACCGATCACATTCTCTTTCTCCAACTTTTGCACCGCTTGGCGCATTTCTTCCGAAGCTTGGGCGCTGAACTGATTTAAACGGATATAACCCACCTTGGCACCATCAATATCTTCCACTTGGGCCCGTACTGGGTGAATTTCAATCAAGGTTCTTACTAAGGGATATTCGATCGCCTGGCCTTCCCGTTCAATGGTGAGGACCACACTGGTGCCTGGTTTACCCCGGATCAACTTAACCGCGTCGTCCACCTCCATGCCATCGGTGGATTTACCGTCAATTTTGGTAATCACATCCTTAGAAAGAATGCCAGCGTTGTAGGCGGGGGTATCCTCAATGGGAGCCACCACCACAATTTTTTTCGTGTCTTGGTCCTGGGTAATCTGAATCCCCACCCCAGTTAATTCCCCGGAGGTATCGATGCGCATCGACTGGAACTCATCGGGAGACATGAAGCGAGTGTAGGGATCGTTCAACTTCTCCAGCATCTCCCGGATAGCTGTGTAAGCTTCTTCTTGGTTGCTATATTCCCGCTTCAGATAATCCTGACGAACAGCTACCCAATCCTCACCGTTGAAAGTACCATCTACATAGGTGCGATTGACAATTTGCCAAACTTCGTCCACCAACTCCTTGGGGTTGTCCTGCAAGTAGCCCTGGGAGCGGGCCAATCGCAACCCAATTCCAGTCACCGCTACCGTTGTGAGTAACAGAGCTGTAGTTCCCAAAATCAGACTGCGCTTTTGTTTAAACATGGGATTTGCTGGACAGTTGGTGAAGATTGATTAAGAAAGTAAACTCTGGAGAAGTCCTTAGAGTCCTTGATTCCTAGGTTATAACATTTCAGTGATGATGGTTATTGAACTCCCATGACGGATTTAGTTGTGTCTGACTCCCTGAAAAATCGCCGGGAACAACTGATGTGGCAGAGGCGTTGGAGACGTCTACGATCCTGTTGGCAGTTTGTGTGTGTGTGTGGTTTGACGGGGGGCATGGTCTGGGTAATGAGTTGGCCCGAATGGTCCATTCGCTCCGATCGCCAAGTGGAGTTTGTGGGCAATAAATTAGTGGGACGAGAAACGTTATACAAAAATCTAGACCTTGCCTATCCCCAGGCGATTTGGCAACTCTCCACCCAGGCCTTGGGGGATGAATTGATCAAAAATCCGGCCCTCCTCAGAGTAGAAGTGACAAGGCAGTTGTTTCCGGCCCAGGTAAATGTGGCGGTACAGGAACGACGACCAGTGGCGATCGCCGTGGCGGACGAAGGTTTGGGCTATTTGGATGAAGAGGGAAATTATATTCCGGCCACCCTTTACAGCCAAACTGTCAGAAAAACCTTGCCCCAAACCCCTCAGTTTTTGGGCTACGGCCCCCAGTACCGCAGTTTTTGGCAGACCCATCAAATCCAGATTCAACAGTCCCCCGTCAATATTCGGATTATCAATGGCAACAACCCCAGTAACATCAGTTTGACGACGGACTTGGGGTTGGTTTTTCTCGGTTCTGACCTTTCTCGCTTCGAGCAACAAGTGCAGGTTTTAGAAAAAATGCAGAATTTGCCCAGTCGGGTGCCCAAGGAGCGTTTACTATTTATTGATCTAACTAATCCAGACAGTCCCAGCATCCAACTTCGTCCCCAGGCCCCCAAAGAAAAAGCCGCCGTCAACAAGCCTTAACATTTCTACCCTCCACTCTAGGCATTCTCCCTGGGTGGGGGAAAAAAGCTTAGATTCACATTGACAAATTTGCTCAATATGCCTAGTGTAGGGACGATAGACCGCTGGGATTTGTGCTTGGGCGAGGGAGTCTCTGTCGTCGTAAAAAGGCTTCAATACCCTGCTGCCTCGGAAGCGTTGTTCTCCCTGTGGTTGCTTTTGCGCCTTAAGAATTGCCCATTTTGATCCCCTAATACTTCCCCCTGCAATGACGCTCAATAATGATTTACCTCTAAACAACATAGGTTTTACCGGTAGTGGTCTCGATGATGGGACGGAGGGGTTAGATGATTTATTTTCGTCCTCCATCGTTGAAAATGAACCGTTGGAGGCCGTGGTAGAAGCGCCCGCTTTTGCCAGCCCTAGTCCTAGCCTAAAAAGGGATCAGATTGTGCCTAGTAACATTGCCAAAATTAAAGTGATCGGAGTTGGGGGAGGCGGTTGCAATGCCGTCAACCGTATGATTGCCAGTGGGGTGACAGGCATCGACTTTTGGGCAATTAATACCGATTCCCAGGCCTTGACCAATACAACAGCCCCGGATCGAATTCAGATTGGCCAGAAACTCACTCGAGGTTTGGGGGCCGGTGGTAATCCGGCGATCGGGCAAAAGGCGGCGGAGGAATCCCGAGATGAAATTGCCCGTTCCCTGGAGGGTACGGATTTAGTCTTTATCACTGCTGGTATGGGAGGCGGCACTGGCACCGGAGCGGCCCCCATTGTGGCGGAAGTGGCGAAGGAAATGGGTTGTTTGACGGTGGGTATTGTCACCCGCCCCTTCACCTTTGAAGGCCGGCGGCGGGCCAAACAAGCGGAGGAAGGCATTAGTGCTCTCCAGTCCCGGGTTGATACCCTGATTGTGATTCCCAATAACCAATTATTGTCAGTTATCCCCGCCGAAACTCCTCTCCAGGAAGCTTTCCGAGTGGCTGACGACATTCTCCGCCAGGGGGTACAGGGCATTTCAGACATTATCATCATTCCCGGTTTGGTGAATGTGGACTTTGCGGATGTGCGGGCTGTGATGGCCGATGCGGGCTCAGCGTTAATGGGTATTGGGGTTGGCTCTGGTAAATCCCGGGCCAAGGAAGCGGCCACCGCCGCCATTTCTTCGCCTCTGTTGGAATCTTCCATCCAGGGAGCCAAGGGGGTCGTATTTAATGTCACCGGCGGAACGGATTTAACCCTCCATGAAGTTAATGTTGCCGCAGAGATTATCTATGAAGTGGTGGATGCCGATGCCAATATTATCTTTGGGGCGGTGATTGACGATCGCCTGCAGGGAGAAATGAGAATTACCGTCATTGCCACGGGCTTCAACGGTGAAAAGGAAAAACCCCAGGCAAAAACCGTCAGTAAAAACACCATCAGTGGCCCGCCGGCCGGAGTAGAGAAGTTGGAATCAGCAACGGCTCCGGAAGATTCCCTAGGGGAAATCCCAATGGCCCCCGAGTTAGACATTCCTGATTTCCTCCAGAAGCGACGTTTTCCCCGCCGTTAGGTTCCCCAAAATTGCTGGTTGGAGCCAAATAATTTGACCAAGGAAGTTTCCTGGGCTACACTGTTAACCTCGAATTGTTGTTTCAAGCTAAAGAGGTTGATTGATTTGCGATTTTTGTTTGCTAGCCTACTAATTCCCTTGGTATTGCCCTTGCCGGTGCTGGCCCAGTCCGCCACTTTCTATGGCAATCAATTTGTAGGTCGGAAGATGGCCAACGGCCAGGTCTACAACCACGGTCGCATGGTGGCAGCCCACCCCAGTCTGCCCCTAGGCACCCGAGTTAGGGTAACCAATCGTCGCACAGGAAAATCGGTTGTAGTGACTGTGAGTGATCGCTGCAATTGCTCCATCGACCTTAGTCGCGCTGCTTTCCAACAAATTGCTAATCCGCGCAAGGGTCGAGTTCCCGTCAGCATTACCCGTCTCTAGGTGCTGGGTAAACTGCGCAGATAGGGACTAAGGTGGGAGCGTTCCGCAATACAGTGAAATAGTGGTCCCCGGGAGGATAATTCCACCACGCTCAGTCCGGTAACGGGCATGGCAAAACGGTCTCGGTAACGACCCACATCGATGCCCAGTAAACAACACAGTAGGATGCGGATGGTGGCCTTGTGGGAAACCAACAACACATTGCCGTCCTCGAAGCGATCCTCAACTTCCTCTAGTACCCTAGTGCTTCTGCGGGCGATGTCAATGCCCCTTTCCCCTCCAGGGGGGGAGTTCCAAGCTGGATCAGTGAGCCATTGCATGTAAAGGTCATGGTCCCGTTGATAGACTTCGTCGGGATGGAGTCCTTCCCATTCCCCATAGGCCACTTCCCTTAGACCAGGGCGAATTTGCATTTCAATGCCTAGGCGATCGCACAGGGGGTGGGCTGTTTGTCGGGCCCGTTGTAGGGGACTGACATAGACTGCCTGCCAAGGGTGTTGAGCGTAGGCTTCGGCAAATTCCTTGGCCATTAAAATTCCTTCTGGGGTCAAGCCAGGATCATTTTCCGGGGTACCGCAATAGCCTCCGGTGGCGCTGTAGGCGGTTTGTGCGTGGCGCAGAAAATAAAGTTTGAGGGCCATGGGCGAGTTGAAAGGCAGCAACGTTACAGAGGAGGGGCTTAGAGCCTGTTTGGAAAGTTGAGTTTTGGCTGTTTAATCCCCCCTAGCCCCCCTTGGGAAGGGGGGAAATGTCACAAAAGTCTCCCTTTTTAAGGGGGATTTAGGGGGATAAATACCTAGCTTTGTACTTTTCAAACACTTTCTTAGACCTGTCCCCTTTCATTGTACGTAAATACTCTGTTTTTTCTCGTCCACAAGTCTTCCAACTGTTCAAAAGTTGATTGGTAGCCAAAATCACCTTTGTTCCCTAGCCAAAAAGTTATAAAAAATCTTTGCGAAGCAATACTTAAACTGCCCATTTTTGCGGAACTATGAGCAAGGAATTTCGAGAGCTGTTGAGAAAAGTGGGTAGTGGTCCCCATACCAGCAAAAATTTGAGCCGAGGGGAGGCTTGTCGGGCTCTGGAGCTGATGCTGAGTCAGGAAGCGACCCCGGCCCAGATCGGTGCTTTTTTGATTGCCCATCGCATTAAACGCCCCACCGGCACTGAATTGGCAGGGATGTTGGATGCCTTTGAGCAATGGGGACCCAAAATTCCAGCCCTTAGTTCCGGTCAAACGGTGGTTATCCTCAGTCAACCCTACGATGGTCGCGATCGCACCTGCCCCCTGGGGCCTCTCACAGCCCTAGTGTTGGCAACGGCGGATTGTCCCGTAATTCAACATGGCGGCGATCGGATGCCCACCAAAGAGGGAATTCCCCTGGTGGAGTTATGGCAAGGTCTAGGGGTAAATTGGCGATCGCCATCCTTGTCGGCCATGCAGAATATTTTGGAAAAAACCAATGTGGGCTTTGTTTATCTGCCCAAATATTTTCCCGAGGCCCAGGAGTTAGTCATTTACCGGGAAGAAATTGGCAAAAGACCTCCTCTGGCAACCCTGGAGTTAATTTGGGTTCCCTATGCTGGTAAACACCATATGGTAGCGGGGTTTGTCCATCCCCCGACGGAAAACATGATTGCCGAGGCTCTCAGCCAGCGGGGCGTCCATGCGTTCACTACGGTTAAGGGGTTGGAAGGGAGTTGTGATTTGCCCCAGGAGCGCACTGCCATCATTGGTCTATACGACTTAACCAAGGCCGAAGATTCCCTCACCCGTTTGCGGCTCCACGCCGCCGACTTTGGTCTGGGGGGAAAAAATCCAGTCTGGACTGATTTGGCCGATTATCTTGAGTTGGCCCAGGCTACTTTGAACGGGGAACAAACCCCCCTCCGGTCAGCCTTAATTTGGAACAGTGCCTTTTACCTCTGGCAACATACAGATGCCCCCAATCTGGAAACGGCGATCGCCACAGCGGAAAAGCTCATTGATGATGGCCTCGTTAAACAACAATGGCATCGACTGCAGTTATATGCAAAATAAGCCAGCAAAAATGCATTAACCGCATGAAATTTAATTATTAGTTACAAACTATACAAATATTTACAAGGAAAAAATCCAGTCTAGGAATGTGATCGTCAGCAGTTGCCCTTTCTGGCTTTAGTTATTGCCTAAACTATGAGTAATTTTTCCCGAAGCACCCGCCGTAAGTTTATGTTCACCGCAGGGGCTGCCGCCATTGGAGGAGTGGTTCTCCATGGTTGTACTTCCCCCACCACCACATCCACAGGAACCGGTTCCGGCACGGATAAAGCCATTAGTCCCTTGGTTGAAGGGGAAAATGCCCCGGAAGTAACCACCGCCAAATTAGGCTTTATTGCCCTAACCGATGCGGCTCCTTTGATTATTGCCAAGGAAAAGGGCTTTTATGCCAAATATGGCATGCCTGACGTGGAAGTGTTGAAGCAAGCGTCCTGGGGCACCACCAGGGATAACCTCGTCTTGGGTTCCGCCAGTGGCGGTATTGATGGGGCCCATATCCTCACCCCCATGCCTTATCTAATTACCATGGGCACTGTGACCGACGGGAAGCCAACCCCGATGTACATTTTGGCCCGCTTAAATGTCAATGGCCAAGGCATTCAGTTGGGCAATAATTACAAAGATTTAAAAGTAGGTACTGATGCTTCTCCCCTGAAAGAAGCCTTTGCTAAAGTAACAGATCCCAAGGTAGCCATGACCTTTCCTGGCGGCACCCACGACATGTGGATTCGCTATTGGTTAGCCGCGGGAGGAATTGAGCCCGGCAAGGAAGTTTCTACCATTGTGGTTCCGCCGGCCCAGATGGTGGCCAACGTCAAAGTCAATGCGATGGAATCTTTTTGTGTGGGGGAACCATGGCCATTGCAAACTGTTAACCAAGGGGTAGGCTACCAGGCCTTGACCACAGGTCAACTTTGGAAAGATCACCCTGAAAAAGCTTTTGGTATGCGGGCAGACTGGGTGGATCAAAATCCCAAAGCCACCAAGGCTTTATTAATGGCGGTGATGGAAGCCCAGCAATGGTGTGACCAGCCGGAAAATACGGAAGAAATGTGCCAAATTCTCTCAAAACGGGAATGGTTTAAGGTTCCCTTTGATGACATCATTGACCGCTCTAAGGGGATTTACAATTTTGGCAATGGTCAGGAACCCTTTGAAGACCGAGATATTATGCAGAAATACTGGCGTGATAATGCTTCTTATCCCTATAAAAGCCATGACCAATGGTTCTTAACGGAAAATATTCGTTGGGGCTATTTGCCTGCAAGTACGGACACGAAAGCCATTGTGGATAAAGTCAATCGCGAGGATCTATGGCGAGAAGCGGCCCAGGCCATCGGGGTGCCAGCGGATCAAATTCCTAGCAGTCCCTCCCGGGGGGTGGAAACGTTTTTTGATGGAGTAACCTTCGATCCGGAAAATCCCCAGGCTTATCTAGACAGCTTGAAGATTAAGACCATCAAAAGTTAGTGCTTAGCTGTGGCGTTCTAGGTTAGCCCTCTGGGCTAATCTTTCCCTTGGTCTGATTACTCCAGTTCATTTCATCACTATCAGGTAAAAATTATGGCTAGTTCCACCGCTGGGCTCCGTCCCCGCCGTCAGAAAAATCCCCTCAGTTTCATCTACTCCCCTAAAGTTATTCGCCCCGCCGTGGCGATCGCCGTTTTGTTGGTGGTTTGGCAAATTCTGTGCTCCGGGGAGGGCTCTAACCTGCCTAGTCCTGTACAAGTGCTAGAACAGACCTATCCCTTGATTCTCAATCCCTTTTTTGACAATGGCGGCACCGATAAAGGTTTGGGCATCCAGATTTTTGCCAGTCTAACCAGGGTGGCCGTGGGCTTTAGTGCGGCGGCGGTGGTGGGCATTGCCCTGGGCATTTTAATTGGCAGCAGCAAATTTATGTACGATGCCCTAGACCCAATTTTTCAGGTTTTAAGAACTATCCCCCCCTTAGCTTGGTTGCCCATTGCCCTGGCCGCGTTGCAGGAAGCAGAGCCTTCAGCCATTTTCGTTATTTTTATTACAGCGATTTGGCCCATTGTCATCAACACGACCGTGGGAGCCCAGCAGGTTCCCCAGGATTATCGTAATGTTTCCCGGGTTCTAAAGCTTTCTAAAAGCCAGTATTTTTTCAATATTTTATTTCCGGCAGCAGTGCCCTATATCTTCACTGGCCTACGCATTGGTATTGGTCTTTCCTGGTTGGCGATCGTCGCTGCAGAAATGCTAATTGGTGGTGTGGGTATTGGCTTTTTTATCTGGGATGCCTATAACAGTTCCCTGATCAGTGAAATCATTATTGCCTTAATTTATGTGGGCATTGTCGGTTTATTGCTGGATCGTTTTATCGCTTTTCTGGAAAGTTTAGTAGTACCGGCAGAGCAAAAATAACCAACATCCATAGGCCGGCCATTTTTCCTAGTTATTAGTTCTCCATTTTTGATTTGTCACCCCCGGACTAACTATGATGCCCTTTATTGAAATTGATCATGTTGATCGTATTTTTCCCCTCCCCGACGGGGGACGTTACATCGCCCTCAAAAACATTGAGCTGAAAATTAATCAGGGGGAATTTATTTCCTTGATTGGTCACTCTGGTTGCGGTAAATCTACCCTGTTGAACATGATCTCTGGACTAGATAAGCCTACGTTTGGCGGGGTCATCATGGAGGGGAAAGAAATCATCGAGCCTGGTCCTGAACGGATGGTGGTTTTTCAAAATTATTCCCTGTTGCCCTGGTTGACGGTGCGGCAAAATATCGCCCTGGCCGTGAATCGAGTTCTACGGAATTTGCCCAAGCCAGAACAGGAAAAAATTATTGACGACAACATTGCCCTAGTGGGGTTGCAACGGGCGGCCCATAAACGACCAGGGGAATTGTCCGGGGGCATGAAACAGCGGGTGGCGATCGCCAGGGCCTTGGCTACTCGACCAAAAGTCCTACTGCTGGACGAACCCTTTGGGGCCTTGGATGCTTTGACCCGGGGGAATTTGCAGGAGCGGCTCATGGAAATTGTCCAGGAAAGTGGCGTGACCTGCATTATGGTGACCCATGACGTGGACGAAGCTCTGTTATTGTCAGACCGGGTGGTGATGTTAACCACGGGTCCCGAAGCCCACATTGGCCAAGTTTTGGAGGTGCCCATTCCTCGGCCTCGTCACCGTTTGGAAGTGGTCAACCATCCCAGTTACTACGCCCTGCGGGGGGAAATCGTCTATTTCCTCAATCAACAAAAACGGGCTAAAAAAGTTGGGGCCGTCAGTCAGTTTGCCGGAGCTATGAGTGGCAATGGCTTGGAAAAAATCAACCTCAATTTGGGTTTCATTGCCCTGAGTGATTGTGCTCCGTTGGTAATTGCCAAGGAAAAAGGTTTCTTCCAAAAGCATGGTTTAGAGCAGGTTAACCTGGTAAAAGAACCTAGTTGGCAGGCGATCGCCGATGGCATTCGGGAAAGACGCCTAGACGGTGCCCCCATGGTGGCCGGTATGCCCCTGGCCCTAACCCTGGGCATGGGCGGAAAAACTCCTCTACCAATGATCACCGCCCTAGTGATGGGCCGCAACGGCAATGCCATTACCCTAGGGAAAAAGTTTGCCGAAGCAGGGGTTAAAAACCTAGAAGATTTAAAAACTAAACTGACAGAAACCCCCGATCAAGTATCCACTTTGGGTATGGTTCATCCGGCTTCCATGCAAAATCTTTTACTGCGCTATTGGTTAGCCTCCGGAGGCATAGACCCCGACCAGGATGTTAATTTAATCCGCCTACCGCCCCCCCAAATGGTAGCCAATTTAAAAGCAGGAAATATTGATGGTTTTGCTGTGGGGGAACCGTGGAACTCCTATGCGGTTAAGGAAGATTTAGGCTATGTCATTGCCACCGATTTGGATATTTGGGATGGCCATCCTGAGAAGGTTTTAGGAGTGCGGGAAGAATGGGTCAATAAATATCCTGCAACCCATTTGGCCCTAGTTAAAGCCCTACTGGAAGCCTGTGAATATTGCGACGATCGCCGTCATCGTCGGGAAATAGTTGATTATCTGGCCCAGCCCCAATACCTGGGGGTATCAGCGGAATATATCAGCCCCGGCTTCATTGACGCCTATGAAAAAGGTAACGGGACTGAGCCGGAAATGTTACTGCAATTTAATCAATTTTATGTTCAACAATCCAACTATCCTTCCCGTAGTGAAGGACTCTGGATTCTAACCCAATTAGCCCGCTGGGGATACATTAATTTTCCGAAAAATTGGCTAGAAATTATCGAGCGGGTGCGGCGGCCTGATCTGTTTGGGGAAGCTTGCCGTCAATTGGGCTGGCCTGGCTTGGAGGGAGACCATCATAACGTTAATTTGTTTGATGGCATGGTTTTCACCCCCAATGATCCCATTGGTTACATCAAACGCTTTACTATCCACCGGGATATTCGAGTGACAGAAATAATGATCGATCCCGTGGACTCCCCTAGTAAATAGTTCGTTGACTAATTATTTTCAGTGATTTTTGTTTTAACGATTTACTGGTCTTTAACTATCCACTATTACCCCTATGACTATGCAAACGATGAATGCTAATGACTCTACCCTCACCCAAGAAAAAACTGCTTTTTTAGCCATTGAAAATGTTAGTAAAGTTTATCCCACTGCCCAGGGATCCTACACAGTGTTAGATGGGGTCAATTTAGAGGTCAAACAGGGAGAATTTATTTGTGTAATTGGCCATTCCGGCTGCGGTAAATCTACACTTTTGAATATGGTTTCTGGGTTTAATCAACCCACTGGCGGTACCGTTAAGCTGAAAAATCAGTTAATTACGGCCCCGGGCCCTGACCGGATGATGGTTTTCCAAAATTATTGTTTACTACCCTGGAAATCTGCTTATGATAATGTTTCTCTAGCGGTGGAATCAGTTTACCCGGACAAATCCAAAACAGAAAAAGAGGAATTGGTTGGCCACTACCTCGAAATGGTGGGTTTGACAGAAGCGGCCCAAAAGAAGCCTGGTCAAATTTCCGGGGGGATGAAGCAACGTGTGGCGATCGCCAGAGCTTTGGCCATTTCTCCAGAGGTTTTGATCTTAGATGAACCCTTTGGAGCGTTGGATGCTATTACCAAAGAAGAACTACAGGAAGAATTATTAAAAATTTGGCGAGAAAATAATCTGACTGTGTTGATGATTACCCACGACATTGATGAAGCCTTATTCCTAGCCGATCGCCTAGTGATGATGACCAATGGCCCCGCCGCCAAAATTGGTGAAATTCTGGATATTCCCTTTGACCGTCCCCGTAACCGCAGTCAGATTACCGATGATCCTAAATATTATCAACTACGTAATTATGCCCTGGATTTTCTTTACCATCGTTATGCCCACGATGATGACGATGACCTCAAAGAGGATAAACCCAATCCCGGTTTGTTGTTCAAAAAGGTTATGGCTGGAGCCCTAGGACTGGCGGCGATCGCCTTGGTGGGCATTGGTTTAGTACAAACCTTTGGTTCCAGGGGAAACAGTGGCCCCACTCCCGCAGTGGAATCTTCTGAAAACTAATTAACCCACCTAGATTATTTAATATTTTGACTATTGCCTAACGCTCACTACTCCTCTGCTTGGGCCGAAAATTTACAATTAGCCCCTAAGACAATGTCAATCATCAACGACTCCGATAACGCTCTCACTCCGGCCGTAAATATTTCTAAAGACGGCAATAATCAGCTTTGTTACTATCGTAATAGTGGCAATAAATTACAACAAATAATTATTGATGGCACCTGGAAAAAGGAAAAATTAATTTTTCCTGGAGAACAATTATTATTTTGGGCTCACCCCCAGGATCAATTAACCGTTAAGATTTTTCAATCTGATCGAGTGCTGGTCGATTCCATTACCTGCGACCGTCTTTTGGTGCACTGATGGAGAGCTGTTAAACTTAATTAGCTTCGGCTACTTCGGCAAGGTTATTGCTTAGGCCCAGATCTTCTCACTCAAACTCCGATCAGAGTGGGTAAGAACCGTCAATTTTTCTGACATCGGCCGTAAATCCAATAAAACAGGCCGGCAGGAAATTTTCGGAGCTTTTAAAATCTATTTTTAATCACATTTATTTTAAAATCAACCGTTGATACTTTAATGGATGCTTTAGCCATTCTTCCCCCCACCAGAACCATTTGTCCCTACTGTGGGGTTGGCTGTGGCTTGGAAGCCGTTGCTAGTCCTCAAAAATCAGCGGTTCAATCCAGCAATAGCTATAAAATAAGAGGCGATCGCCAACATCCTTCGAGCCAGGGAATGGTCTGTGTCAAAGGGGCTACGGTAATGGAGTCGATGGATAAACAGCGATTACTTTACCCCATGTTTCGGTCAAGTTTAGACCAGCCGCTGCAACGAATTAGCTGGGAAACAGCTCTGGAAATTATTGTTGATAAAGTCCAACAAGTTAAGCAGACTTTGGGCGTGAATGGTTTGTGTATGTACGCCTCTGGGCAAATGCAAACAGAGGATTACTATATAGCCCAAAAGCTATTTAAAGGTTGTTTGGGTACTAATAATTTTGACACAAACTCCCGTCTTTGTATGTCTTCAGCGGTTTCAGCTTATGGCTTGAGCTTTGGTTCCGATGGTCCTCCCTGTTGTTACGAAGATTTAGAACTAACCGATTGTGCTTTTTTAATTGGCACCAATACCGCCGACTGCCATCCCATTATTTTTAATCGTTTACGCAAACATCACAAACAAAATACCCACGTTAAATTAATTGTGGTAGATCCACGTTATACTGCCACGGCGGAGGTTGCTGATTTACATTTAGCGATTAATCCTGGCACTGATATTTCTTTGCTCCATGGTATTGCCTATTTACTAAAAAAGTGGAATTTAATTGACCAAAAATTCATTGATAACCATACCCAAGATTTTGAACATTATTGTCAAGTTATTAGCCATTATACTCCGGAAAAAGTTACCCAAATTTGCGGCATTAGTTTGGAACAATTAGAAACCGTTGCTCGCTATTGGGGCAATGCTAGAACAGTGCTTTCCCTTTGGTCTATGGGCCTTAATCAATCATCTCAAGGCACCGCTAAAAGTCGTTGTTTAATTAATCTTCATTTACTTACTGGTCAGATTGGTAAACCAGGGAGCGGTCCTTTTTCACTTACTGGTCAACCCAACGCCATGGGGGGTAGGGAAGCTGGGGGATTATCCCATCTACTGCCTGGTTATCGCTCTATTCAAAATGCCCAGCACCGCCAAGAAGTGGAACAACTTTGGCAAATTCCCCCCGGTCGCATCGATGCTCAGCCCGGTTTATCGGCGTGGGAAATGTTTATGGGACTGGAAACTCAACAAGTTGGTTTGCTATGGATTGTGGCCACCAATCCAGTGGTCAGTATGCCAGATTTAGAAAGAGTTAAAAATGCCCTGCGGCGATCGCCATTTACCATCCACCAGGATGCATATTTCCCCACCGAAACAGCGGCATATGCCCATTTAGTTCTGCCAGCAGCTCAATGGAGTGAAAAAACGGGTACGATGACCAATTCAGAACGGAGAGTTACCCTGTCTCCTGCGTTCCGTTCTCCTCCTGGGGAAAGCAGACCTGATTGGGAAATTTTTGCTGAAGTGGGACGCAGACTCGGTTTTGAAGCACAATTTAATTTTCCTGATGCGGCGGCTGTCCATTCGGAGTACGTACAATTAACCGCCGGTAGATTGTGTGACCAATCGGGTATAAGCTACGGCGCCTTGGAAAGATTTGGTCCCCTCCAATGGCCCTGCCCCAGTGCCGAACATGAAAAGGAAATTTCAAGTTCCAAAAGACTGTACACCGACCACAAATTTTGCACAACAACCGGTAAGGCAAACTTTTGCTTAGACCATAGTCAAGGATTAGCTGAACCGGTCGATCTCGACTATCCTTTTGTTCTCACCAACGGTCGTCTTTATGGTCATTGGCATACCCAAACCCGCACTGGCCACATTGAGAAAATCAAAAAAATGCATCCTAAGCCCATACTGGAAATGCATCCCAAAGACGCAGAAAAGTTGAGAATTAAAAGTCAAGATTTAGTCTCAGTTAAGTCTCGACGGGGTTCCGCTCAGCTAGAGGTTTTAGTTACTAGGGCCATTGCTCCTGGTACGGTTTTTATGCCCATGCACTGGGGCTTTTTATGGCAAGATAACGCAGAGGTTAATACCTTGACTCATCCCACCGCTTGCCCAATTTCTAAACAGCCAGAATTGAAAGCCTGTGCTGTTAATGTGAAGCCCCTTTAATACAAAGTGATGATGTTTTTTCAATTTGAAGCCGATTTTGTTGATTCCCTCCGCTGTATTCCTATGGTTGTGCGCTATAAACTAGACACCTGTGGCGTTAAATTGAAACTAAGTCATTGGCATCAACTAAGTTTTGCTCAAAGGCAGTATTTAACTGAAGCTAACTGCGAAACACTGGCAGAAGTTAGCCAATATGGTGAAAAGTTGCAAAACTGGGTTACGGAATTAACTGGTCAGCCAGCTTCTACACTGTCAGTACCTGATTTGCCCGAATGGTTAAATACTGATCAAATTCCAGCTCAGATATTAACGGAACTAGCCAATAAGTTACCCTCTGTGCAATCTCCCGGCATTACGTTGACCCAATGGCAATCCCTAACCCCTTTGCAAAGATTTGCTTTAATTAAACTAAGTCGTGCTAGCCACGAAAATCGTAACTTTCTACCAGCTATCAAGGAGTTTGGTCTTATGCCAAGCTAATAAAAAAGTTACAATTCGTTAATTTCCCTCCCATTGAGTTAGTTTAAGATCGACTGGTGTTTATCAAATTATTTATTTAAAAATTGCTGGCTCCGATTTGCGTGGATAAAATTTCAAGGTGATCGCTGTAATGATTAATGTTAACCAAGCAATAAAACTGATCAGGTTTGCCCAGGTTAGACCAGTGAACTTGACTTGGATTCGGTGTTTGCCCGGACTCAAATTAAGGCTGAGTAAATTAAAGTCTCGATAATTAGTAAAAAATCCTGCCGTCGATTGATTATCCACCACGACTTGTTGCATGTCAGGATAGTATAGGATCGGTAACTGCACTAGCCCTGCTTCCGTCGGTATTTCAACTTCGCAGTTAGTGACAATTCCCTTTTGGCTACACATTTCCTTAGTTTCATAGACAGGTAGAAGGGTATTTTGGGCTGAGAAATCGTCAAAATATAGATGATCCATTCTGATATAGAGAGGATTACCATCTGTGGTTTCCCCATCAATAATGAACTTTAACTCAAAGGCATTGCCAGCTAGTTTAATGTCCGTAAAAGGAATTTCTACTTTTAATTCTTCCTGGGTCAACGGAATGGAAGTTAAGGGTTGTTGATCAACAAAAATTATTAAATTAGCTTGGTTTTTAATTTTATCCATGGGAACCCTACCCTGTAAAATTAGGGTGGGTTTTTCGGTTTCTGGCCAGGCGGGATAGGGAATATCTACATCAATGGGCAAGGGGCCATTAATGAACACATCCCAGGAAAGGTAACCAGGAATCCAGTCGGGATGGAGCAGTTGCAACTCAGCTTTGCCATATATATTTTCCACTGCTGATTGGGACTTTGTACTCACAGGAACGGATTTGTTGGGCAAGCGATAGAGATAATCCAAAGCGCCAGAATAACGGAAGAGGGGATCTTGTAATAACTCTTCCACAGTCACTGTGCCCCGGGGAATGGGTAACCAAGGACGGCTAGCAATGACAATAATTAAAATTCCTAAGATTAAATGGCGACTGCGTAGTCTTTCTCGAAAAATTAGAATAATAGCCAACGTAGTTAACAAAGCTCCAGACCACATGACATGGGTCAAAAAACGAAAAGTAAATTGGGTTACCCATAACTGTCGGGGTAACAGATTCCAAATATTAACGGGACTCCAAGTTAGAAATATAGCTAGTATAAATATGCTCAGTAGAGGAGTCAGCCATGGTTGCGATCGCCATAACCGTCGAGGCAATGATTTACCAGCAAAAACAAAGTAAATTACTGTGCCAAAGCCGGCTAAAAGAATCCACCCCACAGCAGCATGAAAACCGTAGGTGGGAGCAATACCGAGTTCCGTTGGTTGATGGGGTAGGGAGTCGGGGGCTAATAAATTGGCGATCGGGGTGATATCGGTGGTGTTAAAGGGATTGATAGCTTCAATTTGCCGACGAATGGCTAGACTGCTAGATTCCAGAGCCACGGGAGCCAAAAAGTAGAGAGCTAACAACCAAGCCCAGATGTAACTTACACTAATATAAATAACTCCTTTTTGCCAATGTTTAGGTTTATTTTTTATTAGAAAAATTCCACCTAATAAAGCAATGAAAATAGTTGTGTAAACAAAGGTAATAATATGGGTTAACCCTAGGGCACACCAGGCCAAAGTTCCCAAAATTAAATAACGATAATGGGGATAATAAAAAGTTTGAATAACGTAAAATAAAACAATGGCCAAAATTCCCTGGGCGATCGCCTCGGTAAAAGCACCCCTAGCATGGACATTGTTAAGGAAGTAGGGGGCAGACATATAGGCAACTCCCCCCAAAATGGCAGCAATTTGAGAGCGGGTAAAGAAAAAACCCAGACGATAGATGAAAATCCCCCCCAACCAAAGAGCAGACCAAAGCAAAATTTTATAGGCAGTATAGGGATTTGTGGGAGTCAAAAACTTGTAAATTATAGCCCCCAGAAAATAGGGCAGTTGACTATAAAATTGAAACCCAGGATAGCGAAAACCAAAATTCTCTAAAGGAGCTACCCTCAGAGGAAATTGTCCTTCCTCTAGGGCCATTCTGCCCTGGACAATGTAACCAATGTGGGAAGTGTGGTCGTTGATGGAAAAAATTATCTTTGCCGATGCCATGGGGGCCATCCAAGCCAAGGCAATCAGAGCTAGTAAAACATAGGTGAGAATGGCAATGCGATTTTTATAATTAAAAGCGCCAATTTTTCGCCAAATTGCCATGGTAGTAACAGGCTTGATCCAATTAAGCAAATACTGATGAAAAGTTACTCCAAAAAGTAATAAACTAAGGATGATTAAGTTACGTCTTAAGGCTTGCAAATCGGCCGCACTAAGCTTCGGTTCTAGAATCCCCCAATAACCCACTAACCCTAAAGCTAAACCTGTGACAAGGCATAATAAAGCAAGGATAAAAAGGGGGTTATTTTTATGAATAATGAGGAATTTAAATTTTTTTAAAATGCCAGCTTCCTGATAGAGCAGAAAAAATCCAATCAATAAAATAACAGCTAAACCAAAACCGATTACAGGAATTAGCATTAGATTCAAGAATGACTCAGTTGGGGGCATTTCGGGCGACCGATAACGCCACATAATATCATAGGGGATTGCATTTTTTAGCTGGTTCTAGATGGGGTTGATTTTTGTGGGAGAATGTTAGCCAACCTAAGGATAAACCATCGGATTTTTTGGGACCCCCCCCTATGCAAAAATTTTTCAAACAATTACGTCGCAAGCTTTTTGGCCTAGATGAGCAGGAAGCGGCCATGATCAAAGCCATTGCCGACACCAACGATTTAATTGCCGGTTTGCAAAAATCCTTTGACCACCTCCATCTGGACTACAGTCGGGCTTTGGTGGAAGTTGTGGCTCAAGCCCAACCCCAGACTACCCTAAGCTGTGAAATCAATGGAGTCCCCCTCAGGGTACCGGTGGAAATTTTACGGGCCTATGCCCATTGTTTGGAAACGTCCCAGGAGTTTAGTTTCACCTATTGCATAGAAAGTCACTGCGTCCATTGGTTGGGGCAATATCTAGGGCCGGGGGATGTGTTTTTCGACGTGGGGGCAGCCTATGGGGTGATTAGTATTCCTTTAGCTGAAATTGTGGGTGGTACGGGTCATATTTACGCCTTTGAACCGGCTCGCCAAACCCGCCATAGCCTGGAGCAAATTATTAGGGGTAATCACCTGGAGCATATCACGGTACTTCCCCTGGCGATTGCCGATGAAACAGGGGAAGCGGAATTCATTGAGTACAGCACAGATAATCGTTTTTCCTGGGCGGCGGACACTTCCACTTTGGCCAAAGACGTGGAGCCGAGCTTGGATAACTATGCCACCTATACGGTGAAAATCACCACCATTGATAAATTTGCTAAGGAAAATAATCTCCGCCCCAAGGCGATCAAAATCGACATTGAAGGCTTTGAACTGTATGCCCTCCAGGGGGCCATGGAAACGTTAAAAACCTGCCGCCCCTATCTTTGTATTGATATCCATGCCGATGTAAAAACAAAAAAATTAGCCTTATTGGGAGTTCGACCGCTGTTGGAAGGCCTTGGTTACCGTTGTGACAGCGATGGCCATACCCTTTTTGCTAGTCCCATGTAATCTCTACTTAGGCAATTAATGATCACCATGCTTTTGGCTAGACAAACTTGCGGAGGGACAACGGGCCAGATAGAATTAGCCCCAGTTCTGAGAAGCGCCTGAGCAGGCCTTAATCAATACCCTAAATTGTCCGGGTTGGGAAAAATTGGGGCTCTGGGGTGTTTTCTCAGCCTATTTTTATCAAAATTTTAGCTAAATTAACGGTGTCAACCCCCTTTTCCAGTGCCTATCGTTTGGCGGTGCTAGTTCCTTGCCGTAATGAAGCGTTGACCATCGCCCAGGTTGTAACTGATTTTCGCCAGCAGTTGCCCAATGCCGCCATCTATGTTTACGACAATTGTTCCACCGATAACACCGCCACCGTCGCCCGCCAAGCAGGAGCCATCGTCCGCTATGAAAAACAACCAGGCAAAGGTAATGTGATCCGCCGCATGTTCGCTGATATTGAAGCGGATATTTACATTTTGGTGGATGGGGACAATACCTATGAAGCCGAAGCGGTGGGTAGATTAATTGATCGCCTGATTAATGAACAGTTGGATATGGTGGTGGGAGCCCGGCGATCAGAATTTAAGGATAAGGAAGCCTACCGTTTTGGTCACCGCAGTGGCAATCAGTTCCTCAAGGGCATTGTGGAATTACAATTTGGAGCCCGGCTGAACGATATGTTATCGGGCTACAGAATTTTTTCCCGCCGCTTCGTCAAGTGCTTTCCAGCCATTTCTAACGGCTTTGAAATTGAAACGGAATTGACCATTCATACCCTGGAGTTGCGCTTGCCTTTTGCAGAGGAACCGGTGTTATACCAATCCCGCCCTTCCGGTTCTGAAAGCAAGTTAAATACTATTAGTGATGGTTTTCGGGTTTTGGGCACTTCATTTTTACTGATGAAGGAAACCAGGCCGTTCTTGTTTTTTGGAGTTTTCTTTGCCCTTTTTTCTGGAGCGGCGATCGCCTTAATGGTGCCGGTGCTGTGGACTTATCTAGAAACGGGACAAGTGCCTCGATTTCCCACGGTAATCATTGCCGCTTCTTTGATGTCTTTGGGCTTCGTTTTCTTTACCTGTGGCTTGATTTTAGACTCCGTTGCCCGGGGGCGGCGGGAACTTAAGCGTATGGCCTATTTAAGGATTCCCAGGGTGGAAATTAAGGAAATCTAGGGGCCAATCAAATTGTCTCAGCCATTAGCCCCTAAGAAAAAATTGAGTTGGAAAGATCTCAACCCTCAGCACCAGCTTCCTGATTTTTCAACAACGGAAAAGCAATCACATCCCGAATACTGGGGGAATCCGTTAGTAACATGACCAGGCGATCGATGCCAATGCCCAAACCACCGGTGGGGGGCATGCCATATTCCAACGCAGTGAGGAAGTCTTCATCGACACTGTGGGCTTCTAAATCCCCCGCCGCTTTTTTGGCCGCTTGGGCTTCCAAGCGAGTTCTTTGATCAATGGGATCTGTCAACTCGGAAAAGCTATTAGCCAATTCTCGACCGTAAATAAAGAGTTCAAATCGTTCCACCAGCCCTGGTTTACTGCGATGGGGCTTGGCCAAGGGGGAAATTTCCACTGGAAAATCGGTGATGAAAGTTGGTTGCATTAACGTCCCTTCCACTTTTTGCTCAAAGGCCTGGTTTAACAAATGCCCCAGGGAAGGACAATCTTCGGCCACGCCAATGCCTGCCTCGGCAGCGGCCTTTTTCGCTGTTTCTAAGTCGGTAAATTGATTAAAATCTACCCCCGTTGCTAACTTCACTGCTTCGTGCATTGTTATGCGTTTCCAGGGAGGAGTCAGGTCAATTTCCTCCCCTTGGTAGGTAATTTTCAGTGTGCCTAGCACCGATTGGGCTGCGGTGGTAACGAGGGCTTCCGTCAAAGCCATCATCTCGTTATAGTCCACATAGGCTTGATAGACTTCAATGGAGGTAAATTCAGGATTATGCCTGGTGGAAACCCCTTCATTGCGGAAAATACGACCCAGTTCAAAAACTTTTTCAAAGCCTCCTACCACCAATCGTTTCAGGTGCAGTTCCGTGGCAATGCGGAGATACAGAGGCATATCCAGGGTGTTGTGGTGGGTGATAAAGGGTCTTGCCTCTGCACCGCCCGATTCTCCTTGTAAGACCGGAGTTTCAATTTCAATAAAGCCCTGTTCATCTAAGTAACGGCGGATGGCGGCGGTAATCTGGGCCCGGCGGCGGAACGTCTGACGCACGGTGGGGTTAACAATTAAATCCACGTAACGTTGGCGATAGCGCTTTTCCGTATCGGTTAAGCCGTGCCATTTATCCGGCAGGGGCAATAGGGATTTGGTGAGTACAGCATAGGTTTGCACATAAACCGACAATTCCCCCTTTTCCGTGCGCTTCAGGGTGCCCGTTACCCCCAAAATATCGCCCACGTCGGTGATTTTTTTCAGCAAATTAAAGGCGTTTTCCATCGCTGGCATGAGTTCCGTCAGCCGTTGCTTTTCCAAATAAAGCTGGATGGTGCCGCTCTCGTCCTGGAGGGTAAAAAATGCTAATTTTCCCATGACCCGCCGCGCTAAAATTCGACCGGCGATCGCCACTTTGAGATCTACTTCTTCACCGTTGGCTAAGTCTTGATAGGCTTCTTGAAGTTCCTTTGCTTGGTGGGTAACATCCCAGGTGTAGGCGTAGGGATTAAGGCCGAGTTGTCGCAATTGTTCCGCCTTTTCTAGGCGGGTAGCGCGGATTTCTTCGAGGCTGGAGTGGGAATGGGAGTCGGCCATGGTGACGCAAACAAGAAAAATTAGAAATTAAATGCTGTTGAATTATTTGTTGGTTATTTCATGTTGGCCCTGGTGTCCTGTACCGCAATCCAAAAGAAGATGGCCGTCAGGGGAATGCTACCCAGCAAAATCGCCGTGGTGATGGTACTGCCCAATTCCGGTTGCCCCGATGACAGTTCAAATACGCAGCCCACAGCGGCGATCGCCGACACACAGGAAAAGAGCAAAAGAATACCACTTTTGGGGGTCACAGAAAATCAGCCTCCGGGACGAACGAACAGTCAACAGTCCAGTTTACCGTTAAGGGGTTTTAAATTTCTTCCCTATGCAGCCGTCAAAGCTCCAGTAAGAGGGCCAATTTCCATGGGCTTCCCTCCCGATTCGGGGTTATGAAGGCCTGGAAAAATCGCCCCCCGAAAAAAATGGAGTCCATCAGATTATGCTTACAGAGCCAAGCTAGGCCATGGGCTTAACGGCCTGCATGGAAAAACCTTCTTTCTTCAAAGATTCTGCCAAAGCCAGAGGATTGTCCACCCGGTCGACAAACATAACACCATTGAGGTGATCCATTTCGTGTTGAATGACCCTAGCAGTTAGCTCAGCAAAAAGGCGTTTTTGGGGCCGACCATGCTCATCCCTATAAGTCACTTCGATCGCCCTGGGTCGAGTAACATCCATATAAACATTGGGCACACTCAGACAACCCTCTTCCACCACACAAAGTTCTTCGCTAGTGCGGGTAATCTGAGGATTGATCATAATTAAGGGCAGTTCATCGGGCTTATCCTGTTCACAATCCACCACCAATAATTGTTTGTTAACCCCTACTTGGGGAGCGGCTAAACCGATACCATTGGCACTGTACATGGTCTGCAACATCTCCTTGGCCAATTTGCGGATATTGTCATCTACCTTGGCAATGCGCTTGGCCGGTTGTCGGAGCACCTTATCCCCCAGGTAATGGAGTTCCAAAGGGGGACGATCAATTTTTTGCTTTTCAACGAGGAGGGTGGCAGTCATGGACGTTCTACGGGCCTATTTCAACAATGGGGTTTCAGACTACATCCTAACAAAATCACGGCCTGGACAATTTTCGCTATGGTTTAAAGGGCTTGTTTAGCTTTACCGGTTTGATTAGTGCTTTACCCTATGAATTTTTTGCTCACCAATGACGATGGCATTGATGCCCCTGGTATTGAAGCTCTCTATGAAGCTCTTGGTAAACGGGGTGTATGGGTGGCCCCAAAAAATCAACATTCCGGCTGTGGCCATAAGGTGACCACTGACCAGGCGATCGCCGTGGAGCAGAGGGGCAAAGACCGTTACGCAGTGGACGGCACTCCGGCGGACTGTACCCGTTTAGGGGTGGTTCATTTTTATCCAGAAGTGGACTGGGTCATTGCGGGCATCAATGCGGGGGGCAATATGGGCATCGACTCCTATCTCTCCGGCACAGTGGCGGCGGTACGGGAGGCCGCGATCCTTGGCCACAAGGCGATCGCCATTTCCCATTGGATCAACAAACCCCGCACCATTGATTGGGCCTGGGCTTCCCACTGGGCTAACAAGGTCTTGACCACCCTGTGGCAACAGGATTTACCTCCCCAACATTTTTGGAACGTTAACCTCCCCCATTGGCAAAGCGGCGATCCGGAACCGGAATTGATTTTTTGTGAACCCAGTCGAGATCCTCTCCCCGTAGCCTTCACCATAGAAGGGTCAAATTTCTTTTACCGGGGAGAATATAGCCAGCGACCGCGACAACCTGGATCCGACATTGACGTTTGCTTTTCCGGCAACATTGCCATCACCCAGCTCAAAATTTGATTGGGTCAGTCCCAATATCGAGAAAATGGTCAACGTATTTAGATGGGAACTGGTTTAGTAGGTTGTGCCCAGCCCCTTAAATTTTTGCCCTAAAGCTCTAGGCTACTCTGGGGTTATCCCCTTTGAATTAGGGGTCAGGGGGATTCTTGAAACACATTCTGGGTAAATCGCCAAACGCGGCTCCTAGGGATTTCTGAGTAAAATACAGGGGAAGTTGCCCGTTTTAGGAAACTTAAGCAAATGGTTATAGCTCCCCATCGCACCATTATTTATCCCGACAGCGACGGCCAACCCATGGCGGATAATACAGAACAGTTTCAATGGATTGTTTTACTCAAGGAAAATCTGGAATGTCTTTTTGCCCAAGATGCCAACATTTTTGTGGCGGGGGATTTACTCTGGTATCCGGTGGAAGGACATCCCGAAATTCGTGTGGCCCCTGATGCCATGGTGGCCTTAGGGCGACCCAAGGGAAAACGAGGCTCCTATCGGCAATGGGAGGAAGATAATACTGCTCCCCAGGTGGTCTTTGAAATCCTCTCTCCCGGTAATCGTGCCAAGGAAATGATTCGCAAATTACAATTTTATGAACGCTACGGAGTGAATGAGTATTACGTTTATGACCCTGATGACAACGAATTAACTGGACTGCAGCGGGGAGAAAACGGATTAGAGATGATTGAGACCATAGAAGATTGGACTAGCCCCCTCCTGGGCATTCGTTTTCTACTTACCCCCGATACCCTAGAAATTTATTATCCTGACGGCCGCAAGTTCCTGACTACGGTGGAGTTTAATCAAGAAATGGCCAAGGAAAAGCAACGGGCTAACGAGGAACAACAACGGGCCGATCGCCTGGCGGCCAAACTAAAGGAATTGGGCGTTGATCCTGAAGAAATTTAAGTTCTTGGCCGTGATTTTCCCTCCCATAAAGAGATTAACTTCTAGTGAACTTAGCCTGTCCCATCCCCCTTGAACGTTATCCCCAGGTGCTGTTGGCCCACGGTGGGGGCGGTAAGTTGAGCCAACAATTACTCAAGCAAATTTTTCTACCGGCCTTTGGCGCTTCCGAAACAGGCAGCCATGACGCGGCGGTGTTTACAGTTAACCCTGGATCCTGGGCCTTCACCACCGATTCCTACGTAATTAATCCCCTCTTTTTCCCTGGGGGCGATATTGGTTCTTTGGCAGTCCACGGTACTGTTAATGACCTGGCCATGGCCGGCGCTACTCCCCGTTACATTAGCGTTGGTTTTATCCTGGAAGAAGGATTGTCGATGGAAACCCTCTGGCGGATAGCCCAATCCCTGGGGCAAGCGGCGAAAAATTGTGGCGTGGAAATTATTACTGGCGATACCAAAGTGGTGGACCGGGGTAAGGGGGACGGCATTTTCATCAACACCAGTGGCATTGGTTCCCTTGACCATCAACAAACTATCCATCCTAGTCAGGTACAGGTGGGCGATCGCCTGATTCTTAGTGGGGATTTGGGTCGTCACGGCATGGCCATTATGGCGGTGCGTCAGGGGTTGGAATTTGAAACCACCATTGAGAGTGATTCAGCCCCGGTTCATCAAGAAGTGGAAGCTTTATTGTCGGCGGAGATACCGATCCATTGTCTACGGGATTTAACTAGGGGAGGGCTGGCCAGTGCGGTGAATGAAATTGCCCAAGCCGCCGGAGTAACCATGGCTTTGCGGGAAAATTTGATTCCGGTGGAGACAGAAGTGCAGGCCGCCTGCGAACTATTGGGTTTTGACCCCCTTTATGTAGCCAATGAAGGACGATTTTTAGCCATTGTGCCCCCAACAGCAGAGCAAAAAACCCTAGAAATTTTGCAAACTTTCCACCCCCAAGCCACGGCGATCGGTGAAGTTACAGGCAAAAGTGAGCAGAGTTTGGGGTTAGTCAGCCTGGAGAGTCGCATTGGTGCGTCCCGTTTGCTAGACATGATCAGTGGGGAACAATTGCCTCGTATTTGTTAGATTGCAAGTCACCAAACCCTAGGCTGAAAGCCATCGCCCAGAAATATTGCCTTAGGTTAGGGATATGATGAGGAAAGGCCGGTCAAGTAGATCGCCAGATTTCTTTGTTCAGTTACTCTCCTCCCCACCCATGGCCATCAAACCCCAACCCCAATGGCAACGTCGCCTTGCTAACGTTCTGCTATGGGGTGCCACCATTTACCTATTAGTCAACCTTCTTGCCCCGGCATTATTTGGCTCACAACCCCCCCAAGTGCCCTACAGTCTTTTCATTGACCAAGTGGAAGGGGACAAGGTTGCCAGCGTTTATGTGGGACAAAACGAGATTCGCTACCAACTCAAACCGGAAGCAGGGGATGAGGACAAAGATAAGGCCGCCGATGGACAAATTTTAAGAACTACTCCTATTTTTGATCTTGAGTTACCCAAGCGTTTGGAGGCGAAGGGCATTGAATTTGCCGCCGCTCCCCCAGCGAAAAATTCTTGGTTTGGCACCCTTTTAAGTTGGGTCATTCCGCCGCTGATTTTTGTTGGTATTTGGTCATTTTTCTTGAACCGTAATAACAACGGTGCCCCCGGCGGAGCTTTGGCCTTCACTAAAAGTAAAGCAAAAGTCTATGTGGAAGGAGACTCCACCAAAGTTACCTTTGATGATGTGGCCGGGGTAGAAGAGGCCAAAACAGAACTGAGCGAAGTGGTGGATTTTCTCAAATTTCCCCAACGTTACACTGCCCTAGGGGCAAAAATTCCTAAGGGTGTATTGCTGGTGGGCCCTCCCGGCACAGGTAAAACCCTACTCGCTAAGGCGGCGGCAGGGGAAGCAGGAGTGCCATTTTTTATCATTTCTGGTTCTGAATTTGTGGAACTCTTTGTGGGGGCTGGGGCCGCTCGAGTGCGGGATTTATTTGAGCAAGCAAAAAAACAAGCTCCTTGCATTGTCTTTATTGACGAATTGGATGCCATCGGTAAATCCCGGGCCAGCGGCGCTTTTATGGGGGGCAACGATGAGCGAGAACAGACCCTAAACCAACTGCTGACGGAAATGGATGGGTTCAGTGGGGCGGGAGCAACAGTGATTGTATTGGCAGCCACTAACCGCCCAGAAACTTTAGACCCAGCTTTATTACGTCCTGGCCGTTTTGATCGCCAGGTGTTGGTGGACCGGCCAGATTTGGCGGGCAGGCTGAAAATTTTAGAAATTTATGCCAAGAAAATTAAATTGGACAAAGAGGTGGAGTTAAAAAATATTGCCACCCGTACCCCTGGTTTTGCCGGGGCTGACTTGGCTAATTTAGTCAACGAAGCGGCATTGTTAGCCGCTAGGAATAAGCAAAATAGCGTTACCGAAGCTGATTTCCGCGAGGCGATCGAACGGGTGGTGGCTGGCTTGGAGAAGAAAAGTCGGGTGCTATCGGATAAGGAGAAAAAAATTGTTGCCTACCATGAAGTGGGCCACGCACTAGTGGGAGCACTGATGCCCGGCGGTGGTCAGGTGGCGAAAATTTCCATTGTGCCCCGGGGGATGGCCGCCTTGGGTTATACCCTACAAATGCCCACAGAGGATCGCTTTTTGTTAAACGAGTCTGAGCTACGGGACCAAATTGCCACTCTGCTGGGGGGAAGGGCCGCCGAAGAGATTGTTTTTGATAGCATCACCACTGGCGCCGCCAATGATTTGCAAAGGGCCACGGATTTAGCAGAGCAAATGGTCACCACCTACGGCATGAGCAAGGTTTTGGGGCCCCTCGCCTACGATAAGGGTCAGCAAAATAACTTTCTGGGGCAGGGCATGGGCAATCCCCGGCGCATGGTCAGTGATGACACTGCCAAGGAAATTGATCTAGAAGTCAAAGAAATCGTTGAGCAGGGCCATAACCAGGCTTTGGCAATTCTTGACCATAATCGCGATTTACTAGAGGCGATCGCCGAAAAAATTCTTGAAAAAGAGGTCATTGAAGGGGAAGAACTGCATCAGCTTTTAGGCCAGGTCGAAGCCCCTGCCACCGTAGCGGTGTGAGAAATTTCCTTACTTGCCCTCTTTAACAAAGATCAAAGTTTATTTTCCAAATTGCCTTGGGAAAATAGGCGGCCAATAATTTCTTCGATGGGAGGGTCAGACACGCTTAAATCTGATACCGGCAACTCCGCTAAAATCTTGGCGATCGCCGTGGTTAGGATTTCCCGTTTTAGCAAAAAGCGCACCAGTAAACCCTCCACACTCTCCACTTCCCCATAGAGCTGTAATTTTTCCAGAGCTATGGGATTAGATAATTCCACCGCCACTTGTCGGTAAGGGGAAAATCGCTCCACCAGGGCTTCTAGATCACCGTCATACATCAGTTGTCCCTGGTGAATCAATAGCACCCGTTCACAAAGGGTGGTGATGTCTGCCATGTAATGGCTGGTCAATAACACGGTGGCTTGGTAACGCTGGTTGTACTCTTGTAAAAACTGCCGCACTGCCACTTGGGCATTAACATCTAGCCCCAAGGTGGGTTCATCCAAAAATAAAACGGTGGGGTGGTGGAGCAGGGCCGCTAACAATTCCGCTTTCATTCTTTGCCCCAGGGAAAGCTTCCGCACTGGTTGCTTCAATTCCGTGGTTAGACCGAGCATTTCGCTCAACTCCCCTAGCCGTTGCTCAAAGATTTGGTCAGGAATTTCGTAAATTGCCCCATTGATGCGGAGGGAATCCAGGGTAGGTAAATCCCAGATTAGCTGTTGCTTTTGCCCCATTACTAAACTGGTGCGCCGTAAAAAGGCTGTTTGTCGACGGAAGGGATCAAAGCCCGCCACCCGCACTTTGCCCCCGGAGGGTTTAATCAGCCCCGTGAGCATTTTCAACGTGGTGGTTTTGCCCGCTCCATTGGCACCGAGGAAGCCCACCATTGCACCCGGGGGAATGGTAAAGGAAATATCTTGCACTGCAAGAATTTGGCGGTAACGTCTCTGCCAAAAATGTTGCAATGTTCCCTTGAGACCGGGGGATTTGAGGGCAATGGGATAAACCTTACTCAAATTTTCCACCACAATGGTGGGGGCAGACTTTGATACCAACGGAGTTGCTAACCTAGACAAAACGCTGTCACCTATGCCAAAAGTTCTAAATTGGTGAAGCTAAAATCAGTGAAGTTTTTTTCCCCTCCAGCGACGATCGCCTCTACGGTTTGCTGACTGGGCAGATAATAACCTCCTAGTTCCACATAGGTTTCGATGAAGTCCCTTTTACCTTTGAGGGTGTCAGTTTTAGGATCTTTAAAAATGGCGTTATACTTGACGGCAATGTAGCCGGAGCCGGTATCCAAACTTTCTTCGGTGTTGATGGTGAAGGCCACAGGCCCCATCACTCGACTGACCTGGCAGATTTCCGTACCCCGGATTTTATAGTTCGACCCCATGGCATCTCCCTTCACATCAATGGCGATCGCCCCAGACGTATCGGTTTCCCCAAAGCTGAACTGATTTTTGCCATGGGAATTTTCAAAGTTCCCCTGTTTTCTGTGGGTAACAATGTCCCGCATTTGGTTATAAACGCTTTCCTGTACCGTTTCGTCACTAAAACCAGTCACGGTGACGGTGTAGTCTGCCTTCACCTCCACTTCCCCTTCATAGCGTTCATCCCCCTGGGTAACGGTGAGATGGGCCCGATAACCGGGAAAATTTTCGTCCCAAGTGTAGCGGTTTTCATAGGCGGCTCGGAAAGCTTCTTGGGCAGTAACAGTAGCAGTCATAGGATGAGGTAATAGATTAATTGAGTATAACCAGCATTACATAGGAGCCGGTACTTTGTGCAAAGGGATACAAAAACAGCATACTTTTGTCTTCAACTACCGCAAGGTCTGAAATTCGACTAAATTATTGATTGCCTAAATACTTTCAATCATAGCCTCGACATTGTATTGAAATTTTTGATTAAATCCTTCTATAAGACAAAAAAATTAGTCTTTTAAACACAGTAATGTCTTCTTTAATTTGTTCTATAAACAATGGAAACTACTCAATGGTTGAGGATCATTACTAGCGAAGGCTAACTCCGGAATAATCTAGTGTATTGACTTTCATGGCCCATGCTAGCTAGGGCTAACCCCCAACTGCAACTGTACAAATCATCATCCTCTAGCAATAAAATTCTCTGCCATTGATGCAAAATGATGGGTGTTAAATGCAACAATAGTTTTTGTCCTGCCGTTTGTCCCAACGGAATCAGCCTTACCCCCGCTGAAATCAAATTATTAGCCCAACTGTGGAGATAGCCCAACCCACTCTGATGGAGATGAATGTTCCAAAAAGCCGCCCCTATGCCAAAGGCGATCGCATAGTTACAGGGTTCTGTGAAAGGAATAGGCTCAAACCAATCCTGTACGGCCGGGTATAAATCCACCAACAATTTTCGCAGGGATCCTCCCATTTGCAAACTTTGTTCTCTTAATTCCCGACTTTCCCTAGTGGCCGTTAACCATTGATTCCAATACTGTAAATGTTTAACAGTGGAGCTGGATACCATATCGGTTTTGGCAAGTTGGCCAGCAAGGCGATGGGCCCGAACCATAATGGCTGTGTCCACCGTAATGGAGCCCTGACTTAATTCCTCAGTGATCCAGGCTCCCAGGGTATCTCCATTGGTAACATCACCCCGTTCTATCAACCATTCCAAGGCTTCGGAATAGTTGTAGGCTCCCACCGGGAGGGTCGGGCTGACCAATTGCAACAGTTTTAACTGAGCAGACCCTGAGAGCAATGGTAAAAAGTTATCGTCCAAAATGATTGCTTAATCAATTGTTGAAGGAGTTGAAAAAAATTTCTTCCACCTCAAAGATCATAGCCCGAAGCCACAATCATCGAACCAATGCCTAGATCGGTGAATACTTCCAGCAACAGGGCATGGGGTAAACGACCATCCAGAATATGGGCTGCTCTCACCCCCTGGGCTAGGGAGCGCACACAACAGTTGACTTTGGGAATCATGCCTCCGGCCACTATGCCGGAGCCAATCAGTTCCCGCGCCTGTTGAATATCTAACTTATGGATTAGGGTGGAGGAGTCTTGATAATCTCGCAGAATGCCTCTGGTGTCGGTGAGGAGGATTAATTTTTCTGCCCCCAGGGCCGCCGCCAATTCCCCAGCACAGGTGTCGGCATTGATGTTGTGGGCTTGGCCGAATTCATCCGCCGCCACACTGGAAATAACGGGAATATAACCGCTTTTCACTAAAGTTTCCACCACCCGGGCATCAACGGAACTCACCTCCCCCACAAAACCAACGTCCTTATTGGTCATGGTGCGGGCAGTCATTAATTGGCCGTCTTTGCCACAAAGTCCCACCGCTTTGCCCCCGGCTTGGTTAATTAAATTGACCAATTCTTTGTTAACCCTACCCACCAGAACCATTTCCACAATATCCATGGTGGCCGCATCGGTGACCCTTAACCCATCTTTGAATTGGGGTTGAATGCCCACCTTATCTAACCAAGTGTTAATTTCTGGCCCCCCGCCATGGACCACCACTGGGCGAATGCCAACGGAGGCCATAAAGACGATGTCCCGGATCACCTTGTCTTTGAGGTTGCTGTCCTTCATGGCAGCTCCCCCATATTTGACCACCACAGTGCGGCCAGCAAAGTGTTGGATGTAGGGCAGAGCTTCACTAAGGATTTTGACTCTGGTGGCGGCTTCCTCGCCGATATAATCTTGGGTACTGTTCATGGCGATCGCTAGGTGAATGGTGGAGATGGGTTTTGACTCCAGGGAGCAAAACTGCCTGTCAGTTTAAATGCTAAAGGCAACGTGAAAACTGTTCAGAGCTAACAGTTGCCCTAGGGGGGTGAAGATTTTTAGCAATGCCTTTGGCAATGGGTCTGCTGTAAGTTGTGCTTGTTTCTGTCCATCTCCATCGACGAAAGGGTTGGATAAAGACAACGGCTGGGCTATGAGAAAAGCTTGACTGTAACTACAACTACTTTTGTTTAGCCTTTCAAATTGTCATTCCAGACTTGTTCTGCATCCTGTAGGGCCTGGTCTACGGTTTTGTTGCCCACCATGGCGGCCCCAAGATTTTCGTAGATGATGCGCTTAAGTTGATTAAGGTTGGCCATGGGAGGAATTAACACTTCTGCAGTAGGCAATTGTTCCAATGCTACCCGGCGGGCATTTTCCAAGGAACTGGCGTTACTGATTTGTGCCAACTGCTGTCGATATTTATCAACAGCACCAATGGTAGAGGGTAAGACGTTGGCTTCTTTGATGAAGGCAAATTGGTTATCAGTATTGGTCACAAATTCGGCAAATTTAATTGCTCCAGTGGGATTTTTGGTGCTCCGGGGAATGACTAGATTCATCACTGCCACATTTCTTTTCCCGGTTTCCCCGACAATTTGGGGCGCTGCGGCAGAAACTTTCGCAATGCTGGGGGCATTTTTCTCCAAACTAGCTAATAGTTCTGGCCCCGCTGATAAAAAGGCGATCGCCCCGGACTGATAAAGGTCCCCGGCCCGACGATGTCCTTCGGTTAAAACTTCCGGTGGCAGTAGTCCCTGCTGATACAAATCCACCCAATATTGAAAGGCCATTTTGCCGGCGGGACTGTTAAAGGCGGCTCGGCCGTCATCGTCCACCAGCCTGACTCCCATTTGCACTAGGCTTTCTAGGGCTTCGGCGGAATCGGAGGGGGAAAAAGTGATGAAAAAACCATACTTGCCGGTGGTTTCTCGAATTGCTTTGGCGGCCACCGCTAACTCTGCAAAGGTGGCTGGAGGAGCGGACAACCCCGCCTGTCGTAGTAGGTCCTGGTTATAGATGGTGATGCGGGTGGTGAGGTACCAGGGGAAACCAAACACCTCCCCTTCCCTAAGACTGTTGGCTTGCCAAATACTAGGCAGATAGCGGGCCTTAACTTCGGGGCTCACCTCCTGTTCCAAATTGAGCCAGGCATTTTTACTGGCTAATAAAGAAGCAAAAGTGGGGTTGAGGTTAACTACGTCGGGGGCTGTGTTAGCCGAGACAGCGGTGAGAATTTTGCTCTCCATGGCATTCCAGGGAATATCCACCCAACTTACCTGCTCCGGTGGATTTTTTCGTTCAAAGGTACCAATTAATTCGTCAAAATACTGGTTAAATTTTGGTTGTAGTTGCATGGTCCAAAAGCTGACTTCCCCCTCCATGCTCTGGGGTTGCTTACCCTGGCAACTGATTAACCCACTGAGCAACAGTCCCAGACACGCAAACAGAAACCAACGTCTTGGCGATCGCCATCGGCACCATGAAACCATCGTAAAAGCTGGGGAAATTATAAAAATCGGTGGGCTAGGAATGGGACTGCCATGGCCCCTCCATAAACCTAGTCAATTTTAGCCTGGCCGTAACTTTGACAGATTGTCTTTTGACTTTGCCATGTTCCCCTCCCATAATACCTTCGCGTCTTGAAGACTGTATCTTTGAAAGGAGAACTAATGTTTAAATTATTTAACCAAGCTAGCCGAATTTTTTTGGGCATTGCCCTCCCCTGTCTGATTTTCTTAGGGGGGATTTTTTCCCTGGGTAACACAGCCTTCGCCGCTGACCTGGCCCATGGTAAAGCTATTTTTGCCGGTAACTGTGCCGCTTGCCACAATGGGGGTCTCAATTCCATCAACCCCAGCAAAACTTTGAAAATGGCTGATTTGGAAGCCAATGGCAAGAACTCCGTGGCCGCAATTGTTGCCCAAATTACCAATGGTAATGGAGCTATGCCCGGCTTTAAGGGTCGCATCAGTGACAGCGACATGGAAGATGTGGCGACCTACGTGCTTGACCAAGCAGAAAAGGGCTGGTAGATATCCCAGTTTTCAATGGTTTGATCAGGGAGAATAGGGGGCTGGGGGGTTGAGTGAGTCTCCCTGGCCCATTTCTTTGTCAATGCAATGGGAGCTTGTGGATAGCCATGTAACTGAGCAACCAATTAACTGCTGTAGCTCTGCGGGTGTGGCGGGGGGTAAACTCGCCAATTTTATAACCAGTAAAACCCAATTGTTCCTTGAGCAATTGTTTATTTTCCGGGGGAATAGACCGGGTCAGTTTAACTGTAGGGGGGCGATTTTCGATGAAATTGGGCGGTTCGGGATACTCCTGGGCCCAGCTTGACTCCACTTCTTCTAGTTCCCACCGTTGGCGATCGCCGTCGAATCGATAACCGAGATAGTAGGCAAGTAGAGCGTTGACCACCTCATCACTGATTTCTTGGTTGATGATGGCCCAGAAGGTGTCTTTGTTGAGGGGGGGGAGATTGTTTGGGGTAACTACAGCCATGGTCTGAAAAAAAATTGGCAAGTCTGGGGACAAATCCCCATGGTAGTTTTAACTGGCCATTGATAACTAACCATCCCAACTAGTCAGTTGCTCACCTAACATTGCATAGGGCTGAGCCCAAACTTGCTCCACAGGCCTGCTGTTCCGCTGGGGTCAAATTTGCTTCCCTCAGGTCTCGACGGATTACCCGTCCATTATGGCCCAACAGAAACCGGGGTAAAGATTCCAGTCCCACAGGGCTCAAATCCTTCATATCGTAGGTGGTGTACTGCACTTGATCCAGTTGACCGAAAGTGAAATCTAAAATGGTTAACGTCTTTGGCGATCGCCGTTCTTGGCCAATTAAAGCTCTGGGGCCTGCCCCCAAAATACCAGTGTGCAGTAACTCTAAATTACCCCGCCGGCCAGGATAGTAAGCGTGTTGGTGACCGCTGATATAGGTATGGACTTGGTACTTTTCCAACAAACCCCTTAACTGCTCAGCATTGGCCATCACCTCCCCCGGCTTATTGCGACCTTCCGCCACGCCATAGAGGGGTAAATGTCCGATCGCCAGTCTTAACTTAGCTTGCCGAGCCGGGGCACTGGCCAGGGCCATTTCCACCCAAGACAATTTTTCCGGGGGAATCCGGTGGGTTGACCCATCCCACACCAGAAAAAAAACACCATTTTGACTAAAAGTGTAGTAAAAAGGAAAATCACTTTTATCCAGGAAAGTTATGCCTGGATCATGGGCTGGGTTACGCCAATAACGAGCCGCCAACTCCCGTTCATTTTGGAAACGAAAACGACGATTTTGATCCAGGGCACCGGAAGCATCGTGGTTGCCCAAGGTAAAACCAAAGGGAATTCTGGCTTGCCGCAGGGGTTGGGCCACCACCCCGTCAAAGGCGTCCCACATCGCTTGAATTTGGGCATTGGTTAATTTGGGACTCTGCCCCGCCACCATATCTCCACTACAAAGGACAAGATCTGGTTGCAAACTGGGAATGAGTTGCAACGCCTTGGGGACTTCCGGTTCATAGTTGGTGGAACCATAGACGCTGTTGAGGTCACTGATCACCGCAATGCGTAGATCCCCCTAGGTGGAAGCGCTTGTCCCAGCCCCACCGATCCCCCTGGAGATGTTAACCATGACCCGGTAATAATCCCAACAAAAACGGCGATCGCCAGAATCCAGAAAGCCCACCGCCGTAGCGTGAGTTTGTTATCATCAAAAAAGTCACGAAAATGTAAAGTTTTGTAACGCACAGGCAGTTCCCCTTGAACCTTTCTCCGGCCGTTTCCCCTTCCCTTGCTTGGCATTCACTGGACCTACTCTGGCAGGGGGATCAACACGACATTAGGCATGGTCTACCCCACAGCATCCTGCCTCCCCCATGGCAAATCCTCATCCTTGGGGACGGTTCCCCCACCAGGCACCTGCAACTACTCACTGGAGAGAAGACAGAGGTAGATGTGATTCACATGGCCCCGGTGGGTCCCAGGGATGACGGCGCCCCCCCCCAAATTAACACTGTACCCAGTCCTCATCTGCGACGCCAGGTGTGGCTGAGAACCCAATCTGGCCAAAGGCTAGCCTACGCTGTTTCCTGGTGGGATGCCAGCCATGTGGACGAATATTTGCAAAATCGCAATTTACCCATCTGGGACAGCCTTTCCCGCTTACATACCGAGTTATATCGAGACATCCAGGCAATATACTGTGGCCACAACCGTGCCTTAGCCGATGCTTTTGATCAGGAAGGGCCTTTTTGGGGTCGTCATTACCTTTTTTGGCATGACCGTAAACCCCTAACCCTAATTTATGAAATTTTTTCTCCCTACCTATCCCGCTACCTAGGAGAATTGCCCAGGGCGAAATTCTAGTAAAGTTTCAGCCAGGAATAGGTAAAACTGAAGTCTATTTGTTCATGGCCCGTAACATCCAAGCCGTCTTTTCATGGACTCGCATCCGGTCTGAAGCCAAGGCAATGGTGGATTCATCATCAGCAGGTTGGGAAAACTTGAGCACATCCCGACAGGACTGGACAATGGTTTCGTGACCCTTGGTCAAAATGTCGACCATTTCTTTGCTGGTGGGGATGCCATCCACTTCTTGAACAGAACTCAGCTTGCCAAATTCTTTATAGGTACCGGGGGCAAAAACATCCAAACTGCGGATACGCTCCGCAATGTCATCCACTGCCAGAGCCAACTCATTGTACTGTTCCTCAAACATGAGGTGTAAGTCGCGGAATTGGGGGCCAGTAACGTTCCAATGGAAGTTATGGGTCTGTAGATAAAGGGTGTAGGTATCGGCCAACAGTTTTTTCAGGGACTCGGCAATTTTGACGCGATCCGCTTCAGGAATGCCGATATTGATCGTAGCCATACAGGAATATCTCCATTTAACAAAATTTAACACAGTACCATTTTAACGAAATTTGCGCGTCAGCGAAAGAATATTTGTTCTTGCACCTCCGAGGAGATGCCCTGCCAGGAAAATTAATTTGACGGGGGTTCCCTTTATGGCTATGATGGTTAGTCGCGGTCAAAACTGGATATTAGATCGAGATAATATCAAAACGTTAAACTGCTATTTTTGAAGACCCCCTGCAGATACTGGAATGCCATAGGGTTTCTAAGTCTGACCAGGAATTAGGGTTATCCGCCTTCTGAACCCATGTAGGACTAACTCTCCCTACCGCTAGGACACAAGGTGGTCTCTCAAGCCAAGCTTGATTGAAACGCTCCATCGACGTAACTAAATCAGTTATTTATCGGGCTCAAAGCCGTTGACCAAAGGCATTCTCCTGGGGTCTGTGCTTTATGTCCGGGGTGTTTCTTGTTTGTTTATTCACATTAATTATTTAGTGCAGAGGGTTGACCGTGTCTATCGGTATTTTAGGAACCAAGCTGGGCATGACCCAGATATTTGATCAAGAAAGCGGCATTTCCATCCCCGTGACGGTAGTGCAAGCCGGGCCCTGTCCCGTTACCCAAGTTAAGACCCAAGACACCGATGGCTACAATGCCGTACAGGTGGGTTTTTTGCCGGTTAAAGAAAAAGCCTTGTCCAAGCCTGAATTGGGCCATCTGAAAAAATCCAACACTGACCCCATGCGTCACTTGAAGGAGTACCGTTTGACGGAAGCTCCCAGTTTGCAGGCCGGGGACGCGGTCACAGCGGACATTTTCCGAGCTGGGGACCTGGTAGATGTGGCTGGCCAAAGTATGGGTCGCGGTTTTGCCGGTTACCAAAAGCGCCACAATTTCCGTCGGGGTAACATGACCCACGGTTCTAAAAACCACCGCTTGCCCGGTTCTACTGGGGCTGGTACTACCCCTGGTCGGGTCTATCCCGGTAAAAGAATGGCTGGTCAGTATGGTGCTTCCCAGGTTACGGTGCGCCGTTTAACGGTGGTGCGAGTGGATGCGGAACGGAACTTGCTGATCATCAAAGGGGCTCTGCCCGGTAAGCCCGGCACTCTTTTGAACATCACCCCTGCTAAAACCGTTGGTCGGGGCTAGGTTGCCTTTTCTATCCGTCACTGCTGAAGGAACAAAACTATGGTTGATTGTATTGTAAAAAACTGGCAGGGAGAGGAGGTAGGTAATGCCTCCTTGACCCTCAAGGTTGCTAAGGAAGAAAATGCGGCCCACATTGTTCACCGGGCCCTGGTGCGACAACAAAATAATGCCCGCCAAGGCAATGCTTCTGCCAAAACCCGAGCGGAAGTTCGGGGGGGCGGCCGCAAACCCTGGAAACAGAAAGGCACTGGTCGGGCCCGGGCGGGTTCGATCCGTTCTCCCCTCTGGCGGGGTGGTGGGGTAATCTTTGGTCCCAAACCCCGGGATTATAGCCAAAAAATGAACCGCAAGGAACGGCGTTTGGCCCTGAGAACGGCGATCGCCTCCCGAGCGGAGCATATAGTGGTAGTGGAAGAATTTAGCGATCAGTTCAGCCAACCCAAGACGAAAGAGTTGGCCACGGCATTGACTCGTTGGGGTGCTAAACCAGAAAAACGGGTATTGTTAATCCTCGATGAAATTTCAGAAAATGTATTTTTTTCTGGGCGCAACATTCCCTATTTGAAAATTTTACGGGCAGATAACCTCAATATCTACGACATCCTCGTTGCAGACACCATTGTGGCCACCGCCACTGCCCTCGAGAAAATCCAGGAGGTTTACGGTGAGTAAGGTAATTGACCAGCGTCGTTTGGCGGACTTGATTATTAAGCCGATTGTGACGGAAAAGGCCACCCTACAACTCGAAGACAATAAATATGTCTTTGACGTGCGCCCCGAAGCCACCAAGCCGGAAATTAAGGCGGCGATCGAGCTACTTTTTGACGTCAAAGTAACTGGCGTTAATACGGCGCGTATGCCCCGCAAACAAAAACGGGTGGGTCGTTTCATGGGTTTTAAAGCCCAAGTAAAACGGGCCGTTGTCACCCTCAAAGAAGGCGATAGCATCCAATTGTTCCCCGACGTGTAAGCCACGTTTAGACCACCACTGCATTAACTGTTATCTAAACCCATGGGTATTCGCAATTATCGGCCAATGACACCAGGAACTCGGCAGGCAAGTGTCTCCGATTTCACTGAAATTACTAAAAGTACGCCGGAAAAGTCATTAACTACCAACCGCCACGACCATAAAGGTCGCAATAACCGCGGGGTGATCACCAGTCGTCACCGGGGGGGAGGGCACAAGCGTCTTTACCGGATTATCGACTTCAAACGCAATAAACAAAACATTCCGGCCCGGGTGGCGGCGATTGAATACGATCCCAACCGAAACGCCCGCATCGCCCTCTTGTTCTACACCGATGGGGAAAAGCGTTATATTCTTGCCCCCGCTGGACTACAGGTCGGCATGACTGTCATCGCGGGGGAAGAAGCCCCCTTTGAAGTGGGCAATACCTTACCCCTGAGTCGCATTCCCCTGGGTAGTGAAGTCCACAATGTGGAATTGGTAGCCGGTCGGGGTGGCCAAATGGTGCGCTCCGCTGGGGCTTTTGCCCAGGTGGTGGCTAAGGAAGGAGACTATGTGACCATTAAACTGCCTTCTAAGGAAGTGCGCATGGTTCGGAAGGAATGTGTGGCGACCCTTGGTAGGGTGAGCAATGCCGAATTCCGTAACCTCAAACTTGGTAAAGCCGGTCGTAAACGTCACCTTGGTCGTCGTCCCCATGTCCGGGGGAGTGTGATGAACCCCTGTGACCACCCCCATGGTGGTGGGGAAGGCCGGGCGCCCATCGGTCGTTCCGGTCCTGTATCCCCCTGGGGTAAACCGGCTCTGGGGGCTAAAACCCGCAACAAGAAGAAGCGCAGCAGCGCTCTGATTGTCCGTCGCCGCACCAAATAATTATTTTTGTTTTTATTCGTTGGAACTGAACTATGGGTCGTTCACTGAAAAAAGGTCCTTTTGTGGCTGCTTCCCTGCTCCGCAAAATTGACAAGCTCAATGACAAGGGGGATAAGCAGGTGGTTAAAACCTGGTCCCGGGCTTCGACAATTCTTCCCCAGATGGTGGGCCATACCATCGCCGTTCACAACGGTCGCCAGCATGTGCCAGTGTTTGTTTCCGAGCAAATGGTGGGCCATAAGTTGGGGGAATTTGCGCCGACTCGCACCTTCCGCAGTCATTCTAAAAGCGATAAAAAAGCGCGTAAGTAACCAGAGGTAAGCAGTATGACAAAACTTGATACGACGGCCGAGGTCAAGGCGATCGCCCGTTACGTGCGGATGTCTCCTCTAAAAGTGCGCCGGGTGCTGGATCAAATCCGGGGGCGCTCTTATCGAGAAGCTCTGATAATTCTGGAATTTATGCCCTATAAAGCCTGCGAACCAGTGCTCAAAGTACTGCGTTCCGCCGTGGCCAACGCTGAGCATAACGAAGGTTTGGAACCTGCAGATCTAGTTGTTAGCCAGGCCTTCGCCGACGGTGGCCCCAGTTTGCGACGTTTTCGTCCCCGAGCCCAGGGCCGTGCCTACCAAATTCGCAAGCCTACTTGCCACATTACCGTTGCCGTTGCCCCGGCCTTGGCAGATAACTAACATCGCTGTTCACGTCACGCATACAAAACATGGGACAAAAAATACATCCAGTTGGCTTCCGCCTCGGTATTACCAAAGACCACAAATCCTGTTGGTATGCCGATCCCAAGCGCTACCCGGAGCTTTTACAGGAAGACCATAAAATTCGCCAATATATTGAGAAGACCCTCAACAATGCCGGTATTTCCGATATCCGCATTGAGCGTAAAGCTGAACAGATTGAGTTGGGCATCCACACCGCTCGCCCTGGGGTTGTGGTGGGTCGGGGAGGCTCTGGTATCGAACAACTACGGGAAGGTTTACAAAAACTGCTGGGTTCAGCCCGCCAGATTCGAGTCAATGTTATCGAAGTACCCAATGCCGATGCTGATGCTGCTCTAATGGCTGAGTACATCGGTCAACAGTTAGAACGTCGGGTTTCCTTCCGGCGCGTCGTGCGCCAAGCCCTACAACGGGCGGAACGGGCCGAAGTTAAAGGCATCAAAATTCAGGTTAGCGGTCGTCTCAACGGGGCAGAAATTGCCCGGACGGAATGGGTGCGGGAAGGCCGGGTGCCTCTCCATACTCTGCGGGCGGATATTGATTACGCCTACCGCACTGCCCTGACCACCTACGGCATTTTAGGTATTAAAGTCTGGATTTTTAAAGGGGAAGTTATTCCTGGACAGGAAGCTACCATCGTTGCTCCCCCCAGCCAACCCCGTCGTAAATCCCGTCGGCAACAGTTCGATGACCGTTCCCAGGACGGTTAAGCGCCATCCCTTTGGCGATCGCCACTCATTAACGCCTATTCGTTAACGCACTATGTTAAGTCCTAGAAGAACAAAATTCCGTAAACAGCAACGGGGCAGGATGCGGGGTCTAGCGGAGCGGGGCAGTACCCTCAACTTCGGTGAGTTCGCCCTCCAGGCCACCGAACCCTGTTGGATCACCTCCCGGCAAATCGAAGCCGCCCGTCGAGCCATGACCCGTTACATCCGTCGGGGTGGGAAGATTTGGATCCGTATTTTTCCCGACAAACCCGTCACCATGCGTCCCGCTGAAACTCGGATGGGTTCCGGTAAAGGTTCCCCAGAATATTGGGTAGCGGTGGTTAAGCCCGGCCGCGTCATGTTTGAATTGGCTGGAGTATCAGAGGAAGTGGCTCGGGAAGCCATGCGCCTCGCCGCCCAGAAGTTGCCCATTAAGACTAAATTTATTACCCGTCAGGAGGATTACATTTAACATGGCTCTTCCCAACATTGCGGACGCAAGGAAACTCGGCGACGAAGAACTGGCTACGGAAATCCTCGCTACCAAGCAAAGATTATTCCAACTCCGGTTTCAACAGGCTACCCGTCGTCCCGAAAATCCCCATGAATTTAAACATGCCCGCCATCGCTTAGCCCAACTATTAACGGTGGAAAGGGAACGACAACTTGAGAACAGTCCTTCCGAGGAGGAATAGAAACACCATGGCGATTAAAGAACGTGTGGGTATTGTGGTCAGTAACAAAATGGATAAAACCGTGGTTGTTGCTGTGGAAAGCCGTTCTCCCCACCCCAAGTACGGCAAGATTGTCGTCAAAACCAAGAAATTTAAGGCTCACGACGAAGAAAACCAGTGCCAAGAAGGGGACAAGGTTCGCATCCAAGAAACCCGCCCCCTGAGCAAAACCAAGCGCTGGCAAGTAATCAACATTATGAGCCATTCATCCTAGTCTGATTTTTTTAGGAAAACGCCGTGATTCAACAACAAACCTATCTCAATGTCGCGGACAACAGTGGGGCTCGTAAGCTCATGTGTCTGCGGGTTCTGGGCACGGGGAACTGCACCTATGGTGGTATTGGCGACCAAATTATTGCCGTGGTGAAGGATGCCCTACCCAACATGCCGATCAAAAAGTCCGATGTGGTACGGGCGGTGATTGTCCGAACCAAGCAGCCCCTGCGCCGAGCCAGTGGCATGAGTATCCGCTTTGACGACAATGCCGCTGTGATTATCAATGCCGAAGGTAATCCCCGGGGTACCAGGGTATTTGGCCCCGTGGCCCGGGAACTGCGGGACAAAAACTTTACCAAGATTGTTTCTTTGGCTCCGGAGGTGCTCTAAATGACTAAAACCAAACAAGCTCCCCACCGGGTGAAGATGCACGTCAAAAAAGGCGACACCATCCAAGTAATTTCTGGCAAGGATAAGGGCAAAGTGGGGGAAGTCCTGCAAACCATTCCGAGCCAAAGTCAAGTGGTGGTCAAAGGGGTTAATATCCGCACCAAGCACGTCAAGCCCCGCCAGGAAGGGGAATCGGGGCAAATCAGTAGCTATGAAGCTCCCATCCATAGCTCTAAGGTGATGCTCTATTCCACGAAGGAAAAAATTGCCAGCCGCATTTGCTACACCGTCACTGACGATGGTCGTAAGGTGCGCATGCTGAAAAAGACGGGAGAAATCATCGACTAAAGGCTGGCGCCGTTGCCTCCTGGCAGACCCCAGACTTCAGCTTGATGTGCCCGGTTCATTTATTCTCTGACCAAGCCCAGAGACCCTGTAAATACCATGACTCAACGACTTAAAACCCTTTACCAAGAGACCGTTCTTCCTAAGTTACAGGAGGAGTTTGGCTATAAAAATATCCACCAAGTTCCCAAATTGATCAAGGTTACTGTCAACCGGGGATTAGGGGAAGCTTCCCAAAATGCCAAAGCTTTGGAGTCTTCCCTGGCGGAGTTGGCCACCATTACAGGGCAAAAGCCGGTAGTGACCAGGGCCCGCAAGGCGATCGCCGGTTTTAAAATCCGGGAAGGTATGCCGGTGGGGGTGATGGTTACCCTCCGTTCCGAGCGGATGTATGCCTTTTTGGATCGCTTAATTAACTTAGCTTTGCCCCGTATTCGGGACTTCCGTGGCATCAGCCCCAACAGCTTTGATGGCCGGGGTAACTACAGCTTAGGCATTCGCGAACAACTGATTTTTCCCGAAATTGATTACGACACTATCGATCAAATTCGGGGCATGGACGTTTCCATCATTACCAGCGCCCAAACCGACGAAGAAGGCCGTGCATTGCTCAAAGCTCTGGGCATGCCCTTTAGAAGTTAATTTAGTCGCGGCTCAGGGTGATTGATCAGTAACAAGTTTCCATCAATCCACCTGAATCATCATCCATTAGGAGAATCTACCAGCAGGAATAATGGCTTCAACAGACACAATTTCCGATATGCTCACCCGCATCCGCAATGCCTGTGCGGTGAGACATAGCACTACCCAGGTGCCCACCACTAAAATGACCTTGAGCATTGCCAAGGTGCTCAAAAGCGAAGGATTCATCGAAGACTATGCTGAAACCGGCGAAGGCATTAACCGGACTTTAGTACTCACTCTGAAGTATAAAGGTAAGACCCGTCAGCCCCTAATCAATACCCTCCAGCGGGTCAGTAAGCCTGGTTTAAGGGTCTATGCCCCTTCTAAAAAAATTCCTCGGGTGTTGGGCGGCATTGGCATCGCCATTGTTTCCACCTCCCACGGCATTATGACCGACAGGGAAGCCCGTCGCCAGGGCATTGGGGGCGAAATCCTTTGTTACATTTGGTAGTCCTGGTCGAAGGCTACTATTGCATTACTACTTAAACTTAACTTTACAGAATTAATCCTATGTCCCGTATCGGAAAACGCCCCATTCCCATCCCAGCGAAGGTCAGCGTAGATATTCAAGGCACCCATCTGAGTGTGAAAGGTCCCAGGGGTTCCCTGGAAAGACATTTGCCGGAAAAGGTAATTGTGGCCCTGGAGGGGGAAACCATCACCGTCACTCGTCAGGATGAGTCCCGCACTGCCCGGGAACGTCATGGCTTGGTACGTACCCTCGTTGCCAATATGGTGGATGGGGTAGCCCAAGGCTTTGAGCGTCGCCTGGAGATCCAAGGGGTGGGCTATCGAGCCCAGGCCCAGGGCAATAAGTTGACTCTGAATGTCGGCTATAGCAAGCCCGTGGAAATGACCATGCCCGAAGGCATTGAGGTCAAAGTTGAAAATAACACCCAGGTAATTGTCTCCGGTATTGACAAGGAACTCTTGGGTAATACAGCGGCCAAAATCCGGGCTGTGCGGCCACCGGAACCCTACAAGGGTAAAGGTATCCGCTACCAAGGTGAATATGTCCGTCGTAAAGCTGGTAAGACAGGGAAAAAATAAACCATGAAAAGTACTCGTAAATCTGCCACCCAACGTCGTCACCATCGTCTGCGTCGCCATCTATCTGGTACCAGCGAGCGGCCCCGTTTGGCGGTTTTTCGGTCCAATGACCACATCTACGCCCAGGTGATCGATGACGTGGCCCAACACACCCTTGCGGCGGCCTCCACCCTCGACCCCGATTTGAAAAAGTCCCTCAGTTCCAGCGCCACCCAGGATGCTTCCGCAGAGGTGGGCAAATTGGTAGCCCAACGGGCGATCGCCAAAGGCATTAACCAAGTAGTTTTTGACCGGGGTGGTAAGTTGTATCACGGACGGGTAAAAGCTCTGGCGGAGGCGGCCAGGGAAGCCGGTCTCGATTTCTAACAACGTTAACCAAACCCATTAACATCCAAGGAAATTACTATGGCAAAGCGTCGTAAAACCAGCCGAGAAAAAAAAGAAGACACCAACTGGCAGGAACGGGTTATCCAAATCCGTCGGGTCAGTAAGGTGGTCAAAGGCGGTAAAAAACTCAGCTTCCGGGCGATCGTGGTAGTCGGTAACGAAACTGGCCAGGTCGGCGTGGGAGTGGGTAAAGCTGGGGACGTAATCGGAGCCGTCCGTAAGGGGGTGGCCGATGGCAAAAAACAACTGATTGAAGTGCCCCTGACCAAGTCCAATTCCATTACCCATATCACCAATGGGGTTTCCGGGGGAGCCAAAGTAGTGGTTCGTCCTGCCGCCCCTGGTACCGGGGTAATTGCCGGTGGTGCTGTTCGTACTGTGCTAGAACTAGCCGGAGTTAAGAATATCCTGGCTAAACAACTAGGCTCCAATAATCCTCTCAACAATGCTCGGGCTGCCATCAACGCCCTGGAAACCCTGCGCACTTTCTCGGAAGTGGCGGAAGAGCGGGGAGTTGCCGTGGAGCATCTCTACACGTAAGCCCAAGGTTCTAAGCCTTTGGTAGGTGAAAATTCCATCTCCTGTGAACTTAATTTTTGATATTAGCCATGAATTTGAGCGAACTCTCTCCCAAGGACGGTGCCAAAAAACGCCGTCGCCGTGTTGGCCGGGGTATTGCGGCAGGGCAAGGCGCTAGCTGTGGTTTTGGTATGCGGGGTCAAAAATCCCGTTCCGGTACCGGTACCAAAGCTGGTTTTGAAGGGGGACAAATGCCCCTCTACCGTCGTCTGCCTAAATTAAAACACTTTCCCCTCTACAACCCTAAGCATTTTACGGTGGTTAACGTCGGTAAATTGGCCGGCCTAGCCCCCAACACCGTGGTCACCCTAGAAAGCTTAATGGAAGCGGGTATTGTCACTAGTAACGACGGCCCTTTAAAAATCCTGGGTAACGGAGAATTAGCCGTGGCTCTCACCGTCCATGCTCCCTGTAGCAAAGCGGCCCAAGCCAAAATTGAAGCGGCCGGTGGCAGTGTGGTGGCGCAGGGCTAACAATAGTAACCAAAATCCTTCCCCATTAACGGGGAGAAGGAGATAATAGGTTCATTCATTGTTTTGCTTCATCCCTCGCACTTTTACTCAGGTATAAATAAATGGTCGTAAGTCGAGACAAAGCCCCCTCTGCCCAGGAAACTTTCCTGCAGATGGCCCAAGCGGCTGGCCTTCGGGGTCGGCTGCTTATTACTATTGGGCTACTAATTTTAGTCCGGGTGGGAATTTTTATTCCGGTACCGGACATTGATCGCCAGGCCTTTAGCCAGGCCATCAACGATAACTCTGTTATTGGTTTTTTGAATATTTTTACCGGGGGCGGTTTATCCACCGTGGGGATTTTTGCCCTGGGGATTTTGCCTTACATTAACGCTTCCATCATCATGCAACTGCTAACAGCGGCCATTCCGGCCCTGGAAGATTTGCAGAAAAATGAAGGGGAAGCAGGGCGGCGGAAAATTTCCCAATACAGCCGTTATATTGCCTTTGGCTGGTGCATTATCCAAGGTTTAGGTTTAACCATTGGTTTACTACGCCCCTATGCCAACAACTATGGTCCCTTATTTATTTTTCAAACGGTTTTAGCTATCACCGCCGGCTCCATGTTTGTGATGTGGATTTCGGAGTTGATCACAGAAAGGGGTATTGGTAACGGTGCTTCCTTGTTGATTTTTGTCAACATTGTGGCTACCCTACCCCAGACCTTGGGTCAAACCATTGAGTATGCCCAGTCTGGAGGCCGGCAGTCCATCACTGCAGTGGTGCTGTTGATGCTGGTTTTCCTGGTCATGATTGTGGGAATCGTGTTTGTACAGGAAGGTACTAGGCGCATTCCGATTATTTCTGCCCGCCGTCAGGTAGGGAAAAAGCTCTATCGGGAACGCACTAGCTATTTGCCACTGCGCTTGAACCAAGGGGGGGTAATGCCAATCATTTTTGCCTCCGCTGTGCTGATTTTGCCCTCTTCCCTGGCTGGTTTTGCCACTGGTAATGAAGGCTTAGGAGGGTTTGGGGAAATTCTCATCCAAATTTCCAACGCTTTACGCCCTGGTACTTGGGTCTACACTGTGATTTATTCCGTGATGATTTTCTTCTTCAGTTATTTTTACGCCAGTCTGATTGTCAACCCAGAGGACGTGTCAAAGAATCTAAAAAAGATGGGCTCTAGTATTCCCGGTATTCGCCCTGGGAAAAAGACTGAACAATATCTGGAGGGAGTGCTTAACCGTCTCACCTTTTTAGGGGCAATTTTTCTCAGTTTTGTGGCTACTCTACCCATTTTTGTGGAGCAGGCCACCGGGGTGACGACCTTCCAGGGTTTGGGGGCCACATCCCTGTTGATTCTGGTCGGGGTAGCCATTGATACGGCAAAACAGATCCAGACCTATGTCATTTCCCAGCGTTATGAAGGGATGATCAAACAGCCCTAGGGTGTCCTTGGGTATTGATGGGAACGAATTGGTAACGATGGATCGTGCATCAATGGAGCAAATTTGTTGGTCACATTGTTAAACAAATGGTGCGGTTGGGGGAAGTTGGCGCAGACATTTCCTTGACCGCTTTTTATTAGTAATTTTTTGGAGTTTTTACGGACTATGGCCATGGCTAAAGGTTTAATTTTTCTAGGGGCCCCTGGCTCTGGTAAAGGGACCCAGGCGGTCGGTTTGGCGGACACCCTTGCGATTCCCCATATTTCCACTGGAGACATGTTGCGTCAGGCGATCGCCGATGGCACAGAGTTGGGTAACCAGGCCAAGGATTATATGGATCGGGGGGAACTGGTGCCCGACCAATTAATCCTGGGGTTAATTGAGGAGCGGTTGGGCTATAAAGATGCCAAAGCTGGCTGGATTTTGGATGGTTTTCCCCGTAACGTTAACCAAGCAATTTTTCTCGATGAGTTGTTAGTTAATATTGGTCACCGTACCCATTGGGTCATTAACCTAAAAGTTCCCGATGAAGTAATTGTGGAACGCCTGTTGGCCAGGGGGCGGGCGGACGATAACGAAGCCACCATTCGCAATCGGTTGTTGGTTTACACAGAACAAACCGCTCCCCTCATCGCCTACTACCAGGAACAGGGCAAACTTTACTCCCTCGATGGTAATCAGCCAGTGGAAGTCATCGCCGCCAGCCTAGAAAAATTGGTCAAACCCTAGGGGCAAAATGTTAAGGCAAGCATAGGTTGGCCAATGGAGCAACCTAGATTTGTTATGATTGACGATGGCGCTTTTTTCGATATTTTATTCCATTCTATTTTTAGGAGGTCATTAACCGCTTGTCTAAACAAGATTTAATTGAGATGGAAGGCACGGTGATGGAGTCATTGCCCAATGCCATGTTTAGGGTCGACCTTGACAATGGTTTCAACGTTTTGGCCCACATCTCCGGCAAAATTCGTCGTAACTACATCAAAATTCTCCCCGGCGATCGGGTCAAGGTGGAATTAACTCCCTACGACCTCACCAAAGGTCGCATAACCTATCGTCTTAAAAATAAAAAGTAATCATTAATTTGACGTTGGCAAAGGCTAAAAATTAAATGCTTCCCCTCGTTGGGGAAAGCTGATTTAAAATTTGCCATGACACGGCTACGATAACTTGTTATAATTAAGAGCTTGCAGTGTTGCCAAAGAAAATCAGGCATGAAAGTTAGAGCTTCCGTTAAGAAAATGTGTGATAAGTGCCGCGTTATTCGTCGGCGCGGTCGTGTGATGGTCATCTGTTCCGCCAACCCCAAGCATAAACAGCGTCAAGGTTAGCAGTTCCCCTAGTGATTACCATCCCGGTTTGTCTTAAACCCTACTCCATAAATTTATTGAACTTATTTAGAGGAAAATCAACGTGGCACGCATAGCTGGTGTTGACCTGCCTCGGGATAAGCGTGTGGAAATCGCCCTCACTTATCTGTACGGTATTGGTCTGTCGCGCTCCCATGAAATTCTGGACGCAACCGGGGTTAGCCCCGATGTCCGAGTTAAAGATCTCAGTGATGAAGATGCGCTGAAGTTAAGAACCTACATCGACGAAAATTATGAGATCGAAGGGGATCTCCGTCGTTGGGAGGCCATGAACATCAAACGCCTTGGAGACATCGGCACCTATCGTGGTCGTCGGCATCGCCAAGGCTTACCAGTGCGGGGACAACGTACTAGAACCAATGCCCGTACCCGTCGAGGCCGCCGCTTGACCGTTGCCGGCAAGAAAAAGACCCCTGCGAAGAAATAATCTTCCCCCCATCTCTGTCCTGTTTATTGAAGCTTTCAAGCAATCATTATGGCGCGTCCTACCAGAAAAACTGGGCCCAAAAAAGCAAAAAAGAATGTCCCTAGCGGGGTGGCCCACATTCAATCTACTTTCAACAACACCATTGTCACCATTTCCGACATTCGGGGTGATGTAATTTCCTGGGCTTCCGCTGGTTCTAGCGGTTTCAAAGGAGCCAAAAAAGGCACTCCCTATGCTGCCCAAACCGCCGCTGACTCCGCTGCCCGTCGGGCCATGGAACAGGGCATGCGGCAATTGGAAGTGATGGTGAGTGGACCTGGCGCTGGTCGGGAAACCGCTATCCGGGCTCTCCAGGGAGCTGGTTTAGAAATCACCCTGATCAGGGATGTTACCCCCATCCCCCACAATGGTTGTCGTCCCCCCAAACGCCGTCGGGTCTAGGACAGTTAGATTTTTTGCTAACAGCTTTTTTGAGCAAATCGTAATTTCCTCTGACTGAGATAGCGTCGGTCAAGCTATTTACACGGAGATATAAGGGAGGTCGCGTTAGTGGCGCAGTTTCAAATTGAGTGTGTGGAATCCAGCACCAGAAAAAATCAACAGCAGTACAGTAAGTTTTCCCTTGAACCCTTAGACCGGGGCCAGGGAACGACGGTGGGAAATGCTTTGCGACGGGTGTTGTTGTCCAACTTACCCGGGGCCGCGGTAACGGCTATCCGCATTGCCGGGGTTAACCATGAGTTCGCCACTATTCCAGGGGTCCGGGAGGATGTTCTGGAAATTATGCTGAACATGAAGGAACTTGTGCTCAAAAGTTACACTGATCAGCCCCAGATTGGCCGCCTAACGGCGATCGGTCCGGGGACGGTAACGGCGGCCCAGTTCGAGGTGCCTTCAGAAGTGGAGGTTATTGATCCCAACCAATACATTGCTACTTTGGCAGAGGGGGCCAAACTGGAAATGGAATTCCGGGTGGAGCGGGGTGTAGGTTATCGGATTATCGAGAGGGGTAAGGACGAAAATTCATCCCTGGATTTTCTCCAGATTGACTCGGTGTTTATGCCGGTGACCAAGGTCAATTACACGGTGGAAGATATTCGGGCTGATGGCATGAGTCCTAAGGATCGACTGATCTTAGACATTTGGACTAATGGCAGTATTCAACCTCGGGAAGCTTTATCTGAAGCTTCTGATATTATTGCCAATCTTTTCATCCCCCTTAAGGATCTCAATGAGCTGGAAGCAGCCCATAGCGATTACCAGGATGAGGTCAACCCAGAAAGTCAAATTCCCATTGAGGAGTTACAACTTTCTGTCCGTGCCTATAACTGCTTGAAGCGGGCCCAGATTAATTCCGTGGCGGATCTACTGGAATATAGCCAAGAAGATCTACTAGAAATTAAGAATTTTGGTCTCAAATCCGCGGAAGAGGTGATTGAGGCACTGCAAAAACGTTTGGGTATTACCCTGCCCCACGAAAAGGCTAAAGCTTAACAAGCTCAATGGGTTTGACTACTGCTTCTGGCCTTGGGGTAACCCCCTGTTGTTAATTTTTTAGGAGTTCAGTTACCATGCGACACAGATGTCGAGTGCCTCAGTTGGGGAAGCCCGCTGACCAAAGAAAGGCCCTCCTGCGGGCTTTGACCACAGAATTGATCCGCCACGGACAAATTAAAACCACTAAGGCTAGGGCTAAGGCGGTGCGTTCTGAGGTAGACCGTATGATTACCTTGGCTAAGGATGGTTCCCTAGCTGCCCGTCGTCGGGCCCTAGGTTACATGTACGACAAACCCACAGTCCATGCTCTATTTGCGGATGCTCCCAGCCGCTATAAGGATAGAGATGGGGGGTATACCCGCATTATCAGAACCCTGCGTCGCCGGGGTGACAATGCGGAAATGGCTGTGATTGAATTGGTTTAACTAGTCTTGCTGTATTGATGTCTTCTTTTCCGTCTGCTGGTAAACAAAGGGTGGCCTTGGTGATGCAATATCTGGGCACCCGTTTCCATGGCTGGCAACGTCAACCTAATTTTTCTTCTATTCAGGAGGAAGTGGAGTTGGCGATCGTCAAGGTAGTGGGTCAGCCCGTCACTCTCCATGGCGCCGGTAGAACGGACGCGGGAGTCCATGCGGCGGCCCAGGTGGCCCATTTTGACGACCCGGTAGGACAAATTCCTCCCCACCGTTGGAGTAAAGTTCTAAATGGTCATCTGCCCCGGGACATCTTAGTTAGGGGGTCAGCAGCGGTTGATAACCATTGGCACGCCCGCTTTTCTGCCCTGTGGCGACGGTATCGTTACAGCATCTATACGGATCAATGTCCTAATCTGTTCACCGATCAGTTCAGTTGGCACTACTATCGTTTTCCTCTTGAGGAGAAGACAATACAGACAGCCATGGAACCACTGCTAGGAAAACATCACCTAGCGGCTTTCCATCGAGCGGGGTCAGCGCGGACCCATTCCTGGGTGGAAGTGCAGGGGGTTGACTGTTACCGTCGAGGCCCCATGGTCTATCTAGAAATCCAAGCCAATGGTTTTCTTTACGGCATGGTGCGCTTGCTAGTGGGTCTGCTGGTGGAAGTGGGCTCTGGACAACGCAGTCTGACTGACTTCAATAATATTTGGGTTAATCAGCGGCGAGATCTGGTGAAATATGCGGCCCCCGCCAAAGGTTTATGCCTACTGCGGGTCGGTTATGAAAATTTTCCTTTGCCTGATTGTCTTTGGTTTGATAGTCAACCCCTGTGGCAATTCACCGGCTAGCCAAACCAAATTAGCAAGGCAAATAATTATGTCCCGTTATTAAGCGGGGGTATTTTTGAAAACTATGAACAAAACTGTATTACCAACCATCGACAACCTAGACCACAAATGGTACGTAATTGATGCTGAGGGTCAACGCCTTGGCCGTCTTGCGACCGAAGTGGCCACCATTTTACGGGGTAAAAATAAGCCCACCTTCACCCCCCACATGGACACCGGTGATTTTGTCATTATTATTAATGCGGAAAAAATAGAAGTTACCGGCAGAAAACGGGAGCAAAAGTTGTACCGTCGACATTCTGGCCGCCCCGGCGGGATGAAGGAGGAGACCTTTGAAAAACTCCAAGTTCGTTTGCCAGAAAGAATCGTCGAAAGTGCTATCCGGGGAATGTTGCCCAAAAATAGCCTCGGCCGTAAGTTGTTCACTAAGCTGAAAGTCTACGCTGGCCCCAGCCACCCCCACGCGGCTCAACAACCCGAAACCCTTGTTATCAACACCATTCCTGCAGGAGCTAACTAATGCAAGTCAATGATTCCAGCAATAAAGTCGTCTATTGGGGCACCGGCCGTCGTAAAGCGGCGATCGCCAGGGTGCGCCTTGTGCCCGGTCAAGGGGAAGTAATTGTTAACGGTAAGCCTGGGGAAATTTACTTCAATCGCATTGCCAACTACATCCAAAGCTTGAAAGCCCCCCTGGAAACCCTGGGACTGGAAGGGGAGTACAACATTTTGGTCAATGCTCATGGTGGCGGCCTAACCGGCCAAGCAGACGCCGTGAAACTAGGTGTGGCCAGAGCCCTATGCCAACTTTCCCCGGAAAATCGTCAACCCCTAAAAGCGGAAGGCTATCTTACCCGGGATCCCCGAGCCAAAGAACGGAAAAAATACGGTCTCCATAAAGCCCGTAAAGCCCCCCAGTACTCCAAGCGTTAATTGGAGATTTGGATTTACCCCTCTATTGGAATTATTAGGACTGACCATGCCCAAAGCTGACATTCATCCCACCTGGTATCCCGATGCCAAAGTCACCTGTAACGGAGAGGTGATTATGACCGTTGGTTCCACCAAGCCAGAAATCAACGTAGAAATTTGGTCCGGCAATCACCCCTTCTACACCGGTACCCAGAAAATTATTGACACTGAAGGCCGTGTTGACCGCTTTATGCGTAAGTATGGCATGAAGGAAAAAACCGCCGAAGACAAACAAGATAAGAAAAAGAAATAGGTAAACCAATTTTTTCTTTTCTCTAGGACTCCCCTTGGGTCTGCCTTCGGAAAAATTAGACCTTAACTTAATGACTTTTTAGAATCTTTTTCAGCCAGGCCTTTTCACAGTCTGGCTTTTTGCTGGCCAGAAAAGAGCTATCCAAGGTCGGTAAATACCCCGTTGCAGATTATGAGAGAAACCGATAGGATTGTTAACATAAGTTTACAAAGTGAATTGTATGTTAATTACCGTCTGCGCTTTCTTTGTCCTAGGTTTAGCCCTACTCCAACAACTCCAGCCCAGTTCCGCTCCCGAGGCGGTCGCCATCAGGGTAAGACACACCGACCGTCGTTACTAGAGTTATCAACAAAAATTAAATCTTTCCCCAGGAGCAGTCCATGGTAGTGTCCAAAAATCTGATTCAACTATTAACAAAAGAATTTTCACTGTCAGCGGAGCAAATTGCCTGGGGACTGAAACAAACCGAGGCCATGCCCTCCTATCTGCCAGTCATTTTTTGGCAATATGGTCTAATCGATACATCCCAGTTGGATCGTCTTTTGGATCATTGGGGTTAGTGCCCCACTGCTAAGTACAAGTCACCACGGATTTTTCGGAAGGTGCCCCAATATTTATTCGGGTATTCGGGTTAGAAGTTAGCTCGATTTTATCTATTGGAATTATTGAGGAAACGTTAGCAAGAGCAGAATAGAAGATTCCCAGAGGTTCTGTTGAAACAGGCAAGCCACTGGTACCCTCAGCAAAAAATCTAGGTTGTCGCGGATAGTAGTTTTGCCACCTTTGCTTTTCTCTACATCCCTGATCCTAATGTTCTCACCAGTGCAGGTCATTAGTCCTCTACGCCCGTACATCTGGATGCGGAATTATGGCAACCCCCACCTCTTCGCCGAATAGGTTAAATCGAGCGCCCTCCCATAATTGGGCTAGGCCACGTTTGTCCAGTCTCCGTTCTATCCGTTTGGTACTGCTCCGTGACCTCCAATTGTTGGCAGACCAACAAATTCCCCCATCTACAGAAGTTTCATTGCCGCTTCCATCTCCATAGGTCGCCCCAGGAAATAGCCTTGGGCATTGCTTACCCGCAGGCCCCGCAAAGAATCCAATTCCTCTGGAGTTTCAACCCTCTCAGCGATCACTTTGGCCCCTGTTTCCCTGGCAAAGCTAACCAGAGCTTTAGCTAAAGCCCTGAGTTCACGGTCTCTATCAATATTCCGAACCAGATGGGTATCGAGCTTGATCAAATCAGGGTGCATTTTAAGAGTGTGACGAAAACTGGCATAGCCAGAACCGGCATCATCGACGGCTAGACGTAAGCCCTTACTGCGCAATGGCTCCAGCATCGACAATACCTTCGTGTAATCAGATATGGCGGTATGCTCAGTCACTTCAAGAACAATTCGATCAAGCGGCACGTTTTCAAGGAATGGGGCGATCGCCCCATTCGCAATATTATCTGGAGATAAGTTGAGGGAAACATAGGCGTGTTGGGGTAGATGGTGGAGTGGAAGGATAGCTTTTTTGATGACTGCCATTTCAAGCTCTTCGCCTAGACCAACTTCCTCAGCCTCAGCAAACCAAACATCCGGACTGCGAGCCGGTGAATGGGAAAAGCGGGTCAAACTCTCAAACCCAACGATTCGCTCTTCCTCAAAGTTATAAATTGGTTGATAAATGATTCTATAGGCTGAAGTGTCCAGGACGAATCTAACCCTCTCGAACTTTTCTTTGCAAGCTATTTTACTGACAATCCGACGTTAAATCTGCCTTGATGCAAAATCGGCAAAGGTGCGCATCATTAACAAATCTCGTTCGCCTAGGGAATGGTCGGGCCTAGAGCTAAAGCAACAGAAAGTGCCATAGATCTGTCCACCGCTAAACCGGATGGGTACACTTATATGGGCTCTAACTGGCAGGGCTTTTGTGACTGGAAAATTCATGGCCGCTGGAATTAGCCAGGCATGCGGGATCATCTCAGGGAGACTCCCGTTAACGATCTGCTGACAATAGCTTTCTTCAAGGGGATTAGAATTTACAACCCTGATTGGTGGATTTTCTGAAATAGCATCTACGTAGCTGAAATATCTTTTGCCGAAAGCAAATTCAGAAATGAAGGCAACTTCCATCTTGAGATGGGAGCGAATAGCGCGTAACGCATCGTATACCAAATCAACATCATCGTCATTGCTAGACAATTTTCCTGAACTGATATCTATAAGAGCCTCTTGAGTAGAGGGACGCCCTGCCACGAATTCTTCAGAAGCTGAGTCTATTTGGGAACTCATTTCTCACTCCTAATAAAAGAAGCATCTTGATAGATTTTCTTGAACAGTGGTTAGCCTTCGGTTAACTGGTATGAAATGGGGAGACGCATAAGTTACTGACTCAGATGCATACTGCAGCGAAACATACTTGATATTTCTGAGCCTACCCTAACATAACTTACCTAAAATTAAATGCAGCACACGCAAACAGAATATACATAAATTGCATAATTATTTTGTCTCGCCCCGTCATTTAGTGTATAGAAACGCAAAAAAGTTTGGAAAAGCACAATTTATGTACTAAATTAGGCAATGTGATTTAACCAATAGCAAGAGGATAGTGCAAATGCTCCCAAGGCGCCCCATGGAGGAAGCACCGTGTTTATCTGGAAATACCTAATTTATCCATTTGATTCGGTTTCCAGCGTAAATTAAGTCAATTATTTTTTCTGCATCAGTCGGTCTAACTTTTCCTGCACCGCCAACTTGACCAAAGAGCGCAGTAAAAAGAGACTAAATAACCCCGCCAGGCCAAAGCCAATTACAGCAAAGCGGGCATAGATTGTGGATAGTAATACCGTCGCCGACAGCAGAGTAAACCCTGTTAAGCAGGCAAAAATGAGACTTTTCAAGGCCAGATGAATTTTTTGCAACAGGCGATCGCCTTCTGGGGAGCGGGTGGCAAACTGGAGCTCGCCCCGTTCTAATTTGGCGGTCAATTCCTGGAGAAATTGTTGGTTACGGGATGGTCTGTTCAATTGGTCGAGGGCAAATTGTTTAACCTGTTGCACCAGTGCCATGGCCAGGGAACGTTTGGGTTGGGCAACGGTGACGCTTTGGATGAAGGGCTGACTGGCGGCGATTAAATTATAGCGGGGGTCTAAGGCCCGGGCGATGCCATCTAGGGTGGAGATGGATTTTAAAATAAAGGTCATTTGGGGAGGTAAGCGGAAAGGTTGTTGTTGAAACATGGCATAGACCTCTTCCCCCACTTGGTCAAAAGCTTTAATATCAATTGGTTTGTCCCGAAAGTTATCGAGCAAAAAATTAATAATTCTTTTGACGGGACTGAGATCCCCTTTGGGCTCCACTAGACCCATATAAATTAAGGCTTCCAATACCTGGTTAGCATCCTTTCTCAGCACAGCGAAAAAGGTTTGTATCATTTGATCCTTGGCAATGATTTTTACCTCCGCCATGGTGCCAAAATCATAAAAAATCAAATCCCCTTGGCTATCCACCGCCATGTTACCCGGATGGGGATCGGACTGGAAAAAACCGTCAATGAGTAGTTGCTTTAAATAGGCACAAATGCCCGTTTGAATGACTAAATCTAAATCAATGCCAGCGGTTTCCAGAGCTTGGCGATCATCCACCTTAATGCCTGGTAAATATTCCAGGGTTAAAACCATGCGAGTAGTATATTGCCAATAAATTTCTGGCACTCTGACCCGGGGATAATCAGCAAAATTTTGGCGGAATTTCTCTGCGTTTTTTCCTTCGTGGATGTAATCAATTTCTAAAAACAGTAGGGAGAAAAATTCTTGATAAATGGCTTCAACTTCATATTTTTGGGCCAGGTTTCGGAATCCAGGCAACCATCGTTTGGCCAGCCGTAACGTTTGATGTAAAAGCTCAAAATCTAGATTTAATAAACTGTCCAACCCTGGTCTTTGTACTTTCACCACCACCGCTTCCCCCGTGGGTAATACGGCCCGATGCACCTGGCCTAAACTGGCCGATGCCAGGGGATTAACCTCAAATTGTTGAAAAATTTCGTCGATCGCCCCATGTAATTCCTGTTCAATAACGGCGATCGCCTGCCGGGAATCAAAGGGGGGTACCCGGTCTTGGAGTTGGGTAAAGGCCTGGATATATTCAGCGGGAATAATGTCGGCCCTGGTGGAAAGGGACTGACCAATTTTGATAAAAGTGGGGCCCAAATAAAGTAATTGTTGCACCAACCATTGGGCCCGACGATAGCGCCGTTGGGCAGAGTGGGGAGCCGTGAGCCGGTCCCACCACAAAAAGAACGCAAATAAAAGAAAAACTCTAGTGACCGCCAGTTGTCTGCGCCAGGGCCTACGGGACCATCCCGACCAACTGAGGGGCCGATCTGCCGCCGGTTGCGAAATGAGCATCATCAACGGAGGAAAAATTATTCAGTCGCCCCAGACTCCGGAATCATTAAGGTAAAAGTTATTACGCTCTGGCCTGGCTGGCGGGAGGGCTTTCCGACAACGCTGATCTTACCATTGAGTTGCTCAATTAAAGTGCGGACAATGGTTAACCCTAACCCCACCCCGGCGATCGCCGAATCAATGGCCCATTGCTCCCGATAAAAGGGATCAAATAAATGTTGGAGATTTTGGGCATCTATGGCCACCGTATGGTTACTAAAAGTGCATTTAACTTTTTTTTTTACTTCCACTGCAGTTTGGTCGAATTGTTCTACGGTGACAACAATAGGGCTGTCAGCCACAGAAAATTTTTGTGCATTAGTTAACAGTTCTTGGAAAATTTGCCGCAAACATTTATCGTCGGCGGCCACGGAATTAATTTCATGGTCGTAATGGAGTTCTATTTTGTGATTATCTTTATTCAAGGGGGGAGCGTTTTCAATCGTCTCCTTTAGTAAGGAAATTAGCTCCAAGTTTTGTATTTGTAGCTTGTTATCCTCTTGCTTGAGTTGTTTTAATTGTAAAATTTTGCTGTTAATATCATTAAGTTTATGCCACGCTTGATCAATGATTTCTAATCTTTGCTCTAGTTTTTCTGGAGTGGGGGGAGTAGAGCGTAAAGTGGCAACTACCATGCGAATGGTGGCCAGGGGGTTACGGGTCTGGTCACTCATGATGGTAATGATATTGTTAATTAATTTCTCATTCCATTGTTTTTGTTGTTCTAATTGCCGATGACTGGCTTCATACCAGATTTTTAAAATTGGGCTTTCTTCAAAAAAATTACGGGAGGAATGGGGGGTGCTGGTGGGATCATATTCAGCAAGATTAATAGAAGATAAATCCTGCAACAATTCATCGTTAGGTAACTCAATTCCTGATAATAATTGGTTAATCATTCCTAAGTCACCCTGAAGCTTTTGTAAAGGAAATTGCCGCTTTTTTGGCATCGATTTCCCCTTAACCGGGCAACTATGCACCGTTAAAATTAGCCCATTTTCCCGTCCTTGGAAAAACGTTTTAATACCCTCCACTCTGGGGTAAGGAAGATGAAAAAATTCTTGCCACAATGGCCATTCTTCCATCCCTAGCGTTAATCCTTCACCATTGGCGATCGCCTCCATGGTCTGGGGGGGGCAATTCTGCCAAAAATCCTCACTGGGCCAACGGCCATGCTTGCCGGCCAAGGACCAAAACCAAGGCTGTGCCTGTCCCACCACCCAAACCACCACCTCGGACTGTAGGGCCAGGGCTAATTTCTGGGCTAGCAAAACAGGCACCGGTTGGTTCCCTGGGGGAAGACAAACGAGATCAATGAGGGACTTGCCAAGGGAAGCAAAGTGGTTTGCCATTCGTACAATCAACAAATTGGATAACTTTCGCGCACCAGCTAACTCCCCAGGATATGGGTAAAAATTGGCTTCTGACCCCAGTATAATTCCCTAAATCTAAGGAGTAATTATGGTATGTTGGGGGGCAACGGCAATAGGTCAAGGCAGGGAAAACCGGTGTCCACACCAAAAATTTTGGCAGTAGTTAACGGCAAGGGCGGCGTTGGCAAAACCACAACCGCAGTTAACTTGGCCGCGATTTTAGCGGAAAAGCGATCAGTACTTTTGGTAGATGCGGATCCCCAAGGCTCTGCTAGTTGGTGGGTAGAACGCAGTGGCGACAAGATGGGTTTCCACCTCAGCCAAGAAAATAATCCCCAGGCGTTGAAGGATTTGCCCCTGGTAGGTGACTATCAAATTATCGTAGTGGATACGCCCCCGGCCCTCCGTTCTGAGGCCTTGAGAACGGTCATTGGCCTAGCTGACTATCTAGTATTGCCCACGCCCCCGGCCCCCATGGATTTGACGGCGTTGATCGACACAGTAAAAACCGCTGTTAATCCCCTAATGGTGGCCCATCGGGTGCTGTTGACCAAGGTGGACTCCCGCAGTCTGAATGAAACCTTGGAAGCCCAAAATACCCTCCTAGAACTGGGTATTCCTGCTTACCACGCTTTTGTGCGGAGCTATAAAGCCCATGAGCGGTCTGTGTTGGACGGTATGGCCATTACCCAATGGAAGGGCAAACATGCTAAGGAGGCTCAATCTGATTATCGACGGGTAGCGGATGAACTTTTGCGGGAATTACTCTAGGCTTGGAGCCGCGTTAATCAAAATTCACCCAGTTTATTTTCCTAACCTAAACCCATAGCTTGATCATTAACTCTTATATTTCTAGATTTTCCCTTTGCCATGGCCAGAAAAAGCTTATCGGATCTGCTCAAACAAGAAGTTAAAGCCCAATCCCAATCGGAGGTAAATGCTGATATTTCCCCTGCTCCAGATCTAACTTCCGAGGCATCTACGCCTGAGCCTGCAGCGGATTTAGCCCAGCTTAAAGCCCAGTTGGATACCATTAAGGCGGCACTGCAAGCAGAAAAAAGCCAGGGGGAACAACTCAAAGAACAGTTACAACAGCTAAACGATCGCCAACGGCAAGAAAAGAAGGCCCAGGAAAAGGTTAAACAACTAGAACAAAGTTTAAAACAAGAACAGGCCCGGGTGAAAAAGCTCCAGAACGAAGTGCAATTGGTGGAGAAATTGCAAACAGAATTGACGGAAGAAAAAAATTTGGTGGGCAAACTGTATAGCAAAATTCAAGATTTGGAAGAGGACTTAACCCCCCCGACCAGCGCCGCCCTCACCACCCTGCCCAGAGCTATGCCTGTCCGTTATGTGGCCCCCAAACAGCCCTCCACCCATTTGAGTGATGAAGACATTGGCTGGTTTGATTAACTGAAAACGAAATCCCTACCTACCACCACGGGCGATCGCTGAAATGGCCCTGGACAATGAAAATTTTTCTTCCCATGGGCTAGGATTGTTTGCCATGGGTTCGCTGTGATTCAGCCAACCGTCTGGGATCAATGGCAAAGACAACACACCGATTCAAGTTAAGTCAGTGGTTATGAGAAACGCTTTAACTATTTTTGCTTTACTCCTTTCGAGCACCGGCATTTTTGTTTCCTTGGCTAGGGAGGAGTTGCGCTGTCGAGTGGGGCTGAGCAGTACAGAATGTCCGCCGGCGATCGCCCAGCCGGAGAATAATGCTCCCCAGGATGGTGGTGCCCAATTGGTCAATTCCGGGTTGCATCCCATCATGCCCAGCGCAGAAAAGTCCGATAAGACCCCTGGTGCCGCCGCTGAAACTGCCAAAGTGCTAGAAACGGAAACCACTGGGGCGATCGGTGAAAATCTGCTTCCTACTGGAGAAAGTCATGGAGACCCATCTCCCGACGCTACCAAAATCCCTTCTTCGCCTTCTCTCCATAGCCCCCTTGGTAACCCCATGGAGCAAAAAGCTGTGGACACCGCCATTATCAGCAACCCCTCTCCGAAAAAGACTTTACCCAGTGAAGCCCCCATTGCTCCCCCCGCCAGCAAAAATCCGGCAGAGGATCACCTTATTCAGGTTATTCCGGTGGAAGGGGCCGCTATTCCCGTAGCTCCAGGTCCCCAGGAATAGGATCTAAAGATCTGGCAAAGGGGAAAGATCCTTGTCCTTACTCTCTTTAATTGACAAGCTTTGCAGTAATTTGGGTAATTTGCCAAGGAATATAGTTCAAACTAGTTACTTGAAACTATAAAAATCATTGGTCAAGAATAAAAAGCTAATGATTTCGGGCCTTGGCCCTTTAAAAGCTCTTATAATGGTTTGCGCCTTGAAATTATTTTGTTTTCCTTTAGTTCCCGCGCATGCCTCGAATACTGATCATCGACGACGACCCGGCAATTTCTGATTTAGTCTCCATTAACCTGGAAATGGCGGGCTACGATGTCCAACAGGCAGTGGATGGCATTAAGGGTCAAGCGTTGGCGGTGCAACTGCAACCGGATCTGATCATGTTGGACTTGATGTTGCCCAAAGTGGATGGGTTTACGGTCTGTCAACGGTTGCGCCGGGATGAACGCACGGCCGATATTCCGGTGCTGATGCTAACGGCGTTGGGTCAGATCCAGGATAAAATTCAAGGCTTTGACTCTGGGGCCGACGACTACCTCACTAAGCCTTTTGACGTGGAGGAAATGTTAGCCCGGGTGAGAGCCCTACTGCGGCGCACGGATCGCATTCCCCAGGCGGCGAAACACTCAGAAATTCTCAACCAGGGGCCGCTAACCTTGGTACCGGAAAGATTTGAGGCGATTTGGTTTGGCAAAAGTATTAAGTTGACCCATTTGGAGTTTGAGTTGCTCCATTGTTTGTTACAAAGACATGGGCAAACGGTTTCCCCCAGCGACATTTTGCGGGAAGTGTGGGGCTACGAACCAGATGATGATATTGAGACCATTCGGGTGCACATTCGCCACCTCCGCACCAAGTTGGAACCGAATCCCCGTCGACCTCGCTTTATTAAAACGGTGTATGGGGCAGGCTATTGTTTGGAACTGTCAACGGAAGAAGGGGGCGGTAGTCCAACGTAGGTTTTAGCTTAGTTTCCAACTCATTATTCCGATTGCTTTGCCCTAGATTTGAGTATTTACCATGGCCGTCACTGATTTAAGTTTGACCAATTCTTCCCTGATGCCGACGTTGAACCCGATGATTCAACAGTTGGCCCTGGCGATCGCCGCTAGTTGGGAGAGTTTATCCCTTAAGCCCTATACTTTACCGGAGGATTTGGGCTACGTAGAAGGGCGACTGGAAGGGGAAAAGTTAGTGATTGAAAATCGGTGTTACCAGACCCCCCAATTCCGTAAAATGCATTTGGAGTTGGCTAAGGTGGGCAAAGGCTTGGATATTCTCCACTGTGTGATGTTTCCCGAGCCCCTATATGGCCTGCCCCTATTTGGTTGTGACATTGTGGCGGGGCCAGCGGGGGTGAGTGCGGCAATTGCCGATCTGTCCCCCACCCAAGGCGATCGTCAATTGCCCGAAGCTTACCAAAAAGCATTGGCGAAATTAGGCCAGGCAGAATTTGAGCAACAACGGGAATTGCCCCCCTGGGGAGAAATATTTTCTGAGTATTGTTTATTTATCCGCCCCAGCAATGACACTGAAGAAGAACGATTTGTGCAACGGGTAGCGGATTTTTTGCAAATTCACTGCCACCAAGCAACGGTCGCCGAATCCTTGTCTGCAGCTCAAACATTGGAACACCGTCAGGGACAAATTCATTACTGTCAACAACAACAGAAAAATGATAAAACCCGCCGGGTACTGGAAAAAGCGTTTGGGGATGCCTGGGCGGAACGGTATATGAGCCAAGTTTTATTTGATGTTATTCATTGACACTCCCTACTTTTAGCCAACATTACCTTTTTTAGGAAGATTTAAAGTCCTTATTCTACTATTTGTATGGGGTTAAATTAATCTAAATGGGGTATAGAGTAAAGTTGATTTTTACTGTTCAGAATGACTTGTTTGTTTAATCCCAATTGATCTTGATTTTGTTACTCTGAGTCCACTTCCACCGCAGTTATTCCAATTTGCGAACCAACCATGGCCTACTGGTTATTTCAAGGCAATCCTAAGTACTATCGCATTCTTCAGGCCATTGAAGAGCAAGAGGAGCTGCCCTGGTTAGTGACCCGTTATGGCAAGGAAATTCAGGTTGGCGATCGGGTTTTGGTCTGGATGGCCGGGCCGGAAGCGGGGATTTATGCCATTGCCGAGGTAACTAAGTCACCGGAAATTCACACAGAGCTACCAGATGGGCAATATTGGCTCATGCCTGACCAGGCTAAGTTAGATAAACCGAGGGCACAACTCAGATTTCTACGCAAATTGCTGGGCCAACCCCTCCGCCGCCACGAACTTAAACAGGATCAAATTTTAAGGGATTTACTAGTTATTAGAGCGCCCAACAGCACCAACTTTCGGGTTACAGAGGAGCAATGGCAAAGGGTTTATAGTCTTAAGGGTTGAGTCGGGGAAATCTGAAGTAAATCTAAAGAATATCAATGCTGTAGCCAAGTTTTCTTTCCCCTGGGGAGAGTGTTGGTTAGAATCTGACGGTGACTGGGGTTTTTCTCCCCGCCCTTGCCCCCATTGTTGAGGTTGCAGATCAAACCATGGCTGAGTCTATTCTCCCCAATGCCATTCGCTCCCAGAGTCAACCCCATGCTTTTGTCCAGATTCAGGTCTGGATTCGTCGACTGGTATGGAAGATTGTCATTGCCACAGTGCTATTGATGGCAGTGGGCAGTGCCACCAGGGTGATGAATGCGGGGCTGGCTTGTCCTGATTGGCCTCTGTGCTATGGTCAATGGATCCCCAGTCAGCAAATGAATTTACAGGTGTTTTTAGAATGGTTCCACCGCTTGGATGCTGCTTTGATTGGTTTTAGCACCCTAATTTTGGTGGGTTTGAGCTGGTGGTTCCGTCGGGTTTTGCCCAGTTGGTTGCCCTGGGCCACCCTGGGATCCTTGGCGCTGATCCTGGTGCAGGGATTATTGGGGGGGTTAACGGTGATCGAACTGCTACGGTTTGACATTGTGACAGCCCATTTGGGGACAGCCATGGCTTTTTTAGGCTCTTTGCTGATCATTGGCCTCTGCTTGATGCCCTACCAAAGCAATCAAACAGCCGGTAAGTTAAGGCCGGTGGCCTTGGCTAGCACCACTATCATTTATCTGCAATGTTTACTAGGGGGATTGGTGGGTTCCCAGTGGGCGGCCCATCAGTGTTTGGCGATCGCCGGCACGCAATTTTGCCAAGTGTTGCACAGTCATCTGTTGGGGGTTTTGCCAACGGCTTTGGGGGTGGCCATGACCTATTGGTGTACCAGGCGCACCCCTGCCTTGAACCCATTCCTACGTCAGTTGGGCAATGGCGCCCTGGCTCTGTTGGGGGGACAGATCTTATTGGGGGTTGCTACGCTCAAACTCCATTTACAAATTGAGCCCCTAACCGTAGCCCACCATACAGTGGGAATTTGTCTCTGGGCTACCCTATTGGCGATCGCCGTTTTAGCAGTGCGCGACCATCGACCGACGACCCCCATTACAGCCTGATGGCAAAAATATTCAAATCTTTCTGGGGAGGGAAGTTCCTGCTGTTGCGGTCAATCTAACTGCTATTTTTTGTCCAGTTTGGGAAGACTCGCTTAAAATTCAAGAAAATTTTTTGCTCTTCCCCCTGCTTACCCTTTCTTTTGATTCTCTATGGTTACTTCGACAAAAATTCATCGCCAACACGATTCCATGGGGGCGGTGTGCAAAAGTTATTACCAGTTAACCAAACCGAGAATTATTCCCCTCTTGCTGATTACCACCGCCGCTTCCATGTGGATTGCCTCGGAAGGTCGGGTGGATTTACCCAAATTGTTCATCACCCTATTGGGGGGAACCCTGGCCGCCGCTTCGGCCCAAACCCTGAACTGCATTTACGACCAAGACATTGATTATGAGATGCTCCGCACCAGGGCCAGACCTATCCCGGCCGGAAAGGTTCAACCCCGCCATGCGTTGATTTTTGCCCTAGTTTTGGGGGTACTCTCATTTACTCTTTTTGCTGCCTTTATCAATGTGCTCAGCGGTTGCTTAGCGTTATCCGGCATTGTTTTTTACATGCTGATCTATACCCACTGGCTGAAACGACACACTGCCCAAAACATTGTCATTGGTGGGGCCGCGGGTTCCATTCCCCCCTTGGTGGGTTGGGCCGCCGTTACGGGGGATTTAAGCTGGACTCCCTGGGTGTTGTTTGCGCTGATTTTTCTCTGGACTCCCCCTCATTTTTGGGCCCTAGCTTTGATGATTAAAGATGATTATGCCCAGGTGAATGTGCCTATGTTGCCGGTGATTGCGGGGGAAGAAAAAACCGTCAGCCAAATTTGGTACTACTCACTGTTGGTGGTGCCCTTCAGCCTATTGCTGGTCTATCCCCTGCACCAGTTGGGCATAATTTATCTGGCGATCGCCATGGTTTTGGGCGGACAATTTCTAGTCAAAGCTTGGCAACTCAAACAGGCCCCCGGCGATCGGGACTTAGCCCGGGGATTATTCAAGTTCTCCATTTTTTACCTAATGTTGCTCTGCTTGGCCATGGTGATTGACAGTTTACCCGTCACCCATCAGTTGGTGGCCCAAATGGAAACTTTGCTATTGGGTTAAAGTTATACCATGGCGGAGGTTTTGCTCAACCCAAGGCTCCGCTGACTTAATTTGCTACCCAATTCTTCTCCCTTCCCTGCCATGTGTCTAGCCTTGCCCGGCCAGGTTATCAGTTTAATTTCTCACCCTGATCCCCTGTTGCTGGCGGGGAAAGTTAGTTTTGGCGGCATCATTAAAACCGTGAGCCTCGCCTATGTGCCTGAGGTTAAGGTGGGGGACTATGTCATTGTCCATGTGGGCTTTGCCATCAGCATTGTGGATGAAGTCGCCGCCCAGGAAACTTTGGCAGACCTGGCAGAGATGGGTCTCTAATTGCCGGAACGAACCAAACAAATACCCCGTGCCGTAGGGCGGTTGGGAGCTAAAGATGATGCATGGGCCAGATCCGAAAAATAAGCATCCCATGGTGGGATTTCCCCAGATTTGTTTCATTCAAAATACAGTTTCTAATCCCAATATCATCATTGGTGACTACACCTATTACGATGATCCCGAGGATTCAGAAAACTTTGAGCGCAATGTTCTCTACCATTTTCCCTTCGTCGGCGATCGCCTAATTATTGGCGAGTTCTGCGCCTTAGCCCGGGGCGTAAAATTTATTATGAATGGGGCAAACCATGCTATGGAAGGATTTTCCACCTATCCCTTTGCGATTTTTGCCAATGGTTGGCAAACGGTGGCACCAGAAGAAGAGCCGCCCCACAAAGGGGATACGGTCATTGGCAATGACGTCTGGATCGGTTATGAAACAGTAATCATGCCAGGGGTACAGGTGGGAGATGGAGCTATTATTGCCGCCAAGTCTGTTGTTACCAAGGACGTGTTGCCCTACACCGTTGTTGGAGGAAATCCTGCCCGCTTACTCCGACAACGCTTTGCAGATGAAGTGATTGAGGCCTTGCTAGCCATTGCGTGGTGGCATTGGGACATTGGTAAAATTACCCGCAATCTCGATAAAATTGTCGCCGCCGACATTGAAGCCCTAAGAACCTGTAGTTAGGGTCGAGAGTGGGTTTAGCCAGGCCTCTAACACTAACTAATAACCAACTTTAAAGTAACTAACTTTAAAGCGGGCGCTGGGAAATCATCAGCCTAGCCGCTACATTCAAACAAACGAATGAAGAAAAAAGTCACCATTTTTAAACCATAGGGGGACTTCCACCAAATAGCTGGGAAGGTACCCACCGGAGCATTGAGGGAAAAATCCCATTGGTCATATTCCTCAAAACGAAGCTTTCCTTCCTGCACCCAACCCACTTCCTGGGCAAAGGCCCCCATCACTTTCCGGTCTTGGGTACGGAGAGTATCAGTGTCACCGCCTACCTTTTGATAGGCTTCCAATTGACGGCTAAAACCGAAACGACCATCGCTATAGGTCTGCCACAGGCGATCAATTACCGTTAAAACCGTACAAGGCAAAGCAGACAAAGTTTCTGGGCTCAGATTATCCCGATTACGATTGAGGGTTTCAAGAATAATGCGGGTAGTTTCATGGTCAGCATGTTTGAAGTCCTTGGCCATCAAACATTCCTGCAACTTGCCATAGCGCTCAATATCGGGGATTAGGGTTAGTTTCCCTTCCAAGTTTTCCACCCGTTGGCTTAAGCTCTGGACTTGACTGGCCAAATTCTGACATTGTTGAGCCAGTTCAGCATAATTGGGGTCATTGGATTCTGGGGTGATGGAATCGGCCATAAATTTAGCTTAGTTAATCCAATAGGGTGTTTAATATTGCAGGCAATGGGTTAATTTTCTCAAATTTCTCAAATTTCTTCCATCTCCAAACGCCCGGCCGTCACAGCATCAAAGGCAAAGGCCAATACTACAGGCATGGGATTTCTGAGCAAAAAAGCAGAACCGATCGCCAAAGCAGAAACAGCCACAGCGGCGGTTAACCAAGCTTTTTCCTCTTCGCAAAGACCTTTTTCTATTTTAATTGCCCGGAGAATTTTGCCAGGAATGGGCTCCGGCATGACAGCTCCAGGAGGAAAAGCCCAATAGTAATTGAGTCGTTCCATGAACAAATCTGTCCAACCGTTGGCTTCACACCATTCTTCAATCCAAGCGTCGCAAAAATGTCTCATTTTTTAAGTATTTATGCTTACCTTATACTCAGCAGAAAAGCCACCATGGGACTAGAAACCCGGCTTTCCCGCCATCTTAGCAAGGGTATTTGGAGGGAAAGGAAAATGCCATAAAACTTAACTTTGTTTAACCCAAGTTAATGGTCTGGAAACCAAGGCAGATCTGCCGATTTATTAAAAAAGGCGCTACTCAAATCGACAGAAAGATTGCTTAAATCCTCTGAAATTGGGGATCTAGCGGGAGTAAGTTAAAAATTTATCCACGGGATTGAGAACCTCTTTGAGGAGTCGAGTTCTAGAAGTCAAACTCTCCTGATAACAGGGGTTTAATCCCCCCTAATCCTTATGTTGGCAACTCCCACGCCTTTACGGCGTGGGATTCATGCTTCACTGGGTTTGTCTAGTCTTGTGCCATCTCTGTTCCAATACCCCGTCCAGATTCCCCTCCACAAGCATCTGTTTTTACGTCCACGATGTGCCCCACCGCAGACAAAACAAACTTTTATTCATGTTTTGTTTTTCCCATTCCTAGACTATGACGCCCCTGTGTTCAGGTATTTCCTTTTGGTCATGCATTCTAGTCGGCGAAAACCACCAATCTTGCCTCTCGTGGCACACTTGGGTGCGTGGGCATCCACTGGTTAACACAAAGCCTTCCTAAAGGACAGGGTTTTAAACCCATTTTTTCGATAAGGAGGAAAATCTTGGGGTCGATTAGGGATTACCGCGCCATGTTTGTAGTTGTTCCCAGGTTTCCCTTTGGCTAACAATGTTCTCTTGGGTGGAGAAAAGTGCTAGGGCCGTTTCTAGATCGGCAATGGCTTGGCTTTGATGTCCTAATTGCCAGTAAATTTTTCCTCTGGCCTTATAGGCCTCGGCTAATTGGGGGTTTAAGGTAATGGCCTGGCTGTGGTCTTCGATCGCCCCTTGGTAATCCGCTATCCTAGCTCTGGCAATACCCCGATTAAAATAGGCGTCGGCATAGGTGGGATCCAGCAGAATTAATTCTGTAAAAATGGCGATCGCCCCCCGGTAGTTTTTTTTAATCCCTTCATCCATGCCGTCAATTAACCTTTCCTCCAGGGGATGGTCACCCATCAAGGGTAGGGAACGATCACTGTCAACCATGCCTTGGGCCGGTAAGGGCAGAGGAAAAACCAATGACAGCGCCCCCACCATAGCAATGGTAAAGAGGGAGCGGCCTAGGAAACAACCATGGTTAACCATAGGATTTATCTATGCCAACAGTCTGGCTTTCGGGTACTTCCTGGCGAGGTTGTGCTAGCTTTAGCTAAAGTTAACCCCATACCTAATCAATTTCTAGATTTTTTTAACATAAATCTTCCCTAAGCGAGAAGCCATGCGCGCCCTATTAATCTATCCGTTGTTTCCCCCTACTTTCTGGTCCTACGAAAAAATTCTGGAGCTAGTGGGTCGGAAGGTTTTATTGCCTCCCCTCGGGTTGATAACCGTGGCGGGTATTCTCCCCCAGGAATGGGAGTTTAAGCTGGTGGACCGCAATGTCCGCAATGTAAGGGAAGAAGAGTGGGACTGGGCCGACGTGGTCATCATCTCCGGCATGATCGTGCAACGGGATGACATGGTGGAAAATATTAAAGCCGCTAAGGCCCACGGTAAGTTGGTTGCGGTGGGGGGCCCCTTTGCGACGTCAGTGCCCGATGAAGTTAAAAACGCCGGGGCGGATTTTCTGATTTTGGACGAGGGGGAAATTACCCTACCCATGTTCGTAGAAGCCCTAGAGCGGGGAGAAACCCACGGCATTATCCGGGCAGAAGAAAAGCCCGATGTCACCACCACTCCCATCCCCCGTTATGACCTGCTGGAACTGGACGCTTATGATTCCATGTCTGTGCAGTTTTCCCGGGGTTGTCCTTTCCAGTGTGAATTTTGCGACATCATCGTGCTCTATGGTCGCAAGCCTCGCACTAAGGAGCCGGCCCAACTACTGAACGAATTGGACTACCTTTACGAATTAGGTTGGCGGCGATCGGTGTTTATGGTGGATGACAATTTCATCGGCAATAAGCGCAATGTAAAGCTGTTGCTTAAGGAACTTAAGGTTTGGCAAGCGGAGCATAAATACCCCTTCCGTTTCAACACCGAAGCTTCCATTGACTTGGCCGACGACCAGGAAATGATGGATTTAATGGTGGAGTGTTACTTTGATGCGGTATTCCTCGGTATTGAAACCCCCGACGAAGAAAGCTTGGAGTTCACCAAAAAATTCCAAAATACCCGTAACTCACTGGCGGATTCCGTCGATAAAATCATCAAGGCTGGTCTCCGACCCATGGCGGGCTTCATCATTGGCTTTGATGGGGAAAAACAGGGCGCTGGCGATCGCATTGTCCGGTTTGCGGAACAGACTGCTATTCCCACCACCACCTTTGCCATGCTCCAGGCTTTGCCTAATACGGCTTTGTGGCATCGGCTTAAAAAAGAAAACCGTTTACTGGACGAAAGCAAGGGCAATATTAACCAGACCACGTTGATGAATTTTGTGCCTACCCGCCCCTTGGAAGATATTGCCAATGAGTATGTGGAAGCCTTTTGGGAACTCTATGATCCCCATGGTTATATGGATCGTAATTATCGTTGTTTCCTCAAGTTGGGAGCACCTAAATGCAAGGCCCCAGCTAAGTTACCCAGCCTAGTGGATTTGAAAGCTTTGGCGATCGTGGTCTGGCGGCAGGGCTTTAAACGGGATACCAGGTGGCGTTTTTGGCACCATGCCTTTGGCATTCTTCGCCATAATCCAGCGGTGTTTGAACACTACATCACCCTCTGTGCTCACAACGAACATTTCATGCAATATCGGGAAATTGTCCGGCAAGAAATTGGCGAGCAGTTAAGAGATTATCTCCATCATCAGCAACGGGAGCAGGTCACTCCCCCAGTGATGACAACAGCGGAAAAAGGGGAAAAGGTTCTGGCAAGTTAGTTCCCCTGCTCTGTCTGAAATAAATAGTATTCAAAACCTAGTATCCAGTGGCAACCGATGGGGATATTAGGTTTTTTTCTGCTCTTTTTTATGGGGTAGGCTGTTGTTCCAAATAAGCCAAAAATTCAATCAACTGCTCATCGGACAGTAACTGGCGGGAACGTTTGCCATAGGTTTGTAACAGATAATTGCGTCCCTGTTCACTGGTCCAGCCCAATCGTTTGAGCTCTAGGTTACTGCGGGCAATAATTTCCGAAAAGTCCATGGGGCCTTCGGGTAGATCCGTTGCGCCAGCGTTGGCCATGGCCGGTTCAGATGGCTCTGGTTCGGTTTCAATGGGCAGAGGTAATTCGGGAGTCTCTGGCGATCGCCCAGTGGCAAGGTCAAGTTGAAGTTCGGGGTTGGCGAAAGGTAGCTCATCCAGTTGATCAAGGGAATTATTGGCCATTGCCTGGGTTAGAACTGGTTCCTCCAAGGGCAATACTGGGTCCGGGCTAGGGGGAAAGGAAACGCTCACACTGGTTGCAGTTTGAGCCGGAGCGGCGATCACCTCCACCACCGGAGATTTTTCAACCACAGGGGCAGGAGTTGCCTTAGTCGGAGGGGAAGAAATAACGGCTTTACCGCTCTGCTTAGAGGGTTTAGTTTCTTTTTTGCTCGGGGAAGCCTGGGAGGATTGCTTGGCTGGGCCGCTGTCAGTGACTATCTTGTCCGATTTATCTGCCTTTGGGGTAAATTCCGTCGGGGATCCATGGGGTAAATCAAGGCTGGCGATCGCCCTTTCCTTGGCCAAGTCTTCGGCGGCTTCCAGGGGACACTGGGCCGCTAGGGCCGTGGCTACCACAATGCCTTCTAGGGTGATGCTGGCTTGGACTATGTATAAACCCCGATCAATTTCGAGCAAGTCACAACAGAGACTGCCCTGGGGATAATGTTGGCGGAAAAGGGAAATCAGACTGGACATTGGCATCTGGTTGCGGAGGGCCGTCCCCCATGGTAACAGAGTAACTTTGCCTTTCTGTTCATTGCCCTGGGGAAAAACTGACCTCCGACGATGGCCAACTTTGGCGGGATTGCCCCTAAAGGTTAAGATGGAGGTTTGTGAATTGCTCCACAAGCTAAACAAACTTCATATTGGAAAAATTACAGTTATGGCAAAGCGAGTCAAGGTCGTTTTAAACGAAACTATCAATAAACTAGGCTTCACCGGCGATTTAGTGGAAGTAGCCCCCGGTTATGCCCGCAATTATCTCATTCCCAAAGGCCTAGGAGTAGTGGCCACCCCCGGTATTTTGCGCCAGGTGGAACAAAGACGCCTCAAGGAATTGGAACGGCTCAAAGCAGAAAAAGATGCCGCTGAAGCCCGCAAAGTCGCTCTGGAAACCATTGGTCGCTTTGTGATCAAAAAACAAGTAGGGGAAGCGGAAGCTATTTTTGGTACTGTTACCACCCAGGAAGTGGCCGATGCAGTGGAAGCCGCCACCAACCAAAGTCTCGATCGCCGGGGCATCAGTCTACCGGATATCCACAAAACTGGTTTCTACCAGGCCCAAATCAAATTGCACCCCGAAGTTATCGCTACGGTGGAAGTGCAAGTGGCCCCCCTTTAGATTAATCTGCCCTCGCTGATCAACTGGGGGCAAGCTGGATAGATTTTTGTCAATGCTCCCCCTTGGCCCAGGAAAATTCTGGGATCGATATTTGGGGGAGTTTTAGTTTGTCAACGGGGTTAATCCAGACCCGAGCCTAGGGCTAAGCAAACACAGGAGGCCCCAGTATCAATACAATATGTTAAGTTCCTGAGTGGCGATCCTAGCAATCTTGACTAATCTTTCCTAACCCATGGCCCCTGTAATCGAAAAAAATCCAACTGTTGCCAAGGTAAATGCTTCCCCCACCGGGATGTGGATTATGGCCGGCATTATTTCCTTGGTAATATTGACAGTGGCTTTGTTTAGCTTTATGAACTTTGATCCCTACGTGAACCAGGTGCTCGCCCTTAAAGGCGATGCGGATAGGGGCCGGGCTATTTTTCAAGCCAATTGCGTGGTTTGCCATGGCATCCAGGCTGATGGCTACATTGGCCCTAGTCTTTGGGGGGTGTCCCAACGACGATCCGAGGGCCACATCATTCATCAGGTCGTTAGTGGTCAAACGCCTCCCATGCCACAGTTTGAACCTAATCCCCAGGAAATGGCGGATTTATTGGATTACCTTAAAACTATCTGAGAGCGTGTTTGAAAATTCTAAAAATGCTCACTTTAGCTAATTTTCCCAGCCCACCTTGGGAGGGGAGAAATAGTCAAAAGTCCCCCTTTTTAAGCCGGAGCTTTAGTGAGGAGATTCCGGGGGATTCTTTTCATCCAAACCTGGCCGATCTAAGCCGAGGTGGGGTTTTCTGCTAACAATTGACTAACCACGGCCCCTAGACCGACGGAATTGGATGCTTTGAACAGGAGGCGATCGCCTGGTTGGAGGGTAGTTTTTAGGGCCTCCACTAAACTAGGTCCATCGCTGAAGGATTGGGTCTCTACACCGTTGGCCCCGGCGGCAATGGCATCGGTATTAGAGTCATTGGCTAATAGGTAAAGACCGTCTAAACCTAAGGCTTTCACCTTGGCCCCCACCCGTTGGTGGAATGTCGGGCCATAATCTCCCAGTTCTTTCATTGCTCCTAGCACCGCTAAACGTCGTTTTCCAGGGGTATTGGCCAATAAATCCAGGGATGCCAACATGGATTCCAGCCCAGCGTTATAGGTTTCATCCAACAGCACCACGTCCTGCCCCCATTGATAACGACGGGCCCGACCCTTTGGTAGCTCCACCGTCAACCCCGGCTGTAACCTTTGCCAATCCAACCCTAAACACTGGGCCACGGCGATCGCCGCTAGATAATTAGAAGCATTGTGAACACCGGCCAGAGGCAAAGGCAAACTAACCCCATCGAGGATTAAATTTTCACCATTCACCGTTCCTCGCACATCTCCCCCCTGCAGGCCATAGGTAATGGTTTTTCCTTGCCAAAATCGTTGGGCTGTTTCCATTAACAAAGCATTGTCCTGATTGAGGATGGCCGTGCTTTGGGGTGGTTGGTGGGCCAGCAATTCACACTTGGCCTCGGCGATCGCCAACTCCGATCCCAAAAGACCAATGTGGGCTGTGCCAACGTTGGTAATTAAACCGATGGTGGGCTGGGCAATGTCCGCCAATAGCGCAATTTGTCCCCGACCCCGCATGGCCATTTCCACAATGGCAAAATTATGGTCTGGGGATAGTTCTAGCAAAGTTTTCGGCACCCCAATTTCATTGTTGTAGTTAGCTCTGGTTTTATGCACACTGCCAAATTGGGATAACACCGCCGCAATTAACTCTTTGGTGGTGGTCTTACCCACAGAACCGGTCACCCCAATGATGGGAATGGTAAATCTTTGTCGCCACCCCGATGCTATGCGCTGATAGGCCACCAATGTATCTTCCACCAAAAATTTAGCCACCGTTTCCCCTATTCCCTCCACTGGTCGATCCGTCACCACGGCGATCGCCCCCGCCGCCACCGCTTGGGGAATAAAACTATGACCATCAAAACTTTCTCCCCGCAAAGCAAGAAATAAATCCCCTGGCACCAAAGCCCTTGTATCGGTGCAAATATTATTTATCCGTATATCCTCGGAAAGATGGGTAACAGACAATAAGCAATTTTCTAGGAATGTACGGATGTCAAATAGGGAAAGTTTGGAGTTCATAGAAAAGAATGAGAGTGGGAAATATGGTGGAGGAAAACTGGGTTAGAATTGACTCAGAAGGGTTAATTCATTGACATTTTTTTATCTGTGATCTAGATCACTTCCCATGGGTGCCTACATCACTTACATTGGAGGGGAAATAGAGATAAAAAAGTTGAAAACCGACAATGACCAGTAAAAGAGTTCCGATTTCATCCCAGTGGGATCAGGGTGTATCTTACCATCCCCAGCGGTGCTTGATTAAAGTCCAGAGTATTGTTGACCTTATCCGATGATTTCGTTTTCATTATTAGTTTTCCCTATCCCCAATTTGCCCCCTTTCCCCCAAGGAGGGTTACCACTGTGAACCAAAACTACCTTCAGTCCAACGACTCCTACAAAACAAACGACGAGCAGGCAATGTACGATTATCTGCTCAACTTGGTGCAGTCGGTGGAAGGGGAGCAGGTACTGGAGGTAATAGGCAATCTTTTCTTGAGTGGACAAAGTGGTTCTCAAGGACAAATTTCTACTCACCTAGAAAAGGTAATTAGGGTTAAAAATAATACTGAAGATTTCAACTACTTTTTTAACCGTTGCTGTTATATTCTGATCAATTATTGGCAACTTTCTCCCCAAACCCAACGCTCCATTCCCCAATTAGTAAATATGGTGGAAAAAGCCGTAGCTAACATCAGTCCCGGGGGCAACACCAAAGGAAACATCCGCCAACTAGTTAAAAATTTTACCCTCAGTGAACAATTTGTTCGGCTGAAAAGATTAGCCACCGTTGTCAGTGCCAAGTTTGAAACCAAATCTAGCTCCGTTGGCACCCTCATCCACCGCTATCCCTATCTTTACGATTACTGCCTCATGGGGGATGACAGTAGTCGGGAACACCGCCAAACCATCCACCGCATCAAAGCTCAAAATGAACGCAAGTTTGAAATTAACCTTTCCCATTACGTCACCTATCGGGTACGCATGGCCAGGGATAATAAGTCTGGGCTAATTTTGCCGGACAAGGAACTGATCAAACCGGTGAAAAATCCGACCCTACTCAGTGATCGGGATCTAAACAGTTCCCTTAAACATTTTGTCGGAGCTGTGGAAAACGGCCAGAGTTATCAATCCCTCTCGAAAAGTTTCCGCAACCATGTGGTCTATACCCGATCCTTTGGTACTTTTAAGGACGAACTTTACGAATATATCCGGAGCTCCCTACAGGATAAGTATAGACAAGGGAGTTTTGATAAGAAATTGTTTGACCTATTCCAAAATGCCTATCCGGAATGTAACCAACAGAAACCCACGGAATTTTTAATGATGCGAACTTCTAGTCAATTGCTCAACTTTTTGGTGGTGGAGGGCAGTAAAAATCCAGATCACTATGTCTTTATTGATCTAATTTCCAATATTGGTGTGAAGAAGACCATTGGGGTATTGCTAAAAATCGTACTTTTCTGCTCCAAGGTGAAGCCTTATTTGGAAAAACGTTTTTCAATTTTGTTTAATCACTATGAGTCAGTGGCCCGGGAAGGGGTGCCTTGGCTCGTGAAAACCCTGGAAAATATGCAGGTTGCCTTTAGTATTCATTTTGGCCGGGTGGACCTTTCTAGTCTCAACCGCTCCAATTTGTCTACTTAGAAGATTTTCCCTCACCAAAAAAAGAAGGAATCCAGCCCATTGGCCGCATTCCCAGATGTTTACTTCAGTTTTAATTAATGGTTGGGCAACTCCCCCCAGAGATCAGCTATGGTTAATTGCTAACTTGGGTCATGGCCCGAAAATGTTCCATTACCCCAACTTTTAGACTTTTTTTAGGGAGCCAAAGGTGCGGTAGCCATTCTCCGGGTCATACAAATGACATTGGCTACTGATTTGTTGCATTAACTTCAAGTTAAAGGTGCGCTCATAGAGAAAAGGTCCCCAGTTTTCTTTTAAACTTGCGTGGGCTAGACGTAGGTTATAGGAAGGAATGGCAACAGAGAGGTGGTGGGGAATGTGTACGTTGATGTCATGGCAGAGCACTTCCACCCAGCGGGGATAGTCACAATGGACAGTACCATTTAACTGGGCTTCGGCGGCGCTCCAATCGGCGATGGGACGGAAACGAATTTCGGGAATTGTGTGATGCACAATAGTAAAGGTGCTCATCCAGAAGTGGTACACCAACCAGGGCATTAACCAAAATTTGACGAACCCCCATACCCCTGTGGTGGCAATTAAGGTAGGAAAGGCAATCGCCGCAAAGAGGGAGACAACGGCAATGGATAGTTTGACTTTATTGCGGTCCCTTTCAGCAAAGTTGCTGAGTTTAAAATGCATTAAGCTCCAGTGGAAAATGGAACCAGTCCACCAAAAGGGGCCCCGGATGGCTCGGTAAAAAAGTCTGACGATCGCCGGACTGGCTTGGAAAGCTTCCACACTCCAGGGATCCCAGGCGTTGTCAACCTCAACTTTGTTGGTGTGGAGATGATGGTGGTCGTGGAGCAGACGCCAGCTATGGAAAGGATAAATTAGGGGCGCAAAGGCAACGTGTCCCACTAAGTCATTGACCCAGCGTTTTTTGGCAAAGGAGCGATGGCCACAGTCATGGCCGACAACGAAGGCCCCCGTTAGGGCTGTCCCGGTCCAGATCCAGGTGATAGGCAGGAAGTACCAGGGCAGATAGATAATACCCAAATAGCCCACGGCGATCGCCCCTAGGGTGACCAAAACAGAAGCCCAGGCTTTGCTCGCTTTTTTCTCGAAGCATTCCTTGGGCAGGGTTTTAATGATGTCTTGTAGTTTTAGATCCGCAATCGGGCGATCGGGATTGTTGGGCGTTACCGTTGGCGTCAACGGGGGAATCGTGGCAGTCATTTATAAAGGTTTATCTCCAAATGGAAGGTCGGGCAGATTTTTGTTTAAGGATTCATGGGCTATAAAGCGGCCAAGGTTTGCCGTGCCTAGGAATTAATACTCAGGTAAACAAACTTTTCTTTTTATAGCACGTTGCCATTGACCAGGAACCGAATTGCCGATGAATTAAGCTCTGATTACCTGGTCTGCAACTAACAATTGAGGATTAATCTGCCTTAACTCTGCCACTGGACTTGCAACCGTTGGGGAAATTGGCGATCGCCGTGGAGCACTACCCCTCGGTCATTGGCGGCCAGATGGCGGACGATTTTATACACCGTTTCCACCTGTTCTGGAGCCTGTACTTTAGCGGCCAAAACTTCTAGGGCAATGGGGCCGGATTCAACTTTCAAAGTGGAAAGAATCCCCTTTTGCAATTCCAAAATGGAGGCGGCCGCTTTTTTGCCCGCTTCTACCCCCGGTTGATGGTAAGCGTTGACATTCACCAAGGAACCATAGAAACTCACCGCCCGTTCATACAGAGCAATTAAAGCGCCAATACTGGTGGCATTCACCTGGGGAATGGTGACAGTAATGGAATCCCGTTGATTTTCAAACAACGCTTGTCTAGTGCCTTGCAAAAATCCCGACAAGTAATCCCCACTGGTGACTCCCGGTTCCAACTCCAACGATGGCCCTTGGTGATCGTGCAACACTTCAATGAAAGTAGCAAAAAAGTTGGGCACCCCATCCCGCAATTGCTGGACGTAGGCATGTTGATCCGTAGAACCCTTATTGCCATAGACCGCAATGCCCTGGTGGACTACATTGCCATCCAAATCCCGTTCCTTACCCAGGGATTCCATCACCAACTGCTGTAAATAACGACTAAACAACAACAGCCTGTCTTTGTAGGGCAGAATCACCATATCTTTTTTCCCTTGCCCATCCCCTGCGTAGTACCAAGCCAAAGCCATTAGGGCCGCCGGATTTTGTCTTAATTCCCTCACCCTAGTGGTTTCATCCATGGTTTTAGCTCCATTGAGCATGGCCTGAATATCAATGCCCTGGAGAGCCGCCGGTAATAGCCCCACCGCCGATAACTCCGAGGTTCTGCCTCCCACCCAATCCTGCATAGGAAAAGCTTGTAACCATTGTTCTGCCTGGGCTTGTTGGGAAAGCTTACTGCCGGGCATTGTCACCGCCACAGCATAGTTGGCAAAATGCAAACCCTGGGCTTCAAATACTGCCTTAGTTTCCGCCAAGCCATTGCGGGGTTCAGGGGTGCCACCGGATTTACTAGTGGTGATTACCAAAGTACTTTTCAGTTTGTCTTGAGCCTTTAAACCATTCAGCACTCGGTCAATGCCGTCTGGGTCGGAGTTATCAATGAAGTGAATGGCCAGGGGTGGGAAATCCGGGGCTAGGGCCTGGGCCACAAACTGGGGTCCTAGGGCAGAACCACCAATGCCGATCGCCAGCAGGTCGGTAAATTTAGGGGCTGTGGGGGGTTTTATGTTTCCTTGGTGTACGTCAGCGGCAAAGGCTTTGATTTGCTGTAGGGGTTCGGTGATTTCAGCCCGGATCGCATCATTGGGGGCCAGGGCCGGATTGCGTAGCCAGTAATGCCCCACCATGCGTTGTTCGTCCGGGTTGGCGATCGCCCCTTTTTCCAGCGCCACCATATCTTGAAATGCTTTGGCAAATTTAGGTTGCAAATCCTCTACCAAAGCATCACTAAACCCCATGCGGCTCACATCCAGGTAAAAATCGAGGCCACCATGGTAATAAAGCCAGTCTTGATAACGTTGCCAAAGTTGTTGGTTATTCATCGAAAAAATGGGTCTGAAACCCCGCCCTTGAGGACGGCCTTGCGTTCACATCTTAAGACAATTAGAAAGATTTTATTGAACAGGAAAAAACATCCGACCAAAAATCGGCGCTTTTCAAACCCTTTCCCATCCCAGTTGCAGTTACCAGGGCAAGATCAAAAAGATCAAAGGGTGCCTCCCAGAAATTCTTCAATTTCCCGATCGCCAAGGCGACAGAGCACCGGTTCCCGGTCAGTTTCAGAGCAGGAGCGATAATCCGATTCCCAATCCTGTTCTGACTGTTGTTGTTGTAGGGTAGCTACCTGTTGCTCCAGTAACTCGATCCTTTCTAGTAATAAGCGAATTACCTTGCCTTCCGAATCCGGCAACTTACCATGCTCCAAAGGATTAACCCTTTCCCCCGAAGGATGAACCATGCGCCCCGGCACCCCCACCACGGTAAAATCCGCCGGCACGTCCCGCAACACCACCGAGCCCGCCCCAATGCGGACATTATCACCGATGGCAATATTACCCAAAACCTTAGCTCCAGCCCCTACCACCACGTTTTCCCCCAGGGTAGGGTGACGCTTACCACTTTCTTTCCCTGTACCTCCCAAAGTTACCCCTTGGTAAATCAAGGAATAATCCCCCACGATCGCCGTTTCACCAATCACCACCCCCATGCCATGGTCAATGAACACCCCCTGGCCAATTTGGGCCCCTGGATGAATTTCAATACCAGTAAAAAAACGGGCAATGTGGGACATCAAGCGAGGAAAAAAAGGCAATCCCAAAGTGTGGAGCCGGTGGGAAAAGCGATGCACCATCAGAGCTTGCAAACCAGGATAACAAAACAGCACCTCTAACCAATTGCGGGCGGCGGGATCTCGCTCAAAAATAATCCGAAAGTCAGCAATCAGTGAATTCAACACCCGGTCAATTCCTACCTAAAATTTCCATTGTCTGTGTTTATTTAGCAAAGGCTGCAAGGTTGGGGGAGTTATTGATCAATGCTAATGGCCATTATATTCAACGGGAACCTCGATAAATGCGCTCTGCCTGTTCCCTGGGCAAATGGCCAAAACCAGGCAGGGGAGAAAGTTGGGGAGAGGAAGACTGTTTGCCGTTGCCATTTTGGGGGCGATTTTTGCCTGGAACTTTAAAGGAATCGTAGTTAATTAATGGAGAATTGGGATGGAGAGCATACTCATCCTCCGGCTCCAGGGAGTTAATGCGGCTTTGGGGAGGCACAAAGTCGTGGAGCACCCCATCATAGGCCAACACCTCCCCCTTTTCGATGCGATAAATCCAGCCGTGGAGGGAAAGATCGCCTCTGTGTAACCGAGAATGGACAGCGGGATAGGTCTGGAGGTTTTTGATTTGGGTGAGAATATTTTCCGCCACGGTAACTTCAATCAAATCCTCCCCCTCCAGGTGACTGTAATTATCCAACACCAAGCGGCGGGTGGCTTCCGTATGTTTGAGCCAATCGTACACCAGGGGAAGTTTTTCCTGGAGAGAATTGAGTTTGAGTAGACCTTTCATGGCCCCACAATGGGAATGGCCACAGACGATGATTTGACTGATGTCCAGGGCAACTAGGGCATATTCCATGGCGGCCCCTTCCCCACCATTGGCAGCTCCGTAGGGAGGGATAATATTGCCAGCGTTGCGAATGACAAATAGATCTCCCACCTCTGACTGGGTGATCAAATTCGGATCTACCCGGGAATCGGAACAGCAAATGAAGAGGATGCGGGGATGTTGGCCATGGGAAAGTTGCTCAAAGAGGTCACGGTGGGAAGAGAAATAACCCTCTCGAAATTTTTGTAGTCCCTCGATGAGTCTTTGCATACGATCGCCGTTGATGGAATTCCAGCCTCCCATTGTATCATTGAAGACTTGCGGCAGGGGGGTCTAGGATAGCGGGTCAATTTGCCTGGGGATTGGTCAAAGCTCTGGACACAGGCCAGTCTCAATGAGCCCCATAGTTTGCAAACAATCCAAGGGATAGCAAAGAAACAATGGTGCAAATTTTTCGGACAATCGCAGGGCTACAAACCTATCTCCGCCAAGTTGGTCGGGGTAAAACTGTGGGCTTAGTTCCCACTATGGGGGCCCTCCACGCCGGCCATGGCAGTCTACTGAAACGGGCGGTGGCGGAAATGGATTTGGTTGTGTTGTCCATTTTTGTTAATCCTCTCCAATTTGGCCTCGGCGAAGATTTGGAACAATATCCCCGGGACTTGGACGGCGATCGCCAATGGGCAGAATCTTTAGGAGTAGCGGTCATTTTTGCCCCAACAGTGGCGGATTTGGGGCTTAATTCCAGAGTTAATCAGACCACTGTACTGCCTCCCCCAGCCATGACTGAGGTTTTATGTGGGCCCCATCGTCCTGGTCATTTCCAAGGAGTGGCCACCATTGTCACTAAATTATTCACCATTGTCTGTCCTGACGTGGCCTATTTTGGTGAAAAAGATGCCCAACAACTGGCTATTATTCGTCGGCTGGTAGAGGATTTGAATTTAACTGTGACTATCCGTCGTTGCCCGACAGTGCGGGAGGCATCGGGTTTGGCCATGAGTTCCCGCAACCAGTATTTGACCGCTGGGGAAAGGGAGCAGGCCACGGTACTTTACCGCGGTTTACAAGCCGCCCAAGAACAATATCACCAAGGCGATCGCCAAGTATCTTCTCTATTGACCATTGCCCAGGACATTTTAGCGACGGAACCCGCAGTAAAACTCCAATATCTAGAATTAGTCCAGGGAGATACCCTCCAACCCATTGCGGAAAAGATCCCTGACCAAATTCCTGTTTTAATGGCGATCGCCGCCTATGTGGGTAGTACCCGTTTAATTGATAACCTTGTGCTGAATTATCGACTGCCCATTATTGCCATTGATGGCCCCGCCGGAGCCGGGAAATCCACTGTTACTAGGCAGGTGGCCGATCGTTTGGGTCTGACCTATTTGGATACCGGAGCCATGTATCGAGCTTTGGCTTGGCTGATTTTAGATCGGCATATTGCTCCCCAAGATGAACCAGCGGTGGCGGAACTTACCAGTGGTGCGGAGATTGAACTAATACCCCGTCCTGCACCCCAATTAACCGGAGTTAAGGTCAATGGGCAAGATGTCAGTGATGCCATTCGCACCCCGGCGGTGACCCATTTAGTTTCCACCATTGCCGCCCAAGGCGCTGTGCGAGCCAAGTTGCTAAAACTACAAAGGAAGTACGGCGACCAAGGAGGAATTGTGGCGGAAGGTCGGGACATTGGCACCCAGGTTTTTCCCAATGCGGAATTGAAAATTTTCCTTACCGCTTCAGTGCAGGAAAGGGCCCGCCGTCGTCTCAAGGATTTCCAAGCCCAGGGTAATCAAGCCGTAGATCTAGCCCAATTGGAAGCGGACATTGCCCAGCGGGATCACCTCGATAGCACCAGGGCGATCGCCCCTTTGCAAAAAGCTATGGATGCAGCGGAAATTGTCACCGATAACCTCACCATTGCCGAGGTGGTGGAAGGCATTATTGATCTCTACAAAAAAATGCAATGAGGGGGAATTTTGATAAATGTTTGAGCACTTAGTAAAGAGGTTAAAATGGGTTGCAATGGCGAATAGGTAAGGTATTGAGACGGATCTAGGATGCTGAAATTAGAAAATGAAAACCTGACCCTGACTGAATTTCTAGCTTTACCAGAAGAGAAGCCTCCCCTAGAGTATAGAGATGGGCAAGTTAGTGTTAAGCCGATGCAAAAAGGAAAATATAGCACTTTACAAACTGAATTATCATTTGCTATTAACGCCGCCTTAAAAAGGGAAAAAATCGCTTGGGCATTCACAGAATTGCGTTGTAGTTTTGAAAATCGATCTATTGTTCCTGATATTGCAGTTTTTACTTGGGAAAATATTCCCTGTGATCAAGATGGAGAAATTGCCGATAATTTTTATCTGCCGCCTAATTGAATAATTGAAATCTTGTCTCCTGAACAAAGCTAAACAAAAGTTGTAAAGAATATTTTATTTTGCTTGAATAATGGCACTGAAATGGGTTGGCTGATTAATCCGAAAGAGCAATCTATTTTTGTCTATCAACCCGGCCGATCACCAGAAATTTTCGACGAAATAGAATCAAAATTACTGATACCAAGCTTTGCCCAGGTCCCTGATTTAACTTTGGGAGAGGAGAAGTGTTTGGCTGGTTAATTAAGTAATGTGATCTAATCTTGACAAGGAAGAGGGATAAATCCGGCGATCGCCCCCGGAGTTTGTACAATTCTGATATGTGAATTAAACATGGCGGTAAGTCTCTTCAGTTGGCCGCCGGCCTGACGTTTTTTCCCACTGGTGTACGGTTGCCATTTCCCTTGGTCGTGTTCCCATGCCTTCCCACTCATCTCGCACTACTATTTTTAACCCCCTGGAATGCCGCCCCGATAGTTACAAAGGCTGGTACCAACAGGGCAATACCCTCTGGCAACAGGGAAAATACAACGATGCCCTCCTTAGTTACGAACGGGCCTTGGAATATTATCCGGGGGATTATTGGGCTTGGTATAAACGGGGCATTACCCTGGAACATCTGGGGCGCTACGGGGATGCAGCGGAAAGCTATGGCAACGCTTGCCAAATCCAACCGGAAAATTACTGGGCTTGGTACGACCAGGGTTGTGTGTACCTCAACGAAATTGATGACTTTACCCAGGCTATTCCTTGCTTCCAAAGGGCTTTAGCCCATTTGCCCAAAGATTATTGGGCCACCTATCGCCTCGGGGAATCCTACCGACTCTCCGGCCAGTACGATGCGGCGATCGCCAGTTTTCGCCAGACATTAACCATTCGCCAGGACGATTTTTGGTCTTGGTACCGGCAGGCGGACTGTTTTCGCCGTTGGGGTCATTATGCTGAAGCTTTGCAATGCTATAAAAAATCGGTGGAAATTCGCCCCAATGACTACTGGGCCTGGTTTCGACAAGGGGAACTGTGGCAAAAACTCTACCGTTATGCAAAGGCGATCGCCTGTTACCATCGGGCTTTGGACGTGGAAGTGGATGACGACTATAGCTGGTATGAAATTGCCCTTTGCCAAGTACTGCAAAAAAATTACGAAGATGCATTTTATGCCCTGGGGAAAGTTTTGGAATGGTACCCTGCTACCTACCTAAGCTTAATTGAAGGAGAACCAGCTTTTGTTGACCTCCATCCCCTGCCCAGTTACCAAGCCTTACTCCAGGGGGCTCGGCAAGTTGTGGCGGAATCAACTTTTGACTAAGCTCGACTTTATTCATTCAGGACGCATAGCAAAGTAGATGCGACCAGATATGGAATAACTGGGCAGTAATTTTTACCCGATGGTTCTTGTCCAAAGATGTCGGAAAAGTCTGGAATTGCCATAATCGTTGCCTGACCAAGGCTAAAGCATCCACAAAAGTAAGTTCATGCTTATGATGCAAGCCTTTTTAAATTAGAATCAATGCTGTCAACCAAGGGAAAATACTGTGATTTTAGTTGTGGGAGCCACTGGCGGCGTGGGTAAACGGGTAGTTAAGCTGCTCATCGATGGGGAGCAGCAGGTACGGGTGTTGGTGCGGGATTTACCCCGGGCCCAGCAGTTGTTTAAGGAATGGTTTGGGGGTCGATTACCCGATCGCCTGGAATTTTTTGGGGGTGATTTAACTATCGCGGGAAGTCTGACTCCAGCATTAATGACGAGGGTAACGGCGGTGATTTGTTGTAGCGGTACCAAGGTTCAGCCGGTGGAAGGGGACACTCCCCAACGGGAAAAGTATTACCAGGGGCTCAAGTTTTACCTGCCGGAAGTGGTGGATGTGCCGGAACAGGTGGAGTACGAAGGAATCAAAAATTTGCTGGCGGTGCTCCAAGACCATATACAACCCAAGGAAAGCGCCTTAATAGATTTTCGTCAGACCGATTCCCCCCGCTTGGCCTGGTATTCCGTTGATGATGGGGTGATGGGGGGAGTAAGCGCTAGCCAATGGCGACTGACCAGCGATCGGGCTTTATTTACCGGGGAAGTTTCCACTGCCAATAATGGCGGCTTTGCCTCGGTGCGATCGCCAAATTTTGAGCCCGCTTTGGATCTTTCCCACGCTGAGGGTATCCAACTCCGCATCCAAGGAGACGGCAAACGCTACAAATTTATTGTCCGCAGTCAGAATGAATGGGATGGACTGAGCTACTGTTACTCCTTCGATACGTTCAATAATCGTCCCCAAACGGTTTGCATTCCCTTCCGGCAATTAATTCCCGTCTTTCGGGCGAAAACGGTGCCAGAAAAGGGCCCATTCAATCCCTCCCAGGTGTCCGCTTTGCAGTTAATGCATAGCAAATTTGAGTACGACGGCGGACTAAATCCCAGCTTTTCCCCGGGCATATTTGGTTTGGAAATTGAGTCGATTAAAACCTATGCCAACCCCCTCACGCCCCAATTCATCCACGTCAGTTCAGCGGGGGTAACCCGTCCCGGTCGTCCAGGGTTGAATTTAGCCGAAGAACCGCCAGCAGTACGTCTCAATGAACAATTAGGGGGCATTTTGACCTGGAAGTTACAGGGGGAAGAAGCCATCCGGGGTAGTGGTTTAACCTACACCATCGTTCGGCCCTGTGCTTTAACGGAGTCGGAAAATCCGGAAATGCTGCAATTTGCCCAGGGGGATAACCTCAGGGGGCAAGTTAGTCGCTGGGCGATCGCCAAGTTATGCGTGGATAGTTTGCAATTGGCAGAAGCCGGGGGCAAAACCTTTGAAGTCAATGCCAGTGAGCCGGGCAGTAACCAGGCCGTCTGGCCATTTCTGCTCAGACAACTAAATTTTGACCAACGTTAATTTGCCAAGGAATACTTTGTCCCACTGTTGGTGCTAGTAACTGAAGCTAGAAACCCATTTATTCAGGGTCAAACTCATCCCGCCCCAGCTTTAGTTTGGGATAGGGCAAACCCTGTTGGCCAAAGGCCCGTTTAGCCCGACGGATTAAATCGGTTTGATAGGCAAATTCGTCTCGGGCATCCATGGGATAGGAACGGAGTTTAAATTCGGTGCCCCAGATATGTTCTTTCATCACCACCACAATGGGAATGCTGAGTTGGGTATAGCGACTGCTGTAGGCAGCCTGGTACAAAATGCGGATAACCTGTTCCACATCAACGCTGTGGTCAAAGTAAAAGCTAGTGGCCACCTGGGCTTCGAGGTTGCCCCCATTGGCATTGGAAATGGGTTCTGTCCAAGTTTTGTTATGGGGAATGGTGACATTGTTATCATCCGGGGTTTGTAGACAAATGCCCCGCAGTCCATAGCCCGTCACTTCGCCGTAATGATCGCCAATTTGAATCCGATCGCCTACTCGATAGGGGGCTTCAAACAGGGCCACCACCCCGGCAATAATGGAGCTAATGTAATCTTTAAAGGCAAAACCCAACGCCACCGCAATGGTGCCAGTCAAGGCCAATAAATTACCTTCAGATAAATTAAAAAATAGGTTTAATAAATAGGAAATGGTAACCAGTAAAATTAAAGCTTTGCAAAACGGCAACGATTGTTTTACCAATAGCCGAAAGCGCCGGGGAACCCGCTCCGAAATCCAGTTGGTTACCTTTTGGATCACCGCCATCATGCCGTAGGCGATCACTACAGTAATTACGGCCCGAATAATTTTTCGGATGGTAAAATCCGTTAACAGGCTTTCGGGAATTTCGTCCGGGGCAGTTATCTGGGCCAAGGGCAGGGAGGACAGATCTTGGCGCCAAAATATCCACTCATTAGTTAGATTAACTACCGGCAAATAATGGGCGATGGCATTCCCATTCAAATCAAAAAAATGTGGCAAAACTGTTACATCTAGTATCATCTTCCCCCCACAAAGAAATTATTATTGGCCAATTCACTTTGCAGTTGTTGATAGTAGGTGGGACAAATAATTAAATCTCCCCAACGACGCTCCAGAATATCTTCCCGCAGCAGCCATTGCACCCTAGCCTGGATTTGACTTTCCGGTTCCCCTAAGCTCAGGGCCAGGTGCCCAGAACTAATGCGCCCGTGGATCATCAAGGAGTGGAGCAAATATAAGTCTAGGTTGGTGAGGGACGGTAAGCTCGGCTGGGCAGGGCTAACCTGGGACAAAGGAGAAATTTGATCCTCATTTTTTTTGGCATTGAGTACCAATTGGGCCGGGTCCTCTTTTTCCATCACTTGCTTTTCTATGCGCAGACTCCGCAACCAAAGTTTAGCCGCAATGGAACTGACCCCCTGGGAGCAGTCCGCTAGACTTTGCCAATAAACTTCCACTTCTTCCTGGTCATCGGCCGACGCTGGATCAGCACTAGCTGGGTCGGCAAGGTCTTCGTTGGTGGTGATAGTGCCCCATTGCTCTGTGAGGGGGGTTAACCAACTTTGGATCATTTCCCCCGTTAAGGTTGGCAGAGGACGTACATCATCAAAATAGGCACTGATCTGGCCGACAAAATCGAGGAAGTCCCAGGCCCAGGAGTTACAGCCAATCAACCAAAAGTATTGGGGGTTATGGACAGTGATTTCCCGCAAAAAGCCAATGCCGTCCCAACCGCTAATGCAACGTAAAAAGCATTGTTCTAGGGAAGGAATCACTACCACGGTGGTGCGTTGTTCCAAACAAGCCACATCCTGGCTTAGTTCCACTCCCTGGCCGTCAAAGTCAATGTCACCCTGGGCTTCTAGGGATCGTCGCAATTGTCCCGTTATGGTCAAAGGATCGGGGGGGCGACGAAAATTCCCCAGGGGCTTAACCACCGTCACCTCTAAATCGTTTTCCCAGCTCTGGAGACTGTCCTGTAAAATTTTGGCGATCGGCTCCACTGGATTGGCCAAAATCACCAGGCTATTGGGGGCCTCTAGGTTCTTCTGCCAGGCTTTGAGCCTATCTTCTAGGGTGGAATGGATAGCGTCAGTGTAGGCGGTGGGGGTAGCGAGGGAGTTGATGGACTGAAGCAGTTCCGCTTCCAATGTGTCTGGCAGGGGCACCAAATCCTTGTGGGAATGGTCGCTCTCCTGACTCTTGTGCAACCAGAAAAATAGTTTCTGCTTGAGAAATTGCCAGACAAAACCCACCACTGCCATGTTCTCATCTGCTCCACAGCGTTGGGTGATTTTTAGCTAAGCGGGTAACGCGATTCGAACGCGCGACATCAACCTTGGCAAGGTTGCGCTCTACCACTGAGCTATACCCGCAAATTTCAGACTTTTACCAATATGCCAAAGAAAGATTTTTCTGTCAACAATCGGCCAGGATTTTTTTGTGGTGACCGGGAAATCTGGCTTACACTGGCCATGGATGCCTCTTTTTCGTTACCGCCATGGCCCCTACCCCTACCCCTCTGCTTTCCCTTTCCCTGCCGGAATTAACCGCCTGGGTGCAAACCACTGGCCAACCAGCCTATCGGGGTAAGCAAATTCACCAATGGCTTTACCAGAAAGGGGCCCGTTCCCTCAACACCATGACGGATTTACCCAAGGCTTGGCGGGAGAAAAACATCGATTACCCCATCGGGCGATCAGTCATTGACCACTGTGCAGTGGCCCCGGACCACACCAGGAAATATCTGCTCCGTTTGGTCGACGGTTTGATCATCGAAACGGTGGGCATTCCCAGTAGTAAGCGTCTGACGGTGTGTGTTTCCTCCCAGGTGGGCTGTGCCATGGATTGTAATTTCTGTGCCACGGGCAAAGGGGGTTTCATCCGCAATCTAGAAAGTCATGAAATTGTTGACCAAGTGCTGACGGTGCAGGAGGAATTCCAAGAACGGGTGAGTAATGTGGTCTTTATGGGCATGGGGGAACCGTTGTTAAATTTGCCCGAGGTGGTGAAGGCGGTGGAATGTCTTAATCAAGTAGTGGGCATTGGCCAGCGGGCGTTGACCATTTCCACTGTGGGTTTGCCAGGCAAAATTCGCCAACTAGCCGATCGCCATTTGCAGGTGACTTTTGCGGTTAGTCTCCATGCTCCTAATCAAACTCTGCGCCAATCGTTAATTCCCAGTGCAAAGCATTATCCCCTGGAGCAATTGTTGGCGGACTGTCGAGCCTATGTAGAAACTACGGGGCGGCGGGTAACGTTTGAGTACGTTTTGCTGGCAGGGGTCAATGATCAACCAGTCCATGCAGAAGAGTTAGCCCGACGATTACGGGGCTTCCAAACCCATGTCAATTTAATTCCCTACAATCCCATTTCTGAGGTGGATTACCAACGGCCCACGGAAGCCCAGATTAATCAGTTTGCCCAGGTTTTAAGTGACCATCGCATTGCGGTCAGTGTGCGCTATTCCCGGGGAGTACAGGCGGATGCAGCCTGTGGCCAGTTACGGGCTTCCCGCAAAGAAGAATTGGCGGAATTAACCCCTATGCCGTGATTAGTTTTATCCCCCCTCCCCCCCTTTGAAAGGGGGTAAATGATTATTATTTTGTTTGGAAGAGATTTACTTACAAATGCCTTCTAAAATTTAAGCTTGGCCGATTTTTAGTGAGGAAATTTAATTAAATGATCCATGTGGTGGGCATTGGCCTGGACGGCGCCGAAGGGTTAACTAGGCCAGTGCTGACATTAATTGCTGAAGCCAAAATGTTGGCCGGTGGCGATCGTCATTTGAGCTATTTCCCGGAGTATGGCGAAAAAAGTTTAGTAATCAAGGATTTTTCAGCAGATTTAAATAAAATCAAGCATTTTCATCAGACTTTAGGTTCAGGGGAAATCATTGTCGTTTTGGCTTCCGGTGACCCCCTGTACTTTGGGTTGGGACGGTTGTTACTAGAAAAATTTTCTGGGGAGCAATTAAAATTTCATCCTCATGTGAGTTCGATTCAATTAGCTTTTAACTGCTTAAAAATGCCTTGGCAAGATGCAACTATCATCAGCGCCCACGGCCGATCCAACGATTTGCTCAAACAAGCGTTGCAAAAAGGAACAGAAAAGTTGGCCATTCTCACCGACGGGCAAAATCATCCAGGGGCGATCGCCAATTTATGTTTATCCTTGGGGCTAACCAGAACTTATCAAGCTTGGGTTTGTGAAAATTTAGGGGCGGAAAATGAACGTGTTCAATCCTTTGATTTACAATCTTTATCACCATTAACTGCAACGGATTTTTCTTTCCTCAACGTGGTGGTGTTAGTTAAGCAAAAACCAGAAAATACCGCCATTGATCTCAAGCAATTACCCATTTTTGGCATTGCAGACCATTATTTTGCCAGCTTCAAAGACCGCCCTGGCATGATTACCAAACAGCAGATTCGGGTGCAAATTCTGGCCGCCTTAGCTCTGCAACCCCAACACATTATTTGGGACATTGGGGCCGGTACGGGGTCAGTGGCGATCGAGTGCGCTCGGCTTTGTCCCCAGGGAAAAGTTTTTGCCATTGAAAAAACCAGCGCGGGCCAACGGTTAATCGAACAAAATTGCCAACGATTCCAGGCGGAAAATGTAACTTTAATGGCCGGCCCAGCCCCGGAGGTTTTAGCGGATTTACCTACCCCAGACCGAATTTTCATTGGTGGCAACGGCGGGCAATTAATGCCTATTTTGCAGACCTGTGGAGAACGCCTAGGACAGGATGGTTTGGTGGTGATGGCGATCGCCAGCTTAGAACATTTGAGTTTAGCCCTGGGCTGGTTTAAGCAGGAACAGTGGGAAGTGAAACTGCAACAGGTGCAAATTAGCCAGAGCGTTAAATTTGCTGAACTAACCCGGCTCGATCCGCTCAATCCCATTTATTTGCTCAGCGCCAGTAGAATTTGTCCGAGTCTATCTCATTGGAGAAAGACCCCTCCCAGCCTCCCCTAATTAGGGGAGGTGCCTGAGCTTGCGAAGGCGGTGGGGTAAATAAAATGGTCAACTTCTCCCAATGCCGTGTTCTACACTAAAAGGCACCACTAACATTTTCCCGTTGCCACTTTGCTATCCTCTGCCCCCCAACATACTGATTCTGCACTGGCGGAGCTAAAAAATTTAGCCCAAACGCTACTGCCCCGGCTGGTGGAAATCCGTCGCCATCTCCATGCCCATCCAGAGTTAAGCGGCCAAGAATATCAAACGGCGGCCTATGTGGCGGGGGTGCTGTCCTCCTGTGGTCTCCACGTCGAAGAGGCGATCGGAAAAACTGGGGTAGTGGGACAGTTGCCAGGGCAGGGGATCGATACCCGACTGTTGGCCATTCGCACCGATATGGATGCCTTACCCATCCAGGAAATGGTGGGTCTGGCCTTTGCTTCCCGCCATCCTGGAGTGATGCACGCCTGTGGCCACGATATCCACACCACTTTGGGTTTGGGTACGGCCATGGTGTTGTCCCAAATGAGCGCTAAGTTACCGGGGGATGTGCGCTTTTTGTTTCAACCGGCAGAGGAAATTGCCCAGGGGGCCAGTTGGATGATTCAAGATGGGGCCATGAAGGGGGTGAGCCATATTTTTGGGGTCCATGTTTTTCCGTCCATTCCCGCCCAGCAGGTAGGCATTCGTTACGGTGCTTTAACAGCAGCGGCGGATGATCTGGAAATTTTCATCCAAGGGGAATCGGGGCATGGTGCTAGGCCCCACGAGGCGATCGATGCCATTTGGATTGCGGCCCAAGTAATCACAGCCTTACAACAAGCCATTAGTCGTACCCAAAATCCCCTGCGGCCCATGGTGCTTTCCCTGGGGCAAATTAGTGGTGGCCGAGCCCCCAATGTCATTGCCGACCAAGTCCGCATGGCCGGCACAGTACGGTCGCTCCACCCCGATACCCACGCCCAACTGCCCCAATGGATTGAAGGTATTGTAGGCAGTGTGTGTCAAACCTATGGTGCTAAGTACGAAGTCAATTATCGCCGAGGAGTACCTTCAGTACAGAACGATGCCCAGCTAAATAAATTGTTAGAAAATTCCGTGCGGGATGCCTGGGGAGACGAAGCCTTACAAATTATCCCCGAACCATCCCTAGGGGCAGAAGATTTTGCTTTGTACCTAGAACACGCCCCCGGAGCTATGTTTCGCCTAGGCACCGGTTTTGGCGATCGCCAGGTGAATCATCCTTTGCACCATCCCCGCTTTGAAGCAGATGAAACGGCAATTTTAACGGGGGTTGTCACCCTCAGCTACGCCGCCTGGCAATATTGGCAAAATATCGCAATTTAGTGACCTAATAGCAAGAAAATCAGAGATTTCCGACTTCTGTCTGAGCTCAATCTGAAACACAAGACCTCAAGGAGTATTTCCAAATTTTAGGAAAAGTCAAAAAATGTGAAGTTTTATAGGAAAATTGATTCACAAAATAAGGCCGTGGCTAGAATTGCTCATATGAAGGTATTTTAGTCCTGAAAGCCATGACCTATACTCTTTACATTCATGATGAATTCAAAGCCCGTCGACAATCAGCGGACATTGTCCATAGAAACGAATATATTGAGTGGGTTTTATTGCAGTTAGCCATTGAAGGTCGCACTCCACGGGTTAAGGGAACTCGACACGATCTTCCTTGGAGAAGAACTCCTATTAAAGGGTGTCACTACTACTTATGGTGGATTCCTGCTGGAGTCAAGGGAATGCAAGATTTTTCCAATGACATTGAAGAGAAGGCGATTTTTGTTAGAGATATTCGTGGGCATGATGAAACTAAACTTCCCCTAAATTTTGGAACAATTGAAGATTATGTTTTTGATGAAACTCGTATCAGTGAAATTGATCCAAGAACTGAGGAGCAGAAGGATTTAGATTCTATTAAATTTGATAATAATATTTCCATAAAGATCGTCAAAGGTATACCTGGCAGTGGAAAAACCTTGGCTATTCACTATGTTACTCGTCAAATTGTAGAGAATGGCAATCAAGTTTTATATGTAACTTATACAGAAGGATTGAAAGAAGATGCTCTAAGATTTTTTCGTGCCCATAATATTGAACAACAGGTAAAAGTTGCAACATTGGGGGAAATACAAAGTCTTATTCTTGGAAAAAATGCAAATCATACTAATAACGGCTGCCAAGATAACAAAAATGCGTTTTTATCTCTTTTAAGTCATAAAAGACCACAATTAAGACAGCATATTAAAAAATGGAAAGGATATGATCGAGCACTTTGGAATGAAGTCCGTGGGTATCTACTGGGTATGGCTTTGCCTCTAGAATGGGAAAGGAAAGGCATTGGTTTAATAACCAATAGTGGAAATATTTTAGGTGAATTAGATTATCAAAGAATTTGAAATCAAGCTGGTTTTAATGATTTAAATTGTATACGCCAAGCATTCCAACTATTATCTAGGTATATGCATGAGGAAGAAATTGAAGAAATATTCGTAGAACAATATGAAGCAAGAAAAGCCATAGAAAAAATACATGAATATCTACCCGATGAAATTAGAAATCTAACGGCAATTGTTGTAGATGAGGTTCAGGATTTTACTCTACTACAAATTTTCCTTCTAGCAAAAATAGGACAGCACAATATAATTGAAAAGCAAAAATTTAAGTTTGTGTTAGCAGGGGACGAATCCCAAACTTTATACCCTAGTGGTTTTGATTGGGGAATAACTCAAGATTTATTCTATCAGCTTTTTCTAGTTCGACCGGATCAAAAATTTCTCAATGAACAAAAAAGAAGTCCGGCAAAGCTTTTCGATTTAATTACAAGCACCAAAAATCTTTATACAGCCTACTTACCTTCTGATTTAAGGCCGCAAGGCTTAGGTAGCCAAGAACATTTATCCGATGATTATCAAGATGGTCTTTTTTTCAAGTGGATACTTAATAAAAATGATGATTTAAATAGTATATTAGAGGAGCTTGATCAACCAAACTATCATAACCTTGCAATCATTGATCTCAATGATTATACCAAGCAAGAGAAGCCTAGTCTATTTTTAGGAACTCAATTATCTGAAAATGCGATTCGAATTTTAGAGAGAGTTAGATATTCTGTTGATTCAATCAAGGGTTTAGAAAGAGAAATTATTATAATTTTTGGAATGGGAGAAATCATTGAAAAAATGTGCTCTGATTCACACATTGTAGCCTCTTTAGAAAATAGAAACTTAATAGACGAAATTAGGGTTGCTTTAACTAGGTCTACCAATATTTTAATTATTTGCGAGACCGACTTGAAGGTAATGCATTCTCAGACAATTTTGAATCTAGATAATGCCAAAGAAGTAAACTGGAGTCAGTTGCGTGAAAACCTAATTTCCGCTTATGAGGATATGACAGCTATTGAAATCATCTATGGTTATATTCAAAACGTAAAAGAATTGATTGCAAAGGGTGATTATGCGAGAGCAAATTTAGAAAACAAAAAGGCTTTAGATTATTATTCTTTGCATTCTCTGGATGATATTGACATAAAACAAAAAATAAATGGGCAAGAAGTTCTGATCAAGGAAGAGCTATTAAAAGGGCTGATCAATCAAGCTAAATATGAATTGTTGCAAGATAAAATTGATTTAGCCATTAATTCTTGTGCAAAAATAAGAAATTTTGAATCTAAAATTTTACAGTCTCTCGATTCATCATTGATTGAATTGTCAGAATCGATTAAAAAAGCTCTTGATTGTTATGAGAAATATGAAAATTTATTGATTGACTATGATAACATCCTAACCCTGGATGACGATAAAGAAAAAATTATTGAATTCGCTCAAAAATACATTTCAATATCTGAAAGGGTAGAAGAAATTTTAGAATCAATTAAAGTTGATACAATCAAATCAAAAGTCCAAAATAAAATTCAGTTAGATAAGAAGAAAACAAAATATTTCACAAGAATCCAAAATCAGGAGCGACAAGAAATTCATAAAAATGTAGTTGAGCTTGCCACCAATGGATTTTGGCGTATGGCGGTAAATTATGAAGTTGATATAAATCCATCGGATCGTTCTCAATATTTTGCCTATTGTTCTCAGCTTAGGAAAGAACTGGGTCAAAGCTATGAGAAGATACAATTATTGTCTGATAGATATAGTTCACTTCCTAGTATAAAACAAATATCAGATGTAAAAGAATTAATTTATAAATATCTAATTCCTTTTGTTGAAGATACTAACACTGGGCATAAAGCAATTAACATCATAGTTACAGAGTGGATATGTGAGATTATTGACTTAATTGGCTCCAACATTAATCAAGAAATATATCTTGAAATCTATAAATATTTAAAGCAATCTATAATACAAAACGAAAGTTTGAAGTTTATAAAAAATTATAAAGAAATCGAAAATCGTTTTATCGAATTAGCTAGTCAACAGCTAAGTTTGGAAGACTTTATTGAAATTAATCAGTTTTTTGAGACTCAAGATTTACAAAAGCTACTTAATCTTAAACAATCAATAGATAAACATGAACATAGCATAAATTCTAGTGCCCATGAAATCAGCAAATACATTTCTGAATATCAATTATCTGATGCAATGAAGGATAAAATAAAGCAGAAAATTTACGCTGTCGTAAGTGACCGATTCTCCTAAACTTATGTTTCCTCAGACTTGGCACTGTTCTCAGCCGGAATATGTGCATTAGATAATAGAATTTGAGAGTAGACTAATTCGATTGCCCAGATTTTTAGCCAACGATGACCCATTCCCCTGAATCCAATCCGACTTTGAGCTCTGCCGAAGCCGCTGAACTGATCCGTTCCCTATTGCATAAAGAGGGCACCTGGGTGGATTGGGGCAAAAAATGTCAGCAATTGCAGAAGTCTGGTTACGGTGCTGAAGAAATTTTTGAGCAGTCCGGCTTCCAAAAAGTGCAGCAAAATTTGGTCATTGTGGCCAGCCAAGTCTATGAAAGTCTGGTTAAGCAGGGCATCGATGAACCAGTCTTGGCCTATTTTCGTGGCCCCAAAAGCGATGTGCTCTACGAGCTCCGCATCCTTAACCATCAACAACGGGCGATCGCCGCAGTGGAGGCCCAACAGAAAAACTTGGCCGCCGATGAAGCAAAGGAATTGGCCAAAGCATTTCAGGAATTTGGTTACCTGTCCCAACTGCCGGAAGGTTTTACTGACCATCCCGGGGACGCATTGGCCTATCAGTGTTGGAAATTGGCCCGGCAAAAAAAGAACTTACCAGAAAGAACCCGTTTAATTGTTAAAGGATTGAAATTTGCCCATTCCCCCAGCGCCCGGCAGGCGATCGAAAAATTACTGACCGATTTAACCGCCCAGCCCAGCCGTAAAGCGCCCCTGGTGCCCGTGTTTCGCCTAGAAGAAGACCAGGAAGCAGCCCGACTCATTCCAGTGGCTGGCACTTTTCCCCTCCAGCCCCAGGCGGTGCAGGCAGTACAATCCCTAGAGCAAGTGGAACCCTTTGGTTTAGTTAATTACCAAGGCAATGGGGCGGTGGTGCCGGTGCCCCAGTGGCAAGCAATTTTAACAGCGGTGGATCCGGTGGCGATTTTCTGCCAAGCGGGGGAGGTGTCAGAATCCTTGGCCCGTAAGGACGAACAGGTTTTAGTGGTGGTGGATCGCAGCCAAACAAGCTGGAATGATGGCAGTTATTTTCTGTTCAGCCAGGGGGAAACGCTGGCAATTCAATGGTGTGAAACGGAGCCGGAAAGGGAAATTTTAGCCAAAGTGGTGTTGGTGCTACGGCCGAAGAAAATTTTTGATGCCAATAACCTGCGGGAACCCTGGCAAATGGATGATTAGCTTGACAGTTTACCGATCAGGAGAACATCCCAGGGGCAAAAATCTTGCAGTAAGCTAAAGGAAAAAGTTTGAGTTGCTCCCCATGCGTATCGATCTTTCCTTGCTGTTAAGTGACCAAAATTTAGATGCTGGGGCTCCCACCAGTCAGCGGCAGTTGCGGGTAGCAGTGGCGGCCAAAGCGGACGAGGCCGATCGCCGTTTACCGTTAAATCTCTGTTTAGTCTTAGACCACAGTGGTTCCATGGATGGTCAGCCCCTGGAAACGGTAAAAAGTGCGGCCCTGGGATTAATCGATCGCCTGGGGGAAGAGGATCGTCTTGCGGTCATTGCCTTCGACCACCGGGCCAAAATTGTCATTGAAAATCAGCAGGTACGCAACGGAGCGGCGATCGCCAAGGGCATTGAAAGGTTGAAAGCGGAAGGGGGCACTGCCATTGATGAAGGGCTGAAACTAGGCATTCAGGAAGCGGCTAAAGGTAAGGAAGACCGGGTTTCCCACATTTTTTTGCTCACCGATGGGGAAAATGAACACGGGGACAATGACCGTTGTTTGAAACTGGGCACTGTTGCGTCGGACTATCACCTCACTGTGCACACCCTTGGTTTTGGGGATCACTGGAATCAGGACGTGTTGGAGGCGATCGCCTCCTCGGCCCAGGGCAGTTTGAGCTATATCGAAAATCCCAACGAAGCGCTACATACTTTTCGGCAACTGTTTCAACGCATGAGCAGTGTGGGACTAACCAATGCCCACCTCTTGCTGGAATTAACCCCCCAAGCCCATCTGGCCAATGTTAAACCCGTGGCCCAAGTGTCACCGGAAACGATGGATTTAGCCGTGCAAAGCCAAGGACAAAACTGTGAGGTTCGTTTAGGGGATTTGATGACCGACCAGGAAAGAATTTTACTGATTAACCTTTACCTAGACCAATTACCACCAGGGCCACACGTTATCGGGCAGGTGAAAATTCGTTACGATGACCCCGCTTCCGGCCAAACTAATTTGCTTTCCGACCCATTGCCCTTGACCATTCAGGTGCAAAGCCAGTATCAACCAAGCACCGACGCCCAGGTACAGGAATCGATTCTCACCTTGGCTAAATATCGTCAGACCCAAATCGCTGAAACTAAGCTCAAAGCCGGCGATCGCCAAGGGGCCGCCACCATGCTCCAAACCGCCGCCAAAACTGCTCTGCAAATGGGGGATAAAAACGGGGCCACCGTCCTGCAAACCAATGCCACTAGGCTACAATCCGGGGAAGATTTGTCCGAAGGCGATCGGAAAAAGACCCGCATGGTCAGCAAAACCACCCTCCAGGCACCATCGTCCCCACCGTCGGAATAACAGTCTCCTCTGGGGCAATTACACTGGGGCTATGGGAAGCAAAACCTCTAGGTTCTGGCAAAGGTTGATCGCCATTGGTCTGCTGTGGAGCGGCCTATGGATGGGCCCCACGGCCAGTCAAACCATGCCCAACAGCGATGCCCGCACTCTATACAAAGCTGGTGTAGAACAATTCAACCAAGAACAACTTCCCGCCGCCATCGAATTGTGGCAGAAGGCCCTGGCAATATTTGAACAAAATGGCGATCGCCGGGGCATGGGAGACTGTCTCTATGAATTAGGCTTTGCTTACTATTGGTTGGGGGAATATGACCAAGCGATCAGCAATTACCAAAAAAGCTTACTGATCGCCGAAGAATTTGCCGATGTACAAAGACAGGGAACGCTATGGGGCTACCTTGCGGATGCCTATTTCTATGCTCCTGCCTACGCTGGACGCCAGGACTTGATTATCTCTGCGGCGGAAAAAAGTTTAACCCTGGCCGAAGCGAGCGGGGACTACCTGCGGCAGTGGTTTAGCCATCACCGTTTAGGGGAAGTACACAATGGTCTGGGAAATTATGCCCAAGCTCTGCACCATTACCAACTGGCTTTGGCAGTGGCAGAAATTCTTCAAGATCCCTCACTACAACGGTTAGCCCTTGCCAGTGTGGGTTTAATCCATATTCGCCAAGAAAATTACCGGCCAGCATTGGAAATTTGGCAAAGGGAATATGGTCTGCGCCAGCAGTTAGGGGAAACGGAAGGGGCCGCCGAAAGTCTGCAACTTTTGGGTTTTGCGGCCTACTGGCTCAATGATTATGGCCAAGCCATTCATTACTATCAAAAAAGTCTGGAATTAGCCCGGGCCACTGAACAACGGAAAACGGAGCAGTTATCCCTGGCTGGGCTGGGGGATGCCTATTATTACGTGGGGGACTATGCCCAAGCTCAACAATTTCACCGGGATAGTTTGACCATTGCCGAGGAACTGGAAGATTGGGAAGTAATGGCAACCCTCTACAACGCTTTGGGCACCGATTATTACACCTTGGAACAACCGCAAGAGGCGATCGCCTATTACGAAAAATCCTTAGATTTAGCCCAAAAGTTACAATCCCGGGGCAATACCTTTGCCAATGCTCTATCGGGGTTGGGGCAGATTTACCTTACCCAAAATCAACCTTCCCAAGCCCTGGACTATTTTCACCAAAGCCTAGAAGTTTATCGGGCCATGGGTAATCGTTATAACGAAGGGGCCGCCCTCAGTAACATTGGCCATGTTTACCTCCAACAAAAACGCTATGACCAGGCGATCGCCAACTTCCAACGACGTTTAGCCATTTCGGAGGAGATTGAAGAAATCCATGGCCAAGCCCAAGCTTTGGGGGAAATTGGTCTGACGTTAATATTGCAGAAGAAATATGCCGAGGCAGAAGCACCATTGAGGACAAGTTTGGCCCTATCGGAATCGATCCGGGACAAGTTGAAGGAAGATCAACTCAAAGTTTCCTTTTTTGATACCCAAGCCTCTGTCTATCGCCTATTGCAATTAGTACTGATTAAGCAAAACCGAGTCGAACGGGCCCTGGAAATTGCGGAACGAGGCCGGGCTCGGGCCTTTGCGGAATTATTAGCCCAGCAACTAGACCCCCAGGATCGGCGGATTAACCTAGAATCCCCTGACTTAGAAACCATACGGGCCACGGTTCAGCGGGAACAGACCACGGTGGTACAGTATTCCCTGATTGATGAAGTTAATCAACTTTATATTTGGGTCATCCAACCAGACGGCAAAATTCAATTTCGCCAGACAGATCTAGGGGGTCTAGAGCCATTGCCCCAAGTAAATATCGGCCAAACTGTCACCTTGGCCCAAAGGGCGATCGCCGGTCAACGACCCCAAGCACTATTAGCTAATCCAACCCCCCATAATCCCCTCTGGCAATTGGAGCAAATTTTGATCGAACCCATTGCGGAGCTTCTTCCCCAAGATCCCAACCAAGCGGTCATTTTTATTCCCCAAGGCCCTCTCTTTTCCGTGCCCTTTCCCGCCTTAACCAATGACAGAGGCGAAGCTTTAATAGACCGTCATATTCCCCGCACTATGCCTTCATTGCAGGTTTTGGCCCTCACCCAACAGTTGGAAACAAAAGTTCCTGGTCAAGGTGATTCTCCGAACAGTAAAGGGCGCAACTCTGACCTCATTGTCGGTAACCCCATCCTGGCGGATAGTCTGCAACAATCCCCCTATGGCCTGGGCAACCTCCCCCACGCAGAAGCGGAAGCAGTGGCGATCGGGCAACTATTGCAAACTAAACCCTGGCTGGGTAAAGAAGCTACCCTAACTGCGATTATGCCCCAGGTGCCCGAAGCTAGGGTCATCCACCTTGCCACCCATGGATTGCTGGACAATTTTCGCCAGGGAGGTCTGCCAGGGGCGATCGCCTTAACACCGGAGGGAGAAAATAACGGCTTATGGACCGCCAATGACATTGTGCAACTCGACATACAGGCAAAATTAGTAGTGTTGAGCGCCTGTGACACGGGACGGGGAAAAATTACCGGGGATGGGGTGTTAGGGCTATCCCGGGCTTGGTTAACGGCAGGAGCTAAAAGTGTACTGGTTTCCCTCTGGTCCGTGCCCGACGAACCCACAGCTCTGTTGATGACCAATTTTTACCAAAACCTAGCCAAGGGAGAAAACAGTGCCACCGCCCTTAGGGACGCCATGGTGACAGTCCGGCAAAAATATCCCAGACCAGTCAATTGGGCCGGCTTTACGGTAATGGGAGTCAGCGAAACCTTGTTCGTACCATAACCATAGGTTTTTCTTTGATTAACTTGACCAACTTTCCCGGAGGAATTGCCCCACTGTCGTGTAATATCACGGCCAGCAAAATATGGCCATTTTGGCCAAAAATGGGCACCTGCGACAAACTTTTTGGTGGCTTATGCTTCAAGACCATATGGCAAATGACCATGGAGACTGGGTTAGAGTGTCTTTTGATGGCGAGCTTGTAATTGTTGACGAATGTCGCTGTGGACAGCCCTGGTAATGGGATAAAAGATAGCTAACACCAGTCCCCCCAGTAGAAAGAAAGCTGGCAAGGGGGCGACAGCAAAACGAATGGCCCAGAGAGCACTATCAGGTTGGATGGGAATGGGTTCCCCGGGAATACGGGCAATGAAACCGGACGCTTCTAGAGTTAGCCCCACTAAAAATAGGCCAAGGGCTAAACCAACTTTCTGCAGTAGCACCATAAAAGCGTAGAAAACTCCCTCCCGCCGTTTGCCAGTGTTTAATTCGTCCAAATCCACCACATCTGGAATCATGGACCAGGGAATGAGGTAGGCAACAGATACCCCCACCCCAGCAAAAATAGCTAGGGTGTACAGTAAAGCGACCTGTCCCGGTTGCACTAACCAGAGACCCACTTCTGCTCCCATCCACACCATGGAGCCGAGGAAGTAAATAACTTTTTTATCTAAAAACTGGGCCAGGGCCTGCCAGATAAATAGCATCACCAGGGCTGTACCCTGGACGGCCAGGGCGATCGTGCCGGATTGTTGCTCGCTTAAGCCCATCCAACTGACAACAAAATAAACCAGAATTGATGCGGTGAGTTGTACTGCCAACCAGGAACAGAGATAAATACCAATGACGAATAGAAAAGCCCGGTTACTGAAAGCAATTTTGAGTTGTTTCAGCAGGGGTAAACTTTCTGTAGCTTCAGGGTTAGGGGAATTTTCAATCTTTTGTAGATGTTCTTCTACGGCGCTGTCCCGCAGGGTAAAACCAAATCCCCCCCAGATTAGTCCCAGTAGAATCAGAAAAAAGCTGATATAGTCAAAGCCGCTTCCCCCCAGTAAGTTAAGGCTTCTGGCGATCGCCAAGGCAATTAAAGTCATGCCAGCAGTCATTAATAGGGGCGCTAAACGCCGACGCAGGCCCGGGGAAAGAATGGGGTCTTTGCCCTTTTCTTGCAGTCTTAAAGCACTCCAAAGTAAAGCAGAGAGGGAAAGCACGGAAACCATCACCCCCAACTGGGCAAATTGCGCCTGGGGGCGATCAGGTAAACCAGCGGCGATGAGAATGTAAAGAATTAGAGAGAGAATACTGCCACCAATGGAAAAGAAAAACCGAAAACTATTTAATCTGGTGCGCTCGTTATAGTTTTGGGTCAATTCCGGTGTTAGGGCAGTGTAAGGCAAATTAACCGTGGTGTAACACAGATTAAATGCCATGGCGATCGCCACGTAGTAGGCAAACAAACCCCATTGATTAGTCAGGCGATCGTCGCTGAAATCTGGAATTAACCACTGGGCAGAATTCAATAGGGCAAAGGGAATCATCCCCGCCAACATCCAAGGTAAACGTCGCCCCCAACGACTGCGGGTACGGTCACTCAACAAGCCAATAATTGGGTCATTGATGGCATCAAAAATTTTGCCAATCATCAGCACACTACCCGCCAGGGCCGCCGGCACTCCCGCCACATCCGTGAGGAAAAACAGCAGGTAAAACACCAAAATGTTGGCCGTAATGGCTGGGCCAAAATCCCCTGCTCCGTAGGCCAGCTTGGTGGTGAAGTGAAGTTTTTCGGCGGAAAGGGATTGGGTCATTAAATTTTGCTGTGGTGGACGGGATGGCCCTTAGCCCACGGCATAGGCTACCCTTAGGGCCCAGATAATTAGGGCGCCAATGCCCCCAAGAATCAACATTGCCGAAACAGCGACGAGGAAGGGCTTATCGGCCCCATCGAACTTCATGATGCCACGGTTCAGGTCTGACATAAAAACCGACTCTCCAAAAGACTACACTGCAAAGGTTAGGCGGACTTCCATGGTCTTAGTTTACTGTCTTGTCTGGGGCTTAACCTGTTCCCACGGACACTTTTTGTGAATGTTTTGTGGATGTTTAAAATCATTGTGGGCTAATAATCATAATCCAAAATCACCTTTAACCATTGGGGCGGGCGGGGAATGGGATTACCCAGACGATCCAAAATTAAGAGAGCGGTTAAATGCACTGCCACCATATAAATCAGACTGTTGAGGAAAACCATCGCCACCGCTAAGATTTGTACCAACAACACGTCTGGTTGGGCCAAAATATTGAACTGCAAAAATAGCCAATCAACTAGGTTGGTGATCTGTCCCATGACGTACTGCCAAAGATTTTCCCCCAGCAAAAAGGAAAATAGCCAAAAGCGGAAGAAGAAGCCGAAGGTGCCAATGAGTGCGCCGGTAAAAATGGAAAAGCCCCAGGATGCATTCCTCACCCAGCAGAATCCCAACTGCAAACTCATCAGCCCATAGGGAATGACAAAGACCACACTCCGGGTGGGGCCCATCAACACCGAAAGCAATAATCCCGCCGCAATCATGCCCTTAATGGCCGCCGGCGATCGCCAACGCAGATAAACTAATGCCAGGGGGAGGGGAAACAGAATCCGTAACAGGGGGCCAATGGGAAAATAATAATTAATCAGCCAAATAATGCTGACCATGCTGGCCAGAAAAGCACTTTCCACCATGGCAAGGGTTGCCGGCGATTTCAACACTGGCTGTTGGCGGCTCAGGGGTAATTCTTGGGGGGTAGTTACCGCCTCCATCTCCCTGTCCCCCGCATCAACCCAGTTATCTTTGTCTACGGTTTCCGCCACTTCTCCGGAGTCATTCACAACCTTGTTAATCTCAGTATTTGGCGATCGATCAGCAGGAAAAGCCATGGAAAAAGTTTTTCAGTATAACTTTGGGCCCACTCAATACGGGGTTTTACAGCAACAAGCCCAACCCACCCAGTGTGACATAATCTGTTTCGACGATCAGTAATGTCACCGGAGCTAAATTTCCTCTGCTCAAGAAATTAGATCCTCCAAATCATTGAGATTGGCGACACTAATAAAATCCTGCTCTCGATGGATTAAGCCGCGTTTTTCCAGCTTGGTTAGGCAACGGGTCACCGTTTCCCTTGCTAACCCACTAATACTACTCAATTCTCGGTGAGGTAAATTGGGAATAATTACCCCTTTGTCCGTATCCCTCCCTCGACCTTCCGCCAAAAATAGAAGGGTATCCGCCACCCTGGTTAAACTTTCCGCCTCCCTCAGCCGCAAACGACGGTTAAGTTGCCGCAAACGACGGGCAATAATCTGAGCTAAACGAATGCCCGCCATGGGTTCTGTTTTGAGAAAATTGTAAAACTCCAATGCCGGCACACTGCATACTTCCGCCGGGGTGAGGGTAATGACATCAGTGGAACGGGGCGCTTCTTCGATCGCCGCCATTTCCCCCACAATCTCTCCCCGGCCGACAATGTTGAGGGTTACCTCCCTACCATCCACATTATGGGTACGGATTTTAACCCAGCCATCCATGATGAAATATACCGAGCCGCCCCAGTCATGCTCGAGGAGAATAACTTGGTTTGCCGGGTGACTGCGAATGGAAACATGGACAATGGCTTGTTGCAATATTTCCTGCCCAAATCCTTCAAAAAAGGGGACTTCCTGCCTTAAACGTTCAGTAAACTCCGAATCCTGGGGACTATTGCCCATAAACATTTTTTCCTAATATTGATGACCTTCAACCAGTCGGCTCCGTCCTTCAATTCTGCCAAACAATGGTTGAAATCACCGCATCTCCTGGTTTCAAAATACACAGAACCGATAACAGCATCAAGTTGACCAGAGGCAAACACAAAAAATTGGCTGGCGATCGCCGAGGTAGTTTCAGATCAATGCAAAAATCCCCCTAGGTTTGTAGCCAATGGCTAGAGGGAGTAAAGATAACAACAAATTATTTTTTTGTTACTTTCGTGACGCACCCACGCTGAATCAAAGATTACAGCTTGGGCTTCCCGTCGGGAGAGCTAAATGGGATTGCTTAATAAGCATCCTGGAGTTCGTAAAAGTCGGGGGAAATATAATCCTTGCGTAGGGGCCAGCCTACCCAATCCTCCGGCATTAAAATCCGTTTTAAATTGGGGTGACCTTCATAGACAATGCCGAACATGTCGTAGCATTCCCGTTCTTGCCAGTCCGCCGCCTTCCAAATCCAGTACACAGAAGGCACGACGGGATTTTCCCTGGGTAAAAATACTTTCAGCCGTACCTCTTCCGGGTTACGGGTATCTTCAGCCAACTTCACCAGATGGTAAAAACTCACCAAGGATTTACCCGGCCCTTCATCGTAGGCTCCCTGGCACTGCAAATAGTTAAACCCATAGGCATACAAAGCCGTACAAAGGGGCAGAAGCAAATCCGCTTCCACTTGCACCATTTCCACCCCCAGGTGATCCGCCGTTAAGCTCTGGTGCTCAAAACCATTGGTGGTCAACCAGGTGGATACAGGCCCCACTGGGGCGATCGCCGTCTCCTCTTGGGGATTAACAGCTTCATTGGGGGAGTTCACTTCCTCAGCCACGGTTTAATTGCTCCTTTTGTTGAGAGGTGGTCAAAGCGGGGGGCACAGGCATTCCCATGGCCTCCTGCAACTCCCGGGGGGGAGCGGAACGGGTACCCTGTTGTAAATACTTGCCGTCCAAAATCGGTGCCACCATCTTCATTTGGTGGGAAGTGCTGTAGTAACGATGGGTTTGCTGGGTGATGGCCCGTTCTTGGATAGATTCATTGGCCACCTTTTTACGCAGTTTAATAATCGCATCAAAAATGGCCTCTGGGCGGGGAGGGCAGCCGGGAATATATACATCTACGGGAATTAGCTTATCTACCCCCCGCACCGCTGTGGTGGAATCACTGCTAAACATGCCGCCGGTAATGGTGCAGGCCCCCATGGCAATGACGTATTTTGGTTCTGGCATCTCTTCATAGAGACGCACCAGGGCGGGGGCCATTTTCATGGTGATGGTCCCGGCAGTAATGATCAAGTCCGCTTGCCGGGGGCTAGAACGGGGCACCAAACCAAAGCGATCAAAATCGAAGCGGGAACCGATCAGGGCCGCAAATTCAATGAAGCAACAGGCAGTGCCATACAACAAAGGCCAGAGACTAGAGAGTTTGGCCCAATTATAGAGATCATCCACCGTGGTCAAAATGACATTTTCCGAGAGGTCTTGGGTGACCTGACTACGGCTAGCAGGGTTAAGAATCTTGGCCGTGGCGACCCGTTCCAGGTCAGTGAGGTTAGCAGGGTTGGGACTCATAGGAAATGGGAGAAGACAATAGGGCGGTCAGGCGAGGCAAGGACGATGGATTGGTGGCAACTACTAAACTTTTAGGACCACTCCAGAGCCCCTTTGCGCCAAGCGTAGACCAGGGCAACCACCAAAATGGCAATGAAGATCAATGCTTCTACAAAGGCTAACAGGCCCAATTGATTAAAAGCAACGGCCCAGGGATAAAGAAACACCGTCTCCACATCGAAGACCACAAACACCAGGGCGAACATGTAGTAGCGGATGTTGAATTGAATCCAGGCTCCCCCAATGGGTTCCATGCCGGATTCGTAGGTGGTTTGCCGCTCCGGGCCACCACTCCTGGGTCGAAGGAGTTTGGATGCAGTTAGGGCCAACACTGGCACCAGGGAACAAATAAAGAGAAAGCCAAGAAAATATTCGTAACCGGTTAAAACAAACACAGGGCCAATGGTCTCCTCACGGCTAATGGTGGTCAGGGGGGTGTTCCAGCGGTGTTGCACCAGAAAGGGTTATACCTGGGTCAAGCTTACCGGACTTGTGGGCGATCGCCTGGGGGCATTTTGCCAATTTTCCTGATTATAGGATCCCAACCAGGACAGACCAAGGCCTGGACTATACGTTTAATCTATGTTTATTAATCGTTTGGGCAATAATCCAATTCTGAGGTGATCGATATTTCAGTGCCCGCTGTTTTGTAGAATGGAACCTTGGGCCATTGCCCCCCATGATTTTTTGTCATTCTTTCACTATGCCTCCATCCGCCCCAAATTCGACAGTGTTGCCCAGTGCTACCCCCGCCTGTCCCCAGAGTTCGGCCTGTCGTTGGCGTGGATTGATTGAAACCTATCGTCCCTATTTGCCGGTGTCCGACCAAACTCCGGTGGTGACCCTGTTGGAGGGCAATACTCCTCTCATTCCTGCCCCGGCGATCGCCAAACGCATTGGCAAGGACGTGCGGGTATTTGTCAAGTACGACGGTCTGAACCCCACTGGCAGTTTCAAAGACCGGGGCATGACCATGGCCATTTCCAAGGCCAAAGAAGCAGGGGCCAAAGCAGTAATTTGTGCTAGCACGGGCAACACCTCAGCGGCGGCGGCGGCCTATGCCAGAAGGGCTGGGTTGCGGGCTTTTGTAATTATTCCCGATGGCTATGTTGCCCTAGGAAAACTAGGTCAGGCTTTAATTTACGGGGCGGAAGTAATTGCCATTGACGGCAATTTTGATGATGCTTTGACTACAGTACGTAAATTGTCGGAACATTACCCCGTTACCCTGGTGAATTCCGTTAATCCCTACCGCTTGGAGGGTCAAAAAACTGCCGCTTTTGAAATTGTCGATGTCCTCGGCCAAGCCCCCGATTGGCTTTGTATCCCCGTGGGCAATGCGGGTAACATCACTGCTTACTGGATGGGTTTCTGTCAATACAAAGAATTGGGCAAAGGCGATCGCCTCCCCCGTATGATGGGCTTCCAAGCCGCCCGTTCCGCCCCCTTTATTGAAGGTCACCCTATCAGTCACCCTGAAACCCTGGCCACCGCCATTCGCATTGGCAATCCTGCTAACTGGGAAAAAGCCTGGGCCGCCTCCAAAGCCAGTAATGGGGAATTTCACCCCGTCACCGACGCCGAAATCTTAGAAGCCTATCGCATCCTAGCCGCTGAAGAAGGGGTCTTTTGTGAACCCGCCAGTGCTGCTTCCGTGGCCGGTTTGTTGAAACGGAAAGATGAAGTCCCCGCCGGAGCCACGGTGGTTTGTGTGCTCACTGGCAACGGTTTGAAAGATCCAGATTGTGCGGTCAATAACAGCGGCAATGAAGTTAAGGCTGGGTTAAAACCAGATTTAGATGTGGTTGCTAAGGCCATGGGCTTTTGAAAGACAGACTCTAGGGTGGATTAATCAATTAATCAATAGTTTAGATACCTTAAAAAATCCCCTTCCACCCTCACTATTCCTTGCTTTGGTAGAGAGGAAGTTTGGGAACGGTTAGGGGCATTAATTAAATTCACAATCTGTTCGATCTGCTCAAAATTCACTGCACTAGATTGACAAGATTGTAAAAACTGGCGAATAATGCGCCGTTGCAAAGCTAACGGTTGTTGACTGAGCAGACGACGGTCTAGGCTTTTTTGATCCGATTGGACAAGGGTTTGATAAATTTCTTCACTAATTTGTTCTAAATAAGTTACTTCTGCTGTTAATAATTCCACAGTTTGGGCTAAGTTTTTTTCCACTTGGTGATTGAAGTTTTTTTGCAAGTAAGGAATCAATTCTTGCCGAATACGATTACGACTATAGGTTAATTTGTTATTAAGCATATCTTCCCACACTGGTAACTTTTGTTCCTGGCAAAAATCCCCCGTTTCTTGACGACTAATTTCCAAGAGAGGTCGAATTAACTTAATCTTTGGGTTATCTGTTTTACACACATCTAAATTCCTAACCCAATCTAGAGACTGCAAACCGTCACTGCCACTACCCCGCACTAGATTAAAAAGTAGTGTTTCTGCCCGATCGCTCTGGGTATGCCCCGTCATTACCACTGGAAAATTTTCTGCTTTGGCGATCGCCGTTAGGGCCTGGTAACGCCAATGGCGGGCCGCCGCTTCCGTTTGGGGTAAATCTTGGGCATCCCGTTGGAAATAGGTTAATTTATAACCTTGGGCTAGGCGCTTTACGTGATCCGCAATACCTTCATCGGTGGGCCAATGGTGGTCACAGTGGGCTACAGCCAAATGCCACTGCCATTGCTTGGTTAAATCGTTAAGGATATGCAGTAAACAGAGTGAGTCTTGTCCCCCCGATACAGCTACGAGGATGCGACTTGCTTTTAATTCGGAAAATCGCTTTTGCAAGCATTGATGGAGCCGACTATGCAGTAATGTCCAAACCATCTATTTTGTCTTTTATTTCAACTTTTCCAGGGTAATGCCAAATAACAACCCCAGAGCCAATACGCTACTGAGTAGTCCTTTTTTTCGCCGTTGTAGTGATAATTTTTTTAACTTGGTGGGCAATTTACTGACCCCGAGTTGGGACAGTCGACTGTTGGGAATCAGGCAGTTAGATATCCAAACTATTATCGACATTGGGGCCAACAAGGGACAATTTGCCGAGAAAATGCGCCGTTATTTTCCCCAAGCCCAAATTTTTGCTTTTGAACCTTTGCCCCTCCCCTACCAACAACTCCAGCAATGGGGCGATCGCCAGCAAAGCCGGGTTCGTACTTTCAATTTGGCCCTCGGTGATCGGGTGAATGAGTTGGAAATTAATAGCCATGTGCTGTTTACCGCTTCTTCATCCCTCTTGCCAACCACGGCGCTTTGCGAAAGTTTGTATCCTATGGTGCGGGAGCAGGAAAAAATTATCGTCCACCAATCAACCCTTGATAGGGAAATGGCACAATTTGAAAGAAAATTACTGCCGGAATTATTGGTAAAAATCGATGTACAGGGTTATGAAGACCGAGTAATTCAGGGCGGAAAAAAAACTTTGGGTCAAGCCAAGGCCTGTATTTTAGAAATTTCCCTAGATGGCCTGTATGAGGGACAATGCCAATTTCGAGATATTTTCCCACTGTTGGACAATCTCGGACTACGCTATGCTGGCAACTTGGATCAAGTGGTCGCTGCCGATGGCCATGTTCGCTATCTCAATGCCCTCTTTTTACGTCCTGATTAATAACTTTTAAACCCCACTTATGCGTGTTGAACCCTGTTGCCAAGCCCTATTAACCCAACTTTTACCGGAAGTTGATCCCCAGCGCCAGGGAGTTTGCATTGATGTCGGGGTAGGAACCTTTGCCTTCTATTGTCAGATTTTTGCTGAGTTGAATTTCACCAGTTTGGCGATCGAGCCTTTACCAGTGAAGGCGTTAAAAAAGTTAGCAGAACATCCCAAGTTAACTCTCTTGCCAGTTTGTTTGTCCGATCAAAATGGGGAACAAACTCTTTATGTAGGCAAATTTGCTGGAATTTTTAACAGTAATTTCAGTTCCCTTTCCCCCCAATGGTTTGGTGCTTCTGGGCAGGCTCGTCAGGTAAAAACTATCACCCTGCAAACATTAATAGATCAACAACAAATTAAGCAAATAACTTGTCTTAAATTAGATATTGAAGGTTGGGAATGGGCTGTAATTAAACAGCTAGAAAATATAGAAGAAAAGCTTCTACCCGCTGTGGTGATGTTTGAGTACGGCGGTGGAGTAAACCGTGGGCAAAATCAAAAAGGCTGGGCTCCAGAATTTTTTCAAAATACATTAAATATTCTGAAATTGTTAAAAACTCTGGGTTACGGCCAAGGAATTTTGTTGGATTTCGCTCCAAACTGCCAAGAAATAATTTTTGATCTTAATCAACTGGAAATATCCGAGTTGGATAAACTTTTCCCCCCCGAAAGTGTTTACGGCAACATTATTGTTTTCAAAAATCATCAAGCAAAAGAAAACCAGCTATCCCAGATTTGCAAACTCTATTATCGAGTTAACATTCTGGAACGGCTGGTCAACACCTTAGTCTCCCGTTGATGTATATCCCCCAGTCCCCCCTTAATAAGGGGGGACTGGGGGATTGATTACGGTTGAGCTTGAACCGGGAATCCTTTCTGTCGCAAAAATTCCGCTGTCGCCGCATCGGGATTATAGCGGAAACCAAATTGAGCTTCCGTACTGTCATGAATAATTTTGGGAGTCATGAGAATAATAACCTCCGAACGGTCCGTGGTGTCTGTGGACTGCCGAAACAATGCCCCAATCACCGGTAAATCTCCCAGAATTGGAACTTTACTTGTGGTAGAACGTTGAAGTTCCGAAATAATGCCAGATAGAATGAATGTCTGATCATCCCTCAGCCGAACTACACCGGAAGTAAGTTCCCTTTTGTTTATTAGTGTGATTTCGTTGATGGCGCCAGCACCACTATCAAATCTTTCTGTGCCAGCCGGAGATGCAACTATTGGATTAACCCGCAACGTAATAAAGCCATTGTCATCAATTCGGTCAACGATGACATTTAGCGTTAGCCCAACATCTTCCAAAACTGGCGTAATGGTCCTGACGGCGGTGTTTCCTTGGGTATCAACCTGGGTATCGACACTAGCAATGACGGATTCCGTTAGTTTAACTTGGGCCGCTTCCCCTTCCTGAACAATCAGAGTTGGATCAGTGAGGATCTTGGCATTACCACTGCGTATCTGGGCATCAATTTGTGCCTGGAATTTCTTCGGATACTGATAGAAAGATGGCAGACCAAACTCGGGATAAGTAACTGTTAAAATGCCATCTTGATCAACCTCCGCAATTGGAAAGTCGGTAACCCCAGTGAATAGTGGATTATTGGAAATAGCTCCCGATCCTGATGTGAAGAAATTAAGGGGAATTGTCCCTGTACCAAGGGGAGTTTCAATATTGGTTAGTCTACTAAGGTCAAAGAAAACATCTTCACCGGGACCATTAAAAAATGGATTGACGATGGCAGGGGGATTAGTAACTCGCCCTAACGGATTGTTAATGTCAATTTCCTGAACCGGAGCAGTATCACCAAAACGCATTATCCCCCTACCGCTGTCTTGAACAAAGAAACTATCCCCTATACCAAAGGAAAAGCTACTGTCATAATCCTGAATATTATTAAGGTTGATGTCAATAATCTTGACGTTAACTGCTACTTGACGACGGCGAGCATCCATCTGCGTGATCATGGAGCTAGCCAATTCCACATTACGGGGTTCACCCACCAAAGTTACTGTATTTAAACGGGGGTCTGTACTAACTACTAATCCTTCCAGAATTAAAACTGAAGAATCGTTGGCTGGTTTTTGAACAGTTAAAGGGACTAGGGTGGGGGGCTGTTTGATTACTCTTGGTGGAGCGTTCTCCGCGAGTTGAACATCTTCTTGGCCTTCAAAGAGAATATTTACTTCAGCCCCTTGGGAAGCTAAAGTACTAGCTACGGATTCAGCGCTAGCCTGGTTCAATCGGATGGTGCGGGTGATAATATTCCGGGCAGAAGGCAGTAGACTAGCACCCGCGAAAATGGTATTACCCCGACGACTGGCCTTTAGCCCCGATGCCATCAGAACATAGTTAAAGACATCCTGAACGCTCTCATTTTGAATATCTAAGGTGATAGTTGACTGATTGGGCGGGGGAGCATCCTGTCCACCGGGAGGAGTGCCGGGAGTGGGAGTCCCTTCATTGCTTTGATTATCAGTGAAAATCAAGTTCATGCCGGCATAACGAGTCAACACTGCCAGCACTTCCCTGGCGGGGGCTTCCCTTAGCACTAAACTTGGCACGTTAACCTGGCCCCTTTGACCAAGATCAATCATGTCGAAGGAAGCGTTGATATTGGAAATAGCCAAATCCCCCACCGGTGGTGGCACTGCCCTGGAACGGACGGGAGCCACTGGCACAGCGGGGGACAAAATATTGGGATTACCTACCCTCGCTCCTCCCTGGGGAGCACCACCCTGTTGTTGAATAATAATTTCCGGGTTGGGAAACATGACTTGTCCACTGCCCGCTGGAGGGGGGGCATAGGACGGCTGGAGGGAGCCATTTGAGCAACACTGGTCTGGTTAGGTTCTGGAAAGTTCAAGGCTAAAGGATCGGATAGAGCTTCCAATTCCTGTATTAGCAGCTCAATATTCGTTAACTTTTGCTCTGGCTTGACAAGAGATTTGGTCTGGGTCAACTCCAATGATGGTGACCAAGAATCAATATCCTCTTTTTGCTTGAGGGATTGCTCCAGAATTTTGTCAAATTTTAGCCAATCTCGACTCAAGTCACTGGCGATCGCCGTTTCTAGATTTGCGCCAAATGTGTCCGACTGGGGCAGAGTTTCCGCCTGGGCAGGGGCCATAGCCAGTAAACAGCAGGCTACCATTTCCGTCGTTAACCAAAACCGAAAATTTTTCACAGAATTGCTCCTCACACACCAATTAAAATCAATTATTGAATAATTATTCAAAAACCGTAAGACCGTTAGCGATAATTTATCAGTAAAATCGCCTACTAGGGAGCCGGAGGCGTTTCTCCTTCCGCTGGGGGTTGTCCCTCCTGGCCCGGTGGCGGCGGCGGGGGAGTCAGGGCGGCAATCTCCTCAGGGGTTAATGGCATAAACACCTCCAAAGTTAAATCTGTAGTCAGAGTATCCGACGCATCGGTCTGTACTTGCACAGTGTCCCCATCCCTAACCACATTGACTGGAAATTCTGGGTTGACCAAGCTAGTCCGCAAATTTTTCATTAAAATCAGCGGCTGTAGCCTTTCAATGTCCCTAATTAAAGCTAAAGTTTGGCTAAAGCCACCGGCCATGGAAATGGTGTAGGTTTGCCGCTTTAGCCGATTATTAACGTTTGCCCCCAGGCTATCATCAGCAATTACCACCGGCTCTCCCTGGGGCAAAAAACTCAATAACCTCATGTCCCTATTGACAAATAAAGTGTTGAAGTTATACAAGATTGTGTTCAAATCTTCGCTATTGGCATAGAGTTCTAGCACTGTTGCCTTTCTTTGCTGCGCTTCTTGTAACTGCACCTCCGCATTGGCCAAAAGGCGCATCAACACTTCCGGGGATTGCTGATCAACCTGGGCCTGCTTCGCTTGTTCATCCTGCTTGAGTTGTTGATATTCCCCCAAAGCTGGCATGAAAAAATTGAGCAGCACATAGCCCATGGCCAGTAAGCCAAGAACCCCTAGACTAATGCCACTTACCTGGGGGGTAAAGGTTATCCCAAATGCCGTCGGATAATTGCCCCCGGCGTCAAACTCCTCATCAATAATTGTCGTTGTTGACGAATACTCTTCACTGTAGCTAGTCATAACACCCCTCTAAAAACAAAGTTCAGTCGCAATTGGTAATAAGGTTGCTAGTTTGAGGTCTCTGGTGGAGGAGCATCCCCTGTTGGTTCCACAATCGGGGGAGGGGGAACATCCGGTACATCCGCTGGCCGATCCAATACCCCCTTGAGTTCTAAAAATTTAAATCGGGCCACTAAACCCGCCGCCCCATTTTTAATTAATGCTGTCATCAGATCCTTATCTGGGGTATTAGTGATCTCAGTCTGGATGGTGTAGCTCACCCCCGCTGGAATTAAAACCGTAGAAGTGCCCTGATCCGCTTCTAGTTCCTCTGTTCCACCAGTTTGGGCTGTTGTGCCTTCCCCAGTAATGGGTAAAGCTGCCGCATTGGCCGTCATTAACTGAGTTTTATTAGCCTGTAAAAACTTTGAACTCTGCAAAGTGAGGAGGAAATCATTTAGAGCACCGTAGTTCCCGGCAAATCCGGACAGGGTAACCAAGTTTCCTTCCTGTTGGATACTTTGTAACTGTACTTCCTGGGGTAACTGATTAGTAATTTCCTGCAATAAAGCCGACCAAGGCTTAATTTGATTAAACACAGCGATTAAGCCGTCCGCATCCTGGTGAGCCGCCGCTGTTTTTGCTTGCACTTCCTGGATTTTTTGCTGTTCCCCCTGTAGTTGGGTCAACTCCGTTTCTAACTGTTGAATATTGGTCTGGGCAACGCCCTTTTGCCAATTGATCAGCAGCACCCCCAACCCAGCCAAAGCAGGCAAGAGTACCATCACCCCCGCCCCAATGTAAAGCGGCATTTGTTTCTGTAGATCGTCTCCCGCTAGGGTAATGCTGGTGGTTTGGGTGGACCGAACAACGTCAGAGTTGCGGTCCTTGAGAAAGTTGACGTCTAGGCTATACATGGGAGGGTTTCAATGGAGTATGGCATCGGACAAGGGAGAGGAGTGAAGTAACAAGTGTGGGCACGGCGAACAAATTTAAGGAGCTAGGCTTCCCGGATACCCAAACCCAAAACCGTGGCCAGACTGGGACGCTCTACGTCGGAAAAGTTCTGATCAGTGTCGATCGCCAGAGCTTCAAAGGGGTCGACCCTGACGGTGGGAATACTTAAGCGTTGGGTGAAATATTCATCCAATTGGATCAGACCACCACCGGGGCCGGCCAAGAGTAACTGCACCAATTCCAATTCTTCACTCTGGTTGAGGTAGAAATTGATAGACCGCCGCAGCTCGTCGGTTAGTTCACCCATGACCCGCATTAGGGCATTCATGCCGGGATTAACCGCTGTGCCCTGGGTGCTCATGGTGTCGAACTGGGTGACGGGAATGGTCATGCCCTGCAAAATTTCTGGGTTGCGGGAAGGAGGCAAATTCATCGCCCGGGAAAGGGCATTCTGCATCTGGTAAGTGCCAATGGGGACTGTGCGAGAAAACTGGGGCACTCCGTCCACAATGATGGCAATTTCCGTGCTGTCGAACTCAATATCCACCAAAACCGCCGCCTCCCGAGAACCAAACTGCCGCAACTGTTCCCGAATGGTTCTAATTAGGGCAAAACTATTGATTTCCAGCACGTCCACCTGGAGCCCCGCCTGCTGAAAAGTATCTAGATAGGAATCGGTCACCTCCCGACGGGTGGCCACCAACAACACCTGCACCTTTTCGATGCCGTCTTCATCCTCGAACAAGCCTAGTTTTTGGTAATCCAAATCCACTTCTTCCCGGGGGTAGGGCAAATACAGGGCCGCTTCGTGGTTCAGCACCATGTCCCGCAACTCGTTTTCGTCCAACTCCGCCGGCACCGGCAGCATACGAATGATAGCCTCCCGCATGGGCACCGCCGTGGCCACCTGCTTGGTGTTAATACTATGCTCGCTCAGCAGTTCCTGAATAATTTCCGCCAAGGCTGGAGAATCAACGATCTTCCCTTCCTCAAAAATCCCCTCCGGAATGGAAGCGTGACCAAACTTCCTCAGTTTATAGCTCTGACCCTGGGAAGTAAGTTGGGCAACATTAACCCTTTCGGGGGTGATTTCTAGCCCTACCCCGGAGGATTTACGGCTAAATAAGCTAGTGAGACGGCTAAACATGGGGGTTGCGGTAACCGCTGGCGATGATAAAACAAAATTGTTAAGGAGTAAGGGTGGGAGGTGGAAAAAATCTATCAGTCCATGGTACTGTCCTGGCCAACACTGTCAATAACAAGCAACAAAGTGTTAACTTCAGTGTCAACCAAAATCCGGCTGAGACTCGAATGGAGGCAAGTCAACAAAGTTTACAGCGCCTGGCCACGGATTTTAGCGGAAAAACCCGAGGCTTTGAACTGTTCTAACTGCAAAGGGAGGGGTTGTTGGGCAGGCACGTTGATACGCACCTCAAAATTGCTTTTTCCCGGGGGAATTTCAGCAATGTTACCCAAGCGGGTGCGATTTTGCATGGCCGGTTCATGGTTGGCATCGTAGATGCGGCCAAAAACATCGGCATCATACACTGTTTTCCCGGTCCGATTATTGGCAATGCCCGTTACCAAAAAGCAGTTAGCTGGATTGCTCGAACCACTGCCTACATTGCCTTCTGCTAGGTCTGCTGGACAGGCCTTGTAGTCAATCTCCGTCAGCGGCACTTCCGTCAAAGCCCAAGCGGGCATGGCGATCGCCAAGGAGAAACAGGTTATGGCCAGGATGACAATGAAAGACCGCAGAGCAGTTAGAAACATAAATTCAGAGGAAAACGAGCGTTAATACCTTAAAAGCCGGGGGCGGTGGGAGGCAGTGTGGGATTGCCAAAGCGGGTGTATTGAGACCAATCTTCCAGCAGGGACTGGTTGAAAGGGTCTGGTAAATCCCTGGTATGGATCACAGTGCCTCGGGTTTGCTGTTCGAGGGCATCATGATAAACAGCTTCCACCACTGCCGCATCTTCGGCAATCATGTTGTCGAAGTAGGAACCGGGCCAACTGCGCCAACCGAAAATTTTATTAGCCTGGCCAGAAATACTGGTGAGGTCGTAAAAGCGCCCGGTGGCATTGTAGGAAGCCCGGGTGAAAACATTCTCCAGGGTATCCCCAGCGGCGAGGGACGTTTCTTTTTCTTCCATAAACTGCCCCAACTGTTGCCGGGAGTTCAACATCCTTGCCTCCAACTGAGTTAGGCAGGCGCTCAAACCGGCGGCAAATTCGTTGCGGGTCAAAGCTCTGTCGCCCCGGAAAGTTCGATCAGGGTAACCAACAATACAGCCATAGTTATCGACTAAATTGCGCAGTGCTTCGTAGGCCCAATTGTTGGGGGATACATCCCGAAACTGATTAATGCTGGTGACCTGCCCCAAAAGGTCTGTATAGGCTTGGTAACTCTGGTCATAGTTGGCCTGGGCCGTTTCTTTGTCCAGGGCCGGGGTTGGCATAACAGGGACAATACTAACGGGGTTGGCGATCGCCGGAGCGGCCATTCCCCCCACTAGCAATCCCCCTAGGGCCGCTAATAAACAAGATTTCATTGATCGGTTAATCATCACAGAACACTCCTCAACCAAAATGACCAACGGACTGGAAAATAAGCCGCAAAAGTTAATAAAATTTAATATTTCGTCAGCGTAACCCGAGGTGTGGAAGATCGCCTGGCAGTCAACACCAATCTAGATGGCGATACCTACTAAATGTAACCCAATTTCCTCCAGGCGTAACCTTTATCCACAATTTCTCCTCCTTTTCGTCCTCGGAGCAATATTTATCAAAAAACAGCCTCATTGCCCCGGAAAACCATCACCGACGGATGAGGGTGCGGAAGAAAAATTTGGGCAAGGCCAACATCCGCCGCCAGCGCCAGGGTTCTTGGTATAGTCGATAAAACCACTCCAGGTTATGGCGACAGAAAAATTCCGGTGCCCTTTCCTTGGTGCCCGACCACACATCAAAACTGCCTCCCACCCCGATCCAGATGCCCTGGGGACAAAGGTGGCGATAGTCCCGAATCCAATATTCCTGCCGAGGAACTCCCAAACCGACCAAAATTAGGCGGGGCTGTTCCCGGGCTAGGGTTTGTTGCCAAGCTTGCCGCTCCGCTTCAGTTAAAAAACCATGGTTTGCCAAAATTTTTAACCCTGGATATTTCCCTTGCCAACGTTGGGCCGCTAGCTCAGCTATGCCCGGTGCCCCTCCATAAAAGGCGATCGCCTGATTAGCCTTGCTTTGGCCCATGTGGCGCACCATAGCTTCCGCCAGTTCAATGCCAGGGCAACGGTTTTGCTCAATGCCTTCCAATTTTAAATAAATGGTCACTCCAGCACCGTCGGGAATCACCAATTCCGCTTGCTGGATAACTCGTTGTACCGCCACTTCTTTTTCAGCCAGCATCACCATTTCCGAGTTCAGCGTGACCACGTGGACTCCCTGACCTAGGGCAAGGCAACTTTTCAGCCAGCGGCCATAGTCGTCGCACAGGTGTACCGGCACCCCAAAAACAAACGCTTGTTGCAATGTTAGCTCAGCAAAGTCGGTGGCCATAGGGAAAATGGATTCGGAAAAAGGGCAGGTTCACATTATGCCCCTGGGCTGCCCCATGGGAAAAATCTGCCACCATGGAGGAGCTTGGCGGAGCAGAATTAGGGAGCAAATTGCGATCTCGCAGATACCCTCTAGGGTTGAACATCAAAGAGGTGGTTGTTAGGCAAATTACTAATGGAGCGCTGGAGTTGGTTTAAGGACTGGTTATAGCCAATAATTGCCTGCAGGAACCGCCCCCGGGCGTTGGCTAAATCCCGTTGGGCATTAATAACATCGGTTTGAGTCCCCACCCCAGCCTGGAAACGCAATCGGGCTAAACGGAGAGCTTCTTCAAAACGAATGACGTTGGTGCGGGTACTGCCAATATTTTCTTTGTTAGAAATTAGGGTGTAGTAGGATTCCTCCACCTCCAAGCGAATTTGATTTCTTTGTTCGGAAAAGGCGGTTTTGGCAATGTCCATTTGGCGATCGGCCCGGCGGGCTTCAGCCAATGCCCTTCCCCCGTCAAAAAAGTTCCAGCGTACCCGGGCGGCAAAGGAATAACCATCCACTAGCCCGGCACTGCTATCGAAATTGTTTTGATAAGTGTAATTGGCCAGAAAATCCACCCGGGGTTTCATGGCCGCCAGGGCAATATAGCGATCCTGTTCACTCACCTCAATTTGCACTAATTGTTGTTCTAGCTCAGCCCGATTTTTATAGGCTTTGACAATACTTTCATCCAGGGGTAAGTTCCAATCTCCCGCTTCCACAATTTCATCAGCGGCGGTTAATTCCACCCGTTGCCCCACACTCAGCAGTTGGGCCAGGCGGCGGCGGGCATTGCGTTGATCGGCGATCGCCCTAGTTAAAGCTTCATTGGCAGTGGCCAAATCCCCTTCCGCCCGTAACACATCAAAACGAGTCCCTAAACCGGCCTGTTCCAGAAGGCGGGCATCCCGTAAACTCTGGGAAGCATCCTCCACGGAAGCCTGGGCGATCGCCACCTGGGCGTCAGCCCCCTGGAGAGCATAGTAACGATCCGTAGCTTCAAAGCGGGTTTGTTCCGCCACCACTTCCACTTGAAGACGACTGTTTTGCACCAACTGCTCCGCCTTAGCAATTTGGGCGCTCCTTTCCCCACCAGCATAGATGCTATAGGTCAAGTTAATATTGCCCACCGCATTAGTGCTGGTTTCCGGGCGTAATTCTGGGGTGACGGTGGTGGTTTGATCCTGGTTAGCAATGAGGGCATTGTTGGCTTCGGCTGCTGCACTACTATCCCGGCTAAAGGTGAAATCTGTATCTAAATTGGGGTAGAGGGCCGCCCGGGCAGCCATTAAACCAGCCTCTTGTTGCTCCAGGGATAGCTTGGCCTCCTGTAGCTGTTCATTGTTCCTTAGAGCCAAAGCAATGGCTTCGTCCAAGGTAATGGCCTGCCGTACCGTGGTATCCACCTCATCGGGTTTGGTGGGAAACATGAGGGGATTACCGGAAGGATTCAAACGCTCATCGGGCATGGCGAGCGGCAACTCAGGCAAAGCAAATTCACTGGCGCTACCCCCCGTTCCTGTCTCCACCGATGGGAGAGGGTTCTCAGCGGGAGTGGTGGCGGGACTTTGGGCCACGGCGATCGCCCCCTGGCCGCCACTGAAGCCGGGCAAAAAGACACCGACGCTGGTGCTGAGTAGCAACAACAGAGTGGAAGAAGACCAAAATTTGAGCGGATGGATTGATTTCATTGGGAATGTGACCAGACAACTCAGCCGTAATCGCAAAAAGGGGAAACGCTGTTCGCTAAATAACTTACCGCATTGCCCTAAGAATTGTAACCAATGTTATTCGACACTGTAGGCTACGGCCCCCGATCGCCGGGGATCTCCAACCCCTTCCAGGTCTCCAGCGTCGGTGGCGGCAACCCCATGAACTCCCCCAAAAAACATATTTTGTTCTGTCCAGAGGGTACTCTGGGTGCCATCGTCAAATTGCAGTTGGGCCAGAATGTCAGCCACAGGGGTTGGCTCCAAATCCAATTTGTGGGCCTCCCAATGGATACGTCCCTGCCCCACTGCTTCGGTTAACGGTAATTGGTAATCGAGGTGATGGCAGACCACCTGCAAAATGGCACTGCGAATGCGATTTGATCCTCCTGACCCCAAAACCAACTGAGGTTGTTCCTGGTTCAAAAGGATAGTGGGGGCCATCATCGATGATAAACGTTGCCCCAGTTGCCATTGGTAAAAGCCCTGGGGACTGAGGTCTTCTTCCCCCAACATGTTGTTCAGCATAATGCCTGTGCCGGGAATAAAATGCCCCGCCCCCTCCCCATTGGAACTGGTTAAACTGGCGGCATTGCCCTCCCCATCCAAAACACTAATGTGGGTGGTGCTACCCAATTTGTTGGTAAAGTTCGATTGTTCTAATTTATAAACTAGGTGATCGCCGCCCAGAAATTTGGACTCAATGTCCTGGCAGTGGAGATTGCCATCTAGATATTGCCGGCGGGCCCGGTTGCTCAGGGCCATTACCTGGCTAAAAAGCTGGATTTGTGCCGCACTACCCAGAGGATATTGGCTGAGGTCGTACTTTTCTAGCAACTGCAGAGCAAAGGCAATGAGAATGCCTCCAGCACTGGGGGGAGGATTGGTTAACAGTTGCCGTTGGCGATATTGGGCCCGCAGAGGGGTACGAATTGCCACTTGATAGTCGGCCCAGTCCTTGGCAGTTAAGGCACTGGCTTCCCCCAAAGATGCCAGCACCCACTCAGTTAACTCTCCCCGGTAAAACCAATCCGGGCCGTAACGGGCCAATTTTTCCAACACGTCCGCAAACTGGGGCAGATAGGCCTTTTCTCCTTGGCGGAGAATTTTTCCTTGGGGGGCGTAAAATTGTCTGCCTTCCTCCTGTTGGGTCAGAATCGGCTCCAACAGATGATTGGTAAAATCATTGAAACGGTTGAGGGTAAACCCCTGGCGAGCATATGCCACCGCTGGTTCAATCAAGGCGTTGAAAGGTAAGCGCCCCAGTCTCCTGTGTACTGCAAACAACCCCGCCACCATCCCCGGCACGGCGATCGCCCCTTTTCCAATGTGAAAAGTTTGCCAAGCTCCCCCAAAGTTGAGGGCCACAGGGTAGAAGTCCACTGCTTTTTCCCCTGGATTGACTAGGGGCGTTTGGCAGAAAAAATCGAACAGGTAACTTTTCCTGGCCGCGGTCTGGGCCAACAGAAAACCCCCTCCCCCCAGGGAAGTTAAACCCGACTCCACCACGCAGGCCGCCAACACCGAGGCGATCGCCGCATCGAAGGCATTGCCCCCCTCTTCCAGCATCAGTTTGCCCGCTTCCGCCGTTTGGGCATGGCCCGCCGCCACTACCCCAATGGTTTTACCCGCCATAGCAGTTTGAATAAAAATCGAAAATTAAATGGCTGGAGCAGTTTTTGTCCCTAGGGGAATTACTTCCGCTTCATTACTCTCCCTGGCCACCCGTACCAGCAGGGCCGCCATGACCAAACTTGATAGACAGGAGCTACCACCATAGCTAAAAAAGGGCAAAGGTAAACCGGTGGTGGGTAAGGCGCCGCTGGCCACGCCAATATTGAGCAAAGATTGGCCCACTAAAAAAATCACCACCCCCAGCCCAATTAACCGCTTGACCCGATGGCGACAACGCATAGCCACCCGCAGTCCCATGGTGGCAAATAAGCCGAGGAAAAGCAGAAAAGCAATGCAACCCACCAGCCCAAATTCCTCTGCAAAGACAGCAAAAATGAAATCTGTGGTTTGAATGGGCAAATAAAATAACTTTTGCTGGGACATGCCAAATCCCCGCCCTAAAATCCCTCCAGAGGCGATCGCGTATAAACTTTGTACCAACTGATAGCCATCGCCCCTTGGATCGGCAAAGGGATTTAGGAAAGAGGTAACCCGGGCCCGTTGATAGTCCCGAATGGAAATGCTGGTTACAGCGGTGGTTATCCCCAATAGGGCAGTGGAAATTAAATAACCCCAGGGAAGACCGGAGGCCAGGGCAATCAGCCATAAACCCATGCCACAAAGGGCGGTGGTGCTCAAGTTGGGTTGGAGCAAAATGCCCGCCAGGGTGAGACAAAAAATGCCCAACCATATGAGGCGCGATCGCCAGGGAAAACGGTGCCAATTTCCGAACAGGTTAGCGGATTGGAGCACCAAGCAGGGCTTCATAAACTCAGACGGTTGGACCAAGATTGGCCCCAAACTAATCCAGCGACGGGCCCCATTCACTTCCACCCCCAAACCGCTTTTGGTCAAAAAAATCAGCAGTAAAACGACAACCAGAAACCAGGGCACCAGCTTAAGACAGACCTGGAGGGGCAAACGCACCAGAAAATTAAAAATATTTAGCCCTAGCCAGAGGTAAGCAATTTGTTTGAGGATAATACTCAGACCCGTGCCACTGGTATCCAGACTTTCCGCATAGGAAGCAGAGAATAGCACCACCACCCCGATCGCCATCCAGGCGAAAAACAACGTCCGCATCAAACGGGCTTCCCCCGACCACCGCAGTACCTCAGGGTCATAAAAGGGAAAAATGATTCGGATCAGATTGGCGGAGGTGATCATTGGGCTAGCGATTTTCGTAAAATTGTAACCGCCCCACCCCTAAATCCAAACCGACGGGGGCTGGCCCTGGGGGAAAAGCCTGTACCCGGAATTGATAAACCCCCTCCACCTGTGGGTTTTGCTCCGCCAGCAAAGCAATAGTGACGGTGTTGCCGGGGGCAATGGGGGGATCAAATTGCACCACAACGGTTTGGGAGTCGCCACTGGTGGAAACGGCAGAACTGGCCAAATCGTTGCCCCGCTGGGAAGGCATGCCCAAAAATACTTCCGTTTGGCTTAAATCCAGACTGATGGGGGAAGGATTGGGTTGTTGATGCAGCACCAATTTGCCGAGGGGCTCAATTTCCCCCGCAGGTAGGCTAATGCTAAAAAAATATCTGCTGTTGGGAGTGTTAACGCCGTTGAAGCTGGCATCCACATCGGCCAAACTGGGGGGAGTGCCGGTGAAAAAGGTGGCATTGGCGGGGAACGGATCCGTTTGTGCTTGGACAACGATCGCCGGGGAAAGAACCAAACCCACCCCCACTAGGGTGCCCAACAGCGAGTAGAAATTTTTCAGCATGGCCTATGGTCCTGACTCCTGGTCAAAGATAAACGAATTGGCGATTAGTCTAGTTCCCAACCCAAGTTATTATACGAGGCAATCAATTGACAGTGACATTAGTGTTCCCTTTGGTCAGGATAGTTTAACGTGACTCACATTCTTGGCATTTCTGCTTATTACCACGACAGTGCGGCGGCCCTGGTAAAAGATGGCGTTATTGTGGCGGCGGTGCAGGAAGAAAGATTTACCCGCAAAAAACACGATGCCGCTTTTCCCACCCAGGGCATCAACTATTGCCTCGCCGAAGGAGGAATTAGCCTCCGGGAAGTAGATTACATTGTTTTTTACGAAAAGCCCTTGGTGACCTTTGAACGGTTGTTGGAAACCTACCTGGCTTTTGCTCCTAGGGGACTGCGGTCTTTCATTGCGGCCATGTCCGTTTGGTTGCAGGAAAAACTTTATCTCAAGACTGTGTTGAAAAAAGCCTTGGCGGAACTGGGCGACTGTCAGACTAAAGAGTTACCTCCCCTACTATTCAACGAGCATCACCAATCCCACGCCGCCTCCGCCTTTTTCCCCAGCCCTTTCACCGACGCGGCGGTGTTGTGCATGGATGGGGTAGGGGAATGGGCCACCACTTCCCTTTGGTCTGGCCACGGTAATCAATTAACCCCCCATTGGGAGATTCACTTTCCCCATTCCCTCGGTCTGCTCTACTCCGCTTTTACCTACTACACGGGTTTTAAGGTTAATTCCGGCGAGTATAAGCTCATGGGTTTGGCTCCCTACGGAGAGCCGAAATATGTGGATTTAATTTTGAATAACCTGTTGGACTTGAAGGCCGATGGTACGTTTCGCCTCAACATGGCCTATTTCAACTATGCTACCGGTCTAACCATGACCAATAAAAAGTTTGCCGACCTGTTTGGCGCACCCCGGCGATCGCCAGAGAGCCCTTTAACCCAGCGGGAAATGGACATTGCGGCTTCCATTCAGGTGGTGACAGAGGAAGTGGTACTCCGCCTCGGGAATACGGTGTACGAAGAACTGGGCTTAGAAAATCTTTGTTTAGCCGGGGGGGTCGCCCTCAACTGTGTGGCCAACGGCCGTTTAATGCGGCAAGGCAAATTTAAAAATATTTGGATTCAACCCGCCGCCGGGGATGCAGGGGGGGCGATCGGTTCTGCCCTTTCAGTGTGGTACGAGTATTTGCAAAATGATAGGACAGTGCAACAGCCCGACGCCATGGCCGGTTCCTACCTAGGACCCCGTTTCAGTAACGAAGACATTGAAGCCTATCTCAAAGACCCTACCGTGCAAGCAGTGTACGACTATTATCCCGACGGGGATTTATTCGACAAAGTGGCCCATATCCTCGCCGGAGGCAATGTGGTGGGGTGGTTCCAAGGGCGCATGGAATTTGGACCCAGGGCTTTGGGGGGGCGGTCGATCCTGGGGGATCCCCGCAATACCACCATGCAATCGGTGATGAATTTGAAAATTAAATACCGGGAATCTTTTCGACCCTTTGCCCCCTCGGTGTTGGCGGAAAAAGTAGGGGATTATTTTGTCTTGGACCAACCCAGTCCCTACATGTTGATTGTGGCCGATGTGCAAGAAAAACTGCGTTTGCCGTTGACCCTAGAGCAGGAGCAGTTATTTGGCATCGAAAAATTAAACATTCCCCGCTCCCAACTCCCCGCCATTACCCACGTTGATAATTCTGCCCGTATTCAAACCGTCCACCCGGACACTAATCCCCGTTATTATCAGTTGCTGCAGGCATTTGAAGCCTTGACTGGTTGTGGGGTTTTGGTTAACACTTCTTTTAACGTGCGGGGGGAACCCATTGTTTGCACCCCAGAAGATGCCTACCGTTGCTTTATGCGGACGGAAATGGATTACTTAGTGTTGGAAAATTTCGTTTTAGCTAAAACAGCCCAGCCCCAACGGCCCCAAGACCAACAGTGGCAAGATGAATTTGAGTTGGATTAATCCTTAATCCTTTCCGTTACAAAAAAAACAGCCGCAACTCTGAAAAGTTAAACGGCTGGATAAACTAACTAACTAATGGCTTTGGCCAACTTTAGAAGACCAACGCCTCGGCGATCGTTTTGTTGTAAATGATTCGCCCCGCAGTCGTTTGAATGTACTGGGTGATAATTTCCCCGTCCGCTGCTTCCCGTACTTTCCTTTCCCGGTAATATTTCATCACCGTGCCATCTCCCAATTCCTCGGTTTTGAGAACTTCCATATCTGGTTTTTCCGTCACCACCTCTTCATCCAGGTGACGAATCCAAATTTGGGCGTGGAGATCCACCTGGCCATGGTCGTAGGCCCGTAGAGCGTCTTCAATACCGGCAAAGTAACGTCCTGCTCCCTTCTGGGCGTTGGGATTTTCCGCTGTGAGGTAATAACAGCCCAGTACCATGTCCTGGGATGGCGCCACAATAGGCTTACCAGTGGCAGGGGAAAGAACGTTGTGGCAGGCCAGCATTAATAGCCGGGCTTCACATTGGGCTTCCAGAGACAAGGGCACGTGTACCGCCATTTGGTCACCGTCGAAGTCAGCGTTAAAAGCGGGACATACTAGGGGATGGAGTTGGATGGCTCGCCCCTCCACCAAAATTGGTTCAAAGGCCTGAATACCCAAACGGTGTAGGGTGGGAGCCCGGTTGAGCATGACGGGGTGGCCGGTAATTACTTCTTCCAGCACGCTCCAAATTTGGGGATCTCCCTTGAGAATTAACTTCTTGGCTGCCTTGATGTTGTTGACAATACCTAGTTTGATCAAACGGTGAATCACAAAGGGCTGGAAGAGTTCGATCGCCATTTCCCGGGGTAGGCCACATTGATAAATTTTGAGGTTGGGACCCACCACGATGACGGAACGACCGGAGTAGTCGACCCTTTTACCCAGGAGGTTCTGACGGAAACGACCCTGCTTACCTTCGATAATATCGGAGAGAGATTTAAGGGCTTGATTATTGGCCCCTACCACCGTGCGACCCCGGCGGCCGTTATCAATGAGGGCATCCACTGCTTCCTGGAGCATCCGTTTTTCGTTACGGACAATAATTTCCGGGGCGAGGATTTCCTGCAAACGGGCCAGACGGTTATTACGGTTGATTACCCGCCGATAAAGATCGTTTAAGTCAGAGGTGGCAAACCGACCCCCATCCAACTGCACCATGGGGCGTAGATCCGGGGGAATAACAGGAATCACATCCAGGGTCATCCATTCCGCTTGGGAGTGGGTAGCGATGAAATTATCAATTACCCGCAGACGTTTAATGAGCTTGGCCCGCTTTTGCCCTTTACTAGCTAGAATTTCTTCCCGTAGCTTTTCTGCCACTTCCTCCAGTTGCAATTCCGCCAATAGCCGTTGCACTGCCTCAGCACCAATGCCCACTTCGATGCCTTCTAGTTCCGAATCTTCGGCATAAATCTGGTCTTCGATTTCCACCCACTGGTCTTCTGTCAACAGTTGTTTATACTGCAGATTGCTGGCATTACCGGGGTTGAGCACCACATAGGCGTTGAAATAAACAATTTGCTCCACATCCCGCAGGGCCATGTCCAACAGAATACTGAGGTAGCTGGGGATGCCTTTGAGATACCACACGTGGGTGACGGGGGCGGCCAATTTGATATAGCCCATGCGGTGACGCCGGACCCGGGATTCCGTTACTTCTACGCCACAGCGTTCACAGACAATGCCCCGGTGCCGCACCCGTTTATATTTGCCGCACCAGCATTCCCAATCCTTGGAAGGGCCGAAGATTTTTTCACAGAACAGACCGTCCATTTCCGGCTTTAAGGTCCGGTAGTTAATGGTTTCGGGTTTGGTCACTTCCCCCACTACGGTGCCGTTCGGTAGGGTGCGTTCTCCCCACTGACGGATCCTTTCGGGGGAGGCGATCGCAATTTTGACGTAATCAAACCGAGGTTCTGATTGGGCTTTCATGCTGGGCAAGGAACAAAAAATTTCAGACCCTTCATTGTACGATATTTATTGCCCCCTGGACGACGAACAGGGTCAATCAATTGGGTCTAATTTCTTCCCTTGGGATAATTTCTCGATTGGAAGACAGTGGTTTTACCAAACTTTTTTTGGGGCAAACTAGGAACTAGGTCTGGTGAAAAAAGTCCGATCTGTTGTAATGTCTGGGGGGAAGTGGAGACCCCTAGGGGCACTGCCTGGCTTTTCGTCGGCCCAAGCGTTGGTTGAAAAGTGAAGATGTTTCAATATATCTAAAGCCGTCGCTAATTGTCGCTCAGCTATTTGCCAAACCAAATTTCCCCGTCCTTTTATTTGTTGCTATGAGTCTGACCATTGCCGATTATCAATCCTTTTTACAGGAAATTGAACCCTTTGCTCAACTTCCTGCACCGGCGATCGCCGAGATAGCGGCAAAACTAAGGCCGTTAAGGTTTCGCATGGGACAGATAATCCTGGCCCGGGGAAAGTTGGCCAACAATGTTTATTTTTTAGTTAGTGGCCAGGCAAGATTACTAGGTTATGACCCCGGCACTGGTTACCCTGCCACCATGGCTTTGCTCCAGAATGGGGCGGTGATCGGCGATAACAATGCCATCAGAAATGTCCCCTGTGAAACGGCGATCGCCTCGACGGAAACCATTTGTGCCAGCCTAACCAGGGACGAGTTTTTGGCTTTGGTGGATAAATATCCGGAACTGACCAGGGTTTATCGCCACCAGTGCGGTCGGGTGGAACTGTTCGATTTATTAGGAGAACAACTGCAGCGCACCGCCCAAGGCAATGTGGATTTGCGCCAGCTCACCCTAGAGATGTTGCCCCACAGCCAGGTGCATCAGTTGGAACCAGGCAGCCATAATCTGCCCAGCAACTTGCCCGATCCGGAGAAATTCTGGTTAGTGAGTAGTGGGGAATTGGAACAATGTCCCCGGGGTAGTGCCCTGCCGGCTTCAGATTCTCCCCTTCTACTTAAAGCCCAAACCCCTGTGCGTCTGATTGGCATCCCCCCCTTGCCCCGGTTTTACCCTGGGGGGTCTGGACAGAAGAGTAATGGTAGTGGCAATGGCCATGGAGAAGTGCCCCTAGCGACAGTGACCCCCCTTGCTCCGGAGGATTCCCCCTGGGATGACATTCCCTATGCAGACCCGAACCAGTTGGGGGAACCACTACCCGAGCCCACTGTAGTCAAATCTGGACGCAAAAACTATCCCATTGTGCGGGGGCAAAATCCCACCGATGCCGGGGTAGCCTGCTTCCAGATGATTAGTCAATATTTCGGTATGCCTTTCCGCCGGGATATTATTCAACGGATCGTCACCGAAGAAATTAAGCGAAGTGAGGCCCTTTCCTTACCCATTTGTGGGGCAATCATCGAATTGATGGGCTTGACTAGTCAGTTAGTACGCATTCCCACCGGTGTTTTTGGACAAATGCAGGTTCCTTTTCTGATCCGCTGGCAAGATAGCCTCGCCTTGGTGTACGAAGTTGGCGATCGGGAAGTGAAAATTGCCGTGCCGGAGCTGGGCCTAGTCAAACGCAACACCAGCGAGTTTCTCGAAACCTGGGGAGAAGAGGGACAAGGGGAGGTGCTGATGATGCATCCCTCCAAGGACACTCCGCAACAGAGATTTGGTCTGAGTTGGTTTTGGCCAGCGTTGGTGAAATATCGCCATATTCTCCTGTTGGTGTTTGTGGCTTCCTTTTTTGTCCAACTATTTGGTCTAGCCAATCCCTTGATGATCCAAATCATCATCGACAAGGTGATTGTGCAAAACAGCAAAGATACTCTGCAGGTGTTGGGTATTGCGTTAGTATCGATCGCCATTTTTGAGGCGCTCTTGAGCACCTTACGAACCTATTTGTTTGTAGACACCACCAATCGCATCGATATGAGTTTGGGGTCGGAAATCATCGACCACCTATTGCGCTTACCCCTGCGTTACTTTGAAAATCGCCCAGTGGGAGAAATTTCCACTAGGGTCAACGAATTGGAAAATATCCGCCAATTTTTAACCGGTACTGCCCTGACGGTGGTACTGGACTCAGTATTTTCTGTGGTCTATATCGTCGTCATGATTATCTACAGCCCCCTGTTGACGGCGGTGGCGCTGGGAATTGTGCCTATTTTTGTCGTTTTGACCCTGGTATTTTCTCCTCTGATCCGGAGGCAATTGCGGCTCAAAGCAGAAAGGAATGCCCAAACCCAGTCCTACCTAGTGGAGGTGATGTCCGGTATTCAGACCGTTAAAGCTCAAAACATTGAGTTGCGCTCCCGCTGGCAATGGCAGGACAAATATTCCCGTTACGTAGGGGCCGGTTTCAACACCGTTATTACTTCCACCTTAGCCAGTTCCTCCAGTCATTTTCTCAACCAGCTATCCGGTTTATTGGTGCTCTGGGTGGGGGCATCCCTAGTGCTGGACGGGGATTTAACCTTGGGTCAATTAATTGCTTTTCGGATCATTGCCGGCTACGTGACCTCCCCCATTCTGCGTTTGACCCAACTGTGGCAAAACTTCCAAGAAACCGCCCTGTCTTTGGAACGGTTAGCGGACATTGTTGATACGCCCCAAGAATCGGAGCGCGATCGCCAAAACATCCCCATGCCAGAAATTGCCGGCGAGGTGAAGTTTGAGAACGTCAGCTTCCGGTTCAAAAAACAGGGCCCCCTGCAGTTGAATAACATCAATCTTTCCTTTGCCCCTGGCACCTTTGTGGCCCTGGTGGGGCAGAGTGGCGCTGGCAAAAGTACCCTGACCAAACTGCTTTCCCGACTGTACGAACCGGAAGGGGGGCGGATTTTGGTAGATGGCCTTGATATTGGCAAAGTGGAACTCTATTCCCTCCGTCGCCAGGTGGGGGTAGTGCCCCAGGAAACCTTGCTCTTTGAGGGTACGGTGCAGGAAAACATTGCCCTCACCAACCCCGATGCCAGCACAGAGCAAATTATTGCCGCTGCCAAAGTAGCCTCTGCCCACGACTTCATCATGACCTTACCCAACGGCTATAACACCAGGGTCGGGGAGCGGGGGGCTACCCTGTCCGGGGGACAACGGCAAAGGATTGCCATCGCCAGATCGGTGTTGCAACGGCCCCGTATTTTAGTTTTGGATGAGGCCACCAGTGCCCTGGACTATATCACCGAACAACAGGTTTGCATTAACTTGGGTGATGCCTTTAGGGAACACACGGTTTTCTTTATTACCCACCGCCTTAGTTCCGTCCGGAGTGCCGATGTAATCGTTATGATGGACCAAGGTTCCGTTGTGGAACAGGGTAGCCATGAAGAATTAATGGCCCTCAAGGGACGTTACTATTACCTCTACCAACAGCAGGGAGCCGGCAGTGACGATGTTTAATTCCCTGGCCTAAACCGTATGAATTTTTATTAACTAGCCAGACGGCCTTTCCCCATCGGTTTTAAAACTTTGTCTATACAATTAGCATAAATAATTTCCTCGCCTAATCACTTCTTTGTCCATCATCTTTGGCGATCGCCCCTAGAACTATGAATAGCCCTATCCAAGAAAATGCCCCCCAACGGAACGGCCACAGCCCCAAAACCATGGATGCAGGTACCTTGGCCGATGTCAAAGAAAAAGAACAGGAAACGGCCGCCAAAAACCCCGTTGCTCTCACGTCTAACTCATCCCTATTCCAACCGGAACAGGCCATTGTCATGCGTCAGTCCCCCATGTGGGCTCGGGGCATTGCCATTGCCATCATGGGGGTAACCGTTGTAACCGTGACCTGGGCTTCCATTGCTACCATTGAACAGGTGATACCCGCCACGGGACAATTAAAACCCATCGAGACGGTAAAGGATATCAATGCTCCACTGAACGGGGTAGTGAAAGAAGTGTTGGTGGAAAATAACCGCAAGGTCAAAAAAGGTGAAGTGCTGGTGATTATGGATTCCAGCAGTACCCAAGCAGAATTAACTGCGGCCCAAAATGTGCGCGCCAAAATTCTCCAGGAAAACGCCTTCTACCGCACCCTACTGCAAAACGGTTTGGAAGGTGGTGCCCTCCAGAGGGCCGTCACCCAACTTAACCTTCCCTGGGAAGTGGTGGCCCTGGCCAATAACCGGGCCGAATTGATCAACGAAAATGAACTTTATCGCCGACAATTGGGGCTAAGAACCGCCAGTGGAGAAGGAAACCTTACTTCCGAACAGCTTTCCCGTTTAGAAATGGCCCGCTTTGAACTGGGCAGTCGCATGACCGCCGCCGAGTTGGAAATTCGCCAAATTCAGAAACAGTTGGAACAGGCCGGTTTGCAATTGAGGGCAGAAAGAAGCCAATTGCGGGAAGATCAAAAAATCCTGGCCGGTTTATTGGGGCGTAACGAAGCGGCCCTCGCAGAAGCGGAAAAAAGCCTGGCCATTGAGGCGGGCATTGTGGACAGCATGACTCCTTTGCTAGAAGAAGGAGCCCTGGCACGGTTACAGGTGGAAAAACAACAACAGTCCCTCAACGACAGGACCCAACAATTAATCGAGCAGAAGGTTAACACCGTGGTGGAAGTGGACCGCCAAAAACAACAAATTGAGTCGCGCCAAGCGGAAATTCAGCGGCTAGAAACGGAGCAAGTGCGCCTCCAGTCCTTAATTTCCCAGGCCCAAGCCCGCCTGGCCAACACCAGTGCCTCCACCGATAAGGATATTTATGATCGCCTGGCAGATAATGATAAGCGGCTGGCGGAAATTGATACCCAGATCACCAAAATTATTGTTGATAATGACAAACGGCTTACCGAATTAAATGGGCAGATTGAACGGAACAAGGTCAACCTGGGCTATCAGGAAATTACCTCCCCGGTGGATGGGGTAGTTTTTGATCTCAAAGCAACCCCTGGTTACGTTACCCCCCCCAATCAAACTGAACCTCTGCTGAAAATTATCCCCGCCGATAGTTTAATTGCTGAAGTAGACGTCACCAACAAGGACATTGGTTTCGTTCGCACTGGTATGCCCGCTGACGTGCGCATTGACTCTTTCCCCTACAGCGAATTTGGTGGGGTCGACGGGGAAGTAGAATATGTCGGCTCTGATGCCTTGCCACCAGATCAAACCTATCAATATTATCGTTTCCCCGTCAGGATTAAACTGGATAGCCAGGAATTAGTTAGTCAAGGACGCGAAATTCCCCTCCAGTCCGGGATGTCCGTGACGGCCAACATCAAAGTCAGGGAAAAACGCACAGTGATGAGTATCTTCACCGAACTATTCACCAAGAAAATTGAAAGCTTAGAAACTGTCCGTTAATTTTCCTTGGTTTGCGCTCACCCATGGTCGCTGCCACAGTACCAATAATTTGGCTACACTGATGGCAGTTCTTTTTCCCTACCTACTATGGTCAAGCGACGCAAGCTAATTTCTTACACTGCTTTCAGTACGGCGATCGCCGTCATCACGGGTTGCTTTGGTGGCAACAGCAGTAACGGCCAGGGACAAATGGTCGACGTCGGTACCATGGCGGACCTCAAGGCCAAGGGAGAATTGAAGGGGAACACCCCCAAGGGGCCGGTGACGGTGGTGCCCAACGGTGGTGGCGGCCAGATTAGTGCTGTCAATCCCACCTGTACCCACAATGGTTGCCAGGTGGAATGGAAGAAGGCTAACGGTAAATTTGTTTGCCCTTGCCACGGGGCCGAATTTGCCGCTACGGGTAAGGTGCTTAAGGGACCTGCCAAGAAAGACCTGCCCACCTACGCTACCCAGGTGAGCGGCAATAACGTTTTGGTCAAAGCTTAGGGTCTAGCCATGGTTTTCAAAGGCTAGGTTGGGCAATTGGTGGGAGGAGAAAATTAATTATGGTGAAAATCTTAGGGGCGACGGTACTAGCCCTGCTCAGCTGGGGATCAACTGGGGAACCGTTAGTTGGACAAGAAGTGGCCTGGCAAGAAGCGAAGGTTTTTGCTGTACCAACCCAAGCGGATCCTGCCATCGACAAAATTGTTGATAATTACCTCGATCGCCTAGAATCCCTGGGTTATGACCGCCAGCGCCAGGGTATCTGGTTGCAGTCGGAGTGGGCCTATTTGGGTTATAACCAAGCAGAAACAGCTTTCCCCGCCGCTTCTTTAACCAAAATTGCCACCAGCGTAGCCGCTTTGGCCACATGGCCACCAGACCATCGCTTTACCACCCGTTTTTATGCCGATGGACCCATTACCGCTGGGGTATTGCAGGGTAATTTACTGATCGCCGGGGACAATGATCCTCTCTTCGTCTGGGAAGAGGCGATCGCCGTGGGCAATGCCCTCAACCAAGCGGGTATCCGGGAGGTGACTGGGAATTTGGTGGTGGTGGGCAATTTGGCCATGAACTTTGAGGCTGATCCTGCTGTGGCGGGAGCCTTATTCAAACAGGCAGTGGATGCAAGCCAATGGTCGCCCATCGTAAACAAAGCCTTTGGGGATTTACCTCCCAATACTCCCCGGCCCCAAGTAAAAATTGCTGGCACCATCCAAACCCAGGCCGTTTTACCCCCCAACCTAGAGCTTTTACTAGAACATCAGTCCCTTCCCCTGGCGGCCCTGCTCAAACAGATGAACATCTACAGCAATAACGATATGGCTGAGATGTTGGCCCAGGCCATGGGGGGAGCGGCGATCGTGGCCCAAACTACTTCCCGCTTGGGGGCGATTCCGGCGGCGGAAATTCAACTACAAAACGGTTCCGGCCTCGGGGTGGACAATCGGCTTTCCCCCAGGGCGGTGACAAAAATGTACCAAGTTTTAGCAGAGCAACTGGAGCCCCACGGCCTAGGCATTGACGATATTTTCCCTGTCATGGGGCGCGATCGCCGAGGCACATTGGAGTGGCGCAGTATGCCCCAGGGGTTAACGGTGAAAACCGGCACGTTAAACACGGTTAGCGCCCTAGCAGGCATTATTCCCACCCAGGAGCGGGGCATTGTTTGGTTTTCTGTGATTAATAATGGCCCCAACTTTGATCGTTTACGGGTGGAACAGGACCGGCTGTTGCAACAAATTGCCGAACACTGGCAAGTGCTACCGGAAAATTTAACGCCTGGTCCCATGGATAAGGTTTTACTGGGGGATCCGGCCCGTAACCTAACCCTCCAACCCTCTGAATCTTAGCTATTCCAACCTAGGGGGATTCCCGCCGTTGTATCCTAGGCGTTGAAAATGCCCGGCTAGCTAATTTTGCTCCCTATGACCCCATCATCCCCCGTTTTCATTCCTGTAATTCTTGCCGGTGGCAAAGGAGAAAGGTTTTGGCCCCTCAGCCATAAGCAGCGGCCTAAACAATTTTTGTCCTTGGATGGTTCCGGGGTCAGTTTACTGCAGGCCACAGCCCAGCGATTACTATCCTTGGCCGGGGGCTGGGAAAATTTATGGGTAATTACGACGGCCCCCATTGCCGAGGGGGTTTTCGGTCAATTGCCTTCATTACCCAAGGAAAACTGTCTGGTGGAACCGGAAGGAAAAGACACGGCCCCCGCTGTGGCCTGGGCGAGCTTGGAGATTGCCCAACGCCATGGGGAAGATGCCATCATTGGTTTTTTCCCTGCTGACCATTGGATTAAAGACCAAACCGCCTATGAGCAAACCTTGGCAGCGGCAATCGCCTATGCCCAGGAACAGGACGCCATTGTCACCCTTGGTATTAAACCCCATGGCCCCGCCACTGGCTATGGGTACATCGAACAAGGCCTATTGCAACGGGAAATAGATGGTTTACCTGTGTATCAAGTGACCCGTTTTACCGAAAAGCCTGACCGAGCCACAGCCCAGACCTTTGTAGACAGTGGTAAGTTTAGCTGGAATAGTGGCATGTTCATTTTCCGAGCTGGGGTAGTTCTACGGGAATTGGCCGACCATGCGCCCCAATTACTCACGGCGTTAAAATCCCAAGGGGCGGCTGCTTATCCAACCTTAGAAAAGAAAAGTATTGACTATGTATTGATGGAAAAAACCCAATTAGCGGCCGTTCTGCCGGCCAATTTTGGTTGGGATGATTTGGGAGATTGGAATGCGTTGGAGCGACTATTCCCCGACCCAGAAGCCAACGTGGATTTAGCCAACCATGTCCACTTGCATAGCCAGGGCTGTATTGTTTACGCCAGTGATGAGAATCAGATAATTGCCACCATCGGCTTAAAAGATGTGGTGATTGTGCGGGAAGGCAATGTCACCCTGGTGGTGCCCAAAGACCATACCCAGGACATTAAGGGTTTGCTTAAACAATTACAATCCCAACCGGAGTATGAAAATTTATTGTAGGGAAGGAAAGTAACAGCACGATACAATGGCTGTGATTAAGGCCGTGCAAGTATTGGAACCAATTTTCGATGACCCAGAGTAATAATTTCTCCACCAGTGCCCTTTGGCAACAGGGGGCCGTAGTGGAATTGACCATTACCGGCCTCAATCACCAGGGAGAAGGCATTGGCCGCTTTGATGGGCGGGTAGTGTTTGTGCCCGATACTGCCCCTGGCGATCGCCTGGAAGTCCGATTAATGCGGGTCAAGAAAAATTATGCTGTGGGTCAACTGTCAAGAATTCTGGAACCCTCCCCCCAGCGCACCCGGCCGTCTTGCATTGTGGCCGATAAATGCGGTGGCTGCCAATGGCAACATCTGGATTATCAATTTCAAATAGAAAACAAACAGCAACAAATTATTGATGCCCTGGAGCGCATTGGTGGTTTCACAGCTTTACCCCTGGAACCCCTATTACAGTCCCCCACTAGCCTGGGTTACCGCAATAAAGCCACCTATCCCCTCGGTCGCTCTAAAACAGGGCAGGTGCAGGCAGGTTATTACCGTAAAGGTAGCCATCGCTTAGTAAATATTAACCAATGTCCCGTCCAGGACGATCGCCTAAATTTATTGCTGACGGAGGTGAAGAAAGATATTGAAAATCGGGGTTGGTCTATCTATGACGAAGAGAAAAAGCATGGCAAATTACGCCATTTAAGTCTACGCATTGGTCAACGCACCGGGGAAATGTTACTGACCCTAATTTCCGCCCATCAAGGTTTACCGGATTTGGAAGAGCAGGCCGGGGAATGGTTGGAGCGCTATCCTGATTTAGGCGGCATTTGTTTAAACATTCAACCGGAACCCAACAACCGTATTTTTGGCGAAGAAACCATGGTGATTGCAGGGCGGGGTACCTGTCGAGAAAAGTTTGCTGGTTTAAGCTTTAGCCTAGGGGCAAATACATTTTTTCAGGTCAATAGTGAAGCGGCGGAGCTATTGTTAACTCGGCTACAGCAAGTATTAAATCTTCAGGGTACAGAATTATTGGTGGATGCCTATGCCGGTGTGGGCACCTTCACCCTGCCCCTAGCCCGCCAAGTTCGTCAGGCGATCGCCATTGAGGTTAATCAGGACTCGGTGGAACAGGGACAACGCAATGCTGAGATGAACCAGATTACCAACGTAGACTTCTTAGCCGGCAATGTGGAAACCGTTTTACCCACCCTGTCAGAAATCCCTGATATTTTGCTCCTCGACCCTCCCCGTAAGGGTTGTACACCAGAAGTGCTCAGGGAAATTGTCCAACAGCGCCCAGGGAAAATTGCCTACATTAGTTGTCAGCCCCCCACCCTAGCAAGGGATTTGAAACTCCTCTGTGCCGAGGGCTTCTATGAAATTACCTGGGTTCAGGGTTGCGACTTTTTCCCCCAAACGGCCCATGTGGAGTGTGCAGTGATTCTCCAAGCAGTCAATGACTAACCAAAGATTTCCTAGGGGTTATGGTAGCGGCGGGCACATTCAGGTAACCCTGGCGATCGAGTATAATGGCCACCGTCAGTACTGTTAGATTGCTACTAGTCCAGTGTGAGGTGGAGCGTTTGCTAAACATTAATTTTCCCCACAGGCAATCCCATTGGCAAAAAGTGAGTTTTTCCTCGACCCTCTATCTTTATCCCATCCTTGATCTATTGCTCAATTCTGTACCCAAGCCTCTGCACAACGAGGTCAGGCTGGGGTTACAGGAAGCTTTGGTCAATGCCGCCACCCATGGCAATGCCCTCAACCCAAGCAAGTCCATCACAGTGGAATACCGCCAATCCGCCCAGGGTTATTGTTGGATTATCACTGATCAGGGTATGGGGTTTGACCGCCCCTGTCCTTGCTCCCAGGTAGTGCTTGATTGTCCCAATTGTGTGAGCCCCTGGTTTCCCCCCGATGAGTCGGAGAATGGCCGGGGGCTAGGTATTTTGATGCAAATTTTTGATCAAGTTCATTGGAATGAAGATGGCACCCGTTTGCGCCTGAGCAAGAAAATTAAACGGCGGCCCCAGGGAACCAGTCAAAATGTAATTAAACGCTTTTTCAGCGAAAGCTACCGTTTTTTGAGTTTGTAGAACTTAGTGGTGACAGAAGTTCCAGACCGTCATCCTGTTGTTTTGATCCATGGCATTTACGACACTAGGGCCAAGTTTGCCACGATGGTGGACTTTTTGACCCAGGGGGGCTGGTCGGTTCATTGTTTAGATTTAGAACCCAACGATGGCAGTGCTTCCCTTGTAGTGTTGGCGACCCAAGTAAAGCAATATATTGATCAAAAATTTGCGCCCCAGCAACCAGTGGATTTAATTGGCTTTAGCATGGGGGGATTAGTAACCCGTTATTATTTACAACGTCTTGGGGGCGTGGAACGGGTCAAGCGATACATTACCATTTCTGCCCCCAACCAAGGTACTCTCCTGGGCTATAGTTTGCCCTACCAAGGAGTGAGGGAAATGGCCTGGCAGAGTGATTTTTTGCAGGATTTAAACCGAGATTGTTGCCAGTTACTGGCGGAGCTCCAGGTGACGGTGATTTGGACTCCCTTCGACCTGATGATTCTGCCCCCCAGCAGTTCCCATTTAGAAATTGGCCGAGAAATTATTTTGCCCGTGCTAGTCCATGCCTGGATGGTGTCGGATGCCCGTTGTTTAGCAGAGGTGGCTATGGCTTTGGCTAAACCTTTGGCCTGAGTGGGGCAGAAATTGGAATTTCCCCTACCTTTCTTACTCGTACAAACATTCTTCCCCTACTTCCGCCAATTGTCTGGCGATCACCTTATTGGTTTCGGACTGTTGCACAAGCTTGGTAAATTCTGCCAAGGAATACCTTTGTTTGAATTTATTAATTGTGCAATTGCACATTTCCTGGGCTGCCGCCCCCTTGATACCGGCCTGTTCGACCCGACGGAGGCATTGCTGACGGTAATTTTCAAAACTATTTTGTCCCTGGGCTTCCACTGGAACGGCGATCGCCAAGGAAGTAAATAGGCCAAACAGAGCAGTTAAGCCAAAAGGGGCGGCATAACCACGGATAAGTAACTTGGACATTTTGGTAGACACTTCCATTGATCAACAGAAAACTTCTTTCCCATTACCTATAAAAAACGATAAATCGGAGGAAAAACATTTCCATAAGCCACAAATCGTCCCTGTACACCTTCCATAGTAACCAGCGGAAACTTGTGCATCGACTGGGCCTCAATGCCCTTGGGGAAGTCCATCTCCAGCCCCTAACTGGCCCTCAACACCGGATAGTGGTCATGACGACTAAATTGGGTCATATCACTGAAATAACGCAGTTCAATGCTATGAATATCAAGAATTTGTGGGTCACGGCCAATCCAGCGGTCATTAACGGCGGCCAACTGTTCACCGACTCCGATCGGGTCTGCTAACTTTTCGATCGCCTGGTCGAAGTAACCAAGGGTGATGTGGGCGGTATAACGGTACTGTTGCTCAATACCCAAACCGATCAGGGTGGGGTTTTGGAAAATAGCCCGTCGCACTTTAATCATCGGCTCATAATCCGCCTCCCGTTGGGGCACCAAAACCACCCCTAGGGAACGGGGCAATACCAACAATCCCAGCACCTGCCAATGACAGCCAGTGTATTGCCCTGACTGATGTTGATGATCGGCAAAGGAATGTTGTAAGCAGCTACAGAGTTGTTGTTCAAAATCTGGGTTATGACGACGTAGGGCCTGGTAAGGCCCGTCCCAAATTAAATCCGCCACCGTGAGATGCAAACTAGCCGGGGGCACCACCACCAAACTCTCCTGCAAAATTTCTCCCACCTGGCCCTGCACAGTGGTCAGATGGCCATAAAAGCCTTGATTGATTTGATCATCAGCGGCGATCGGCGTTACCACACTGAACCCAGGAAAAGGTACCGGCCGTCCCTGGTCAAACTTAGGAGAGCCCTGGGCATTGATCAATTGTTGCTCGTAGGCGATCGCCAAGGTTTGGGGCGCCACCCGATTAATATAGCCTTGGTAAGTATCGTCCACACTCGCCTCCCTGACACAGATTGAAAAAGTTCCTATGGCAAGTTTACTGGCTGGGTGGAATCTCTGGACATTTAGTGTCGATCTTTCCAGGTTTTCAGCAGTTAAGCAGGGATCAAAAAACATATTCCAGGGGCCAAAATCCATGATGTCATTATCCTTAGGGGAAAATTCGGCAGTATGACCACGCCAACATTGCGCATAATGTTTTAGAGTGCCCACGACACCAATGGCCCCGATCGCCGTCTTTCCCTCCATGCACTCACAAAAATTGGTCACTGCCATGAAAATCCTGGTGCTAGCTTGGGAATTCCCCCCCCGCATTGTCGGTGGCATTGCTCGCCATGTGGCAGAACTCTATCCGGAATTGGTTCAGCAGGGCTATGAAATCCACCTAATCACCGTGGCTACAGAGGAAAGCTTACCCCAGGAAACGGTGGATGGCATTCACGTCTATCGAGTGCCAGTGCCCCCCAGCAATGACTTTTTCCATTGGGTGGATAATATGAATCAGGCCATGGAACACCAAGGCCAGGAACTACTCCGGCAAAAAGAAAAATTTGACGTCATCCACGCCCATGATTGGTTGGTGGGGGACGCGGCCATCGACCTCAAGCACTATGGCAAAATTCCCCTGGTGGTAACTATCCACGCCACCGAATACGGGCGCTATAACGGCCTGTACAACGACACCCAACGCTACATTGCCGGCAAAGAAGGAATCCTTATCTATAACGGTTGGCGGGTCATCGTTTGTAGTAACTACATGCGCCACGAGTTAGAAAGGGCCTTTGGCACTCCCTGGGACAAAATTGACGTAATTTATAATGGTATCCGCCCGGAAAAAAAGCACCGCCGCCCAAACTTTGATTACCCAAACTTTCGCCGTAAATTTGCCAGAGACGGGGAAAAAATTGTTTACTACGTCGGCCGCATGACCTACGAAAAAGGCATTTCCGTCCTGTTAACTGCCGCCCCCCAAGTCCTAGAATCCTTGGACAATCAAGTAAAATTCGTCATCATCGGTGGGGGAAATACCGATCGCCTCAAGCAATTAGCCTGGAACCTAGGCATTTGGGAACATTGCTTTTTCACTGGCTTCATGTCCGACGAAGATTTAGATAAATTCCAAACCATTGCCGACTGTGCCGTTTTTCCCAGTTTGTACGAGCCCTTTGGCATTGTGGCCCTGGAAAGCTTTGCCGCCCGGGTGCCAGTGGTAGTATCCAATACCGGTGGGTTGGCGGAGGTAGTGCGTCACCATAGCACCGGCATAGTCACCCAAACCAACAACCCCGACTCCCTCGCCCAGGGCATTCTGGAAATTCTCTCCAATCCTTCCCTAGCCAAACAATTGGTGGAAGCGGCCTATGAGGATTTGGGTGTACGATTCAATTGGTCCAAGCTGGCCGAAGAAACAGCCGCCATTTACGAACGGGTGGTACAGGAAAGGCAAACAGTTAATTGGTAAGCACTAAATCCCTAAATTCCCAGTAGAGAGCGGGCAATGAGCAGGTAAATAGCTACTCCCAACACATCCACCGCCGTAGTAATAAAGGGCGCTGACATCAAAGCCGGATCCAACTTCATGGACTTGAATAGAAAGGGCAAACCTCCCCCCGCAAAGGCCGCCAGCAGAGAAATAATAAATAAACTGCTGCCCACCGTAATGGCCACCAACCAATCCCCCTGGAGGAAATAGGCCCACACCGTCACCACAATACCCAGCATCAAGCCCAGTAAAGCACCGGCCCCCCCTTCCCTGGCAATTACCGGCAAAACTTGGGTTAATCTAACATCCTCCGTATTTAATCCCCGGATGACCACCGTGGAAGATTGGGCCCCCACATTGCCCCCCGCATCAATCAGCAAGGGAATAAAAGCCGCCAACGCAATGGTTTTTTGCAATACATCCTCTTGGGAGTGGATCACCTGACTAGTGAGGGTATTGGTAATTAAAAGAATAAATAGCCACACCACCCGCTTACGGGCCACAGTCATCAAACTGCTTTTAAAATAGTCATCCCCCTGGGATTGTACCCCCCAGCGGTATAGATATCTTCCGTTGCTTCCTCCTCCAAAATATCAATTACATCGTCCACAGTGACAATGCCCACTAGTCTTTGTTCCGAGTCCACCACGGGCACCGCAAGAAAATCGTAGTGCTGGATGGTGCGGGCCACCTCCTCTTGGTCTGTGTTGGTATGGACGGAAACCACATCGGGGAGCATAATTTGCCCAATGTACTCCTCCGGCTTGGCCATAACCAAATTACGGAGGGAAAGGGTGCCCGTAAGACGACGGGATTCGTCGGTGACATAGAGAATGTAAATAGTTTCAAAGCTGGTGGCAATGTGGCGGATGCGGTCTAGGGCTTGGCTGGCGGTGTAATCTTCCTTGAGGGAAACATATTCCGTGGTCATGATCCGACCAGCGGTTTCGGGTTTATAGCCCAACAGTAAGGAAGTGGCTTTGCGTTCCTCGTTGCTCAGATGTTTAAACAGTTGTCGCACTACTTTGGCCGGAAGTTCGTCCAATAATCTCACCCGGTCGTCGGGGGACATTTGGTTAAAAATTTCCAGTACGTCAGGATGCTTAAAGTCCTCCAGGAGGGATTCCTGCACCGGCGGGGCTAAATGTTCATAAACATCGATCGCCTCATTTTTTGAGAGTAAGCGAAAAGCAAGCACCTGGAGGCGACTGGGGAGAGATTCGATCACATCGGCAATATCCGCCGGCTGCACAGGGGTAAGAATGGTTTTAGCCGCATCGAATTGGGCAGTTTCGAGGAGAGTTTCAATCTGGGCCCGCACTAATCCTTGCAATTCTTCTCGGTCAGGATTGAGTCGAACAGTCGTAGTGACCTCTGTCATGGCAACTCCCGGGGCGAAACGACACCCCCTAATATACGGTATCCCTATGCTGTTCCAACCATTTTGGAGCGGGAAAAAATTGCCGGTCAATGGTTAAGATTGGCTGAAAACTGATGGATCTCTGTCCGAAAAAATTGTGTTAGGCTGTTCCCATGGGCTAAAGATAAATTTCCCAGGCCCCCTCATACATTCTGAGCCTTGGCCAAATACAGTTTGACCCGGAATCACTGCCTAGGGTTTTTACCCCAGCGCTGTGGCTAGCACCTTAGACTCTGACTTGATTGAACAGATTTGGTTTTGCTTATTCCGTCGGGGTTCAGTTAGACATCATCACAGGAGTCGTCCTTGGTAATGGACTATTTAGAAAGACTGCTCGATAAACTTAGAGAACTGGCCCAGAAGTTGATCGAAGGCTTGCTTGGCCCCCAGGGGGAACCGGAGCCGGAACTAATTCCCATTCCCGTCAACGATCGCCGTTCCCGTCGTTAGGGGGAAGTTAACTGGCTAGTTAATATGTCAACTGTGTGGAAAGTATTGGTGCTCCATGGCCCCAATTTGAGTTTATTGGGCCAGCGAGAACCAGGTATCTACGGCACCCTCACCCTAGGGGAAATTAACGATTGCCTCCGGGAAGATGGGGCAAGTTTAGGGGTAGAGGTGAGCACCTTTCAGTCCAACGGGGAAGGAGAATTAGTTAGTGCCATCCATAATGCCCTGGGTAATTACCACGGCATCGTCTTTAATGCGGCGGCCTATACCCACACCAGCATTGCTCTACGGGATGCGTTGGTGGCTGTGCAACTCCCCTGTGTGGAAGTGCATCTGAGTAATATTCATCAGCGGGAATCATTTCGGCATATTTCCCACATTGCCCCGGTGGCGATCGGGCAAATTTGCGGCTTTGGGCTAAATAGTTATCGTTTGGGATTGAGGGCTTTGGTGGATTATCTTAACGATCAGGCTGATAGTTAAAGCCAGTTTTAGTGCCTAAGATCTAATGACTCAAGCTCCGGCAGATTTAGTAAGTTTTTGTTCACGGAATGGTCGGCCAGGGATAACGAATACGCTCTTAAGATATTTGGTCTTTGACTTCAAAATTCGGACGAATACTCAAATAGGTCAAAGCGCCAAACAAGGGCACCATGGCCATCAGAGCGATAAGTAAAGAACGAGTTCCTTGCTCGCGGTGCAAATACTGGGCTAATAGCAGCGGAAAAGCCAAGGTCAAACAGAGAAAATCACTGCTCATCACGGCAATGAATTGGCTTGTTGGCAGTTGTTGCCAATAATCGCCCCAATTCCCCAGAAGCACTGCCCCGCAAACACAGGCGATCGCCAACAGGAATAAAATTCGCCCCAACCAGGGAGACTGCCAGAATTTATTCACTTTTGATGGTTCCGAGTTCGATGCCGGAGAATCGGTTTGTGCCGTGGGCGGCCAGAAAACCAAATAGGGCAGTAGGGCAAAAGCCCCAAAAAAAAATGACCCCACCACAAAGGGCCAAGCCGGAAACTTTCTCCCCTGGCGATCGCCGATTAACATGCCGGCATAGGCCATGGGCCAGATTCCCATCAGATTAAACAGAGCAATGATAACTGGATTAATGTTCTGCCACTGACCAAGGGAAAGGGCTTTGATTAGAGCCAAGGTTTTGGGATCACTGGGGGGAGCAAAACCAAAGGCAAAAATTACCAGTGCCAACCATAGGCTAGCCAATACCAAACGGTTTAAAACCACAGCAATAAACCCTAGACAAGTTTGAACTCACTCCATGGTAGGAAAATTTATCACAAACTGAGAAATTTTCCCTAGGGGCAAAGAGCCGGAGAAGAATCCAAATAGTCTTTCCTAACCTGCCGCAACTCTTGGGATAAAAACCGTTTATTGATTTGTCCAGAAGCCTTAGCTAAACGCCCTTGGATTTGCTCCATTACCCCATCATTTTGATTGAGTAAAATAATAGGAGTTTCCCTCACCGCAGAAGATTTTCGCAGCAAACGGCAGAGTTCATAGCCACTGATCTCAGGCATATCGGCATCAATGAGAATTAACTGGGGATTATGGCTAATGGCGGCTGCTAAAGCATGGCAGGGGTCGTCAATGCAAACCACTTTAAAACCTCGCTGACCCAGGGTTTCTCGCACAACCTGCTGTACAGAGGGACGATTGTTAACGGAAATTACCACCGGTAGATTGGAATCTTCGACTGAAATTTCTTGATAGGGCAACATTTTAATCTCCCCTGACTTGATCCTTGGATAAAATAACAGAGCCAACTCTAAAACACTGCTATTTGTTTTGCGGGCTAGCTCATATAGGCAAGAGAGATTTTTTAACCCCTCCAACAGATGCTCACACCACTGTTCACTGCGGCGGTAGCTCAAATCCAGCATGGTTTTTACCTCTTGCCAATCTTCCACCAAAGGGCGCTGGAAAGGCGAATTGATCTGAGGATATAATTCTCCCCAATATCTGATTTTATGTTCCACAGATTGGGTAGTTTTGGCTAATTCTAAATTAAGGAACAGATCCTTAATGCTATCATCCTGATCAAAATAACATTGAGTAACAGGAATAGCCAAAAAATGTACCAGTGCTTCCTGGGAAAACTGAGTTAAAATCGAACGGGTTTGTTGAAAGGAAATTATCTCTTGTTTCCAAAGGTCACAGATATATTTATAGTCGTCCGTGATTTGGGGGGGCAGACTAATTTTATTTTCATTCAAATAATTCCCCAGAAGATACCTAACCCTCTGCATTCCCCCCACGCCACTGTTAGCAAAATTAATTTTCCCTTTGCCAAGATAAACCTGCCAGGTGACCAATTCATCAAGGGGATTTTGTACCGTTAGTCTCCCGGTGGCCTTTTCCTTGATTAAGGTTTGCAGGAATTCACTAGGAATTTGGCGGGTGATTACGGCGGTCATGGGAAACTCCTTTGCAAGCTTTGGAGGGTAAACAAGGACAGTGTTCAGTCGATACTGTTGCCAGTGGAAGAATCAAGGCCGAGAAGTCCCCCCATTTCAACTGTTACTTTTGGTTGACATAGGAGGAAATTCTCGATTCCCCAAGCATTGCACCAAATGGTGACCATTAGGACTGACCACAGAAGGATTCAAGGAAAACGACTGGTGTTCGTTGCTAGTCAAGGTGCTAAAAGCATAGATCTCGCCAAGAACCGGTGTTCAAGGGAAACTTTCGCTATCCAAAACCGAGACCTCAAAATGTAAGTTAGGATTCAAACCTGCAAGAGCTTGCCTAAAAAATAAGCGGGCAGGATTAGGTCCAATCCTTGGCAAAGTCGGTATCCGAGCCGATGGCATCTGTCGCTGACTGATCACCAGCACAAATCTATCCTAGGAGAAACTCCTAGCCCTGTCTTGGTCGATTTTTGACAAACTAGTTGATTTTTGACATGGATTCCGTTTAAAACTACTAACGACTGCGATATTCCTTCGGGGTAATGCCCAAAAGATTACGAAAATGGTAGTTAAGCTGACTATGGGAGCTAAAACCACATCTCAAAGCAACTTCGCTAATGGGCAATTCCCTTTCTAGTAATATTATTTTGGCTCGCTCAACCCGTTGTTGAATAATGAATTGGTAGGGCGAACACCCCATTTCCTTTTGGAAAAAACGACAAAAGTAAGCTGTGCTCATGCCGATCGCCCCGGCCAGAAATTCAACGGTAATTCCTTGGTCGAGATGGTTTTGGATATAGTCCAAGGTCGGTTGCAGGCGATAATGCCCCGTTGATCCGGACAGATTGTCTTCCTCTGGCTTTTCTTGCTGTTGATGGTTGGCCATGGCGATCGCCAGTGTGGAGATCAGTTGTTGTCTTCTAAAAGGCTTGATCACGTAGCCCTGGGGATTCGTTTTCTGAGCCCGATCCAGGGTTTCTCCATCGGAAAAAGCTGTGAGATAGACAATGGGAATGGAATAGAGTGATTTAATGCGCTCAGCCACCTCTACCCCGTCAATTTCTCCCTTAATGCGAATATCTAGCAAAATTAGATCTGGATAAAATTCAGCAATTTTTTTCAGCGCCGTTGCTCCATCACTGGCGATCGCACAAACTTCATAACCATCGCTCTTTAACAACTGGGCAATGTGCTGGGCCACCAGTCGTTCATCCTCCACAATTAACACCTTGCTTCTCATAATATCAACCAAATAATTTTGATTCCTGATAGCTTTTTTAGTGATTAAGTAAGCTAACTAAATTGAAAATTGCAGGGCGAATTTAGCACCGTCGACATATTGATAATGCAATTCTCCCTGAAGTTGCTCGGTAAGACTGTAAATAAGTTGCATACCCAAGCTATCAGTATTTTCCAAGTCAATCTCCTTGGATACCCCTACTCCGTTGTCTTGTACTTGGAGGCTATAATGATTTTCCACTGAGGTAAACTGAATTGTAATTTCTCCAACTGCAGTAGGAAAAGCGTGTTTTAAAGCATTAGAAACTAATTCTTGAATAATCAACCCCAAAGGAATGGACTGTTCCAAGGGAACTTTTACTTGTTCAACCAAAAGCTTTATACTAATATTTCTCCGGTGAAACCCATAGCTTTGGCAAATGTTGTGGGTCAAATTTTTGAGATATTCATTGAAATCAATATTGGCCAAGTCTTCACTACGGTATAGCTGCTCATGGATAAGGGCCATGGATTGAATACGATTTTGATATTCTTCACTTAATTTTTGCACCATTGGGGATGCTTTGCTGAACTGTAAATAAAGCAAACTAGACATAATTTGCAAATTATTCTTAACCCGATGATGAATTTCCTTCAGTAAAACTTTTTTCTGTTGTAATTCATTGGTTAATTGAATAAAAAGATAATTTTTTGAAGCTAATTCTTGTTGAGCTTGCTCATATAAAATCGCCTGCTGAATTGCGATTTCAAACTGATTAGTTATCTGCTTAAGCAAATCGATTTCCGTTGGTTCCCAAAGTCGAGTCTGATCACATTGATGGATGCAGAGCAAACCCCACAGAACTGCGTCATTGATTAATGGTAAAACTAGGTTAGCTCTCACTTGTAAACTGGCTAAAAAATCAATGTGGCATTGCCGTAATTCAGATTGATAAATATCTTCAATGGCTTGGATTCTACCCTGTTGATATTTGTGGGCATAGTTACTACTGAAGCAAGTTTCTTCAACAGTTTGATTGAGGAGAGATTGAAATGGTGGCGATACTGATTCCGCCACAATGTCGCCAATTGCAAAATTTGTAGCTGATGCAAACTGAAAAATTACCACTCGATCCGCCCCTAAAAATTGACGAATTTCCTGTACCACTGTGTCAAAAATAGTTGGTAGGTCTAAAGATTGACGAATGCGTTGGGTAATCTGCCTTAGTAGTAACTCCCGACGTCCCTGTTCATAAAGTTTTTGCTCTTGCTTTTTACTGTCACTGATATCCTGGGCAGTACCCAAAACCTTAGTAACTTGGCCGTAGTCATCGCGGGCAAACACCACTTCTCTGGAACGTAACCACCGCCAAGATCCGTTTTTGTGCCGCATACGATATTCAGTGGTTAAAACTTGTCCATCTCCGGCCTTTTCCCAAAAGTCCTTGTTGTTATAGAGGGTTGGTAGATCCTCGGGATGGAGAATATTTAACAATAAGTCGGTGCCACCATTTTTAAATTCCTCCGGGGTGTAACCTAAGATTTCTAAAGACTGATAATTAACATAAATATTTTTCCAGGCAATGGGATCTAAAATGTACAGAATTTGGGGAGAATAATTGGCTAATTTTTCAATAAAATATTGACTTTCCCGTAGAGCATTTTCCACCTCCAATCTGGCGGTAATATCTCGCGCAATTTTGGAAGCTCCTACTATATTTCCATGTTCATCTCGAATGGGAGAAATGGTCAGGGCAACATTAATTTTACTGCCATTCTTACGCTGTCTTTGAGTTTCGTAAGTGTTAATTCTTTGGCCTTGGCGAATACATTCAGAAATAAGCTCTTCTTCTAGTATTAATCCATCAGGAATAAGCTTGCTGATATGAGCGCCAATTATTTCTTTAGCCATATATCCAAATAGTCTTTCAGCAGATTCGTTCCAACTGGTAATGATGCCATCTAGGGTTTTACTAATAATGGCATCCTGGGAAGATTCCACAATCGCAGCTAATTGCGCTAGTTGATCTTTATTTTTTTCTAGAGCTTCCTTAGCCTTGGTTTTATCCTGAATTTCTTGCTCTAATTGTTGATTTATTTTGGCTAATTGAGTGGTCCGGTCTTCTACCCTTTTTTCAAGATTATTATTTAATTCCTGTAGAGCTATTTCCGCTGTTTGTCTCTCTTTAATTTCTTGGTTAAGGACAAGATTAAGAGTGGCCAATTCTGTGGGAGATTTTAAGTCCAGGGCATTGGGTATAATTTTAATTAATTCGGAGACGGTGATGATGGAAACGATCGCCATGGAAGCTTTGACTACACCGGATACCCAATAGATGGGATACCAGAGGGTAATAATGTCAAAAAAATGACTGGTGCCACAACATAGGATAAAGGCCCCAAATAGAAAAATAATGTTAGGAAAGGGCATATCCTGTCGCTTACGCAAGAAGTACAGCAGGATGACGGGGATGGAATAGTAGGCGATCGCCGTGAAGAAATCGGCGGTGACATGGAGCCAAACCAGGGGAGTTTGCCAAAGGTAGCAATGGCCATGGGGCATATAGCCATTGGCTGAAAAAAAGTCCCCCAGGGTAAATGCGGTGATTGCCATGGACGTACCTTTGGTTAAACTGCTTGAACAGGCTAGGCTAATCAAATATTAAACAATGATGATTATTTGCAAAACTGAATAATCTACCTAATCTATATCTGTTTCGGCCTTTATTGCCTAGGGTGAATTTGACTATTTTCCAAAATTTCTTCCGCACCATGGGCGATCGCTCGTAGCTGATCTAGTAATTCGTTGTCCACATTGCGCCAAAGTTGCCGTTGATGGGCTTCCAACAACCTTTCCGCCATATCTCTTAATGCCCAAGGATTGTGTTGTTTCATGAATTTCTGCACTTTGTCATCGAGTAGGTACGCCTTGGCCACCCCATCGTACATAAAATCCTCCACACAATGGGTAGTGGCATCGTAGGCAAAGAGATAGTCTAAAGTAGCGGCCATTTCAAACACGCCCTTATAGCCATGGCGCATTACTCCCGTGATCCATTTGGGATTGATCACCCGGGAACGGTAAACCTTGGCAATTTCTTGGGTTAATGACTTCACTTTCGGCTGGGCAGGATTAGCATTATCACCAAAATAAACGGTGGGATTTTGCCCAGTTAATGACCGCACCGCCGCCGTTAATCCCCCTTGGAATTGATAATAGTCATCGGAGTCAAGTAAATCGTGTTCTCGATTGTCTTGGTTATGTAAAACAATTTGTAGATTTTTTAGGCGCTGTTCAAATACTTCCGGTTGATTGTGGCCGATGCCCCGGCGATCGTAGGCATAGCAACTCCAATTTAGGTAAGCCCTGGCTAAGTCACTATCACCTTGCCAATTTTGGGATTCAATTAATCCTTGTAAACCAGCTCCATAGGCCCCTGGTTTAGAGCCAAAAATACGATAGGTTGCTTTAGTGACGGCTTCCTCCATCGGTAAACCTAATTGTTGCCATTGTTTTGTTTCTTGCTTAACTTTTGCGGCTAAAGGATTCATCGCTTCCGGTTCATCCAATTGAGCCACAGCGGCGATCGTCTGGTGGAGAAATTCTACTAAGTTGGGGAAACTATCCCGAAAAAATCCGGAAATTCTCACAGTCACATCCACCCGGGGGCGTTTTAATATAGCAAGGGGCAAAATTTCAAAATCAATAATGCGATGAGAAGGGGCGTCCCACACTGGTTGTACTCCCAACAGGGCAAGAACCTGGGCAATGTCATCCCCTCCAGTACGCATGGTGGAAGTACCCCAAATAGAAATGGCTAAGGTTTGGGGATATTCTCCGTGGTCTTGGGTGTACTTTTCAATGAGGGTTTCAGCGGCTCGACGGCCAATATCCCAGGCCGTTTCTGTGGGAATGGCCCTAATATCCACTGAATAAAAATTCCGTCCCGTCGGTAATACATCAGGGCGACCCCGGCTAGGTGCTCCCGCTGGTCCACTGGCAATATATTCACCATTTAAACCCCGGAGTAAATTGGTGATTTCCTGGGGGGTTTCTTGCAGTAGTGGTAAAAGAATTTGCTCGATATAATCAAGACTAGATTTGGTTTTACTGTCGGGTTTATGGAAAAATAGATGGACTTTTTGATCAGCGCATACTACTTTTAGTCGACTTCCCACTAGCTCCTTGGCAATTTCTTCTAAAATTTCAATAACCTGTCCCCCTATGCGACAGGAATTAAATAATTCAATAAATTTAGTCAATCCCCATTGTTGCAACTTCACCTGCATGGTTGCTGAGAACCGCCATGGTTGCTTGGGATCATCCAAAACCGGATCAAAATCTAGTCCCAAATCAAAGGCGATCGCCTGGGTCAAACCGAGTCTTTGATAGGATGGCGATCGGGCAATGCTAATCGCTAAATCCCGTAACTGTTCCCCGTGGGGAGTTTGGCCAAGAATATGTAGGCCATCCCGAATTTGGGCTTCCTTTAGTTCACACAGGTAACTATCCGCCGAAGTCAACAGAGGTTGCAAATCCTTCAGGGCCGGAGCGGTTAAACCTAAATCCGTTTGCAAATCGCTGGTTTCCAATAATTTACGGAGGCGATCGCCAATGGTTTTCAGACGAGTTGGATCTAGGGCTTGGGCTTCATAATATTCATCAATTAAAGCCTCTAGCTTTTCCAAATCACCATACAACTCCGCCCTGGTTAAAGGAGGAGTTAAATGGTCAATAATACAAGCCTGGCTACGACGTTTAGCTTGGGTTCCTTCCCCTGGGTCATTGACAATAAAAGGATAAAAATTAGGTAAGGGCCCCAGGGCAATTTCTGAGTAGCAATGGTCAGACAAAACGACACTTTTGCCCGGTAACCATTCCAAATTACCGTGTTTACCTAAATGAATTAATGCTTGGACAGAAAACTCCTGACGTAGCCAAAGATAAAAAGCGAGGTAATGGAGAGTGGGTTCTAAATCGGGAGCATGATAATTCAAACTAGGGTCAAAATCATAGCCCCGGGCCGGTTGAATACCGACAAAAATGTTGCCCAATTGGATACCACTAATGGCAAATTGATCCGGTAAATTATCCCAACTTTCCCTAACTTGCCACCGCTCTGTCATTGCCTGTTGTACAGGCTGAGGTAAACTGTAAAAAAATTGCCATACTTTTTCTGTGGCAATGGTTTGATTAATGGCTCGATATGGGGCTAATTCCTGGTCATTAGTTACCCCTTGGGTTAATTGTGTAATTAAACTTTGGGTATCTTGAGGAATTGAGTCAAGAGTATAACCAGCATTTTTTAAAGCTTCTAAAACTTGTAAACAACTAGCGGGGGTATCCAGTCCCACGCCATTGGCTAAGCGACCATCTTTGTTAGGATAATTTGCTAAAATTAGGGCAATTTTCCGTTGGGAAATTTCAGTGTGAGCGCAGTTAATGATATTTTTAGTTAGTTCTGCTACCCATTCAACCCGATCCGGCACAGGCTCATAGATCACCACCTCCGTTTCCAGTTGGGGATGACGGTCTGCCATCGCTTTAAAAGAAATTGCCCTAGTAATAATTCTGCCGTCCACCTCCGGTAAAGCCACATTCATGGCTAAGTCTCTTGGGTTCAGCCCCCGCACTCCTTCCTGCCATTGTTGGCGATCGCCACCGCTAAGAATTACCTGTAGCACCGGGACATTTAGCTTTTGCCAGAGGGGGATGGTTTCGAGATTACCGATCTGTCTTTGTAACTTGGCGAGGGAAAAACTAGTGGTATTTAAAATAGCTCCCAAAGGCTGGTTTAAATTTTCTAAAATATCTAAAACTTCTGATTGTACGTCAGGTTCTCTTAGGGAAGAAACATAAATGGCAAGGGAATTTAAATTATGCTTTACTAAGGTCTGACAAAGAGCATCAATAGGAGTTGTGTTACCGGATAAATAATGGGAGCGGTAAAAAATAATCGCAACAGTTGCAATGGTTTTAAATTGAGACATCAGATGTATTTTTAATTATGATAATATTCTCTAACCGTAAATTGTGGTTGCTTCAATCCCAGTTGATTTTGTTTTAATATTCTGATTAAACGATTATTTAGAGTTTTTTGATTAATTAAAAAATCATGAATTATTGATGCTTGTCCAATCTGATCTTGATCCTCTTTACAAATTATTATGCCTTTGTGTCTTATTCCATTCAAATGTAATTCGATAAAATCATTTCGATTAAATGTAATTACACAACGTCCATCAGTTGTTGCATCTCTCAAAACAAATAAATCAGTAATTCTTTGGTTGGCTCTCCCTGCATCATAGGAAGTCAAAACATTGTAACCTAATTGACGTAGTTGATTAACTAAGCCCAGGGATAAGTTTTCGTTGCTATAGAATTTAATCATGATAATTTTCTTGATCTTGGTAATCAATAAGATTATCAATTTCTTGTCGATGAGATTGGTAATATTCTTTAATAGTCAACAAATCAAAGGCAGTTAATCCAGGAAAATCGGCCAGTAGCTCCAAATCCGTACCTCCTTGATTGATAAGAGAAATAATTGTCCAGACTGCAATTCGAGTATCCCGAATACAAGCTTGGCCACCGCATACCTCTGGTGTTTTTTTGATCATCTTTGCCATGAGGGTATTTTGAAATAAACTATAGTCCTCCACCGGCAATGCAATAACTGCCTCTGCCAAAGATTCTACCAATCTCCTATTCATAAAAATTCTCCCTAAATAACTCGATCATTACCGCCATCTAAAGGTAATTGAGCACCGGTAATTTTACCAAATAAAGGACTAGCCATGGCTGTTACTAATTCCGCCACATCCTGACTGGTAACCTCTACTTTTAGTAAATTATTAGCTTTATACTCTTCCACCGTTAAACCGTAATGTTGCGCCCTGGCTTCCAGCACTTCCTCCGTCCAAAAACCCGTATCAAACACCCCGTTAGGATGGATAGTATTTAAACGAATGTTATCCTTGGCCCATTCCAAGCTTGCCACCCGCATTAACTGATTTAATGCTGCTTTTGACGCTGAATAAGCCGCCAAACCTGGACCTGGTGCGGCCACATTTTTAGAACCAATTACCACCACCCGGCCGCCCCTGGGAGCTAACTTTAACAGGGGATAACATTCCCGCAGAAGGGTTAAATTGGCATCTAAATTAATGTTTAAAACCTTTTGCCATTCCAACGTGGATAATTCGGCGATCGCCCGGGCCACGGGAAAAATGCCAGCATTAAGCACCAGCATATCCAGACCACCAAATTGAGCAATGCCCTGTTCAAGAGCTTGTTTAAAAGCATTGGTATCTGTGAGGTCGCATTCAATGCCAATAAAGTCAGGACGATGATAAAGATCTTTGATACTAGGTTGAATGTCCAACGCAATCACCGCCGCCCCTTGTTTCAGTAATTGGGCCACGGAAGCTTTACCAATGCCGGAAGCTCCTCCTGTCACGAGGGCCACCTCCCCCGCAAACATGGGGGAATTGCCAGCCTGTTTTAATTTGGCCTGTTCCAAATCCCAGTATTCCACCGCAAAAATGTCTGACTCTAGTAGGGCTTGGTAGCCTCCTAACCCAGTGGCTCGCCGGATAATTGCCATGGTGTGCTGATAAATATCCCCGGCGATCGCTGCACTTTTAGCAGCAGTTCCCAAGGTAAGCATGCCCAATTTTGGATCGAGGATGATGCGGGGGGCCGGGTCGAGCATGGTTTTGGCTTTACCACTTTTACCGTCGTTACGTTGGAAATATTCCTGATACTTTTTGGCATAATCTGCCACATCTCGACCCAGTTGGGGTAAACGTTTGGTGCGGATCACGTGGTCTGGAGTGGCGGGGCCTTGCTGGCTAATGGTGGCTAAATCGGGTCTTTGTACAAAGCTTAAACTAGCTTCGTCTTGATATTGCCGCATTACTAAGGGAAAACCAGCTACTTTGCTGGCATCACAGCGTAATTGGACCAATGCCAATCTATTTTCTGTAGTTGACCTTTGCGGCTGGCCATAACTAATCTTCCATACCTCTTGGTTTTTTAGATATTCTTCTGCTTCATTTGCTAAAACAATCATGCCTTCATAGGCTTCCCGAGCGGTGGCACCAAAGGAAAAAATGCCATGGTTCATTAACACCATGCCCACTGTTCCCCCATGGGCTTCGGCGGCGAATTTTTCCGCACACACCCGGGCCAAGTCGAATCCCGGCATTACATAGGGAATAACTACCAGGCGATCGCCATAGATTTCCCAAATTCTGTCTGCTCCGTTGGCCGTATTGGTGATAGTCACCACCGCATCGGCGTGGGTATGGTCCACATATTTGAACGGCAAAATGGCGTGGAGAATGGTTTCCACCGAAGGGCTGGGGGCGCTGGCCAGGGTCATCTGGGTTTTTAATTCATTGACCATCTGGCGATCGGATAATGCCGTCAACTTAGACAGTTTCAGCAAATGGGGCATTCTCACTGGCGCAAACCCCGCTTCTTCAATGGTGGCCAAATCCCAACCACTACCCTTGACATAGAGAATGTCTTCCTTTTCACCCACCAAATTAGTGACTTGACATTTCACCGAGGTATTGCCGCCGCCATGGAGCACCAGGGAAGGCTCCCGGCCCAGCAAACGTGACGTATAAATCCGCTGGGATAAATCCCCCTGATATTGGTTTGCTTCCCGGTCATCCCATAAACTCTTCATAACGCCTCCGGTCAATTGCTGATGTTGCCACCAAGGGTATTATCCCTGCTTTCGGTCTGGGAGCATTATGACTGTTTTATCGGCAAGGCAGAAGTGTTGCATATCCAGACAAAGTAATCCCCCCATGGACGTAGAGTTAGGGGGGAAATTTCCGGATAAGTTTTCAGGGAATACTGAGTACTGAGTCGGCGGATATTAATCTAACAAAGTCTAAATCGACTCAGCTTGGCAAGAACGGCCAGAAATAAAAGCTTAGGCCAATAAACCGAGGGTTTTTCCATTGGATTTAGCCAAACGGATCAAACTTTGGCGCTGTTTGGCATCGATGCCCACCCAGTTACAAAAGTTGGTGATGGTCTGGCAGTGGAGGGCGATCGCCTTGCCACGAACCTGATTGAACTTAGCCTTGCCCAACTGTTGACGAACCAAAATAACGATGGGGGCGAACATGGCAGTGACTCCTAAATTCCTACAAACAATCAAGAAAAGTAATCATTCCTGGGGCATTGGCTCGCTCCGGGAGGAGACTTCCTTTGCCCTATGTAAATAAATGTAACAGCTTTGTAAATTTTTGTAAACCAAAGTTGACAAAAAAAATTTTGTCGTTATTGATCGCCATGAAAAAAGGAGCCTATTTGGGGCTCCCTTGGCGTTTGATGCTGTTTGGCTTGGTTAATTGCCGGATTCGGTGGAGTCTTCCGGCGGTTTAAGGGCGTCCTCGCTCCCCTCTGGCAAATCAATAAACACCCGTTCCCTGGGCTTAAGTCCCCTGAGAATTTGGGTTTTGTCGTCCAACACAAGGCCAATGGTGACGGGCTTAAACTGGGGCTTATCCTCGGCATTGGGCACCATGACCCCGGTTCTGCCCCCCACAGTCACAATAGCTACGGTGGGCACAGTCAAAGCATCGGTTAACCTATCCCCCTTGAAGACCACGTCCACGTTCATCTTGGAGCGCAGTTGTCCCTGGCCAGTGGTTAAACCAATGGTGACCTCAAAGGAAGTAACGTTATTTTCCACAATGGCTTCGGGGGCAACTCGGATTACCCGGCCCGTAAAAACTTCGTTGGGAAAGGCGTCGGCCACAATGTCCACCATTTGCCCCGGACGGAGAGCGGAAATGTCGACTTCAGGCACCCTGGCCACCACTTCTAAGCCCTGAGCTAGGGCCACAATGGAGGTAGATGTGGCAGAAGCTGTGCTGGAAGCGGAAGTGGTGGGAGTGACAAAGGAACCTACCGTGGCAAATTTTTGGGTGATGATGCCGTCAAAGGGAGCAAGGATAAATGTATCTTCGTAGGCAATTTTGCTCCGCATTAATTGGGCTTCGGCTTGGGCGGCAGCGGCCTGGAGAGTGGCTAATTCTGTTTCAGCGGTACCCTGTCTTTCCCGTAATTGGGCCATTTGGGCGGCTACTCCCTGTTCTGCTTCGGCGATCGCCCCTTGGAGTTGGATAATTTCTTGCTCAATCTGCCCCACTTCGGGGGAGGCAGTGGTTTTGGCATTATTGAGGCGACTTTGGGCTTCAAATAAATTGGCCTGGGCGTTTAAGAATTCGTTGGAAAGTTCATCATACTGGTCCTGGGTAATAGCCCCTTCCTGAAGGAGGCTTTGATTGCGATTGCGACGGTTTTCCGCCAGCTTGAGACGGGATTCCGCCGATGCCACCTGGGCCCGCAGTTGGTCGATGTTACTAGGAATGCGGGATTGGGCTTGTTCCAAACGAGCTTGGGCACTGGCTAGTTGGGATTGGGCCTGGGCAATGCGGGTACGACCTTGATTCACCTGGGCCCGCAGTTGGTCAATTTCCGCCGGAATTCTGATGCGGGCCTCTTCGTATCTGGCGATCGCCTCCTGTAAACGAGCTTCTGATTGCTTCCCGTCGGCAAAAAATTCCTGATTTTCCATCACCGCAATGCGATCGCCTTTTTTCACTACGTCCCCCTGTTCCACAAACAACCGCACCAAACGACCGGGGGCCTTGGGACTGATATTGACGGTTTGTTGGGGTTGAACGGTGCCACTAGCCTTAATTTCCACCTCCAGGGGAGACTCCGTCGCCATGACCGTGTATTGATCCAATTCTGACTGGCGGGAAGGGCCATAGGCCGAACGGTAGGCAAAAACTCCCACCACCAATATCCCTAGTCCCAATAAACTAAGCAGAACAGGTAAGGGTTTCTTCATTGATTGGACAAGGGGCATGGCCATGGGCACTAAAAAATTGGTCTGTTGATCTTTAAGGTAATTTACGTAGTCCCCCCCCCCAACCATTTGGTCAGGACAGATTAAGATTCGACTTCCGTCTCGGGCTCAAATTGATCTTCCACCGCTGGCTTAACCCGCTGGAAATAACGACCACTTTTGGGCGGTAAGGGCAAACCCTTTTCCTGGTGAAAATCCTGCTGTACTTTATAAGTTAACCGGGGGGACACTTGACGGATAATTTCCGTTAAAAGGCGATCGCCAGTGGATTGAATTAACTTCATGGGCAGTTTGTAGATATAACCAGGGAACTGCACTGCCACATCCATTTTCAAGTCCCATTCCACCTGGGTAATGGTTTCCGGCCAGGGAATTTCCGCCTGGGCAAACTGTTTTAAGCTTTTCTCCGTCAGGCGAGCGCCATTGACCTGATGCAGAGTCATATTGGACAAAAAATCGACCTCGTAACCCAGATCGGGACCGTCGGGCAAAGGCACCGTATGCATCAGATAATTGCCATCTTGAGGAGGTTCCAGCATCACAGCAATTTTGGGCTCCACATCAAAACCCAAAGCGCCAAATTTACCAATAGTTAATACGTAGCCATGGTCCCCCAAAGAATCCGCTTGCATAGGTTGGGCACAGCGACGGAACCAACCTTGGTGGGCTTGCAAATAATCGTCCACTTCTTGGCCAGGGGCAAACATTTCCATTCTGCCTTGGAAATGGGTTTGGAAACGGACTGGGGGAAAGCCATTGTCCTGGGGGTCAACGGGTAGGGGTTGGGAATTATGGGTCAAAACAGATTTAAATCCTAGTTAACTGAATTAGCTCACATTCTTAAAGTCTGCTGTAAATCGTTGGGGCTTTGGAATGATCATTTTTCGGCAGAGTATTTTCACCAAGGAAGATAATGTATTTGTCCTTCTAGATCTCCATCTTGACCACACTCCACCAACAAAAGAAAATCATCAATGACTCTACCAATTACGGCAAGGGTATTGACTTCAATTCCCCCCGGCATGGGCTGATCCTTTCTGATTTGCTCATAGGCGTATTTGGTGATTGTAGCGACATCGTGGGTTAATAAAATCCGACCCTCCCGGGCTACCCACTCCAAAATGAGCGGATCTTGCTTGGCCCGAAAGTCCAACATCCTGTATCCGGAGAATATCAAGGGTTACATTACGGCGAAATAGACCCCGCAGAATTGTATTGTCAAAGTTTTCATCGGCAAGAAACCTTAACATCTCTACTGCACTGTTTTACGAGCAAGAAGTCGATCCCGTAAAACCTTCGAGTCAAATTTTGTTTGATTCATTACCTGAATCTCTTACGATCGCCATCTGCGCCCTTCTAGATAGATTTCTACTTCCTTTTGATGGTTCAGGTAAAAGGAGATGACGCCATAAACGTCGGCCAGATTAAGTGATGGATAGCGAGAAACAATTTCCTCCGCTGTCATCCCCTGATTAAAAACAGTAACTACCGTATCCAATGGGACACGGGTGTTGCCAACCCACATTACGCCGTCATTCTCCCTTAGAGGAGCAGTTTCAGCCACAATTGTTAAGGTCATACTCGTTTTCGTTTTACTGATTTAACCGGGGATAAGCACTAGCTTTTAGCTTTAAGCACCCAAATCGACCTGTACTTCTCCATTTTCCACCCGCACAGGGAATACCGGCAGGGGCTTTTCTGCGGACATTTTGCCCATTAAGCTCCCCACCACGGGAGGAAAGGGGCTCCATTCCTTCACAGCGCCGGAACAAAGGTCGAAGGCACTGCGGTGGAAAGGACAAACAATGGCTCCGTCCTTAATTTTGCCGCTTTTCATCGGTAATTTGAGATGGGGGCACTGGTTACTAACTGCGTGGATAGTGCCCGCTTCATTCAGCAACAGAATGGCCTGTTGGTTTACCTTAACCACTTGACGACTACCGGGGGGAAGCTCACTTTGGGCGAGGGCTTTGGTCCAAACCATAATTTTAGTTAAATCTAAAAAAATCAAAGTTAAAAGGGAGTGGGAACCGGTTTATACCTGCAAACTCCCCAGGTTGGCCGGAGCTTCCTTGGGGAGGGTGAGGGGCAACTTAAATTTTTGCCGACGGGCCCTTATCCAATATCCTAAAAGTTTAGGAGAAAAGCCCCCGTTTGTCCTAGCAATAGTCATTTAGTTAGGCAGGGTAATCGGCAAAGCACCAATGATAACCTTCAAGTTCTCTTTTTGGCCGTTGCGGAGAATACCTAGTTCCACTTCGTCTCCCACCGCTAGTTTGCCCACTAGGGATTGTACCTGTTCAGAATTTTCTACCGGTTGTCCCTGGAGCGATTGGAGCACGTCTCCCTGTTGCAGTTTGGCGATCGCCGCCGGAGAGTTGGGCATAACCTGCATAATCACTACGCCCTTATCCACAGGAATGTCCATACCCGTTTCTTGACGAATTTGACTTTGCAATTCCGGGGTCATGGTCACCATTTGAATGCCGAGGTAGGCGTGTTCCACTTTGCCAGTGGCAATTAACTGTTCAGCAATTTCCTGGGCTTTATTGATAGGGATGGCAAAACCAATGCCCTGGGCGTTTTGAATAATGGCGGTGTTCATGCCAATCACTTGGCCGTCCGCATTGAGGAGGGGACCGCCGGAGTTACCAGGGTTGATGGCCGCATCGGTTTGGATAAATTCCACCCGTTTATCGGGCACACCAATGTCCGCACTGCGCCGGCCCGTGGCACTCAAAATCCCTGTGGTGACAGTATTATCCAACCCCAACGGGTTACCAATGGCGATCGCCCATTCCCCCACCTGCAGGCGATCGGAGTCCCCGAAGGCCACAGTAGGCAAATCACCAGCATCAATTTTGACCACCGCCACATCCGTAGAAGGGTCAGAACCCATCACCCGACCAGGGAAGGAACGACCATCTTTAAGGGTTACTGTCACTTCATCGGCCCCATCCACCACATGGGCATTGGTGAAAATCTTGCCATCATTGCTAACTATGAAACCAGAGCCCGTACCCCTTTGCACCCGTTCGTTGGGCATGGGGGGCATCTGGGAGCCAAAAAATCTTTGGAAGAAGGGATCGTTAAAGGCCTGGGGTACCTGGGATTTAACCGTTTTCTGGGCGTTGATGCGCACCACAGCGGGGCCGGTGGATTCCACGACATCCACCACAAAATTACTGGGTTCCCTAGGGGCTAAACGACTTTGTAGGTTGGTTGCTAAGCCCTCCTTAGCGGGAGCACTGGATTGGCTGGTTACCAAAGGGGAAATAACGGAGTGATCTGCTAAGTGCTCTGCCCATTGGGGATTAGTTAGAACAAAAGTCCCCCCAGCACCAATGCCCATACCCACCAGGACTAGCCCCAGGTAGGCCAAGGAAATTTTAGAAGGGGTCTGTTTGGCAGAATGGAGGGAAACGTCTTTCATGGCTTGGTGGCACTTATTTGCTGGATTATTGCTTAAAACAAATCTAGGAAAAAAAGTCAGCCCGGTGAGGAGCAATTGGGAAAACGGCTTGGGCTGACATTTATTAATGTAGGGGAGGGGTATGGCAGGGCTGTGACAAACAGATGAAATTTTTGTGTCAGTTTTTCAGGACAAGGTCATTGTTTTAGAGGGCTTTTTTGTATTTATTCTGATTTTGGGAAAAAGTCGGGGTCTAGGATCTGAGCTTGGGTGTAGGGGGATTCTTTGGGGAAGTTGTCGGGGGTTAGTTTGGTTTCCTGGGCTGCATCCTTTCGGGCATCTTGGTAACAATCGTCTAAAACCTGTTGCAAAAAGGGCTTCAGGCTAGGGCTGTCTTGCAGAATTAGCTTGAGTTGTAAGCGTTGCTCTTTGATGGTGTAGATCCAGCTATTGCTCTGTTTTTCGGGTTGGTATTGCCATTTCAGTAGGTGAGCCATGAGGACGATTAACCGGCTTCGTACTTCCCTTTTGTTATTCCGTCCCATGGATTCTATTTCTTCAATGAGGTTGTCCAGGTCTAACCCCTTGATGTCACCGCTTTTGAGTTGGTTGACGGTCTGCTCTATCCACAGGTTGAAGTCGGTTTCATACAGTGTTTTCATACTTTTTGCACTTCCTTTTCTTCCACTACGACATCGGGGAATTCCATCATACTGTCCTCCTGGATTTGTCCATTTTTTTCAGTCAGGGTCAATTATGTCTCCTAAGAGCTTTAACGGGACGGCAGGTTACCGCCGGAAAGTTTGAGATTAATCACCGAAAAAATGAAAATGACCAAAAATAATACTAGTCCGATCGCCGAAGCGTAATTCATTTCCAAATCCTGAAAAGCCCGCTCGTAAACGTAGTAAACCACCGTTTTGGAAGCGTTGAGGGGGCCCCCCTGGGTCATGATATACACTTCTTCAAAAACTTTGAGGGCGGAAATGGAAGATAAAACTCCTATTAAGAAACAATAGGGCCGCATGAGGGGAATAGTGATGTCCCAATGTTGTCGCCAACCGTCAGCTCCGTCGATCGCCCCGGCTTCATAGAGTTCCTGGGGGATAGCCTGCAGTCCCGCCAGATAAATAACCATGTAATAGCCCAATCCCTTCCACACCGTCACCACCATCACACTCCAGAGGGCTAAATGGGGGCTGGTGAGCCAGGGGATACCATCACTCAATCCCAGTAGGGCAAGAATTTGGTTGAGAATGCCGTTGGAAGCGTAGAGAGCTTTCCAAGCAATGCCTGCCACCACAATGGAAATAATCACCGGGGTGTAATAGGCCATGCGGAACCAAGCAATGCCCCGCAGTTTTTGGTTAACCAGAATGGCTAACCCCAGGGGCAACATGATTAACAGAGGCACGACCCCCACTAGGTACAGGAGCGTGTGGCGAAAGGTCAGCCAGAAAACTTTATCCCGCCAAAGCCGTTCAAAGTTAGCTAATCCTACCCAGCTTGGGGCTTTGGTCAAGTCCAGCTCGTATTGGGTAAAACTGAGGGAAAAAGCCTGGAGTGCTGGATAGAAAACCGTTGCGCCCAGCATGATCAAAGCGGGCAATAAAAATAAATAGGGAGTGGCCTCCCTAGGCCAACGGCGATCGGACCCAGAGACTGTCATAGGAAAATGCCATAAAACTAGACCAGGTTAACATACCCATTGCTATCCCTTGACCCATTCCGTATAGGGGAAATTGCAGTGGCAATGATTGTGGATTAGTGATGATTTTCGGCAGGAAAAAATTTTCCTCCGTTAAGGTCTGGCCTACGGTTCTTCCGGTTCCCCTTCAAATTGTTGGCGTTCTTCCTGCACCAGGGGATCTTCTTCCAGGCTAGGAAAGGTGGCCAACTGGGGTTTACCCCGGAACAAATTCCGCAGTTGTACAATGCCCTGTTCTTGCCACCAACCCACAATGCCGTTGGGGAGGACAGTCACTACAATTAGGAACAAAGCCCCTTGGAAAAAGAGCCAAACTTCGGGAAATTGTTCACTCAAACTACTTTGGGCGAGGCGTACCAAAAGGGTTCCCAACACTGCCCCCACTAAAGTAGCCCGGCCCCCGACCGCTACCCAAATGACCATTTCAATGGAAAAGGCCACGTCCATAATGCTGGGGGTAATGATCCCCGTTTGCACTGTGTATAATCCCCCCGATAAACCGGCGATCGCCCCGGAGATGCCAAACACCAACACCTTAAAGCCAGTGGGGTCGTAGCCCGTAAACCTGACCCTAGTTTCATCGTCCCGGATAGCCATCAAAATACGCCCAAAGCGTCCGCTGGTAAGCCAACGACAAAGAATATAGACCAACAACAAAGCCACCACGGTCAATTCGTAAAATACCAGTTGGGCTCCGTCGGAACTGGCCAGGTAACCAAAAATTCTTTCCGTATCGGTCTTTAAGCCATTGGTACCGTTAATTAATTTCTGTTGCCCGTTGAAAAAGTTGTAGAACACCAACAGGGCTGCCTGGGTCAGAATCGAAAAATATACGCCCTTAATCCGGTTACGAAAAATCAGATAACCCAACAGAGCGGCGATCGCCCCCGGCACCAATACCATGGCTAGCAGCGTGATCGGTAGGGAATGGAAAGGTTGCCAAATCAGCGGCAGTTTGTCTACCCCGTAGAGACCAAAAAATTCCGGTAATTGACCATCCGGCAACTGGAGATTGAGATACATAGCAAAGGCGTAGCCCCCCAAGGCAAAGAAGATGCCATGGCCCAGACTGAGCAACCCTGTATAACCCCAAATCAAGTCAATGCCTAGGGCAATAATGGCCAAGGAGAGGAAACGCCCCATTAACCTGAGCCGCAGGAAGGGAAAATTCTTCAGCAACCATTGACCCACCACCCAATCTGACAGGGATAAAACGGCAATAATCAAGGGAATACAGGCAAAAACCAGCACCGCCCCAAATAGGGCATAGTCACTCCAACCAAGCTTCTTTAGGAGTTTGCCTAGGGGAGAACCAGGGTTTTGGGGAGGATTTTGCATAGGAAAAATGACCAGGGATAAACAAACAAATTAGCTAGACAATTAGCCCCTTGGGCCAGGGGAACAAAAGTGACCTGCCAGAGGGGAAAGGATCGGTCACTGCTATAGCTCTGCGGTACGACCCTTGGGGGGGAAAATGCCCGCCGGCTTAATTTGTAAAAAGAGAATAATCAAAGCAAACACCAACACCCTGGCCATACTGGTGGTGGCGAAGAAGGTAAAAAATTCATACAGGGGTTGCAAAACTCCCTCTGGGGGAAATAGTCGAATCAGGGTGCCACTGCCGATGAGGTCACTGGATACTCCGATCGCCAGGGAAGCAATGATGGTTCCCAATAGGTTACCAACGCCCCCCACCACCACCACCATGAAGGTGTTGATAATGTAGTTTTGGCCAATGTTGGGCCCCACCGCCCCCAGGAAACTAATGGCACAGCCAGCAATGCCCGCTAGCCCGGAGCCTAAGGCAAAGGTCAAAGCGTCCACCTGTCCAGTGGGAATGCCCAAACAAGCACTCATGCCCCGGTTTTGGGTAACAGACCGAATTCTCAGTCCCCAGTTGGAGCGGTAGAAAATTAGATACACGGCCAGTAAACAGAGCAGAGTCAGGAAAATGATAAAAATCCGGGTGGAGGGTATTTGGAAAGTGCCGATGGCAAATCCTCCCCGCAACCAAGTAGGGGCACTGACGTTAACGTTCCTGGCCCCAAACCAAGCCCGATTCCATAGGGGCGAATTGCCCTGGGCCACAGCGAAGCCACTAATGCTGGCGATCGCCACTGAGAGAAAGAAAAGAACTACCTGGGCTTTCCCTAACCAAGGTTTGCCACCGGCCTGGCGTTTGATTAACCAGGTGCCGCCAAAATAGAGCAGCAAAAATATGCCCACCACCAGCACCATAATCCAGTTCACACTGCGGACAAACTGCTGCAAAATCAGGCTTACTCCCCAGGTGGCCAGCAACGTTTCCAACGGTCGACCATACAAGTAGCGGATGACCTGTCTTTCCAAAACTAGACCGGCGATCGCCGCCACCAGGAAAGCAACGGGTAAAGCCGCAAAAATGTAGAGGTCAAACCAAGGGTCGCCAAAGCCCTGGAAGAGGTTTTGCACCACAAAGGTGCTGTAGGCACCCAACATCATCAATTCCCCATGGGCCAGATTAATTACCCCCATGAGGCCAAAGACGATCGCTAATCCCAGGGCGGCAATCAGTAATACTGAACTTGTGCTTAAACCGTTAAAAATACCTTCTAGGAGTACTGACACAATGTTTTCTAGAATTGGAAGAAAGGGGGGCAAATCCAGCTTAAACCCTTCATTTCCGATGGTTTGGACGGAAATGCCTTGGGGGAAAACCGAGTTAGCCTTTATAGTTAACCCTGCCCTGTCCGATAAATTTGTTACCCGTGATACCAAGAGTGGGTTAAGCCAGCATCGGTTCACAGTAATTTAAAGGGAAGAAGTTTTCGGGTTAACAAGCCAATTCCGGCGGAAAAAACGGGCCAGGGATGATTCTTCCAGGGCCAAATAGATGGGGCGACCGTGGGGACAGGTGTGGGGATTTTCACATTTTTGCCATTGCTCAATCAATGTTTTCCAGGCACTGCGATCCAATTCCGTACCATTTTTAATCGCACTACGACAGGCGATCGCCGCTTGGGCAGTGGAGAGGGAAGACAATCGACTGAGTTCCTGGAGAATTGCCACAATTTCTGGGTGCCCATGCAATAGGGCGGGTAAACTCCGCACCGCCCAAATATCTTCCCCAAAGGGGTCTATTTCCAAACCTAAATTTTGCAATTTTTCCACCTGTTCCGGACTAAATCCCTGTAATATCAGCGGTTGCTCCAGGGAAATACACCGCCAATGCCGTTGCAACTCCTCAAATAAAACCCGTTCATGGGCCACGTGCTGTTCCACCAACCACATACCCCGGTCATGTTCCACCACAATGTAGGTCTGGCAAATTTGGGCGATCGCCTTGATATTAGTGGGATGTCCCAGTACGGTTTCTGTGAGGGAAGTTGGAGCCTGCAACTGGTAAATACCCCCAGGTTCCGCGGCCTTGAGCAATTGGTTCAAGCGGGGAGTGGCACTACCTTCCACCAGGGCTAACTCCTTTTGCAAAAAGGTTTGCAGTTGTCCCTGCCAGTGGGGCATATCCTGCAAATAAATTTCCGTTTTCGCCGGGTGACGGTGCCAATCGATGTACTGGGGAGGCAGTTGCCAATGGGCAAAACACAGGGGATAGCGTTGCCGAGGTAAGGTGCGGTGAAAGGTGGATATGATTGTTTGGGTTAATTCCGGCACATTCACAGGGCGACCATTAATGGCAGTGATTAACCAATCGGGGCGGGGGCGATGACAGCGGTCGGGATAACCAAAAGTCAAACTTAAATGGGCTGATGTTACTGGATTCTCCACAGTAGAGGGGAGGGACAAAGATTTCTCCCCATGGCCAAGCTGGCCAGCCTGGAGGGATTTAAGGCATTGCAACAAGATAGCTTCAGCATTGGGGCCAGGGCTAAGGCTTAACCGTAACCGTTCGTCCTGCCACAGTTGCCAAGTTACCTGGGGATGGCAGAGGGCTAATTGTTGCAGGTAGTTCACCATCGGCCGCCAAAACTGCTGACTTTTGATAAAGGCTTGCCGACGTTGGGGAAAATTAGCAAAAAGTTGCCGCACTTCTACCCTCGTCCCCATGGCGATCGCCACCGGCTCAATCTGCTCTGGTTGACCCTGGGGGCTGTAGGCAATCCGCCAACCACAATCCGGACTGGCCGCACTGCGACTGCTAATGGTCAAATGGGCCACCTGGGCCAAACTATGGAGGGCTTCCCCCCGAAAACCTAAAGTTTTAATCCGTTGTAAATCTGCTTGGCTACTAATCTTGCTGGTGGCATGGGGTAACACACTGGTTTTCAATTCCGTCAAATCCATGCCCTGGCCATTGTCTAGCACTTCCAAACGCCACTGCTCCCACCAAACACGAACCAAAATTCGATCAGCGCCGGCATCCAAGGCATTTTCCACCAATTCCCGCACCACCGCCAAGGGAGAATCAATTACTTCCCCTGCCGCAATTAAATCCACCAACTGGCGATCGAGAATTTGGATCATCGGAGTAGGTTGAGGAAATTTCTGCAAAAGGCCACAAAAAAGAGGGTAGATGATTATTCTCCCCCTTTGCTCAAAAGCTTGTTGAATTTAATTGATCAAATTGATCAAGTTGATCTCAGAACCCAATCGGCCAGCCCCCATGGCTAATGGCCAAGGAGGCGGATCAGAAAGTGTTTCAAATATCTGTCAATCGCGGCCAAAGGATTTGTGCAGATCAAAACTACTTGTTTGGTTGGGGGGTCATGCGCAGGTAGGGTTTGATTTCTTCCACACCTTTCGGAAATTTGACCTTGGCATCCTCGGTGGAAATGGAGGGCACCACCACACACTTATCGCCATCTTGCCAGTTAGCCGGGGTAGCTACTTGGTGATAGTCGGTTAATTGTAAGGAATCAATGACCCGGAGGATTTCAGCAAAGTTACGGCCAGTACTAGCGGGATAGGTGAGGGTCAACCGTAGTTTTTTGGCGGGATCAATGATGAAGACAGAACGCACCGTCAAATTATTGAGGGCATTGGGGTGGATCATGCCATAGAGATCAGACACCTTTTTATCGCCGTCGGCCAAGATGGGATAGTTAACGCTGGTATTCTGGGTTTCATTAATGTCACAGATCCAGCCTTGATGGGATTCCACGTCGTCCACACTGAGGGCAATCACCTTAACGTTGCGCTTATCAAATTCCGGCTTCAGTTTGGCAACAGTGCCCAATTCGGTGGTACAAACCGGAGTGTAATCCGCAGGGTGAGAGAATAAGACAACCCAGCTATCGCCGGCCCACTCATGGAAAGAAATGGGGCCTTGGCTGGATTCTTGGGTAAAGTCGGGGACAACATCACCGAGTTGTAACGCCATAACAAATAGTTCCTAATACAATGCAAAATGGGGATCTTCTTCGATCATACTGCCATATCAGATACAGAATTTGGACGAATTGTTAGAAAACGCAAAATTGTCAGGAAAGGATTGGAATTGGGGCAAAAACTACTGACCTGACGCCCAAGATCCGGCCAGTTAGGCTAGGGCAAGGCGATCGTCTTAGGTCAAAGGCAACTGAAAATGGCCGGCCACTACTCCAGGGACAGTAATATCCTCATCTAACTCTTCCCAGCGGAGGGCATAACCATTCACTTCAACTTTGACCTTTGACAGTTGTTCATTTGTAGCTTCTTTAAGGATACGGAAGCGATCGCCAGGAAAGCCAAAGATCCGTCCATCACTGAGTTCAACGTATATCATTCGTTTCTTCGCCCATGCTCTAACCGCAGTGGGTTCAATAACAATTTTGGAGTCAACGGTGATGGAATTCATAGTAAGCGTTCCTCAAAAAATGATGATTTTCATAAACTAATTTCTCTACTTTACGCAACTCACGCACAGGAATGCCATGGTTAGAAGATAGCAGTATTGTTGGTTCAAGCCAGAATTTACATTCACCATCAGGAGAACGAACATGAATGTGTGCCGGTTCCAATCCCTCGTCTGAGTAAAAATGAAAACGAAATTTTCCAATCCTAATTACTGTGGGCATTTCTTGGATTTTTAGAGGTGGTAGCATTAATAAACCTTGAGGTTAAAAATTATTAAAACAGAATCTTAAAACTATGCTGACTTCCACAACGGATATTGTTCAAGGCCGCACCATTGCTCGCTACCACGGCATTGTCACCGCCGAAGTGGTATATGGCACCAATGCTTTGCGGGATTTTTTTGCAGGCATTCGGGATTTAATTGGCGGTAGAACCGGTAGCTACGAACAAATTTTTGAAAAAGGCCACCGGGAGGCGATCGCCGAATTGACTGAACGGGCCAAAAAATTGGGAGCCAATGGGGTAATTGGGGTGGCAGTAAATACTGGAACCATCAATATTGACGACCGGGGAGCATTGTTATTGATTACGGCAACGGGAACGGCAGTAACGGTGGATTAGTTTGTTTAATGGGGATGTCACTGTCTTTGGTAGCGCATGCCGGGTTCCTGGCTGACTAAACCAAGAATTTCCAATTGGAGTAATCCAGCGGAAACATCCCCAATGGCCAAGGCTGTGACGGCAACAATTTGATCCAAGGCTGTCGGTTCTTGCTCCACTGCAGACAGGATCTTTTTTAAAGTTGGTTCCAAGTCATCCGGTGGTTCAGTCAAAGTTTGTTTCGCCTTTGCTCTGGTGCTGGCATTAGGAACCGTCGAAGCGGTTGAATTGGTTGGATGCAGATAACCAGTTTGGCGATCGCCTGGAAGAATTTTTTGTTCTTGCCCTTGATCCAGTAAAGGTATCGCCCCCAAGCTGGCTAGCAATTGATTTTCCGACAGAATCACCTCTGCTCCGTTGTGGATGAGATTTAAGCAACCGTGGGCTTCTTGGACATCAGGGGAATTGGGTAGGCTAAACACGTCCCGGTTAAATTCATTGGCATACTTGGCGGTGATTAAGGCCCCGGATTTGGGGGGAGCCTCCATTACCAACACGGCCCTGCTCAGACCGGCAATGATGCGATTTCGAGCAGGAAAATTACCCCGTTCTGGTTTACTGCCCACGGGATATTCACTCAAAATCAATCCTTCGGCGGCGATTTGCTCAAACAATTGCCGATTTTGGGGAGGATAAATCAAATCTAAGCCAGTGCCTAAAACGGCGATCGTCCTTCCGTTCACCCGTAAACAACTGCTGTGGGCGTCAGCGTCAATGCCAGCGGCTAAACCAGAAACAATGGTGAAACCAGATTTGACCAGGGCTTGGCTAATTTTCCTTGTCCAACGGCTCCCGTGGTCGGTGGGGTAACGGGTGCCCACAATGCCTACTCCGGGAATTTGTCCTTGACTTTCCCGGTAGTCAAGACGCCCCAGATAATACAACACCGGAGGGGGACTGGGGATTTCCCAAAGTAAGCGGGGATATTCTGGGTCATTGGGGGTGAGAAACTGGGGATTTTTTTGTTGGTGTTCTTCTAAAAATTGCAACGGATTGAGATGATTCCTTTGCCCGACGATTTTCTCAATCAGTTTGTGGCCAAAACCCTCCACTTCTCCCAGGGCGATCGGTCTGGCCTTCCAGGCATTTTCCAATAATTCAAAGTGTTGAGCCAGCCGCTTGAGCAACACTGGCCCCACTCCCTTAACCTGACTCCAGGCTAACCAATAGGCCTGTTCAGAATTCGCCATGGCTAATCAAAAATTTGTGAATAAAATCTATGACCCAGTGCCCCCAGAAATAGTTTGTATTTGATTAAGAATATTGTTTTCTTTTGTGCTGTATTTAAGGGAACGGGCTAGAGATAACGCTTGTTGATAGGCGGTTAACGCTGCACTGGGCTGTTGGGCATCGATATAAAGTTGGGCAATTTTTTCGTAGGTAATCATCATGCCGTAATAGTTATAGGATTGCTGCTGTACCTGCAAAAGTTGTTTATAAATTTCCAAGGCATAGTTGGCCTGTTCACTGAACAGGTACAAATCCCCCAGCTTATCCAAGGCGATCGCCGCTGTGCTCAATTGTTTAATCGACCAAGCCAGGGTGTAGGCCTTTTGATAGGCTTGGCTGGCATTTTCCGCCTGTTCTAGTTCTAAATAATGATCGCCAATGGCAATCTGGATGTCGGGCACCAATTCTGGCTTACCGTCCTGCAATCTTCTTTGCACCAGTTGCTCTTTGATGCGAATGGCATTGTCGGGCTGGGCAGACTGTTTGTAGATTTCCCCCAATTTTTGTAAATAAATGCCTTCGTAATAGCTGTTGCGGGCGTTGGTGGCCCTGGCTAAAAGGGTTTCATACACTTCAGCGGCGGCGGGATAGTTAAATTTGGCCAGATACAATTCACCCAACATCGAGAGGGCCTGGTTTTCCCGACGGTAATCCCCCTGTTGTTGAGCTTCCCGACGCATTTGCTGATAAACGGCGATCGCCGAATCTAGACTGTGAAGCTGGCCATAGGCTTTGGCAAAGGCCGTTAACAGTTCCGGGCTCATGGCCTTGTCCCTAGTGAGGGAAAGTTGTAAATCTTCCAAACGCTGACTGATGGTCATTACATCTTGACTGCGCCCTTGCTCCCAGGCGATCGCCCCGATGCGTCCCAGGGCCTCAACCTCAGCCAAGTCCCCCAACCGTTGTCGCCCCCGTAAACTGCGGTAGCGCACCACAAAGGCCTGGTCTCCCTGTCCTGCTTGATCCAACACCAGAGCTTCCGCTTCCAAGGCATCTAAGGCTTCGATTAGTCGTCGCCGTTGCAGGGGAGTGAGGGTTTCCCCAGAAGGAATCAGGGGATCCTTGGGAAAAAGGCTGGGGTCAAAGGGATTTTCGCTGGGGCTGAGGGGCTCCGGGGTAATGGGCGGAGGGATGTAGGGAGTCCCCTGAGCCTGCACAGGATGAATATTCAGACCCCCACTAATTAGGGTAGGGAGAACCATTACCCAGAATAGAAGAAGGCCGGATTTTACTCCCGGGAACGAGGATGGATACATAGGGGAAAATGGTGGAGACACAGAGAACCTAATTGCGGTCAAAATCTTCGAACTGATCGAATCGGTCATCCTGGCGATCGCCAACGGGCCAATCTTCGTTCACGCCCCCCACAATTAAACGGCGGATGGGTACGTAATCGAGGGAAAGCTGGTACAGTGCATTGATCAACACATCCAGGGCAATGAGGTCGCTAGTGCCCAAATCGAACCAGCAACGGCCCCAATGGTCTTGGTACTGGAACTCAGCCATGTTGTGCATGGGGGCCATCATGGAGCTAGAAAGATTGGCACTGTCATAGTCCAAATAACTCAGGTCAATACCTGTATCCTGTACCTGGAGGTTTTCCGCATTAAAACCCCCTAGTTTACCTAGGTAAAACCAGGAAGCAAATAGCTCTTCCACATATTGTTGCTCCGCTGGGGCAGGATTGGTCTCGAATTCTAGCCAGATCCAAAAATCAAAGGGATTTACTTCCCGAAATTGCACTTCCATAGGTTGGGGAGATGGTTAACTTTTAAACGTCATTAATTTTTAAGCGCAACTATTTGGAGGGAAATAGACGAAATTGATCAGCCTACAAGGGAAAAATTCCGAAAATTTCCAACAATTCGACCTAAAAGAAACGAAATAGGATTCAAATATAGGGGGTGATGTCCTCTTGGCAGTCATCGGCCAGGTAGGAGAGGGCCCGAAACCTTAAACCAATTAACTGTTCGTAGAGGGGATTAAGTTTACACAGGGGGGGAATATGAACAATTTTGCGCCCAAATAGTTTAACATCCCGCTCGAAGGGACATTGGGGGGGCACCAGATGACAAATGAAATGGGCCAAACGAGGATCCTGAATGGCCATGGCGTCCAGCCAATCCTTGACGGGGTGAAGTAAATCGGGATGGGGATGTTCCTCCATTTCGGTTCGATCGCCGTTGGGATCACAGATGGTATGTTCCAATGACTCCAAAGCGTCAATTTTTATCCCCAGGGCTTGACTAAATTCCCGTAATAGTTGTCCTTCCACCGGAGAATAAAGTCCGTCGGCGATCGCCACCAACACCGCTGTGCGGAGGAAATTTTCCGCCGTTTCTTTGTCGTTGCCCAGGCCCTCCAATAATTCCGCCGGGGTAATGGTCTTGAATAAAACCTCATCTTCTTTGTGTCCAAAACCCATCTCCTGGGTGAGGCCAGCAATCATTTGTTGCTCCGATTCACTAAAATCACCATCACTCCAAGCAATGGTCAGCAGTCCCCTCAACCAAGTGGCAATTTGGACATCGGTGTAACGACTTTGGGTACGATTGGCCATGATTTTCCCCTGGGCAACTATGCGGTCATCAAACACTTAAATCAAACTCTAACTGAAGTGTAGCTTAGAATACGGAGCCCCTTTCCTTCCCTTCCTAAGCTAGAGGAGACTGCTTTGCGTCCTCACCACTCCCCTTATCTCCATGCCCCCTCTGCAACTACTCCGTTCCCTTTCTGCCCTGCCAGACATTAATCCAGTGGTGGATTTTCCGGCCCCCAATCCGACTCCGAAATCAACAGTGGAGGAAGATGCCTTCCCCAGTGTTTATTCCACCTTGGCTCCCCATGCCCTGACAAATTTGGTGTTTAAGCATTACGACATTGAAGTACCCAAGGGTTGTCGGTTTTGGCACCGGGGTTTGAGCGATGTGTATTTGGTAGAGACCCTAGCGGACGATTATATTTTGCGCATTTCCCACCAACATTGGCGCACGGAAAGTGAAATTCAGTTTGAGTTGGAGTTGCTCAATTTTTTAGCAGACCGGGAAGTGCCGGTGGCCGCCCCCCTCAGACATCGGGACGGGGGTTATGCCTTGGAAATTAATGCCCCGGAAGGCAAACGCTATGCCAGTTTATTTCCCTATGCCCCCGGTGGTGTGGCGATCGGTGATTTGAGCAAAACCCAGGGGTTTTTGTTGGGGGAAATGTTAGCCCAACTGCACCAAACAGCCCAACGGTTCAAGCCTTCTGCCCACCGTCCTCCCCTTACCCTCAGCTATTTACTGGACGACTCCCTCCATACCATTGCCCCTTTCCTACACCACCGGCTGGAGGAGTGGCGTTGTCTGATCGACATTTCCATGGCGATTAAAACCCAACTCACGTCCATTCCCACTCACGCTCCCTATTGGACGATTTGTTGGGGAGACCCCCACAGCGGCAATGTCCATTTTACTGCTGAAGATCAGATGATGCTATTTGATTTTGACCAGTGTGGCATGGGTTGGCGAGCCTTCGACATTGCTAAGTTTCTCCAGGTTTCCATGCAATCAGGCCTGGGACGCACCATTCGGGATGCTTTTTTAAGCGGTTATAACTCCATTGCGCCCCTGACTATGCTGGAGGAAAATTCTCTGCAAGCCTTAACCCAAACGGCTTTCATTTGGTCTTGGGCGATTCATGTGCAAACCCTGAAGTTATCGGATTACAGTCGGCTCCACAGCAGTTACTTCAAACGTCGGTTAGAGAATTTGCAACAGTTGGGGTCTACGGATTGGCAATTGTTTTAGGGGCAGTGCCGAAACCATATTTATTTGACTGCAAATTGGGAAACTTGCCCCCCATATATCTTCGTCCAGTGCACAATGCCCTTACCAAAGCCCTCCCTCTGAATTAGTCCGTGGGCAATTTCCGTCGAACGGCGATCGCCAAGCGTCGTATATTGGGCATATATTGAGCCGTTGGGCCTTGCCACTGTCAGGATTGGAAGGGCCTGCATTACCCCGTCCCCAGCCTCCATGGTTTATGTCAAGCGCATCGAACTATCCCATTTCAAGTCCTTTGGGGGAACCACTGCCATTCCTTTTTTGCCGGGTTTTACGGTGGTGTCTGGGCCCAATGGTTCGGGCAAGTCAAATATCCTCGATGCGTTGCTATTTTGTCTGGGGTTAGCCACTTCCAAGGGCATGCGGGCTGAACGACTGCCGGATCTGGTCAATAACACCTTCAAGGGGAAGCGGGGCAGTTCCGAAGCCAGTGTGTCGGTTACATTTGAGCTAAATGATGGGGAAGAATTATCCGAGCAAGAGTCCGACAATAATAGCAACGGTAACGGAGCGAAAATTTCCAAGGAGTGGACTGTTACCCGCCGCCTGAAGGTGACCAAAGGAGGTAATTATTCCTCCAACTATTACATCAATGGGGAGCCGGCCACCGTGGCGGAACTCCATGAACAGTTGAATGAACTACGCATTTACCCCGAAGGTTACAACATTGTCCTCCAGGGGGATGTGACCCGCATTATCACCATGAACTCGAAGGAGCGCCGGGAAATTATTGATGAGTTGGCGGGGGTAGCAGAATTCGACCGCAAAATTGTCAAAACTAAGGAGACTTTAGGGGAGGTGCAGGACCGGGAGGAACGCTGTCAAATTATTGCGACGGAATTGGAGCGTACCTTGGAGCGGTTAGCTGCCGATCGCCAGAAGGCGGAAAAATATCAGGCTCTGCGGCAACAGGTGCAGGAAAAACAAAGCTGGGCCAAGGTTATTCAGTACAAGGCGGTGGAGCAACAACGGCAAAAATTATTGGGGCAATTAGAGCAGGATCAACAAAAATCTACTCAAATTCAGCAAGCCCTGGAGCAACGTAGTCAAGCCATTCAAACCCAGCAAACAGAACTAGAAAAACTCAATGCCCAGGTCAAGGCCCTGGGGGAAGATGAACAATTGGCCGTGGCGGCCCAGTTAGCTACCCAAAAGGCCCAACGGGATCAATTGCAGCAACGCTACAACGACGGCGATCGTCAAATCACCGATCATCAACAGCAGGTGGGGAAAATTCAAGCGGAAATTAGCCAGAGCCAACAGCAATTTTTGCAAATTCAGCAGGAAAAATCCTTCCATAACACCCAAACCTTGCCCCAACTGGAAGCCGCTGTGCAAGCAAGTCAGCAACAGTTAGACCAACTCCGGCACCAATCCCAGGCGATCGCCTCCGCTTCGGAAGCTTGGGTGCAGGAACAAACCCAGCTCAGCCGCACTGTCAACCAATTACAAGACGAACTAATTCCCCAGCGCAGTCAGTTGGCCCAGTTTGAAGAACGCCAACAACAATTGCTGACTAATTTGGCCGAGTTGACCCCTCTGTTGGCCAAAGTTTCTGGGGAATTGGCGGAAAAACACGTTGCCCAAGGGCAGTTCAACTCCGAAGGGGAAGCCTTAACCAGCCAAATTCAAACCCTAGCCAGCGATTTGGCTCAACTAGAACAGGAACGGAGTTTGCTCCAGGAAACCCAAGCCCGCTTGCTCAAAGAACAACAGGAAAAACAACGGCAATTGGACAAATTAGAAGCGGCCAGCCAAGCTCAGCAGGAAGTGCAGGGGACTTACGCCACCAAGGTGATTTTGCAGTCGGATTTGCCTGGAGTCTGCGGTCTAGTGGCCCAACTGGGTCAGGTGGAGCCCCAGTATCAGCTAGCGCTGGAAATTGCGGCGGGAGGACGTTTGGGTTTTTTGGTGGTGGAAGACGATGGCGTGGCGGCGGCGGGCATAGAAATCCTCAAACAGGCTAAGGCCGGCAGGGCTACCTTTTTACCCCTCAATAAAATTCGTCCTCCCCGTGGTCAAAATCCCAATCTTAGTTATGCCCATGGTTACATTGACCTGGCCGTGAATTTAATCGATGGCGATCACCGTTACGCAGACATTTTCGCCTTTGTTTTTGGCAACACATTGGTTTTTGACACCCTGGTTAACGCCCGTAACCACCTCGGTAAACATCGCATTGTCACGCTGGAGGGGGATTTACTAGAAGCCAGCGGGGCCATGAGTGGCGGCAGCCGTAATCAACGCTCAGGGCTACGGTTTGGCACCATGGTTAGTGAAGATACGGCAGAAGTCAAACAGTTACGTCAACGGTTGCAGGACATTCACCAGATCCAGGGTCGTAACGAAGAATTATTACTAGAAAGAACCGTTTGCAGTAAGCAATTAAGCCAACAACTGCTGGAAATGCGCCAACAACAAAGGGAAGTACAACTCCACGGCGAGCAAACGGAACGGGACATTACTCGCCTTAGCCAACAGCAAACAGAAATTAATCAACAACAAATTAATCAACAGCAAAAGCTAGCAGAATTGCAACGCAATTTAGCTTTGTTGCAGCAATCTTTGCCGCCCTTAGAACAACAGCTAACCTCCGCTCAGCAACAGTTGGCTGCTTTGGAAACTTCCCAAACCCATCAACAATGGCAAACTATCCAGGGCCAAATTCGCACGGTGGAAGCGGAGTATCAAAGGCAACTGCAAGCGTTACGCCAGGGGGAAGACCACCTCAAAGATTTACATAACAGTAGCCAACGCCTAGAGGAAAAAATTAGCCAAGCCCAGGAAAAAATTGCCCAACACCAAGCCCAGGATCAAACCCTGGCCCAGGAACAGGAGCAGTTAAAAATAGCTTTGGCGGAAATGAACACAGCCATCCAAACCACGGAAGTCCAGTTGGCTAAACTATCGGAAAAATTGGGTAGTACTAAGCAAGAAAGAGACCAGTTAGAAACCCAACTTAATCAACTCCGTAGTCAACAGCAAGAACAGCAATGGCAGTGGGAAAAGTTACAAACTAATCAACAGGAATATCAGGAAAACTTAACTCAATTACAAAATCAATTGGGAGAATTAGAACAGGATTTACCCGATCCCTGGCCGGAAATTCCCCTACTCCAGGACCGGGACGAAGCAAGTTTGGATTTTGCCAATATTTTGGAGGAATTACAGCGTTCCATTCGCAACGGACAAAAGCGTTTGGAAGCTATGGAACCAGTGAACATGCTGGCTTTACAAGAGTATGAAAAAACCGAAGCCCGCCTAGGGGAATTGTCAGAAAAGTTGCAAACCATTGCGGGGGAACGGACTGAGTTGCTGCTCAGAATTGAGAACTTTACCACCCTGCGTCGTCGTTCTTTCCAAGATGCTTTTGATGCAGTCAATAAAAACTTTCAAATTATTTTTGCCGAGTTGTCCGACGGGGATGGCTATTTGCAGTTAGACGATGCGGAGGATCCTTTTAACGGTGGCTTGAACCTAGTGGCCCACCCAAAAGGTAAACCGGTGCGTCGCCTCAGCTCCATGTCCGGTGGGGAAAAATCATTAACCGCGCTGAGTTTTATTTTTGCCCTCCAACGCTACCGCCCTTCTCCCTTTTACGGCTTTGATGAGGTGGATATGTTTTTGGATGGTGCCAATGTGGAAAAACTGTCCAAAATGGTCCGCAAACAGGCCCAACAAGCCCAATTTATTGTGGTGAGTCTCCGTCGTCCCATGATTGAAGCGGCGGAACGTACCATTGGGGTGACCCAGGCTCGGGGGGCCCATACCCAGGTTTTGGGCATTAAGTTGTAGCTTCGTTTAGATGTGGCACAAGAGTCATTGTTCAAACAATCTGGCAAAACTATTGAGTTGGATTTGCTCAACAAGACCTACGTCAATGTGCCGCACCAATGGCTAGATTGAAGGAAACCCGGAGGACGGCGATCACCAAGTTATCCCTGGGTAAATAGGGAAAAACTTGGGGTTCAAACCCCTTCCAATTCAGGGCTTTATCGAGGGAGCAATCAACCTGGGTTCCTTTTTAAGAATGACTGCGGTATTATCAAAATGATAATCATTATCATTTCTGCTACCCATGACTCTCAGTGTCCCAGCCATTGCCATGCCGGTTCAGGCTCCTTCGGTGGAATCCCCTGTCCCTTTGTCTATCCCCCAAAGACCGAGGCGATTACGACGGACCGCCACCCTAAGGCGTCTGGTACGGGAAAATACCCTAGGGGTGGAGGATCTAATTTATCCCCTCTTTGTGACGGAAGGGCAGAACTTAGAACAGGAAGTGCCCTCCATGCCTGGCTGTTACCGCTACTCCCTAGACCGGCTATTGGCGGAAATCCATACCGTTTGGCAATTGGGCATCGGGGCGATCGCCTTATTCCCCCTGATTGAAGATCACAAAAAGGACAATGGCGGCACCGAAAGCTACAATCCCCAGGGATTAATTCCCCGGGCAATCCGGGCCATCAAGGAAGCCTGCCCAGACATTCTTGTAATTACCGACGTAGCCCTTGACCCCTACAGCAGTGAGGGTCATGACGGTATTGTGGATAACGGTCAAATTCTCAACGATGAAACCGTCGCGGTTTTAGTTAAACAGGCCCTAATGCAAGCGGAAGCCGGAGCCGATTTTGTTGCCCCCTCCGATATGATGGACGGCCGCATCGGAGCAATCCGCCGGGCCCTAGATAAGGAAGGTTGGATCAACGTCGGGATCCTAGCCTACTCCGCCAAATATGCTTCCGCCTACTACGGTCCCTTCCGGGATGCCCTGGATTCTGCCCCCCAATTTGGGGACAAAAAAACCTATCAAATGGATAACGCCAATGGCAGGGAAGCTCTGAAAGAAGTGGATTTAGATATTCGGGAAGGGGCGGATATGGTAATGGTTAAACCTGCCTTGGCCTATTTGGATATTATTTGCCGCATCAGATTCCATACTAATTTACCAGTAGTAGCCTACAACGTCAGCGGAGAGTATGCCATGGTCAAAGCAGCGGCCGCCAGGGGTTGGATCGACGAAGAAAAGGTAGTGCGGGAAACCCTCATCAGCATGAAACGAGCGGGGACAGACTTAATTCTGACCTATTTTGCCAAGGATGTGGCCAGGATGTTGGCCCGATAACTGGGTTTTTTTTCCTTGAACAATTACCTTTGATATCCGTTATGACTCAACTTTTTCCCATTCGCAAAACTGCCCTATTGGTTACTGCTTCCCTGGCGATCGCCGTTAGTGGTTGCGAACCGGCCGTTAGGGAAACCGACAGTCCCACAGCGGAATCCCCGGCCACGGATTTAACCTTGATGACGACAATTTTGCCCATTACCCAATTTACTAATGCGGTGGTCGGCGATCGGGCCGAGGTAATTCCTTTGATGCCCACCAACGTGGATCCCCATGATTTTCAGGCCAGTCCCGCCGATGTCAAGAATTTGGCTAACTCTAGGGTTTTGGTAAAAAATGGCTTAGAAATGGAGTCCTTTTTAGAGGGCTTAATCGCCAATGCTGAGAATCCGAACCTGACCGTAATCGACTCTAGCGGCGGCATTGCCACCATTTCTAATGGGTCTGGGGAAGGCCATAGCCACGACAAAACCACTGACCATAATCACGACCATGACCACGGGGAAGCTGGACACCATGACCACGGAGAATTTAATCCCCACATTTGGCTTGATCCTAAGCGGGCCATTCAGCAGGTGAAAAACATTAGAGACGGCATGATTGCGGTAGACCCGGAGGGGACGGAAATTTACACCGCCAACGCTGCTAAATTTATCGCCGAACTGGAAGCCCTAGATGGGGAAATTACTAATAAGCTGGCTCCCTTTACCGGCAAAACCTTTGTGGCCTTCCATGATTTTGCCCCCTACTTTGCCCAGAGTTACAACCTCAAAGCAGAGTTTATGGTGGATGTGCCGGCGGATAAACCAGCCCCAGCGGACATCAAACGGGTGATGGATACGGTGGAAGCTTCTAACCTGAAAACAATTCTGACTGAGCCTAGTGCCGGGGAAGATGGCTTTGAGGTGATCGCCAAGGATATGGGGGTTCAAGTCAGTATCTTTAATCCGATCGAGGTTGGAGGCCCTGAAGCCGTTAGCCCGGAATATTACCTTGCCACCATGCGCAGTAACGTCAACAATCTGGCCACATCCTTTGGGGCATCCACCAGTACATCAACCCAGTCAGTACTTCCCCTGGGGGCAATACGGTCTGTAGCTATGGTTCCCCAGAGAGTCGGAGTGCGGTTTTAGGAGATGACTTTGGGTACTGAAGTTTTGGTGGTGGAAGGACTGACGGTGTACCGAGATACCTACCCGGCGGTGCAGGATGTTTCCTTTGCCCTCGAAGAAGGGACAGACACGGCCATTGTGGGGCCCAATGGGGCCGGAAAAAGCACCCTGATTCAAGCCATTTTAGGGATTTTGCCACGACAAGCAGGCTATGTGTCGGTATTGGGACACCCCCTTGGTCGCCGGGGAACTCTCCCCCCCCAAGTTCGCCAACAGATCGCCTATCTGCCCCAAAACTTTCTCTTCGATCGCCGGATTCCCATCACCGTCAACGAATTGGTGGCCCTGGGGTGGGACGAGCTGGGTCTAAAATTGCCCTGGACTAACCGTCAAAGAAGACGCTTAGAGGTTCACCGGGCCTTGGATCTAGTGGATGCCCTCCATCTAGGGCCCCAACCCATCTCTCGCCTTTCTGGGGGGGAAATGAAACGGGCATTATTGGCCTATTGTGTGGTGCGACCCCGCCGCCTATTGATCTTGGATGAGGCCCCCGCTGGGCTGGACATCCATAGTGAATCGGAATTTTATCGCCTAATTTATCAACTGAAACGGGAGCAAGGATGGGCGATTTTGCAAATTTCTCACAACTTGGACATGGTGCGGAAAAACTGTGACCGGGTGCTATGCCTCAACCGAGTGCTCCGTTGTCAGGGAGCCCCAGATTATGCCCTTTCCGCCGATAATTTGGTGGCTTTATATGGCTCAGAATTTGTGCGCTATCGGCATCACCATTGATTACTTTTAATAACTGCCGGTGTGAAATTTCACGAGAACCATTACCTAACTAATCTTATCCCCATGCCGCCTTTCACCGAGAACCTAAACCTATTCCATTTTCCCTTTATGCAACGGGCCCTATTGGGAGGAATTCTCACGGGCTTAATGGGGGGACTGATGGGCAGTTTTACCGTTTTGCGGCAGTTATCTTTTTTTAGTGATGCGTTGGGGCATTCAGCCTTGTTAGGAATCAGTTTTGGCCTATTGCTGGGCATGGCTCCATCCTCAATGCTTTTGCCTTTTTCGGTGGTGTTTGCCCTGGGGGTCAATTACCTCTTGGAACATACCCGCCTTTGGACCGATGCTTTGCTCAATATTGTTTATTCCTCTTCCCTGGCGATCGGGGTAATTTTATTAACCTTTGTTGGTCAATATAAGGGAGGCATCAACAGTATTTTGTTTGGCGATATTTTAGCCATGGGTCAGAAGGACTTGATGGTGGGAGCTACCTTACTGGTGGTGTGTATCTTGTTCGTGGGTCTGACCCTACAATCCCAAATTTTGCTCACCCTCCATGAACCCCTGGCCATTGCTCGAGGTATTTCTGCCCCGGCCCACCGACGGGCTTTCATCATTCTGTTGTCCTTGGTGGTGGGTACTTCCATTAAGGCGATCGGAGTGTTACTAATTAGCGCCTTTGTGGTCATTCCCGCCTGTGCCGCCCGTTTATTTAGTCGTACCTTTACCAGCTATGTGATTCTATCGGGCATATTAGGGGCCACAGGGGCGGTGTTAGGCATGATCTTTTCTGCCCTATTTAACCTACCTTCCGGGCCGGCGATCGTCGCCATGCACTTAGCATTTTTTCTATTTGCAGTAATCAGTACTAGAGGGAAACTTTCGGTAATCACTTGACTAGATTACAGTCTCCTTAACCAACCATCGCCATTGGCAAATTCCCATTTTTTTTTGTAATGCTATGACTCCTCTAATTACTCCATCTTTGTCTAATTTACCGAAAAGAGGCTTGCCCGTCACCATCATCACTGGCTTTTTAGGTAGCGGCAAAACCACCCTACTAAATCATATTTTGAATAATAATCAAAATCTCAAAATTGCAGTTTTAGTCAATGAATTTGGTGATATCGACATTGATAGTCAATTACTGACGTCCGTTGATCAAGACATGGTTCAACTTAGTAATGGCTGTATTTGTTGCACCATTAATGATGGTTTAGTGGAAGCGGTTTACAATGTGCTAGAAAAAAATCAATTGATTGATTATTTGGTCATTGAAACCACAGGAATTGCCGATCCTTTGCCGATTATGTTAACATTTTTAGGGACAGAACTAAGGGACTTTACCCACTTAGATTCTGTAATTACCCTAGTGGATGCCTCGGAATTTACCGTAGATCATTTTGAGAGTGAAGCCGCGCTCAAGCAAATTATTTATGGGGATATTATTCTTCTCAACAAATCTGATTTAGTTAACCCAGATAGTCTTTATCAGTTGGAATTTCAAATTAATGAAATCAAAGAAAATGCTCGCATTGTCCGTTGTCAAAATGCGAAAGTGCCCCTGGGGTTACTCTTGGATGTTGGTTGCAACTACAAAGATATTTATCAAGGGTTAATTGAAGAAGAAATTGAGCAAAACCAACGGGATCAGGAAGATCCTGAGCATCATGACCATGGCCATGACCACCACAACCATGAACACCACCATCACCACTCATCCCACTTAGATAATGATGGCTTTATTTCCATTTCTTACTATAGTCACCGTCCTTTTTTGTTGGCAGAATTTCAAAATTTTCTGGAAAATCTTTCCGGTAATATTTTCCGAGCCAAGGGATTACTTTGGTTTCTTGATAGTCCCAGCAAATACATTTTTCAACTGAGCGGCAAACGCTGCACGTTAGAAGTTGAAGAGTGGGATGGTTCTCCCCCAGGCAATCAAATTGTCTTTATCGGCCGAGACTTGGATAAAGAGGATATTTATCAACAATTAGAACTTTGTTATCCTAGCCTCACAACCTTGGCAAGTTTGACTTAAATTGCCGAATTTTACCTTTACCCAATTATTTTTTTATCATCCATGACTGCTTTAATTCCTTCCCAAAAATTTACCGCTAACCAAACAATTTCCGCCCTTCCCACCCAAGCTAACCCCCCCGTATCTGAAGCTGAAATGCAGGCTGCGGTTAGAACATTGCTGTTGGGCATGGGGGAAGACCCTGACCGGGAAGGCCTCCGGGACACCCCTAAGCGGGTGGTCAAGGCTCTGAAGTTTTTGACCTCCGGTTATCAGCAGTCTTTGGACGAACTTTTGAATGGGGCCGTTTTCAGTGAAAATGCAAATGAAATGGTATTGGTCCGGGATATTGATCTTTTTAGTTCCTGTGAACATCATATTTTGCCCATTATTGGCCGGGCCCATGTGGCCTATATTCCCAATGGCAAAGTGATTGGCCTCTCAAAAATTGCCCGTATTTGTGAAATGTATGGCAGAAGACTACAGGTTCAGGAACGCCTAACGGCCCAGATTGCCGATGCTCTACAGGGATTACTACAACCCCAAGGGGTGGCGGTGGTGGTGGAAGCAACCCACATGTGCATGGTAATGAGAGGGGTACAAAAACCTGGTTCATGGACAGTGACTAGTTCGATGCAGGGAATTTTTGCTGATGATGCTAAAACCCGCCATGAGTTTATGAACTTAATTCGCCACAGTCCTTCTTTCCACTAGATTTTTCCTTTCTTCTATCCTTGATATTTTTGAACACTTTTTATGAGATCGCCTTCCTTAATTGCTGTTGCCGGGCCGCCGGGGGTCGGAAAAACAACTTGGATTACTGAACAATTGCAAAATATAGCTTGCCCAACTTTTTATTTTTCCCCAGGATTGGGGCCAATTTCCGTTGATCTGGCCCGCATTAACTATACATTTCCCGCTGTGCAAATCATTACTGGCGATCGGGGAGAGTCCTGGTTGGCCAATGTCCCCCGGAGGCGGTGGTTTACTGTGAATTGGGCTTTCATCTTGATTTAAATTCAGCCCAATTTGGCCCTTTGCCCTATCGTCGTGTGGCGGTATTGCCCCCTTCTTTAAAGGATTCGGAATGGCATGGTTGGGCCGACGAAATTATCCCCGGTAATGATCTTTCCCCAACTAATCCAGAGTCTTTGCCCAATTTATGGCGATCGCCGTTAACGGGAATTGTTTTTGATCCCCCCAGCCTAGAGATGATTCTCACGGAATTAACCGGGGGAGCCTACGGGGAACTACAACGGTTAAAGGGAATTTTTGAAATGCCGGACGGTCGGGCTTTTTACATTGATTTTGTCCAAGGACTGACGGGGATTGAATACGCCGAATTACCCCTGGAGCCTTGGTTGGAGGGTCGTCCCCAACGTTTCAGTGGCATTGAACTAGCGGGCTGGAACCTAAATCAGAAATTGATTGCCGATACCCTCCTGGAAGGCTGCCTAGCCGATGAAATTCTGACCCATTACCAGCAACAGTACAAAAACTTTAATCCCCTAGAGGAGGCGATCGCCTAATGAAACTTGCCGTTATTTCTTGCATCCACGGTAACTTTGAAGCTCTCAATGCCGTTTTATCGGACATTGATCAGCACAAAGCCGACCAAATTTATTGCCTGGGGGATTTAGTGGGCTATGGCCCCTACCCCAACGCGGTAGTAGAAATGATCCGCTCCTTCGATATTCCCACTTGCCAAGGCTGTTGGGACGAAGACATTGTGGAAGGTCTTAATGCCTGTGAATGTAGTTATCCTTCCGTACTGGCAGAAAACCGGGGTCGAGCGGCCCACGAATGGACGAATAATGTCATTCACCCTGAAGTGAGGGAATATCTAGCCACCTTGCCCCTAACTATGCGACATGAGAATCTTTGTTTTGTCCACGGTAGTCCCAACAGTCAGCACGAATATCTACTGCCCAGCATGGATGGTTTTGCCGCCTTGGAAAGGGTTTTAGCCACAGAAGCCGATGTTCTATTTTGTGGCCATACCCATGTCCCCTATGTGCGGGATTTGAAGGGAGGAACCATTTCTGTGCGGGTTGCCCAGAGCGCAGAAGATAAGGCAGATCAACAATTCACCACGCCCCTGAAACGGATTATTAACGCGGGATCGGTGGGGGAACCCCGCCATGGCCGTCCCAATGCCACCTATGTTTTGTACGATACGGATACGACCCAGGTAACTCTGCGGGAAGTCCCCTATGACTATCAACGTACCTGCGCCGCCATTATTGACCAGGGATTGCCCCCCATTTTTGCTTGGCGATTAGCCAGGGGATTAGAATTTGCCGAACGGGCCGATGATCCTAGCCATGTTTGCCAGCGTTAGCGATTATTTACGACTAAGAATAGAAGATTTATAGCAAATTTAAAAAAAAGTAATGATCAATAGTTACTGGGCAATTTGTAGTGGCATTGAGGGCAATCTGACAGCCTATGAAGCGGTATTAACCGACATTCAAAGTCTGGGCAATACCGTCACTGATTTGTACATTCTGGGAGATTTTTTAGGCTTACAGGGAGATAATCGGGCTGTTATTAGCCGCATCCAATTTCCCAGAGATGATGAACTGATTCCCCAAGTTTGTCTCGGTTGGTGGGAAGAACAGTGCTTCAATCTCCACGGCCTCCAGGGTTCCCTAGATGCCCTCGACCTGGTTGCCAAAGTGGGTACTGATGGAGCCAAGTTACTTTGGGAAAGCATAGACTGGGAGTTGGTGCAGTGGTTAAGGACTCTCCATTTTGGCTTCCATGAGTTAGATTGCTTACTAATTCACGGTAGTACTGTAAACCCGGCTGATGAACTAACCCCAGATACTCCTGCCATTGAACTATGCGATTGTCTCATTCGGGCCGATGCCAATAATCTTTTCTGTGGGCGATCGGGTTTAGCCTTTGAATGTTGGGTAGAGCCTAAACAATTATAGTCCCAAGTCACTACCCTAGATGGCCCCCAAGCTCCCCAGGATCAAGGAAAATCGCCCCGACGCATTGTGGGGGTAGGTAATGTGGGTCGGACAAAAGGCCAGGCCAATTATGTTTTGTACAATCCCGCTACGGATATTGTTAAGTTGAAGACCGTTGGCTATTGATCAATTGAAGAACGGCGATCGCCATGAATCAAACTTCCTTAAACCTAGAGCAACTCCGCCAAAGTTTACGTAGCAGTCAACGACCCTTGGCGGATTGGGGTGGGGGAGAAATGGCCGTTTCCGCCGTGCCTGGGGCCGGTAAATCCCATAGCCTTTCTGTGGCGGCGGCGATCACCATTGCCCACCATGGTCTACATAACCAAGAAAAATTGCTGATTGTCACCTACACTCGTTCAGCGGCGGCGGCCATCAAAGCCAAGATTAACCAGCGTTTACAAGCCTTGGGTTTGCCTAGTTTGGGATTTACGGTGCAGACCCTCCACGGTTTAGCCCTCAGCATTGCCCTACGGCATCCCGAAGTATCAGGGCTAGACCCAGAACAACAGACTCTAGTTTCGCCCCAAAAAGGGCATCGCTTAATCAAAGATGCGGTGGAACAATGGCGGCGGGAAAATCCAAAAACCTATCAAGCTCTGGTGGAAGCAGGTAATTTTGACGGGGAAACCACAGAAACTCTGCGGCGGCAGGCAGTACTGAGCACGGAAGTTTTGCCCGAATTGACCAAAATTGTGGTGGCAGAAGCAAAAAGTTCTGGCCTTTCTCCTCAGGATGTGGCGGATATGGGCCACATTGCCCTCGGTAGTGAACTCCTGCTGATGGGAGCCGGCTTGTTTAAGCATTACCAAGCCCTGATGGAAGCGAAGAATTGGATTGACTACAACGACATGATTTTGGCCGCCCTGCGGGTGCTAGAAGACCCCCACCTTTGCCGCCAGTGGCAGGAACAATTTTTTGGTGTTTTTGAAGATGAAGCCCAGGACTCCAGCCCTCTGCAGGAAAAGTTATTGACCAGACTGGCCCAAAACGCCGACGGCACCATTCGTTTAATTCGGGTGGGGGACCCCAACCAAGCCATTAACTCCAGCTTTACCCCCGCTGACCCCGTATATTTCAATCAATTTTGCCAACGGTGTCAGGCTTTGGGCAGTTTCGCCACCATGGACCAGGCGGGGCGTAGTAACTTACAAGTAATTGCGGCGGCCAACTTCTTGCTGGAATGGGTTAACCAAGATTGGCAAGCTCGATTTAATGGCCCCAAGGTGGATACGACTTTACCCTTCCGCCCCCAAGCCATTCGTCCAGTGGAACCGGGTGACCCCCAACCCAATCCTCCGGCCACCGATGGGGGAGTGGAAATTCGCTTTCCCCAAGATGTCAATGAAGAAGTGGAACAAATTCGCCGTCGCTTAGTGCCCCTGTTGTTGGCCAATCCCCACCACAATGCCGCCATTTTGGTAAGGGAAAATCGCCAGGGGAGGTTCGTGGCTGATCGCCTGAAAGATGTGGAAAAAGATGGTGGACTGAAAGTTTTGGATGTGGGGGACCAGGACCGTAACTCCCGCATACCGGGGGAGATCCTGAGTTTACTGCAATTTATTGATCGCCCCCATTCCCCCGATCTTCTCAAAGCCACCTTGACAGTGTTGCAGGAGCGCCAACTAATTCCCACTCAAGATTTAAATGCTTTGGCGGCGGTGCCGGAACAATTTCTCTACCCCACCCCCCTGATGCCTCTCCTGCCCTCCATGGCCGCCACTGCCCAGGGGCTCTGTCGTAGCTTGCTCAAAGCCCGCCTAGAACTGCCGGCCTATCAATTGATTGCTTTTTTGGGCCTGGCCCTCAATTATGACAGCTCAGATTTGGCCACCTTACAAAAGTTGTCGGAACGTTTACAGGTACAAACCCAACCCGAACGCTCATTAAAAAATTTACTCAGCGAACTCCACACCATTGCTAACGAGGAGCAATTTGAGGCGATCGCCAGCGACAATGACGAAAAGTACACCAGACCAGGACAAATCACCATCATCACCATGCATAAAGCGAAGGGATTGGATTGGGACTATGTATTTTTGCCCTTTTTGCACCAGGACACCCTGCCCGGCGATCTATGGGTACCCAAAGGGGGACAATTTTTGGGGGAATTTACCCTAGCGGAGGTGGCCCGGGCCCAAATTCGCACCGTGGTACACCATCGTCAACAGCAAAAGGCCGGGGTGATCGCCTTGCCGGTCACCGCCACCGCTTGGCAAGAAGCCCGCCACCTCAAGGAAGCAGAGGAATACCGATTGCTCTACGTGGCCATGACTAGGGCTAAGCGTTTACTGTCGCTATCCGCTGCCCAGGAAGGGCCCTTTGCCTGGAACCAAATGCAAGCCCGCAAATCCCCTCGGTTACGGCCCAAACAACCTTCCCAAGCCCTATTGGCTCTGCAAAAGCGCTTCGGTTCCTAGTTCCTAGGGGAAAGACTATAATCGGATCCAAAGGGTATTGGCGACCATGGCGATTGGTCTAAACCCTTACACAATATAGGTTTTGGTAAATTTTTGTCTAGATTTCTAGTTCGCTTAACAGTGCTATTTTTGTGCAATTTGCTCTGGCTAGTGGCCGGCATGGCCCCAGCTTTGGCCGAATCACTTCCTGATCGATGGGATGCCTATCCCCACTGGTCTAATTTACCTACCCTGGAACAGAGAAAAGGGGAAATTCATTATCCTGAATGGTTTGCCGGCACTTGGCAGGTCACCAGTACCCTCACCGAACAACTAGCCCCCCTGGCCCCGGACATCGTCAGTCCCGGCTTTGCCAAGAATGGGACATATCTAGAACAACCAGTAGAATTTCCTGTCAGATTCATTGACCAAACTCCCCTGCCGGAATTTAATTGGGCCCTGTCGGATTTGGTCAACAATACCCCGCTGATTGTGCCCGATCGCCGTTTTAATGCTGAAGCCATCACCCAGGCCTATTTGGGTAAAGATAGAGAAGATATAAATATTACTGTCCAGGTTAAAGAGCAACCCAGTCCCCGTTTAGTCACCGTTTTTCCCCAACATCAACGGCTGGTCTCCACTGTCCTAGGCTATAGCCAAAGCAGTCCCGACCCAGACCACTTCCTCGCCACGGAATTGACCAATCAACAATTTATCGCCGGTGGTACCCAGTACCTCAATCAAGTGGAAACTACCACCGCCTACTACCACCTTGGCCCGGGCAAAATTAGTGCTAGCCAAGTTACCGCCGTGTATTTATCCCCCACTGACCCGGATTATTTCGCCACCGGCCACCAGCCCATTGCCCTCTATCGCTATGAACTTACCCTAGAAGCTCTGCCAGAACCATGAATTTTGCCTTCACTCCCAGGGAGACCATTGCCAGGGCCATTCAATGGTCCTGTCTTTGTTTGCCGGGGGAGTTGAGTGCGGCAGAAGCCCTGAACTGTTGGCACCACCACCATGGCCAACACCCCTGGGAGCCAGAGGTAGAGGTCAAGGCTTTTCCCCCCTGGGCTTTGGTGCTAGATAGCCATGGTCAACTGTTGGGTTTATTGCCGGACTGGCAATTGGCCGCTGCCCTTTGGACTGAAAAATTTTCCCCGGCGATCGCCTTGGCGGAACTCTGTTTACCCTGCTCCCTGCGACTGGACTCGGAAAAGTTGCCTAGTCTGGGGGAAATTATGCAGATTTTTGCCACCTGGGGCTACGGCTGGGACGTCATCCCCGTGGCGGATCGACAATATCAAACCTGGGGATTGTTGAGTGTTGGCAATCTCATCCGCTCAGTAAATCTTTGTCAATTGTGGCAAAATCTTCCCCTCCAGGTGACGGCATCTCCTCCCCTTTGCCTCGGGTCAGAAACCACTTTGGGGCAATTGATCCGCCATTGTTTCGAGCAGCAAATTTCTAGTCTTCCGGTGGTCTATTCCTCCCCCCTACTACCCACCGCCACCACCCGCATTCCCCTGGGTAATGTCAGTCTCAGCCATTATTTTAGGAGTCCCAACTATGGCTCTCTCGGTCTGGATAATCCCATTGGCCCAGACCTCAGCCCCACTTTTCCCCTCTGCACCATTAACCAAACCTATTGCCATGCCAGGGAGCTACTCCGCCGGCAGAATGACGATTATGTGATCGTCACCAATATCAGTGGTGCTTTTGTGGGTTGGGTAGGGCCCCAGCAATGGCTTGCCACTGTCCAACCAGATGTTTTGCTAGAGGCTCTGCAACGGGAAATGGAAATGCCCCGCATTGTCCAGCATTTGGAAGCCCGCATCGTTTGGCAACAGCAACAACAACAACGTAACCAGCATTTAATTCAAAAATTACTCAGCCATAATCCCAATCTTATTTATCTCTACGATCTGGTCAAAAATGAAATCCTCTATCTCAATATCCCCTCCACTTTGGTAGACGGTGATTCCGGTGAGGCATCAATTCCCAACCCAATGGTCGAGGCTGGCCCCTGGCAGGCTCTCTTGCTTCCCCCCAATTATTTTGCCCGGGAAGAATTGGTGACTCTCCAAGCCCACGAGAAAAGGGAATTTAACTTTGAATTTACCGATGCCCGGCGATCGGTACAATACTTCACCGTCGAAATTTCCGCCTTTGAAATTGATGGGGGCGGTCAAACCAGCAAAATTCTCTGTTTGGCCCAGGACGTTAGCCAAGGCAAACGAGCGGAAGCGGCGCTCCATACCAAGGAACAACAATTGCAAATCCTGGTAAATACTATTGCCGATGGCATTGTCATTTTAGATAACCGTGACAAGGTAATTTACGCCAATCCCATGGCTTGCCAGATGTTTGGCCTCAGTGAGGAGGAGTTTTTACAATCTCAACTGGGGCTGTCCAACCAAGAGCAAACGGAAATTGGCATTAATGTCTCCCCGGAAGAGGAAGGGGTGGGGGAAATTAAGGCTGTGCCCATCCATTGGCAAGGGGAAGATTGCCGCTTGGTAACGGTGCGGGATGTGACCGATCGCCAACGGGTGTTGAGGAAACTACGGGAGAGCGAACAAGTCCACCGCACTTTGTTAGAGGCCTTACCTAATCTGGTTTGGCGACTGTCTTCCACTGGCGACGTGTGGGAGTGCAATCAACGGACGTTGGCCTATTTTGGTCGCCGGGGTCGAAAAATTCTGGGCAACACTTGGCAGCAGTTTATTGAACCAGGAGAACGGGAAAGGGTGCAAAGACAGTGGCATCAAGGCATCGCCGCCCAGGAATTTTTCCAGTTGGAGTGTCGATTTTGGAGGAGTGATGGTCAATACCGTTGGCATCTGTTGCAGATATTACCCCTGGAGGACCGCTTTGGCAGTATCAACGGTTGGCTGGCCAGCAGCACGGATATTGATGATCTGAAGCAAGCAGAAAGGGCCCTGCGCAACCAGGCCCAACAGGAAAAACTTTTATCTTCCATCAGCCAGAGAATTCGGGAGTCCCTCAAACTAGAAACGATTTTGCGCACCACTGTGACCGAAGTGCGCCGTACCATTCGCGCTGACCGGGTGTTGATTTACCATATCCAAGAGGACGGTGTGGGCACCACGATCGCCGAATCGGTGGTCAATGGCCAACCCTCAGTGATGCAAATGGATCTCAGTCCAGAAAACTTTCCGCCGGAGTGCTACCAACGCTACCTTAATGGTTATATCTATGCATCCCATGACCAATTACCGGATTGTGCCAGCAATTGTGCCGTGCAATGTTTCACCGTGGCGGAGTCCCAATCCAGAATAGTTGCCCCCATTGTCTTTGATCATGGCCTTTGGGGGTTACTAATTGTGCACCAGTGCTCCACTACCCGCACTTGGCAAACGGCAGAAATCCAATTAATGCAAAGCCTCGGTAACCAATTGGCGATCGCCATTCAACAATCATTACTGTACGAACGCTTACAGGAAGAACTATCCGAAAGGCAAAGGGCCGAACAAAAACTGTTGGCAGTCAACCAACTGCAAAAAGGCATTTTTGATGTGGCCAACTACATGATTATCTCCACCGACAGGGAGGGCTTTATCCGTACCTTTAATCGCACTGCGGAGGAAATTTTGGGCTACACAGCGGCGGAACTGATTGGCCAGCAAACCCCCCTCATTTTCCACGACCTAGAAGAAATGACCAGCCAAGCCGCCCAGATCTCCCAACAGCTAGGGCAAACCCTGGTGCCCAATTCCATCGACATGTTTGCCATTCCCGCTATCCAATGGGGGGTTTACGAAAGGGAATGGACTTACATCACTAAAACTGGCGATCGCCTACCGGTGTACATTTCCATCACCGCCCTGAGGGATGACCAGGGTAACGTGGACGGCTTAGTGGGGGTAATCACCGACCTAAGGCGACAAAAGCAAATTGAAATAGAGCGGCAAAACCTCGATTTTGTGGTCAAAAATAGCACCGAGTTAATTGTCATCACCGACCTAGAGCAAAAGGTCATCTTCCTCAACCAGGCAGGGCAATCACTAATGGGTCTAGAAAACTTGGAAGCCGCCCAAAGCACCTATTTGAGCGAATATGTGAGTCCCGAGTACCTCAATTTTTGGCAAACAGAAATTATTCCCCAGGTATTCCGTGCCGGCGCTTGGGAGGGGGAATTCAGTCTGCAACATTACCAAACTGCCGCCGAAATTCCCGTCACCGCCTCAGTGTTTCTCCTTCAAGATGGCAACGGACAACACCCAGTCAACCTAGTGGCGATCGTCCACGATATCACCCACATTAAAAATGCTGAAAAGCGTATTTTGGCGGCCCTGGAAACGGAAAAGGAATTGGGGGAATTGCGTTCCCGGTTTATTTCCACCACGTCCCATGAATTTCGTACTCCTTTAGCAATTATCAGTTCCTCCACTGGCATCTTGAAAAAATATTGGTCAAAACTGGATGGGCAAAGGCGCGGCCAACACCTGGAACGCATCCAGGAAAGTGTTCATCATATGGTGGAACTACTGGATGACGTGCTCACCATTAACCGGGCGGAAACTAAGTATCTGCCATTTGAGCCCCAACTCCTAGATTTAGTCGGCTTTTGTCAGGGCATCACTGATGAACTCCAGGGCAGTACAGAATACCATTGCCTGTTATTCAGCTATGATGGCCTTAGGGCCGGGGAAGCCGTCGCCTTTGACCCCAAATTGTTAAGGCAAATTTTGACTAACCTCCTTGGTAATGCGATCAAATACTCTCCTCCAGGCCACCAGGTGGAATTTCGCCTCCAACGCCGGGGGGATGATGGCATTTTTTCTGTCCAGGACTACGGTATCGGCATTGCCCCGGAGGAAATACCAAATCTATTCGATAGTTTTTACCGAGGCACCAATGTTGGTTCCGTTCCTGGAACCGGTTTGGGACTGCCCATTGTCAAAAAATGTGCCGAACTCCACGGCGGTGCCATTACTGTGACCAGCCAATTAGGCCAAGGTAGTCGCTTTGAGGTGGATTTACCCCTCTGGTACAGTTAGGCAACCATTGTCGTGGTGTCCCCAAACTGTTAGAATGACAATTCTGATCTTTGTGAACCCACCCTTTTTACAGTTACGTACCTTAGAGAGCAACCGTGGCTAATATTAAGTCCGCCCTGAAGCGCATCGAAATTGCTGAACGCAACCGACTCCAGAACAAAAGCTATAAGTCGGCCATCAAAACCCTGATGAAAAAAACCTTTCAATCGGTGGAGGCCTACGCCAATGACCCCAATCCTGACAATCTTGATACGATCAACACCAGTATGGCCGCCGCTTTCAGCAAAATTGATAAGGCGGTGAAGTGCAAGGTAATCCACAAAAACAATGCGGCCCGCAAAAAGGCTCGCCTAGCCAAAGCCCTCCAAAGCGCCCTGCCGGCCGCCTAGGCACCGTCCTTCCCCCAGGGGGAGTTAGTAGTTTTGGGTAAATTTTGGCTAACTACATTGACCCATCGGTGTTCTAGCTGGGGACAACCTCTGGTTTTTGGTTACTTGGACGATCGCCCACGGCATTAGGGGAACCATGCATCTAGTTGATACCCATGTCCACATTAACTTTGATGTTTTTGCGGCGGATTTAGACCAGTTACAGCACCGCTGGCAACAGGCGGGGGTGGTGCAGTTGGTTCATTCCTGTGTTAAGCCCCAGGAGTTTGACCAGATCCAGACCCTGGCTGATCGTTTTCCTGAACTGTTTTTTGCCGTGGGGCTCCATCCCTTGGACGCCCAGGATTGGCAAACTGATACTGCTGGACAAATTCTTGACTATGCCAGGGCAGATAACCGGGTGGTGGCCATTGGTGAAATGGGTTTGGATTTTTTCAAAGCCGATAACCGTGACCATCAAATTGAAGTTTTCCGAGCCCAGTTGGCGATCGCCAGGCAATTAAATCGGCCGGTTATCATCCATTGCCGGGATGCCGCTGATACCATGCGCCAAGTATTGACGGAGTTTCAACAAGAACAAGGCCCTGTAACCGGGGTAATGCACTGCTGGGGCGGTAGTCCTGAGGAAACCCAATGGTTTTTAGACCTGGGTTTTTACATCAGTTTTAGCGGTACGGTGACTTTCAAAAAAGCGGAAGCTATCCAAGCCAGTGCCCAGATGGTGCCCCCCGATCGCCTGTTGGTAGAAACCGATTGTCCTTTTTTGGCGCCGGTACCTCAACGGGGTAAACGCAACGAACCAGCCTTTGTCCGCCATGTGGCCGAGGCGATCTCCGCCCTGCGCCATGTCCCCCTAGAAACCCTTGCCCAACAAACCACCGCCAATGCCCGCAATCTTTTTAAACTACCAGTGCCGGCCTAATCTGAGGGCATCGTCCCACCGGTAACACCCCCCGGCCGTCCCTGACCCCAACCACCGCAATTTTCCGGAGACTTCTGAGCCACCATGACTAACCTTGCCACCACGATGTTGCCCGATTTAATTGAAATCCAACATGCTAGTTTCCACTGGTTTTTGGAGGAAGGTTTAATCGAGGAATTGAACAGTTTTTCACCGATTTCTGACTACACGGGCAAGCTAGAACTCCACTTTTTGGGCAAAGATTACAAGCTCAAACAGCCCAAATACGACGTTGATGAGTCCAAGCGGCGGGATGCCAGTTATTCGGTTCAAATGTATGTGCCGACCCGTCTGGTCAACAAAGAAACCGGGGAAATTAAGGAGCAAGAAGTCTTCATCGGCGATCTTCCCTTGATGACGGAACGGGGGACTTTCATCATCAACGGTGCCGAGCGGGTCATCGTTAACCAAATTGTTCGATCGCCGGGGGTTTACTACAAAAAGGAACTGGATAAAAACGGTCGCCGCACCTATTCCGCTTCCCTGATTCCTAACCGGGGGGCCTGGCTTAAATTTGAAACCGACAAAAACGGCTTAGTCTACGTCCGCATCGATAAAACCCGCAAGTTGTCCGCCCAAGTCCTACTCAAGGCGATCGGTCTCAGCGATAACGAAATCCTCGATTCCCTCAGCCATCCAGAGTTTTTCCAAAAAACCCTCGACAAAGAAGGGAATCCCACCGAAGAAGAAGCCCTGGTGGAACTCTACAAAAAACTCCGCCCCGGCGAACCCCCCACCGTCAGTGGTGGTCAGCAGTTATTGGAGTCCCGCTTCTTCGACCCCAAACGCTACGATCTTGGCCGAGTGGGGCGCTACAAACTCAACAAAAAACTCCGGCTCAACGAAGCCGACACTACCCGGGTGCTCACTCCCCAGGATATTCTTGCCGCCATCAACTATCTGATCAACCTAGAATTTGACGTTGGCACCACCGACGACATCGACCACTTGGGTAATCGTCGAGTGCGCTCCGTTGGAGAGTTGCTACAAAACCAAATCCGGGTGGGCTTGAATCGCCTAGAGCGTATTATTCGGGAGCGCATGACCGTCAGCGAATCCGATGCCCTCACCCCTGCCTCCCTGGTGAATCCCAAACCCCTAGTGGCGGCCATCAAAGAATTTTTTGGCTCCTCCCAACTCTCCCAGTTCATGGACCAAACCAACCCCCTGGCGGAGTTGACCCATAAACGAAGGATTTCCGCCTTGGGCCCCGGGGGCCTGACCAGGGAGCGGGCCGGGTTTGCCGTACGTGATATTCACCCTTCCCACCACGGCCGTATTTGTCCTGTGGAAACTCCGGAAGGCCCCAACGCCGGCTTGATTGGTTCCCTCGCCACCTGTGCCCGGGTCAATGATTACGGTTTCATCGAAACCCCTTATTTTCGGGTGGAAAGTGGTCGGGTCAGGAAAGATTTAGACCCCGTTTACCTCACCGCGGACGAAGAAGACGACATGCGGGTGGCCCCCGGGGACATTCCCACGGACGAAGAGGGCAACATCATCGGCGAATCCGTCCCCATTCGCTACCGCCAGGAATTTTCCACCACCAGCCCAGAACAAGTGGACTACGTGGCTGTCTCCCCGGTGCAAATTATTTCCGTTGCCACCTCCATGATTCCTTTCCTGGAGCACGACGATGCTAACCGGGCTCTGATGGGTTCCAACATGCAACGGCAAGCAGTGCCCCTGTTACGTCCTGAACGCCCCTTGGTGGGGACAGGTTTGGAAGCCCAGGCTGCGCGGGACTCCGGCATGGTGATTGTTTCCCGCACCCATGGCATTGTCACCTATGTGGATGCCACGGAAATCCGGGTACAGCCCCACTCCCCCGATAACCCAGCTGAGAAAGGGGACGAAATCGTCTACCCGATCCAAAAATACCAACGGTCTAACCAGGATACCTGCTTGAACCAGCGGCCTCTGGTCTATGCCGGGGAAGATGTGGTGCCAGGGCAAGTGTTAGCGGATGGTTCCGCCACGGAAGGGGGAGAATTGGCCCTGGGCCAAAACATTCTCGTTGCCTATATGCCCTGGGAGGGTTACAACTACGAGGACGCCATTCTGATCAGTGAACGACTGGTCTATGACGATGTCTACACCAGTATCCACATCGAAAAATTTGAAATTGAAGCCCGCCAAACCAAGCTAGGCCCAGAAGAGATTACCAGGGAAATCCCCAACGTTGGGGAAGATGCCCTCCGCAACCTTGATGAGCATGGCATTATCCGCATCGGTGCCTGGGTGGAATCCGGTGATATTCTCGTTGGTAAAGTCACTCCTAAAGGGGAAGCAGACCAGCCTCCAGAAGAAAAGCTACTGCGGGCCATTTTCGGTGAAAAAGCCCGGGACGTGCGGGATAACTCCCTGCGGGTACCCAACGGCGAAAAAGGACGGGTAGTGGATGTGCGGGTGTTCACCCGGGAGAAAGGGGACGAATTGCCCCCCGGCGCCAATATGGTAGTGCGGATTTACGTTGCCCAAAAACGAAAAATCCAAGTGGGGGACAAAATGGCTGGTCGCCACGGCAATAAGGGAATTATTTCCCGCATTTTGCCCATTGAAGACATGCCCTACCTCCCTGATGGTCGCCCCATTGACATTGCCCTCAATCCCCTGGGGGTTCCCTCCCGGATGAACGTGGGCCAGGTATTTGAGTGCATGCTGGGATGGGCCGGGGAAAACCTCGGTGTACGCTTCAAAATTACCCCCTTCGACGAAATGTATGGGGAGGAAGCGTCCCGGGATACAGTCCATGGCCTGTTGGAAGAAGCATCACAACGCCCCAACAAAGACTGGGTCTTTAACCAAGACCATCCCGGCAAAATTCAAGTGTTTGATGGTCGTACCGGAGAGCCCTTTGACCGTCCTATTACGGTGGGCCAAGCCTATATGCTCAAACTGGTGCATTTGGTGGACGACAAAATCCACGCCCGTTCTACTGGGCCCTACTCCTTGGTTACCCAACAGCCTTTGGGGGGTAAAGCTCAACAGGGGGGACAACGGTTCGGGGAAATGGAAGTGTGGGCCCTGGAAGCCTATGGCGCTGCCTACATTTTGCAGGAACTACTCACTGTTAAATCCGATGATATGCAGGGCCGTAATGAAGCCCTCAACGCCATCGTTAAAGGGAAGAGTATTCCCCGCCCCGGTACACCAGAATCCTTCAAGGTGTTAATGCGGGAACTGCAATCCCTCGGCTTGGACATTGCCGCCCACAAGGTACAACTGTCTGAAGATGGTGAAAGCGCTGACGCAGAGGTGGATTTAATGATCGACAGCCAGCGTCGGGCTCCCAATCGTCCCACCTATGAGTCCCTCCACACCGAGGAAGATTTGGAAGAAGAAGAAGTCTAAAACGGCGATCGGAGCACAGGAAACAGTGAACAGTGTCTTACCCCCTGCTAACTGCTTCCTGATACCTGCTCCCTGATATCTGCTAACTGCTCCCTGAAACCTGAAACCTGAAATATGACTTTTTATAATTACACCATCGACAAAGGCCGCTTGAAAAAACTCATTGCCCTTGCCTACCGTCGTTACGGTTCGGCCCGCTGTTCTCAGTTGGCCGATGAACTGAAGGAACTGGGGTTTCGTTTTGCCACCAAAGCGGGGGTTTCCATTAGTGTAGATGATCTGACAATTCCTCCAGAGAAAAAACAGATGTTGGAGGCGGCAGAAAAGGAAATTCGCACCACGGAGGAACGCTACGCCCGGGGAGAAATCACCGAAGTAGAGCGGTTCCAAAAAGTAATTGATACCTGGAACAGTACTTCCGAAGAGTTGAAAGACCAGGTGGTGGTCAACTTCCGCAAAACTGATCCTCTTAACTCCGTGTACATGATGGCCTTCTCCGGCGCCCGGGGGAATATGAGCCAGGTGCGGCAGTTGGTGGGGATGCGGGGTTTGATGGCAGATCCCCAGGGGGAAATTATTGACTTGCCGATTAAAACTAACTTTCGAGAAGGTTTAACGGTTACCGAGTATGTAATTTCTTCCTACGGTGCCCGAAAGGGTCTGGTGGACACGGCTCTCCGGACGGCGGACTCTGGTTATCTCACCCGGCGTTTGGTGGACGTATCCCAGGACGTAATTGTGCGGGAACAGGACTGTGGCACCGAGCGCAGTCTGCGAGTAACGGCCATGACCGATGGAGATCAGGTAAAAATCAGCTTGGCTGATCGCCTGTTTGGTCGCTTGCTCGCCAAGGATGTGGTGGATGGCGAAGGGAATGTCATTGCAGAGCGTAACCAGGAAATTGATGAAGCGTTAGCTAACCGCATCGCCGCCGTCACCGATGAAGTTTACGTCCGATCGCCGTTGACCTGTGAAGCAGCCCGGTCCGTTTGTCAAAACTGCTATGGCTGGAGCCTGGCCCATGGTCACAAAGTGGATCTGGGGGAAGCGGTGGGTATTATCGCCGCCCAATCCATTGGGGAGCCCGGCACCCAGTTGACCATGCGGACCTTCCACACTGGGGGGGTATTCACCGGGGAAGTGGCTCGCCAAGAAAAGGCTCCCGAAAACGGCACAGTCAAATGGGGTAAGGGGTTGAGCACCCGTAAAGTCCGTACCCGCCACGGGGAAGATGCGGAACAGGTGGAAGTAGCCGGAGATTTGCTCTGGAAAGGGGAAGGGAAAAAAGCGGCCAGCCAGACCTACTCCCTCACCCCCGGTTCCCTACTGTTTGTACAGGATGGGCAAACGGTTACGGCCGGCCAGTTGATGACGGAAATTTCCCTCTCCAAAACCCAACGTTCCACGGAGCGGGCCACCAAGGACGTGGCCGGGGATTTAGCTGGGGAAGTGCTGTTTGATCGCCTGGTGCCAGAGGAAAAAACTGACCGCCAGGGGAATACCACCCGCATTGCCCAACGGGGTGGTCTGGTGTGGATTCTCTCTGGGGAAGTGTATAACCTCCCGCCCGGAGCAGAACCGGTGGTGAAAAACGACGAACAGGTGGAAGTCGGCAGCATCATGGCCGAAACCAAGCTGGTCACCAATGACGGGGGTGTAGTGCGCTTGGTGAGTAACCGGGAAATTGAAATCATCACCGCCTCCGTGCTCCTGAACCAAGCCCAGGTCAAACTGGAAAGCAGCGGTGGCCGGGAACAGTACGTAATTTACACCGCCGATAAGCAACGGTTCCTTCTCAAGGCCGCTCCAGGTACCAAAGTGCAAAACCACAGCATTGTGGCGGAATTAATCGATGACCGCTACCGCACCACCACCGGGGGCATGATTCGCTATGCCGGGGTGGAAGTGGCCAAGGGCGGCCGCAAACAGGGCTACGAAGTCACCAAAGGCGGTACCCTGCTCTGGATTCCCGAAGAAACCCACGAAATCAACAAGGATATTTCCCTGTTAATTGTGGAAGATGGCCAGTATGTGGAAGCGGGCACGGAAGTGGTCAAAGACATCTTCTGTCAATCCAGCGGCATCGTTGAAGTGGTGCAGAAAAACGATATTCTGCGAGAAATTATCATCAAACCCGGCGACTTCTACCAAGACGTAGACCCAGGTTCAGTGAAAATTGAAACTGGTCAATTGCTCCAACCAGGGCAGGATGTATTCCCCGGCGTCACCGTTAGCTCCCTCAGCCAAGCTGAGTGGATTGAAAGCCCCGAAGGCAATGGTCTGCTGCTGCGCCCTGTAGAAGAGTACAAAGTATTTGATGAACCCGCCGCCCCCTCCCAGGGCTCCCAAAACGAAGAAGGGGGTCGCCACATTGAATTGCGCTCCGTTCAACGACTGTTCTACAAAGATGGCGATCGGGTGAAATCCGTGGAAGGGGCTCCCCTGCTCAGCACCCAGTTGGTGTTGGAAATTTATGGCAGTGGCAACGAAGGTATTTCTCACCTTTCCGCTGATATTGAACTGCAGGATGACGAGGAGGAAGATTGCCAGCGTTTACAGTTGGTGATTTTAGAATCCTTGGTACTGCGCCGAGACCAGGAATCCGATCCCCTCGGTGGAGCTTCCAAAACCCGTTTATTGGTACAGGACGGCGACCAAATTCCGCCGGGAGCAGTGGTGGCCCGTACGGAAATCCAATGTAAGGAAGCGGGCATTGTCCGGGGGATTAAGGAAGGACAGGAATCCATCCGTCGGGTGTTACTGGAACGGGAAGCCGATCGTCTAGTGATGGATCTACCCAGTGCCCCGGAAGTCAAACTAGGTCAACTACTGGTGGCGGGGCAGGAATTGGTGCCCGGCGTCAAACTAGAGGAGTCCGGTAAGGTACTGGAAATTAACCGTAAAGAAGACAAATATCAGTTAGTCCTACGGCGGGCCCGGCCCTATCGGGTTTCCCCTGGGGCAGTGCTCCACATTGAAGACGGAGACCTGGTGCAACGGGGGGATAACCTCGTACTGCTGGTGTTCGAGCGGGCCAAGACTGGGGACATTGTCCAGGGTTTACCCCGGATTGAGGAACTGTTGGAAGCGCGGAAACCCAAGGAGGCCTGCATCCTAGCCCGGGCCCCTGGGGTCTGCCAGGTGGAATACCTCGAAGATGAAAGTGTCGATATCAAGGTGTTGGAAGACGATGGCACCGTGAGCGAATATCCCCTCTTGCCGGGACAAAACGCCATGGTTACCGATGGCCAACGCATTGATGTGGGGCATCCCCTCACCGATGGTTACAATAATCCCCACGAAATTCTGGACGTGTTCTTCAGCTACTACGTGGACAAGGACGGTTGTTACCAAGCAGCCCTCAGAGGCCTGCAAGCGGCGCAAAAATTCCTCGTCAATGAAGTGCAAACGGTTTACCAATCCCAAGGGGTGGATATTTCCGACAAGCACATTGAGGTAATTGTCCGGCAGATGACGGCCAAGGTCCGCATTGACGACGGCGGAGACACCACTATGCTTCCAGGGGAGTTGGTGGAACTGCGTCAGGTGGAACAGGTTAACGAGGCCATGGGCATCACCGGTAGTGCTCCTGCCCGTTATACCCCCGTGCTACTGGGTATCACCAAAGCTTCTTTGAATACCGATAGCTTCATCAGTGCGGCTTCCTTCCAAGAGACTACCAGGGTGCTCACCGAAGCGGCGATCGAGGGTAAATCCGACTGGCTGCGGGGACTGAAGGAGAACGTGATCATTGGTCGCCTCATTCCTGCGGGTACAGGGTTCAGTAGCCATGAGGAAGTGCTGGGATTAATCGAAACCCAGGATGATATCCAAGGCTATATGATTGAGCCGATTGAACTACCCACGGCGAAGAAAAAAGCCAGTGCCACCAAGGTGAAAACCAAAAAAGTTGAAGCCGATGACGACCTGTTGGACGACACCAGGGCCCGGGCCTATGCGGGCAGTCAACTCAGTCAGGATGACGAAGAGTTGGAAGAAACCTACGACACTGATGAGGATGATTTCGACATGGATGACGACAGCGATTTTGAGGACGATGAGGACTAAGGGTAATCCCCTATGCCCTGGGCTTGTAAACGTTTAGCATTCTGTCCTTATTTTTCTAGTTAGTTCACTATCCCTTCCCTTTCTCTGGGAGGGGATTATTTTTTTGCGGACTGCTATGCTTTAGTACGGATGCCGATTTCCTAAGAACGTGTTTGAAAAGCCCTCCTGACCCCCCCATTTTTGGGAAACAGGCTCTAAGTTCCAACCATCAATACAGCAAATTCCGGATCAATTTGATATCAACAGAACCGTTGTAACACTTATTTGGCAAAGGCTTTGCTGTGCTACTTAGATACGGTAACCGCTGTAAGCAATTGTTTCCCTTTGCTTTCCCTCATCAGGAAGATTTTGGGAAAATCGACATGGAGTTAAACTGATGCGTTTCCATCCCCTGGCCTTGATTTGTCTTAGTTTTATGCTCGGATTATTGGGAGCAGGGTTAGAGCTGGATTTGTTTAATCTCCGGAAGGGGGCTGTTCTAGCGGTGCTGTGGTTGCTGGCTACGGCGATCGCCATTGTTTTTCTGCCCCTAGTTTGGCGGCGGGGGCCGACTAGATGGCAATGGTTACTGGCGGGCATGATTGCCTTACTGGCCAGTTATTACGCTCTTTGGCGCACCCCCCAACCAAGTCCCCAGGATATCAGTCGTCTGCTCGATCCTCCGGCGAAGAGTTTTCAGACCATCACGGCGATCGGAACTTTGACAGCAGGGGGTAGGGAAAATGCCCCAGGTCAACAACAATTTTGGCTCCAGGTAGAACAATGGCAACGGCCACCGGAAAAAGAATTCCGATCCCGCTCTGGCACCCTGTACCTCACCCTCCCCATGGGAGAAAAAGCCTGGCAACAGTGTCACCAAATTCGAGTCACCGGTCTGCTATACCGTCCTAGTTCTCCCCAGAATCCAGGGGCGTTTAATTTTGCCCAATATTTGGCCCGTCAGGGTATTTTTGCTGGGTTAAAAGGAGAAACGGCGACGTTGGTGGGGGAAAAATTTTGTGGTCTCAATCCCATACGGCAAAGGATTGTTAACGCCCAGACCGCCTGGTTACCAGCCCAAGGGCAAGGGAAATGGCCTGGCTTGCTGATTAGTTCCATTGTCCTGGGAGCGAAAGCGGTTAATTTGCCCACGGAATTACGCAATCTTTTCCAAGCGGTGGGGCTTTCCCATTTCCTGGCCGCCTCTGGCTATCAAGTTTCCCTGCTGGTGGGCACCGTATTGCTCCTGGGCAGAAAGGCTGGTGTCAGTTCCAAATTGGCGATAGCCGTTGGGTTAATCACTTTGGCATTTTACTTGGGCCTAACGGGGCTGGAACCTTCAGTAATCCGGGCTAGTGTTCTCTGGGTGGGGGTGATGGCGGCCCTGGCCAGTGGACAAAAATTAAATACCGTGGGGGCATTATTACTCATTGCCACAGGGATGCTATTGGTTAATCCCGTCTGGAGCCAAGCGTTGGGTTTTCAACTCAGTTTCTTGGCCACTTTAGGCATTGTGGTGATGGTGCCTCCTTTGCAGCAACGGTTGGATTTTTTGCCTGGTAAAATTGCCGGGGTGATAGCGGTACCCTTGGCGGCCAGTATTTGGACTACTCCCATCCTGTTGCAACAGTTTGGCTATGTTATCCCCGCTGCCTTGCCCCTAAATATTTTGATTACCCCCTTGTTAGCTCTGTTGAGTTTGGGGGGAATGACCAGTGCTCTGGGCGCCCTAGTTTTTCCGCCCCTGGGCAGTGCCACTGCTTGGTTATTAGCTTTCCCCGCCCGTTGGCTAATGGCGATCGCCGCCCAATTTCAACAATTACCCACGGTGGCAGTAGGGGAAGTGGGCATGGGACAGGTGGTCATAATGTACGGCGCTTTTTGTTTAATTTGGGCTTTTTCCTGGTGGCGCAGACGTTGGGGTGCCGTTGCAATATTTTTGCTAGCCATAATTATTTTTCCCCTCATTTTTACCTTGCAAACTAGGGTGGAATTGACTGTTTTTGCTAACAACGCATTCCCTGTCATCCTCGCCCAGGCCCCCGGTGAAGTGACCACCATTACTAGGGCAGAGGATCAATCCAAGACAAGATTATTAACTCCTTTCTTAGCTCAAAAGGGTATTAATCAAATTGACTGTGAACTAAACATCACCCCGGCCATGGTGGGAAAACCCCTACCGCCTTCCTGTGCCCATTTAAGTTGGGTAGAAGTCAAACCAGCAATTTTACAACTGAATTTTGGCCAGCAACGGTGGTGGATTTTCCTCCAAATTCCCCAAGAAAACCAAATTCCCCCACAATTACCAGTGGATCAGCGCCCCCACACTGCCATCTGGGTTGGCCGGTTTTTTCCCTACAGTTGGCTGGATAGTTTGCGCCCTCCCACGGCGATCGCCATTGCGTCCTATGTCAGCAAAGATTTGAGGCAAACAGTGGCAAAATATCGGGGTCAACTGTGGGTAACGGGGCAGGGAGCTATCCAATGGAATCCCCGTCAGGGCTTCAATTCTGCCGTCGATCCATGAACGAAGCCCTGGGATCGTCGCCATTTAAACCATAGTTTTGCACTGCGGAAGTTAGTTCAACTATGACCCTTTGCCGTACTCCCTCAGGACTAATTACCTGACAATCTTGGCCATAGGGCAATATTTCCCGCAAAAGCCAAAAAGTACTACTAATTTCCCGAATTATCTGACGGGTTTGGGGCAACTCCGGGTGCCAATCATTGTGGCGATCGCCCCGGCCCTGACTTTGGTTATCGTTGCAGTTAATTCAACTAGAAATATGGCAATATAAGCGAATAGGGTATTTTTTAATACAAGTCTGACAGAAATCTCTATTGTCTTAATTTGATTTTAAGTAGCCATAAATGCAAAATTATAATAATCTCTCGCATGTCTATCTCTATGAAACACCCAAATCCTTTTGATGCTGGTAATTTGGGCTCTATATCTTCTACTCTGCATTACTCATGTCACCGGCATATGGCTTGCGTCTAGGGTTGGCTACTTTTGGTAAACTACTCATCGACAATACTCAATATTTGCTCTTTCACCATAAAAAATAGATTTCTTTTATTATCCTTACTTTATATCTTCTTTATAAATGACTTCTCACACATATGCTATTTTGCCATTTCATCGGAGAGCTTGGTACAATGTTTTAATAATTTTAATAACAATGACGACCCTAATTCGTGTTATCTTTCATGTCAAAACCAATTGTTAGAAATAAAAATTATTATCGTTTCGGGATAGAGAATAAATGGCGGATATTCACAACTTTGTTGATATTCAACATGCACTTAATGGTTTAAATTTTGGTAAACGCTTACCTGATGCGCTCTATATTCATTACTCCACCATTCCCTATTTGCCATCTATTTTACAAAATTATGAGAGCTATACTCGACAAATTTTTTATGAAAACTATCAATTTGAATCACATCAAGATTTACAATTTACGCTGATTAAATTTAATCTCAGCGAACCCAAAATTTCTTATCTCAATTACCCTGATTTTGATTTAGATGCCCATCCGGCCTTAGCACAAAGTACACAGGTCAATTTAGAGTTGAATGATTGCCAGGTTCGCCATTACGGGGAGAATCCTCCCATCCTGCACCGTAAGGAAACCTTTGTCTGTGCCGATTATCCTTTGTATGAAACCTTTGTCGCGTTAACCCAGGCGGAGGAAAAACTTGGTTTATTAGCTAATTCTCGCCAGATCGGTCATCGTCAGCAGTGGAAAAAACGACTGCAACAGTTTCGGGTCAGGATTGAAGACCATAAGTTAATTGAGATTAAGGAATCTGTCCATCAATCTCCTAAAATTGACCGTCACAAAGCCGCTATTGTTCGACGACAAATGTCCCGTCCGGTGCGGTCGCTATTTGACGCTGACTTACTCAGCCAGGGGATGACCTTTTTTGACTACGGTTGCGGCCATGGAGAGGATCTAAAATTTGTTTCGGAAAAAGGGTTTACAGTTCAGGGGTGGGACCCTTTTTATAAACCTGATAGCGATCGCCATCCTGCGGATGTAGTCAATCTGGGTTATGTGATTAATGTCATTGAAAATCCAGCGGAAAGACGGGAAGCATTAGTCCAAGCATGGGAACTAACCCAAAAAATATTGGTGGTTTCAGCCCAGGTGTTGATTGCCGATGGTGGATTGGGGCACATAGCCTATGGCGATGGGGTGATTACAAGCCGCAATACGTTTCAGAAATATTATGACCAAGAAGAACTAAAGCTTTACATTGATCAAGTCTTAGGGGTTGATGCTATCCCGGTGGCGTTGGGTACTTATTTTGTGTTTCGAGATGAGTCCCAAGCAGAAACCTTCCGGGCCTCTCGGTTCCGATCACGGGCAAGTACGCCACGCCTTCGTTTATCGGTGAAAAGGTTTGAGGATTATCAGGAGCTACTGAAACCATTGATGAATTTCTTAATGGAACGAGGTCGTTTGCCAAAGAAAGGGGAATTAGAAGCTGAAGCAGAAATTTGTGCTGAGTTTAAGACCTTAACTCGTGCGTTTAAAGTGATTGAGCAGGCAACAGATGCGGAGGATTGGCAAAGGATTACAGAACAGCGTAAACAGGATATTCAAATTTATTTGGCTTTGTCTCACTTTGCTAAACGTCCTCGTTTTAGTCATTTGGCTGATAACTTACAGACTGATATTAAGGTGCTATTTGGCACTTATAAAGAGGCTTGTTTATTGTCGGATATGATGTTATTTAGTTTGGGAGACTTGCAGAATTTAGCGGATATTGCCCAACGCAGTCCGGTGGGAATTTGCTCCAAGAAGGCCTTGGTGGTTCATATTAGTGCCCTGGAAAACCTTGACCCATTATTACGTTTATATGAGGGCTGTGCGAGTCGGACGGTGGGACGATTGGATAATGTGACGTTGGTGCGGTTTTATCTCCATGAACCGAAAATTGCTTATATCTTCTGTCCAGATTTTGATACCAATCCCCATCCTCGCTGGCAGATGATGATGCAGATTGGTTTACAGGATTTGCGAGTTCGTTACAAGGAATATGACCCAGATTATGCTCCAGTGGTGCATCGCAAGGAGCGATTGGTCATGACAGAGTATCCCTTAGTTGAAAAGTTTGCCAAGTTGTCACAACAGGAAGAAGATTGGGGATTACTGGATAATTGGTCGGAAATTCAATTATGGCCAGGTTGGCAAAAAGTATTGCGAGAAATGGGAGTCGAGTTTAATGGAAACCGTCTTCAGTGGCGTAAGGATACAGATCTTTATCAAATGAGGCTAATGAAAGCTCAGATTCAGGCACGGCGAAGACAAAAGTAAAAGGGTCTTTATGCGGAAATAAAGCGCTCTTCTGGTATTGCTGGTATTGGTTCTTGATGAAGAACAAGTAATTGATTAGAGGCAAGTGTTTCCATTGCATAAGGAATACCCTCTCGGTCAGAAAATTCTATTTCAAACATATCCTTACCAAGTTCCATCACAACCGTTCCTACCTGACCTTGTTGTAATAAAATTGGCTCATTGGTTTCAAAATGCTTGGTATAGCAAAGATTGCTAAGGTTAGGACATAATGTAGGGAAAGAGTTAGGAAAAAAGCGATGCCAGCCCCCTACAGTGTAGATCTAAGAGAGAAAGCGGTAAGTGCAGTAGAAAAAGGAGAGAAGAAAAGCCATGTCTGCCGAACACTGAACATTAGTCGCAACACCTTAGACCTATGGATAAAAAAGAAGAAAGAAACAGGAAGTGTGGCCGCGAAGAGAGATTATGAGCGTGGTCCACGACCGAAAATAGATGATTTGGATAAATTCAGAGAATTTGCGGAGGAGAACGGTCATTTAACGCAAAAACAAATGGCAGAAAAATGGCCAGAGCCCGTAAGTAGAATAAGAATAAGTAAGGCTCTAAAGAAAATAGGGTTTACTAGAAAAAAAACTTATATTTACAGGGAAATAGAAGAGGAAGCGAGAAAGGCATTTGAAGATGAAATCAAGCAATATGCGGCAGAAAAACTGATTTATATGGATCAAGCCGGTCTAGATGACACTCTAGACTACCCCTATGGGTACTGTCATAAATCAGAGAGATTAAAGGCAAGCAAATTAGGACATAGAACCAAGAGAGTCAGCATAATAAGTTGTTGGTGGAATGGAACAACAATAGCTCCAATGATATTTGAAGGATACTGTAACGCTCAAGTAGTATGCACGTGGATAGAAGAAATGTTATTACCAGAGTTAATACCAGGTCAGATACTAATCATGGATAATGCAAGCTTTCATCCGAAACAAAGAATAAAGGCATTGGTAGCAAAAGCTGGGTGTGAGGTTATATTTTTACCACCATATTCACCAGACTTGAACAAAATTGAGAAGTTCTGGGCGAGACTAAAACGTTATGTTTCCCAACTTGTTAGTAATGGAGAATCGCTGATTTCTGCATTGGATATAGCGTTGAGAGAACTGTCCTAACTATCTCGTCCTTTGCTATATTTGGTAATTCAGTAATATTAATTACGGACAATGAACAATTCTAAGATTTTGCTGCAACGTATCACAATTGACTCAGCTATATGCCATGGTAAACCCTGTATTCGTGGTTTCCGTTATCCGGTAGAAAATATATTATATATTAGAACTTCTCAGTTCTGGTATGACTATAGAAGAAATTCTTGAAGATTATGATGACTTAGAGCGGGATGACATTTTGGCAGTATTAGCCTATGCAACTAAGTTAACCCAAGTAAAAAGCATCCATAACGTTATTGTATGAAGTTTTTTATTGATGCTCAATTAACGGTTCGTCTATCCTATCTTCTCAAATTGATAGGCTATGATTCAATTCATACGAAATAATTAACCTTGCAAAATGCTACACCAGATACGACAATTAATCTGATTTCAATTTCTGAACAAAGAATTTTGATTACCAAGGATTCTGATTTTTGGGATTCATTTTGTATTCAAGGACAATCTCATAAACTTTTACTGGTTACTACAGGGAACATCAGCAACAAAGAACTAGAGGTTATTTTCATTAAAAATCTAGAAAAAATAATCGAACCATTTGAAAACTATTCCTTAATTGAAATAAGCCGAGACGCAGTTGTAGTTCATCAATAAAACTAATGACTAACCTACTTTAAAATCTCCGTCATTAAAAATATGCGCTTCTTTAGCAATAGGGGGGAAAGACAGGCGTTGTAACCACCTTAAAGTTTGGTTAGTTCTTTTCCATAATTTCGGAAAAATAGTTCTTCCACATCAAACGGTTTGAACAGACTGTAAAATTCCTTGCAGTGTTGCCGTTTCTAAGCGGGGGCCGTAACAGGTAACTACTTTGGCTGCTGTTTCCGAAGCTAGTTGCCCAGTTTTTTCATAGTCCATGCCGTGGGTTAAGCCATATAAAAATCCCCCGGCGTACATATCGCCTGCTCCCACCGTATCAATGGGTTGGACTTTAGGGGCACCAATGGTCAATAAATTTTCGCCATCAAAAATTAATGAGCCTTCTCCCCCCCTGGTTAGGGCAAAGTTTTTGGCAATAGTTTTGCAGTAGGCGATCGCCTGATTAAGGTCTGTAGTCCCGGCCATTTCTAGGGCTTCCGCTTCATTGGCAAATAGTAGATCCACCCCTGACCCCAGCATTTCCCTTAAACCGTCTTGGAAAAATTTAGCCATGTTGGGATCGGATAGGGATAGACAGGTCTTCACCCCGGACTGTTCGGCGATCGCCTTAGCTTCGATGCAGGCCGCCTTGGCACTAGGAGAAGTGACTAGATATCCTTCTAGGTAAAGATATTGGGATTGCCGTAACGCTGGCCAATCCATTTCCGTCACCGACAAACTATCGCTAATGCCCAAAAAAGTATTCATGGTGCGATCTGCATCGGGAGTGACAAAAACCAAGCATTTACCGGTAATTCCTTCCCCGGCGGTCTCATGGTGAGGATTCGTATCAAGACCACAAGCGTTCAAATCCTGGAGGTAAAAGGCCCCCGCTTCATCTTTGCCCACTTTACAAGCGTAAAAACCGGTACCTCCCAGTTGGGCTAGGGCCACCAGGGTATTAGCCGCCGATCCGCCACTGCTTTGTTTGCCTCGCTGTTGGGCCAAATGGGCAATTAGTTCATTTTCTCTGGCTTCCTCCACCAAGGTCATCACCCCTTTATCGATGCCTAGGCTGACCAGTTGCTCTGGGGTAACCTCAAATTCCATATCCACCAAGGCATTACCCATACCATAGACATCGTATTTATGACCCATTGCAACCTCACGGATTCCGCTTCATGACGAATGTTATCCTAGGGCAGAATGGCTTGACTGACAATGGTTGGATTAATTGATGGGGGAGGAATGATGGTAATTGGAGTCAGTTCACTCAAAAATAGTAGCAATAATATTGCCTAATTAGCTACGGGATTAATCAGCGGTTATGGTGAGATAGTTGCTAAAATAAACAATAGTTAAATCAAGATTTGACTTAAATTTTTGGTAAAAGTATGCCCACATCTATGTCAGAATGGCATCAGTTTTTGACTTATTTTCCCCTGGATAAAGCCAATTGGAATTTCAAGGCTTCCCAAAATCTGACTGCTCCCTTGATTTTGTACTATTCTGGTGTTTTGTCTGTCACCCCGAGCCTACGACATTTACTTTTAGTTTCCCAACTGAAGGGGACATATACCGAAAGTTTGGGTAACCGATCCATGCCCAGACCACAAATGTTTGACCATCGAGCCAGCCATGATTTCACCATGCTCTATGCCCACGCTGCTGCTCCCCAACGACGGGATTTACTTTTCCATTTTCAGATTAGTGGTTCTGACATCACTGCTAAGCAATTAGCCTACTTTTTTATTGAAGCCTGTGGCAAAGCTGAAGATAATGACCAAATTTACCTTGGCGATCGCCGTCACCGTAATTTCTGGGCCGATTTGGGGCGGATCAAATTGAGCCAACTAAATGTAGATAGTAGTATTTGGGAAAATAATCAGTCTTTGCAGGTTGTTTGACGGATAGCGCTCTCCACAGCTGGGTGTAGGATCAAGGAACGGCTCCAGCAAAACTCCGTCCTTGGTATTGTTCCCCATGGGCATAATCAGGGGTTTTGCTAATGGTTAATTGTTGTTGCCCTGTGCCAAGAACGTAGTTACCTGTTTTCCCCTCACCATGGCTGAATCCTATCTCCTCCCCGGTCAATTGTGGCCCCGTTTACTAGCCCAGAGTGACCACGCTCTCAAAACCGGAGCCCTCCAACCCATCACTACGGCGGTAACTACCTTGGAGGAGAGAGAAATAAACTTTGTGGTACGGATTCTGACCCAAATCCATCGCAAAAAAATTACCACTGAACACCAACATCGCCAGAAAATTAATCCATTTTTGCCCTACGACCCCGATCTATTTGTGGGACATTTTTCCGAGACCCATTTGGGATTGCTGAATAAATTCAAGGTAGTAGATCAACATTTATTAATTGTCACGCGGGAGTTTGAAGATCAACAAAATCCTTTGACCCTAGGGGATTTCACAGTGGCAGTACAGGTATTAAAAGAAAAAGAAGGATTAGTATTTTATAACAGCGGCCCTAAAGCGGGGGCCAGTCAACCGCACCGTCATTTACAATGGATTCCCTTTCCTTTGGTGGAAAATAGTCAAAAATTTCCCCTGGCGAACCATTTTATTCAAGCAAAAAACCTGCCATTCAAAACGGCGATCGCCCCCCTCACCGTGGATGTGATTAACCAAGCCGACGGAGGCAAAATTTGTTACCAAATTTATCAGGATATGTTGCAGCAATTAGGCTTACAAACCACGGTGGAAGCAAGGCCCCACCCCTACAATCTGTTAATGACTAGGGAGTTTTTGGCGATCATACCCCGTTCCCAGCAATCCTACCAAGACATTGAAGTTAATGCACTAGGTTTTGCTGGTGGCTTACTGGTGAGAAATCAACAACAGCTGGAGCTGTTGCAGCAACTAGGGCCGTGGCAACTACTGCAACAGGTGGGGGTCGCACAATAATCAAATAATGGATAATCCCAATACCCCCGCCTATCTGTCTCCCCCCTTATTAAGGGGAACTGGAGGGGATATTGCTTGATCTCTCGCTGAAATCAATTTAGCAAGGTAGCATTTAGAGCCTGTTTATAAAGTCTGATTTCGCCCCCTAAATCGACCCACTAAAGCTCAGCAATACTGGGGGACTCTGCTTACTCTGCTTCTGTTTCCCCCCGAACTTGGGGGGTCAGGGGGGCTTTTCAAACACGTTCTTAAACTGTCAAACAGATACCAATAACCAACTGTCGTTACAGTAATTGATCCACTTGTTTAGCTGTTTCAAAGAAGAAGCGAACATTATCTTCTGGAGTACCCACCAAAACGCCATGGCCGAGGTTGAAAATGTGGCCACCTTGACCCGCTTTCCGCACAGTGTCCAAAATCCGCTCTTTGATAAAGTCTTGGGAGCCGAACAAGACACCGGGGTCCATATTACCCTGTACTTTCATTGCTTTACCCAAGCGTTGGCGAGCGTCGGCCATGTCCACTGTCCAGTCCACACTGACAATGTCCACCCCGGATTTGCCCATGCGTTCCAGAATGCCTGCACTGCCGCTGATATAAAGAATTAGCGGTGTATCAGGATGGGTTTCCCTGACCAGCTTGACCACTTTTTGCTGATAGGGGAGGGCAAAGGTGTCGTAGTCTTGGGGGCTTAGTTGACCAGCCCAAGAATCAAATAATTGCACCAGTTGGGCACCACAGTCGATTTGGTAACGAACGTAAACGGCGATCGCCTCGGCAATTTTATTGAGGAAACTGTGGAGAATGGCCGGCTCAGAAAAGGCCATTTGCTTGATTACTTTGTAATCTTTGGAGCTTTTTCCTTCAATGGCATAGGCGGCTAGGGTCCAGGGAGCACCAACAAAACCCAACACAGTGGATTGGTTGCCCACTTCCTTTCGCAGGGTTCCTAAAATAGTTTTGATAAAGGGCAGACTGGATTCCGGATCGAGGGGATGGAGTTGATCCACCTGGGATTGGCTGCGGATGGGAGGGTCGATGATGGGCCCTTTACTTTCCACAATGTCAAAGGGAATGCCAATGCCGGGCAGAGGGGTTAGAATGTCGGAAAACATGATCACCCCATCGGGTTGGAAGGCTCGCCAGGGCTGGAGGGAGATTTCGATGGCCAAGTCTGGATTTTCTGACCGCTCCCGGAAGCTTGGGTATTTATCCCGCAGATCTCGATAAACTTTCATATAACGGCCAGCCTGGCGCATCATCCACACAGGCGGACGCTTAACTACTTCGCCCCTGGCTACCCGCAGAAGGTAGGGCAAATCATTTGCTTCTGTCATTATTACTCCTAATAAAAATTCTTTGTAAAATCAAGCCTTTGCTAGCTTATCATTTCCCCCGCTGCCTCTAATCCTTGGCGATGGGGGGATTTTTTCTGCTCCCATCCGTTAATGTTCTCCCTTGGCAGCCAAAGAACCAAGTCCCAGGCAAATTAGGGCGTTAACCACCAAAAAGGCGATCGCCGTGGTGCCGTTGCCGATTAACCATAGGGGAGTACCAAGGAAAGCGGCGGTTAATAAAAAGACAGTTACCCCAAAACAAACCCCCAAAGACCACTGTTTGCCACTGGGACTGCCCAGCAATAGCAACAACAAGCCAATGGGAATGAGCGCACTGGCAAAAAATGGATTTAACAAACCAGTCCCAGGAAGACTGTTGCCCAACTCCGGCAGGGCACTGCCCATGGCTCGGAAAGGCCATTGGGGCAAGTCAAAAATGTATAGACCTTGCAGAAAGAATAGCCCCGAGCTGCCAAAAATTAATCCCCAGTTGAAGGGCCAGGTAAATTGCAGCGGTAGATAAATCCGCAGCAGGAATACCAACAGATAGGAACCCAACACCATGGCTAGTTTGGGCAAAAACGCCACAGCCCCGCCGTCAAACCAAAAAATGGGATTGAGGTAACCGTTGTCCCGTAACCAGCGCATGAAATCCCGGAAGGAAATCTGTCCCTGTTGGGCCTGTTTGACCGCTTCCCCGGCGTTGACATGGCCGGCACCGTAGTAGTTCAGACTATCGTTGGGCACAGAACGGGCGGAGGCTTTGAGAATTTTTAACACCGCCTCTGGTTCCGATACCTCTGCCACCGTCAGGCGATCGACGGCCCCAGAAGATAAACCCACTTTGGCCTGTTGTAGTTGGACGGATTGGATTAGGGCCGCTGTGCCGGCCACATGGGGAGCCGCCATGCTAGTACCCTGCATACCTATGAGTACTGGTTCCCTGGTATCGGGGTCAATGGTTTCCTGGAGGATTTTGCCATCTTTGCCGTCGGTGCTCCCCCCAGGAGCCGCAATGTCTACCCCAGCGCCATAGTTGGAATATTCCGCTTTGTTACCGGTGGCATCGGTGGCCGCCACACTAATCACCTTCGGGTACCGACCAGGGTAGGCCGCTGCATTTTGTCCTTCATTACCGGCCGCCGCAATAATTACCACCCCTTTGCTGTAGGCGTAGTCAATGGCATCGGCTAGGGTCTTGCTTTCACCACCGCCCCCCAAGCTCATGTTAATCACGCTGGCCCCGTTATCCGCCGCATACATAATCGCTTCGGCAATGTCCGCTACCGTGCCGCCGCCGTTATCCCCCAATACTTTCAGGGGCATAATTTTGGCTTTGGGCGCAACACCCGCAACACCGTATTCGTTATTGGTGGCTTGGGCAATGGTTCCCGCTACATGGGTGCCATGGCCGTTGTAGTCGGTGGTGTCCCGGTTATCATCTACAAAGTTGTAGCCGCTAACAAATTGGGTTTGTCGTAAATCCGGTACCCTAGTCACCCCGGTGTCAATCACCGCGACGGTTACCCCTTCCCCTTTACTTTGGTCCCAAGCAGATTCCATGGCGATCGCCCGGAGATTCCATTGCTTGCCGTATTCAGGATCATTGGGAACTTCCAGCGTTTGATAGATATAGTTGGGTTCGATGTAGTCTACTTCTTTGGTCAAAGGCGATCGGCGCAGACGTTTTAAATCTTCCCCATCGCCCTTAACGGTGTAAACATAATTTTTAATGGAAAAAATACTGTTAAAATCCACCGTCTTTTCCAGCTTCTCATCGATGGCTTGAATATCCGCCGTTAGGGTTTGAGTGGGAATATCATTTTTAAAATTAATGATCAAGCTATCGTAATTGCCGCGGTGGGCCAAACCATGTTGTTGGAGATAGAGGTTGAGGGCAAACCACAGACCGGCAAAGAACAGAATGGTGAGGAAAAAGCGTTTGATCATAATAAATGCGGGGAATGGGGCCCATTTTCCCGGGCGGAAATCGGCAAATCACATCTTATAGAGATAGACAAAACTTTGCCCGAGTGCCTGACTAATTGCAATTCTAATGGACGAACAAGGGAGATTGATGATCTTGGAGTTGCTAAAGAAGACTCCCATTAAGACCTCCAATCTAACGCCGGGAGCATTGAACTTGCCGAAGATTGCTGATTCCAAGAATCTGAGCTAGGTAGAAGCGGGATTAACTCTTTCCCACCTGCCCCATCAGTTTCTCCACATCGGGGTCATAAATGCGTAAATAATTCCAGTAATTGCCAAACACTGCCTCCACATAGCCCTTAGTTTCTGCAAAGGGAATGCGCTCTACAAAGAGGTCAGGATCAGCGTTATTAAATTCCTGTAACCATTTGGCCACATTGCCCGGCCCCGCATTGTAGCTGGCCACCGCCAGGGCCGAATTATTGTTATAGGTTTTATGGGTGTGGTCAAAATACCAGGTGCCCATATTGACATTATCGGTGGGATCGGTGAGGGAATATTCCTGCAATCCGATTTGGGGAGCAATCCATGCCGCCGTGGCGGGCATCACCTGCATCAACCCCGTCGCGCCCACGGGAGACTGGATATCCTTTTCAAATCGGGATTCCTGGCGAATTAACGCCGTGACCAAAAAGGGATTCACCTGGCGTTTTTCCGACCACTCAAAAATTAACTTTTGGTAGGGAAAGGGAAAGAGGGTTTGCCAATAATCCCTAGTGCTCCGTAGTTCTTCCCATTGTTTTCTCTGTTCCGGGTCCTCGGGATTGCGCAAATTTAACACTTGGTTGATGCCCTGCAAATATTCCTGTTGGGTCAATTTAAGCAGGGCTTCTGTAAAGCCTTCATTGACCGTTAGCTCCGGTGTGGCTTCCCCTTCTGCCCTAGCTCGAATTTCTGCGTCAAATAATTCGATCGCCTCTTTGTCTTGGGCCAGACGATATAACTCCCGAAAAGTGGGGGAACCAGCAGGGGGTAAGGGCCGTTGGTCCGGCACCGTCACCGGGGGATTGAGAAAACGTACGGAGTTAAAGTCCCCCACCTGCCAGCCCAGTAACACCGCCGATCGCCAAGCGTAATAGGACTGGGGATATTGAGCCAGCACTGTTTCAAAAGCGGCTTTGGAATCGCCTGATCGCCCTAGTTGCTGGGCCCATTTACCGATCCAAAAAATAGCTTTGGGAGTAACGTCACTCTGGGGATTTTGATTAGCAATTTCCTTGGCCCAGCGCCAAGCTTCAGTATAGTTACCAGCTTTAGCAAACTCCTGGGCCTGGCGCCACCGGTAATTAGCGGCGGCATCGGAGTTAGAATACTTTTGCAGTAGGGTCTGGCGAGCCTGTTGGGCTTGGTTGGCATCAAATTTTGCCAATAAATCTATGCGGGCCGCTAGGGCAGAGGCCCCTTGGTCAGGAAATTGTTGCTCTAACTGCTGTAGATATTGCATTCCTTCAGTGGGGGGGACCAATTCTGCCAAACGTCTTAGGGCTAGGGCCGTTTCTGAACTGTCGGGATAGGTGGCAATTAATTGCCGGTAGTTTTCCTTGGCTTCATTGTCCAGCTTGCTAATTTGTTGGGCCCGGGCTAAACGGTAAAGATTGCGGGCATTGCTGGGGGCCTTTTGGTAGAGGGCGATCGCCTGGTTATAAATGCGACGATGCCAAAAATTATCCCCCATGGCTTGCCAATCCTCCGGGGTTAAATTTCCCTGGTGGTTGGCTTTGAGACCATCGATCACAGCGGCGGTGCGGCCATCGGTGGGGTGATTTTGCAAAATTTGCCGTTGGATTTCCAGAGAATTAGGTTCACTTTCTAACTGCTGGTGGAGAATCGCTAGGGTGCGGGGATGGCCCGGATGGTCGGCGATCGCCTGTTGCCAATAGGCTTCATCCAAACTGCCCAAATTTTCCAGGGCATTAACCACTACGGGGGAATCAGGATATTGGTCTAAAATGCTTTGCCAGGTGGCTTCGGCCTGGTCATTTTCGTTGCTTAATTGATAGCCCCGGCCCCGCATGAGTAAAATGTAGGATGCTAACACCGGATATTGCACTTCTAATCCTTCCAGTACTCGGATCGCCGGGCCTCCTTCAAACTTGGCCAGCAAATCCCCTGCTAATAAAAACCGAGCCCTACTCCTTTCCAAAGACAATTCTTCCTGATTGGCGATCGCCTGCAGTCTGCTCCGCCGTTGCTCCGGGGTTAATAGGGCCAAACGTAATACTTCCGAATCTTGATGTTGTTCCTGCTCGTAGGCCCGCATTTGGGCTTCCTGTCGCCATCCGTTCACCATTTCCAGAGCCCTGGGCAAAGTTAGGGCCGTACCTCCCACCAACAGCACCAATATGCCTCCCAACCAGAGCCAGCGCTTACTCCGGACATGGCCTTGGGTTTTATCTTCCTCTGCCAGAGATTGGTCATGGCCATTCAACGGAGCGGTAATTGTACTTTGTTGATCTTCAGGGCCCAAGGATGATACATGATCTGACCCTGGCTCCCAATGCGGATTGGCGATCGCCGGGGGGGATAAATTGGGCAAAGATAACCTTTTCTTGGGAGGAGAACTGGCGGTTTCCGTTGTTTCCCCTTGGTGCCCATCTTGGTCAGGCTCCATCTGCTCTGATGAAGCGTCCCCCATTGCGGTTAAATCCTTGAGATAATCCTGCAACTGGGCCTTTGATTTCTTGTGCATAATGTCGGAGTAATGCCAAACCACAACTCTACCTTATCTTTGCCTGGGTTTAACTGGGGAAGGTAGGCGGGGATCAGTCTGGCCGGAAGTATTACAAACACTTTCCCAGCGGCGATCAGCTTTTAAAGCAACGGCAGAGAAAATGCAAACTCACTGCCCTGGCCTAGGATACTTGCCACAGTTAAACTACCTCCCTGCAACTCCACCAACCGTTTGGCGATCGCCAGTCCCAAACCAGTGCCACCGGAATAACGGGAACGGGATTTATCAGCTCGCCAAAATCGCTCAAACACATAGGGGAAGTCTTCTTGACTAATACCAATGCCCGTATCCGTCACCGTCACCCAGAGTAGATTGTCCTTTTCTCGGTCGTTACCACGGTGAGCATCGATGGTAATGGCACCACTGGGGGTATAGCGCACCGCATTACCAATTAAATTGACCAAAATTTGCTCAGTGCGGTCTGGGTCGGCCCACACCGGGGGTAGGGGAGAACTAGCGGCGAGGATTAACTCCGGCCCTTCGTCCAATAGCTGATCTGTAAACCGTTGTTGTAGTTTTACCAACAGAGGATAAAGATCTAGAGGTTGTCGTTGGATGGATAAATAACCCGCCTCTACTTTGGACAATTCCTGCAAATCCACTGTCAGCCGTTCTAACCTCCGGGTTTCCCCCACCAGCCGTTGGTACAGTTCCGGATCTCCGGCAACGGTGCCCTCCGCCAATTGTTCCAAATAACCCCGCACCACCGTCAAAGGGGAACGCAATTCGTGGGTTAGGTCACTCACCAATTCCCGCCGTTGTTGTTCCACATTTTCCAAGCTATCCGCCATGCGATTAAAACTCTGGCCCAACTCCTCCAACTCGGGAATGTTACTGGGAGGCATCCGGCTTTGCAAGTCGCCCTCTGCCAAATTTTTCGTAGCTAATTTCAGGCGATCGAGGGGTTGCATAATGCGGTCGGCAGCCAAAAAACTTAATCCCCCGGCGGCGCTAGCCCCAAAAATAATCGCCCAGAGAGAACTACGATTCCAGGCGGTTTCAAAACCCCGGATCAAATAGGTTTTGGCGGAACGAACAGTGATAAATCCCTGACTTTCCAACTCTTCTAGGCGCAAAATAAACATGCGGGGGGAAGAAATTTTCGCCATGGAAACAAAACTGCCCAACCCCACTAGCATCACCAGTATATGGGACAGGAAAAGGCGGGAACCAAGACTGAGTTTAGCCATAGGATTGAGGTTGGTGGATCTAAGCATTGCCCAAGACCGGGGATCATTCAGGAAAAGCAATGGCTCACTTCCCCTGGCCCCGATTTGTCTGTAGCACACCAGCAAAGCCGTAATAGAATGGGGTGATTGTTTTGCTCAATTTACCCATGTCGGGGCATTGGGGGCAAAGATAGTAGGATCTGGGGGTTATGGGATGACCAAAAACTTCCCCCGTCCCCACTGGAACCTATTGCCTAGCATTGCAGATCTGAATAGGTAAGTTGAGAGTCCGCTTAAATTTTTGGTGTCAGGAGTTGATCGCATGAGCCTACGTCGTAATGCCCTTAAGGTTTTGCAAGAAACCAGTCGGACATTCTACATTCCCATTAGCATTTTGCCTGATCAGCTTCTCGATGCAGTGGCTTCTGCCTACCTTTGTATGCGGGCGATCGATGAAGTGGAAGACCATCCCGACCTCGATGCTGAGACAAAAGCGAGAATTCTCAATCAGATTAGTCTCAATCTCCAGAGTGCGACGGAAAACTCCCACAGCGACGATTTTATCCGGGGATTAGATTCGTATTGCAACCTGTTGCCGGAGGTAACTTTAAGGGTGGGGGAATGGGCCCTGTTGGCCCCCGAAACCATTGCCCCCAGGGTGTGGGATGCAACGGCGGCTATGTCGGACCGAATGGCTTTTTGGGCAATCCACAACTGGCAAATCAAAACGGAAAATGAGTTAGATCAATACACTTTTAGTGTAGCTGGGGCCGTAGGTCTGCTCCTGTCTGATCTGTGGGCTTGGCACGATGGCACCCAAACGAACCGCTCCCATGCCATTGGTTTTGGTCGGGGGCTCCAGGCGGTAAACATTGTCCGCAACTACAAGGAAGACCAGCGCCGGGGGGTAAGCTTTTTTCCCCAGGGTTGGGAGCTGGCGGATATGCATAAGTATGCCCGTTACAATTTGGCGTTGGCGGATCAATACACCAAATCTTTGCCCCACGGCCCGGCCCTCAATTTTTGTAAAATTCCCCTCACCCTAGCCTATGGCACCTTGGATGTGTTGGCGCTGGGTAAAGAAAAGCTCAGCCGCAGTGACGTGATGGCTCTGGTCAATCGGGTCATTGCCAGCTAGGATTTAACCGATCCCGCTAGAATGCCCCGCACAAAGTACCGTTGCAGACCAAAGAAGACCACCAGAGGCACGATCATGCTGATGAAAGCCCCAGCGGTTAACAAGTACCAATCCTGTCCCCGGGAGCCGACTAAATTACTCAGTTGAATGGTAACAGGAGCAACGTCGGCAGTGCCTCCTAGGTAAACTAGGGCGACCAATAAATCATTCCATACCCAGAGGAATTGAAACACGGCAAAGGAGGCGATCGCCGGCATGGAGAGGGGCACAATTAACTTGGTAAAAATTTTTAAATGGGAAGCACCATCCACTGCGGCCGCTTCAATTAAATCCTTGGGGAGAGCACCAATGTAGTTGCGTAACAGGTAAATTCCCAAGGGTAAACCATAGGCGGTGTGGGCTAGCCAAACCCCAAGGAACGTACCCGCTAACCCCAATTGGGCATAGACCCTCAAAACGGGAATGAGGGTGGTTTGTAAAGGTACCACCAGTAGGCAGACCACCAAAATAAATAGTAATTGTCGCCCAGGGAAAGTCATCCAAGCGAAAGCATAGGCGGCAAAGGTGGCAATGGCAATGGGAATCACCGTGGCCGGCACGGCAATGGTCAAACTGTTTAAAAAAGCTTCCCCCATGCCGGAGGAACGTAAAACGTCACCATAGTTGCCTAGATAAAACTGGGTAATTTCCAAGGGGTGCCAAAATACTGTCCACCAACCGGTGCTGAGCATATCCCCCCGGGGGCGTAGGGAACTGATGAATAGACCCAAACTAGGCAATGTCCAAATGAAAGCAATGGAGAGAATGGCCATGTGAATGGGGAGTTTTCGCCAAAAATCAGTGGTTTGATTGGTTTTATGCGTTCTCTGATGAACTTTAGTCATTAACGTAATTTCTCCTGAGCTTTAAAACGACGAATATTGGTGATCATCACCGGCACAATTAACAGCAACAAAACGACAGCAATGGTACTTCCCCGGCCAAAGTTGCGATAGTTAAACATTTCTTTAATCATCAAACTAGCAATTACTTCCGTGCCCTGGTTGCCGCCGGTCATGACAAAAACAATGTCGAAGACTTTTAGCACTAAAATCACCATTGTAGTACTAACTACCAACAGGGTAGAGCGGATCATGGGAATGGTAATGCGCCAAAAAATTTGCCAACTGTTCGCCCCGTCAATCCTGGCCGCTTCAATGACATCAGCGGGAATACCCTTCACCGCCGCCGAAAGAATAACCATACAAAAGCCGGTGTAGAGCCAAATCATAATGGCAATCAGGGCAAAGTTGTTCACTGATCGCTCCACCAACCATCCCACTGGGGCAAAGCCCAAACTGGTTACAATGGCATTGAGCAGGCCGATTTGTTCGGCTCCCGCTGGTCTGTAGGCATAGACAAATTTCCAAATGACGCTGGCCCCCACAAAGGAAATGGCCATGGGTAAAAAGATGATCGATTTGGCGATCGCTTCGTAGCGGACTTTATCCGCTAGGACAGCAATAATTAATCCCAAACTAACACTGATGCCTGTAACTAGTACTAACCAGAGTAAGTTATTGCGGAAGGCCACCAACATGGTGTGGTCTGTGAAGGCAAAAACATAGTTTTCTAGCCCGACAAAATTCTTTGATCGTCCGTCAAAAAAACTGAGGTAAATAGTCTCCAGGGTAGGCAAGACTAGATAGGCCGACAGAAATAGTAAAGCCGGGGCCACATAAATCCAGGGCAATATTCTTTGATTCCAAGGTTTGGGTAGGGCATTAATAGCGTAGTTAGCAAGATACAACAAACCAATTACCCCGCCACAACCAATGGCGATCGCCAACAGAACATTAACAACGCGATAAAACAAGTTTCTTTTTTCCTCCAAATAACGACGGTGGTGCAGTAACTAAGGCATCATCTAACGGGGCCAACTCCTTTCAATGGTGTCTAGAACCTGGGTACTGTCAGTGCCACCGATGTAATCCACCATGCCAGACCAAAACGTCCCCGTGCCCACCGCCCCCGGCATCATATCGGAAGCATCAAAACGAATCACCTCGGCATTACTCAAAATTTCCGCCTGTTTACGGGTCAGGCGATCGGGATAGAGATTCAGGTCAATATTTTTGTGGGGAGAAATATAAGCTCCCAACGTAGCCGCTACTTCATGGGGCTGGGCACTAGCTAAATATGCCATCAACTGCCTGGCTTCCGGCGTATCATTAAACATGGCAAAAATGTCCCCTCCCACTAAAATGGGTAGCCCATAGGCCGGATCAATGGGGGGCAGGGGGAACACATCCACCTCTGCTGGATTTAGATCGGGGGGCAAAAACGCGGCAATAAAATTCCCTTGACGATGCAGATAACAATGGGGGGGATCGGTAAATAGCCCTAGGATAGAGTCCCCAAAAGGGGTGCTCAGGGCCCCCACCTTACCGCCATAAATCATTTTTTCATTCTGGGCAATTTCCCCAAAGACATTGAATGCATTCTGCACTACAGGGGCGTTGAAGGGGATTTGATGATTCACCCACTGGTCATAGGTGGCCGGGCCGGCGGTGCGTAACATGATATCTTCCACCCAATCAGTGCCCACCCAACCGGTGGCATCTCCGCTTTCAATGCCCAGGCACCAAGGGGTTTTCCCTTCGTCGATAATTTGTTGGCTCAGGACTATCATTTCCTCCCAAGTGCCAGGAACTTCATAACCATGGGCGGCAAATTGCTGGGGATTGAACCAGACTAAACTCTTCACCGAAGCTCGATACCACACCCCATAAACGGTGCCATCCACGGAAGCTAAATCCAACCAAGCCTGGCCATAGGCCTCTGTCATTTCCTCCGAGGTTAGAATTTCCCCCAGAGGAACTAATTTTCCTTCTCTAGCAAAATCCGCCATTAATCCCGGTTGGGGAAACATGGCCAAATCAGGGGCCCGACCGGAGTCGACCCGAATGGGTAAGGTGGTGGCAAAGGTATCGGTGCCTTCATAAACCACTTCAATGCCGGTGGCTTCGGTAAAGGGCGCTAGGGCTCGTTCAATTTTTTCCTGTTGCTCCCCAATCATCACCCCAAGAATGGTCACCTGCTTTCTGTCTCCGTCCCCATTGATCCCCGGGGCCTGACAACTGGTAAGAACAATCAGGCTAATCATCAGGATAGTGATTTTAAAAAATTTCATCGCAAAAACCGTAAAGCAACAACTCAATATCGATGCAGTCGATATCTTTGGTGTGGGAAAGTTCCACCTATACCATGCCTTGAAAATTGGTATGGGTCAAATTAGATAGATCTGTTTAACTATTTAGTCTGTCGCTAGCGGCGTTCAAAATCCCATTGCCTTGGTCTGGGAAAGAAATGGCCGGAAAATTCTGCCTCCCCTAGGGGAAACGAGTTACGATGGGGGCGATGTTTGCTTTGTTTCCGACATAATTCTATGGATGTCAAATTAATTTTGATTGGTCTAACAGCCTTATTCACCCTGGCCTGTTTATTTTTCGGCACTAAGAATGGCTATTACGACACGGATAAATATGATGGCAATGGTTCGGCCCATTAGTTTCCCACCAGCCTTCCGCCGTTATTGTGAATGATTTTGCTTTGCCCCCAGGGCCGATTGCCGAGCTTCCATGACTTTTTTCGTGCCGACCCAGGGCAAAACCTTTGCCAGTATATCTTTTCTTCCCTATGGAGTGGGTCACTGGGATGGGGGGGTTTGTCTGGGATTAGATCTGGGGCCCTACAGGATTCTGCTTGATTGTGGTTTAGAAGATTTAACGCCATTGCTGGCGGCGGAGCCAGGGACGGTAGATCTCATTTTTTGCAGCCATGCCCATAGAGACCATGCCCTGGGGTTGTGGCAATTTCACCAACAATTTCCCCACATTCCCATTCTGGCCAGTGAAATTACCCAACGGTTACTGCCTCTGAATTGGCCTGGTGAGACGGTGCCCCCCTTTTGTCGGGTTTTACCTTGGCGATCGCCCCAGGAGGTTTTACCAGGCCTCACCGTGGAATTATTGCCAGCGGGACATTTACCGGGGGCCGCCCTCATTTTGCTTGAATACCATAACGGAGATCGCCTTTACCGGGTGATTTATACCGGGGATTATTGCCTTTCCCATCTCCAGTTGGTAGATGGTTTAGCTTTAGCTACCCTGCGGGGCCTCAAACCGGACGTGCTGATCCTAGAAGGACAGTATGGCAACCGCCGCTTACCCCACCGTCGTCAGCAGGAAAAGCAATTTATCCAGGCGATCAAAACGGTTCTAGCCAAGGGAAGAAATATTCTCCTGCCGGTGCCTCCTTTGGGGTTAGCCCAGGAAATTCTCAAGTTACTACGGACTCACCATCAATTCACCGGGCGCCAAGTTGACCTTTGGGCGGGGGAATCCGTGGCCAGGGTCTGCGATGCTTACCAAGAAATCATTGACTATCTCCCCGATAATGTCCGCAATTTTGCCCAACACCAACCCCTATTTTGGGACGACAAGGTTTATCCCCATCTGCGCCCCCTCACCGAGGTCCAGGGGGATTTGACCCTATCGACGCCATCCATAGTCGTTACCACAACGTGGCCTGCTTTTTGGCCTAGTCCCGCTGCCCTAACGGGGTTATGGACGGTGTTTGTGCCCCAGTTGGTAACCTTACCTAGTTGTTTGGTGAACTTTGCCTGGGAAGACCTCGAGGAGTTTCCCCAATATGAACTTGAAGATTATCTGTTGGCAGACCACAGTGATGGCCGCAACACCACCCAGTTGATCCATAATCTCCGTCCCCAACATTTGGTATTTGTCCATGGGCAACCTTCAGATATTGAAGACCTCACCAGTTTAGAAGAACTACAAAGTCGTTACCAACTTCATTCCCCCGCCGCCGGTAATGCGGTGGCCCTGCCCATTGGCGATCGATTTGTGCAACCCACTCCCCCGCCACCCCAAATTTACGAGGGAGAAATCCACGAATTAGAACTCAATAAGCAGATCCATCACCTGGGGGAAGTGGTCATCCATTTAGACGGGCAAATTCTGGAAAATTCCCGTTGGGAGAAATTTGGCGAAACTGGCATTGTGCAAGCCCGTTGGCAGGGAGAAGAACTGGTATTAAGGGGAATCAGCCAAAGGGAACTGCTCAAACAGAATCAAACCAGAAAGCGTCCGGTTGATTTTGATTGCTGTGCCAACTGTCGGCATTTTCAGCATCACCATTGTCGCAATCCTGCTTCTCCCCTGATGGGTTTAGAGGTGAGGGCCGATGGCCATTGCCCGGTATTTCAGTCGGCAACAAGCACTTGATTCTTTGGGGGGGATTTTATACGCCCCCGGTTCCCCCAAGTTTGAACGGAAACTAGAGAAATTCCCCTAGAATTACCAGAGTTTTAGTGGATCAATTGAAGAAGTAAGCTGAAACTTCGCTAACCGTTTTTCAGTGAGGACATGCTAGCTGTAGCGCAAAATCAATGCCTCCCTGGCCTGTTCCCGGTCATCAAAGTGGATTTTTTCCGTGCCAAGGATTTGGTAATCTTCGTGGCCTTTGCCGGCAATTAACACCCCGTCCCCCGGTTTTGCTTCCCGGATCGCTTTATGGATGGCAGCGGCCCGATCGCCAATGATCCAGGGTTTGATTTCTAAGTTAATGCCCTTTACCACGTCGGCCAAAATTTGTTCGGGGTCTTCGGTGCGGGGATTATCGGAAGTTACCACCGCTAGGTCTGCCAACTGGGCCGCAATATTCCCCATCAAAGGACGTTTGGTACGGTCCCGATCGCCACCACAGCCGAATACGCAGATCAGACGGCCGGGAATGAACGGGCGGGCGGCCTTGAGGGCATTTTCCAAACTGTCGGGGGTGTGAGCATAGTCCACCATCACAGAAATATCTTGATCGGGGCGGATTTTTACCTGCTCCATGCGCCCTGGTACTCCGGGAAAATCTAATAAGTCCTTCACCATGGCGGCCGGGTCTAACCCTAGATGGAGGCCACTGGCGATCGCCGCCAGCACATTGGCCAAGTTAAATTGTCCCACCAGGGGAGACTGGAATGGTAATTCTCCCTGGGGCGTGACGATAGTGCCTTGAACGCCGATGGGTTGATAGTCCAAATCTTTGGTGTAAAAATCTGCGCTGGCATCGCTGACGCTATAGGTGTAAACCTGCTCCGACGGTAGGCGATCAATTAACCTTTGGCCGTAAACGTCATCTTTATTAATTACCGCCCGGCCTTGGAGATATGGCCCCTCAAATAACAGGGCCTTAGCGGCAAAATAATTTTCCATGGTGCCGTGGAAGTCCAAATGATCCTGGGTCAAATTGGTAAATACAGCACAGGCAAAACCACATTGCAAAACCCTACCCTGGGCCAAGGCATGGGAACTGACTTCCATCACGGCGTATTGATTGCCCGCCTGGAGAGCTTCGGCCAATTGTCTCTGTAAATCCGTCGCAAAGGGAGTGGTGTGGGTGGCGGTCTTTTGGTAACCAGGCCAACGAGTGTAGAGGGTTCCCAACAAAGCACTGGACTCTTGTTGTTGATTGAGGAAATATTCAATTAAATGGCTGGTGGTGGTTTTGCCATTGGTGCCCGTTACCCCCACCAGTTGCAACGTTTGGGCGGGATGTTGGTAAAAGGCCGCCGCAATGCCAGCACACACCGGCACTAAATCCGGCATGGCAATGACGCATTCTCCATTTTGGGGAGGAAATTTTTGCAACGCCTTCTCACTCACCACTGCGGCGATCGCCCCCGAGTCCAGGGCCCCAGACCAAAACTCTCCTCCATCAACCCTAGTGCCCGGCATACCAATGAACAAAGTACCAGGGGGACAGGCATGGGAATTGGTAGATAAACTCGTCACCATTTCCCCTAGGGCAGAGTAACGATCCGGTTCCTGGGTTAACCAAGGGGCGGCGGCCACCACCTCTGGAACCGATGTCAATAACTGCCCTAACTTAACCATGGTTGTTTTTCCCCAATCAAATCTGCCGTCAATGAAGGTCAATATACCCGAGATGTTCCAACGGAGGTTAGCTGCTGGCGTACTAATTTTTCAACTGTTTAGGACAGCTTATGCCATGGCGATCGCCTGATCAAGGTCAACGGGGACCCTGGGCACTGGCCAGTTCTGGATGCCCCGCTTCAATTAAGGCTTGATCTCTCAGGCGGCAGGAGTCACAGCGGCCACAGGGTTCTGCTCCCCCGGCATAGCAGGACCAAGTTTGGGCAATGGGTACCCCCAACTCCAGGGCTTTATGGACAATGTCAACTTTGCTCAATTCAATTAGGGGAGCCAGCAATTGAATGGGCCGCCCTTCCACCCCCACTTTGGAAGATAGAGCCGCTAATTGTTGATAGGTGGCTAAATATTCGGGACGGCAGTCAGGATAGCCCGAATAGTCAATGGCATTGATGCCCAAAAATACCGCTTCGGCGCCCTTGGCTTCGGCAAGGGACAAACCCAGGGCAATGAATGCCGTGTTACGCCCTGGCACATAGGTGGAAGGGATAAGATCCGGCTCTACCCCTGCCTGGGGCAAGGCTTGTTGGTGATCGGTGAGGGAAGACCCCCCCACTGGGCCAGGTCTAGGTCAATGCTGAAATGCTCTGGGATTACCAAGGCTTGGACAATGTCTTGCGCCGCCTGCAATTCCCGGTCATGGCGTTGGCCATAGTTAAAGGACAGGGCAATAACTCGGTACCCTTGTTGTTGAGCGATCGCCGCTACGGTGGCGGAATCTAGTCCTCCGGATAGTAAAACAACAGCAGTTTTGGTCATGGATTTTTCGGCAGTCAATCGGTTGTGGTCGTTGCTAGAGCCTTGGAAGTCGGTTGGCAAAGTTTTAGTTTGTACCCTAACCCCGCCGAGGAAATTGTCTTTGCCGCACTTCCCCACTGAATTTATGCACTGTTTCCGTAATCGTATGTCGTAAATTCACGTAGGCCGGAGCAAAGGGGGGTTGTTTCACTGTCAAGCCGAGTAAATCCGCCGTCACCAACACCTGGCCGTCACAGTGGGGCCCTGCCCCGATGCCAATGGTGGGAATGGGCAACTGCTCGGTAATACTGGCCGCCAAATCACCGGGAATATGTTCTAAAACAATCGCAAATACACCGGCTTCTGCCAAGGCGATCGCCTGATAACGAATTTTCTCCGCCGCTGCCGGGTCTTGCCCCTGTTGCCGATAACCCAACTGATGGACTGATTGGGGCGTTAGGCCCACATGACCCATCACCGGAATGCCCACTTCCGTCAGCCGGGCCACCGTTTCCACCATGCGGGGGTAGCCTCCTTCTAATTTCACTGCCTGGGCGCCGGTTTCTCGTAAAATCCGCCCCGCTGACCCCATGGCCTGGGCCGCACTCTCCTGATAGGTCAAAAAAGGCAGGTCACAGACGACCAATGCTCTTTGTACTCCCCTTTTTACCGCCGCCGTATGGTGAATCATGGTATCCAAACTCACCGGCAGAGTGGTGTCGTAGCCCAGGGCCACCATGCCAAGGGAATCCCCCACCAGGATAATCTCCACCCCCGCCGCATCTAGCACCGAGGCGATTGCCGTATCCCAGGCAGTGAGGGCCACAATGGGCCGTTGTTGACGCTTCCAATCCAACAATTGGTTAGGGGTAATGGCCATGGGAACTAGGAACGCACCGCTTCTAAAATACGGGAATAGTAGAAACGGGTACTGGTCATACCAGTGCGGGCAATGGCAAGGCCGTTTTTCTCGAGGATGGAACGGATATCCGCCTCTTTATGTTGATAGGCCCTGGTGGTCTTACTGGGCCCCGGGAACAGTCCGCCAATTTTTTTCAGCACAGTTAAGCTCAAGGTTTTCGGTGCAAAGCTTAAAATCAAACGGCGATCGGCCAGGGAAGCTAAATGGGTAATCATGGCGGCCGCTTCCTGGGTTGGGTAGTGAATTAATACATCCAAGCAGATCACTGTGTCATATTTGCCCCCCAACTGGGCCAAATCCTGGGTCATAAAAGTCGGTTGATTGCCATAGGACAAAACTTGCTGGGCTTTTTGTTGGGCTTCTCCAACCATTTTTTCGGAAATATCACTGCCATAGACCAATGCCCCCGCTTGGGCCAAAGGAATACTCAGGCTACCGACCCCACAACCCGCATCACAAACCAATAAACCAGGCAAATTCCCGTCTGCTCCCAGCCAGGACACCACCGCATCAACGGTTTGCTGATGACCTACCCGGATGTCCTTTTGCACAAAGTTAACTTGTCCGTCGCCATATATCCGGCGCCAACGGTCAAAGCCGGTGGAATTGAAATAGTCACGAACGATGGTTTTATCGTCTAGGGCGGCGTTGGTCATGGAAAGCTAAGCTCGAAAATTTAAATAGGTATAGGTAGAGGTTGTTATAAGCTAAGGGCACGAGCCGTCTAAGCAATGGTACCATTCTTTTTTGGTTAGTCTGGGGGGTGAGTTTGCTTGGTTCCGTGTCAGGAATCCCAGACCCAAAATCACCGGCTGAGGGGACAACGTGTTACTATGCTTTCATAGAGTAATGATCGGTTGGTAGCATTTGTTTCTAGTATTAACGGTTTTTCGCGTTTTTCCATTGACAGGCATTTCTCCGAAATCACCCTCTACATATCCCTCAGTTTTTGGAGAAAATCCATGTCAATTTATGTAGGCAACCTGTCCTATGACGTTTCAGAAGCCGATTTAACCGCGGTTTTTGCTGAATATGGTTCTGTAAAGCGGGTTCAACTCCCCACTGACCGGGAAACCGGCCGTATGCGGGGTTTCGGTTTTGTCGAGCTAGAAGCTGACGCCGAAGAGACGGCCGCCATTGAAGCCCTAGACGGCGCGGAATGGATGGGTCGTGACCTCAAGGTCAATAAGGCCAAGCCCCGGGAAAACCGCAGTGGCGGTGGTTCCTTTGGTGGTGGTCGCAAAAGTTATGGCGGTAGCCGCTACTAAGGCTTAATTTCTCATTCACCATAGTTTCATTCCATTAATGAAATTGTCTTGAGTTGACATATTCTCAATGGGAATTCAGGCTAAATCCTGTTCTCATTGTCGCCTAAATTAACTCAACCTAGGGGTTCTTGCCATATGGCCGGAACCCTTTAGTTTTTCTAGTTGCAAGGGCATTTTTGCCCGACTTTGTCATCCCGCCGCCCCTTGCCTTGGGGGTAATTGTCACTCATACTAATTCAGACACTGGATTCAGTGTTTACCGAGCGTCCAAGATTGTTAATACTATGCAACCCACCCCCCCAAGCCGCCCCAAAAAACTCCCGAAACTGACCCTTTAGAAACGAATACGGCCGTGGCAGATGGGCTGATTCCCGAAGCCCCAGCCAACACTACTCTAGATACTACCGCTAAAAACTATTACCAGGCGATCGGTTGGTTGCGGGGGGTGGTAAGGAAGGGAGAAGAACGATATTACGTACAAATTCGGGATGCTAGTTTTACCCTATATTTACCCCGTCGAGCCATTGCCGTGGCGGCAGCCCTGGAGGGAAAGTTAGCTTGGATTAAGTGCTATCCCCAGTCGAAAGGAGAAGGGCTGAGCTTTAAAGTGGTCTGGATGGGCACGGAGCAACACGAGAAAAGTGATCCTGGTATTTTTGTTTTACGGGGAGTGTGGCAATTCATTCCCCAATGTCGCCGACCGGTTTTTAGTGTTTATCGCAACGAGCTCAAGAGTTATGAAAATCGTCCCAATAATCAGCATTTGCCCTTAATTTGGAGCGACCAGCCCCCCTACCGTTTTCGCAAGGATTCGGAGGAGCGTCCCAAGTTTTATCAAATTTTGGCTCGCTTGATTCCCCAAAGGAACTGTTTTGGTTTTGTGGAACAGATTGCCGATCCGGTAGAACAAACCCCCCGGCGAGTTAAAAAGACTCCTTTCAACCCCGACAGTCCTGAGAAAAAGTCTGAGCATGGCCCCAAAGGGGAGAAACAGGGGAACGACCTGAAATCCCCGGAAACCCTAGACCAGGGAGCAACTGAGCAATTACCAGCAGGGGAGCTTAGTCATGACAATGGCGATCGCCAACCCCCCTCTGTGCCAGCCTCTTTAGAGGAAGAGTCTCCTAACCCGCCAGTGGAAACGGTAGTTGAATTGGAGCTATCCCCAGAGCCGGAGTTACCAAAGGAGCCGGAAACAAAAAAAACGACTTCCACGGCTAAAGCAAAAACTACGAAAACCCCCAAGACGACTAAAACTCCTAAGTCTAAAACCAAAGGAAAAACAACTCCACCGGAGGCTTAGGAGTTCTTTCTGCTTTGGGTCTAGGAAAACCGGAATGGGTTCCAGGGCCAGACCCTTATTTAACTCAAGTGATCTATAAAGCTAATGTTTGCCTGCATAGTTAGACGAGGAGATTAAAAGCGCCGCCGGACTGACAACGGTGATCGCCAAAATGAGAATTGAGGCGACGATAGCGTAAAATCTGATCACAAATTGCCTATTTTTTGCGAACCCTAGGCGAAAATTCCTCGCAATCCCAAGCTCAATGTCCGATTTTCTTTTACAAAGTAGTTGGTTTATTCCTTTTTATGGTCTGATTGGGTCGATCCTTACCCTGCCCTGGTCGTTTCGATTAATTAGACAAACGGGGCCTCGACCAGCGGCCTACTTCAACATCTTCATGACCTTGGTTTCCGCCCTCCATGGCATGGTGGCCCTTTCAGCAATTTGGCAAAGACCGAGCGAACAAATTATTTTCCATTGGCTCCAAGTGGCGGATTTAGACCTCATCTTGGCGGTGGAGATTTCTCCGGTTAGCCTAGGGGCCTTATCAGTAGTGACCGGCATCAGTTTTTTGGTGCAGATTTTTGGTCTCGGCTACATGGAAAAGGATTGGTCCTTAGCCAGATTTTATGGACTATTGGGCTTTTTTGAGGCGGCATTGGGGGGCATCGCTCTGAGTGACTCCCTATTTTTAAGCTATGGCCTGTTGGAAATGTTGACCCTTTCCACCTATCTCCTGGTAGGTTTTTGGTATGCCCAGCCCTTGGTGGTCACAGCGGCCCGGGATGCTTTTTTAACCAAACGGGTGGGGGATATTATTCTCCTCATGGGGGTGGTGGCTCTCTCTAGCTATGGCCAGGGTTTGACTTTTTCTCAGTTGGATAACTGGGCTAATACGGTGCCAGTAACCGGCATCACCGCGACTTTGTTGGGACTATCCTTAATTGCTGGCCCCACCGGCAAGTGCGCCCAATTCCCCCTCAATCTTTGGTTAGATGAAGCCATGGAGGGCCCTAATCCGGCGGGCATTATGCGTAATTCGGTGGTGGTATCGGCCGGTGCCTATGTGCTGATTAAGTTACAGCCGGTGTTTACCCTCTCCCCGATCGCTTCGAAGACCCTAATTGTGTTGGGCACCTTAACCGTGGTGATGACCTCGTTGATTGCCATTGCCCAGATTGACATTAAGCGAACCCTTTCTCACTCCACCAGTGTTTACCTAGGGCTAGTGTTTATTGCGGTGGGTTTGGGGCAGGTGGACATTGCCTTTTTGTTGCTGTTCACCCATGCGATCGCCAAAGCTTTGCTATTTATGAGCATTGGTTCGATTATTTTCACCACCAGCGGTCAAAATATTACTGAAATGGGGGGGTTATGGAATCGCATGCCGGTGACCACAACTTCCTTTGTGGTAGGTTCTGCGGGATTGTTGGCGGTTTTTCCCCTGGGGATGTTTTGGACTTGGCAGAAATGGTTTAGTGGGGATTGGTTGGTAAGCTGGCCTCTATTGGCTTTATTAGTCTTTGTTAATCTCTTTTCTGCCCTCAATTTAACCAGGGTATTTCGTTTGGTTTTCTTGGGTAAACCCCAACCCAAAACCCGTCGGGCGCCGGAAGTTCCCTGGCCCATGGCCGTACCCATGGTGAGCTTGATCATTATGACTCTCTTGATCCCCATTGCTCCCCTACAGTGGCCCTTTTGGTTATCCCCCGCTTCCCCCCTTGGTTTAATAGCTCCAGTTACCCAATTAGCCATGCCCCTACTGATAGGGGCCGGTATTGTGGGCATTTTGTTGGGAAATTTATTGCCCCTGCGCCGTAATCTATCCCGTTCCAGTCAACTGCCGGTGCGATTCCTGCAGGATTTGTTTGCCTACGACGTTTACCTGGACAAAATCTATGGCGCTACGGTGGTGGCGGCGGTGGCGGCGATCGCCAAAATCAGTACTTGGTTTGATCGTTATGTGATCGACGGCATAGTAAACCTAGTCAGTTTGGTAACCATTTTCAGTGGTAGTGCCCTCAAATATAATGTCACCGGGCAGTCCCAATTTTATCTGCTCACCATTTTGGTGGGGGTAGCCCTGCTAATTTGGTTTTCCCTCAGCGGTCAATGGACGGCGATCGGTCAATATTGGGCCAGTTGGCTATCGTTCATTTCACCTTGATCACAAAATAAAGTTGATTGATGTTACTTGAATTGATTTTAGTCAACCTAAATGTGATTATTGTCGATCTGTTTGACCACTTTAATTGAACAATTTTTAATTAAATTTTTGATCAAAAAATGCCTGAATCGTCTCTCCCTACTAGACCCGCAGATTTCCCTGACCAGGAATGTAGGGATAGGATTGGGCGTACAATTTAAGACTTTCTCCCCAATATTTTTAGCTAACCACGATTTAACCAACTTTATTAACCCCATACTCCTATGCTCAGTGCTCTCATCTGGGGCCCCATCCTCGGAGCCATCCTGATTGCGATTATCCCCAACCCTGGCAATGATTGTTACTCCCGCAAAATTGCCCTGGGAATAATGACTGCGGTGGCCGCCATTAGTGTGTTGTTAGCTTGGCAGTTTGACCTCAGCAATCCCCAGATGCAGTTTGTTGAGTATTATCCCTGGTTACCTAGTTTGGGTCTGAATTATCACCTGGGGGTGGACGGATTATCCTTGCCCCTGTTATTACTAAACAGCAGTTTGGTTTTAATTTCCATTTTTAGTACTAATCTCAACCTAGAGAGACCAAGGTTTTACTATGCTTTGTTATTACTGCTCAGCGGTGGGGTCGCTGGTGCATTTTTAGCCCAGGATTTGCTTCTATTTTTCCTCTTTTTTGAGTTGGAAATTATTCCCCTCTATTTTCTCATTGCCATTTGGGGAGGACAAAGACGGGGTTATGCAGCTATGAAGTTTTTACTTTACACTGCCCTCTCTGGCTTTTTAGTGTTAGTGTCCTTCCTCGGCTGGTTTTGGCTGACCAAAGCGCCTAATTTTGACTACGACCCCAGCTTGGCCGATGCCCTGCCGGTGAAAACCCAAATGTTGCTATTGTTGCCCCTACTGCTTGGTTTGGGTATTAAAATTCCTATTTTTCCTTTCCACACTTGGCTCCCGGATGCCCACGTGGAAGCCTCTACACCTGTTTCTGTATTATTGGCAGGGGTTTTACTAAAACTGGGCACCTACGGTTTGCTGCGTTTTGGGGTGGGGTTGTATTTGGAAGCCTGGGTGGAATTTGCCCCCTATTTAGCGACCATAGCGGCCATCAGTGCCCTCTATGGCGCTTCCTGTGCGATCGCCCAAAAAGATATGAAAAAAGTGGTGGCATATTCTTCCATCGCCCACATGGGTTATATCCTCCTGGCCGCCGCCGCCACTACCCGCTTAAGTGTGACCGCTGCCTCAGCCCAGATGGTCAGCCATGGCATTATTTCTGCCCTATTGTTTCTTTTGGTAGGGGTGGTATATAAAAAGACCGGCAGTCGGGACGTAGACAAGTTACAAGGATTGTTAACTCCAGAACGGGGCTTACCCATTACCGGCAGTTTGATGATTCTCGGTGTCATGGCCAGCGCTGGTATTCCAGGCATGGTGGGCTTTATTGCCGAATTTTTAGTATTCCGGGGCAGTTTTCCGATTTTTCCAGTGCAAACCCTACTGTGTCTAATTGGTAGTGGTTTAACGGCGGTTTATTTCCTTTTAATGATTAATCGAGTTTTCTTTGGCCGTCTGACCATGGAGCTGTCCCATTTACCCAAGGTGCGTTGGCAGGAACAAATTCCGGCGATCGCCTTGGCGGTGGTTATCATTGTTTTGGGCATCCAACCCCATTGGCTAACCAAGTGGAGTGAACCCCAAACTGCTGTTTTGCTGACCGGACATCCGGATTTGGTCAGTCTGCCTGCCCCGCCCCGCATTGAAATTGAAGTTAAGGAGCTGGGGGAAGTGTAGGGCTTTAGCAAACCGACATAACTTTAACCTACAACGAAAATTGCCCTTGCCAGTGATGAGAAATGCCACCTCACTGATTTGGTGATAGAGCATCTACAGAATTTAGGCCATGAGTTGATGCTCTTTGGCCCCTTGGCAGGGGAGATTATGCCCTGGCCGTTGGTCGCCCAACAATTAGCGGAAGCGGTGGCCGGTCAAACTGTAGAGGAAGGCGTACTATTTTGTTGGGCGGGGACAGGGGCCTCCATTGCGGCCAATAAGGTGCCAGGTGTGAGGGCGGCTCTAGTCCGGGATGCGCAAACTGCTAAGGGAGCCCGGTGGTGGAACGATGCCAATGTTTTGGTAATGAGTTTACGGGCCACTTCCCCGGCGATCGCCAAGGAAATTTTGACTGCTTGGTTCACAGCACGGGTCAAACCGGAAGAGTTGCCGTGTATTCAACTAGTTACGGCGATCGAGCAAAAATACTCTGGCCAAACCTAATCCAAGCCAGGACTTCATTATCCAGTTAAGATTTCGCTGACCATAACTGTGGCTAATTAACCACTGGAGCAGTGGGGGCCGCATTGGAGCCAGTGGGCGTGGGGCCTTCAAACGGGGAAGCCACAAACCCCAACTCATAGAGCTGCTGGTATGATTTTCTGCCTAAATCCGTAGTGGGGTTCTGGGAACGGATAATTTGCAGCAAAAGGGGTACAGCCAAAGCGGCTTCGTTGTTGGCCCGATGTACCAATGCTAAGCGGTAGGTGGCTTCGTCCCGCAGTTGACCAGTTTCCAGGGCGGCAATTCTTTGTTCTTCGAAAATGACCGTGTTAATACCGGAAAAACTATTGGCCAGCTGAAGGTGGAAGTTAGAAAGTTGGTTAAAAATCTTGCGGGCTTCCTGGAGTTTACTCAGGGCCACGGTGTATTGATTAAGATTAATAGCGTCGTTAGCTTCATTCATCAAGCGACGGCCGGCGGCAATACTTAACACACTGCCTTCTTGGTTGAGGGGGCGAAACTCCCTAGAAGTCTCTGGACCACTGCCTTCAATGATCACTTCCTCCACCTCCATAACCCCCTGCCCCTGGGCTGGCGGAGTTAAACTGGAGGCCAAGGCCAGGCCACAGAGAGTTAAAGCCAATGGGTGCACAAGACGTTGAAGCATAGGAAGTCGGGGAAGGGCAAATGGAAGACGGCAGTGTAAGGCAAACTGCAACGTATATTAACATTCTCGGTTGATCTCTTTAGAACACCATTAGGCTAGTTTTACCATTGCCAAGACAACTTGTTTTTCCTCTCCGGCTCCCTGAGGAAAATTTGTTTTGCACCGACCTATTCTCTGGGGAGAATTCCTTCCCCCTACTCCAGATCAAAGGGCTTTGTGGCCAATGTCCCGTCGGTAATACATGCCCTCAAAATTAATTTGTTCTACTCCCCGGTAAACAGTGGCGATCGCCGTGGATAAGTCTTCCCCTAGGGCTGTGACCCCCAGCACCCGGCCACCATTGGTGAGCACTTTACTGTTCTTAAGTTCGGTTCCGGCATGGAATACTGTGACATTTTGGGCTTCAGCCTCAGCCAAACCATTAATTTCATCGCCTTTGCGGTAACTACCGGGATAGCCTCCAGCGGCCACCACCACACAAACTGTATTACCGGTATGCCATTGCAGTGGCTCCAACTGGTCTAGGGTTTGGTCCACACAGGCCATTAACACTTTTTCCAGGGGAGTGGCGAGGAGGGGCAACACCGCTTGGGTTTCAGGATCGCCAAAACGACAGTTATATTCCAACACTTTAATTTCCCCGGCGGGACTGACCATTAAGCCAGCGTATAACACCCCTCGGTAATCAATACCCCGCTTAGCTAGGGCGTTAGCCGTGGGTTGTAAAATTTGTTTTTGCACCTGGTCTATGACCGCTGGGGGCGCGATGGGAGCAGGACAGTAGGCCCCCATGCCACCGGTATTGAGGCCTTGATCCCCTTCCCCAATGCGTTTGTGATCCTGGGCTGGTAGTAGGGGAATTACGGTTTTACCGTCACACAGGGCTAGCACGGAAACTTCTTCCCCCGGTAAAAATTCCTCCACCACAATTTTGACAAAGCCCTGGTCAAATAATTCGATGATCGCCGTGGTTGCTTCGGCCAAAGTTTGGGCCACAATCACCCCTTTACCCGCCGCCAAACCGTCAGCTTTCACCACTATGGGGGCTCCCATCTTGGTGGCATAGGCCTGGGCTGGTTCTGGGTTGGTAAAAGTTTCTCCAAAAGCTGTGGGAACCCCTGCTTCGACTAATAACCGTTTCGTCCAGGATTTGCTTGCTTCCAATTCGGCCCCGGCTTTAGTGGGGCCAAAAACTTTTACGCCCAACGCTTGCAGTTGATCCGTTAATCCCAGGGTAAGGGGCAATTCCGGCCCCACCACTACTAAATCAATCTTTTCCGTTTGGCAAAATTGACAGATTTCCCCCAGTTGATCGACGGCGATCGCCACATTGGCGGTTTTGGGTAACCCGGCCGTGCCACCATTTCCAGGTAAGCAATAGCAATGGCTCACTTCTGGCGACCGAACCAATGACCAAACCAAAGTATGTTCCCGTCCACCGCTACCAATAACTGCCACCTTCATGGAGCCTAACCTCTACAACCGTTGGAAAAATTATGATAAATTAGCCGTTTTTAAGATTAACAGAATGGCCGGAGTTGACTAGAGTTATTTATCTACGCCCCCCAAATTCCCCATGGTTGAACAACATTTACTCATTTTCACCCGTTGGCCGGAACCAGGAAAAACGAAAACTCGCCTGATCCCCGCGCTCGGCCCTGGGGGAGCGGCCAAGCTACAACAACAACTGACGGAACATACGGCTCAAACCGCCCATGATTTTCGCTGCCAAACCGATGCCCCTTGTCAAATAAGTGTCTTTTACACTGGTGGAACTAGACAGCAGATGGAACAATGGCTAGGAACTAATTTTTGTTATCAACCCCAAGCAATGGGAAATTTAGGCGATCGCCTGCAACAATCTTGCCAGTGGGCCTTTGGACAGGGTAGCCAAAAAGTGGTGATTATCGGCATTGACTGCCCCGGTGTGACCCCAGAACTCCTCCAAATCACTTTCACTGCCTTGGATAGTTATTCGGCGGTGTTGGGGCCCGCCCTCGATGGAGGTTATTATCTAATGGGCTTGACTAAGTTTAACCCTGCTTATTTCCAGCAAATCGATTGGGGCACCGAGAGAGTTTATCAACAGACCCTAACCAAAATTGTCCAAAACGGCGATCGCCCTTACAAATTACCTGCCCTACCGGACATAGACCATCCCGCGGACCTACAATATCTGCCCACCATTTTCACCAACACACCCCCAACTTAGGTTGACAGTGCTAAATGGGCAACGGTACAATGAAAATTTGTCGATGATTTTCTTATTTATTAGGAGAAAGATCCTAATTCCCACCATATTTAACACATGCCAACTATCCAGCAGCTAATTCGTAGCGAACGCTCGAAGGTACAGAAGAAAACTAAATCCCCTGCCCTCAAGCAATGCCCCCAGCGGCGGGGAGTCTGTACTAGGGTCTACACCACCACCCCCAAAAAACCCAACTCAGCCCTACGGAAAGTGGCCCGGGTAAGGCTCACCTCTGGGTTTGAAGTGACGGCCTACATCCCCGGCATTGGCCACAACCTGCAGGAACACTCCGTAGTCCTGATCCGGGGCGGTCGGGTGAAAGACCTGCCTGGGGTTCGCTACCATATTGTGCGGGGGACGCTGGATGCCACCGGGGTTAAAGACCGGAAACAGGGTCGCTCCAAGTACGGCACCAAACGGGAAAAAGCGAAGAAATAACTTTCTCAACTTTCCATTAGGTTAACTTCCCTTGTCTGGTGAAGGTGTAGCCGGTTTTACAACTCTCCCTTACTTCCGGCAGCCTAGCCCGAGAAGTTTGGCAGTGACCACAACCTTTAATCATTATCTAGAGCAACAAAGAGTAAAAAGTTATGTCTCGTCGTGGCAACGTCAAAAAGCGCCCTGTCCCCCCGGATCCCGTTTACAACAGCACTCTGCTGAGCATGACCATCCGTCGGGTGATGCGCTCCGGTAAAAAATCCTTGGCTTCTAGCATTGTTTACAATGCCTTGACCTCCGTTGGTGAAAAAACCGGCGAAGATCCCTTGGAAGTATTTGAAAAGGCGATCAAAAATCTGACTCCCCTAGTGGAAGTTAAAGCCCGTCGGGTTGGGGGTGCCACCTACCAAGTGCCCATGGAAGTTCGCCCTGCCCGGGGGACTGCTCTGGCCTTGCGCTGGTTGGTGCATTTTTCCCGTGCTCGGGGTGGTCGCACCATGGAAAGCAAATTGGCTAACGAAATTATGGATGCCGCCAATGAAACCGGCGCCGCCATCAAAAAGCGGGAAGAAACCCACCGCATGGCCGAGGCCAACAAAGCCTTTGCCCATTACCGCTACTAGGTAGAAGCATCTTCACCACAGGTTTGGGGTTGAGTTGCCCCCACACCTCCCTGGGCTAGTTTTCAGCCCCCCCCCCTAGATTTAGTTGCAAATCTAGAAAGGTAAGGGAAAACGTATAGAATTGTTAATGGCCTCCCATTTCCCCTTGGGGAAGAGAGAGCTTGTTTTTGGTCGAACCCCCGGTTAGGAGTAAACTTCATGGCTCGCACAGTGCCCCTAGAACGAATACGTAACATTGGTATCGCCGCCCACATTGATGCGGGTAAGACCACCACGACGGAACGGATTTTGTTCTACTCTGGCGTGGTCCATAAAATCGGTGAGGTTCATGAAGGTACAGCGGTGACGGATTGGATGGCCCAGGAAAGGGAACGAGGCATCACCATCACCGCCGCTGCCATTAGTACCGATTGGTTGGGGCACCATATCAATATTATCGACACTCCGGGGCACGTGGATTTCACCATTGAGGTGGAACGCTCCATGCGGGTACTGGACGGAGTAATTGCTGTATTTTGTTCCGTGGGGGGAGTGCAACCCCAATCGGAAACGGTGTGGCGTCAGGCGGAACGGTACCAAGTACCCCGCATTGCCTTTATCAATAAAATGGACCGCACCGGGGCTAACTTTTTCCGAGTTTGTCAGCAGATTGGTGATCGCCTGCGGGCCAATGCAGTGCCCATTCAAATCCCCATTGGTAGTGAAGCGGAATTTGAAGGTATTGTGGATCTGGTGCGGATGAAGGCCTACCTCTACAAAAACGATTTGGGCACGGACATCCAAGAGGTTCCCATTCCTGCTGCAGTGCAAGATAAAGCAGAAGAATATCACCTGCGTTTGGTGGAATCAGTGGCGGAAGCAGATGATGCTCTGATGGAAAAATATTTAGAAGGGGAAGAGTTGACCGCCGATGAATTGGTGGCTGGTCTACGGCGGGGAACCATTGCCGGCACCATGGTGCCAGTGCTTTGCGGCTCTGCATTTAAAAATAAGGGAGTTCAGCTTTTACTCGATGCGGTGGTGGATTACCTCCCCTCCCCTCTGGAAGTACCGGCGATCGAGGGACATTTACCCGATGGGGAAGTGGCCGCTAGACCAGCGGACGATGAAGCTCCCCTGTCGGCTTTGGCCTTTAAAGTGATGGCGGATCCCTTTGGTCGGCTCACCTTTGTGCGGGTTTATTCCGGTGTGTTGGCCAAGGGCAGTTATGTCTTGAATTCCAGCAAAGAAAAGAAAGAGCGCATTTCCCGCCTAATCATACTCAAAGCCGATGAGCGCATCGAGGTTGATCAGCTTAACGCCGGAGATCTAGGGGCAGTGCTGGGGCTCAAGGACACCCTCACCGGTGACACTCTTTGTGACGACCAAGAACCAATTATTTTAGAGTCCCTGTTTATTCCCCAGCCAGTCATTTCCGTGGCGGTGGAACCAAAAACCAAACAGGATATGGACAAGCTTTCCAAGGCTTTGCAGTCCCTATCTGAAGAGGATCCCACCTTCCGGGTCAGCGTCGATCCAGAAACCAATCAAACGGTGATCGCCGGCATGGGAGAATTGCATTTAGAAATTCTGGTAGACCGAATGCTGCGGGAATTTAAGGTGGAGGCCAATGTGGGGGCTCCCCAGGTAGCTTATCGAGAAACCATTCGTAAGGCAGTGCAGGCGGAAGGTAAATTCATTCGCCAAAGTGGAGGTAAAGGCCAATATGGCCATGTGGTCATTGAGGTGGAGCCCACCGAGCCGGGGACGGGCTTTGAATTTGTCTCTAAAATCGTCGGTGGCGTCATTCCAAAGGAATATATTGCTCCGTCGGAACAGGGGATGAAGGAAGCCTGTGCTTCGGGGGTATTGGCGGGCTACCCAGTCATTGACCTCAAAGCCACCTTGGTAGATGGGTCTTTCCATGATGTGGACTCATCGGAAATGGCCTTCAAGATTGCTGGTTCCATGGCAATCCGGGAGGCTGTGGGCCAAGCTGACCCTGTACTCCTGGAGCCGGTCATGAAAGTCGAGATTGAAGTTCCTGATGACTTCATGGGCAACGTGATCGGTGACCTCAATGCCCGTCGGGGCCACATTGAGGGCCAGGAAACGGAGCAGGGCATAGCCAAAGTGGCCGCTAGTGTCCCATTAGCGGAAATGTTTGGTTATGCGACCGATATCCGGTCAAAAACCCAAGGCCGGGGTATTTTTTCGATGGAATTTAGCCATTATGCAGAAGTACCCCGTAATGTTGCCGAGGCGATCGTCGCCAAAAGCAGAGGGTATGCCTAACCCGGCGGTTCTCGGTTCTCCTAGGACTGCAATCTGTGTAGAAACAATCAAAGGAATTATTTATTCATGGCACGCGCAAAATTTGAACGGACGAAAGACCACGTAAACATTGGCACCATTGGTCACGTTGACCACGGTAAAACCACCCTAACGGCGGCGATCACCATGACCTTGGCGGAATTGGGTGGTGCCAAAGCCCGGAAATATGAAGATATTGATGCGGCTCCTGAGGAAAAAGCCCGGGGTATTACCATCAATACCGCCCACGTTGAGTATGAAACTGATAGCCGTCACTATGCCCACGTGGACTGTCCTGGTCACGCTGACTATGTGAAAAACATGATCACCGGTGCCGCCCAGATGGACGGTGCAATTCTGGTGGTTTCTGCCGCTGATGGGCCCATGCCCCAAACCCGGGAGCACATTCTCTTGGCTAAGCAGGTGGGGGTTCCCAAACTGGTGGTCTTTTTGAACAAGAAAGACATGGTGGACGACGAAGAACTGCTGGAACTGGTGGAATTGGAAGTTCGTGAGTTGCTCAGCGACTACGATTTCCCCGGCGATGATATTCCCATCGTGGCTGGTTCTGCCCTTAAGGCGATCGAAGGTGACGCAGAATATAAAGCTGCCATTCTTGAGTTGATGAAAGCCGTTGATGATTACATCGACACTCCCGAGCGGGAAGTGGATAAACCCTTCTTGATGGCGGTGGAAGACGTATTCTCCATCACTGGTCGGGGTACTGTGGCCACTGGTCGGATTGAACGGGGTAAAGTTAAAGTCGGTGAAACCGTGGAAATCGTGGGCATTAAAGACACCCGTAACACCACCGTTACCGGTGTGGAAATGTTCCAAAAAACCTTGGATGAAGGTATGGCTGGAGACAACGTCGGTCTGCTTCTCCGGGGTGTACAAAAAGAGGACATCGAACGGGGGATGGTTTTAGCCAAGCCCGGTTCCATCACTCCCCACACCGAATTTGAAGGCGAAGTTTATGTGCTCAAGAAAGAAGAAGGCGGTCGCCACACTCCTTTCTTTGCCAACTATCGCCCCCAGTTCTATGTGCGGACAACGGACGTAACCGGAACCATCAAGAGCTACACCGCTGATGATGGCAGTGCTGTGGAAATGGTTATGCCTGGCGATCGTATCAAAATGACCGTTGAGCTGATCAACCCCATCGCCATTGAACAAGGGATGCGTTTTGCTATCCGTGAAGGTGGCCGTACCATCGGTGCCGGTGTTGTTTCTAAGATTTTGAAGTAGTCCTTAGAACAACATTAATGATGTAGTTGGTGTTGGTTTGGTTACGGTAAGTTTTTTCTGACTGGGCCAGCCCCACTGACTACTCAATTTTCTGAACCTTGACAATTAAACAGTCCGCTAATTCTGAGTTAAATTTCCATGGCAACATTGCAACAACAAAAGATTCGTATCCGCCTCAAAGCCTTTGACCGTCGCCTGCTCGATACATCCTGCGACAAGATTGTAGAAACTGCTAATCGTACCAATGCCGCCGCTGTGGGACCGATTCCTTTGCCCACCAAACGGAAAGTTTATTGTGTGTTGCGCTCTCCCCACGTGGATAAAGATTCTCGGGAGCATTTTGAAACCCGCACCCATCGCCGCATCATCGACATTTATCAGCCTTCTTCCAAAACCATTGACGCCCTCATGAAGTTGGATCTCCCTGCTGGGGTCGACATTGAAGTCAAGCTATAACTATAAGTTGACTATTTGAATTTTCCACATCCTCGTTAAACTGATAGCGAGGATTTTTTGTTGATATTTAATTGTCAGTGGATTTTGATTCGCTTTGAATCCAATGGTCGATCATATTAAACATTTTTTCATGACTAATGATTCGCCGTTTTTGTCCATTCTTATTTTGAGTTGTCACACGATCTGAAATATCCAAGAATGTTTTAAATTTTCCATTTGCTTCCCTTTCTTGATAAATTAAAGCTCCATACTTTTTAGCTTCTGCGTAACTTATTCCACATTTAGAATCTAAAATATTAATTATTTTATCTATAAAACTTTCGTTGAAATAATCCAGGTAAGAAAGGGATTTGGTATTAATCTTGAATAATTTATCAATTTGATGCTGATGCTCCTTAACTGTGGTGGCGAGATTTTCAATGCTACTGGTCAAACTCTTTTCAAGATTTGTTAAACGAGAGTTATCAATAGTCTGCTCTGATTTACCAACCGCATCTGTTCTGTTAGTAATCGGTCGAGGTGTTGAGCTTTTAAATTTGGATAATTGTTCATTAATAAGGTCTTTGTTTTTATCATTTAAGATAACCGCTCTAATCATTTCAAAGAATTTATATTTTTCTCTGGCTTTTTTGGCCACATAAAGTTCCAGATCGCCTTCGACTACACGATACTCATCTAGTCCAATTGTTTCAACAAGAATCGGGTTAAGATTACCACCACATTCTAAATAATTATCGGCTAAGGCTTCTATTTCATTAGCGGGATAATTGGAAGCCGGCTGGGAATTTTCAACAGAGACAATGTCCAATAGTTGAATAGAGAATAGTTCTTTTTTAATCATTTTTAAATTTCTATTATTTATTAGGAATTTATTTTTTCTAAAATTTCCATGGCTAAAACCTCAAATTCATGAGACGAAGGAGAATCAGGTTTAAAGTCCAAGACTGAGCGGGGATCAGGAATAAGATCATCACCAAATGCAATAGAATTTTCTAAGCATTTTGCTAAATCTTCCCGTTCACAAATCATACTATCCATTATCGGCAAATCATATTTTGTCTGAACTAATTTTCTTCGCTTAGGATAGTTACTGGATAAGAATTTAGCATTGGTGGAAATTTTTGATGGAAGCACTCCTAATATTTTGAGATCTTCCATTCCATACATTTCCTTAGTTTCATTGATTTGTGCAATGAATCTTTTGACATTGTTCAAACCTTCATGAGAAAAAGGTTTGAGGTCTGAAGGTATGAGAAGAAAATCTGCGGTAATAAGTGCAATTTTGGCATAAAGATTTAGTGATGGAGGCGTATCAATAATTACAATGTCGTAGTGGTTATAAGTTTTTTTAGTTTATTCAAAAGTCGTATTTTAGCAGGTTCTCTTTCATTTAAATTTTTCTCTTCTTCCATTAGCTCAATATGAGAAGGAATTACATCGATGTTGTATTGACTAAAACTAGCTTTTCTTGCAACTTCGGCAATTTGATATTCATCTCTAGATTGAATAACTTGCATAATATTATTGCCTTTAATGTCATCATTTGCTTCATCCACAAACTTGACTAAGCCAGTAGCATAGGTAGTATTGGCTTGACTATCTAAGTCCACTATCAGAACTCGTTTTCTCTGTTTCGCCAGGGCCGCGGCTAGGTTGACAACAGTTGTAGTTTTACCTACACCGCCTTTATTATGGTAGACCGCAATAACTTTCATTGGTTGCTGGGGAAGAGGGTTACTTGGTTGAACTGGAGCAGGAATAGTTTTCAGCGAACTAGATAGCTCTTTCTTACTAATAATTTGCTTGATGCTATCAAGGTTAGCAGAAATTTCCGAACCAGGACAGGAAAATATCAGATTAACTTGGTCATGTTGACGTTCATAAATCCGTAACATGAGACCATTGGTCAAAACTCCATATAGAACCCGGAGACTCCGCATATAGTTGGCCAGCTTAAAGGCATGTTTGTCCAAATTTTGGTTAGGACTTTTAGCTTCAATAATCAGACTTAGAGGCGATGTCTCTGTCACAGTAAAGGGCAAAATCTGAGTGGCAAAAGCAAGGAAATCTAGCCGAATATTTCCAAAAGTGACTTCCTGATGCCAAGATTCCGGCGTATAGCCTAGGAAGGGAAGCAAATGCTGAACAATTAATTTTGTCTCAACCTCCTTTTCGTTGCGGCAAATTCTGGGGTCAAATTGAAATGGTGCAGGATTTGCCATGGGACCGCCGCTGCAAAAACAGAGTACCCTTTTATTTTAATCTTATTTGTTGATAAATCGACTAATTGTTCTCGATGGGGAATATGAAGGCGAGCGAACTCATTTAACTAGAATCAGACTTGATTACCCTGAAAGAAACTTGCTAGTCCGGGTTGTAGTCTGAACATCTATAATTTGTTCTGTTTTGATGGGAATGACTCGGGACTAGGGGGACTCTGCTTAGTGGAAAAATTATTAAAAATTGCTGGTATCATTGATCGACTCTTAGCAGGTATAGGCAAATTCACTGCTTGGCTGGTATTAGCGATGGTACTAATAGGTGGTTGGAATGTGGTGGGGCGCTACCTCGGTCGCTTAGTGGGCCAGAATTTAGCCTCCAATGGTTTGCTGGAAGCCCAATGGTATTTGTTTGACTTAGTTTTTCTTCTAGGTGCCGCCTACACACTACAAACTAATGACCATGTGCGAGTGGATATTTTCTACAAATCCCTTGGCGATCGCCAGCGGGCTTGGGTGAATTTATTGGGCACTTGTCTGTTTTTGTTCCCGTTTTGTGGACTGGTGATTTTTTATTCCTGGGAATCGGTGCTCAATTCTTGGCAGATTTGGGAAGCTTCTCCGGATCCGGGGGGCTTACCCCGTTATCCCATTAAAACAATGATTATTGTCGGTTTTGTCCTACTTATGCTCCAAGGCATTGCGGAAGTAATTAAAAATCTGGCGATCGCCCTTGGCCATGGTAATACGGAGGCTAGGGATTAATGGTGGACTACGACTGGTTAGGGCCAATGATGTTTGTGGGGGCATTGGTCTTCCTGGGCTGTGGCTATCCCGTTGCCTTTTCTCTAGGAGGGGTGGCGATTTTATTTGCCATTATCGGTGCAGCTTTGGGTTCTTTTGACCCGATATTTTTGTCCGCAATGCCCCAAAGAATTTTTGGCATTATGGCCAATGGCACCCTCCTGGCCATTCCCTTCTTCATCTTTTTGGGGTCCATGTTGGAGCGGTCTGGCATTGCCGAACGGCTACTGGAAACCATGGGCATTATCCTGGGTCATTTGCGGGGGGGGCTTGCCCTCGCTGTGATTCTGGTGGGTACCATGCTAGCGGCCACCACTGGAGTTGTAGCGGCCACCGTGGTGGCCATGGGTTTAATTTCCCTGCCAATTATGTTGCGCTATGGCTACAGCAAGGAGCTAGCTTCCGGTGTGATTGTGGCCTCTGGCACCCTCGGACAAATTATTCCTCCTAGCGTAGTTTTGATCGTTTTAGCAGATCAATTAGGAGTTTCCGTCGGGGATCTATTCATTGGTTCCCTTCTGCCTGGATTGATGATGGCCGGTAGTTTTGCTGTCTATGTCCTCATCATCGCTTGGCTTAAACCCAATCTAGCCCCTGCTTTGCCGGCTGAAGTTAGGAACATTGGCGGTCAGGAACTACGCAGACGCATAGTACAAGTGATGCTACCCCCCTTGATTTTGATTCTATTGGTGCTGGGCAGTATTTTCTTTGGCATTGCTAGCCCCACCGAAGCGGGGGCAGTGGGATCCATCGGGGCGATCGCCTTGGCTTTGGCCAATCAAAAGTTAACTTGGCAATCCCTCTGGCAGGTGTGTGACGCGACCCTACGCATTACTAGCATGGTGATGTTAATTTTGTTAGGCTCCACCGCCTTTAGTTTGGTGTTCCGGGGACTGGAAGGCGATCGGTTTATGTTTGATCTTTTGGCTAATTTACCCGGCGGTCAAATGGGCTTTTTAGCCGTTAGTATGTTGACCATTTTTATTCTGGGATTTTTCATTGACTTTTTTGAAATTGCCTTTATTGTTCTGCCTCTGTTTAAACCGGTGGCGGAAACCCTAAATCTAGATTTAATCTGGTATGGGGTAATTGTGGGGGCTAACTTACAAACTTCTTTCCTCACTCCACCCTTTGGCTTTGCCTTATTTTATTTGCGAGGAGTAGTCCCCCCCAGTTTAACCACTGGGCAAATTTACCGGGGGGCTCTGCCATTCATTGCTCTACAAATCTTGGTGTTGCTACTCATTATTATTTTCCCGCCCCTGGTCAATTGGTTACCTTCCCTGAGTGTTAATTAGGTAAGTTGATTTCTTCCACTTGGTCATAATTTTTCTGCCATTTCATCACCCTCTTACCCTTTCCATGCGTAGCTTCATTGTAGCTAGTTGTTTATTATTTTTAATTCCGGGTTTAACTGTCAGCGCCACTGCCCAAACTATGGCGATCAAGATGGATAGCATGGCCATGGCTAACCGGGAAGCTAGTTTAGAGGCCATTCGGCAACGGGGTAAATTAAGGGTAGGAGTTAAGAAAAATTTACGACCATTGGGTTTTCGCAACAACCAAGGTGAATTAGTTGGTTTGGAAATTGCTTTGGCCCATCGCTTGGCCCTGGCATTGTTGGGGGACGAAAAAGCAGTGGAGTTAATTCCAGTGCAAAACCAAGACCGGCTCGCCCTCTTGCTCAATGGTGACGTGGATTTAATCATTGCCCAAATGGGACAAAATCCGGCCCGCGATCGCCTGGTGGATTTTTCCCCGCCTTACTATGTGGATGGAGTGGGCCTAATTAGCAAAAACAAGCAACTTAAAAATTTAGATCGGAGTCAACCCCATACCATTGCGGTGCTTAATAACAGCGGCACCATCGCCGTGCTCAAACAAGCATTTCCCCAAGCTACCCTTGTGGGGGTAGATTCCTACGACCAAGCCTACCAAATTCTGGAACAGGGGCAAGCCATGGCCTTTGCTGGGGACAATTCTGTGTTAAGTGGCTGGGCCCAATCCCAACCGGATTACCAGCTTTCATCTTTGCAATTAACCGTGGCTCCTTTGGCGATCGCCATGGCCAAAGGGTTGCAACACCAAGCCCTACAACGGGAAGTTAACCAAACCCTACTGCAATTGCGGGCTTCCGGCTGGCTCCGGCAACAATGGCAAGCCTGGGGACTCCCCTTCTAGGAAATGCAGAAAATTTCGTCCTAGTCAACAATACTTAACAAAGGTTTACAATTGCCTTGGCTTTTGTTAAGGTGTAACTGTCAAAGTTGGTTTACTTGGAGAAATCAAACATGCAATCCTCACAGACCTGGGCGATGTCCTCCGCAGACACAGCTACAACAGCTACAAAAGAAACCAACTGGCTCTCCCTATTGTTCTTTTTGATGGGGGCGATGAACGTCTATGTGTTTTTCCGTCGTCAACGGGACTGGTTGAACCGTCAAGGGCTGCGCTTAATTAAGGTCGCCCTCGCATCCTTTGGCTGTGCTGCCCTATTGGAAGCACTGATCTTCTAGGGACAATGTTTTCCCCGGATGCAATTCCGTCAGTTAATTATTGCGGTGGCGGATTTCAACTAAATGACGTAGGCGGCCTGCAGGCCCCCAAAGCAACTGATATTTAATCCCTGGTGGCCATTATGACTGTGGTGATTTCCCAGTCCTAATACCCCTTCCCGAAACATTCCCCGGTCGGCGATCGCCTCTTCCCAATTAACGCCCTGCACCATGGCATCGTCCCAAATTGCCTGGGTTAGGTTGGCTCCCATCAGATCAGCCCCGGTTAGATCCGCTCCGGTGAGATTCGCCCCGGTCAAATCTGCGCCCCGGAGGTTAGCACTTCGCAAACTAGACTGGCTAAGGTTTGTCCCCCGTAGGCAACTGCCGGTTAATTTAGCTCCGTCCATGGTCAAGCCCTGGAGACTGAGATTACTCAGATCCATTTCCTTCATAAAAGCCCGGCGCAGATCCGTTGCCCACAACCTCGCATCACGCAGATTGGCCAGGCTCAGACAAGCCTCCTGGAGATTGGCCCAGGAGAGATCGGCTCCCTGGAGATTAGCTTCCCTTAAATTAATAGCAAACAAATTAGCTCCAGCAAGGTTAGCCTGTTCCAGGTTAGCTCCCCGGAGATTGGCATGGCCCAGGGTCGCTCCACTCAGCTTAGCCCCCTTAAAATTAGTTTTGACGGCAAAAGCCCCGTAGAGACTGGCTTTGGTCAAATTAGCATAGCTTAAATCTGCTTGGTTGAGTTTAGCGTAGGTTAAATCCGCCCAGTTCATCTTGCAGTGGCCGAGGCGGGCTTTAGTCAAAAAGGTACGCTGTAAATTACTGCCGATCAGGTTAGTGCGCTCGAAATCCACGGAAATGAGAGTGAATCCTGATAGATCAGCATTTTGTAAATTTTCCCGGGGGAAGCGGCGCACACCGTGTTCATAGGCCCGCAGGAGAGGATTAATGTTCATAGACAAGGAAACTCCATGTCGAGAATGTTTACTGTTGTCCCTCTTTGGCCACCGGGTTTGGGCGGCGGCAATTTTGACCAATGAAAGCACAGCAGTGACGTTTGTTAGATATTTGCCCAGAAAAATCCTTCCGTCTGTAATGGATTTTACCTAAAACAAACTATTTAGACATACTTTTTGGTTGAGCTGACACAATTCTTAATTGTTTATTAAGAATAAAATGGTCTATGTCCTAAGACAGAGGACAAAAGCTACAACCGTTGCTTCGTAAAGTTTTCACTCAAATATTTTTCAAGAAAAATCAATTATTTATGCCGGTAAGTCATTAACCTTTTGTAGTCAAGCTATAAATTCGTTAACAAATAATTTTAATAAGTTTTATGAATTTTTGTCCTCTGCCATAATCGCCAAAAAGCCATTGCCCAGACTAATCTGGGGCATTAATACCGGGGCTATGGCGATGAATATCCCCGGGGTAAGGCATGACAAAACTTTACAAAAAACTGAGGGTGCCAGTGTCCCCATCCAATTCCACTTCGCTACCCACGGGCAAAATAGCATTAACACCGCCATGGCCAAAGGGTAAATCCGCCACCACTGGTATGCCCAAATCCCCTAGGCGATCGCCAAGTACTTCTTCCACCGTCCAACTGGGGAAACCGGCGGGGGCTTCACATTCACTAAATCTTCCCAGGGCAATGCCACCCACCTGGGATAAATTGCCGGAGGCTCGCCATTGGGTCACCATGCGGTCAATGCGGTAGGGGGCTTCGGTCACATCTTCGATCGCCAAAATTACGTTGGCCAAATTGGGTTGCCAGGGAGTGCCTAAAAAATGGGTAGCTACGGTCAAGTTTCCTGCCACTAAACGCCCTCGGGCCCTGCCTTTTTGCCAACTATTCCCGGTCAACGGTGTGAGGGGGAAACCCTGAAGATGCACCCGTAACCGTTCCAGAGCCCAATCCGGCTCATCGCTGATCGTGGTCAATACCGGGCCGTGGAGACTAATAATGCCTGATTTGAGCAAACTCCATAAAATACCTGTGACGTCGGAAAAACCCAACACCCATTTTGGCTGGGCAATTTCCGGCCATTGCCAATCTTCCAGTAGCCGGGCGGAGCCGTAGCCCCCCCGACTGCATAAAATTCCTTTACATTGGGGGTCTAGCCAGGCGTTCAGTAAATCTTGCCGGCGTTGTTGATCCGTGCCCGCTAAATAACCTTGGCGGTTTTCGTAGCCTTGGCTGAAAGTCACCTCGTAGCCCCACGATCGCCAAATTTCTACCCCTTTTTGTAAGACGGCCAATTCCCGCAGACTACCGCTAGGGGACACCACGGTGAGGAGATCGCCGGTTTGGAGGGGTGCTGGTTGCAGAAAATTTTGGGGCAGGGAAAACATTGGTTGAGGATTTTTGCAAAGTTTACTCTAGCAAAAGCTTGCTCAATAGTTTTGCTGGTTGAACAGAGAACTTGACACTGTATTGTATTGCTCCCAATCTCCCAATCAGTGTTAGGAAGATTTCAACGGGCTCCTAGTCTAACCATGCTGGGCTAGATATTCCGCCAAATCCTCAATCAGCCTGGGTAATTCCGCCTCAGTGGTTAAACGAATCCGGTCGTCCCGTAGCGTCAGCAATACTTTCGCGGCAAAGGGACTGGGATAAATATTGGGATTACAAAATACTTCTAGGAATACTTCACCACTGTGGCAATATTCCAAATTCTGTTGCTTCTCTGGCCGGCCTCCTTGGTTGACCTGGGCACCAATGGCCTTTAGTTGATTGACCAATTGGTTAATTTCCTTCTGGAGGGCGATCGCCGCTTCGGGACTAAAGGGAAAACGAACAGAACCTTGGAGTAAGTTGAGGGTTAGGGGGGCTGTCATCGGAAAAATAGGGCTGGAAAATCAATTGTTAACACAGAGCCGGAGCAGACAAATTCTGGCCGCCGCCGTCCACTCCAGGGTACTGCGCTAAACGGGAATTGCGGCCGAACCTCTTTCGAGCATCTTCTCTTACCATGGGGGCATAACATTAATGTTTCTGCCCAAGGGGGAAGGTTATTATGTGCCAGAACTGCGGTTGTAGTGCGGTGGGAACCGTTGCCCATAGCCACCATCACCATGGCGATGGAAATTTGGCCCACAGCCATGATGGCCATACCCACCAGGAAGATCATCACCACCATGGCGACCATAGCTACAGTCCAAGTCAGGAGACTGTAACCATTGAACCTGATCGCCATTCTATTGCCATTGGTCAAGGCATTCTGAGCAAAAATGACCGCCTAGCGGAAAGGAATCGGGGCTACTTCCAGGCCAAAGGTTTACTGGTGATGAATTTTCTCTCCTCCCCCGGAGCCGGTAAAACCGCCCTGATCGAAAAAATGGTCGGCGATCGACAACAGAAGCATCCCACCGCTGTCATTGTGGGGGATTTAGCCACCGATAACGATGCCCAACGTCTCCGCAGTGCCGGGGCAATCGCCATTCAGGTAACTACGGGGAATATTTGCCACCTGGAAGCGGAAATGGTGGCCAAGGCAGCCCAAAAGTTGAATTTAGACAACATTGACCAATTGATCATTGAAAATGTCGGTAATCTAGTTTGTCCCACCGCCTATGATCTGGGGGAAGATTTACGGGTCGTATTATTTTCCGTCACGGAAGGGGAGGATAAACCCCTCAAATACCCCGCCACGTTCAAATCAGCCCAGGTTATTTTGGTGACTAAGCAGGATATTGCCGCCGCGGTGGATTTTAATGCAGAGCTAGCTTGGCAAAACCTAAGACAAGTAGCTCCCCAAGCAAAAATTTTTGCCGTGTCTGCCCGCACGGGGGAAGGATTGCAGCCCTGGTATGAGTATTTGAATCAATGGCAACTCCAGCACCGCTCGCCCCTAGCTGATCCGGTGTTGGCCTAGGAATGTAGGGAAAAACATTATGACTGTGGCACTCCCATGGTTCCTGGCGGTGGTTAGCGCGGCCCAAATGCAGGAGGTTGAAAATTGGTTATTCGCCCAGGGCATGCCGGTGGCGGCCTTGATGGAAAAAGCGGCTCTACAGATCGCTAATAGATTGTCCCTGCTCTATCCCCTCACTAAATTTCCCCGCATCGGGGTGGTGGTGGGCCCGGGCCATAACGGCGGCGATGGCTTAGTGGTGGCGAGGGAACTGAAGCTCCAGAATTACCAAGTAAAAGTTTTACAACCCCTGGATCAGTTAAAGCCCCTAACCCAAAACCACGCTGACTATGGCAAAAGTTTGGGCATCCCTTGGGTGGATGATGTCCAGGCTTTAGCCCATTGTGATCTGATTATTGATGCTTTGTTCGGCTTTGGTTTAACTAGACCGATTACCGGGGTGATCGCCGACCTAGTCACAGCCATTAACGATTTATCCATGCCCGTGGTCAGCATCGATCTGCCTTCCGGCATTCATACCGATACGGGGGAAATTTTAGGCACAGCGGTGCAGGCAGACCGGAGTTTTTGCCTTGGTCTCTGGAAACGAGCTTACTTTCAGGACAGGGCTTTGGCACACTTGGGCCAGACAGAATTACTAGGTATCGGTTTACCGCCCCAGGCGATCGCTAATGCTTTAGGTCAAGTTTGGCCGGTGCAACTCCTTGGGGCTGAGCAAGCTCAACGGATATTGCCCCTCCGCCGCCCCCTAGTGACCCACAAATATCACCAGGGCCATGTGTTGCTCATCTGCGGTTCCCAACAGTATGCTGGCGGAGCGTTATTAAGCTGTTTGGGAGCGAGGGCCAGCGGGGTAGGCATGGTGACCATGGCGGTGCCAAAAAGCATTAAAAATCTCATCCATCGTCAATGCCCAGAGGCGCTGGTTCATGGTTGTTTAGAAACCCCCTCTGGGGCGATCGCCGGTTTAGGGAATTTGGACCTATCCCGTTACACTGCCGTTGCTCTGGGGCCAGGGTTAGGCCTTGACGTGGGCCCAGTGGTGGAAGAAGTTTTGCCGGTTAATTGTCCCCTTATTTTGGATGCCGATGGCCTCAACCAACTGGCTCGGCAACAATTATTACCCCTGTTGGCGGAACGGACAGCCCCCACCGTGTTAACGCCCCATGGGGGTGAATTTCAACGGCTTTTTCCTGACCTCGACCAAGGCGATCGCCTCACAGCAGTGCAAAGAGCAGCAGCCATGGGCCAGGCCACCGTGTTACTCAAGGGAGCTAAAACGGTCATTGCCAGCCCAACGGGGCCCACTTGGGTAATCAAAGATAGCACTCCAGCCCTAGCCCGGGGGGCAGTGGGGATGTCCTCACTGGATTAATGGGGGGCATCTTGGCTCAAACAGGGGAATTTGACCTAACTCAAGGGGTAGCAACGGCCGCTTGGTGGCATGCCCAGGCCGGTATTTTAGCGGCTCAACAAAGAACAGTTTTGGGGGTGGATGCCCAACATTTAGCAGAATATTTGATTCCGGCCTGCCGCCAGTGGATCGGTCAAAATGCGACCAACTAGCCTGTTAATTTGCTCCATTACAGTTTATTTGGACTAAAGAATCTTCGTCTGAGCGAGCTTAGGGCTAGCCTAGCCAGGGTCAGTTGACTTCTGGGCGAATATCGGTAAGCTAAACTAAGATTAATTCTGGAAAAAATTGTTCCTGGAAAATGGCTAATTTTCATCATCTGAGTTTGCAAGGTTACCAATCCCATTCTCTGGCGTGAGGAAGTTCTTACACCGTGTCATCCACCAGCACCCTAAAACCGTCTTCCACCAAGGCCAAAGCCAAAGCCCAGCCTAATTTTTTCCAGCGGGTATTGCGCACCACTGGCACCACTTTTTTGGGGGTGGGTCTAGTTTCTAGCGCTGTGCTGGCCGGAGGGATGGCCGGTCTAGCCTTCAGTTTCCGTAACCTACCTGATGTGCGGGGTTTAACTTCCTACGTGCCGGCCCAAACCAGTTACATTTACGACGCCAAAGGGCGGGAATTGCTTAGTCTCCACGGGGAAGAACATCGCAAGGTTGTTCCCCTAGCAGAAATTTCCCCCAACCTGAAACGGGCCGTACTGGCGATCGAAGACAGCAATTTTTACAAACACCAAGGCATCAACCCCAACAGCATTGGGCGGGCCTTGTTAGTCAACTTTAAGAGTGGTGGAGTGAGCGAAGGGGCTTCTACCCTTAGCATGCAGTTGGTAAAAAATATTTACCTGAGTCAAAAAAGAGTTTTTACCCGCAAGTTGGCTGAAGCGGTTTTGGCGGTCAGAGTCGAGCAGGTATTCGACAAAGACCAGATTTTGGATATGTACCTCAACTACATCTACTGGGGGCATAATAACTACGGCATTCAAACCGCCGCTGAAAGCTACTTTAAAAAATCCGCCGCTGACCTAAATTTGGCCGAATCCGCCCTGTTAGCAGGCATGATTCAAGCCCCAGAGGCCTATAGCCCTTTCAACAATTTCACCGCGGCCAAGGAACGCCAGGAAGTGGTGCTGGATCGTATGGCCAGTATTGGTTGGATTACCCCCGCTGAAGCCGAAGCCGCTAAAAAAGAACCCCTCCAGAACAAATTAGGTGAACCCACTGCCTGGCAAAACAGCAAATTGCCCTACGTTACCGATGCGGTTATTGCCGAACTGGAAACTAGATTTGGTCAAGAGGCTTTGGCCCAAGGCGGTCTAAGGATACAAAGTACTATCGATTACGACACCCAAAAGCTAGCAGAAAATACGGTCAAGTCCGCCTATAAAAATTTGCGGGGACGCATGGGGAGGGCCAAGGATTTACAGATTGCCCTAGTGGCAGTGGAGCCGGAAACCCATTTCATCAAGGCTATGGCTGGAGGAGTCGATTACAACAAAAGCCAACTTAATCGGGTCACCATTTCCCGTCGTCAGCCGGGTTCAGCCTTTAAACCCTTTGTTTATTACAGTGCCTTTGCCAGTGGGAAATACACCCCCGATTCCTCCATCGAGGACCGGCCCATTAACTTAAGGGACGGAGCCGGTGTCTATTCTCCCAAAAACTATGGCGGTGGGTTTTCCGGTTCCATGTCTATTCGCCAGGCGGTGGCCAGTTCCGCCAATATTCCAGCGGTGTTGATTGGCAGTCGGGTTGGTCTCAATAAGGTGATTGAAGATGCCAAGCAGATGGGCATTAAAACCCCATTGCAGTCTGTTCTTTCCCTGCCCCTGGGGTCGGTGGATGTGACTCCGTTGGACATGGCCGTGGGCTATGCCACCCTAGCTAGCAATGGTTGGTATTCCGAACCCACTGCAATTTTACGGGTTACCAATGTGCGGGGGGATGTGCTGCTAGACAATAGTCCCAAGCCGCAACAGGTGTTAGACCCCTGGGCCGCCGCCAGTACTTCTTCAGTGCTGACTTCCGTTGTGCAGGGGGGGACCGGGACGTCGGCCTACTTAGGGCGTCCCACTGCCGGAAAAACTGGCACCACGGACAATGAGCGTAACGTCTGGTTTGTGGGTTATGTGCCCCAACTGGCCACCGCTGTCTGGATTGGAGATGATGCTAACCGTCCTCTGGGTAAGGGTATTTCGGGGGGGGATATGCCGCTCCCATTTGGCGTTCTTTTATGAGTCAGGCTATTAAAAATATGCCCGTGGAAAATTTCCCCTCCCCTTCCCAATTCCCCCGTCCCAAGCCGGAAAAACAACAAAAATCCTAGGCTTTGACCCGATCGCCGCTGGGGGTTAATGACAGAGAAAAATGCCCGTTGGAAGGCGGGAGTATGGCAGAATGGGGAGAAGCCAATATGCTGGAAATTCATGACTGCCACTGCTGTTAAAACCGATTACGAAGCGATTATTGGGCTAGAAACCCACTGTCAGCTCAACACAGCCAGTAAGATTTTTTGTAATTGCTCCACCGATTTTGACAGTCCCCCCAACACCAATGTCTGTCCGGTGTGTTTGGGATATCCGGGGGTTTTACCGGTGCTCAATGAAGAGGTGTTGGCGGCGGCGGTGAAGCTTGGCTTGGCCATCAATGGCCAGATTGCCCCCTACAGCAAATTTGACCGCAAACAGTATTTTTACCCGGATTTACCCAAGAACTATCAGATTTCCCAGTTTGATTTGCCCATTGTGGAACACGGCTCCTTGGAAATTGAGTTGGTGGATAAAAAAACTAAAGAAATTACCCGCAAAACCATTGGCATCACCCGTCTACACATGGAAGAGGACGCGGGCAAGTTAGTCCATGCGGGCAGCGATCGCCTGGCGGGATCAACCCATTCTCTGGTGGACTTTAATCGTACTGGGGTACCACTGCTGGAGATCGTTTCGGAGCCAGATTTACGCACGGGTCAGGAAGCGGCGGAATATGCCCAATCTTTGCGGCAACTGGTGCGTTACCTAGGCATTAGCGACGGCAATATGCAAGAAGGTTCGCTCCGTTGTGACGTGAATATTTCTGTGCGCCCTGTGGGACAAAAGGAATTTGGCACCAAGGTGGAGATCAAAAACATGAACTCCTTTAGTGCCATCCAAAAGGCGATCGAGTATGAAATTGAAAGACAAATTGAGGCGATCGGCAACGGGGAAGAAATTTACCAAGAAACCCGCCTCTGGGAGGAAGGCAGTCAACGCACCATCAGCATGCGGAAAAAGGAAGGCTCCAGCGATTATCGCTATTTTCCTGAACCGGACTTGCCCCCGCTGGAAGTTTCCGAACAGCAGAAACAAACTTGGTTAGCCACATTGCCAGAACTCCCCAGTGCCAAACGGGCCCGCTATGAAAAGGAATTGGGTTTGTCCGCCTACGACGCCCGAGTGTTAGCGGAAGACCGGGAAGTAGCGCTTTACTTTGAGGAAGCGGTGGATGTCGGGGCCGATCCGAAAGCAGTGACCAACTGGGTTACCCAGGACATTGCAGCCTACCTCAACAACAACCGTTTGACCATCGGCGAGCTGACCTTGAAACCATGGGCCCTGGCAGAGTTAATCGCTTTAATTACTAAAGGCACCATCAGCGGCAAAATTGCCAAGGATATTCTGCCGGAGTTATTGGAAAAGGGTGGTTCTCCCCAGAAAATTATTGAAGCCAGGGGCTTGGTGCAAATTTCTGACCCCGACGAGTTGACTGCCATCATCCAAGCCATCATTGCGGACTATCCCAAGGAGTTGGAGAAATTCCGCAGTGGTAAGGGCAACATGCAGGGCTTCTTTGTCGGTCAGGTAATGAAACACACCGGTGGTAAAGCAGATCCGAAGTTGACTAACCAGTTAATTGGTCAACTACTGGCTCAAGCTTAAGAACGTGTTTGAAAAGTCCCCCTGATCCCCCTCATTTGGGGGGAAACATAGGCAAAGTTCCCCAGTATTGCCGGAGCTTTAGTGAGGAGATTTAGGGGCAAAATAAGACTTTACAAACAAGCTCTAAGGCTCTACCGGTTAACCAACGGTATTTGGGCAGTGCCCCCAGCGGTTTTATGTTGTGCTGTTTGGGGGGCAGTGGGTTGGTCATTTTGAAAAATTAACCCGTTTATAAAGCTCCACAAGTTTGATTTTTATTTTCATAAAACTAAATTCAATTTCGGCATTTTCTCCCATCAGTTCTATTAATAACCATTGGCGATCGCCAACTTTTTGGTAATGTTCCACGCGGTAACAGGACTGGTCAGTTAATAAATATTCTTGTAATTGGGGGATAGTCCGGTAAAAGCCGAATTTCTGATTTTTATCAAAGCCCGCCGTTGAAGTGGAGAGAACTTCGGCAATCAAACAAGTATTGGTCACCGCCATCTGGCTATTGTCAGTAAACTTTGGCTCTTCCGCAATTACCATCAGATCCGGGTAAAAATAACTTTCAGACTCAGCAATCCATAACCTCATATTGCTGACAAAAATTTCATATTGGCCATCGCCAATTTCTAGGGGTAATAAGCGGCTTAAATTAAAAGTTAAGCGATTGTGGTTCGCGGAGGCTCCGGCCATGGAAATAATTTCTCCCTAGATAAATTCACTTTTTTCAGTGGCCTGTTCTTCCCGTTGCAGATACTCAGCCGCTGTTAGGATTTTAGTTGTAGCAACGACCATCATTGATCCCCTTTTTTATTTGGCTTATTCAAGTTTAGCTTCAACCTTTTGCCACTGTTTAACTTCAAAAAAATATCGATTTAAACCCAGACATACTTTAGAGTAGCTTTGTTTTTGCCTTGCTCCGCCAACTGCGTTCTAGAAGTTTAAACTGCTGACCGAGGTAATCTAAGTGGGGTTCTTGACCCCCGTAACGCCAAGCCACATAGGCCGTGGAAATTTCCACAATTGTTTCTACTTGCTCCGGAGTTAGATGTTCCCGTAGGGATTGGGCAAATTCCCCTGGGGTTTGGGCCCGACTTTTGCGAAAACCCCGTTGTTCGAGATCGTAAAGCAAAGTTTGATAAAGCCTAGCGATGGGATGAAGTTTGGCCAGGCGACGATACTGCAACCAACGTTTACCTTGAGTCCAACCAAGCCAACCTAAAAAACCAGCGGCGATCGCCAAAATGAGTCCGAGTAAAGCGCCACCTAAGCTGGTGGAAACTAAGTTCCAAAACCAACGTAAAACAGTGACCAGGAACCCGGTAACGGCTGACCAGACATTGGCAAGGAAACCGCTCACGGGGGAAGGCAACCAACCCGCCACCCAACGCCAGATTTGCTGAAGTACGCTAAAGGTCTCGTTATCTTCGATGGAAGGGGGATAGAGTTCGTGGCCGGGAATGGGGTCAAACATAAACCAACCCAGCCGAGGGAAAAACACCTCCGTCAAAGCATAGGCATCGGTGTTATGGACCAAATAATAACCAGTGAAGGGATTAAACTGCCCAGAGGCAAACCCCACCGTTAGCCGGGCGGGAATGTCTAAACTCCGCAACATAATGGTCAACACTGTGGCAAAGTGATCCGGCAGGCCTCCTTGGTATTCAAACAAAAAGGCTGTGACTAAATCTTCGTCGTCTGCAAAAAAGGGCAAATCAGTGCGGATACGATAATTCTGCTTGAGAGCCTGGGTTAAGTAGAGGGAAATTTCGTAGGGCGTTTCTAAGGGTCGTTCCGATTTGGCTAATAGTTCTTCGGCTTTAGTTCGCACCGCCGATTTAATATCCGGGGGGACTTGGAGCAATTGGGGCTGAATTTTCACCTCCGGGGGAATGCGGTACTTCTGCAACATGGTCCGATTCCGCACCGGCACTTCTGAAATGACTGTGTAGGTAATGCCCTCCAGTAAGCCCACTGGCGATCTTAAACTGCCATTGGGGTCTATGCCTACTTCCCTGGTGGGAAAGTACAAAAATCTGGGGTGATAGAGGCTGGGGATCACGTTGGGTAAATCCATTACAGCGGTGTAGGTCTGCACCACACTCTCCGTTTCCAGCAGGGAATCAATGTTATCCAACACAAAGCGATAGGACCATGGCGATCGTTCCACTGTGGTAATTTTCGTGTTGTCGATAATTTCCCATCCCTGTCCGGTGTAGTGGTCAAAGGACAACGCTTTCCAAAAGCCTGGCGCTTGGGAACGTACCCGGAGCACCAATTGTTTAGTCATTTGCCCCCGTAAATTTTGGTTCATGCGGCTGTTAAAACCGTAGTAGAAGGTGTCATCCACTTGCCCTGGTTCTGAACCATCTCCCTCGCCGCCGGTACCAGTGCCGTCGCCCCGACGATAACCGGGGTTATTAATATCTTGATTTTGTCCCTCGAAGGTTTGCTGTTGGATTTCCCCAGGGCTGGACACAGGAAAACTTTGGAGCCGATAGCCGGGGAAGCGGGGCATAAGGGCGAATAACAACAGGCCAAAAGCTAGGGTTACCGCCAACAGAGCTAATAATTTTCTCGGTACTAGGGGGGAATATTCTGCCTGATGGGATGAACTCCGTTGCCCAGCACTTTTCCACAGGGAGAAGGGAATTCCTTCTAAACCCAAACGGGAACGATAATCCAGCACCAGAGTGGGAATGGCCACGGCTAAAAAAAGTAGTAGCCAGGGGGCAAAGGCCAAGGTTTGGGATAGGGTACCTGCTACCCCCAAAAGGATCAGTCCAATTACCATGGAATAGCCCAAATCTTTACGCTGGGGCAAATCAAAACTGTGCAATACCTGCAATTGCACCAACAATCCCGCTAGGGCCACCTGGCTAGCATTCAGGTTTTCCACCAAGTTGCCTAAGAAGACAAACAACATGGCAACCATGGCGATCGCCAGCAGAAATTTGAGGGCAATATTTTTCTTTTTTCTTTGTCGCCAACTCCACCAGGAACCAATGACACTGAGGGGAATGGCCCATAAACTCCAGGTGGTTTGGGCGGCTACGTCTGTGGCCACAATACCCACAATCACCATTAACTGCACCAAAATGCGGAAAACAATAGATTCCTCCGTTTTGGGAACTGGCACAGCTTGAAAACGGGCTTGCCATTGCTCTAACCAACGGGCCATGGGCGATGAAGAGGTCATGGATGGAGTGGGAGAATTTTGTGGTTAACGAAATGGGGTTTTGTAAGACACAAACTAGTTTGTTGCTAAAAAATGATCATCAAAATGCATTGTAACCTTCAGCTAAGTTGAGCAACTCGCTGAACCCATAGGTGGTGGCTCGTCTACCCTTTTCTTGCACTAGGGGGTTGAGGCTATTTTTGCCGGAATTTAACTCAATTTGCCGAAGGGTTGCCCCCACCATTGCCAACATTCTTTGTTGAACGGCGATCGCCATTTGAGAATTAATGTTTTTTCCCAAGCCAGGAGAGTTTTTTTATCCGGGGGAATATGGGGCCAAAAGGCGGAAACCACTTCCACCTCTAGGTCATAACGGCGATGGAGTTCAATGTAGTTCAAAATATAATCTTTGCAGTCGTGGGTTCCCTGCCAGCGTTGGTCGGCAGTTAGCTTAGTTTCCCCGACATAAAGCAATATTGGCCAACGGCGATCGAGGATGAAGTATAAACAGCCCTGGTTTTCCCCGGTTATTTCTGCTGAACCTTTACCCTGTCGCCAAAACAGAGAAGATTGTTGAGACAAAGTAAAGGGATCAATGTCGTCGGGATTGTGCCAACTAACCACCGGGGCATCAAATAGGGAAATCTGTTGGGGCTGGCCCATTTGCCGTTGACTTTGTTGGTAGTGGTGAATTTTACCCTGCCAATCTTGCAATTCTTGCCGATCGAGCAATAATTTTGGTTCCCGCTTGACCCGATAGCTGGAGGGGGCATCGAACAGTTTGAGCTGTTTCAAAATTAAGATTTTATCCTAATCGAGGGTTTTACATTGGGCTTGGAAACGCAACAAATGGTCACATAAAACCAAAGCGGCCATAGCTTCCACCATGGGGACGGCTCGGGGTAATACACAGGGATCATGGCGGCCTTTTGCGGCTAAAGTCGTTTCTTCCCCCGTATTGCTGACGGTTTTTTGCTCCTGGCCAATGGTGGCGGTGGGCTTAAATGCTATGCGCATAATGATCGGTTCGCCGTTGCTAATGCCCCCCTGAACTCCCCCGGAACGGTTGGTACGGGTACGCCATTGCCCAGCTTCGTCTAAATAATATTCATCGTTGTGTTGACTGCCGGTGAGTAAAGTCCCCGCAAAACCAGAGCCAAACTCAAAACCCTTGGTGGCGGGTAGGGACATCATCGCCTTCGCTAAATCCGCCTCCAATTTATCAAAGACCGGTTCCCCTAAACCTTTGGGAGCATTGCGGATCAAGCATTCCACCACCCCACCAATGGAATCCTTTTGTCTTAGTACTTGATCAATCCTTTCAATCATCATCTCCGCCGTTTTACCGTCGGGACACCGGACAATATTACTTTCCACCTGTTCCAAGGTGACGGTTGCCGGATCTACGGATGCTTCAATATCCTGAATACTTTTCACGTAGGCGACAATTTCCACCCCGTTAAACTGGGCGAGGATCTTTTTGGCGATCGCCCCGGCGGCCACCCGGCCAATGGTTTCTCTGGCGGAAGACCGACCGCCCCCCTGCCAATTGCGAATGCCATATTTTGCTTCATAGGTGGCATCGGCATGGGAGGGACGATATTTCACCGCCATTTCGTTGTAATCCTGGGAGCGGGCATCCTTGTTCCTCACCAAAATGGCGATCGGTGTGCCCAAGGTTTTGCCTTCAAACACCCCGGAGAGGATTTCACACTGGTCAGCTTCCTTGCGGGGAGTGGTGATTTTGCTCTGTCCTGGACGCCGTCGGTCTAAATCCACTTGAATTTCCTTGGGGGAAATTTCTAACCGGGGAGGGCAACCATCGATGATCACTCCCACTCCACCCCCATGGGACTCCCCAAAGGTGGTAATGCGAAATAAACTGCCAAATGTGTTGCCCATAAAATATCCAATACTGACTGACCGGTCTTTTATTTTAGGTATTTTTTGCAACTAGGCATAGACAAAAACAAACAGGCCAAGGAAAAACCCTGGCCCGAGAAAAAGAGTGATTAGGTTAGCCCCTATCAATTCAATTTCTAATAGGAAAATGATCGACGGGTAAGCAATCAGCAAAATAGTTGGGCAAATATGCCAAACGACTATTTAACAGCGGCTTTACCACCAGCTTCTTCCAATTGTTTTTTGATGGCTTCAGCATCATCTTTGCCCGTAGCTTCTTTGATGGCTTTAGGAGTAGATTCCACCAATTCTTTGGCTTCTTTCAGACCCAAACCGGTGATGGTGCGGACAACTTTAAGCACAGCAATTTTCTTGTCGGCGGGTACTTCTTCGAGGATAACGTCGAATTCAGTTTTTTCTTCAGCGGCTTCAGCGGGAGCAGCAGCGGCGGCGGCCATAACCATGCCGCCAACAGGAGCAGCGGCGCTAACACCAAAAGCTTCTTCGATTTGTTTAACTAACTCGGAAGCTTCCAACAAGGAAAGGCTTTTTAACTGTTCTAAAATTTGATCGGTTGCAGCGGACATAGAAATGACTCCTATAGAATAAGTAGGTTAAATCTAACTAGACAAACCCAAAGCAAATGGTTTTGGGACAAGTAGGGCAAAAAACAACCCTATTCTTTGTCCACATGGGCTTGGAGACCACGGGCCACGGAAGCCGGAACTTCTTTGATGCCCAGGGCAATCTTGGTAGCCAGGGCGTTGATGGCTCCGGCGATTTGACCCATGAGTTGCTCTTTGGAGGGCAGATCACCGATCGCCTCCACGTCAGCTTGGGACAGGCTTTTTCCTTCCAGTACCCCCCCTTTGAGTTGGGTTTTTTTGGTATCTTTCTGGAATTTTTTGTACGCCTTGATGGCTCCACCCAGGTCATCCTTGAGCACCACAATTGCGGTAGTTCCCGTCAGGAATTCCTCCATGGGGGACCAGGCTTCTTGCCCAGCCAAAGCCCGACGGACTAAGGTATTTTTGGCGATTTTACAGGTTCCACCCAGGGGGCGGAGTCGGTTCCGTAAATCGGTAATTTCGGCAACGGTTAATCCCTGATAATCAATGACCATAGTCATCTGAGCGTCCTGGAATAATTCCTGAACTTCGGTGATTACCGTCGCTTTATTTTCTCTCGTTCTTCCCATTCGGGTTTCACCTCCTTGGGGTTGGGATAGCAAGCATTAAACACACAATAAAAATGCCCCTTGGCGATCGCCGGGGCTGAAGCAGAGGATCAAAAGCCAGCGGAAAAAATTCCCCCAGACTTAAATCTTGATTCAGGCTTCAACCTCGGCAGGTTAATTAAGCAACCCTAATTGCTCCTGCGGTCTTTGGCATAGCCAGTTAAGTGAATAGTGGCTAGAAATGACTCGGAAATTGTCGTCGCTTAGTTATCCTCAAACTTCAGATCGCGTAAAGCACTAACGTCTACGGGGATGGAAGGACCCATGGAACTGGACACAAACACTGTGCGCCAGAAACGCCCCTTAGCCCCCGAAGGACGATTGCGGTCAATGGTCTCTTGCAGCGCTTTTAAATTCGCCAACAGATCATCGGCAGAAAAAGAGGCCTTTCCAAACATAACATGAACGATGCCCGTGCGATCAGCTCGGAACTCTAATTTTCCTGCTTTAAATTCATTAACCGCCGCTGTCACGTCCGCCGTCACCGTTCCCCCCTTGGGAGAAGGCATCAGGCCCCGGGGCCCTAATTGTTTACCCAACCGGGCAATTTTAGGCATCATATCAGGGGTGGCAATGAGCACGTCAAAGTCCATCATGCCCTTTTGAATTTCTTCAATCAATTCCTCGGAACCGGCAATATCGGCCCCGGCATCGGTGGCTTCCTTGACCTTTTCCCCCCGGGCCAGGACTGCTACCCGTACTGTCTGTCCCGTACCCTTAGGCAGAGAAACGGTGGTCCGAATTTGTTGGTCACTGTATTTGGGGTCAATGCCCAGGCGGATGTGGGCTTCCGCAGTTTCGTCAAATTTAGCAGTGGCGGTTTCCTTCAGCAATTCCATAGCCTCCAGGGGACCATAGAGTTTGCTGTCATCTACCTTGGCGATCGCCGCCTGCATGCGTTTTGAAAGCTTTTTAGTCATGAATTTGGTAACTCCTTGGGTACTGGCGAAGTAGGGAACTTCTCCCCGAAATAAATGAAAACTTAACAGGCTTAATAGGCTCAAGCCGTAAACTGTTCTTAGCTGTTGACGGTAATACCCATGTTGCGGGCGGTGCCTTCAATAATATTCATGGCCGCATCAATGTCATTGGCATTGAGGTCAGGCAATTTGGTTTGGGCGATTTCCCGTAGTTGCTCCCGGGTAATGGAAGCCACTTTGGTTTTATTCGGTTCACTAGAGCCTTTTTCCACCCCAGCGGCTTTGCGGATTAACACCGAAGCAGGGGGAGTTTTAAGAATAAAAGTGAAACTACGGTCTTCAAACACCGAAATTTCCACAGGAATAATCATTCCGGGTTTGTCGGCAGTTTTGGCATTGTACTCTTTGCAAAATGCCATGATGTTAACCCCATGTTGACCCAGGGCAGGGCCGACGGGGGGCGCGGGGTTAGCCTTGCCAGCGGGCAGGGCCAGTTTAATCAGAGCGACGACTTTCTTGGCCATTGCTTATGTATGTCTAAGTTAATGTGATTAGGATGTGAATTGACGACAATCAAACCAGCCATGGGGAGCAGGAATTCACTTCCCATTCCCCACTAAAAGGTTTAATTCTGTTTTTCCACTTGGGTAAATTCCAATTCCACCGGGGTTTCCCGACCGAAAATGGACAGTAAGGCTTTTAGCTTACTTCTTTCTGGACTGACTTCAATCACGTCCCCTTCAAAATCTTTAAAGGGGCCGGAGAGCACCATGATGTGATCACCGATTTCCATATCGATTTTCACCACCGGTTCCTGCTCATCCACATGACGGAAGATCCGTTCCACTTCCCCATGGCTGAGGGGCATGGGCAAAACGTGGCCCCGCCCCCGACCATAGTGACGTTTTTGCTCGGAACCGACGAAGTTGATCACATGGGGGGTGTTTTTCACCACCTGCCAAGCGTCATCGTCCATAATCATGCGGATGAGCACGTAGCCAGGGAAAATTTTCTCTTCCCCCTGCACCCGGGCCCCGTCTTTACGGATTTTCACAATGGGAGTTTTGGGAATTTCCACCTGGAGAATGCGATCGGCCACGTCCAAGGTGTGAATCCTTTGCTCAAGGTTTAGCTTGACCCGCTTTTCACAACCAGAGGCTACTTGTACGGCAAACCAATGGCCTTCGGAGGGGGATTTTTTGTTTTGTTCCGCGACCGGAGACTGATCGTCAGTGAAGCTCATGACAACAACATGTACAGGGAGTATTTACGGTGGGCATTAGCTCCAATCCCGACTCAGATTGGAGTCAGATTAGGTAAGTTTAAGGTTTAAATTTTTTGACTTAGCAAATGGAGAACTTTTAGAACTTAAATTAGGATGGCAAGAATATTAAGGATTTGTCGAAAAGCTGAATGATATTGAATTTGGCTGAAAAACTAACCGGACAGTGGAAGAAAAGTTCCTTTCCCGGCCAATACCTGCAAGAAAGTTGGTGCAAATTTCAATAAGAATTGTTGGCCTTTTCTCGCCAGCCTCAACCAAAAAGAAAAGGTTGCTTGGTAATCCAGCCGAAGATCTGGTCAACAAAGTAAATGACCGTTGACACCAAAATAACCATCAGAATCACAGCCACGGATTCACTGATTAGTTGTTGACGGGAAGGCCAAACCACTTTTGCCAACTCATCTTTGGTGGCCGTAATGAAGTTGCTCCGGGCCTGGGCACTGTCCACGGAGTTATCTTCGGTACTGTCGGTTCTGACCGCTTCCTTCTTAACCACAGGTTTTTCTTGCCTCCCAAATCATTGTAACTAATGAGAAAATCCGGAATATCACCAAACGCAAAGTTGAACAGTTGCGGGACAATCGTTAGCGAGGTAATTGGTGGTCAACGCGCCCTGGAGGACTTGAACCCCCGACATCAGGTTTTGGAGACCTGCGTTCTACCAACTGAACTAAGGACGCATAGTCTGGGCTGAGGTTAGCCCCAGAGTCTGCACTCTCGCACCATCATACCCTAATTTGTTGCCAATTCCCATCGAGAGCGATCGCCATGGTGTTGGAGATCACAGTTTTGCGGACTACAGGGCCCGGTCAAACCGTTGCTTAATGCGGGTAGCTTTACCAACCCGATCCCGGAGATAGTAAAGTTTGGCCCGACGGACTTTACCGCGACGCAACACTTTGATACTGGCAACTCGGGGGGAATGGAGCAGGAAAACCCTTTCCACACCAACACCTTGGAAAATTTTACGAACGGTAATGGTTTCGCTGATGCCGCCGTTACGCTTGGCAATGACGGTGCCTTCGTAGGGTTGGATCCGCTCTTTACCACCTTCGACAATCTTGACCCCAACCTTGATGGTGTCACCGACATGGATGGTAGGCAGGTCTTCTTTGAGAAACTCTGCCTCGATGGAATTGATTATGGCTTGGGCGTTCATGGTCATAGTAAAAACTCACAATTTCTCATCATAACTGATTTACTCTCTTTTGCAAAAGTTGCTTTTTCCCTACTTCCCCCGCTGTTGTGCCCGGGCTATTGGCCGCTAGAATGCAGTTGCTCGATCCTAATTGAAAAGCTGATGACCACCATTACCTCCCAGGCGATCGCCCGTTACCGAGACCAACTTGCCCAATCTGTGGAGGCGATGCAGGCGCTGGATACCATCGAGGATTGTGAAGGTAATTTAGAAGATGCAGCTTTGACCCTGGGCATCCAGGTGGGGCAACAGCCCGATCGGAATGACTGGCTAGAAGGCTTGGCCAAAAGATGTCGGGTAGCCATTTGTGAGGGGGATTTTCCTGCGGCGCTGAAGGACAATAACATTAGTGCCGTGGTCAGTCACCTCAGCGAGCGCAAAGTCTGTCATCCCCTGTTGGCGCCCCTGGTGGTGGCCTACGTTTTGGAGCAAGGTATTGAGGATTTTTGTGCCCCTATCCATTTCAAGCTCAATTACGATGGTGAAAACAGTTGATTGATGACATTCCCATTACCCAGGCCCAGAATGAGCAAGGGGCAAACCTAGGCATAGGCAACGCAAACCGATGGGATGGCCGCATTGGCTGTCAGCGGGAATGGAGTTGGCGGGGTTGGCAAATCCGATACAGTTTTCGTCACCCTCCCGAGGCCACTGGTTTACCCCCCATGTTGCTCATCCATGGCTTTGGCGCGGCGATCGAACATTGGCGTTATAACCTGTCGGTGTTTGCCCAGCACACCAGCGTTTATGCCATTGATTTACTGGGTTTTGGTGGTTCCCGCAAGGCCAACGAACGTTACAGTGCCTACTCCTGGGCCGAGCAAGTGGGGGATTTTTGTCGGGAAATAATTGGTTGTCCGACGGTACTAGTGGGAAATTCCATTGGTTCCCTGGTGGCTTTGACCGTGGTGGCAGAAAATCCAGCCCTAGTGGCCGGATTAATTATGGCCAGTTTGCCCGATGTTTCCCTCCGTCAGCAGGCCGCTCCCCGTTTTTTCCGGCCTTGGATTGAAAAAATAGAAAATGCTTTTTCTCCCCCTTGGTTGCTCAATAGCCTATTCAAGTTTATTCGTCGTCCCCCGATTATTAGGCGTTGGGCTAGTTTGGCCTATGGTTTACGGCGGGAACAGCCTGATCCAGAGCAGTTTGAAGAAGAATTGGTACAGATTATTTGCTCTCCTCCCCAGGATTTGGGGGCTGAGGTTGCTTTTCAGCAATTATTTAGCTCTGTGCGCCAGCCCCACTTTGCGCCGTCAGTGAGGGATGTATTGCCTAGCCTAGATTTACCCATGTTGCTACTTTGGGGGGATGGTGATCGGTTCATTCCCTGGCGGTATGGGGAGCAATTTGCCCAGTTAAATGACAAAATCGAGTTTCAACTTTGGCCAGGGGTCGGCCATTGTTTGCACGATGAGTGTCCGACCAAGTTCAACCAAACTTGCTTAGCATGGCTGGAGCGAAATTTTTCCACTGTCACCCTTAGAGCTGGATAAAGAGCAAAATCAAACAGGAGCAATGGCATAGGGCAGCTTGAATGATCCTGATGCGCCTAAAAGGTGTACCAGTCACGAATGGAGCTGGCAAAGTCTTCGTCGCTATTCTCTTCATCGCCATAGTTACCAAACTCGACAATGGAGGTCTGTTGAGCATCCATCTCCTCTCCACGACTTTTTTTGTTGCCAGATAAACCTTCTCCTGAATCAGTGCTATACCGTCCGCCCCGTTGATTTTTTTCAATTTGTCTTAGAATCTTGCGCACCACCGAGGCTAAATTTTTAGCGGTTATTTTTTCGTAGGCAATACCATAGACGTCCAGCACTTGTTCTAGTTCTAATAAAGCGGCATGGTAATCCCTCACGCCCCGACGAATTTTGCTAGAAAGTTCATCTAGACTAACTTTATCGTGGGCAACGCCGATGTTGCGGGCAAATTCTTCTAATTCCATCAGGATGGAGTGAGCTGTGCTGAAAGAATCGATTTCATCTACCTGCAAGGGAGTAGATTTTTTTAAAGGATCCCGCATAATTGCCCCAATGCCCCTCAACACTGCGGTACGAATTTCCCCCCGCATTTGTTCAACCCGTTGCATCTGAAAGGCTTTTCCTTCTTCACTGGCCACATACATGGGAGGCAGACGGTTCAGGGTGTAGCTAGCTACCTCGGCAATGCTGACAAATTTGGCGACGTTGACAGGCAATTTTTGCAGTTCTTTATAAATTTCATCCTTGACCACTACTTCGAGTAAATTAAGACAAGTTTTCTGCTGACGTCTTTTCTCCTCCTCTTTTTCATCCAATAGGTTTTCTAGTAATGATTGACTAATACTGTCGGAGGTAATGCCATAAATAGGAGCGATAATATCTAGTAAGTTCTTGGCGATCGGCACGTAGGCCTGCTTCCGATTCAAGCTTTCAATCAAGTTATACATGTCCGACACCAGGCGCTTGATATCTGGTTGGACTTTCATTAAGTTCATTAGCAGCATGTAGGTAGAACAGCTACCCACTACCTTTGGGTCATTTTCCCAAACTTTATTGGTCAGACCGTAAATGATTTTCTTGAGCCTAATTCTTTCGCGGTTACTCTCAATTTTGTTGATAACATCGGGTAAGCATTCCGTGTTAAATTTCATGATAGTTAGCGAATGTTAGGGGAAGAATTATTGCTGACACAGACCAATGGCGTCGATAGCGATTGGGGTAGGGTATGCGGGTATGTGAACCATTTTTGATGATTGTGCTGACCGCCAATAATAGATATAATAACAGCCCTACACCGACACCATAGTCTGGGGGTAATGGTTCTGATATATCTCCTAAAATCGCGACTGGGAGATGAATGGGTAGCAATCACCAAAAAAGTTCATTTCAACTAAATCAAGGCAGCTTGACTAGTTAATTGGAACTAGCGATAGGTTCCCCTAGCTGTTGGGCAAGGAGATAACGGCATTCTTCCACCGATCGCCTCTGGGCTAGGGCTTGTTGCAACTGACCATGGGCTTGGCGATGTTGTTCCAGTAAGTTTTTGGCCTGGAGAAAAGCCCAACTTTCTTTTTGGTTTAGTTTAATTTCCGGCAGTCCTGCCCGACGAAAGGCTTGGCGTAGCTGTTGGCGATCGCCGTTCCCCCCCTGGGCTTCACCGTAGATAATTTTTTCCGCGGCAATACCTGCCATCCAGACCGTAGCCCAACGTTCCAGAGCTTGGGGACGGAGGTGCCAATCCCGACACTGATTTTCTAGATTAGTCGTATCGAATTGGACACCCGCCATCCCGCCAGACCCCTGGCGCAGAACTTCCCAGGGACTAAGGCTGTAGTTAGTAATGGGAACCTGTAGGCAATGGGCCACTAGGAAATGCCCCGCTTCATGGCACAGTATCCTCTCTTTTTCCGCTTTGGTTTGGAAGAGACCGACAAAAAAATCTGTCCCCCTTCCCTGCCAACTGATTTGATCCGCTGTGATTATGCCCAAAATCCCCAGGGTTGCCACCGTAGGAATGGCCGGGGAAAGGTGGACTATCGGCCCCACCAGGGCAGACATCATCATCAAAAAAATGGCGATTGCCACCAGATTTAAACGACTATCAGACATGATCAGTAAAAATAGCTCAAGTTAAAATCGATTAGTTTGGCTAACTAAAAGCGCACCTGGGAATAGGCTGCATCAGAAATGGTGGGAATTTCTGCATAGCGCCCCAGCACTGATTGAACAATGCCAAAAAATCCACAGGCTAAGGCACCAAGGAAAGCAAAATTGTAGAGAGTTTCCGTGACCAATCCTTGGCCAAACACTGGCTGAATAACGTAGGCAACAATTAGGCCAAACAATGATAGTAGGATGCCAATTAGGATGGCTTGCATGGCATTGAAGCGGATAAAGTGGGAAATATTGTTATTTCTAACCACCGCCATAAACAGCACAATAAAAATAATGAAAGAAGCAAAGGGAAACTGGTAATAAAATTGCAACAAGGGCATAATGGGCAAGTAAATTATCTGCAAAATAGGAAATTGCTGCAATAAAAAACTGCCGAACATGAATGCATCAATGAGAGGAATTAGATAAATTAGAGCACTAAAAAAACGATCTTTCCCGTCCGCCGTACTATTAGATGCCATAGAAAATTCCTTGTTGATTTAAAAAGAGTTAGGGAGATTATGCCTTGATTTTAACCTGGGTTCATTATGGGGCGGATTCGGTCTTCCCCCCCCCGGCGATCGCCGAGGGAAAATTATTTTTCTAGCCCACCGCCATGGGCGCAATGGTGGCCAGCCGACTCCTACCTCAAGTTAGTTAACAGCCTATCCAAAACTTGCTAGAGTGTTCATTGGCCAAAAACCCGATTAATTCTTTTATTATTACCGCTTTGCCATGGTTAACACCTACACCGCCGAAATCCAACACCAGGGTCAGACCTACACCATCTCCGTGCCCGAGGATAAAACGGTGCTCCAAGCAGCGGATGATGAGGGGGTGCAATTACCCACTTCCTGTGGTGCCGGAGTTTGTACTACCTGTGCAGCGTTGATCACCAAAGGCACAGTGGATCAAGCTGACGGCATGGGGGTTTCGGCCGAACTACAGACAGAGGGTTACGCTTTACTCTGTGTGGCCTATCCCCGCTCAGATTTAAAAATTATCACTGAAAAAGAAGACGAAGTTTATCAACGGCAGTTCGGCGGTCAAGGCTAGATTCGGCCGTAATTCTCCTTTTCCATGACAAATTTTCCAGATCAACAGTTGCCACCCCAAAAGCTAAGCCATAATTCAGGTAGCGGCCAGTAGTAAGGTGGATTTTGACCATGGAATCGACAAGTAAAACCTGGACAGAACTCATGACTCCCCTCAGTCAGTTCTGGCTGGAGTCCAGTAGTCAGGCTTGGAAAAATTGGTTTGACCTTATGGCTAAAGGAGGCGCCGGCGGGATGATGGGCAATGCTCCCCAGCCCTTTGATTCTTTACCCCAGCAGTTCCTCCAATCCCAGCAGTTTTATGGACAGCTACTCAAGCTTTCCTTTGAGGCTTGGCAGAGTCTGTGGCCAAAATTGGACAATGGTTCGGCCCAAGCCGCAGTGCAGGGCTACCTAGAACAGTTACAAGCTCAGATTGAGCAATATACCACCAGCACCCAAGCTCTCCAGGGAGACATGGATGGTTTATGGCAGTGTTACCTCAAGGAAGTACAAAAATTTTCCCAACTCTGGCTCTCCACTTGGCAGAGCAGCGTCGCCCCCCTGGGCAAATTACCAACAGGGGATATCCATACCTGGCTAGATTTAAGTAATCTTTATGGCGATGCCCTTTACAGTAAAAATCTCGGCAGTTTTATGCGATCGCCGTTATTGGGCCCCAGCCGGGAAATGAATGGCAAATTGTTGCGGGCCTTTGACGATTGGGTCAAGTTGTCCCAGGCCATGGCGGACTATCAATTACTAGAAGCGGATATTCAATACCGGGGCTTTGCCGCGCTGATGGAAGATTTATTAGCCCGGGCCCAGGAAGATAAACCCGTTAAAACTTGGAAGGAATTTCAACAACGGTGGGCGATCGCCGCTGACCAAGTATTTGAAGAAGCTTTCTGCCAAGAGAAAAACCTTAAAGTAAGGGGCAAATTCATCAATGCTTTGAATCGTTATCGGATTCAACAACAAGAAATTCTCGAAGCATGGTTAAAAACGCTCAATTTACCCACCCGCTCCGAGGTAGATGAAATTCATCAAACCATTTATCAATTACGGAAAGAAGTTAAAAGTTTGAAAAAGCGTTTAGGGGAAACGGAATTAAGCCAAGATTAAGATCCTAGTCTGCCACATTTACTGCATTGGTAATTGCTGACTATATTGGTGGCCAAATCAAAAAAATGTCGACAAGATCTTTGAGATCATTAAATCTTGACGGAGGACTACCGGGAAAGAATCATAATCTGTTCAGACAATGCCCTTGGCTAACTGATTAACCGTTAATGTTTTTACTTTTTTTTATTGTTCATTGGTTAAAAATTATGTTGCCTTTTTTTGCTCAGATGGGACTGGAAGAAAATCTCCACGAAACACTAGATTTTACTGAAAAATTCCTCTCCGGCTTGGAGAATTTACAGGGCTTGGAAGAAGATGATATTCAAGTGGGCTTTACCCCCAAGGAGGCAGTTTACCAGGAAGATAAGGTTGTTCTTTACCGCTTCCAACCAGTAGTGGAAAATCCCCTCCCTATCCCCGTCTTAATTGTTTACGCCTTGGTGAATCGCCCCTACATGGTGGACTTGCAGGAGGGCCGTTCCCTGGTGGCTAACTTGCTCAAACTGGGTTTGGATGTGTACCTAATTGATTGGGGTTATCCTTCCCGGGGCGATCGTTGGTTGACCCTAGAGGATCATTTGTGCGGCTATTTAAATAACTGTGTGGATGTGATTTGCCAGCGCTCCCACCAGGAAAAAATCACCCTCCTAGGGGTCTGTCAGGGGGGCACATTTAGTTTATGCTATGCTTCCCTTTTTCCTGAAAAAGTTAAAAGCTTGGTGGTGATGGTGGCCCCGGTAGACTTTGAGCAACCCGGTACTTTATTAAATGCCAGAGGTGGCTGTACCCTGGGGGCTGAAGCGGTGGACATTGACTTAATGGTGGATGCCATGGGCAATATTCCAGGGGATTATCTTAATTTGGAATTTCTCATGCTTAAACCCCTGCAATTGGGTTATCAAAAATACCTTGATGTGCCAGATATTATGGGGGATGAGGCCAAATTATTAAACTTTTTACGCATGGAAAAATGGATTTTTGATAGTCCCGATCAAGCGGGGGAAACCTACCGTCAATTCCTCAAGGATTTTTATCAGCAAAACAAGTTGGTTAAAGGGGAAGTGATGATTGGCGATCGCCGGGTGGATTTGCACCATCTCACCATGCCCATTTTGAATTTGTATGCCGAAAAGGACCATTTAGTGGCTCCCGCCTCTTCCCTCGCCCTGGGGGACTATTTGCCCGAAAACAGTGACTACACCGTACAATCTTTCCCGGTAGGGCACATCGGTATGTATGTTAGTGGCAAAGTGCAACGGGATTTGCCCCCGGCGATCGTCCATTGGTTGTCAGAACGACAGTGAAAATTCTCTTGGAATCCCAATAAAAATCAGGACTCATCCAGGGCCTTAACTGATACATCCACTGCTTGCACGTCAATGGTACCAGGGGGAGTGGGACGGGTAAATTGGCCATTGCTTACCTCCAACACTTCCCCACAACTGGGGCATCGGCATGGTTGACCCTCAAAACCAGTGAAATGGTACTGACAAACGGGACAGTCCCCATCTACCAATTTTCTCTTCAGCCACCAGCGAAACACTAAAAAGCCCACCGTTGGAGCGAGGAATAGCAACAAAATCAACAAAGCAATGCCATTGACAACCCATTTCAGACCAATGGCACTGAGGAGTAAGGCCACAGCCAGCACGGTTAGGCCACAGCCTAGGCCTGATTGGTTGACGGTAACAAATTTGGGAGAAAAATTGTTCACAGATGGCTCCTACCAACAGCATTACCGTTGGGATTACTATTTTCCATCCTAGTCCATTGGCTCCGCAGTTGGAATACCGGGGCATTCCCCCCTGGGCTAAAGGTTTTGAATAACTAGGACACTATGCCTATCCCATCAGAATGACATTATCAATCACATGAATAATGCCGTTGTCCGCTTCGATATCGGGGATGATTACCGTAGCATTTTTCACTTCAAACCCCTCCGTACAGTCAATGGCGATCGGGGAACCTTCCACCGAATCAACGGTTGATAGGCGACATAAATCGGCTTGGGTAAGCTTTCCAGAAACCACGTGGTAGGTCAGAATCCGAGCTAATTGGGGAATATTCTGTACTAGGGTGGCGATGGTGCCAGGGGGGAGTTTGGCGAAGGCCGCATCTGTGGGAGCAAAAACCGTAAAGGGCCCAGGACTTTGCAACACGTCAACCAAATTGGCCGCAGTAACAGCGGTTACCAATGTAGAAAACCTATCGTCGGCTACGGCAATTTCAACAATGTTAGGCATGGATTTAATCAGCTTAGTTGGGCAAGCACGGAATAATTAGAGGGGGTAAAGAAAGATTTGTAATTTAGCTATTACGGCGGAAAATACTGGCAAATTGCCCCGAACTGGAGGGATTTAAGACGCAACTTCAGAGTATTTAACTCTGGTTCATGGGTTAGCCCCAAAGCAACTAACGATAGCGATCACTTTGAATATCTTTTAAGCGGGCCTCGGGGCGGAGAAACCGATCCATTTGAGCTTCAAAAAACTGTCGATTCTTGGCTAAATGTCGGGGGTTAGGATCGTCTAGGGGATATAACAATGCCGTCCGTAAAGCTTGGATAACTGCGGAGGTAACATTGTACATTGAGCGCTGGAAAGTGATACCCAACTGCACTAACATATCATCCTCACCCCGGCAATGTTTTTGATAATATTCCACTAAATAGGGCGGTAAAAAGTGCAACATATCATCCATTAACAACGTGGGGGGAATACCCGCAGTACCAACGGGGAACACATCGGCATACAAAATACCATAGTGAAAATCCTTTTGTTCGTCTGGTACCTGTTTGGCCTGGGCATTATAGGATTTGGTACCCCGGAATGGTGCGGTGCGGTAAAATACAGCTTCCACGTAGGGTAATGCTGCTTCATAAAGCCAAGTAAAGCCTTTAGATTTAGGAATAATTTCTAAACATTCGCCATCAATATAAACATGGTGGTAAATGGGGCGGCCAGCAATGGCAAAAATACCGTTAACTAAGAAATTCATGGCATCAGGAACTCCTTTAAATCCGCCCTCATCGTAAATGTCGGACATTTCAAAAAATACCGGGGCCATTACTTCCCAAAAAAGCCCCAAATTGGAATAGTAAGATAGTTCTCTGACTTGTTCCAAAAATAAATCAGGAAAAAGTTTATATAACGCCAACATGGGGGGATTACCCTTGAAGTAAGCTCGGATAGCTTTATCTGCGTTGGCCTTATATTCGTCACTGTCTAGGTAGGCATCAAATTTCCCCATCCCCATATCCCGACCATGCCATAGCATTGCTTGCATACAGGCTTCCGCAAACTCCATGTTGATGCGGTCATGCCAGAGATGATGGAACAATTTAGGCATTTTGGTGGTATTGCCTTTTTCCATAAATTCCAGCAACTCAGGGTGGGCATAAGCCTCTCCCCGCCAGATTCTCAGGTCGGCACTTTCCCCGGCATAGTGGTTGGGGAGGTCTAAATATTCCTGGGGTAGAAAATATTTAAAGAAACGCAGGGGATTAAGGAAAACCCGTTCCGCAATGTAGAGCAGATCTCGCCAGTAAAAATCCATGGGCACAGCATAGGCTTTGTAAATGCCGATGATCTGCATTAAGTTTTCCGGGGTATCTGGCAACATGGATCCACCGGCTTCAAGACGATGGATAACCTCGGCAAAGGGATGGGTAGAGGGGGGCAAGACGGTGTTTTGGGTCAGGCTAGTCATTTAAAGCTCATCGGGAAAAATAAACGGCACTAAATGCAAAGAACAATGGTAACGACGTTAAAGTTGTGGCAAGGTCACCCTTTGGGCTAATTGCTCGACGGCGGGAGCGCCATGGGTCAGTTGGGCAATCATGTCATTGGTGGTGGTTTGCGTCCAATGTACTAAGTAATTGGGCTGAACACCGAGGAAGAAAATAATGGCGGTTAATACCAGGGCAGGTAGCATTTCCGATGCCAACACTTTTGAATAGTAAGCCTGTTCGTTGTCGAGTTTGCCAAAGCAGGTGCGGTTTAAAAGAATGACAAAATAGACCGCTGTTAAGCCCGAAGCCAGAATGCACAGTAGGGTGGGAATGGGAAAGGTGGGAAAACTGCCTTGAAAAACGATGAATTCGGCGGCAAACCCTACCAAACCAGGAATGCCAGCACTGGCCATGCCGCCAGTAATCAATAATGCACTGGTAAGGGGTAAACCCCGAACGGGATTCATCAAGCCATTCAACACATTTAGGTCGCGGGTACCAGCTTTGCGTTCGACGATACCAACAAGGTGAAACAGTAATGCCAAAATAAGACCATGGCTAACCATTTGGGCCACTGCCCCTAATACACTTAGTTCCGTGCCGGCGGCGGCGGCCACTAAAATGTATCCCATGTGGCCAATGGAGCTATAGGCCACCATCCGTTTAATATCTTTTTGGGCGATCGCCGAGAGGGCTCCATACAGTACAGTGACCGTGCCAATGATGGCTAGCACCGGGGCAAATTGGGCCCAGGTTTGGGGAAATAATTGCAGACCAAAGCGAATGATACCGTAGGTTCCAAGTTTGGATAAAATTCCGCCCAATAGAATAGCCGTGGCCGGGGAAGCTTCTGTGTAGGCATCCGGTAACCAGGTATGGAGCGGAACCAGGGGGATTTTGATGCCAAAACCTAGCAAAATCAGAATCAGCAGAATGGTTTGGGCTGACTCAGTGAAGGTTTGGGTCATTTGTGGATTGTAGTCAAAAGAATGACTACCGCTCAGTAAACTCATACCTAGAAAGGCCGCTAACACCAACAGACCAGAAAAAGCCGTGTAGAGTAGAAACTTCATGGAGGCATATCCCCGCTTTTCTCCACCCCAAATGGCAATCATCAAATAGAAGGGAATTAATTCCAGTTCGTAGAAGACGATAAATAGAAGCAGGTTTTGGGATAGTAGGGCACCGGAAATACCGGCATTAATTAACAAAATCAACCCGTAGTAAAGTCTTGATCGGTTTACGTTGGGCCCAATACTATAAATCGCCACTCCTGTTAACAGATTATTAAGAATGACTAGGGGGAGGGATAATCCATCGATGGCAAGACTATAGTTCAAACCAAGCTGGGGAATCCAAGGCAGATATTCCTGGAATTGAAACTGCGGGTCTGTAACGTCAAACTTAAACAACACTAGCAATGACCAAACAAGGGTCAACACAGCGAATAGTTCGGTAATTTGCCGCAGTTGTTTGGCTTGTATGTTGCCCGGAAAAAAGCCAATAATTAAAGCTCCGATAACTGGCAGGATTAATAGCAGGCTAAGCATGGCAAAAAGAGGTGATAAATCAGTTGGGTAAACGTAAATCTTGCCGGTAAAAAATCAAAGCTGAACAAGTTTGATTCATGGGCTTTAGGTTGTGATTGATTTTCTCCAGCTTGGACTTAAAATGCTCGGCCAAACAGAGAATAACTGAGAAAAGCGCCAATCAAAGTCAAGCCTAGAACTATGGAAAGAACATAAAACTGCGTCTGACCAGAAACGTTATATTTCAGGCTCTGACCACTAAAAATTGTTACGATGCCGATCAAGTTAATTACCCCGTCTACAAAGGTTTTATCGATCCAGTTAATCAGGCGAGAAATTGAATCAATGATGGCGACAATCGTTATTTTGTAGAACTTTTCTGTATATAGATCATAGGCAAAAAAGTTTTGTACTGCGGGCAAGGGTAAATTAATCGGTTTAGTAATTTTGGGATTGAGGTAAACAAAGGCTGAGCTTCCCACACCAAGCAAGCTAGAAAGAATTAAGACTGAGCTTAGTCCCCAATTGATATCGGCAAAATCCGGTAATAAATTTCCTTGCTTTAAGATGAGGGACAGATGCAGAGCAAAACCCACTGTTACCACCATGGGCAGCACCAGGGCCCACAAACCCTCTGGCGATCGGGTAGTCATCGGTTTAGCTACACCACCGAAAATCAAACAAAATTCCCTGGTTACATTGAAGGCGGTGAGTAGATTGACCATCAACAAAACCCCCACCAGCCAAGGATTTGTTCCCGCTAAATTTTCTGTCAGTTTTAACCAGGCCCAAAAAGTACCAAAGGGAGGAAGGGCAATAAGGGAAGCAATACCGACCAGATAACTCAAACCAGAAATTGGACGACGACTCCAAAGACCGCCGTACTGGGTCAAATCCTGGGTAACGTTGTTAAGAATGATGCCCCCCACACACATGACAAGAATTGCCATAGCAAAGGTGTAGGTGAAAATCAATTGTAGAGCCGTTTCTCCTTGCTCCGTGCCCACAGCAATGAAGACCAAGCCCATATAAGCACTGACCACATAGGAAAGGGAGCGCTTGATATCAATCTGGGCAATGGCGATGAGGGAAGCACCGATCGCCGTTAGGGAACCGACAGTGACCATGAAGGTTAAAGCCACAGGGGAAAGGGTCAGAATTGGTTGTACTTTTACCAAAACCCATGCTCCCGTTGAAACCACCACTGTATTCCTGAGAATGGTGGCGGGAATCGGCCCTTCCATGGCTTCATCCAACCAGAGATGGAGCGGAAATTGGGCACATTTAGCCAAAGGTCCAGCAATTAAGGCTAGACAAAGCAGGGTAGCGGCGGTGGGATTTAAGTCTGCACTGGCAGCCCACTGGGCTAAATCATCATAATTCCAACTTCCAGCCAGAGGTAGTAGCGCCACCACCCCCATTAATAAAATTAAATCCCCAACCCGTTTAGTTAAAAAAGCATCCCTCGCCCCGGTGACCACTAGGGATTGATTGAACCAATAGCCAATGAGAAGATAGGTTCCTAGGGTCAAAATTTCCAGAACAACGTAGCTGAAAAACAGTGAGTTGCACAACACTAAAGTGCATAATCCTGCTTCAAATAGAGCCATTAGCGAGAAAAATCTGGCCCAGCCCCAGTCCCTTTCTAGGTAGCCAATGGCATAAATCTGTGCCCCCAAATTAAGCCCAGTAATCACCACTAAGGCAGCAATGTTGACGGTGGATATTTTTAAATCAAAGCTAATCTCTAGGTCAGCGGCCTGTAGCCAGGGAAAAGAAAGATCGATGGCGGGTTGCTGCCAAATATAGATAAGCACTAGCAGACTATGCAAAAATGCAGTGAAAGTCATTAAAGTGCTGATATAGCCTGCCGGTCTTGGCCCCGTTTGTCGAGTTAAGCCCGGTGACCAAGGGACTGCTAAGAGGGCACCTAAGAGAGCGTAGCAAGGTACTAGCCAGATAATTCGACTTAAACTTTCTAACATGGGGGTTGTGGGAAATTTTGTTAACAAGGTTCCACTTTCGCCGTCCAAACGTTCGAGTCACCGAAAAATTTTCCGGATTACTCGGTGCGAAGAACCCAGGAGCGTCTAGAACCCAGACCGGGAAAAGCTAATACAATTAAAGTGATGGCCGAAATGGCTGATTTGATCTAGGCCCCAAGGGGACGCGACCATAGCCAAGCAGCAATGATAGACGCTAGATGCATAGAAACAGTGTTATTTGTTACACCATATCATAGGTTAAATAAAATCCCAGATCAACAACCATTTGCTTAAGCAAATGATAAGTCTGGGTAATTAGAGGAGATGGCGATCGCCCTGGGGAGAGTTCACTCCTGGGGCAAATTTGAGCTTTTAATCTGAACCATCAAATCGGTGATTAATCTGTTGCCATTCCCGCAGTAGGGCCCGACATTGCAAACAGTCCAAAATTTTTAGCAAATCGACTAGTTGTGAAGGGACATGGAACTCGGCTCCGATCGCCTTGGGGTTGGGGGAAAAATCTTCGTTGATCCTGATCCAATAGCCATAGAGCTTTTGGCTGGAGAAAGAACTATTAACGGTCCAACCGCCGGGATTGAGGGGTACTATTTCAGTGATGGCATCAAGGGGGACATCCAGTTCCCGATTGAGAATTTCAGCCAAAGTTAGCTCCACCTTAGTTATGTCCGTGAGCCTTCCTCCGGGAAAATCCCAAGTAGATCGACCTATCCCCGGGCGAAAAATAGGATGGGGTAAAAGCAGGCGATCGCCCTGTTGGGGCAATACCACCAAAGAATCGGCCTTTTCCACTCGCCAATAATCTAATCTCCTGGCCTGGCCGTCCTGCCACCGCTCTCCCTTTAAGGTCAACCAGGGATTTTTAACCTCCGCAAAACATTCCAACAGAGTCCAAGCCAGACCGTCGGACTGATTTTCCTGGTCGGGTTCTGATCCAATCTGCAAAACTCGCCCATCGTTCAAAAGACGATCATAATTTTTATCTATGGAGAGCATTGCCAAAATCCTTTTCTTAACATTTCTTAAAAATAAAGCTGTTATAGCAACAATATTGATTAATTTCTATCTAATTTTTGGCGGCGCCCATTGCTATCAGTTGTAAATTGATGAAAATGCTGTAAATTTTTGTAACAAAGTTCAACTTTATCTTGACTTTTGTAAGTCTTTGCAAAATCCAGGAGCTAGAACTGGTCAGGGTTGAGGCAATTTTTAATTATTGTTACGCAGGTCTTGCCTAGGGGGGGGGAGGCCGTATTATCTTCTAGTGATGTTTGCTGAAAACGCCTATCTGTGCAAGGTTTAACATCGTTATTATGAAGCGAAAACTTATTCCCTTTTTTACGCTTCCTCTATTACACTATTCTGCATAGGAAACCCTTAATAGTTCATTGTCGAGCGAGGAGAACCCTGCATGACAATTAGTCCACCCGAAAGAGAGGCTAAGGCCAAAGTCTCGGTTGATAACAATCCGGTACCAACTTCCTTCGAGAAGTGGGGCAAGCCGGGTCACTTCGACCGGACTTTAGCTAGAGGTCCCAAAACCACCACCTGGATTTGGAATCTCCATGCCAATGCCCATGATTTTGATAGTCAGACCAGCGATTTAGAAGATGTTTCGCGCAAAATCTTCAGTGCTCACTTTGGGCACCTCGCTGTGGTCTTTGTTTGGTTAAGTGGAATGTACTTCCACGGCGCGAAATTTTCCAATTACGAAGGTTGGTTAGCTGACCCCACCCACATTAAACCCAGTGCTCAAGTGGTTTGGCCCATTGTTGGTCAAGGCATTTTGAATGGAGATGTGGGCGGCGGCTTCCACGGTATTCAGATTACGTCCGGCCTGTTTTATCTCTGGCGAGCCTCCGGTTTCACCGACAGCTATCAGCTTTACTGCACCGCCATTGGTGGTTTGGTTATGGCTGCCCTAATGCTGTTCGCTGGCTGGTTCCACTACCACGTCAAAGCTCCCAAATTGGAATGGTTCCAAAATGTGGAGTCGATGATGAACCATCATTTGGCTGGTTTGTTGGGTTTAGGCTCCTTGGGATGGGCGGGTCACCAGATCCACGTTTCCATGCCCATTAATAAACTTTTGGATGCTGGGGTTGCTCCTAAGGACATTCCCCTCCCCCACGAGTTTATTTTAGAGCCGAGCAAAATGGCGGAACTTTACCCCAGCTTTGCCCAGGGCTTGGCGCCGTTCTTTACCCTCAACTGGGGAGTCTACGCTGACTTCCTGACCTTTAAAGGGGGATTGAACCCAGTTACCGGTGGACTCTGGCTGTCTGATTCTGCCCACCACCACTTGGCGATCGCCGTCCTGTTCATCATTGCCGGTCACATGTACCGCACGAACTGGGGCATCGGTCACAGTATGAAGGAGATCCTCGAAGCCCACAAGGGCCCCTTCACCGGGGAAGGTCACAAAGGACTTTATGAAATCCTGACCACTTCTTGGCACGCTCAATTGGCCATTAACCTCGCCCTGTTAGGTTCTTTGACGATCATCGTTGCACAACACATGTATGCGATGCCTCCCTATCCCTACCAGGCGATCGATTACGCTACGCAGCTATCCCTATTCACCCACCACATGTGGATTGGCGGCTTCCTCATTGTAGGGGCCGGTGCCCATGGCGCCATCTTCATGGTGCGTGATTATGATCCCGCCAAAAACGTTAATAACTTGCTGGATCGGATGCTGCGCCACCGTGACGCCATCATTTCCCATCTCAACTGGGTATGTATTTTCCTCGGCTTCCATAGCTTTGGTCTTTACATCCACAACGACACCATGCGGGCTTTAGGCCGTCCCCAGGACATGTTTTCCGACACGGCCATTCAACTGCAACCTATCTTTGCCCAATGGGTACAGCACCTGCACACCTTGGCCCCCGGAGCCACTGCTCCCAATGCCTTGGCCACTGCCAGCTATGCCTTTGGTGGAGAAACCGTTGCCGTTGCCGGTAAAGTCGCCATGATGCCCATCACCCTGGGTACGGCGGACTTCATGGTTCACCACATCCACGCTTTCACCATCCACGTAACGGCCCTGATCCTCCTCAAAGGGGTTCTGTATGCCCGTAGTTCTCGCCTTGTTCCCGATAAAGCGAATCTCGGCTTCCGTTTCCCCTGTGATGGCCCCGGTCGCGGCGGTACCTGCCAAGTGTCTGGTTGGGACCACGTTTTCCTCGGTCTGTTCTGGATGTACAACTCCCTTTCCATCGTCATCTTCCACTTCAGTTGGAAAATGCAGTCCGATGTTTGGGGTACTGTTTCCCCTGATGGCGGTGTCACCCATGTGACCCTGGGTAACTTTGCCCAAAGTGCCATCACTATCAATGGCTGGTTGCGGGACTTCCTCTGGGCCCAAGCCGCCAACGTAATCAACTCCTATGGTTCTGCCCTGTCGGCCTATGGCATTATGTTCCTCGCCGGACACTTTGTCTTCGCCTTCAGCCTTATGTTCCTGTTCAGTGGACGGGGATATTGGCAAGAGTTGATCGAGTCTATTGTCTGGGCTCACAACAAACTGAATGTGGCTCCTGCCATTCAACCCCGCGCTTTGAGCATTATTCAAGGTCGTGCGGTCGGTGTAGCGCATTATCTCCTCGGAGGTATTGTTACCACCTGGGCGTTCTTCCTCGCCCGCAGTCTTTCCATTGGCTAGACTTTGAGCTGAAGTTGGGTTTTCCGGGATAAACCAGGGGGATTGGCTGAGGTTTTTACCATTCCTAATCCTCCCCCTGCCCTTCACCCTCCCCAGCCTTTAATAGAAGCGGTTTTAATTTCGCTTTTACCCTATATTCACCCCTATAACCCCTTGTTATAGTGGCTTTAACAATCCGGAAATGAGCAGCGCTTCTGCATTAGCCTCATTTTGCTTGCTTAACGAGGAGAATTTCCGAAAAAGCTATGGCAACTAAATTTCCTAAATTTAGCCAGGATCTCGCCCAAGACCCGACTACACGGCGTATTTGGTACGGGATTGCTACGGCCCACGACTTTGAAACCCACGATGGGATGACTGAGGAGAATCTTTACCAAAAGATTTTTGCCTCCCACTTTGGTCACATCGCCATCATTTTCCTGTGGACGTCTGGCACCCTTTTCCACGTTGCGTGGCAAGGTAACTTTGAACAATGGATTAAAGATCCTTTAAATATTCGCCCGATCGCCCATGCGATTTGGGATCCCCACTTTGGCGAGGGGGCTGTCAATGCCTTCACCCAAGCTGGGGCTTCTAACCCGGTTAACATTGCTTATTCCGGGGTTTACCACTGGTTCTACACCATTGGTATGACCACCAACCAAGAGCTCTACTCTGGTGCGGTCTTCCTATTAGTGTTAGCTTCCCTGTTTTTGTTTGCAGGCTGGTTACACCTCCAACCGAAGTTCCGTCCTAGCTTAGCTTGGTTTAAAAATGCCGAGTCCCGCTTAAATCACCACTTGGCTGGTTTGTTCGGGGTTAGCTCCTTGGCTTGGGCTGGTCACTTAGTCCACGTCGCGATTCCCGAAGCCCGGGGTCAACACGTTGGTTGGGATAATTTCCTGTCCACCCCTCCCCACCCCGCCGGCTTGATGCCTTTCTTCACCGGCAACTGGGGGGTGTATGCGGCTAATCCCGACACCGCTGGTCACATCTTTGGTACTTCTGAAGGTGCTGGTACTGCCATTTTGACTTTCCTCGGTGGTTTTCACCCCCAAACGGAAGCTCTTTGGCTAACGGACATTGCCCACCACCATTTGGCGATCGCCGTGATCTTCATCATTGCTGGTCACATGTATCGCACCAACTGGGGCATTGGCCACAGCATCAAAGAAATTCTTAACGCCCATAAAGGTCCCCTAACCGGCGCAGGCCATACCAACCTGTACGACACCATCAATAACTCCCTCCACTTCCAACTCGGCTTAGCGTTGGCAAGCTTAGGGGTTATTACTTCCTTGGTGGCGCAGCACATGTACTCCCTGCCCTCCTACGCCTTTATCGCCCAGGACCACACCACCCAAGCGGCCCTCTACACCCATCACCAGTACATTGCTGGATTCCTGATGGTTGGTGCTTTTGCCCACGGTGCCATCTTCTTCGTCCGGGATTACGATCCTGTGGCCAATAAAGATAATGTGCTGGCCCGCATGCTCGAACACAAAGAAGCATTGATTTCTCACCTCAGTTGGGTGTCTCTCTTCTTGGGCTTCCACACCCTTGGTCTTTATGTCCATAACGACGTGGTGGTCGCCTTCGGTACCCCCGAAAAACAAATTCTGATCGAGCCTGTTTTTGCCCAATGGATTCAAGCAACTTCCGGTAAAGCTCTCTATGGCTTTGACGTATTGCTTTCTAATCCTGACAGTATTGCTTCCACCACTGGAGCCGCTTGGTTACCCGGTTGGTTGGATGCTATCAACAGTGGCACCAACTCTCTGTTCTTGACCATTGGTCCTGGGGACTTCTTGGTTCACCATGCCATCGCCCTAGGGTTGCACACCACTGCCCTGATCTTGATCAAAGGTGCTTTGGATGCCCGTGGTTCCAAGTTAATGCCGGACAAAAAAGACTTCGGCTACTCCTTCCCCTGTGACGGCCCCGGCCGTGGCGGTACCTGCGACATCTCTGCTTGGGATTCCTTCTACCTAGCCATGTTCTGGATGCTGAATACCCTGGGTTGGTTGACCTTCTACTGGCACTGGAAACACCTCGGTGTTTGGACCGGTAACGTTGCTCAGTTCAACGAAAACTCTACCTACCTAATGGGTTGGTTCCGGGATTACCTCTGGGCAAACTCTGCTCAGTTGATCAATGGCTACAATCCCTACGGTGTCAATAATCTGTCGGTTTGGGCTTGGATGTTTCTCTTCGGACACCTGGTCTGGGCCACTGGCTTTATGTTCCTGATCTCTTGGCGGGGTTACTGGCAAGAGTTGATTGAAACCATCGTTTGGGCCCACGAGCGCACTCCTTTGGCGAACTTGGTTCGTTGGAAAGATAAGCCCGTTGCGTTGTCCATCGTTCAAGCCCGTTTGGTTGGCTTAGCCCACTTCACCGTTGGTTATGTCCTCACCTATGCGGCATTCCTAATTGCTTCCACAGCAGGCAAGTTCGGTTAACGAAAATCCTCTGTTAGGTAATTAAGTAAGTCCCCTACCCTCGTTGGTGGGGGATTTGCTTTGGGGATTAAAAATTGCCACGAAAATCTGGCGATCGCCTAGGAAGATCGCCCGAACTAATTGGATTTGCTCAATGCCACTGTCCATGAAATCCGCTACTGTATGTTTAGCCAACTTGCCCCGTCCATCCCGTGTGAAAAAAACACAAATCGTTCATCTGACCTTCGTAAGACAAAATGCAGTGATTCTTCATACGTGGCATTGCGCCTTCAATCTATTTTCAGTCGAACTTTGAACTTTAAATAATTGGGATTATTTTGATAAAATTGAAGAAATATCCATTAGAGCTTGTTCAAAAACAAATTGTCGAGATTTTACTCCCATTCTCTCCAAAATTCTTTCAAGACCAACAGGAAAGCAGAAGAGTTTGTCTTGAGTTGACTAGTGTCTCAAAAACTTTGCAGGCGGTGAGCAAAGGTAGCCCTTAGTTAAGATTTTATAATTCTTTTTAAATATTTTTGGCGGACACTTTATCACCTGAGGATCTACTGGTAATAGACTTTTTCCCGACAATCATCCAAATTTTAATAAGCCGGACTGGTTGGATATGAGTATAAGAAGAAAAGTGTTGATGTTTTTGTCTTTGCTGTTTGTAACAGCCATTGGCAATGGCGCTTTAAGTTTTCAAATAGAAAAATATGGTGAAAAAAAACTATAATGAGTCAATCATACGAATCAAGTTTTAGGTGAAATAAGTAACTTTTTGGGTAGCATAGATAACGCTGAAGCTAATCAACGAAATTATTTGCTTACCAAAAGGCCATTTTATTTGATGCATTATCAGATTAGCGTAGAAAAAATTGGATATCATTTCAACCAATTGAAAATTTTGACTATAGACAATCATATTCAGCAACAACGTTTAGACGCCGTCAAAAAATATCTTGAAATTAATCTCAATGAGTTATCAAAAACAACTCGTTTAAATCAGGAGAATAATTATATCAAAGCCCTTGAAATTATTAATCAAGGCGAAGGTAGGAAGTCAATGGAAGAAATCAAATGAATTCAAAAATATTAACCGATACCCTTGGCCATGATGCAAGAGATATGGTGGTAAAGGAGACGGCTAATCGTCTTCAACAAGCTGTTCGCTCCGATGATGCTCTATTCCGTATCGGCGGAGATGAATTTATTTTGATAATACAAAATCTTGAGAATAGCTTAAAGGTTGAGGATATTATCTTTAATATCTTAAAGATTTTTAAAAGACCTGTAATAATTCAGGGCCAATCAATTGAAATTTTGCTCAGCAATGGCATTGCCATTGCACCTGATGATTCAGAAAAAGATGACGAAATTTTAAAATTTTCTGATATTGCAATGTATGAAGCTAAGCAGGATGAAAATACTGAGTTTAAATTTTTTGATCGAAGTATGCTGAAGCGTTGGAGTGATTAGTGAGCAACCTATTGTAAATAAAAGGATGGAACGCTGTTATTTGCTATTATTCAATGTCATTCACAAATACCATTCCATTTACTCCGCCCTTGATTTTGTTAGCTCCATCACTAAGCTTGACATCCACGATCATACGTCACTAGAAATACTGGATGCTGTAGGTATAACCTTTTGAATCAATTATAAAATCAATTAGTAAGTCAATCGGAATCATATTTGTTTCCAGGGATAGGTAGTCTGTTTGTGAGAGGAGAATCAGCTATGGCCAATATTCTTTTAGTGGACGACGAAAATGCTTTAACGGAACCCTTGAGCAAAGCATTAGGGCATCAGGGTTATCACACTGACGTCGCCGACCAAGGACAAATGGGTTTAGCCATGGCGGTCGGCGGTCAATATGACTTGTTAATCCTTGACTGGATGTTGCCCCAGGTATCGGGGTTGGAAATTTGTCGTCAGATTAGGGCTCTAGGAAGATCAACGCCGGTTTTATTTCTCACCGCCAAAGATACCCTAGATGACCGAGTGGCGGGCCTAGATGCCGGGGGAGATGACTATTTAATTAAACCCTTTGAATTACGGGAACTTTTAGCCAGGGTGCGAGCCCTATTGCGACGGCAAGGCCAAGGGGAAATCCCCCCAGAAACCCCAGGTAAAAGTAATATGCTTAGTGTCAACAATGTCAGCCTAGATGTGGCTAATCAGGCGGCTTATTGCCAAGGTCAGCGCATTGCCCTGTCGGAAAAGGAAGTCGCCCTGCTGAGTCTGTTCCTTCAGGCTCCGGGACAAATTTTGAGCCACGAGGAAATTTACGCCCGCCTCTGGCCGGGGGAATCGCCTCCCAGTAGCAACGTTTTGGCGGCCCTAGTGCGATTGCTACGACGCAAAATTGAACAGCCCAATGCCCCCCGCCTGATTAATTCCGTTTACGGCAAGGGTTATTGCTTCGAAGCATATTAACCGACGATCGCCTTGACCGCGTCGACAATTTGGGGTGGTTGGACAATGGTCAGCCGTTCCAACATGCCGTTATAGGGGGTGGGAATATCCTGGGAAGAAAGGCGCACTACCGGAGCGTCTAACTCATCGAAGAGATGGTCATTAATGAGGGCAATCAGTTCTGCCCCAATGCCGCCAGTCTTCATACATTCTTCGACAATGATCACCCGATGGGTTTTCTTCACCGAAGCGCTAATGGTTTCCATGTCAAAGGGCTTGAGGGAAATCAAGTCGATCACTTCCGGGTCGTAGCCTTCTTTTTCCAGGGTTTTGAGCGCTTGCAAGCAATGGTGACGCATGCGGGAATAGGTCAAAATGGTCACGTCTTTGCCAGGGCGCACCACTTCCGCTTTGTCTAGGGGCACAATGTATTCGTAGTCGGGGAGATTTTCCTTCAGGTTGTAGAGCAGTACGTGCTCAAAAAATAACACCGGATTATTGTCTCGAATGGCCGCTTTGAGCAAACCCTTGGCGTTGTAGGGGGTGGAGCAAGCCACAATTTTTAACCCCGGCACCGCATGGAAATAGGCCTCCAACCGTTGGGAATGTTCTGCCCCCAATTGCCGACCGACGCCCCCAGGACCACGGATAACCATGGGAATTTGGTAATTGCCACCGGATGTATAGCGCAACATCCCCGCATTATTGGCAATTTGGTTAAACGCCAATAGGAGAAAACCCATATTCATGCCTTCAATGACTGGGCGCAATCCTGTCATGGCCGCCCCCACCGCCATGCCGGTAAAACTGTTTTCGGCGATCGGGGTATCCAGCACCCGCATTTCGCCATACTTCTCGTACAAATCCTTGGTTACTTTGTAAGAACCGCCATAGAGTCCCACATCTTCTCCCAGCACAAGGACGTTGATATCCCGTCCCATTTCTTCGTCAAGGGCTTGGCGTAGGGCGGCAAACAGTAGGGTCTCAGCCATGATTTCTGGGGGAAAACTTAGTTTTTAATAACAATTTAGACCGTCGCCGCATCTCTCCCTGTTGGTCCGGTATAGGCAAACCAAGCAAGGGCGATCGGGGCACAACAATCTAGTATTTTGACATACTGACTGGCCTCCATAGCGGGGATTTTGGTCAAGGGGCAAGGTAGAGGTCGATTAGGACACCAATCCGAAAGCTGTTCTTGGTCACCTGGGCCTGCTCAAGTAACCAATTCCCCTCCTTGAAAAGCACTGGCACCTTGCGTGTTGATTTGCCTGTGCCACGTTTTTGATAGGATGAAAGGCTAGCTGAGTTCTAATCTTTGCTTGCCTAGTCCGATTGATTGTTCCCATCCGTTCCCCCCAGAGGAATTTCCCATGCCCCAGGCCGTTGGCGTTATACAAACCCTTGGCTTTCCCTCCGTTTTAGCTGCCGCCGATGCCATGCTCAAGGGGGGTAGGGTGACCCTGGTGTACTATGACTTGGCAGAACGGGGAAACTTTGTTGTCGCAATACGGGGTCCAGTGTCGGAGGTTAATCTCTCGATGAAGATGGGTCTAGCCGCAGTCAATGAATCAGTTATGGGGGGAGAAATTGTCAGCCACTACATCGTCCCCAATCCTCCCGAAAATGTCCTAGCGGTTCTGCCGGTGGAATACACAGAAAAAGTAGCTCGCTTCCGCACCTAACGGAGACTTTGCCGCCGTCGTAGTCCGATGTACACCACTTAGCCTATAGTTGACCATGGGATTCTCGCTGATTCCCACCCCGACTAGTCGTTAAGTCGAGAGTTTTGATTCGATCTGTCCTTTAGTTTTTGCCGCCACTGTCAAGGAGAAAAATATGTCCGCCCAATCCGCCGTCGGTTCCATTGAAACCATTGGTTTTCCCGGTATTCTTGCCGCTGCTGATGCCATGGTTAAGGCCGGTAGGATTACCATTGTGGGCTACATTCGGGCAGGGAGTGCTCGGTTCACCCTTAATATTCGTGGAGATGTACAAGAGGTGAAAACTGCGATGGCGGCGGGTATTGATGCCATTAACCGCACGGAAGGGGCAGATGTGAAAACCTGGGTAATTATTCCCCGACCCCACGAAAACGTAGTAGCGGTTCTGCCCATTGATTTTAGTCCTGAGGTGGAGCCTTTCCGAGAAGCTGCCGAAGGTCTGAATCGTCGTTGATTTTTTCGTGAAAGTGCAACAATTGTGGATGGGGGCGGGCTGTAAGATGCTTCGATGCGCCGAATCCTGATCGCACCAGACTCGTTTAAAGGAACTCTCTCCGCTGGGGAGGTTTGCCGTATTACGTCGGAAGTTTTAGCACCAGAATTTGACTGTGTTGCCCATCCCTTGGCCGATGGTGGGGAAGGAACCCTAGAGGCGATCGCCCATAATCTCGATGGCCAATGGCAAACGGTGTGGGTACGGGGCCCATTGCCTGGTCAAAAAGTTGATGCCCGTTATTTATGGTCAGCAGAAAGGGAAATAGCGGTCATTGAATTAGCTCAAGCCAGTGGTTTACCTTTGGTTCCCACTGGGGAACGTAATCCGGAAATTACCACTAGCTACGGCACTGGGGAATTAATTGCCCATGCTGCCCAGCGGGGAGCAAAACAAATTCAATTGGCGATCGGTGGTTCAGCCACCAATGATGCTGGCTTAGGTTTGCTGATGGCGTTGGGTTGGCAGTTTTTAGATTATCAAGGTCAATCTGTCGGTTGGGGAGGTCAAGCTCTAGGAAAAGTCAGCCAAGTTATTCCCCCGGTCTTAGATACTTTTCCCGAGATAACCCTGTTATGTGATGTGACCAGTCCTTTTTATGGTTCCAATGGGGCCGCCTTTGTTTACGCTCCACAAAAAGGGGCAGATCCGGCTATGGTGCAACGCTTGAACCGAGGTCTGGAACATTTTGCCCAAGTAGTCAGAAAAAGGAATTGCTTTGAGCTTAATTTTCCCGGAGCCGGTGCTGCTGGGGGAATTGGTGGGGGCGTTGCCTGGGCTCTCAAGGCCACCATAGAGTCGGGATTTACGGCGATCGCCCAATTGACCGGATTGGAACAAACCATGGCCCAATGCGACCTAGTGATTACTGGGGAGGGGCGCTTCGATAACCAATCTCACCGAGGCAAAGTGGTGGGGAGGGTCATTGAGTTGGCACAGGCCATGGGAAAACCGGCGATCATCATGGCGGGGCAAAGTCAAGAAAACCAAACAAAAATTCCTCCTAACCTAAAGCAAATTTTTACCCTAGTGGGCAGCGATATTTCTGCAACCACAGCATTGAACAATCCTCAATGGGCTTTGCAACGGAGACTGGTTGAGGTCAAACAGTATCTCGACTCTATGAATTAGGAAATGGTCAACTCTCTTCCTGACCAAACCGAGGGGGCCAGCCAGAAAACTGACCCTGACCCTAGCCATCATTAAAATAGCAACTATAATCTGTTATTAACCATCAACATCATCGTTCCGTGAGCAGAAGCTGTAGGCGGTCTTTCTTTGCCAAAACTGATTGTGGCTCCGGTGCCCTAAACCGGGTCTGCAGAACAGCCCAATGGCCTTGCTAAACCTAGCATTCACCATGAATCTAAAGAAAATTGTCAACTTCTCCCACTCTTTCGAAAAAAACGTGTACAATGTGTTACTGAGTATAGGACCTGGTTCCCGTAGTCATTATTAGGTGTGAGGAAAAGCTAAAAATGCTTAAACTATCTTGGAAGTCCCTGTTAGTGAGCCCTGCTGTGATCGGTGCCGCCCTTTTGGCCGGTGCTGCTAATGCTGCTCCCGACAACGTTACGAATGCTCAAGTTTTAGACCAATTGGATCAATATACTGCTGAAGGCCAACTCTCCAGTGTTGATCAAGTAACCAGCGTCAGCGAACTCCGCGATGTGCAACCCACCGCCTGGGCCTATGAAGCGCTCAAGAGCTTGGTGGAACGCTACGGTTGTATCGTTGGTTACCCCGACCGTACCTTCCGTGGTGATCGGGCCCTCAGCCGCTGGGAATTTGCCGCCGGTCTTAACGCCTGTATGAACGTTATGGAACGTTTGATTCAGGAAAACGTGGCGGTTCTCCGTGAAGACATTGACAAACTGAAACGCCTCATGCAGGAATTCGAAGCAGAATTGGCTGCTTTGGGTGCTCGGGTTGACAACCTTGAAGCTCGCACCTCCTTCCTGGAAGATCATCAGTTCTCTACCACCACCAAGTTGACCGGGGAGGTAATCTTTGCTCCCACCGCCATCTTTGGCACTAAAAACACCCTCAACAACCAGAGCGACAACAACCAGGCTGTATTCCAAAACCGGGTTCGTTTACAGTTCAACACCAGTTTCTCCGGTGAAGACCTCTTAGTTACCCGTCTTGCTGCCGGTAATGGCAATCGCTTCAAGAGCTTCTACCCCACTCAAAACGTTATCGATCCTGAGACTGGTAACCCCATCGGTATCGTAGGCAACTACTATGAAAGCCCCACCTTTACTCAGGTGCACCAGCTTTCCCCTGGCGACAATAACAACGTAGCCGTTGACTGGTTGGCCTACTATGTCCCCCTCGATTTAGGCACTAACTTTCGTCTCAATAACTATATTGCCGCCTTCGGTGGTATCTGGGATGACTTCGTTCCTACCCTAAATCCCTACTTCGACGACTACACCGGTGGTAAAGGTTCTTTGAGCCAATTCACCGCTCAGAACCCCATCTACTCGATTGGTGGTGGTACCGGTATTGGTACCAGCCTCGAGGTAGGTTTCCTGAGCAATTTGTTAGGTCCCACTTCCTTGAGCTTGGGTTACTTGGCTAGCACCGGTAACAATCCCAGCAGTGGCGGTTCTGTAACCAACCCTGCTACCGGTAATAACTACGACTTCAGCAGTGGTGGCAACGGTTTGTTCAACGGTGGCTACAGCGCCTTGGCTCAAATCACCACTAACATCTTTGATCGGGTAAGCTTGGGCTTCACCTACGTTAATGCCTACACCACCCCCGATGCCGCTATCTTCGGCAAAGGTGGTACTCAAGGTATTGTTGGTACGACGGCTGCTAACCTTAATCGTTCTGAGTTAAATGACTCCTTTGTTAACGGTTTGGGTGTGGGTGCCCCTCCTGTGGATGCGGCTACCTATAACGGTAATGTTAGTGGCGGCAGTGCCTCTGGCAACGTTATCAATCCCTACGACTTTGGTGGTAAGCAAACCAACAGCTACGGCGTCCAAATGGCTTGGAATATCGCTGAATGGTTGAGCTTCAGTGCCTACGGCAGCTACACCAACGTGACTTTGATTGGTAAGGACAACGGTGATATCTGGACCTACGGTGGTGGCTTTGCCTTCCCCGACCTTGGTAAAGAGGGTAACGTTCTTGGTATCTTTGCCGGTGTTCAACCCTATGTTTCTGGTTTCACCAACGGTACTTTAGGAACCACCTTTGTAACCACTGCTAACCCTGTCCAAGTTGAACTGTTCTACAAGTATCAACTCACCGACAACCTTTCTTTGACCCCTGGTGTAATCTGGATCTCCAAGCCTGAACAGACCACCAATGCCACCGACGCCTTCATTGGCACTATCCGTGGTACCTTCACTTTCTAATCCTAAGTTCATCTTTTTGGGATACTTGTTTGAAAGTTAAGCTCTAATAACTCTTTAACCCCGCCTCTGGTGGGGTTTTTCGTTGTAAGATGCAGGCAGATTTCCCTTCTTGGTGGGCCCTTACCTATGAAAATTGCTAGCAATGTTACAAAGCTAATTGGTCGTACTCCTCTAGTTCGCCTCAATCGTATTCCCCAATTTGAAGGGTGTGAAGCTCAAATTGTAGTCAAGTTGGAAGGGATGAATCCGGCGGCGTCGGTAAAAGACCGCATTGGTGTCAATATGATTAACCAGGCAGGACTCTGTTGATTGAGCCCACTTCTGGTAATACAGGTATTGCCCTCGCCATGGTGGCGGCGGCCAAGGGTTACCAATTAATTTTGACCATGCCAGAAACCATGAGCCAAGAACGGCGGGCTATGTTAAAAGCCTATGGAGCCAAATTGGAACTCACCCCAGGGGGGGAAGGTATGGGAGGATGCATTAGGAGAGCCCAGGAATTGGCGGAAAGTTTGCCAAATGCTTATATGCTGCAACAGTTTGATAATCCGGCCAATCCTCAAATCCATCAACAGACTACGGCATTGGAAATTTGGCAAGATACGGACGGAACCATTGATTTTTTGGTGGCGGGGGTAGGCACTGGTGGCACAATTACCGGGGTTGCTTCTGTGTTGAAGGAGAAAAAGCCTACTTTCCAGGCGATCGCCGTGGAACCTCAGAACAGTCCGGTTTTATCGGGAGGGAAACCAGGTCCCCACAAAATTCAAGGAATTGGGGCTGGATTTATACCCGAAGTGTTAGATGTGGATTTAATTGATGAAGTAATTACCGTTACTGACCAAGAGGCGATCGCCTACGGCCGTAGATTAGCCAGAGAAGAAGGCTTATTGTCGGGGATTTCCACCGGGGCAGCCTTAGCCGCGGCCATCAAAGTGGGAAAAAGACCTGCCAATAAAGACAAATTGATTGTCATGATCCAACCCAGTTTTGGAGAAAGATATCTCAGCACGCCCCTATTTCAAGATCTGGACTAGGAAAGGAATTTTTCCTTAAAACTTTACTGAAAAAAGGAAACTTTCGGGAATTGTGAGTTATTTTAAAGCGTAAGTGGCCACACAATACGAGCATTCCCCATGGTAACGCTACTCGAAAACCCCTTCCGTACTGGACTCCGCCAAGAACGCACTCCAGAACCTCTCGTTTTGACCATTTTTGGCGCATCGGGAGACCTAACCCAACGAAAACTGGTGCCAGCCATCTACCAAATGAAACGAGAGCGTCGTTTACCCCCGGAGTTAACAGTTGTCGGTTTTGCTAGAAGGGACTGGAGTCACGACCATTTTCGTGAGCAGATGCGTAAGGGCATCGAAGAATTTTCCACCGGCATTGGCAGTGAAGACCTCTGGAATGAGTTTGCCCAAGGTCTATTTTATTGCTCCGGCAACATGGACGACCCAGAAAGCTATCTCAAATTGAAAAACTTCCTGGCGGAATTAGATGAAAAACGCAATACCAGGGGCAATCGAGTCTTCTATCTAGCTGTTTCCCCCAACTTTTTCCCCCCAGGTATTAAACAATTAGGGGCGGCGGGGATGCTTAGTGATCCGATAAAAAGCCGGATTGTGATTGAAAAGCCCTTTGGTCGGGACCTGAGTTCAGCTCAAAACCTTAACCGAGTGGTACAGGGGGTGTGTAAAGAAAATCAGGTATATCGTATCGACCATTATCTGGGCAAAGAAACGGTGCAAAACCTGATGGTGTTCCGCTTTGCCAATGCAATTTTTGAACCATTGTGGAATCGCCAGTTTGTCGACCACGTACAAATTACGGTGGCAGAAACGGTGGGAGTAGAAGAACGGGCTGGTTATTACGAATCTGCCGGTGCTCTGCGGGACATGGTGCAGAACCACCTGTTGCAACTGTTTTGCTTGACCGCCATGGATCCCCCCAACGCTATTGATGCAGATAGTATTCGCAACGAAAAAGTCAAAGTTTTACAGGCTACCCGTTTGGCAGATATTAATAACCTGGAAAATGCTGGTATCCGTGGTCAGTATAAAGCGGGTTGGATGGGCGGCAAACCAGTCCCCGGCTATCGGGAAGAATCAGGGGTAGCTCCCACTTCCACCACCCCCACCTTTGTTGCTCTCAAGTTAATGGTGGATAACTGGCGTTGGCAGGGAGTCCCCTTTTATCTCCGCACCGGCAAGCGTATGCCCAAAAAAGTGAGTGAAATTGCCATTCAATTCCGGGAAGTGCCTTTGTTAATTTTTCAATCCGTGGCTCACCAAGCTAATCCCAATGTGTTAAGTCTGCGAATTCAGCCCAACGAAGGTATTTCTCTCCGGTTTGAAGCCAAGATGCCCGGCTCAGAATTGCGTACCCGCACTGTAGATATGGATTTCAGCTATGGCTCTTCCTTTGGGGTGGCCACGGCTGATGCTTATCATCGTCTTTTATTGGATTGTATGTTGGGGGATCAAACCCTCTTCACTCGGGCTGATGAGGTGGAAGAAGCTTGGCGGGTAGTAACTCCAGTGTTATCAGCTTGGGATGCCCCCAGTGATCCCCTTTCTATGCCCTTATACGAAGCTGGCACCTGGGAACCGGCGGAGGCGGAATGGTTAATTAATAAGGATGGTCGTCGCTGGCGTAGACTTTAGATTTGCTAACTATAACTATAAATTTGTAGGACAAGGGCAGATCTCTGTTTTTGTGGCTTGCCCTTGTCACAATAAGGTTTTCCGATTGGATGCAAGCTTCAAAAATGTATGGCCTATTATGAAATATGTTTTGTTAAGACTTATTGTATTGCAGAAAATAAATATTTTTGATAGTGTAGTCCATTATGTAAGAAAAACCAATCTGAAGTCCTTGTACTATGTGCCTCTGGTTATTTTTCCATGCTAGTGTTCGTGGTTTTAGGTTTAAAGCAAAGTCCCTGTGTCTGCAACCACGAATAATTACACAATCATTTCAAAATTTTTGGAGAATCACACGATGCCATATATTGAAGTAATTGGGGGAGAAATTCCCACGGGAAAATGGGACACTAAGTATTTATTTGAAGATATTTTTCCTGAGATTGTCATCAATTTTGAAGGTCAACCTCGAAAGTTAAATTTGAACAATATCAAGTCGGCAGATGTAGTGGATCAAGAAGAAATTAAGAGTATTGCGGCTTCTGCTGGCTGGGGAATAGCGGCAGGTTTGGTTGCTGGGATTCTGACGGGAGGGCTGGGTCTCATTGCGGGTGGAGTTGCTGGAGCAATGGCAAAAGGAAGGAAAACTGTGGTCACGTTCATGTGTGAACTCAATGACGGACGAAAATTTATTGCGGCAACTGACCCTCAGACATGGAAAAAAGTTATGGGTATAACTATGACTCCTGAAGATAAGCGATTTGAACGAAAAGCTCTCAATACAGCAAAAATAAAAGATATTTGATTTGATATTTTTATTGCTTTAAATTTTAAACATAACTTTAATCTCTCAGGAGAAATTTTCCGCCCCTTGGGGCGTCGGTCTTAGCGCTCCGCTCCCGATTTTTTATTTTTAAAACTCTTATTTGCAAAGGATTTCAGTGACTATTCGTCCCAACATTCCTGCTCTTTGCTATAGTAATCATGAATGATGCAAACTTTCACCCGAAAAAATAAAAGAGTTGTTAGCAAAAGCTGGGTGTGAAGTCATATTTTTACCACCTTATTCACCAGACTTGAACAAAACAGAACACTTTTGGGCGAGACTTAAAAGTTAGTCAGACAACTAATCAGTAATGGAGAATCGCTTATTTCTGCATTGGATATAGCGTTGAGAGACTTGTCCTTGTCTTAACTATCTCGAATTTTGCTACTGACTAGTATTCAGTCGATCGCCGAGGGAATTATCCTCAGTTCAAGGCAATGGACCAATTCGGGATAGGAGCGATCGCCTTTGCAAACGGAGACTAATCAACTCATCTATCCCCAAACCACCGATGATGAAGGCCGCAAACAAGGAGCCCATTCTATTAGCCGGGGTGGATAACACCAAAATGGCGATCGCCAGGGCCAGGAAAAATAAACCAAAAAAGGATCTAATTACCAAATCCTGTCTTGACCTAGTAACTTGCCGGCCAGCATTTTTTTTCATGGTGTAATTCCCCGGCAAAATCGGGTTTAGCTGATAACAAAATTGACCAATTTTCCAGGCACCACAATCACTTTTTTAATGGTTTTGCCGGCCAAGTAACGTTGGGCTAAATCGGAGTTACGGGCCAACTCCTCCAACTGGGTTTTGTCAGCTCCAGCGGGAACGGTGATAGTACCACGGGTTTTGCCGAGCACCTGGATCACCAAAGTAATTTCATCCAACACTAAGGCAGTGGGGTCTGCCTGTAACCAGGCCTGTCGGTGGATGGAGTCAGTACGGCCTAAACGATGCCACAATTCCTCCGTCAAATGGGGCGCAAAGGGAGCAAGGAGTAACAGCAGGGTTTCAATGCCTTCTTGGTAAACGGGAGAAGTAATCAAATCCGTTGCCGCAATTAGAGCATTACTGAGTTTCATCATTTCGGAAATGGCGGTGTTGAACTGATAATCGTCGTTCAAATCCTCTGCCACTTCTTTGATCGCCCCATGGATAGCTCGGCGCAAATCTTTCTCCGCTTTAGTTAAAGGGCCATTGCTGGTCAAAACTTCTGGGCGATCGCCAATGTAGTCGGTCACTAAGCGCCAAACCCGATTGAGAAAGCGGAATTGCCCTTCCACGTCTGCATCGTCCCATTCTAGATCCTTTTCTGGAGGGGCTTTAAACAAAATGAACATTCGGGCCGTATCGGCACCATATTTGGATAAAACTTCCTGGGGGTCCACACCGTTAAATTTGGACTTGGACATCTTTTCGTAGAAAACCTGCAACGGTTCCCCACTGTCGGGATCCTTTGGATCCTTGGGATCAATTACCTGTTGCCCCGTTTGCAAATCCTTGGCTGGCACATATTTCCCCGTGGTGGAATTTTTGTAGGTAATGCCCTGCACCATGCCCTGGGTTAACAATTTTTGGAATGGCTCTTTGACAGAAATTAACTGGCGATCGGCTAAAACCTTAGTGAAAAAACGGGAGTAGAGCAAATGCAAAATGGCATGTTCAATGCCCCCCACATATTGATCCACCGGCAACCAGTGGGCAACTTTTTCCCCATCAAAGGGCAACTCGGTATTTTGGGCATCGGCATAACGCAGGAAATACCAGGAGGAATCGATGAATGTATCCATGGTGTCTGTTTCCCGCCGGGCCGGTTTACCACAACTGGGACAGGGAACATTAATCCAATCCTCTAATTTAGCTAGGGGAGAAGGGCCCCGCCCAGAAAATTCCACATTGTCCGGCAGTTCCACTGGCAAATCTTGGGTTGGAACCGGCACCGATCCACAGTCATCGCAATGGATAATGGGAATAGGACAGCCCCAATACCGTTGTCGAGAAATCAACCAATCCCGCAGACGATATTGCACCTTGGCGCGGCCATAATCATTTTCTTCAGCGAATTTAATAATGGCTTGTTTGGCCTTGAGCGAATTCATACCAGTGAACTGGGCTGAGTTAACCATTACCCCAGCTTCCGTGTAGGCTGTCTCTACTTCTACATCATTGTTATCAGCATCGTCGGCAACAATCACCGCTTGAATGGGCAAATTATTATCCTGGGCAAATTTAAAGTCTCGTTGGTCGTGGGCTGGCACCCCCATCACTGCCCCGGTGCCGTATTCGTATAAAACATAATCGGCAATTAAAATGGGAATCTCTTTACCGTTAAAAGGATTAATGGCTACTCCGCCGGTTCTAACTCCCCGTTTTGGTTTATCCTCCGCTGTCCGTTCAATTTCACTTTCCTTGGCCATCAAAGCCACAAAATCTGCCACTGTTTTCTTTTGGGCCGCTGTGGTTACTACTTCAGTCAAAGGATGTTCTGGCGCTAAAACCACATAGGTGACGCCGTACACCGTATCAGGGCGGGTGGTAAAAACGGCAATTTTTTCCTCACTATCCTTAACCGGAAACTCTAAATAGGCCCCGACGGATTTGCCAATCCAATGGGATTGCATTAGTTTGACCCGTTCCGGCCAGCCATCAAGCTCATCCAAATCATTTAACAGGGCTTCAGCGTAATCGGTAATTTTTAAAAACCATTGCCGTAATAATTTCCGCTCCACCATGGCCCCCGATCGCCAGGAGCGCCCTTCCCCATCAACCTGTTCGTTGGCCAGCACAGTTTGATCAATGGGGTCCCAATTGACGGTGGCTTCTTTTTGATAGGCCAGACCAGCCTGGAAAAATTGCAGAAATAACCATTGGGTCCAACGGTAATAATCCGGAGCACAGGTGGCCACTTCCCGTTCCCAATCGATGGAAAGCCCCAACTGTTGCAACTGCGCTCGCATCTGGGCAATATTTTTTTCTGTCCACTGCTTGGGGGGAATGCCTCGCTCAATGGCGGCATTTTCCGCCGGTAAACCGAAGGCATCCCAGCCCATGGGGTGGAGCACCTGATAACCCTGCATCCTTTTCAGACGGGCAATGACATCGGTGATGGTGTAATTACGGACATGGCCCATGTGGAGATTCCCGGAAGGATAGGGAAACATGGACAGGGCATAAAATTTGGGCAAATCGGAAGCGATAGGGGTTTTATCCAGTTCCCATTCAGCCCAGCGTTGTTGCCATTTTTGCTCGATTTCACCAGCGTTGTATGGGGATGCCACGACGACCAAGATCTCCTAAGCCCAGTTGATTACAGGCTTGTTAGTATACCATTCTGTCCTAGGCCCAAGGTTGTCTGTTAACCGCCCTGGACCGGTGACCATGTAAAGATTAGAATTTGTAATTATGGAAACTATTCAATTCGACGTACGCCAGACAGTTATTGTCGCAATTTTGGTGCTTTACATTGGCAAATATCTCACCAAAAAAATCAAGTTTTTGCAGAGTTTTAATATTCCCGATGCCGTTTCCGGTGGAGTGCTTGCTTCCCTGTTTTTTGGTCTCATCTACGGTATTTTTCGCACAGAAGTAACTTTCGATTTTCCGATTAGGGATGCTTTTTTAATTATTTTCTTTACCTGCATTGGTCTATCTTCCAAGTTAAAAATCCTACTCCAGGGCGGCAAACCCCTATTGATTCTTTTAGCAACAGCGGTGAGTTTTTTAGTAATTCAAAATTTTGTCGGGGTGGGTATGGCTTCCCTATTGGGGCAGGCGTTACCAGTGGGTTTACTCTCCGGGTCCATCTCCCTGAGTGGTGGCCATGGCACGGCGATCGCCTGGTCTCCGGTTTTTTACCAGATTGGCATTACCAACGCACCGGAAATTGCCATAGCCTGCGCCACTTTTGGTTTGGTATTTGGGGGCATTGTGGGAGGCCCCATCGCCAAATTTTTAATTATCCGCAATAAGTTAGAACCGAATTGTGACACTAAAGATTTGACCATTGGCATCCGGCGAGATCAGGACAATGTGCAAATTGATTACAACACCATGCTCCACACCATTTTAGTCATTGGCGTTACCATCGGTCTTGGCTATGAAATTAACGATCTGGTTGCTAAGTTGGGGTTAATGTTGCCGGCCTTTGTCTCCTGTTTACTGGCAGGTATCATTCTCACCAATACCATTCCCCTCGCGTTCAAACAATTTCCTTGGCCAGCGGAAACCCCTTCCCTAGCTTTAATTTCCGACGTTAGTTTGGGACTATTCCTAGCCATTTCCCTGATGAGCTTACAAATCTGGACTTTGGCTGGCATCGGCGGAGTTATTGCCATTATTCTCCTCGTCCAATTTATGGCCACAGTGATTTACACTGTTGTCGTTGTTTTTCCTCTCATGGGCAAGGACTACAACGCGGCGGTGATCTCCTCTGGCTATTCCGGTTTAACCCTGGGGGCTACCCCCACGGCGATCGCCAATATGACCGCAGTAACAGAAAAATTCGGCGCTGCCCCCCAGGCCTTCATCGTTGTACCCCTGGTGGGAGCTTTTTTCATTGACATTGCCAACGCTTTTGTCATCCAGCAATTTCTCAATTTCCTTGGCTAGACTTTTTGCGAAGAAAAGGACGATTAAGGTTATTAATTTGCAACAACAGCCACCCCAGCCTGGAAGCTAGAGTGGACTCAGTTGCCAAAACATGACAGGATCTTGTTGAGAAAGAATTCCTCGGATAAGAATGAAAGTTCAAACTGACCAATGCTTCCCTCGATTTACGCAGGGTTCGCACCCAAAACCTGCTCTGGATCTAACCTGCCAAGGGAAGTCAACCCCAACAAAACCGATTTAGTCTGCTTTTACCATTGTTTAGAAACCAGAAACCGTTCAGTTAACGGCTCCCAGCGCCCACGGGGGTTTTGGTGCTAGGGGTGGGGAGTTGGTACTCCCGCAGACTGGGGAATAGAAAATGATTCTCTTCCACATACTGGGCCCCAAACAATCCCTTCTCGGCCCAAAAATATCGATCAGTAGTGTGCTCATTTCGTTTTACAATGAGCAAGGCCGGGGGCTGAATTTCGTTAGCTTGGATGTAGCGACGAGCGGCCGTGACGGGCTTATCCTCGCCGCTTTCAATATTAAACTGAGGAACAAGCTCCAAAATCTTACGACCTTCTTGACGACGACGACTCTTCCGTTTGCGTTTGCGTGCCAACCCAGTTACCTCCTATTTCAGCGATATGCTGTAATGATAGTTACAAAAGCCGTGTCGATTATATCCGGTCTAATTCTAAATATCAAGCCTCTCCAGCCCTTGCAGTGCTAAGGGGATCGCTGATTCTAAACACCATTTGAGTAGGGTTTCACCCTCAAAACTGCCCCCCAGGGCCATAAATAGACCGATTTAAATCTTAATATTTCTTAACATTTTCGGGGTCTTGCCCCACCATAAGCTCCATGGCTGGTTCCATCTCATCAATGTATTCCCCCAGTGCTGGGTTGATTACCCTTTGTCAGTCGCAGGTTCGGCTTTTGCAACAGGTATTGCGGGTGGACTGGTGTGGCGTTTATCTAAACCAAGAAGAAACAGAGCAGGGGCTGGTTCCGTTGGTGGTTTCCCATAGTCCAACAGTAGCTGAATCGGAAAGTTATGGGTTAATCACTCTACCACAAGGGGAAGCGTCTCCCCCGACAGGCGATTTGTCTTTGCCTGCGGTTCCCGTGGGGGTGGGTAAGTTAAGTCGCCGCAGTCGCTTGGAGCCTCCCCCCTTCGATGCAGACAAACGCTTGGTTTTACCTTTGGTTTACGGAGAAGAAATGGCGGGGCTGTTGGTAATTCACCGCAGTCAGGGCCAGTGGCATGGGGAGGAAATGGTGCAGTTGGAGGCGATCGCCAAATCTTTAGCGGTGGCTTGTCTATTGGACCAACAACAGGATTGGTACCGCCAGGCGTGGGAGGAGCAAAATCAACAATACCAGTGGGAGCGGCAACATTGGGCTGACCTGTTGCACCAACTCCGCAATCCCCTCACTGCCCTAAAAACGTTTAGTAAATTACTGCTCAAGCGTTGGCAGGGGGACGACAAAAGTCAACAGGTGGTGGAAGGCATTGTCCGCCAGGGGGAACACCTCCAGGAATTGTTACAAACCTTTGAGGCGAGTCAACATCAAGGCCCTGAGATAGTGCCCCTGTTGTCAAGCTCTCCCGTAGCCACAATCCAAGCTTTGCCTCCAGCGGACCAGGGGGAAACCACGCCCCTGGCCAATTTTTCCTTAGGGGAGGTTTTGCCTCCCATTTTGCTGGCCCATCAGGCGATCGCCGCCGAGAGAAATATTACTTTAACCGCCCAAATTGCTTTGATTGATATCCTGGTGATGGCTAACCGTTTAGCTTTGCGGGAAGTGGTTAATAATCTTTTAGACAATGCAATTAAATACACCCCCAACGGTGGCCTGGTAAAAGTTGATCTTGCCTTGGAAATAGGCCAATCTTCTGGAACGGATTGGGTCACATTGGCGATCGCCGACACGGGTTACGGCATTCCCCCGGAGGATCAAGACAAAATTTTTGAGCGCAATTATCGGGGAGCCCAGGCCCAGGGCCCCATTGACGGTACAGGTTTAGGTTTGGCGATCGTGGCGGATTTGGTGGCTCAGATGGGGGGAAAAATTACTGTCACTAGCCCTAACGGCTCATCTCCCGATCCGGATCGACCCGGCTCAACTTTTACCCTTTGGCTAAAGTCCGTTGAGGAGTCAGATTGAAACCCAATTTAGCGTTTTTTCTCTCAGACTAGCCCCAGTCCTGACTGGTGTCACAAAGAAAATTTTCTTGTAAAACACTTGCTAATGGGTAAGGACAGACTTCAGGAAAAACACGAATTGGCAAGTTGGTCTCCCGTAAAGCTAGATCCGTCCCGGCTTCAAATCCATCCTCCAATGCTTCGGGTAGGCGGTACTTTAAGCTAGGGTTCTGGAGCAGATGGCGACGAATGGCGCGACGTTGCTCCCGAATGGTAAGAAACCAACTACGGGATCGCTGTTCTGGCTGTAATTCCCACTTCAACAAATGACCAAGCAAAACAGCTAAACGACTGACCAACTCCCGATATTGTTGTCTTCCCAAGGCCTCTATCTCTTCTTTAAGATGTTGCCAATCCAGCAATGATGGCTGTTGATTGTTCAAAGCCTTGGCTTGGCTCTGGGTCCAGGCATAAAAGTCTTGCTCATACAAACCAGAATGTTCCATAACACATACTAACTCTGCGTTTTTAGGTTTAACACTTTGTCAATCTTGCCTGTTCTCTCCAGTCAGCCTAGCTCTACTTTCACTCCGTAGTTACCATCTGAAAAGTACCTCCATCAATTCTCCCAGGTTAGAATAATATTCTCTGATTCACAGATGGACTGGGCATGGCGTAGAGAAGTTTTAGTGATGGCTCCAAATAAATGAATTCTGGGCTGATGGTTAGGATAAAACACAGCATAGCTTTTCACTTGACCGATCGCCGCTTTCCAGTTTTTGGCAATTTTTACCTCAATCAACTCAGTTTTTGTCAGAATGTCAATGCGGCCTACAGGGGTGTTTACTTCAGTTTTTCCCTGCAATTTTTCAGCAAGATAATCTCGATACTCAGATTCTGTATAAAGATGCCGGCTTGTGATTGGTTTTTCTGGTCTTGGGCGGCCAGACAAGTCTCTGATTGCTTGCCTGACAATTTTTTGCAGTGGATTTAGTTTGCTTCTGGCCATAGTTGAAAATTAGTGATGTTGGCGTTTTTTATGATGTTTGCGCTTTTTCCCTTCAAATAATTTTGATACCCCATAACCAGCTAGTCCCACTACGGCTCCGGCGGCGGCTACGGGGGCCATGGTGATGCCGACCGCAGTCCCTGCCACAGCAAGACCCATTCCACCGATAACTGATGCGGCTCCCGCTCCAACCCCAGCCCCAACAACTGCCGCGCCAATAGCGGTGGCATCCTGTTCATCAATTGCTTTTTTAACTCCGTAGGCAGCAGAGCCAACCACAGCACCAGCCGCAGCAACTGGAGCAACACCAATCCCCACTGCAGTTCCCGTCACAGCCAGACCCATGCCTCCCACCACTGATGATGTGGCAACTCCGGCCGCCGTACCAGCGGCGATCGATGCGGCTCCCATGGCAGTATCAGTCAAATCACTCAATTCATCTTTTTTAGACCAATGATTATGGGCTTTTTGTTTTTTCAACCTCTCTATTTCAAGCTTCAGTATTCTTTTTTGCAAAATGAGACGTTCTCTTTCCCTATTACTACCCATAACATTACCCTCGGTAAATATATGAATATTATAATTACCTAAAGGTCTTTAGTATGCTCAGTAAAGGAGATGTTTTTGGGTCTTTGGTCCGATGACCTTGACCTGCCAAAGATTTTGTTACCGTTAGAAGTGAATTTGATCAACAATCGACAAATAACGGCGATCGCCAAGGCCCATGTCAGAAAGCAAACTCAAAAATCTGCGGCAATTCTTTCAGGAGTTAGACCGGGCTTTAATTGCCTATTCTGGCGGAGTGGATAGCACCCTAGTGGCCAAGGTGGCCTACGACGTATTGGGGGCCAATGCCGTGGCCATTACCGCCGTTTCCCCTTCCCTGTTACCGGAGGAACTAGAAGACGCCCAGGCCCAGGCAGAGTGGATCGGCATTGCCCACGAATTGGTGCAGACCCATGAAATGGATAACCCTAATTACACGGCCAACCCTGAAAACCGTTGTTATTTTTGCAAAAGTGAACTCCACGACACTCTCAAACCCTTAGCTTTGGCCCGGGGTTACAGTTACGTCATTGATGGGGTAAATGGGGATGATCTACGGGATTATCGCCCCGGCATCCAGGCGGCTAAGGAACGGGGGGGGCGATCGCCATTGGCCGAATTGCAAATTAGTAAGTTAGAAGTGCGGCAACTTTCCCAATTATTGGGCTTGCCTTGGTGGGATAAACCAGCCCAACCTTGCTTGAGTTCCCGTTTTCCCTACGGCGAAGAAATTACAGTGGAAAAATTACAGCGGGTCGGCCGGGCAGAAATTTATCTCCGTCGTCTCGGTTATCCCCAGGTCAGGGTACGCTCAGAGCAAAATTTGGCCCGCATTGAATTACCCCCAGAACAAATTCAGCAGTTTGTGCAAGCTGTCCCCCTAGGGGAATTGGTGCAAACCTTTCAGAACTTAGGTTTCCTGTACGTCACCCTGGATTTGGAAGGCTACCAGAGTGGCAAACTCAATCGAGTCTTGACCAAAGCCAATGGGATTACAGCTTAGTTTTTTGGGGGAGAGTAAAAACCAAAACCTTATGCTAAATCCAGCCCTGTAGTTTATAAATAAACAGTCCCAGGTATTCCTTCAGAGCCATGGTGGCAAGTTGCAAACTTTTAGCATCGGGCATCAGACCAAGAATAACGTTGGCAAGGTTGAAATTATTTCTGCCCAACGGCTGACTCAAAAAGTCAGTGGCGGCCGGGATGACATTGATACCCAACTTTTCAAACACCCTTTTGGCCCTGGGCATGTGGTAACCAGAGGTAACTAGGATAATGGTGTTTATGCCCATTTGCTGGAGAATTTTCTGGGTAAAAACTGCATTTTGCCTGGTATTAAGGGATTTCTCTTCTTTAATAATGGCTTTTCTGGGTACCCCCAGCCGTTGCAGCAGCAGGGCCATATCCTCCGCTTCTGAACCGGTCACTGTACCAAGCCAAGGAATCCTGCCTCCGGTGGCAATGATGTAGGGTGCTTTGCCCTCTTGGTAAATTTGGGCGCCGTAAATAACCCGATCGCCAGCTTCGGCCACTTCCGGAAATTGGCGGGGATAGGTGGCTTGGTAAAGTCCTCCCCCCAAAACCACAATGACTGGAGCCTCGGGTAAATCCTCCGTCGGTAAATATCGGTACTCTAGGGTTCGTAGGAGGGCATCACTGACCCAGCTATTGGCGCTGACCAGCAAAATTGCCAATGCTATCAAGGCGAGCCATTGCATCCCCGACTGTTGTCGCCAACTCCAAAAACCGATCCCCAGCAGTAGCAACGAAACCAACCCCAGGGGATAGAGGAATAGGGGCAAAAGTTTAGAGAGAAAAACGAACATAAACATTGAGGAGGACGTTTAAATGCCCATTTTTGCCAGTTTTGCTCAATCAATCAGGGAAAAGAGCATTTCACCGCCACAGACCAGTTGTCCATCCACCCGGGCTTCCCCCTGCATTTTGGCAATGCGTTGCATTTTGAAGGATTGTAACTCCACCGTCATGATCAGTTGATCCCCCGGTACTACTGGTCGCCGGAACCGCACCCCGTCAATGCCAGCAAAGGCAAAAAATTTCCCCCGCATCCCCGGCAGTTGGGTTAAAATCACCCCCCCCACCTGGGCCATGGATTCTACAATTAACACCCCAGGCATAATTGGGCGATCGGGAATATGCCCCGGAAAAAACGGTTCATTAATGGTGACATTTTTCAGTCCGACGGCGGATTTACCTGGCTGAAAATCGATGATGCGGTCCACCAAAGCAAAGGGATAACGGTGGGGCAATAGGTCACGGATTTCTTGGATGGTGAATTGGGTTTGGGCGCCGGCTTCATTGCCATTGCTGTCACTTAAATTGGGAGTCACCTCCGGAGTTGAAATTGCCATGGGAAAATTTTTGCTAAAAATTTAGGACAAACAGACGTTGTGGGAAAGTTGTGAGAAATCTAGGGTCTGCCCAGCAAAGCTTGGTTAATCTTCAGCATTCTGGCCAGGTTTTGCCCTCGATCGCCACCGAACACCAGTTTAAAGCCCATTGGACTCTCCCCTGGACCCCGACCCCAGAAAAATCGGCCAATTCTTCTGCGGGGTTGGCCTACTACCGATAAGATGGGAAGGTTGTTCATTCCCCAAACAGTCCGCTGAATCCTGTGGAAATTTTTGTTTATCACACGCCGGAATTAACACCAGATCAGCCATTGCCTGATTGTGCGGTGGTTATTGATGTCCTGCGGGCCACCACCACCATTGCCACGGCACTCAAAGTTGGAGCGGAGGCGGTACAGGTTTTCAGTTCCTTGAATGATTTGTTGGCCACCAGTGCTGCTTGGCCAGAGGAAAAACGCCTCAGGGCCGGGGAAAGGGGCGGAGCTATGGTGGAAGGCTATGACCTGGGTAATTCCCCCCTTGATTGTACGCCGGAACTAATGGCGGGGAAAAGGTTATTTCTATCCACTACCAATGGCACCCGAGCTTTACAACGGGTGGAAAATTGCCCCCAACTAATCACGGCTTCTTTGGTTAATCGGAGGGCGGCGGCAGATTATCTGGTCAAAAACCAGCCTAAATCCGTGTGGCTGTTAGGTTCCGGCTGGGAAGGGGGTTACTCCCTGGAGGATACAGTCTGTGCCGGGGCGATCGCCGCCTACCTCACAGAAAAGGGGGTGGAATTCACCAAAGGCAACGATGAAGTAACGGCAGCTTTAAGTCTTTACCGCCAATGGCAGGACAATCTGTTGGGACTGTTTGAATTGGCTAGTCATGGCCAGCGGTTGCTGAAGCTCGATCGCCTGGATGATTTGCGCTACTGTGCCACGGAGGATTTAATTGATATTCTGCCCAAGCAGGTATCCCCAGGGGTATTGACCGCCGCTTAAATCGACAATTGTATTTATATTGAATTTAGTTTTTCCAATTATTTCCCCGCTAAAATTCCATTTCCCAACCACTATGGATACATTTGACGCTATTTACCAACGGCGATCGATTAAGCATTTCGACCCTGACCATCGACTGACCCCAGAAGAAGAAAGAAAATTGCTCGAAGCGGCCATCCAAGCCCCCACTAGTTACAACATCCAACATTGGCGGTTCCTGATCATCCGGGACCCCCAACTGCGGCAAACCATCAGGGAAAAATATGGCAACCAAGCCCAAATGACCGATGCCTCCCTGCTAATTTTGGTGGTGGCAGACGTCGATGCCTGGGATAAAGATCCGGCCCGTTACTGGCGCAATGCTCCCCCAGAGGTGGCGGATTATTTGGTCGGGGCGATCGGTTCTTTCTATGGCGGCAAATCAGAGTTGCAACGGGATGAAGCCCAACGCTCCATTGGCATGGCTATGCAAAATTTGATGTTAGCGGCCAAGGCCATGGGCTATGATAGCTGTCCCATGATCGGTTTTGACCTAGAAAAGGTGGCCGAGTTGGTCAAGTTACCCGCCGACTACGCCATTGGCCCCATGGTGGCGATCGGTAAGCGTACCGAAGATGCCCGTGCTAAAGGGGGACAACTTCCCCTGGAGGAATTGGTCAAAGAAAATTCCTTTGCCTAGGTCAATTCCCCGGTGGACGATTGGGCATTGGAGCGACATCTTCCCTGCACCCAGGTAACCCCTTAATTTTCTCGTTTAACGAAATTTTGCTTGATTAACACCTCTATGCGTACTCATTATTGCGGCGACCTACGGACAACCCATCTGGGGGAAACTGTTACCCTCTACGGTTGGGTCGATCGCCGTCGGGATCATGGTGGCGTAATTTTCCTGGACCTGCGCGATCGCCGGGGCATAGTGCAAATCGCTAGTAGCCCCGACCAAACCCCTGCCTCCTATCCGGTGGCAGAAGGATTGCGGAACGAATACGTGGTGCAAGTTACCGGTGTGGTTAGTAAGCGCCCCCCGGAATCGTTAAATGAGAAAATTCCCACCGGGGAGATTGAGATCTATGCAGATAGCATCATCCTGCTCAACGCCGTCAATCAACAATTGCCCTTTGTGGTGTCCAGCCACGAAGCAGAACAGGTGCGGGAAGATGTGCGGCTCAAATACCGCTACCTAGACCTGCGGCGGGCCAGGTTAAGCCAAAATCTCCAACTGCGCCATCAAGTGGTGAAAGCCATGCGCCGTTTCCTGGAAGACCAAGAGCACTTTCTGGAAATTGAGACTCCCATTCTCACCCGTTCCACCCCCGAAGGGGCAAGGGATTACCTAGTGCCCTCCAGGGTTAACCCTGGGGAATGGTACGCCCTGCCCCAGTCGCCCCAACTGTTCAAGCAACTGTTGATGGTGGCGGGTATGGACCGCTATTACCAAATTGCCCGCTGTTTTCGGGATGAAGATTTACGGGCCGATCGCCAGCCGGAATTTACCCAGTTGGATATGGAAATGAGCTTCATGGGGCAGGATGAAATTCTCGACCTCAACGAAGTCTTAATCTGCCATATTTTCAAAGTGGTTAAAGGCATTGAGCTGCCCAGGCCGTTTCCCCGGCTGACCTACCAGGCCTCCATGGCCAAATACGGCAACGATCGCCCGGATACCCGCTTTGGTTTAGAACTGGTGGATCTATCGGAATTGATGGGAAATTGTGGGTTTAAAGTTTTTGCCGCCGCCGTTAGCAGTGGGGGTTCTGTCAAGGCCATTCGAGTGCCTGGTGGAAATGAAACCATCTCCAATGTGCGGATTAAACCCGGCGGAGATTTATTCAAAGAGGCGACAGAAGCCGGAGCGAAAGGTATTGCCTACATTCGGGTGCGGGATAACGGCGACATTGACACCATTGGTGCCATTAAGGAGAACCTCGATGAAGAACAGGTAAAAACCCTGTTGCAACGTACCCAGGCCAACGCAGGGGATTTGTTACTGTTTGGTGCTGGAGATACCGCCACAGTAAATAAATCCCTATCCCGTCTCCGTTTAGTGTTGGGTGAACAGTTGGGTTTGATCGATCCCGATGCCGTCAACCTACTGTGGATCACGGACTTTCCCATGTTTGAGTGGAATGCGGACGAAAAGCGTTGGGAAGCTCTGCACCATCCCTTCACTGCGCCCCACCCTGAAGACTTGGAGGACTTAAAAACCGCCCGGGCCCAGGCCTATGATTTAGTAATGAACGGCGTGGAAATTGGCGGTGGCAGTTTGCGGATTTACCAACGGGAAGTGCAGGAAAAAGTCTTTGCCACCATTGGCTTATCCCCGGAGGAAGCCCACAAAAAATTTGGCTTCCTGCTGGATGCATTCGAGTATGGTACCCCTCCCCACGGCGGCATTGCCTACGGTTTAGACCGGTTAGTGATGTTGTTGGCCAAGGAAGATTCCATTCGAGATGTGATTGCATTCCCCAAAACCCAACAGGCCAGTTGTCTGCTCACGGAAGCTCCAGCAGCGGTGGATAAAAAGCAACTTAAGGAGCTGGAGGTGGCTTCTACCTACATCCCTAAAGCTAAAGTGGAGGACTAGGTAGCCCTGTTTTTTATTGGCCTCCATGATGGAACGTTTTTCCCCTACTCCGGATTTATGGAAAAAATTGAGCCTCTTTGATCGTACCGTGGGGGCGATCGCCATCATTCTGATTGGCTTAATTGCGGTGGTGCTACTGCGGGGCAATCAAAGTCCCCTGTCGGTGACGCAATACAGTTGGCGCAACACCAACATTGGAGCCCAGACCCAGGCCCTGACCATGGCGTTTAACCACCCCGTCGAACCAGGGAAAATTGAGGCGGGGTTGACCATTAATCCGCCCTTGGCGGGAAAAACTGTTTGGCAGGGGCGGCGTTGGTTTTACTCCCTGACCGAAATTCCCCGGTACGGCACTAACTATCAGTTGAGCCTACCGTTACCCTCCATGGTGCGGGGCCAAGGGAAGCGGGATTTCACCAGTGTCATCACCAGTCGAGCCCGGGCTTTGGTCTACATCGGTGTGGGCGGCGAAGAAAGGGGGAGGTTAATTCTCTACAACATCACCAACCCCCAACAACCCCAAAAAATCATCCTCACCCCCAAGGACCTCACCGTTCGTCAATTTCAAATTTATCCCCAAGGCGATCGCCTGGTTTTTACCGCCACTGACCCCACCCGCCGGAGTGGACAACAGAATATTTTTACTGTCACCACCGGCATCAATAATCTCAACACCCAAACCAAGGTTTTACCGGGAAAGTTGGAACGGCTTTGGGAAAGTCAGGATTACGATAATCAGCGCATTGCCCTGGCCATCAATGGCAGCATGTTAGTGATTGCTAGGCAGAATGTTCAAAATCCTGCCGATGCTGGTTTATGGATAGCCCCCAAAGGGGTCGATCCCCGGCCCCTAGGCATTAAGGCTGACCAGTTCATTGTTGGCCCCAATGGTGATTTCCTGGCGGTCACCCAAGAAGGAGGAGTGGGGTTGATTCCCCTCACCCCCAACGCCGGGGCGCCCCAATTTTTGGAAGCTATAGAACAAGCTTTAGATTTTTCTCCCAATGGCAAGGAACTGTTATTGACCCAACAAAACCCAGATTTTAGCCATTCCTTGGTCATTTATGACCTGCAAGACCGCACCCAAAGGGAAATTTTACGGGGTCCTTATCCCCTATTAAGCTGTCGTTTCGATCCCCGCTCCCAACCCAGGGCCTATTGTTTGCAGGCGGATTTCATCCAACGGGAAGGAGAGCCTGTACAACCAGAACCCTACCTGGCGGTGATTAATTTAGCCAATGGCCAAGTCCGCCCCCTGTTAGCTTTGCCCAACTACCCTGAAGTTGACCTCACCATTGCCCCCGACGGTTTGGGGTTAATGTTTGACCAGGTGGCTACCGGCCCTAGTATGGGTTCCCATGATCTGCTTACCAATTCCCAAAGATCCATTGTGGATGGACGAGTTTGGCTACTGCCCCTACCCGGAGATCTAGCCATGGAAACCGACGCTGATCCCGACCCTCAAGAATTGACTGCCGGTTTTGCTCCCCGTTGGATGCCATAGCCTCTGATCCCCACTGGATTAGGGTTATTCGGGCCTGAGGACGCCCAAAGGGTCGATTATTTGGTACGCTAATTTAAACAGTTTGGGAATAGTAAGTAAGCGTGAACATTACGATTGGACGGGGAAAAACAGCCCGTCGAGCCTATGGTATCGACGAAATTGCACTGGTTCCCGGAGTGCGGACTTTAGACCCAGCCCTGGCCGATACCCGCTGGCAAGTGGGCGCCATTGAGCGAGAAATCCCCATTATTGCCAGCGCTATGGATGGGGTAGTAGATAGCCGCATGGCAGTACTGCTTTCAGAGCTAGGTGCTTTGGGGGTAGTGAATTTAGAGGGCATCCAAACCCGTTACGAAGATCCCAATCCGATTTTGGACCGCATCGCTTCGGTGGGCAAAACGGAATTTGTGGGGTTAATGCAGGAACTCTACGCCGAACCCATTAAGCCCGAGTTAATTACCAAGCGCATTCAAGAAATCCAAGCTGCTGGTGGCATTGCGGCGGTGAGCCTGACTCCGGTGGGGGCGGCCAAATATGCCAGTACGGTGGCCGAAGCTGGGGCTGATCTGTTATTTATTCAAGCTACGGTAGTATCCACAGCCCATCTATCCCCTGAGTCGGTGGAGAGTTTGGACCTGGTCAAGCTTTGTCGGGAAATGCCCATGCCGGTGGTGTTGGGTAATTGTGTTACCTACGAAGTCAGCTTGGAGTTGATGCGGGCTGGGGCAGCGGCAGTATTGGTGGGGATTGGCCCAGGAGCGGCTTGTACTTCCCGGGGAGTGCTGGGGGTAGGAGTTCCTCAACCAACGGCGATCGCCGATTGTGCGGCGGCTAGGGATGACTATTTCCAAGAAAGTGGCCGTTACGTGCCCGTAATTGCCGACGGCGGCATCATTACCGGTGGTGATATTTGCAAATGTATTGCCTGCGGTGCTGATGCGGTGATGATCGGTTCTCCCATTGCCAGGGCGGCGGAAGCTCCCGGACGAGGTTTTCATTGGGGGATGGCCACCCCCAGTCCCGTATTACCCCGGGGGACTCGTATTAATGTCGGTACCACTGGCACCATTCGGGAGATTTTGGTGGGGCCCGCCAAATTGGATGACGGCACCCATAACCTGCTGGGGGCATTAAAAACCAGCATGGGCACCCTGGGAGCCAAAGATATGAAAGAAATGCAACAGGTGGATGTGGTCATTGCCCCTTCCCTGCTCACAGAAGGTAAAGTTTACCAAAAAGCCCAACAGTTGGGCATGGGTAAGTAATACTTGCCATCGCAATTATCAACCCCCTGGGAGCATTCTGGGGGGTTTTTCTTTGGTCTATTTGCTACCCTGGGCTAAGTTTTATTGACAATGCCCAATCACTACCCGCTATTACCCCACCGCTGTGAAACACTGGAAAACTTACCTAGTTTTGGTCTTGTTGGCGATCGCCATGTTGTTGCCGTTGCTGTGGTTGGTAGCTACGGCGTTGAAAGCCCCGACGGAGGATGTCTTTGGGGGTTTGGGGCAATTGTTACCCCGACAACCCAACCTGGGGAATTTTATTAAGGTTTGGCAAGACTATCCCTTTGGCCGCTACCTATTTAACAGCGTGGTGGTTTCCAGCATCACTGTGGCCCTCAATTTATTTTTTTGCGCCCTAGCCGCCTATCCCCTGGCTCGGTTAAACTTTGTCGGTCGAGACGTGACCCTAGCGGCGATCGTAGCCACGTTGATGATCCCTTTCCAGTTGATCATGATTCCCCTCTACATTCTGGCAGTGAATTTGGGGCTCAGGAATAGTTACGTGGGCATTATCTTCCCCAGCCTGGCTTCTGCCTTTGGTATTTTTCTGCTCCGTCAGGCTTTCCAAGGGGTGCCCAAGGAATTGGAGGAGGCGGCCCGCATCGATGGTTGTCGAGAACTGGGCATTTGGTGGCACATCATGATTCCGGCCATTCGCCCCGCCTTGGTTACCCTGGCCATTTTTGTTTTTATCGGTTCCTGGAGCGATTTTCTCTGGCCCTTGATTGTGCTCGATCAACCAGAATATTACACATTGCCTTTGGGCGTTGCCCAATTATCTAGTGCTTTGGATTTTGACTGGCGGTTAATTGCAGCGGCTTCCGTGATTGCCATTGCTCCCATTATTGTGCTGTTTCTGTTTGTGCAACGTTACATTATCCCCTCCGAGGCTAGTAGTGGGGTCAAAGGATAACATATTTACCTGCATATTTTCTTACTCCTTTAACACTACCTTTATTAAAATATGATCATGACCTACGCAATACTGCGTCATTTGGACTTACCAATTGGAAATTGGAAAACGGGATTATATGCTCCATCTGCTTCCTGCGGTGCAGCAGCCTGCAATCTAAATTGAATTGAAGAATGCAGGCGATCGCCAAAAGATACATCAAGCCATATTCCCATTTTGCTGATTGAGATAATTGCGATAAATTATCCATAGAAGACTTGGAGATCAATTGCTGTGAACAATGTACCTTGCAAGACTAAAGGAAGTTGCCGTTGCGGCAAGATTCAATTTGAAGTGTCTTCAAAAGCATTGATTACTATGGCCTGTCACTGTACAGGATGTCAAAAAATGACATCAAGCGCATTTAGTCTGAGTTCACTGTTTCCCAGTTCTGCATTTTTTATCGCATCAGGTTCACCTGTTATCGGTGGTTTACACGGAGGTACACGTCACTACTTCTGTGACCATTGTATGAGCTGGCTATTCACACGCCCTGAAGGGATGGATGATTTTGTCAATGTACGCTCCACCTTGTTAGAGGACACTCAAAACTATAGGCCATTCATTGAGTGCTACACAGATGAAAAGCTGGCTTGGGCCACCACTGAGGCAAAGTACAGTTTTAGTAAATTTCCCGCCCAGGAGGACTATCCAGCACTGATCCAAGCATTTGCATCCAATGGGAAATAAATACGGCGTCCGGTGGAGTTAACTGTATTAGTCTAGACTTTTTTGACTGAAAATTACGATTTGGTAATGATTACCATTCTGTGTTAATCATTCTTCTAAACAGTTAACTGCTTTGAATTGGAGTGGTTCGGCAGGGCCAACCCAGCCGGGGGGTTTAGTAGAAGGTTTTCTTTCAAACCCGATCCGGCAATCTTGACCATAGTTAATGGTCTGATTTTCTAAATCTATGGATTTCAACGTTGCCGCCACGTTAGGACTTTCTTTAATGTAATTGACCATCACCTCTAAATCCTTGATATTTTGGTACTGGGGGGTCAAGGCGGCAATGCCAGGGGCGCGCTGGACGATCGCCATTGAAAAAAAAGAAAAAGTGATCAGTGCGGGAATAATTTGCTTCATATTGTAGTGGCTGATGGTTCCGCTTCACCTTACATCAAAAATGATACAATTCTACGAAGGGCGCAGTTTCATTGCTTCATTGATTGCTTGAATGATACTAATGGTTAGAATTAAAAGTATAGATACTGATCTAGAATCATCCCGATCATTCTAGTTAAATTACCAAATATTTCTTTCAGCTTTATCATCTTATTTAACTACTATTAAACCGATAAAAATTTATGACTAATCCCCTTTCCTGGCCAGCTCTAGCGGAATTGCTTAACTACCAAGTGGATACAGTTAACGGTGCCACCAATGCCCAGGCAACCTTAAGGTTGTTTGGGCAACCTGAGGAGGCTGTGCGAGTTACCCTCTATCGGGATAATCATGCCTGGTGTCCCTATTGTCAAAAAGTTTGGTTGTGGTTAGAAGAAAAGCAAATTCCCTACCAAATTAAAAAAGTGACTATGTTTTGCTATGGGGAAAAGGAAGCTTGGTATAAAAAATTGGTGCCATCGGGAATGTTACCGGCTTTGGAATTAAATGGCAGATTCCACACTGAAAGCGACGATATTTTAATGGCTTTAGAGAAAGCTTTTGGACTATTGCTTTGGGGCATGGAAGATCCATTGGTTTTACCCCTCAGAAAACTGGAAAGACTATTGTTTCGAGCGTGGTGTAATTGGCTCTGTTACCCAGCCATGTTTCCCGGTGCCGATCAACGGAATCAACAACAGTTCCAACAGGTAGTTGATCAAGTGGAAAAAGCCCTGGAAAAATTGCCTGGCCCCTATTTTTTGCCGGAATTTAGCACTGCTGACATCGTTTTTATTCCCTATGTAGAACGCATGCATGCCAGCCTATTTTATTACAAAGGTTATTCTCTGCGGGAAAATAATCCCCGGCTCAAAGACTGGTTTGGGGCTTTGGAAACTAGGGCTACTTACCGGGGCACCCAGAGTGATTTCCATACCCATGCCCATGATTTGCCTCCCCAAATGGGTGGTTGTTACTCCAACGGCAGTGCCCAAGCCCGGCAGAACCAAGAGCAGGTGGATCATGGCCCTTGGTTTGGTTTGCCCGATGCCACCTACCCAGAACCAGAAAACGTTAAGCAAGAGGCGATCGCCAGGGTGGTGAAACATCACCGCAATATTATTGAGGTCAACGGCCATGACCAGGGGGAGAGTTTTGACCAAGCCCTACGCTGTGCGTTAACCCTACTGGCTACGGGGGAACAATGTACACCGCCCCAGGGTACTGACCAAGCATTGCGTTATCTGCGGGATCGTATTAATGTGCCCCGGGATATGTCCATTTACGCCGCCAAACATCTCCGCCAAGCGTTGGAAACCACTGCTAGTTTAGTGGGAGATCAACAAGGGGAACCAATTCCAGTACGCCACCGCCGGGATCAAGACCCAGCCAATTTTTGCTGATCCATCGTTGCCCTAGGGCCATGTTCCAATTGGGTGATCGCCCCCTGGCAATCTTCAAATAACTCGAGGGAAGCCTGTTGCTGGCCAAAACAAAGTTCCTGATGGATGGTGAAAAGAGTGTTATAGGCGAGCGCCTGGGGAAATTGCGCCGTTAACTGCTGATATTCCCGGTCAGTTCTCCCCGGTGTTTGATCTAAACCCCTTTGCTCCTGCAACATTTGCAACATGGCCAAGTACAAATGGCGACAAGCTTGGTAATAATCCCCCTGGCGGGCGGCCTGGTGGGCCGTTCTAATCCAATGATTAACTCCGGGATTTGGGGGCAAAAAATGAGGACTCAGATCAACTTTGCTCAAATTATGCCAATATCTCTGCCACGTTTTGCGATTAAACCAAAGGACGGCGATCACCATTGCAATAATTAACCAGAGTAAGCCGTGGAAAATTAATTCTTCCCACCGTTCCCAATGGGGAATATTTAACCCCGGTATGGGAGGCACTCCCTGCCAGAGGCGATCAGTCTGCCAGGCCACCCATTCCCGCCCATTCTGCGTTAACTGTTGCAATTCCCAGGCAAGGTTGCTTTTTTGATAGGTAGCCATGGCATTGGTTAGAAAAAACGGAAAGAGCCTTAGCCGATGGGATTACGGCCCTTGATCATGTCGATCGCCCTGGTGACACTTTCGGGGAACATCACCACCAAGCCATCGGTTTCAACGCCATCTAGGGCCTGGTTGAGGGCGGTGGTTTCATTCAAAATTAGCTCGTAGTCAGCGCCAGGATTTTCTTGCAAAATGCCCTTAATAATTAAATCCGCCGCTTCTCCCTCTGAACGACCCCGTTTATCGTCATCTTCCTTGACAATAATACGATCAAACACTTGGGCGGCAATTTGCCCCAATTCGATCAGATCACTGTCCCGGCGATCGCCAGGGCCCCCCACCACCCCAAAGCGTTGACCCCGCCAGTTTTTGACAAAATCCCCTACGGCCCGATAACCGGCCGGATTGTGGGCATAGTCCACCAACGCATGGTAACGACCGAGATTAAATAAATTCATCCTACCAGGAGTCTGTTCTGCCGAGGTGGTGAAGGTGCGTACCCCCTGGCGAATGATTTCCACATCTAAGCCATTCACAAAGGCGGCCAAGCAAGCGGCCAGGGCATTGGCAATCATAAACGGTGCCATTCCCCCCATGGTCATGGGAATCAATGTGGCCTGTTCCACCCGCAGAGTCCAGGAACCTTCCAAAATGGACAAATAACCAGATTCATAGACCGCTGCAATCCCATTTCGCCGTATGTGGGTTTGGATAATGGGGTTATCGGGATTCATGGAAAAATAGGCCACCTTAGCTTTCACCTTATCCGCCATGGCTGCCACCAAGGGGTCATCGGCATTGAGCACCGCATAGCCACTGGGATCCACCACTTCTGCAATGACCGATTTAACTTTGGCCATTTGTTCAATGGTGTCAATGTCTCCCAAACCGAGGTGATCTGCGGCCACGTTGAGTACTACACCCACGTCACAGGTATCAAAGGCTAGTCCTGCCCGCAAAATTCCGCCCCGGGCTGTTTCCAACACCGCCACTTCCACCGTGGGATCCCGCAGGATTACCCCGGCACTCTGGGGCCCCGTATTGTCCCCTTTTTCCACACAGTATTCATTGATATAAATGGCATCGGTGCTGGTGTAGCCCACCGTTTTGCCTGTTTGCTGATAAATATGGGCCAAAAGGCGAGTGGTGGTGGTTTTACCATTGGTGCCCGTCACCGCCAAAATGGGAATGCGGCTGGGGGTGCCGGGGGGAAAGAGCATATCCAACACTGGTGCGGCCACGTTACGGGGTAAGCCTTGGCTGGGGGCCACATGCATGCGAAAACCGGGGGCCGCGTTCACTTCCACAATTACCCCGTTGGTTTCCCGCAGGGGCTTACTGATGTCGGAGGTCACCACGTCGATGCCGGCAATGTCCAGGCCAATCACTTTGGCCACCCGTTCCATTAACCAGACGTTTTCTGGGTGAATATCGTCGGTGCGGTCAATGGCAATGCCGCCGGTGCTGAGGTTGGCCGTGGCCCGCAGATAAACCACTTCATCCTTGGGTAAAACACTGTCCAGGTTATAGCCCTGGCGTTCCATCACATCGATCGCCGTTTTATTGACCACAATTTTGGTAAGGATATTATCGTGGCCATCGCCGCGATTGGGGTCTCGGTTAGTTTTATCAATTAATTCACTAATGGTGGAGTTGCCGTCCCCGGTCACATGGGCCGGGATTCTCTCCGCCACCGCCACCAGTTTGCCATTTACCACCAATACCCGGTGGTCACTGCCCTCGTAGTACCGCTCCACAATGATGGAACGACTTTTCGACTCTTCTGCAGCCAAATCATAGGCGGCGATCGCCTCTTGCCAATGGCGCACATTAATGGTGATGCCCCGACCATGGTTGCCATCCAGGGGTTTAATGACTATCGGATAACCCCCCACATCGTTAATCGCCTCTTCCAAATCATCAAAATATTGAATGGTAGTACCCCGGGGCACCGGGATACCCGCATCCTGGAGAATGGTTTTGGTTCCTTCCTTATCACAGGCCAGTTCCACCCCCAGAATGCCAGATTGGGAACTAAGGGTCGCCTGAATTCTCTGTTGATGGATGCCATAACCCAACTGCACCATGGCCCGAGCACTGAGAAGCATCCAAGGAATTTTGCGGGCATCGGCTTCGGTGACAATGGTTTCGGTGCTGGGGCCCAGGGCCGAGTTAGCTCCCAAATCCCGTAAATCTTCTAAATCCTTTTCTAGTTCAGCCTGGGGATAATCCCCCGTATCCACCAGGGAACGACATAAACGCACCGCCGCCCTGCCGGCATAACGTCCCGCCTGTTCATCCACATATTCATAGACAACATTATAAATGCCTGGGGTCGAAGTCTCCCTGGTGCGGCCAAATCCCGCTGTCATGCCCACCAACTCCTGGAGTTCCAGGGCCACATGCTCAACGATATGGCCCATATAGGTTCCCTCCTGCACCCTCTCCAAAAAGCCGCCCCGGTGTCCTGGGGAGCAAAAGTGTTCTATGAGGGAGGGCAAGACCCTGATTAACCCTTCATAAAAACCGGGAATACTGCTCGAGGGTCGCTCCGCCAAATCCTCCAAGTCTAGGCGCATTACAATTAGCTTCTTGCGTCGAATGCTCCAATAGTTGGGGCCGCGGAGAGTAAGGGTTTTAAGAATTTTCATGATCTGTGTCAGTCAAGAACCAATGCAAGAAGCACAACACGCCGACTATCATTCTCAAGCTAGGCCTCTGACTGAAACTGTTCGCTGTGAACAATTGATCCGAGTTAGTCCCTAGGGTCAGGGAACGTTACCTGCCTTGGGTCACCCCTAGATTACCCGAGGAAAAGCCCGCTGTTTTACTTGATGGTAAACTTCCCCATGCACAAGGATATTGAGGCGTAGATTATGCAGGCTTAACGGAGCATTGGCCCCCACCACAGCGGCGTTGGTGTAGCTCATGTCCCTAGCATCCACAAAGGACACCGTACCCTGGCCGATAACTTTAACAGAGCCGTCCCGCTCGAACATGGCGCAGGTATCTTCATCAATGCCTAGGGCCAACAGTTCTGGATGGGTGGAAACGGCACTTAATAGTCGGGCCATGCGATTACGGTTATGGAAATGTTGATCCACCACAATTTCTGGAATGATACCCAGCCCCACCGCCATATCCACCAAGGCTCGATTGGGCCATTCGCCGCTACTGCCCCCGGCAATCATGTGATGCCCCATCACCGCTGCCCCCGCACTGGTGCCCGCCAAACTAATTTCCCCGTTATGTACCCGTTGACGAATGCGATCCATTAGAGGGGTATCTGCCAACAGCCCACAAAGGCGTAGCTGATCTCCCCCGGTCATAAAAATGCCTGTACACTGTTCGACAAATTCCCGGTAACCACTGTCGTCCCCCTGGGAGCGGTCACGGATATCCAATACCTTTAACTCTTTGACCCCCATGTCGCCAAAGATAGTTTGATATCTCTCCCCAATTAGCAAAGGCTCCCGAGATGCGGATGGAATAATGCCAATAATGGCGTCGGTGCCACCGGAACGCGACCAAAATGTTTGTAAAATTTCACGGCCGTGAACTTTATCTTCTGCACCACCAATAATTAAGATGGCCGGTTGGGAGGATAGGGGCATTGTCAACTCTTAGGGGTTCAGTTCTCTGATCAGCAGACTAATATTATCTTGACCGGACAAAGAAAAAAAGTCCATGCCAAGAGTTTTTCTGGGCATTGTGACAACCATTGAGGCGGCTTGGTCAGATTTAAATTCCTCGACCAAATTATTATTACTACTCAGATAGGGTCAGCCCATGGTCAAAGCTCCTTAAATTCAGTCAAATTTAAGTTCAATTAGTCACGGCAAGCGATTTTTACCATTAACTAATTGGGGGAATTCTCTGGGGTAACGGTGGGTTCAACTTCGGGGGATGGAGCTGCAGGAGCATTAATGACATCTTTGGCGCTTAGACCATCGGTCTGGGCTCCTAAAAACCAGAGGGCTGAGGCCGCTTCTCCCCTGGTTACTGGACGTTGGGGTTGAAAGATGGTGATGTAACCAAACATTCTTTTGAGGTTGGATTGATCGCCGTTTTGGAAGTCGGCGGCTAGGGCGGGCCAAATGTTAGGGCTAATTTTGGCGGCGTCCTGAAAACCCCAGGTTTCTTTGATATTTTCCAGGCTGGCATTAGGCAGTGCCCGGCGGTGGTCTAGGGGGACTTTCCAGCGGATTAAATCTTCTCTGGTTAGGGGAGCACCGGGGCGAAACTGGGTGGCGCTGGGGTCGTTGGTGAGGCTAGAGGGGATTAAACCAGCATCGGCTAAACCTTGAATTTGGGCAAAGTCGGAGTGGTTGGGGGGAACGTCGGTGAAAAGAGGGGTGGCGTTACCAGAAGCGGGCCTGATTTGTTTACTGGGTTGGTTGGCAAAAAATATGTTATTGGCTTGAAATAACCAGCGGGCGAATTTTCCCCGACTGATGTTACTTTGGGGCGCAAATTCCTGCCCCGTTTTAGCTTGGACAATGCCTAGTTGACTCAGGTCTTCAATTTCTGCCCTTTGGCGATCGCCTACTTTGTCTAGATCGCTAAAAGTGCCCGTAGAAAAAGTGGCAGTAGGGGTTGGTGCCGGTGTGGTGGTGGGCTCTGCCTCTGTGGGTTGGGGAGTTGGGGCAGGGGAAACCGGGGAAGTGGGATTAGGGGAACTGCCCAGGGAAGGATTAGCGGCAAAACGATCCTGCAACGCCTGATTGCCACTACAGGCCCCCAACAGGACACCAAGTCCAATAATTAAACAGGGAAAAAACGACGAAGATTTCTGAGCCATTGGCGGCACTGCTGGCTGAATTGGGCAACTTTTTTGAGCAACAGGGGAGTAATGCCCCCATAGATCCTATCAAATCGGTAGTGGAAAAGGAGATCCAACACATCTTCATAGCGGAAATAGCTCAAGTACGTCACCCCCAAATCAATTTGGCGATCGCCAAACTCCAGGTAAACCCGTTGACTTAATTTTTCTGTCCGTTGCCAGGGTTCAGCAAAGTGGGATTTCATCGCCTGCTCATACTTTCCGAAAGCTTGTTGATCCCCCCGGAGATAACCCAGCACAAAGGGAACAGCAATATTGGCCCCCTGCATACCATGGCGAATGCCTTCCCCCCCAAAAAATTCACCGTTGACACCGCATCTCCGATCGCCAACACCGAACCACGGTGGTAAGTGTCCCCTTGGTTAACGGCGTAGTCAAGGACAGAACCATGGATTTCCACCAGATGGTATTGGGGTCTTTCTAGTTTTAAATAATCCTTGATAATGGCTTCGGTGTAGGAACGGATTGGCTTTAACTTCCCCAGATGGCGATGCTTCCCCGCAAAAATAGCCGTGCCCACCTTTAGCTGCCCATTATCCATGGGAAAAATCCAGGAATAGCCCTGGGGACTCCAACGGTAACCGAGGAAAAAAACTAAGGTGTCCGTAAAACGCTTATGGGTAGCTTCATCCACTGTAATTAAATATTCTGTGCCAATGCCCCGGTAATACTGGCCGTTATCTGTGACTTTGGGTTGCCCATAATTAATCACCGCCCGTTTTGACCCGGTGGCATCAATTAGTACCTGGGCTTTTACTGTTACCTTTTCAGAGGATCCAGTACCTAGGGCATCTCGGCAAGATAGGGTTACCTCTAACCCAGATTCTCCCTGTTGGTAACTCGAAAAACGGTGCCCTAACCAAACCTGGCTCTCCGCCTCTGTGACTGCATCTGCTAAAAATTGTCGTAATTTAGCAAAATCGAACACCACTCCCTGGGGTTGATCGCTGTGCCATGTTTGTTCACTTTCACTGGCGGCGATTGCCAAATTGCGCCAATAACGGGCCACCACCCCTGGAGGTAGATCGAACAATGCCATGGTTTCCAAAGGACTAGCGGCGCTAGAGTAATTATTTTGGCTAAAATTTGAATGTTGCTCCACTAACAGAACTCGGACACCCTTTTGGGCCAACCGTCGAGCACATTGCCCCCCAGCGGGCCCTGCTCCAATTATCACCACTGCAAACTCTTCCATCGGCCTGTGGGCTTATTGCCCTAGATAATCGAAATATCAACAATCAAAACATCAACGGGCAAATTTGTAATGTCCCCATCCCATCCCCCCTCAGCCATTGCCATTTTTGAGCCAGAGAGTTTTCTCATTCTAGTGGTAGATGATGTGAAAGATAATATCTATGTCATTTCCGAGCTGTTGGAAGGGGAAGGTTACAGCACCACCTTTGTCACCTCCGGGCCGGAAGCTCTGCAACGGGTGACCCAGGCTCAACCAGACTTGATTCTGTTGGATTTGATGATGCCCGGCATGGATGGGCTAGAAGTGTGCGATCGCCTCAAACAGGATCCCCAGGCCAGGGATATTCCGGTAATTTTTCTTACTGCTAGCAACGAAAAACAACATCTGCTCCAAGCCTTTGCTAAGGGGGCAGTGGACTATGTCACCAAACCCTTTAGCCCGCCGGAACTGTTGGCCCGGGTGAAGACGCACTTGGAACTAAAACAAACCAGGGATAATCTACGCCATGCCTTGCTAGAACAGGCCAAAACCGCTGAAGCCTTGGCTTGCACCTCCACCCGCCTCAGTACCCTGGTGCAAAATATGCAAGCAGGGGTGCTAATGACCGACGCCCAGGGCGACATTGTGGTGGTCAATCCCGAATTTGCCCGGCTGTTTAACCTTGGTTTTCCCGCTGACCTCCTGCTAGGTAAAAATTTGACGGCGATCGCCCCCCGCATTAATGGCCTTGTGTCCCATGGTGAGGGTATAACCCAGGACTTTTTGGCGATCGAGTACCCGGCACCATTGCTAAAAGTGGAACTGCACCTACAGGACGGACGTTTTTTTGAGCGGGATTATGTGCCTATTGTGTTGGGGGATAGCTCCCAGGGTCATTTTTGGCTTTACCGAGACATCAGCCAGCGTAAACAAGTGGAAGTCATTCAGGGGCAATCCTTGGAAATGGAACGGCGCATGCGGCAACAATTGGCTGAACAAAACCAAGAATTGGTGGCAGCTACCAGTGCAGCAGAGGCGGCTAACCGCTCCAAAGGTGAATTTTTGGCCACCATGAGCCACGAAATTCGCACCCCCATGAATGCCATTATCGGCATGACCGGACTATTACTAGATACGGAATTAACCACCCAACAAAAATATTTCACCCAAACCATCCGCAACAGTGGAGAAACCCTGCTCACCCTAATTAACGATATTTTGGACTTTTCCAAGATTGAGGCTGGGAAATTAGACCTGGAAGTGTACCCATTTGATTTGGGGCAATGCCTGGAGGAAGCCTTAGATGTGGTGATGCCCAGCGCCCGGGAAAAATCCCTTACCTTAATCCGACGTTTTCTCACTCCCATTCCCCCCAACCTCCAGGGGGATGTGACCCGCCTCAGGCAAATTTTGGTTAATCTCCTCAGCAATGCGGTCAAATTCACCGAAGCAGGGCAGGTTAAGGTGACGGTGGAAGTGGTGGACCATGACGCGGCCAAGGGAGAATATCAACTCTGTTTTGCGGTCCAGGATACTGGCATTGGCATTGCTCCCAACCAACAACAAGCTTTGTTCCAGGCCTTTAGTCAGGGCAACTCTTCCATTACCCGTCGTTTTGGCGGCACTGGGTTGGGCTTGGCCATTTGTGTCCGTTTAACTGCTTTGATGGGGGGCACCATCTGGGCGGAAAGTAATGGTTTTGTGGTGGGAGACCCCCCCGACCCTTGGCAGATCGGGCAACCGACAACCCCAGGCTCGACTTTCTATTTCACTGTCAATTTAACGGTGGTGCCCAGTTGTGCCTATTCTGCTCATAATTTGCGCCACTCCCTGTTCCTTGGGCGCTCGGTGTTGGTGGCGGATTACGACGAAGGCCGGGCCACCAGAATGCAAAATCTTTTGGCCAGTTGGCGTCTCCAAGCGGAGCAAATTACTTTTTCTTCTCCCGCAAAACTGGGGGAGGATCTACGGGAAAAATTAGCGCAAAAAACCTATAGCGCCCTAATCATTCATTGTCCCCATCCAGGCGGCAGGGGAGAGGCTTTGGCTGATTTTGATTTGGGGGAAATTGCAGCTTTGGGCCCTACTGACCAAGACATTCCTGTGCTGGTGGCAACGGACATTTACCTATCCCTAGGAGAGCGCTACAGCGGCGATAAATCACCGGTAGGGGCCTGGATCAGGAGTCCAATTAATCCTGATGAGCTGGAAAATACCTTGGTGCAGGTGTTGGGACAAACCGAGCCTCCCACCCTAGTGTCCACGGAGGCAATCAGCGGGCCTTTGTTTCCCTATGCCCCTTCCCATTTAACTATTTTGCTGGCGGAAGATAACCTAATTAATCAACAGGTGGCTAAGCTCTTACTGAAAAAGTTGGGTTATCCAGTGGATGTGGTCAACAACGGCCAAGAAGCCCTCTCGGCTTTGGCTAAGGGGGATTACGATGTGGTGTTGATGGATGTGGAAATGCCGGAAATGGATGGTTTGACTGCTACGAAGCAGATCCGGCAGTCCCAGGGCCGGAGTGAAAGACCTTGGATCATTGCGGTGACAGCCTATTCCATGGAAGGCGATCGGGAACGGTGTTTGGCCAGCGGCATGAATGATTATGTCAGTAAACCGATCCGCTTGGAAGCTTTGCAACAGGCGTTACAGGTAGCTGCCACGGCGCTCCAGTCCACCAGCCAAAATACGGTTACCGCCCTTCCCAGTGTCAATGCTTTTGAGGCAAAACCATCCCCTTCTAGCCCCGATCCAGAAAACTTGGCCAGCATGGCCTTACCTCCCATTGACCAAGACATAATTCATTCTCTGCGGGAATTGGACGAAGAAAATGGTGACTTAATTCTCAGGGAAATTAGCGATATCTATTGCCAGACGGTGCCAGCACTGTTGCAGAGGATCAAAATGGCGATCGCCAATCAAGATTGGGTAGATTTGAGTTTAGCCGCCCATACGTTGGGTTCTAGCAGTGCTAATTTGGGGGCGGTGCTCCTGGCCCAACAGGCTAAAACCTTAGAAAATCTTGCCCGCCAACGGAACTCCCGGGCCATGAACCCAGACCATGTCTCCACCCTAACGGCTAGCTATGCAAGGGTGCAGAGGGAACTGCAAACCATGCTCGATCGCCTCTAGGAAAAGTTTTGCCGGGCATTGGTTGGTTAGAATACGGAGTGTTTTCTCTGGCAATGTATTCATGACCGTTAGCGAATCGATGGCCGGAGCCCCGTTGCCAAAATTGCCCCTGGTGACCATGTTCCGCCTGGGGTTATTCCAGATGGGGCTGGGCATTATGTCCCTGTTAACCTTAGGTGTGCTCAACCGCATTTTAATTGACGAGCTGGCAGTGTTACCGTGGGTGGCCGCCACGGCGATCGCCATGTATCAGTTTGTCAGCCCTTTTAAAGTCTGGTGTGGGCAACTATCCGACAGTCAGCGGTTGTGGGGTTACCATCGCACTGGTTACGTTTGGTTGGGCGCCCTAGGCTTTACGGTGTTGTCCTTTATCGCCCTCCAGGTGGTGTGGCAGTTGGGGCTAAGTTTGCAAAATAATGGTTGGGGAGCCCTGACAATTTTTTGGAGCATAGCGTTGGGCACAGTTTTCGCTGCCTATGGGGTCACCCTGAGTTTAAGTTCCACCCCCTTTGCCGCCCTGTTGGTGGACGTATCCGACGAAGATAACCGCTCCAAACTGGTGGGTATTGTCTGGTCTATGTTGATGGTGGGCATTGTGCTGGGGGCCATTGTCAGTTCCCGCCTTTTAAACACCCCGGAAATTTGCGGTCGGGCCCTGTTGGATGCCGATGCCCTGGTGGTGAAAAAAACCGTTGACATTGCCCAACTGCAACGGGGCATTAATCCCGTCTTTATCATCATGCCGGCAATCGTGGTTTTCCTTGCTTGGCTGGCCACGGTGGGGGTGGAAAAAAAATATTCCCGTTTTGGCGATCGTTCCGAGGGCCGGGAGGATGAAATCACCCTGGCGCAAGCAGTGAAGGTACTGACTGCCAGCCGACAAACCGCCATCTTTTTTGGTTTTTTACTACTGCTGACCCTGAGCCTATTTATGCAGGATGCGGTGCTGGAACCCTACGGCGGGGAAGTCTTTAATCTTTGCATTTCCGAAACCACCCAGTTAAACGCCTTTTTTGGCATGGGTACCCTGTTGGGCATTGGCTCCACCGGCTTTTTTGTCGTACCCCGTTTAGGCAAGCAACGCACCACTTCCCTAGGCTGTGCCCTGGCCGCCTTGTGTTTTTCCTTGCTAATTCTGGCGGGATTTCAGGAAAATGTGACCCTGTTAAAATCTGGTTTACTTTTCTTCGGTTTAGCATCGGGCATGATCACCGCCGGAGCCACCAGTTTGATGTTGGACCTCACCGCAGTGGAAACCGCTGGCACTTTCATCGGGGCCTGGGGTTTAGCCCAATCCATTTCTAGGGGCTTAGCCACCGTGGCCGGGGGCACAATTTTGAACATCGGCAAGGCTTTGTTTGCTAATGCAGTGTTGGCCTACGGTTTGGTGTTTGCCCTCCAAGCCCTGGGGCTAATTTTGTCTATTTTCCTGCTCAACAAGGTTAACGTGCGGGAATTTCAGGACAATGCCAAAACGGCGATCGCCACGGTGATGGCGGGGGATTTAGACGGCTGAAAAAAAAGCTCCCCAAAATTAGGGAGGAGAAAATTAGGATATTCGCACGATACCGTAAAAATCAGGTGTGGTGTGCCCCATTTACCCGTAACACTTCCCCAGTGACATAGCTACTGGCCACGGGGGAAAGCAAAAAGGCCACCGCCCAGGCAATTTCTTCTGGTTTACCGAAACGGCGGAAGGGGATTTCTTTGGTGATTTTCTCTCGAATATCTTCCCGGATAGCCAAAGTCATTTCGGTGTCAATGAAACCGGGAGCCACCGCATTGGCCCGCACTCCGTAGCGTGCCCCTTCCCGAGCCAGGGATTTCATCATACCAATTACCCCGGCCTTAGTGGCGGAATAGTTAGTTTGGCCAACGTTGCCCCGCTCCCCGGAAATGGAACTAATGGCCACAACGGAACCGGCTTTGCGTTCGTACATGCCTTCAATGAACGGTTTGATGCTGTAGGCCACCCCCTTGAGGTTGACATTGAGCACCGCATCCCAATCGGCGGGGGTTAATTTTGGGAAAAAATTGTCTTTGGTGATACCAGCATTGGCCACTATGCCGTAAACGGGCCCCAGCTTATCGGTGATTTCCGCCGCCGCCGCGGTCATGGATTCTAAATCAGTGACGTTGGCCACCACCCCCAGGGCTTCAGCGCTACCGCCATCCGTAGCTAAATCAGTAAAAGCCACCTTGGCCCCCATTTCCTGGAGTAATTTGACGATCGCCGCGCCGATGCCCCGATTACCGCCGGTGACCACAATTACCTTGTCTTCCAAACCCAGACTCAACATGGTGACTCCTTAAAAAATTAATAGAAACAAATTCAACTTGATCAATCAAAGCCTCGACATTCGATTTGATCGCCCACCAATGCCTAAACCCGTTCAATGACTACGGCAGTACCGCCCCCAGTACCGTGGCAAAGGGCCGCTAGCCCCATGGTTTTGTCCCGTTGTTGTAGAGCGTAGAGTAGGGTAACCATGATCCGGGCCCCCGATGCCCCAATGGGATGGCCTAAGGCGATCGCCCCGCCGTTAACATTCAACTTGTCCCGGTCCACCCCCAACTGCCGCTCAAATAAAAGATTGCTGACGGAGAAGGCTTCATTGTTTTCAAACAAGTCAAAATCAGCCAGGTTCTTATCCAGCTTGGCCAAGAGTTTTTTGCTAGCGATGATGGGCAACTCGGGAAAACGACTGGGGGTGCCGGCGGCCCAACTGCCTCCTAAAATTTTCGCTAGGGGTTTTAACTGATATTTTTCCACCGCTTCCCCACTGGCCAGGAGCAAAGCCGCGGCCCCATCGGTAATCTGGCTACAGTTACCCGCTGTTAGTACCCCGTCCTTGGCAAAGGCTGACCGCAACTTGCCTAGGCTTTCCACTGTGGTGTCACTGCGAATACCTTCATCACTCTTCAGCACCTGGGTACCTTTGCGACTGGTGATTTCAATGGGGGCGATTTCTGCCTCAAAATAACCAGATTCCGTGGCCTGGGCCGCCCTTTGTTGCGACAAACAGGCCACTTCGTCCAACTCTGCCCGACTGAAACCATGGTCTGCGGCTAACTTTTCCGTCTGTTCCCCCATGCCCTCGCCGTTGGTGCTGTCCGTCAAACCATCATGGAGGAGAAGATCGGTTAAATTTTCCGGCGCTCCCATGAGAAACTTGTAGCCCCAGCGGGCCCGGTGGGAGAGGTAAAAACCAGTTTGGGACATGGATTCCGTCCCGCCAGCCAAAATTAAATCCCCTTCGCCGGCCCGGATGGTCAAAGCGGCATTAATCACACTCATCATGGCGGAAGAGCAGACCATATCCACTGCATAACCGTCCACCGTATCGGGAATTTTCGCTTTCAGGGCCGCTTGACGGGGAATCAGTTGCCCATGGCCAGCCCTTAACACGTTGCCCATAATGTACAGGTCTAGGTACTTTCCCTCCACTCCGGCCTGGGCTAGGACGCTTTTCATTACATGGCCCCCCAAGTCCGCCGCCGAAAAATTGGTCAGGGATCCACCAAAACGCCCCAGGGGAGTTCGTTGAGCGGCCACAATAAAAACATCACGCATAATTGCTTTCCAATGCCATGGGTTGGGTTGGGCAGGCATTAACCCCGCCTCCAGCTCAATTATGGAGGTGAATTCCCAAAGCGGTGTACCCCAAATTTCAAGCTATGACAACAAATGCTCCATGGCGATCGCCTATGCGAAGCCAATGTGGATCGGATTTTCCCCAACAAAATACCCCGTGCAGAGGCACAGGGTGAAAATTACAGCAAGCTCAATGGCAGAGAATGTGTGCGCTCAAAAACTTAGCCCAAAGCTTTTTCAATGGCAGCTTTTAAAGAAGAGTCATCGGGTTTAGTTTGGGGGTCAAAGCGGGCCACCACCTGCCCATCCCGACCAATTAAAAACTTGCCAAAGTTCCAGCCAATGTCTTCGCCATCGCCGACGAGGAACTGGTAGAGGGGGCTACGGTTCGGGCCATTGACATCCTGCTTTTCTAGCAAGGTAAAGTCCACGTCATACTTGGTTTTGGTGAACTCTTTGATTTCCTCTGGGGAGCCTGGTTCCTGGGCACCGAACTGATTACAGGGCACACCGATAATTACCAAACCTTGGTCGCCATAGGCCTGATCTAGGGCCACTAGGCCGCTGTATTGAGGGGTCAAACCACATTTGCTGGCAACATTGACAAAGAGAATAACCTTATTATCAATTACCTCCGGAGCCAGGGGCGTTCCATCTAGGGTGGTCAGAGAAGTGGGTAATGGCATAGGTGTTAAGAAATCTTACGACGGTTCCCATTATGGACGATCAAGGCCCTTCCGATACGGGGGTAGTATCTTCCAACGAGGTCTGATCCAAAAGTGATCCGAGGGCGGCAAAGGGCAGTCCGTAAATGGCGATCGGTTTGGTGTAGCCTTTCAACTCAATGGTGTCCTGCTGAATAGTTGCAGTCCATTGGGGTAATCCCTGTAGATAGCTAAAGGTTTTTTCGCTCATGGCCAAGTCGAAATGGGCCTGTTTAGTGGCAGATTCTAACCGAAAAGCAGCGTTGACCGTATCACCGATCGCCGTGTAGTCAGGGTGGTCGCCACTACCGGTGTTACCCACCATGGCGTAGCCAGTGTTTATTCCTGTGCCAATGCGGAGGGGGAAAGGCAGATCGTATTTCTGATTTAACCGGGCCGTCATGGCTTGTAGGCGGTTGACAGCATGGAGAATTTGAATAATTTCCGCCGGGGTCGCTTCGTTGTAACCGTGGAACCAGATAGCCATCACCGCATCGCCGATGTACTTATCTACCCAGCTACCGGCCTCCCGCAAAATGTGTCCGGCTTGGCGAAACCAATTGCCAATCAGCAAGGATAGCAATTCCTCCTGCACCTGCTGGGCCATGCCAGTGAAGTTGCGCATATCCGCCACCAACACCGTAATTAGCCGCCGTTCATGGAGCACATTGGTCTGGGTGTCCCATTCCGCCGGATTCCGCAACAGCCCCGACGGCGTACCATTTTGGTCAGAGTAAAATTTCGCTTCCGTTTTACCAAAGGTAATTTTGTCTTTGTCCTGAATGGCGATCGGCACACTTACCCGTCGACCATTCACAAAGGTGCCATTGCGACTACCTAGATCAATTAACAAAAAAGTGTCTTCCTCTGTCGCCTGCAAAATCGCATGGTTGCGAGAAATGCAACTGTCCCGGATTACTAAATCATTTTCCTGGCTCCGGCCTACAGTCCAATAGTTCCGTCCCTGGAGAGGAAAAGTCACATCTCCATGGGAGAAATATACTACTAAATGAACGGATGGGGCAGGCTTATCCACGGAGTAATGGCGAAAGTTGACTTAGGCCATCATAGCCCCAAGCCAGAAAAGGGCATCTACAACAATAGTACTCAACACTGCCCCCGCAAAGGCTTGCCAGCCAGGGGAGCGCCGTTGCAACGCCCAACCGCCCAGCCCCAGCAATAGGGCCAATAATAGCCAAGCCCAGGCCGCCCCCCAGGGGGTATGAATTTTAGCCAGAGCCGCTTGGAAAACAAACCGGGCCAATTGGGGGTCCACTACCATCACCTGGCGCCAATGGTCCATCAACCCGGTGAGATAAAAGTAAATGTCGGTGACGGCCGTTCCCGTCAGAGAGCCTAGGTAGAATAAATGGCCGATTACGCCCCAGCCCCGTTTCAGTCCCCAGAGGGCAAAGGGTAAACCGATCGCCTCGATGGGTAAATGCCAGAGGGGTTCCCAACGAAACCAACCCCAATAAATGGCCCCCGCCAACCAACTCCAGCTAAAGCCCAGCAGTAAATCCCCCCACAGGGCCTGATCGGGTCGTTTCATTAACCAAACGGCGATCGCCACCCAGGGCAAAGTCAATGCCAGGGAAAGCCAGGGAAATTGCCGCACCAGAGGCGCTTGGATAAACACCGGCACGGAAACGAGAAAGCCCGCCATCAGTTGCATGCCGGTGGTGGTGGCATCAATGGCAAGGCTGGAGCGCCAACGGTGCAGGCGACGCAGAAAATCAAGCCCTGGCTGGGCTAAGGCGGTGGTTAAAAGGGGAATCACTACAGGGGTTGAGTAAAGTTGGCTAAAAGGAGTTTTAAAAAAAGCTTCCCTCTGGGGGAACAGAGGCAGGGATAATTTTAAGTTTTGTTACTTTAAATTAATCTTGCTTATTATATCCAAAAACTTCTAGGCTTTCTAGGGAAAACTGCCCAGGGTTTGGCTCACTCAGCCCCTAGGAATCAGAAATATTGCTAACGGTTATCCCCCAAGCCGCTAGAATGGGCTACGGAGATCGGCCCAGGATACCAACTGCATCTAGTGAATCTAGCCTGGCTCCAGGGATTTTTTCTACCCCTTCCGTCCCCGCCGGCCCCAGCGCTATTAATTTTTCGATCATTCACCATGGCTAAAGTTTTAGTTTCTGACTCCATTGACCAAGTCGGCATTGATATTCTCAAACAAGTTGCCCAAGTTGACGTAAAGACTGGGCTATCGGAAGCAGAAATTATAGACATCATCCCCGAGTACGATGCCATCATGTTGCGCTCTGCCACTAAGGTGACGGAGAAAATCATCCAGGCGGGTAGCCAGTTAAAAATTATTGGCCGGGCTGGGGTTGGTGTGGATAATATTGACGTTCCCGCGGCCACTCGCCAGGGCATTGTGGTGGTTAATTCCCCTGAAGGTAATACCATTGCGGCAGCGGAACACGCTCTGGCCATGATGATGGCCCTGGCCCGCCATATTCCTGATGCCAATAAATCCGTCAAGGAAAGCAAGTGGGAACGGAAACAATTCATCGGCACCGAAGTTTACAAAAAAACCCTAGGGGTCGTGGGACTAGGCAAAATTGGTTCCCACGTAGCCGGCGTGGCCAAGGCCATGGGCATGAAATTGCTGGCCTATGACCCGTTTATTTCCCAGGAACGGGCCGACCAAATCGGTTGTACGTTGGTAGACCTGGATCTGCTGTTCAGCGAAGCGGACTTTATTACCCTGCACATTCCCAAAACGCCGGAAACCGCCAATCTGATCAATGCTGAAACCCTGGCTAAAATGAAGCCCAGCGCCCGCATTGTCAACTGTTCCCGGGGTGGCATCATTGACGAAGAGGCTTTGGTAACGGCCATTGAAACAGCCGAGATTGGTGGGGCAGCCCTGGATGTGTTTGCCCAGGAACCCCTAGGGGAATCCCGCCTGCGGGAATTTAGCAATGTGATTTTGACTCCCCATTTGGGAGCTTCCACCGAAGAGGCCCAGGTGAATGTGGCGGTGGATGTGGCCGAACAAATTCGGGATGTGTTGTTGGGCTTACCGGCCCGCTCAGCGGTGAATATCCCTGGCCTCACCCCCGATGTAATGGAAAAATTACGCCCCTATCTCAAGCTAGCGGAAACCCTGGGCACCTTAGTGGGTCAGTTGGCCGGTGGCCGGATCGATCGCCTGACAGTTTGTTTACAGGGGGATTTGGCGGAATATACCAACAGTCAACCCCTGGTGGTGGCGGCCATTAAAGGTCTGCTCTCCCAAGCCCTCCGGGAACGGGTCAACTATGTCAATGCCGCGATCGAGGCTAAGGAACGGGGCATCCGGGTAATTGAAACCAAAGATGCTTCAGTGCGGGACTATTCCGGCTCCTTGCATCTGAAAGCCACCGGCACCATGGGGGAACACTCTGCCACCGGCGCCCTATTGAGCAACGGCGAAATTCGCATCACCGACGTGGACGAATTCCCCATTAACGTGCCTCCCAACAACTATATGTTGTTCACCCTGCACCGGGATATGCCGGGCATCATTGGTAAAATTGGTTCCCTGCTGGGTAGCTTTAACGTCAACATCGCCAGCATGCAGGTGGGTCGTAAAATTGTCCGGGGGGATGCGATCATGGCCCTGAGCTTGGACGATCCCCTCCCTGATGGCTTGCTATCGGAAATCACCAAGGTGGCTGGTATTCGGGATGCCTATACCGTTAAGCTCTAATCCGCTCTATGGAGTGGAGGCCGATCGCCAAAGGTTGGAGTCAATGTAGGGAGGCTGATCCCTCCCTGTTGGCGTATATAAGGGAGGAATAAATGGCTGTGGCTAATAGCTGGTGGGAAATTAGAATACTTTGCCATCCTTCCCTGGAAGAAACTGTTTTTTGGCGGCTGGAAAGGTTTGGCTGTGTGGGCACTTCCACTGAAAAAAAAGCCCATTCCCTGCTCATTCGGGGTTATTTACCCCAGGAAAAGGCAGAAATCCTCGACCTCGCCGCCCTAGCCCTTTGGTGTGAGCAGGACGCCCTTTTACTCCAGATTCCTAAACCCCGCTTCCATTGGCAATTGATTGACGAAGAGGATTGGTCCATTAGTTGGAAGGAGCATTGGCAACCTACCTCCGTCGGCGATCGGTTCATGATCTATCCGGCCTGGATTGCTCCCCTAGACCCTGGCGATCGCCTAATTCTGCGCCTCGACCCCGGCGTGGCCTTTGGCACTGGCACCCATGCCACCACCCAGCTTTGTTTGGAATCCTTGGAAATGCGGGTGGAGCCAGGCAAAAATCAAGTGCTGGCGGATCTTGGTTGTGGTTCCGGCATTTTGGGCATTGGAGCGGTTTTGTTAGGGGCGGCCAAGGTGTACGGCGTGGACAATGACCCCCTCACGGTGGAGTCGGCGCGGAATAATCGTCATCTGAATCAAATTCACCCCGATAATTTAGTCATCAATGAGGGCAGTGTGCCGGAGTTGGAGCATTTAATTGCTGAGCCGGTGGATGGCATCATTTGCAATATTTTGGCGGACGTCATCATCGATTTACTGCCCCAATTTACCCCCCTGGTCAAACCCCAAGGTTGGGCTATTCTCAGCGGCATTATGGTGGAACAAAGTCAGGCGATCGCCGATGCACTGGAGCAAAACGGTTGGACGGTGGTCGCCATTTGGAAGCGGCAAGAATGGTGTTGCTTTCAAGCTAGAAGGGAAGAGAGTGATTGAGCAAAAAACAAAAAAGAGGCCATTGCTGACCTCAAGGAAATTGATTCATAAAATTGCCATTCAACTAGTCTTGAACCTAGGCCAGACCAGCATTGGTGCCGGGGCGGCCAGTGGCTAATTCGACCTTCACAATTTTGCCGCCCATTTTCATGATGCGCTGTTGCTCACGAAACCAATTATCGTAGGGCACCAACTTCGTAAAATAAGTATTTTGTAATTCCCGTTGTGTCCGAATCCGGGTTTGGCTAGGAACACAAGCCGTAATTCTAAACATCCGCATGGGGTGTGGCTCTCCTAAAACGTTTTCTCTTAAAAAGTTGGCATATGCGACAGAACGGGAGTCAGAAGTCAATACCGGTCAGCTAAAACCCCGGCTATCCCGGTGGTGGCTTTAACGGCCCCAGCACTCACTTTAGACTTCCCGTTCCAACAGAGGGGCTACTGGCTAGGTTGCAAATCAACTAAGGCAGCATTACCCACGGGAATCCAGGACTAGCTCAAGCCAGAGCAGATGTAGTCGAGGTAAACGCCCATTTCTTTGCCAGCATCGGCACCAACCAGGCTAGCGGTAACTTCTTTGATGGCTTGGATAGCTTGAACGGTGGAGGAAATGGGTACACCCAAGGAGTTGTAGGTTTCTTTCAAACCGTTGAGTACGCGCTCATCGAGAATGGAAGCGTCACCAGCCAACATGGCATAGGTAGCATAGCGGAGGTAGTAGTCCAAGTCACGGATACAAGCCGCATAGCGACGGGTGGTGTACATGTTGCCACCGGGACGGGTGACATCAGAGTACAACAGGGATTTAGCCACAGCTTCTTTAACGATGGTGGCGGCGTTGGCGCTGATTACACTGGCAGCCCGCACCCGCAGTTCACCGCTGGCGAAGTAGCTTTTCAGTTTGTCCATGGCGGCACCGTCGAGGTACTTACCTTGAACGTCAGCAGAGTTGATTACAGCCGTAATTGCGTCTTGCATAGTTTTGGTTTCCTTAAATCTTACTCAATGGGAAAAATTGCTAAAAGGGTTGAATAATTAGGGCTCAACACTTCAATAAGCTCAGGTGCAAAGACCTAGCTCATGGCACCGATAACGAAATCAAAGTAGGCAGAGGCTTCGGCGGCGTCGTCGGAGGACATCAAACCAGAAGCAACCTCTTTCATTTCCCGGACACTTTGAGCAACGGCTTCAATGGGAGTGCCGAGGGAACGATACATTTCCCGTACGCCCACTAGACCGATTTCTTCGATGGGGGTAACGTCACCGGAAACCACACCGTAGGTGACGAGACGGAGGTAATAGTCCATGTCCCGCAGGCAGGTGGCGGTCATTTCTTCACCGTAGGCATTGCCACCGGGGGAAACGATGTCAGGACGTTTTTGGAAAAGGCGATCGCCAGCTTGTTTAACGATGGTTTCGCGGGAACCGGTCAGGGTTTCAGCAATGCGAAGACGGGCGGCACCGCCGGTAACGAAAGCTTTAATACGATCCAGTTCACCCGGGCTCAGGTAGCGGGCTTCTGCATCAGCATTCACGATTGATTTCGTGACGATACTCATGGATGGATTCCTCCGTAAAGATTTAAAACGTTAAAAAAAGGCTTTAAGCTGATTTTATCAACCGAGACATAGTCACGAACTGGACAAAGCCGTTAACCAGCGGATTCCAGCGAGCAACCTGCCCAAACTATTCTCAGGCATTGCGTTCCTGATTACACTGTCCCCGTAACAGTTTGTAATATTTCTTGACGATCGCCCCTTGAATTTGCCCTAATCCCTTGGCATTTTAGGGGGAGGCTGTAAGATTAGAGGGGAAAGTGATGGTTAAATCCAAACTTTCCCGAATTTTGACTTCCACTCCTCCGCCTCCCTTCGTATTTTCGGCTGTGTTGCAGCGATTCCAATAATGAAGAAGCGACCCCTATTCTCTCTTGTAACTGGCTCTCTGCTGATTTTCAGCGGCGGATGTGGATTTCTCCCCGGTGGTGGTGGCGGTGAAACTGATGTTTCTCTAGAAAATCAAGAAACAGCCTCCCCGACAGTGCCCCTAGCCGCCGTTCGCCCCTTACCCCCAGTGGACATGGCCGCCCTGGGATTGATTCCCCCTGTATTGCCAGATCAACGTCTCAGGGAAATCCAGCCCGGCAGGGAAAATCCGTTCGAGTTAATTCCTGTGGAAGCAAAAATTCGGGAATCTGTCTGTCAGCTTGATCCACCCAAACCAGGGGAGGCCAATGGGGCCAAGCAGGATAAAACTAACGGCGGTTCTTTCACCACCACAACTACGACTACCGCCCCTTCTGTCACTCCCAGCACTCCGGGCACTGTTAATATATCCCCATCTTCGACCACCCCTCCACCCCTGTTCCCCAACGACGCTAGGGCAGTGGTGGTTTCGGGTGTTATTGAGATCGGTAGTCGTCCCTATGCCATTGTCCAAGCTCCTGGGGAGCCCGTCGCCCGTAACGTGACCGTCGGCGATCGCCTTTCCGGTGGCCGGGTTAGGGTCAAAGCCATCAATCCCTTTGGAGCCACGCCCAATGTGGTGCTAGAACAGTACGGAGATTCTGTCACCAGGGATGTGGGGGCCCCCGCTTTACCGCCCCTCACGCCCCCCAGTTCTCCCACTATGGAAGGATCTGCATTGGATGCTGAAGCGGCCATGGAGGCTTTTGGCCAGGGATTCGCCCAAATTTTAGGAGCCATGGCCCAAGAAATGGGAGGCACTGTTACCACCACCACTCGGAACAGTAACACTACCCGCACCGTTCCCCTCAGGGGTCCCGAAGGGGATGGCATTGGCTACGGCGAAATCCGTAACCTAGCGGTGCTCAAGTTGGCAGTTAACGAAAGGGGCGGTGATTTGATCAATTCCGTTGGTGTGCTCTGTAATGCTGGCCAAGAAACCCTTGAGGTGCGCCGTTTGACCTTCCAAGTGGAGGACGCCACCGACAACACCATTTTGGATAGTATCCAGATTGCTTTAGCTCGTCCCTATTTTCTGCAAAAGGGGCAAAAACTCGAATTTGATGGCAATGCTCCCCGCTTCCGGGGCCGTTCCCCCCAGGACGTCATTGTCAAACTGGTGGATTGGGGTTCCCAACAAACCCAAACTGCTCAGAATAATTAACTCGGGAACCGGCGGTTCTGCCTATTGTCTAGCTGTAAGACAAGGTAGTAAAGGGGGCAAGTCTTCTACTACTTCGCAGGCTGTTGGATAGAAAACCTACGCTGTAGTCTTTGATTCAGCGTGGGTAGTTCACTCGCTGGATAGCCTGGGCCTATAGCTTTTAGGATTATCCAGAATGGGGAGATAGTGCCAATTTCTATGGGGCCCTGGGCCGACGGGCTCCCTTGCCCTAAATTTGAGTAATGTCTTCCCCCAGTATTTCTCCCCCATACCAAACAATGCTTGACGATCTGGATGGGCAGGTGCTCCAGCTAGACCGTCAGGTATTCCGCCGCTTGGCCAACTTGGGCTACCATCCCCAGGTGATTTTCGATGTGGGCGCTTCCAACAGTGGTTGGTCCTACTATATGAAGCAGGTGGCAACGGAGGCTGACTTCTATTTATTCGAGCCCTTGGTGGACCATGTGCCGGATTATCAAGGTCTGATGGCGGAAACATTGCGGGTTTACCCTTCTTTCCATCTATGTAAATATGCCCTCGGCGATCGGGATGGCACCATAACAGTTAACGTTTTTGACGACCCGGCCAGTAGCACCACTTTGTCCATGGGAGAGGGGAGCCCCACCACCATAGGGGTGTCAGTACCCATACTTACCCTGGATTCGGCTTTAATCAAGCTTGGTTTGCCCCAACCCCAGGTGATTAAAATCGACACCCAAGGTAATGAGTTGTCCATTCTCCGGGGAGCGGCCCAGACATTAACTAAAGTTGACGTTTTATTTATAGAGTGCTGGCTCTATCGGGGTTACGGCCCTGAAACCCCCCTGTTAACGGAAATTGCCCATTGGTTACTGCCACTCAATTTTCGCCTTTGGGATGTTTCCGAGCCCTACCGTGGTCCCCAGGGGGAATTGACTACTTTAGATTGCATTTTCATCAACACAGCAGCCGGCCTAACCCCAGATTGGTACTACTAGCTTTCTTTCCCCTTTCCTCCTCAAAACGGACTCCAAGGGAGGTTAATTACCCACCAAGGGAACTGTAATGAAAAATTTTCTGTCCAATTCGTACATCTTCTCCCCTTTTTAATCATAGCTTTTAGTGAGTAGGGGCAACGAAAGGGAATTAATCATGATTAACAGCAGTGAATTCGCTGCCCGCCTATCTAGCCATTCTGGATTTTCAGGCGCTGGCTGGCAAAATATCTCTGCATTTCCTTATTCGTAGGCTATAATTTGCCTGGAGTAGCAATTCTAGACAATTCTTATGGAGAGCCCCATGGGTTCGCCGTCCCTGGTTGACTAGAAAAAGTTCTACTATTCGCCGAGTAGACGATGTTGAAAAAGCGCGAATAATCATCTATTGGTGGCACCATGCTTCTGGTCTTGACAGCAAGGCGATTCTTGCTATGATTACCCTAAGCAACTCCTAGACACACATAGATGAACCCTGTTTTGTATATTTTTTACCGTAAAAACTGAGGAGTTTTAAGAAGTCCTATGGCACTAAGTCCTAACATAATTGCGGCTCTGCAGATCATGTACACCGGCAAGGGTGTATCTACCAGCGATCTGAACTGGTGGGCTACAGATGGGGCAAATATCACCTACGACGAAGCAGTTGCCCTGTTTGCTAACAGCGCTGATGCGAAAGTGAAGTATCCCTTCTTCCAAGCGCCCCAAACTGCGAATAAGCGTCAATACATTGCTCAAGTTTTTGCCAATCTCTACAACATTGACATTAACGACACTTCCCTGGTCCCCACAGAGGAACTTGACTATTGGATTAACTGGTTGTCATTGGCTCCCGACAACTATTTAGTTTTCCCCAGCGCGCTCAATCATGCTTCTGCTGCTGCGGGTCTGACCAACCGGTTGGATGCTTTGATCAACAAAACTGATACGTCTCTCCTCTTTGCTGAAACGTTTTCCAGTGTTGGCGTCAATACTTTCACCCCCGACCAGTCTGTCGATGCGAGCACAGTTATTGCTGGAGTTGACGAAACTCCTGGGAGTGTGTTGATTGCAGAGGCTCAAATCATTGAACTGGCTGCGGGCGTAAACGTCTTTACCATTGCTCAAGCTCAGGCGACACCTAATCTGCCCCCTCTCTACACCATTAGCGACAGTGCCGATAACTTAATTGCTGGCACCGCTGACTCTGTTGTGGTTGATGCCACCACCGTCATTGCCAACCAATCCCCCGCGGCTCCTTTGACTGTGGACAATGCGGAAATTCTGCTTGCCACCGCCGATTCTTTGGCTCCCGGTGTTACCTGGGACATTCTTGATTCCGCCACCGACGTCCTTGGTAGTGGTGTTGCCGTATCCGGTGCCGCCAGTGTTGGTATCACAGATCCCTTTGTCGATGTTGCCACCGCTGATGATCTAACTGCGTTAGCTAATTTTGATGGTATCTACGCCATTGAAGATACTTCCGCCGCTATCCTCGCCAACACGGCGGTTGCTGCCGGTGCCACCAGTGTATCTCTCACCGACCCCGGTGTACCTGTAACCGTTGCCGGTGCTCAAACTCTCCAAGGTTTGGGTAACTTTGAGGGTCCCTACAACATTGAGGACACCTCCGCCGCTATCTTGGGTGCTGCTAGTTCCCCTGCAGTCCTTGGTGCCGATAGTGTCAGTTTGTCCGACCCCCTAGCCGGCGTAACCGTGGCTGGAGCGGAAACTCTCCAAGGTTTGGGCAACTTTGTCGGTCCTTACAATATTTCTGACACCTCTGCCAACATTTTGGCGGCGGAAAGCTCCCCTGCGGTGCTTGCTGCCGACAGCGTTGCTCTTTCTAATCCTTCAACTCCCGTAACCGTTGCCGGTGCCGAAACCCTCCAAGGTTTGGGGAACTTCGCCGGCCCCTACAACATCCAGGACACGTCCCCCAACATTATTGCGGCGGCCACCTCTCCCGCAGTTCTTGGTGCTGAAACCGTCAGCCTAGATGATTCCTTTGCTTTTGTAACCGTTGCCGGTTCCGATATTCTGCTCGGTTTGGGCAACTTTGTAGGGCCCTACAGCATCCTTGATACCTCTGCCAATATTTTGGCGGCGGCTACCTCTCCCGCAGTTCTTGGTGCCGATGCCGTTGTCCTCTCCAATCCTGGTGTTGGTATAACTGTTGCGGATGCTGAAATCCTCCAAGGTTTGGGTAACTTCGTAGGTGCTTACAACATCCTCGATACCTCTGCCAATATTTTGGCGGCGGCTACCTCTCCCGCGGTTCTCGGTGCCGACAGCGTTGTCCTATCCAACTCTTCAGTTCCCGTAACCGTTGCCGATGCGGAAGTTCTTCAAGGTTTAGGTAACTTTGAAGGACCCTATGCCATTGAAGACACCTCTGCCAATATTTTGGCGGCAGCTACTTCTCCCGCGGTACTGGATGCCACCAGTGTGACCCTGTCTGACCCCGGTGTGGCCATAACCGTTGCCGATGCCAAAACCCTCCAAGATCTCGGTAACTTTGGTGGTCTTTACAACATTGAAGATACCTCTGCTGCCATCTTGGGGAATGCAACCTCTGCTGCAGTTCTTAATGCTGAGAGCGTTATCCTTTCCAATCCTGGTGTACCCGTAAGCGTTGCCGGTGCCCAAACTCTCCAAGGGCTGGGCAACTTTGAAGGGCCCTACCACATCGAAGACACTTCTGCCAACATTCTTGCGGCGGCTACTACCCCTGCCGTTCTTGATGCTACCAGCGTGGAACTGTCCGACCCCGGTGTGCCCGTAACCGTTGCTGAGGCTGAAATTCTCCAAGGCTTACCCACCTTCGCTGGCCCCTACAACATCGAAGATACTTCCGCCGCTATTTTGGCCGCCGCCACCACCGGTGCGGTACTCGATGCCGATAGCGTCACCCTGTCTGACCCTGGTGTACCCGTAACCGTTGATGGTGCCGAAACCCTCCAGGGCTTGGGTAACTTTGTTGGTCCCTACAACATCGAAGATACTTCTGCCGCTATTTTGGCTGCTGCCACCACCGGTGCGGTACTCGATGCCGATAGCGTCACCCTGTCTGACCCTGGTGTGCCCGTAACCGTTGATGGTGCCGAAACCCTCCAGGGCTTGGGTAACTTTGTTGGTCCTTACAACATCGAAGATACTTCTGCTGCCATCTTGGCCGCCGCCACCACTGGTGCGGTACTCGATGCCGATAGCGTCACCCTGTCTGACCCCGGTGTTGGTATTACCGTTGCCGATGCTGAAGTTCTGCAAGGTTTAGGCAACTTCGTTGGTCCCTACCACATTCTCGATACATCTGCGAATATTCTGGCCGCTGCTAGCTCTGCTGCGGTAATCGATGCCACTAGTGTTAGTCTGTCCGATCCCGGTGTGGGAGTTACCGTTGCTGAAGCGGAGACTCTCGCCGATATCCCTGGTTTCGGCGGTCCCTACAGCATCGCTGATAGCCTGGAAGCCTTGACTGCTGCCATTGGCAATCCCGTGGTTGATGGTGCTACGGATTACAGTTTAACCAACACTCCTGGTTCCCTCGGTATCATCTCCGATGCCCAGTTGTTGATTGTTCAGGGCGCCCTCAACGAGTTGGACTACACCTTCACCACCGTTGATATCACTGCTTCTCGTCCCCAGGTCAACGAAGGTTCTGTAACCGAAATTCTGGTTACCTTGAGTGAAGCCCAGGCAACGGACACAACAGTCACCTTCTTCCTTACCCCAGGCGATCCCACTGCCCCCGACACTGGTACTGACGAGTCCAACACTAATGACTTTATTGGTGGTCAGTTCAATCCCATTACGGTCATTATTCCTGCTGGTGAGCTTTCGGCATCCGTTGATTACTCTCCCTTCCTGGATGGCATTGCTGAGTTGACTGAAGGATTCAGCGTTGTTGTTACCATCTCTGGTTCCGCCGCCGGTGCATTGTTTGACCTGGGCGACCTGGCTATTCTGGATGGCCCCGGCGATGGCAGTACCGTCAACCTTACCGTTGGTAATGACATTGTTTCCGCCACCACTTTCATCGCTGCTCCTGAGTTGTCGATCGGCGGTCTCACTGCAAATACTTTAAACACCGGCGATAAGCTAACCGGTATTGGTGAAGATACCAGCCTCACTGTTACTTGGGTGGCAAGTACCTTTGGCAGTAACCTGGTTCAACTGCAGATGAAAGGGGTAGAAGACCTCAACGTCACCTTGCTCCAGGATGACTTGAATATCTTCGCCAACAATCCTGGTGGTGTTACCGTCACAGACGTGAAGAACCTGAAAGCCAGCGGTAGTGTTAATGGCGATTTCTCTCTGGTTGATCTCCAGAGCACCCTGGAAACCATCACGGTTCAGAACTACTTCTTTGGTGATGATGTCAACGTTACCATCGGCGATCCTTTCCTAGCCGGGGATGACGATGTTCTTGAACTTCTCCTTGACCAGGTTACAGCTAGCAAAACTGGCAACACCCGCGTTAATGTCAGTGACTTCTCTGGTAGGGCTTGCGCCAATCCCCCAAGACGTAGCGGGCTGGCTCGTTTACGGAAGCTAGGGGGTTACCCAAGGGAGGGCCGGCAAAGGTAAAGTCAATTTGTACCGGGGTGAGCGCACTATTGAGTCCGGGATCGTAACCGATAATGGTGTCAAAGCCTTCGCGACCTTGAATAAATTCAATAGAATCCTGGCCAAAGGCGTAGTCGGACCCTGGTGTCCAGAAGGAAATAAACTTGGTTATGAGAGCTTCGTTGTTGATTTCAATGCCCAACTGAGCAGATAGCTCGGCAGCTAGCGCCCCCGTCAGAATTCCACCTGCCAGCCCAAAAGCAAGTTGACCAAGTGTGGTGCCGTAGGTACCGGCCGCCTCGGGGAGTAGGGCCGGCTCAATAATAAAGTTGCTAAGATTGTTAAGATTAGTTAAAGAGATGTCGTAGGGATTAAGAGAGTTGTACGTCTGCAGAACGGGGACGTCAGGGATGCCGCTGTAAAGACTATTAAGATTGGTCAGAGCGACGTCGAAGGGATTGGCCATAAACTCCTCACCAGGATTAGATTGAATAGCGATTTGACGATTAAGGGGAAGAAACTTAAAGAATCAGAGAAAGTTTCACTAAAAAATTCTTATTTACGGAGTGTGACTATGCGATTATAGTCAATTCAGCGGGCGTTGCAAGCCACGGCGCCAAAAATTGTCATTAATCTTATTTATCTTTCGCGTTGACGGCAATGATTAGCATCAGCTCATCCTAGTATCGGTAATCTAGCCCTCTTTTATGACTCTCGGAAGCTGGTTGGAATATTAAAGGTCTTGCTGTGAAAACATTTTAGGCTTTTCATAACTCAAGAAATATGAGATTGACTTTTTATAAAGTACACTTCCTGAAACCTTTGCCCTTAGAAACTTTCCGTGGTTTTCCTCCAATTAACCTACACAGTCTGACGAAAAATAGTTAATAAGGTCTTAATTTAAGCTTGACTTCATTCATTGAGACCCATTCAGGAAGCATAACAACACAAATGATACTGATTTGTACCAGACAGTGGATAAAATTGCCCATAGCCTAATCAGTATGCTGGTTAAAAACAATTTCAATTAATCCCCTCGATCTCCTTCACCGATAAAGGAGTTGCCCACTGTCCTAGCTAGATGTCATTAGGGATTAAGCCGAAAAGCGATTAGGGAACAACTCAGACTAAGATGGTGGCAAATTGAGTTTTTAGATTGATGCCAACAAGCAATACTGCCCTGTCTCCGGCCATCTTCTACGAGTCAGAGGGTTATCGTACTAGCGGTTCCAGGTTGATGGGACGCCACTCCGCAGGTGAAGCGTTTTTGCGGGCCGTAATCCAGGGAACTCCCCCTAGTAATCCAATATTTGGCTATTGTCGAGATGCAGGAAGTTTTGGCGCTTTTAAGGCTGATGTTTTAAGACATGATCCGACCAACGGCGATCGCCTTGTGCAGTGGCTACCTCGTCATCAGCCGGAAAAGTTGGGGAATGCATCAATACTTTATCTGCCAGGGCCAGGTCTGCTCAATGAAGCCCAGCGACGTTTGGGTAGTGGTCAAGAGCAGTCCTATAGTTTGTGTGGCATCACCCATACAATTTCATCCGCCGGGGCAATGCAGTCAATCCGAGATTTGTTAATTGCTCCGGTTCACGGCTGGGATGCGATTATTTGTACGTCTAAAGCTGTAAAAGCTAGTTTAGAAACCATCATTGCAGAACAAGCTGAGTATCTACGGGTTCGTTTGGGGGCACGTTTTTGTGAAATGCCTCAATTTCCAGTCATTCCCCTGGGGGTACATTGCCAAGATTTTCAGTTTACAACGGCGGAAAAGCAGACTGCCCGTGCCCGTCTGGGAATTGCACCAGAGGATGTGGTGGTATTATTTGTGGGTCGATTAGTCTTCCATGCTAAAGCCCATCCCTTACCTTTGTATCTGGCTTTAGAACGGGCGGCAGCGGAAAAATCCGTTACCTTGATCGAATGTGGTTGGTTCCCAAATGAGCCGGTGGCCCGTAGTTATGATCAAGCCCGTCAGTTGGGTGCACCTAATATAGGCTCAATTGTGCTAGATGGTCGCCAACCGTCACAGCGTCGAGATGCCTGGGCGGCGGCGGATATCTTTACATCGCTATCGGACAATATTCAAGAAAGCTTTGGTTTAACGCCCATTGAGGCGATGGCCGCAGGTCTCCCCTCTGTAGTTAGTGACTGGGATGGCTACAAAGATACGATACGGGATGGGATCGATGGCTTTAGAATTCCCACAACCATGCCCTCTGATGGGGGTGATGATTTTGCACTACGTCATCTGTTAGATATTGATTCCTACGATTTTTACATTGGTCATGTCAGTCAGACTGTTGCGGTCGATATTGAGGCGGCGGCTCTAGCTTTTCACCAGCTTTTACGTCAACCGGAACTACGGCAGCGCATGGGGACAGCAGCGAAAAAACAGGCCCAAACGGTTTTTGATTGGTCTTGTATTTATGGTCGTTACCAGGAATTGTGGCACCATCTGACCGAGAAGCGTCGACAGGTCAGCGGCGATCGCCAGTTACCCCGAGGAGGAGCAATGATCGACCCTTATAAGTTATTCACCAACTACCCAACCAATACCATGGGTAATCTACAATTTGCCCTCAGGGAAAATGTAACGTTGGCAGAAATAGAGACAATTGGCCAATTAGAAAGTGTTAAATTCGCTAGCTATGTGTTGCCACCTATGGCATTGGTTGACCAAATTGTGCAAAATTTCAATAAATCCCAGCCTTTGTCTCTGGAAGAATTACAATCATTTGTGTCTGTGCCAATGGCTACCCTAGAAAAGGCCATCAGTTGGCTACTGAAATATGGCTTGATTAAATCTGAATTAATACTAAGGGATTAGGTAAAATAGCCAGTTAAATTCTCTCAGCTAAACTTAACCAACGCTCCGTTTTTTGATCAATACTTTCAATTAGGTTAGCTAAGCGTTCCGTCAGGTTTTGCAACTCAGTAAAGTCGCCATTGGGATTCTGGTAAAGTTGGGCTTCCAGTTGGGCTTTTTCCGCCTCTAACTGGGGGATTTGTTGTTCTAGTTGTTCATATTCTCGTTTTTCTTTATAGGAAAGTTTTTTCGAGCCATTATCTTGCTTAACGGTGGTGGAGTTAGAAGTCGGAGGTTGGGATTTTTTCGATTCGGTTTCTTCTTGGTTTGCTCTAACCTGTTCTGCTTTTTTATATTCTAAATACAAACTATAATTGCCGGGATATTGCCGTAGTTCTCCTTCTTCCTCAAAGGCAAAAATTGTTTCCACTGTCCGGTCCAGAAAATAGCGATCATGGGAAACCACAATGACGCAACCGTTAAAGTCTTCGAGGTAATCTTCCAGCACCGCCAGGGTTTGCACATCCAAGTCGTTGGTGGGTTCGTCCAAAATTAAAACGTTGGGGGCCCGCATCAACACCCGGAGCAAAAATAAACGGCGCTTTTCTCCCCCAGATAATTTGGCAATGGGGGCAAATTGTTGGTTGGGGGGAAACAGAAACCGTTCTAACATTTGACCAGCGGTAATTACTTCGCCGTCGGTGGTTTTGACCAATTCTGCCACACTTTTGAGGTAATCAATTACCCGTTGGTTGGGATTCAAACTCAGATCATCGGAATGTTGATCAAAATAGCCAAAATGAATGGTACTGCCAATGTCCACTGTGCCCTGATCTGGCTCTAATCTGCCGGTGATCATGTTCATTAAAGTGGATTTACCCACGCCATTTTTGCCCACAATACCGACCCGATCCACGGGGGTAAAAATATAGGAAAAATCCTTAATCAATTGGCGATCACTAAAGCCTTTGCTGATATTTTCCAGTTCCACCACCTTTTTGCCAATGCGTCGTCCGGCGGTGCTAATATCTACCTTGCCTGGGCCTGTTTTAAAGCTGGTTTCCTGCATATCCTGAATGCGGTCAATGCGGGCTTTTTGCTTAGTGCTCCGGGCTTTGGGCCCTCTTTTTAACCATTCCAATTCCCGCCGCAACACTCCCCGGTGTTTTTTCTGACTGCTCTGTTCCGATTCCTCTGCTTCCGCCTTTTTGGTCAGATAATAACCATAGTTACCGTTGTAGCTATACAGTTCTCCTTGATCAATTTCCAAAATGCGGTTCGTTACCCGGTCCAAAAAATAGCGGTCGTGGGTAATCAGCAACAATGCTCCCCGGAACCGTTGCAGGTAACTTTGTAGCCATTCCACCGAAAAAGCATCCAAATGGTTAGTGGGCTCGTCCATCAGCAACACATCTGGCTGGGACAGTAATGCGGCGGCGATCGCCACCCGTTTGCGGTAACCCCCAGAGAGATCGGCAATTTTAGCATCGAGGTGGTCTACCCCCAATTGGGTCAGAACAATTTTCGCTTGGGTTTCCAACTCCCAGGCCCCAGAGGTTTCCATTTGAGCTGATAGGGCTGACAGTTGATTGAGCAATTGTTCGTCACTGCCCTGGTGGGCCAACTTATCCGACAGCAGTTCATATTGTTTGACCAATTGCCACTGTTCCCCGCTGTCCACAAATACCTGTTCCAGCACGGTGCGATCGCCTTCCATTTCCGGTTGTTGAGGCAAATAAACCACCTTGGCACTGCTGTTGCACCAATATTCCCCGCCATCAAAAGGTTCCAACCCTGCAATCATTTTCAGCAAAGTGGATTTACCAGAGCCGTTGACCCCAATTAATCCCACCCGATCGCCTGGTTCAATGTTGAAAGTAGCGTCCCGCAGAATTTCCTTGATGCCGAAATCTTTACGGAGGGATTGGACAGTGATGAGAGCCATACGGGGAAATTTACCAGGAAAAATTGAGCAGACTGGCAAATTACAAGCCTTTGTCTGGCCCCCATTTTATCGAAAAACTGAGTTTACCCCCCGGTCATCCACCATGATGGGCGCTGACTAGAATTAAAAACGGCGACCCATTGTTTAGTCACCTGTTTAGAAAGTGTTTGAAAAATGCAAGGCTAGGTATTTATCCCCCTAAATCCCCTCACTAAAGCTTCGGCTTAAAAAGGGGGACTTTTGTGACAGTTCCCCCCTTCCTAAAGGGGGCTAGGGGGGATTAAACAGCCAAAACCCAACTTTCCCAACAGGCTCTTAGGCATCCCTATAGGTTGTGTTGTTGCCTCCCTAAAAGGGGCGGATTGGGATCACAAAAATGAGCAAAAATCCCCTAAAGTAGGGTAGCTTACGGCAACATCGCCCTTGGTCTCACCTTAGGAAGGCATGGATCTATCACAGTTAATTTTTAATGGTATTGCGGTGGGTAGCATCATTGCCCTGGGGGCAGTGGGGTTGACCCTAACCTATGGCATTTTACGCCTGTCTAACTTTGCCCATGGCGATTTTATGACTTTGGCCGCCTATTTAACTTGGTGGGCCAACACCAGCGGCATTAATTTGTGGCTATCCATGGCCCTGGGTTGCGTCGGTACCATCTTCGCCATGTTTATCGGTGAATGGTTACTCTGGGAGCCCATGCGGGCCCGGCGGGCTACGGCAACGACGTTGATCATTATTTCCATTGGTCTAGCCCTATTTCTCCGTAACGGCATCCTCTTGATCTGGGGCGGCAATAACCAAAATTACCGCGTGCCCATTGTCCCCGCCCAGGATTTTATGGGCATTAAATTTGAGTATTACCGTTTGCTGGTCATTGCCCTGGCGATCGCCGCTATGGTGGTGTTGCATCTGATTTTGCAAAAGACCAAAGTGGGTAAGGCCATGCGGGCCGTGGCGGACAATGTGGATCTGGCGAAAGTATCCGGTATCAATGTGGAATGGGTAGTGATGTGGACCTGGGTAATGACCGCAGTGTTAACGGCCCTGGGGGGCTCCATGTATGGCCTAATGACCACCCTGAAACCAAATATGGGGTGGTTTTTGATTTTGCCCATGTTTGCCTCGGTGATTCTGGGGGGCATTGGTAATCCCTACGGGGCGATCGCCGGAGGACTAATCATTGGCGTGGCCCAGGAAGTGAGCGTGCCTTGGTTTGGTACCAGCTACAAAATGGGGGTGGCGTTGCTATTGATGATCATCATTTTGTTTATCCGGCCCCAAGGTTTGTTTAAAGGCACTCAATAATGGCCAGACTGGGAAAACAAAGGTTAGATGCTCTCCTGGTGGAAAAGGGCTTGTGTGAATCCCGGGCCCTGGCCCAGCGGTTAATCCGGGCGGGGGAAGTGAAAGTTAATCAACAATTGGTGGATAAACCGGGCACCCTAGTAACCCTTGATGCGGAAGTGGAATTAGCCCAAAGGCCTCCCTACGTTTCCCGGGGAGGGGAAAAGTTAGCCAAAGCTCTAACGGAATTTGCCATTGATGTGACCGGTCGCATTTGTCTCGATGGAGGCATTTCCACTGGTGGCTTTACGGACTGCCTACTGCAAAGAGGGGCGGTTAAGGTGTATGGCGTTGATGTGGGTTACGGCCAGGTGGCTTGGAAATTGCGCCAGGATGAACGGGTAATTTTGCGGGAGCGGGCTAATTTTCGTTACCTCACGCCCCAGGATTTGTATGGGGATGAACCCTGGCCTGACTTAGGGGTGATGGATTTGTCTTTTATTTCCCTTACCAAGGTGCTGGAACCCCTCTGGTCATTGTTAGCTCCCCCTAGGGAAGTGGTGTTATTAGTCAAACCCCAATTTGAAGTGGGCAGGGAAAAAATTGGCAAAAAGGGAGTGGTGCGGGATGCCCAAGCCCAGGCAGACGCCATTGACCAAGTGTGGCGATCGGCCCAGCCTTTGGGATGGCAGTTTAATGGTTTAACTTTTTCCCCCATCACGGGGCCAGCAGGCAATGTGGAATACTTACTCTGGCTCAGTCAGTCTGCTGTCAATTCCTCTGTCCCAACGTTGGCTCAGTTAGGAGAAATTACCCAAAAAGCGTTGAATTCTTTCAAGGATTGAATTTGGATTTTGTGTACATTGGAATAAAGATAATCATGAAAAATAGCTGATTCACCAGCAAGTTTACTCCCCACTTAATAAGTATTGTTCAGCTCTTAACTTGAGCTTATCTCCCTCTAAAATCAACTGATCAATATAATCTTTTAATTCCATATAAGGCTGACTAGCATCTTTTTTATTGCGTTCGATCATGCGCCTAGTTTCTGCACGGACTCGGCCTGCCCATTTATTTTTACCAAACAAATCTAAACCAACGGAAACAACACTGTCTGAATAGGCTTGGCTTGCTTCTTGATTAATTTGCCCAATTTGAGCATTGACTTCTTTTTTAATAGCTCGTAGTTGCTTTTGGGCAAGATTAATTTGCTTGACTTGTAATTTCACGGATTGGGGTGAATCAAGCGTTAAGGTGAGTTGGTTGGCAATAGTTTGAATTTCCTGAATATTCATAGTTTTTTAAAGTTGTGATACTAAGCTATTTGCATCTCCAAATTTTAATAAGCTTATCATCACCTGTACTCGCAAAAATTTGATTTGATGCAATGCGAGAAATACCAGAAACAAACTTCTCATGGGCAAACGGTAATTCTAAAATATCTCCAGTTAAATAATTCCAAATTTGAATGCTTGAATTGGCACAACCAAATATTATTACATTATTTTCTGTATCTATTACATAGTTACTAAAAATATCTGTCTTGCTATCTACTTTCTTTAGTAAACTACCGTTTTTTATATCGTAAATGTATAATCCGTCAGTTGAAGTAATTTTATTATTATCAAAAACAAAGATAAACTCATCGAAAGTTTTGATATTAAAATTGACTGACGGTGCTGATATTTCTATTGTATAAATTCTTCGTCGAGAGCTAATATCAATAGCTTCAATAACGGTTAGGTAATTGTTGCCAGAAAAGCAATTTAGAAGAATTCCGTATTCCTCATTGATACCAATCGATGTACGGCGACCCATTGAAAAATTGATATTATTTGGCTTTGTTAAAATAATTTCTTTTGAGTTTAGATTCCAAATGCAAATATTTTCTTTATTTTCTATTATTTTCAAAATTTCTTGAATGTCATTTCCTGCAGACAACTTCATAACATTTGCTTTTGCTTTCTTGTCAGTTGCTAAGAGTAAACCTAGTTCAAATTCTCCAGATATAGCCTTCAACGATTGTGAAAAATAGTCACCTTTAAAGGTATTTAGATTACAGGCTATGTAGTTGCCATTTTCACTGATTTTCATCGCATTTGTATAGCAAAGATATGCTGAATTAATATAAAAAGATTCATCTAATACTCCTGTAGTAAGATTCCAAACCTCAATACCGCGTATTGAAGGGATAACAGCAACTTTTCTCACGGGATCAATGGCAATATCATTATATTTGCGCTCAATTAAAGATACTTGTTTTCCTGATTGTAATTCCAATGTGATGATATAAAAGCCGTTAATGGCAAATAGGTATTTTGAATCTGAGCTAATTTTAATTCGATAGCATTGATAACCTATTAAATCTATTATGTCATCAGAGAGTTTTCCTGAATCAATAATCCTTTCTAATAATTCTTCTTGAATATAGTTAAATTTCTTCTTGAATGAGTAATAAAAGTTGTCTTGTATAAAATGGTAATTTGGATACTTAACTATATCTATTAGTTTCTCTCCGACAAAAAAGTTTATTTCAGTTACTTGATGATTTTCTGTTAAATCCCAGATTCCAATAACACCTCTAGTATCTATTGCTGCCATGAATTGACCATTGTGGCTAATTTCTAAATCTGCTACGCCATAAGCTTCTGGAAGATTAAGCGTTAAATATTTATTTCTAAAATATTCTAAAGTTCCAGCAGTTTCCCAGCTTTTTTTAGCTAAATTGATAGTGGATAATTCTACCAGGCTATTCAAAAAATTTAACAGGCGGGTAGCATTATCAAGAGCTAACTCGTATCCAGGCTGATCTCTTAATAAGTCAGGATCAATTTCAAAAACTTTTTGATAACTGTCAAGGGCTTCTAGATAACGTCCCAATTTTTCTAAAGTATAACCTTTGTTGTTCCAGGCACTAATGTTTTTAGGATTATGTAAAAGACATCTTTCATAACAGTCAATTGCCTCCTCATACATTTCAAACTTGAAAAAAATTTGAGCTTTTGCATACCAAGCTTTAGAATCACTTGAATCAACACTTAGAGCTTTATCAAAATGATAAATAGCCTCTTGATAACGCTCTAGTTTAAATAACTGACTACCAGCTTGATACCAAAGTAGGCTTTCATGTTCATTTGGGACAAATTGAAGAGCTTTTTGATAGCTAGCAAGTGCATCTTCAGTACGCTCTAGGCTTTCTAAAACTTCTCCTTTAAGCATCCAAATTACTTCCTCCTTATAGTTTTCAGAGAAAACCTTATTTTGTTCTATATGCAATTTGTCTATTTTTAAAATTGAATTATAGCAAAAGAGAGCATCTTCATATTCTTCCATTTTATTCAATAAATTCCCTAATACAACCCAAGCTCCAAGATAATTTGGATTAATATTGATTGCTTGTTTATAGTTTTCAATTGCCTCTTCATATCTCTCCAATTTTTCTAAATCAGCTCCTCTTAGAAACCAAGCCTCTTCATTTCTGCTATTAATCTCAATAACTTTATCAAAGCATTGAATAGCTTGTTTATAATTCTTGAATTTACTTCCCAGTACTTTGGCCATATTTTGCCACGCAAGATCATTTTGAGGATCAGTGATAGTTGCCATCTCAAATGAGTGTACAGCTTCTTGATATCTTTGCAATCCACCGAGTACGCTACCACGATTATTCCATGCCAATGAGTAATTGTCGTCTAACTCTAAAGCTTTTTCATAACAAATTAAAGCTTCATTTAAATCGCCACTCCGAAAAATATCATTGCCCTTTAGTCTCCACGCTTCAGGTGTATTGGCATTGCTTTTCAAGCTTCCAGCTAAATCTAATCCCTTCTTTACTAAATTGGAAGAATAACGATGTAGTTTTCGTTGATTTGACTTGTCAATATGTTTGGCATTGTCATTGGCCATAAAATCAAACTCCTAATTGTTCTTTTAAATCCTGTAAACGGTCTTGAGCTTCAGCAATTTGCTCATCTAGATGTTTTGCCATTTCTGCTAAAAGATCTTGTCCAGACTGCTGTGCTTGCTCCACTTGCTCTTTTAATTCAAAAAGTTCCGTTTGCTTTAACGCTTCCATATCTCGACTAATTGCCACTAACCGAGAACGACACTGGGCAATCTGACGAATCACCCGAATTAACTCTGCTGCAACTCCTTCTCCTTGGACTGAATGAGGATCAGATTCCCAACTAGCCAAAATTTCCCGTAACCGTTGCTCATCGCCTTCTTCATAAGCCTGATTTGCCGCGGCCATCAAATCCTGTCGTTTGACTCTTTCCACTTCATCCGTTGCTAAATCTGGATGAACACGCTTAGCCACCTCTCGATATAACTTTTTCAAACCATCCGAAGGTTTAAAATTACGGGATGACTCCAGGTAGTCCATGTACTCCGTAATTTGCGCTTCAACACGTTCCAGTTCCGTATAACGACTGCCGATTAATCCCAAATATTGCTGTTCAAAACCATGCAACTCAGCTTGAAAAGTCGCCAATTTAAGCTCATTTTCCGCTAATTCTGACTCTAAAGCTCCAAGTTCAGCTTTTTTTGCCGCCAACTCTGCTTCTTCTGGACTCGTATAGATGGTAAGGTCATCCATCGTAATAGTCATTAACTTCAATGCTTTTATTCTAGCTTACCTACAGGTTTTCACTTCCTTATTGGAAAAATGAATTTGAAACCTTGTACATACTGCGGTAAGACTTTCAGTGTGAGCCCAGTAAATTTTCCCTTGTGCCTTGGCCTCCCCAGTGTAAGCATAAATAAGGCTATATTTCCGTAATTTCAGCAAATCAACAATTAGGTAAATGCATTTACTAATTCCAGCGGCGGGTTCCGGCAAACGGATGGGGAGCGGTCAAAATAAGTTACTTTTAAACGTTCTGGGGCAACCGCTATTGAGTTGGACAATGAAAGCGGCGTTGGCATCCCAGTCCATTGAATGGATTGGCATCCTTGGGCAGCCCTACGATTTTCCGGCTTTTGAAGCTTTATTAGCACCGCTCCATTCTCCTAAACCGGTGCAGTTAATCACGGGGGGAGAAACCCGACAACAATCGGTGTTTAACGGTATGCAGGCTCTACCCCAACAGGCAAAATTCGTCCTCATCCACGACGGAGCCCGTTGTTTAGCCACGCCGGATTTATTTGACCGCTGTGCGGAAGCGCTCCATCATTCCCAAGGATTGATTGCCGCCGTACCAGTGAAGGACACTATCAAAATAGTTGACTCTGAAGGTTGGATCACGGACACTCCCGATCGCCAGGGGTTGTGGGGAGCCCAAACGCCCCAGGGATTCGACGTGACTCTGCTCAAAGCTTGCCATGAAAAAGGTAAACAGGAAGGTTGGGAAGTAACGGACGATGCGGCCCTGTTAGAAAAATGTGGCCAGCCAGTGAAAATAGTGCCAGGGGAAGATACCAACTTGAAAATTACCACCCCCGTAGACTTGGCGATCGCCGAATTTATTTTGGGGCAGAGGTTGGCAAAATCTGCCTAGAAATGGCGAAATTTCGGGGTTCGGAAAGATCAAGTTAGGATGGGAAGGACTTTGAGCCTAGCAATCCAAGGAGACTTTCATCCATGACTGTGAGCGAGATTAATATTCCTGACTCTTTACTGGACCGGGATTGCACCACCCTTTCACGCCACGTACTCCAACAACTGAATAGCTTTGGCGCCGATGCCCAGGATTTGAGTGCCATCATGAACCGCATCGCCCTGGCGGGAAAATTAATTGCCCGTCGTCTCAGTCGAGCCGGACTCATGGCCGATGTGTTGGGCTTCACCGGAGAAACCAACGTTCAGGGGGAATCGGTGAAAAAAATGGACGTCTTTGCCAATGATGTTTTCATTTCCGTCTTTAAGCAGAGCGGTCTGGTCTGCCGTTTGGCTTCGGAAGAGATGGAAAAACCCTACTATATCCCCGAAAATTGCCCCATCGGCCGCTATACCCTGCTCTACGACCCCATTGACGGTTCCTCCAACGTGGACATTAACCTCAATGTGGGTTCTATTTTTGCCATCCGCCAGCAGGAAGGGGAAGACCTAGACGGCAGTGCATCCGATTTATTAACTAACGGAGACCAACAAATTGCAGCCGGCTATATTCTCTACGGCCCGTCCACCATGTTGGTTTATTCCCTCGGCTCCGGGGTACATAGTTTTATCCTCGATCCTAGTTTGGGGGAATTTATTTTAGCCCAGGAGAATATTCGCATTCCCGACCACGGCCCTATCTACAGCACCAATGAAGGTAATTTTTGGCAATGGGATGAAGCCCTAAGGGATTACACCCGTTATGTTCACCGCCACGAAGGTTACACCGCCCGCTACAGTGGCGCCCTAGTGGGGGATATTCACAGGATTTTGATGCAGGGGGGAGTGTTCCTTTACCCTGGTACGAAAAAAAATCCCGATGGTAAATTGCGCTTGCTCTACGAAACAGCACCGTTGGGCTTTTTGGTGGAACAGGCTGGGGGAAGGGCCAGCGATGGGCAAAAGCGTTTACTGGATTTAATTCCCTCCAAATTACACCAGCGTACCCCCGCCGTCATTGGCAGTTCGGAAGACGTGAAGTTGGTGGAATCCTTCATCAGTGACCACAAACAACGGCAAAGTAGTTAGTTTTCCTTTTTTGGAATGTTTTAAAAGACCTCCCTTTTCCCCCAAATTTGGGAGAAAACTAGAGAAGAGTCCCCCCGTATTGCGGTTGCTTTAGTGGGTCGGTTGAGGGTGTAAACCGGAACTTGGCCAACAGGTTCTTAAACAACTTCACACATAAACAACGGGGACTCGTTGTTGAACTGAGTAATGCCATTGTCCTATGCGAAAATTACTGTTAATTTCTGACCTGGATAACACCTGGGTGGGAGACCAAAAAGCCTTAGAAGCATTGCAACAATACCTAGGCGATCGCCGGGGGGATTTTTATTTAGCCTATGCCACAGGGCGTTCCTACAATTCCGCTAGGGAACTACAAAAACAGGTGGGGCTGATGGAACCGGACCATTGGCTCACAGCGGTAGGGAGTGAAATTTACTATCCCCAGGGTCTAGACCAAGATTGGGCTGATTACCTTTCTGAGCATTGGCAACGGGATACACTCCAGGCGATCGCCGATGGCTTTGAAGCTCTGCAACCCCAATCTGCCCTGGAACAAAATCCCTGGAAAATTAGCTACCACCTGGATTCCGAGGCTTCTCCCACAGTTATTGACCAACTAATGGAGGCTCTGGAGGTAACGGAAATTCCGGTGCAGGTGGTTTTCAGCAGTGGCAAAGATGTTGATTTACTGCCTCAACGCAGTAATAAGGGCAACGCCACCCAGTATCTGCAACAACAGTTGGCAATGGAGCCGGCCCAAACTTTGGTCTGTGGGGACTCCGGCAATGACATTGGTTTATTTGAAACCTCCGCTCGGGGCGTCATTGTCCGCAATGCTCAACCGGAATTATTGCACTGGTATGACCAATGGGGAGATTCTCGCCATTATTGGGCCCAATCGAGCCATGCTGGCGCTATTCTAGAGGCGATCGCCCATTTCGATTTTTTTGGCTAATATTTTTGGTTAACATTTCCGAATGGGCAAGCAAAGTAAGCTACAATTTGACATTGTTCAATTTTGAGTACAGGGTGCAAAACCGAGGAGGGCGTTATTGCTGAGCCACTAAACCTGACAGTAAGTTTACGCGGAACATTGGAAGTCAAGGAAAAACTGCAAATATTCCGTTTGACGGGTCTGTTGGACGCATTTTCCGAGCCTACCTTCCGTAAGGTAGTCAGTGATCACATCGAAGCGGGCCCCGCCCATGTGGTGCTGGACTTGTCCACCATTGATTTTATTGACAGCTCTGGCCTAGGAGCATTGGTGCAGGTAACCAAACTTTCCCAAAACAAAGAAGGAAGTGTGCAGATTGTCACCAACCCTAGGGTTACCCAAACGGTAAAACTAGTGCGTTTGGAAAAATTCCTCCATCTTCATAATTCCCTGGCCGAGGCGATCGCCGCTACCACTGAGGGGTAATGATGGCTGGTTGTTCACGGGTAGCCCAACCATGGTGGTGCTGTCCGGTCTTGACTGCAATGGGGACTTGCCATGACCCAGTTTAGTGATCATCCCCTTTGGCAATCCCCCCTGTGCCCCACCGATGCTCCTCCAGTGCAGTCCCTATCCCCCGTTGCCCTGGCCTACCTGGGAGACGCGGTTTTTGAACTTTATGTCCGTTGCTGTTATCTGTTTCCCCCCCGTCGTATAGGGGATTTTCACCGTCGGGTGGTGGCCCAGGTGCGGGCTGAACAACAGGCCCAGATATTAGCCTCCCTTTTACCCCAATTAACCGATCCAGAAAAGGAATGGGTACGTCGGGGTCGTAATGCCGCCACATCGACTTCCCGGCGGGCCAACCCCGAACTGTACCAGGCCGCCAGCGGATTAGAAACTCTTTTAGGTTATTTATACCTCAGGGATGCCCGTCGATTAGATGAACTATTAGCCTTAATTGAACTGCCCAACGCTGCCCCCCGTTAGCCCCCGAAAGTCATGACTGAAATGCCCAAGAAGAAATTTTCTCCCCGTTCTGCCCGTGGAGATAAACCCCGCTATGGAGAGCAGAAACCCAAACCGAAGCGTAGTGGGGATAAACCCCGGGCCAGTGGAGAACAGTCCCCCGGTTTTAAGGATAAATTCGATAAGTTTAGCGAGAAGCCCCGACCCCGATCCCAGGGGGACCAGCCCCGACGGACCGGAGATAAGCCCTCCAATTTCAAGGACCGGTTTAAGGATAAAGATAGGCCTCGCTACGGTGACGACAGACCACGGCGATCGGGCCAGAAGCCCCAATTTGGTAAAGCTGCCCCTTTTGCTCCCCCCATGGCGGACTCAGATCAGGCCCAGGAGGCCCTGGATTTGCTCTATGGTCACCATGCTGTCCTGGCTGCCCTAGATGGCGATCGCCAGTTGAATCGTATTTGGATTACTTCCCATCTCCGCCACGACATTCGCTATCGCACTAAAATTCAAACCGCTAAGGCCAACGGCACGGTGGTGGATGAAGTAGATAATTTTCGCCTTAACCAAATTACCCATAACGCCAATCACCAAGGCATTGCTGCCCAGGTGGCCCCCTACCACTATTGGGAACTGGGGGATTTGATTGACCAAGCCAAACGCCAAAGCACTGCGCCGGTTTTAGTGATTATCGACAGCATCACCGATCCCCATAACCTGGGGGCCATCATCCGCACCGCCGAAGCGTTTGGGGCCCAGGGCATGGTCTTACCTCAACGGCGCGTGGCTGGGATCACCTCCACGGTAATGAAAGTGGCCGCTGGCGCCTTGGAACATTTCCCCGTGGCTCGGGTGGTAAATCTCAGCCGGGCCTTGGAAACGTTGAAGGAGTCTGGCTTTTGGATCTATGGCACCGTGGCTGGGAAGCAACCTCCTCTGCACCAATCGGATTTACGGGAACCTATGGGACTAGTGATTGGCTCGGAAGGGGAAGGGTTGAGTTTGTTGACTCAAAAACACTGTGATCATCTAATTACCATTCCTTTGGCTGGTAAAACCCCCAGTCTCAATGCTTCCGTGGCGGCGGCCATCAACCTTTATGAAATTTTTCGCCAACGGGGTTTTGATCGGCCTACCCTATCTTCCCCTGCCCCCGACTTTCCGGAAGTTGCAAAGGATTAGCAAAAAAATTGGCGGAGTAGCAGATTTGATTGCCATTCTGCCGGCAATGTAACAAAATATTGCGGGCTTGAAAGCTAGAATGACAGCAAGCAACCCCCATTACCTTGTCTTTATCCTTACCCGAAGTCCTATGAAAGAACTGTGGATCCGAGTTTTATCCCTGTTGGGCATGGCCCACTGGGTTGAAATTAGCACCGGCGCTCCTCGCTGTACCTATTATTTTGGTCCCTTTGCCCGCCGTAGCAGTGCGGAAAAGGCCCAGGTAGGCTACCTGGAGGATTTGCGAGGGGAGGGAGCCCAAGACATCCAGGTAACCATCAAGCAATGTAAGCCCGCCCGCTTGACCATTTTTGATGACGGAGAGGAATTAATGCCCATCCTTTCCCCCTAGTACCGAGGACGTTACCTTTCACCACGGCTCAGTTTTCCCAGCCGGGCCCAATTTCTGGCGATCGCCGTTGGGCCTGGATACAGCTTTGATAGAGAATAATGGGAAGACTGTATATTGATTTTTGCCTTCCCTGCCCATGACCCTGCGCCTGTACGATTCCCTCACCCGCGCCAAACAAGCCCTGCAACCTCTCCACCCTGGCCTGGTGACTATGTACTGTTGTGGCATTACGGTCTATGACTACTGTCACCTTGGCCACGCCCGCACCTGCATTACCTGGGATTTAGTGCGCCGTTATCTGCAATGGTCTGGTTATGAAGTGCGCTATGTGCAAAATTTCACCGACATTGACGACAAAATCCTCAAACGGGCAGTGGAGGAAGGTTCCACCATGGAGGCTGTGTCAGAAAAATTTATCGCCGCCTATTTTGAAGATATGGAAGCGTTGGGGGTGCAACCGGCGGACCTCTACCCCAGGGCCACTCACACCCTAGACGGTATCAAAAGATTAATTGCGGAGTTGGAAGCCAAGGGCTATGCCTATCCCAGTGGTGGAGATGTCTATTACTCAGTGCATAATTTTGAGGGCTACGGCAAGCTCTCTGGGCGTAAGCTCGAAGATTTACAGGCGGGGGCCAGCGGCCGGGTGACAGTGTCCGATCCGGATGGGGCCCAAAAACAGGATCCGTTTGATTTTGCTTTATGGAAAAGTGCTAAACCAGGGGAACCGGCATGGGAGTCTCCTTGGGGTAAGGGGCGCCCCGGCTGGCATATTGAATGTTCCGCCATGGTACGGGAATTTTTAGGGGAAACTATTGATTTGCATGTGGGGGGCAATGATTTAATTTTTCCCCACCATGAAAACGAAATTGCCCAATCGGAGGCGGTGACAGGGCAACCCCTGGCCCAATATTGGCTCCATAACGGCATGGTGAAAGTGGACGGGGAAAAGATGTCTAAATCCCTGGGGAATTTCACCACCATTCGGGCTCTATTGGAAACCGTTGACCCCATGGCAATTAGACTTTTGGTACTCCAAGGCCATTACCGTAAACCGTTGGATTTTACCGACACGGCGATCGCCGCCGCTACCAATGGTTGGCACACGCTCATGGAAGGTTTGCAATTCGGCTATGACTACGGCGGGGATTTTAGCTGGGATTTGGAATTTGTCCCCCTGCGCCCCGATGCCAATCAATGGACAGGGGCATTTCAAGCGGCGGTGGACGATGACTTCAATTTTGCTGGCGGTTTGGCCGTACTGTTTGAATTGGCTAAACATCTACGATCTGAAGGGAATAAATTAAAATTCGAGGGGTCAACCCTGGCCGACCCAGACTTGTTGCAAACTCAGTGGGTTACTTTGGTCAGTTTGGCGGAAATTTTGGGTTTAGGCATGAATCCAGAGTCCCAGTCCAGCGACGACAATGGTCTAACCGATGCGGCCATTGAACAACTGGTGGCCCAACGCACCCAGGCTAGGAAGGATAAAAATTGGGTCGAAGGCGATCGCCTCAGGGATTTACTACAGGAGGCGGGGATCACATTGGTGGATAAACCCGGTGGGGTGACGGAATGGTTCCGCTAGTTCACTTTCTTAGTTGAACTTTGCCAAAAGTCAGCCAAGGAGTAGCCCAACCGTTGCAACAATGACCTCAAAATGGGCAAACTTAGGCCAATCACGTTACTAGAACACCCGTCCAGTTTATTAATCAACATTCCCCCTTTGCCTTCCAGGGCAAACGCCCCAGCACATTGGAGAGGTTCCCCACTGTCCACGTAAGCTTGGATGGTGTCGTCGTCCACATCCGCAAAATGAACTTTGGTTAACCCCGTTTGGCAGAGGCAACGGTTTTGGGTGCGGTCAATCAGAGCATGGCCCGTATACAATTCCCCCACCTGACCCCGCATGGTTTGCCAACGGGCGATCGCCACGGCCGGGGACTCTGGTTTGCCGTAGGTTTGACCATTGACCAATAGGAGGGAATCACAGCCAAGGATGAGGGCATCGGCAAATTTGCTGGCCACCGTCTCTGCTTTAGCTTTGGCCAGGGCTTCCACCAAGGCCACTGTGTTGTCAGCGGTTAAGGAAGATTCGTCGAAATGACTCACGGCCACCAGAGGGACGATGCCGGCCATTTCTAGTAAACGCTTGCGGGCAGGGGAGGCAGAAGCAAGGACAAAAGTTGGACGCATAATCGTTGGATTTTAACTGTCATTGTACTACAAAAGCCATGCCCTCCGAACGGAATCACCGCCCGGGCCCAAAGATGACGATGGGTTATGCTACTTTGATTAACATAGCCGTCCCTAAGCCAAGGACGGGGTTTTAGACCCAGTTTTTTTGATGAAGCGAATTATCCTCGCCCTGTTGACGGTTATTTCCCTGGTGCCCTTTTTGCTTTCTCTCGTGGGAAGTTTAGAGGAGCCCCAAGTACAGTCCCAGCTACAGCTTTCCCAAACCAATCTGTTATTGCAAGCTTCGGCTTGGCAGGGGAACGAGGAATCGGGCACATGGGGGGCAACCCTGCAAAAAGCCCTCTTGGAAAGTCAGCCCCAACAGGGGGGGTTAAAACAGTACGAAATGGCAGTCCAGGAGTTGGTTGACCATCTGGACCGTCTCAAAACGCAACAAGCAGTGTTGGAAGCCAGTCCCAATAGCGATCCGACCCCGATCCAAGCGGTCATTGCCAAAAATCAAAAGACCCTCAACCAACTCCAAATTAATTTAGGATTGTTGCAATACGCCGAAAATCAGCCGGAACAAGCCCTGGGTACCTGGGAATCTGTGGTGGGCAACGGTGGGCAAAATCAGCAAAAAATCGCCACAGTGTTAATTGCCCTAGAACAATCCCAGCCCATACCCCCTAATGCGGAAGCGGTGATTAATGATCAATTAAAGGGGTGGTTTCGTTGGCAAGGGTTAACCCGGCTTTACCGTCGCCAGGGCAATATTGAAAGGCCCGATCAGGTCTGTGATACCCCCGCCTGTGGAGCATTGCAAACAGAAGTAGAAAGGGCCAGCCAGCGGGCATTGGTGAAATTAGCCTTACTGAACAGTTTGCCTTTGCTGGGAGGAGGCATAGGCGTTTTACTAATAGTTGGACTTTTACTACAGTGGGCTCTGGGTCGGGAGAAGACGATTCTGGCTACTAATGCCAAAACCAAATGGGACACTCCCTGGAATTGGGAAACCACTTGGCAGGTGTTGGTGGTGGGTTTCTTTTTCCCCAGTCAGATTGTTTTGCCCTTGGTGGTGGGGGTGTTACCTCTGCCCATGGCAGATTTATCGTTGTTGGGTAAAGCTTTTTACGTATTAGCCACCTATGGGGCGATCGCCACAGTGGGTTTGGGGGTGTTATTCCTCTCCCTAAAAGATTTTCGTCCTCTGCCCGACGGCTGGTTTACCCTGCGTCCTAACCTAGGGGCGATACTCTGGGGCTTGGGAGGGTATCTGGTGGCATTGCCTTTGGTGGTGTTGGTATCCCTAATAAATCAGGAAATTTGGCAGGGTCAAGGGGGCAGTAATCCCCTGCTTTCCCTTGCTCTGGACTCCCAAAATTGGTTGGTGCTTGGGATTTTCTTTTTTACCGCCGCCATTTTAGCGCCGGTGTTTGAGGAAATTATCTTCCGAGGCTTTCTCCTACCGGCCCTAACCCGTTACTTCCCCGTTAGTGTGGCGATTATTCTCAGTAGTTTATTGTTTGCCATTGCCCATTTGAATGTGTCGGAAATTTTGCCTCTATTCGTCTTGGGCTCCGTTCTCGGACTGGTTTACAGTCGTTCCCGCAATCTTTTATCCTCCATGATTCTTCACAGTTTATGGAATAGTGGAACTTTATTAAGCCTATTTATTTTGGGGGGCGGTTGAATACTAATAATGGCCTAATTTTGAAAGTAAGATTCTAGAATGGTGCTGGTAGACTGCATTTTCCTCTGGCCCGTTAACCTGTGGTGAGTCGCCAGTGAACTGGTGAGTATTTATGGACTGGCTTTTTTATTTATTCTTAACAGCCATTTTTTACGTTTACCGTTTAGTCAGCCTGAAATCGCGAACAGAACAGGAACGCATCGGTTCAACGCCGGTGTTTTTCTCTACCCTCGGTTTTTTCGCCATTTTTGAATTTGTTTTTGCCGACTCCCTGTTTAGACTGCCCCTATTTCATGTTTTGGGACTAATTTTTTCCTTTGCTTACGCTTTCACCATCTATATTTACCTGCGGAATTTAAAAAAGGAGGTAGAGGTGATTTTTGAAAAATTAGTCAAACAAAGCCAGGGCAAAGTTAGTGTACTGACTTTTATGCAACGCACTAATATGACCAAGGATGAGGCGATGGATTATCTGGACGGCAAATTACGTCAACTGCCTGGCATTACCTACGAAACCTTGGGCAATATTTACTATGAATTTGATCGTTGGTAGTGGCATAGTGGCCATGCTCTAGCCATCTTCTTGAGCAAATTGAGCAAAATAAAATCAATTTATAGCTGATTAGCTCGGCCAACAAACCTTTGTGGCCCATACCACCCTTAGTTGAACCAAGTCCAAAAATTAATATTCTTCGGGGTAGAAAGCAGTTCTTTGGGTAGGAAGCTCATTTCTCAGCGTTAGCGGAAATGAGTAGTTCACGCCTTTGCCCAGGAACCATGGAGGGGATAGGGAATGTGATGTTTTAACGTCAATGTGACGATCGCCGGAGCAGTGATGTTTTGGGCATGGAGGATCACCAACTGGGAACGGTGCAAATCAGCATTATAAATCAGACAGAGCAACCAACCGTCATCCTCAGCCACGCCTTGGGGTCGGGGGACAAAAATTGGTTCCCCCGCAAAACCATGGGGAGCAAAGGAACGCAGAGTTTCAGTACCGGAATCTAGGTCAACTTTAAGAATGGCCTGGAGGGGCGCATTGCCGGTGCTATGGTGGGCGGCTCCCATGTAAACATAGCGATATGCCCTGCCAACTTGCTGGGGATGGACAACGGGAAACTCGCAACAACGACTAACCATTAACTGTTTTTCCACTGTCGCTGTTTCCGGATCAATGGTGAAACGCCACAGTTGTCCGGGATCTAAGTTGTCAAAATCCGTACTACGAAAATCCACATCGGCGCCGACCTGGGGCAGGGAATTGTAACAAATGGAATCGAGGACTATCTTGCCAGCCTGCTCAAAGGCATTGGCATGGTGGAAAACAAAACCTGCCTGCACTGGGATTCTTTGAATTTCCCCGTCGCCCCTGGGCACCAAAATGATTTGGGCCGTTTTTTCCGGATGGAATTGCACACATTCCCCCGCTCCCCGCCAACCCAAAACGTAGGGCAAAGCGTTGAAGGTCACATTATTTTGCAAAAAGATGGCGTAATGGGGGGTGATGGCAAAGTCGTGGATAAAGGCAAAACCAGGAAAGGTGTCGGTTTTTTGTCGTAATAGTTTGCCTTGGGGGTCTAGTTCCAGCAGAGTTAGGGTACTGCTTAGGCCGGATTTGATCGAAAAGGTGACGTAGCAGGGTTGGCCCCCATCAAAAATAGAGGCTGGATCAATGCGGGGATGGGCCGACAGGGGTTGCCCTTCCGCCAGGATGCCGCCCAAATCGTCTAAGCCAATGGTTGCTAAATTTGATGGTTCTAAGCGATGGGGTTGTCCCCCTTCCCACAGGGCCAAGAGGCGATCGCCCCAGTAAGTAATGTTGGTGTTGGCAATGTTTTTTAGCCGTAAATCAAAAATATTTTTGAGCCAGCCCCCCGCCGGTTGGGAGCCAAAGACTCCCCGGTAGATCATTTTGCCCGCCGCTTGCTCTTCCACATAGCCCTGGGTGCGCACAAATCGATTTTGGAAATGTACCCGCCCATCTCCAGGAAATTTAAAAGCCGTTACCATGCCGTCCCCATCAAAGGGATGCTTCAAAGGGCGATCGCCAATTTCCAACAGTCCGGGGCCATTGCGATATAGGGTGCCCTGGAGATCTGGAGGTACGGTGCCTTCCACATCCTCGATCCAGTAATCCCATTCCTGGGGCTGGGATTGGTAACCCTTCAGCCAATCCTGGGGACTGTAGGATCGCTGTGAGGGGGAACTGGTGGTGGGGGAAGTAACCATGGGCAATGGGAAAAATATTTGTTACATTTCTTTACTTTTCCCATTGTAACCTTCTCAGCTCTGTTAGGAGCGGGGTTTACAATCTATACATACTAAATTTGTCGGCTCTAACGGGAGTCCTCTTTTGACATTTAAAATAGACGGCAATGGCCAGTGGTTCCATGAAAGATTGTCCCTTACCCCCCGAGCAAAGCTTGATTATGTATGACGACGACCAGCGCCGCGATCGCCGCTTACCCCTGGCCCCATTGGAACGGCGAGGCTATGGCTACCTGTTGGATTTTGTCATAATTTGGTTGTTCAGCAGTCTGGCCGCAGGTTTGGTGCAGCTACTAATTTTTATCGCTGGTTGGTTTGCCCTGAGGGTGATTTTGGTGTCTGCTAACCAGGGGCAAAGCTTGGGGGGCTGGGCCTTCGACACCAGGGTGGTGCACCTGAAGATGAAGCGTTTACCAGGTATTTTGGAGTTGAGCCAACGGGAAGGCATTTTGGGCGCCGCTTCTTACCTAGCCATGGTGGGCTTAAATATTAACTTTGCCAATGGGGTAAGTTTTTTACTGTTGGTGTCGCCTCTGTTTGGCGATTTGATCTGGGCGATCGCCGAGGATGGCCTTGGCCAAGCGTTCCATGACCGTGTTGCCGGCACAGTAGTGTTGAGCAGTCGGCGCGGTTTTTCCCTCGACTTAAGACTGAAAAGGTTTTGGTATGACCTCAAAAAACAGTGGGATAATAGGCAACGAAGGCGTTAGGGACTTGGTGAACACCCTGATTTTGCGAAATTAAGTTAAAGTTTTACTGGGCCATTGCCCCATAACCCCAACCCCCGCCAGGATTATGGAAGATTTATTAGGTTTGTTACTTTCCGAAACCGGTTTATTGGCGATAATTTACCTAGGCCTAAGCCTATCCTATCTACTGGTTTTTCCTGCTTTACTATATTGGTACCTACAAAAGCGTTGGTACGTAGCTAGTTCCATCGAAAGACTGGCCATGTATTTTCTGGTGTTTCTCTTCTTCCCTGGGCTATTGGTACTCAGTCCGGTGCTGAATCTGCGCCCCCGCCGTCGGACTCAGACTGCCTAAATCTTGCTTTTATTGAGATTGTAACTGGGTCGGCCATGCTCCAGACCCGGTTCTCTTGTTGTTTTTTAACCCTTATCACCATTCATCATCCCAGGGAGAACCACCATGCGACGCATTGATGCTTTGGCCATTGCCTTGGGTTTTTTCCTCCTGGGCGGAGTTGTTTACGCTGGATTACAGGGCTTTGGCATCGAAGCTCAGCAGGCCGGCATTTGGACCCAAGCGGTGCTGGTGGGTGGCCTACTGATTTGGTTGCTTTCCTATGTCACTAGGGTATTTACCCACGACATGACCTACCACCAACAGATTAAAGAGTATGAAGATAAAATGATCGAACTCCGTTGGGCCAATATGACCCCAGAGGAGCGGGAAAAACTCCAGGCTGAAGTGGTGGAAGAAAAGGATACCCTCAGTTCTTGAAATGCCAGAGGTCTTCCCGGGCTATTGTTGTGTTGTTGGCTGATAGTATTTGCCGATTTTTGCCATGGTTATACAGCCTCTTTATCTCCCCCATCTACTCAAACAGCCCCGGTCTACTCAGGTCTTGTCTGTTGACCAGGCGATCGCCAATCTAACAACCTTAACTCCAGTGCGGGGGGAAGTGACGGTGCGCCACGGGGGAACCTTTTTGGAAGTGACAGCCAATGCTGAAACCATTGTTACCCTCCACTGTGACCGCTGTGCCCAAAGCTATAACCAACGCTTGGCATTAGACACCAAGGAAATACTCTGGTTGGATAACCAAGGAGAAAATACACTGCCAGTCTCAGAACGGGAACTAAGTTGGGATGATTTGTCGGAAGTGTTGCCCCCTGATGGTCACTTTGATGTGGAAACCTGGTTATATGAGCAATTTAATTTAGCTCTGCCCCTGAAAAATTTATGTGGGAAAGATTGCCAAGCCCCCCAGGTCCCTGATGACGGCCCAGACAATGGCTTTGATCGCCGTTGGGCCGCCCTAGCGGATTTGAAACAGCAATTGAATTAACCAACTAGGAATTAGGGAAAGTCCCTGGGACTTAGCTTGGTACAGGCCTCTGCCAAAGAATGGGAAACTGGAAAGGGTGATTTTAGCCACTACTGTTTTTGCTCTCCTTTTCCATGACCACCGATTACCTCGAAAGAATTCTTAAGGCCCGGGTTTATGATGTGGCGCTCGAATCTCCGTTGGATTTGGCTGCCAATTTATCCAAGCGGCTGGGTAATCGAGTTTACTTTAAGCGGGAAGACCTACAGCCAGTGTTTTCCTTTAAGTTGCGGGGGGCCTATAACAAAATGGCCCAGTTATCCCCGGAATTATTAGAAAAAGGAGTAATTGCGGCTTCGGCGGGTAACCATGCCCAGGGGGTGGCCCTAGGGGCTTCTAAGTTGGGCACCAGGGCTATTATTGTGATGCCGGAAACCACTCCCCAGGTAAAAGTGGAAGCGGTTAAAGCTCGGGGAGGTGTGGTGGTGCTCTATGGAGAAACCTATGACGATGCCTATGGCCACGCGCGGCAGTTGGAACAGGAAAAAGGCTTAACCTTTATTCATCCCTTCAATGATCCCGATGTGATTGCCGGCCAGGGCACCATTGGCATGGAAATTTTACGTCAGTATCAACAGCCCATTGATGCAATTTTTGTGGCGATCGGCGGGGGGGGGCTGATTGCTGGGGTGGCGGCCTATGTTAAACGGCTCTATCCAGAAATTAAAATTATTGGTGTGGAGCCCAAGGATGCCGATGCCATGCGCCAATCCCTGGCGGCGGGGAAACGGATCAAACTAGACCAAGTGGGACTTTTTGCCGACGGTGTGGCGGTGCGGGAAGTGGGGGATTTAACTTTTCCCCTCTGTCAGCAGTATGTGGATGAAATTTTGGTGGTGGATACTGATGACACCTGTGCGGCTATTAAAGATTGTTTTGAAGATACCCGCTCAATTTTGGAGCCGGCCGGAGCCTTGGCCATTGCAGGGCTTAAACAATATGTGCAAAGAGAAAACTGTCAGCAACAAACCCTAGTGGCGATCGCCTGTGGGGCCAACATGAACTTTGACCGCTTGAGATTTGTGGCGGAAAGGGCCGAATATGGGGAACAGCGGGAGGCCATTTTTGCGGTGACCATTCCCGAACAAAGGGGCAGTTTGAGAAAATTTTGCGAAGGGTTAGGCAAGCATAACATTACCGAATTTAGTTACCGCATTGCGGAAGGCCCCGATGCCCATATTTTTGTTGGTATTCAGGTACAAAACCGTAGTGATGCTTCCCAGTTGGCGGCCAATTTCACCCGCCAAGGATTTAAAACCCTAGATTTAACCGATGATGAACTGACTAAACTCCACTTGCGTCATATGGTGGGAGGCCGCCCTCCCCAGGTGACCCAATCAGAGAACCAGCGAGAATTACTGTACCGGTTTGAATTTCCTGAGCGGCCGGGGGCATTAATGAAATTTCTGGGTTGTATGAATCCCGCCTGGAATATTAGTTTGTTCCATTACCGCAACCATGGGGCTGACTACGGCAGAATTATCGTCGGTATGCAGGTTCCCCCAGCAGAAACAGAACAGTGGCAACAATTTTTAGCTAATTTAGGTTATCGCCATTGGGATGAGAGTGACAATCCGGTTTATCGTCTCTTTTTACGCTAATTTTTTGCCCAGTTCGTGCTAGTAATTAAAGGTATCTTTGCCCATTGCCTAGATTTCTGCCCTTGGTTACTGGTTCGGCCTCTGTCAGGGGAAAATCAAAAAATTCTCGGTAAAATACCGGCAAAAAACTACAAAAGTTAGGAACATTTTGGTAAATTGTCACGACAGGGGTAGGAAAACTGGAACTCAGTCATTATTGACTGAAAAAGAAAGGGCCTGACCTTAGTAGCTCCTCGCCACTGAGTTGCCGCTCCTTTCCTCCCTGACCCGATGAGCAGCCCAATCTACCAAGCATATCTGCGGTTGATGCCGTTTGCCATGGCCTAGGTCAATGTCTTTCCTAGTCTTGGTTACGAGGCTGGTTCATCCCATTAACCCCTTTCACTTTACCCAGGAAATACGGACGGTAAACTATGATTTTGACCAAGTTAAAAGACTTCGTCGGCATCAGTGAACATGATGAGTACGAAGAAGATTACGATGAAGAAATGGAGTTGCCCCAAGCGGTGACCACGGCCCCACCGCCCGCAGAAGAAGTTGCCCCTCTCCCCCGCATTAGTCGGGAACCTTTAAGCTTAAATAATGACACCCCTATTGGTACAGGAGTAAGAAATAACGTGATTGGTATGCCCGGCATCAACAACAGTGTGGCAGAGGTGGTCGTCGTCGAACCCCATTCCTTCGATGAAATGCCCCAGGTGATTCAAACCCTACGGGAACGGAAGTCGGTGGTGTTAAATCTGAATGTAATGGACCCCGATGAGGCCCAACGGGCGGTGGATTTTGTTGCCGGTGGTACTTTTGCCATGGATGGCCACCAAGAACGGATTGGTGAGAGCATTTTTCTGTTCACCCCCAACTGTGTGAAGGTGAGTTCCCTGGCCGGCCGCAGTCAGGAATCCAATGATGCCCCCGCCAGCAGTGGTGCTGATTCTTTTCCCACTTGGGGCTATGAGACTAGTCGTTTGGCCCAGTAATCACTAAGCAAGAATTTTGTTGCAGCTGTTTTCGTTTTTTTGATCTTTGCTGCAATTCCTACCCCAAATGTCTAAAAGCTCTGACCTTGGCGATCGGGGCTTTTTTGTTGCTTGTTTGATTGCTCGGCAAATTCCGTGGCAGTTTAGAATTGAGGCAAGTCCGTGGTCTTTTTCACCGTTTGGCTTGATGTTGTCCACCATGAATGATTCCCCTGAAGCCCCCAGTCCTGCCCCCATGCCCCATCCCGAAACGACCCGTACTCCCCCCTGGGGCATGGTCACCATGTTGGAAGAGGGCCCCCGCTATCGCATTAACCGTATTGTGGTCAAACCGGGGCAACATATGAGCACCCAGATGCATTACCACCGTAGTGAACATTGGGTGGTGGTGTCGGGCACGGCCAAGGTGACCTGTAACGGCGAGGAGAAATTATTGAACCAAAAGGAGTCAACCTATGTGCCGATGAATACCCCCCATCGGGTGGAAAATCCCGGGGTAATTGACTTGGTGATGATTGAGGTGCAAAACGGTGAATATTTGGGGGATGATGATATTGTTCGTTTCCCCGAGGAGTTTCCAAAGTCCTAAGTGAAATATTTTTTGATCAGGGGATGGTTAACTCCGATGCCCTTATGGACGATCCTTTCCCAAAACCATGGGAGGGCCAGATAAGGTGATCTTGTCCCCATCATCTCATTTCTGACAATTCTTCTCGCAGAATACGTCGTAAATCAGTTTCAGTTATTGATTGTTCGGCAGGAGACTGCATACATTGTCTTAGCACCTGATTAATCAAGGTTTGATAGCCCATGCCCCTTGCCTCAGCATCTATTCGAAAATGATCCAAAACATCATCATCGAGATAAATCGTAATGCGGGTTTTTCTGTTGGATGGAATGATGGCGCCTCGTTTTCCTTTGGAAAAATCATATTCCTGTCTCATAGATTTTTGTCTCCTGTTTCGTGGCACGTCGGGCTGAAATTAAGCAAATAATTTCTCCTCGCAATGTATAAACAACAACTCAAGATAGAGCCCGTGTTTCCCATCCCTAATGCGATAAAACGTTCTTCTGTAGTGGAATCAGGATCAAGCTCGTGAATGGTGAGAGGATTAAAGAGGATTAAAAAAGACCATTTCAGCTTCTGCAAAAATGCCATGCTTTTGCCGATTACTTTTGGCCTTTTGCGGATCATACTCAAACTGCATACATACGTAATATGCATTACAAAGTGTTCGGTCAATATAAGGATCAGTCCTGCACGCAAGCGGCGATCGCCTCCCGACAATCTTGACTCTAATTAAAACTCAATTTTTTGTCCTCAGTTCGGGAAACCACACTCACCGGGGTGTTGCACTGGGTCGATCAATTTAGCTAAATTAGCACTCGTGAGGTGGGAGTGCTAATCCCCCGCCAAAATCCCTACTGACCGTGCAAGACTATCATCTGGAGGATGACTTCTATGGCCGCTATTACCATTAATGTTTCTACTGTGAAACCCCTTGGCGATCGGGTGTTTGTGAAAGTAAGCCCCGCTGAAGAGAAAACCGCTGGGGGTATTTTGTTGCCCGATAACGCCAAAGAAAAACCCCAAATTGGTGAAGTTGTCCAAGTTGGCCCCGGCAAACGCAACGACGACGGCACCTACTCCCCGGTTGAAGTTAAAGTTGGTGATAAAGTCCTTTATTCCAAATATGCCGGCACCGACATCAAACTTGGTGGCGACGACTATGTTCTGTTAACTGAAAAAGATATTTTGGCCTCCGTTGCCTAAGTCTATTAATTTTTACTGATCCTGACCTTTGCTAAGGCTTTCAGGATTTTTACCCATTCATCTATCCCAATTAATCTGCCCACGAGGTTTTACTTTTATGGCTAAATCCATCATCTACAACGACGAAGCTCGCCGCGCCCTGGAACGGGGTATGGACATTCTGGCGGAAGCTGTGGCTGTTACCCTCGGCCCCAAAGGTCGTAACGTTGTCCTTGAGAAAAAATTTGGTTCCCCCCAAATTATCAATGACGGCATCACGATCGCCAAAGAAATTGAACTGGAAGACCATGTGGAAAACACCGGGGTTTCCTTGATTCGTCAGGCTGCTTCTAAAACTAACGATGTGGCTGGAGACGGCACCACCACTGCTACGGTTTTGGCCCACGCCATTGTCAAAGAAGGTCTACGGAATGTGGCCGCCGGTGCTAACCCTATTTCCCTCAAGCGGGGTATTGATAAAGCCACTGAATTTCTTGTTGCTCGGATCAAAGAGCATGCCCAGCCCGTGGGAGATTCCAAGGCGATCGCCCAGGTGGGAGCCATTTCCGCCGGTAACGATGAAGAAGTTGGCCAAATGATTGCCAATGCCATGGATAAAGTAGGCCAGGAAGGGGTTATTTCCCTGGAAGAAGGCAAATCCATGACCACCGAGTTGGAAATCACCGAAGGGATGCGCTTCGATAAGGGCTATATTTCCCCCTACTTCGTCACCGATGCTGAACGGATGGAAGCGGTTCTTGAAGATCCCCGCATTTTGATCACCGACAAAAAAATCAACTTGGTGCAGGACTTGGTGCCCATCCTCGAACAAGTGGCCCGCCAAGGTAAGCCTTTGTTAATCATTGCCGAAGACATCGAAAAAGAAGCCCTCGCTACCCTCGTGGTTAACCGTCTCCGGGGTGTGCTCAATGTGGCCGCCGTTAAAGCTCCCGGCTTTGGCGATCGCCGTAAACAAATGCTGGAAGACATTGCTACCCTCACCGGTGGTCAAGTAATCAGCGAAGATGCCGGTCTGAAACTGGAAAGCGCCACTGTGGATAGCCTCGGTTCTGCCCGTCGCATCAACATCACCAAAGACAACACCACCATTGTGGCCGAAGGCAACGAAGCCGCTGTAAAATCCCGCTGTGAGCAAATCCGTCGCCAGATCGAAGAAACCGATTCTAGCTACGACAAAGAGAAACTCCAAGAGCGCTTGGCTAAATTGGCCGGTGGTGTAGCGGTAATCAAAGTTGGTGCCGCCACGGAAACCGAAATGAAAGACCGCAAACTCCGTCTGGAAGATGCCATCAACGCTACCAAAGCTGCTGTGGAAGAAGGCATTGTCCCCGGTGGTGGTACCACCCTGGCCCACTTGGCCCCCCAATTGGAAGACTGGGCCAACGGCAACCTCAAGGATGAAGAGTTAACCGGTGCTTTGATCGTCTCCCGGGCCTTGCCTGCTCCCCTAAAACGGATTGCGGAAAACGCCGGTCAAAACGGTGCGGTAATCTCCGAGCGGGTCAAAGAAAAAGACTTCAACATTGGCTACAATGCTGCCACCTTGGAGTATGTGGACATGCTGGCTGCCGGTATCGTTGACCCTGCCAAAGTAACCCGTTCTGCTCTGCAGAATGCGGCCTCCATCGCAGGCATGGTCTTGACCACCGAATGTATCGTTGTGGACAAGCCTGAAAAAGAAAAAGCCCCTGCTGGTGCCCCCGGTGGTGACTTCGACTACTAAGGTTTGCCCCAGGTCAATCTAGTGGCCTAACAACTCTTTTCTCATAAATTTTCAGGGAGGCTCCGGCTTCCCTGTTTTCGTTTTGGTCAGTTTTCCCCCCATTGCAGCAAATTTAAGCTTGGTTAGGCGATCGCCTTAAACACAGAAAATGATTGGTTAAGCACGGTGTTCGAGCTTAAAATTGACTAGGTCTAAATCTTTGCCGGTGAAATAATCCAGAGCCATGTGGCATCTTCCCCCCAGTAATTTGCAAAAATGGCATATTTGCCACAGTCGTATGGTGCTAGATAATCCCTGGTGTCGGGTGCGTCAGGATACAGTGCAATTGCCCAATGGGACTTTGATTGATGACTACTTTGTCAACGTGCGACCGGAAATTGTCATGGTTTTGGCCGTCACTTCCCAGCAGGAAATTATTTTTGTGCGGCAGTATCGCCATGGGGTGCAAGAAATTTTGCTGGAACTACCCGCCGGTACCTTTTTCCCTCACCAGGAAAGCCCCACCGTCGCCATTCGTAGGGAACTAGAGGAAGAAACCGGTTACCAGATTGTCAGTTTGCTTAGTTTGGGTTGTATTTATGACAATCCGGTTAAAGATCAATCCCGTCTCCATCTTTTTCTCGCCCCTGATGTGGCTCCCACAGGCAAAAAAGCCTGGGATGTAACGGAAGAAATTGAAGTGGTGTTAATGCCGATCGCCGTAGTGCGGGAGCAGATTTTTTCTGGACAAATTAGGGTGGCGGGCAGTTTGGCAGCTCTGTTACTAGGTCTGGAAAAAATCACCCAACTTGATGACGACAAGTGAATGTTGAGAGTTTTTTCCGGCGATCATATGGCGTCAAAAAACCGACCTAAAATTAAGACAGATAGGCTCGGTGTCCATTTTCTTTTCCCCATTTGCCATGACCGTTAGCAACAATCCCCTTTGGCTCTACGACACCACCCTCCGAGACGGAGCCCAGCGGGAAGGCATTTCTTTGTCCTTGACCGACAAATTGACCATTGCCCGTCGCCTCGACCAGTTGGGCATTCCCTTTATTGAAGGGGGTTGGCCTGGGGCTAATCCTAAGGATGTGCAGTTTTTTTGGCAGTTACAGGAAGAGCCTTTGGAACAGGCGGAAATTGTGGCTTTTTGTTCCACCCGTCGGCCCCATAAAGCAGTGGAAACGGACAAAATGCTCCAGGCAATCCTTTCTGCTGGAACCCGCTGGGTAACCATTTTTGGTAAGTCCTGGGATCTGCATGTGCTGGAGGGATTGCAAACTAGCTTGGCGGAAAATTTGGCCATGATCAGCGACACGACCGCCTATCTACGCAGTCAAGGGCGGCGGGTAATTTACGATGCGGAACACTGGTTTGATGGTTATCGAGCTAATCCTGACTATGCCTTGGCCACCTTAGCCACTGCCCATCAGGCCGGGGCGGAATGGTTAGTGATGTGCGACACCAATGGGGGCACCTTACCGGTGCAAATTACTGAAATTACCACCAAAGTCCGCCAGGGTTTAGGACTAGACGGTCGGTCTGAACATCAACCCCAACTTGGTATCCATGCCCACAATGACAGCGGTACGGCGGTGGCCAATTCCCTCCTGGCGGTGGAGGCCGGGGCCACCATGGTCCAAGGCACCATCAATGGCTACGGGGAGCGCTGTGGTAATGCTAACCTCTGCACCCTGATCCCGAATTTGCAACTCAAACTCCATTACGACTGCATCAAACCGGAACAGCTAGCCCACCTCACCAGCATCAGCCGTTTGATCAGTGAAATGGTTAACCTAGCCCCCGATGACCATGCTCCTTTTGTGGGGCGATCGGCCTTTGCCCATAAAGGGGGAATCCATGTCTCGGCAGTGCAACGTAATCCCTTCACCTATGAGCATATTGCCCCGGAGTTGGTTGGCAACGAGCGACGTATTGTAGTGTCAGAACAAGCCGGGTTGAGCAATGTTTTGTCTAAAGCAGAGTTATTCGGCATTGCCTTAGATCGTCAAGATCCCGCTTGCCGTACCATTCTGGAAACCTTGAAAGACTTGGAACAGCAAGGTTACCAATTTGAAGCAGCGGAGGCCAGCTTTGAACTGCTAATGCGCCAGGCCATGGGCGATCGCCAACCCCTATTTGTAGTGCAAGGCTTCCAGGTACATTGTGACCTGCTGACCCCGGCGGAAAATCCTGCTTACCGTAATGCTTTGGCCACGGTAAAAGTAACCGTCAATGGGCAAAATATTTTGGAAGTGGCGGAAGGCAATGGCCCTGTGTCAGCCCTAGACCAAGCTCTGAGGAAAGCCTTGACCCGTTTTTATCCCCAAATTGCCGATTTCCACCTCACTGATTACAAAGTACGGATTTTGGATGGAGGGGCCGGCACTTCGGCTAAAACCCGCGTACTAGTGGAATCCAGCAATGGCGATCGCCGTTGGACTACGGTGGGGGTATCAGGCAATATTTTGGAAGCTTCCTACCAAGCCGTGGTGGAAGGCATTGAGTACGGTCTACGTTTACTAACCTGTGGTCTGACCAATCAGACTGTAACCCCAAGTTGAGCTTTTCCTGCCAGGCGATCGGCACTGCATTTGTTTAGTCTCCCCAACTTAGACAACCGCAACCACTAATTCCCTGAGAATGGTGGCCCATCTGGTCTTGGTTGACCATCAATGTAGGCGGCTAAATCCCAAGCTTCTTGCTCCGTTAAAACCCCATCAAACTGGTAGGGCATATTGCCATGGATAAATTCCGCTAGGGTATCAATCCTTGCTATCCCTGCCTGGCGATTGAAAGAATGGTCTCCCCATAGGGCCGGGCGATAATAGGTGCCACTGCCATAACGGCCCTGCCCCGACGCCCCATGACAAAAAGCACATTTCTGCTCAAAAATTGCCTGGCCCCGCTTTGCATTCCCCGCCAGTTTGACAATAGGAGGATAGGGCGTTTTGGGTAAGTCTATGTTCAGCACCTGGGCCTGCTCATCCAACCACTGCATATAGGTGATGAAAGCTTGGAAATCAGGGTTATCGGCCGTAATGGGCAGAGGTTTTCCATTCAGACTATGCTCAAAACAAAGATTGATTCTTTTTTGTAAATGATCAGTTTCTGGATATTGATATTTCTTCATCATCCCAAACCAGGAAGATGCTTTTGGATTAGCCCCGGCATTTAAATGACAACTGGCGCAATGGAGCTTGGCGGTGGGCACAAATTCCGGCATTTCCTCATAGGTTTGGGTGGCTAGTTGATAGCCCCGCAGAATACCATTCCAATGGCTATTATCCCAGGTTGTTATCGGTTCGCTGGGGGGAGAAACAACTTGGGGATCAATTTGAGTGGGGAGGGCATCGGCAAAGGTAAAACTAAAATCTGCCGAGGCAAATTTTTTCACATTGCTGCTCCGAGCAATGGAATGACAACCCATACAGGAAGAAGTTTCCTGAATATAGGTTTCCATAGTGGTATTGGCTAACAGAGCCGGCAAAACACGAAAAACGGTGTCGGGATTGTTATCTGTCGGCGGCTTGGGAATGGCCCATTGAGCATTGATTAACTGATAGTTGGCCCAAACGGAATCCCCCAGTCCTCGTTGCACAAGGCGATTGAGCTCAACAATGTTATCCACCGCCTTAGTGGGTTGACTGCAATCAGGATTTTCGGAGGGAATAGGGATTTTACGGGTAACTTGGTTGGGAATACCAGGTTCCGTTTGTTGATTAGTTAGGCAATTGACACACCGATCGCCATGGAAAGAAAAGGCTGTATTGCTAGAAGAATCATGCTCTAAGCCAGGCACATTGTCCACCTGTTCATAGGTGGACCAAATCCACTGGGGTGCACTGGGGGTTTTATACATAATGTGGAAACCCACCAAACCCACCTGGCGTAGTTGATGTTCCTTGGTGGTTAAATTCTGCACATAGGCCGGCACTGTGTGGAAGCGGCTGGATTCTTCTGGGTTAATTTCCCGCCAAGCGGCCTTAATCAAAATAGAGCCATCGGGGGCATTGATTTTAGGTAAAAGAGCCTGTTGTTCTGGGTTATAAAGCTCATTTTCCACCACATAATCAAACAACACCTTATTCATGCGAATTTCGTAACGCACCACGTTGCCCCACTGATCAGTCAAAGTTCCCGGCAGGGCCCCATCCGCTTTAGTGGGTTGAAAGTCGTCGTTAAGCACTTCATCAACCTTACTTTGGCGAAAGAGAATTTTGGTTGCCCTGTCACCAACTAAGTCATTAGGTAAGGGTTCATTACTATTCCATGGCTTTGGTGCAACTCCATTGGGTAAATAAACTTCACTGGTTTCTTTCCAGGTTTCCCACACCCTCGGCCCTGGAGCGTTGATAGCCAAATTTTTATCTGGAACTCCCCGATCGCCGACCATAGCAGGCCAATTAAGGGCAATAAATTCCTGCCAGGCAAAGGTATCCACTGCCCGTTGCACAATATTGAAATTACTTTGCTTGAGTTCCCCTTCCACGTCTGCCGGCAACTGCCAACTAATAGCAAGGGGAGATAATTTGGCATTACAAACCTTAGGCAAAGGGATAGTGGGAACGATTTTAGAGCTGACTGGAGTTACCAGAGAAAAAAACAGCACAAAAATAATTATAACTAGGGCATAAGCCATAATTCTTCCTATTTTCATGCCATTATTCTCCCTTGGTATTTATAAGTAATTATTGTTGAGTTGGTAGAGAAAAAATTGTGTCTTGCACTGGTAATTGTTTGGTTAATTCTGGTGAAATTTGGAAAGTATTTCCTAACACCGAGCTAGGATTGCTGGCTAACCAATTACTTAGATCAATACTCTGGTAATCCCCATCATTGAAAACCACTAAAATATCCAACGATTTTTTGGAACTGTTGCGGAGGGCATGGCCATAACCCTTGGGTACGTAACCCACATCCCCTTGTTGCAGACGACTCACACTGGCTTTACCTTCCGAAGCAAAAACGGTTAAATCCATTTCGCCATCGAGAATATATTGCCACTCGTCCGCATTGGGATGCCAATGGAGTTGACGCATGGCCCCTGGTTCCAAATGAATTAAAGCGCCGGTCATATTAAAACTGCCGGGAAATTCCTTGGCGCTGGCTAACCTCAATTCGTTGCCGCCCAGGGAAACTAAGGGTTGTTGCCCTAAGAGATTATGGGTGTGGGGCACTTCAATTTTGGCCGTTTGCCCCTGGGGAGTCGCGCTAGCCAAGGAGCCAGAAGCTGGGCCGTAGGAGGAAATATAAACCTGTTTTTTGGGCAATTGGGCCACCTGGGCCGCTGTCCAACCTAAATTTTCTTCCACCCAGGCGATCGGGGTGTGGGAAAGCCAATCGGTAACGCTAAAGGTTGCCCCTTCGGAAAAGGTGCCGTCGTTGAACACCAGCAAAAATTTCGCAGTGCCGGGACCAATGCCCTCAATACTGTGGCCCCAACCCCGGGGAAAATACCAAAGCCCTCCCTTATCCACGTCGGCAATTTCCACTTTCCCTTCGGGACTGGTGAGGGTAATGCGAGTTCTGCCTTCCATCACATACGCCCATTCCGCGGCGTTGGCGTGCCAATGTAATTCCCGAATAGCCCCCGGTTCTAAGCTCATATAAACCCCGGCCATACCCTTACTGACAGGAAAATTATAGGTGCCCACCTGTTTGGTGGTGCCGCCGTCATAAAGCACTAGGGGAGTTTTGTTAAAGGCATAGCTAAAAGCTGGTAAATCCTTACCCCAAACCACATTGGAGAGCGATCGCCATTGTTGACTTTGGGCAATAGTGGGGGAAAAAATTCCCAGATAAATTACCAATAAAACGCTCAATCCCACCCACAAAAACCGCCGTCTCAGCTTTCCCATTATCGAATCAACCATAGTGATGCTGGAATGATCACAATCCAGTGATAAAAATTGTCTTTATCTGGAAAATAAACGAGGATTGTGGGGAAGGTAACACCCTGTTAACAAAATGTAACTGATACTAAGGGGAGTATTTCAGCAGTGAAATGGAGGCATTTTTAGGTAATTATTTATTAGAAGAAATTAACAAACATTGACCATCGGGACAGAGGTCTTCCAATTCAATTACCACCGGTTTGATAGCCCAGATGTCTTCGGCATATTCCCGAATAGTACGATCCGAAGAAAATTTACCCATGCGAGCTACATTTAAAATTGCCATGCGAGCCCAGTTTTCTTGATCTTTGTAAGCTTCTCCCACCTTGTTTTGACAGTCCACATAGGCCTGGAAATCGGCAAAAACCAGATAAGGATCATTGCCCAACAGGGAATCCATTAAAGGACGAAATAGTCCCGTATCACCGTGGGAAAAAAAGCCACTGTTAATCAGATCCACCACGGCTTTAAGGTTGGGGTTGTTATTGTAATACTGCCAGGGTTGATAGCCTTCGACCAGGGCTTTTTCCACCTCTGGAGTGGTCAGGCCAAAGAGGAAAAAGTTTTCTGCCCCCACCTCTTCTCGAATTTCGATGTTTGCTCCGTCCAAAGTGCCAATGGTTAAAGCGCCATTCATGGAAAATTTCATATTCCCCGTACCGGAAGCTTCTTTCCCCGCGGTGGAAATTTGTTCCGACAGATCGGCGGCGGGATAGACCCTTTGACCAAATTTAACGTTATAGTCCGGCAAAAAGATAACTTTCAGGCGATCGCCAATGGTGGGGTCATTGTTCACCACATCGGCCACGGAGTTGATCAACTTGATAATTAATTTGGCAGTGAAATAACTGGGGGCCGCCTTACCACCATAGATAAAGGTGCGGGGAGTGATATCGAGATCGGGATTATTTTTAATCTGCAAATAGAGATGGACGACATGGAGAATATTCAAATGTTGCCGTTTATATTCATGGATGCGTTTTACCTGCACATCAAATAGGGAATCGGGATTGACGACTAAATCGCTCTGGGCCTTGATATAGTGCGCTAAATCCTGTTTAACTTCCCGTTTCACCTGTCGCCAATCTTGGCGGAATCCAGCTAGGTCAGCGAAGGGTTCTAGTTGCTTCAACTCATCCAGGTTTTTGATCCAGCCCTCACCAATGCGGGAAGAAATTAGATTACTCAGGCGGGGATTACTGAGCACCATCCAACGACGGGGGGTAACTCCGTTGGTTTTGTTGCTAAATTTTCCTGGCCAGAGTTCATAAAAATCCTTCAAAATGGTCTCTTTCACCAGTTCACTATGTAACGCTGCCACTCCATTAATGGCATGGGAACCCACTGTGGCTAGATAGGCCATACGCACCGACTTTTCCCCGGCTTCGTCAATGATGGACAATCGAGCCAGGCGATCGCCGTCGTTGGGATATTTAATCCGCACTTGATCAAGGAAACGTTGATTAATTTCGTAAATAATTTCTAAATGCCTAGGCAACATTTGGCCAAATAGGGGCAAAGACCATTTTTCCAGGGCCTCCGGTAGTAGAGTGTGGTTGGTAAACCCCAAAGTAGCCTCCGTAATGCCCCAGGCCTGTTGCCATTCATAGTGGTGTTCATCTACTAAAAGACGCATCAATTCCGCCACTGCAATGGAGGGGTGAGTGTCATTCATTTGCACCGCAAAATGTTCGTGAAAATTCTTCAGAGTGGGATTGTCTGATAGATGGATGCGGATCATATCCTGGAGGGAACAGGAAACAAAAAAGTATTGTTGTGCCAGGCGCAACTCTTTGCCCTGGATTTGTTCATCGTTGGGATAGAGCACCTTGGTGAGATTTTCGGAAGTAACTTTATCCTGCACAGCGCCATAGTAGTCCCCCATGTTGAACCGCTGAAAATCGAAGGATTCCGCCGCTTCCGACTTCCAGAGCCGCAAATTGTTGGCGGTACTAACTCGGTAACCCAAAATGGGGGTGTCGTAGGGAATACCTTTGACTAAGTTGTTGGGAACCCACCGCACTCGATAATTGCTTTGATGGTCGGTGTAGGGTTCTGTGTGACCCCCTAGTTTCACCAACACAGCCGCCTCTGGGCGGGCAATTTCCCAGGGATTACCCAACTGTAACCATTTATCTGTGATTTCCACCTGCCAACCGTCTTCAATTTCCTGGTCAAAAATGCCGAATTCGTAGCGGATGCCGTAGCCGATCGCCGGAATTTCCAGGGTGGCGAGGGAATCCATAAAGCAGGCCGCCAAACGACCCAAACCACCGTTACCCAAACCTGGCTCTTCTTCTATATCAATCAACTCCTCTAGGTTTAACCCCGACTCCTCCACTGCCTGCTTAACCGGCTCCCACAGTCCCAGATTGATTAGGTTATTGCCTAGATGGGGCCCCAAAAGATACTCCGCCGACAGGTAAGCCACCACCCGATTGTCGCAGTTGAGATAGGTTTGCACCGTATTTAACCACCTTTGCAATAGGCGATCGCGGATGGTGTAGGCCAGGGCCATATAACAATCATGCTTAGTGGCAATGCCAGGAAATTTTCCCTGGAGATAAAACAGGTTATCGGCCAAGGCCCGCTTCAGGGTTTCCACGCTCAGACCAGTGCGGTCGTCTTCCACCTGAATGAGAGGATTGGTGGTGTTAAAAGCCATGGGGAGGTGCTCCGTTAATGGTGTGCCTTTTCCTATAGTGTGCAACTGCCATTAAAGTTTGGTTAGGAATGGGGACATTTGTTGGACTTCTTAACAAAATCGGCGAATCATAACAAACCGTTACAAATCCCGATGGCCCTTGCCTTCTGTGCCTAGAATGGTCGTAATTTGTCGCCGTTGCGAGGAGTGCCCCATGACCATTGCCCACCGTGATGCCCGGGATTACCAGATTATTTTTCTCTGTAGCTTTTTGAGTTTGGGAATATTGGCACGGGACTGGAGTTTGACCCCTTTGGCGATCGCCATTATTTTGACCACAACATTGGTGGTGCAATGCCTATTTACCATCAATCAACAGGGTAATTTTGGCCGTTGGTTTTCCTTGCATACATGGCAAAGTTTTTTGGGACATCAGGGTTGGAAAAGTGCTCTGATCACGGGTTTGGGCCTTTGTTTGCTGTTGCGGGCTAACCATTTATCCACTTTGATACTGGCTAGTAGTTTGGCGATCGCCAGTAAGTTCCTGTTGCAAGCCTGGGGCAAACATTGGTTTAATCCCGCCAACTTTGGCATCATTGCCGCTTTGACCCTGACGGGGGATGCCTGGGTTTCCCCGGGACAATGGGGTACTACTCTCTGGCTGGGGGCCATGTTCTTGGCCGCTGGGGGGTTGGTGTTGGGCAGAGTGGGACGGTGGGACACATCGGTAATGTTTTTAGCGGTCTATGCCGGGCTGGATTTACTGCGTAACGCTTGGTTGGGGTGGCCTCCGGAAGTTAGTCTCCATCACCTGGAAAATGGCAGTCTATTGGTATTTGCCCTGTTCATGCTCACCGATCCCCGCTCCATTCCCAATGGCCGCCCTGCTCGTTTAATCTGGTCCACGGCGATCGCCATGGTCAGTTTAATTTTGCAATATTACTTTTACCTTCCCACTGCCCTATTTTGGGCCCTATTTCTACTTTCCCCCCTCACCGTATTGCTAGACCGTCAGTTTCCTGCCCCTCGTTTTCAATGGTGGCAAAAAGCCAAACCTGTACCATCAAATTAAGCTAGGATGTGCCATTGGCCGGATAACTTTTTCCCCTTCCCCCAATGACCCTATCCCTGTCCCTGGGCCAACGCCTCGATGACCGTTACCTGATCCAACTCCACTTAGGTGCCAGTTTCCCTGGTCAACAATACCTCGCCCACGACACCCATCGCTTCGATGAGCCTTGCACCATTACAGTTGTGACCTCCTTCCCTGGGGACAAAACCGGCAATTTATTTAAGCAACAGGCGGAAATACTCTACGCCCTCGACCATCTCCAAATTGCTAATTTTCGAGAATTTTTTGTCCTGGGGACAGAGCTTTACCTAGTCCAAGATTTTATCGAAGGGCAATCCTACTGGGATTTGCTCAAGGGCTGCCGCAGTCAGGGTAAGGCCTTTACCGAATCGGAAGTACGTCAATGGTGCCGTCAATTGTTGCCGGTGTTGCGCTATCTCCATAGCCAAAAAATTTGCCATGGTCAGATTAACCTAGAACATGTGGTGCGGCGGGGAGTGGATGCCCTGCCGGTGTTGGTGAATTTTAGCCATAGTCAGTATTATTGCGGTGCCCCAGGGGAAGATCGGAGGGATTTGCACAACTTGGCCTTGGGGGCGATCGCCTTGCTGACGGGGGTCGTTAATCCTAATGCCCCTGGGGAAGAAGTTTTATCCTCCGTTGCCCTTAGTCCAGAATTTCGCCAACTACTATTGCAATGCTCGTCCTGGCCTCCCCTGGTGGATTTGTCTACTTTGGCAGACAATTTAAACAATTTGCCGCTAACCAAGGGGGGCGGAGAAGCGGAGGAAGCCTCTCTACCCTTGGCTAATCAAACTTCCTGGCCTTTTCATTTTTCTACCACAGTAAAAACCATGGTCCGAGTCGATGGGTTCAAGGGGCTGGTGAAAAAATCGCTCATCTTGCTGGGATTGATGGCGATCGCCATGGTCATGGGTTGGGGGGCTGGACAGTTATGGCTCCGGGATCAACAACGGGCCATTTTGCAGAGTTTGGAATCAGACGAACCAGGGGATGATGCACCGCAAAAAACGGACTTGGAGATCAAAAATGAGATCCGGGCCCGCCGGCTTAATTTGGGCATTTCTCCCCAAAGGTTCCAAGCCCTAGTGGATGATGGTTTAGCTTTTCAGTTGAACATTGACCCCGGGGAAATAACTGCTAATACCAACAATACCGGCAACAATAATGATGGACTTCCGACCCTAGGCACCCCAGAAGAACGAATGGCCATGACCATTGCGGTGTTGGATGCTCTGGAGGGCTTGGACCGGGATGCGATTCGGGATTTTGCTCAAAATAATTCTGGCGATCGTCGACGCTGGATTCCCCAGGTGAACCAATTGCGCCTCAGTAGCCGTAGTTTTTACGATTTGGTCAATGCCCGCTTCCGTCACCATTTGCCCATGGTCAGTCTTACTTCGTTGGAGGAACCGGAATTTGAACAGCGCCCCCTAGCCCAGGTGTGGAATGCCATAGCCTTTGGTAGTTTGACTAGCCTAGAGGATGAAAGCCATTACCAAAGACTCAGTTTTGGGGGTACCGATCAACTCAATCTCAGGGGCACCCTGGAACCAGGCAAGGGCTATGCCTATGCCATCACCATCCCCCCCACAGAACAATTCAGCCTGGAGTTGAATGCTCCCCCCAGTACCCGTCTTTCTTTTTATCCCCCCACTGGGCCGGAGATAATTTTGCAAAACTCCGCCATTCACCGCTGGTCTGGCCCCACTGCTCAAACTGGGTACTATGAATTGGTGATTACATCAGAAGCCAAGGAGGCGATCGACTTTGATTTGGAGTTGCGGGTGATGCGGACTAATTTTTCTCCCCTATAATTTTGAACGCAATAAAGCATTTCGAGAATTTCTTTCAGTTGAAACCTTTATTTCACCAGGTTTCTTAACCTAATCCTAACCTTGTCGGATCCTCAAATTCCTATCCTAGGATGGATATAACGGAGAATTTTGGGTGATTGACTGACATGGAAACAGCGGCACACACTTTTGGTAAGCTGGCAATTTTCGCTTTTGGTAAACACACTGAAAAAATTTTCAAATATGCCCCCAGGGTTTTAAAGGATCAAGACCCCGAGGATCTACATCAATTACGGGTGGGGGTGCGGCGACTGCGGACGGCGATCGTCGGTTTTGAGGCCGCAGTGCAATTACCCAAGGGGCTCACAGAAGGAAGGGTAGGGAAAATAGGTAAACGCCTGGGGGTACAGCGGGACAATGACGTTTTGCAGGAAATTTTGCTTAGTAAATATTTGCCCCATCTCCCCAAAAACGAGCAGGGTTATTTAAATAAAGTTCTCAAATATCTACAAAAGGAACGGAAACACGCTTTCAAAGCAACCTATAAGCTATTAACCCACGAAAAATTTGCCCGGTTCAAACAGCACTGCCAAGACTGGCTGGACCGCCCCCAACTTACTGTCCTAGGGAGCCTGGCGATCGCCGATGTCTTAGCGGATTTACTGTTACCTCAACTGGCGGAATTTTTCCTTCACCCCGGTTGGTTAGTGGGTACGGAAATCGTCCCCAATCCCGATGGCATGGCCCAGGCCCAACAACGTCGTTGTATTTCCCTGAGTCCGCCCGCCATTGAAATCCTATTGGATGGGGAAGAACTAGTTCTGCACGATCTACGCAAGCAAGCAAAACGCATCCGTTACCAGATGGAGTTATTCAGCGACTACTACGGACAGGAATATCAAGAATTGTTAGCCAAGGTGAAAATAACCCAGGAAATTTTGGGTAGCTTACAGGACAGTTTCGTCTTGAGGGCCATGGTGGAGCAATACCTTGATGTGGATCTAAAAAAACTCTGTCCCCAATGGAATGCCATTTTCCACGGCGATCGCCTGGGATATTGGGACCAATGGCAACCAATACAGAGCCAGTTTATTGATTCTGGGTACCGTCACCAATGCCGGCAACTAGTGCAAAACCCTCTCGTAAAAAGTGACCAGTCAACTTCTAGTGACTTTTAAAGTTTATTCCTGATAGTTTCTCCAACGGAAAAAGCAATTATCTTCACTTCAGGTTAGGGAATGGGTGATGGTCTGAAGACGCGGTTATGTTCAAGGCACTCTTTAGCATGTATGGTTTAGCTTCTTCTGAAATCTGGGCTGCCACTACAATTAATCTAGGGGTACCAGTCCCTCTGCCAAAGGAAAGTCCATAACTAACAACGACAATATTCGCCTAGAGCAGATCTCCGAAGATCTTGAAGCTCAAAGACATAGCTTGAATGAACAGGGGCAACGCTTAGACCGAATTGAAACGATTCTTACTAACCTAGTGACGGAAATTAAAATCTATGACAGCAAACTAGATACTTACCAGAAAGCTTCCCAGCAGACTGTCAATATTGCCTTTGGCCTTTTGGCTACCTCAGCCCTAGCCATAATCATTCCCGCCGTTCTCAACCGTTAGGGTTGTGGGGTTGGACTAGAACTCCATGGAGTTGCCATGGGAAAAACTCCCTTCCAAATCAAGGATTAGTAGGCTTCACTTCTGTTCCCCCATTCTTTGCCAACTCAGAAAGCCCGAAAGTTCCGCAATCCCAGAACGATCAGGTAGAAAAAACGTACTTAAATTTACAATGGCTCGGGGCGGATTTGAACCGCCGACCTTGGGCTTATGAGTCCCCTGGGCTAAAAATTCAAAGCCAGATACAGACTGCATTCCAGCTTATCTTAAAAATTCATGGACTAAATACGGACTAGAAATAGGGGAAATTCGTTGTCAAGGGGGTTAAAATTTACTTGGAAAAGTCCAAGATTTTTTTTCTCCCATGGCCCAAACTTTAACCGACCGCTTTGGTACGTCAGCCCTGTTTAACGAAACAGACAAAACCATAACTTTTGATGTTGACGATCTAGCTACGATTACTGACTCTGCATTGATCACCGATTTAAATATTGATGAATGGGCCGACAGGATAGCGGCCGCCCTTCTTCTCCACTGGCGGGGAAACCAATCAACGGATAACACAGACCCCACAGACGGTTTGATTGTGGGCGACCCCTTTAAACAGTTTGAACAACGGGGCGGGGAAAACCAGATCAGCTTTAACTACAACGTGGCGATCTATATTCCCGATACTTCCGCCGATCTTGACCCTGATTTGGTGGTGTAGTGGCTGATCCTTACTTTCTGTTTTGTGCTTATCTCTTTTTAGCCTTTGTCATGGTCTATCTTGCCCATGGAAATTAGCGATCTATTTGGGGAAGGTTCCACCGTTGTTAATGGCAAGTTAATCATCCCCAGGCCCAATCTAACAGCGGTGGGATTAGACCCAGGAAACAATGACCCAGCGGCAAATTTAGCGGCTGTTTTTTTGGTGATTGAGCAATGGTTTAAAGGCTCTTTACTTGACTCTGACGGGGAGCAATTATGGGATTCTGATGGCTCCCCGTTGGCTTTTTATAATCCCCGCTCAGACGATAATTTTTCTTTCTGGTTTGTTAGAAAGGCATTGTCTAGCGATGAATCCGTTTTGTATTGGAAGTGGTTATTAACTTTTTATGAAGTATCAGAAACAAATCTTTTGTAATGTGAGTTGCTTCAATCATGACAAAGAAAAACGTTTCCCCAATAGTGCTGTCTAAATTTGTTGAAGGCATAGGAGAAATACAGGTTTCAGCTTTTGTATATGGCTTTACTTGGTCAAACAAGACTACAAAGAAAATTGCTAAAGCATTGTTCCCTGACCAATCTAATGTTTATCACGTGGATTTTTATGTGGAAGGTTTCGGGGATGGAAAATTGTTTTTTGTAGACAATATTGATTTTGCCAAAATAGGGACAGTAAACCCTTGGCTAAAGAAAGAAATTAAGAATAATTCAAATATTTTTAATGCGTTAATTGATTTAGTTAGAATTAATATAAATAAAGGGCGTATTTTTAAGTGAATTGGCTAACCATCACCCCCACCCAAATTGAGTTGGAGCTAGAGGGCACAACCCCCTTAGCCCTTTTGGAATCCCTGCTAGATAAGGTTTCAACGGCGGGGCTGGGTTCCGTGGCAGGGGGCTTTGCTGAATCTGGTTTAATCTATCGGTTTGATGGACAACTATATGACTACGCTGATTACAAATTGCAAATTATTACCGAAGCTCCAGAAATCAACTTGAATATAGAAGATATTAATTAAGCTTTTTAAAGGTTTCTGCCCAGGTTATTGGCCCCACAACACCGTCAATTGCTAAGCCTCTAGTACGCTGAAAGGCTTTGCAGGCTCCCATGGATCTTGGGCCATATTCTCCGTCAACGTCTAGCCCATACTTAAACCAATTAATCTGTTTTTGCCATTCTGCAATGTCATGCCCCCGCATATAGGGGGAAGTCAACCGGATTAGACGGTAATAGGCATCAACCCCCTTTTTGGGCAGGGTCAATACCGGCCGGTAAAATCCCCGGCATTGGCTCACATTGCGCGATCGCCGCATGACGGCCCCGCCGTTGTCATTGCTAGTTGCACTGGTATTGCCCTCGATGCTGTTAAATTGACCGGCAATCATGACTGTTTCCACAATGCCAATGTGAATGGCTTCTCGCTTGCCAAAGTGAAACAGAGCCAAGTCCCCAGGTTGGGGTTTGCTGTACCATCGTCCCTGGCGTTTAGCGTAATGCTCAATAAAAGGACAATAAGCGGCTCCGCTGGGCGCTCCCTGTTGCATGACAGGCAGGGGAGAGCCGGCCCGGTCAAATACCCAACTAACAAACATGGCACACCACGGCTGACCATTCATGCCATACCAAGCCCCATATTTGGTACGATTGCTATTTCTGGGGGATTCTGTGACCCCAATTTCAGCGGCGGCAATGCTTAGGATTGTGTTGAGGGTAGCCATATCAAGCCCTATCAATTACTAAGGTTTTGTCTATCCATTCCGCTGTGGCATTGGGATAGACCAAGCAACTGGAGGGCAGGGGGGAGCCATCAACCCGCTGTACCCCTTCCCAAAAGTGATCCGTTGCCACAATCTGAATTTGACTTTCCGGGGCCGCAAAATATCTTTCTGTGATGGGGTCATAGTAAGCAGGTAATTCTAAGATTTTGTTCCAATGGGCGAATAAAAAATGGGTAACATTTTCCCCATGTTTTGTATAAAAGGAGTCTAGTAATGGCAGAAAGTTAAGCCTGACTTTGCCCTGCTTGTTACTGGTTAAAATTTGGTGATTGCCTAGTAATTTAATCATCGTTGTCATCTAGAAAATTAAAATTATCATCAATGGGAACTTCTGGAATATTAGGGGGATGCCTCCATTCATTGGGGTGTAATCGTTCATTAAACTTCTCTAAATTGTTAACTCGGACTTGTAAGCCAATTAGGGTTTTTCTGAGCCAATTGATTGCTTTGGTTTGTCTCTGATCACTCTTGTGGAGAAGCCAAACTACATAGAGAAGAATCCCCAGGGTCAAAGGGCGATCGCCTTCAAAAAAGGAGGACAAAAACCCGTAATCTCCGTTAATAGTCATCAAGTCACCCTCACACCAAACTGGTTATCAAAAAATAAACAAGGCTCCCCTAGAGCAATGACAGAGGAAATGTCCACTGAAGGTTTAAACCGAACCGACCAACCTTGGGGGATAGCAAAGGGTGCGGAGAAACTGTAAGCCCAGGCGTTATCAAACTTTTCCCCGTTATTGTTGGTGTTGATGATCAAGGTTTGGTTTTGGACATTCAAGGGATCGAACAAAGTAACGGTTACTGTCCCTCCAGGGCTACCGGGGTAAGCTACCCAAAAACTTTCAATCAAAACAGCGGCGGGCATTGTCCAAGCTAGCGTTTCATTGGCATCCATTACTGCACCAGTGAACTGATAAAAACTTTGTACCCCACTCAAGGGTCTAAGCTGTTCCGTTGTGGAATTTTTAACAGCTTCAAAGCTATAGGGGGCCGCTAGATAAGAAGTTTGCTCATAAGCTTGAGGCATTATTGTTGCTCCCAATTTTGCAAATGTTCTCGGACGCAGATAGGAAAGCGAGAACGCACAATTTCTTCTGCGATGTCAATGCAAACGGCATAGGAGAGATCCAGCCCTAATTCCCTGGCGGCCCGGTCGGTTTCTAGGACGGTAAAAACGTTTAGATTCATGGTTAAATTCCTGGCAATAACAGAAGGCTTGAGCCTTCCAAAATCAAGGGGACAGGGGCAGTTACCCCGGCGGTGAGGGGGATTAATCCAGTACCAATCAGAGCCAGGGCTTGGTTTTGGGCTATTTGGTTGGCTCCAATGGCCAATTGGGTGGCCAATTGGGTGGCTTGGTTTTCCAGAATATCTAGGGCGTTCTCTTGCAGTTGGGCGATCGCCTCGGCTAATCCTTCCTGGGTAACTTCAGAAGTCCAGACGTAGGCGCGGAAACCGGGAACGGAGGTGTCAACCCCAAAAGCTAACTGGTAATCTAAGCCAGACTCGCTTACTTCTCTGGTCAAAGGGATAATTTGGTTGGAATTCAGTACCCCCAGGTCAGCGGCTAATTTAGCCTGTTCCCCGCCCCCAATGGTGGGAGCAAACACAACCAAACTGACCCCAATTTCTAACTCATAGTTAAAGTTATTTCCGGCGGAAAAATACAAAAATTGGGCATTTCTGAACATTTCCGACAGGTTAAAGGCTGAAGGGTCTAGAACGCCGTCATAGATAACGGATAGTTCCACTAGACTTCCTCCAAGGAAATATCAATATCAGGGAGGGCGATCGCGTAAAGCCCGGTTTCCCCACCGAAAAAATTGTCATCTTCTCCCAAGAGCAAGTCAGAAATGTATTCTTCAGCTACTTTGGAATTCAGCGGACGTAGGGATTCCAGGCGCAGTTTAATGACTAATTCCGTAATCATGGTGATACAAAAGCCTCATATTTCTTGTTAAGGGTTTCCCCGGTGTAGGTCAGGGATAAGACCCCTGGCCAGGCAAAGGTTTGACGAATTAAGGCATTGTGCCCGCTATCACCGGGGCGATAGGGGTTATACACGGTGCGATTAGTTTCTTGATTGGGGTTATCTGGTAAGGCAAAGCAGGCCGACAATTGCCGTGGCTCCCAACCATTCCGGCTGGGGGCTTTCCATCCTGCCTCATTAGATAATCGTGCCTCTAATGCTGATGGGCGGGGCGTTTGGGGTTCTTTCCCTACCAGAAAACGCACACGGACGTTAACTGTTTGCCCCAACAAATCGCGGTCATAGACCATGATCCGATTTTCCCAAGTGCGAGTGGTTTTTGCTGGCTCAATTGCACTCATTTTGTGTAAACCCTTAGCCAATTACTAGAAACAACCTCTCCCCGTTGCCCCAAAGAAACCAAACTGTTCTCAAAATCAAACGCCAGGGCGATAAAAAACTGGTTATACAGTGTCGTCCCTGGCCGCCAAAAGACTGGAACCCGTAAATAGAGTGTATTAGTTACCCAAAGCAAGGCATACCGGGGAGTATGGGGCAGTCGGCAAGTCCCTAGCCTTGGGTTTGCTTTCTCGGTGTTACTGAACCAAAGTCCAGGAAGATAACGGCGATCGTCGGCTTCAGAGCTAACCTCAAACGGGCCTTGGATCTCCCCCCTGGTTACTTCTACAAATCCAACAGATAAAGCAACGCGGGGAAACCGTTTGCTACTGTCGGATTCATAGTCACCGACGTAGCGGGCCATTATTCTCCACCACCCCCACCAGTTCCAGCTACCAACTGGATATTGGGAATTGATTCGCCTTTGTAGCCAAAACATTCGGCGCAATCAGCGGCCGCGTTGCCTGTGGCCACAACTGCCAAAGGACTAGAAACAATCACTTTACGAATGACCTTGCCTTCCCTAAATTCGGCCGCGTTGAAGGCATCCACCGCACGGGCTTGGATGATCAAATGACGTGGTTCAATCAAACCAGCGGCATTACAAATACCACCCCCTTCTTCCACTCCATCTAACCCGAGCCGCTGACAAGCTTCTAATTCTCCATTGTCAGTGGGTATTCGAGTAGACAAACGGAGTCCTTCAATCCCCACCACGGCGGGGGTGTAATCAAAAGTGATGGACTTGTAAGTTTTGCGGGGAGGCAACCCAGAATAGGGAGTACTGCGATAGTCCCCAGGAATAATTTGCTTCGGAATAAACCCCCATTCTTCCCCTACAAGGTCAATACAGGCTGCTCCTTCCCCAGCTATTTGCTGAGCCATTGAAAGGGCGATTCCAGGGTCAGGGACGGGGTATTGTAATTGCCGCCCATCTTCAAAAGTGGCCAACAAATGACGAAATTTAAACAGTCGGGAGCTAGAGCAAACGGTTACTGTCCGGGGCTGGTACAAGGAGGATAGCAAAGGGGCGTTCCCCTGAATTTTGAAGGCCTGATTTTTATGCTCAATACCTAAATCATCGATATAGGTGGCCATCATGTGCGAGCGATCATAACGAGACATATTTTGAACCCTGCATAAAGTTAAACAAGCGGAGCATCAACCCAGTAGGACTAAATGGTGACGCTATTCAATTCGAGATCCATCACTGGATCAGGGGGAGACGCAATCAGGTTAAAGGTCACACTTCCCGACTGTTGGACAAAGACAGTGCGGGGTAAATCTGCGGCGGCAATGTCCGTGGTGGGATTGGTAGCCGCAGTCATCGCCGCAGTGGGGAAGAAAGTCACCGGGGCGGCGGCGGATTTTGCAGTTACGGCACTGGGAATGCTGGCAGTACGCAAAGGCAGATCGGCACTGGCGGCCATATATCGGAACAAAGCCCCAAAATACATCCGAGAGTCAGCCGTTAAATCAAGGGCGGCATGGGAAGCCCCGCCAAAATTTGCAACGCTGGCAGACTCAATCAAAATCCCAGAGCCACCAGGATCAGCGGCAGCGGCCACTTTAACCGCATTGGGAAAAATGTCTTCGATGGAAAAATCGCCAATGCCCGCATTTTCCCCGGCACTGGGAACAGGCAGGGGAGCTAAGGGGGAGCCTTCCCCTAAAACTTCGTATAGCTGTACGGTCAAACCGTATTGATAGTTAACTGTTGAAGTATTGGGACGGCTAGCGGAAATGCCTAATGCCACTCCAGGGGCTAATCCTGCTACATACGCTGTTATCAATTCACAAACGGCAAATAGCCCCTTATCGCGTTTAAGGGCCGCCGGTTCCGCATCAGCAAATTCGCTGGCCCCTTCAATACCACCATTTAACAAATCACCTACAGGGATAAAAAGCCCGTCAAAATCGGCTGTACCCCCTGCAACAGGGAAAATCTGAAAAGCCATTAAAATTCTCCGATTGAGTTGATTTATTTAGCTCAATCATGGCAACCGTTCCAAGGGCTAACAAGGAAAAACCAAAGTTAGAGTCTTAAGAGTCTACGGGACAATCCCGAAGAATTGGCTTATTTCTTGGGGGCAGACTTCATGTACCCATAGGCGACCGTGAACCTTTGTTACAGCCAGCCATTTTTTGTTAATTAAAGTTTTCGCTTGGTCTCGACTGATATTTTTCAGCCGACAGTATTCAGGCAAGCGAATTTTTTCGTAGTGGGGAAGATTGGGAGTAAATTCCCTGGGGTAAAGGGCAAAAACGCTATGACGTTGGGCAGTTCCCCATTGCCCATTAGTTCTCTTGTGGGCGCTCATATCCCCTCACAATGGTTATTTGGTCTGAATCTTCCGCTTTAACAGCGATGCAAACCTTGCGTAGCTTCATGGTTTGCCCTTGGTTGGACAAATGAACCGTATGATTTTTGACATCAGTAAAAACAGGGTTATTAATTTCCCTGATGGGAATTTTAGATAGGGCGGCAATTTGATAAAGTTTATCTTCCGCTTCCTGCTTATCCCAAAACCATCCCCTGTACAAGGGCGATCGCCGTCGTTTGTCGGCTGTATAAATTTGTGCCCATTGATTGCCTAGTTTGATTTCCAGCCCTGCAAAATAGGTAGCCCAAACGGAGGCAGGATCGCCGGGATTGGCAATGGCTTCTATGGGTTCTGCTAGTTGTGTGGTGTGTTTCCAATTGGGCTGACCTTCCAAATACCAGAAAAACAGAAGATAACTGCCCTTGGTGTTCCAAACCGCCGACGGATCGGGGAGTAGAACGCTACAGTCTCCCCCAGCCTCAAGCTTGCAAATTATTTCTTGATTAATCTTGGTCTGCTCAGTTAACCAGTTCCCCAGCCAATTTAAAGCTTGGTCGATCGCCCATGGGGCCACAACGTCGCGGGCAACTCCCCAAGCCCAAGGGGGGACAAATCCCCGGCTTAATTCCATATCGCCCAGGCTCATGGTTTGAACTTGAACATCCCCGGTTTCTTCATTGGTTACACACTCGATAATCTGGGGCAAATCTTTGACAGGGACTTTGGGTTGTACTCCCTGGCAAGCAGTTTCGTGTAATTCCTTAATTTGATTCGATAGGAGGATAAAAGCTTCCTCTAATCCCCCCGCCGTTGCCGCCGGGCCAGGAAGATATTGATACCAGTCCCCCGGTTCAGAAGGATCCCTACATTCCCCAGTCTGAATGTCTGGAGTAATGGTCACTTTGTCTTGAATATCTTCCAAATATTCGATTAATTCTGAAAAATCGCATTCCATGGGGATGGTTACGGTAGTGGTTTTTGTAGTGCCATTGATGGTGAGCCTTAGCTCTAACCTATTGTTATTTGGGTTCCAGAATAACCGGGGGGTAAATGTCAAGTCTGTTAGCCCATCTTTGCCCGGTAAGCCCTGCAAACCGCGATCGCCTTTGTCCCCCTTCTCACCTTTGGTGCCATCTTGACCAGGCAAACCACGCTCACCCCGATCGCCACGGTCGCCTTTCACACCATCCTTGCCAGGTAAACCGCGTTCCCCGCGATCGCCCTTGTCCCCTTTCACACCATCTTTCCCCGGCAAGCCGCGTTCCCCGCGATCGCCCTTGTCCCCCTTCTCACCTTTATCTCCCTTCAGTCCGGGTAATCCCCGATCGCCCTTGTCCCCCTTCTCACCTTTATCTCCCTTCAGTCCGGGTAATCCCCGCTCTCCACGGTCTCCTTTGTCCCCTTTCTCACCATCTTTCCCCGGCAAGCCGCGTTCCCCGCGATCGCCCTTGTCCCCCTTCTCACCTTTATCTCCCTTCAGTCCGGGTAATCCCCGATCGCCCTTGTCCCCCTTCTCACCTTTATCTCCCTTCAGTCCGGGTAATCCCCGCTCTCCACGGTCTCCTTTGTCCCCTTTCTCACCCTTTTCACCCCTAGAGCCAGTGGGGCCACGAAAGCGGGGATTATTGTCAATGTAAATCTTAATGTTTGGCTCAAGCTTGAGATATAGATTGGCTTCCAGCTTGGCGTAAATCAACGCCACAAACAGATTGATATTGTTCTGTAACCAAACCTCAATACTGGCTTGGAGTCTGACAAATAAATTAGCCTCCAGCTTGGCATAGATGAAATTGGCGATCACATTTAGATTCGCCTCAAAATATGCCTTCACCTGAAGGGCCACTTCCAAAGCAATCTGGGGCTTTAACTCAACCTTCAGGGTGGGGACAATCTTGGTAATGATGATGGGAATAGTTAGTCCCCCACCGCCATCTTTCCCAGGTTTCCCCTGATCGCCTTTTGGGCCTGGCTTGCCATCTTTCCCCGCTGGCCCTCTAGCTCCCGGCAACCCCCTAAGACCCCGATCGCCCTTGTCTCCCTTGGGGCCTGTTCTCCCCATCCAACCCCGTGGCCCTTGTATCCCCTGTTTCCCTTCCGGGCCCCGTTGACCTTGATCGCCTTTATCTCCTTTCTCCCCCCGCTCACCTTTTGGCCCTTGCTTACCTTCTGAGCCACGCTCACCTTTTTCGCCGCGTTCTCCCTTATCGCCTTTGTCCCCTTTCTCCCCACGATCACCTTTTGGCCCGCGATCTCCCTTGTTTCCCAGTCCACCATCTTTTCCCGGCAAACCGCGATCACCTTTTTCACCTTTTGGCCCAGCGGGGCCGCGGGGGCCGGGTGGCCCTTGGGGAGGACATTTAGCCATTATTTTCTAACCGTTTTTATTACTTTGCCATTCTTGTAACAGCATACAAAATCGCCACAATCGAGGGAGCAATCCGTATCTGGAGGGCATCTTTCCGGCTCACACTCTCCCTCGGGACAGCAAACAATTCGATATTCTGCGGGGCAACCTGGCAACCCACAAAGATATAGTTGGCTTCTAGTTTCAATCTTTGGCGGCCGTAGCTTTTCGTGGGGAATATCCGAAAATGCGTCAGGTTTGTATTTTGTTTCTAATACCACATGAAAACAATTATTTTCTGCGGGGACTTTCTTAAAACAAGAGTTTTCAATTGGCCCACCAGGAGTTTGATTAGGGAGCAAGGTGTCATAATAATTTTCCTCCCCCATCACACAGCCCAAATTTTCAACTTGAGGGCATTTTTCTAATCCTCCAATATTTACAAATGTGGTTTGTGTGGTCAAGCCATAAACAATAAATTTATATGGCTCCACAATATCTGGGAGAACAGGGATTATGCTAATAAACTCAGTGTCAAGCTTGCCAGGATAAGACCCATTATAAATATCAAGGGTGCGATCCCCTTCCCCAGTAGAACAAGATGCAGAAACTCCGTTTGCCGTATAGTTATTGGGGCCGCTATACCGAATTGTCCCAATTGGCCCCAAGGATCTAAAAGTGCTTATGTTTATTTCCCCATATAAAATGGTTCCATTGTAATCAATGGAATTTTGCGACCGATAAGTCACATCATATAAAACGGGGCGTTGTCCTAATTCTTGTACGCAAATTGAATCAAGGGGTTCTTGAGCCGTAACAGTTTCCCAGTCTCCGTCAGGCAATTTGTAATTCAATTGAAACCCAATGGGGGATTGATAATAGATTCTTGCCTTGCCTATACAACAAGTCATATTTCCATGCCCCCATAAAGTTCAACGTCTCCAATAACATGATAGTTATTGATAGGCGAATAAAACCTATAATAACTATAGACATTATCGTTAGCAAAAACACCACTAAAATACCTAGCCCCTGCCCCAACATTGGGAAAAAAAGTTAGTAGTGTCTGCCAATCCGTTCCATTATTTGATGCTTGAAAAAGACAATTTGCTCCCATAAAACTTGACAGAGCATGGGAGTCAGATGACCACAATTCAAAGGAATTTACCCTTGCCTTTTTGTTATTATTAAATTGGATTCTTAACCAACCAGTATTAGTTGCCTGTCCATGCCAGCAACCGTTACCCCCATTGTTCCCCCTAGTGAATGCTTTATCTGGGGTACGTCCCCCGTCCTGAATTGAACTTGCAGTGGCGGTTATATCCCCCCTAATATGGGGAGAAACAAAACTCGCATTGTATTTTGTTGCCCCTAGCCAATAAATAATTCCATTTGTATCCCCAGGGCTAACATAAGTTCTTTCAATTTGCGGGGGAATAAACCCTATTCGCCAATCACTCTCCAAACTAGAAGGCAGAGCATTTAATAAAATCAAATTTTCACCATATTTTACCCCTATTATCCCCACGTTTTGCAGAATTAGCCCATGATTGATAGGCAAAATATTTGTCCCTTGTCTTATCCAGCTATTAAATCCAAAAAGGAAAACCTTATAATTTGTAGCATTAATAATTTCTATTCTATCTCCGTCATTCAATCCCGATAAATCAAAATTTGCATGACTATTCCCAGCATACAAATATAATCCCGCTGATAGAGCAACATTGCTATCAACATCTAGGGCTGTTTCATCAAAAATTGTGTATTCAGTAGATCCGCCGCCATTCCCAAGCCCCTCAGCCGGAATCCTTACCAATGCCTTGGGGTCATTTTCGTCCGTCCCCAGCAGATAATTCCCTGGGGTCGGCTCCGTTACTATGGGCAACTGGTCTGCAAATCTACTCATACAGCTTGTCTATCTCATCTAAGCAGAACTCATAAGTGGGGCGAACACCATCGCTAGTGTTTCGGTAGTGGATACCTACCCTAAATGTACCGGATTTGATCCTGGCCCGAAACCAACTAGGATGGCGATCCAATTTTTGGGCCGCTTCATTGGTGGATGTCCAGACTCGCTTGGTATATTTCCTGGTCATGGGCAAGCTAATCAAATAAATTTGGTGGATTTTTCGGTCGCTGGTAGGTTTTGGTGCGTTTTTTGATTACTTTCCAGCTTTTTAAGGTGTTGAGATATTTTTGGAAGTTGTTTAATCGGTTTGGTTGGTTGTCGTGCTGGTCAAAATGGGGGCGATCGACAAAGAGGTCACAGGAAGCACAATAAAATTCTTCTGGATTGCCTTCAACTTGATCGCCGTGCAGGTAATAACGTTTTTTCATGGTTAATCCTCTTTCCTGAGTGCATAAATCACGTTCATTATCTGCCCTGGGTCAAGGGACTCGATATAGTTCCCCGCTACCCGGTGGGCCACTGCCTGAACTTGGGGGGTAGTCCACCCCAACCGATCCATCTCGTAATAAATCATGTCTTCCAGTTGGGATTGGCTGAAATGTCCGACCGGGGGATTTGGATCAGCGTTGATCGTGATTTTGGGGGGTGCGTCTAATTCATTTTGGGGGGATGCGCCAAATTCAAACCCTTGCCCCGTGGTATTTGGCGCATTTGGCGCACTCGTTTTGCAAAAACTTTCGGAATTTGGCGCGTCTAAATTTGCTTTTTTTTGCGAATTTGGCGCATCGACCTCTGAAACCCTTACGCTGTCTGGCTTAGAATTTGGCGCATAATTTGGCGCATCGTTTTCTGGAGTGCGTCTTATTCCTTCATGCGCCTTATTCCAGGCCACCCAATAAACCGTTGGGGGCTTACCCCGTTGGTTAGTGGCCACCTTGGCCCGACTGATCAACCCTGCGTTAGAAAGACTGCTTAGGGCCCGGTTGATAGTTGCCTTATGTCCCCCGACAATCTCGACTAGCTCGGAAGATTCATACCTGACATTGCGGTTCTCTGTTAGGAAGGCCAAGATCTGCTCTTTTACCGGCCCACTGCCATCGTCAGAAGGTGTTTCCCCATCCCTGGCCTTCTCGCCGTTGAATGTCCAACCGCCGGTTTCTGGATTGAATACCAATTCATATTCCCCAGGGGCACGGCATCGACTCTTATCCACACACAAAATTCGATTGGGGTTAGTGGAGCTGGCCCCTTCTGATGGGCGGTGCAGGCTGAAGACGTGAGAAACGCTGGCGGTGATCGCCTTGGTTCCCCGGCTACCATTTTGGCTATTGGAGTGGTGAACCAAATAGATCAAGCAACCAAATTCTTGGGCCAAATCCCTTAGCTCAAGCACCGGGCGGGCGTACTCGGTATCGTTCTCGCTGAACATTGAATTGCGGTTGATGCTGGTCAAGCTGTCAATCAAGATGACCTCGGGGCGGAATGCTTCGATTTCTTTCCTTAACCCCGCCATGTGATCTGCTGTCCAACGGGTCATGATCTTAATGGGCATATCGTCGGTAAATCCCCGCTGATCGAGGGCCGTCAAGGTATCGCCCTGGGATTCGTCGGTCTGTACCATGAGTACCCGTCGGTGATCGGCGGTGACGTGGTGGCCTTCCCAGGCTTGGCCGGTGGCCATGGCATAGATCCAATCGTAAATAAGCCTTGTTTTTCCTACCCCACCATGAGCATGGAGCAAGACGACGGAGCCAGCGGGGCCAAATCCGTGAAGCATCCACTCTTGAGTGGTGGTTCCGTATTTGGCCTTCATCTCGGACAAGGTCATGCTTGGCTCAATTTCAAAGCTGGAAAGGTATTTCAGGTAAAGACCGGACAAGAATTTGGTGCTTGTCCCTGTTTTTCTGGCTAATTCGGCTAATTTGTAGGTTCTTAACCCTGGGTCTAGCTCATTCTGCTCAATTTGTTTTATCTGCTCGACTAGGCGGTTATAGGCGATTGCCTGCTTGTCTTCTGCTCCAAAGGCTTCCTTGAGGCTCCGTACCCGGTCATAGAAGCGATCGACAAATTCAAAGAGGGAATCAGTTTCCCAAGTTTGGTCACGGCTAATATCGGCCAGATCCCGCCCTGCATGAATCATTTGGCGGCGGGCCCATTTGTCAATTATGAGCTTGGCAAAACGGTCTATATTGCCTGCGGAAATGGTACTGCTTAGCAAGTGCGTGAGCTTGACCATTCCCCCCACGCTATCCAGCTTATTTCTGTCTTGCAAACTGCACGAAACATGGAGCAGATCCGCTGGTTCCCCAGTCTTATTAAGACGCTGAATTGTCCGATAAATTTCGGCATGGGCGGAAACGTAAAACATTTCCCCACCCAAAATATTTTCCACCACTGAATAGGCAGATGGGTCTAATAATAGACTACCTAAAACGGCTTCTTCGGCTTCAATTGAGCAGGGTTCAATCGCTGGCAGGGAAAGGCTTTGGCGGTTGCGATAGTCGTTAATATGTGCTACCATGATGTCATCTCGTTAGAACGTTTTGTGCTCCTTAAATTGCAAAAAGAGAGGGTTGTGGTCCCCCCTCTTTTTTTGTGTCTATTCATCCAGAAGTACGAGAATCTGATCAATTTTCTCCTCCTTCATTTCAATTAGTTTTAATAAAGCTTCTGATTTGCTGTTGCGATAGCTCTTGGTAAGCCGTCGCAAAGCCACAACTTGATCGTGTAAGTCTTGGTACTGACTTATGCGCTCGTATAACCTTGCCCTTAGCGTCCCGGTGGTGGCCATTGTTTCAATGTTGTGGTTTATAGACACCCTTGCCGGAACGGATAAAATAGGATTATCCACTTAGCAATAAGTGCTGTTTTTGCTAGCCGTGGGGCAGATAGGGAGAGCGTGGAAAACTTACCCTAACTGCCTTTGGCTAACATCCCCCAAAGAGCAAACTAAGGAGGAATGTACCGTGGCGGTACAATCTAAGAGTAAGATGGACGGTGAGAAAAATCAAGCCGTAAATAACAAGGTGATTAAATCTATTCGCCAAAGGATTGGATTAAGCCAAGAGCAATTGGCGGCCCGCCTAGAAACATCAAGGGGCCGTCTATCCAGCATTGAGCGAGGTTTGGAGACTCCAGATTGGCTGATCAAATTTGCGGTTCTGTCCAAACTTCTCCATGAGGCGGGACTTTCTTGGGAGGATGTGATCATGGAGTTCCCCGAAATTACAGAGAGGAAAGCCAGCTAATGTTACGTAACCTATTTGTCCAGACAGTGGGGGTAGTGGCATGCATTTACCTGATCCTTTTGGGACTGAACTGGGCCATGCTCTTTGCTCTGAGAACATTGGAAACCTTTTCCCGGTGGTATAGGTATCAGGCCGCCCCCTATTCCCTCCAAATTGCCCTGGGTTTGGGCTTGGCCTATCTGGTAGTGATGGGGATTTTGAGCAGTCGAGAAAATTAAAACCGGATACTGTCTTTGTACCAGATGGCGGAAAGGTGGGTTTTTTCCGGTTGCCCAAACAATCGCCTTTGCCGGTTCAAGGTGCGGATATGCCAGGCCCGAGCCTCGATAAAGATCCAAAGGGAAAAAAGCGTAACTAGAAAAATGCCCATATGGTTAAACCTCCTTAACCCAAAAATTTCTATCCCCATCCCATAACCACCCCTCGGGCCACTTATCCGGGTCTTTGGCCCAACGCCTCACGGTCGCCAGTGATTTTCCCCAATCGTTGGCGGCTTCCTCATGGGTACGCATAATTTCCATGGTTGGGGGCAATGGCTGTTTCTGGATCATGATGGTGGTTTCTGGGGGCTTGTCCCCTCCCCAATGGGCTTGATGTTCAAGGTCTTTTAATTTTTCCCGGTGATCTAAAATTTCCCGCTTAGCCCAATCAAGATGTTTTTCTATTTTCTCTAGGCGATCGCGTTTTTCCCCGTCCTCAGTAAGAATGAGCCTTTTCTCAAGGCTGGTTAGGCGATCTGATAGCTCCGATAGGCGATCGTCTAGGTCGGGGGACATTGGGGATGATTGGCGATCGCCTCCAATTATGTCAAGGATTAGTCTCTTGGCTGTTAGACCTAAAGATTCACCATCAGAAGAATAACTTTCGAGCCTTTCCCTGGCTTCTTTATCAAGCGAAAAATAAATTGTGTTTGAGTATTTAGCCATCTTCTTATGGGTTGTTTATGGGCAATCATATCTTAACCCATAATCATATAGTTTTAACCCATAGTCAATCATCTATGACTCATGGGTGATTCATGGATAAAAATAACCTTAACCCATATTGCAATGGGTTAATTATGGGTTATATTAGATTCATGGGTTAATAACCCATAGCACCTAACCAACTAAATACAGGAGTAAAGGATGTTCCCATCTAAACGACCAGGTCATGGCATTGCCAACGCCGCTGACATTCTAGGAATGCTCTCCAGTGCCCCAAAGGGTAGCCCAATGGAAATATTGGGAGCCTGCATTGCCGGAGTAGAAGCCGCTGATTACTTTATTCGCAAGATGGATCAGTGGGAGAAAGAACAGCGGTTTGATGACAACACCAAAAAGCTAGTGGTTCAAGCTACTCGCTTATTTGAATCCGGTCAAATCACCAAGGAAGGGTTGAAGGCAATTATCGATGAATTGCCAGACACCATCACCACTGAGGCAAAGACCGTTGAGCAACCTAACGGGGTTGACTTGAATGAAGTCTTGAAAGACGTTGACCCACAGAAATTGGCTCAACTCCTCAAAATGATCCAGTAAACAAAACAAAGCCCCCAAACCAGGGGGCCACTCACTTACTAACCTAATTTTCCCATGATTACCATTTCCATCGCTACCCATTCCGATCTCGCCCTTGATACCTATAACCTGGTCAAGCGCAAGCTTCACAAAGAAGGCTACGTCAACGTTGAAAAGCACCTAAAAATCGTGCCCTGGCGTTTTTCCTGGCTAGTCCAAGCCGATCAAGAAATTATTACTGCCCTAGGTTGGGAAATTTACACCGACCTAGATGCAATGATCGCCAACCAAAACGACATTTCCGCCGCTGTAACCGCTTAAACGATTAAACCTAATCCCCCCTGGAAACCCAGGGGGCTTTGTCATGAAATTTATCCCTTTAGAAAATCCTGACCCAGCCATTTATCAGGATGAAGATTGGAACCTTTGGCGTTGTGGAGGAAAAACCGATGATGGTTACTTCATCATGTTTGAATGCGACGATGTGGGGCAATGGAATCCTCAAACCAGTTATGCAGAAGAATTTGCCCCCCATGAAATGGATCGCTTTGTCATTGTTAAAGCTATTCTGACCGCTTAAAATTTACCCAGGGGGGCTAGTCCCCCCACCAAAGGAGCCAAACCCTATGCCTACCATCGAAACTGACTTAAAAGACGTTCTAGCCAAGATTGACGCAAGGCTAGACCGAATAGAGCAAAAGCTAGAAGCACTGCCAAGACTAGAAACAGAAGTTGCCAACATCAAAGAAGATGTCAGGGAATTGAAAGGCAGTCAAAGGGCCCAAATCTGGGCTTTGATTGGCATTATTTTTTCCGTCATGATTAGCGCGATCGTCAAGTTTGGATTTTTTCCCAATCCCTAAATAATCAACAGAGCAATCCCCCTTTACTCGGAGATAAACCTTATGATTAACAACGACAATATTTGTTTAGATCAAATTGAGGAAGTCAAACGCCGGGATGATCGCTTCTTCCAGCTAGTCAACAAACAAGAGCAAACATCACGGACTATTATCATCGCCGCCGCTTCTGTTGTTGTTCTTAGCCCCGTCTTGGGAACTGTGGCAGAATTTGTGGCCAGGCTACTGGCTAACTAACCCTTAAGACTCCCATAGAACCTATCAGAAAAGGATTGTTTCTCGATCCAACGCTGATAGGTTTTTCTGTGTACTTCCTCCCCATGGCCCATCAGGGCGGCGGCCAGGTCGGTGGCCAAACCTTGTTCAAAAGCCCGCCGCGCCCAACAATGGCGGATATTGTAGGGGGCAACGGTTAACCCCAATCGCTTAAAGGCATGGGTGACGCGACTTCCCAAAGCTTCATTGTCTCCGTGGCAATCGGGCAAAGGCAGGGATGGATCTAACCTTTCCGCCCATTGGGGTAACAAAGGAAAAACAAACCTTTCCCGGTCAGTTTTGCCCCGGTCAACGTATAGGGTTGGGTAGTCAATTAGATCACAGCAAAAACATTCATAATTTCGCAGACCATAGACAATCATCAGCCCTGCCACCGTCCCCCAGGGGTCAGCATCCAACCCCGCCCAAAAATCCAATAGCAGGGAATCAGGGGGCAAATTCCTTGGGTTAACCGGGGTCAGCGGTGAATACTTGCCCCGATATTCCGAAACGCAATCAGGCAACCCCGCAAACTTGAGCAATTGAGCATAAGCCCCCACTAACCGCCGCCGGGTGCGAGAATCCGCCGGGGAAGCGATGACAATTTCTTTCAACACTTCCCCATCCAACGGGGCCGCCCAATCCACCTTGTTAAAGCATTTCCCCAAATATTCCTTCTCCCAAGTTTTTTGCTTGCCCCCCTTGGCTAAGTAATCCGCCCCCAAAGCCTCGATCCAATCCCCAAAGGTAGATTTTTCTGGGGCATGGTCAGGGAGCCAGTCAGCCCAACGGAAGCGATCGCAATCCAGGGCCGCCCTAATTTCCAGGCAAAGGGCAAAGGCCCGGTCAATTCCCCCCGGAGTAGTGGAAATCCCCAGGGCGATCCGTTGCTGTTTTTTCCCCGGGGCATCCCGTAAAGGGAACATTCCCCGGACAGACAACCAACCGCCCCGATCCTCCAGTTGAAGGTGAACCCCCCCGGTCTTTAACTTAGCGTTGGCCGTCTCAATTCTCATGGACTAAATACGGACTAAAATCATACTCACATTTACTTACATTTACCAACATTTCCGAAGGTTTATTTAGATTTACAAAGCGTAATAATCCCGAAAACCAAGCGGGTTAAAGGTTTTGGGCTTAAAGTTTGCAACATAAAAATGGCTCGGGGCGGATTTGAACCGCCGACCTTGGGCTTATGAGTCCCCTGCTCTAACCAACTGAGCTACCAAGCCTTGTCTGTTTCTTCAACGGACAGTTAACAACTATACACTAAATTCACAGCATGGCAAAATAATTTTTATGGGCTGTCGGGTACGGTGGCCAAAAGTTCGGGGGTGAGGGACACTTGGCTGAAATATTGTTTTTGGAATTGTTCTTCTGCAATTAAAGTTTCAATTTGCCGGACCAAAGCTTTCGGCCAGGCACTGCCGGGGGTTAACGCTGGGCTGTGCTCCTTGATCAGAATCAGAATTTGACTAGCTAAGCCATGGCTAAAATCCCATTGTTTTTGCAAGCTGAGGGGAGAAAGTTCGGCTGTTTTTCGTCCATGCCATTGTTCTTCTAACTGGGCCACTAAGGCAGTGGGACATTGGGGTAGAAAATGATAGGCCAGCACTAGGGGTTGTTGGGCGGCGATCGCGTGTTGGTAAGCCCGGCGTAATTCTGACCAACTACTGGGACAGGTACGGAGAACATGACCTTGGGGAGAAAGACCATTGTCTGGGCAATGGGGGGAACGGCGGTCAATTAAATTAGAACTAGTTTGGCTAGGGGTAATCCCTTGGGGTTGATGTAAACGAAAATCGATCAGACGCACTTCATAACGCCGATCGTAGGTGTTAAAGTCCAATTCCACCACCAAATCTAACGGTTCATTTTGGGGCAGTTCATCGGGATGGTGACCCCACCAGACCCCAGGGCATTGAATGATTTGACCATCGCCATCGGTTTGAGGTGGATATTCCGTCAGCCAAAAATTAGTTTTGAGATAGGACACCTTATTGCCGGTGCGGTCTTTGATGTTGCGAAAGCTGGGCCGCTCGACTTGTACTTTTTCTAGTAGTAGTTGGGGGGCGGGATTGCCCATGCCATAGGGTTCCAGCAAATTAAATTCCCGGAATAGGTCCTGTCCTAAATCTGCCACTGTGACCTGGAGGTCCACTGACAAAATGGGATCTAAACTAATTTGGGCTCCATAGCTTTGCCAAAACTGTTGATTAACTGCTTCCGTGAACAACGGCAATTTATCCAGCGGTAAGCTCAAGCCAGCGGCAAAGGGATGACCCCCAAAGCCCAACATTAAATGTCGTTGACTGTGCAGTAGGGCATAGAGGTCAATGTTGGCCACAGAACGGGCTGAACCCTTGGCAATTTCCCCATCTTGGGTGTTGAGCAAAATGGCCGGACGGCCACAGGTTTGGGCAACATGGCTGGCGGCTAGGCCTAAAACCCCCGTAGGCCATTGGGGATCGGTGAGTACTACTACCCCGGTGGTGGACAGGTCAATATTTTGGAGCCGTTGGTCAATTTCGGTGATGACGGATTTCTGCAGTCCCTTGCGTCTACTGTTGAGGGTTTCCGTTTCCGCGGCCAATTGATTGCAAATTTGTGGATCTCCGCTGGTGAGCAATTCCACCCCAAAGCTAGCATCCCCTTTAATGCGACTAATGGCGTTAATGCGGGGGCCAATACCAAAACCAATATCCGTGGGCCGATCGCCGTTACGGTTGCAAAGGTTAAGCAACGCATGGATACCAGGGCGGGTGGCGGTGCTTGGATCTTTTTGGGTACGAAGTTGGGCAATGCCCCGCTGGGCCAGGTAACGGCAATCCCCCTTCAGGGTGACTAAATCGGCAATCAAACCGATCGCCACTAAATCCAGTAACTTTTCCAAAGGTTGTTGGGGCACTGTGGGGTAATGGTCATAAAGAGCTTCCACCAATTTGAAAGCCACTGCAACCCCGGAAAGGTTAAACAGGGGATGGTCATCGGCAAAGTAACGGGGGTTAATAATCGCCACCACCTCCGGGCGATCGTCTGGCAATGTGTGGTGGTCAGTGACAATCACATCCATGCCCAACTGCCGAGCATAGAGAATTTCTGCCAAGTTGGTACTGCCGGTGTCACAGGTGACAATCAGCTTGGTGCCCTGGGCCGCTAAACGTTCTAGACCCGGTCGATTGAGCCCGTGAGATTCCCGCAAACGATTAGGAATGGTGTAACTCAACTGGTCAGCTTGGGGGAAAAACTGTCCCAATCCTTCCCATAACACCGCAGTGGAAGTAATGCCATCGGCATCGAAATCCCCCCAGATAGTTACCTTTTCCCTCTGTTCCATGGCCTGGCCCAACCGTTGTACGGCCCATTTCATTTCCTGGCCAAATTCCCAGGCACTAGTGGGAGTGTAATGCTCCGGCGTCACAAACCCGGCCAACTGATCCGCCGCTTGAATACCCCTTTGCCATAGCAACTGGGACGCAAATTTGCCGCTGGATTGGCCACAATGGCGACGTACTTGTTCGACGAAAATGGAGGGGGGGGTAACAGGGGGAATTAATTGCCAACGAAATTGGGCCATGGTCAAAGAATTGAAAGTGATTCCATGCTAACTTTTCCCCCTACTCCACAGTATGGCGGCTATCCACTCCAGCATTAATTTCCGTCAGGCTAGCTCGATATTGGGGAAATTGACCCATCAGTTGCTCCAATCGACGGCTATCAAAATCTTCCAATGCCTGGATAATGCCCCGGCCATAGGACTCTAAATCCTCCCAGCCATATTCCGTCCCCCAGCTTGCAAGGCGATCGCCAAAGTTTCTTAATTGTCGGGAAACGAGGGTGTGGCGTAAAGTGCTCCAAACGTTAGTTTCTTCCTGTTCTAGCAAGGAAATTAATTGTTGCCGTCGAGCTTGATCAATTAGGGGCACTGCCATAGAAGAGTGCTGACCAGATCTGCTTTGGTTAATTGAGCTGTTATCATCAGGGGCCATGTCCCCAGCCCTGGCCGGCAAAAATTTCTCCTTTGCACTGCTGGAGGCGATCGACCCATCCGAATTAACTCCATCGCCAGGGGAAAGACCGGACTCGGGCAAATTTTCCACCAAACGCACTGTCGGAAAACGCAAAATGAAAGTACTACCCTCCCCAGGTCGACTAAAAAGACTAATTTCTCCCCCCAACAATGAGGTTAAACGCTTGGTAATGGTCAAGCCTAAACCTGTGCCTCCATATTTGCGGGTGCTCTGTCCTTGACTCTGGGTGAAAACATCAAAAATCTTCGCTTGATCTTCCGGCGCAATGCCAATGCCAGTGTCAGTGACTTCAATGGCTAAAGAAATGTAGGTACCCTGGGAGCGGACTCGAATGTCTTCCACACCGATATAAATGAAAACCTGTCCCTCTTCGGTAAACTTAAGGGCATTACCCACTAAATTAAATAAAATTTGTCGCAGGCGTACCGCATCGAAATAAATAGGTTGGTTTAGACTTTCATCCACTTGGATAATTAACAGCAAACCTTTACTTTCAGCCTTGTAATCAAAAATTTGTTTGATTTCTCTAACGATTGTCCTTAAATCTACCGGCTCCAAATCAATTACTAATTTACCTGCTTCAATTTTAGAAATGTCTAAGATATCATCGATAAGTGCTAACAAAATCTTACTGCTAGAGCCAATGGTATTGAGGTATTTTTTTGTTTGGGACAAACTAAGATCTTTTTGTAAAAGTAAATCGCAAAAGCCTAGAATAGCATTCATTGGTGTCCGAATTTCGTGGCTAATATTAGCTAAAAATTCACCCTTAACACGGTTGGCCAATTCAGCATTTTCCTTTGCTTCTCTCAGCTTAACTTCAATGCATTGGCGTTCTTCGATTTCCTCTGCCAGTTGCTTATTAATCATAATTAAGGTATTGGTTCTTTCTGCCACTCTCGTTTCCAAGTTATCCCTAGCTTGCTTGATGGTTTTAAACTGACTTTGTAACGTGATCAGCATTTCATTAAAATTTTCATTAAGAGTAGCTACTTCACTCACTTCACTGTGGAGAGCGATGGGGGTTAAGCCTTGGTGTTCTAATTTGGCGGGGATGTCAGTGGTAATTTTAGCCAAAGTTAATAATGGATTAGCTACCCGTTTACTAACACGAATGGCAATGACTAAACCCACTAAACTTAAAAACAACAACAAGCCCAATTTTTGTACTGATTGAATCTGTAATTTCTCAATACTTTGTCGAGCAGGCAAGCCAATTACTAATTGCCAATCATTAATTTTATCCAAGGGCAAAATATGATAGTAATAGGAATCACGCCAGCGGAGAGCAGGATTAACTGGTTTATTCGGAGACCAATGGTAGGTTGATGGGGCCAGATTCCGGAGATTTCCTTCCTGAAAAGGCTGATAAAATTCTAAAGGTAATAGGTCATCAATAGTGCTGGCTATAATCTGATTTTGGGCATTGATGAGAGTAATATTTAATTCCTTAGTAACCCTATTTGCAGATAAAAGCTCTTTCGTTTTAGCCAGGTTTAAAGAAGCATTAACAAATCCCTCTAATCTGTTGTTAACCACTAGTGGAATAGTGATAGCCACATGGGGATCTATATTCACATTGGTGCGGTGTAGTCGAGATATTTGTGTTTTGAGAAGACTGGAAAAACCAGTTATTTTTTCTGCTTGAACCAGTCCTAATCGTGATTCTCCCACCTGATTCAACTCCGGTGAACTGGTAATAATTTTTCCCTGGCGATCGCCGACATAAATATTGCTAAAGCCAGCAAAAGCCGTTTGTATGGTCTGGGTCATGAGGTTAAGAGTAGGCAGTTGTGCCCCATTACCCTGATTAATTTCTGCTATTAAAGATGAGACTTTGGTGGCAAAAACTTCTGCTCCTTCTAGATGACTTTGGTACCAATCTTCAACGGAATTTTTAATGGGGATGGATAAAGCAGTTAATTCTTGAATTGTTTGCTTTTCCATTTGCAAAAAAGCTTCTTGACCATTAAAAACGGTGATAAATAGGAGGGGAAAAAAGATAAATGCTACCAAAAAATTAAATAAAGTTTGTTCAAAAGATATCTTTTTACAAACAGAAAAACCTGGTCTTCTTAAGGGAGAAAATTTCTGCTTTGATAAACTAAATCCAGTAATCAAAAAACTGGCAATTAAGCTATTAAAAATGCCATTGGCAGCTTGTTTAAGGGTAATTAAACTGGTGGTAACTGGGGTCATATCTAAACCCCAACGGTAAAAAAGATAAACCAAGGGCATGCCAATTAGCAGCCAAAAGAGACTGTTAATTAAGACTAAATTGGTTTGCCGACGGCGCAACATCAAGCCCACTACTAGGGCTTCAAGCATGATCATTAATATCCCGTAGCCATGGCGCCAAATGAATATGGTGTGACTGCCGGCGATCGCCGCACTAACTAAGCCCCAGGGCAAGCCATAGTAAACAAGCACCAGTAAAGTGGCGATGCTACCAAAAAGAAAATCAACTCCGAAAAATATATGTAGCTTAAAATAGTTTCCTCCATAACCCGCCAGTAAAAGGCAGGGCAAAAGCCAGTATTTTTGTAGGAGATTAGGAAATTTGCCCATGGGAAACCTAAGCTGAAATTAGGGAATAGAGGGGGCGCGTCGGTAAATAATCACCTCATTCTCTTGATATTCTGGCGTAAAAGCTGAATCCTGACCCACCTGTTGGGCTAGGGCTTCCACCGTGCCCTGGGAATTTTCCCAACCAGCGTAGTTGGTTTGCAATAACACCGCATCAAAACGGCTTAGATCGAAGGGAGCTTCCGCTTCAATGGCTAATTCTAGGTCAGGTCGATGGCTTAGGTGGGCCGCAAGGTGGGGAGAAGTCAAAACCCGATCGCCTGATTGCACCAAGGACACTGCTGTTTGTAGGTTAGCCAACTGTCCCCAATGGTGCCAATATCTACCGAAAAAGTAGGTGTATTTTCCCAAAGCTAAAAAGGCGATCACCGTCCAGAGAATAATCCACCGGGGCTTTTTTAACCAACTACTGCCCCGATACCAATGGGTCATCACCACCAGGAGCAGAAATGGCAAAATTGGCAACGAATATTGATGAATTAAATCCTTTTGAGGAAGATAGTCGGTGACTAAGTTAACAAATAGGGCGGGAATAGCCGGGATAGCCATGGCCCAGGCTTTACCCCAAATGCCCCAAATAATCGGCGCAGTTAATAGCACTAAATAAAATAAATTATCCAGCGTAAATAACATTCCTAAAACGATTTGGGGTTTAAGAATTAAATTTAAAATAATTTCTGTAACGGAATCCCCCAAAAAGCTATAGCGCCCCACTGCCGCCGCCTCTTCTCCACTAAAAGCTGGAATAATACCTTTGGTGGTAATAATAAACCAAGCAATGCCCGCTACAGTGGTAATGAGTCCCATTAACCTTTTTCTTTCCCAAATTAGCAACCAAATACCTAGCATAAATACGGTGAGGGAAAGCACCGCTTTGCTAGCCAAAATTATGATTAAACTAGTTAAGAAAATTCCCAACCTATTGGCTCTAGCGCTCCACACTGCCCACAGCAGAGCCGGTACAGCGATTACTTCAGTGTGAAAATCAAATAAATTGATATTAAAAACTAGGGGATATAGGCCATAAACCAAGGCCATGGTTAAACTCTCTTTTTCCCCTAAGCCTGTTTGTTTCGCCAATTGCCAAGTGGGCCATGCCCCCAAGGCTAAAGCGATCGCCTGAATGAAAAATAACCAATAAACAGAAGGATAAATTTTGTAAAAAATTGCGATGGGATAAACCAAAAAAGCGGCGTGATCCCCCAAAATATGGAAACCTCGAAAGGAGACCCGGGGATATTCCCCCTGACTGATCAGGTAAATAGCTTGGTCGAAAAAACCCAAATCCAGGGCGGTGGATTGAAACAGCCAGTGGCGCACTGTGGCACAAATGAAGAGAATGACAGCACCGATCGCCATTCCGATCAGCAGGGAGCGGGGGGGCAAAAATCCGTCAGGTTTGCTCTGGCTTACTTCCATGGTGATTCAACTAGGGCTAAAAACAAGGCAAAATTTGCCAAAACTCCTCCAACATTAGCAAAACAAGGGCGTTCTGTTGCCTTAATGGAGAAGATTCGGGGATCAATTACCATGTCAGACTGGGCCAAACCAACCACTGAAACCTCTTTCAGTCCTCAGGCTAGGATGGAATCGAGTCAGCAATGAATTTTGGAACAGGTTAAGTATCCATGGCCGAGGTTGTATGTTTTGGAGAAATGCTCTTTGACTGTTTGGCAGATCAATTGGGAGTGCCTTTGGAGCAAGTCAAATCCTGGACTAATTATGCCGGTGGCGCCCCTGCTAATGTGGCCTGTGCTTTGGTTAAACAGGCGATTAGCACCGCTTTCATCGGTCGTTTGGGGGCAGACAGGGCGGGACAAGAGTTAAAAACTGTTCTACAACAATGCCAAGTTAACGTTGATGGACTCCAAATTGATCCCCATAGACCCACTCGTTTAGTTTATGTAACCAGGACATGGGACGGCGATCGCCATTTTGCCGGGTTTGGGGCATATCACACCGGGGATTTTGCCGACACAGCGGTGCAGTGGGAAGCCATTCCTGAATCTTTATTCACCTCAGCCCAATATGTGGTGATGGGCACCATTGCCCTGGCCTATCCCCACAGTCGGACTGCCACGAAGCAGTTAGTGGTATTGGTAAAAAAACACCAGGTCAAGATCTTTTTGGATATCAATTGGCGATCAGTTTTTTGGGACGATGAAACGCAAGCCAAGGAACTGATTCCCACTCTGATTACCCACGCCCAAATTTTGAAATGTACCGACGAGGAAGCGGTCTGGTTGTTTGGTTACCAAGATCCGGTCACCATCCACAACAAATTTCCCCACCTCCAGGGGGTATTAGTCACCGCTGGGGACAAGGGTTGTGCCTATTCCCTAGGCAAAAACTATGGAGAAGTCCCTGCTTTTAGGGTCAATGTGCGGGATACCACCGGGGCGGGAGACAGTTTTGTGGCAGGATTTTTAGCCCAAGCCCTAATCCATGGGGACAAATTATTCACAGACGCTCACCTCAGTTGTCAGGCTGTGACCTATGCCAGTGCCATGGGAGCTTTCACTACTCTCCATCCTGGGGCGATCGCCGGTTAATCTCATTAACGTTAAAAAAATGTTGTTAACATTACCTAAATGAGGACTAATTCTATATGGTCTCAGTAAGTACGGCTTCTGCAACCTTGTTTAACAATGTGTCGGCCATAACCCTGTTACAAATAAATGAAATTGTCTGTAAAAGAGTGAAAGCTCCAACAAAAAACATCCACCCGGAGGAGAAACTGGTTGGCTGAAAGCCCAACAGCAATGGCTAACCGGTCAACATCAAAAAAAGTATAGAATACGGTAAAAAGTACGATTGTTAACCGTAAATTTTTAGCATTTTCCCTGGTGACAATGAATACACCACCATTGCAGCAAACCACAGATAAACCTAAACTAAGGCTTAATTCCCCATTTAAGTCCCTAATGCGAATCCATTGGTGGATGGCCCTCGCCTATCTAATTGTATTTTGTACTGGTATCTTAATGGTTAATCTAGAAAGGGGACAATTTTTACGCAGTGAACTATACGACTTCCACAAATCCATCGGCATATTAACCATGGCATTATTGACCTGGCGAATTTTCACCTTATTACAGGTTTGGTGGCGTAAATATACCAAACGTATCCCCAAATTATCCCCAGCTTGGTGGCGTAACTTTACCCTCCACCTGAGCTTATATTTCTTTATGGGAGTGGTGCCAATTTCCGGATTTCTGCTTTCTAATTCCTTTAAAGCTAATAATGTGAGATTTTTCTCCATTACCTTGCCCGATATTTTCCCCGAAAATGAAGCCATGGTAGAAATCGGACGCAATGCCCATTTTTGGTTAGCCTACACATTCTTACTTTTTATTTTCATACACATGTTGACTTATTGGAAAATAATCAGAGCTAATTGGCGAAGATGGGTCAATTTTATCAACAAATTTCAACAGCAAACCTAATTTTTTATCAAGATCCATGGCGTGGGAAAACCCTCAGATTTATCCGTGGGGAGTGTCAAGACAAACCCAGTCAAGCAGGAAGCCCACGCCTTTAGCGGAGGGAGCACTCAACGACCGAGAAGATTTTCAATTCCTTCACAGCCACCGGGAATAGTTTTTCTAGTTAACGTCCCCCCCAGGCACAGCAATAGCACCTCTGCTCCTCGCTTATATTTTTGGTATTACTGAAGTTGGCATTTTCCACCACTGCCCCCGTATATTCTCCAGTTTCGTAATTGGGAATATGGTTGCGACTGCGGGGACTGGCCTTATCCCCAGTGCCATAAAATAGCCTAGTTCCCTTCAGGTCAGCCCCATCAAGGTTGGCTTCGTAGAGCACCGCCCTGGATAGATTAGCCTTGACCAAATCCACTTGGCTGAGGTTAGCCCGGATGAGGTAAATCTCACTCAGATCCACCCAGCGCAGATCCTGCCCCACCAAATCCGCCGCCACCAGCATCACCCCCAGGTTAATTACCCTTAGGCCGTGGATGCGGTCTTCTTGGTAGCCCCCCATGCCATCAAAAATAGGGCGACCGAGGTAATAGTCCCGCTTGAGGGGAGTGAGTAGGCGGGATTGGGAAAGAAAGCGGAGAATTTTTGCCTTACCACCGGAATCCACACTGGCCAGAATGGCCGCCGTTCTTCCTTCAGCGAAGGCCCGTTCCTGGGGCCAATCTTCTAACATGCCTTGATCGCTCAAAGCTAGGTCTGAAATACCCTGAAAATAGGCGTCAATGGTCTGTTGCTGGGTGATGCGATTTTGTTGAATAGTCAAATCCTTGGAAATGACATATTGTTGCCAAGCAACGTACACTGCCAGCACAGCGATCATAATTTGCCCCAGGGCCCCCACCCATTCTGCCCAGGAACCAAATTCGTCGTATTTAAATTGATTGAGCCAATATTTGACAGAACTGTAAAGGCCTAGGTAATGGGCCAAAGCACCGCTTGCCAAGACAAAACCTAGCCCCCCCAACAGGGAACGCCGCTCTTGAACGGTGAGATAGTGCTGTATCCATGATTTGATGGTGGGGAGAATGACCTGCAAGGAAAACATCAGGGCTAACACCGCCGAAGTAAATCCCAACCAAGGCCAACGGCAGACTAACCCCAAGGCAATGCCCAGCACTGTCACCACCAGTAACCAAGGCATGGCCGGATCAACAGACTCTTGAAACACCCATTGGGGCAAAGAACGACGGGGCGGACTACTTTCCCCCGGCCCTAGGGCTGGAGGTAAATCGAACAACTCATTGGGCATAGCCAAAATATTCAGGACGAGGGCAATTCCTAGGATTTTAACCAAAAATATGTAGCGGGAAGTGCCACGCTCTAATCTTTGATTGAGCGATCCACCATAAACTATCGCGCAGGATAGTAGACGAAAGCCAAGTCATCGTGGTGGAAAACCTAGCTGTACGAAATATGATGCAAAATCATTGTCTTGCTAAGTCCATTGGACAAGTGGGATGGGGTCAATTTTGCACCATGTTGAAATACAAGTCGGAGTGGCAAGGAAAGGTCTATGTTGAATAGACAGATTCTTCCCATCTTCTAAAACCTGTAATATTTGCCTAAACAGAGTTGACAACCTTCCCCTGGATATTAGGTTTTGGCAGTGCGATAAATGTGGTGCTAAATATGACCGTGATATAAATACGGCACGCAACATCCGAGATGAAGGACTGCGTATTTTGACCTCGGGAACCGGGGATTCCGCCTATTGTCTAGCTGTAAGACAAGGTAGTAAAGGGCGCAAGTCTTCTACTACTTTGCAGGCTATTGGATAGGAAGCCTACACTGTAATCTTTGATTCAGCGTGGGTAGTTCACTGGATACCAGCGATGGTTATCCAAAGCGGCGATCGCCGTGAGTAGTTCCTTGGGCTGATGCACCAAAAAATCCGGCTCGTATTCCTGCAAAATGGCCGGCGGACTGAATCCCCAAGCCACGGAAATCATTGTTAACCGACTTTTCTTGGCGGCGCTGATGTCTCTGGTTTCATCCCCTACGTAAATTACTTCATCGGCCTTAAAATTATGCTCCTTCAACACCCGATTAATAATACGGTTTTTGCCAAATAGGGTGGTGCCTGCCTTAACAAAATCAAACATTTGTTCCAAATCATTGTTGCGCAAAAATATCCGCACATTATCCCCCAAATTAGAAGTGACAATGCCAAGCACATAACCCTTTTGCTTGAGTAGGGCCAACACTTCCTTAACATCTCCATAGGGTTTGAGGTCTTTGATTTCCTTGCCCAATTCCTTTTTAAACCGCTTCAAAATAAAGGGAATTTTAAAGGGGGAAACCTGGGAGTATTTAATAATTTCAGCCGAACTTAATTGCTTGAGGCGAGCCAATTCCACCTGGTCCACCGCTGGATAGCCAAACTCGTCCGCCAAACGATTGATAATGGCAAAAAAGGCATCGTGGGTATCGGCAATGGTGCCGTCAAAATCGAACAATACAGCTTTAATGGCCATGGTGAGGAGGGGGGCCAACTATTTGGTCAGTCTTTCATTGTAGATTAGCCTGGGCGTTCCGCCGTAACATAGCTGGTTTTATGCGCCTCAGGGCCGATGCGGTGAACTGTTGCTGCCAATCCGCCTCAGTGATATTAGCCAAAGCGTCTAACTCTGGGTTGAGATTGCCTTCGTAGGGATGAAAATCCGCCACGTCCGTGGGTTGGGCAAAACGCTCATTCCAGGGGCACACATCTTGGCAAATGTCACATCCCGCCACCCAACCTTGCAAATTGTTAGCGATCGCCGTGGGCAGGGTTTCCTCCCGATTTTCGATGGTGTGGTAAGCAATGCATTTGTTACTATCCACTACAAAGGGCGCCACAATGGCCTGGGTGGGACAGGCCTCTAGACAACGAGTACAAGTGCCGCAATGTTGACTGTGCGGGCGATCGCCGTTGAGGGGGATGTTAGTGACAATTTCCCCTAAAAATAACCAACTGCCGTAATCCCGACTAATCAAATTACCGTTCTTGCCCACCCAACCAAGGCCGGCCCGTTCGGCCCAGGCTTTGTCTTGAATGGGGCCCGTATCAACGTAATAGCGACTCTGTAAATCCGGCACCTGTTGTTCCAGCCACAAATTAAGAGCTTTGAGTTTTTTAGTTAAGACCCGATGGTAATCCCGTCCCCAGGCATAGCGGGAAATTTTACCAATCCCAGGCTGATCACTGCGGCGGTGGGAGGTGTAATAATTCAAGGCCACTGCAATCACCGACTGGGCCGACGGTAAAAGCTCTCTCACGTTTTGCCGTTTGGGATTATCCATCCAAGCCATGTCAGCGTTATAGCCCAGGGTAATCCAGCTTTGTAACCTTTGGGCTGCCTGATCGGTCTCCGTTGCCAAAACGTCAGCAATGCCCACCTGATGGAAACCGATCGCCAAGGCTTGGGCTTTAATGCGTTCCTCTAGGGGAGATTGGGACAAGGACAAAGGAAAAAATGAAGTTTGGGAGCTAAAACTTAGCTGTATTAACTATTAACAAACTACTCTAATTACTTAGTTGTCGTCAAAGGAGCCATGGCCCGCATCAAACTGGCCATTTCCAACGCATTCATGGCGTAGCCCCAACCGTGGTTGCTCTTAATGCCCGCCCGTTCTAGAGCTTGTTGCATGGTGTCCGTGGTTAAAATGCCAAAAATCACCGGCACCCCAGTCTGGCTGGCGATCGCCGCAATACCCTTGGCCGCTTCTCCGGCCACAAAATCAAAATGGGGAGTCTGCCCCCGGATCACCGCCCCCAGGCAAATAATCGCATCGTACTGCCCCGACACTGCCAACTTACGGGTCACCAACGGTACCTCAAAGCTACCGGGCACCCAAATATAATCCACCTGGGTACCTGTGGGGTCTACATCAATGCCATGGCGTTTGAGGCAATCTTGGCAACCGGAAAGTAATTTTTCCGTCACCAGGTCATTGAAACGGGCAATTACAAGGGCAAAACGAAATGGCCGGGCCGGAGGAGTAAACGACCCTTCATAAACTGTCATGGTGTAGTTCCCTAGATCGGGTTAGTGCTGAATCAAACTTTGCGGGGGCTATCCCCCACAGCATGGGTTCATCAACGGCCAGGCCGTGGGAGAAATATTACGGGGATAGGGCGATCGCCGCCCCTAGACGACCAGGAAGTTCAACAGGGCCACCACAATTACCAAAATGGCCCAAATACCGGAACCTAAATACAGCAAAGGCTTAGAACGGTCCCAGTTCTGGGGAGAAGCATAGGCCACTGGCACTCCCACCACCATCACGAAAGAAAAAAGCACCAGGGCCGCCAACGCAATCTGAAAAACAATGGACATTTTAGAGTTTCTCCTTATAAATTAGGCAAGACTGTCCCCGGCTGAAACCCTCGACAGTCGCTGATATGGGCAAATATTATCGTTGAATCTTTCCCTATGTAAGCTACCAAAATATGTGCCCTGAGGGAAGCACATAGCCAGATTACCCAGGGGTCATCGCCCAGCGACTTTGTCCAAGGTTTTTGTACAACCAACAAACTGGCGTCAGAATAAGATTCATCCTCAGGGAAGCAGGTCGATTTTTGGGAAACCAGACCATGCCTTAAATATTAAAATGGGCAGCGAGAGACTCGAACTCTCACGACCGAAGTCGCCACATTTTGAGTGTGGTGCGTCTACCAATTCCGCCAGCCGCCCTTGTTTTCTTCGGTGTTCAGATTATACGCATTTTTGCGCCCCTTGAGCAAGTTTTGATAGGTTTGGGAATCACTCCAACGATCAATTTCCCTGGCCCGGAGCACCGGCACCGGATGGGTCAGGTTTTGGGTTTGTAAATTCTTCAACATTGCCCCCATTTCATCTTCCCCCAGGCGATCGTATTCCCGGGCTTGGTCAATAAAAGCATCCAGATTTAACAGTGGAGCCAATTGGGGAGAACCACCGGCCAACTTCATCAACACCGACATCACCACCTTGGAATCCTGCACCGCCAACAGGGCCGCCCGATCACAGCTAAATTCAGCACAGCGCACCCACTCCAACATCTGGGACTGGAGGGATTGGGTCAACACCGCACCCCAGTTGGGGATTAGCCCCGCCGCCAACACCATAATGTTAGCCAAAGTCAAATACACCCCATGCTCACATTTAAGGTGTCCCAATTCATGGGCCATCACCGCTTGAATTTCCGCCGGAGTCAACATATCCACCAGAGAAGTGTGCATCACCATAAAAGGCTTTTTACCCCGCATGGCAAAAGTGTAGGCATTGGGTTGGGGATTTTGTTGGATGTAGAGTTCCGGCGCTTCCAGGTCGAGAATTTTACAGGCATCCAAAAGCAGTTGATAGAGATGGGGCAATTGTTTTTCCCCTACCCGGACACTGGCTGCCAAATTATTGAGGGCAAAAAACTTTTCCGCCACGGAGCCTAGCAATCCCCGCACCATCAGGTCTAGGCCAGGAATCTGCTTCAAGTTGGTGGTGGCCATTTGGTCCAAAGGATGGCGAAAATGGTCTGCCTTTAATCCCACCAAGGGAATGGAGTTGCTGATAAATTCTGACATTTTTAAAACCTGGCCTAACTTCACTGTTCAAATTCTATTGGTTTCTGAGCAGGAGGACATTGTGACAGCAACCATTCACCATGAGCCCAGGACAAGGCTTCCCCTTTGCTTCAGTTTAAGCAAAATCGGATAAAAGCCCCCCAGTATTGGGAAATTTAGAGAACAAATTAAAACTTTATCAATACCTCCGAAGTCCCGGTTACCCAGGCGATCGCTAAGGTTTCAAGCTAGTCTAAACATGGTGATCAAAATTGTTCTTACTGGCGGAGGGCTTGCCCCCTTTGTCCAACTCGTACTGTATAATTGAGAGTCTGTATCCTGGCTTGTACGGTAAGTAACAGGAGGCACGCATATTCACTAAACGGAGACTAAGGGATTAGGACTTAAAACTTACATGGTCAGTCAAACTTCTACAGCAACTATTGGATTCACTCTCGAGGACTTTGCCGCCCTTCTTGACAAGTACGATTATCATTTCAGTCCTGGGGACATTGTCGCTGGGACCGTATTTAGCATGGAGTCCCGGGGGGCTCTGATTGACATTGGGGCAAAAACCGCCGCCTATATTCCCATTCAGGAAATGTCGATCAACCGTGTGGATGACCCTGAAGAGGTGCTCCAGCCCAACGAAACCCGGGAATTTTTCATTCTGACCGATGAGAACGAAGACGGTCAGCTCACTCTTTCCATCCGCCGGATTGAGTATATGAGGGCTTGGGAAAGGGTCAGACAACTCCAAGCAGAAGACGCCACGGTGCGCTCCAATGTTTTTGCCACAAATCGTGGTGGTGCTTTAGTCAGAATTGAAGGACTGCGGGGCTTTATTCCCGGCTCCCACATCAGTGCCCGGGAAGCGAAAGAGGATCTAGTAGGGGAAGACCTGCCCCTGAAGTTTTTAGAAGTGGATGAAGAGCGTAATCGTCTAGTGCTCAGCCATCGTCGGGCCCTAGTAGAGCGGAAGATGAACGGTTTGGAAGTGGCCCAGGTAGTGGTGGGCTCAGTCCGGGGTATCAAACCCTACGGTGCTTTCATCGATATCGGTGGTGTCAGCGGTCTGTTGCACATTTCTGAAATTTCCCACGACCACATCGATACTCCCCACAGCGTCTTTAATGTCAATGATGAAATTAAGGTGATGATCATTGACCTAGATGCGGAACGGGGTCGTATTTCCCTGTCCACTAAGCAGTTGGAGCCGGAACCCGGTGCCATGCTAAAAGACCGGGATTTGGTCAACGAAAAAGCTGACGAGATGGCCGAGATTTTCCGGCAGAAACGTTTGGCGGAAGCCCAGGGCATTCCCTATGAGCCCCCCGCCTCCGTTGATGACACCGACGCCAACGATGAGGAAGATGAGTCCCTGGCTGTCAGCGCTGTGGATGAGTAATTGATCCCGTTGGTATTCCAATCGTCAGCAGAAATTCAATGATTTTCTGCCCATAAATCAATAACCCTGAGCTATTTTGGCCCAGGGCTTTTTATTGCACGTTGGTAAATAATGAGGACTTTGTTCTTGTCATCCTCAGTCCATCCCAAATCAATCAATTTCCGACGGCCACCGTTCCTCCAGTTGACCTTTATTAACTTTAATGATCTGGGCCGATCGCCGCCAGCGGTCATCAAAACGATTTAAGTGGGTGGTGGTAATAAGGGTTTGAAAGCGATCTTCAATGGCCATCAACAATTGCCCCTGGCGATCAAGGTCCAACTCCGCCAAGACATCATCCAATAACAACAGGGGCGGCTCCCCAATTACCGTTTCAATTAAACTTAATTCAGCCAATTTCAATGCCAGCACCAAGGTTCGTTGTTGTCCCTGGGAGCCATAGGTTCTGGCCGGGGTTTCATCAATGGCAAACCCCACTTCGTCTCGATGGGGCCCCACCACCGTTGCCCCCAGATGCAATTCTGCCGATCGCCGTTGGGCCAATCTTGCCAAAAAAGCCTGGTGTACTATTTCCGGTTCATCCCCTTCCCAGATCACATTGGGTTGATAGGTCACAGTGAGGGTCTCATTGCCGCCGCTAATGCGCCCATGCCACTCCTGGGCCAAGGGAGCTAGCCGGGCCAAACCCCTCGCCCGACGGCGGGCTACCCTAGTCCCCATTTCCACCAATTGCTGATCCCAGAGTTTCAAAGAAGCAGTTAATTCTTCCCCCAAAGCTAGACCGGTTTCCCACTGCTGTCGGAGGCTTTTTAGTAAAGCATTGCGTTGTTTAACAATATGTTGGTATTGAGCTAAAATGTGGGCATAGAGGGGTTCTAGTTGAGTTAATAAAGTATCTAGCCACTGGCGACGACAGTCCGGTGCGCCTCTGACCAAATCTAAATCTAAACAGGAAAATTCCACTGCATTTAAGCAACCCAAAAAATCTAACTGGCGGCGGCATTGGTTTTGGTTAATGCGTAGATTACGCCTGCCTGATCGCCGTAGGCCAATTTCTAATTCTGCCACACTGTACTGTCTTTCCAGTAAAGCTTTAATTTGGCCACTGGCCGCCCCATCCAACACCAATTCCTGGTCCCGGCTAGTACGATGACTTTTGAGGGTTGCTAATAGTTCTACTGCTTCCAATAAGTTAGATTTACCCTGGGCATTATTGCCCACCAAAATGGTTTTTTGAGCAGAAAATTCCACCTCCTCTTCCAGGTAATTGCGAAAGGCCCGTAAATAAAGTTTTTTCAGGTACATTTTTTTACTCAACGGGGCAAAAATCAGCAACCTTTGCCGGTCTAGGAAGCAAACTGTTGGGCATGGAAACGGGCATAGCGACCTTGGTGGGCCATCAATTCTTGATGACTACCCATTTCAACAATTTCCCCTCGTTCCAACACCACAATGCGGGTGGCCTTACGCACCGTAGCCAAGCGATGGGCAATAACAAACACAGTCCGTTGTTGAACAATGCGCTCTAAAGCTTCCTGCACCAGCGCTTCCGATTCCGAATCCAACGCCGAAGTAGCCTCATCTAAAATTAAAATGCTGGGATTGCGTAAAATCGCTCTGGCGATGGCAATGCGCTGACGTTGCCCTCCTGAAAGGGTGACCCCCCGCTCCCCCACATAGGTGTAATATCCCTGGCTCAACTCTGTAATGAACTGGTGGGCATTGGCGATGCAAGCCGCTTCCTCAATGGCTTTTAGGTCTAAATCAGTTTTGCCAAAGGCAATATTCTGGGCGATCGTGCCTGAAAAAAGAATATTTTCCTGGGGCACAATGGCAATTTGCCCCCGTAAACTTTTCAGGGTGATTCTATCAATGACGTGGCCATCAATGCGTAAACAACCCCCCGTGACGTCGTGGAGCCGCATCAATAGGTTCACCAAGGTACTCTTACCGGCCCCGGAAGCCCCCACCAAAGCGATCATTTCCCCTGGCTGGGCCTGTAAATTAATTCCACTCAAAACCGGTTTATCTTCTATGTAGGCAAAATCGACGTTTTCATAATGCACCGCTCCCTGGAGGTGGTCGATGGGCACGGCAGTGGGGCTATCTTCCACCGAAGGTTGCAGAGCAAAAATTTCAAAAATACGGTCAACGGAAGCTTCCCCCTGTTTGAACAAATTGTAATTGCTGGTGATGTGGCTAATGGGATCAATCAACATCGCTACCCCAGTGACGTAGCTAATAAATTCAATGCCAGTTAAGTTACCGAGGGAAATTTGCCAAGCCGCCAGGCAAAATAACACCACTACCCCCATGGCTTCCAAAAAACCCACCACCACAAACTGCAATGCCTTCATGCGTTCGGCCAAAAACTGCGATCGCCGATGTTGCTGGGCCTCTTCCCGAAACAAATCTAACTGGTAATCCTCGGCAGCAAAAGCTTTAACTAAACGGATGGCCCCCAACGTTTCCGTCAATAAAGAAGACAGATTAGAAATGCGGGTTTGACTACGGCGACTGAACTTTAACAACTGTTCCCCAAAAAAGCCGATTAGCACCGCCATTAGGGGGGCAATGACCAGCACCGCACAGGTAAGGGCCCAGTTGAGGTAGAACATGTAACCGAACACCACCACCAATTGCAACGCCGAAGGGACAAAATCGTGGAATAACTTATTCACCACTTCGCCGATGCGGTCAATGTCTTCTGTGAGTCGATAGGATAGGTCCCCTGTTTTTGCTTCCTCAAAATAGCTCAGGCTTAGCCGTTGCAGATGGGCATAGGTCTGCTCCCGCAGAGTCAATGCCATATTTAGCGCCGCCTTGGCCATGAGGGTATCCTGGCCATACTGGGCCATACCCCGCACCAGAAAAATTACTGCCGCCACCCCGGCCATAATCAAAATGGAGCGCACATCCCCCTCACCGATGTATTTGGCCATGCGTCCCACTAACCAGGCTAGGATAGGCCAAAAAACGGTAAATAACAGAGTACAGAGGAAAGCCAGACCGATGGTTCGCCGATGGGGACTAATGTAAGGGATTAACAGCCAGTAGCGAGATTTAGGGGAAGATTTTTTCTGCAAAGGACTAAATTACGTCGGGGAAAGAACCCCGTTGATTCTACCAAAATGTTACTGGTCCAGGGGCCGCAGGATGGGAACTCCATGGGTGATAATTGTCTCCGTTCTGTCCCTACTGTTTGGCCCAAAACTAATCCCTATGCTTTAGACACCGGGGGTAAGGCACCGGAATAAATTAAGCCTTTTTGGGCATCGATGGTGACAATGGCTCCATCCCGGATCTTTTGGGTAGCCCCCTTAAAACCCACAATCACCGGCACCCCCAGCCGCAAACCGATAATGGCTGCATGGCTGGTTAAGCTCTCTTCTTCGGTGATAATGCCCGCCGCCCGCCGCATCATTTCCACGCAATCGGCATTGGTAGAGGGTACCACTAAAATTTCTCCCTGGGTAAATTGGGCGATCGCCCGGGGATGTCCCGCTACCCTGGCCCGACCACTGACAGCCCCCTGGCCAATGCCTACGCCCCGTCCGAGAATGGCCTTGACCACTTCCACTTTAATTAAATCCGTGGAACCAGCCACCCCCTGCAATGTCCCAGCAGTCATCACCACCAGGTCTCCATCCCGGAGGAAATGGTTTTCCTGGGCCACGTTAATGGCGGCTTGGAACGTTTGACTGGTGGAGGGTAAATCTAACACGAGGAGGGGCTTAACTCCCCACACCAACTGCAACTGACGGGACACGTCCACATGGGGAGTAACGGCCAGAATGGGGGTTTTGGGGCGGAACTTGGACACATGGCGGGCCGTGGAGCCGGTTTTGGTCAAGGACATAATGGCCGCGGCGTTGAGAGTTTCCGCAATCTGGCTGACCGCACTGGAAATAGCATTGGGAATAGAAGTACGACTGGCTTCCGCTTGGGAAGGATTGATATCTTCTTGCTCAATGCGCTCCGCAATTTTGGCCATTATGGCCACCGCTTCCACGGGAAATTTACCGATCGCCGTTTCGTTGGAAAGCATCACCGCATCGGTACCATCGAGGATAGCATTGGCCACATCGGACACCTCAGCCCTGGTGGGTCGGGGGCTGTTGACCATACTATCTAGCATTTGGGTGGCGGTAATAACGGGAATGCCCAAACGGTTAGCGGTGGCAATGAGCTTTTTCTGCAAAATCGGCACATCCTCCGCCGGCAGTTCTACCCCCAAATCCCCCCGGGCCACCATTACCCCATCACATTTTTCCAGCACCGCCTGCATATCTTTGATGGCTTCGTGCTTTTCAATTTTGGCGATCACCGGCACTGATTTCCCCGCCGCCGCAATTAAACCTTTAATTTCATCAATGTCCTGGGGATTGCGTACAAAGCTCAGGGCCACCCAGTCCACCCCCTGGTCAAGGCCAAACATCAAATCTTCCTTATCCTTGTCCGTCATCGCCTTAACGGAAAGACAAACCCCAGGGAAGTTAACCCCTTTATTGCTAGAAAGGGTCCCCCCCACAATTACCCGACAGTGCAGATCCCGATTGACTCGGTCAATTTCCTCCACTAGCATTTCCAGTTTGCCGTCGTCTAGCAAAATCCTTGCCCCGGAGGGGACTTCATCCGCTAAATGCTCGTAGCTGATGGAACTAATAACCTCAGTACACTCCACCGGGCGACTGGTGAGAATGTAGGGGTCACCATTTTTCAGTTGTACGGAACCTGCATCATTCAAAAATTTACCCACCCGAATTTTGGGCCCCTGTAAATCCTGCAAGATGCCCACCGGTTGGTTCAATTCAAAGGCAATTTGACGAATCAAACGGATACTTTGTTGATGGTAGCTATGGTCCCCATGGGAAAAGTTGAGGCGGAAAGTGGTGGCACCGGCTTGGATCAATTGTCTCAGCACTTCCTTGCTTTGGGTCGCGGGGCCGATGGTAGCGACAATTTTGGTACGACGGGGAAGGGGAGACGTTTGCATAATGGGCTGAAATTAGGGGCAGTTAAATATAATAGTTAAGGCCGTGGAATTTTAGGCGGCGCCGGGGAAATATTCCCATTATCCGCCACGATCGCCGTTTCAGTTGCACCGGATTAGGGGGCGAAGAATGATAGGGTGGGCCGTGGGAAATTTTTTCTCCAAGGTTTTATAGGGTTTTGTATGGATGGTTCCGGTTCCGCTTTGTTAGCTCTGTTAAAGGATTACAGTCGTTTAGAAATCCGCATTCCCCAGAATGATCAAGAACGGAATGACCTCCGCCGGGCCATTATCTGGATTTGTGGCCAGAGCGAAACGGAAAATTTTGGCATTTGTGCCGACGACCAACATAGTGCCGAAGCCGCTTTAGGACAATATCTCCGGGCCCTGGACTACGACTCGGCGCACCGCGCAGCGGATCTCTGCGAGATCGCCATGGAAGAGCAGACCATCCAAGGGCCAGTATATTTGAAATGCCAGAGCCAATCCCTGCGGTTTTATGTGGCTAGTTATGAGGGTAGTTACCGGGGGGTGTTGATTTCCTGCCAAACGGAGGATGAAGCCCTGGCGGGAACTTATGGTTATTTTCCTTTGGATTTGTTCGCCGATTGAATGGAAGTTGAAAGACTAGGTTCAGCACACTTTAAACCGCTTTAAGTTAAAGGAAAGGGATTCTTCTCCACCCCGGCCACCTTAGACTTTCGCTTCTTGATGCTGCTGGGGAACGAAATAGTTGCCCCACCCAGGCTTCACCTGAACTAATCAAATAAACGAAAGTAGGGGTAACGTTTGGGAATGCCCTTTTCCTTTTCCAGGTCAAAGTTAATTACCCGCCAACAATCATCCTCTGTACCTGGGGAACTGAATTCTACCGGCAGACCGTAAAGACGGGGCAGGGGACTATCCCGGTCCTCGGGGTTACGCCAGCTACCTTGCCGTTGCAGATAAACGCTGACCAAATCGTAGTAACGGTGGGCAATAATTACCTTTGTGGCTCGGTAACCTTCGGTGTAGAGGCGATCTAAAGCTTCATGAATTTCAAAGCGGATACCGTCGGGGTGGGTATGTTGCCGATACCATTCCCCCTGCCAAAAGCGCCAGTGGCGACCAGATTGTAAATGGACTAAATCCTCTGTGTCGGGGTTAACTTCAAAGGCTCCATGGCGATTACAAAGGTACGTGTCTGTCAGGGTCAACGCTGGAATAGTTTGCCGACAGTGGGGACATTGGATTTCTGGGCCGAAAAGGGGGTATTGTAAACCGAGATTTTGCATGGAAAACCGTTGGAATGGGCGGTTAAAGCAGAGGCCCCCACATTATAACCAAGGGATCTTTTCCTGGGTTTCTGGCCTAAACTTAGGCCGACAATCATTCTTTCTTCCCCCTGGCGATCGCCTATGTTAGATGCCCTCGACCTTTCCCTCAAGCTGGATAAAGAGAGTTATAAAGAACAACTAGAGGATTTGATGCGGCAGTTGCGGAATCTGCAACAGTCCTGTTGGGAAGAAAAAACTCCAGTCATCATTGTCTTAGAGGGTTGGGCCGCCGCCGGTAAAGGCACATTGCTCAAGAAAATTGTTAACTACATGGATCCGAGGGGATTTTCCGTCAATCCCATTTTTGCGGCCAATGAACAGGAAAGAATGTACCCTTTTCTTTGGCGTTTTTGGCAAAAGCTTCCCCCCAAGGGGAGTTTGGGCTTTTTCTACCATAGTTGGTACACCAATTGTCTTGAGGAAAGATTATTTGGTCGGCTCCCCGCCTCCCAGGTGCATTTAGTGATGCGGGACATTAACGCCTTTGAGCGCCAGTTGGTGGAAGACGGAGCGGCGATCGCCAAATTTTGGGTACATATCAGCCAAAAAGAATTAAAAAAACGCCTGAAAAAATACGAAGCCGACGAGCTGGAAATGTGGCGGGTGCGGCCGGAGGATTGGCAACAGGAAAAACGCTACCAGGAATACTCCGCCCTAGTGGAAGAAATGCTCACTTACACCAGCACTGGCTACGGCCCCTGGACCCTGGTGGAGGGGGACTGTGAACGGTGGTCAAGGGTAAAGGTACTGTCCCAACTGGTGGCGGTAATTGTCCAAGCCCTAGACCAAAAGCGGGCCAGGGTCAACGCTAAAATTGCCCCCAGCCCCCCCCAAAAGGAATTGCTTCCCACTGAGCCCAATTTCCTGGCCAAAGTGGACTTGAGCCTGCAACTAAGCAAGGACGACTATCGGCAACGGTTGCGGGATAGCCAGATTGAACTACGTAAATTACAGGCCAAGATTTACCAAGAAAAAGTCCCCGTAATTGCCCTATTTGAAGGTTGGGATGCCGCTGGTAAGGGAGGGGCCATCAAACGTTTAACCGACACCCTCGATCCCCGTAGTTACCAAGTCAACACCTTTGCCGCTCCCACGGAGGAAGAAGCCCAATTCCATTACCTCTGGCGTTTTTGGCGCCGCATTCCCCCCGGCGGGAAATTTGGTATCTTTGACCGTAGTTGGTACGGTCGGGTGATGGTGGAGCGGGTGGAAGGGTTTGCCCGGGAGAAGGAATGGTTACGGGCTTACCGGGAAATCAATGAATTTGAAGCGGAATTAACGGCAGAAGGCTATGTGGTGGTGAAATTTTTCCTCCATATCAGCCCTGAAGAACAATTAGCCCGGTTTGAAGAACGGCAAAACAATCCCTTCAAGCAATATAAGCTCACCGATGAAGACTGGCGCAATCGGGAGAAATGGCCCCTCTACGACGTTGCTGTGAACCAGATGATGGCCCGCACCAATACCCCCGCCGCTCCCTGGACAGTGGTGCCCGCCAACGATAAATATTTCGCTCGGGTGCAGGTGATTCAAACGGTGGTGGAAGCGGTGAAAATGGAACTCAAACGCCGGGGCAAGGGCTAAGCCTGTCTGACCCCTTTGCCCGCCGTGATAAAATGCCCTTTAATTCGATCCAGACCCCTAACCCCCTATTGCCGTGGTTCTAGCCTCTTCCCACCCCTCCTCCTCCCTTACTCGCCATGGGACTCTGCAAACCTGGTTAACAGGCCTCAGTCAGCGCATTATTGACGGCGATTGCCTAACACGGGAAGAAGCATTGCAGTTGGCGGCGATCGAAGGGGAAGAAAATATTCTCCTGCTCTGCGAGGCGGCCAATGACATTCGTCAAGCCTGCTGTGGCAATGTGGTAGACCTGTGTAGCATCATCAACGTTAAATCCGGTAACTGCTCGGAAAATTGTGGCTTTTGTTCCCAGTCTAGTCACCATCCCGACCCCAACTCTCCCATCTACGGTCTGAAAACCGAGGCGGAAATCTTGGAACAGGCCAGGGCGGCGGCGGCGGCGGGGGCCAAACGCTTTTGCTTAGTTAGTCAGGGTCGGGGGCCTAAATACCATAGCCCCAAGGATAAAGAATTTGAGCAAATTCTGGCCACGGTGCGGCAAATTATCCAGGAAACCAACATTAAGCCCTGTTGCGCGTTGGGGGAAGTGACCCCGGAACAGGCCCAGCAATTGAAGGAAGCTGGAGTGACTCGCTATAACCATAATCTGGAGGCATCCGCCACCTATTACGACAAAATTGTTACCACCCACACCTGGCAAGACCGGGTCGATACGGTGAAAAATCTCAAAGCGGCCGGCATTCAAGCTTGTACTGGCGGCATTTTGGGCATGGGGGAAACCTGGGAAGACCGCATTGACCTAGCTTTGGCTCTGCGGGAATTGGAAGTGGAATCCGTGCCCCTGAATCTACTCAACCCCCGCCCTGGCACTCCTTTGGGGGAACAACAAAAGTTAAGTCCCTACGATGCCCTCAAGGCGATCGCCATTTTCCGGTTTATTTTGCCCCAACAAATTATTCGTTATGCCGGGGGCCGGGAAGCGGTAATGGGAGAATTACAGGATTTAGGTCTAAAGGCAGGCATTAACGCTATGCTAGTGGGCCATTATTTAACTACCCTGGGTCAACCCCCCGAACAGGATCAACAATTATTGGCATCTCTTGGCCTCGAAGGGGGAGAGGCCCCTATCCCCGGTGAATACCAATCCTGAATCTGACCTGGACCTCGTGACGGAGGAGATTGAACTCCCCAAGCCTTCCCTGCTGGCAGAAGTCCTGTTGGCGATCGCCGGACTGCTGTTGACTGTTTTTTGTACTTTTGTGCAGGTATTTGCCACCAATCCCCCTTGGCAATGGTGGGAGGAAGGCATTTATTCCAATCCTTTGGGCACAACTTACCAGGTGGGGGCCGTATTGCTCGCCGCCTGTCTGGGAGGAGCTAGGGCCGGGGCGATCGCCCAGTTGGGCTACATTACCCTTGGGCTAGCCTGGTTGCCCATTTTTGCCCATGGGGGGGGCTGGGATTATTGGCAACAACCCACCTTTGGCTATCTGTTGGGCTTTATTCCTGGAGCTTGGCTCTGTGGTTGGTTAGCTTACCGCTCCCAAACCAAAATTGAAACCCTGGCCCTCAGTTGCCTCGCCGGTTTGGGAGTCATCCACGGTGCGGGTATAGTCTATTTAGGCATGATGGCTGTGTTGAAACTGGGTAATCCCCCCATTCTGCCCCTGGCAGACTTGCCCCAGGCCCTATTGACTTTTTCCCTCATGGCGTTGCCCGGCCAGATTATCCTGGTCTGTTTAACCGCCGTGTTGGCTTACTTTTTGCGGAGAATTTTATTTTATTGATGGCCCGGTCTTTTTCCTTCGCTAAAAATTCCCTCTTCTGGCAAGTGGCGATCGCCGGCATTATCCTGGATCAGATCAGTAAACTTTGGGTGAGTCAGGCCATGGACCCCGTAGGCACCACTTGGCCTCTGTGGTCTGGGGTGTTCCATTTCACCTATGTGCTCAATACCGGGGCGGCGTTCAGTGCTTTTCGCGGCGGCGCTGGCTGGTTAAAATGGCTTTCCCTCGCAGTAAGCGTCGGCTTAATTATCTTTGCCGGCAAAGTTTCCCTCCGCAAGTTAGAACAATTAGGCTATGGTTGCATCCTGGCGGGGGCAGTGGGTAATGGCATCGACCGTTTTCTTTTCGGCCATGTGATCGACTTTGTGGATTTTCGCCTGATTAATTTCCCCATTTTCAACCTGGCCGATGTTTCCATTAACATTGGCATTGCCGCCCTGCTCTGGGCCAGTTTTTTCCCAGTTTCCTCTCGTAAGACGGAGTAACGATTAAAGCTAGTCTGTAAACTAGAAATTTGAAGTGACAATACAAATTTTTCTTGGAATCTCCGAAAAAAAGTAAATTGGAGAAGCATTAATTTAGATATGAAAATTAGAATTTATCCCTCTTCCGTCAGACTGAGGGAATTAAAATGGAGATAAAAGGCTGAAAAGCGCGGAGGGAGAATGACAAAGACAAGAGAGGCGAAAAAGACAGTACAGTGTGTAGACACATATAGTGAACTGTATAAAGATATATTTCCAGAAGTGAGGTCTTATGAGTCATTTAAATATATCATTGTGGGAATATTAAGTGATATAAAAAGAAAGAGTTTACCTGCAATAGCATCATCACTAGGATTGAAAAATGAACAGGGATTACTGCATTTCATGACAGATTCTCCTTGGGAATTAAAAGAATTAGAAAAAAGAAGATTAAATATTATCTTAGAAGTTTTAGAAGGAAGAGAAATAATAGTAATAATAGATGAAACAGGAGACCCCAAAAAAGGGAAAACAACAGATTATGTAAAAAGACAATATATTGGAAATTTAGGAAAAATAGAAAGCGGTATAGTGTCAGTAAATGCCTATGGTTACTGCAATGGAGTAACGTTTCCTCTAGAATCAAAAGTATTTAAACCAAAAGAAAGATTAAAAGAGGGAGATAAGTATAAAACAAAGCCGGAATTAGCAGTAGAGATAATAAAAGAACTAGAAGAAAGTGGTTTTAAAATAAAAAGAGTAGTGTCAGATAGCTTATATGGAGAAAGCCATAGCAATTTTATCAGTGCCGTAGAGGAATTAAAAATAGAATATGCAGTGGGAATCCGGAGCAATCATGGGGTCTGGCTTCCAAAGGAAGCTAAAGTAAGGGCAAATAAGTGGAGGAGGTTTGAACATATAAGATGGGATGGAAAACAGGAAGATAGGTATATCAGAGAAATAGTTTATGGCAAAAAAAACGCAATAAGATATTGGGAAATTAAAACAGAAACAGAAAAAGAGGAGGAAAAAGCAGGATGGTTTGTAATGACTCGAATACCAGATATTAAATATAAAGAAGTTGGCAGAATATATGGGGTAAGGTCATGGATAGAATATGGATTTAAGCAATGCAAAAGTGAATTAGGATGGGCAGATTTTAGGGTAACTCATTATGAGCAAATTCAAAAATGGTGGGAATTAGTGATGTGTGCATATTGTATGATTTGTTTTTATGATGAGAATTTTAATCCGACTCTAAATTCAACGTCAAAGTATCATCAAAAGCATGAAAAATGGGATAAAGAAGAAGGGTGGAAAAAATGGCTAAACAACCTACGATTAGTGATCTCTGTATTTAATGCAATAAATCTTATCAAAAAGTGGTTAAAAGTATTTCCATTTGCCCATGTTTTGGATGAGTTAACTAAACTTTACAACAAGGTTGATAAGCTAGATCGATTAAAGTATTTGCTAAATTCATGGAATACATTCTATTCTTCTTCTGCCTAGATTGATGAAAGAGGGTTATAGCAAAGGACGAGATAGTTAGGACAGTTCTCTCAACGCTATATCCAATGCAGAAATCAGCGATTCTCCATTACTAACAAGTTGGGAAACATAACGTTTTAGTCTCGCCCAGAACTTCTCAATTTTGTTCAAGTCTGGTGAATATGGTGGTAAAAATATAACCTCACACCCAGCTTTTGCTACCAATGCCTTTATTCTTTCTTTCGGATGAAAGCTTGCATTATCCATGATTAGTATCTGACCTGGTATTAACTCTGGTAATAACATTTCTTCTATCCACGTGCATACTACTTGAGCGTTACAGTATCCTTCAAATATCATTGGAGCTATTGTTGTTCCATTCCACCAACAACTTATTATGCTGACTCTCTTGGTTCTATGTCCTAATTTGCTCGCCTTTAATCTCTCTGATTTATGACAGTACCCATAGGGGTAGTCTAGAGTGTCATCTAGACCGGCTTGATCCATATAAATCAGTTTTTCTGCCGCATATTGCTTGATTTCATCTTCAAATGCCTTTCTCTCTTCCTCTTCTATTTCCCTGTAAATATAAGTTTTTTTTTCTAGTAAACCCTATTTTCTTTAGAGCCTTACTTATTCTTATTCTACTTACAGGCTCTGGCCATTTTTCTGCCATTTGTTTTTGCGTTAAATGACCGTTCTCCTCCGCAAATTCTCTGAATTTATCCAAATCATCTATTTTCGGTCGTGGACCACGCTCATAATCTCTCTTCGCGGCTACACTTCCTGTTTCTTTCTTCTTTTTTATCCATAGGTCTAAGGTGTTGCGACTAATGTTCAGTGTTCGGCAGACATGGCTTTTCTTCTCTCCTTTTTCTACTGCACTTACCGCTTTCTCTCTTAGATCTACACTGTAGGGGGCTGGCATCGCTTTTTTCCTAACTCTTTCCATACATTATGTCCTAACCTTAGCAATCTTTGCTATAGCTTTTTCAAGAGCTTTGACTAGAATATCGGCATTATCGAGGATTGTGCCAAGTTTTTTTTGAAATAAATGAGCTTTGTCTTTACCTCTGTCGTGGTTGAAATTTAAACAATAGGTGTAGATTTTTTTGTGATAATCTGCCCGTTCAGGATTGGGTAATTTCATGACGATTGAAGGCTCGATCTCACTGTTTGAATCATTTGAATCAAAATATCTGCTGCTTGTTCAATTTCTGCATCGGTTATAAATTTCCCTATGCCAATCCGTAAGGCTCCATCAATTAGGTCAGGAGGGAGATTCATCGCTCTCAACACATGGGAGGGCACAATGGTGCCGCTAGAGCAGGCTGAGCCGGTGGATATGGCTATTTGCTCCCGGATTCGAGCAATAATAGTACTGTTGGGAATATCAGGTATGGCGATGTGTAAGTTGCCTGCTAAACGCTGAGACTGATTGCCGTTAACAATCATCTCAGGGATAGCTTCTTGGAGTCTGGTTTGAAGATTGTCTCTTTTTCTGGCGATCTCCGTTTCATCTTCCTCCATTTCCAATCCACGTAAACGACAGGCTTCTCCAAGTCCAACAATGCCGGGGAGATTGAACGTGCCAGGGCGCAGTCCTTGTTGTTGCCCACCACCTAAAAACAGGGGTTCAAGAGAATGATTGGTTTTGCGGATCAGTGCGCCAACACCTTGGGGAGCATAAAGTTTATGACCAGATAGAGCCAGCATGGTGATGTCCCAATCCTGAAAATTAATTGGAATTTTACCGATCGCTTGGGATGCGTCACAAAAGAAAGGGACGGCATGACGCTTGGCGATTGCCGCAATTTTTTCAATGGGATAAATGGTTCCGACTTCGTTATTGGCGGCCATGATGCAGAGCAAGTCTAATCCTTGACGGCAGACTTCTTCAATTTCATTGATATTTAGGTTTGCTTGGGCATCAACGGTTAGGATGAGCAATTCGATGTGCCCTTGTTTTTGAAGAATTTGACAGGTATCGAGAACAGCTTTATGTTCAACGGCAGAGATAGCTATGCGGGGAATTTTTTGTTGCTTTTCTAGGGCCAAAACTGTGCCTTGGATAGCGAGGTTAACACTTTCGGTTGCGCCGGAGGTGAAAATAATTTCCTGGGGACGACAGTGAATTAAATCTGCAATTTGCTGTTTACCCTGGTCAACAGCCCTACGGGCACGATCGCCGACGGCATGGTCAACACTGCTGGCATTACCAAATTGCGTTGTCATAAATTCCACAACCTTTTCGGTAACCCTTGGGTCAACGGGGGTTGTGGCATGGTAATCGAGGTAAATCATTTTTTACAGCGATAAAAAACTTCCGAGTAGTTAAAGACCTTATAAGAGTAGCAATCCGGTAAAAAATATAATAACCATCGCATTAAAGTTTGCCATGTATGAGAAGAGTCTAAGCTAAGATTCATTTCAGTTAAAAAGTGATCAATAATATTCTTCATTTCCCCAAATCTGCGAGGCTTATCTAAATGTTTGTCTATGTACTGGATAATCGGTGTTTGTTTTAAAGCTAAAGCGATATATAAGTTAAAATTTTTCTCTGATAATCCTTGGGTAAAAGAAAGATATTCTAGTTCTTGTTTTGCCAGTTCTTTGCCTGTTGTGGTCAACCGTTCCCATTGATCAGAGTAAGCAAGGTAAAGTTCTTGCGGATTTCTCAATAATGGAATCCAATTAGGATTGACTTCAAATATGGAGAAATTGGACGGAGAATTAAGTTCAATCTTAATATCAATATTCTCTATCATATTTTTATAGGTTTCATAAATATCTTGCGTGACCAAAAAACTTTGAGAGATAAGATTTTCTTCAAAATCTTGAAGAGACTTATCGGTAAATGAGCAACAAATAAGTAATTCTAAATTAGATTGTTTGTTAAATCCCAAGCCTCGATTTGTTAAATTTGCCGAACCAAGTAAACACAAGTCATCAAAACGATAATATTTTGCGTGTAAATATTGACATAAAAACAACTGAGATCTTTCACGATCATTAATTAGATTCCAAATTTCTATGTCACTAACACCTCCAAGAATTTCTTCAGGAATCCATCGGGTGACAATTATCAAATCAATGTTTTCTGAAGTTTTATCTAAAATTTGAGACAATACACTTTGTTTGATAAAGGGAGCAACTAATACCAATTCAATTTTAGTATTGTCTGTACGGGACAGAATATTATTACCTAGGTCTTGATACATTATTCGTTTCTCAAGAACTCTCCAGCAACTAAACCCCAATCTCTCCTAGCACGGCTTGCATTTTGCTTTAATTCTCCTGGAGGTAATTCGTCTTCATATCTTGCCCAAGCCATGATGAGTAATTCTAGACCATCTAATGCATTAATCAATCTATTTTTTAGAGTTTCGATGTCAGCATCTTCTACATTTTTTTCTAAAATTTCAACTAAATTGTTATATGCCGGATGATTCATATTGAGGGTGACCATCACAGACCCCCCTTTAGATTTAACAGAGAAGAATGCATCATTATCGTCAAGGTAAGCTTTTGTCCAAGTATATTTGAAATTATTTTCTACAGTGATATCTGCGATTTCTGTTGCTTGAGTTTCTGTAAATCCATCATTAATTAATGTCTCTTTAATTTCCGCTTTCTTTTGAGGTATTGGTAAAATTTCTGTTTTATCACTTTCTCCAGCATAGCCTTTTCTTTGACGCTCTCTAGTCACAAGAGTTGCTGATTCTTCTACTTTGTAAGGATCATGGCGTTTGTTAGAGTTGTCTTTTCTTGTGCCTTTGGTTTGATTTTTTAATAATTTGCGAATTAAAGACAAATTATTATCTATTTTATGAACAATTTTAATCAATAGAGCGTTCGGATCGTTACTTTGCTCTAATTCTTGAATATATTCATGAATAGTTTTGTCATCTTCTACTAATGAATCTAAGTCTATTTCAAGAAATTCTTTAAAATTGCGTGCAGATTGTTTATTATTAGTTACACCAAAAATTTCATCCAGGGCAGGAGGGAATTCGACTTCAACTCCCCACCAACGCTCAGTTGGATCGTGGGTATTTACCATTCCCGCATCAAGCTCTAGCTCTCTTCCAGCCCTGACAATTGAAACGCCTAAGTTTTTTGATGCGTGTTTACCATGAAGCTTTCCACCGGGATTTTGACCTTGACGAGCCTCTTCGCTGGCATAGGAGAATCTAACTGAAACAATATGCTCTTTGCCATTCAAAAGATAAGGAAATTTTACAATATCATCTTCACTATCTTCCCAAGGAATAAACATGGAACGATTTGAAAAGGGCTCCGGACAAGATGTTTTCTCCATTAAATACATTGGATCATTCGGTAAAGCATTTTGATCAATTTTAGAGCTATAGTATAAGTCCTCCAAATCAAAAGTGACCAGTCTAATTTGAACATCACCTTTATGAAGAAAGCGACGGTATATCCTACCAATTAATAATTCTGAATTATTGATAATTGCCTTGCCTGTACGCCACATACAGCGATCAATTTTTGACCAAACCACTAAAGTTCCTGAGTTACGAAAACTCTTCCCTACTTGTCGCCATACTTGAGGAATTTGTTTTGAAGTGGGCGTAGGAACTTCCGTAATTTGTTTTTCTTTGATTTCATCAATATCCAAATAGGTATAAAGCGCATTTTCTACGCTATCAGTCCATGACCAAACATCGACTCTCTGGCATTGGGAAATCGAAGATGAGGGTAATCCCATGCCGAAGCGACCAATACCTGTATGTTTATCCGACTCTAGATATGTGCCATTACCAAATTGTAAGGCAAGGCGTAAAACATCGGCACTCATGCCACTGCCATTGTCTAACACACCTATTTGATGAATTTGATTAGTGGCTCTTTGTCCTGTTTTATTTTTGACTTCACCACAAAGTAATTCTACTTGAGTGGCTCCTGCTTGGATGGCATTGTCCATTAATTCTGCGATCGCATAGGCAGCATTTTTATAGCCGTTATCTCGCATTGCAGTAACAGCTAGGTGAGCAGGTACAATTTCATGAGTTTTCTGGGTCATGGTTTTTTCCTCCAAACGTCTTCCCAATTGTGAAAAGCTTCTGTAACAGATCCGAAACCAGGGAGCTGATTATCAACTACAGTAACAATTTCGGCAGTTTCATTGCCTCCGGCTTTAACCCCTCGAATAGCTCTACCTACCATCTGACTGTAGAGAACCAGAGATTTAGTCGGTCGGGCAATAACTGCGGCACTGGTTTTAGGTGCGTCGAATCCAGTGGTTAAAACACCATAGTTACAGAGAATTTTTGATTCGGCATCATTGTTTTTAAAATTGCTAATAATTTTTTCTCGGTCAAATTTAGGAGTTTCGCCTGTAACAACCTCGGATGAATAACCCCTCACTTTTAATACAGTAGAAATCACTTTAGCATGATGTACTGATATTGCAAAAAAGATAATGCGTTGATGACGTTGAGTTAAATCTTCTAGTTCTAAGATGATGCGTAAGTTGCGTTGCTCATCTTCTTCTAGTCGCTTGAGAATAGCATTCGGAATTTCCAACTGTTGATTAATTTTGTCTATGTCTTGCAGACTAAGTTCTACACCACTATCGTAAAACAAGGAGCGGTAATTCGCTTTAGCAAGGTATTGTTGATCAACTAAATAATCAACTGGGCTGTCATATCCTTCAATTTCAAGAGTAACTTTATTGTTAGCAAAGAATTTAGAAAGTTGTGCATCCGCATCAATATTATTCCATGTTCTGCCGGGGGTTGCCGTTAAACCTAACAGAGCGTTTTTTTCATAGGGAACAACTAAAGAATCTAAAACAAGACTATAGGTTTCAGCTATTGCTTGATGGGCTTCATCAATAATGACTAGAGAAGAACGAGCACCTAAACGGTTAATAAACTGAATACTTTTTTTAGTAGTGTTGTAGAGCTTAGAGAGTCCAGCGACGATAAATCCATCTCGAACATCTGTTGAATCCAGATCATGACTTCCCCAAAACCGATAAATGGACATCGGACGATCGCCAAGAGATTGCCACGCCTTATGAAATTCCTGAACAGCCTGTTCACAAAGTTCTTCACTATAGGCAAGCCAAATCACCAGTGTAGGTTCATTATCTCTCAAATGATCAGCAATAATATTCATCGCTGTTCGAGTCTTACCTGCCCCTGTAGGCATGTGTAGAATTACTCGACAGGGATCTTTTCTTAAATGTTGTTTTATTTTAAAAGCCGCATTACGTTGATGACTAAATAAACTATATTTAGGATATAAAATTTCCTCTGAAACACCCTCTATATTTATCTCTTGATTATTACTTTGAATTGGCACTTCAAAAAAACGAAATAAATCTCTTTCTTTTTCAGAACCTTTAGGTATTTTAATTGATTCTAGTGATTCAATATTATCATATGGTAAATCTAATATTGTAGCGAGAATTTCTCGTTGTTTAGCACTTAGTAAAGAAAAAATAATATCTCTTGTCTTCTTATTGATTAATAAGATTCTGGCATCAACAGTTTTAATTAAATGATTTTTTATATGGTTGTCTGAACTATAGCCCAGAGTTTTCAAGAGTTTTGATACATCTTGATCAAGTAGACTAGATATTTTTCCTGAATTGGCTTTTAAGAGAGAATATAGGTCCAAGATTTATTCTACCTCTAAAAGTTTTTCTAGTTTGACTGTGACTTTTCTGCTCAATTCATCAAATCTACTTTCTAAAACCTCTTTATAAAAAGCATTATTGAAATCATCCGGGGCTTCTTTTAGTTTACTCTCCATTGAGGTAGAGATTATATGATCGTCTAGAGAAGTACTTGTTAATTTTTCAAAGTATTGCTTAGGGGATAAATCACTAATCTTTCGGTTAGCGGCTTTAGAAATATCAGTCAAATTTAACGGTGAATTGAGAATATGTTTTTTGTCTCTTCTGAGAACTTTTGTGCTTTCTTCAATCTTCGTCGCTGTATCTAGAGGAATAATATGATGCGTCTCTAACGATCTATCTTGATTTTTAGCAATTTCCAACGCTTTCAACCTCTGAGGATGAGAGTTGTCATAGTTAATTGAGTTGAGTAAAAAGTCTTTTGGCTGACTAGCCAAAATAAACTGAAGAATTTCAGTCCTAATAGCAGTAGATGGTAAATTATCTTCTTGATGTAGAAGTAAGCTTTTTGTGGCATATTCATCTTTATTTAATATATTTTCTTCGTCTGTTTTGAAAGGATTTTCATAGCCTTCTATAAAGCACCACTTGTATAACTTTTTAAGATCTTCAATACATTGTTCGTTTTGCCGATTGCTATAACGGCCAGAAAATAAGCTAAGCCAATACCAGTACTCAATTTTATTTAATAGAGAATCGTTATAATTAAAAGACAATTCTAGTGGGTCTTGAATATTATCTGGCTTCAGTTCTATTTTGATTTCATCTATTTTTTCTATCTCCAAGGATTTTGAATCGGCTTGAAAAAAGCAGTATGCGATTGGTAAAAGCATTAACTTATAATGTAGATCACCAATAAAAATTACACCACATCGAAACTGAAGAAAAGAAAAAGCCTTTATTAAAGAAGATGTAGCAATCTTGATATTTTTATTAATTTCAGTCGGCTTTAAATTCAAAATTTTATTCCTTTTAATATAATCGACACTTATTTTGTCAACATTAAAATCTTCCCCCGAAGAGTAACAAATAATTGATAAGGTATTAAGTAATTCTTCTTTAAAAACTTTATCTATAGAATTATCCTTAATAACTCTTATTGCTTCAGGATTCCAGTCAATCAAAGCATTAGTAGGATGACTTTGACTTGATAAAGTTACTGGTATCTGAAACTCTTGAGATAACCATTCCTTTAGTGTGTCAACCAGCGAACGAGTACCTGCTTTTGCTGTTTTTGCGACAATAAGATCAAAATTATTTAAAGGTGTCCCTGATTCATTTATCGTTTCAAAAATTGCAGCAGCTCTAGCTATTTCAGCTGTTGGCAAAATAGTCTCTAGAAGCTCAATTTCTAGCAAACTTTCTAGTGCAGAGTTAAAGTCTGTTGCCCATTGAGTTGCCAAATCACGCAGTGCATCATCAAGCTCAGATTCAGAAGAATCATTGCTGATATCAGGGTTTATATGACCGAGAAGATTGTTTGCATTTATCTTATTATCTTTGATTTTTGCAAGAAGATACTCTCGTTTTTCGTTGGAAATCTGCTTTAAAACTCGTCTATGTATAGATGTACTTTCAGATCCCTTTCTATAAATTTCATATAAGGGGACAAGTTTCTTCGCTGCGAGCTTTTTCGAAAGAACAAGGGCTTTTTGATTTTGATCTTCAATTAAATTATCATTGTCATCTTTTGGAATATATGCAGGATGATAAATTTTTTCTTCTGCTTCTTTAACGAGAATTTTATATGTAAAAATATAATCTTGAATTTGATCAGGTTCATATTGAGATAAGGACTCCTTGTTAAATCTCAAGCTTTTGTAGCCAAAAATATCATCTTGATCTGGAAAAGTATCATCTTCATTTGGAGATGTATTGATTTTTAAATACCATCGATTCCTTAAAGGAGCATATAATTTATCCCATGTTTCTTTCCAATCTTTTTCACTCAATAAATATAGATCATCAAACACACTTTTAATACAAGAAAGTCTTTGTTGACCATCCAGTAAAAATCTACATTCTTCTACTGGTTCTGAAGAAATAGCAACGCCTAATCTTCGAGATGGGAAGTCATCTTTAGTTCCCCTAAGCATTAATACACTACCGATTGGCAAACCAACAATCAAAGAGGAAAGTAATTTTTTTTGTTTTTCAATACTCCAAACAAAATCTCTTTGAAAATCTGGTAGAACAATCGCTCCTCGTGATTCTTCTCTAAAAAAAATCCTTAAAGTCTCTTTAGAAAATTCCATAGTAAAATTAATTTCTTATTTTTTAGTTACAGATGACAAGCTAAACAAGGCAGTTGCATATTCTCTTCCTCTAGTACAACCTCTAAAGATTCTGCTAAAGGTCGATTTGGAGCCGCTTTCGTTTCTCGCTGCATTGCTTTTTTATGCTTTGCAATAATTTCCTCTTTTCTTGCTAAAAGCCCCCGTAGCGTTTCCCCTTGAGTCCAAGTATAGGTACGCCCATCACTGTGGTTTTCCTCATAGGCGATCGCCTGCTCAAAAAGATCTGGATGTTCTTGGGCTAGCATTACCCATTCATATTTACGCTGGAAAAAGCAGAAAAAACAACCTGAACGGCTACGCCAGCGATAATAGTCTGGCATTCCAATCCCACTGTCTTCGAGGATTTGGATAATATCTGCTTTGACTAAGCCACGCTCTTTGAAAGGGAAGACCGGCTTAATATTAGGTTTTGTTGAGATGTAACCATCTCGATCCTCGTCCGCACGGATACCGATATAACTGATGGCATCATCATCACCAACAAATATTTCAAATGGCTTGATCTTCATCATGCTCGTACACCAGCGCATTTGAGGAGATGGCAACATTCCACCATGAAGATCTAGAAGATGGTCAAATCCCCTGTTGGCACTCAAGTACTTAATCTTAATGCCTAACCGGGCCCGAATACGGTCAAGGTATTCATAGGTTTCTGGCAACTCTTTGTGAGTATCGCAGAAGAAATACTCTAAATCTGGAATTTCCTTATGCAGCAACACAGCTAAGGCCGTCGAGTCTTTGCCTCCAGATAGCCCTAGAACTTTTCGTACTTTTTTACTCACGCATTACCCCAATGGTATGGGACTTAAGCCAGTATATTAACACCTAAATCATAAAGCCAAACAAATCAATTTACAAAACTCAACAACTTACCTTCTATGGTATATGCAATTTTTATTTTCCTGTTATTCCTTGAGGCGATTTTTTCGCTTTAATTTGCCTAATTGCTCTTTATTTAACCGCTCTAGGAGAGTTTCCATTAATTCCATCAGGATAACTTGCTGTAACTGAGGATCTTCCTTGTCTATCTCCCCTAAGATTCTATTGAGTGTTTCCTGGGCCTGGGCCTTACGCTGGCGTTCAATCCACACCATTCGATTTTCCTCTTGTCCATCTGGACGAGTAACCGTTATTCTGCGGGCTTCATAGGTATCTCCCTTGGGTTCAATATCTTTTTGTAAAGCTTCTAAATTTTTGAAGCGGCGTGATATATCCGCTAACTGAACCTCAAACTGTGTCTCATCTTGATCCGTCCATGACTCTGCTGGCTTATCCGCAATAATCATTAGCAATGCTTCTAACCACTGCCGATCTGGAACACTATGATCACAAGCAGCAATTAAAAAGCGTTTTAACAATGGTTCAACACATTGATCAAATAAAAATTTGGAACGAGTTTCCAAATCCTCTCGAAGCTTGAGAGAATCTTTTTGAATTCCAAATGCTTGATAAATCAAAAACTGACAGCGAGATAACAATGCATCATAGGCTCCGTGAATTTCTTTTAAAACTTCAACCAGCTTTTTTTTCAATAATTGAGCTTTATGAGTTTGATTTTCATCGCCATCGGGCAAAATTGGTTCGAGTCCTAAAGCTTTGGGAATTCCCACAAATAAAAGCTCATCTGGCTCAACAGTTTTCTGTAAGATTGTCAGAATTTTTCTGGCTTCTGGAGAACATTGTTGGGATTGTTGAGTATAACGAGGGAGCTTTTTAACAAATTGATATAAAGGTGATACAACTGTTAAAAGAGTAGTATTTCTCATTGCACCAACTGGTTTTAAATTAGGTGACTTAAGAATACTTTCTAGCTCTTTAAATACCTCTGCACGAATACCTGCAATTTCAAATGACTTGACAGCAAAGCGCTCTGGATAACGTATCAATAGCTCAAGATGCTCCACCCCTAACAAAGGAACAAAAGTCCCATCTTGATAAATGCCAATATCATCCATGTGATGGATTAAAATCGCAGTCAACAAAATTGGAATAACACCTTGTTTAATTCCATAGGGAGGTTGCTCTATTTTTTTGTATAGGGCATCTAGTGTCCCGGGTTTTTCCTTAGCTTCCATACAAAAATCTTCAATTGCTTCCCAAGCCGTAGCAAGACCAGATTCTGGCTTAGGCGGCATAAATCCCCATTCATCATCCATAAATAGACGATGAATATGGCTTACTTCTAGCAATGATGCATACATGGTCACTTCTGGGCCATAACCTTCCAAACCTAGCCGTGGATATTCACTTTTTTCGATCATCGCTACAATTAACTCGCGCCGCGCTTTACTACCTTGGGAGGTTAATTCTCGTCGATTGATCAGTTCATTATCGAGTTGAATACCTTTTACATAAATCTGATCACAAAGCGCTGAAAGTTTTGACTGCAAAGTCCGGGCATGTTTAACAATTACAACCTCCCCTGTTATCCAGCATTTATTTTTACTAGACGACCAACTAAACGCTTTTGCAATTGCTTCATCTAGCAAACGTTCAGCTTCTAGTAGTCGATGTCGAACTTCACGACGAGCAACACCATCATTTTGTAACTCTGGGGCATTTTTATAGATAATTTGAAGTGCCTGAAACTCCCTGCTCCGTGTTCTCAGTAAATCGAAACTATGAATAGCGATCAGAATTAGCGGTTTATAATCCGCTGTTAATTTAGGGGGATCTTGAATAATTTCAGTATCCAGCCAATATAGAATTAAACCATCAAAGCTTGGATCGGAACAGGTTAAATTTTCCCACTGTTCAGTTCCATCAGTATAACGTTGCTCAAAATAACGCAAATTACCTGTTTGATTGTAATGTCTCTGGGCAACTAAAGGCTTTAATGGAGAGACTTCTTGCAATAAATCAGCTAGACGACTGCGGTTCTTTTCGACCTGTTCGGCGATCGCCAACTCCACATTAAAATCAGACCCCTCCCAAATTCGTAACTCATCCAACTGACGACGATGGGTAATTAAACCTTTTTGCATTAACTGTTTAATTTCAGCTTGCCAGTAATCAGATTCCTTACTTTCTGCTTGATCACATAACGCCCAAGTAACCAATGCTGAAGTTGCCTTCAGGTTTCCTGTCGTTGTTACCAAGTTCAAAATCCCCACGGTTTTCAGAACCTCTAGTGTTTGGGGAGATTGATCACGAGCATCTTCAATTAATCCCTGAATCTCCACCCACCGTTGCAGATTCAACCGAGACGCTAATCCCGTTACCGCTTCCACAAAATAGTCGTATAAGTGATGAAGTTTAAGGGTCGGTAAGCTAGAGGCAATAACAATCGTCTCTAAAAAGTGCTTAAAAGAATGGGGTTCATCACTCGTCAAAAACGTAAACAGTGATCGATCATTTTGAGCATAGCGAGTGCATAAAAGCGGTAACACAAACGCTGTGAGAGGATGCAACGGATAAACCTGTGTCAATAACTCTGGCGTTGTTTCCTGATCGCCAATTAAACCCGATAATGTCTGATGCCATTGCCCACTTTTTTCTTGAACCGTCCCTAGGATTGATTCAGCCTTTTCCCGATCAATCACCTGAGCAATTAATCGAGTCATTTGATTTGGTGATTCTGTAAACGGAATATCTTCAAATCGACCTTGAATCTTATTCCACTCATTCTGCTCTGTCACCGAAAGGCGATCGCCATAGCCCCCAAAAGATTGATGGAGCAGCCCAATAAAATAAACTTGATTCTCCCCAGAAAGCGACAACTCCGCTAATTGTTGGAGTAAATATAAATCGGTAATCCCTTGATTTTGGGCAGCATATTCTAAATTCTTGCCTAATTCATCCACAATTATGAGAAGTGGCTTATTGGCCATCACCACTAACTCTTTAATCGCCCGCAAAATTGCCTTTGGCGTAACCTGACAATCCCCCGTCTCTGATTCAACTTTCCAATCCGTGAGTTGACGCAAAAGCTTGTCTGCTCGCTGATTTTTTGGAAAAAAAGCCTCTGCCCCTTGGGATAATGCACGGGCCAATGTCCAGGTTAATGGCTCCTGTTGACCAGTTGCAAAAGCCACCATCAATCCCTCGGCAGGCAAAGCAGTGATCGCCTCTAGAATCGGGCTTGTCGGTTTCAAAAATCGCTCTGCAATTGCGACAGCAACGTTATGAACTTCCGTATTTTTTGGCGTACAAAGACTTGCTAAAAAATGAATAAAGGCAGACTTTCCCGTTCCGTATACCCCTGTCAATGTCCAGGCACGATGAGTCTTAGGTTTTGAGAATGTAGGTAAAATCCGCTCTAATGTCGCCGTAGAACGCTCTGTAAGAACATAACCTTCAACCGTGCTTGCTTTGCCTAAATCTCGTTCTAAATTGACTGAACGATAATAACGGCGATGTATCTGGAAATATTGGCTTAGGGTAGTCACGATTGCTTAAATCAATAAATACTAAATATCAGCGTAATAGGTTTCTAGGACTTGGTTAGCTAATGCTATCGGCTCTGAATCAAACCAGAATTGCAATTTACCGGCCGCATCTTCTAGCCCTAAACGGTTGTGGGTACGGCCAACTGTCTCTATTGCACCGCATAAACTACTCTCTGTTAACTTAAAAACCATTCCCGGACTCCCTTCATCATAAAGGAGCTTGGCTAAAGGAATTGTCCGTGCCGTCTCATTAACTCGCTGAGCATAGTTCAAGACTGCATACAAAATAACTTCAGGGACTAAGGTCGATTTATATCCTAAACGAAACAAGTAATGATTGCCACTGGCTGGACTAATCAATCCTAAATCCACAAAAGGACAATCTAACGATTCTTCACTGGCAATAAACTTTTTAATATTAGGTTGCTTAGCATACATCCTAAGCAAACAACTGACATCTTTTTTTAGAGAAGATTCAGCAATATTCCCCGATAGGCGATCACCGTAATCAACTAACGCATCCAATAGGTCACGGTCGGTAAATTCCAAACGATTAAATTGATTAAATATGAACCACCAAGCCGAGGCTAAACATGGTGTTTCTAGTAACTTCCAGTGTAATAACCATAGCGATGCGGGATCTTCCAAATAAGAATCCCATCCCTGATCTCCCAGTAATGCTTCTCCAAAAATCGTTGGTTGATCATCTTCCAACAACTTAAAGGCTTCGCACCAGTAGCGAATTGATCGCACCATATTCTTCCCGACTCCAAGCAACACTGGTGCATCTTCTGCTAAAAAAATGCGCGAATTATCCCTTGCTCGATCAAATCCTTTTTTGAGCCAACCAAAACGTGGATGAAATGTCTCATGTCTTGCAAAGATAGGTTTTAACTGATTTTTATATTTTGGAATATCAAGATCAAATTGAACTTTCATAATCATGTATTTTAATGCCTTACTATTTTAGCATTTATTGTGTCATAATCTATGGAGGTAGGTGGTGCCATTAATATGACAAGTTAATGTCAAGTCAATTTTAATCTTTCATCATCATGTTTTATAAGGTGTGAATTGTAAATTCATAATCAAAGAACTCTTTGCATAAACAATTGAATTTTTGACGAATAAAGCTTTTTTAGTGTAATTGTAATAGACGAAACTTTGGCAATTAAATTACATAAATAGTGCTATTTTTATAAGCTTCAATTATTCTCTTTCTTATTTTCATTGGTAGAGCTGTGATTGTTTTCAGGCTCCTTTTATGCGTGCTATTGTAATATCTTGTCAGGAAGTTTGTGCTGTCTATGTTTCTCTGAGAACTGGAATCGGCTTTCCTTCTACTAATTCCGGCGATCGCCGCTATCCCTCTCTTTTGGAATGAAAAGCCCAAGCCAATTAATGTTGGTGCCTGACCTGTTCCATTGTTCTTGCCTCTCAATGTCACGATTTGTGAACTTAACCCCATACCTTATGCCAACATTGCTTGATTTTGTTAAAGTCGATACAGAAAATATTCGTTTTATCTTCCTCAACTTTGTCTAAAAAAGACATCATTGGGAAATTGCCAGGGATTCTGTCACTTTTATGGTCACAGGATCTGGCCGCAGTGTGACCCAGCATTGTTTTATCCCAACCAATCCTGGGCCGGGGAGGCATAAAACCTTTTGAGCAATATGGAGGACCGCTGATGAATACCGCATCTCCCATTGACTGGGATGAAATGTTTGAGTATTTGCCGGGGACAATAGTAGAACTCAACTCCGAACCGGGGGTTTTATATCAAATCGACTGTTACGAAACCTGTATGGTTCCACCCATCTGGTTAGTGGGGGATCCACGGCCACGCTATCCTCACCAGATGCGGATTGTGTCGCGTCAGCAGGTTAAGGCTTGTGAGTTGGAGCTTGAACCATCCTTTGCCTGATGGGAAAGAATCCTGTGATTCCCGAACCTGAAGGCCATGGCAATGGAGATTTTTCATACAGCAACAGCAACCCAGCCATAACAACAAAAAAAAGCCAAGGTCAACGGTGGAAGACTAGGAGGAGGATAATACAATGGAATATCCCGCTTAATCCCTCATCAGACCTCAGCAAGAATCGGCTATGAAAGCAATTATGGTGGTTGGTACCACCTCCCATGCCGGGAAATCTTTTCTGACCACCGGTTTGTGTCGCCTGCTCCATCGTCGGGGTTATCGGGTCACTCCCTTTAAAGGGCAAAACATGGCCCTCAATGCCTTTGTCACCGTTGATGGTGGAGAAATGGGCCACGCCCAAGCAGTGCAGGCCTGGGCCGCCGGGACTGTTCCCAGGGTGGCCATGAATCCCATTTTGCTCAAACCCCAGGGGGATATGACTTCCCAGGTGATTATGTTGGGTAAGGCCGTAGGCACCACCAGGGCCCAGGAATATTACCAAAATTACTTTGACCGGGGCTGGCAGGCGATCGCCGCATCGTTGCACATTTTAGCTCAGGATTTTGACGTGGTGGTGTGCGAAGGGGCGGGTAGTCCAGCGGAAATTAACCTTAAGCATCGAGATTTGACTAATATGCGGGTGGCCAGCCATCTCGGGGCCGCCACTATTCTCATTGCCGACATTGACCGGGGTGGTGTGTTTGCCCATGTTGTCGGGACTTTGCAACTGTTGGAGCCAGAGGAAAGAAAATTAATCAAAGGCATCGTCATCAATAAATTTCGCGGCCAACGTTCCCTGTTGGATAGTGGTGTTACCTGGCTAGAAGAATATACCGGCATTCCTGTATTGGGAGTCATTCCCTATGGGCAAAATCTCTTCTCAGCGGAGGATTCCCTCGATTTGCTGGAAAGGAGCGGTCGCCCCAGCCAAGGAGATATTCGCATAGTAGTACTCCGCTTGCCCCGCATTGCTAATTTCACCGATTTTGAGCCCTTGGAGGCGGAATCCGGTGTTTATGTGGAGTATCTTCCCCTAGAAAAGCAGTTGGGCCACCCCGATGCCGTAATTATTCCCGGCAGTAAAACCACGATCGCCGATCTGCAAGCGTTACAAAACAGTGGCATGGGTCAGCAAATTATGACCTACGTCCAAGCTGGTGGCACTGTGATGGGCATTTGCGGCGGCTATCAAATGCTGGGGAAAAGTATTGCCGATCCAGAAAATATCGAAGGCAATCTTAGCAATTGCCAAGGGTTGGGACTCTTACCCCTGACCACGGTCATCACCCCGGAAAAAATTACCCGCCAACAGGAAACCATCACTTGCGCTCCCCAGCCAGGTTTAAGGGTCACTGGCTACGAAATCCACCAAGGCATCAGTCGGCGATCGGAACATAGCCAAGACTGTCTGCCCATGTTTGACCGGGAAGAGCTAGGCATGGTTAATGGGCAACAAAACCTTTGGGGTTGCTACCTCCACGGCCTATTCGATAACGGTGCCTGGCGGCGGTGTTGGTTAAATAACCTACGTCAACGACGGGGCTTGGGGCCATTACCAACCGCTATTGGCAATTATCAAGAACAACGGGAAGCCATGTTAGATTCATTAGCAGATTTTGTCGAAGCCCATGTCAACCTCAATCCGATTTTGCAGTCATTCCCAGGGGAAAATGAAACACTTTAATTAATAGTTTTTTAGGATGATGAAAGGAATTGCGGCAGAAGAGGCTTTTGTCACCCAGAATATTGCTGATGAGTGGACTCAATACACTGGTTAATAGCCTAGGATTGTTCGACCACATTTTCCCCCTCCAGGGTGACCAATAACGGCATGATATTTTCCTCCAAGCGACCCATGCGAATGAGATCGGCATAGGTTTCTGCTTCGATGTCCAACACCGTCTGGTCAAACTTTTTGTTGGCCACTTCCTGTAATAGGGGATATTCCTGTAAAAGCAGTTTGAGTTTGTCGGTGACGCTTTGCAACTGGCCTTGGACTAATTCCTGCTTATAACGCAGCCGCTCTGGATTAATGTCAGGAAATTCATCGGATTTTTGTATTTCTGCCAACACCCGCCGTAGGGCAATTTGTCGGGATACTAGCTCTGCATACTCCAAGCGTTGGGGTTGATCGCCAATTAAATCCAAGCCTTTGAGTACAAATTGGGTGGTTAGTCCCTGTACCAATAGGGTGAATAGCACCACACCAAACACAATGTCGATAATGGCCTGTCTCTCGGCGATCGCCTGGGGCACACTCAGGGCGACGGCAATGGCCACAGACCCCCGCAATCCTCCCCACCACAGCACGGTTTGCTCCTGGAGAGTAATGTGGGTACTGCTAATCTGATCACTCACCTTGTTGCTAATCAAGCTCAGACCAAAAACGCTCACTAAGCGAGTCACCACCACTGCCGCAATGGCAATCAAAATCAAATTGAGGTGATCCGAAAGGCTGCTTAGGCCAATTTGATCACCAATCAACAGGAAGATAATGGAATTAACAAAGAAGGCAACAAATTCCCAAAAAATACTGACAATCAACCTGGTGCGGGGATTCATGCCAATGCGAGAGCCGTAGTTGCCCAACACCATGCCCACTACCACCACACCAATTACCCCTGATCCCCCCAGGTTTTCCGCCAGAATATAGGCACCATAGGCTGACACCAGGGTAAGGGATTGCTCCACAAAGGGAAGGTCAAATCGTTGGGTCAACAAAGATAAGCTAAAACCAATCAGCAGGCCACAGCCCACCCCAATGCCGATCACTGTGACAAATCGAGCTAGGGTAGTGGACAAATCAAAAGTGCTAGTGCCCAGGGGAATGCCCACCAAAATAAGGAAGACCACCACCGCCACGCCGTCGTTAAACAGGCTCTCTCCTTCCATTAACGTATTTAGTTTTTTGCTAGCCCCCAACTCTTTAAACAGGGCAATTACCGACACCGGATCCGTGGCTGAAAGGGCCGCTGCCGCTAAAAAGGCGATCGCCAACTCCATGCCCCCCCAGTGGGAAAGGGGAAAGGCAATGCCCACCACACAGATGACCACCCCGAAGGTGGCAAAGAGGATAATGGGAAACCAATTTTCTTTGAGATTGCGCCACTGCAAATTCCACGCCGCTTCAAACAAGAGGGGAGGCAGAAAAATTTCCATGATCAATTCCGGCGATAAATTGATCAGTTTCACATCCACAAAGGCTAGGGCCATGCCCACAATTACCAACAGCAGGGTGTAGGGAATTTTCCGCAGAATTGGCACGGTCTTGGACAGGGTCGCAATGCTTAGGGAAACCGAGAGCACAATTAGGAATTGCTCTAGGTTATAGGAAATCGAGAGGGATTCGTTGACCGCTGTATCCACGGTTTAGGCTCCTTTCTGGCTGAAATCTCCCCCATTATGGGGCCACTCCGGTCTGAGAGCAAAGTAAAACCTAGAGTTTGGGCCAGTCCATGGCCAGCTAAGCAGATTTTTTCTGAGGCAAAAGTCCATTGATCTGGAGGGCAACCAAAGAATAAACCGAGATGACCATCCATTAATTCCAATTCACCAGACTGAGCTTGTCAAAATCATTGGTTTTATTCTATCATCAATTATCTGATAACAATCTCAGGTCTATGCAAGTGAAGATCATGGCCATTAGTTTATCCCAGTTATTGACTCCAGCGCGGCCTAGACCCAAGCCCGGCCAGGACTGGCAACCAAAAATTACCGAAATTTAGCTTCAGTTCCAGTCCAGTCTGGGTTTGAAAAAATTTTAATCCGTCTCCCCAAATTGTCCATCCCCATCTAATCACCATCTTCATCAAGGACATGCAAGCAACCTTACACCAATTAAAAGTTTTTGAAGCCACCGCTAGACATGGCAGTTTCACCAGGGCGGCAGAGGAACTGTACATTACCCAACCCACCGTTTCTAGCCAAATTAAACAGTTATCTAAAACCGTAGGGCTTCCCCTGTTTGAACAGATTGGCAAACGACTCTACCTGACGGAAGCGGGGCAGGAACTGCTGGTCACTTGTCAAGATATTTTTCGCCGCCTAGATAACTTTGCCATGAAGGTGGCAGACATCAAGGGCACAAAACAGGGGCGTTTACGCTTGGCGGTAATTACCACGGCAAAATATTTTATTCCCCGTTTACTGGGGGAATTTATCCAAAAATACCCTGGCATCGAAGTCTCTCTCAAGGTGACTAACCATGAGCAGATTCGTCATCGGATGCAAAATAATGAAGATGATTTGTACATTGTTAGTGAGCCGCCGGAAGAAATTGACCTTAATTACCAGCCTTTTTTAGATAATCCCTTGGTGGTCATTGCCCGTCGGGACCATCCCCTAGCGGGAAAAAGCAATGTTCCCATTACGGCGTTAAATAATGAAGCGTTCATTATGCGGGAAAAGGGCTCCGGTACTCGTTTAGCAGTACAAAATTTGTTCCACCGCCACTATGTTGATGTGCGGGTTCGCCTGGAATTGGGCAGTAATGAAGCGATTAAACAGGCGATCGCCGGTGGCATGGGCATTTCTGTATTATCCCAACATACCCTGGTGTCGGAGGGTGCCCGCAGTGAGCTGGCTATTTTGGACATTGACGAATTCCCCATCAAACGCCGTTGGTACGTGGCTAACCTGGCGGGCAAACAACTGTCGGTTATTACCCAAACCTTTTTGGACTATCTCACGGCCGTTACCAAAAATATGCCACCCCCATTTGCGGAGGAGTTTTCCACTGCGAAATCCGTGGTGGAAATTTCCTAGTTCCTAGCTGGTTGGGAATGGTACAGCGAGTTCAACTCCGTTGATTTGAGTATGGCCTTGGCAATTGTAGTTTTGCCTCGTTTTGCTTCTGTGTGCCATCTGAAAGTTGTTCATGACGCAGAAGTAGCGCCAATTCAAAGTTGAAGCGCATCAAAATTTGATGAAATACCTCAAAAGGAGTGCGATTAAGTAAGTTTTTTTGTTTTATTCAGCTATCCCTCTTCCGTCAGACTGAGGGAATTAAAATGGAGATAAAAGGCTGAAAAGCGCGGAGGGAGAATGACAAAGACAAGAGAGGCGAAAAAGACAGTACAGTGTGTAGACACATATAGTGAACTGTATAAAGATATATTTCCAGAAGTGAGGTCTTATGAGTCATTTAAATATATCATTGTGGGAATATTAAGTGATATAAAAAGAAAGAGTTTACCTGCAATAGCATCATCACTAGGATTGAAAAATGAACAGGGATTACTGCATTTCATGACAGATTCTCCTTGGGAATTAAAAGAATTAGAAAAAAGAAGATTAAATATTATCTTAGAAGTTTTAGAAGGAAGAGAAATAATAGTAATAATAGATGAAACAGGAGACCCCAAAAAAGGGAAAACAACAGATTATGTAAAAAGACAATATATTGGAAATTTAGGAAAAATAGAAAGCGGTATAGTGTCAGTAAATGCCTATGGTTACTGCAATGGAGTAACGTTTCCTCTAGAATCAAAAGTATTTAAACCAAAAGAAAGATTAAAAGAGGGAGATAAGTATAAAACAAAGCCGGAATTAGCAGTAGAGATAATAAAAGAACTAGAAGAAAGTGGTTTTAAAATAAAAAGAGTAGTGTCAGATAGCTTATATGGAGAAAGCCATAGCAATTTTATCAGTGCCGTAGAGGAATTAAAAATAGAATATGCAGTGGGAGTCCGGAGCAATCATGGGGTCTGGCTTCCAAAGGAAGCTAAAGTAAGGGCAAATAAGTGGAGGAGGTTTGAACATATAAGATGGGATGGAAAACAGGAAGATAGGTATATCAGAGAAATAGTTTATGGCAAAAAAAACGCAATAAGATATTGGGAAATTAAAACAGAAACAGAAAAAGAGGAGGAAAAAGCAGGATGGTTTGTAATGACTCGAATACCAGATATTAAATATAAAGAAGTTGTCAGAATATATGGGGTAAGGTCATGGATAGAATATGGATTTAAGCAATGCAAAAGTGAATTAGGATGGGCAGATTTTAGGGTAACTCATTATGAGCAAATTCAAAAATGGTGGGAATTAGTGATGTGTGCATATTGTATGATTTGTTTTTATGATGAGAATTTTAATCCGACTCTAAATTCAACGTCAAAGTATCATCAAAAGCATGAAAAATGGGATAAAGAAGAAGGGTGGAAAAAATGGCTAAACAACCTACGATTAGTGATCTCTGTATTTAATGCAATAAATCTTATCAAAAAGTGGTTAAAAGTATTTCCATTTGCCCATGTTTTGGATGAGTTAACTAAACTTTACAACAAGATTGATAAGCTAGATCGATTAAAGTATTTGCTAAATTCATGGAATACATTCTATTCTTCTTCTGCCTAGATTGATGAAAGAGGGCTATAGCAAAGATTGCTAAGGTTAGGACATAATGTATGGAAAGAGTTAGGAAAAAAGCGATGCCAGCCCCCTACAGTGTAGATCTAAGAGAGAAAGCGGTAAGTGCAGTAGAAAAAGGAGAGAAGAAAAGCCATGTCTGCCGAACACTGAACATTAGTCGCAACACCTTAGACCTATGGATAAAAAAAAAGAAAGAAACAGGAAGTGTGGCCGCGAAGAGAGATTATGAGCGTGGTCCACGACCGAAAATAGATGATTTGGATAAATTCAGAGAATTTGCGGAGGAGAACGGTCATTTAACGCAAAAACAAATGGCAGAAAAATGGCCAGAGTCCGTAAGTAGAATAAGAATAAGTAAGGCTCTAAAGAAAATAGGGTTTACTAGAAAAAAAAACTTATATTTACAGGGAAATAGAAGAGGAAGCGAGAAAGGCATTTGAAGATGAAATCAAGCAATATGCGGCAGAAAAACTGATTTATATGGATCAAGCCGGTCTAGATGACACTCTAGACTACCCCTATGGGTACTGTCATAAATCAGAGAGATTAAAGGCGAGCAAATTAGGACATAGAACCAAGAGAGTCAGCATAATAAGTTGTTGGTGGAATGGAACAACAATAGCTCCAATGATATTTGAAGGATACTGTAACGCTCAAGTAGTATGCACGTGGATAGAAGAAATGTTATTACCAGAGTTAATACCAGGTCAGATACTAATCATGGATAATGCAAGCTTTCATCCGAAAGAAAGAATAAAGGCATTGGTAGCAAAAGCTGGGTGTGAGGTTATATTTTTACCACCATATTCACCAGACTTGAACAAAATTGAGAAGTTCTGGGCGAGACTAAAACGTTATGTTTCCCAACTTGTTAGTAATGGAGAATCGCTGATTTCTGCATTGGATATAGCGTTGAGAGAAATGTCCTAACTATCTCGTCCTTTGCTATGGTTCTCCCTAGCCATAGCTTAGATAGACTGCTTCATATTGCTAGGACATAGCTCTTGATAGACTTTTGGGTCTAGCTTCCACACGCGCTTCCAAGCGAATAGAAACGTCACCAAGTCAGCGTAGTGCTGGTAGTAACGATCCGTTCTAAAGGCCGCCAAGATGGCTTGAATCTCAGGCAATGTAAATGACTTAACTTTCTGCTTAGGGGCTGGTTTTACCCGCTCTAAAAGGATGCCCATGGGTTTTGTCCGAGTGTCTGCTCAGCCCAATTCCAACAGGACTTAACCAGGGTTAGGTAGTCTTTAGCCGTTCGTTCGACCACTCGCTTTCGCAAGTACTCGGCAAAAGGGACGGCACTGGCCTCATCCACAGTGTCTGCTGGCTTAGTTGAGAAAAATATGTCTAAATGTCGCTGCATAGCTCTATATCGGCACAGACTGCCCACCTGCAAGTCTTTGACTTTGGTCTGAACCGCAGTGAATTTCTCAAATAGCCTAGTCACGGTGGTTGCCTCGCGCCTTTTAGCGGCAGCTTGGGTGGCTTGTACTTCTTGAGGGTCTCATCAAAGTTGCCGGAGGCAATATCCAGTTCGATCTGAGTCGATTTCTGCTGGGCCACGATGCGATTGACTCGAGAATCAGGCAAACCAACGGCTATGTAATGGCGTGTGCCTCCATAGGTAAAGCGTAATCTCAGCCTGCCTTTATCACTTTCTACCTTGACAAGGCTTCTATCTAGGTCGCGGCTCAGCGTCGGGCGTGCCGCTACGGGGAGTTGCATAGTAAGTCATCTTCCTACCAATTTCCTACCACTCAGACGTCCAAAAATGGCCAACCTCACCCCCCTGATTGACAATATGCTCTAAGGTCATCAAAAAGTTGATGCGTCGGCTACAAGGCGCTTCTGCAGCAGTAGGTTTTAGAAGAATCGGGATGACAGGATTCGAACCTGCGGCCCCTTCGTCCCGAACGAAGTGCGCTACCAAGCTGCGCTACATCCCGCAATTCAGCCTTAAGATCCTAGCATAGGACATATCCTTTCTGTTTTGTTATTGAATACCTCCCTGTTTAGCCATCAGCCCAATTTTGTTTTTCTTCAGTGGAATCATCCTCGTCGTTAGCGTTTTCTCCCTCTCCATCTTCTGAATTTGTTGCATCGGATGAATCAGTTGGTTGCTCTGGCAGATCTTCTAGTTCACTGGCGATCGCCTCAGTGACTTGTTCTGGTGTGACTTCGGGCTCATCCCCCCCCTGCCCCGGCTGAATTTCAGTTGCGGGATCGGTAACGTCTTCCACTGTTTCCTCAATTACCACCGCCATTGCTTCAGAAGTCGGGGGAGAAATATCTTCCGTCTCTTCTTCTGCTTCCTCCTGGGTTATGTGGTCATCTTGCTCCACCACATCTATGGGCTGTTCTTGTTCAGCGACATTTCCTGAGTCAGGCACCTCCACTAAGGTGATTTGCTGTTCAATTTGTACCGTTTCCACCACGGCAATTACCTGAGTTTCATCAGTTTCATTATTTTCTTCCTTGTCATCGGCAATCCCGTCGGAATTTTCCAGCACGCCATCGGAATTAACTGACGATAAATCTTCTCCCCAATCTTCCCCATCATCCCAGTCATCGCTTTCAACATTGGCGCTCTCAGATTCAAGGTTTAGGGTCTGTTCCACCACTGTTGGGGTTGATTGCTCCGCTTTAGCAGGGGGGCTAGCGGGCTTTTTACGACCAAACAAACGCTGGAAGAGTTTTGATTTCGGTTTTTTCAGCAAAACTTCCTCTGATTGATCGGCGGAAGACTTAGCCGTTTTTTCTTCCGCCTGATTAGATGTTTCGACAATTTTTTCCACTGCTTCCTCCGCTTTTTCTACCACCTCTTCTGCCACAGTCTCAGCAACTTCATTCAATTCCTCCACCATGGTTTCCGCCGTTTCTATGACACCTTCCACTTCCTCGGAAATATCTGGATTCTCTTGGGTTATAGCTTCGGGAACTTCTTCGGTGATGGGAGACGGAACATTCACCGGGATAGAATCTTCCCCTAACTCTGATTGTTCACCGGTTGCTGGTAAGTCCTGTTTAACCGCTGCCGTCCCCGGTTCAATTTCGGTTTCAGTCTGTTTTCCGTCAGCATCTTTATCCTTTGCTAAAGCTTTGGCTTTGGGTTTACGTTGCAAGCCCCCGGCCAACCAATCCAACAGGGAAAAACTCGGAACTTCCACAATGGATTGTCTGGCGATCGCCGCCCGGAGTCGGAGAGTTTGCCAAGCGAAGGCCAGGACTAATACCACCACGGCCACTTGGCCGAGGAGAATTGCTCCAGTGAAATGTTGGGCACAGTTCCAGAGCACCAGGCCATAGAAAAAGCCCACGCCACTCCAAAGGAAATCGTCCTTGCGATGCAGTTTGGGGGCAAAAAATGCCGAAAAGAAAAAAGCTAGACTGGCTAAGGCCACTGCACCGGATAGCATCAACGCCAACATCGGAAGTTACTCCATCGAGAAATTCACCTTTCCATTCTGCGTTATCTTGACCTTCCTGTTCAATTATCGTCCCCGGCTAACCCCGCGCTTTACCCCCCAATGGCAAGGAGCAGGAACCGTAATGGAAGATTCTGCTCCTCTGTGGATTTGTCCATGGGAAGCTGTCTGGGATACCAACAAAAACTACAGCCGATCGCCCTAGAATTTATTCAAGTTGATGCCCGCTTCCTTGGCCATGGCGTTGATGCCTTTGGATTCCAAAGTTTTAATGGCAGTGGTGGAAAGACGCAGACGTACAAACCGATTGCCTTCGGGCCACCAAACCCGTTTCCATTGCAAATTCGCCTGTTGTAATTTCTTGGTGCGACGGTGGGAGTGGGATACGGCAAAACCGTTATTAGCTTTTTTCCCGGTCAGTTGACAGCGACGGGCCATGGCAGATCTCCTTATGATCAGATAAAGTCCGATCTAACACTATATCAGAGGATTATGGGCTGGCGATCGCCAGTCTTTGCCTAAATCGTTTAAAACTTAATGCCGCTGGGCTGGTCAGGGGTGGCCACAATACGATGGCAACCGGAACTGGGCTTAGCCCATTGATATTGATACTCCACCGGATTACCCCAGCAAATACCCAAAAATAACTCAGTTTGGGTGCAGTCCAACTCTGCCCATTCCCCCTGTTCCCACAGTTCAGCAAAAGATTCCCGTCGCAGGGGTCGGTGATGGTGGGCGATTAGCCAGTAATTTAACTTCTCCGTATGTCGCTGCCAAAATGCCAATATTTCCCTTTTAACAGCCATTAACTTTTCCTTGTCTCCTTCCACCGCTGTTAACTGGTTATGGATTTCGGGAAACTCGATGGATTCTCCCTGGAAATGACATTGACGCCACACTAACCCCGAAACGTTATGTTGCCGTTGATATTGATGGATTTGCTGACGGAAATCTTGATAGGCAAATACTTTCCCCACCTGGTTCAGGTCTATGGCCTTGGCCACAATGGGATTATCCAGGCGATCGCCGGGGGAGAGCAACTGCCGTTTACCCTGACAAGTGGCCCGTAGCTCCTGCTCCAAAATTTCTAGCAACTGCTGGGTTGTGTAGGTCATGGGGGGAGAAGGGGCGTTAAAAAAACTTAATGGTACGACTCAACGAATCCGTTTAGGCTAATAAACTAGGCATATTTTTATCTTCCTTAACAGCCAACTTTTCATTCAACCCAAGATATACAGGTATTTTTAGCATGAGTGTCAACTTAGCTTCCCAGTTGCGGGAAGGGACGAAAAAATCCCACTCCATGGCGGAGAACGTCGGCTTTGTCAAATGCTTCCTCAAGGGCGTTGTCGAGAAAAATTCCTACCGTAAGCTGGTTGGCAATCTCTACTTTGTCTACAGTGCCATGGAAGAAGAAATGGCAAAGTTCAAGGACCACCCCATCCTGAGCCACATTTACTTCCCTGAATTGAACCGTAAACAAAGTTTAGAGCAGGATCTGCAATTCTATTACGGCCCCAATTGGCGGCAGGAAGTAAAAATTTCTTCCGCTGGCCAGGCCTACGTAGACCGAGTACGGGAAGTGGCCGCCACCGCCCCCGAATTGTTGGTAGCCCATTCCTACACCCGTTATTTAGGCGATCTTTCCGGTGGTCAAATTCTCAAGAAAATTGCCCAAAATGCCATGAATCTCCACGATGGTGGCACGGCTTTCTATGAATTTGCTGACATTGATGACGAAAAGGCTTTTAAAAATACCTATCGTCAAGCCATGAATGATTTGCCCATTGACCAGGCCACGGCGGAACGGATTGTGGATGAAGCCAATGACGCCTTTGCCATGAATATGAAAATGTTCAATGAACTTGAAGGTAACCTGATCAAGGCGATCGGCATTATGGTGTTCAACAGCCTCACCCGTCGTCGTAGTCAAGGCAGTACCGAAGTAGGGCTCGCCACTTCCGAAAGCTAGATTCTCCTAGCGTGACAATTTATCCAGGGAAAACTGGTGATTTTAGGGAACCGAATCAACCTAGAGTTGCCAGTTTTTCTCCGTCTGTCTAGAACCTGTTGGAGACATCCCCTGTCCCCTTAATTCTAGGAAAAATCGGACTTGCTCAAACTCTCCCAACGTTGCCGGGAGCTTCAGTCGTTCGATGTCAGGGATAATTTTTAGGTCTTTCAGACGTATCTTCAGGTATTCGTAAACAAGTTACCCAAGCTCTTCAGCAATTTTCACCATGACCGTTTCCCCCACAACCCAACCCCAAACCACCCATTCCTTACCACCGGCCGACGCGAAGCAACGGGTCAGCCAATTTATGCAATCTCTCCAAGACGAAATTTGCCAAGGGCTAGAGGTCTTGGATGGTAAAGGAAAATTTCAGGAAGATAGTTGGCAACGGGAAGAAGGGGGCGGCGGCCGTTCCCGGGTTTTAACGGATGGAGATTTTTTGGAACAGGGGGGAGTTAATTTTTCCGAAGTCTGGGGCAAATCCCTACCGCCTTCGATTTTAAAACAGCGCCCTGAAGCGGAAGGCCATGAATTTTACGCTACGGGCACTTCCATGGTGTTACATCCCAAAAATCCCTACGTTCCCACGGTGCATCTTAATTACCGTTACTTTGAAGCGGGCCCGGTGTGGTGGTTCGGTGGGGGAGCCGATTTAACTCCCTACTATCCCTTTGCCGAAGATGCCGCCCATTTCCATCACACGTTAAAAAATGCCTGTGACCAAACCCATGGGAAATTTTACCCGGTGTTTAAACGCTGGTGCGACGAGTATTTTTACCTCAAACATCGCCGGGAAATGCGGGGTATTGGCGGTATCTTTTTTGATTACCAAGATGGCAATACTCCCCTTTACCGAGGGCCCGATGCCAATGGCCCAGCGGCCCAATACAGTAACCAACTAGCCCCCATCGAACCCCTGGGTTGGGAAGATTTGTTTAGCTTTGCCCAACGCTGTGGCCGGGCTTTTCTGCCGGCCTATAGCCCCATTGTGGAAAAACGTCGCCATACTGAATACGGCGATCGCCAACGGCAGTTTCAGTTATATCGTCGGGGTCGGTATGTGGAATTTAACTTGGTCTATGACCGGGGCACTATTTTCGGTTTGCAAACTAATGGCCGCACGGAGTCCATTTTGATGTCCTTACCCCCTTTGGTGCGCTGGGAATATTGCTACAGCCCGGAAGCTGGTAGCCCGGAAGCGGAATTGACAGAAAAATTCTTAGTTCCCCAGGACTGGGTCAATAGTTAGTTCTCTCCATGCACTTCTGCCTTAGGTTAGGAATTGATCCCGGTCTTGGGCAGAGGAACCATAATGGGAATTAGCCATATTGCGAGGAAAAAGAGCCATGTTGCTAGCCCTAGACCGCATCAGTGTGCTTCTCGGCCAGACCTTGGTTTTGCGGGATGTGGACTGGGATGAATTTGAAGCTTTACTGGAAGAACTCGGTGAACATCGCAGTTCCCGCATTGCTTACCATGGTCAGCAACTGGAAATTATGGCTCCCCTGCCCGGACACGAAATTGATAAAGAATTAGTCGGTGACTTAGTCAAAGCATTGTTAGAGGAACTGGACACTGAATTTTATCCCTTGGGTTCAACAACTTTTAAAAATAAGTTGCTTGGATTGGGCTTAGAGCCGGATAGCTGTTTTTATATTACAAACGAAGCAAAAGTTCGGAGTTTAAAACGTTGGGATGCAGCTATTGACCTCCCGCCGGATTTAGCTCTCGAAGTGGATCTAACTTCCCGCACCCATTTGGATATTTATGCCCAATTAGGAGTGCCAGAGGTGTGGCATTTTAAACGTAGAGAATTGGAAATTCACTGGCTAGAACAAGGGGAATACCGCCAAAAGGAAGCTAGCACAATTTTTCCTGGTTTTCTTTCCTCTCAAAGAAATTATTCCTGCCTATCTGCAACGCATTGACCAGGAGGGCCGCAACAAAACCATCAAAGCTTTTCGTATTTGGGTAAAATTCCACATTGATGCTAAGAATTAGGGGTTGGCGATCGCCACAAGGAAGTTAATGATTGAGCAAATGTTTTTAGGACAATTTCAGTCCCCCGGGCCGGTGATGTTCCAGGTGGGGGGCTTTGCCCTGCGCTGGTACGGATTTTTGATTGCCAGTGCGGTCATTATTGGCTTGAACCTATGCCAATGGTTGGGCCAAAAAAGGGGCATTAATCCCGATCTATTCAACGATTTAGTTATTTGGTTGGTGGTGGCGGCTATTCCTTCCGCTCGTTTGTATTATGTTTTGTTTGAGTGGCCCCGCTACGCCCAAGATTGGCTGAATATTTTTGCCATTTGGCAGGGAGGCATTGCCATCCACGGTGCCCTTATTGGTGGCACCTTAGCCATTCTTCTTTTTACCCGTCGCCACCATTTGTCTTTTTGGAATCTACTTGATGTGCTCACCCCAGCAGTTATTCTCGGCCAGGCGATCGGGCGCTGGGGTAATTTTTTCAACTCGGAAGCTTTTGGTGCCCCCACTAATTTGCCTTGGAAGTTGTATATTCCTTTTGGTAATCGTCCCTCAGATTTAACCAGCTATGCCTATTTTCACCCTACTTTCCTATACGAATCCCTCTGGAATTTAGGTGTTTTTGCCATGTTAATGACTTTATTTTTTTATGGTTTGCGACATCCTGAAAAAATCAAAACTGGTACCGTCGCTTGTATCTATTTAATTGGCTATAGTCTTGGTCGAGTTTGGATAGAAGGTTTAAGATTAGACAGTTTAATGTTCGGTCCACTAAGGGTAGCCCAAGTAGTCAGCCTCACGTTAGTTTTATTAGGTTCCATTGGTCTTTTTTGGTTATATAGTCTGGGGAAAAATTTACCCGATTGGTCGGAGCGGAAGTTAGCAAAAAACTAATTTAGCTCCCTTAAGTAAATCAAATTAATCAAAAAATCTAGGACTAATTTCATGAAAAAAGCAATTAATTACTGGGTAGAAAAATTAGCCCTACTGCCCCATCCTGAAGGGGGATTTTACAGGGAAACTTATCGATCGCCAGTTCAGAGAAATTTTGATAGTTTCCATGGGGATAGAAACATAGTAACAGGCATTTATTTTTTATTGACTAAAGATAATTTCTCCGCTTTCCACAGGATTAAATCCGACGAAATGTGGCATTTCTATGCCGGTGACAGCTTGGAAATTTATTGGTTTTCACCTCAAGGAGAATTGGAAGTGATCAACCTAGGCTTGGACTTAGAAAAAGGAGAAGTACCCCAAGCAGTAGTTCCCCGGGATTGTTGGTTTGCTTCTAGGGTCAAAAATGGCGGAGATTATGCCCTAGTGGGTTGCACCGTGGCCCCCGGATTTGATTTTCAGGACTTTGAATTGGCCAACAGGGAAGATTTATTAAATATCTATCCCCGATCCGCTGAAATTATCAACCAACTAACTAGGCAATAGTGGCAGGACTTGAGAGCCTAATACTAATATGGATCTCCTAATTAATATCTAATCATTTGATAATGGAGCATTAAAAATATTGGAGCAGGAAAAAGAATTTGCAAAAAACATACCTGTTTTCAACTAAAATTTCTAAAATTTGTTTGAAAGATTGTCTTTGACGCCAAACAACCTAAATTTTTAGGGTAAAACTTATATACAAACACTTTTCCTACTAACCACATTTTTATTTTTCTTCTATAAAAATAAGAAAAGCTTATAATCGCCAATTAATCTATTACTTAAAATGAAAATTGTCTCTATCAAAATCAAAAATTATCGTGTGTTTGAAGATATTGAAATTAATAATATTCCTGGTTTTTGTGTGATTATTGGTGCCAATGGAACGGGAAAATCAACTCTATTTGATATTTTTGGCTTCCTTAGGGATGCTCTCAAAAATAACATTCGTCAGGCTCTTCAAATCAGAGGGGGCTTTAACGAAGTTATAACCAGGGGAAAGGAAAAAGAAGATATAGAGATAGAAATAAAATTTCGCATGGAGATACTTGGAACAGAACGTTTAGTAACTTATATTCTTATCATTGGACAGGAAAATAAAAAAGTTGTTATTAAGCGAGAAATTTTACGCTATAAACGAGGTGAATATGGTTCGCCTTACCACTTTCTCGATTTTCAAAAAGGACAAGGATATGCTATTAGAAATGAAGAAAGCTTTAAAAGTGACGAAGAATTAGAGCGAGAAGAGCAAAGGCTTGAATCTGCGGACATATTAGCAATTAAAGGATTAGGGCAGTTTCAGAGATTTAAAGCTGCTAATGCATTTCGTTCCTTAATTGAAAACTGGCATGTTTCAGATTTTCATATTAACGATGCTAGAGGTAGCAAAGATGCACTTTACGCCGAGCATCTTTCTCCCACTGGAGACAATATGGCGATCGTAGCAAAATATATTTATGACGAACACGAGGAAATATTTGAACAAATTTTAGCAAAAATGAAAGAAAGAGTTCCCGGTGTTGATCAAGTAGAAGCGGCAGAAACAGTGGATGGTCGATTAATTTTAAAGTTCCAAGACCAAGCTTTTAAAGATCCCTTTATTGATCGTTATGTTTCTGATGGCACTATGAAAATGTTTGCCTATCTGATTTTATTGTTTGATCCTAAACCTCACCCTTTACTCTGTGTCGAAGAACCTGAAAATCAATTATATCCAACTCTTTTGCAAGAACTTGCTGAAGAATTTGCCAGCTATGCCCATCGCGGTGGTCAAGTTTTTGTTTCAACTCATTCCCCTGATTTTCTAAATTCAGTACCTTTAGATAGTATTTTTTGGTTAATAAAAATTGAAGGTATTACTAAAATTGAAAAAGCAACTGACCATCAAATTCTTAAAGACTTGATTGCAGAGGGAGATCTTCCTGGTTATCTCTGGAAACAAGGATGGTTTGAAGGAGTTGCGCCCTAATGAGTTATGACTTAATTTTTCTTCTGGAAGAACCTTCTATTAAAAGTGTTTTGGAAATTCTTTTGCCTAAAATACTGCCGGAAAATTTTAGCTATAAACTGATTCCTCACGAGGGCAAACAAGACCTTGCTAGATCAATTCCTACGAAGATAAAAGCATTTCAATTTAGTCCTAGTACAAAGTTTGTAATTGTTCACGATCAAGATTCCCATAATTGTAAAAGCCTCAAAGAAGAATTATTAAAAATTTGTCGGAAATCAGGAAAAGAAGATGTGTTAATTCGTATTATTTGCCATGAACTTGAATCATGGTTTCTTGGAGATCTTGCCGCCATTGAAAAAGCCTATAATCTTAGACCTCGTGGATTAAGCCAAAAACAAAATCAACAAAAGTTTCGTGATCCTGACAAACTCAACTCCGCTAAACATGAGCTCAAAAAGTTAGTCGGTGAATATTATGCTGGAACTCATTCCAAGAAAATTGCTCCTTATTTATCACTGACAAATAACAAATCCCATAGCTTTCAGGTCTTTATAAATGGGATGAAAAAATTGGTTTAAACGGAGGCTGGGCTTAATTGTTGGCGGGCCCGCTGGAAAAATCCTTGCAATATGGCCCGACGCTGATTTTGCTCAAAGGTTTGTTTGACCACTGCGGTCAGCTTTTGCCAATCCCATTGGGGTTCACTCAGGTCAGGACTTTGACTTTCGAGGAAAGTGATCAAGCTCAAGCCAGCAATGCGAGTCAAGTAAGCGGCGCTCAGTCCTTGGAGGGCACCACCGGCCAAGTAAGTGAGGGGCTGACTTTTTAGCAAGGCCCCCAAAGCCTGGGTGGATAGTTCGACCATACCTAGTTTAATTAGGATTGCCCCCATCTCTTTGGCCACTGTTTGGGCTTGGGCCAGGGAAATTTTTTGATGGTACAGTTCCCCTAAGTCCCAGACCAGTTGACCATTGATGGCGATCGCCGTCAGCAGATCAAGATTAGGCACCGGATTAACTAAGGCAGTACCGGCGGCCAACCATTGGGCCTGTTCCACTAGGGGAAGGGCCAGGGTGCGACGATTTTCCCGCCACCGTTCTTTCGCTTCTTGGCCAATGGTCTGACATCGACGCCATTGTTGACCCAGAACCAGGGATTGCCACTGCTCTGTGGCCCGTTGTTGCAGTTGGGACACCAAATTGCCCAGGTCGGGGGGAGGAATTTCCCGGTCAGTTTCCCATTGGCCATCCGCTAGATAACGACGGATTTGGATTGGTTGAGGAGCAGCACTAATGGGGATCACCGGGTTGGGATTGCCCAATTGGTCAACCTGATGTTGCAGTTGATCCCAGAGAGTTTGGCGATCGCCGATCGGGTAAATATCCTGCTTATTAAATAACAATTGCCAATGGTGATGGTGGGCTTGCAAAAATTCCAACACCTGCCACTGAGCGCTGGTCAAATCTCCTGTGGTTAGCACTAACACCCAGTGGGATTCTGTCATGAACCGGGCCATGGCTTCCGGGGAAGTCTCCGCCGCCACTACCTGCCAATTGAGAATCAAGGGTTCTTCTCCGTCCACGGGGGTTAGTTGGGAAGGCAATAGGTGCAATAAACTGGTCTTGCCACTGCGTTTTTCCCCTAGGACAATGCCGTTTAATGCCTGGGGTTGGGGTGCCGGTTGTCGTAATGCTTGCAGTTCTTGGAGCAAATCTTCCAAGGCCAGATCCGGTGCCTGGGCCTGACGACGGGCCAGTAACTTTTCCCCATTGGCGATCGCCGTTTGCAAAATTTCTGGAGTTAACACCTGTCTCTGCTCAGGGGGAGTTTGGTGACGCCGCCGCCACCTCCAGATTACCAATCCCAGACCAGATAAAACCCATAAACCCCATTGATCCCATGGTTGTTCGGCACTGTAAGTGGCAGACCAAAGCCCCAGGATGGCTGATAGGCCAATTCCTCCCACCACCAGGGGCTTTTTCAACACAGTCTTAAACCCCGTTTTTAAACCTGGTTGCCCCATGGCTTCCTTTCCCCCTCAAGCTAATCCAAACTAGGCCGAATAACCCAGAAAACTAACCTGGATTTTGGCTGATCCCATCCTACCGGAATCAGGGGAAGAACGGTTGCTTTTGCCATAGACTTTCCCACTCCTCCACGGCGATCGGTGGACTAAATAAATAGCCTTGGCCGTAGTCACAGCCTTCCAGGCGGAGGAAATTCCATTGTGCAGGGGTCTCAATGCCCTCCGCAATCACTTCTAGCCCCAGATGGTGGGCCATAGCAATAATCGCCCTTACCAAACCGATGGTATTTTGATCATCAGGCAGTAATTCGACGAAGCAACGATCAATTTTGAGGGAACTGAAGTCAAATTTACGCAGATAATTTAAAGAGCTATAACCTGTACCAAAATCATCTAAAGAAAGGCTGATATTTTCCTCTTTTAAATCACTTAAATTCTTTAGTAGATCGCCATTTTCTTCCAAAATCAAATTTTCTGTAATTTCCAACTCTAACCACTCCGGACGCACCTGATAGCGTTGTAAAAATTCTCGCAAAATATTCACAAAATAGCCATCTTTTAACTGCCTCGGTGAAACATTAACGGACAGCCAAAAAAGCTTATCTTCCAAAGGTGTATGCCAATGGGCCACCTGGCGACAAGCATTATCCAATAACCATTCCCCCAACTCCACAATTAAACCCAACTCCTCCGCCATGGGAATAAATTGATCCGGGGGCACCGCTCCCAGCCGTCCATTGTGCCAGCGCATCAAGGCTTCGGCCCCAGCAATTTCCCCCGACTTGAGGTTGACAATGGGCTGATAAAAAATCTTAAATTCCTGACGGGCCAGGCCCTGACGCAATTCGGACTCGATAACAATCCTCTTTTGGGCCGCCTGATTCATGTGGGGGGTGAAAAAACGGAACATATTGCGGCCGGCTAGTTTGGCCGCATACATGGCCGTGTCGGCATTGCGTAGTAACGTATCTGCCTGAAAGCCATCGTCGGGAAATACCGTGATGCCAATGCTGCCATGGACAAAAAATTCCATTCCCTGCAAATTAACCGGTTGCCGCATTACCCCCAATAATCGTTGGGCTATCGCCGTTAATCTACGGCTATGGGCAACCTGGTCAAGAATAATTAAAAATTCATCCCCTCCAAGACGAGCCACGGTGTCGGTCTGGCGCAGGGCCCGCTGTAGTCTTTCTGACACCTCCACCAAGAGTTGATCCCCGGCATTGTGCCCGAGGGTATCGTTCACCTTTTTAAAATTGTCTAGATCAAGAAACATCAAACCCACCAAATGCTTATGGCGCAGGGCAGATTCGATCGCCTGTTGAAGACGATCCTTAGCCAAAATACGGTTGGGCAGTCCAGTTAAATGGTCATAGTGGGCCTGGTGAAAAAGAGCTGCCGCCTGTTGCTTCTCCCTAGTAATATCTTCTTTAACCGCCACGTAATGAGTAATAATGCCATGCTGATTACAAATGGGAGAAATGGAAGCCCTTTCCCAATACAATTCACCATTTTTTCTGCGGTTGTGAAACTCCCCATGCCAAGGGCGACCGGAAGCCAAAGCGCGCCACATTAGTTCATAATCATCTTTGGTTTTATCCCCGGATTTTAAAATTCTGGGGTTGCATCCTACCACTTCTCCCGAGCTATAACCAGAAATTTCCTCAAATTTAGGGTTTACATAGGTGATATTGCCTTCAACATCGGTAATCACAATGGAAGCTGGACTTTGTTCACAGGCTTGGGAAAGAATTTGTAACTGCTTTTCTACCTTTCTTCGTTCAGTAATGTCCCGCATAACAAACAGCAAACAATTCACCTGATTGAATTCTATGGATTCCCCTGATAGTAACATCGTCCGAATTTGTTGCTGGCAATCATAAACCTCTACTTCCGAGTTATTAAACTTAACTTCATTATTTTGTTGCCATAATAATAAGTCCCGGAGAAAACTCTGCCGTTGTTGTTCATCTACCCAGAAATTAAATTGTTGATGAATTAGACCCACCAGTTCTTGTTTGACTAAACCAAAAAAATCACAAAACTGCTGATTAACATCCATGATGCAACCACTACTACGACCATAAATAAAAATAGGGTCAGGATTTTGATTAAAAGCCACAGAAAAATTAATTTTTGATTGCATCAAGGCGGTTTGGGTACGCTCATTTTTTTGGATTTGTTCTTCTAATTGCTGATTTTTTTCCGTCAGAGTCTGACTTGCTTGGTATAGTTTAAGCTGTAGTTGCAAACGAGTCAGTATTTCTGCCTGCTGAAACGGCTTATGAATGTAATCCACCGCCCCTAATTCTAGGCCTTTAACAATACTTTCTTGGTCAGTCAAAGCAGAGAGAAAAATGACTGGAATTTTAGCGATGGTGGGGTTTTCTTTGAGACGGCGGCAGACTTCAAAGCCATCCATTCCAGGCATCATAATATCGAGGATAATGATGTCAGGCTGTACCTGAAGAATTTTCTGGATGGCCGTTGCTCCCTCTTCTGCTGTGAATACCCGCCATCCCAAACTCTCAATAAAACGGCGGAGAACTTTAAGGTTCAAAGGGCTATCGTCAATGGCAAAAACGGTGGTAGTTTGGGGGGAGGACATTGACGTCTCGGAGATAGGCTAAAAATTAATTCTGTTCAATCTGGGGACAATGCCAGTGGAGTTTCCCCTAACCCTAGACAAATTCTAGCAACTACGGTGAAGCTCTACGCTACTCTCCGGAAATATGTAGCCCTAAATTTTCCATTGAATCGATGGTTGAACTGCGCTAGGATTGGCGCTGTAACTAACTCTAATTAACCGTATTGGGGTTACCATTTCCCTTTAGTAAGTTCCATGGCCGTTGCTTCTCTGCCTTTTTTGCCCCAGCATTTTCCCCACAGCTCTAGCTGTTCCCTCAAAGATTTACCTCCCCAGCAACAAATGGCGATCGCCCAGACCTTGGCTGAGCCGGGAAATGCTCCTAGTCATTGGGTGGCTCCAGAGAGTCAGCAAGAGTTGCAATCTTTATTGCGTCAGTGTCATCAAAACAATTGGCCAATTATTCCCTGTGGCAACCAAAGTAAACTAACCTGGGGCGGTTTGGCTAAGCCGGTGCAATTACTGGTGAGTAGTGGTCGTTTGAATGGCATTGTTGACCATGCGGTGGCAGATTTAACTGTGACAGTGGAAGCGGGGGTAAAACTCAAGGATTTACAGGCTATTTTGCAATCCCATCAGCAATTTTTGCCCCTCAATCCCCTCTACCATGACCAAGCAACGGTGGGGGGCATTATGGCCACAGGTTGTGCCGGGCCTTGGCAACAGCGTTACGGTGGGGTGCGGGACCTGGTGCTGGGTTTTTCCTTTGTCCGATGGGATGGGCAACTGGCCAAAGCCGGCGGCAGGGTGGTTAAAAATGTGGCCGGTTATGACCTGATGAAACTTTTCATTGGTTCCTACGGCACGCTGGGTTTTATTTCCCAAATCACGTTTCGTCTTTATCCCTTGCCGTCCCATTCCCAAACCGTCTTTTTGACTGGTAATACGGCTCGGCTGATCGAATTCAGTCAAGCCCTCCGGCGATCGGGACTGGCCCCCACCGCGGCCTTAATTTGTTCCCAGGGTCTAGTCCGAGCATTAAACCTTGGGGAAGAATTGGGTTTACTCATCCGTTTCCAAAACCTCCAGCCGGTAGTTCAAGCCCAGGTCAGTGAGGTGGAAAAACTCGCCCAAGCCCTTACTCTAGAAAACCAAGCCTTTGAAAATCAGGGGGAAATCGAACTCTGGCAACGGTGGGAAAAAACCATGGCAGGCCAAAACATGATGGAGTCTATACTCTGCAAGTTTGGCCTGGTGCCCGCTCAGGCGGTGGATTTTTTGCAACAGTTACCGGGGCTAGGATATGTACAGTTGGGCAATGGCATTGGTTGGGGACGTTTTGGTCAGCTTGACCGGGAAGAATTAAGCCAGCACAGGCAAATTTGTCAAAATTATGGCGGTTACCTAACGGTGTTAGGAGCGGCTCCTGAATACAAAAAACACTGTGACATTTGGGGCCAGAGTGGCCATGGTTTGGCGATGATGGGCCGTCTAAAAAATCAGTTTGACCCCCACAATCTTTTTAGCCCTGGCCGCTTTGTAGGCGGTTTTTAGTCATTGAGAATAATAGTTTTATGACATTTCTGGCATATTCATAAAAAGTATCTCGGAGTTTAACTGGCACAACGAAAACCGACTAAAACTTGCCTAGTCCAAGGATGGTACCAATTGCGGAAGCTGGCCCTCAAGCCCCAACTACGGGTGGCCCAACTGCCCCCTCGCATCACTCGATGTTGCCCATCAAAATAGGTCTGGGAGTAACCCCGATAGGGATAGGGGTGAAAATTTTCGTAGGGTTCAAAATTAGAAGCCGTCCATTCCCACACATTGCCTAATAGGTCATAACAACCCCCTTGATTACGACCCTGGTCATAATAATTGACAGGGGTAGTTTGCCCATGATGATGATTAAAGTTGCACCACTCCGGGCTGGGCAAGGCTTCTCCCCAGGGATAGGTGCTGGAGTGATGCGGACTAGACCAACGGGCGGACCTTTCCCATTCCTGCTCTGTGGGTAAACGTTTACCAATAAAGTTGGCATAGGCCTCGGCTTCGTAGGCACTGACTCCGTAGACAGGGTGATTCTGGGTTGTATTTTGGGGTCGCCAATAAAGCGGTGCTGTGATGTTGGCCTTTGAGCGCCATTGCCAACCGGCCTCTGTCCAGTATTTGCTTTGTTGATAGCCGCCGGCATCGATGAATTGTTGATATTGGGCCTGGGTAACGGGGTATTTATCTAGCCAGAATTGTTCCACTTCGACCCAATGGAGCGGGCGTTCGTTGTCCTGGGCCCAAACTTGCTCACTGCCTTGGCAAACAACTCCGGCGGGAATGGCCACCATGGCCGCTTGTAAAGGTAATTTCTGGGAGTCAGTGGGGCAATGGTGTTGATTAATCCTTAGGTCAATGCCGGCCAAATGGCTTAGAAAACTGATTGTTTCGCTATGTTGGACTTCGTGCTGTAGGAGCCACCACCATAACCTTGTCTTGCCTTGATCCCACGGAGGGGGGGAGATTGCCATACCCGTTCCACAGCAGCTCTTACGTCCCCTAAATATTGCTCAATGGCGTCCCGGTTGGGCAGGGCACAACGCTGGGCTTTGGGCAAACCATCTGCCCGGAATAGCTTTTGGTAGGCTGGGCCATGGAATCGTTCCCGTTCTGACTCCGGCAATAGCCACAGAGCTTCAGTAAAAGCGATGTGACCAAAGTGCCAATCAATGGGGCTAAAATCTGGGTGCCATTGGCGATCGCCTAGGGTCGGGGGAATGCGGTGCAACAGGCGGAGGGTTTCTGTGCGGCACCGCTTCATTGTTTGTTCAATAGTCTCAATATCTTCAACCACGGTGCTGAGGGAAAGCCGACTAATCGGCCATGGTTGATGGTTGGTTAATAATTTCTACCCGGGAAGTGAGGAAACGATTCATCCAACTTTCTAGGTAAGCCCGGTTAGCCTCCTGTTCCTCGGGATTATCGGTCTCCAGGGGATGGGGGGCCAAACCACGGATGGCGGCGGTGGTGACACAAAACATTGATTTTTGAAAACTTTCACAAATTTGCACCAATAAATCCCCTTCTTGTCGTAGGGATGCCCGATAAACCCGGTGGAGATAGTCTGGTAAAAAGTGGCGCATATCCTGCATTAACAAAGTGGGGGGAATGCCAGCTCCACCAATGGGGAGGGGATCGGCGTAGAGGGCTCCATAGGCAAACAAGCTTTGGTCCGGGGGAATTTGTCCTGCCTGGGCGTTATAGGAAATGGTGCCAGGGAAGGGGGTGCCCCGGAAAAACACTGCCTCTACATAGGGCACGGCGGTTTCCATCAAAAAAGCTAAATTGGCACTGAGGGGCAAAATATCATAGCTAGTTCCTCCCAACTCCACCCGGTAAACAATGGGACGGGCGGCATCGGCCACTAAACCGTCTTGAATATGTTGCACCACAGCGGGAATGGTTTTAATTTCTCCCCGGTCATAGCGGTCAGATAAATTCAAAAAGATATCCGCCATCACCCGCCAGAATTGACCCAAGGCGGAATAGTAGGCCATCATCCGCATTTGCTCAGGCAAAAATTCGGGAAAAATTTGATTAAGCAATTGTAGAAAGGGATTACCCTTGATTTTCGCTTTAATTAATTTTTTAACGTTGGCTTTGAATTCCGCACTATCTAGGTATTCATCCAATTTCCCCCCCCCATGCCACATCATCGCTTTCATACAATATTCTGCATATTCGTAGTTAATACGATTGTGCCACCAATGTTTCAACAGGCGATCGCCGTTGATATTACCGTTGAAATATTTAAAAAAAGGAAATAACTTCAGATACTGGGTGTGGGCAATATGTTGCAGATTGATGGAATAGGCATCGAGAATAACGCCATAGCTTTTGAGAATGCCAACCACTTCCAGCGTGTTATTCGGTGAATCCGCCAACAAGGCCTGCCCCGCCTCCAGGTTTTGAATATATTCTCTGAGGGGATGACGGGATGGGGCAAGGGAGGTTTTGGTCATAACTTCAGGACTATGGTTTCGATGGAGAAGCTCATAATAGCGCCCATTATCCCAGCAATCCAGGCCAGAATGCCAGGGGACCAAGAAATTTCTTATTTCCTCACGCCTACTCCTGTCCCCTCCCAGAAGACATGGCCAACCTCCCCAAATCCATGAAAATCGACAACTAACCACCAAATAAGAGGGTTTGGATTTCCTGCAACTGGGGTTTAATCACATCCAACTGATCCTGGAGGGGTTGCAGAGCCTCCCTTAACAAGCGAGCTTGGGCTTCCAGTGCTGCTGTCTGTTTTTGTAAATCTTCCACTTCCTGGCGATCGTTTTCAAAATTATTCTTTTTCCCGTGGTACTGCTGGTCGAGGTTGGCAATCATCGTTTCAATTTCCCCTAAACCCTGCTTAGTGGACTGCAAATCCTGTTCCAACTTGGTTTTTTCCCCTTGGAGTTTATGCTTGCGCTCTTCCAATTGTTGGATCACTGGATCCAAGTCAATGTTGGGGATACTGTCGTCAATTTCCACAATGCCCTGACGGCGACGGAGAATTTTCAAGTGTTGTAACAATACTTCCTGCCGTTCCTTGAGGTTGCGTCGCTGACCAATGAGAGTTTCATCCAGCATGCGTTTCCTTTCCTGTTCTTCGTTCAACTCCTCCTCAATGGTTAGGCGACTGTACTCATCGGCGGCGTCTAGGCGGGCCTGGATGGCGTCCACTTCTTCGCACTGCAGAGTTAACTCTTCCTCTTGGTCATTAACAAAGCGGGCCAATTTTTGCATATCCGTTTGCAATGCTTTGACCGTTTCTTCCAGTTCCCCCAGGGGCAATTGCTCCAGGTGTTGCACGTCAATTTGGTGATCTTTATTAACGCTCATCGCACCGGTGGCCAGCCGATAGAGATTGGTTTGTAAGCTTTCAGCGGCTCCAATTTCAGCTTTCAACTGGGTCAAGAGTTTTTGCCCGTTAATCACCCCCTGTTGTTCCACCGTCAGTTGCACTTTAGCTTTGGCCAACTCTTGGGCAATGGCATCTAATTCCTGCCCATGGATAGCTAATAATTCTTGTTTTTGCTGGATTAATGCCTGGTTCCTACCCAATTCCTGTTCAGTGTTGGTAACCACCTGCCAATGGTCGTTAAAGATCTGTTGTTGTTGTTCGGTGCTTTGCTGGGCATTGGCTGCGGCTTTGAATAAAGCAGGAATGGCTTCGGGGTAAGCCCCTAAGCGCTGGAGAATGCCCTGTAACACTTCCCGATTTTCAGCGCTATTTTCTAACAAACTGCCAAACTGCTGTTGGAGTTCGGCCAGTTGCTCCCTTTGCCCTTCCAATTTTTGTTGGGCTAGCTCCACCTCATATTTTTGCTGTTCTACTTGGGCAAGTTGACTGGCTCGGTCTTCAACTTCCGATTCCTTGGCTTCAATTTCCATTTCCCGCTGGCTCAGTTCCTGGAACTGAAAGGTAAGGGATTCTCGCCAACGTTCAATTTCGCTCTGTTGTTCTTTGAGTTTTTCCGAGAGACGGGACAGTTTTTGCAGTTGCCGGACTAACTCCGGTGCCGCCACTTCTGGAGTTCCTTGCAGGGAGCGACTACCACTCAGGTTTAGAATCCAAAGGGTTCCTTCTTTGGCTTCTCCCATGTCGTCAGTTTGGAAGTTTTCTTCGTTAGGCAGGGCACTCCAGGTCTGATCGCTGTGCTGACAGGCCAGAAGTTTAAACTCGGTTTTATAACCGCCTAAAAAGTTTTTGGTTTGTTTCTTAATTTCAGCCAGATAGAGCACAAGTCGTTGTCCTGAGCAGTGGAGACGATTTTGTCGGGAAAGTTCTCGCTTTATTCTAATCTTAAGCTCGCCAGTGGGCAGGGCCACAGAAAAATTTTTGGGCTACCCCCGCAGTAATTGGGCAAAAATTTGACCACACTGCTTCTATTCTGCCTCCAGCCAGGCAAAAATTGTCAAAAAAAAGGAGGTGAAGGAGATTTTCCCTCGCCTGCCGTTCGTGATAAGTGTTAAAAGACTAAGCGGACGGTCCGCCAGCGGGGATTAATTACCGGTTCATAAATCAACCAGTGCCCTTAGCCAACGGACATTTTTTGCCTAGTCCCTACAGTCATCGTCCCTGTCGCCGGGGCATTTGCCGTTATAAACAACGGTATGTTCCTCGAGACTAGAAAAAGCCGCCGTTGCCGCCGTTTCCAGGCCAATGATCATCACTAGGGCGATCGCCAAGGGGCTGGCCCAAGAGCGCACCGCCCGACGGACAGATTTGTGGGGTTTGGGATGCTGTAATTTCATCAGCTTCTCTCCTTGACACGTCCTAACACACCGAGACCAAATTAGAGCTTGACTGCTCTACTACCACCATAGGTGTCCCCCCAAGGCATGTCAGTCCCATCTTTAGGGGGATGAACATGGAAAAAAGTGGAATAGGGCAAAATCACTGGTGATTTTTTTTGCTACTGTCAACCACTGATTAATGGGATTGATGGCTCCGATACTTGGGGTTAGGGTTAGGCAAGTTATCGCAGTTGTGGTGACGGAGCAAGCTGGTTTTTGAGCTATCCTTGGGAAGTGAAACCGCCTAGGCAGGGGAGTTGGATCTGGATGCTACGTCGCATGAGTCAATTGGCGATCGCCATGGTTTTAGCGTTGGGGTTAATATCCCTGGCTTTATTGACCATCCAAAATGTCACCCCTGTGGCTCTGAGCTTTTTAACCTTGCAGTCCATTGAGATGCCGGTGGGTTTGCTGTTGGTGTTTGCAGTGGCCGGAGGATTGGTGGTGGGCAGTTTGTTAGCCCCGTTTTCCGGTGGCAGTGGGCGGCGGGGTATACCTTCCCAACAACAATTAGACCGGGAATTCGATTTTGACGATCTTGTATGAATCCTTTGTTGCAATGGTTGGGGGCCATGCCAGCTTCTTTGCGATCGCCATTGGCCATTATTTTAGGAGCTATACCAGGGGCTTTGGCCCGTTACTATGCCACTATTTTTCTGGCCAGAATTTTCGGTAACGATTTACCCTATGCCACTTTTCTAATTAATTTTTCTGGTTGTGTGGGTATGGGGTTAGTGGTGACCTTGGCAACCCAGCCGGCCTTGGTATCCCCGGATTTAAGATTACTTTTAGCGGTGGGATTTTTGGGCTCTTACACCACCTTTTCCACCTATGCCTTGGAGGTAACTTCCCTCTGGCGCACGGGGCAGTTGGCCGAGGGCATACTCTACGGCCTAGGAAGTCTAGTGATCGGGGTGATCGGTGTATTGCTGGGCAGTTTGATTGCCCATCGCCTTACCATCTAGGGCTGGGCTACTCTACTGACCCATTGAAGTTTGCCCTGTGGCCAGTTGGGGTCTGCGACCCAGTAAACCAGTCATCAAACGTAGGGCCAACTTTTTCGCCGGGGGCACTAGGCGCAACACTTCTAAGCCCAACCTCCTCAAGGCGATCGCCGGTAGCCAATGACTAGAAAAGAAACGATCCAGCAGATCGGTAAAGCCGAGGATGAGCCAATTTTCTGGTTTGCGCCAACGCTCATAACGTTTGAGCACGGCTAGAGAACCCCAATCCTCCCCTTGACCATAGGCAGTGGCAATGACCTGGGCCAACGCCGCCCCATCCCGAATACCTAAATTTAAACCCTGACCTCCGACGGGATGGCAACAGTGGGCCGCATCTCCTACCAGCGCTAAACGGGGTTGCACATAGCAATCGCTCTGCATTAGTTGCACTGGAAATAAACGACGGGCATTGACCAAACGAAATTCCCCCAGGCGATCGCCAATGCGTTGGCGCAATTCCCTAATAAAGTCTGCTTCCGTTAGGTTAATTAGGCTATGGGCTTTATGGTGGGGCATAGTCCAGACAATCTGGGCCCGGTCGCCGGGTAGGGGCAAAATCCCCATGGGGCCAGTGTCACAAAAACGCTCAAAGGCGGTGTTGTTGTCGGGGGCTTGGTGCTGAATGGTGAAAGCCACACAGGATTGCCAATATTTCCAACCCTTCGTTTTAATGCCAGCCAGGGAACGGATGCGGGAACGGGCTCCATCCGCCGCTACCAACAATTTGGTTTGTAGGGTGATTTGCTTGCCTTCCTGTTGGAGGGTGACCTGTTTGTGCTTTTCTCCCTCCGTAAAACCGATTAGCTCGGCAGGACGGAACCAGGTAATGCGGGGACATTCCTCTACACAATTTTCCAACGCCTGCAGAATGACTGGATGTTCCGCCACATGGCCCAGGGCCAATTCATTGACATCTTCCTTGGCAAAGGGGACAGTGCCTTTGTAGTTATTATCAGAAATTTGGATGCGGTCGAAATGGCCGATAGAGTCCTTGATATTTCCCCAGACCCCCAGCCCCGCTAAAATTTTGCCCGACAGCAGGGAAATGGCATAGGCTTGGGGTTTAGTTAGGGCCTGCTCCTTCGGTAACGCTTCGATAATGGCAATTTTCAGCCCCGTATGGCGCAAACCCGCCGCTAATATCAGCCCCACAACGCCTCCCCCGGCGATCGCCACATCGAATTGGTTATCAGTTATGGAAGGGGCTACGGAATTCATAGAAAAAGCAGTGGGACAATTTTTACACCGTCGTCAGTGATGGTGAAACACTTCCAGGACAAGGCATTTACCGCCATGGTTGACAACTATAATTGTATCTAATTGTAACGTTGTTTCCCTTCCCTGTCCGGGGGACGGGGTGTTGACAGAAAGTTGAACAATATTGTTACCGGGATTGAGCTGGCGATCGCCACCTTCCATCAACGCTTTAGCCGATATGGACAATAACTAACTACGACCAACCCCCAGGTAACGAAAGCCGGACTGTTGCAACTTGGCTTTGTCCAGGAAATTTCGACCATCAATGATCACCGCCTGGTGCATACGGCTGGCCAGGGCCGGAAAATCTAACTTTAAAAACTCCTGCCATTCCGTCACCAAAATTAGGGCGTCACACTGGTCTGCCAACATAGCTGGGGTCGACTCAATTTGCACCCCCGACAGCCCATGGCTTACCCCAGACTGGGAAACAATCGGGTCGTAGGCTTTTACTTTCGCCCCCAAGCGATTCAGTTGCTGAATAATGTTCAGAGCCGGAGCGTCCCGCATATCATCCGTATCGGGCTTAAAGGTCAGTCCCAACAGGCCAATCACCTTACCTTTGAGGATTTTCAACTCCTGCTGTAGTTTTTCCACCACAATCAGCCGTTGTACTTGGTTTACCTCCACCACAGCATTCAAAATTGAGGTGGTGTAGCCGTAGTCCTTAGCGGTGTGGATCAACGCCGACACATCCTTAGGAAAGCAGGAGCCCCCCCAGCCGATGCCTGCGTTGAGAAATTTACTGCCGATGCGTGAATCTAAACCAATACCCTGGGCCACTTGAGTCACATCCGCCCCCACCCGGTCACAGATATTAGCCACTTCATTGATGAAACTAATTTTGGTAGCTAAAAAAGCATTGGCTGCATACTTAATCATTTCAGCGGAACTGAGGTCAGTCATCACCACTGGTACCGGCGGCAGATCAGGGTTTTCTCCCGCCCGCCTTTCAATTAGGGGAGTGTAAAGTTCCCGCATCAAGGCCAACGCCTGGGGATTATTGCCCCCCAACACAATCCTGTCCGGGTTAAACGTATCGTAAACCGCAGACCCCTCCCGCAAAAATTCCGGGTTACTGACCACGTCAAAGTTAACGGCGATCGCCTGACCCGTCTGTTTTTGATGGGCTTCATTGCCCTCGGTGACAATCATCCGCACCCAATCCCCGGAACCAATGGGCACCGTTGATTTATTGACAATCACCCGATAACGTTCATCCAAATGCTCACCAATACTGCGGGCTACCGCTTCCACATAGCGAGTATCACTGGAGCCATCCTCGAGGGCTGGGGTGCCCACGGCAATAAAAAGAATTTCACTCTCCTGAACTCCCTTGCCCAAATCTGTGGTGAACAGCAATCGGCCGCTCTCCATATTGGCCACCATCAACTCCGATAGCCCAGGCTCATAAATGGGGGACTGACCCGCTCGCATGAGCTTGACCTTTTCTTCATTGTTATCAACGCAAATCACTTGATGACCAATGTGGGCCAGGCAAACCCCGGTGACTAAACCCACATATCCCGTTCCGATAACACAAACACGCATTGATTAGTTCTATTGAATGAATTGTTGATCAATTGCTCAGGCTGACCCGGTTCACCGAGGGCAGGAAAATAAGCCTAAGCGTAGGGGATACCTCTCCCCCTGTCAATGGACTTTACCGGTCTTTAGTTTAGTTATCCTCAACATTTCTCAATCAATTCAGCAGTGAATACATGATCTACCAAGCTGGTCAATTAAGGAGAAAATATAGGGCTAGGTCAAATAAAATTTTTACGTGCAGGACAACTATAAAGTAACTATGATAACCATCTAAGCAAGTATGCATCGTTTGCAAAAAATGGGTTGAGCAATAAAAAATTGTCCGGTAGTATGGTTTAAAACCTTAACCTAATTTGAAAATATATTAAGAAATCCTCATTTAACTTGTTTTTCATTGGATAATTAAGGCAAGAGGAAAGCCAGGGGGCAGGGAAATAAGCCAAATGATAACCTAGTCCTGGTTCATTAAACCAGAGAGCCAGAACCTCCCCATTTTCTCAAATTTGCCCACAAGACAACTGTTGAGTTTCCCCAATAGGGACGGAGGTTATGATGAAATTAAATCAAATGTTACAGGATCTGGTGCAGTATTTTACCGAAGCATTTGCCAGGGTTTTTGGCCCTTCCGACGACCAATATCCTAACGTTGGTGTTCAACCTTTTGAAGGCGAAATTTTGGTTAAAAATACCGAAGAATAGTCCATTTTTGACTAACAAATATCCCCGATAATTAGCTCCGTCTATCCTATGCCCCCCTGACTTTGTGCTGTTGGGGGTATGCTTTTGGGTCAGGACAAAATTCTTCCATGGTGACTAACTGGCTCAGAGTCCTAGTTTATCTACTAGAATTTCGGCAATGCCGGGGGAATTTGCTCTATTTTCCTGCCAAACTTGGGATAATCAGCGGGATTTTTAAACACTCCCTAGGACAGTGGCGAGAGAATTTTAGGTTTTGCAGATACTTCATGAATCCTAAAAGCTGATTGTGCTAGCATCTAGGGAAAAATTCAGCGATGGCAGACCATGGCTAAGGTTTTAGTCCTCAACGCTTCCTATGAACCTTTAAACATTACCCATTGGCAACGGGCAGTGGTGTTACTGCTGAAAGACAAGGCCGAAGCTCTGGAAAATAACGGCAAGCTGATCTATGCTAATTTCCCCCTGCCATCGGTGATCCGCTTGCGCCAATATATTAAGGTTCCCTACAAAGAAATCCCCCTTACCCGTCGTAATGTGCTAGAGCGAGATCGCCATACTTGCCAGTATTGTAACTACAAGGGAGAACAACTCACCCTAGACCATATTATTCCCCGTTCCAGGGGCGGGGGCGACAGTTGGGAAAACCTGGTCACTGCCTGTGTTCGCTGTAATATCAAAAAGGGTAACCGTACCCCCAGGGAAGCACAAATGTCCCTGAATTATACTCCCCGGCGTCCTTACAGCGGTTTGCTGTTTGAAATTATTAAACATACCCGCAATGACCGCAACCATGAATGGCGAAAATATGTGATTGGTATTTAATCTCTCCAAGGGTTAAACCAACCGCAAACCTAATAAGTATAATTACTCAGTCAATCCAGGGAAGATGGTCAGCAGTGCCCCAAGAATATACAATCTATTGTAATTAGCGCTGGTTTGACCTGCCAAAATCGGCGCAGTTGGCATAATTTTCTTAGATAGTAACAATTCATTGCCTTGGTTTATAGGAGACAATTCATGAAATTTATTTCCCGCCTACTGGTCGCGTGCAGCTTATTGATTGGACTGATGGGTTTTTTGGGAGCGGATTTGGCCCAGGCCCTTACCCCCAATCCTCTGTTGGCTGAACTGAACGCTGTGGATGCTAAATTGACCACGGATTTTGGCCAAAAAATTGATTTAAATAATAGTGATATTCGGGACTTTCGTAACCTGCGGGGTTTTTATCCCAACTTGGCCAGCAAAATCATCGAAAATGCTCCCTACGATACGGTAGAGGAAGTTTTGGATATGCCTGGTTTAAGCGAAACCCAAAAAAGCCGCTTGGAAGCCAATTTGGGTAGTTTCACCGTCACTGAACCTAGCATTGAGCTGATCTCCGGCGACGACCGCATTAATCCAGGGGTTTACTAAAACTCCCACTGTTCCACTGATTGCTATCCAGCCATTGCCTAGATCCGGCTGAGATGGAACAGTTATTGACTTTTCCAACCTCCATGAATATCTACACCACTCTGAACGTTGCATTGTTTGGGGTGGTTTTTGATTTTGCCTACAGTTTTTAACTGGGCTGACTTTTCAGTTTGATCCCATGGGTCAGGTCGGGGCAGTCGGTGAATCTGGCGATCGCCGAGTGGATCGTTTCTAGACGTTGGTAAATCTGCTGGCATTCCTCCACCACCAGGTTAAAGTCATTTAAATAACGGCGGATGGGGGTATTGCCCTGTTGCTGACCAATTTCCGCAATTCTTTGGGCCTGGTAATGCTGATGATAATCTCGGATTTGTTTTAAGGTTTCCGCTATGGGGGGCAACGCTTCCGGTGGGGACTGATTTTCCAGGGAAAGGCGTAAATCGGTTAAACTTTGCTCAACTTGGGTTGTAAACAGTTCCATGGCAGGGGGAGGATTGCTGCCGGAGCTATTTTCCAAATGACTGATCAATACTCGAAAACCCCGACTTAACCGGGCTAAATAGTTAGTGGTAGTCAAGGCTGGTTCCTTTTTTTCCAGAGGAGTACTGGGGTCATTGATGAAACGGTCTAGGGCAATTTGCATGCCGGTGGCGGCCAACCTGCTCTGATTGCGGACTCTTTCTGCTTCTTGCTGATCAATGGGGCCTTGCCCCAACAGGGCCGGGGTTAACTGTTGAAAGTAAGCTTCTAAATTGACAATCATTTTGACCCCAGCTTGGGTGAAACGAAAACGTTCCGACTGCCGCAAAAAACTGAACCCCAACACCAGGGCGATTGCACTGCCAATAAGGGTACAGACCAAGCGGGACGCCAGGGCATACTCCGTGGGGACTTCGGGCACAATGGCCTTGAGAATTAAGGCAAACGCTGTGATAAAAAAGACCGCCACACTATAGTGAAATCTCAGCAGGGAAGTACCCAGGGCGATCGCCAAAATACCGAGCAAACTAAGGGTATGGGGATCTTGCACCAGTTTGAGGGCAATGGACATGACCAACACCCCCAACAGAGTGCCCACCAGACGGTTGGATAGGCGCTGGAAAGTCAAGCTAAAGTCCGGCTTGAGTACAAAAATCAGGGTTAAAACAATCCAAAAACCGTAGGGAATGCGGGTAATTTGGGCAATCAATACCCCTGCCATGCCACCGATCGCCAACCGTAAACCATGGCGAAACAGGGGAGAGTTGAGCTGAAAATTATTTTTGAGGGGTTCCCACCAAGGCGTAAAGGCTGGGGTTGAAAATCCTTCATCATCGGGCCCTTCCCCTAGGTGAAACAACCGGGGATTTTCCAGTAGTTGGGCCATTTGAATGGTTTGGGATAATTGACTGGTCAGGTTTTCTAAATGGGTAACTAGTTGGGTAACAGTGGCCAGGCTATTATAGTCAGCAAAATCTTCTGTTAGGGCCTGTTTTTGTAAGGTTTGTTGTTGTTGTAAAGCTTGCAGTAATAGTTGCAGACGGTTCGTATTGGGAAGGCACCGCTTTCCCATCACCATCTGGGCCAAATCCAAACAAATATCTCCCAGCGCACTAATGGCATCCTCCATCAAAATTTGTACTGTTTGCAATTGGGGCAAATTGTGAAAGTTGATAATTTCACTCAGTAACATCAGGGGCTTATTCAAACGTTCTGTATGTTCAATCAGTACCAGCAACAACTCCCGTAATTTACTCTGGCCCCACAGATACCGCTGGCTCTCCACTAAAGCTTGACGGGATTTGAGCAGATTTTGTCTTAGTTGCACCACCAGGGACTGGGCCTTGGGGTCATCTTGGTCAAAGCTTGATGCTGCCATAGCTTTGAGATAATTGCCCAAAATGACATAGTTATTAGCCACCATTTGCCGTAAAGGTTGATTGGGGCGGAAGGGCCAAATGACGATGGCTAACACCAAACCCCATAGGCCGCCGATCGCCAGGGAAATAAGTTCAAAAGAATCAGCACTAGCATTTTGGGAGCCCAACAGGAAAGCAAAACTGCTGACTACTCCCACCATGCCCCCCTGTTCTCCATACACCGTCAAATAACCAGAAATGAATAGTACTAAAATCGTCGCCATCAAACTGATTCCGCCATGATCCCCTACCACCATGCCCACCATCATGGCGATCGCCGCTCCAATCCAAGCTCCCAAAATAGTTTTCAAGCGAACCGAGTACAGTCCCCCCACGTCGGCCAACAGGATTAACTGAGAAGCTAAACCGACGCCTAAACCAAGCTGAGGATCACCAAAAACCAGGCCAGCCAAGTAGGGCACCGCCATGCCGCAAAAAGTCCGAATGCCCCTACCCCAATCAATGGTGCCATTGGTACGGGCTAAAAAAGCAAGGCGTTGACGGAGTTTAGCCAGCATCAGTTAAAAATTAGTTAAGAATCGAGGACAATTTTAAGAATTCTCACAATTTAGTTCCCCGTTCCAACTTTGCCTCTACAAATAAATCAGCAACCACTTTGCAGGAACAACCATGGGGGAAATTAAACGCATTGGTATTTTAACCAGTGGAGGAGACTGTGCCGGACTAAACGCCGTGATCCGCTCCGTGGTACACCATGCCATTGGCACCTATGGTTGGGAGGTTGTTGGCATTCAGGAAGCAACCCAGGGACTAATGGAAAATCCTCCCAAGGCGATCGCCCTGCACCGGGACAACATTGACCATTTGTTAATGATGGGGGGTACTTTTTTAGGCACCACTAATAAGGGTGATCCGTTCGCTTTTCCCATGGGGGACGGCACGGTAAAGGACCGCACAGAAGATATTATTGCCGGTTATCGCCAGTTGGGATTGGATGCGTTAATTGGCATTGGTGGGGATGGCAGTTTGGCCATTTTGCGCCGCATTGCCCAACAGGGGGGCATTAACCTGGTGGGAATTCCCAAAACCATTGACAACGACGTGGGGGCTACCGAAATCTCCATTGGCTTCGACACCGCCACCAACATTGCCACCGAAGCCTTGGACCGCCTCCATTTCACCGCCGCTAGCCACAACCGGGTCATGGTGCTGGAAGTGATGGGTAGGGATGCGGGGCACATTGCCCTAGCCGCTGGCATTGGGGGGGGAGCAGACATTATCCTCATTCCCGAAATTCCCTACCGCATTGAAAGTGTGTGCAACAAAATTCGCCAACGCCAAGCCCAGGGAAAAAACTTTTGCCTGGTGATGGTGTCGGAAGCGGTACGCACGGAATTAGGAGATCAGGTCAAACAAATCCAACAATTTGGCGAAGACCGCTACGGTGGCATTGGTAAATACATTGCGGAACAAATTGCCCAACGCACCGGGGCAGAAACCAGGGTGACTGTACTGGGGCATATCCAACGAGGGGGCATTCCTTCCCCCTTCGATCGCCTGTTGGGCAGTGTGTTTGGGGTGGCGGCGGTGGACCTAATTGCGGAGGGTAAATTTGACCACATGGTGGCCTGGCGTAATCGTCAAACCATTAGTGTACCCATTGAAGAAGCGATCCAAACCTATCAAACGGTGGAGTTGGATGGGGCACTGGTCAAAACCGCCCGGGGATTGGGCATTTGCCTAGGCAATGATTAATGATTAGCCCAACTAGGGGCAGTATGGGGGAATTTTTTCCAGTGAGGGGAAATAATTGTAAAGAAATATGGAGGATGTTAAAGCTTAGTTGCGAAAACCGTTGTTTTTCTCCCCTCTTCCCCAAGGGGGTGATAACTTGTAAGACGAAAATTTTTCGATAACTTTAACAAATTTAACCAATAAATAAGGGTGGGGGTTAGAGGTTATGTTTGATCGTCCCAACAAAGATTTGATTAGTGCTGGTTTAGTTTCTGCTCTGGGAGCCGGCATTGTGACTTCCTTTGCAGTTAATCAGGGGCAAGACCCTTTGGTTGCTTTGATGATCACGGCGATCGCCAGTGTTTGTGGTATGGTGTGTCACCAGTTTGATCTAATTTGATTTGCCCTCTGTGCAGTTTGACGTTCTCACCCTATTCCCTGATTTTTTCACTTCTCCCCTGCAATCTAGCCTCCTGGGTAAGGCCCTAGAAAAGGCGATCGCCAGCGTTAATTTGATTAACCCCAGGGATTTCACCACGGATAAACATCGCCGGGTGGACGATGAACCCTACGGCGGTGGCGTGGGTATGGTGATTAAGCCAGAGCCAATTTTTGCGGCGGTGGAATCGTTACCAATACTGCCAAAACGGGAAGTAATTTTGCTCACTCCCCAGGGACAACCCATGAACCAGGCTTTATTTCGGGAGTTGACGGATTATGACCAACTGGTGCTGATCTGTGGCCACTATGAAGGGGTGGATGAACGGGTTTGCCAACTGGTGACCAGGGAAGTTTCCCTCGGAGATTTTGTCCTCACCTGTGGCGAAATTCCCGCCCTCACTTTGATCAATGGTGTCACCCGTTTACTGCCCGGCACCGTGGGCAAAGAAGCCTCCCTAATCGCCGAAAGTTTTAGCACCGACCTGTTGGACTATCCCCACTACACCAGACCACCAGTATTTCGGGGCTTGGCTGTCCCCCCAGTGTTACTTTCAGGCAACCATCAGGCGATCGCCCAGTGGAGATTAGAGCAACAGGAGGAACGTACCCAACAGAGGCGGCCAGACCTATGGCAGAAGTGGCAAAATCAGTCGCCTTCCCCATGAGGGGTAAACGACAACCCAATCACAATGGTTAAGGGATAAATCAACAGAGCAGATTCTTTCCTCAACCATTGCGACTAGATCCTAGGACACTACTTCCAGCCCGCTTCGTTCATGATTTTGGTGGCGGGAGCGAGGGCTGGGCCCAACTTATCCAAATTGGTGGTGTCGGACTTAAATTCCCCAAAGGAAGCCACGGACTTGTTCAGGGGAACCCCAGCCAAAACAGGATATTCGTAGTTATTTTGGGCTAAAAAGGCCTGGGCCGGTTCACTGACCAAAAATTCAATGAATTTAACCGCCCCTTCCCGGTTAGGAGCCGTTTTCACTACCCCCACACCGCTGACATTGACGTGGGCGCCCCGCCCTTCTTGGTTGGGAAAGAATACACCGACATTTTCGGCGATCGCCTTTTTGGCCGGATCTTCGCTTTCCAGCAGTCGCCCCATGTAATAGGTATTGGCTAAGGTTAAATCCGCTTCCCCGGAGGACACCGCTTCGATTTGGGCCGTGTCATTGCCCTGGGGTTCCCTGGCAAAGTTACTGACAAAACCTTTGGCCCATTCCAAAGTGGACTGTTCCCCATCGGCCACTATCAATGACGCCACCAGGGATTGATTATATTCATTGCTGGAGGAACGGATAATCACCCGGCCTTTCCATTTCGGATCCGCCAGATCTTCGTAGGTGGACAGCTCCTCTGGTTTAACTTTGGCTTTGTTATACATAATCACCCGAGCCCGCTTGGTGAAGCCAAACCACATCCCATCTGGAGAGCGGAGATATTCCGGGATGCTGGTCTGTAAAATTTCGCTTTCCACCGGCTGAAAAATGCCATCTTCTTCCGCTCGCCATAAACGGGCCAAATCCACCGTGAGTAGCACATCCGCTGGGCTATTGGCTCCTTCGGACTTAATTCGTTCTAGCAGTTCGTCTGCCTTACCTTCAATCAGGTTAACTTTGATGCCCGTTTCTTCGGTGAATTTGGCGTAGAGTTCGTTATCGGTGTTGTAGTGCCGGGATGAATATAAATTGATCTCCTGCTGTTCCCCTGGTGTGTCGGCGATCGGGGCATCGGGGGATTGACCACAGCTACTGAGCAACTGGGAACCCACTACAACAGTGAACGCGGTTCCAATGGACAAAAACAAGCGACGGGATAATTTCTGGACCATGGTGGCTAAATCTTCTCACTCCTCTAATAAAAGTAATTCTCAATAATTTTATCAGCAGTGGAGATATATTTAGTGATTTTTCTGATTGTTTGGTTAGGCGATCGGCTAAATACTATAAATAAGTCCTATTATTTTGTCCTTAAAATCTGAGAGAAAAAATTCCTTTGACTGGGGATGGAGAGACTAAGGCTTTTATTTTGCACTACTTTCGCAGATTAGGAAGAGAAATTTAACTGATTCTAAACTTTAGCAAAGATCCTCTTTTTCCTTGGTTGTGATAGCCTGAGCTGATAGAAAGCCTTATTCACTAACAGAATTAATTATTAATAATGTAGGCAAGCAAAATCCCCCTGGTACCACAGAGGGAAAATGTAAGTGAACCGTGGTCGGTGGATCTGGACGCTAAGAATCCTAACCACCAATCAAATTTTCAGCCACCGGAGTTATGTCGGTTTAAAAACCAGCGTAGGGAACCGCCACACTGCTGAGAGCCTGTTGGAGAAACTGCAACGCAAAAATGGCCAGAATGGGGGAGAAATCAATGCCTCCCAGGGGCGGGATAAAAGAGCGGAAAATATTCAAATAGGGATCGGTCACGGGGCTGAGAAAACCCATGATATTGCCGGCCCACTCCGCAGTTTGAAACCAGGACAGCAAAATACGGACAAATAACAACACTAGGTAGATGTTGATGAAGCTGACGAGGGTAGAAAGGAGTAGGTCCATAGTGGCAATGGTGATATCGATAGCAATGAACAATTGTCTTTCATCTTAACCTGGCCCTAGAAATTTATTGCTTCACTAGCGCAAATTTGCCGGGCAATGGTGAGAGCACTGTAACTTACCCCAGCGGTGCCTTCCCCCGGATGGACGGAATCCCCCACTAACCACAAATTACGGATGGGGGTACGGGGGGCAAAGCCAAAGGGGCCAAAGGTGGTCAAACGCTGGCCGACTCCGCCCACAATGCCTTGATCTCGGGCAGTATAGCGGGCAAAGGTACGGGGAGTGGCACTTTCTTGGTGGACAATGTTGGATTCATTCAGGTTGAAATATTCTCCCAATCTGGCGATCGCCGTGGTTATGTAACTTTGCTTGTGGGCTTGATATTGTGCCGGGGAAGCATCCCACCAGGGGGCCACATCGGTGAAGGAAGAAGCAATTAGAGTTCTACAGCCCAGGGGAGCCCGGCCATCCCCCGGTTTACTGACGCTGACAAAAAGGGAATTATTTTCGCCAATGGGGCCCTGGCGATCGTACAAAAACTGTAGGTGGGGAGCACAGTCGGACGGAATGGCATCTTCTCTGACACCTAAATAAATGACAAAAGCACCGGAACTAGGGGGTAAATTAGTCACCCTTTGGTGATAACCAGGCAATGGCTGGTCCACCGCTTGGAGTAAATTCTGCACCGTTAAATTGGCCACCACTTGCTGAGCTTCCTCCCGACGTACTTCGCCGCTTTTAATGTCCCGCACCGTCACCCCCTGTACTTGCCCTTGGTCACAATGAATCTGCTCCACGCACCGGCCACAAAATACTTCCCCTCCATAGTTTTTTAAAGCTTCCACCAGGCGATCGCCTAGGGCTTGCATACTGCCCTGGAGATGCCATAAACCCTGGGGAGCTTGGGAAACACTCAAGGCGGTAGCGGCGTATAACAATGCTGTCTCATCGGCTCCCACCTGGGAATAGAGTTTCAACTGTAAATCAAGGAAAGTTTTTAGACGGTGGTCTGCCCCTAAACCCAATAGCCGGAGAGCATCCCCCACCGTGAGGGTGACAAAGGGGGTCGTGAGCAGAGTATCTGGCCGCAACGCCTGCAACAATTGCCCCAAATCCCAGGCATTACGGGGAGGTAAAACGGGATCTCGTGCCTGAAAACGCCAACTAATTTGGAAGAGGGTTTGTAGTAATTGCCAAAATCTGCCACTCCCTGGAAATTGCCGCTCCCTTTCCTTTTGCCATCGATCAGGGTTATGCCAAATGTTAATTGGTTGGCTTTCCCCCGGTAAAAAAACGGCACAGGACGGATCACAAAGGGTTGCCTCCGGTAAATCCACCTGTAACTGCCGGAAAATGCGATGGTGAATACCCCCCGGTTCTAGTCCCGCTACTTGGGTGGCCCCCACATCAAAAATGAAACCCCGTCTCCGAAAAGTGGAAGCACAGCCCCCGACCATGGTTGCCTGTTCATAAACTTTAACTTGGTAGCCCTGCTGGGCCAACAAGGCCGCCGTTGTTAGACCGCCAATGCCAGCGCCAATGACGATTACGGATTGAGATTCAGCCTTGTTCAGGGTCATGACAAAAGGGGCGTTGGGAAATTTTCTTTACATTTCTTAATGTAGCTGGTTGCAAATGTTCGTGGCCCAGACATTGTTCAGAATTCTGTCAATCGTCAATTGATTTAGTGGGATAAATACGATAGGCTCGGCTCCAACAGTGGCAGGTATTGATAAACAGTTTTCAACGCTAACAACAGCAAATTAAATCCCCCTTGAATTAGGAATTATCCATGAGTCAGCATTCTGCAGTTCTGTGGCGACGGGTTTGGGCCATTGCCTTGGTCCAGGGCTCGGTAACTTTGATGTGGATAACCTACCGCCTTTATCTGGGGAATTTGCTCAAGGGTTGGGGATTTTCACCGGAGTTTGTGGTCGGATTACTAACCTTTGAGATGGTTTTAGGGGTGGTGATGGAACCCCTATTTGGTGCTCTGAGTGATCGCCAACAGCGGACTTTAGGCACCCGATTGCCGCTGATTTCTTTGGGGGTGATTCTCGCCGCCGGTTTTTTCCTCCTAATTCCCCTGGTATTTTTCCTGCCCCTTGCCAACGTAGCCCGCTTCTTACTGCCGGCATTGGCGATCGCCTGGGCCATAGCTATGACCCTATTCCGTAGTCCCACCATGGTGCTGATTGGTCAATGTGCTCCCATCAATCAACTGCCCCTAGCTATGGGAATTCTGAGTTTGGTGGGTGGCCTATTCGCCTCATTTCGGAAACCCATGGGTCAGTGGTTATTAAGCTTGGGTAGCTTACCAGCTTTTTTACTCGGTTCAGTGGTGTTATTGGGGGCCAGTCTATTTTTAAGTCGAGTTTTACCACCGACCACTGAAAAAGCCGAAGCAAGTACTGCAAGGGTGAAAGCTTTTCCTTGGATTGCCATGGTCAACATTGCTCTCTTCGCCATTGGCACCACCTGGGGCACGAGGGTGTTAATGCTAGTTTTCACCCAACAATTGGAGGGAATTAACAATGGTTTAATGGGTTTGCAACTGCTGCTGGCATTAATGGCCCTGCCCATGGGTTGGTTGATTCGTAAAATAGGTCATCCAGTGGCATCCCTAACCACAGCCCTAGGACTTCTGGTGCTGACTTTACTATGTTTGCTCAATGGCTTTTGGCTACCGGCGATCGCCTTCTCCTGGTTATTGGGTTCTAGCATTTTAAACAATGGACTAATTCCGCTGTTACTACAAATCCTCCAGGGCAATCGAGCCGGTGTAGGTATTGGTTTGTATTTCGGCTGTGTCGGTCTGGCGGGGGATATTTTTAGCCGTTATTGGTCAACTCAACCCGGCCATATTCAAGCAGGATTGGGATTAGCAATGCTAGTCATGGCTACCTTACTTTGTGCCCAATATTGGCAACGTTCAGATTTGTAAACAAAAAAAAGGGAGTAGGAGACTCATTTCCCCCACTCCTCTCTATTTCATAAAATCACGCAGTAGTCTAAAAGTTGTCCAATTAACTCACAAGAATAAATCACTAGGGTTGAACTTTGACCGTGGCAAAGTCCGTGGTGGGAATGTGGGGAGCAGTTAATGCTGCCGCATAAACCCGGGGATTGGTTTCAGCAATTTGCACATAGGATTGGCGCACTTGGCTGTTCACCGCTACCGTGGTGGCATCGTAAACCTGGGTAGCTAATTTGGGATAAAGACCCACTCCAATAATCGGCAAGAGGAAGCAGGCGGCGATAAATACCTCCCGGGGACGGGCATCGTCATAGATGGCATTGCCGGGGAGCACACAACTGGTGCCAAAACAAACGGCTTCTTGGTCGGAATTGGGGGAAAGGCTATCCTGTTCCAGATTGCAGGAAGGGGGAATGTTGTTGCCGTAGAAAAGTTGGCGCAACATAGACAACAGGTAAATGGGGGTAAGCACCAAACCTACAGCAGCGAGGAAAACGGTCACTGTTTTGAAGGGGGTGCTGTAAATGTCGCTGGAACTTACTCCAACAAAGACAGTTAATTCGCTGACAAAACCGCTCATGCCGGGGAGGGCGAGGGATGCCATGGCGCCCATGGTGAACAGGGCAAAAACCGTCGGCATTACTTTGCCAATGTTGCCCATCTGGGCCAAGGAAAGGGTGTGGGTCCGGTCGTAGGTAACCCCCGCCAGGAAGAAGAGGACGGCGGCAATTAAACCGTGGGAGAGCATTTGCAACATGGCTCCACTGATGCCCAAGTCGGTAAAGGAAGCAATACCCAGCAACACAAAGCCCATGTGGGAAACGGAGGAGTAGGCCAAGCGGCGTTTCATGTTGTCTTGGGCAAAGGAGGAAAAACCACCGTAGATGATGTTAACCACCCCAAGGATGACTAAGATCGGCGCAAAGTAAACGTGGGCATCTTCCAACAGACCAAGGTTCAAACGAATGAGACCGTAACCGCCCATTTTCAGCAGCACCCCAGCCAAAATCATGGAAACGGGGGCAGAGGCTTCACCGTGGGCATCGGGTAACCAGGTATGGAATGGGAAAATGGCTAATTTAACGCCAAAAGCAATCAGTAAACCGGCGTATAAAAACAGTTCTAAGGCGATCGGGTAATCTTTCAGACCCAATTCAGCAATGTCAAAGGTGGTTACATCACCGTAGAAAGCTAAGCCTAGGGCGGCAACCAAAATGAATACGGAGGCGGCGGCGGTGTAGAGCAAAAACTTCATGGCTGCATACTGGCGTCTTTGACCACCCCAAATGCAAACTAGGAGGTAAACCGGCACCAATTCCAGTTCCCACATGATGAACAGTAGGAGCATGTCTTGGGCTACAAACACGCCAATCTGGGCCGCATAAAGCACCAACATTAGGAAGTAGAAGAGGCGGGGCTTATGGTCAACCTGCCAGGCGGCAAAGATGGAAAGGGTGGTAACCAATCCAGCCAGTAACACTAGGGGCATGGAGATGCCATCCACGGAAACACTCCAACTGAGCCCGAATTGGGGAATCCAGCTAAATTTTTCCTGGAGCTGAAAACCGGTATTGCTGATGTCGTAGTTAGTCCAAAAAACGTAGCTCATCAAAACAAAATCCGCTAGACCCACACCAAGGGCATACCAGCGGACTTGTTTCCCGTCTTTGTCGGGAATTAACGGAATGAAGAGGGCGGCGACTAACGGCAGGGCAATCATCGTTGTCAGCCAGGGGAAGTGTTCCAACATGGTAATGAGAATAAATACCTAGTGATCTTCCTCCGATTATATTAAACTTTGTAAACTTTTGAGAATTTTTTTTGAGATTTTCGTTATAGCAGTCAGAGATTGGGCTCTATCAATGGGAATAATTTCTTTAACTTCGGCTTTTCCCCACCTAAATTCCTTAAATTTTTGCCAATTATCTGGCGATCGCCTGGCGGATCTCTAGGAGATTACCAGTAGAATTCGGCTATGTTTGACAATCTCTGCAAATTTCTGGCTGAATCCTTTTCCGAAGACTATGCCGCCTGGTTACTGGGACGACCCATTAAATTGACTAAGCTGAGTCCGACGTAACTATCTTTGGAGCCAATTCGGGCTGACTCCCTGATTTTGGAGCAATCGGAAGACTTGGTGTTGCATCTGGAATTCCAAACGGAGCCTGACCCCACCATGGGCTTTCGGATGTTGGACTATCGGGTAAGGGTTTATCGCCGTTTCCCCCAGAAGACGATGCACCAATTTGTCATCTACTTAAAGCGTAGTAGTAATGACTTGATTTATCAGGATAGTTTTCAGTTAGGGGAGACTGTGCACCGTTATCAAGCGATTCGGCTTTGGGAACAATCATCGGAAGCATTTCTCCAAAGCCCAGGGCTATTGCCCCTAGCGGTATTGACGCAGACCTCTGACCCTACATTAAAAATTGAGGGAAGTGGCGACTGTATTGGAACAGATTGAGGATAATCGAGTTAAGGCAAATCTCATGACGGCAACCTCGGTTTTTGGAGGAATTCTGCTGGCCCCTGAGCTGATCAAGACAATTTTAAGGAGTGAAATTATGAAGGAATCTGCTATCTATCAAGAAATTTTAGAGGAAGGCAAAATTGCTGGGAAACTGGAGGGAAAATTAGAAGGCAGGCTGGAAGCAAAACTGGAAACCATACCCCTGCTGAAGAAATTGGGTCTTACAATCGCCGAAATTGCTAAGGAATTAGATATTGATGTTGAACTGGTTAATCGCTTTGTCGCTAATCAGAATAATTAAGAGTTGATAGACTTTTTGGCGATCGCCAAGCTGAATAACCCCAAAACCACGCACAAGGGGCAACTACCGTAGAGTTCACCTCAAGCAAAGTTTAGGGTTGTTATTTTGGTGTTGAGCAATGGTTTTTCCCCGTCGCCATACTGGCAAACCCTGTGGAATGGGGGAATATCAACTTTTAGACTATTACCTACTGTCATTGAATCAGTATAGTGACTATTATCTTGATAGGGATTATCAAGGTATTTTGGTGGCTATGGCTGTAATATCCTGACGTGAGGCTATAGTTTTTAACTTCTCGTTGGTTGTCCTCTGATTAATCTCCGGTAAAATAAAGTGAGGCTTGTACGATACCTAGAGAGTCAAAGTTAGCTTTTCTAATGAACTTCTTTTTGCAAAATCTTATGCCAGATTCTATTAACGAATTTAATTATAATGGCAAACCCGACTTGAAATGGATCGAGTCATATACCCGTAATGATAAGACAGTTGTAGATGGCCATTATCGAACTGAGGAAAATGAAACAATCGCAGATAATCTCAATACAGATATCGATGGTGATGGTATCTTCGGTTATTTTGATGCCGATGCTGATGGAGATGGGATTGTGGACATATCCCAAGATTTTTTCGAGAATATTGATTTTTTGGAGGACACATTTTAATTAATTTATTTGATTTTACTTAGGACTTAGAGAAATGTTTGAAAGATTGATTGGTGGAGTTGTATCTGGTATTGGTATAACATTAGGAAGGGCAATTTTTAATAAACTATCTTCAAATAGGGAATCAAGTATTACGCCAGCAATACCTACTGTTGTTGAGAAAGATTACAAATATCAAAAACTGCTTCAGCAATATGTCATTCAGCAAGAGAAAAGAGAAGCTGAATTAAAGCAGTTGGTATTTGATTCGACAAAAATGCAAGGACAACAAATTTTACAAGAAGAAAAATGGCGAGAGTTAACATATCAGCAACAACAAGAGCTAATAGATAATATAGCAAAAAGAGATGATAGAGTCTTACAGTTAAAAAAACAAGAATTACAACAGCTTCGAGAATTAGAGGAATTAAAATTAACACTGATGAAGCGGTGGCATGAAGAAAAATTTAGCTTGCAAAACAAGCAGATTTTACAACAGTGGGATTTAAGCAATTGGAATTCTAAATTAAATAGAGAAGAAACAGAAGATTTGCTTAAATATGAAACATTTCAACCTCGACTATTAGTACTTGTCTCTCGTCCAAAAGTCACTGGTAATAAAATACTTGAAGCAGAAATATTACACGAGCAAACTAAAAACACTCTTTTCGACTTAAATACATATATTTCGAGATTAGAGTTGGAGGTTTATTGTGATTACTTTAAGAACCCTATAGAAGATACTGATGTCCCTAGAGTAAGAAAGATTCTTAATAGTATCCCAACTTTAATTATTTCAACTAATATTATTCGTAATCGTGTGAATATTAATTGCTATTTTTGGAATATGGGGGATGACGAAGTAACTAAAATAAAACTGGAATCATGGGATTTAAATGAAATTGTTGATAGTACACCAGAAAATACTGAAAAAATTGAAGAGGTAGAGATAATTATTGGTTTAATCCACAAAATACTGATTATTTATTTTAAAGATTTATATTTTTTGAATCTTGATTTTTTCTATCAACCAATATTATTATCTGATTCTTTCCAAGACATATTTAACCAAAATGTTTCAAGTCTTTGCTCTTCTATTAAAGAACAAATGCAGAGAATATATTCTGAGCAAAAAATACGCATAATGTCCTTCAGGAATAAGATATTAAATACTATTTATTTATTTGAAAGTGTAACCATAAATCGACAAGGGCAGATTATCAAAAGGACATTGGATCAGGCTAGATACTATCGCGAAGAGTTGGGAAATGGAATCTATTTAGACATGGTGTATATTTCTGGTGGAAGTTTTCTGATGGGATCTGAGAATGAAAAGAATAATAGTGAAAGACCGCGGCATTACGTAAATCTGTCTAATTTTTGGATTGGTAAATATCCAGTAACTCAAGATCAATGGGAAGCTATTATGGGCTATAACCCATCAGAATTTAGAGGGGCAGATCGACCAGTGGAAAGTGTAAGTTGGGAAGAATGTCAAGATTTTTGTAGGGAACTGTCGGAATTAACTGGAAAACGATATCGTTTGCCAAGTGAAACAGAATGGGAATACGCTTGTCGAGCTGGGACTACAACTGCTTTTAGTTATGGGGAAACTATAACTACTGACTTGGCTAACTATGATGCAAGTTATACTTATGCTGAAGAAAATGAGGGCAAGTATCGGGGAGAAACGACGAAAGTAGGAAGTTTCCCTGCTAATTATTGGGGGCTTTATGATATGCATGGCAATGTGTGGGAATGGTGTAACGACTTTTGGAATGGTGATATTGAAGAACGTGTACTTCGTGGGGGCTCTTGGTTTCATAATCCTCCTACCTGTCGTTCTGATAGCCGTAGTCATAGCAATATTAAAAGGAAAAGTGATATTAACGGTTTTCGATTAGTTCTAGATTTAGATATACTTTAATTGTTCTGTTCACAATTTAAGCAGAAATGAAATGAAAAGTGTCTTCGGCGATCGCCGTTAAACCCCTACTTATTTTTTCTCCGCCAATCCCAAGAGCATTCTCCATTGCCATTAGCCCACACTCCAGCTTTCTTCGCGATCGCCAAAAAGAAATTAATCGACTTAAAGTGACAGACTCCGGTAAAGAACATTTACAGGGAAGGTTAAACCAATGCTTTTAAGTTCGACCCGATCGCCGGCCTGATAATTGAGGATTAACCAATCACCTTCATCATTTTTGTGATAAAGATCAATTTCCACGTTGGTGGAGCTGACCAAGAGATAGTCCTGCAACATAGGATTACGGGCGTAGAGCCGAAATTTGCCGCCCCGGTCATAGGCTTCGGTACTGGGGGATAAAACCTCCACAACCAGGCAGGGATAGGTAATAAATTGTGTTGACTTCCGATCCCGTGGATCACAGGTGACGCTGACATCGGGATAGGTGTAGTTTTGGGTGTTGACAATCTGAATTTTTAAATCTGAATTGCCGGTTTCGCAATCACCGCCATCCAGATGATTACAAAATAAAGTCGATAGGCGGACACTAATGACACTGTGGTTTTTGCTGCCGCCCCCCATGGCATAGATTTGGCCGTCAAGATATTCATGCTTCTCCCTCTGCCGTTCCTCCCATTGCAAATATTCCTCTGGGCTAAGTTTTGGGTATGGGGCAGATGGGGAGTGAGCAATCATGGCGGGTTATTTATTGAAAATTAATCATCAAAATGACTGACGATCGCCTGGGCAAATTCGGAACATTTCAATGGCTGATCCACCTTCGGTTCCATTAACCGGGCCAGGTCATAGGTCACTTCTCGATTGGCGATCGCCGCGCCGATGCCTTTTTTAATCAGGTCAGCGGCCTCCTGCCAGCCCATAAATTCCAACATCATGACGCCGGAGAGGATCACAGAGCCGGGGTTAATGCGGTCTAGCCCAGCGTGTTTGGGGGCAGTGCCGTGGGTGGCTTCAAAAATGGCTGCACTATCACCAATGTTAGCTCCAGGACCCATGCCCAAACCTCCTACCACAGCGGCGGCGGCATCAGAAAGATAATCCCCGTTTAAATTCATCGTCGCCAGAATGGAATACTCGTCGGGGCGGGTTTGAATTTGTTGGAAAATGCTATCGGCAATCCGGTCATTGACCATTACCTTTTCTTTCCACTGGCCATTACCATGGGATTCCCAAATGGAGTCCAAAACTTGCTCCACTTCCTCTTTAATTACCGCTTTTTTCTCTTCAGTAAGGGTATCGTAACCGGGGTCAATCATGTGGGCGTTGGCCTCAATGGTCAAATCAAGATTACTTTCTTTGTTGCCCAAAATCCAAGATTCCCGCTCCGTGACACATTCCGCCCGAAATTCTGTTGTAGCCAATTCATAGCCCCAATCCCGGAAAGCTCCTTCGGTGAATTTCATAATGTTGCCCTTATGGACCAGCGTCACCATCTGTTTTTCCTTCGGCAACCGCAGAGCATGGAGGATGGCCCGCCGCACCAGTCGTTGGGACCCGGTTTTACTAATGGGTTTGATGCCAATGCCGGAATCGAGGCGAATTTGTTTTTTGCCTAAAGCCGGGGTAGCGGGAATCAGTTCATCGTTCAGATAGGCTATTAACGTTTTAGCTCCTTCTGTACCTTCCGCCCATTCAATGCCCAGGTAAATATCCTCCGTATTTTCCCGATAAACAATGATGTCCAATTTTTCCGGGGTTTTATGGGGGGAGGGAGTGCCGGGATAATAACGACAGGGCCGCACACAGGTGTAGAGGTCAAAAATCTGTCTCAGGGCCACGTTCAAAGAACGGATGCCACCGCCCACTGGAGTAGTCAAAGGCCCTTTGATAGCCACCCCGTACTCCTTGATCGCCGTTAGGGTATCTTCCGGTAAATACTGATAGGTGCCGTATAGTTCACAGGCTTCGTCCCCGGCATAGACTTTGAACCAGTTGATTTTCCTCTCGCCGCCATAGGCCTTGGCGATCGCCGCATTGATGACTAATTCGGTGGCGGGCCAAATATCAACCCCGGTGCCGTCCCCCCGGATGTAGGGAATAATCGGATCGTTGGGCACTACGGGCTTACCTGCAACAAAGGTGATTTTTGACCCAACGCTGGGGGGCTGAAGTTTTTCGTACATAGCAAATTGTCATTGAAAAAACGGCACGGAGCAGATCATAATCCTTTCTGGAAGCTCTGATTGCATTCGGGGTTACGAAATTGTAGAACTCAGACCAGTCCATGGTAGGGACAATTTCTATGACAAAATTCAGGCATTCAGGACGAAAACACCCTATTGCGCCCTATCAGTGCTCGTTATATACATCAAGTAGAAGTACAAAAGTATAAAGAAGCCTTTACCCAAAATGAACAGTGATCAAGAAGCAGAAGACTTTTTGGAGCAGGATTTGACAGACTATTTAGTCCCAGAGAACTTTACCAAGACAACTTTTGAGTTCGCCCCTAAGGATAAAAGCATTACCCTGCGCTTGTCATCGGAACTCCTGACTGCTGTTAAAAATACCGCTAGGGCTCAAGGAATTAATTATCAAAAGTACATTAGGGAAGTTCTAGAACAATCGGTACTTCGCCCTTAACTTAAGCCCAAACTTTACATCAGTACCATGGCGAGTTAAAAAGAAATTTGACCAATCTGGAAATTGGATGAGTAAGTCCCCCTTAACCCAACCGACTCAGGAGAGCGTGCAGAAAATTTTTGCCCGCATCGCGCCCCAGTACGATGACCTCAACACATTTTTGAGCTTTGGTCAGCACCATATTTGGAAGGCCATGGCAGTGAAGTGGAGCGGCGTATTACCTGGCGATCGCCTGTTGGACGTGTGTTGTGGCAGTGGGGATTTGGCTTTCCAGGGGGCCAAGGCGGTGAGAATTACCGGGGAAGTGGTCGGAGTGGATTTTTGTGCGGAACTCTTGGCGATCGCCGCTGGCAAACATAAAAGTAAATATGCCCAATTTCCCATGCAATGGCTGCAGGGAGACGCCCTGGCCTTACCCTTCGCTGATAATGAATTTGACGGGGCCACCATGGGTTACGGCCTCCGCAATGTGGGCAATATTCCCCAAGCCCTGGGGGAGTTACAACGGGTGCTCAAACCGGGCAAAAAAGTAGCCATCCTCGATTTTCACCAACCAAGTAATGTTCTAGTGGCCAACTTTCAGCGTTGGTACCTGGCCAATGTGGTGGTGCCCATGGCCAAACAATGGCAGTTAACCGAAGAGTACGCCTATCTACAACCCAGTTTAGACCGCTTTCCCACTGGCCCTGCCCAAGTCAAACTCGCCTTAGAAGCTGGGTTTGCCAAAGCCATACACTATCCCATTGCTGCTGGTTTAATGGGGGTTTTAGTGGCGGAAAAATAGGCAAATAATCAGTTTGATTTCCCCAAATTTGGCGAACTGATCAAACAATGCCTGTAAAATTTGATGTCGATCAATTGCTGGCGATCGCCTAATCGCGCTATTGGTAGGAGATAGCGGAGGTGTAATTATGTTCAAAACCATTCTATTTCCCCTGGACCGGAGCCGAGAAGCAAGGGATGCGGCCCAAATGGTCGCGGAGTTGGTCAAAATCCACCAAAGTCATTTGGTTTTGCTATCGGTGGTGGAAAAAACTTCCCCCGGCCAAGACCACGAAGCCCACGGCATGGATTCCCCGGAAGCAGTGGCCAAATTGCTGGAGGCAGCCCAGGCTGTTTTTTCCCAACAGGGTATTGCCACCAAAACCATTGAACGGGAAGGCATGGCGTCTTTCACCATTTGTGACGTGGCCGATGAAGTAAATGCAGACCTGATCGTGATGGGCTGTCGGGGTTTAGGTCTCACCAGCGAAGGAGCAGCGGAAAGCGTCACTGCGAGGGTAATTAATCTTTCCCCCTGCCCAGTGCTGGTGGTGCCCTAGGGTTAGTCCCCAAGTTCCATGGCAGAAATCAGCAACGTTGGCGAGGGGGATTGGCTCAATCAAGCTTGGCGCGAGAACCATGATCAACCCCTATCCCTGGCCCGCCCGGACATTCTCTCTGGGTTAAAAGTCATTACCCCTGCCTGTACCGAATCCACCAACCAACTGCTGTGGGACTTACGACATCAAGGTTATCAACCGCCCCTAGCGGTGATCGCCAGGGAACAAACCGCTGGCCGGGGGCAATGGGGTCGGAGTTGGCAGTCTCCACCGGGGGGATTGTATCTATCCCTGTGGTTAGCCACTAATTTACCCATAAGCCATAGTCCCCACCTGGTTTTATGGAGTGCTTGGGGCATCGCCTACGCCCTAGTTCAGCACGGCATTCCAGTACAACTCAAATGGCCCAATGATCTGCTATTACAGGGGAAAAAATTGGCCGGGATTAAAACAGAAAGCAAAATTAGTGGGGGCATAATCACCGCCGCCATCGTTGGAGTTGGTATTAACTGGATTAACCCCGTACCGGCCAGCGGCATTGCCCTCGGTCGCTTTTGTGAAGCCCAATCAGTCCAGAGTGTGACCAACCTAACGGACTTAGCAGAAATTACCTTAGCGGGGCTTACCCTCGGCTGGCACCGTTACCAAAGCCAGGGAATTGGAGCCATTGTGGTGGATTTCCTGCAATTATTTGCCCATCGGGGTCGGGAAATTAGCTTACCCCAAGGTATGGGCATGATTGAATCCATCACCCCCCAGGGGGAATTGGTGGTACTGGTTGATCAACAACGGGAAATAATTCCCCCCGGTGCCATTAGTCTGGGCTACGATCAGGGCGAATAACGGCTAAAATACGGACAAGTTAACGCCTACGCCCCACCATGAACCGACGCAACACCGAATTGGCCAATCCCATTCCCCAGGCCGCCTTGCGGGCCTCCGTAGACTTAACCACCTGGGGTAACATCGGCTTTTGGGTGCAGATTGTCCTGGGAGCCTTTTCTGTGGTCACGTTTTTGTTTGCAGGTTTTAGTCTAAGTGGCCCCAATCGCACCACCGGCATTGAAGCGGGCATTCTTTCGGCCTTTATTTCCATTGTCCTATTGGGTTTTGGCATTTTCTTTTCTACTCGCTACCGTCGTTTAGGCCGCAACCTCAAGGACTCGGAAGCCACCAAGCATCCTCGTCGGGCAGATATTATCAAGCTGATTCGTATTGGCTTGATCATCAACTTGGTGGGCATGGGCACCGCCATCATTGGGGGAGCGGCCATGAGTGGCATTGTGTTGGGCAAAGCCCTCAGTGTGCCACCGGGAACCTTTGCCTCCGCTGCTGACCCCAACCGCTTTGTGCAATCCACGGATTTGCTGGCCATTCAAGCTAACATCAACACCATCATTGCCCACTTCACTGGTTTGTTGTCATCCCTGTGGTTGCTAGACCGTCTGAACAAGTAATTTTTAAACGTACTGTGTTATTTCCATCCTCATCCAGGGGCACTTCAATCACTTCCTGGGTTAACCCTTCAATGGCCGTCAACAGGGAACGTAGGTTGGGGGTGCTGGCTCCGGTGTCCACATAGAGGCGATCGGACAGGGTGGCTAAACGTTTCCAGGTGGTGAACAGTTTGCCCACGGACTGTTCCAATTGGGTAGCCTGTTTAAGTAAATCCGCCGCTGTGTTGAGGCAATCTAAGCGCAGGGCTTCTTCTAAGGCCAGTTCCATATCCAACGGGAAAGCTTTTAGGGTTTGTACCTTGGCTGCTGCATCCAGATACTTAGATAAATTGCGGGCGGAAGTGGTGAGATATTTAACTGTGTCCACATCGGGGGAGGCGATCGCCTCTTCCTGTAGAGCTTGTAAATGACCTTCTGGTACCTTTTCCAATTCCTTCACCAGGGGAGCCAAATGACGGGGGGACACAGTGCCGTCGGTGGCCTTTTCCTTGAGCACATCGGGCAACAGTTCCGAACTCATGGCAGTCCATTCATCAGCCAACTGCTTCACTTCCCGTCGGGTAATGCGATCGCCATTATGGGCCGCATCACTGACCAACTTTTGCACTTCTGGATCAGCTTTAGCCGTTTCCACAAAGGCCCGTTTGCTGAAATTGTTAATGGAATCGGGGTCCAATTGTCCCTCGGCAATGAGGGTATCGGCACTATTGGCCAGTTGAATGAGACCATAGGCTTGGGTTTTGGAAATTTCCCTTTGCTTGAGCCAATTTAAAAAACCAGTACCCCGGCCGTCTCCACCAATTTTTTCCCGGTCCCGCACCGCCCGGAGAATGCGCCCCCGCCAAATTTCCGTCTGGAGGTCAAAGCGCTCACACAGTTGCCAAAAATCCTCCAACTGTTGCTGAAACTCATGCTCCTGGATTTCCTCATCGGCGGGATCCGGCAGTGCAAAGTTAATGTCAGCGGGAATTTCCAATGCGGCGGTAATGGCTTCGGGGGAAGGCGCAAGCTCAACCATAGGGCTAATCTTTAATCTAGTTAATGTTTGGGAACAGCAAAGCAAGGGCTTGGGGAAAGCAATGATTGCCAAAGCTTTACCAAGCTATCACAAGGGGGAGATCTTCCTGGTCGGTCGTCCTAAAATAGAACCAAGACAGTCTCATCAGACTTTAATTTTGGGGATTCTCCACCGGGGGCAATGCCGGTTCCGTTGGCACAGGAGACTCAACCCTAGGGGCGGGGGGAGCGACGGGGGTAATGGGTAGCGGGGACGGTTGACTAAAGCTACGCCATTCCTGCAGAAAATTTTGAGCACTGTTATGGGCGGCGCTTTCGGCAGGAATTTGCTGGAGGGCACGGATGGCTTGTTGGTAGTTACCGGCCCGGGCCTGTTCCTGGGCTAGGGACAAAATTTGGTAACTCCAATTGTTGACCAACTGTAAGCGTTGTCCACCGGCATCGGTGCTGCGAGGCACTTGGCGAATTAGTTGCACCGCCTGGCCGAGGGAATCTACGGTGCGGGAAGAGGCCATTTCCTGGGCTCTCTTTAGGTTATTTTGGGCATTAATTTCTGCCTGCCACCGGCTAATTTGTAGGCGAGCTTCCCCGGACAGGGCCCGGTTCCTCTCTATCTGACGGGCGGTGCTAATGGCCGCTTCATAATTTTGGGCATTGGCTAAGGCGATCGCCTGGTCGAGGATGGGTTGGTCAGTGCGGCGCTGGATGGTGGCCTGCCATTGATTAATACTTTGGCGAGCTTCGGAATATAGTGCTCGGCCGGCACCGATGCGTTCTGCTTGTTGAATAGCCTGTTCCAGATTGCCAGCATTGGCCAACTGTCTTGCTTGCCGCAGAATGGGGCGGTCTTCGTCTATTTGGATCCGTTCTGTCCAGTTGGCAATGTCCCTGGAAGCTTCCTGGTGGCGGGGATTGTCCTTAGTAATTGATTTGGCCTGGGCGATCGCCTCATTGAGGGCACTGATGGTACCAATTTCGGCAGTGTTGCGGGCCTGGGCCAACTGTTGCAGGGCCGTTTCTTCCCGACGCCAATCCTTAACTAATTCCTGGGCAAGGTTGTAGTAGGGGCTATTGCTGTCTGTTAACTTTTCTGCCGTGGTAATGGCTAAGCCCAAACCTTCCACAGTGCCCATTTGCGCTTCTAGTCCCGCCGTGGCGAGAATTTGCCAATCATTCAAATCCTTGGCGGGGAAGTAGGACTCCGGCAAACGACTCAGGGTATTGTTCAAAGTTTGCCAGTCTTGACGCTCAATCATAGTTTCAATGGAGCCGGTCAGTTTATCCACCGCCTGGGCAATTAATTTCTGAGCCTCTTGGTAGGCGTAGCTATCCTTAGGAATTTTGGCCGCATCCTCGATCGCCTTGAGCCAATTATCAGCACCCCCACGGCGAAGAATGCGATAGGCGTTGTCTAACTTACTGCTCTCTTCCTGGGCAATTTGAATATTGCGGATAGCTTGGTCGTATTTAGTGGTGGACCAAAAGGTATTGTCCAGATTCAACAAACGCACCGCATTGCGAAAAGCACTATTCCAACGGGAGTTACGCAAATCCGCTTCCACTTCGCCATAGATAGTTTCCCCTTCCTGCCACAGTCCCCGCCAAGCGTTAATTCTTTCCTCCACTAAGTCGTAGGCCTGCACATGGTCGGGGATTTTTTCTGCAGCGGCGATCGCCTCTTCTAACAATCCTTTTTGAAAATAATCTTCTGCTAGATCTAACAAATCCGTGGCCCAGGTTTCAATATTGCGGTTAACTTCCACTGCCAAAGGGTGATCCTTGGGTAAGGCGGCCAAAAGATTAATGGCCCGCAACAGGCCGTCAACGGTTTTTTCCTCCGCTGATAACTGGGCACAGTAAAGCCGCATGGAGGCCGAAGCCACCGGCCAAAACACCCGGTTACATTGGGGGCTTTTCGGCAAAACCAACAACCAATTGGTGGAAACTAGGCCGATTCCCCCCGACATCAAAATCAGAAAAATAGCCCAAAACTGTAGGGGCAACCGTTGCAGTGGCAGACCAGATCGAAAATAGCGGGCAACGGGGAGATTAAAGGTCTTATTCATCTGCAATTACAGGGGAGAAAGCTAGTCAGCCTCGGCTATCTAGGCGATCGCCGGCTAGGCTCAAACAAAACTGAGTTACTAATGGGAGCCATATTTTTCTGGCCAATCTTAACATTAGTTGACCTGGAAGAATTCTAATCCACAGATGGCGTTAGGCTAGGGTCAGACTGCTTTCTTTTACTTAATTTTTGTGGCGGGAATCTGGTCAAAGTTAACCAGAGTCGTAAAGTCACCGATGGGGGACAGAGCCATGGTTTTCTACAAAAAAGCGTTTCTTACCATTGGCACTGTTCACTTCGCCGAGGTGGTGGCCTTTTACCAATCCATCCTGGAGCAGGAGCCCCTTCCCTACTCCCCTGGACGCTATGCCCAATTTCAGTTACTGGGCATGGTTTTAGCTATTTTCTCTCCCCATCCAGACCAAGCTCTAGAATTTTCCGCCTCTGAACGCAGTGGCTTCAGCCTCTGTTTGGAAGTAGCTGATTTACCAACGGCGATCGCCAAGATTGCTCGGTTCTATGCCCCCATCAAGGAACAAACTATTATCTATGCTAGCCATGGGCGGGAAATTTATCTCTATGACCCAGCGGGAAATCGCATCATTCTTCACGAAAGTTGCTAGATTTTATCCACCAGGTAGCTCGCAATGCACTCTAACCGGGCGATCGCCAATTTGAAAAAAGGCATCGGGCAAAACTGAGGTTACACTGTGGAGGAATGTCCATTTCCCTTCCCCTGACCCAGGCCAATGGTTCTATCTGCCGTTAATCTTAACTTGATTGAAGAACTTGTTGCCCAAGCCCTGGCCCTGGAAGACTTGACTCCCCAGCAGGGTCTGCTCCTCCTCCAATGTGATGACCCCCAAGGTTGGGAGTTAATCAGACAATACGGCGATCGCCTGCGGCAGAAATTAGTGGGGGAAACGGTCACCTATGTGGTCAATCGCAACATTAACTTCACCAATATTTGCGAGCAACATTGTAATTTTTGCGCCTTTCGTCGGGATGATGGGGAGGTGGGAGCTTACTGGTTAAATGACTCGGAAATTTTCAACAAAACTAAGGGCGCAGTGGCCCAGGGAGCAACGGAAATTTGCCTCCAGGGAGGGTTAAATCCCCAGGCAAAAATTAATGGTTCCAGCTTGACCTATTACGTCAACTTAGTCGAAACCATCAAGGGACAATTTCCCCAACTCCATCTCCACGGCTTTTCTCCCCAGGAAATTCAATTTATCGCCCGCCAGGATGGTTTGACCTATGGAAAAGTGTTAGTGGCCCTCAAATTCGCTGGGTTGGATTCCTTACCAGGCACAGCGGCAGAAGTATTGGTAGACCGGGTACGGCGTATTATTTGCCCCGAAAAAATCGACAGTCAGACTTGGTTAGAGATCATTGGTTTGGCCCATAGCCACGGTTTACCCACCACTAGTACCCTCATGGCTGGCCACATTGAAACCCCAGAGGAGATCATTACCCATCTTGATCGCCTGCGACGAAGACAGCAGACTAGTCTGGCCCGAGGTTATGCCGCCAGTATTACTGAATTTATCCTCCTGCCCTTTGTGGGGGAAAAAGCGCCCCCCAGCCTGAGGAAACGGGTCGGTAGAGACCAACCGGATTTAAATCAAGCCTTGCAAATTATGGCGATCGCCCGTTTGTATCTGGGGAAATGGATTGTCAATCACCAACCAAGCTGGGTCAAGCTAGGACTCGCGGGGGCCACCACCGCTTTGGCGTGGGGCTGTAACGATTTGGGGGGAACCCTGATGGAAGAACACATCACCACCATGGCCGGGGCCAAAGGGGGAACCTGTCTGAGCGCAACCCAACTGCAAAATGCCATCATTGCCATGGGTCGTCCCCATCAACAACGAACTACCCTCTACAAGCATCTAGAGGCGAATTGAAATAAAATTGACCTAAAATAAACTCTTCAAGCATTTAAGCAGATAATCAGTTTAAGCTCTGATTTCGTTTTCCCTTTGCTTGAGTTATAGCAAAGATTGCTAAGATTAGGACATAATGTATGGAAAGAGTTAGGAAAAAAGCGATGCCAGCCCCCTACAGTGTAGATCTAAGAGAGAAAGCGGTAAGTGCAGTAGAAAAAGGAGAGAAGAAAAGCCATGTCTGCCGAACACTGAACATTAGTCGCAACACCTTAGACCTATGGATAAAAAAGAAGAAAGAAACAGGAAGTGTAGCCGCGAAGAGAGATTATGAGCGTGGTCCACGACCGAAAATAGATGATTTGGATAAATTCAGAGAATTTGCGGAGGAGAACGGTCATTTAACGCAAAAACAAATGGCAGAAAAATGGCCAGAGCCTGTAAGTAGAATAAGAATAAGTAAGGCTCTAAAGAAAATAGGGTTTACTAGAAAAAAAAACTTATATTTACAGGGAAATAGAAGAGGAAGAGAGAAAGGCATTTGAAGATGAAATCAAGCAATATGCGGCAGAAAAACTGATTTATATGGATCAAGCCGGTCTAGATGACACTCTAGACTACCCCTATGGGTACTGTCATAAATCAGAGAGATTAAAGGCGAGCAAATTAGGACATAGAACCAAGAGAGTCAGCATAATAAGTTGTTGGTGGAATGGAACAACAATAGCTCCAATGATATTTGAAGGATACTGTAACGCTCAAGTAGTATGCACGTGGATAGAAGAAATGTTATTACCAGAGTTAATACCAGGTCAGATACTAATCATGGATAATGCAAGCTTTCATCCGAAAGAAAGAATAAAGGCATTGGTAGCAAAAGCTGGGTGTGAGGTTATATTTTTACCACCATATTCACCAGACTTGAACAAAATTGAGAAGTTCTGGGCGAGACTAAAACGTTATGTTTCCCAACTTGTTAGTAATGGAGAATCGCTGATTTCTGCATTGGATATAGCGTTGAGAGAACTGTCCTAACTATCTCGTCCTTTGCTATAACCCTCTTTCATCAATCTAGGCAGAAGAAGAATAGAATGTATTCCATGAATTTAGCAAATACTTTAATCGATCTAGCTTATCAACCTTGTTGTAAAGTTTAGTTAACTCATCCAAAACATGGGCAAATGGAAATACTTTTAACCACTTTTTGATAAGATTTATTGCATTAAATACAGAGATCACTAATCGTAGGTTGTTTAGCCATTTTTTCCACCCTTCTTCTTTATCCCATTTTTCATGCTTTTGATGATACTTTGACGTTGAATTTAGAGTCGGATTAAAATTCTCATCATAAAAACAAATCATACAATATGCACACATCACTAATTCCCACCATTTTTGAATTTGCTCATAATGAGTTACCCTAAAATCTGCCCATCCTAATTCACTTTTGCATTGCTTAAATCCATATTCTATCCATGACCTTACCCCATATATTCTGCCAACTTCTTTATATTTAATATCTGGTATTCGAGTCATTACAAACCATCCTGCTTTTTCCTCCTCTTTTTCTGTTTCTGTTTTAATTTCCCAATATCTTATTGCGTTTTTTTTGCCATAAACTATTTCTCTGATATACCTATCTTCCTGTTTTCCATCCCATCTTATATGTTCAAACCTCCTCCACTTATTTGCCCTTACTTTAGCTTCCTTTGGAAGCCAGACCCCATGATTGCTCCGGATTCCCACTGCATATTCTATTTTTAATTCCTCTACGGCACTGATAAAATTGCTATGGCTTTCTCCATATAAGCTATCTGACACTACTCTTTTTATTTTAAAACCACTTTCTTCTAGTTCTTTTATTATCTCTACTGCTAATTCCGGCTTTGTTTTATACTTATCTCCCTCTTTTAATCTTTCTTTTGGTTTAAATACTTTTGATTCTAGAGGAAACGTTACTCCATTGCAGTAACCATAGGCATTTACTGACACTATACCGCTTTCTATTTTTCCTAAATTTCCAATATATTGTCTTTTTACATAATCTGTTGTTTTCCCTTTTTTGGGGTCTCCTGTTTCATCTATTATTACTATTATTTCTCTTCCTTCTAAAACTTCTAAGATAATATTTAATCTTCTTTTTTCTAATTCTTTTAATTCCCAAGGAGAATCTGTCATGAAATGCAGTAATCCCTGTTCATTTTTCAATCCTAGTGATGATGCTATTGCAGGTAAACTCTTTCTTTTTATATCACTTAATATTCCCACAATGATATATTTAAATGACTCATAAGACCTCACTTCTGGAAATATATCTTTATACAGTTCACTATATGTGTCTACACACTGTACTGTCTTTTTCGCCTCTCTTGTCTTTGTCATTCTCCCTCCGCGCTTTTCAGCCTTTTATCTCCATTTTAATTCCCTCAGTCTGACGGAAGAGGGATAGCTACAGCGGATCTTTACTCGGATTAGCAAGATTGACATCAGTAATTTCTATGAATCTATCAAGTCCTCCTGCCCTCACTGACCGCTTTAGTGATGCTCTGGTATTAGCTAACCAATTACATGCTGAACAATACCGCAAGGGTTCCCGAGTGCCCTACGTCAGTCATTTGTTGGGGGTGACGGCCCTGGTGTTGGAAATGGGGGGCAATGAAGATGAGGCGATCGCCGCTTTACTCCATGATGCGGTGGAAGATCAGGGGGGCATGGAAACCTTGACTATGATCGAACATCAATTTGGCCAAACCGTGGCAGCCTTAATCCGGGCCTGTTCAGACAGTACCACCGTGCCCAAACCTCCCTGGGAACAACGCAAACAAGAACATTTGGCAAAAATGCGTCAGGTTTCCCTAGCGGTGCTAAAAATTTCTTTAGCAGATACCCTCCACAATGCCCGCACCATCGCCATTGATTTACGTCGCCATGGCGATGAAATTTGGCAAGAGTTTAATCGGGGTAAGTCCGGTATTCTTTGGTATTACCAATCCATCTGGAGCATTTACCAAGACCGTAATCCCAATGCTTGGTCCAATGAGTTGATTGATATCATCGATGGGTGGCGTTATGGCAAGTTGTAACGATTTTTAGCAGAGGTAATAAGAACCGCAAAAATGGCTAAATCAACCATCACTTACTGGAACCCGTTAACTTCAAACAATCAAAACGAGTGGCATCCCATCGAAGGTCTTGAAGGCATGGCCGAGGAACTAACCCTTAGTATTGATTGCGAATCGGGGGAATATACCCGTTTAACCCGCTTTTTTCCCCGGGCCGACACAACGCCATTGGGAAGTAAAAGTCATGAATATCCTGAAGAGATCTTCATCGTGAGCGGTCGCCTATATGATTGTGCTTTTCAGATGTGGTTAGAAACCGGCCATTACGCAAGCAGACCTCCCGGCGAAATTCATGGGCCCTTTAAAACAGAGGAAGGGTGTGTGGTTCTTGAAGTGTCCTTTCCAAATAAAATCAGTAATCCACCAAATACTTAGCAAAAAGTGTATTTGGGTCAACGTTACGGCAAATTCCGAATCAACTTGATGCACACAAAACAGTTGTAACGCCTATTCTGTAGAGTTTTTACTGTGCCACCCTGATACCGCCACCGCTGTATTAGACAGGAATTGCCATCGAAGCAAAGAAGTTAGACAACGATCGCCAAAGTTAAACATGGACGTAAACAGGAACGTAGATCTGCCCCTGGGATAGTAGGGATAGGTCAACGGAGCCCCCTCCCAGACCGATGTCTCCTTCACCGCCTGGTAATCATTATGGCTAGCGCTGTTCAACTAATTGAAATGCCCGCTCTGTTTGGTCAAGCAGAAGTAGTTGCTCTCCATGATCAGTTAAGAAATTGGCTCTATCAAGAAATTAACGTAGAAGCCCAACTGCAACGAGTAATTTTTGATTTCGCTAAAACTCAGGGGTTGGATAGCAGTGCCATCATTTATCTACGACGGTTAGGGCGTTGGGCCCAGGCTCGGGGCATTGAAATTATGGGTTGGAGCGTGGGGCCAAAAGTACAGACCCTTTTCCAACAGGCTGGCATTGACGAGTATTTAACCCTGCCTGCCGTCACTAACCAAGTGATTGCCCCAGAAGAAAAATTAGCCCTGGAAGTCCACCCCTCAGTCCAGTCCAAGGCAAAACGGTTTATGGATATGGTAGGGGCAGTTATGGGTTTGGGAATCACTGCTCTGTTATTTGTTCCCCTGGCGATCGCCATTAAGTTAGATAGTCCTGGCCCGGTGCTTTATTCCCAACTGCGCTGTGGCTATCGGGGCAAACAATTTCGGATTTGGAAATTCCGTTCCATGGTGGTCAATGCCGACGACCTGAAACAAAAAGTGGAAAACCAAATTGAAGGAGCATTTTTCAAAAACGAAAATGACCCCCGCATCACCAAATTGGGTCACTTTCTACGCAAAACCAGCCTGGATGAATTTCCCCAATTTTTTAATATCCTGTTGGGAGAAATGAGTTTGGTGGGTACCCGCCCCCCCACATTAGATGAAGTAGATCAGTACGAAATTCATCATGGCGAACGGCTGGAAGTCAAACCTGGCTTAACGGGGGAATGGCAGGTCAATGGTCGCTCCTCCATCAGTAATTTTGAAGAAGTGGTGGCCCTGGATTTGCAGTACCAACAAAAGTGGAGCATTTGGCATGACCTCAAGCTCCTGGTGAAAACCATCACCGTAGTATTTTCTAAACATAGTGGTGCTTGCTAGGTTGCCATTTTCCATCATTGCCCACCCTCACTAAGTTTCCCCTTCCCCATGGCTACTACCCTTTCGCCCCATCTCTCCACCACTGCCCAAGCCAACCGGTTGCCTAACTTCTTCATTGTTGGCGCAGCCAAAGCTGGCACCACCGCCCTGCACCATTACCTCCAACAACATCCCGCCATCTATATGACCCCAGGCAAAGAAACTAACTTTTTTGCCTACGAAGGACAGCAGTTAAATTTTCGGGGTCCAGGGGATGAGGCGGTGGCGGATTTTTCCATCACTAATCTGGCTGATTACCAAGCCCAATTTCAAGGAGTAACTACCGAAACGGCGATCGGGGAAGCCTGTCCTTTATACCTTTACGATTGCCAAGTAGCCCAGAGAATCCAGCACCATTGCCCCACCGCAAAAATTATTATTATCCTGCGGGAGCCAGTGGCCCGGGCCTATGCCAATTATCTCCATCTAGTGAGAGATGGCCGGGAAACAACCTTGGATTTTGCCCAGGCCCTAGCCCAGGAACCGAAGCGGACGGAAGCGAACTGGGAATGGTTTTGGCACTATCAACAGGCCGGCTACTACACCGAGCAGATACAGATATACTATAACCTTTTCCCCGCCAACCAAATTCGAGTTTACCTCTATGAAGACTTGCGGCGCGACGCCCAAGGGCTAATGCAAGATATTTTTACTTTCCTAGGAATTAATGCCCAATTCCTGCCGGATTTCAGTGAACGGCCCAATAAATCAGGAATGCCAAAAAATTCTTGGCTCCATGGCCTGTTGACCAAACCCAATGTCCTCAAAGCCCTTGTCAAGCCTCTATTACCGCAAAAACTACGGCAGTCCATCCAGCATAGTAATTTGACTACTCCTCCCCTCGATCCGGTGCTGAAGCAACAATTGCAAACCCAGTACCGAGAAGATATTCTGGCTTGTCAAGCGTTGATCAAGCGAGATCTAACCTCCTGGCTACCATGAAAACTATCTGGCATTTAATTGGCGATCGCCGGCCGGGAGGCTCAAACCACCTGGTTCGCCATTTATTGAATTCTTCCCTGGGAGAGAGTTTTGCTAGCCAAACCCTGACCCTGGAGCAAGGGCTAAAGCGAGTCAAGGGAGAGTTACCAGACGCTATCATTTTCCATTACGCTAGTGCTTGGAAATATTTACCTGCCCTGTGGCGACTGCAGACCATGGCACCGGTATATATTTGTGAGCATCACTACTGTGCTGGCTTTGAACAGCATCAAGTTAAATCTCTCCGGCGCTTCCGGCTTTTACTTAAAACTGCCTACGGATTGGCTGATGGGGTGATCAGTGTTTCCCAAGCCCAAAAACAATGGCTAATCGGCCATAAATTAGTGCATCCAGCCAAGGTAAAGGTTATTCGTCCGGCCTCTCCTCTGGCCAATTTTTTGGCTTTGCCCCTGAAACCCCCCAGCTCGACCTTAACCCTGGGGGTCTATGGACGGTTTGCGCCCCAAAAAGGCTTCGACCTCTTGTTAAAGGCGATCGCCAACCTGCCCCCGGATCTTCCAATCCGAATCAAATTGGGGGGCTACGGTGAGGATGAAGCCTTGATTAGGCAATTAACCGCTGTCCTGCCTGCAGTGCAATTGGTGGGGCCAGTGGATGATGTACCAACTTTTTTGGCCGATTGTGACGGGGTAATTATTCCCTCCCGTTGGGAACCTTGGGGTTTGGTGGCGTTGGAAGCCAAAGCGGCCGGAAAAGGTATCATCGCCACCGCCGTGGATGGACTTCCGGAACAAGTAGATGGGTTTGGTCTGCTTTGTCCCCCAGAACAGATGGAAATGTTGACTAGAGCGATCGCCAAAGTCAGTCCAGAACAATTACAACAATGGGGCCAGGAAGGAAGGATAGCCGTGGCCAATGCCTGGGAAAAATGTGTACAGGAATGGCATGACTATCTGACGGCGGCCATAGAGCCATAGAGTGGGGCCATGGGAGCTAGCTAAATGGCGGAATGTCGTTGGCAATCTCTTACAATGAAGCCTTCAAAGTCAAATCAATCCGGTATCCAGGGACGGTTAGGGGAGAAGAAACCCGGGTGAAGGAATTAATCGCCAAGCTTAAAGCCAAATTTAGCCACAAAGACGGTACTTTTGTGCGAAACCTCGGTTGGCTGGGGGGATCGGGGGCGATTATTCGGGTTTCCCGGTTGATTGCAACGGTTATCCTAGCCCGATTTTTGACCAAGGAAGATTACGGCCTGGCGGCGTTGGTGTTAACCACCAATGAGTTTGTGCGAGTTTTTACCCGTAATGGGGTGGTCATTCGCCTGATCCAAACTGAAGCAGAGCGGTTGGAAGAGTTGGCCGAATCGGCCTACTGGCTCAATTGGCTGATGTTTATTGGGTTATTTATGGTGCAATGTTTAGTGGCGTTCCCCATTGCTACTTTTTACGACAATCAACGCCTAATTTTGCCCATCTGTGCCATGGCAGTGAACCTGCTCACTATTCCCCTGGGCATTATCCAAGCGGCCCTAATTCAGAGGGAAGGACGGTTTAAAATTATTGCCCTGGCGGAGTTAAGCCAAATTTCCAGCGACAATATCCTCTCCGCCATCTTTGCCCTGTTGGGGTTTGGTCTCTGGGCGATTATTTTGCCTAAAATTTTAGTAGCCCCCATTTGGGTTTACTTTATGCGCCGCTACCATCCTTGGCGACCTTCTAAAGGGTTTCACCGTCATCACTGGGGGGATTTAATTGGTTTTGGTAAATCGGTGTTGGGGGTGGAGTTGTTAAATACCCTGCGTAGTAATTTGGATTACCTCATCATTGGCCGCTTTTTGAGCGTGGAAGCTTTGGGGGTTTACTACTTTGCTTTTAATGCTGGTCTAGGTATTAGTTTGGGCATTATCACCTCCATTAAGGCGGCTCTGCTCCCCCACCTGTGTGACGTGCGGGATAACTTGGCCCAGTTCCGGGCCCGCTATTGGCAGAGTCAAAAAACCATTGCCATGGTGATTATTCCCTTTGTGCTTCTACAAGCCAGTTTGGCGCCCTTTTATGTGCCCCTCGTTTTTGGTGATCGGTGGGCTGGAGCCATTCCTATTTTGATGTTAATTTGTCTATCGGCCATTCCTCGGCCTTTTGCCGATGCTGCTTCCCAATTATTGCTAGCGGTGGATAAGCCCCAATGGGACCTTTGGTGGAATTTAATTTTTACTACCCTTTTTGCTGGTTGTTTAATGTGGGGAGTGCAAGGGGGCAATGTGGGGGTGGCGATCGCCGTTTTGGCCACTCATTGGCTCTGTTTACCCCTATTTTCGCTTTGGGCTTCCCGCACAATATTTCGACGTTTGGCTTTGGCCGGGGAAGTATAAATGATGAGGCGTTGGTTGCTTACTTTGGGATTACTTGCACTGGGTTGGCAACAAGGGGTCTGGGCCCTACCCTTTTCCCCAGGCGATCGCCTGGAAGTTTCCATTCCCAACGAAAAATATTTTGCTGGGGTTTACGTAGTCAACCAGGTCGGGGTGATCGAAGTGCCTTTTTTGGGGCCCGTGGCTGTGGAAGGGTTAGAAAGTGCCGCAGTGGAAGAAAAACTCCATCAATTACTAACCGACCAGGGTTATTTTCCCCCGGATAAACTCCAGCTATCAGTGCAGGTGCTGCAATGGGCTCCGGTACAAGTGACGGTGGCAGGGGAGGTATTCCAGCCAGGGCGGGTACTGATTGAAAATCCTGGAGAACCCAGCAACGAAATTACGGTGCCTCCAGAAAGTCAGTCGGTGACGGGGGATTATCCTTTTTGGCGCTACGGCATTAACGCACTCCGGGCCGTGGGGGGCGTTTTACCCACAGCGGATGTAGCCAATATTGTGGTGCAACGGGGAGAGGAAGAAATTCCCCTAGACCTGTCGGGGGTATTCACCGGGGATGCGGTGGCCGATATTCCCCTCATGGCTGGCGATCGACTAGTGGTGCCCAGCACTGGCCAGGTGCAACCGGCCTTGGCACGTCCCTCCCAAATCACTCCCCCTGGTATAAAGGTATTTATTTCTAACCTCACCGTACCTGCCAATAGCAATGCCACCTCGGCAGTGGGGAACCAACAAGAAGGCATCACCTTTCCCTATGGGGCCCGCTTTAGTCAGGCAGTGGTGGCGGCCAACTGTGTGGGGGGTACTGCTAATGTCAACGCCAATCGCCGCGCTATTTTGGTGCGGGTGGACACGGCCAGTGGAGCAACCCTGGTCACCGAAAAACCGGTGGAAGAATTGGTGCGTAATTCCCACAGCAACACAGACAATCCCCTACTCATGCCAAGGGACGCCATTGCTTGTTACGATTCCGGTATGACCAACACTAGGGATATTTTCCGCTCCATCACTGATTTACTCAGTCCCCTAGACCCCTTTTTGATTTTCCGTAATCTTTTCTTCCGTTAGGGGTTTTAACTATACCGTTAGGTTAATCGCTATGGCCACCACTTCCTCCTCCCCAACTAAGGACCGGTTTCCCAACGGTAATGAATCTGAAGCCCTTAAATCCCCTGAAGATGGTGCCATGGACAATGTTGAGGTAGGGGAAATGGATGGAGAAGAGGGCATCGCAACAGTTAAACCAAGATTAAGCTTGCCTTTGGGGCGCATTGCTAAATATTTAACTTTGGCGGTGGGGGCAAATACATTACTGTGGGCGGGAACGTTAAGTTACCTGAAGCACACCGCTCCCACCTACACCAGTGAATTAGTGGTGCATGTCGCTGGTAATGCCCTGGGGGTAAACCTCAACCTCCCCGACGTGGGCCAGGCGGCCACTTCCACCACCTCCGCCTTTGGCAGTTCTTCTGACCCAAGGGAAAATTACAAATTACTAGCCCTGGGGGATACGGTGATTCAAGAAGCGGCGGCCAGTGTGAGCATAGATGTGGAAGAATTTGGTGAGCCGAAAATTATCCTCATTCCCAACACCACCACGATTCGTATTTCCCAATCGGGTCCTAGCCCCCAGATAGCCCAACGCAAAGCCCTCAGTTTGTACCAAACCCTAGAACGGCGGCTCAATACCCTGAGGCAAATTGAACAGGAAAAACGGGACGGGGCCATTACTTCCGCCCTGGAGGATTCTCAAAACAAACTTACCCAGGCCCAAGCCCAGTTATCAAACTATAAAGCCCAGTCTGGCTTGAGTTCTTCCCAACAGGTGACTAATTTGATCAGCACCATCGAGACTCTCCGCAAACAACGGGCGGAAAAGGTGGCCGAAAGTCAACAAATTGGCGATCGCCTGCAAAGTTTGACCTTAGCGGTGCAATTAACGCCGGAACAAGCTCCCACGGTGTTGGCTCTGCAAACAGACCAATATTTTCAGAAGAGTTTGCAAGAATATACCACCGCCAGCACACAGTTAAATGCTCTGTTGGAAGAGCGGGGCCCCAACTATCCAGATGTGGTGCAACTCAAACAAAAGCAAGGGGCGGCCCTGGCCACGGTGCTGGAACGGGGTCAAGCTCTTTTGGGTAAGGCCATTACCCTGGAGGAAATTGAACGGTTGAATTTGGATAATAGCAATGAGTCCGGTGTGAAGCGGGGGGAACTGTTTCAGCAACTAATTACCCTGCAGGCTGAGTATGAGGGCATTAGGGCGGAGGTGAATGCGTTAACCCAACAGGTGAGTGAGCTAGAAGCTCGGCTGAAAATTATGGTGCAAAAGGAATCGGTGCTGGAAAACTATCTCCGTAAAGTGCAGATAGCGGAGGCCATTTTTACTTCCACCCTAGCTAAGGCGGATTTGGGCAAAAGTGACCCCTTTGGTTCCTTTCCCCTGATGCAATTGGTGGAGCCCCCCACCTTGCCCGATACCCCCTCCGCACCGAAAACTAAGCTAGTGCTGGCCGGAGCGGCGATCGGTTCTGCCCTGGTTACCTTTGGGCTGACCTTACTGTGGTGGCGCAACACAATTTTAATAGTACTGACCAAAATTTCTCGCCAAATCCTCGCGTGAACGATCCCATCAAGCCTGAAAATTTTCCCGAACGGCTGGTTTGGTACAGCATGGTCTACATTTATGGTTTTTACCTCCTGGGGGCCACCTACATTGTCGGGTCGGTGTTGGGGGTAATTCTGGGACTATACGTAGGGCTGAAATGGTGGTTGCAAACGGAAGCCACCCCGGAAGCGGAAAAAATTAAAATCCATTGGCTGATCTGGGTTTGGATCATTAGCATGGCAATGATGCAGGTGGCATTAGTGATGGGACATTTAGATTTTGACCTGCCCACAAGCACCATTATCAAATCCTCCATTGGCTGGCTCAAGGGATGGGCGGCCCTAGCCCTGTATCCCCTGGCGGGCTGTTTACCCATTCGGCCCCGACTGATTTACCGAGCCGTTTGTGTGATCTGTTTGCAAACCCTGCTCATTTCTCCCCTACTAATCATTGCGCCCCTACTCCATTTCCCCGAAATTCTCTATGTTTCTCCCCTCAAAGCGGTGGGAGGCCCAGGCACAACTTTTTTTGATGTTTCTTTTTACGAAGTGGATTTTGACGGTTCCATTCGTCAGCGGTTGTTTACTCCCTGGGGGCCGGCGTTGGGCTTTGTGGCCAATATCTATTTCGTGCTCGCCCTTAAGGAAAAAAATAAAAAATGGCGTTGGTTTGGCATTATCGGTTCCCTCTACCTAGCCCAAATTTGCAAGTCCCGCCTGGCGATCGTTTCCCTGATTTTGACCCCCATTTTCACCTTTTGCCTGGCCCGTCTCAGTCGTCCCTTTACCCTCATGGTGTTGGGCATAGGGAGTACCATTACCGGCATCATGGCGCCCTGGTTATTCAACTTATTGGATACCATAATGCGAAAATTCACCGAGGCTCGGTCGGAATCTAGCCGAGTGCGCACCACCTTGAAGCAAATTGCCGGTTATCGCTGGGAAACGGAAGCTCCCATTTGGGGCCATGGCATTGTGGAATCGGGACCCCACGTGGTGGAATATATGCCCATTGGCTCCCACCATACTTGGTACGGTTTGTTATTTGTCAAGGGCATTGTTGGTTTTTATGCTTTGGCCATTCCCATGGTTCTTAGTCTTTTTTTGTTATTAATTAAAGCCCAACGCTATGCAGTGGCGGAGGCGGGATTGGCAGTATTATTTATTCTTTTTCTCTACACTTTTGGGGAAAATTTAGAAATCCTCGCCTATCTTTATTGGCCTGGTCTAATTATCATGGGACTGGGTTTTTATGCTTCTGGCGATCGCCCGGATTATCAATGAGTCAATGTCACTAGCTAAGGTAAGTTGCTAGAAATTGATGGTGCATAGATCAAGAGATTATTTTCCAGTTCTGCCTGCACAGCGGGGCTAACATAACAACCACTGTGGAGACATTTATGGAAGAAAACTAGCCCATGGTAATATTGCCGCAAAAGATTAATTTGGCTGGGGCTTAGTTCAGCTACACAACCAAGCTGATGATGTTGACACACGATGGTTTTCATCCCCTGATACCAATCTGGCCCCTGCATCCGCCACCATTGCAACAGGGACGACTTCTCTTCCATGGGGGAAGGTAGTTGCTCTTTGCAAATTTGTAACGCTTTCGTCAAGGCAGGAGTGAGGGAAAATTTTCTTTCAATATCAAGGGCAAAGCCAAGGTTTAAATACTGCTCAAAAGTAGGATTTTGGGCGAGGGACTGGGCTAAGGAAAGTATACGGATCAATTGTAAATCTAGAGAAATTTCCTGGTGGGGATTTTCACTCAAACTCTGGTCTAGACGGGTAGCTAAATTAAGTCCAAAATCGTAGAGAATGCCCAAATAAAAAGCCCTAATGGCCACGGGTTTATGGTTAGTCTGGAGTAATTCACTTTTGGTATCTAAATATTTTATTACAGCAATTAAACCAGCATCACTGGCCACTAGGTGATCGAGCTCGAATTTCAGTTGCAGTAGAAAATCATCTGCTAGGGGAGCAAGGGAAATGGCCAGAGCAATAACTTCCTGCCAATGGGGATCAGTGAGCCGTTGGGCAATAATTTCGGGGTCATTAACTACGGAATCTGCAATGGCTAATTTTTTGCAAAAAACCCACTGTTGAGCCGTCAAATATTCCTGAAAAATGACATGGGAAAAGCAATACACTGCCTTGGCTTGCTCCACCAAAAGCCCATGTTGCACTTGAATAGCTCGTAGGACATTCTCGCTTTTGAGCCACAGCAAATCCCCACTAACGGGGGCGCTGGCAATGCTAGCTAAATATTGTTGAATAATTAATAAAACTTGATCTTTTTCAAAATAAAAATAACCCTGCGCAAACATGCGGGCAGCTATTTCTGATAATAGTTTTAACTTTTGGGGTAGAGTTAACTCGTTATAGCCATAGTCTGTTTGAAATGCCTGGGAGCGGGAACCCCGGTTAAGCAGAACGTTTAGCCCTTCTTTATACAGTTTGGCTGGTTTACTGGGCAGTTGGGCCCTTTCTTGGAAAGCACAGCAAATTAACTCTAGTAAAAGGGGCGTTTTGGCTAGTTCGAGGACGAAGCGATTTTCTGGTCGTCGAAGATGGGCTAATAACTGGTCGCTTTTGCTAATTTTGTCATTGTCTTCAGGGACAACGGACTGGTTAAACCAATTGTCAATATAGGATTTAATTTGGTGCTCATTGGCATTGGCAACTTCCAGGTATGTAAAACCAGTAAAAAAGTAATTTTGAGCAGCAATGCGGGAAGTAATTAAGATATTATTGTTGGGAAAAGATTGCACAAATTCCTGGATTTTTTGCAGAAATTTTTCACTGGTTTTGCGGGAAATTTCATCCAATGCGTCCAATAGTAACCAGAATTTGCCCTGTTGCAGTAACTCAGTTTGTAGCTCCGGAGTAATCTCTTCGATCACCAATAGGGTTTGGAGATAATCTGTCATACTCCAATCTGGTTCATGCTGTTGGTAGCGTTCAATGTCCCGCAGGGGGATGAAAACAGGGATATGATCGGGCTGAATTTGGCTGTTGTAACACTGTAGAGCTAGGTACTTCAACAAGGTAGTTTTGCCGGAGCCGGGCCGGCCCAAAATGATCAAATGTCCATGGTGGTCGATGGCCTCCTGAATGGATAAACCCATGGGCTGGGGCTGGGTCACACCTTGGAGCAAAGACCCTTGTAAATCATCTACCTCCAACCATTGTTGGTGGCTAAGGTGGGGCAACAAACTCAGATCAGTGTAAATTTCGTCTAAGGCAAACTGCTGGGTCAAGTTAAAGGAAGATTGTACCCTGCTGTACTGCTTAAAGAACTGGTATCTCAACTTAGCTTTGACCGCTAAATAGGTTTCCTCCAAGCTTGGTGGGGGCTGGGGCACGGTGGCTTCCATAACCAGGCGATCACCTGCCTCGATGCTAACGCCTTCATCTACATTGTCAGGGTCATCTTCTCCCTGGGGAAGATCGGCAATTTCCTCCCAATCTAGGCCCAACTGAAAACATAGTTCCATGAAAATGTAACGCTCCACGGGCCTGCCGCTGAGAAACTTCCAGACCGAATTGCGGGTGGAAAGTCCAGCTTCAGTCGCTAAATAAGCCTGGGTCCAGCCTCGTCTGGTCATGGCCTGTTTTGCCCTGGCTTGACCGCTAGAGGAAGACTTGAGGGAACGTTTGCTCATGAATTTTTCCACAACAACAGTTAGCCATCCCAAACCCCATCGCACTACTATTGTTAACTCGGCTGTAGATGGGGGAAGATGGTCGGCTATTCTTTATTATCCATCGGTTTCCTGGAGTAGGAATCCCAGAAGATGGGAAAGATTTTCCCCTTGTTGAGTTACTTCCGTCTCCGCCATATCAAGATCCGATCGCCATTGGATAATCACTAGTCCTAGGGGCTGACCCCGCCAAGCAATGGGCTGAACCGCCGTGGGAAATAGGGCCATGGAAGGCAACTTGGTTGACCAATGGTTCTTTGCCGAAGGAGTCACACCGGCTTTAAACAAAATGCCTCCATCTATTTGCAGGCAAACTAAGGCGGCAAAGTCATCATTAATAGCGGTGAAATCAATCCCCATAGATTCCACTTCCGGATCGATAACCACAAAAGGAATGGCATCGGCGATCGATGCCACCAGCACAATGCGCAATCCGTTGAAAAGTTTTAATGCCCCTGTGAGCATGCCGTTGAGGTAATTTTGGTTAGGATTAGTCTGGGCCAAAGACCGCCAATTTTCTTGCCAGAAACTATCCCAGTTCCTACGGGAAACCAACTCCTTCCGGGCGGCTTCTACTTCGTTGAACAAGGATTTGAGATTAATTAGTTGATGAATGCGACGACGGAAAGAAGACCAGTGGATCGGCTTATTGATGTAGTCCGTTGCTCCGGCCGTAAAGGCTTTATCAATGGATTCTTGATCATCCAAAAAAGTGATCATTAAAATGGGCACTTTATATCCTCCAGGCAGAAGACGGATTTGCTCGCAACAGGTGAAACCGTCCATACCGGGCATAATTGCATCCAACAGTACAATGTCCGGTTGTAACTGGATAAATTTATCGAGGCACTCCTGACCGTTAGTGGCTTCCGCCAACCGATAATTATCCTCTTTAAGAGCCATCAACAGCAGCGATCGGGTGACTCTATCGTCTTCAACCACAAGAACCTTAAAAGTGCGTTGCCCACCGGCCAGATCATCAGACAACATTATTGTGAATAAACCCTGAATTAACGAGAGATGATTGGTGTCATTGCTTGCTTAAAGAAAAAATCTCACTATTGCCTAATTTTTAGAGAAAATAAAGCCCCACAGACCGCCAAAAATAGTTTTCGTGCTGAGGAGGAGTGGTTTTTGTCTTCGTTTCCTGCACGGGTTCGGCCCCGTAAACGGTGAGATAGCCTTGATGGACAGATTTTATTGTAACTATTTTGGGCATGGCATTTCACCCCATTGGGTTAGACGTTTGGAACCGATTAATCAGAAGTTAGACAAATTTGCCCTGAAGTTAAACATTGGCGTCAACAGGAACGTAGGTCCTCGTCCTCCATCATTGGAGTTATGGAAAACGTTTCGCCCCGAGGATGCCTACGATGAAACTAGTCTCTGTGATTATTCCCCTCCACAACACCGAAGCCTACATTGCCGATACAATTCGTTCTGTGCTGGCCCAAACCTATACCAATTTTGAACTCATAGTTGTGGATGATGAATCCAGCGATCAGAGTGCGATGATCGTGCGTCAGTTCAAGGACCAACGGATTAAACTAATTCATCAGAAAAATCGGGGACTAGCGGGGTCGCGCAACACGGGAATTCGCCAAGCCCAAGGTGAATATTTCGCTTTTTTAGATGCGGATGACCTCTGGTTACCAGAAAAATTGGCCAGCCACGTTGAACATCTAGACCAAAATCCCCACATTGGGGTAAGTTTTAGCCGTTCTTCCTTCATTGATGGTCAAGGTCAACCCTTGGGTATCCATCAAATGCCCAAGTTAAAAGACATTGATGCCGGCCATCTCCTCTGCCGTAATCCCGTGGGCAACGGTTCTGCTCCAGTAATCCGTCGCCAGGTATTGGATGATATTGGTTTTTTGGACGATCGCCATGGTTTTCCCGAGTTCTGTTACTTTGACGAAGCGTTCCGGTTGCGGTCAGAGGACATTGAATGTTGGATTCGCATTGCCATTGTGACCGACTGGGTAATAGAAGGCATTCCTGCTGCGTTAACTCTCTACCGTGTCAATAATCAGGGACTGTCGGCGGATGTGGACTTGCAATTCCAGTCCTGGCTCCAGGTAATGGAAAAAACTGCCCAGTATGCACCAGCATTAGTGGCCCGATGGGGCAAACCGGCCAAGGCTTATCAATTGCGTTACCTGGCTCGGCGGGCAGTGCGCTTCCAAGACACACACAACGCCCTGAATTTATTAGGCCAGGCCCTCAGCACCCATTGGCAAATTATTCTAGTGGAACCCCGTCGCACCGGCCTGACCATTGCCGCTGCCTGTTTACTCAAAATCTGTCCCCCTACTTTTTATCAATCCATCGAGGCGATCGCCATTAAAGTTACCGGAGCTCTGCAGGCCAGAAAAATTGAACGGGAAGCCAACGCTTCGTTCCAACTGGTCTAGGGAATTTACTGGGAATTTCATCAAAAGCATTAGGTTAGACAATTACGTAAACACGACTGTAAACATGCCCCCCTCATACTGAAAATTAAGGAAAACGGGGTATGCCCCCACCATCAATGGGATGCAGACAATGAAACTTTTACTGATTAGCTCCAGCGGCGGCCACTTCAATGCCCTATGTCAACTGGCTTCCTTCTGGAAAAACCATGATCGCCAATGGGTCACCTTCCCCACCGCCACCACCTGCAATTACCTCGCCCAGGAAAAAGTCCATTGGGCCTTTGGCCCCACCAACCGAAATTTGCCCAACCTCTGCCGCAATCTGGGTTTAGCCGCCTGCATTATCTACCAAGAACGGCCAGACATGGTGATCACCACCGGAGCCGGGGTAGCAGTGCCCTTCCTTTTATTCGCCAAACTGTTGGGCATTAAAACTATTTTTATTGAATCCTTCACTAGGGTTAATGACCTCAGCCTCTCTGCCAAATTAATTCTGCCCTGTATTGATGTGCTCTATGTGCAGTGGAAACAGTTACAACAGCGTTATCCCCAAGCTAAGTTGATCGAAGTTTCAGTCCAATAAATAGCAATAATCTGATTATTTTTGCATCTTTTCTATTTAAATTTACTAAACCCAATACCCTTCCCAAAAACTAATTCAAGCCATGATTTTAATTACCGTCGGCACAGAAAAATTCCCCTTCAACCGTCTCCTGCAATGGATTGATTATCTAATTCAACAGCAATTTATTAATCCCCAACAAGAAAAGGTACTAATTCAATATGGCAGTTGTACATTTCTGCCCCAAGGGGGAGAAAAATATCAAGTTTTGGTAGAAGCAGATTTTAAAACCATGCTAGACCAGGCCCGACTAATTATTTCCCACTGTGGAGAAGGTAGTTTCGACATTCTCGCCAAACTAAACAAACCCTTTATTTTGGTTCCCCGTAGCCATGGGTTCGATGAACATGTGGACGACCATCAAGTGGAACTGGCCCAAGCCTTAGCCGAAAAGGGAGTGCCCATTGCCTATACCCCCGGTGATTTGGTGCGGTTTCTGACTAACCCTGTCCATGTTGTCGTCCCGGCTCCCAGTCATTGCTATGCCCAGGCCAGTCAGTGGTTAACCCAGACAGCCCAGACGGCTCAACCACCTCGCAGAAGTTCTGTTTATCCAGGCTGGATCAACGCTGTAGTCGAATTTGCTAAGGGCTTAGCCCGCCGTTTACCAGATTTTGCCCAGGAAGGCTAATGTTTTTCCCCAAGGTAATCTGCCAATAACTCGTTCCCCCCTCCCTAACCATATTGTTCACCTTACCAAAACTCCATTATGAATATTTCCTCCTTAGCCCCGATCCCTTACCAACTAGAAATTGTTAATCCAACAATCTATTGCCCGTCGGAGCACATTGCCCCCCAAGAAATGTTCGACTGGATTCACCATGCTCCTTTCTCCACATTGATTATTGATTTGGGACAAGTAAAAACTATCCATAGCAATTTACTGATGATCCTAGCCAAAGCCCAGCATCAGGCAAGAAAAATAAGCAAAACCATTGCCCTGACTTCCGTTTCTCCAGAATGGAAAATTGTCCTGGAGATTTCCAAACTGGATGGCCTATTCCCAATCTTGCCGTCGTTGTAGAGCCAGTTATTATTCACATTCAACCAATCTTCAACTGGGACGGTTACGGCGGATTTGGCGTCTAAGTGTCATAGTAGCAACAATGAGTAAAATAGTTCCGTCTAATTGTGGCAGAATTTAAGATAATGCCGATTGCTGCTAAGTTTTCAACAGATTCTTTGCCTTGAGGTCTAAATCTCCGAATAAAAGCCTTGAGTTCCCACCAAAAATGTTCAATGGGATTAAAATCTGGGGAGTAGCGTGGTAAATAAATCACCTTGGCTCCTGACGCTTCGATCATTTCTTTGACTCCTTGAACTTTATGAGCATTGAGATTGTCCATAACAACGACAGTACCTTCCCAGAGTTGTGGGATGAATTCTTCTTTGACAAAATCTATGAACAGTTCTCCATTCATAGATTTAGGTAATAATTTTAAGCATAAAATCCCCGACAAACTCATTGCTCCTGCATAGTTGAGGCGGGCGCCCCTGTAGACAGAATCAAAGTCATAGGCTCTAGTTCCCATAAGACTTCTCGGCATATCTCGCATAATTCCCAGTAAGATGCCCATTTAGTCAAGAAATACTAAATTTTCAGGTTTCTCTTTCACAATTAAATGCCAATATTCCTTTCTTTCTTGTTGAATTTCTTCTGAGCTAGCTTTGCGATTCCTTTTTGTTTTTTTTTCGTGTTAATCTCAGGGTTTGTAAGAAGCGACACATGGTAGGTTCGCTGATTTTAATACCAGTTTTTTCTAGCCATAGCTCACAGTATTCTGAAAGAGTATAATCGGGATATTCTGCCACCATTGCTATAGCCTGCTCTTCTTTACCCATCAGCTGACTAGGTTTCCCTCCACTTGGAGCTTTTGGACAAACTTGTCACATTTCTCGTTTTAGTTTAAGCAAATCCTGTACCGTTGTTTTGCTCACTTGAAACTGCTTTGCTACTTTTCTAATCGAGGTTTGATCGCCTTCATAGGTCTTGACTATTCTCTCTCTGATGTCCACTGATAGAGCAGACATTTTACTTTTCGGTGAATTTTTACTTATGTTTATCGCCTACTTTACCACTTCGTCATGGAATCCGCCGTATCCCTCTTGCGTCAGGCTGGGCAAGTCGATTTGCTGGAAATCATCGAAAGCCTTTAGCAACAACGGTTTTATGTGGTGTACTTAATAAGATATTGTCTCCCATGATTGTCGAGTCTTGAAAACATTGAAACGCCTCCACATTGAGACTTTTTATGTAGTACTGAAAAATATTCTTTCCGAGATTCAGGAAAGAGGTGCATTTACAAACGTTGTCAAACATTTCGACACTTTATCATTGATTGCTATGGTTCCTCATTGACTTTATGAGCCGAGCTAAACTTAATTTGTTTGAGCTTTTGTGAACATTTAAACTTGTTAAATAAAAGTGTTTTTAGGAAGAATTAGTTGAAGTCAGGTTTATGCATGAAGTTAGTCTGATGGAACAAACTTTGGAGATCGCCATTGCCCAGGCGGAGAACCATGGAGCCAGTAAAATTCACCGCTTAACCCTACGGGTGGGGCAACAGTCTGGGGTAGTGACCGATGCCCTGCGGTTTGCGTTTGAAGTGGTGCGACAAAACACCATGGCCGCTGAAGCTAGATTGGAAATTGAAGAAATTCCCGTTACCTGTCATTGCCAACGGTGCCAACAAAATTTCCAGCCAGAGGATTGGATTTACCGTTGTCCCCAATGCGACCAGATTAGCCAAACAGTACTGGATGGCAAACAATTAGAACTAGCATCTCTAGAATTGAGCTGAGCCTCTGCCAAGTCCCAACCCGGGGAAGAACCGCCGTCACCATGGGCTGTGTTAAATTTCTTTAAGCAACCGTAGCTCAGCTTTTCCCAAGCTGAATTAACTACGACCAATCATCAACTTGATTAAAATGATGTTTCCTCTACTTGCCCTTGAGATTCCTGAACCGGTTAAAATTTATAGCCAATTTGGCCATCCCATCATCATGTGGGCGCTGTTCTTTACTTCGATGTACGCCATGTGGCTGGGATTCCAGTCCCGAAAAATTCGCTCCGCAGAACCGGAAAAGCGGAAGGAGTTGATCCAAAAAGATGTTAAGGGTAAGCATTTTATCCTCGGCTCTCTCCTACTTTCTTTGATGGTTTTGGGCACCATTGGCGGCATGGCTGTTACCTATATCAACAACGGCAAACTGTTTGTCGGCCCCCACTTACTCGTTGGTCTTGCCATGGTCGCTTTAATTGCTACGGCGGCGGCGTTGGTACCCTGGATGCAAAAGGGTAATGAAACGGCCCGTTTAACTCACATCACCCTCAACGTTACCTTGATTGGTTTATTTGGTTGGCAAGCTTTCACCGGGGTGGAAATTGTCCAGAGAATTATTAGCAAATTGGGTTCCTAGGTTGTTACTGTTTTGCAAACTTTGCCCGTATTAACTAATCCCGTTGACGTTTTAATTCTGTCCAATGGCCCAGGGGAAGTGACCACCTGGGTTCGTCCCGTTGTCCATGCTTTGCGTCAACTGCCAAATGGCGATCGCCTGAGAATTTCGGTGATGCTTTCCCCCTGTCCCCATGCCATGGGTAAAGAAGCGGAGGTAGTGCGTAGCTATGGGGAAGTGAATCGGGTGCAGAGCAGTGAACATTTTTGGAATTTCTTGCTCTGGGGTAAAACGGCGGAGTCATGGCCCTGGCATGCCCACGGGGTGGTTCTTTTTTTAGGAGGGGACCAATTCTTTGCCCTGGCGATTGCCAAACGTTTAGGCTATCGTTCTGTGGTCTATGCCGAGTGGGATGCCCGCTGGCCCCGGTGGATTGACTCCTTTGGGGTGATGAATGGACAAGTACGCCAAGCTTTACCCCGGATTTATCAAGCAAAAGCCACCGTAGTGGGGGATTTGATGGTGGATGTGGATGCCACTGATTCCCCAGTAGATCCATCGGCCAAACCGTTAATCGGCCTACTGCCCGGTTCCAAGGCGACTAAACTTAGCCAAGGGGTTCCCCTGGAAGTGGCGATCGCCGTGGAGTTGCATAAAATCCATCCCCAATGTCAATTTGTGCTCTTTTTAGCGCCCACTGTGGATTTGGCCCAATTGCAAAGCTACGGCCAGGTAAAAACCAATCCCTTGGTTAGTGCCATGGGCAACATTGAAATAGAGGTGGTGGAAAAAGAGGGACAAGAACCCTATTTGTTGACCGCCACGGGGTTAAGAATTGATATCTGCCGCCAATTTCCCGCCCTGACGGCATTAAAAACATTAACCTTCGCCTTAACCACAGTGGGGGCCAACACCGCTCAATTGGGAGCTTTAGGTATTCCCATGGTGATTTTATTGCCCACCCAACACACGGAAGCCCTCAAACATTTAGACGGCTTGCCGGGATTAATTGCCCGTATTCCCTGGGTCGGGCCCCAATCCACCCGCTTGATTAATTACCTCATTGCCAAGAAAAAACGTCTTTTTGCCTGGCCCAATCTCTGGGCTGGTCGGGAAATTGTGCCGGAATTGATGGGGGATTTAACGCCCGCTGGGGTAGCTAGTCAATTAACACCTTGGTTAGATGATCCTGAACAGTTAACCCAGATACGCCAAGAATTACAGCAGGCACGGGGCCAATCCGGAGCGGCGATCGCCATGGCCGAGTTAGTCGCAGAACAAATTGCGGTTCAGCAAAAGCCAGTTAGGATGAGTTTGACAAAATAGCTAGCAACTTAGAAAATAGAAGATCGCTTGTCAACTATCCCGCTCGGATCAGGTTACGACAATCATCAGCAAAAAATGCCAAAGCTGGCGGGTTTTTCCTGAAATTCACTGGAATAAACCGGAAAACTTGACGGCGGCATACCTGTACGGCAATCTACGCAAATAAATTATGAGTTACGCCATTATTGAAATTGGGGGCACCCAAGTTCGGGTCGAGCCCGGCCGTTTTTACGAGATTAATCACCTCGACGGAGCACCGGAAGACAGCTATGTTGTCGACAAAGTGTTACTGGTCAAAGACGGCGACAATGTTACCATCGGCCAGCCCTACGTAGCCGGGGCCACTGTGGAAGGGGAAATTCTCTCCCACCGTCGGGGTCGCAAGGTCATTGTTTATAAAATGCAACCCAAAAAGAAAACCCGCAAAAAACGGGGTCACCGTCAAGAGTTAACCCGTCTGTTGATCAAGTCCATTTCCGTTAACGGTAAGGGGATCGCCGAGGCACCCGAAGTGGATGCCAAAACCCCAGTGGTGGCAGGTTAAGACTGACCAGCTAAAGCCACCCAAATTTGGCTAAATTGTAGATTGGGCTAACAAAAAAGCCCCTAACTACCCCACTAATCCAACCTAATCAGGATCATTAATAACCATGGCACATAAGAAAGGAACGGGGAGTACCCGGAACGGTCGGGATTCTAATGCCCAACGCTTGGGAGTCAAACGCTACGGTGGTCAAACCGTCACCGCCGGCAGCATCATTGTTCGTCAACGGGGCACCCAAGTTCACCCGGGTAACAACGTTGGCCGGGGCAGTGATGACACCCTTTTCGCTTTGATTGACGGCGTGGTTAAGTTTGAGCACAAAACCAGAAGCCGTCGTAAAGTGAGCGTATATCCCGCCACTGCTGAATAAAATTTCATTCAGTTAAAGTTTTGAAAATCCTCCAAATTTTGGGGGATTTACTATTTTTTATCCTTTTTTACCTTGGTAATCTGGTTTAAATACCCGTTTCTGCGTCAAATCAATGAAACTTTACCGTTCTGTTTCCATCCAAGATTGTGGTGAATTCCTTGCTCCCATCAATCTTAAAGGTGTTAAGTTGCTCGAGCCCCATCCCTACGAAAAATTGGGCGTCGACTATCAAGGGCGATCGCCATATATGTTACGCATCGGGGTATTAAAAAGATTGGATCAAGCCCGGTTGACCTTGGCTGAGATTGAACCGACATGGCAAATTTTAGTGTTTGATGCCTATCGACCCATCGCCGTTCAGCAATTTATGGTGGATCATACTTTTACCGAAATTGTGGCTAGAGACGGTTTACAGGGGCAAGTTTTAACCTCCGAGCAAAGGGAAAATATTTATCAGCAGGTCTATCAAATTTGGGCTATTCCCAGTTCCAATCCCCTCACTCCTCCCCCCCACAGCACCGGAGCAGCCTTAGACATAACGCTACTGGATCAATCGGGCAAACCTGTAGATATGGGGGGAGAAATTGACGAACTTTCGCCCCGTTCCCAGCCCAATTATTATCAAACAGCACAAGCAAAAAGTGATACTCAAAGGGAAGAATTTAAACGCTATCAACAGCGTCGGGAGCTTTTAAATAAGATTATGGAAAGTGCTGGATTTTTACGACATCCAGGGGAATGGTGGCATTTTTCCCAGGGGGATCAACTCTGGGCATGGCAATATAATCAACAACATCCCGATCGCCAAAAGATTGCCTATTACGGCCGGGTTGAATAATGTTTCAAATTTCGTTTACAAACTTTAAATTTTAAGTGATAAATTTATCTGCCTAGCGATCGCCAATGGCCACAAATTCTTTCACACCAAAAATTGCTTCCCGGTGACGATACCATTTAAATTCCAGGTAATTATGGAAGGGGTCAGCTAGGAAAAAAGTGCGATGCTCCGTCAACTCTCCTCCAAAACGGAGCTTGGGCGGCAAATGATAGGCAATGCCCTGGGTTTCCACTCTGTCACAGAGAGTAAACCAATCCGCCTCGGCGGTGAACACTAAACCAAAATGTCGGGGATAGATGCCCTGTTGTTTTACCAACGGCTCCAGGGTAACGTGGGCCACCACTTGATGGCCATAGAAATCCAGAATTACTGCCTTATCGGTTTCCCTACCGGCCTTGGCCCCCAGGCGATCGCAGTAAAATTCCTTGGTTTTCGGAATATCATTAACGGGGATGGCGAGGTGAAAAATAACAGGGGCTGTCATCGGCATTGCACTCCAGCCTTACAAATCGGCACTGACCCTCCTATTCTAAGCTTCTTGCCCCTTGCCTTTGCTCCCGCCGTCACAGGCTGTTAACTTGACTTCTTTTTTTGCCTTTTGGAGTTAGGCTGAGAATCCCCCTGTTTGTCGATCGCCCGGTTACTCCGCCATGGCTTACGAACCTCTGCACCATAAATATCGCCCCCAGACCTTTGCGGATTTGGTGGGTCAAACGGCGATCGCCGCTACGTTGAGCAATGCCATCGCCCAGGAACGCATTGTTCCCGCTTATCTGTTCACAGGACCTAGGGGAACGGGGAAAACTTCTTCAGCACGAATTTTGGCCAAGTCCTTAAATTGCATAAGTGGCGATCGGCCTACCGCTAGTCCCTGTGGTCAATGTGCCACCTGTCGCTCCATTACCAATGGTTCCGCTTTAGACGTAATTGAGATTGATGCGGCCAGTAATACAGGGGTTGATAATATTCGGGAGATTATTGAAAGGGCCCAATTTGCCCCAGTGCAATGTAGATATAAGGTTTATGTTATTGACGAGTGTTTAACGGGAGATTCACAAATCTTGACCCGCAAGGGCTTAATGTCGATTGATAATCCCCAAATTAAAGGACAGGAAGCTCTTAGTTACAACGAAAATTTACAGCAATGGGAATATAAAAAAATTTTAAGATGGCTTGACAGGGGAGAAAAGAAAACATTAATCATTAAAACAAAGAACTCCACAGTACGCTGTACGGGCAATCATTTAATTAGGACTGAAGAAGGATGGACAAAGGCAGAAGACATCGCCCCAGGAATGAAGATACTATCCCCTGTGAATGTGGATGTGGTACAAGCAAAATCTCTTCAATGGAATACAAATTTCGAGGAAGTTGAATCAGTTACTAAGGGCATAGTAGAGAAAGTTTATGATCTGGAAGTAGAAGACAATCATAATTTTGTCGCTAATGGCTTACTGGTTCATAACTGCCATATGTTAAGCACTGCGGCCTTTAACGCCTTACTAAAAACCCTAGAAGAACCGCCGGAACGGGTTGTTTTTGTTTTGGCCACCACCGATCCCCAGCGGGTGCTACCCACCATCATTTCCCGCTGTCAAAGATTTGATTATCGCCGCATTCCTCTAGAAGCAATGGTTAACCACCTGCGCTACATTGCCCAGCAAGAACAGATTTATATTGACGACCCAGCTTTGACCCTAGTGGCCCAAATTGCCAATGGTGGTTTACGAGATGCGGAAAGTTTATTAGATCAACTAAGTTTACTGCCCGATCTAATTACCCCTGATAAGGTTTGGGATCTTGTGGGGGCAGTGCCGGAGCAGGATTTGTTGACCCTCCTAGAGGCGATCGCCAGTGATAATGCAGAAACGCTGTTGAGCACCTGTCGGCAAATTTTGAACCGGGGACGGGAACCCCTGGTGGTATTACAAAACCTAGCAAGCTTTTACTTAAACTTACTCATTGCCCAAACTGCGCCCCAACGGTCGGATTTAGTGGCGGTGACAGCGGAAACTTGGCAAGCACTCTGCGGTCTGGCTCCCCAGTGGGAGAGGGGGGTAATTTTACAAGGACAACAAAAACTGAAGGAGAGTGAAATCCAAATTCGCAATACCACCCAACCCCGACTCTGGTTGGAGGTGACCCTGTTGGGCTTGTTACCATCAGCCTGTGCAGTGGCAACCGTTGCAGTTCAGCAATCTTCAGCCAAAACATCTGGGGGCCAACGGACAGCCCAGGTAAAACCCAGTAATGTGGTGGCCTTTCCCAATGGCCAGCATAACCATCTAACGGTGGTGGAATCCCCCATTACCCCGCCACCCCCCATTCCCGAAACCATCGAGCCGGAACCAACCCCAGAGTCCCAGCAATCTAGCCCTGGAGTGAGTGATGCCCATTGGGATCTGTCCCAAGTGTGGGAAGAAACGCTAAATAACCTGGGAGCCCTTAGTCAGTCATTATTTAAATCCTTTGGTGCTTTAGTTGGCTTAGTGGGCAACAATGCCACTGTGAGTGTCACCACCCAACAATTGCTGAAAATTGCGGCAGGCAAAAAAGACGAACTGGAAGCTGCTTTGGGGCAAGCCTGCGGCCAATCAATGAAAGTGAATTTGGTGGTGGGCAAACCTTCAGCCCCGGCGCAAACTCCAGCTAGTGCTTCTCCTGCCGCTAAAAGCCACCCTAAACCGCCTGCTTTCACCTCGGAACCAAGCCCTCCTCCGACAAAAACCGTAGCTTCCACTCCCCCGACGTCTCCACCGATCGCCTCTGGAACTGCCACTTCGGAAATTAAACCTTCTCCCCGACGGGAATCCCATGGTCAGCCCAGACCAATACCGCCACCGGAACCAGTCAGCGAAGCCCCTCCTCCAGAAAATATTAGTGAAACTGCTACCCGTAAGGCGATCGAGCAGTTCGCCAAAAATTTTGATGGGGAAATTGTGGCGTCCGATGCCACTCCCCAACAGGGAACTGATAATGGAGAGAATTTGCCGAAAGATCTAGATCAGCCTCCCATGGATCGCAACGAGCATCTTCAAGCGAACCAACCCACCGTGCTCAATCGACCGGCGATCGCCCCGGAAGAAGAAGAAGATTTACCTTTTTAGTGCCTGTTGCTCAGGTCTGACTTTTCACCTAACTGGACCTATGGCTTTTCGGCAAAGAAGCCCTTAACTTTTTCTACCCCCGTTTGCACATCCTGCCAGGAAAGTTTGAGCAGGGAAAACAGGCCCACAAATACCAGGGCAATGCCAATGAGAAAATTACTATCGGCCAAAACTAGCCCAACAACGACGATGAAATAGGGGGAAAGGATCGCGCTAACTTTTTCCACCACCTGGACGGTTTCGGTCTGTTTTGGTTCATTCATAGCCCGTTGTTCCGGAAAAATGAGCAGGTTGATAGAGGATTATCCCTTGGAATTATACTGGCCCGCCAGGGGAGATCAAGCAAAAACCAGCCGATGGCGATCGCCGAGGGGGGAGTAAAACAGCGGTGGATGGGTTAGGAAAACGGGGTAAAATCAGCAAGTATTCCTATGCACAATTCTGCCCTAAAGCCACTGTGACTGAAGCCAAAAGTTATAAAGACACCGTTAACTTGCCCCAAACCCGCTTTGATATGCGGGCCAATGCCAGCAAAAGAGAGCCGGAAATTCAGCAATATTGGCAGGAAAAAGGAATTTACGCCGACCTAGCAGAAAATAATCCCAAAGACTTGTTTGTGCTCCACGACGGGCCGCCCTACGCCAACGGGGCTCTACACATGGGCCATGCGTTGAATAAAGTTTTAAAGGATATTGTTAATAAATATAAACTATTACAGGGCCATAAAATCCACTATGTCCCCGGTTGGGACTGCCACGGTTTGCCCATTGAGCTAAAAGTTTTGCAAAGCTTGAAAAGCAGCGAACGGGCAGAATTAACTCCCCTCACCCTCCGGCACAAAGCCAGGGATTTTGCCCTCAAAGCCCAGCAGGAACAGGCGGTGGGATTCCAGCGTTATGGCATTTGGGGTGATTGGGAACACCCTTATTTAACCCTAACCCCCGAGTATGAAGCGGCCCAAATTGGCGTATTTGGGGCCATGGCGTTGAAAGGTTACATCTACCGGGGTTTAAAACCTGTCCATTGGAGCCCCAGTTCCCGCACGGCATTGGCGGAAGCGGAGTTGGAATACCCGGAAGGGCACACTTCCCGCAGCATTTACGTTGGCTTTCCTGTCACCCAGGCGGGAGAAAAGGCTACAGAAATTCTAGCGCCCTACGTTGATGATTTAGCGGTGGCGATCTGGACCACTACTCCCTGGACTCTGCCCGGTAACTTGGCGGTGGCATTGAACCCAGATTTAACCTACGCAGTGGTACAAACGGAATCCCATATTTTTCAGAACAGTCACCTAATTGTGGCACTGGATTTGGTGGAAAAATTAAGTGAAATCTTTGGGGTCAAATTAACTGTTAAAACCACCATCAAGGGGGAAGCCCTGGAAAATGCCCAGTATCGCCATCCTCTATATGATCGGGTTAGCCCCATTGTCATTGGTGGAGATTATGTCACCACGGAATCCGGTACAGGATTAGTTCACACAGCCCCCGGCCATGGTCAGGAAGATTACATTGTCGGGCAACGGTACGGTTTACCGATTTTGTCCCCGGTAGATGGAGCAGGCAATTTGACGGCGGAAGCGGGGCAGTTTGCCGGTTTAAATGTGCTCAAAGATGCCAATGAAGCGATTATTAATGCCCTCCAAGATCAGAAAGCGTTATTGAAGGAAGAGGCCTATGAGCATAAATATCCCTACGATTGGCGCACCAAAAAACCGACTATTTTCCGAGCCACGGAACAGTGGTTTGCCTCAGTGGAGGGTTTTCGAGACCAAGCCTTAAAAGCTATCAAAGAAGTTACCTGGATTCCTGCCCAGGGGGAAAATCGTATCACTCCCATGGTTGGCGATCGTAGTGATTGGTGTATTTCCCGGCAACGGGCTTGGGGGGTACCTATTCCCGTATTTTACGATGAGGAAACCAATGAGCCTTTGTTAACGGAAGAAACCATTAACCATGTGCAACAAATCATTGCCGAAAAAGGTTCTGATGCCTGGTGGGAGCTAACCGTGGAGGAGTTATTACCGGAAAGCTACCGTAACAACGGGCGTACTTACCGTAAAGGGGAAGACACCATGGACGTCTGGTTCGACTCTGGCTCCTCTTGGGCGGCGGTCGCAAAAGCAAAAAATCGGCCATTAAAATACCCTGTGGATATGTATTTAGAAGGTTCCGACCAGCATCGGGGTTGGTTCCAATCTAGTTTGCTCACCAGTGTGGCGGTCAATGGCATTGCCCCCTACAAAACTGTGTTGACCCATGGTTTTGTCCTGGATGAGAAGGGCCATAAAATGAGTAAGTCCCTGGGCAATGTGGTGGACCCTTACCAGATTATTAATGGCGGTAAAAATCAAAAACAGGAACCCGCCTATGGAGCTGATGTGTTGCGCCTTTGGGTCGCTTCGGTGGATTACGCCAACGATGTGCCCATTAGTCAAAGTATTCTCAAACAGTTAGTGGATGTACGCAATAAAATTCGCAATACCGCTCGATTTTTACTCGGTAATTTGCATGATTTTAATCCTGAAACCGATGCGGTGGCCTATGAAGATTTGCCAGAATTAGACCGCTATATGCTGCATCGAATGACCGAAGTATTTACGGAAGTGACGGAGGCTTATGAAAGTTTCCAATTCTTCAAGTTTTTCCAAACGGTGCAAAACTTCTGTGTAGTCGATCTATCTAACTTTTATTTGGACATTGCTAAAGACCGTCTGTATATTTCTGCTGCCAATGCTCCCCGCCGCCGCAGTTGCCAAACCATTCTCCAGTTAGCGTTGGAAAATTTGGTCAAGGCGATCGCCCCGGTGCTGTGTCACTTAGCAGAGGATATTTGGCAATTTTTACCCTACGAAAAACCAACGGAATCAGTGTTTCAAGCTGGTTGGGTAAGGCTAGAGCCCCAGTGGCAACAGCCGGAATTAGCCCAAACCTGGGTTAAGTTGCGCCAATTACGCACGGAAGTTAACAAAGTTATGGAATCGGCCCGCACAGCCAAGGCGATCGGTGCATCTTTGGAAGCTAAAGTATTAATCCACACCCACGATGAGCATTGGTCGCAGTTACTACAGTGTTATAACCAAGGAGAATCCAATCAAGTGGATACTCTGCGTTATTTATTGCTGGCTTCCCAGGTGGAATTGTCGGAGGATCCCGCTGGAATTAATGCCTTGCAATTCAAGGCGGAAACAGATGAGCTGACCTTAGGCATTACCAATGCAGATGGTCATAAATGTGAGCGTTGCTGGAATTATTCCACCCAAGTTGGAACCTTTAGCAATGACCCCACCATTTGTGAGCGGTGCAATGAGGCTCTCCAGGGAAATTTTTAGATCTCCATGGTCTGAACAGAGTTAATTGAGCCATAGTTCAAGGGATGGTTTCGGGGGTTTTCACGACCCCCTCCCTTAAGTTGGAACTGCCAACAGACTGTTATTCAAGGGAGAAAGACAGCAAAATCACTCCATTGATACCTGAAAATTCACCCAGGCGGAACGGGAAGAATAGGGTTCCACCCAGGCTAACTGCTCGCCGCTATTGAGGGCATTGCGGGGGCCACTCCAAGGTTCCAGGCAAAGATAATCTTTCCCGGCCACAGTCCACAACACCAGAGTTTGGTAAAGTTCGCTGAAGCTAACTTCTATCTTCACATTCCGGTCTGGGTCGACAAAATGGGCCCTTGGTTGGGAAATTTGGGTAAAGGCTAAATCCAATTCCGGGGCAGTGAGGTCCAGTTGGCCATCATAGTCATGGCGATCGCCAGTTTTTTGGTCTAGGTAATCATGGGCGGGAATTGCTAACGTAACCCTTTGCTTCTCTCGGCAAAAAAAGTAGGGATGCAATCCAAGGGAAAAGGGCATTCGGCGATCACCAAGATTGGCAATACGTTGTTCAATGCGGAGGTTATGGCCCTGGAGTTGATAGCTAAAAACTAGTTCAAATTCAAAGGGAAAAGCCTCGAGGGTGGCATCATTGTGGCTCAACCGTAAATCTAACCGGGCACTATCTTGGGCTTGCTGGCCAATTACTTCCCAAGGCAGATCCCTAGCAAAACCATGTTGTCTGAGACGATAACTTGTACCTGCATGGTCAAACTGATCATGGGGCAGATTGCCGCAAATGGGAAATAAAATCGGGATCCCCCCCCGCACCGACAGGGATGGATCTTGGAACCGCTCTTGATCAAAATATAGGACGGGTTGACCTTGAATAGTCCACTCAGTCACCAGGCCGCCCCGCCCCGGCACAAGGGAAAGTCGAGCCAAACTTTGATCGTCTTCCAGATGGTAGGTCAACGGGCGATCGGGAGTAAAACTAATGTTGTACATGGTTAGCAGAGCACCTTGCCGTAGGCTTCCACCTCACTACAAACTTCGTAAATATTGGTGACCGGAGGAACATTGAACAAAGGCCCCATTTCATCCAGAATTTTGCGGTGGACTTCCGTTTGATTCGCTTCCATGTCTTCGATGGTATTCCAGAGAATCACAGCAATGCCTTCATCGGAATTGGGTTTTCTCAGCAGGAAGGCGCCCTTAAAGCCGCTTTTATAGGTGGAAATAGCCTTTTCATACAACCGTTGGGCCTCTGTAAACCGACCGGGTTTAAATTCTCCGATCGCCACATAGGCGCATTTATGTTGTAGGCAGTCAAAAAATTCGGCGGACATAGTTGTTCTCTCCGGCGGTGAAGGGGCCTTACTCTACTTATAAGCCTAGGCTTTGGCCACCAAGACAAATTAGTCATTATTCTTAACTTTCCCCTGCCCAGGGTAAATCCCCACCACCACAATGGCGATCACCCCCAGAAATTTAAGCAAGTTTTTGCCAAAGTTGAATTTCATAGCATAAATGATCCCGAAAAATATTCCCGGCCTGTAATCCTTCCTTCACCAGAGCTTTGGCCTGTTTCCCTAAAAAGTAGTCGAAAATTTTATACAAGGGAGGGACTGCAATCCTAACTAAACTAGCCAAATAAGTTAAAGTCGAAACGCCAAAGGTTTGAAAACTTTGCACACAAAGATCCAGGGTCGGTACAATTTGTTGAGAAATATCATCGCTGTCGAGCAGAACAAAACCAGCCTTTGCCATCGCCATCTGCAATTCATCTTTAATCAAACAATTGGAAAACATCCCTGTTTGATACTGTCCATTTTTACGAAACATATCAGCTAGTAGAACATAACCTCCCGGTTTCACCAAGAATTTCGACCCATCAGCAATGGTGTCTGAAGCCATATATTGGGTACTTTCACTAAAAAGCAACAAGTCATATTTGGGAGCGGAATTAATCCGTTGCAAATCTTCTATAAATCCTTGGAAAGTATTGCTATTAAAGCGAGCTTTACCTGCGGTCTTTTGTAAAAAATTGGACTCCTGAAAAGGATCTGGAGCAATGCCTTCCACTTGTAAACCTTTGCCAATTAGTCGACTGGCATTATCCCCGTTGCCACAGCCCACATCCAGTACAGTTTCGATATTTTGTGGTAAAAATGAGAGCAAGTGGTCAGTATATTTTTCCTGGGCATGGCGAAGTTTGGCCATAGTTAAATCATCTTTTGTCTCCGGAACTGGTTGCCAATAACCATAGTGGAGATGGGAAGATCCTGTCAGATCTTGATAGTACTGAAGCGCGGCGTTTTGGTAGCGAGTAACATTATTCATTCAATTACAGTACCATCAAAGCCTAAACAACCGTTGCGCAAATTCCTGATCGGATTTTTTCAATGGTAGTCAAACTGAAATTTCAGTGCCCAAATATAGCGCTAGGCAGTGATGGATACCCCATCTAAAATAATTGATGGAGTAGCACAGGAACCCTGCCAACGGCGGTCTGACCCCAAAGCGACAATCTGACTTAATAGTTCATAAACATTACCGGAAACCATGGTGTCCTTCACTCTGCCGGTAATTTCGCCGTTCTGCACTCGATAGCCCAAATCCACATTGATGGAAAAATCCCCGGAAATATCCGCTCCTCCCCCAAGAATTTGATCGATAATTAAACCATTGTCCAATTTTTTCAGTAACTGATCAAAACTAGCACTTCCCGGTGTGACCAACATATTGACCAAACCCGGTTGGGGGGCACTGCTTAAGCTGGGACGAAAGCCATTTCCCGTGGTGCTTTTACCTAATTCTTCCGCTGTTTCCTGGTCAGTGTAAAACTGGGCAATTGTCCCTGCCTTAATCAAGGCAAGTTTTTGGGTAGGGCTTCCTTCATCGTCAAAGGGGCAATCAAAGGGAATAGCGGTGGGGTCTTGACTAATATTTAATTCCTCAATGGCTACAGTCTGTCCTAACCTTTCGGCCCAGGGAGAGGAACCTTCCACGATCCGTTGGCCATGGAGGGCTTCCCCCACTGTGTCCCACAGTAAACCGGCGGCTCCACTGGTGAGTAAGGCGGGCATTTTGCCCCCCTGGATTTGTTGATTAACCTGTGCCCAAAGTAGGCGTTGCCTCAGATTTTCCACTACCTGTTTGACGTCAGCCTGACCTCGACATTGCTCCCCATCGTAAATAGCCAGGAAATCTTCCCCCCGAATCCATTCCACCCCGAAATAGTAGCTTAAGCTTCTTTCTGTCCAGGTACAGTCTAAGCCTTCACTGTTGAGTAGGCGGGTGCTGTCGGTACTACAGGCTAATTCCCCACTACAAAGCACTTCCGCAAACTCTGACCGTAAACTGGCGATCGCCGTTTGGCCCCAATCGATTAACTGTTCTACAGAAAAACCTTCCCCTAAACTTTCCCGATATTCGTGCCGGGGGCTAGTAAAGCGGGGCGGATTGGGGGGATTCAGTGCGGCCAGGGCCAAGGCTTTTTCGACTAAAATCCCAGGTTCTACCGGCCCATAGGCCACCGCTAAACCGGCCTGACCATTTTTCCATAATCGCAGGGCTACCCCTTCCGATTCTGAACTTTCCAACTGCTTTAACCGATTAGCTTCAAAAAAAACTGGACGAGAAAAGGAACGAGAGCAGTAAACTTCCGCCGCCTCTGCACCGGCTCGTTGTGCTTGGTCAAGGTAAACCGATAGATCGGTGGTCATAGCAAAGATTTAAACTTAATTCTCTCCCCATTATCAACCTATCAACCCCCATTATCGGGTTGACGGCGATCGCCGCCACAATGCAATACCACCAAGTAGTTGACGGCCTAACCCCGTACAATAGACTTCCGTCGTCAACTGTAGTCGCTGGAAGTGCCCCAATCTCCTCAAAACCACAGTTGAACCTTGCCAGACCACTCAAAATTCGCCAGGATCAGTAACACTCCTGCGGACTATTTCTTTATGCTCCTTTCTTCGACGGCAACGGAACTTATTTTTAACGTTAGTAATCTAGGGGTTCTAACGTTCTGGGCCCTGATGATCCTTCTACCGGGATGGCAGGGAACCCAAAAGGTGATGCAGTCATTCATTCCCCTGGCCCTTTTGGCAGTTGTTTATTTGCTCTTATTCATTAATTCCCTGGGATCAACATCGGCCGCCGCCCTGGCTAGCCCGGAATTGGGGGTAATTGCCCAGGCCTTTAGCGACCCCAGTATCATGGCTGTCGGTTGGATACATTACTTAGTGATGGATTTGTTTGTCGGACGCTGGATCTATTGGCAAGGGCGAGAAACGGGCATCTGGACGACCCATTCCCTGATTTTGTGCTTGTTTGCCGGGCCCATCGGTCTTTTATCCCATCTCCTAACCACGGCGATCGTTCAAAAATGGCCAAAATCTTCTTCTTCCCTGGCCTCCACCGATACGTAAACCCGCCAGCCCCAATCTCTGGCCCACACCCGCCTAATTATCTTTGGTGTGGATAACCATCAATAACCGTTGGCAAAAATAGGGGAAATTGTCCACTTCCCCCATTCGCCAATTGATTATGTTTTCAGTGGTGATCCTAGGCAGAAACTAGAACCCTATCGCCACTGGTCGCCTCGTCCTTGGCCCGCAGTTGAGTCAAAATGGCATCGACATTTTTCTTGGCATCCCCGAATAGCATTTGGGTATTTTCCTTATAAAACAAAGGATTTTCCACGCCGGCATAACCGGAAGCCATACTCCGCTTCATCACCACCACTTGTTTGGCTTTCCACACTTCCAGCACCGGCATGCCTGCGATCGCACTGGTGGGGTCTTCCAAAGCACTGGGGTTCACCGTGTCATTGGCTCCAATTACCAACACCACATCGGTTTCGGGGAAATCTTCGTTAATTTCGTCCATTTCCAGCACCACATCGTAGGGCACATTGGCTTCCGCCAGTAAAACGTTCATGTGACCGGGAAGACGGCCAGCGACGGGGTGAATACCAAACCGAACGGCAATACCCTTTTCTTTGAGTAATTTGGTGATTTCTGCCACGGGATGCTGGGCTTGGGCCACTGCCATACCGTAACCAGGGGTAATGATTACACTCTGGGCATCGAGTAATTCCTCTGCCACTTCTTCCGCACTGGTTTTAGTGACTGTACCAGTTACCTCCTGGACTGGCCCTTTGGAAGCTGCACTAGAACCCTCCCCAAAACCACCAAGGATAACGCTGATGAAGGAACGGTTCATGGCTTTACACATGATGTAGCTCAGAATTGCGCCACTGCTTCCCACTAAAGCTCCGGTAATAATCAGCAAATCGTTGGAGAGCATAAAGCCTGCCGCCGCCGCTGCCCAACCGGAGTAGCTGTTGAGCATGGAAATTACCACCGGCATATCTGCCCCCCCGATCGCCGCAACGAGATGGAGGCCCAACACTCCGGCAATGGCAGTCATAATCAGCAGTGGCGTTAAACCAGCGGAATTGTCCAACTGCATGAATTGCACGCCCAAAATGACCGTAGCCACCAGCAGGGAAATGTTCAAAAAGTGCCTAGCCGGGAGCATGAGGGGTTTGCTGCCGATGATGGCCCGCAATTTACCGAAGGCCACAATGGAGCCGGTGAAGGTGACAGCCCCAATAAATACGCCCACATAAATTTCTATTTGATGAATGAAGGCTTCGGAGCCCGTTAGGCCATTTTCCGGAGCCAGGTAATTGGCAACTCCCACTAGGACAGCGGCTAAACCAACAAAACTGTGCAAAATAGCCACCAATTCCGGCATGGAGGTCATGGCCACCCTGGATGCCAATAGGAAACCAATCACGACAGCGGGGATAATAGCCCCCAACAAAGTGGCGTAACCGGTGAAACTTCCCCCCAAAGCCGTGGCTAAAAAGGCGATCGCCATACCGGCAATGCCGTAGAGGTTTCCCCGGCGGGCACTTTCTTGGTTAGCCAGTCCCCCTAGGCTAAAAATAAAGAGAATACTGGCGGCAACGTAGGCCACGGTCTGTAAACTGTTAGACATAGAAATGTTTGATTTTGATTAATGTTAATGATGAAAAAAATGGTCAATCATTTCCTGATTCAATAATGCTTTCCAGAGCGATTATCAAAGGAGGCAAGGAAAACTGAACGGTTTGCCAGATACGATCAATATTGAGACGATCATATTCATGACCAATACGATGTCTCATACCAATGACTTGTCGCCAAGGAATATCTGTAATTGCTTCTTTAGACTTAACTGATATTCTACGGGGCGCTTCACCAATAATTTCAAGTTGGCGAGTGACAGCTGATTGGCACATTAAATTATCTTGAAAAGATTCTAAACTAATGCCCATTGTAAAACTTTGAACCAATTTTGCCGCATTAAGCATATCTTTCGGGTAACTCAACTCGCGGGTTTGCATAAATAACCTGGCAGGATTCTAAAATTGCCTTTTTTCTAAAGGGATTTTGACTTTTTTCGATGCTGATTCGCTCTACTAAGTCAACTTTCCGGTTAAAGGTTTCTTCAAGTTGATCTTCCATATCCACTAGATCTAGAATTGTCCAGAGGATGTTAGACGCAAAAGAGACCAAAACGTCAATGTCACTGTTATCTAGATCAAAATCATCTCGAAGAACTGAACCAAATAGGGCAAGCTCAGTTATTTGCCATTGCTGACAAAATGTAGTAACTTTGCCTGGATCAGTAGTAACTTTGCCTGGATCAATGGAAATTTTATGTTTAAATGCTGGGGAAATTTGCATAGGAATTATCGGGCTATAACGTAGGAAACAGAAATATGAAAACCGGCCTCATGTTGAGTTAATTGGAAATCTTTGATAATTCTGTTGTCCTTAGGGAATACATCCAATTTGCGCTCAGTTAACTCCTCAACAAAATCTCTTAAATTCTGCGTCACTTCTATACTTTCTGGCTCGAGGGGATTGACCAGGCCTTCAAAAAAACTTTCCATAAGTTTTTCTCGTCCGCTTTCAGAAAATACAGCACAATTCCAGGCTAATACTGCCAACTCAAAGGAAAATTCCCTTTCTTCATAGGAATCTTCATCATCAAGAAAGGGGGAAGCAAATTGCTCTAAAACCACAGACATTTTTTTCATGCCCTTTGGTTTTTCAACAAAGGTAATTCCTTTATTGTCCTCGTCATTTGCAAGCCTTTTTTTAAATTGATCGTAGGCCGCTAATTCCTCTTTTCTAATAGATTGAGGAGTAGGCTCCCTTCTTGGTAATTTCTCGCCACGGGTTTCTTCGTGAAATAACCTTTGAAATTCTTTTGATTTTGTGGCCATAATTTAATTCTGATTAAAAAATAAAATTACTTCCGGAACATTTTTAGCATCCGTTGGGTAACTAAAAATCCCCCAGCAATATTGATTGTTCCCACCAAAATGGCGATCGCCCCCAGGATGGTGGTGGGACTATTCAATGGGCCGGAAATTTGGAGCATGCCGCCGATGATGATGATGCCACTAATGGCATTGGTCACGCTCATCAAAGGAGTATGGAGGGCCGGGGCCACATTCCAAATTAATTGCCAGCCCACCACACAGGCCAACACAAAAACTGTGAAATGGGAAAGGAAAGAAGTTGGTGCCCCCAGCCCAATGCCCACCAAGGCGATCGCCGCTAGGGCTAACCAAAGGAAATTACCAGAGCCGGATTTTTTGCCGGATTTGGCTTCACTGTCCACTACGGTCACGGCGGGTTTAGTCGGTTGGGGAGGACTGGGGGGATTAATTTTTGGCGGCGGCCAGGTAACTTTGCCTTCATGGGATACTAAAGCTCCCCGGATTACCTCGTCTTCCACATCCACCTTAAAGTCTTCCGAGCCCCCCATGTCCTTGAGCAAATGCCAAAGATTAGTGCCATACAGTTGGCTGGATTGACTGGCCATGCGACTGGGTAAATCGGTGTAGCCAATGATGGTTACCCCTTCGTAATCGTAAACTTCTCCAGGTTTAGTGACTTCACAATTTCCCCCCTGTTCCGCCGCTAGATCTACCACGACGGAACCGGCCCGCATGGATTTCACCATTGCTTCGGTAATTAACTTGGGAGCAGGACGACCAGGAATTAACGCTGTGGTGATAATAATGTCCACCTCCTGGGCCTGGGCCGCAAATAACGCCATTTCCGCCGCAATGAATTCTTCACTCATGGTCTTGGCGTAACCACCTTGCCCTGTGCCATCCTCTTTGAAATCCAGCAGGAGAAACTCGCCGCCTAAACTTTCCACCTGTTCTTTGACCACTGGGCGGGTATCAAAGGCCCGCACGATCGCCCCTAAACTTTTGGCCGCCCCGATCGCCGCTAGACCGGCCACCCCGGCCCCAATGACTAGAACTTTGGCCGGGGGAACTTTCCCTGCCGCGGTAATTTGCCCGGTGAAAAAGCGTCCAAACCGATTAGCCGCTTCAATTACAGCCCGATAACCGGCAATGTTGGCCATGGAACTAAGGGCATCTAGCTTCTGGGCCCGGCTAATACGGGGCACCGCATCCATGGCTAGCACGGTGATATTTTTGGCGGCCAATTTCTCCAGCAGTTCTGGACTCTGGGCGGGCCAAATGAAACTAATTAAAGTTTTCCCTTCCGGCAACTCTTCCACTTCCTCCGGAGCAGGGGGACGCACCTTGAGAATAATATCCGCTTGGTTAAATAACGTTTGGCGATCGCCAACGATTTGACAACCGAGGGCTTCGTAGAGTGCATCAGCAAAATCAGCCCGACTGCCGGCCCCCGTTTCTAGCAGGAGGTCAAAGCCCAACTTTTGTAGCTTTTTCGCGGTGTCAGGGGTCATGGCCACCCGACATTCCTGGTCAAAGCACTCCCTGGGCACCCCAATCTTTTTCGGGGCTGGGGCAGAAGTAAGGGGAGCAACAGCAGTGGCTGGGGCGGCAATGGTCATGGAAAAAAAATTGGAATAAACACTGGGTTCCTAACTTGCATACTAAGGCGATCATCAAAGTTTTGGGCCAATTTCTTAGAATTGAACAGTTAAGATTGTTTGACAACCAAGTTTCAGCTATGACTAGGCGTAAGGCAAAAAAGCAAAAATTGGAAGCCGCCAGACTCCGCCGAGTTAAGCAAAGAGGCCCCATAAATCCCTGTGATCCCAACGTTATTCCACCAGCGGAAGCCATCATGGCCAATCCCCAGGCATTGAGCCATAACAACACCTATGGCCCGATGCCCAGATTCTATGTGGACCAATTGGTGCAATGTCGTCAGTGCGGCAAGGAAGAGATCTGGAGAGCCGCAGCCCAGCAATGGTGGTACGAAGTGGCCAAGGGCAATATCAATTCCAAGGCCGTACTCTGTCGAGCCTGTCGGGCTGTGGAAAAACAAAGGAAAGCAGCGGCTAGAAAGCAACACCAGAATGGCTTAGCCTTGAAAGAAAAACGTGATTAGTCTGACTTTAGGATTGGGGGCAATGGTCATGGGGTGATTGATTGTCGCTTCAGATTCACTATTACCATCCAACGGCGATCGTCCAAAAAGAGAGTGAAACCTTCACCCTGCAACCGTAAGATAGGTAGGGATTGCTCAGGAGGGAACCCATGGATTGGCACGTTGCAAAAAATTACGAGGATATTCTCTATTACAAAGCAGGTGGCATCGCCAAAATTGTCATCAACCGTCCCCATAAACGCAACGCCTTTCGTCCCCAAACCGTTTTTGAACTCTATGATGCGTTTTGTAACGCCCGGGAAGATAGCCGCATTGGCGTAGTGCTACTAACCGGAGCCGGGCCCCACAGTGATGGCAAGTATGCATTTTGTTCCGGTGGTGACCAATCTGTCCGGGGGGAAGGGGGCTATATCGACGATCAAGGCACTCCCCGCCTTAACGTGCTTGATTTGCAACGGTTAATTCGCTCCATGCCCAAGGTTGTCATCGCCCTAGTCGCTGGCTATGCCATTGGCGGTGGCCACGTTTTACATCTGGTGTGTGACCTAACTATTGCCGCCGATAACGCTGTTTTTGGCCAAACTGGGCCGAAAGTCGGTAGTTTTGACGGAGGCTTTGGCTCCAGTTACTTAGCTCGCATTGTTGGGCAAAAAAAAGCTAGGGAAATTTGGTATCTCTGCCGGCAATACTCTGCCCAGGAAGCCGAACGCATGGGCATGGTCAACACCGTTGTTCCCGTCGACCGCCTGGAGAAAGAAGGTGTTCAATGGGCCAAGGAAATTTTGAGTAAAAGCCCTTTGGCAATCCGTTGCCTCAAAGCCGCTTTTAATGCAGACTGTGACGGCCAAGCCGGGTTACAGGAATTAGCCGGTAACGCCACCTTGCTCTATTACATGACCGCCGAAGGTAGTGAAGGCAAACAAGCCTTTTTGGAAAAACGCTCCCCCGATTTTAGCCAATATCCCTGGTTGCCATAACTCTAATAATGAACTTTTCGCGCCATCAGTCCCAAGCTATCTAGTTAATTCTAACCAATCCTGCCATGCCCAAAAACGCCTTACCTAGGCCGCTTCGGCGGTGATCATAGTTTCTGAAGGTTCTTCCACCACATCATCCTTGGTGGTGAGGGCATAGGCATGCTCCAAATGAACCACATCTTCAAGGTTTTCCCAAGAACCAGCAAAGGGCCTTGCCGCCAAAGAACAAGCTTTCCATTGTGCTTGCACTGGCACATTCAGTTGATTACAAATGCCTCCCCGCCTACCTTCAGCTTGGTAGTAACGGCAATAGCGACAGGAAGAAGTAACAAAGTTAGCGGTTTTCATTGGTGAGGCGTGGGGAAATTAGGCAGTTATTAAAGTGTTTGAAAAATATCAGCTCGAACTTTCTAGATGTTTATATTTTGCCCTATGCAACCAAGGGGGCAGATTCCCATTAAACTGTTACCCTGTCTGCGTTTACCTGTCCAACGGGAGCAAATTCTCTTCAGGTTGTCTTAATATTCGTTTTACAAATCGATACTTTTGGCATAGTACCTAACCTTAGCGCGTAACAAAATCTTTAAATAGTGGAATGGGATGGAATAAAAAAAGGCGGGGATCAAGAAAAAACAAGGCTAAAATGACCGGTTGCCCAATTAATAATCTTTTTTTTAATCAAACTTACTAAGATTGAGCTATCTTGATCCCAGGTTAAAATTGCTTTTCTAACCAGTAAATTACCTTTTCCCCCAGGCGCACTCCTTCGAGGCGGTCAATCTCCCGGATCCCCGTCGGACTCGTAACATTGACTTCCGTTAGGTAGCCTCCGATAACATCAATGCCGACAAAATATAGACCATCGGCCTGCAATTTAGGTTTTAGTAAAGCGCAAATTTCTGCTTCCCTGGAGGTAATGATTGTGGGGGCCACTCGACCACCGACTGCCATATTTCCCCGGAATTCCGCCCCGCTGGGAATGCGATTGACAGCCCCAATCGGATCACCATCCAGCAGGATAATCCGTTTGTCACCGTCTTTGGCAGCAGGTAAAAAACGTTGCACCATTACTGGTTCCCTACCTTGTTGAGTACTAATTTCAACCAGGGAGTTAAAGTTACGATCGCCAGGATCTAGGAATAAAATTCCCTCCCCAGCCTTACCACCCAAGGGTTTTAACACTGCCGCTCCCTGCTCTTCCAAAAATTGACGGATCAGACCCTTATCCAAACTAACTACTGTGGAGGGCATCATCGACGCAAATTGCAGGGTGTACATTTTTTCGTTAGCTTCCCGCAGCCCCTGGGGAGAATTGATTACCATGGTTTCTGTGGGGGCCAGTAACTCCAAAATGAAAGTGGCGTAAAGGTACTGAACTGTCACCGGCGGGTCCTTGCGCATGAACACCGCTTGGCATGTAGTCAGAGACATCCACTGGGACTCAGACACTTCGTACCAAGGTTGGGAAACTTGCCAGTGGCCATCCACCAAACTCACCGGCTGAAGACGAACCGCCGCCAACTTAGCCCAGGCTTGGCCATTGATAACCGATAAGTCCCCCACTGAGGTTACCAAAACTTCATGGCCCAGTTTTTGGGCTGCTTCCATCATGGCCACAGTGGAATCATGGCCAGGATCGAGTTTTTCTAGGGGATCGACAATAAAAGCCAGTTTCACAGGGTCAATATCCTTGGGATGGGGGCAAAAGCCGTAATGATTAAAGACAAATAGTACAAATACCGATTAGCTCGCCCAACTATTGAAGCAGGGGGTCTAATTTGCCGGCACTTTCCAGGGCGTAGATATCATCACAGCCGCCAATGTGTTGGTCGTCAATAAAAATTTGGGGCAAGCTCCTTCTGCCGTTGGCCCTTTCTGCCATGGACTCTCTGGCTTCGTTATCGCCGTCAATGCAATATTCTTGAAACTCTATCCCTTTACGTTTCAATAACGCCAGGGCTCTCATGCAAAAGGGGCAGGTGCTCCATGTATAAATTTCAACCTTTGCCGAAACAGCCATGGCCATGCTTAATGTAAAGATTTGTACAGTTATGATTATAGCTGACCCTGTTCGTGGTTAGCGGTGAGCGACAAGCAATAATTGGCTGATCCTAATGGGCCATGCTCAATCTTAAGGTAGCAATGGGCCGTTGGCGATCGCCGTAATGAAGGGAAACAGACCCATGGTTTCCATTGGCGCTGGCACCATTTCCCCACGAAAGTCGAGAATTTGTACTAAAACTAGATAGGCTACAGCTAAAATAATCGAGATGGCACCGGTGACAATGGCCACAATTTTGCCTGAATCCATAGTGAGCTCCGCCCCAATTTCCCTGGGGAGATCTGTTTTCGCCTGATCCTACCACGGCTTCTCCAGGGGTTTTGGGACAGGCTTGTTCCTCCCCAACCACCGATCGCCACTTTTGGCCAGCACCATTTGACTATGATTTTTTCCTTAACTGTCCCCGTACCGGCATTTACCGAAGCAACGTCCTTGGAATGTTGGCGACAAATGCAACAAGTTTCCTTGCCCGTCCATTGCTCCGATCGCCCCAGCCCCATTGCCGTGGACACTAACTATGTCGACCAGGGTCAGGGGGAAACGATGCTTTTCCTCCATGGCTTTGACAGTTCGGTGTTGGAATTTCGCCGCCTACTGCCCCTAATAAAAAAAGATTTTCGGGTGATCGCCGTCGATTTGTTGGGATTTGGCTTCACAACTAGATCTAAAACATTACCGCCTACTCCAGCTAACATCAAAATTCACCTAGATCATTTTTGGCAAACAGTTATTCAAGAACCAATTACCTTAGTGGGGGTGTCCATGGGGGGAGCAGTGGCCCTAGATTTTTGCCTCAGCTTTCCCGAACGAGTCAAAAAACTAGTGCTGATAGATAGTGCTGGTCTGGCCAAACAACCCTTTGCCAGTCGGTTGATGTTTGCACCGGTTGATCGTTGGTTGACTAAATTTTTAGCTAATCCTAACGTGCGACAAAGCATTGGCCAGGCCGCCTATTACGACCGGAATTTGGCCAGTGAGGATGCTCGCCGCTGTGCAGAAGCCCATTTAGCCTGTGCCGGTTGGAGTGACGGACTGATTGCCTTCACCAAAAGCGGCGGCTATGGCTCCTTTTCCCAGCAGTTGGGGCAAATTGCCTCACCGAGTCTGATTATTTGGGGTAAACAAGACAAAATTTTAGGCACTAAAGCCCCGGAGCAGTTCCGTCGCCTGTTGCCCCAGAGCCAACTACTCTGGCTTGATACCTGTGGCCATGTGCCTCACTTGGAACAACCGGAAGCCACCGCCGCTGCCCTCAGACAATTTTGTCTATGACCACCAAGGTATAAAATCTTCTCCCTGGCTTTTAGAATTGAGATTAATAAAGGATAACTGCATCCAGCCGGGGGGATTTTCTTTAGGAAAGAATGGGAAAGGAGTATTATCGTTTACTTTGGTTGGCGCCCCATGCTGGTTCAAAACGTGGAACAAAACTAATTTACAAGTGAACTTATCGGCCCAATTATCATCTTCAAGTAATGATTTTTACTAGTACATACTTTGTTCGTTATCTAGGGTTGAAGAGCCTGTCTAATAAAGGTTTTGTAAACATTGACAATACATGGTCTAACTGATTATGGTTGTCGGAGTTAAAAACAATTATAAAGGTGACTATCCCCACGAATTGTTTACTTTTCTGCTACTATGTCTTCTATCCAACCAAAGATTATTTTCTCCTCAGTATCTATTTTGCACTGGTTCATCATTGCCTAAGATAATGTTGAAAATTTAATAATCTTTTGGTTGCCAAGGGTCCACATTTCACACTGCTACATAATGTCTATCAATGCTTACAAACTAGCTACGACATTGACAGAAGATGGCACGCTCCTGCTCCAGGATTTGCCGTGTCCAGCTGGTACTTCCGTAGAAGTTATTGTGTTGGTCGCTCCCCAGGGAATGGTTCTTCCCCAAGCTGAGAGGGCCCAAGGCCCTGCCCCCGGCAAAGTGGGGGAATCTGGGGCTGACTATATGGCCGCCACTGCCGACACTATGACCGAATGGAATTCTGAAGCTGATAATTCTGCATATCGACACCTATGAACACAATTTACGAACAATTTGACGTCGTCATTGTCCCAGTTCCCTTCACGGATAGGCAATCTGATATTCGTCGCCCCGCTTTAATTTTGTCTGACGCCCCTGCTTTTAATAACCGCATTGGTCACAGTGTTATGGCTATGATCACCTCGGCTAAAAATGCTCCTTGGCCCCTCGATACTCCCATCGAAGATACCCGTTCAGCGGGCTTATTCACTCCTTCTGTGGTGAGAATGAAACTGTTTACCCTGGAGCATAAGTACATCCTCGACTGCGTTGGTTCCCTATCCAAGCAAGACCGATTGATGGTTAAAAGCGCCTTTCCCCACGTTTTTAAGCTGAGTTAAGTTAATTAATTCATGGGATTGTCATCGGGTTTTTATGACCCCACTACCCCAAACCCCATCAAGTTATCCAATTCTTGGTATTCCGGTGGGCGATGATGGGTGGGTTTTCCCCTGCGTATTACTAGGCGATCGCCTTGGGAACGGGAGAAAAGCTCACTGAAGTGACGGGCTGGAAAGATGACAAAATCTGCTGGGCCATCTACAGCGAGGCAACCATGACCGACAAGTCCCATTAATTGGGCCGGGGTGTGATTGACGGTGGCACACCAGCGACCGTAGGGGGGATCCAGTTGGCCAATGCGTACGGATTGGTTCAATACTTCCAGGCCATCATGGTCGCCAAAGGGAAAAAACGGATCCCGACAGTTATCACTGGCAAATACGAGGGGAATACCCTGAGCTTGAATGGCATGAACTTTGGTAATGCCCCGCCAGGCCGGTTCCTGGGGCTGATCGCGGCCCTGGAGATACAGGTTGCACAGGGGCAAACTAATGATGGCAATATTGGCCTGCTTGACTAAATCCAGAGTTTGCTGGACTTGCTGGGGGGATTGCACATCCAAACTGCAACAGTGCCCACAGACAATTTGACCGGTAAAACCAACTTTTAAGGCGATGGCGGCTACTTGATGTAACACTCGGGAGCGGCGATCGCCATTTTCATCGACGTGGAGGTCAATGGCTAAATTCCTGGTCTGGGCGAGGCTAAACAGACGGGTTAACTGGGCCTCCACCTGGGGGCCGGCATAGGCCACTCCCCCTAAAATTCCTCCCCACTCTGTCATCTGATCGGCCAACTTTTCTGCCTCTGGAGTGAGGTAATAGTCTGTGGTGACCATGGCCACCCCCTGCAACGTCAGGCGATCGACCCAGGTCTGGCGCAGTTGACGAAAAACCTCCCAAACCATTTGTCCCCTCTGCCCTGCGGATTCCAAGTGAGTCCGCACAGCCACTGTGCCGTGGGCGTAACTACACCGGAGACCAAATTCCATTCTGCGGTAAACATCCTCCGGCTGCCGATGGTTGGCCGCATCCCGTTGGGTGCTGGCAATGGCCCCGGCAAAGGTTCCATTCCCATTGGGCGATCGCCCCCAGATATGGCCCTTATCCAGGTGAGTATGCATATCCACAAAACAAGGCAAGATCATTCTTCTACCTAAATTCACCCTGGGGACATCATCGTCGGTAACTAAGTCGAGCTCTTCCCCTTGCCCAACAGCAATGATATTTTTGATTTTGCCGTCGGCAATTTCCAGATTATAAAGTCCTAAATCTTCCCAGGGACTGGGGAACTGAAAATTTTCGGGAAAATTTACCTTGATTTTAACCAAATTAGGAAGAATATGGGCATTTTCAAGCCAATAGTGGCCATTACTTGGAAAAGCCAGAGGGGAAGACATAAAAATTTTAATTAGTTTGCCGTTGGAGCAACTCAGGGCCAAGCCCCGGCGCCTTACATTACTCTCCAGAAAAAAATTTAGCCCCTGTTGGAGATTAGATGCCAATTTTCCTAGAACATTGACCAGTATAATAGCCGGATTATCTGCCCTTTACCGACTTTGCCATGATTACCAGGGAAACTTTGCCCATTTATCTACAACGCCTGTGGCGGAATGCAATGGTGCGCTGGTGGATCATCGGCATTATCGCCATGGTCTTTAACGTTGTCCTGCTGGATTGGTTTAAGGTGTCCCTCGGCATGACCCTTACCTGGGCTTCTGTCCTCTCTGCTGAAGTTATTACCATTATTCGCTACGGGGCGATCGACCTCTGGGTCTTTCGTAATCCCAGTCTTTCTTGGCAACGCTGTTGGGAATACCATGTGGCTAACTTTAGTGGCTTTTTTCTCTGGAGTTTCATTATTGTGATCTTGGGCAATAAGCTGGGCTGGGATCATAAAATAGCGGCGATCGTAGCCACCATGATTACCGTTTTTTGGAGCATGGCCACCAACTTTCTTTGGGTCTGGCGTAAACCAAAAAAGAAAGCTTAATTTACAGCCCATTGGTGTAAGGGAAGGGACAGATAATGGTAGGTAAAATTTTTTACTTCATTAACGACGAAAAAAATCTTAAATACTGCTTTTTAATCGCAATAGCTGTCACTTTAGGGATTTTTTTGCTCAAGTTCTTCGTCACTGGTTTTGGGGTGTACGGTGATGGATTAGGCTATTACACCCCCTTGAGGTCTTTATTATTTGATGGCAACCTCAGGGTAGATAACGAATACAGATATTACGCTGAAACGGCAGGACGATTTAACAGCAGTCCCCGGGTATTTGGCCCCATTCCAGAATACAGCAAATACACGGTAGGTCTAGGCATGGTTCTGTTACCATTCTTTGCCTTAGGCCATCTTGTTGCTCTGATTTTACATCAGTTTAATAGCACTATTTCCATCAATGGCATGTCCTGGCCCTATGAGTTATTTTACTGTTTAGGAAGCATTAGTTTAGGTATCACTGGTTTAGCCTTGAGTTATTTGTTTGCTCGGCGTTATTTTTCCCACCTCAATTGTTTATTGGCAGTGGCAGGAATTTGGTTTGCTTCACCATTGAGCTACTACCTATTCCTGGAAGTATCCATGTCCCACGCGGTTTCTGCTTTTCTGATCGCCTTATTTTTATACGGCATATTCACTAAACCTTGGTTAAACAATGGCCGTTGGCAAATTGTCCTTGGGATGATGATCGCCTTTGCCGCTTGGGTCAGGCCCCAGGATGTGCTGTTTTTTTTCGCACCGATATTGGTGGCAACGATTGGTTTTGAAGCGGAATTATCGAACAAAAAAGAACAGAATTTAGCAGCTATTAATTGGAGCAAAGCGAGTCAAACTATTTTTATCAATATTACTAAGAGAGAATTTTGGCAACCACTGCTAGTAATGCTGACAGTGGCTGTGTTAATGCAAATTCCCCAGCTATTAATTTATATTTGGCAGTATGGTGGCATTGACCGCATTCCCTATCTAGAGGAAGGACAAGCCACAGGCCATGGAAGCAGTTTTAATTGGTTGCAACCATCCCTTTGGCAAGTATTATTCTCCGGTCACCGGGGCCTATTTATTTGGCATCCCATAACTTTACTGGCGGTGGTTGGCTTCGTGCTGAGTTGGCGACTATTGCCCCGTTTAAACACTATTTTCTTGGTAACTTTCTTAGCTCAAGTTTATTTTATTGCCGCCTGGTGGTCTTGGTGGCAGGGGGCTAGTGTAGGGGGGAGAATGTTTAGTAATTGCACTTTTTTATTTGTGTTTGGGATAGCCCGTTTTTGGCAAAAATTTCCCCGTCAACGCTGGCAGAAATGGGCGGTTTTTGTCACAGCTATTTTTGCTTTTTGGAATATGCTAATTGTTTTGCAGTATCAGTCCGGCATGATTCCACCAGAAGCTCCGGTAACGTTAGTGGAACTATACCAAAATCAATTTAGGGTTATTCCTTTTTTTATTAATCATCTTCTGAGTAAGTTTTGAAGCTGAACTATCCAAAACTGAATTAAAAATTTCTTGATAATTAGTATTTGCAATACTTGGCAACTGATTTACTGATGTCGTGTAAAGTAGGGCAGTCACCCCGGATAGCCTATTTTCCCAAACTTTGAGCCTGTGGCAGGACAAACGCCAAAAAGATTGTTTTTTCTTGCTCCTTGAGGCATAATGAAAATAATTTGCAATAGTCTTTATTAAATTTCCCATCAAAATTTACGGAAAAGCCCTTATGTATATCTGCGTTTGCCGGGGTATCAGCGATAAGCAAATTGAAGCCGCCGCCCAGCAGGGTATTACTTCCTTGGAAGAGTTGTCTGAGTCCATGGGGGTAGGGGCTGACTGTGGCGTGTGTCAGGGCCATGCCTGTCAGGTGCTGGAGGCGATCGCCAGACAAAAAGCAACCTGAGGGTTCAAAAAAAACAAAAAGAGCCGGATTAAGGAAAATTATATCAACAACACATTAGACCATCGAGCCTACTGGGGAGGAACGTTCACTGATAGGGGTTGAAACTCTAACATTTGGTTAATCTTCAAACCCAGTTCTTCCGCTCGCCCAGCCCCCAATTCCAATACCTGATTAATCTCCTGGCTGAGGGGGCCGTAACTTGGGCAAGGATCGGCTTTGCAGGGGGGCACATTGGGAATAATTTGTTTAATCTGCCCATCTCGCAGAAAGATCATATCTAAGGGAATCAGAGTATTTTTCATCCAAAAACGGGCAATTCTTGGCTCTGGAAAAGTGAATAACATTCCCCGATCGCCGGCTAGTTCGGTACGGAACATCAGGCCTTGGGCTTGTTGGGCCTGGGTTGTAGCCACTTCTAAAAGAATTGTCTCTGCACCAATGGTTACTTGCGCCGTCAGGGGCAAAGATTCCACCACCGGCGATCGAGAGTAACTAGGACTACACCCCACCGTCCCCATTGCCAATCCGACACCAAAGCCAATGGTTACCAAAGTCCGCACAATAGATTGGGCCTTAGCTTGACCTAGGTTAGGGAAAGTCAAAGGGGTCATGGCAAACGATGGGGATTAACCCCAAGGGATAGGGAACTAACCAATGGTAGCTAACCAATCCCGCATCAGCCGATTGACGGTGGACGGATCTTCATCGTGGGGACAGTGCCCTGCTGGTAAAAAATGTTCCGTTAATTGGGGATAATGTTGCCGAAATTTGACGCTTCTTTCCTTGACCCGCATCCAGGGATCCCCCTCTCCCCAAATGACCAACAGGGGCGCTTGCAATTTAGCCAGCAGTTTATCTACCATTTCCCCCTGGGGAGATTTAAACACCGAGGCAAACACCTGGGCCGCCCCCGCATCGCAGGAAGGACGATAAATTTCCTCCACCAGGCGATCGGTTATCGCTGTTTGATCTACGTAAACTTTTTTCAGGGTTTTCCGAATGGTAGGTTTGCGGCGCAAATATTGGAACAGCAAATAACTAGGCAGGGGCTGGAGCATCAAACTTTGAATTGCTTTTTGTACGAGATTAATGCTGCGCTCACTGAGCTGATCCCCAAAGGGCCCGGCGCTATTGAGCAATACCACCCCGGCAATCTTGTCACCACCGTTGGCCGCGGCACAGAGGGAAGCGTAGCCCCCCAGGGAATTGCCCGCCACCACTGTTTTTTCGCCAATCACCTGGTCAATGAAATCCAACAATTGTTGTTCCCACAGTTGACCGCTATATTCCTGGGCTGGTTTATCCGATCGCCCGAAGCCCAACAGATCAATAGCCCACACCTGGAACTGCTCCTGGAGTTCTTCAATGTTTTTACGCCAGTGGTCAGTGGAGGCGCCAAAACCGTGCACCAGCAGTAGGGAGGGCCGATCTGCCTGGGGTTGTCCTGCCTGGACATAGTGAACTTTGTGCCCTTGCCATTGCCAATAATTACCTGTTGGTGCGGTGATCTGGGGCGAAAAGGACTGCATCTTGTTAAGAATTGTTAAGTGAGTTTATTTTCCCATCATAACCCTTCAACCCGGAGGCCAGCTAAAAGGGCGATCGCCGAGGATATGGAGGTGGAGATGGAACACAGTTTGTCCCACTTCGGCCCCGTTATTGATAACTAAACGAAACTGATCGCCAATGCCTAAATCCGCCGCCACTTCCTTAGTCTTGAGCAAAAGATGGCCCAGTAGGGCATGGTCTTCCGGAGTGGCCGCCGACAATTGGGGCAGGGGCTTTTTGGGAATTAGGAGCACATGGACTGGGGCCTGGGGGTTAACGTCCTTAAAAGCTAGACAAAGATCATCTTCATAGATGATCGCCGCTGGAATTTCGCGACGAATAATTTTGCCAAAAATGGTATCTTCTGCCATGGTTTGAACCTCAATTGCCACCATTCAGATTAACCCACCACCGGGGCACGGCTAATTGAATTTTTGTTTAGCCTGTTCATAAACAGCTTCCGTTATCTCTGTGATTCCCGCTTCCCTGGCAAAATTTTCTATTTTCTTGCGGGCAGCAGGACGAACGAAAAAAGGAATTTCCTTTAAACGATTGGTGGCTTCGTCACTCCAGATCATGGGATCACTCATTGAAAAAACGGTTTTTAAACTTCGCCCTTCAGGACGACTTGACAGGCACATTTTAACCCAGAGGCTTGGCCAAGACCATGTCCCACTAAAACTAAGAGCCTGTTTGTAAAGTCTTATTTTGCCCCCTAAATCTCCTCACTAAAGCTCCGGCAATACTGGGGAACTTTGCCTCTGTTTCCCCCCAAATTTGGAGAGTCCGAGGGGCTTTTCAAACACGTTCTAAGCGTGATCTGACACTGTACCCAATCTTGACCGCTAGTAACTAATATTTACGCTCCTTGGGCTCAAAGCGATTAATAACCACCGGCATATAGTCAACTTTGATTTTTTCTCCCTCAAAACTGGCTAAAGTGTGGCGCAAAAATTGTTCATCATCCCGACTGGGAAAATCTTCCCTGGCATGGGAACCCCGACTCTCCAGCCGTTGGATCGCAGAAGTTAAAATTAATTCCCCCACCGCCATAATACTTTGCAGTTCCAGAGCTTCAATGATTTCCGTATTCCATTGCGGTTGTTTATCATCCAGAAAGATTTGCTCGTATTGGGCTTTAAGATTTTGTACCTGGGCCAATCCTTCCGCCATAACGGATTCGGAACGAAAAACCCCGCAATGGCTGGTCATGCAATCCTGAAAAGCTTGGCGCAAGGCACTGATACGCACCGTACCCTGCTGGTTAAGAAGTTGATCGAGGCGGTTTCGAGCCTCGGTTTTATAAACGGTTTCATCAATAGTCGGGAGCGATCGCCCTTGGACATATTCGGCAATGCTGCGACCAGTACGACGACCATAAACCACACATTCCAACAGGGAGTTACTGCCCAAACGATTGCCCCCATGGACTGAAACACAGGCACATTCCCCCGCCGCAAAAAATCCTTCTGTTAACTCGTTGGCATTTTTCCTGACCCGACCATCGGTATTTACTGGAATGCCCCCCATGCAGTAATGCACCGTTGGCCGCACCGGCATTGGTTCTTCCACCGCATCAATGCCCACTAAGCGATGAGCTTCTTCCCAACAAAAAGGAATACGGCTCATAATTTTTTCCCGCCCCATGTGGCGCAGATCAAGATACACGTAGGGCCCTCCCGCACTGCCATCGGCATTCACGCCCCGCCCCGCCCGAATTTCTAAGGTAATCGCTCTGGAAGTAATATCCCTGGGGGCCAACTCCATGCGACTGGGGGCATAATCTTCCATAAACCTACGCCCCTCACTATTAATTAAATAGGCCCCTTCTCCCCGCACTGCCTCGGAAATTAGTACCCCTACCGGATATAAACCTGTGGGGTGAAACTGGACAAATTCCATATCTTCCAACGGTATTCCGGCGATCGCCGCCATGGCCAAACCATCCCCAGTGGAAGCATAATCATTGGAAGTGGTGTTATAAACCCGACCGTAGCCCCCCGTGGCCACCATCACCGCCTTGGCCCGGACAATTTCGATGCGACCGGTGGCAATTTCATACATTACTAGGCCCTTAGCCTGGCCATCTTCATAGATGAGTTTCATCACATACCACTCATCATAAATTTCCACCTGATTGCGGCGGAGATTATTAACCAATTCATGCAAAATCGCATGGCCAGTTTTATCGGCGGCGTAGCAAGTGCGATTGTGGGAATGACCCCCAAAGGCCCGCTGGGCAATTTTACCGTCCGGTAAACGGGAAAAAAGAACGCCCAAATGTTCCAGCTCAATGATTACTTCCGGTGCTTCCTTGGTGAGAATTTCCACCGCATCCTGATCCGCCAAATAATCCGATCCCTTGACCGTGTCAAAGGCATGAGCCTCCCAGGAATCCTCCGCATCAACGTTTTTCAGGCTGGCCGCAATCCCCCCCTGGGCCGCTACGGAATGGGAACGAATGGGGTGGGTTTTCGCCACGATCGCCACTTTGGTATCAGGAGCTAGACGCTTAACTTCCAGGGCGGCCCGACAACCGGCCAAACCCCCACCAACGATGACAACGTCCTGTTCAAGCATGGAAAAACCTTCAAAAGAAGCAACAACGACAATCCCCTGGGGTCTGCCTTCCCTAATGCTGAATCATTTTTGGTGATTGATCAATTTTTGCTCACCCTACCTGTGTATATTTTTCCAACTATTTTTAACTGCGGACTATCTAGACAAGTAATTGATCGACGAATTAACCGAATTTATCTAAAAGTAGTCATAGTCTTTTTCCGTTTCAAAAGCAGAATAACTAAAGTTGGAAGGATCTCTTAAAAAAGCAAAGACCTCTTCTTCCAGACGGTGGATCAAGTAGGGTTCAATTTGGTTGCTGTAACGCAGACAGGCAATAAACCCATCCACATAGAGGCGGATTTCATCCATCGAACGGCTACGGTTCCATAAATCCACCATCGCATCGGTTAACTTTTGATAAAAACGAATGACTTGGGGGTCTTGCAACATTATGGACATGGTTATGATTCACTGACTATTTCAGGCATTATCTCTGATTCTAACGAGACGGGAATACCTTTGGAAAGTTTTGTTGATCCCCGCTAGTTAACCAATGGTCAGCATCAACCGCCAATCTCTGTCTTTGTCTACGGGCACACATAACGTTCCGTCACCCAGCCTCTCATGCCATTCATGGTTTCCACCAAGAAAAACCCATTACTATAACCCTCAGTGCTAACCGCAGTGCCATTGCTCAGAGTTCGGTTGGCATTTTGGCTGGCATTACTGGGGCGAGCGCGCAAATATACCCGTCCGGTTTCGGCGCCGCAAATATAAGCCGGAGAGCCACCAACGGGAGAACCGCCACATAGATAGCGTTCTGTGACCCACCCGGAAGAACCATTGGCAGTTTCCACAAACACAAAGCCGTTGCGGTATTCGTATCCCTGCACAGGGGTGCCATTGCGGAGGGTGCGGTTGGCATTTTGACTGGCATTACTGGGGCGGGCGCGTAAATATACCCGTCCGGTCTCCGCTCCACAGACAGTGAGGGCATTTTGGCCTAAGGCAGGACCCTGCACCCCAAAAACTTGCCCCAACAGACCAAACACCGCCATTAAGTTAACAAATTTGAAGATAAGGTGAGGAGAAATTTTTGCTGTGGCATTGATGGGACTTTGCATGGTGAGTCACCAGTAAATTCGATAAAAATCCTGAAAAGATTTTAATTTCCATCTAACATTATAGTTGACTAGTTGTTGTGGTCTTACCAAAGGGTTAACTAGCTCAATAAATGAAACAATTAGGTAATCAAAATTAACAAAAAGTTAACAGAAATGAAACAAATATCTGTGGTTATTGTGGGTGGTGGTCTCTGCGGTTTAATGGCGGCGGTGGTGCTTCAACGCCAGGGCTTGGGGGTAACGGTGTTGGATAAGGGCAAGGGCATTGGGGGTAGATTAGCCTCCCGGAGATTACGCCACAGAGTAGCGGTGGGGTGTTTTGATTTTGGCGCCCAGTATTTCAAGGCTCAGGATCCTCTCTTTCTCGCTTGGGTAGAGGATTGGCTCAATGCCGGGGTGGTCAAGGTTTGGGCAGAAGGCATGGGCACAGAAACCGGCGCAGTCCGTAGTCAGGGGGTCAAGCTATATCGGGGGGAACCAAGTAATCGTAGTTTGGCCCAATACCTCGCCCAGGATTTGAGGGTGGTTAATGGGGAAAGGGTTAATGCTTTTCATTGGCAGGATAATGTTTGGCAAGTTCACTGTGATTCAGGGCAGGTTTATCCAGGCGATCGCCTGGTGGTGACAGCGCCGTTACCCCAAACCTTAGACCTATGTGAGACTTCGGCTATTAAATTACCCGCCCATGTCCACCAAACCTTAGCAGCAGTGACCTATGACCCTTGCTTTAGCTTGTCCTTACTGTTGGAGCAACCTAGTTTAGTGCCTGATCCCGGTGGTCTCTGGTTATCGGGGGAACCCTTGGCTTGGATGGCTTGCAGCACGAAAAAAGGCATTTCTCCCCAGGGCTATGGAGTGACGGTGCAGGCAGGCCCGGAGTTTAGTCGTTATCATTTAGAAACCGATGCCCCCCAGGTAATCCAGTTGATGACCAAAGCGGCCCAGCCCTGGTTAGGGTCAGCCGTGTTAGCTTCCCACTTACATCTCTGGCGCTATAGCCATCCCCAAAACCCCCTGGATCAACCTTTTCTCTTTGGGGATTTTCCTGGCCCAGTTTACTTTGGGGGAGATGCTTTCCATGGTGGCAAAGTGGAAGGGGCGGCCCTATCCGGATTGGCGATCGCCGAGCATTTATTGAATTCCCTAGCGAAAGGTTAGAACCGGAATGGAAGTTTTTCGTAGAACTTGGGCGGTGGTACTGCCGATGACCAAATGGCGAATACGGCTATGGCCATGGGCCCCCATTAACAATAAATCAATGGCGTTATTTTCCTGGTAACGGACAATGGCTTCTTCCGCATGGCCCACCAACAATTCCACCTCGATCTTAAAACCAGCTTTTTCCAAAACTTTTTCGGCTGTACCCAAATTGGCGATCGCCTGGGGGTCTTGGTTGGTTTTCCCCACCATGACAATGTGTAGCGGTAAATCAACCAACAGGGAGGAACTGGCCAAAAACTGCAGAATTTTTTGGCAACTGGCACTACTGTCATAGGCAAAAAGAACTTTGGTAATGGTTTGAAACTGCTTTGGGGTGACCAAACAGGGCTTGGGAATACTGCGAATAATTCTCTCCATATTAGCTCCCAAATGGCCCTGGGCAAATTTAGCTGTTTCCCCTCTTTTCCCAAGGATAATTACATCAAAATCGCCCTTCAAATCTTCTAGACAATCCAATAAGAAACCTGTTTTGTGCATAACCTGCACCGATTCTATGCCAGCTTGCTGGAGAGTGTTTTTAGCCGTTGCCAGGAGCAGTTTCGCCTTTTGATGATTAAGTTTGGCTTTAGTATGTTCTAAATCCACCAATTGTTTTAATAATTCTTCAGAAGTTCCTAAGCCAATACTGCCACTTAAATTGACCGATTCCACTGCCTTTTGAGCCCGGATATCAGTAACATATAAAACCTTGATATTGCCGTCTAATTTACTGGCTAACCAGGCGGCGTAGGGATAACTTTGCTGGGCGAAATCCGATCCATCAGTGCAAAGCAAAATATTTTTCACAATGGTAGCATTCCCAAAAAATAATTAGTGATGTGTAAGTTCTAAAAACGCATGGCCAGTTCCCCCAATTTCGCTCTAGTTCAGTGCCGATATCAAACCTTAACTTTCAGCAGAAGAATTAATCAGTTTTAGTTCCGGTTCCTTGATCAACTTTTGCCAAAGGGTCGCACTCGCTTCGTTTAAGCCCACCAATTCCACATCAATGCCATTGCGCCGGAACTTGGTCATAATTTGCTCCACTGTGCCCACTGCCCCCTGGTCCCAGAGATGGGCATGGGTTAAATCGATGGTAACCCGATCCACCAATTCATCAAAATCAAAAGCTTCAAGAAATTCTTCTTTGGAAACGAAGAAGATTTGACCAGAGACATTATAAATACGGTGGTTTTCATCCTCTGTTAAAACCCTATCCACAAAAACAAGTTGGGCAATTTTGCGGGTAAAAAATATCGTACTCATAATAATACCCGCCGCCACCCCCAGGGCAAAGTTACGGGTGATAATAATTAGCCCCATGGTGGTGAACATAACAATGTTTTCACTCTGGGGAATTTTACGGAAGTCCCGCAGGGAAGACCAACGAAAAGTGCCAATGGAAACCATAATCATCACAGCTACTAAGGTTGCCATGGGCATTTGTTGCACCCAGTCCTTTAACCCCAAAATAGCAATTAAGAGAAAAATTCCCGCCGCAAAGGTTGATAACCGGCCCCGACCGCCGGATTGCACATTGATGACTGATTGGCCAATCATGCCACAGCCAGCCATGCCACCAAAAAAACCAGTGACAATATTGGCAATGCCCTGGCCTTTGGCTTCGCGGTTTTTGTCGCTGGGTGTATCGGTCAATTCATCCACTAAAGATGCGGTTAAAAAGGAAGCCAGCAACCCAACGATCGCCAGGGTAAGGGAATAGGGCAAAATAGTTTGTAAGGTTTGCCAATTAAAAGGAATTTGGGGTAGTAAAAAAATTGGTAGACTCCCAGGTAAATCCCCCATATCTCCCACAGTGGGTACATCTAGTTGCAAGAAAATGGTGGCATTGGTCATCACAAATAAAGCCACCAAAGGAGAAGGAAAAACCTTGGTAAACCTGGGCAGAATATAAATAATTGCTAGGGAACAAGCCAGGATTAAATAAACTAGCCAATATTGACTAACTTTAGTCGGGTCTAGCTGGGGTAGCTGGGCAAAAAAAATTAACACGGCTAAAGCATTGATGTAACCCAACACCACCGCCCTGGGGACGTAGCGCATTTGCTTAGCAACTTTAAAAACCCCCAACAAAACCTGAAAAATTCCCGTCAGTACGGTAGCGGCCAGCAGGTACTGCAAACCGTGGTCTTTGACCAAATCCACCATTAATAGGGCCATGGCCCCTGTAGCGGCAGAAATAGACCCCGATCGCCCACCAAAAAAAGCCGTCAACACAGCAATGGTGAAGGAAGCATAGAGTCCCACCTTGGGGTCAACCCCAGCGATGATGGAAAAGGCGATCGCCTCGGGTATGAGGGCCAAACCTACCACAGCCCCGGCCAACAAATCTTCCTTGGTATTGCGAAACCACTCCCGCTTTAATATTGTCCAATTGATCATTATTTCGGTCTAAAACTTAGTCTTTTACAGGATTTTTCGCGAGAATTTTTTATAAGGAAGGAGGAATGGCGATCGCACTCAATTTTAAATCGGGACAATCTCCTGCCACCTGTTCTAAATTCCACTGATTTTTAAACAGTAAAACTGGTGCATCCCAGCGGTCTTTGACCACTACCGTATTGAATAGCCGTCCCGCTTTTTCCAGGGCATCCCAACCTTCTACCACCCAGCGGGCCAGGGAAAAACCGAGGGGCTCTAGCCTAGTTTCCACCCCATACTCTTCCTGGAGCCGGTACTGCACCACTTCAAACTGCAATTGCCCCACTGCGGCTAAAATCGGATCCCGTTTACTTTCATCCAGGGATTGTAGAATTTGCACCGCCCCTTCTTCCTGTAACTCTGCTACTCCCTTTTTAAAGTTTTTATACTGACTAGGATCGGTGGATTTAAGGTAGGCAAATAGCTCCGGAGAAAAGAAAGGAATGGGAGGGTAAACTAACTTTTCGCCAGTGTGGACCGTATCCCCAATGGTGAACGCCCCTGGATTATTTAAACCAATCACATCCCCCGCATAGGCAATGTCCACGGATTCCCGTTCCTGGGCAAAAAGTTTTTGGGGTCTGGACAAACGCACTGTTTTTCCCGTTCTGGGATGTTTTACCACCATGTCTTTTTCAAATTTGCCAGAACAAACCCGCAAGAAAGCAATGCGGTCCCGGTGTTTGGGGTCCATATTGGCCTGGAGTTTAAACACAAAACCGGAAAATTCAGGATAGGTGGGGTCAATTTTTCCCCGGTTACTATCGTGGGCTTCGGGCTTAGCCGCATACTGCAAAAACGCTTGCAAAAATAGTTCCACCCCGAAATTATTCATGGCACTGCCAAAAAATACTGGGGTCATTTCTCCGCCATGAACGGCGGCTAAATCAAATTCGGCCCCTGCTTCTTCGATTAATTCCAACTCATCTTGAAATTCGGCGTACAGATCACTACCTAGCAAAGCTTCCAGGGCCGGATCATCTAGGGCTATGGTCTGGTCCGCAGCTTTTTTGCTACCGTGGGTGCCCGTACGTTCAAACAAATGAATAGTTTGAGTTAAACGGTTGTAAACGCCCCGAAACCGATCGCCAGTGCCAATGGGATAGTTGACGGCATAGGTCGTCATGCCCAATTCCTGCTCAATTTCGTCCATCAACTCCAAGGGGGTCAGGCTAGGGCGATCAAGCTTATTGATAAAAGTAAAAATGGGCAGATGGCGCAGGCGACACACTTCAAACAGTTTGCGGGTTTGGGTTTCTAAGCCCTTAGCGGCATCAATTAACATCACCGCATTATCCGCTGCGGCTAGGGTACGGTAGGTATCTTCACTAAAATCTTGGTGCCCAGGGGTATCGAGTAAATTAAGAATTTTGCCCCGGTAGTCAAACTGCAACACAGTGGAAGTGATGGAAATACCCCGCTGTTGCTCCATGGCCATCCAGTCGGACGTGGCACTGCGCTGAGTACGGCGGGCTTTTACGGCTCCCGCTTCTTGAATGGCGCCCCCATACAACAATAATTTTTCCGTTAGGGTGGTTTTCCCCGCATCGGGGTGGGAAATGATCGCAAAATTACGACGGCGATCGACCTCTTTCAAAAGATCGTCCAGGGCTTTGTCCGAAGACGGCGCAGTTGAAGATAGGGAAGTTTGCATGCGATGGAAAAAAATAAGCGGGCATTAGCAATGGGCCCACTCTTTCTAGGCTCTAGCTGGAAGTATTGTCTCAAGTTAGCGGTGGATCTGTCCAATGGTGGGTTGGGTTTTGCCCTAGAACTTCTCACCAATGCCGAAGTTAATGCGGGACTCTCCCTCTCCGGTAAAGCCGAGGTCAATGCGGATGGGGCCCACCGGAGATTGGATCCTTACTCCCAAGCCGTAACCCACACCGGAACCGGGTAAACCCCGGACGATCGCCGGAAAGCCTGGCACAGCCCCTTGGGAACCGAGGTTAGAGCCGTAGTCCACAAACAGAGCTCCCCCCACCGCCGCAATAATGGGAAAACGATATTCCGCCGTAGCTTGGAAGAAACTGCGACCATTGCCCAGTTCCCCTTCCTGGTAACCTCGCACGGAGTTACTCCCCCCCAAAATAAAGGCTTCATAGGGCGGCAAATCCCCTAACACAGTCCCCGCTTGCACGTTGAAAGCCACTGTTTGGGGTTGGGTGGACTCCACAAAACCAAAGCCTGTCAAATCCAGCCAGTTAACAGGGATGTAGTAGCTATAGCTACCCCGCAACCGGGTCATCATAATGTTGCCGGTGCCAACGGGAATGGTTTGCTCCGCCCCAAAGCGCACCAGGGAACCACTAGTGGGTTGCAAGGCATTGTTGCGGTTATCTTGGGAAGCGCCAAAGGAGAGGGTGAACAGCTCATCTACCCCGTAGTCACTGAAGGAGAGCGGCTGGGAATCAAAGCCATTTAAAGGCGCAGAAAAGGGAGACAGGGCACCTGCGGCATTTTCAATGCGGACATTCTGGTAGCCAAAACCCGCTGACAAACGCCAATCCGGGGGAGAAAACACATCATCGGCGATCGGTCTAAAAAAAGTCATTCCTAAGCCAGTACGCACTACCCTGGGACTGTCAAAGCCGTTAAAAGTACGAATGGAAGAATCGGCCCCGTCAAACACGAGGGAAATGGTTCGGCGGCGGAAAAGGTTAGCAGTGTAGGAAGTACGGAATGGATCACCACCAATCCAGGGGTCGGTAAAGCTAACATCAAACAACAACTCCCTTTGACCCACCTGGGCTTCTACCCCAATGGTTTGGTTGTTACCCCCCAGGTTTTTTTCTTGGTAACTGATAGTACCAAACAGGCCACTGGTGCTACTAATCCCTCCCCCGGCGGCGATGGAACCCGTATTGCCTTCCACCACATCAACGTTGACAACTACCTCGGTGGGATCGGTACCCGGGTTAAATGACAGCCTAACATCTTCAAACAGTCCCAGGCTATACACCCGCTGTAAGTCCGTTTGGGCCCGATTGCGATTAAAAACGTCCCCTGGCTTGAGGCGCATTTCTCTGGTGATAATGAAATCCCTGGTTCTGCCGTCCACTGGCTCGTCTTCCGAGTCAAAAAAGCGCACCTGGATATTCTCCACAATGCCCTCGGCAATGACCAGAGTGACCTGGCCATCGGCTCCCACTTGGGGAGAACCCACCACCTGGGCGAGGTCATAACCCTGGCTGGAATACCATTCATTGATGGTTTTAATCCCCTCTTGCAATTCTCGTAGGTTGAGAATTTTACCGTACTGGTTCCCAAAGGTTTCGTCCACCACTTCCTGGGGCAGAATTCTTTCCTTCCCTTCGGCTACTTCGGGCACTGTGCGTATATCCAAGCCGGTGAAAACGGGGTTGGCCTGTACTTCAAAAGTCACCCTCACCCCTAAGGGCGTATCACTGGGAGCCACCCGCACATTACTAAAGTAACCGGTGGCATAGATGGCATTAACGTCCTCTTGCAACTGACTGCGGGTAGTGGTGCGGCCCGGCTGGGTGCGAATGGCGTTATAAACTAACAACTCCAGTTCTGGGGTGGTGCCGGTAACCAATACTTCACTGACCAATACCCTTGGTTCTTCCTCGGCCGGGGCTGGAGTGGTGGTACTCGGGCTGGCCGGAGGGGTAAAACTGGGTAGAGTCTGGGTTGGCCCTGGAGTACCTTCGGTGGTGGTGGGAGGAGCATCGGGGGTAAAGGAGGGAGTTTCCTCTACTGTTTCTTCAGTAGTAGTCTCTATTTCTACCTCTTCTACTTCTTCCACCTGGTCCCCAACAGGAGCTTGGGCTATTAATGGAGACTCGCTCCCTGGTGCATCAATGGTACCGATTGCTGTCGCTGTAGTTGTTACATCGTCCTGTGCCCCTTGGGCCGTAGCGAGAGGGGATGCCGTATCTTTGACTGACTTGACGGACTCAATAGACGCCATCAGGGCAAGATCATCAACCTCGGCATCTAAATTGCCAGCCCCAACCTCCATGTCTGCAGTTTCCAGGGGCAGAACCTCGATCGCCGTATTGGCTGTGTCAATGGAGGAAACAATTTCCTGGGGGAAAGACGATCCAAAGGCCTCCGATTCGGAAGTGGGGCCGGGGAAATTAAGCTCTGGAGATGGGGAAACTAATAGCTCCGTGCTGTTCCCATCGGCCAACATATTGAGGGGGGAAAATGGCTGAGTTGCCTGGGCTGGAGATGCCCCCAGAACAAGACCACTGGTTAACAAAAGAAGTCGATAGTAAGGAGAAAGAGTCACGCTTTTGTTCTGGTTTGACACGTCCTGACACCCAATTCAAGCCATTAATATTGATACAGACACAGGGGGTACGAAAAAATACCCAAAAACAACGCCGCGATGGCTAGGGATTCGCCGCGATTGCTTGCCCATTATCGAGTCCCGTCGGTTTCCTGACAAGCCGTTTGTGCAAGGTTTTAAACTGGTAGGTTGACCCAGACCCGTTGGAAAGGTTCCAAACCAAGTAAGGGCAATCAGGAGGCACCCATTTGGGACTGCAGGCGCTCAATTTGGCTTAAAACCCGTTTTTCCACCGTTTGGTAAGCGGATTCAATTTCGCCCAAATCCCGCCGGAAACGATCTTTATCCAATACCCTGGCCTGGGGATCGGTCTGGGTGTTATCCCACAAACGACAGGTATCCGGACTAATTTCATCGGCTAAAATAATCCTCCCTTGGCGATCGCCGCCGAATTCTAACTTGAAGTCCACCAGGGTGATATCGCACTGGGCAAAGAACCGTTGGAGATGCCGGTTAATGTTCAGGGCCAAGTCCTTGAGGGTCTGTAACCCTGCTTCATCAGTGACCCCCAACAGCAAGGCCCGTTCCCAGGTCAGGAGGGGATCCCCTAGGGCATCATCTTTGAAATAGAACTCCACCAAAGGGTTGGCCAATACCAAGCCCTCTTTCAAACCAGTTTGCTTACAAAGACTACCGGCGGCAATATTACGCACCACCACTTCCAAGGGAATAATGTCTACCGCTTTGACCAACATTTGATCATTTTGGGGACAGTCAAGGTAATGGGTGGGAATCCCCAGGGTTTCTAGCCAACGGAATAGGGATGCTGAAATGGCGCAGTTGATGGCTCCTTTGCCCTGGATCTGGCCTTTTTTTTGGGCATTAAAGGCGGTGGCATCGTCCTTAAAAATAGTTAGCAGTACATCTGGATCCTCTGTGGGGTAAAGGATTTTAGCCTTGCCTTCGTACAGTTTTTCCATGGAAGAGTTACCAAAATTGACAGCGAACTAACCTTGGGGCTGACCTGACCCTGAACCGATTTTAGCGGAGATGGGTATTAATACTTGGCTCTAGCAAAGGAAAGATTACCATGGTGATATGTGGCGTCAGTCCCATCGGCCGAGGGAACAAGAGGAGACAGTCAAATGTTAAAGGCAGTGTTATTAGACTTCAATGGCGTGGTGATTAACGACGAAGCCATTCACCGGGCCCTAATTGACGAGTTGCTCCTAACGGAAAATTTGCGTCCCCTCACCCCGGCCGATTACCAACAGTTTTGTTTAGGCCACAGCGACCGAGCCTGTTTGGTGGATTTGTTTGAACATCGGGGTCGGGGGCTAACGGAAGGCTATCTACAAAAGTTAATTGACCGTAAAGCGGAGAGCTACCATCACAAACTGGTGGCCCTGGAAACCCTACCCATTTATGAAGGGCTGAAGGAGTTTCTGGAAAAGTTGCAGTTACAACGATTGGCGATCGCCTTGGTGACGGGGGCCGTGAGGGCGGAAGTGGAATATGTCCTAGACCGGGCCGGGCTAGCATCCTACTTTCCGGTCATTGTGGCCGGGGATGACATCACCAGCAGCAAACCCCAACCAGACGGTTATCAATTGGCCATTACCAAACTCAATCAATGGCGTCAAAGCCAAGCGGTGGCTGATAGCCTCTTGGATGATACCGCTCCCCTGTTGCCAGAAAATTGTCTGGCGATTGAAGATACCTTTGCCGGCATTGAAGCAGCGAAAAAGGCTGGCATTGGGGTGGTTGGTATCGCCCACACTTACCCCTATCACTTTATGCAACGGCAAGCGAACTGGGCCGTGGACCGCTTTGATGAGTTGGATCTAGACCGTTTACAGGTAATTTTTTCTCGGCCCAAAGTGGCAGTTTAAACCTTACTTAAAACCGCAAATAATAATTTGAGAATTAGCAAAAACAGAGCAATGCTGGCCATAACGACGATCGCCCCGGCCAGAGCGGCAATAATGACCGTGACTAGGACGGGGAAATCAAGTTGGGCAGCCAGTTCGACAATCCTGGGCCAGCGGCTCAAGCTCGGTACAGCCAACAAAGCCAAAATGGTTAAAGTATTAAGGCTCAACATTTCTGTTACTTCTAACCAGCGCTTAAATTGGGCAAAAATTATCCCCGCCACCACCATGCCCAAAATACCTAAACTAATATTGGTTTGGGGAAAGAGGCTGACAGCAATAATGCCCCAGAAAACTACGACGGAACCGGTTAAAGCCCCTTGGAAAAGCACTTTTACAACCGGTAAATTGCGCACCGCTTGGCTAATTTTACCCGGGTTTTTGGGGGGTGCTAGGGGTGGAGCAGAACTTGCTGGAGTTGGCTGAAGTTGGGTATTGGCACCTTGGGGAGTGGACGCTACGGCCCCAGGGGAAGATTTACCCTGATTACCCTTACCGCCGTTGAGCACCGCCAGAACTTCCTCCGCACTGGCGTAACGATCCTTGGGGGTGGGTAAAAGTAAACGGTCAATCACATCAGCCAATGGTTGGCTAACCTGCAAACCAGGTGATCGCCAATTCCACTGGTTATGGTAGGCGTCGTACAAATCCTGAGCTGTTTTGCCCGTTAACAAGTAAAGACAGGTTACAGCCAAAGCATATAAATCCGTGGCGGGATAAACCTGGTTGCCAGCCATCTGTTCCGGCGGCGCAAAACCCATGGAGTAAATACCTGTGGAACTTTCGTTGCTTGCCCCCACCCCGGCGGTGGCCTGCTTTACTGCTCCAAAATCCAACAGGTACAATTTACCCTCTTGGTCCCGCATTAAATTGGATGGCTTAATATCCCGGTGAATGGCTCCGGTACCGTGGACGAAACTAAGAATTTTGAGCATTTCCGTCAGCACCCAACGCACTTCCGCTTCCGTCATGGGGCCATGTTTTTCAACGGTCTTTTCCAAATCCTGACCGTTAATAAATTCCTGCACCAAATAAAAAAATTGATCCTGTTTCCCGGTGCGGGGATCGTCCACCAACAGTGGAAAGTAGGCAAACAAATCGGGAATCTGATCATGGTGATTGCCCAACTTTTCCAACACCACCGCTTCCCGTTCAAACAGGGATAAAGCTAAATCCAATTGCTCTTGATTTAAATTCCCCGACGGTTGAAATTGCTTAACCACGCAAAAACGCATGGTGGGCGTAAATCGGTCCAGGGCCAGATAGGCCGCCCCAAAGCCGCCCTGTCCTAGAAGTTTCACCGGCAAATATCTGCCTGCCAAAATCAGCGGCATCCGACAACTGGTGCAAAACCTTTGTTGCACTGTTTGCAGAGTGTTGCGATTATCCAGGTCAGGAAAAGAATTTAAACGGGCACAACCGGGGCGGGTGCAGAGCAGATCCATTGGCTAGTAAGGGTCTGATAGGTTTGGGCGGACTCAGCCTCAGTTTATCTTGTTTTTTTGTTGATCTCAGTTCAATGGTGGGGAAAATTGCCCCCTATAAATGGGGGGAGGCTTTAAACAATCTGGGCCCCCATGTTCACCCAGTTGCTTTTCCCTCGATGAAATATCACCAGACTCATAAAGTATCTGTCACCAGTGTGACGGTAAAGACGATATCAAGCTAAAAGATTGTTTAGGGAAAATTGAGAGGGAAGAAACCTGCTCTTTTTCTGGCGAGACTGGACAGCCAGATTGTCAGGCAATCGCTCGTTTTCTTTAGTATTATTGTTCGTCACAATAGTGCCAACTAAATTTGTCATTGACATTTCTGGTGGGAGTGACTAGGATAGTTCCATGAGCACATTGCAACAATTCAGCCAAGCGGTAAAACCCTGGTCTCTGGAGGAATTTGTGGAGATAGTCAACGGATTATTGCCCCAATTTCTACCGGAGGAAAAGTCCCATACGAGGGTGCGGGAGGAAATAACTTCCCGGTTGGTAAGGCATTACGCCGGCATGGGATTGTTGGATGAACCCCTCAAAGAAGGCCGAGAAGCCCGCTATATCTACCGACATCTTTTACAAACCCTATTGGTAAGGCGTTTATTGGTGGAGGGTTACGGCGCTAGTGCCATCGATAGCTTAGCCAAATCGAAAACCAATCAAGAATTAGAAGCATTACTCCAGGGCGGGGTGGTGCTAACCCTAACCCCCGCTAATCCTGCCCTTAATTTTCTGGAAGAAATTCAACAAAGGTCAGCTAAATCTGTTCCAGGTAAATATCAGTCCAGGGAAGCTCAGGAATCCGCTGGTTCTAAGTCGGAAAAAACACTATTACCAACCCCTTCCGTTTGGACGAGGCTAGTGATTCTGCCTGGTTTAGAAGTCCATGTCCGCAACGATTTTTTGTTACCCAGCACCCATCAGGAGCAACAGAATCTTTTGCAACGGGTTTTACAAAGTCTTTTATCAATCAAGAAAAAAAGGTTTAACCAATGAACACGCCCCAAGTTAGTTTTATTCCCCTCAAAAATGCCGTTTGTTCTGAACGGGCAACAACGTTGGATTTAATTATCCGCATTAACCCACCGCCCCCACCGGAAACCAATAAATCCCGACCGAGCTTGAACCTTGGTTTTGTCATTGATCGTTCCGGCTCCATGGAAGGCCATAACAAAATCACCTATGCCCGCCAAGCTGTGTGCTACGCCATTGATCAACTATCTCCGGTTGATCGCCTGAGTGTGACCATTTTTGATGATCAGGTGCAAACCCTTATTCCTAGTACGCTAGCAAAGGATAAAGCCCAGCTAAAACGCTTAGTGCAGGGGGTAAGTCCTGGGGGATGTACTGATTTGCACGGTGGTTGGCTTCAGGGGGGCATCCAGGTTAGCCAGAATCTCAATGCCGAATTGAACCGGATTATTTTGTTGTCCGATGGTTTAGCTAATCGAGGGGAAACAAACCCCGATGTCATTGCCACCGATGTCCATGGTTTAGCCCAACGGGGAGCTAGTACCACCACCCTGGGGTTAGGGGATGATTACAACGAAGATTTGCTAGAAGCCATGGCCCGCAGTGGGGACGGTAATTATTACTACGTTGCCGATGCGGAACAACTACCAACTATTTTTGAGCGGGAATTGCAGGGTCTTGTTTCTACCTATGGCAATGGAGTGACGTTGACGGCTACTTCCCAGGCCGGTGTGCAGGTTTTAGATCTGTTGAATGATTTTGAGTCGGACAACCAAGGCCGCTCCCAGCTTCCCAATCTCATTTATGGCAATCCCATTGATGTGGTGGTGCGGCTAAAAGTCCCGGCTCTGAAACAGGAACAGTCCCTGGGGACAGTGATGCTCAGTTGGATAAATGGAGAGAGGCAGGAACAGACTGTAACCGCTAGCTTCCAGTTGCCAGTGCTGACTAAAGCGGAATTTGAAGCCCTACCCCTCAACCAAGAAGTGCAACAACAGGTGGCATTAATGATGTCGGCCCGGGCCAAAAAGGAAGCCATGGAACGGGTGGATCGGGGAGACTATGGTGGAGCTGGTAAGGTGTTACAGTCAGCTCGACAGGAGATTATGGGAGCTAATTTACCGATGTCTGCCCCGGAAGCGGCGGCATTGGAAGATTTGGAAGAAAAGCTGAATGAGCGACAGTTTAAGTCTTACCGCAAGATGTCCAGTGCCCAGAATTATCGACGCAATCATAATCGTTCTGCGGGGCATTCTGACTTACTTTATGCTTTCCAAAAGGGCCCTCGCTTGGGGGATATTACCAAGGAAAAAGTGGAAGCTGTTATTAATTCTACGGATTGTAATTTGTCCGATAGTGGTGCTTTGTCCAGGGCTATTCATCGGGGGGCGGGGCCAGAATTGTTGCAGGCTTGCCGGGATTTACAGGGTTGTACGGTGGGCGGCGCTAAATTAACCCCTGGTTTTAATCTCCGGGCCAAGTGGGTGATTCATACTGTTGCTCCAAAATGGAAAGGGGGGAACCACGGTGAGGAAGAGTTATTAATTAGTTGCTACCAAAATTGTTTGCAGTTGGCGATGTCCCAGGGGATTCGTAGTCTGGCTTTTCCGGCGATCGCCTGTGGTGCCATGGGTTTTCCCCCGGAAATAGCGGCTCGCATCGCTTTAGAAACTGTTAGTAATTTTCTCCTTTCTAATCTGGCGATCGGTTTGGTGGCTTTTGTTTGTGCCGATAAGGAAACTTTGCGGTATTACCAAGAGGCATTTCAACGGGTTGTGGCTTGGTAAAGCCTAGCAACTATTCAATCGAAAATACCCAGTGTAAAATTTTACAAAATATAAACAAAGGTTCGCCAATTTGATCCGTCTTTTTAAGACTGGTATGGCATTATGGCAATTGGGCACAAAACGGCGATCGCCAAGGCTGACATCGCTACTATCCATCCAGGACTAGAACCATAAAATGTATTGTTTTTCCCTATCTTCAATTGATAAACACTTAGAGGTATACGGCGGATTTCGCGTCTAAGTATAATAGTAGCAACAATGAGTAAAATAGTTCCGTCTAATTGTGGCAGAATTTAAAATAATGCCGATTGCTGTTAAGTTTTCAACAGATTCTTTGTCTTGAGGTCTAAATCTCCGAATAAAAGCCTTGAGTTCCCACCAAAAATGTTCAATGGGATTAAAATCTGGGGAGTAGCGTTGTAAATAAATCACCTTGGCTCCTGACGCTTCGATCATTTCTTTGACTCCTTGAACTTTATGAGCATTGAGATTGTCCATAACAACGACAGCACCTTCCCAGAGTTGTGGGATGAGTTCTTCTTTGACAAAATCTATGAACAGTTCTCCATTCATAGATTTAGGTAATAATTTTAAGCATAAAATCCCCAACAAACTCATCGCTCCTGCATAGTTGAGACGGGTGCCCCTGTAGACAGAATCAAAGTCATAGGCTCTAGTTCCCATAAGACTTCTCGGCACATCTCGCATAATTCCCAGTAAGATGCCCATTTAGTCAAGAAATACTAAATTTTCAGGTTTCTCTTTCACAATTAAATGCCAATATTCCTTTCTTGTTGAACTTCTTCTGAGCTAGCTTTGCGATTCCTTTTTGTTTTTTTTCGTGTTAATCTCAGGGTTTGTAAGAAGCGACACATGGTAGATTCGCTAATTTTAATACCAGTTCTTTCTAGCCATAGCTCACAGTATTCTGAAAGAGTATAATCGGGATGTTCTGTCACCATTGCTATACCCTGCTCTTCTCTCCCCATCAGCTGACTAGGTTTCCCTCCACTTGGAGCTTTTGGACAAACTTGTCCCGTTTCTCGTTTTAGTTTAAGCAAATCCTGTACCGTTGTTTTGCTCACTTGAAACTGCTTTGCTACTTTTCTAATCGAGGTTTGACCGCCTTCATAGGTCTTGACTATTCTCTCTGATGTCCACTGATAGAGCAGGCATTTTACTTTTCGGTGAATTTTTACTTATGTTTGTCACCCATTTTACCACTTTGTCATGGAATCCGCCGTACTGGCATCATTCATTAAATAGTGGCTTCCGGCAATCTACAATCTTCAACCTACCCCAAAAACCCAACGGCGATCGCCTAGGGTAACCAATCTTCATCAATTGCCTGTTCAAGCGTAGCAATAGGGTGTTCGGGAAATGTACTAAGTGGAAGTTGGGAGTGTTTGGCCGCTAATTTTCTGCCTCTTTTATACCCCTCAGCTAAATAATCCCTTGCATAATTACGCAAACTCGGACTATCCTCCAATACTTGAAGAAATTGTAAGCGAAAATTTAAGATTTCCCTTTCCCAATGCTCTTGATTCCGAACAAGTTCTGCTTGCCAGTAAACAATCAAAAGGAGATGTTCAAAAATATGATTGAGAAGACTTTGTAGTTTATGTTTATCGCGCCGACTCAAGTCTTCTATCTCCTCAATCAAATTTTCCCAGTCTAGATCATCTAAGTCTTTATTCTTTAGTTTGGCAACGGTTTCCAAGACCCAAAGATTGTAATCGGCATTATAAAGATTTGTATTAGTTTTGCCGAGTTCAGCACCCATAACATCTACCTCATTGATTAGTTATAAACTTAATTCTAGTTTTCGTCTATTCCGGTAACCAATCCTCATCTAGTAAATCTTCCAGGGTCGTGATGGGAGCTTCTGGGAAAGTGCTGAGGGGAAGTTGAGAATGTTTGCTTGCCATTTTTTTTCCATCTAAGTAACAAGAATGAAATTTATTGTTCAGATAATTATTAAGACTAGGACTGTCTGCTAAAAGACAGTTAATTTGTTTACGATAATTAAAGATTTCCCGTTCCCAATGCCCCCTATTTCTGTACTTTTCTGCCTGCCAATACTGCAAAATTAGGAGGTGTTCAATTAATTTCATGAGCAGACTTTCAAGTTTTCGCTTATCTCGCCGGCCCAAATCTTCTATCTCCTCAATTAAATTTTCTAAGTCTAGGGCAGAAAATTCTTGCCTTTTAAGTTTTGCCGCCATATCTAACACCCAGAGGTTATAGTCGGTGTCATACAAAGTTTTGCTTTCGGTGAGTTCTACAACCATACTTTTCACCCCAATCAGTTAATCGATTATAAACGGGATTTTTGGTGATTATTAAGGGCTTATCGTTCTCAAAGTCCCGATATTAGAGACTGTCCCCCAAACTGGCATCTTGAGTCTGATGTGACTAGAATCGGAAATAGGTTTATGTTCACATTTGTTTACAATCACTTACCGCTACCATGGTCAAACCCGTTAGCTTGCTCCGTGCCCAATCCTACGAAGCAGTAAGTTTACTGGCTTCCCTGAGAACTTTGCTCGAACCCTTGGGGGGCATGGGCAACTTTGTTAAGCCAGGCGATCGGGTTTTGCTAAAGCCCAACTTGTTAACTGGCAACCGACCGGGCAGAGAATGTATTACCCGTCCCGAAATAGTGGCCGCCGTGGCCCAACTGGTGCAGGAAGCAGGCGGTAAGCCTTTTATGGGGGATAGTCCTGCGTTTGGGTCAGCCCGAGGTGTGGCAGAAAATAATGGCTATTTACCCCTATTGCAGGCGTTGGACATTCCCATTGTAGAATTCCGAGGAGGGCGCTACGCCACTGATAGTGATAATTTCAACCATTTACGTCTATCCAAGGAAGCGATGGATGCAGACGTGGTGATCAACCTACCCAAACTCAAATCCCATTCCCAATTGACCATGACCATGGGGGTGAAAAACCTATTTGGTTGCGTCCCCGGCAAAATGAAGGCTTGGTGGCACATGGAAGCTGGCAAGGATGCGAATCGCTTTGGGGAAATGCTGGTGGAAACTGCCAAGGCGATCGCCCCGGATTTAACTATTTTGGATGGCATTATGGCCCATGAAGGCAATGGCCCGATGCACGGTGACCCCAGGGAAGTGGGGTTATTGGCCGCTGGCCCCGATGTGTTTGCCCTGGATTTTGTCATCACCGATATTTTGCAACTAGACCCCGCTACTATTCCCACCATGGCCGCCCAGGAACGCCTAGGACTCAATCCCACCGCCGCTGAATTGACCTTTCCTCTCGCCCATCCCCGGGATTTCCTAGTGGAAAATTGGAAACTACCGGAAGTGTTGATGCCTATTGATTTTGGACTGCCCCGGGTATTGCGATCCACGTTCAAACACTTTTACATTCGCTTTGTCAAGGAACCCTTACATATCTATACGGGGAAAGCTTAGTTACGGCAACTTTCGTCAAATAGGCTACATAAAGCCCGCCGTTCCGGCCTTAACCTGAAGATAAGACATAAAGTCAATATCACCCTCCGATTGCTAGAGGTCGCCCATTGCTTCAGTGGCGGCTTTCTTTTTCGTGTTTATCCATGCTTTAGAAATGAACATTCATGGCTGAATTTGGGCTGAATTTAAATTTTTCGTTACTGCCCACTAGGGGCGATCGCCGTGGTGGGGGGCAGGGGTTTTGTTAAGATCCTAAAAACTTCAAATAGCGCTCCCCATGCTCATGGACTGGATTCCTTTCGAAATTCCCATCAATACGGCGATGATTGCCGGTGCTACCCTATGGGCATTGGGGCTTTACCTAACCTGGGGCGCCGGGCGTAATTGGCTGATTGAACAGTTGCAACGATGGTTTAATTTTGCGGAGCGTTCCCTCTACACTTCTGTGGAGGAATATGAGCGTACCAGGGAAGCGAGGGAAGCCCAGAATGCTTTCTATGCTTCGGTGATGAGTATTTTGCCCTTCCTCGTCCTGGGAGCCCTCTGTAATTGGGGCGTTAAATGGGGCTTAGGGGGGAGTTGGTCCATTAGCTTGGCCATATTGACGGTGTTCACGGGGGCAGTTTATGCGTTGGGTAAACAAAATAGCAATGAGTAGGGTGGTGGAGCAAAGAAAGACGGTGATCGCCAGGGAAAAAAATCCAGGCCAGCAAAATTATCCGTCCGGTCGGAGTTGGGGGCAAAAATTAATCAGTACGGTGTTGTGTTGCCTAGTCATGGCCTTTTCCCTGGGAGGGTGTTTTTCACCGGAACTGAAGGACCAGGTGGTTTTTTCCGTGCTCAGTGACCCCAAAACCTTCAACGCGGTGCTGTCCCAGGAATCCCCCAACGTTTTTGGTTATATCTACGAAGGGCTAATCAGGGAAAATCCCCTCACTGGGGAAAGAACACCAGCTTTGGCACAAAGTTGGGAAATTTCGCCGGATAATTTGACCATCACTTTTACCCTCAGGGACGGTCTACGCTGGTCGGACGGAGAACCCCTCACCGTCGATGACGTACTATTTTCCTACAATGATCTTTATTTAAACCCCAAAATTCCCAATAATTACCGGGACGGTTTGAAGGTGGGAGAAAGTCAGGCCGAACCGAAGATCACAAAAGTAGGCGATCGCCAGGTGGCTTTTAACATCCCAGAACCCTTTGCCCCCTTTTTAGACACAGCCCAATTTCCGATTTTGCCCGCCCATATTCTGCGGGAAACGGTGGAAAAGACCGATGAAAATGGTAATCCTTTACTTTTGAGCACCTGGGGCACCAACACTCCCCCGGATCAAATTGTGGTCAACGGTCCCTATAAATTAGCCCGCTACGTCACCAGCCAACGGGTAATTTTTAGTAAGAATCCCTACTACTGGGAAAAGGGCCCCAACGGTGAATCCCTACCCTATATTCCCCGGGTGGTGTGGGCCATTGTGGAAAGCACCGATACATCCCTGCTGCAATTTCGTTCTGGTAGTTTAGATTCCCTGGGAGTGCCGCCGGAATCCTTTTCCCTGCTCAAACAGGAAGAGGAACGGGGTAATTTCGTCATTTACAACGGTGGTCCTACCTACACCAGTACCTATTTAACTTTTAATCTCAACCAAGGTAAGCGCCAGGGCAAACCCCTCGTGGACCCAATTAAATCTCGCTGGTTTAATAATCTTAATTTCCGCCAGGCGATCGCCTATGGCATTGACCGGGAAAGAATGGTTAATAACATTTATCGGGGACTGGGGGAAAAGCAAAATTCCTTCATTCCTGTGCAATCTCCCTTTTTTAATCCCGATGTCAAAGTCTATAGCTATGACCCAGAAAAAGCGCAAGCATTACTAAAAGCCGGGGGGTTTACCTACAACAATCAACAACAATTATTGGATGATCAGGGTAACCGTGTCCGCTTTGTGCTCAACACCAACGCCGGCAATAAAGTGCGGGAAGCTTTGGGTACCCAAATTCAAGAAGATCTAAGTAAATTGGGCATTCAGGTGGACTTTAGTCCCATCAGTTTTGGCGTGTTAGTGGACAAATTAAGCAATAGTTTGGAATGGGATGCGGTGGTTTTAGGACTGACCGGGGGCAACGATCCCCATATACCTAATGTTTGGTACGTTAAGGGCAATTTGCATATGTTTAACCAGCATCCCCAGGCCGGCGCCCAGCCGTTGCAAGGACAAACGGTGGCTCCCTGGGAGCAGAACATTGCCAATTTGGCCCTAAAAGCTTCCCAAATTATTCCCCAGCAAGAACGCAGTCTGGTTTACGACCAAATGCAGATGGAGGTGCAGGAATATTTACCCTTTATTTATTTGGTGAGTCCCTATTCCCTTTCGGCGGTGAGGAATCGCTTTTGCGGCATTGAATATTCCGCCCTAGGGGGAGCGTTCTGGAATTTACCTTCCATTAGTTTTTGTGACCATCCACCACTGGCGGAGACTAGTTCTGCTGGGCCGGGGGAGGAGTAGGGGCTGGGGTCGGCACCACAATGGGGGGAGTTTGATATTCTTTGACCTTATCCTCTAGATATTTAAAGCGGGCTTGTAACTTATTGAGGCGATCGCTGCTCTGACGATTTTCTTGCCGTTGCTGATTTAGAGCAGCTTCAAACTCCCGCCGTAGGGCTTTCTGCTCCCCAATCAGTTGGGCAATGGTGTCGTTTTGACTTTTGATAGTGTTTTGTAAATCTTCCAAACGGGCCTTTTCTTCGATTACAAACGGCAGTCCCCCCTGGAGAAAATAGTATATTCCCCCCCCGCAAAGCACAGCCCCTGCAAAGATCAGACCCCCCATTAAAGTGCGGAAATAGCTCCTCTGCCGCCGTCGAAATTCCCCCAGCAAATTCAGCGCTTCTTCACAACTAGGGTCTAAAGATAGACATTGGCGCACCCGTAAATGCATTTGATCCGCATCCTGGCTACGGTGATGGTATTTCCACTTACCAAAGTGGGCCTGGGCGGAACAGAGCAAAAACTGGGACTTTCCCGGGTTAAAGGCGATGGCATCGTCCAACTCCGCAATGGCATCATCCCAATAGCCCAAACGCATATAGCCCTGGGCCCTGGTGAAATGGTCGGTTGCCTGTTTTTGGGCGGCCTGGATCTCCTCCGGCTCAATGCCCAACTCCCCGGCGATCGCCTCTAGTTCAGCGCTGGTGGGAATGCGCTGGGTGGATTGACTTAACTCGGTCACCCGTTGGATATAGTTCTCAATTACCCCGCTGTGAACCAATGCCATGGCCTAGTTGTCCTCGGCGCTAATCTAATGTCTTCCTCGATAATTCTAGCTTAGGAGTTTGGCTGGGCCTTTGGGACGGGGACCAAAAGGGAAAACGACTCCATGGAAGAACAGGGAGATAGGTTTTGGGTACTCAACAACCGGAAACGGGAAACAATTCGGGTTTAACCCCCCTGTAACCAACGAGTGGGGGAGTCTTGCAACTTTTACAAGCGGAAATTCCCCTTCCTCGCTTTACTAGGGAGGAATAGCTCTTAACAAGTTCTAACCAAACTGTTCTTCTACCTCCAAATCAAACAGCATTTTGAGGGAGCGCAGGCATTGTTTACGGGCTTCAATGTCTTGCTGGGCCCGCAGTTGCACCATGGGTTCGTGGAGAATTTTGTTGACAATGCCCCGGGTGAGGGCTTCAATCACTTCCTGGTGTTTTTCGGCAAACTCGCTACCTAGGCGGGAGAGCGCTTTTTCCAATTCCTGCTCCCGGATGTCTTCCACTTTACTGCGAAGGGAACTGATGGTGGGGACCGTTTCCAGCGATCGCCACCAGAGGTCAAAGGCGGCAATTTCTTCTTCCAGTAACCCCTCTGCCTGCCTGGCCATCTGCCGACGGCTGGCTTGGTTTTGGGCCACCACTTCCTTGAGGTCATCCACATTGAAAGCTCGCACTTGTTCCATGCCATGGACATCGGCCGCCACGTTCCGAGGCACGGAAATATCCACTAGCATTAAGCTCTTGCGGTTAACTACACAGCTAGTCAAGTTCTGGCAATCCAAAATTGGTTCCGTCGCCCCAGTGCTGGTGAAGACAATGTCCCCAGCGGTGATCGCCGTAAACATCTCGGTGAGGGGACAGAGGGTCAGTTGGGCTTGGGGAAATTGATTAGCTAAATCCTGGGAACGGCGTTGGGAACGGTTAACAATGGTGATGTCTGTAGCTCCCTTGGCCAACAAATGTTTCACCAGCAAGCAAGCCATTTTACCAGCCCCGATAATGACAGTTTTTTGGCTCGATAAATCTACCTGACGATGGACTAATTCCACTGCGGCGGAACTGATGGACACAGCCCCCGTACCAATATCCGTTTCAGTTCTGACCCGACGACCGGCGGTAATGGCCTGTTTAAATAGGCGATCGAGCAGACGACCCACCCCTTTATATTTCTGTCCTAACTTATGGGTAGTACGCACTTGGGCGAGGATTTGCCCTTCCCCCAGCACCAAACTTTCCAGCCCAGCGGCGACCCGCATCAAATGGCGGACCGCATCTTCGTGGAGGAGGGTAAACAAATAACGACGTAGGGTTGCCAGGGGAATATTGCCAGTTTCGGAAAGGAATTGGGTAATTTCCACCACCCCCTTTTCCGTGTCCGTCACCACCGCGTAAATTTCCAGGCGGTTACAGGTGCTAATGACAGTGACTTCTTCGATGTGGGGATAACTCCGCAGATGGGTTAACGCTTCCTCCAACTTAGCTTCTTGGATGCTGAGTTTTTCGCGAATTTCCACCGGGGCTGTCTTATGGCTCAGTCCCACAACGGCAATATTCATGGGTTCTCCTAAAGGATTCTCTAATAAGGTGGTGGTCGCAAAAATTACGACGTTTTTTGTTAAACAAGTTTCTCTAATCTTTGCAATGTAGTCCGAATGGCAGACCACAATCAAGGGTCAATCCCGCCGGGGCTCATGAATTTTTGTTAAGTAAAACTAGCTCCGGTAGCCATTGGGAACTTTGCAAAATCTTTTGTAGGGATAATTCTTTTTCCAGCAAACAGGCGTGGCCGCTGTGGGGCAATATTTTCACCATCGCCTTGGGAAGATGGGCCTGTAACTTGTGAGCTTCTTCTACGGAGGGCAGTAGTAAATCCCGACCACTGGCCAAAATTAAGCTGGGGGCACTGATTTTTCCCAGGTCCAATCCCTGTTGGTTGAAATTTTGCAATAGAGCTAACCGTTGGGCCACGATCGCCGGGGGAATGGAGCGCATGGCATTGAGCAATTGGCGACGATCCCGGGGCTGTAACCGTTCTACGGCGGCTAAAAAGGGTAACCCGGTGAGGGTAGTGACCGTTTGTAGAGCGCTGGGCAACCACTGATGGAAAGGAATGCCCCACTGTAACCAAGGACGACGGTCAAAGGCGGTGGCGGGATTGACCAAAATCAACTTGGCCACTTCCTGGGGATATAAACAGCTATAGGCCAGAGCTAGGCATCCCCCGAAGGATTCTCCACAGAAGTAGAGGGGCAACGTTAACCCCTCCTGTTGCTGGATTAATTGGTGTAATCCCTTGGCGATCGCCGACCAATCGTCTGGAAGAGGCCCTGGAGTCAGGCGCAGAGCTAGCAGGTTAAAGTAATCAAGCAACTCCGGCCGCTGCCGATAAAACAATTTACCCGTGCCATCCAACCCAGGTAAATAAAGCAAGCTTGGCCGTTGACGATCGGGGGGATGAAGATTAACTAACTGCATTTTCTGTTAGATTTGTTGACGTAATTCTCTCCCTACCTATGGACGTTACCATTTATCTTCGTTGGTCCGCCTACGCTACGATCGCCAGTTTTATTTTCATGGTGCTGGCCTTTATCTTCCGTTGGGGATTTCGCTTTCGCCTGGTGGGGGTGACGAGCTTCATGACGGTTTTAACAGTGGGTATTTTTGGCCTCGGTTTAGGCATGTTTGACCGCCCAGCGGTGGAAGGGTCGGTGCGCTTCAATCGGGTGTATGACAATGGTGCTAATCAACTTGTCATTAGTGTGCCGGTGACCGTATCCCCCACGGAAGTGGAAGCCACCCTCAAACAGGCCGCCAATAATTACTTTTCCCTCGGCCGCATTTCCACCGATGGCAATGAACAAATGGTCATTCGGGCTAGGACTTTAATCCATCCCCAACCTGGTTTAACCAAACCCCTCTATCTAGGCTCCGCCTACCGCACCCTAGGCACCAAGGAAAACGATCAAATTGAGATTAAACTTGACCGTAAAGCCCTCCAGGAATTAGCACGCAGTCAGCCGGCATGAAGAATTTTTTCCAGCAAATGGTGGCTAGTTTCTTGGGAACACTGGCGGCCATTGTGGTTCTGCTTAGCCTTGGGGCTAGCAGTTTGGTGTTGTTGTTCGTACTGATTGCGGCTGAGGCAGACCCCGTACTGGAGGAAAAAACTGCCCTCATTCTCGATCTAGCTACCCCCATTCGGGACACCAGCCCCACCCTCAATTTACAGCAGGGTTTACTGGGCAATCGGGAAGAAATATTGCCCCTGCGAACGGTGGTTAATGCCATTGAAAAGGCCGCCGGAGATGACCGCATTGTGGCTCTGTTAATTGATGGTCGTCGCAGTAACCAAGTGGAAGGTTATGCCAACTTAAGTGAAGTGCAACAGGCCTTAGCTAAATTTAAACAATCGGGCAAAAAGATTATTGCCTACGGCCTTAACTATAGTGAACTAGGCTACTATTTGGCTTCCACTGCCGACTCCATTTTAATTAATCCCATGGGTGGGGTGGAAATGAACGGCTTGGGAACCCAGCCAATTTTTTTTACTGGAGCGTTGGCCAAGGCTGGCATTGGGGTCCAGACCCTGCGGGTAGGTAGCTACAAAGGGGCCATTGAACCTTACACCAGGGAAAACCTAAGTCCAGAAAATCGCCAGCAACAACAGCTCCTGCTAGAGCAAATTTGGCAAATTTATTTAACCAGTGTTGCTGATAATCGTTCATTAACAGTGCCCCAACTCCAGGCGATCGCCAATGAAGAAGGTTTACTCTTTGCCGACATAGCCCTAAGGGAAAATTTGGTGGACAAAGTGACCTATTGGGATGAAGCTTTGGCGGAGTTAAAACAGTCAGGGGTTTGGATTAATGACTCCGATGAAGCGGACGAAGAAGAAGAACAGGAGTTTAGAAAAATTAGTTTGGCTGAATACCATCGGCTGCAAACATGGGAAGCCGAAAGCCACGACCAAGGCCCCAAAGTAGCCATTGTTTACCTAGAAGGTTCCATTGTTAATGGTAGGGGGACTTGGGAAAATATCGGCGGCGATCGCTATGGGGAACTATTACGGACCATTCGTCAGGATAATGACATTAAAGCGGTGGTACTCAGAATTAATAGTCCCGGTGGTAGCGCCAGTGCGGCGGATACTATCTGGCGGGAAGTGGAGCTTTTACAGGCCCAGAAACCAGTGATTATTTCCATGGGCAATGTGGCGGCTTCCGGTGGTTACTGGATTGCCACCGCTGGGGAAAAAATTGTTGCCCAACCCAACACTGTCACCGGTTCCATTGGGGTATTTAGCATTCTCTTTAACGTGGAAAATTTAGGCGATCGTCTGGGGTTAAACTGGGACGAAGTGGCCACTGGAGAGTTGGCCAATGTGGGTTCCAGCATTAAACCCAAAACCGAGTTGGAGTTAGCTATTTTCCAACGGGCGGTGGATAGAGTTTACGACGTTTTTTTAGACAAGGTAGGTAGTGCCCGCAATTTACCCTCCGTCGCCTTGGATTCCGTGGCCCAGGGGAGAGTTTGGACTGGGCTGGAAGCTCAAAAAGTTGGGCTAGTGGATCAACTGGGGGGACTGCAAACGGCTTTGACCTTAGCGGCGGCCCAAGCAGAGTTGGGAGAGCAATGGCAAGTAAAGGAATATCCTACTCCAAGGGGGCTAAATTCCCTCCTATGGAGCAATCTCAGCCATAGTTTCACCCAGAACTCCGTCGTCCTACCACCATTTCTGCAAAGCAATTGGCAACAGTTGGAGCGAGAATTGACAGAGTTGGCCCAATTCAATGATCCCCAGGGTATTTATGCCCGCTTGCCCTTTACCTTCCATTTCCTTAATCCTTAACCATTTTTTGGTTGGTTGAATCCATGGCAAACCAGAATTTTCCAGCCCACAATCATCCCCAAACGGTGGTCATAGTGGGGGCATCCGGGGGCATTGGTTTAGGTTTTGTGCGTTATTTCCTTACCCAAGTTCCCTTTCCGGTCAAAATTTGGGCCACCTACCGCCAGGCGATCGCCGAGTTGGAAAATTTAGCTAGGGAAAATCCTGACCGTTTAACCCTAGTGCCGTTGGATATTACTTCAGAAAGCCAGATTGCACAATTCAGCCAGCAGTTGGGCAAAACCGAAGTTAATTGGCTAATTAATTGTGTGGGCATTCTCCATGTGGAAGATAACCCACCGGAGAAAAGTCTGCGCCATTTACAATTATCCCAATTACAGCAATATTTTGCCGTTAACAGCATTGGCCCAGTGTTGTTAGCCAAACACTTTCTACCCCATTTTCGCCATGCTTCCCCCAGTGTTTTTGCCACCATTTCCGCTAAAGTGGGGAGCATCGGGGACAACCAGTTGGGTGGATGGTACGGTTATCGAGCTTCTAAGGCGGCGCTGAATATGTTCTTGAAAAATACGGCGATCGAATATCGTCGAGTTGCGCCCCAATGTGCAGTAATTTTGCTCCATCCTGGTACCACTGATACCTCTTTGTCCCAACCATTTCAGAAAAATGTTCCCCCGGAAAAGTTATTTACTGTGGAGCGCACTGTTAAACAATTAATGGCAATTTTATTGCAGGTAAAACCGGAAAATAGTGGTACATTTTATAGTTGGGATGGCACAACTTTGCCTTGGTAAGTTGTTAATAGAAGATCCCAATCAAAGATTCAAATAACTAAATTGCTAAGGGGAGGGTAAACCAAAAATGGGAACCTTGCCCCGGACTGCTGGTAACACCAATATGGCCGCCGTGGGCTTCGACAATTTGCCGGGACTGATAACACCCCAAACCAATACCGGTCAATCTTTGGTTATGGCGGTTGCGTAAATAGAGCCGGAAAAGATGCTCGCACTGGTCTTTGGCCATGCCTTTACCGTTGTCACTGAGGGTAAAGCGCACCATATTGCCCTCCGGTTGAACCGCCAGGGTGAGGGCAATACCTGGGGGATTATGGTTGAGAGCATTGCCCAAAAGGTTGTCGAATACCTGCTTGATGTAGTGGGGGTCTCCCTGGAGAGGAGGTATGGTCTCGTCACATTTTAGGTTGAGATTTACCTGATGTTGCTCACAGGCCGATCGCCATTGGTGACAAATTTGTTGCAAAAAGGGTTGGAGTTGCAGAGCTTGGGGGGCAAGATGGAGGGGGCGACATTCGGCAGTTTGTTCTTCACAGAGGGCATTGAGGAGAGTTAACTGGCGATCGCCACTGCGGATCAGACTATCGAGGAGATGGCGGGGCAGGGTTAGGCTATCCCCTTTGGCGGTTAATAAATTTTTCAGCACCATCAGTAAGCCCATGACGGAAGTGCGGAGGTCGTGGGAAATGGCCTGGACAAAGAGAGCTTTCATTTGCTGGAGATCCTGTAATTCCGCCATTTTGTCCTCTAACTCGGCGGTCCGTTGCCCCACTTGCTTTTCCAAATTGGCATTCAAGGTTTGTACCCGTTGATAAAGTTGGGCCTGCTGAATGGCGATCGCCACTTGGGTGGCCAATTGTTCTAGTAAACGCACCTCAGCCTTTTGCCAATGGCGGGGCTGTTGACAGTGATGAACCACAATCATGCCCAACCTGCCATCCACCGTAGCGAGGGGAATGGCCAGCAAGCTTTTCACCTGATAACGCAAAAAACTACGCCGCAGTGAGTCCCCCTTGGTCAATTGGTCAGGATGATGGACCACCATTGCTTCGCTAGGAATGGTTTCAATTATCATTTCCTCTGACTTTTGGGAAGCCCTATTCTGAGCATTGAGGGGGACGGTATAGTCAGGACTGCAGGACTCAGCCACCACTGCCAACGGACTATGCCCCTGCAAAAGAGCGATATAAACCCGGTCAGTGTGCAATAAATGGCGCACTTCCGTCACCGTAGTTTGGAAAATGGTGCCCAAATGCAACGACTGCCGCACCCGTAGGGCCACCTCCGCCAATAATCGTTCCCGTTCCCAACTGCCCCGCAATTGCTCTTCGGTGCGGCGCCTTTCCCTCACTGCCACCGATAACAATAGACTGGTGGTGCCTAAAACCAAAAAAAACATCTGCAGGAGAATCATGGCCCCGCTTTGGTCGGCACTTTGGACGTTAAAAGAGCCATGGCCCTGCACCGTAGCGGCGATCGCCAACAGGGCCAAGCCTGAAGTGGAGAGAATTCCCCCCCAGGCCGGAAAGCGAATGCTGGCCCAAACCACAACGGGAAAGGGTAAATACTCCAACCGTTGGGTATAGATGGCTCCCCGATCCGCCAAGGGAATGAGGTCATCCCCGGTAAAGATTAGCCTGGCTAACATCAACAAAAGACCAGCACAGACCAGGGCTTCCAAGCGTCGGAGCCGATCAATCTGGGTTGACCAAGGCCAAGTCCAGCGACTATATCTAAGCTTGAACAGCAGGGGAGTGGCTAGCAAAATGCCGGTGGCACTACCCAACCAGGCCAAAGCCCCTGTCCACCAAATACGACTATCCCCCTGCCAGAGAGATAACAACAGCGCGGCGATCGCCGTTAGAGTGGCCCCCAGCCCCACCCCCGCTAGCAAAAAGACCATGCCATCCTGGAGCCGTTGACCCTGGGGGGAAAACTCCAGCATATTCAGTCCCCAACCGGCTAACAGCACCACCACTGTGCTAATCATCCCTAGGGCCAATGCCAGGGGGGGATCTCCTAGTACTATCATAGGGGCAATGGTTAACCCCAAAGCCAGAGCCATAATGTTGGTGCCCTGCCACCAGAGCGCTAGGGCTATGCCCTGTCCCAAGCCCAAACTAAGCCATTGTTGCCCCCGGCCTAACATTCCGTAGGCTAATGCCGTGCACAGGCTCAGGGCGATCGCCAATGCTAAAGACGGCAAAGTTTTGGCCAGCCTCCGGCGGAGGGACTTGGGTAAGTAAATCAGCATCAATGAAAAATCTGACAATGGGCGACGGGGCACACTGTTTTATTTAATATGGTCAATATTTCTTCCCCCCCATGGGGATAATGCGACAGTGGGCAAATCCCCTTTCTGCATCGACACCCCTACCGTGATAGTAATCACCGATGAAGTACAAAGAATTGCTAAGCACTGGAGATTACTATCTAAACTTTGCCTACACTGGAATGGATTTTACTTCCCCCCATAGGGTGAAAATCGAGCCTTGCCCGCCTATGAAAATTTTGATCGTTGAAGATGATCCATTGATGCAATTAGGGTTAGAGCAAGCCTTGGGGGCCCATGAGCGTTTTGAAATTATCGGTCGAGTAGATAATGGCTATGGTGCGGTGCAACAAGCGGCGGCCCTAAACCCAGACTTGATCGTGATGGACATTGGTTTGCCTGGGCTAGATGGCATTGAAGCCACCAAACAAATCAAACAAGCTTCCCCTCAGATTCATATTGTGGTGTTAACTTCCCACACCCTGCCCAATGAGATTATCGCCGCTTTATCCAGTGGGGCCGATGCCTATTGTGTGAAAGGGGCCACCTTGGAGCGCTTAATTTTGGCGATCGCCGCCGCCCAGGATGGAGCCACCTACCTAGACCCCCAAATTGCCCGGGTAGTGGTGGAAAATCTCAAACCGCCAGTGCCGGAAGGCCAAGCCGACGTGTCGAGCCTCTCGGAAAGGGAAATTGACGTATTGAAATTGATTGTGGAAGGAAAAAGTAACCAAGAAATTGCCCAAACCTTATATCTAAGCACCAACACAATTAAAACCCATGTACGAGGCATCATGAATAAATTGTCCGTCGATGACCGAGTGCAGGCCGCCGTTATCGCTCTGCGTTCCGGTTTGGTTTGATTGCAGAAAGGGCTATAATCCAAGGCGTTTACTTTACCCGTCCTAAACCATGGCCAAAGCAATCTGGAATGGGGTCGTCCTCGCTGACAGCGATCAATGTGAAGTGGTGGAAGGCAACTACTACTTTCCCCCCGACAGCATCCATCCCCAGTATTTCCAGCCCAGCAACACCAACACCGTTTGCGGTTGGAAAGGCACCGCCAGTTACTACACCGTAGTGGTGGACGGCCAAACAAACCCCGATGCAGCTTGGTATTACCCCGATCCCAAACCCAGGGCGGAAAACATTAAAGGCTACATTGCTTTTTGGCGGGGTGTAAAGGTTGAAGCCTAAATTATCTTCCATTTATTGGCAATTATTTTGACTACATAGCCATGCACAATGGCAAATTTGTTTTTGTGTCTGCCCACCCGACTCAGTTTGTAATCGCCCAAGGCTCAGGAATTTAACTAACTACGATGGAATTAACTGGAAAAACAGCCCTGGTCACCGGGGGAGGCATAAGGGTTGGTCGGGCCCTAGTTGTGGCACTGGCAGAAGCGGGGTGTAACGTCTTCATTCATTACGGCAATTCACAAGCAGGGGCCCTGGAGGCTCAGCAAGAGGTGGAGGCATTGGGCCGGAAAGCTTTTGTCTATTCTGCTGACTTGAGCGATGCCCAGGCGACCCAAACGGTTATTCCCAAAGCTCAGGAAGTATTTGGTCAGGTGGATATTCTGATCAACAGTGCCTCGGTTTTTCCCCTGGAAGATAAATTCTTTCAAGTGGATCTCGATCTCTGGGAATGGATTTTTGCGGTTAACCTCCGGGCTCCCTTTCAGTTGTCCCAGGCCTTTGCCCAGCAGGTATCCGGCGATCGCCAGGGGAAAATTATTAATATTAACGATGCCCGTATTCCCCGACCCCGGCCAGACCATTTTGTTTACCGTCTCACCAAACGGGGTTTGTGGGATATGACGGAAATTTTAGCCCTGGAATTAGCCCCCAATATCACCGTCAATGGCCTCGCCCTGGGGCAGATTTTAGAAGCTCCGGAAGCCCCGGATCCGGAACAGTTTATGCGGGATTATGCGGAGCGACGTATTCCTTTAAAAATGACCGGCAATCCCAAAGTAGTCACCGATGCGGCGCTATATTTACTACAACAGGATTTTCTCAGTGGCACCACCATTCGTTTAGATGGAGCAGAGTATTTGAAGTTTTAAGGAAGATTGACAAGACTTAGTAGTTGGTAATTAACAATTCGTTGAGTTTGCCCCGTTTATCTGCTTGACTGTTAATCATGCGGGCGGCACTGACTCTTTCAATACGAAAATCTTGGTATAATTCTTCGAAAAAATTATCATTCTCATCTACATTTTTAGGATCGGAATTGCTCAACATGAGCTTGGCTTTCTTGTCACTAAGTACACGAAAATAATCCACCAATCTTGATTGTTCCTGATCGTTAAAATCTCCCTGGGCATAGGAAGTAAAACTAGAAGTTTTATTTAAGGGACGGTAGGGCGGGTCAAAATAAACAAAAGTTGCAGAATCAATAAAATTGTTGCTCGCCCTGAAATCAGCAAATTTTATTTCTGTTTTTGCAAGTAAACCAGCTACTAATTGAAGATTTTCAGCATCACAAATCTTGGGATTTTTATAATCCCCAAAGGGTACATTAAATTCTCCTTTGGAGTTTACTCGAAATAAACCGTTAAAACAAGTGCGATTTAAAAATATTAGTAAGCCAGTTTGTTCTATCCACAATTTACTAAACTTCTCTAAATTTATTTCGGCAACATTCTTATTAAATATTAATCGCTGCTGATAAAAAAAATCTTTTCTTTCATCTTGATCGAAACAATAATATTTCTGCTGTAACTGATTTAGAAAATCAACTAGATCATCAACATTTTGCTGAATAGTTTTATAAGCCAAAACTAATTGCTGGTTGCAGTCAGAGATAAAGAATTTTTCTATCTGGGGGTAATGCTGAGCAACATAAAAATACAACGCCCCACCACCAATAAAAGGCTCCGCGTATTTAGTCAATTGACCAGTGGTGATTTCCGGGGGAAAGAAATTAACCAATTGTTCAATTAACTTTCCCTTACCCCCAGCCCATTTTAGGAATGGCTTGGCAATAGTTTGCTTAATTTTCACATTCTCCAACCAATTTTCTCGTCACCATTAAAGTTTCTCTAGGGAACAACGGCCAAACGCTGGGTAACCAACACCATACCTTCTGGAGTGACTAATAGAGCGGACAACCACTGGGGATCATCGCCGGCGATCGCCCGTTTGAATAACCCCCCGGCCTGCAATAATTCCAATTTCACCTGGGAAGGATCAATGTAGTTATTAGGGTCTATTTTTTGACTAAAGGCCGTGCCCGCCAGGAGGTCATCCCCAATGGGTTGCCGCAAAATAACATCGAAATCGAATTGTTGGCCCGCCTGCACTTGCTGGGGCAGATTAACGTCCACTTCCGGTGGATTTTCCCCGGCAGTGAGGGTCATTTTTTCGGTCAACACTTCCTGGCGCAGCAATTTGTTGTCCATAAAGGTTTGGCGGGAAGTAATTTCTCCATTCAGTTGGGCAGTGCGACCCAGCCAAGGCCGTTCACCCTTGATGGTAGTCAAAGTTTCCACCACCACTGCTTGCCCATCCTGTTTCCAGCTTTTTAGTTCAGTGCTGTAGGTCAAATTGCCATAGGTTTCCCAGAGTTGTTGCAAGGTTGTTTCCATTTGGGCAAAGGTCAGACCGTCGCTGTTGCTAAATTCAGGGCTGTAAATTTCCCCCAGGCGATCGGTGTCGTGCTGGTTGGCCACCGCATCAAATTGTTCGATCAAGGCGCGGACTTGGCGTTCTGTGACGGTGCCCTGGGCCATGGTGACCGCCGTTACCGGTATTGACCCCAACGCCATTAAACCTACGCCCCAACCCAACACCATTAACCAACGGGCTGGGAAAAAACGGAAAGAAGAACGGTTAAGGCGGGCAAATCCTTGGGGCTGGGAGATCATATTTGGTAAAGTTCTAGGGCGATGGAGGACGAAAACAGAGGCAGTGGAATAATTGTGCAGAGCTTGGATGACTTACCTCCTGTTTCCCAAGATATCTTAAGCTCAGTGGCCTTGGTCCGACAATGGTGATGAGGGCAGTTATAGGCCTGGGCCATGGAACGATGGCAACCCGGGGACAATTGCTTGATAGGATAGCGGTTAGCTCTTTTGGGCTGGCTTTGACAAACATTTAATTGATATATGGGCGTTACCTGGGAATTGGATTTTTATTCACGGCCGTTGTTGGACGATGAAGAAAAAAAGGTGTGGGAAGTACTAATTTGTGAATCTCCCCAGTCCGTGCAACAGTCGCCAGGGGATTTGTTCCGCTATAGCCAATATTGCCCCAGTTCCACCGTCAATTCCGTTTGGCTCCGGCACGCCATCGAAGCGGCGATCTCCGAAGCGGGTCAGATGCCCCAAAAGATCCGTTTTTTCCGGCGGCAGATGAGTAACATGATCAGCAAAGCCTGTGAAGAAGCTGGCATTCCCCCGGCCCCCAGCCGTCGTACCTATGTGCTGGAGCAATGGTTGGGCGATCGCCTAGAAAATTTTTATCCCCAACAACCGGACTATGACCCCAAGTTGGCCTCCTCCACGTCGGTGCAGTATCCAGAACTCAATGCCATTGCCTTACCCGATGCAGTGCGGGGCGATCGGGGTGACCAGTGGGCCTTGGTCAGTTTAGCCGCCGCCGATTTCAATGATTTACCCGATTGGGAAATTAGCTTTGGGGAAAGTTTTCCTCTCTCTCCCTACAAGTTGCCCGCCGATTGTCGCATTCCCGGTCTGATCCTTTTTTCCCCCAGGGCCTTACCCTTTGCGGCTTGGTTATCAGGATTGGAATTGGGCTATTTGCAATACAACACCAACCCCCGACCCATTATGCGCCTAGAAACCGGAGCTAGCGATAGCTGGATTGTGGCCAATGTCACCGATAAAATCAGTGAACAGGAAGCCCAGGGATTTGAACAGGCGAAAAAATTAGCCCAGGGCATTCACTTTTTAGCCATTCAAGCCAGCCCGGACAGTGAAGCTTTTGCCGGCTTTTGGTTGTTGCAGGAAACAGGACAAATTTAGGGTCTTTCCCAAAAGCGTTCCTAATCTGCAAGTTTCGGTAAAAGTTCGTCATTATTGCTTGAGTGGGCTGATTCGAGCACGGAATCAACGGGGTCTTATACCAATTAGTTAAATTCCGGCGACGGCTCAAGATATATCCCCCCTAGCCCCCCTTCTTAAGGGGGGAAGCCGATAGGCGGGGGATTAGGAATCGTAATCTATCATTTTAAGATTTAGTATTAGGGGGTAAATTCAGCTAGTTTGCTCAATAAATGCTCAATTTCCTCTTCATTGGTGATGTAGTGGCAACAGGCCCGGATGCAGTCAGGGTCAGCAATGGTGCGGAGATAAATGCGTTGCTCCTCCAGTTTCTGGACGATCGCCCGGTGGCCTAGGGGAGAATCTACCGTGAAGGAGACCAAACCTGCTTGGGGAGCCGATGTGGCCAAACAACGAACGTGGGGTAACTGGTTTAAGCCCTGCCACAGTAGTTGACTGCGTTGACAGATTGCTTGGTAACGCTCCTGGGCGGTGCCTTGCCGTTGGTGTAACTGGAGAGCGGCTAATAGACCGGCATATTGGGGATAGGCGGAGGTGGCCACTTCAAACCGTTTGCCCCCTTCGGCCCAGCCAGTGGGTTCCCCTTTCGTACCATAAGTAATACTACGCCAGCCCACATAGGTCGGGTTAATTTCCCCCAAGCGTGCGGCGATCGCCATGCCTTTGGCATCGCCATGGATATACAGCCCCCCCACTCCAGCGGGGCCGGCAAACCACTTATGGCCCGTAAAGGCGTAATAGTCCACCTCTAGCTGGGAAAAATCTAGGGGTAAGGAACCAGCTGATTGGGCTCCGTCCACTAAGACCCGCACTGGATAATCCCCTTGGTGGCGGCGGCAAACGGCCATGATTTCTGCCAGGGGCAACACCTGCCCCGTGTTCCAAAGTAAATGGCTGAGAATGACCAAGCGGGTTTTTGGCTCCAAATGATCAGCTAAAACTGCGGTTGCATCCCCCTGGTTTAAGGTCTCTGCCACCGGAAAAAAGCGGTATGTAATGCCAAACCGAGCGGCGATCGCCTGGACAATGGCAATGATGCCGGGATGTTCACAGTCGGTGAGCAAGATTTCATCGCCCTGGTGCCAGTCAATGCCCCAAAGCACAATGTCACAGCCAGTGGTGACGTTATCGGTGATGGTGATTGTGTTGGGATTAACGTTAAAAGTTTCCCCCAAAGCTTGGCGGAGTTCGGCAATTAACTGCTGAATGTACTGGTTAGCCGCAATGGAAAAGGGGCCATTTTCCTGGAGATAGCCATACATGGCCATAATTGCTTCTAAGGCTACGGTGGGTAAAATACCCTGGCCGCCAAAATTGAAATAGGTTTTATTTGTTAAGCCGGGGAATTGGTGGCGATCAGGCATCAGGTTCACAGGGTCAGCCATTGGTTGGGGGTAACATCAACAAAATACTTTAACAAAACCCTAAAGTTCCCCCAAGAACATGGGAAAATGCCCCCCAAGTCCAATCGTTAATAATGCCCCCAAATTCCGCCCTTGAACTTTCCTGCCCTTAATAATGATCGCAAATATTTACTGCTACTCACGGGAGCGGCCCTGATTCTGGCGATCGCCGGCTTGGGTAATGTGCCCCTGCGGGATTTTGACGAAGGTTATTACGCTACTACAGCCCAAGATACTTACCTCAGGGGAGATTGGCGTTTTCCCACCTATCTAGGACAACCCTTTTTATCCAAACCACCTCTGATTACTTGGTTAGTGATGGGCAGTTACCATCTGCTGGGCATCAGTGAATTTACCTCCCGTTTACCATTGGCTCTGGGGGCAGCCCTGGCAGTGCCTTTGTTATATCTAGTGGGTAAGGAAATTTTTTCTGCCCCTAAAGCGGCCTTGTGGAGCAGTTCGATCTTGTTAACCCTGCTTCCCACTGCTCGTTTAGGTCGTTTAACCATGTTGGATGGGGTGATTAATACCTGTTTGCTCTGGTCCTTACTTTGTTTGCTGCGGGGACGGAAACAGCCCCATTGGTTAGCGGGCATCGGCATTGGTTTAGCATTAATTGCCTTAGCGAAAGGATTGTTGGTGCTGGCCTTGGCCATGTTGTTGGGAATTTTAATTCTCTGGTTGGGGGCCGGTCAGATTTTTCAACGCTGGCAATTGTGGTTAGGGCTGGCGATCAGTTTTGCCCCCGTGTTGTGGTGGTACCAACTGCAATTTGCTCAGTATGGGGAAACCTTCTGGCAAATTCATTTTGAGTTCCATAGTTTTAACCGAGTTACCCAGGAATTAGAGGGCAATACGGGCCCCCCTTGGTATTACCTGCTAGAAATTGCCAAATACACTGCGCCTTGGCTATTTTTCCTAATTCCCGCCATGGTAATGACCATCAAACAATGGCGAGAGGACTGGGCTAAGGTAGCCATCATTTTTGGCTTGGGCTTTTTGGCAATTATTTCCGCTATGGGTACTAAATTGCCTTGGTACGTCCTTCCCTGCTATCCCTTTTTTGCTCTCATGGGGGGGCACTATCTGGCGGATTTACAAAATCGTCAGCGTTACCCTCTGCTAATTGGTTATCTACTGGCTTTCACCGCCGGGGTCGGCTTGGTGGGGGGGCTATACGCTGGCCTCACTGAGCGAAGACCAGTGATCATCATCATGGGACTAGCGTTATTTATCGGCGTGGGATGGAGTGCCAGGCAATATCTGAACCATTCTGCCAAATTTGTTAAAACCTTGGTGGTGAGTTTATATGTAACTCTCCTATTTCTTTTTTCCAGCCCCCTCTGGAATTGGGAAGTGAACGAGGCTTTTGCTGTTAAACCGGTGGGGGAATTAATTAAACAGGCGACTTCCGTGAATACTCCCGTTTATACTTCCTTTGCCTATAGCCGCCCCAGTTTAGATTTCTACGGCGATCGCCAGGTGATTGCGATGAATGATGACCAGTTACGCACCAAGGCGGAGGAAGGAAATTATTTATTGCTCGACCAAGATGCCCAGGGACGGTTGGCCCTGCCTGGTCTACAACCACGGGGGCAAGCGGGGGACTTTAGTTTATTTTTTAGTCCTGGGGAATAGTGGTCATTAAGGCGACGAACCTATCGCTAAAATCCCCCCCCTCCATTAAACGACCCTTGAAGTAAGGAATTACAAAGGGTAGACCATAAATTATTGATGATGTTATTTATGTAGTGAAAAATTAACGATAAATTAAGTATTTTATGCCCCTGTTTTCATTGCTTGTATAACACTACCGACAAGTATGACTTATCAAATTGTCTAGTTTATCGACTAGGTGTTGATCATATGACATGTATATTTTTGTTAATAGTCCTCGATGACACAACAAGACATAGCGGAAGATGCCGCTCTTATCCGTCGCATTTATCTCGATCGGGATTTTCCCGCAGGAAATGTAGCGGTTGCCGAATTATACTTTCCTGATGGTAGATGTTTTGGGATGGGAGCCACATCAAGAGCGATGAGTCCAGCACCAAAGCCTATCCCACGCTCCCAAGGGGGAATTTTTGAACCCAGTATGGATTCCCACAGTGATCGCATAATGGATACTGATGCCGAGTATAAGGTTCTGTCGGCAATTGCTGATGTTTTGGAGACCCATTACAATCAAGATATTCAGGGTAAGCTTTATCTGTACACGGAGAGGCAATCCTGCGAAAGTTGTCAACAGGTGCTCCAGCAGTTCAATCAGAAATTTCCTAATATTGAGGTTGAAATTGAATGGAGCTATCCTTATCCTCCCTAAATTTCTATTTAAGCTACATTGATCTATCTACCAGTTAGTAAATAATGACGGCTATTTTAGTTCGTTCTCATCAATCAGAAGTAAAGTATTTCCAGCAAGTGCCTGATGGTTTGCAGGTCGCTATTCAGCAGGTCAGCGAATGGCGTTACCGAGAGTTGTATGAAGAGAATCCAACCCCAGGACTCAGTCTAAAGGAAGCTTTAAGAACTGTTTTAGAGAAATTAAATCAATTTAGTCAAAATTCCCGATTTAGTTATTTTTGTTTGGCGATGATTTTGGGATTAACAGTTCGACCTACCGTACGCTGTTATTTACCTAATGAAAGTTTTACACGACTTTTTTTTCAAGAATTATTTCACAGTTTTTTTGAACAAAAAAAAGTTGAGGATTTTAAGGGCTACTATGAACCTTTTTTGGGGAAATATCAAGCATTGGATGAAGCTATATTGGTATTGGAGAAAATGTTACAGGTCAGTGATCCGTTACAAGCCGGTAGCAAGTTACTCGATATATCAGAAATTTGTTTGGAAGGTTATGCTATTTTTCCTGGGTCAGCCGAGCGACGGAAGCTCTTTGATTGGTGGTTATTAGAGGCTATTCCTGCGGCTTGTTTACAAATTTTTCCAAGTCATATTTACACAATTAAGGGTTTGGGACAGAGGCAGGAGTCGCTAAAACGGTTACGGTCTTATTTCTGGGCTGTAGTTCGTCAGGAGCGAGAAAAAAAATTAAATGATAGTGGCTCTCTGGAAAATTTATTGGCCTTTATGGCTGGCTAGGATTTTTTTATTGTACTCCCAGACTGATTTGCCTAGCGAAGATGGAATTAGAATTGACTGAATTACCGAATCGCAAGGTTGATTTGGAAACGGCAGAGGATCTAAGTCCCCATTTTGCCAAGAAATTATAGCATCAGCAATGAGGCAATATGTTTGTCATTGATGACCGTACTTTTCTTCTGCTGTATTTAAAATATCGACATACAAATCCTGACTGACTCGAAAACCAGCTTCCATAATTAGTGCATCCATCACCGGACGAACCAATGGAATTAATCCTCGGTGTTTTGCAACTAATAAAATGCCTAACACTCCAGTAATTGCTAATCCCCGGCGGGTGGCTTCGCGCCGTCCTAAACGTTCATCAATCAACAATTCATTTGCGTTAATTTCCAATGCCAAAGCGATCGCCTCTGCCTCTCCCCGATCTAACAAATAATCATTTCGTAACTCGACAATAAGTTCTAGATTTGTAGACCGCTGAACTTTAATCCAATCTAAGGACAACACCGCAGTAATTCGCGAATCTTCACCTTCAGCTTTGGATAACTTATCTGCTACTGCCTGGGGAATCACAACAGTGTTGTAAATCTCCTTCAACAAAAATAAACAATCTACCAATGCCAAATTGCTCAGAGGAGAGGTGTCACTGATTATAATCATAACCAGCCTTTTTTCTGGAGATACTGTAAATCTTCCTGAAATTCAGCCACATCATAGTGGACACAGATACGGCGATCGCCAAGTAAGCGTTGCAACCGAATTTGGTTTATCCCTAATAGTTCGCTTGCTTTTCCGAGGCTGATTTTATCTTGCTGAAATAACAAAATCACAATTTCCAACAAAAGATCGAATTCAGTCAAGCCACTGGCCTTCAGAATTTCATCTGAAATTACTAAACTCATACTTGTTTTGCTTCCTTTGCTAAATAATAGGCTTTTGTCTCTACCATAGCCGAAAACCCGAGAATAACGATCCTAAGCATCGGCGATCGGCCTCCTCTTCACCAAACAATTGAAGCTGAGTACAAGGCGATCACCAGCATAATCCCTAGCCTTTTTATCCTTATGTTGGGGGCCATCAATCTGGAGAATGACACACTTACCCTGATGGAAGATCAAAAAGTCAACTTGCCATGGGGAAAAACTCCGCTTCCGCCAAGGGGACATACAAATCCGGGAATACGTCATCGAATGTCGCATTAACGCTGAAGATCCAAAACAAAACTTCCGGCCTCACCCAGGCAGAATCAGCGGGGCAACAAATAGATTTATTTCTTGGGCAGATCGCATAGGCTAGTAGTGTTCATCAACACTCAAAAAAAATGTTTTTTCTCGAAAATCTTGAAACTCATGAGTTTATCACTCTTAACAAGGTTAGAAATGATGATGGCTTTTTTAGTCTTGCCTTTCCCAATGGAGCCTTAGTTTACAGGTCTGAGTATAGCCCAGATAACCGCTTGGACTTCAATCAGGTTTTGGTTGCCCTGGGTGAAACTGCAAGGGAGCCGTGGCAAGATGATGAGGTCAGTTATGGTTTCCATTCCCAAGACCTGTTGTCATATTTCCTAGTCTAAACAATATGCAAGGACGGCTATAAATTATAGCCAGTTATGATCAAGTGCTTCATTTAAAGAGGTTTTTATTCGGTCATTTTTATTTTGCAAGCTTAAATACTGTCGTGCAATTAGGCTATCCAAAACTATAAATTCCACTGTTTGGCAATAGGGACATTTTCTTTGTAGATTCATTGTTTGTCCACACTGTAAACATAAAAATAAGCTTGATGATTCCGCTGAAGGAACATTTTTAAATTCAATACAAATAAGTCTCAAGACTTTAATGATTTGTTCATGAACAGGGTGCTGATTTTGAAATTTAATTAGGGGCATATGTCTTATTTGAACTATAATGCAGTGGTTTACAAATTTAAACTAATAGAGTTTAATTAATGATATGGTCTTAAAAGAGTGATTTCTAATATCATATCATTCAATTTCAATGTTGAATGTTTCATCACTGTTAAATTCGTACAAATCTGATTCTATTTCAATATCAAAACTAGAATTTAGTACAAGTAAGCTATATATAAAATTTAGCCATTCTTTTTCGTTACTGGTGTACATTCCCGAATTTAAATGCCGTTTAATAACATCAGCTTTACTTGGATTAATCTTATTAATTGGGCATAACATAGAGTCTATATTTAGCGTTATTTTTTCCCTTGTTTCATTGTTTTTAAAGATAATCAATCTTGAATCATCACTTATTCCGTCTACGTTGAAATTTAGATCAATATCAATTTCTATTTTCTCTGTATGACAGATTTTATTATTTTCAATATTCAAAAAAGTAACGTCTAAATAATGACCTTGATCTAAATAATGACAGAATAATATTATAAAATTTTGACATACTCTGATCGACCAAACATTATTAACAATATCGATTTTTTTATTATACTTTAAGTACTGTTTTGTATCTACATTATAGATAAATAATACCGTGTCAATGAAAATTAATAATCTTTGATTTTCTGACCAAAAAAAATGTAAGTTTTCAAACCCATATTTCAAGTTGACTGAAGTTCTAGTTTCTTCATTTTTTTTATCTGTTAAATTTTTCTGAACTAACATTGTTACTTTAGAAGTTCTTGAGCTTTTTATGTAATACCCTCCATAGTCATATTCATAATCATAATGGGTTATTTTTTTTGTTTCTATACTTACCTCATCTATAATTGATGCTGTGTATATGGATGTTTGAGAATCTTTGTTTTTATCCCATACATCTTTCGTAGATCTTAGATGTAGTAGCTCCATTTTTTTGAAAGATACTGGTATTTGATAAACCAATTTTTCGTTAGTTGTGACTACTTTATTGTATGTGCCGATACAAATGAAGGGTATTTGATTTATATCAAAAGACTTTATTGATATTTTCATCGCTTGTTCACTGAGATTCATGAATTGTAAATTTGTTAGAATTTTTAAACCATTTTTGGTTGGCTGCCAATTGTTTTCTTTGAAGCAAATAAAAACTAGATACGAGACCCATGCCGGAGCTTGGTAAACTAACTGCAACATTTCTGAAAACTGTCGATTATCTTTTAAATGATTTAATGTTGCATGCCATTCATTAATTACCATCCTATCTTTGTCTTTTGAAATAAAGTTTAGTACTTCTACCCAGCCTAATTTTCTGGCTTTTCTTACAATATTTTTACGAACTAATAATTCAGACGACAAATACACTGTTTCTAAAATTGATTTATCAAAATCGATTTGATTGTATTTATCCCATTCTTCTCGAAGAAAATGAAACAATGTTCTATACTCAATATTTGATGATTGATAATTAGCTTTTTGAATGCACTGATATGCAACTTGGTTGTTTTCAACTATATAAAGATAGAATAAATAATCAATAATTTTTTGATTAAAAAGAGCGATACTTATATTTCTAGCTCTTTGAGCGATTTCTCTATCTTGATCGTCAAAAAGATCTAATATCAATTTTATTAACTGAGGATTTTTTTGGATATTTTCTTCGATTTTGTTAACCTTTAAAAATGTTAATACTCTGATATTATCTGGGCGAGTAGCTACATATCCTGCTTGAACTAAAATTTTTGTTAATTGTTCATTTCTTGTTTCTGCCCATTTTTGACAAAATAAATTAATTGCTTCGTCAGAACTTAATTTTGTAAGTAATTTGGAAGCATATTTAAATTGAGTTTTTTGCGATATTACAATATTTATCAAAGAATCCATATCTGATTCTGAGCCGTTGTTTGCTTCATTAAAAAAAATCTAATTTTCTCTCTTGGTTGTGTAAATGTGCACCATATAACTATATAAAATAGTACAGGAATAACGAATATTATCCAACCACTTTCAATTAGAGCTGCAGTTAGAAATAGTGTAAATATTATTAGGAAAATTAAACATCCACATCCTAAGCAGCCAAAAATAACTTCCATTACATTACCTGTCTAAATTTCTAACTGTAAAGGAACAAAAGCCTGTTCTGCTTGGTGAATTTCTTCAAAGGAAGCAGACTGGGCTCGACCTTCCCGGAGCCAATCCCGCAGATTACCAATGACTTCTTTTTGGGAAACGGATAGGGGAACTTGGCGTTTCAGCGCCGTCAAAATATCTGTTGTTGTCACTTCCCGCCCTTGGTTAAAGCCTACGTACATTCCATCAATAATTGCCTGTTCAATTTCTGCCCCCACATAGCCCTCCGAAGCCATGGCTAAATTAACAATATCTAATTCCTGGGGAAAGCGGTTGCGTTTGCGGAGATGGACAGTGATAATTTCCTGGCGCTCTGCCAAAGTGGGCAAATCCAAAAAGAAAATTTCATCAAACCGTCCTTTTCGGAGTAATTCCGGCGGCAACTGGGAAATATTATTGGCGGTGGCTACCACAAAACAAGGGGCAGTTTTTTCCTGCATCCAAGTCAGAATGGTGCCAAATACTCTGGTGCTCACTCCCCCATCTAGACCACCAGAGCTAAAAGCCTTTTCCAACTCATCAATCCAGAGAATACAAGGGGCTACCGTTTCTGCTAGCTCCAATGCCTTGCGGGTTCTTGCTTCCGATTCCCCCACCAAAGAGCCAAATAAAGCTCTGATATCAAGACGCAATAGGGGTAAACGCCATAGCCCCCCAATCATCTTGGCCGTTAAACTTTTCCCCGTGCCGGGAATCCCAATCAAAGCAATGCCCTTGGGGGCCAGAAGTCCATAATCCTGGGCCTCTTGGGTAAAAGCTCGTTCCCGTAAGCGTAACCAATCCTTGAGCAAACCTAGGCCCCCCACATCAGACGGGGTTTCCTGTACCGAGAAAAACTCCAATGCCTGACTTTCGTTGATGATTTGCTTCTTCTCCGCCATCACCAGGTCAATGTCCCGTTCATCAAGCACCCCATTACTGACGATCGCCTTAGCAAAGACCCGTTGGGATTGGGAAGCTGTTAAACCAAGGGCCGCTTTGACTAACTTCTCCCGCCCCAGTTTGGTCAAATTCACTTTCACCCCCGGAGTTTTAGCCAAATTTTCTAGTACCAGATCCAACTCCGGTTCCTTGGGCAAAGGAAACTCAATGATCACCGCCTCATTCTTCAGTTCTGCTGGTAATTGTCCTGTGGGGCAAGTAATTACCATGGACTTTTTGGTGAACTTTAACCGTTGGGCAACACTGCGTAACTTGCGCTTAAATTGGGCATTGCCCCAACAATCATGGAAATCTTTGAGTACAAATAAAGCGTTGGTTTCCACCTTATCAATTTGATCGAGGGCGGTGAGAGGATCTTTGGCCGCCGGTAAAGAAGACTTTTGTTGGGTCAAAGATTGGAACCCATCCGCCACATCCCAGGTAATGCAAGGCCTCTGACTATGTTCACAGACGTCCTTTACAGTTTGCAGGGCCCTTTCTTCCTCCGAAGTGATTAGCACAATCAAAGTAAAACGGGAGCGCAGATAAATATCGAGTTCCTTGGCAAAGGCCATGGCTAGGAAAAATGTTCAGGTCAGTGCTCTGCATTGCACCCTAGTAATTTATCCTTAGTACGAATTTTTTAGATTGCCTTAAGATTTATTTTATTTGTCAAGGCCGATTCCATAGACATATCCCAAGAACGGATTTTGAAGGCCTTTCCCTCAACCCCATTGCCATTCCTGCTCCTGTTGCGACTCCTGTTGTTCTACTTGATGAGCTTCACTGGTCAATTCCCTTTTGATTACTTCTCCCCCCAGTATTGCCTCCAACTCCTGGGTCAAATCCAGACAACCCATGCCCTTCACACCATTTATATCTAGGATTACTTCGCCATTCTTGTCGATGAATACATTAATTTCTTGTAGTTCCATGGTGTTCTCCCTAAACAACACGACGGAGGACAAGGTGAATACGGCCAGTTTCCTCCACCTCTTCACTGACAAGGGAAAAGCCCTGTTCCGCTAATTTGGCCGTGGCGGCATGGTAAGCATAGCGTTGATTAAGGGACTCAACAAAAGTCTGCTGATTAATTTCCCTAATTCCCCACCAATCCGCCACCATCTCGTAGCCCTCACCATTTTTGCGAAAGCCAATGTCATAGCTGGCATTTTGGGTCAGTACTTTTATCTCAGCCGTGGTTTTATTACCTTGATAACCATCAATTTGCAGATTGCCTTCTTGGTAGCTATGCCCCAAATCATCTAGGGCTTGTTTGAGATAGGTTTTCTCCACAATTTTGGTTTTGAGGGTGGTGAAATGGGACATGGGTTTAGCTTAATTTAACAACTGGATAATTTTGATGGGTCAGCTTATTAGCCTTGAGATCCCGGGCCGTCATCAGCAATCTTTTGTTGGCATCAATGGCAAATTCCACCCGAAAACAAGCATCTCCCTTCTGGACAGGGGGAGTAGGTTCCAGAAAAGTAGGACTGTTTTCATTCATCCAAAAATAATTGCGTTCCTGTGCCGTTTCCGGCGAAAGATTACTCAGGCGGGCGGCCCCAGAGGGGTCAAAGACCAATTCCACATTCGTCTGCTCAGAGCGGCGGTAGGGGGTTCCCACTTCAAAAATAGCCAGTCCTAATTGGTTTTGTTCATCATAGGAAGCTTTAATAGTTAAGCTTGCTAAAGGTTTTTCACTGGGATAGGCTGTTCCCCTACTTACCAAAGGACGGTAATCAAATTCCCCTGTTTGGCCATTGCGGAAACGAATGGCATAGTCGTGCTGGATATGGTCAAAGAAATCTACCCCAGCCACAAAGGCGGCGGCTCCCCGAGCAACGGCATCCAGGGGACGATGGAGCAACACTCTATCTTTACCAAAAATACGTTTGACAGTACGTTGAATAACTGGAATTTGGCTACTGCCCCCCACCATCAGCACCGCTTTAATCTGGTCTTCTGTATAACCCCTTTCCCTGGCATCATTGAGGGCCCGTCGTAGGGTCTGGTCAAGCAAAGAAAGGGCCTCCTTCTCATCAAGGAGTTCTTCAAACTGACTGCGACTAAATTCCGCATCCACAACGGCCCCGGTATTAGGATTAAAAATAGAAATGTCCGCCCGCTCTTCCTTGTAGAGGTTAATCTTCGCCTGTTCACATTCCACTAGAATGGCTTGACTGATAGAGCGAATAGTATCATCAGCATCGCTATAACCGCTTTGGCGGAGCACTTCTTGAAAAAGCCATTGGTCAATGGTGGTGCCCCCCAGGTCTAGGCCAGCTTTCCCCAATATGCGGCAACGGCGACTACTACCCGTATCATCTTCATCAATTAGTACTACCGCCACATCCAGGGTTCCCCCGCCAAAATCAAAAATGAGATAAACATCATTGGGCTGAATGTGGGCCCCATAACCGAGGGCGGCAGCGGAAGGCTCATCAATTAAACGAATCCGGGCCATGCCAGACTCTTGGGCCACGTCTGTCAACCAACTCTCATAATGTTCATAGGCTTCCACCGGGACAGTAAAAGCAACCTCGGCAGTGGGGTCTAAATTTAGGTCATTGGCGGCAAACAGCAAAATAGTGGAAAGAAAATCTTTACCCGCTTCAAAGTGAGAAATGTACCTTTCCCCCAAACGACGTTTGATTTGGTTTCGATTACCGATGTAATGTTTCATCCACCGGAAAGTGCGTTCACTTTTCTGAAGACTATTGGTAATGACTTGATGCCCAATCCATTGCCGTCTGTCCTGGGTGTAGTGAATTAGGGAGGGGATAATTGAAACAGTTTCCAAGCCTTGCCGTTGCAAATAGCCGTAATCCGTCAAATGAAAGGGAATACCGCTAGCCGTGGCTTCATCCCAGCGGGCCAGCACAGTATTCGAGGTGCCAAAGTCAATAGCAAGTTTTCCCGGCATAGTTTAGGCAGTGGGTTCAACGAGGGCCTTTTTGAGCAGTTTTTGCTGATAGGCCAGGGCCGGCATTTTTACAATAACGGGGGTACCGAGCGGAATTTCCATGGTACTGCTGAGGGGCTGATGATAGTTGAGATCAAAAGGAACGGTTTCACCAACAGGGACAACAATGCTTAAGCCCTGGGTTTCTAGGGTACTGACAAGGCGTTTAGTCACTGTCAAAATATCCTGCGGTTGAACCACTGTGCCTTCTTGTTCCACTAGGTAAGTTTGGGTCAACAGTTGACTAATGGGGGAAGCTAATTGACTCAGCATATTTTCGATTTCCCCCTGGCGGGCTGTTTTCAAGCGGCTATCTTCCTTTTGCCTTTGTTGCTCCAGGTCTTGTTTGAGGGCGGTAATGGTTTTGTCCCGTTCCGCTAGTTCCAACCGTAAGCTCTGAAGTTCGGCGGAGTATTTGAGATCATCGGGGTCTACTGGAGCCGTAGCTAGATTGGAAGGAGGATGCGGTGGCTGGAATAGAGTTTTTAGCCAGGTAAGCATATGGTAAATTCCCGGAAGAGAGCAACTTTAGTTCACGCACTGAACATTTATAAGCTAGTTATCGACTATGGCAAGGTCTCTACCCATCCTTCAGGATTGGGGATTAATGCTCTTTAGGGGGGCAATGCCAGCCTGGTCGAGGATTTCGGGAATTAATTCCTCTTTTTTAATTGCCATTAAATGGACTCCCTGGCATAGTTCTTGAGCTAGTTTTACCTGTTCGGCGGCGATCGCCACCCCTTCCTTTAACGGATCTTCGGCCCGGGCCAGGCGATCAATTAAAGAATCGGGAATATTTACCCCCGGCACCACTCGCTTAATAAAAGCCGCATTTTTAGCTGATTTGAAAAGAAATATGCCCGCCAAAATTGGTTTGCCACATCCCACAGCCACCTGGGTCATAAATTTATCCAGGCGATCAAAATCCGTGATCAACTGACTTTGGAAAAACTGGGCCCCGGCTACGAGCTTTTTTTCAAACCGACTTTGCAAACCGGACCAACTCTTTGACTGGGGATCCACTGCCGCTCCAGGAAATAAATCTAGCCTGCCATCCACCAAGGGAGCTTGGTTGAAATCTAGCCCCTGGTTGAGGGAACGGATTAAACCCAACAGCCGCACCGATTCCAAATCGTAGACGGCCCTAGCTTTGGTATGGTCTCCTGCTTTGAGCGGATCGCCGGTCAAAGCTAAAACATTGCGTAAACCGAGGGCATAGGACCCCATCAAATCCGCCTGCAAACCAATTAAATTGCGATCCCGGCAGGTCATCTGACAAATGGCTTCAATACCCCGTTGTTGCAACAACACACAGGCTGCAATGGAGGACATACGCAACACCGCTCGACTGCCATCGGTGACATTTACCCCATGAACCCTGCCCCGCAACTTTGCCGCCACCGCCAACATCCGCTCTGGATTGCCGCCTTTAGGGGGGGTAACTTCTGCGGTAATTAAAAATTCCTTTGCTTCGGCCGCCTGACGAAACCGGCTAATGGTCATTACATCCAATGGTGACAACGGTGGTTTGAGTTCCGAGCGGTGACTTCCTCTCTGACAGGAGATCTTAACAGAATTTTTCCGGTTTACTGGTTGGGGCCATTGCCCCCGACCCTCGGCCATGTTTCCCTTCCCAAGGGATCAGCATTAGGATGTAAGATTGAAAGTGTTCAAAAAATTTATATTCTTTTAACAAAACGAGGTACAGCAATGGATTGGCGTGTAATTGTAGTTGTTAGCCCCCTTCTGATCGCCGCAACTTGGGCCGCTATCAATATTGGGGCCGCCGCGATCCGGCAGTTACAGGACGTTTTAGGTCGCGAAGCCTAGGCCACAACGTCTCGGCGATCGCCGATGAATCGAGAAAGTATTGTGCAATGGCCCTTCCTGGCTCTGGGCCGGGGGGGCTACTCTTTTCGGGGTTACCTGGTTACTGCAAAGTTTTTCCACCGCAGAAGTTTCTAGAGAAATTTTAGATTGGTGCCCCATCAGGAAACGCAGAAAACCAAATCCCCACTTGATTAGCCAGTGTCAACCTCCACCTCAACAACAGTTTTTAGCAATTGCCATGGTCGATCCACTGATGTACCAAGAAGAAATGTTTGTGTTCTTGGCGGACCAGGAACCAGAAACATTCCTAACTCCGGCGGAAATGACTGCTAAGTTGACGGAGATTTTGGCTGAATACGATCTTCCCCTCCCCCAAGGGCTGGATAAATTGGCCACTTTGGCGGCAAAAGCGGAACATTTACGGGACAACTACTGCGACCTCGACCGGGGGGATGGCGGTACTTGGCAATGGTATGTGGTACGCCTGGAAAAATAGCTTGATCGATCCCATCTCCAAATCAGTTCTCAGTCCCCGATATTAAAGCCTTTAACCCTTTTGTGCTAAGATTTTGAGGGCTTTTGCCATCCCACAGCAAAGATGCCTAAGCTCAGCCTGATTTTGGAGTGACCATGACGACCACGAACTACGGTGCCGATCAAATTCAAGTCTTGGAAGGGTTGGAACCAGTCCGTAAGCGCCCAGGGATGTATATTGGCTCCACGGGGCCCAAGGGTCTGCATCACCTAGTGTATGAAGTGGTTGACAATGCCATTGATGAGGCTTTGGCCGGCTATTGTACCCATATTGAAATTGACATTAATGCCGATGGTTCCGTCACCGTAGTGGACAATGGCCGGGGCATTCCCACGGATATTCACCCCACCACCGGGCGGTCGGCCTTGGAAACGGTATTGACGGTGCTCCATGCTGGAGGAAAGTTTGGGGGCGGTGGCTATAAGGTATCCGGTGGTTTACACGGGGTCGGGGTTTCCGTTGTTAATGCCCTGTCTGAGTGGGTGGAAGTGAAGGTTTGGCGCCAGGGGAAGGAACATTTCCAGCGCTTTGAGCGGGGCAATCCCATTGGCATACTGGAAGCTATCCCCAATGAGAAGCATTCCACCGGCACCCAGGTTTCTTTTTTGCCGGACACCCAAATTTTTAAGGATGGCATCGAGTTTGACTACCACATCCTAGCCAGTCGTCTCAAGGAGTTGGCCTACCTCAATGCTGGGGTGCGTATTACCTTTGGCGATCGCCGGGTGGATTCCCTCAAAGAGGAGCAGTTTTATTATGAAGGGGGCATTAGGGAATATGTCACCTACATGACCACAGACAAAACCCCGCTCCACGACGAAATTATCTACACTTCCGGAGAAAAGAATGACGTTCAGGTGGAAGTGGCTCTGCAATGGTGTGTGGATGCCTACAGTGATACTCTGCTAGGGTTTGCCAACAATATCCGCACCATTGATGGGGGTACTCATTTAGAAGGTCTGAAAGCGGTTTTAACTCGTACCCTCAATTCCGTTGCCCGTAAACGCAATAAATTGAAGGAAGGGGATAGTAATTTAGGCGGGGAAAATATTCGGGAAGGCCTGACCGGTGTTATTTCCGTTAAAGTGCCCGATCCAGAATTTGAAGGACAAACCAAAACTAAATTAGGTAACACGGAAGTCCGGGGTATTGTTGACACCCTAGTGGGGGAAGCTCTAACGGAGTTTTTGGAATTTAATCCTGGGGTTGCCGACTCCATTATAGAAAAAGCAGTACAGGCCTTTAAAGCGGCGGAAGCGGCGCGTCGCGCCAGGGAATTAGTACGCCGTAAATCAGTTTTAGAGTCTTCAACTTTACCAGGCAAACTAGCAGATTGTAGCTCCAAAGATCCCTCGGAATCGGAAATTTTTATCGTCGAGGGCGATAGTGCCGGCGGAAGTGCAAAGCAAGGAAGAGATCGCCGTTTTCAAGCAATTCTGCCTTTGCGAGGCAAGATTTTAAATATTGAAAAAACTGACGATGCCAAGATTTATAAAAACACTGAAATTCAAGCCTTAATTACAGCCTTGGGTCTGGGCATTAAAGGGGATGATTTTGATATAGCTTCTCTGCGCTATCATAGGGTCGTCATAATGACTGACGCTGATGTCGATGGGGCGCACATACGCACTCTTTTGTTGACTTTCTTTTACCGTTATCAGCGGGATTTAGTAGACCAAGGTTACATCTATATCGCCTGTCCACCGTTGTACAAACTGGAGCGGGGTAAAAACCACTTCTACTGTTATTCTGACCGGGAATTGCAGGGGCAAATTAGTCAATTTCCTCCCAATGCTAATTACACTATCCAGCGGTTTAAAGGTTTAGGGGAAATGATGCCCCAACAACTTTGGGATACCACAATGAATCCAGAAAGTCGCACCATGAAGCGGGTTCACATTGAGGATGCCGCTGAAGCCGATCGCATTTTTACGGTGTTGATGGGTGATCGGGTTGCTCCCCGGCGGGAATTCATTGAAACCTATGGCACTAAGTTAGATCTGACCGATTTGGATATCTAACCCTTTTTTCCAAGGACTTTAGGCATAGTTTCGGCGCTGTGCCTAGGGTCAGGGGTATTTCATTAACGAACAGAAAAAAGCAAGGTCGACATTGGCGATCACCAAAAGTGTCTATGGTTGATTTACCATCATCCAGTGAAGGTTAAGCATGCAAATTACCCTAGACATCCCCGACGACATTGCTCAACAGCTTCAACCCCTCCAGGGAGAATTGCCACAAATATTGGCTCTCGGCATACAACAACTAAACGCTAATCCCAACACAGGCTTGTCTGGACTTACTGAAGTTCTCGAATTTTTGGCCCAACTCCCCAGTCCTCAACAAATACTTGATCTACATCTTTCTCCCACCCTGCAGGCCGAGATCGAAACTCTTCTAGAGAAAAATCGCACCCAAGGTCTAGATCCTAAAGAGCAACGCCTTTAGCAACAATACGAATTTATGGAACATCTTGTGCGACTGGCAAAAACCCAAGCCCTACTGAAACTCCGGACTGATGAGTAAAAGCTATATTTCCCCATCCCTACGGCGTATTGTTGGCGATCGGGCTAACGATTGCTGTGAATATTGCCTCATCCCTGAAGCTCTATTGCTGTCTTCCCATCATGTTGATCATATCATTGCCGAAAAACATGGCGGCCACAGTACCCTTGAAAACCTAGCCCTTGCTGTGCCCTCTGTAACCTAGCCAAAAGCAGTGACATCGCTTCTATCGACCCCCATATAGGGGAAACCGTTAGACTCTACAATCCAAGAAAAGATATCTGGACAGACCACTTCACCCTTGAATCTGTAAGCGGACTCATTCAACCCAAAACGACGATTGGGCTAGCAACCGCCAACCTGTTCCGTATCAATTCGGTTAGAAAACCTTACTGTCCGCTAAATCTTGGCAAAAATAGGGTAAATATGACTCAAAAGAAGTGGACATTCCAGATTGAAACTTTTCATCGGCTATTTCCTTTCCTCCCGAAAATCACTAATTAATACCTAATAACCAAAATCAAGAATAGACCCGCTGGCGAGCCTTGCTTAATTTTTTGTTTGGGAAGTTTCGGAGATTATTTTAAGGATCAACCCAACGGTCATCGGCCTTGATCAGGTTGATTAATTCCTGTACTCCGTCGGCTTCCGGCACCCGTTTAATTTCCTCTCGACCACGGTAGAGAGCAATGTAACCAGCTTGTTTACCCACATAGCCATAGTCGGCATCGGCCATTTCCCCAGGACCGTTAACAATGCATCCCATGACGGCAATGTCCAACCCTGTGAGGTGCTTGGTGGCTTCCCGTACCTCGTGCAACACATCTTCTAAATTGAACAGGGTGCGCCCACAGGAAGGACAGGCCACATATTCCACCATGGTTTTTCGTAAACCCAAAGCCTGGAGAATGCTGTAACAAACGGGAATTTCTTTTTCGGGGGCTTCAGTGAGGGAAACTCGGATGGTGTCGCCAATGCCATCGGCTAACAGGGTAGCAATACCAGCGGTGGATTTAATCCGGCCATATTCCCCATCCCCAGCTTCGGTGACTCCCAAATGGAGGGGATAATCCATCCCCAATTCATCCATGCGCTTGACCATGAGACGATAGGCCGCCAACATCACCGGCACCCGGGAAGCTTTCATGGAAATGACCAGATTACGGAAATCTAAGGATTCACAAATTTTGATAAATTCTAGGGCCGATTGCACCATGCCCTCTGGAGTATCCCCATAGGTAAAGAGCATCCTCTCCGAAAGGGAACCATGATTAACGCCAATGCGCATGGATTTCCCCTGATCCCGTAGGGAAACCACTAGGGGCTCCAATGTTTCGCGAATTTTGTCACCAATGTCAGCAAATTCTTGGTCGCTGTAGCCTTCCCGTTGGGCATCGGGCTTTTCAAAAACGTATAAGCCTGGGTTAATACGCACCTTATCGACGTGTTTGGCCACTTCTAGGGCAATTTTCATGCCGTTGTGGTGTACGTCCGCCACCAGGGGCACTCTTTGATAGGTACTCTCGAGCTTTTGTTTAATATCTGCTAGGGCTTTGGCGTGGGCCATGCTGGGCACCGTTACCCGGACAATTTCACAACCAATTTCATGGAGGCGACGAATACCGGCCACGGAACCATCCACATCCAGGGTGTCTTCATTGATCATGGATTGCACCACCACGGGATGACCGCCGCCAATGGTAACTGGCCCCACGGGCACAGGACGGGTTTTGCGGCGATGGATGGTGGTGTCGAACTCGGGCTGGACAGGGGTCGGCAGGGAAACGGTTACCATGGGAAAGTTTAGTTTTTAGCAAAAAACTGTAGGCAACCTAAATTATCCCACAACCAATTACCCCAACAAGGCGCCGGAGGTGAAGGCTAGTCCTACCCCTGCTAGCAGAAAGCCAATAAATCTCAGATTGAGCAAGGCTTCTTGGTTTTCATACCAGCCCTTGGCCAAAGTGTAGGCTCCCATGGCGATCGCCAGTTGAGTGAGAGAAAAACCGAACAGGTAAGCCGCAATGGGATTCATTTGCGCCCCCACAATAGCTTCTCCGTAGGCATAACCATGGAACGCACCGGCTATGGCGGCTAAAACCATTACCACGGGGGATGATAGGGGACGACCGATCGCCAAGAGTAGGCCAAATAGGAGGACGGAACCGGCAATAACCAATTCTGGTTGGGGAAGATCGGTGCCAATTAAATGCAGCCTTGTGCCGGCGATCGCCGTGGTGATAAAAATGAGGGGCATCAGCCAACCATGGCGCAATCCAGCGGCAATGAGGCCCACGGCAATGACAAAGGCAAGATGGTCTAAGCCGATGACGGGGTGCCCTAATCCAGAAAGAAAACCTTCGAAGAAATTATCCGGCGTAGTCCCCCCAAAGGGATGATGCGCTATTATCCGGGGGGAAGTCAGTAAATTAGATAAACCTGTAACATTCACAATCTGTACCTCGCAGATTTGATTAAAAGAAGGGGTAATGGTTGGCGGGCATCCTGACTTAGGGCGACTGGGCCCATCACAGTTGCGGGACAGTATTGGCTTTGCACCAGCTTTTCCCCGTTACCTCCACTGGCTGTTATCCGCTGGAACCAACTGAACTCAGTTCCCAACCCTAGCACGGATTTTCCTCGCTTTTTTAGGATGATTTGATTGGTCTTTATAAACTAAAGAACGATATCCTACTCCACTAATTGGTGTCCTTGTCACGAAAATTCTACAAATTAGGGCGGTTAACCAACGGTTAAGGCGGCGATCACCTAGGATAGAAGTCATAGACCCCAATGGATATGAGCCTTGTGTCTGTGCAACCATGCCCAACCAAACCAAACTTTCCGGCCAAAATTTTCACCTTTGACCGGGGGTTGACCCTGATTCACCAGGACTTGCCCTCCGTTCCCGTGGCGGTGGTGGATGTGTGGGTGCGAGCCGGGGCGATCGCCGAGCCGGATGCTTGGCCTGGGGTAGCCCATTTATTAGAACACATGATTTTCAAGGGGACTAAACGGGTCCCACCGGGGGCCTTCGACCAGGTAATTGAATACAATGGGGGCATGGCCAACGCCGCCACTAGCCATGATTATGCCCATTTTTACCTCACCACTGCGGCGGATTATTTGCCCAGAACGTTGCCCTACCTAGCGGAAATTCTTTTGCAGGCAGAGGTGCCAGAAGAATGTCTCTTTTATGAGCGGGAAGTGGTGCTAGAGGAAATTCGTGGCAGTGAAGATGACCCTGATTGGCTTGGATTTCAAGCTCTCTGTCAACTACTCCATCCCCGCCATGCCTATGGCCGCTCCGTGCTGGGGGACGCCATTGCCGTACAAAACTATACTGCCAATCAGTTGCGTTGTTTCCACCGCACCCATTACCAGCCGGAAAATATTACTGTGGTGATGGTGGGGGATATCCGAGAGCAAGCGGCGATCGCCTACATTGAAGATGTTTTTGGCCATTTTTGCGTACGCTCAGAATGTCCCCCCACAACCCCATCGGCAAATCACCCAATCCAGACCGTTAAACGGGAAACCCTCCGCATACCAGAATTGGGGCCCAGTCGTTTGACCATGGGTTGGAATGGCCCAGGCATTGACCGCCTCCAGGACAATATTGGTTTGGATTTATTGGCCATGGTGTTGGCCGGTAGTCATTGCGCCCGGTTGGTGCAACGCCTACGGGAAGAACTGGGGCTGGTGTTTGACATCCAGAGTTGTTTTTCCCTGCAAAAAGAGGCCAGTTTATTCACCATCAATGCCTATCTGACCTCAGCCCAGGCAGAAACGGTGGAAAGGGAGATTTGTGCCGCTATCCAGGTTCTACAAACCACCCCCATTAGTGCTAGGGAATTGGCCAGGGCCCAACGTTTACTCTGTAATGAGTTTATTTTTTCCACCGAAACTCCTGCCCAACTAGCCGGCCTTTACGGTTATTACCAAACCTTGGCCACCGCTGAGTTGGCGATCGCCTATCCCCGGATCGTCGGTCAGTATCGGCCCGAGGCCCTACAAACCTTAGCCCAGCGTTACCTATCCACCGAGGCCTATGCCTTGGTACTCCTAGAAGCGGCCTAATCCTAGCCTTGGCAATCTATGCGCAATCATCAGTCCATCCATCGTCTCATTCTCGACAACGGCATCACCCTCATCTGTACAGAAAATCCCGCCGCAGACTTAGTGGCAGGAAGGATTTTTCTCAAGCAAGCAGGGGCCTGTTGGGACTCTCCCCAAAAAGTGGGGCTTTCCCATCTCATGGCCACAGTGATCACGAAGGGCACTAAAAGGCGCTCGGCTTTGGCCATTGCTGAATTTGTGGAATGCCTGGGGGCCCACCTCGGGGCTGATGCGGCCAGCGATTATTGGGCTTTGAGTTTAAAAACTGTCACCGCTGATTTTCCGGTCATCCTCAATTTAGCGGCGGAAATTTTGCGTTATCCCACCTTTGACGTGGGGGAAATTGAACTGGAAAAACGCCTAATTGTCCAGGCAATTCAGTCCCAGCGGGAACAACCCTTCAACGTCGCTTTCCACCAACTACGCCAATCCATGTATCCCAACCACCCCTATGGTTACTCCATTTTGGGTAGTGAGGAAGTGGTGCCCCATTTTACGGCCCAGGATCTGTGGGAATATCATCAAGCCTATTTTCGCCCCGACAATTTGGTGATCAGCTTGGCGGGACGGTTAACTCAAGCCCAGGCCAGGGATTGGGTAGAAACTAGCTTTGGGGATTGGGCTATTCCCGAGCAATCGATCTTTTGCCCGATTCTAACGCCGCTAAATGTTTCCCCCCAGGAACATCTCACCCCCCAGGCGACCCAGCAATCAGTAGTACTTCTGGGTTATCTAGGGGTCGGCGTTAAGCATGAAGACTATGCACCGCTAAAATTACTCAGCACTTACCTAGGCAATGGTCTCTCTAGTCGTTTATTTGTGGAACTGAGGGAAAAACGGGGTTTAGCCTACGATGTTTCGGCCTTTTACCCTACCCGGTTAGGGTCTTCCCAATTTGTCACCTATATGGGCACTGCCCCGGAAAATACGGCGATCGCCATTGCCGGCCTGCGAGCGGAAACGGAGCGATTATGTGCCCAGGCGTTGGAGGAAGAGGAAATCACAGCGGCCAAAAACAAACTGTTAGGCCAGTATGCCCTGGGGAAACAAACCAATGGAGAAATAGCCCATCTATTTGGCTGGTATGAAACCCTCGGTTTAGGTTTGGGTTTTGACAGCGAATTTCAAGAATACGTTAAAGCTGTGACAGCGACAGATGCCCAACGGGTGGCCCAAACCTATTTGGCGGAACCCTACCTTTCCGTGGTGGGGCCGGAGGAAGGTTTAGCGAGATATTTAGGCTGGACTTCAGAAACAGAAAGCCAAAACTCGGCTGCCCTGGTATAAAGCTGAACCAAAGTTAAAATCAGCTTAAAATACCCCAAAATCATTTAAATTTCCCTACGGAATAGTCTGGGTTGGTTGGCGACAATCCCCCTCAAAGCTACAATGGTGCGACATCGATGCCAGCGGGATTCCTTTTGGACCCGTCACCCCCATTCGTTAGTTTTCCACAGTAAAGTCAAATTATATGCCCCAGGCTTGTGTAATTGGGTTAGGACGTTCCGGTATTGCCGCAGCTCGAGTTTTGCATCGGGATGGCTGGGAAGTAACGGTATTCGACCAGGCGGATAGTGAAAAACTGCGGGCCATGGGACAAACCCTAATCCAGGAGGGCATTAGTCTAAAGTTAGGTGATCGCCTGGAGCCAACCATGACGACTTGGCCCGAACGCATTGTGGTTAGCCCCGGGGTAACTTGGGACATGCTTCTGTTGGTGGCCGCCCGGCAAAAAGGGGTGGAGGTGATGGGAGAATTGGAACTAGCTTGGCAGTATCTCCACGCCGTGCCCTGGTTGGGGATCACGGGCACCAATGGTAAAACCACCACCACATCCTTGGTTCATGCCATTTTCCAAAAAGCGGGTCTAAGGGCACCAGCCTGCGGCAACATTGGCTATGCGGCCTGTGAGTTGGTGCTACAAAATCAAAACTACGATTGGATTGTGGCCGAGATCAGTAGTTACCAAATTGAATCTTCCCCCACCCTAGCGCCCCAAATTGGTCTCTGGACCACCTTTACCCCCGATCACCTCAACCGCCACAAAACCTTAGAAAATTATTTCAACATCAAAGCTAGTTTGCTTTCTCGGTCTACCATTCAGGTGCTCAACGGTGATGATCCCCACCTCTATGGCCATGGCCCCGGTTTATATCCCCAAGCCCATTGGATCAGTACCCAGGGAGCTAATCATCTGGCCGGTCTTTGTGACCCCAAACAGGGGGTTTACCTGCAGGACAATTGGGTCAATGCCTTTGGGGAATTGATTGCCCCGATTAATTTATTCAAAATGCCTGGGCAACATAACCAACAAAATTTGCTAATGGCGATCGCCGCTGCTCGCTTAGCTGGCATAGACAAAAAAGCAATTACAGAAACCCTGTTAAGTTTCACCGGAGTGGCCCACCGCTTAGAACCCATTTGCACCGTCAATGGAGTGCAATTTATCAATGACAGTAAGGCAACTAACTATGACGCGGCGGAAGTGGGCCTATCTTCCATGAAAGGCCCCACCATTCTGATTGCCGGAGGGGAAGCCAAAGAAGGGGACGACCAGGCTTGGTTAGCCCAAATTAAACAAAAAGCAGTGGCAGTACTGCTGATTGGGGATACAGCCCCCAACTTTGCCGCCCGACTCAAGGCAGTGGGCTATGGAAATTATGAAATAGTGGAAACCATGGGCAATGCTGTTCAGCGGGGATTGGAATTGGCGGGCACCAATGGGGCCACTGCAGTGTTGCTCTCGCCAGCCTGTGCCAGTTTCGACCAATATAATAGCTTTGAAGAACGAGGAGAAGATTTCCGTGCCTGTTGTTTGGCGTTGGTTTAGTAGTTTGGTAACTGTTGGTTAATTGTCGGCTGACCCAATCTTTCCCCTAAATCTCTTCACTCAAACTGGGGCAAACGCTGGACTGGGGTGAAAACAATCCTCCACCGTGGGAAATTGGGGAATTTTAGTGAAAAGTTAGTTTTGAAGCGATGTAAAGTATGAGCCCTATCTCTGGATCGTTAAGTGTGACCTATCCTATTGCGGAAACTTTCCATTCCCTACAGGGAGAGGGGGCTTGGGCTGGAGCTAATGCTTTTTTTATTCGCCTTGGGGGTTGCGATGTTCATTGCCCTTGGTGTGACCAAAAGGAAACCTGGCCTACCCAACATCATCCCCGAAAAACTGTGACAGAACTGGTGCAACAGGCGGTTACAGCTAAACCTAGCTTTGTGGTGATTACGGGGGGAGAACCCCTCATACATAACCTCCAATCCCTATGCCAAGCCCTGAAAAACCAAGGTTTACGTCTCCATTTGGAAACTTCTGGCGCTTATCCACTAACGGGTCAATTTGACTGGATTACCCTATCCCCCAAACCCTATAAACTACCCCAGGCAGAAATTTACTCCCTAGCCAACGAATTAAAAGTGATTATTAGCCAGGAGGAAGATTTTAGCTGGGCGGAAATGGCCGCAACCAAGGTCAAGGTAGATATCCCCCTCTATCTCCAGGCTGAATGGGGCACCGAAACGGCTAATGAAAGAATTTTTGACTATATTCTCTCCCACCCCCAATGGCGCTTGAGCATGCAAACCCATAAATATTTGGGCTTGCGCTAGTCTGAGGTTATTTGGCGGCCTTATTTTCAGTAATTGTGAAGTTCTCTCATAATTAAGCTTAAAAACTTCTAAACCCAGATTAATCAAGCTTTCCGAGGCAGATTTTCCTGTTTTGATTGCTTCCTGATCCCTGGCGATCGCCCTTGATTGAGTATACACTTCACAAAAAACTTTACAAAACTTAAAGAATTGTTTAGTATTATTAGTGGATTGATCCCAGTCATTCCCTCCATAAATCTTCAGTTTCCAATTTGGCCCAAACGCCCCCATCGGACAGGCATTATCCGTCATTTACTTAGCCCAGTCCGTCTCGGATATTACTAACGTGGCGTTCCCTGGGTTTATTGGTCTACCACTGCGATTCTCCCACTGCAATCCTTAATCCAAGATGACTGCCAGAACCAGCCCCGATTCCGTCCGTGCCTATCTCAGAGAAATTGGTCGTGTGCCCCTGCTCACCCATGAAGAAGAGATTGTTTACGCTAAGCAAATTCAACAGGTTGTTAGTCTCAACGAAATCAAGAAGTCTTTAGCCGAAGGCAAGGATGGCGAGCCAGTTTCCCCCAGCGAGTGGGCCAAGGCTGCCGATTTGTCCATTCAAGAATTAGAGAAAACGATCAAAGAAGGGGAAAGGGCCAAGCGCAAAATGGTGGAGGCTAATCTCCGACTGGTAGTATCCGTCGCCAAAAAATATCTCAAGCGCAATCTAGATTTACTCGACCTCATCCAGGAAGGCACCATTGGTATGCAACGGGGGGTGGAAAAATTTGACCCTACCAAAGGCTATCGATTCTCTACCTATGCCTATTGGTGGATCCGCCAGGCCATTACCCGGGCGATCGCCGAGAAGAGCCGCACTATTCGTCTACCGATCCACATTACGGAAAAGTTAAACAAAATTAAAAAAGCCCAACGTCAACTTTCCCAGGAAAAAGGCCGGGCCGCTTCCATTGCGGAATTGGCGGAACATTTAGAGTTAACGCCCAAACAAGTACGGGAATATTTGGAACGCTCCCGCCATCCCCTTTCCTTGGATCTAAGGGTAGGGGACAATCAAGATACGGAGTTGGGGGATTTGTTGGAAGATGACGGTCCTTTGCCGGAGGATTTTGCCACCTATGCCTCCCTACAGTTGGATCTCGATAGCCTGATGGCGGAATTAACGCCCCAACAACGGGAAGTTTTAATTCTTCGCTTTGGTCTTAATGATGGCCAACCCCTCACCCTGGCAAGCATCGGCTCCATGCTAAGCATCAGTCGGGAACGGGTACGGCAGATTGAACGGGAAGCCTTGAATAAATTGCGCAAACGCAAGTCCATGATCCAAGAATACTTAGCTAGCTAAAGAAAAGCTAACTTTCATTACATTTCTTCTGGTTTTCCCCAGATCGATGCCCTAAAAACCGTATAATCCCTACCAGCATTTTTAAGAAATGTAAAAAATTTTAACAATTGTCCTTTTCAGCAAACCTCACCCTCGGAATAAAAGAGATAACAATAAACTATGCGAGTCACCTTTGCCGCCACCGAACAGTTACAACTTCAGCAGTCTGACCCCCTGCCCAGTTTGCAACACTATCTGCGTCAACCTCAACGCCTCGTTCAGACGATCGCCGACCCGAAATTGATGGAAGTGTTACCAGGCGATCGGTTTAGATTGAAAATGCGGCCGCTCAACTTTTTAGATATTTATCATTTTCAACCCACAGTTGTGCTTAAAGTGTGGTCCAATGCCACCGGCACGGTATTTTTAGAATCGGAAAGTTGTGAAATCCGGGGCATTGACTACATTAATCATCGCTTTAGTTTGCAATTAAAAGGTCGTTTGGCTCCCTATCGCCAAGATGGCCATACCCTCCTTCAGGGCAAAGCGGATTTGCAGGTGGGTGTAGATTTACCCCAGGCGCTGTGGTTGACCCCAAAACCTTTGCTAGAAATGGCGGCTAATGGTCTATTGCGGGGAGTTTTAGCCCGCATCAAACAACGACTCCAAGGACAACTATTGGCAGACTATCAACAGTGGTTGGCCCAGCAAAATGGTAGCTTAGTAATCCAGGCTTCTCCCGCCGCTGAAGCTTTGGAACCAATTTAGTTGGAAAACTTTTTGCAGACGATCTCATAACTGGGCGTAATTAAACAAAATTAATGGACTTTTTCTATCCCTATCCGCCCTTAATTGCCGGCATTTTGGTAAAACGTTACAAGCGTTTTTTGGCTGATGTGGAGTTGGATAACGGTGAGATAGTTACAGCCCATTGTCCTAACACTGGACCGATGACAGGGGTGTGCCAAGTTGGAGCGAAAGTTTATCTCTCTAAGAGTGATAATCCCCAACGTAAATTGGCCTATACCTGGGAAATCATCGAAATTGATGGTACCTGGGTTGGGGTAAATACCGGTTTACCTAATCGGGTCATCAAGCAAGCTTTCGCTGATAAAATTTTTCCCAATTTAACAAATAGCTACGATGCCTTTAAACCCGAAGTTGCCTATGGTAAGGATAAAAAAAGTCGCATTGACTTTTTGCTTACTAAGCCAGAACAAAAATCTATTTATGTAGAAGTAAAAAATACCACCCTAGCCCAAGAAAAATTGGCTCTATTTCCCGATACAGAAACCACTAGGGGGCAAAAACATCTCCAGGAGTTGATAGATATTCTCCCCACCGCCCGGGCGGTGATGCTTTACTTTATCAATCGGGGGGATTGTACTCATTTCTCCCCTGGGGATGCCTACGATCGCCGTTATGGGGAACTATTCCGTCAGGCGATCGCCGCTGGGGTGGAGGTGATGCCCTGCCGCTTTGAGGTCAGTCCAGAGGGGGTCAAGTTTTTAGGCATGGCGGAGTTGATGGCTTGACGATTTGTTCGGAGGGTTAAAATAGACTATCTCCCTAGTTTTAGTCCCTCCTACTACCATGGCCACCACTGCCGATGACGTCTGGCAAATATTAGCTGAACTTGCCGCCTCCCAAAAACAGACCCAGCAAAATTTGCGTGAGACCGAGCGCCTCTTTAAGGAACAAGGCCAAGAGCTTGATCGCCGCTTTCAAGAGACAGAACGCCGTTTCCAAGAGACAGAGCGTTACATCAAACGAGTTAGCAAGAATGTGGGTAAACTCAGTAATCGGTTAGGGGAATTTGTGGAATGGCAAGTTAGACCCGCTGTAGTGGGCCTGTTTCAGGATAGAGGCATTGACGTCCATGAATTTCATCCTGGCGTATCGGTACAACGGGAAGATGGAGGATTAGAAATTGACCTGTTAGTAGTCAATGAAACCCAAGCCATTTTAATTGAAGTAAAAAGTAAGTTAACGGAAAAGGATGTGGATGAGCATCTGGAGCGATTGGGTAAATTCAAACAGTTTATGCCCCGTTACCGCGATGTCAAAGCTTTAGGCGCAGTGGCCGCCATGGTGTTAAGTCAAGAGGTGGTTAACTATGCCTATGGTAAAGGCCTGTTTGTGTTAGCTCCGTCGGGGGACACATTGGTAATTTTAAATGATGCCAATTTTCAGCCTAACTATTGGTAGATTAGGGAACAATATTAATGTTAAAATTCCCCTCTTATTTCCTTAATTTTGGTGATAAATCAGAGAAAAAAATTTGCTATTTGCAGAGCTTTAGTGAACAGCTTTAACAGTAAAATTGCCAGTTTACAAACAAATTTTAAGGGGAAAACTTAGCTGGTAATAAGTAAAATTATTTAACTTGTAGAGCCGTAATTACCACCGTATTGATAATATCCTCCACCAAACACCCCCGACTTAGATCATTAACTGGTTTATTTAATCCCTGTAAAATGGGGCCAATGGCAATCGCCTTTGTTTCTCTCTGCACTGCTTTATAGGTATTATTCCCCGTATTTAAATCGGGAAAAATAAACACCGTTGCTTTACCGGCCACTGCCGACCCTGGCATTTTCTGGGCCGCCACTGTGGAATCTACTGCCGCATCATACTGAATGGGGCCTTCCAGCGCTAAATCCGGTTCCCTTTCCTTGGCGATCGCCGTGGCTTGACGAACTTTTTCCACATCCGCCCCCTGTCCAGAAGAACCAGAGGAATAGGACAATAGGGCTACCCTGGGCTCAATGTCAAAATTCTTGGCCGTAGCGGCAGAAGTAAGGGCAATTTCTGCTAACTGTTCCGCATTGGGGTCGGGGTTAACAGCACAATCTCCATACACCAAAACCCGGTCGTCCAAACACATAAAAAAGACTGAAGAAACTAGGGAAAAACCTGGCTGGGTTTTAATGATTTGTAAAGCAGGGCGCACCGTATGTTGGGTGGTATTGACGGAGCCAGAAACCATGCCATCTGCTTCCCCCAAATGCACCATCATGGTACCGAAATAGGAAATATCAGTGAGGGTATCCCTGGCCATGGCCAGGGTTACGCCCTTATGTTTACGTAGCTGGTAATAGGTTTCGGCGTAGCGTTCCCGATCAGGGCTAGTTTTGGGGTCAATGAGGCGAACGTTGCCCAAATCCAGGCCAATGTGATGAATTTTCACCGTTTGCTCGATCGCCTCAATGTTTCCGAGTAAAGTCAAACGGACAATGCCATGGTTAATTAAACTGGCGGCGGCTTTGAGAATGCGGACTTCTTCCCCTTCTGGGAGAACAATGTGTCGTTGGGTGGCGGTGGCTGCCTGAACTAGATTGTAGAGAAAGAGTTTGGGAGTAATGCCCTGACTGCGGATCGTTTTGAGATAATTGAGTAATTTTTCTCCATCAATTTGTCGTTGAAACAGGGCAATGCTGTGGCGAATTTTATAGTTATCAGTGGGGCTTAGGGCGGGGTGGAGAGCTTCTAAACGGGAAGAAGTTTCGTGGGTGTGGGTGCTGGTTAGCAATAGAGGAGGGGCATCGGGTAAGCCCTCAATTAATTTCATAATGGCCGGTTCGGGATGGTAGTCCGCGGTGAGCAAAATACCGGCAATGCTGGGGTAGTTGAGGGAGCGGTGGGCCTGCATCGCCCCCAAAATAATGTCTCCCCGATCGCCAGGGGTGATAATTAAAGTATTTTTTTCGTGCAACCAATGGAGGGCATGGGAAATGTGCATAGCTACCACCAAGTGCTGATAAACCAAGTTATCGAGCAAATCCGCACCGCTCAGCACTTGAGCATTTAAACCGGTGACAATTTCCCTCAGACGTAGGCTTTTCAGCATGCTGTCCTGGGGAATAGTGCCCAATACCATCGGGAGATCGCCATAATGCTGTTCCAGTTGGGCTTGAATTTCTGTAGCTAATTCCGGCTGGACTCGGTTAATAATTACTCCCACTACCTGACAAGACTCCTCTTCATAGGAATTCAGGGCCATATCAATGGGCTGCAAACTATCGGCAATGGTGTTACCCATGGCATTACCCAATAGCAAAATGGGACAGTTCAACATCTTGGCGATCATGGTATTGAGGTTAAACTCAAAAGCCGACTCCTCCCCCAAATAATCCGAGCCTTCACAGAGGATAAAATCTACCTGATCCGCCAAATGGCGATATTTAGCCAAAATTCGGTCTAATACCTGATCAATGGCCCCATCTGAGGCTAAACTTACCGCTTCGTAGAAATACAAACCAAAGGAATCAGTATAGGTTTGTTGGAGACGAAAATTTTCCAGCACCAGAACAATATTGTTATCATGTTTGCCATTAACTGGGTCTTGGATAATGGGACGAAAATAGGCAATACGGGTAGTTTTTTTGAGAATTAAGTCTAAAATACCCAATACCACCAGGGATTTACCACTGCGGGCTTCGGTGGTGCTCAAATATAGGGAACTAGTCATAATTTAAATAGCCTCAACATAGCTAGTAATGGTTTTATCCAGAAAAATTCACTAAAACTGTTTCCCCGGAGAACCTGATCCGCAATTGAGTATTAACCATTACAAATTACTCTTTTTCATTGCCCCACATACCTAATTAGTAACTCTTTTTCCAAAGGAATAAATTATAATTTAGTAAAGTTTTATGAAGCAAATCCAGTAGATCTAAAGACGTATTTAAAAAGCCAAGAAAGATTTCATGACCTCTATCATCAATCTAGTACATCTCTAGCTTAAAAAGTTGCGTTTTGCAAAAAAGCCCCTGTGATCAAGAGTGGTAAAAAAATGCTAATATTTCATAGGCTGGATACAAAACCGAAAAAATATTCCCCTGCATTACCCATTTATGAATCGAACAGGTTTTAGAAGGAAGAGTTTATCCAGCCATAATGGCCATGGGGGTTGTGATCACACCCAACATAGCCAATACACTGATAATTTTGAGAAAAAGATTAAAGAATATCGATTTCTATTCACTCCTAAATGACTTTGCCATTCAGTTTAGCCCGATTTATGGTGGATTTCAGGATTAATCAGGTCAAAAGGGTGGCCAACAGTGAGACAGTAAAAATAAAACTAGCTGAAGACGTTGGAATGACGATCAAATCTGCTAATTGAAAAACATTTTTAATGCATAAACCCCTTCACTCATACGGCGTTCTAGGCGAAAGTTCATTTTCTCGAATAGGTGCAACATGGCCCGATTTTCCAGCAAAACATCGGCGGTAAAACCAAGTAAACCTTGTTTTTTGGCCAATTGGGTCAAATAATTCAACAATAAAGTACCAATGCCCTGTTTGTGGTAGTCATCCCGCACAACAAAGGCTACTTCCGCTGTGTGGCTATCTTCGTTAAGGGCATACTGACCGACTCCGACAATGACCTCTTGATGTTGTTGTTTGACAATCGCCAGAATAATTATTTCTTCGTTGTAGTTAATCACCGAAAATTGTTGTAATCTCTGGTGGGGCATATCAGTACGTACCGACATAAAACGTCGCACCAAACTTTCATCGGAAAGGGCATAAAAGAAATTTTTTAAGTTAGGTTCATCGTTAAATTTCACTGGTCTAAGCCATAATTCCAACCCGGTGCGGGTGGTGCGATAGGTTTCCAGATGTTCAGGATACTCCCCTTGTTGCCCGGTAATAAAAGCCTGGTCAGCATAAATTAAATGATGCTTTTTCGCCTGCTCAATTAACCAAGGACGAAATTTGGGATGGGCGATCGCCGTTAACTGCATGGCCCGTTCCCGAATATTTTTACCATGGAGATAGGCAATGCCATACTCTGTGACCACGTAATGAATGTCCCCCCGATTAAGGGTAATGCCCACCCCTTCCCGGAGAAAAGGCACAATGCGGGAAATGGTGTCATTTTCGGCGGTGGATTCCAGAGCTAAAATGGTACGCCCCCCTTTGGCCATTACTGCTCCCCGCATAAAATCTGCTTGGCCACCGATGCCACTGTAAAAATTGCTGCCCAGGGATTCGGCGGTGGATTGTCCTGTCAAATCAATTTCTAGGGCACTATTGATGGCCACCATATTGTTGTGGTTGGCAATGGTAATGGGATGATTGGTGTAATCAACGGTGCGAAATTCCACAGCGGGATTATCGTTTAAATAGTCGTAGGTATCCCTACTACCCATGCAAAAAGTTGCCACCACTTTGCCCCGATTTCTCGTTTTTTGACTATTATTTACCGCCCCACTTTTAAGCAGTTGCACCAGCCCATCGGAAATTAATTCCGTATGCACCCCCAAATTTTTTTTGTTACTTAAATAACTCAACATTGCATCGGGAATACTGCCATAACCCACCTGAATGGTGTCCCCGTCCTGGATTAGACTGGCGACATATTTACCAATGCGTCCGGCGAGAATATTGTCCCGCTCCATTTGATATTCCAACAGCGGTTCATCATGGGCAATGATATAGTCCAATTTTTCCAGGGCAATGAACCCATCCCCATGGATTCTTGGCACTTTGCTGTTCATTTGGGCAATGACTAAAGACGCCTGCTCCACTGCCGCTTTGACAATATCCACACTCACCCCCAAATTGACATAGCCATGGTCATCGGGATAGGAAGTTTGAATTAGGGCCACGTCGATGGGCACAAATCCCTGCTCAAATAATCCCGGTACTTGGGAAAGAAAAATGGGGGTATAGTCTGCTAGGCCTTCATTAACGGCGCTACGGGTGTGGTGGCCGATGAAAAAGGAATTATGGCGGAAGTTTTTGGCAAATTTGCTATCGGTATAGGGCGCTAAACCGAGGGTCCAGACCTGGAGCACTTCCGCATCAAATAAGGATTTGGGATGGGCTTGTACATAGTTAACCAACTCCTGCACCAGGTATTGAGGTTCACCACAGGCCGTGCTGATAAATAGGCGATCACCCCGGTGAATATGGCTAAAAATTTCACTGTTGGATGCAAACTTTTGGGGATATTGGTTTTTTAATTGGGCTAATCGTTCTTGACGATCAGAATTAACCATGGTGCTTGACCGGGAAGAGTAAGGACAAGTATCTCGTCACCGAAGATGTTGCCGTTAATAAAGGTGAGGGTGTATCCCCCCATCAACAACGGGCAACTTTGTTTCTCCAAGTTTACAGGCTCACCCTCCAGCCAAGGTTAGATCGCCTATCCTCGTCCGACTTCTGCCAAGATTTCCGCTAGAATTTCTCCTGCTCCCTGTTCCCGGAGTTTGAGTGCAAGATCCTGTCCCAATTTTTCCGCTTCGTTCCGGGGGGCACTGAGGGCATCCTTAATCAACCTTTGGCCATCCAAACTGGCTACCATGCCGGTGAGAGTCAGATTATCTCCGTCTAAATGGGTATTAACACCAATCGGCACTTGGCAACCCCCTTCCAATTGGCGCAGAAAGGCCCGTTCCGCTAAGCAACGATCCCGACTATCTTCGTCTTCCAAAACTTTTAGGAGGCTGAGAATTTCCCCATCGCCGTCCCGACATTCAATACCCAGGGCCCCCTGACCCACCGCATGGAGGGAAATTTCCGGGGGAATGAGTTGATCAATGCGATTGGCCATGTCTAAGCGCTCCAGACCAGCGGCGGCCAAAATGATGGCATCGTACTCATTGCTATCTAATTTGGCCAAACGGGTATTAACGTTGCCCCGCACATCCTTAAAAGTTAAATGGGGAAAGTGGTACCGCAGTTGGGCCAGGCGGCGGAGGGAAGAAGTTCCAATTACAGCCCCTTCCGGCAGGGAAGCCAGGTCTTTGCCTTGGTGTTTGGCGTTGAGAACCAAAGCATCGGCGGGGTTAACCCTTTTGGTAACGCAACCGAGCATCAAGCCCGCTGGTAAATTGGTGGGCAAATCCTTGAGGGAATGGACGGCTAAGTCGGTTCTTTTGGCCAGCATGCCGTCTTCCAATTCCTTGGTGAACAGTCCTTTATCACCAATTTTGGCCAGGGCCACGTCCAAGACAATGTCCCCTTGGGTATTCATGGTTTCGACATCAAATTGGCGATCGGGGAAGTGCTTTTGTAATTCTTCCTGCACCCAATAGGTTTGCACGAGGGCTAGTTGGCTTTTCCGTGAGCCTATCCGAACTGTGGGAGCAGAGGTCGAAACAGTCATGAAACTTAAAAAATATTGTTAAAAATAGACTCGATCTAGCATAGCATCAGAGGCTATCGGCCTTGGTTCTCCTTCTGTAAAGCAATGGGGAAACTAATTAACTCTGGCTGTTGCCGTTACTATCCCAACCCGATCGCCGTGGACAATATTTCTCCCCAGGTCAGTCATAAAACTAAATTTCCCTTTGGGCCGATGTTGGTGGCCTTGGGGCTGGCGATCGCCGTGGCGAGCTATTTTTATTGGGCTAAATTTGACGGCCAGATCACGGGATTTTTCCGCATTGGGTCGGTGTTGCCCCTGTCCCCGTTGTTGAACCCGGCGGAAACGTTAATTTATCAAGGGGAATTGGGTTACGACGGCCAGCAATTCTTGACCATCGCCCTGGATCCGGGCTTGCAAAATGACGGTTCCATTGCTGCCTTAGACCATCCCAGTTATCGTTATCGCCGCATTCTTTATCCCCTGCTGGGCTACCTACTAGGTTTGGGCAATCCAGTATTAATTCCCTGGGCTTTGATGTTGATTAACATTTTGGCGATCGCCGTTTGTACAGGATTAACGGCTATATATTTGCAACACGGGAAATATCTGGGAACACAAGCCTTGGCGCTGCTGGCAATTCCGGGGGTGTGGATGGTGTTATTTCTCTCCACAGCGGACTTACTGGCCAGTGTTTTTAGTTTGGGGGCAGTGGTCTGCCAAGCAATCTTTCCCCCCTATCAAAATAAAAAGTGGTGGTTGGTGCCCTTTCTCCTTGCTTGGGGATTATTAACGAGGGAAACGACCCTAATTATCTGGCTGGCCATTGCTTTGACCCTGGTGAAAAAACGGCAATGGCGATCAATTGGGGCCTTATTTCTCAGCTTAGTGCCGATGATCCTCTGGTTGGGCTATATCCAGGGGCGACAGTTACCCGGCGGCAGTGGTACCGGCAACTTTGGCTGGCCGTTGGTGGGCATTTGTGAAAAATTTCATAGTTTAATGCAAGGGGGACTCAACGGTAACAACGTCTACGAAGGCTATTTATGGTGTCTGCTTTGGTTAACTTTTGCTCTATTAGTATGGTTTACCCGGCCACCCAGACAGTCCCCTAAGACCCTCACCTACGCCGGTGGTCTCTATGGGGGATTGTTACTGGTGGCCAGCTTTTACATTTTGAATTATTACCTCAACTACAGCCGGGTGTTTCTGGACGTGTTCCTACTCACCATCCTGGCGATGGCTCCCACATCAAGGTTGATCCGCTGGACTTATCTGGCGATCGCCGGTTTGGGAAGCATCACTTTTTTACTGCTGAAATCCTAACCAGGACATCAATCACAGCCCAGGCAACTGTTAGGGGGAAGGGGGCGGATTGTAGGCAACACCGATCGCAGTGGCAATATCCGCCAAAGTCTGTTCCTGGGCATGGCCCCAAAAAGCTTCCAATTTATAAAATTCCCGTTCCTCCGGCATGAAGGTATGGACGAGAACATCACCAAAATCCTGTAACACCCAAATGCTTTCATTATTCCCCTCCGTGTGGGTGGGGAGTTGACCATGGATAAGTTCCACTTGCTTTTCAATATTGTCGGCGATCGCCCGGACTTGGGTGCGGGAAAATCCAGTGGAGATGACAAAATAATCCGCCAGATAGGACACATCCGTAACCTTGAGAATGACCAAATCCCCGGCTTTGCGTTCTTCGGCGGCTTGGGCAATGGTCCACACCAAATGTTCGGTGGCGGGGGCATCAGCGGGAACGGTGGGATTAACGGTCAAAGTGGGGGGAGATGCATCAAAGCGGGAAATTTCAGTCATGTAGAATTTTGTCAACTCCAAAAAACGATGGATAGGTTAGGAGGTATTTTTCTAGTGTAGCCAGAACCCCCGGCAATATTGTGCCTACTTTGTCATTTGTAACGACCAATTGCGGGTCAAAATCACCTGGGGATGGATAACTTTGTGATGTTTGATTAAATAGGTCAAGGTTTGCTCACAGGTAAGACGCACTGCTTGGTGGAGATTGTGTTGAGCCACTTGACGTAGTTTTTCTAGCTCCAAGCTATTGCCCCTAGTGGGCTCCAGGGCATCAGCCACAAAAATCAGGCAGGCCAAAGGATCCATGGGCACCGCCCCCAAAGTATGACAACGAATTGCAGTCAAAACATCTGGGTCACCAACCCCAAATTCCTCTGCGGCGACAATTGCACTGACATCAGCATGGATGAGATGGGGACTGGCCTGCAAAATTGGATCGAGAGGTAAATTATGCTCCTCGGCGATCGCCAATAGTTTGGCCGGCGGGAAAAACTTAGCTAAATCGTGCAGTAGTCCTGCTTGTCCAGCCTTGATCCGGTCTACCCCATGGAGGGGAGCCCATTGCACTGCAGTCTGTTCAACCCCCAAAATATGGTCTAACCGTTGGGGGGAAACATTGCGCTTTAGCCATTGAATTACCCCACCCCGGTCTAACTCAGCCATGGCCAAAAAATAAATGTTCTCCGAAATAAAAAGTAATGGTTTAGGACGAAAACTTCGTCTTAGGGCTCGTTTGTAAAGTCTTATTTTGCCCCCTAAATCTCTTCACTAAAGCTCTGGCAATACTAGGGGACTTTGACTGTGTTTCCCCCCAAGCTTGGGGGGCAGGAGGGCTTTTCAAACACGTTCTTAGGGAAAACAAGTCGCTCCCCAATTAGAGTTGATTCGCCAAATTTACAGACAACAAACGGCGGGCCGAAACCCACCGATCGCCGTTATTTTATGGAGAGTTTCAGCCACCATTAGGGGCGCTAAAAATAGGTTAAACGTCGCTGGCGGCACCGTTATTGCTGGAGCCATTGGAGTCACTTTGTTGCCTTTGACCACCGGAATAGCGGCGGTTTTGGGTGCGACTGGCGGAGCGAAACTGACGGGCATAAGCACGATTACGTTCAGCTTTTTCCTTCTTTAAATTACGACGTTTTGCCATTGTTTGTTCCTCATGAAATATAGTTTACAGACCACTTCTGAGTCCGATTGCGGTCGTCGTGCTACGGGAAGTTTGCACAGAAAATGTTCGGCCGTGAAGGCGCATCCCAAACCCGATCTTAACACGGCCCCCGGTGCCCCGATGCTAAGCACTAGTGGGGGGCGCTAAAAACCCCAGGGCATCCCGCACCCTAGTCAAGGTTTGGTGGGCTGTGTGACTAGCTTTAGTGTTACCAGCTTGGATGATGCGGTCTAATTCCCCCCGATCAGCCAAAATTTCCGCATATTTTGCTTGGATTGGTTCCAGGGCGGCGATCGCCGTTTCGGTCAGTAGGGGCTTGAATTGACCCCAACCCATCTCGGCACATTCCTTAGCCACCGCTGCCTTGGTTTGATTACTCAACAGAGTGTACAAAGTCAGCAAGTTGTGACATTCGGGGCGTTCCGGATCGTCAAACCATAAACCCCGCTGGGGATCGGTCTTACATTTTTTAATTTTCTTTTGAATTACCTCCGGCGGATCCAACAGATTAATGCGACTCAGTTCCGACTCATCGGATTTAGACATTTTTTTGGTGCCATCGGCCAAGCTCATCACTCTAGCACCTTCTTTACGAATCAGGGGTTCCGGTAATTTCAACACCGGTGCATCTTCCCGGCCAAATTTGTCGTTAATGCGAATGACAATATCCCGAGTCAGTTCCAAATGTTGCTTTTGGTCTTCCCCCACTGGCACCTTATCGGCGTCATAAAGCAAAATATCCGCAGCCATAAGCACGGGATAGTCCAGTAGACCCACGCTAACGTTTTCCCCCTGTTTAACCGCCTTTTCTTTAAATTGAATCATGCGTTCTAGCCAATTGAGGGGAGTGATGCAGTTGAGCAACCAGGCTAATTCACTGTGGGCCGCCACATGGGACTGGACAAAAATGGTGGAATGCTGCAAATCAATGCCACAGGCGAGGTATAGGGCCGCAATGATGAGGGTATCCTGGGCTAAGGTTTGGTGGTTATGGGGCACCGTGATGGCATGGAGGTCCACCACACAAAAAAAGTTATCGTAATGTTGCTGTTGCTCGACCCAGCTACGGATAGCTCCTAGATAGTTACCCAGGTGCAGATTTCCTGTGGGCTGAACTCCAGAAAGGATACGTGGCTTGTCCATGGTGGTGGTTGACCTATGAGCGAAAGTAAACTTAATTAAACTTGGGGATTGGTTTAGTTGACCCAATGCTTTCCCCTAGGAAACTGTTGTGATTATTTTCACAATTCTTAATACTATCCCCGGCGGTGGCCCCCCAGGCCCCCATGGGATAAGTTGGGGTTGGCAAAGTGAGGAAAACCGCATATTCCCGTTGTGGTTTCTTCTACCCAAAGCCAACCAAATTCGCTAACATGAATGAGCCTTACTCTCTGTAGATAATCGTAGGCGGTTAAACTTTATGAGCAATATTCAAGAAAAAATCGAACAGGAGCTAGCCAACGCTAGACAAGTTTGCGGTGCCGATGAAGCTTCTCCGGCGGAGTGTGCTGCAGCCTGGGATGCGGTGGAAGAGCTAGAAGCGGAAGCCTCCCACCAACGTCAACAACATCCGGCCCAAACCCCTCTAGAAAAATTCTGTGACGAAAACCCCGACGCTGCCGAGTGCCGTATTTATGACGACTAGGGGAAAGTAGCCCCAACCCACTAGCCATAACTGGCGATCGCCAGGATTCCCGAAACGATGTTTTTGGTTGAAGCAGTGACAATTTCCTGGGGGTTGTTACTGCTTTTTGATGTTTGTGCTGAAGGGATGGGGGAAAACCATATCTCCCTGCGGTAAAATACCTAAGGCCCTTCCAGTACCGCGGCCTCTACATCTTGGCGACTGAGGGAGTATTTAAAGCTTCGTACCACTTTGCGCTGGGGTTGCTGGGGGAAGTAGCAGATGACTATTTCCTCCGTGTCCAAACTCAGTTCCGCATCCCAATCCCCCTGCTTAAGCATCCAACAATGGCGATCGCCCCGATCTTGCTGACAACCCAGGGCCATGAGCCAGCGTTCTAGTTGCGGTAGGGGATGGTTGTAAAGGGGGGTTTCCGGTGCGGGGAGACTCATGGGCAATGGCAAAATGGAAAATAATTTGGTGGACGTTGGCTTAATTCGCCTAATCTAATCTAGACCATCTGACTTTGATCTTGGATCTTGTTTGAACCTCCAATGGGAGGCGGCTCCAACGCTAAAATTGCCCCCCATGCTAGGAAAGTGCTTAGCTAAGATGGCGTATAGTATATTGCGTTACTCTCTGGAATCTATGAACATCCCTGCCTTTACCGCCCTGACGTTGAAGTTGTTTGGCGTTATTTTTGTCCTCATTGCCCTACTGGATTTTATTAGCCTCATTTTCCCTCTGCAAATGGCTGATCCCCAGTGGCAGTTGACGACGATAACGGGCATTGTCGACCGGGGCATAGTGCCCATGTTGGGTGTGGGGTTGATTTCCCTTGGTTACTTGGTGGATACCATGGCGCAAACCGCTGGTGTGGCCCCCAAAGGTGGTTTTGATTTGCGGATGCCTGTTTATATTTTGGCGATCGCCCTGGGATTGGTCTTTTTATTGTTGATCCCCATACATTTGACCAATGTGAACCAAATTAAGACAGCGGAGTTGGCCCAACTAGAAACCCAGATTGGCCAGGGTCAACAGCAGGTTGAAGGGGCCCTCAGACAATTTGATGCCCTTTCCCAAAATCCAGAGGCATTGGAACAACAAATCAAAGAAGGGGAACAACTGTTAGCCGCCGGTCAGGTGAATGGCAACCCCCTCAACCAAGAGCAGTTAGCTAATATTGAGCGCCAGGTCAACGAACTCAAAGGTCTCCAGGAAATGTCCAAAGACCCGGCCGCCCTGAAGGCAAAAATGGAAGAAATCAAAACTAATTTAGAAACCCAGGTGGCGGAGCAACGACAAAAAGTGGAAAGCCAAGCCTCTAACCAAGCTCTCAAACAAGGTTTACGGGTGGGACTGAGCAGTTTAATGCTCTCCATCGGTTTTGCCGCCTTTGGCGCTTTGGGTCTGAGGAATTTACTTTCCGCTCCCCCGAATCCCCCCAGTGCCGATCCCCTTGCCTAGATTAGGGCCGTTAGGGCATAGCCCCATCCAGATTAAGTAACTTTTCTGCCTGACGACAATCCCGACCGATCTGATTTTTTAATTGGTCCAGGCCGGAGAATTTTGTTTGGGCTCGGAGATAGTGCGTCAAACCCACCTCCAAGCCTTGGCCATATAAATCCCCCGACCATTGCAGTAGATGCACTTCCGCTGAAGCTTCCTGGCCGTTGACCGTGGGGCGATCGCCAAGGTTAATCACCGCTGGTATGGGCACTTCCAAGGCATCTAGACGAACCCAACCCGCATAAACTCCATACTTGGGCCAGAGCTTATCCTCCGGCAAACAAAGATTAGCGGTGGGAAAGCCCAATTTACGACCCAATTGTTGTCCCTGCACCACCGTCCCCCGCAGGGCATAGGGCCTTCCCAACAAATGATTAGCCATGGCCAACTTGCCTTCTTTTAGGGCCCGGCGAATGCGAGAACTACTAACTCTTTCCGTATCTGTTTGCTCCAACTGGGCGATCGCCACTGTGATGCCAAATTCTTGACCGAGGTTTTGTAAATCCTGGACATTGCCCTGCCGTTGGTGGCCAAAGCAAAAATCCTGGCCGACGCTGATAAATTGGGCTTGCAACTGCTCCACTAAGATAGATTGGACGAATTGTCTGGGGCTAAGGTTGGCTAGGTTTTCCGTAAAGGGTAACAACACCAATTGTTCAATGCCGATCGCCGTCAATTGTTCCAATTTCTCTGGCAAAGGAGTCAATAAAGGTTGGGTGCGCCCACTGAAAAAACTGCGGGGATGGGGATTAAAACTAACCACCGCTGAATGTAAGGCATATTCCAGTCCTTGGGCAAAATCCATCACTTGGCGCAACACCGCCCCATGCCCCCGATGGACCCCATCAAAGTTTCCCAAGGCGATCGCCGTGGGGGTTTGTAAAACATTGGTGGTGGAAAGAATACGCAAAGTAATTGGCAGTTAATTAATGGCAACTAATCGTTCAGGGCAAAAAAAGTCATTATTCCCAGAATGAGGAAGTTTTGTTGAGAGATTTTAGGGATTTTGCGAATACTGAGCAATCATTCAAAAAATTTGGTCTAAACTCCGCCGCTCCCGAAAACTTTACTTGTGATACGCTGCCCCCAAATAAAGTTCTCCCACCAAAGGATCATGGAGTAGACTTTGCCCCGACCCTTCCAACTTATCCTGCCCATTTTCCAGCACATAACCCCGATCAGCCATCATCAAGGCTTGTTTCGCATTTTGCTCTACTAAAATAATCGCCTTACCAGTGGAATTAATCGCCTTAATTTGGGCAAACACGTCCTTGACCAAAATGGGCGATAGGGCCGCCGACGGTTCATCCAGAAGCAACAAATCCGGGTCTAACATTAAAGCTCGACCCATGGCCAACATTTGTCGTTCCCCCCCCGATAAAGTTCCAGCCCTCTGGTTACGGCGTTGGGCCAATTTGGGAAACATGGTGTAAATGCGGTCCTTGAGGGTTTGGGTGGGGCCCTGGTGTAAAAAAGCCCCCATATCCAAGTTTTCCGCCACCGTCAGAGTGCCAAACACGTTACAAACCTGGGGCACATAGCACATACCCCGGCGCACAATTTGGTCAGAACCAAGGCCAGCAATGTTTTTACCCTTAAAAATAATCTCCCCCTGGCTGGGGGTCAGTAAACCAAAAATGGTTTTGGCTAGGGTGGATTTTCCCGCTCCATTGGGGCCAATAACTGTGACCAACTCCCCCGGCGCAATGGAAAAATTAATGCCCTGCAAAATGGGCACATCAGCCACATAGCCAGCAAATACATCCTTAACAACGAGGAGGTCAGACATAGGTAAAGGGTAGAAAAGTTTGATCAACCCAGGCCGGTGAACTCAGTGAATATCAGTCAACTAGTCTTATTTAAGCTAGCCCAGGGCAGTTGGATTTCTCCCAACCCTAGGCAGAATTTTTTTGCAAATCGGGCCGTTCCTCCGGCAGAATAGCCCCCTCCACTGGACAGACCTGGAGACAAATGCCGCAATCAATGCAGGTGGCAAAGTCAATCCAGTACCAATCAGTGCCAATGGTATTTTTCCCGTCTCCGGGGTGAATGCAGGCTACGGGGCAGGCTTCTACACAATCGGCCACGCCTTCGCAGGTTTCCGTAACAATGGTGTGGGGCATATTTCGCCGGAATCAGAATTTCAAAATTTAACGGATTTTCACAAATCGTCACAGTTCTAAGGGTAGCGGACGTTCAACCTCTGAGGCAATCCACTAGAGCGCGATTTACCTGAAATTTCCCGAAGCAGTTATCCTGAGAGGAAGAATTGTGTGAGGAAAATTTTCAGATGGTTGCGTCCCCCATCCACAGCCGTGGTTTAGATTTGCCTTTGCCTTCAACGATGGGAGAATTCGGCCTCACCTTGCCCCAATCGCCATTGTTTGGTACGGACGGTATCCGGGGTAAGACGGGGGAATTGTTAACGGCGCCTTTGGCTTTATCCTTGGGCTTTTGGGCGGGACAGGTGTTGCAGCACCACGCCGATGGGGCCGGGCCGGTGATTATTGGCCAAGATTCTCGCCTTTCCAGTGACATGCTTGCCAACGCCATGGCCGCGGGTTTGAACAGTGCTGGGGTGGAGGTGTGGCAACTGGGGCTTTGTCCCACTCCCTGTGTGGCCTATCTGACCAGAAAGACAGCGGCGATTGGGGGCATTATGATTTCCGCTAGCCATAACCCACCGGAAGATAATGGCATCAAATTTTTTGATCACCAGGGACTGAAATTGACCAAATCCCTGGCCATGGCGATCGAAGCGGGACTGCGGGGCCAAAGCCAAACCTCTGCCCTAAATACCAGCCAGTGGGGCCGGAGCTACGGTCAACCCCAGCGTGTTCAGCATTACCAAGATTTTTTGCTAGGTAGTTTGCCCCAAACCTTAGATTTTCAAGGGCTAAAAGTGGTGCTGGATCTGGCCTGGGGGGCTTCAGTGAATTTAGCACCACATATTTTTCGCAGTTTAGGGACAGAGGTGGTGGCCCTGCATGATTTGGCCGATGGCAGTCAAATTAACGTCGATTGTGGCTCCACCCATTTACACCGTTTGCAAAGGGCGGTGCGAGAAACTGGAGCAGATTTAGGTTTTGCTTTTGACGGCGATGCGGACCGGGTGATGGCAGTGGATGCCCAAGGCCGCCCAGTGGACGGGGATTACATTCTCTTTTTGTGGGGTAAAACCCTCCAGCAAAGCAATCATTTGCCTGGTAACTTAATTGTCGGCACTGTCATGGCCAACTTGGCCTTCGAGCGGGCCTGGGAGCAGTTGGGGGGTAAATTAATTCGCACTGCGGTGGGAGACCAAAACGTCCAAGCCCAAATGTGGGAAACCGGGTCCATGCTGGGGGGAGAACAGTCGGGCCATATTATTTGTCACCACCATAGCTATTCCGGGGATGGCCTGCAGGCAGCCCTGCACCTAACGGCTCTAGTGCAACAGTCTGGTTTATCTTTGAGCGAACTGCTGTCGGAAAGTTTCCAACCCTATCCCCAAATTCTCCGCAATGTCAGGGTACTAGACCGGGAGCGTCGTTTACATTGGCAAGAATGCGCCCCTCTGCAACAGGCGATCGCCACGGCGGAAGAGTCTATGGGCATCACGGGAAGAATTTTAGTGCGGGCTTCGGGCACAGAACCCCTGATTCGGGTCATGGTGGAGGCAGCCTGTGCGGAGACGGCAGCCCATTGGTCGGAACAACTCACCAGGACGGTGCAAAGTTATTTGGGCGAGGGTTAACGATTACCAGTCAACAGTCAGCAAAAAGAGCGTTCAAAATCACGGTTCACTAGGTAGTTTAGAACCATGGCTAGCTGGGAGTTAGGTAGGAAACCCTGTTATCTGAGAGAATAGTTTATGCCCTAATGTCATTGATCATCCGACTGATGGCATCCTCTTGGTTTTGAATATCGGTAGCTAACTGAAATTGCACCAGAGCTCTGATCAGATTGTGCTCAGGATATTTAACTTTAAAATAGCGATCGCCGTTGAGGTAATCGGTAAAGAACCGCAGTCCCAACTCAAAGCTAATAAGGGCAATGGCGGAAAATAAATAATCGTAATCAGCGGCGGTGAGAAAATGCCGACATTGGGGTAAATAACCCGCCAAAATTGCGCGACAGAGCTCTAGATCAAATTCCACCGCTGACCAATTTTCCGTTTCTTCTCCCAATAGATTACAACCGGAACGCAAACAATCTCCCAAATCGTAATGGATTAAGCCTGGTTTGGTGGTATCCAAATCAATCACGCTGACCGCTTTACCCGATTGGCGATCGAACAAAATATTATTAACTTTAGGATCGCCGTGCATTAAGCGCAGGGGTAATTCCCCTTTGGCTTTGGCTTGTTCCAATACGCCGCAGCGGTCAATCCAGGTTTCAATTACCCTTTGGCAATAGTGAATTTCTGGGCTTAATGATCCCGTTAGCCTTGGGCTCTGGGCCAACGCCTGTTGATACTGCTCCAGATAAGCCGGCGTGTGGTGGAATCCGGGTAGGGTATCGACTAATTTGCTGGGGGAAAGATCGCTTAAAAGTTGATGGAAAATGCCGAGAGCCGTGCCCACTTCCCTGGCCTGGGTGGGGTTGGTCAGGGTGTCAAAGGACTCCGAACCGGCAATGAAACTAATGGCCCGCCAAAATTCGCCAGTGCCCGAATCCCAATGATCCTGATTATTTTTAGTTAAAATCACTTCTGGCATTAACCAAGAACGTTCCAGGGGGGATCGTTGTAGTTTTTGCTTAATATGGGTAGTCACCCAAACCATATTGCCCATCACCGCCGCAGGATTTTTAAATACCTGATGGTTGATCCTTTGCAAAACAAAACTAGTCTGGGTTTCGCCATCTAACTCCACTAAAAAAGTGTCATTAATATTGCCGTTGCCAAAGGATTTGATCTGGATAATTTTTCCCTGATGATCAAATTGATCCGCAATGGCAAAAACTTTTTCTTCTATGCTCAGTGTTTCCCCAGTGGATGCCATTGGTTAAGCTTTGCTCCCCAAATGAATATTAAGTGAGTATTAATAAATCGTCATCGGTTGAATAGATGGATATTTTAATCCCATTAATCCCATTACTGCATAGCCATCCGACCAGTTAGCCATGGCCTCGGGGGACTATTTTCGGGATAGTAGGAATTAATCATAGCCGCTAGGCGATCGCCTTTGGGTTAGCCCACTATTGCCTCTGGCCCAGACCAAGCCCGATAATGCCAGAGCATCAATCCCCATTTTTTCTGCTATTTGCCATGGTCAGCTTCACCGTTTCTGTGCCCGCCACCACCGCCAATATTGGCCCCGGCTTTGATTGTTTAGGGGCGGCCCTGGGATTATATAACCATGTCACGGTGACCAGCCCGACGGATCCGGAAGTTGATTTATTGATCGAAGCCCGGGGCAGGGACGGGGAAAAAATCAGCACCGACAAGGACAATTTACTCTACCAAGCCATTGCCTATTTTTATCAACAAACTGGGCAGTCTGTACCACCTCTCAAGCTAGAGATTGACTTGGAAATTCCTTTGGCGCGGGGTTTGGGTAGTTCGGCCACCGCTATTGTAGGGGGTTTATTGGCGGCCAATCAGACAGCGGGTAATCCCTGCACAACCTCAGAAATTTTGCAGATGGCGATCGCCATGGAAGGTCATCCCGATAATGTGGCCCCGGCTCTATTGGGGGGTTGCCAGTTAGCGGTCAAAGATAATGACCATTGGCAATTAATTGCCCTAGATTGGCCGAGCCAATTTGTGCCGGTGTTGGCCATTCCTAATTTTGAGCTATCCACTGAAGCCGCCCGGGCCGTTCTGCCCCATCAGTATGACCGTAGTGCCGCTATTTTTAATGCTTCCCACCTGGCGTTGTTAGTACAGGCCTTTAAGCAAAGTCGGGGGGACTGGTTAGCCCTAGCCCTCCAGGATCAAATCCATCAACCCTATCGCCAGAGTTTAATCCCCGCCTACGACCAGCTCCACCAAGCCGCCCTGGCCGCCGGAGCCTATAACCTAGTGATTAGCGGTGCCGGCCCCACCCTATTGGCGATCGCCGACGCAGTCCGGGCCCCCCAAGTCGCTTCTGCCCTAGTGGAAACTTGGCATAATGCGGGCATTGAGGCCGAAAGTCATTGTTTACCCATTGATACCAAAGGCGCAATCATTACTAAATTGAGGTAATCACTACCAACGGTGAACAGGCTGAGGAAAATGTATGTTAGAGCAATATTGCTTGGCCCATTAATAATGGTTTTGGGACTATTTTGGGTTGCCAGGGTAGGGGCGGAACCAATTATCAAAGTCGAATATAAATACTATTCTATTTATCCAAATACCAAATGGGATTTAAACGATGAATTAAATCGACGTAGCCCGATTATTTTTCAGGGTAAACGGTATCGTGGTTACACTCAATGGTTTGTGCGCTGGCAGTATCAATGGTGGTTCACGGCCCAACAATGTCAAATCACCACCGTTACCACCAACCTCGATGTTACCTATACCCTGCCCCGCATTCCCCCTAACCATGGCGCTGATCCAGAAGCCCGACGGGTTTTTAATCGCTACTTAGTGGCCCTGTTTAAACATGAGGAAAACCACAAAAATTCTGGCCTTTATGCAGCTAGGGCCATTGAAAAGGCTCTACTGAACCTGGGTCCATTTCCCCACTGTAAGGGTTTACAAACCAAAGCTGAAAGCACTGCTCAACAGATTGTCCAGCGTTACCGCCAAAGGGATCTGGATTACGATCGCCAAACAGATCACGGCCGCAAAGAAGGCATTATGATCGAAAATTTTCTCCGTTAATTTTTGCCAATCTTGTTTTGGTTTTGTTTAATTAATATCAGAGAAAAATAGGATAGGGGCAACTGGGGATAGTTCCGGAGGGGATGATAAATTTTTTCCTCGGTGGTAGAAACTTTTTCCAGCACCCAAGCCCGGTCTAATAGTTCCCTTTTGGCTAAAATTTCCCACACTTGTCCATACACCAGTCGCACTTTCATTAACACCACTACCTCCGCCCAATCCAACGCTTTTTCCAATTCTTCGGGGCAATATAATGCCGGCAAAATTGCTAATTTTTCTTCCTGGCAAGTGAGGGGTAAACCCAGGGCTGAAGCTCCGGCAAAGGGGGAACTCACCCCGGCGATGTAGTTGATCACCAACTGAGGATGGTTACTTTTTAGGGTCTGGGCAAGATAGGTGAAGGTGCTGTAAAAACTGATGTCTCCTTCGCAGGCAAAGGCCACGTCCAGCCCTTTTTCTAAGTATGGCCAAACTTCTGCCGCCGCTTCCTGCCAAGCCTGGGCCAAAATTGCCGCTGTTTGTACATAGGGAAATGTTAAGGGCAAGGAAATTTGTTCTGGGCTGAGGTGGGGAGCAATAATGCCCTCCGCAACCCCCGATCGCCCTTGGAGTCCGGCGGGAAAGGCCACCACAGGACAAGCTTGCAAAGTTTTCAACCCCTTGAGGGTAATTAACTCTGGATCACCGGGGCCAACGCTAACGCCGTGGAGAGTGCCAAGTGTCATGAACAAAGATGGAAATGGGGATAAAAATTATGATTTTTTGTTTGTAATAGTTCTTTACTTTACCCGGACAAAAGCCGGTCTATATTAGACTGGACGCAAACTTTTGGGTTAATTAATGCCATGTTCAAGCAGTTGTCAGCCACCTTCATTGGACTGTTACTCGCTACGGTGGGCGCCCAGGCGGCGATCGCCGAAACCGTAATGGAGAAAATTATTCGCACGGGTAATCTAACCATTGGGGCAAACCTGGACACTGTGCCCTTCTCCTATATCAACGAAAACAATGAGGTGGTGGGCTACTCCATTGACATTGCTGATCGTATCCGGGAGGAAGTGGGTAAGGAATTGGGGCGGGAAGTGGTTCTGCAAATTGTGGAAGTACAAGATATGAAAGATGCCCTGCCCAAGGTCAAAAACGGTGAGCTAGACATTGTCTGTAATACCGCCTTTACCTGGGAGCGGGACCGCTACGTTGACTTTACCGCTAGCTATGCAGTGGCTGGTGTCCAACTACTGGTGCCCAATGACACCCCGATCAATTCTCCCGAAACGTTAATGGGACGCCGGGTAGCCTTGGTGCCCAACACCATTGTGGAGGATGCAGTGAAAATTGCCCAAACTGACATCGAAGTGGTGCCCGTTACCAGTGTGCGGGCCGGTATGGAAGCCCTTAAAAAGGGCACAGTGGATGCAGTGGCGGCGGACGGCATTCAATTAGCAGGCCTAAGGCAGGTATTGGACATGCCTGACACCAAAATTATTCCCCAACCGGCGCAAATTAGGTATGGGGTCGGTTGTATGGTGCGGGAGGGCAATCCCAGCTTTTTGCGCTTGGCTAATCGGGCTCTGGTGCGGCTAGCGGAGGGCTATGTCCAGGGCGATCCGGAAGACGTGGCCATCGTTGACAAATGGATCGGTACCGAGGGAATTGTGCCAGTGGACAATGACAATCTGCGTCAATTCTTTAATTATCTGGTGATTACCCACGAGCAGGTGATGGAACCCAAAAATGGCCAGTAAATGAGGTTGATTTTGATGGATGGTAATTTGGTTGGCACGTTTTGGGGACTGTTCCGACCTTGGCTAAGCCTCACTCCCTAGCCCCATTGTTTTTGTCGATTTTTAGGTATTTGTCATGAACTCTAACCAACTTGGCTGGACTGCTTTCCTTGTGGCGATCGCCAGTGTGGCATCCTCCCCTGCTGAAGCCGCTGTGGTCAACAATGATGTCCCCAGTCAAAGTGGCACCATTGAATCCCGTATTGCCCGTATTCACTCCACCATTAACAATAAGACTGATGCCACCAATGCCCTCGGCAGTGTTGCCCCTTCTCCGGAAGTCCCCCCCAAGTGGCGATCGGTTGGGGTAATGGCCGGGGCGGCGGTACTTTTGTCAACTTAGGCCGGGGCGGCTGGGGCAATGGGGGCGGCGGTGGTGGCTGGGGCAATGTTAATCCCTGGCGTAATGGCTGGGGCGATCGGGGCGGTTTCTATAACCGTCGTTGGCCCAACGGAGGAGGCTTTATCAACCGTTGGTAGAGCTTATCATTGAAGTCTGACTTGTCTTTTTCTGCTATCACCTCATCAATCTGGGAGAAATATCCATGTCCATCAATAACTGCTCTAGCTGGATGGCATTTGTTCTTGCCCTCACGGCGATCGGGACAGTGGCAGAACCCGGCTCCGCTTTAGAAGCTAACCCCCATAATCCCCTCGCCAACCGCTTAAATAATCTGAGTGCGGCTCTGCAACAACGGGCCAGTCAACTTCCCCCCCAGGAAACTCCCAGCAATCGAGCTGACCTGCAGGCCGGTTTTGCTAACCGGGGTGGGGGCGGCGGTGGTTTTGGTAATGCCCGGCGGGGAGGATGGGGCAATGGGTCCGGTGGTGGTGGCTTTGCCAATGTGGGGCGGGGCGGCTGGGCCGATGGCGGTGGTGGTGGCGGCTTTGTCAATATTAATAATCCCTGGGGTAACGGCTGGGGGGATGGAGGCGGCTTTGCTAACCGCAGTGGTGGCGGCGGTTTTGTGAACCGTTGGTAAGCTATGGGCCAATCAGAAAAGATTATGAACCTTGAGACCAAGGGAAAACAAATTTGTTTTTTTCTTCCTTTGCCATGTTTGATTGTCCGGCGGCCATGATTGCTCTAGTAATTGGTGGTTATCAATTGCTGGCGATCGCCCCCTTGATGGCCGGCCCGTCGGATGCCATTGACAATAGGTTTCAAGATATGATGCAGGGCTTTTTTGAGTGTCGGCTGGAGGGAACATACATTGCTCTTTGGGAAGGGATTGATCGTCCTAGTCAGGAATTTTTTGATGATCTTTTCCCTGAAAAAATTGAAGATGACTTTGCTTACTATCAAATTCAAACTAACTATTACGGTCTCCCGGTTACGGAAATCATGATCCCGGCTGGTACCTGGGGGGTCTATGCTGTCACGTTTGATGTTCCTATAGAAATTTCCCGGGACCGACTGCAAAAAGTATTCGGTTCTAGTTTTGGGGCAACTGAAGCGTCGGAATCAGGATTAGCGCCACAATTAATTATTGATCCGGACGATAAGCAAAAGTCAATTTGGCTATGCACCCCGCTTTTTTGATGGTAATAACTGACTATTTATTTTAATTGGTAACTGCTTATGCAAGGCTTAGTCAAGGAAACTGTAACGTTTGATTCCAGCCTAGATATAACTAAATTTGGCCCCACTACTTTAGTTATTGTTCAACCTACTTCCTACTGCAACTTGGATTGCGATTATTGTTACTTACCCGATCGCCATTTAAAAAACCATCTGCCCTTGGAACTGCTGGAGCCAATTATGCAGGCAATTTTTGCCAGTCCATTCACTACTAGCAACTTTAGTCTTTGTTGGCATGCAGGGGAACCATTGGCTGCTGGACTAGAATTTTACCGCCAAGCCTTTGCCCAGATTGAAGCCTACGGCGAAAAATATAATCACCGCCAGTTGTGGTTCGACCACTCTTTTCAAAGTAATGGCATTTTAATCAACCAAGCTTGGTGTGACCTATTTAAACAATATCCTGTCCATGTGGGCATTAGCCTCGACGGTCCCGCTTTCCTCCACGATAAACACCGTAAAACCAGAACGGGGCGGGGTAGTCATGCCGCCACCATGCGGGGAATTGAATGGTTACAGAAAAATGATATTTGCCATAGCGTTATTGCCGTTTTAACAGAGGAATCCTTAGATTATCCTGATGAAATTTTCCATTTTTTCCGGGATCATAATCTACTGGATGTGGGCTTTAATATGGAAGAAACGGAAGGCATTAATACGGAATCTTCCCTTAATAAACAGGGGACTTTGCAAAGATATAGACAATTTTTGGAAAGATTTTGGCAATTGACCAGCTCCAGCGAGCCAGAGTTTCTGGTGCGGGAATTTGAATGTTTATGTAACCTAATTTACACTGAAGACCGCCTCGATCATACAGATATGAATCGTCCCTTTGCCATTGTCAGCATTGACCACCGGGGCAACTTTTCTACCTTTGATCCAGAATTGTTAGCCATTAAAACACCCCAGTATGGGGATTTCATTTTTGGTAATGTGTTGACCGATTCCTTTGCTTCCGTTTGTCAAACGGAAAAATTTCAGCGCATTTATCAAGATATGATCCAGGGGGTGGAAAAATGTCGCCAAACCTGTGACTATTTCGGTCTATGTGGCGGCGGTGCTGGCAGTAATAAGTTTTGGGAAAATGGTAGTTTCAACTCCACTGAGACTCTGGCCTGTCGTTTTCGCATTCAACAGGTGGCGGAGGTGGTAATTGGTGCTCTGGAAGAGTCCCTTGGGTTAACCTAAAAATTGGCGAAAACCCGATATTCTTAAAGCAAACTATCCATTAAATCTAGAATTTCTCTGCTGGCTGGGCTAAGGGTTGTTGACTCGGAATTTTCTTGCTTTTGCCGATGGGCGGCCCATAGGTCTCGCAAGGCAATTAACTTGAGGCTATTTTCTGCAAAGGTTTTGGCGATCCCCTGGGCACCGGGTAAATAGCCAGTGGCGCCTAAATCCATCATGGCGGAACGCCGTAGTTGTAGGTCTGCCCCTCCTAGGGCGGTAATGAGAAGATCCCCATAGTGGTTATCCCCGGTTAACTGGAATAGGGCCCGGGCGGCGGCGTATTGGACTTTCGGTGAAAAATGCTCCAGAAATGGCTCAATTAAACCAATGGACTCAATGGCACAGAGAGCCCCTAGGGCTTCAATAATTGCCTCATAGGGTTGAACTAAATGGGGTTTACCCTCCACAAGCTGGGCCGCTTCTAGCCCTCCGGTTAATTTGGCCATCAGAGGCTCTATGGCCCTGGTATCTTCCAAACCTTCCAAAGCCTGGGCCGCGGACTCCCGCACGTAATAATCTTCACAATCCAATGCTTTGATCAAGGCCGGTACCACCTGGCGATCGCCTAATTTTCCCAACGCTTTGGCCGCATTACGTCGCAGGGGATAGCCGCTATCGGGGGAACGGTCACTTTCATCTTCCAAGGCCACCAACAGAGCAGCAATGGTTTCCGGTTGAGCCGCCCGAAAACGGCCAATCCACCAGGCCGCATAGTAACGGGCACTGGCATCTTCGGTTTGTTGCAAATTGGCGATCGCCTGGTCGAGGGTATAGGCGGGGTTAACAGCGGCTTCACTCATGGGCAGGGAAAAATCTCGGTCAAAAGGGGACATCAGGGGTGAGGAGTTAATAGTTAATTATCGGCTTCCAACTCCACCGTTGCCGGTAACTCTGGAGCCGGTAAAGGGGGCGCAATGATGGTGTTGGTTAAATTGCCAATGCCCTCAATTTCCACCTCTACTTTGTCCCCCACTTGTAGGGAACTAATGCCTTCCGGGGTGCCGGTCAAAATCACGTCGCCGGGGTAGAGGGTCATTACCTGGGAAATGTAACTCACCAACATGGGGGGAGCGAATACCATATCGCTGATGGCCGTGGCTTGCCGGGGAGTTTCTTCATCATTGACAATGGTTTCCAGATGGGCTTCCGGGTCGATGTGGCGCACCACCCAAGGCCCCAGGGGACAAAAACCGTCAAAGCCTTTTGCTCTCGTCCATTGGGAGTCCTGCCGTTGTAAATCCCTGGCTGTAATATCGTTGGCAATGGTGTAGCCCCAAATGGCACTAGCCGCCTCTTCTTCGCTAATATTTTTCACCTGTTTGCCAATAATGACTGCCAATTCCCCTTCGTAGTCCACCCGTTGGGATTGGGGAGGGTACACAATTTCCTCTTGGTCAGCGACGATCGCCGAAGGAGGCTTGAAAAACAAGAGGGGTTCCGTCGGCACATCGTTACCTAATTCCGCCGCATGGGCCCGGTAATTGCGCCCCACTGCCACAATTTTAGAGGGCTCACAGGGGGCCAGTAAGCGATAATCCCCTTCACTGACGGCAATGCTTAGGGCTTGACCCCCCAACCAAGGTGCTGCACTTAACAAAATCACACTGTGATCCAATTGGAACAAACCATAATGGACGGTGCCAGAGTCGGCCTGGATACGAACGTAGCGTTGGACCATAGTGGTGCTAAAGAAAGTAATCAGGGGGACAGTCAATGCTCAACTTTTGTCTGAAGTCAAAGCTGGAGCAGGATGTAAGTCCATGGATAGGCTAGTGGTCAGGGTTTAACTGTGGCATTGACCCCTAGCTCCCCGGCCACCCTAACGAGTATGATAAAAGATCCTTGCTTTTACTCAAACTTTGGTGTCAGCTAGCCATGGGTTTAGTGGTGGTGACAGTTCCTCCAGTGGGGACTGGCCAGCCCAGACCGTGGTGGTCGCTGCCCCACGCCTGAGTTTAAGCCCTAAAGTCCATAAGGAGTCATGTGCTTGTGAATAGTTACGAACTGATGGTAATTCTCCGTCCCGACCTCAATGAAGAACGGGTCAGCCAAGAAGTTACCAAATACCAAGAATTTTTGACCAACAATGCCGCTGAAGAAGTTTCGGTGAAAGTCTGGGGCAAACGCCGCCTCGCCTACCAAATCCGTCGCTTTAACGATGGCATTTATGTTTTGTTTAACTTCAACGGTGACGGCCAGCAGATTGCTTTAATTGAGCGGGATATGCGCCTTAACGATAATGTGATGCGCTTTTTGAGCATTAAGCTCACTCCGGAAAAACTAGAAAAAGAGAAAAAAGCTAAAGCTGTGCCCGTAGAAGCCTAACTCTTCAGTTCTGGGTTCCCCCTGGCTTTATATTTACCCCATTACCAAGGGGCGGATCTTGGCTAGGGCTTCTGCTTGGGCCATGGCGGTCAGGGGGGACAACCTTTCCCCATAGTCAAAGGTAAAGGCCGGAATCAATATCCACCAAGCCTGCACCTCAACGCCGTAGAGAATTTTAGCCAGGGCAATCAACTCCAACGGACTGCCCCGGTGTCCCAATTCCCCAGATAGTTGCTCCGGCGGCGGTAAATATAACGGTTGGCATTGCACCGATGGGGAACTTTGGTCTTGGCACCATTGGGCGTCGATGAAAATTACCCGATCCACAGTGGCGATTGCCTCGGCCAATTCCGGCGTGAGTTGGTGGGTGGAAATAACCTGACAATGAGGCCAGTTTTGCTGATCAATTTCTTCGGCTAGATAGCGCCCCACGCCATCGTCCCCCCGCAGGGTGTTACCGTAACCGATCACCAAAGTGGACCTGGGGGATGTAGCTGTCATACCGTTGCCATCAATGTCCTGGGAAGGGCGGGGAAGACTAGAAAAGACCTAGGGTAGGTTTGCGAAGCTTGCTCAGTCCTCAGGTTTGGAGGGAAAATAGCTCAAAATTTCCCATTATATTGAGAAAATAGGTTTAAACTCCACTAACAAACTCCTAGCATAGGGAGCAATGGGGTCAGGATAGAATTTGATTATCAGTCTCAGCAACCGGATTACTGTCGTGATTAGCAACGCCGCCACCAGCACCCCCGATCGCCTAACTAGCACAGTCCGCAAAACCTATCCCAACTTTAAGGTAATTGTCCTCAACGACGATTTCAACACTTTCCAGCACGTGTCTGATTGTTTGATCAAATATATTCCCGGCATGACTGGCGATCGGGCTTGGGAATTGACCAATCAAGTACACTTCGATGGTTTAGCTGTGGTGTGGGTGGGACCCCAGGAACAGGCGGAACTGTACCATCAACAATTACGACGGGAAGGTTTGACCATGGCTCCCCTAGAAAAAGCCTGAAGGCCTACCGGGAAACTAGGTTTGGACAGGTAGATCTACAAAAGTTCCTTCCAGTCCATCAAAGGTTGGGCGAGAAGTTTTTAACCACGACTATGCAAACAACTTCTCAACTCGACTTTGTCCAAATTCCCTAAAGCTCAAACGAGAGAGTGAGGTTTCTAGATGCATTGCTTTAGGACTTTCTCAACATTGCTGTCAAACAGCGACGTTTTAAAAGTCATAAACATTACCCTGAGAGGCTTTTGGGATAATCGCTAAAGTTTTTTTAAATGGATAAAGTAGAGCTCAAATCAAGGGTTTATGCCCCACCAAACTGCACTTTGAGCCAATCTTTGAGAATGTCAATGATGGTGATGCCGCCATTGAAGAAAACATAAATCACGGATACCATTAATACCCCAATCAGAACAGAAAAGATCATTCCGGCTCCAGTGATTAAACCGTCGTCCTCCTGCAGGCCAAAACCAGTAATAAAAATGCTCATAGCTGGCAGGGTATTGGTACCCGGAATGGGAATCATCATGGAAATGGCCATGGAGCCAATGGTAATGCCCATGAGCACTCGACCCACTCGACTTTGGCAAACAAAGGGTAAACGGGGATGGGCGATCGCCTCTAATCTTTTTAACCAGGGCACACCGGCTTTGACGATCCCTTGGGCTTTGCTGGTTTTAATGGTTTTACTTTGCCAGGACAGGGGTAACCATAACTGCTGACGGCCGGCTATGAGTTGGATTGCCACCAGAAAAATTAGTACCCCAAAGGGGGTGGAATAACCGGGAGCGGGAATTGGTAAAGCGGAAGGTAGGGAAAGAATAACCAAGACAATGCCAAAAATTTTCTCCTTGGCGATCGCCAAAACCTGGGCCAGGTTAACCGTTGGGCCACGGTCTTCCTTAAAAAAGTAATCCTGCAATTCCTGGGACAAACGGGCCATATTGATTGTTAATAAAGCTTGGGAGTTAAAAATTCCGTTTTTTACTGACTAGGCTGGCCATGGTATGCCACCGCCAACTGCAATAATCGATCCACTAAGCTAGGAAATTCTACCCCAGAAGCTCGCCATAGTTCGGGATACATACTAAAAGCGGTAAAACCGGGCAGGGTATTAATTTCGTTGATTACAATGTGCCCTGTGGCCGGTTGATAAAAAAAGTCCAACCTTCCCAAACCGGCGGCGTCAATGGCTTTAAAGGCCTGGATGGCCATGGTCTGAATTTTACTCACTACCTCTGCGGGCAAATCGGCGGGAATATGCATTTGGGAGCGGCCATCGGTATATTTGGTTTCGTAGTCGTAAAAGTCGCTGTCATAGGTGATTTCCCCCACCACGGAAGCTTGGGGATTGTCATTACCCAACACCGCACATTCCACTTCCCGGATATCCATTAAACCTGCTTCCACAATGATGCGGCGATCGTAACTGGCGGCGTTATCCAAGGCCACCTCCAATTCGCTCCGATTGCGTACTTTGGCAATGCCGACGGAGGAACCCAAATTAGCTGGCTTAACAAAACAGGGATAGCCCACCTGGGCTTCGATTTTGTCGCATAGGGCCGGAAAGACACAGGGATTAGACCAAATTTCTCCCCGCTCTACTCCCATGTAATTAACCTGGGGCAACCCCGCCTGCTCAAAGACCATTTTCATAGCTAGCTTATCCATGCCCACACAGGAACCCAACACCCCACTACCCACATAGGGCACTTGCATCAAACTAAATAGACCCTGCACAGTGCCATCTTCGCCGTTGGGGCCGTGCAAAATTGGGAACCACACTTCCATTTGGGCCGCTTCGGGGGGAAACTGCCACCGTTGTTCGGATGTAACGGGCTGTCCCCCTGAGGAGATTCCTTGGTCCAAGACCTGTTGAGAGACTTCTGGCTCCAGCCAAACACCATTTTTTTGAATGTAAAAAAGGGTTACTTGGTATTTTGTTTGGTTATCACCGCTGGCCAGGGCTTTGGCGATCGCCTGGGCGGATTTGATCGAGACTTCATGCTCCCCAGAACACCCACCAAATAACAGCCCCACACGCATGGCAATCCCCTGAAAACTTAAGCTTAGATTGGTTTATTCCGCATAGCCTATCACAAAAGTCTAAGCTGTCAGTGACGGAAAAAATTCCCCCTTTTGTGCTTAATTAAACTGGCGCTCTCCTTTGTGGTCCATGCCTATGCCCCCTTTGCCCCCCGCCGTTGGCCTCATCTGCAAACGTTTGGCGATCGCCGTTATCACTCTGCTGGGCATTAGTTTAGTAATTTTCAGTTTGCTAGCCCTTGCTCCGGGCAATCCGTTAGGGGAATTAGCCACCAATCCTTCTATTTCCCAGGAGGTGCGGGACAACTTACGCCGTAGTTTGGGTTTAGACCAACCGTTGCCCATCCGTTATTTAAAATGGCTCTGGAGTCTTTTGCAGGGGGATTTGGGCTATTCCTTCACCAGCCGTAGTCCCGTCATGGAGTTAATTGGCCAACGACTCCCCACTACCCTCTGGTTAATGGGCACTGCCTACCTGATCAGCTTGGCGATCGCCATTCCTTTGGGAGTAACGGCGGCAATTTATCGGGGGCGCTGGTGGGAACCCCTGATCAGCGGTATTAGTTTGATGGGCTTTTCCCTACCCACTTTTTTGACGGGGCTATTATTTATCCTCATTTTTAGTGTGCAACTGGGGTGGCTTCCCTTCATCTACGACAGTACCCTGGCAGTGAATAGCATGGCCAGCTTGGGGGAACAAATCCGTCAGTTGTTGATGCCGGTGGCAGTGTTAGTTTTTTATCAGTCGGCGGTAATTCTCCGGTTTGTGCGCTCCGCCGTGTTGGAAGAATTACCCCAAAACTACATTCGCACCGCCTACGCCAAGGGGTTAGGTACCTGGGGAATGCTCAAAAATCACCTTTTGAAAAACGCGTCTTTACCCCTGATCACCCTCATTGCCTTGGATGTTCCCACCATTTTTACCGGAGCCCTAGTAACGGAGCAGGTTTTCCGAGTACCCGGCATTGGGGCGTTGCTCATCGAATCCATTTACCGCAGTGACACCCCAGTGGTGATGGCAGTAACCTTTCTGTATGCGGTTTTGATTGTCTTTTTCAGTAGCCTGGCGGATTTAATTTACCAATTGGTGGATCCCCGCATTCGTTGGTGATGGGGGAATGTCACCATTGTTAGCCCGACGGAAAAGGGCTATAAATCAAAGGTGAACCCTTAAATTTCCTTAACCACCATGCTGGATAAAACCACGTTGCAAGAAAGCATCCTGACCATCAAACAGAAGCGCAAATTCCTCGAAGACCTGGCGGAACAACCTAACTTGGGCATTCTTTCCCTGGACGTGTCCCAAGCTCTGGCGGAATTAGACGACTTGATCGAAGAGTTTGAAAACACCTTTCCCGACGCCTAGGCTGACCTTTTTTCACAGTTATCAAACAGTTAACCTCATAGTATGCGTATTTTTGCTCCCCATCCCCTGTGGCAAACCCTTGTGTTCACGGCGGGCATTATGTTGGCGGCAGGCATGGGCTTTGGCATGGCTCTACGGTCGGCGGCCCCCGGGGTAGTGGCAGATCCTACGGTGCCGACAGAACCCCAGGACAGCGGTGGAATTTTCCGGTCTGAGCAAAGTTTCCCTCCCCAACCGGACTGGAATTTAGATTCCCAGGGGGAGGATGAGAATCATGGTGGGGCACGTTATAATTCTTTACAAATGCAACCATAGAAAAAGTCCATGCAAAACCAAGTCCTCCAGGCCTTTTTTCTCGGCCGTGCCTTTGCCGAAGTCCTCAGCGAAAAGGTAGAAGACGGCGTCACCAATGCCCTGAGCGAGTTGGGCAAGTTCGATGCGGAACAACGGGAAAACCTCCGACAGTTCATTGCCGAAGTACAATCCCGCGCGGCCAATGATGTCACCCAGGAAGGGGCGGCGATCGCCACGGTGGATGGACCCGTAACCGCCGACGAGTTGCAAGAAACATTGGATAAACTGCGGGCGGAAATTGCCAGCTTGAAATCTGAGTTGAAAACCTACCGGGATAACCAAGGTTAACCGCACTTTCATGGCTGAAACTGTTTACCTAGAAACCAATATTTTTGGCTATCTCACCGCTAGATCCAGTCAGAATTTGATTTTGGTGGCCAACGTAGAGGTGGCAGTTACAAAAAAATAATTTTCAACTCTATGTATCTCAAGTTGTTCTAGATGAGGTTTCCCAGGGTGAATCTAATTATCGCTTCCCAACGTGTGCAATTGGTGCAAAGTATTTCTGCCTTGTCCGTTACGAGGAACTCTATTAGTTTGGGAAAGCAATTTTTGGCCAAGACTAATCTGCCCCAAAAAGCTGAGTTAGATACTCTTCACATTGCTATTGCAACCGTCCATGGCTTGGATTACCTATTAACATGGAATTGTAAGCATATTGCCAATGCTCAAATTCAAAAAAAGTTGGCACAAGTAGCTAATGACTTTGGATTCAAATTACCGATACTGTGCACACCCTATGAACTTTCAGGAGATTAGTCATGTTCAGAGATGAAATCGTTGAAGAAATTCATAAGCTCCGGCAGGAATATGCTCGTTCATTTAATTATGATTTAGATGCAATTTATGAGGATATAAAACGGAAGGAAGCCACTAGTGGTCGTACTTATGTAATTCCTAATTCTTCTCCTGAGTTTAAAGAGAAGGAATCCCCAGTTTCCAAAGCTTGATTTTTGTCCGCTTACCCGTCTTCCCCTTAGCCCTTTCTTAATATCAGTGTGTCTGCCCTATCCACTAAGCTTGAGCCCACAGCATCCTATTCTGAATCCCTGCCCCCCAAACGGCGATCGTCCCTAGAAGCGGAGGGTCGGTATCGTTGGAATCGGGGTAACTATTCCATCACCCGGCGGCGCATTGACATTTGGGGCTTTGTACTGACTTTGCTGTACCAATTTTGGTTAAATGGCAAAAAATGGAGCTATGCTGGGGGCTACACAGAAGAAAAACTCCAGCAACGGCGGCGGCGTCAGGCCAAATGGATTCGGGAAAATCTCCTCAGCCTTGGCCCCACCTTCATCAAAGTAGGCCAGCTATTTTCCACCCGTTCCGACCTATTTCCAGCGGAATATGTAGAGGAATTGTCCAAACTACAGGATGAAGTGCCTGCCTTTAGCTACGAACAGGCCGCCAGCATTATCGAAGGGGAATTAGGTAAACCGATCGCCAAACTGTATCGGAGTTTTGACCCGGTGCCCCTGGCGGCGGCCAGTTTAGGACAGGTGCATAAAGCCCAGTTGCATACGGGCGAAGATGTGGTGGTGAAAGTGCAACGGCCAGGGTTGAAAAAACTATTTACCATTGACCTGGCTATCCTGAAAAAAATTGCCCAATATTTCCAAAATCATCCCAAATGGGGCCGGGGGCGAGATTGGAACGGCATTTACGAAGAATGTTGCAAAATTCTCTGGCAGGAAACGGATTATCTCCGGGAAGGGCGCAGTGCGGATACCTTTCGGCGTAATTTCCGGGGGGAAGATTGGGTTAAGGTGCCCAGGGTCTATTGGCGCTACACTTCTACCCAAATTTTGACGTTGGAATATTTGCCCGGTATTAAAATTAGTCATTACGATGCCCTGGAAGCGGCGGGCTTAGAACGAAAAGAGTTGGCCCAACTGGGGGCTCGGGCTTACCTCTTCCAATTGTTAAACCATGGCTTTTTCCACGCCGATCCCCACCCTGGCAATTTGGCTGTTAGCCCAGAAGCGGGAGCCTTAATTTTCTATGACTTTGGCATGATGGGGGAAATCACCCCGGATACGAAAAATAAACTCATGGATACCTTGTTTGGGGTGGCAGAAAAAAATGCTGAGCGCATTGTCAATTCCCTCGTCGCCCTGGGGGCCCTGAAGGAAACAGAAGACATGGGACCCATCCGGCGATCAGTGCAATTTTTGTTGGACAACTTCATGGATAAACCCTTTGAAGAACAGTCCATTACTAAAATTAGTGACGATCTTTACGAAATCGCCTACGATCAACCTTTCCGTTTTCCGGCAACTTTCACCTTTGTGATGCGGGCTTTTTCGACCCTGGAGGGGGTGGGAAAAGGGTTAGATCCGGATTTCAATTTCATGGCCGTGGCCCAACCCTTCGCTTTACAAATTATGAACAATTCCAATGGTTTTAACCCCGCCGGTAACATCATGGATGAACTGGGTCGCCAGGCTGTTCAAGTGGGTAATAGTGCCCTGGGGTTACCCCGCCGCATTGAAGACAGCCTTGATCGCCTAGACCGGGGAGATATCCGAGTCCGGGTTAGATCAACGGAAACTGATCGTCTCCTGCGACGAATGGGTACTATGCAAATGGGCACCAACTATGTTTTATTTACCTGTGCTTTGGTGCTGTCGGCCACGCTATTGTTTGTAAATGATTATTTTGTGGCGGCGGGGGTTGTGTTATTAATATCATTGGTGCCAGCCTTTGCCCTCTGGCGATTATTAAAACGCCTGGAAAGACAAGACCGGATGTTTTAAAAGACGAGCCACTCTCTCTCTGCCAACCAAAACTAACCCAATTTTCTAAGGCCTGTGACAGAAGTGAATTTATCAGTTGTTAGTCGTAGTTCCACGGGGCAAACGGATCCCGGTCTAGTTCGCCAGTACAATCAAGATAGTTTTTACCTTGATCCCGAGGGACGGTTCTACATTGTGGCCGATGGTATGGGGGGACATGCGGGCGGAGAAGAGGCCAGTCGCATTGCGGTGGAAAGGGTGCGGGATTACTTAGACACCTATTGGCGCTCGGAGATTACCTCGGAACAGTTGCTCAGAGATGCCCTGATGGATGCTAACGAGGGTATTCTCGAAGACCAAAAAATTAATCTAGAACGACGGGATATGGGTACCACCGCAGTATTAATTGCCTTTCGGGACGATGGCGCCTGGCGGGCCCATGTAGGGGATTCTCGCCTGTATCGTTTGCGGAATCAGCAATTAGAGCGGGTTACGGAGGACCATACCTGGGTGGCCAGGGCCTTGAAAATGGGGGATATTGACCCGGCCCAGGCTAAAGTCCATCCTTGGCGTCATGTGCTGTTTCAATGTTTGGGGCGGCAGGATTTGAATTTTATCGAGGTGGAAGCTCTAGATGCCCAACCGGGAGACACTTTTATGATGTGTAGCGACGGCTTGACGGAGGAGGTGCCCGATAATCTAATTGAAAAAATCCTCACTGGTCAGGGGAATTGTGATGACCAGGCCGCCCAATTAATTGAAGAAGCCAAAAATGCCGGTGGCTCAGACAATATCACCATAGTGCTAGTGGATTTGGCTGAGGATACCCCGGCAAGTTAATAGATTAGTATGTCTTAAGAAATAAAGAGTGAGTGATTCCATCAATTTAACCATTGCGGAGGAGACCTTAGCCCTGTTGGAATGGCCGAGACTCTGTCAGCATTTGTCCACCTTTACCCAAACTCCCCTAGGGGCGATCGCCGCCCGCTATTTGTTGCCTCCCGACCAATGGGAGGAAAGTCAGGCCTTGCTGGCCCAGACCCAGGCGGTAGAGCTAATTGAAAATTCGCCGGAAAATAATTGGCATTTCAAAGGTATTGCCGACATTACCGAACCGTTGGCTCGGGTGGAACGGGGAGGCTTGACCACAGGGCTGGAACTGTTGGCGATCGCCGGCACCTTGGCCGGGGTGAGAAGATTGCGGCGGGTCATTGAAGAACGGGATGACCTGGCAATTCTGCAAACCTTGGTGGCGGAAGTAAGAACCCTGCCGGAGTTGGAACAGGCCATCCACCATTGCCTGGGGGAAGATGGCAAAGTGGCGGAGCGGGCCAGCCCTACATTAGGGGAAATTCGCCAAAAATTAAAGGCTCTACGGGAGCAAATTCAGCAAAAACTGCAAAAAATTATCCAGCGCCAAGGCAATGCCCTGCAAGAAGCGGTAATTACCCAACGGGGGGACAGGTTTGTTTTGCCCATCAAAGCGGGTTACAAAGAACAAATGCCCGGCATTGTCCACGACAGTTCCGCCAGCGGTAACACCCTGTATGTGGAACCCCAAGCCATTGTGGAATTGGGCAATAAACTCCGCCAGACCCGTCGCCAGGAGCAAACGGAAGAAGAACGGATTCTGCGGCAACTCAGTGATCAAGTGCTAGAAGTGTTGCCGGATTTGGAACATCTGTTGGCGATCGCCACCCGCTTAGATTTAGCCACAGCCCGAGTTCGTTATAGCTTCTGGTTGGGGGCCCATCCTCCCCAATGGTTGACCCCAGGGGATGAAAAGCCGATTACGTTGCGCCAGTTGCGCCATCCCCTCCTCCATTGGCAAGCAGAAAAAGAAGGGGGAGCCGCTGTGGTCCCCATCACGTTAACCATTGATTCCCGAATTCGGGTCATTGCCATTACCGGACCCAATACGGGGGGCAAAACCGTTACCCTCAAGACTCTGGGTTTGGTGGCCTTGATGGCCAAAGTGGGGTTATATATTCCCGCTAAGGAACCGGTGGAAATGCCCTGGTTTACCCAGATATTGGCAGACATTGGCGATGAACAGTCTTTACAACAAAATCTTTCCACCTTTTCAGGGCATATTTGCCGCATTATCCGCATTTTGCAGGCTTTGCCCTCCGGAGTTCAGGATGGATTGGATCCGGAAATTGACATTCCCAACCATCCAATCTTTCCATCTTTGGTATTGCTGGACGAAGTGGGGGCCGGCACCGATCCCACCGAAGGTAGTGCCCTGGCGATCGCCCTGTTGCGTCACCTGGCGGACCAGCCCTGTTTAACGGTGGCCACCACCCATTACGGGGAACTGAAAGCGCTGAAATATCAAGACGCCCGGTTTGAAAATGCGTCGGTGGAATTTGACGACCAAAGTCTCAGCCCGACCTACCGTTTGCTTTGGGGCATTCCCGGCCGTTCCAACGCCCTGGCGATCGCCCAACGTTTAGGCCTGCCTCTGGCCGTAGTTGAACAGGCCAAGGAAAGACTAGGGGGCTTTTCCGAAGACATTAACCAGGTCATTGCGGGGTTGGAAAATCAGCGACGGGAACAGGAGCAAAAGGCGGCCAATGCTCAAAAATTACTTCAAGAAACGGAAATTTTTTATGAACAGGTTTCCCAAAAAGCGGCTAATTTGCAGGCGAGGGAAAGGGAATTAAAATCCCACCAAGACCAGGAAGTGCAACAGGCGATCGCCGCCGCCAAAGAAGAAATTGCTAAAGTTATTCGCCAACTGCAACGGGGTAAACCCAGTGCCCAGAAAGCCCAACGAGCTACGGAAGCCCTGGGCGAAATCCAAGCTGAGCAAAAGGCCATGGTGGCCATTAAACCACTGGGTTATCAGCCCACGGTGGGGGAAAGAATTCGTATTCCCAGCTTTGGCCAAACCGCCGAAGTGATCCAGGTCAATGGCACGGCCCAAACCGTTAACGTCACCCTGGGTTTGATGAAAATGACTGTGCCCATGGCAGACATTGAATCCCTCGACGGCAAAAAGGTGGAGCCCCCCCCAAAACCGGAATCGACACCGAAAAAAGTGAAAGCTGAGCCCCAAGCAACGGAATCCAAATCCCCCCCTGTGGTGGTGCGTACAGAAAAAAATACCCTGGATTGCCGTGGCGATCGCCTGGAACGGGCCGAATCCCGAGTGGAAAAGGCCCTAAACCAAGCCTTGGATTCGGGAGTGTTGTGGATTATCCATGGCAAAGGCACCGGCAAATTACGCCAAGGGGTGCAGGAATACTTGTCCCACCATCCCCTGGTGAAAAGTTACGCCCTAGCGCCCCAAAATGACGGGGGAGCCGGGGTAACCATTGCTTATTTGCGGTAATGGTCTTGGAGAAACTCAGTCAAGAGTTTAACTTTGGTGGCCAGGTGGCGGTTAACCGGATAAACCAGGGAAACAGTTAATTCCCGTAGGCAATAGTCCGGCAAGATGACCTGCATTTTTCCTGCCGCCAAATAGGGTTGGACAATAAACTGGGGCAACAGCGCAATGCCCAAACCCTGGGCCACGGCGATCGCCAAAGCCTCCCCATTATTTGAGCAAAAACTACCGGAGACCGATATAGTTTCTTCCCCGCCTTGACTGAGCAACTGCCAATGACTGCCCCTGAAATAGCCATAGAGCAGGCAATTATGCTGCTGTAAATCCCCTGGAGTTTTAGGGGTGCCCCAGTGAGCCAAATATTCCGGCGAAGCACATAGCAGTAACTTAGTCTGGAACAAGGGCTGGGAAATTAAGCTGGCGGATGCCACCGGTTGGGCAATGCGAATTAAGAGGTCGTACCCCTCGGCGATCGCATCCACAAATCGATCCTCCAGAGTTAACTGCACTTCCACTTGTGAATGCAAAGCCATAAACTTCGCCACCAGCGGTGCCACGTACATGGTGCCAAAGGTCATGGGCGCATTAATTCGCAACAGACCCTTCGGTTCCCCATGAAGTTGGGACACGGACAACTCCGCTTCCTCCAAATCTGCCAAAATTTGCACCGATTTTTCATAAAAGGCGACCCCGGTCGGCGTGGGAGTAACCTTGCGAGTACTGCGGTGGAGAAGCTGTACTTTAAGCTCATTTTCTAGGGCAATTACCATCTTATTCACCGCCGATCGCCCCAAATTCATTTTCCTCGCCGCCGCCGCAAAACTGCCCTGCCGCACCACCTGGGTAAAAGCATAAATACTTTCAAGTTTGTCCATCGATATCCCTATTGTCCCTATTTTGGATGCAATCTGTATTTAAATTAGCATATTGTCTTTCCTGGAGATACAAACTAGAATGGGAACCAAGGTCACTAACCTCGACCAACAAAAATAACGGAGGTCACCATGATCACACTCCGCCCCTCCGAAGCCCGGGGCCGTGGCAAGCTCGACTGGCTAGATAGTTATTTCAGCTTTTCCTTTTCCCATTACTATGACCCTGCCCACATAAATTTCTCCAACCTGCGGGTCATTAACGAAGACTACATTGCCCCTGGCAAGGGTTTTGCCACCCATGGCCATCAAGACATGGAAATTATCACCTATGTCTTGGAAGGGGAACTAAAACACCAGGACAGCATTGGCAATGGTTCAATTATCCGTCCTGGGGATGTGCAGCGCATGAGTGCCGGCACCGGCATCCTCCATAGCGAATTTAATCCCTCCCCCGACCAGCCTGTTCACCTGTTGCAAATTTGGATCACTCCCAACCGATTGGGGGTGGAACCCAGTTATGAGCAAAAGTTTTTCTCCACTGAGGACAAACAGGGCAAATTACGGCTAGTGGCATCCCCCGATGGTCGAGATGGTTCCGTTACCATCCACCAAGATGCTCACATTTATGCCTCCGTCCTGGAACAGGGAAAAACGGTTAGTTACAGCCTATCTAACCGTCGAGCTTGGCTACAGATTATCCGAGGCAATCTGACATTGAATGGAAAAACCCTGAAAACCGGAGACGGAGCAGGCATTAACGAAGAGCAAGCCATCACCTGTACCGGCCAGGGGGAAGCAACGGAATTTCTACTATTTGACCTACCTTAGTGTTGTCGATTTTACCCAATTTTTACCAATATCCTGAGAGGAGAAAATAATGACTGAACCAACAGTTGCCGAGACAAAACCCATGGTTATGGAGCTTGAAGCCGGAGACTATTATTGGTGTGCCTGCGGCAATTCCACCAACCAACCTTTCTGTGATGGCAAGCATAAAGGTACAGGTTTTACTCCGAAAAAGTTTACCCTGGAGGAATCCCAAAAAGTTGCCCTCTGCCTTTGTAAACACACAGACAATCCCCCCTACTGTGATGGTGCCCACGCCAAACTTTAACCATTTATCAATCGATGATCAAATGTCATAGCTACTAAATTCTATGGTGCATCTTCTGCTCTTATAATAAACTTTTTCAGTGGAAGATGTACTATGTTAAGCTATTGTATATACTCAAATACCGGCTCTACTAATTAGTTTTTATACGCCTACATTGGGAACTACAGCTAGTTTCGTTCCAGTAGAGTATTCAAGTCCTTCGCCTATGGTGCAGTCCATAACTAGGACTTAGATGTGGCGGACTTTTTTTGTCTATTCCTAACGTAAATTGCCCTGTTTTTACGCTCAATTTCAAACAAATCAATCGCCTCAAATAAACTACTTAGCTTGGCATAGCCGTAGTTGCGGGAATCAAAGGATGCTTGGTTTTTGATGTGGCCGCCAATTTCAGCTAAGCTTGACCAGCCATCGTCGTCAATGGTGCTGGAAATGGCACTCCTAAGTAAACTAATTAATTTTGCGTCTTGTTTCAATTCCTTCCCAGTTTTCTTAACACTAGTGGAACTTTGGGTCGCCCCTTCAGAGTTTTCAATTTGATCAATACTTTCCAAGTATAAAAATGTCGAACAAGCATAGACAAAAGGCAAGGGAGTTTTTTTCTCCCCAAAGCCATAAACTTTTAGTCCATTGGTCAAAATCCGCATTACTAAAGGGGTAAAGTCACAATCACTTGACACAATGGCAAAGGCGTCCAACCGTTGGGTGTAGAGCAAATCCATGGCATCAATAATCATGGCGGCATCGGTGGCATTTTTACCCTTGGTGTAATCAAACTGTTGCACGGGACGAATGGCATACTCATGTAAACATTCTTCCCAGGCTTTTAGGTTAGGGCTTTTCCAATTGCCATAGGCTTTACGAATATTGGCTACTCCATACTTGGCAATTTCCGATACGATCGCCTCAATTTTGGACGCAGGGGCATTATCCGCATCAATTAGCAGGGCAATGTTTGATTCCGATTGCGGCATACTTCTCCGACAAGGGACGATTATTTAAGAATTTTAACTCTAATAATAGTCAAGCAATTAATGGAATTATCTTGAAATTGCTCTAATCTCTTCTAGAATCTCTTGCTTTTCGCTGAAGCTTGCATTACCGCCCTGGAGGATGACGTTGGCGCAATGGATGTTGGGATTAGCAGAGTAATTTTCTTCACTAATCTTTATATTCGCTCTTGGTGGGCGAACCTATGATGGCGCACAAAAGTACGCAATTTGTGTAGTACTTAAAATTTCTCCCTCGGAGATTAATAAAAAAGAAATAAACAGCCTTTGAAGGACTTTACTTAATTGTCATTGACTATTTGCTCGGCTGTTTGCAATAGATTGACGATTACGAATTTTTTTAATCGCCAGTTGAATAACGTCATTTATTTTCCTTCCAGAACGCTTAAAGCCAAGTTCTTTACGTGATTGTTTCAATAATTCTTCATCAGTTATTAAACATCCATCAGATAAAATCCACTCAACAATTTGCATTACATCTTCAAGATGGTAACTTCTTAGAGGAATATCAGGTTTAGGATATTTTTCCTGAAGAATATTTACTTCTATTGAAGTTGGTAAAACTTTTGGTAACTTTATGTCAAAATCTTTGACAGCTTCATTAAAAGCTTGGACAGCCCTTTGTATTTCTTCTTCTCTATTATTGAACCAATCTAGAGACCAAATTCGATGAAATCGCCATCCTAAAGATTCGAGATGCTCTTGTCTCAATCGATCTCTATCACGCGCTGTTGGGCTGGAGTGATAGGTAGCACCGTCACATTCAATTGCAAGGACAAATTGCCCCCTCCTCTCAGGATGTTGTGCAACCATATCAATCCGATATTGAGAGACACCCCATTGGGGAATCAAAGGAATATTTTGCGCTTTTAATGCATCAAAAATATCTTGCTCGAAAGGATTAAGAGGAATCTCAGAACAACCTTTATCTCCTAGTATTTTCCCACCTGAACTAGCGTAGGCAAGATAGAGTTTTAATAGTTCAACACCTCTTGCTCTGCTACGATTTAGGTCAATATCATAGTGATCGAATGAAGACACCAAAGTCATTCGATGTCTTGCTCGGGAAATCGCTACGTTAAGGCGACGTTCACCTCCCTGATATAAAAGTGGGCCAAAACGATGGGGCAACTTTCCAGAGCGATCTTTGCCATAGCCAATAGACAAAATAATACTATCTCGTTCATCTCCCTGTACTCTTTCAATGTTTTTCACAAAAAAGCGCTCGTTTTTATCGTCGCTGAAAAACGCACTCAATTCTGGTCTTTGTTTAAGTTCTTGTTCTAGCACAAATTCTATTCTTTGGGCGTGCTTTATTCCCATAGTAATTACCCCTAGGGTATCAGAAGGTGATTCCTGTGCGTGTTTTAAGACCATCTCTACAACGGTCGTAACCTCATTACTTGAGCTTTCTTCTTGACCATCCTCTCCTAATTGATGAGGAATTAAGATATGAAAAATTGCACTTGTGTCTTTTACGCCAGGAAAAGTGATTAAATCATTATTGTAAATATGGTGATTAGAAAATGCGATTAGCTCCTCTGAGCGACTCCGATAATGCCATCTTAATTTCCAGGAATGTAAGAAAGATGATGATAAGTCTAACAGACTTTCAAATCCCTCCATTGAACTAATATCTTCATCACTGTCATCTCCATCAATATTAGTTATGAAAAAATTTGTTGGTGGCAACTGTTTGTTATCACCAGCAATAAGAACCTGTTTTGCTCTCATCAATGAACAAATTGCATCTTCTGGTAAAACTTGACTAGCTTCATCAAAAATGACAACATCAAAATATTGTTTCGCATCTATTAACTGACTTACAGATAGGGGACTAACCATCCAGCAGGGGCGTAAACTTGTTAAGACGTTAGGTGCTTGTCTAATAATTTTTCTTAAAGATAAATGACGCGATTTTTTATTGGCTTCACGTCGAACAATACTTTCTTCTTCTCCATACTTATTCATTGTTTGAACAGCTTTTTCTGCATGTTTTCTTATAACTCTTGATTTTGCCAACTCTAATCTTTTTATGTCTAGTTCACGAAACTCTGATACGATATGGTCATGGCTCTTTCCATCAAAAGTTCTTAAAATAGGTTCTTCGGCATAAATCACTTCTAAACATGAGGTCAACCAAACCCATCTAAATTGGTCTGTTAGTCTAAAACTATTTTCTCCAAATTCTATCTCTTCTTGATTATCTTTAATGTTTTTCAAGAACTTATCTAAACCAAAGTTGATAAGTTTTTGCTTATTAATATTTAATGTTAAGCAGCGCCAGGCAATCTCTTTTTCTGAAATTAACTTTTCCAGTAAGGAAAGCAATTCTTCTAGGGGATACTCTTCTAAATTCCTCTGTTTTACAATAGCATTAAGCCTTGCCAGTTTCTTTGCTAAATCAACTAAACCATCAATATATTCTTTTTTGGGAAAGGTGTTATCCGGAACTAGTGCATTGAATTGTCTCAACTGATCTGAAATTTCTCTCAAGTCTGATACCAGCTTTTCGTCTGAACAATCACCAGCTTTTCTAAGCATTTTTACTCTATCTCTAGACTGGTTTAATGCTGCATTAAATATGTTGAAAATAGTAAACAAACCAGTATCTCTTGAACGAAGATCAGCAATTAGTTTTGGCAAGTTTTCTTTGAAAATTTTATCGTTGTATGAATAAATAGTTTTATTTATTTTTTTTGACAGCACTAATAAACTTGGAAATGATACGATTTTTTCCTTTTTATAGTTTGACAATTTTTCATATAATTCTGCTGCCAAAGCGATCGCACTTTCGACTTCTTGCGTAGAAGTAAAATCTGCTTTTGCCCATCCTGACAAAGAGTTTTCTAGGAAGATATCCAATAGCTTAGAGTTACTAATTTCACTGAGAAGATTTTGAATCTCACCTTGGCTTTCACTGATTTCTTTTAATTTGTCCTTCTCAAATCTAATCTTGGAATGAAAAACTCTTTTCTCTAGTTCCAATAATTCTTCTTGAATCTCACGAATTGACAAATTGTATGGTAAACGCTCTACATGTAATGCTCGCACATAGTTATTTAAAGCATTTCTTCTTTTGATTAAGTCATCGTGAACTTCGCTGAATTGAATTTTACGAACATTAGAAATTAGAGTCAGACTTCCCAAAAATTGCTCCATAATGGATTTTTGCGAAATTTTAGGATTATACAAGTCTAGTGTTAGATGTTCCAATCCAACCTTTGCTAATCTATTTCTGACAACTTCCAATGCGGCTCTTTTTTCTGCTACAAAAAGAACCTTTTTTCCCTCAGCACAAAAGCTAGTAATTAAGTTTGCAATTGTCTGGCTTTTTCCTGTCCCCGGAGGACCTTGAATAATCCCATTTTTTCCTTGGAGTGATGAATGAATAACAATTTGTTGGCTAGAGTCTGCATCAAATATTAAAAACTCATTTTCAGGGTGAATTAAGTCTATCTGCCTGGCATCGCTGTAATCAACGCTTTTCTCATTCCCTTTTATGTTTTGTTGGGCAGATATATCTCCTGCAAGAGCAAGAATCAGACTATTAGAAGACAACAAATCAAAATTTTCTTTTAGATCTCTTACCATAGACATTTTTTGAAAAGAAAAATTACTCAACACCCCATGGTGTCTATCGATCTTAAAACCTGGTAATCCATAAACAATATCTGAAAGTTTTTGGGCTACCGTTTCTATTGGTGGTATTTCATTTTCTGGAATATCAAGCTGACCGTCTAATATTTCTTCTACATTTATCTTATAGCCATATTGATTTTCCAGTGCGTATAATAAAACCGGATTAATTTGTCCTTCTCCTTGGCGTCGTAAACTTATTGACCCCTTTTTTTCTATTGCAATAGGGATTAGTAATAACGGAGCCTGTGGGTTTCTTCCATTATCTTTAGACGTCCATGTAACCATTCCGTAAGATAAGAATAATGTCTTTAGTCCTCTTTCTTCTAAAATATCGATACTGCGTTTATAAATAAATTGAATCTTTTCAAGACTTTCTTTATATTTTTCTTCCTGTTGAAATAAATCTGCTAATTCTACTGACTGTCCTTGCAATAGGGCACTAGTGTTTTCCGTATTTACACCAAATAATTCAAGAGTACCTTTTTGTTTTTGGCGATAAAAGAGTAAGTTGTTGCGACGAGATAAATCCGTTAGCTTCTGAATCCATCGATCACGAGCTTTTTCGATGAGTTTTTGTTGCTGGTGATCCATATCGCTAAACAAGTGCAGAAAAACTAATGATTTTATCGTCTAGCCTTTACTGTAACTTTTCGTTGTGTGACACGTCAAAAGTGTTGATTATTAAGCGCAACAAAGCGTAGTAATAATGACTTGGTTTATCAGGACAGTTTTCAATTAGGGGATACTTTGCATCGTTACCAAGCGATTCGGCTCTGGGAGCAACCATCGGAAGCGTTTCTCCAAAGCCCAGGGCTATTACCCCTGGCAGTATTGACGCAGACCTCTGACCCGGCATTAAAATTGAGGGAAGTGGCGACTGTGCTAGATCAGATTGAGGATAATCGACTCAAGGCAAATCTCATGGCGGCAACCTCAGTTTTTGGAGGAATTCTGCTGGCCCCTGAGCTTATCAAGACAATTTTAAGGAGTGAAATCATGCAAGAATCCGCAGTCTATCAAGAAATCTTACGGGAAGGGGAACAACGAGGTTTACTCAAAGGCAAACTGGAGGGCAAATTAGAGGGGAAACTAGAAGGTCGGCTGGAAGCAAAACTGGAAACCATACCCTTGCTGAAGAAATTGGGCCTGACGATCGCCGAAATTGCCAAGGAGTTAGATATTGATGTTGAACTAGTTAATAAATTCGTTGCTAACCAAAATAATTAAGAGTTGAAATGGTCATTCACCGGAATATGGCTTGATTTATCTTTTGGCGATCGCCTTTTCGATGGGGAACCTAGAAAATTGATGGTGGAGGTGTCACTGACAACAATCACAATCTACCCATTTGTCGGAGGTTTTCAATATCTTGCTCAAAATCATCTATGCCGTAATGCACTGGAATATGACGACTGGCGAGTAGATGCTGGAATGGAACTCTATGCATCTCCGCAAAGCGGGCTGGCTTGGGCCAGGGTCAGTTTTTCTCTCTGAAAGAGCATAACGGCAATTTCCTGGCGCATTTCAGCTTCAGTCATGCGGATTGCCGTCAAAATATCTTCAGGGACAATAACGCTCACAATTTAATTCCTCGATAACAAGCTCATTTTAGGTCTGTGGTTTATTTGACTAGGGCTAATAAAAACAGGGATTGAACGACTATTCATGGCAATAACTGAGTCTATCCTAATCGCTATCCCTTCCCCCATATTCCCGGTTCGATTACCATGATGCAGACAGTTAACTAACCAATCCACCATCCCTGTCCCCAATGTCCTTGTTAGTCCAAAAACCTGAAATTCCAGCCTGCGCTTGGCAACGATCCATTGGTAAGGATTGGGAAAAGCCCTACACTGTACGCTACGCCAGTAACCTTGACGATGGCCCAGACCATGGCATGCCCCTAGGGGGATTTGGGGCCGGTTGCATTGGGCGATCGCCAACGGGGAAATTTAATCTGTGGCATTTGGACGGGGGCAACCATATCTTTAAAAATTTGCCTGCCTGTCAGTTTAGTGTGTACGAACAGGTAGCAGGGGAAGAAGCCCAAGCCTATGCCATGGCCACGGAAGCCCCTGAAGATGGTAGTCTGAGCCGCTGGCAATGGTACCCCAAGGAAAAAGGACAATACAGCGCTCTTTATCCCCGCAGTTGGAACGAATATCAGGGAGTTTTTCAGAGTGAATTAATTTGTGAACAGTTTTCCCCGGTATGGGGCGGCAACTACCAGGAAAGTAGCTATCCCCTAGCGGTTTTTGATTGGACTGTCCACAATCCCACCGATAAACCCATCACCCTAAGCATCATGCTCACCTGGCAGAACAGCGTCGGCTGGTTCACCAATGCCATTAAATCCCCCACTGTCAAACTCCGGGACGACGGTAGCCCAGAGTATGAATATCAACCCCGCTGGGGCGACAGTACGGGCAACTTTAACCAGTGGATCCAGGATGGTTTCCGGGTTGGTTGTTTATTTAATCGGGTACAACCCCACGACGCCCTCCGGGAAGGGGAAGGGCAAATGTGCATCGCCAGCGTTAGTAATCCCAGCGTAGAAGTGTTTTACCATAACCGTTGGAATCCCAGTGGGGATGGGGCCGATGTGTGGGATTGGTTTGCGGGTAATGGCTCCCTACCGGATATCCAGGATGAAACGGCGGCGGAACCAGGGGAACAAATTGCGGGAGCTATCTGTTTACGCTTCACTGTGCGACCAGGAAAAACCAAGAAAATTCCCTTCCTACTCGCTTGGGATTTGCCGATTACGGAATTTGCCGAGGGGGTAACCTATTACCGTCGTTATACAGATTTCTACGGCCGCAACGGCAAAAATGTTTGGTCTATGATCCGCACGGCATTGAAACATGGCGATACCTGGCGGCAAAAAATCGAGGCTTGGCAGGCTCCCATTCTGGACAATCCTCGGTTACCAGATTGGCTCAAAATGGCCCTCTTTAACGAGTTATACCTGTTAACCCAGGGAGGAACCCTGTGGACAGCGGCGACGGAAAATGACCCGGTGGGGCAGTTTGGCGTCTGTGAGTGCATGGACTACCGCTGGTATGAAAGCTTAGATGTGCGGCTTTACGGCTCCTTTGGACTATTGATGCATTGGCCTAAGTTGGAGCAAGCGGTGATGTTGGCGTTTGCCCGGGCCATTCCCACAGAAGATCCCAAGGAACGGGTAATTGGTTATAACCTTTCCCTCGCCCCCCGCAAAGTGAAAAATGCCACTCCCCACGATCTGGGGGCTCCCAACGAGCATCCTTGGGAAAGGAGTAATTACACTGCCTATCAGGACTGTAACCTCTGGAAGGATTTGGGCAGTGACTTTGTTTTACTGGTCTACCGAGACTTTTTACTTTTGCCCGATGCGGACGGGGAATTTTTAGGGGAATGTTGGCCCAGTGTCACAGCGGCGTTGGATTATTTGAAGGAATTTGATCTGGATAACGATGGCATCCCGGAAAATTCCGGTGCTCCGGATCAAACCTTTGACGATTGGCGTTTACAGGGTATTAGTGCCTACTGTGGTGGCTTATGGATTGCGGCCCTGGAGGCGGCGTTGGTGATGGGTAAATACCTGTTGGAAAACCCCCCCCAACAAACGGATCTAGATGCTACGGAAATCGCAACGGCGATCGCCAGGTATGAAACTTGGTTAGCCCAAGCCCGTGGTTTGTATCACGACATCCTTTGGAATGGCGAATACTACGACCTAGATAGTCAAAGCGGCTCCAAGGTGGTGATGGCAGACCAACTCTGTGGGCAATTTTATGCCCGGTTATTAAATCTGCCGGATGTGGTGGAAAATCAGTACGCTGAAAAGGCCTTGGCCAAAGTGTACGATACCTGTTTCCTTAAATTTGCCCATGGGGAACTAGGGGCGGCCAATGGTCTTTTGCCCGACGGTTCCCCCCAAAATCCTAACGATACCCATCCCCTGGAAGTATGGACGGGTATTAACTTCGGTTTAGCGGCCTTTTTGATCCAAATGGGCAAAAAAGAGGAAGCTTTGAAAATGACAGAAACAGTGGTTAACCAGATGTATAGCAATGGTTTGCAGTTCCGCACTCCGGAAGCGATCACTGCGGTGGGCACTTTCCGGGCTAGCCATTACCTACGGGCCATGGCGATCTGGGCTGTGTACGGTTTGTTGGAGGGTTTTGCCAATTTACCCATTGCTCCAGCCGATGACGAGGTGCCCACTAGCGATTTTTATTGAAATCTGCAGGAAAAAGTCCAGTAATTACCCCCGCCCTTGCCATTTGATTCCATGGAAAAATCCCGTCAGTTTGACCTAGCCCCCTACATTGACCACGCCGCCCTAGACCCTGCTACCACCAGTGAGGCGATCGCCGCCTGTTGTGCCCAAGCTCTGCACCATAAATTTGTTGCGGTGTGTCTTTACCCCAGTGCCCTACCCCAGGCAGTGGAATTGTTGCGGGGCAAAAAAGTGGAAATTTGTGCGGTGATTGGTTTTCCCTCCGGGGCTAGCACCAGCAGTAGTAAACTTTATGAGGCCCAGGAAGCAACGGAATTGGGAGCCACCGAATTGGATGTGGTAATTAATTTGGGGCTATTGAAAGACGGCAATATGGAAGCCGTTTACAACGACATTGCCCCCATTGTGGAATCCACAGGGCTAACGGTGAAAGCCATTTTAGAAATGGGTAGGCTAACGGAATCGGAAAAAAGAATAGCGGCGGAAATTTGTTTGGATGCGGGGGTGCAATATCTCAAAACCAGCACCGGCTGGGGTAAGGGGGCTACCGTTGCCGATGTGCGATTGTTACATCAAATCAGTCAAGGACGGGTCGGAATTAAAGCGTCCGGAGGAATTCGCACGGTGGAGCAAGCCATAGACTTAATCGAGGCCGGTGCCACCCGCTTGGGCACTTCCCGGGGAGTGGATTTGATTCAGCAGCAACGACAATTATGGGAACAAAGTTAACTAAACCTAGCCCTCCAGGAATGCTACCAACTGTTGTAGTTTGTCCCAGCCGGCCCCTTGCTTCAAAATATCTTTGGCCAAATCAATACCCTGGCCATGGTCGCCCCAGGGCACGGCATTGCCCACCTGAAAGGCTAACGAGGCATTGAGGGCCACCGCATCAATCTGGGACTGGGTTCCTTTGCCTTGCAAAACCTGGCTGAGGATGGCCTCATTTTCAGCCAATTCCCCTCCCTTTAAGGCGGTCAAAGGAGCCGGAGTTAAACCAAAATCCTGGGGATCCAGCACTTGGGTGGTTACCTCCCCCTGGTTGAAACTAGCTATGTCTGTGGGAGCCCCCAAGCCAGCTTCATCTAATTTCTCCCGACCATGGATCACCAAGGCCCTGGCAGTGCCCAAATTTTTTAAGGCGATCGCCATGACGGAGAGAAAATCCGGTGAATAAACCCCAATTACCTGGCCTGTGGGACGGAGAGGATTGACCAACGGGCCCAACAAATTGAATACAGTGCGGACTTTGAGGGTTTTACGAATGGGAGCCACACTTTTAAGGGCGGGATGCCAACCCGGCGCAAACAAAAAAGTAATACCCACCGCCGACATCGCCTCTGCCACCTGCTCGGGCCCAGCTTGGAGGTTGAGGCCCAACGCTTCTAAGACATCAGCAGAGCCAACTTTGCTAGAAGCCGAACGGTTACCGTGTTTGGCTACTTTCACTCCGCCAGCGGCCACTACAAACGCTACCGCCGTGGAAATATTAAAGGTCGAAGAACCATCCCCCCCGGTGCCACAGGTATCCACTAACGGAGTCACCATCTCCGGTCTTTGAACCCCCTGGGACTGTTCCTGGAGTACCTGGGCCATCCCCGTCAACTCTTCAGGATCTAACCCCTTAGCTTGGATCGCTGCCAGTATAGCTCCGGACAGGGCCGGGGGAATATCATCATCAAGCCAACCCTCCATTAACTGCACCGCCTGTTGACGGGTGAGGGACTGTCGATCCAACAACTGCTGGAGAAAGATGGGCCAATGGGGGGAAGCCGTGGTGTTCACAACAATGAAAAAAATACGAGAAAACTAATTGCCACCCATTTTACGGGTTTAGGCGGCCTTTCCCGTGGGAGTGGCAGAATTTCCAGGTGAATTCCAGGTAAATGACAGCCATTGTCCATACCTTGCTCAAAAGATTTTACCTATGCTGAAACCATCAACCAGTCAAAGGGACAGGATAGATCCCAACGTATCTGCTCGTTTCAGACCGTTTTCTTAGTTTTATTCATCAATTGGTAGAATCCCATGAACAACAGTTTATTTACCATCCAACCCTATTGGTTAGGTCATACTTGGGTTTTTGATGCACCGGAAGTTGGGCTTTGGGCAGAACCGTTTGTAGCTGGAGCTGATGCAGTTTTAACTCAGTTAGTCAAAGCTCGTCTTGGTCTTGAACCCAGGGATGGCTCAATGTTCCAGTTGATTTTTAGTGCCCAGGGTTTTCCTGGCTATCATCTGCAGTTTGAACGTCGAGAAGAAGAATATGGTGGCTATTGGTACACCAGCAAAGATAAGGACTGGGGCTGGCTTTGTCCGGCGACTCTACACTTTTTTCCCAATGGGCATCCGGAAAATTTATACATTAGGGTTTGTCCCATTTTTAATAGTTGCAAAATTGATGCTGTTTCTGTCAACAAAAAAAGCTTGATTTTCTGTGGCTAAAATACGTTCTGTAAATTTAAAGATGGCCATTCATGCTTCTGCATTTATACAGCAAATTCCGGATCGATTTGATATCAACAGAATCGTTGTAACGCTTGCTCGACAAAGGTTTTGCTGTGCTACTTAGATACGGTAACCGCTGTAACTTATGAGGGAAATGATTTAAAATCAAAGTTTAATCAGCAACAACCAGAGGGAGGCCATCACAGTAAACACCAGACCACCAATAAATAATTGCCCAGCACGGAATCTTGCCAAGTGAAACACTTCAGCCTGCTGAACTTCCACTAGTAAGGCAAAGCGATAGGCTGGCAACCAACGGTAAACTCCCAAAACAGGAATTTGTTCATAGTTTAAATACATACCTTGACCAGTTTCCAGCCCTAATGCCCTATTAATGCCATCGCTTTTCAAAGTAGGAATTGAGGTAGAATTTTCAGTATTATTAATAGTATTAATTTGATTTCCTTCTCGATGAATATTATGGCTGACGAAAGTGTTAGTATTTAAAGACAATTTTCCAACTAAGTAACTGTCTATTTTTCCTACTAATTTACTGACATTTTCTCTCGATTTTATAGGTTGGCTAATCCACTGGTCCAGATCAGATAAATTTAAATCTATGGTCAATACTCCAACCCTTGTTTCTGACTGGTCTAATAATGGACTTGCCAGGGTTATCATTGGCAGTTGATTGGTAGCAGACTGGTAAAAATTTGGTGTCAAATCATCAATATTTTCCAGCTTAAAATAGGTTGTGGTATTTTGCAGGGGACGATATTGTCCTTCTTGATCAGGGTCAGTGGAAAAAATAACCATGCCACTATTGGTAATTAACGAAGTGGCTAGGCGTTGCTGATATTTTTCACTAAAGCGTTTGTGTAAGTGGTGGTAGGCTTGTTGATAGTCTGGACTGATATTCACTCCTTCAGTCAGTAAAACAATGGCATTTTTTCTGACTTGAGTATCTGTTAAATCTGTTTTAAAGTCAGTTTTTAATTGATTAAACCAATGATTTGATTGCTCAATTTTTGCTTCTGCCACCTGTGCTAAAAATTCAAAAATGGGCTGAACTACAGCTTGGCGTAGACTAATGTAGGTAATGAAAGCAGTAAAACTAGTGCAGGATAAACAGGCTAGAAGCACATAACTTAGAAACCTGCGTCGCCAGCTTTGCATAGAGAAATTATTTCCATTGACTAAAAATATCAGTTATTTTTTCTATGGCTTGGTCAGCTCCTTTTTCAGGCGTTATTTGATTGGTAGCAATGGCATGAATAACTTCTCCCCAGACGTTTTGGGCTAAAACTTCACTGTAGGCCGGGTTAAGCACCACGTAAGAACTACGGGCGTTGTCGAATTGGGTGATGGCCACTGCAATATGGGGATCTTTGCCACTAGACCAAAATTCATTAGAGGCGATCGCCGGCATGATAGGTAAAAATCGTCCCTGGGCTCCCTGCAAATATGCTTCCAGATTTTCTGTCTTGACCAAAAATGCTACCAAACTTTTTGCTTCCTCTAGGCGATCGGTCTCGGCTAGGATGGCAATTTGTTTAATAGAAGTGACATAGCGCATGGGGGTGTTGTCCGGCTTATTCGGCCAAGGAATTGTCCGCATCCTTCGGAAGTAATTAATTGGATCTCCCTTTTGAGAGCCAGGAATTGAGAGGGAACCATTGGCAGTCATCAAAGTACCATTGCTCAAAAAATTAATATTATTGTCCGGGTCTCCCCATTCTATGGCATTGGGAGGAACAAAATTTTCCAAATAGGGATTAGTATAGTCTTGCAATGCTTTAATAATGCCTTGACGGACTTGGGGATCATGAAAGCGGAGCTTACCTTCATCATCTAAAAGTTGCACATTGTAGGCTTCTAAAAACTGCTCAAATACTGTAAAAGTATCTGTTGCCACCGCAGACATAGGCAAACCAATAGCGTAAATATTGTTAACATTCTGCTTAGTTAAATTTGTTTGAGCAACTTCCCAGAGACGCCAAAAACTATCCCATTCTTTAGGAAGCTTATCATTACTAACTCCTGCCTGAGCTAGTAAATCTTGCCAATAATGGATATAGGTTGTTTGTTGAGAAATGGGGACAGCGTAATAGGAACGCTTTTGAGTTTGATTATTGAAATAATTGACGTTTGTAAGCGCTTCTGGATCGTAGGACTCTTTAATCGGCCCAATGATGCTAGAAACGTCTGCCAATTTTCCCTCCCAAGCTAACCGGGGTAAGAGTACTAGATCAATACTGTAACTATAGATAATATCCGGTGCATTGTCTGCTTTTATGGCATTTTCTACCTGTTGTACCAAATCTTTCTCGCTGAAAAAAGTTATCTGAACATCAACATTATTTTCAGTTTGCCAGGCACTAATAGAAGATTGAATGGCTTCCGTTTCTTCTGGGTAATAACCTTCACTCCACCATACATTTAATACATTATCATCGACAGGAGTTAAAACCGTGTTAACTTGATTTGAATCACAGCTAAATAAGACCAAAGAGCTAAAGGTTACCAAACAAATGGTAATGGGGAAGGATAAAAATCTTGGTAAAATTTTATGCAAAATGTTGATACCAGTCAGTGATTAATGGTGAGTTTTAGGTAACCAAATTTACCAAGTGGTAAAACCCCATAGCCAGAAAGGCAGGGTGAAAAACAACATCAATGAACTTAGCCCCAAGCACGTTACCACTAAATCCCGGTCTAGATCGTAAGCTTCTGCTAGTATGAGGCTGGCAAAAGCAGAGGGCATGGCGGATTGCAGTACCAGGATTAGACGAGGCGGCCCACTGAGTCCAGCGGTGGTCAGGGCCATGGCCATAACTAAGGGAACTAAGAGCATTTTAATCGAGACGGCGCTGAAAGCGATCTTAATGTTGCTCCATGAGTCAAGTTGTTGTAGTCTCATACCCATTAATATTAGAGAAAGCATGATTATTGACCATGCAAACCATCCTAGGGAAAGATCTAACCAGGGAGGAAAGACGATAGAACGCAAGATTAAGCCGAAAATAAAAGCAATTAAAGTAGGATTTTTAACTAAAATGACTAAGTTATTTTGTAACCAACGTACAATTTGCAATAAAGATGATTTAATGGAATGGAACATAGTGGTTTGATCAATGGAAACTGTTGATGATTCAGAGCCAAAGTTTATTACTTTGTTTCGGTTAGTAAGCAAACTGCGACTTGCTAAAATTGTCCCCAAACCATAAGCTGCCAAGAAGGTTCCCAAAAGATCATATAAAATTGCCCAACCAAAATAATCTGGTCCCAGTTGAGGAAGCAATAAAATAATGGGAAAGCCGATGTAGCCAGTATTTCCCACTGTGCTAACGAGAGTAAAACTAGTTTGGGACGCAAGGGAAGGTTTTGGAAAAAAGGTTTGGAGCCAGAGCCAGCTTAAAAAAAGTCCCAGTAAAACTGCGCACCAGGCCACGATGGGGGAGAGCCAAATTCCTCCAGATAAGTTTGTTTTATGAATGAAATTGATTACCCCGAGGGGAACTCCAAACCAAAAGAGAAACTTGCCTAAGTAATTATGAATAATTAAAGAAAGATGATTGTTTTTTAAAAATCTGCCCTGTAATTTTTTAAGCAAAAAACTTAGTAAAATACCAATTAAAATTGCCAGACCTATGGGTAGATAGAGACGGAAAATAATAATCAAGAATGAATTCATTAGTTAACCATAACTAGTGGTAAACAATTAATGGCTCTTGCAAGAAAGCAATACGTAAATCTTGAGACTGGTGATTATAATATTGCCCATAGCTTACTGCTAATTCTAAGCATTGCTGGGGTGAATAAACCTTCAGATCAATGCCCCAAATACCTAGTAAATTTAGGCAAATTTTGTGTTCATTTAGTTTTTTTCTTAACGTTAAAGGAAGATAGTTGTTCAAATTTGGATCAAGCTTTGTTAAATAATTTAATACGGTTTGATTATCTGTGGCCAGCAAGAATATTTCAAATTTATGCAGTAGCTTTAAACACCGCAAAGCCCTTTGCCCCCCTTCTCCTAAACCCTCAGACAATTGATAATATTGTTGGAGTTGATCGATTTTAGCAATCACTGCCATTAAATTTTGTTGGTTAAGATAGATATCAAGTAATTCTTGAACAGATTTTCCTTCCTTGCTGTAGTCATTGGCATAATTTGCCAAGGTTGCTTGCAGAAATTCCCTAGCATTAATTTGATCTTTTGATAAGCTAGATAGCTCTTGGATAATCAACACTAAATTTTTGACCATTATAAGAAAATCATCAAATTCACTAATCAATTGTAAATGATGATGCCAAGCGATTAAAATTTGTCGACGGTAACTTTTTATAATACCGATAACATCATCTAAATCTTTACAAATTTGTAACTGTTCATCAAGCAAATTTATTTTGCTGCAAACTATTTTTTGTAAAATATCTAATTGTTTTTTTGTCCCTTGATTACCAATGCCACCATGGTTTTGCTGTTCTCGACAAGGGTTAAATAGTAAGGCAACTCTTTGACGGGGAGTATCCGCCAACAGACAATTTTCTTCGCTATCCCACTCGCAGAAATACTGTAGAGCCCTAGCTCCAGCTAAAATATCGGTACCTTTCTTTTTATCTGTATCTGCTACTAAAATATGAATTTTTTTTGGTAAGTGAACAGTGTGACTTTCTTTAGCGATCGCCGTGAGAGATTGCCGATTTTTATCCTTTTGACCGAACCAAAAACCGTTAATATGCTGATTTTGCAAGGAAACAACGGAAAAACCAAGGGGATAGGTACGGGCAAGACAGGGAGTATGGGTTAATAGCGATTGATTAAAACACTCTACTAAATGCTCCAAGGTATGAACAAAGGCATTTTCTGCTGTGCTCGGATTGATTGCCGAACTAAGCAAAACTTTAGTGCTGTGACTACGGCGAATGGCCTGAATATTGGCCAAACCCACCACCAACATTTTATTTAAACCACCACTTCCACCTCTTCTTTCGTAGGGATGTAGCTCTGTGTCTCCTGCCACAATAGTGAGATGGTGTTGCCATAATTCCTCAGGTAAGCAAAGACAATATTCTTGAGATGAATTTAAATTATCAAATACATTCGTGATAATTTCTTGAGATTCCTCATTTAATTTATTCACTTGATCAGTGAATTCAAATTGTTTTTTTATTAATAAATTTTCATCTAAATCCGATAAATTAACTGCATGTGAATAAGCGATCACCTGATGTAATTGTTGTTGAAATTGGGCAGTGTTCCAATTCAAACTGGTAAAGCTATAATCAGAAATTTCGTCCAACTTTAACTGGTCTTGAATTTTAATTTCAACTTGGGGTTTTACCGGAGCAATTGTGGTCTGTTGACGAATAATAACCCCTAGATCAATTAGTTTTCGATAACGCTCCTCTCCCAAATATTGGCTTACACTTTCGTCTGTCATAGGAGGATGAGTACCCAAACCAAAAAGTATGGTAAATTGTAAATGCTTATAGGTTTTTTTGAAGTAAAAAATAGCGTCTAGAAGTAGGTGGGTAGCAATGGCTGTACGGGTGTGATCAGGAAAAACTAGCAGTAATTTAGCTGAAAGATTGCTATTTAACAATCCTAATTTTTCCAAAGCTTTTGCCAGGTAATCAATACAAGCATTAAACACTTGACTATGGTTAAAGTGTTCATACAAATTTATTCTAGCCGTTAAATAATAGCCTCCTTCAGGCAAACTTACACTAAGCCCTGGAAAACTTTGCAACGTAATAGGCTGCTGGCTGTGACATACGTGCAACGGCTCTGGCCGGTGGGGGGCAATTCGGCAATAGTTTGGCAGAGGTAACATCGCCATGGGTGAGGACGCAATAACAAGGGAAGGGTTGCAGTGGCCAAATCAAATATTTAAATGTTAGGAATTTTTGTAATTATTCAATTAATTTACTTCCCATGGCAATATTAGCCATTGCCTGGGGAGTCTAGGTTCATCACCAAACAACTAATATTTTTATCATCCTTCACTTCATAGGTAAATTCATCTACACTTTGCAGAGCCAAAAAAATTCCTAGTCCACCGATGGGTCGATCCTCCGCCTCTAAGCTCAGAATTGATTGATCAAATTGGCGATCGCGGGGATCATAGGCTAGACCAGTGTCCACCATTGTGACCTTTAATTTACGCTTATCTGCTTCTACTTGGATGCTAATTTGATTGTGTCCCGGTGCATTAGCATAACCATAGTTAATAATATTAGTTGCTAATTCATCCACTGCTAATCTCAATTTATAAGCTCTTTTTTTTTGTAATCCTACTGCTTGAGCTTGATCTAAAATATGTTTTCCAATACTATTTAAAGCGTCTAAATCAGCGGGAAAATTTAAAATAGTCATGGCACCTAATTACGATAAACAGCAATCATAGTAATGTCATCGAACTGAATGGAATCATCAATATGACTGATTAGTTCTTGTTTGATTATGTCTAGGATTTTTGTTCCTGCCAAAAAATTTGTTGTTAATGTTTCCGCTAGTTTTTTACGTCCAAAAAATTCTTTAGTTGGCGATCGGGCATCGGTAACACCATCAGTATAGCCAATTAACATTTCTCCAGGATCGATTGTTAGACTATCAATTGTGAAAGTGGAATCGGGCATCATCCCTACGGCGGGACTAGTGGACTTTAATTTGTGCTTGATACCCTCAGAATTTAAAATAAAAACCGGTTCATGACCAGCATTGATATAACTTAGATTGCCATTACTAACATCAATTACACCAAAAAATAAGGTGGCAAACATGGCCATATCTCCGTGCTCAGTGGCGATGTAATCATTAGTGAGCCGCACTGCGTTTAAAAATTGAACAATAACTTTCTTTTTGCTGTCACCATCACTAGCACTACATTTATGATTCACATCACGGATACAGGTATCCCCCGGCATCGTTTCTCCGGAAAATACCCTTAATAAACTACGGAATAGACCCATAAACATAGCGGCTCCTACCCCTTTATCGCATACGTCACCAATGACAATCGCCAGGTAATCATCACCTAATAAAAAAGCATCATAAAAATCCCCAGAAACAGACCGAGCTGGCTCAAAAACAGCATTTATTTGCCACTGGGGCAAATTAGGTAAACTAATGGGTAAAAAGTTTTGTTGAATTTGTCGGCCTTTTTCTAATTCCAAACGATTGACCCCATCCTTAATTTCCTGGGCAATCAGGGTTTTAATTTGATTTTTCATGTGGATGAAACTATTGCCCAAAATACCAATTTCATCTTTACCCTGGACTGTGATGGGATAATCTAAATTCCCCTCGGCGATCGCCTGGGATGCCTTCGTTAATTCCAAAATAGGAATGGTACTGTGGTGGATGACACTCCAGGATGCGAGGGCAACAATAGTACCAATTACTACAACCAGTAAATAGCCAACTTTATTAATATCGTAAATAGCAGCTTCAATGCTAGCCTCTGAATCTTCTAAAATTATTCCCCAAGTTTTAGACCCCCTCAGTTGAATGGGAGAAAGATAGGCAAATTTACCGTTGCTATAAATAATACCATTATGGTTTTTAAGTAGCTTGTCAACTAAGGGAGAATTTTGTCTATTTTCAAGCTGAGTATATTGATTAATATCAGTATCTGCATAAATATAACCTTGGTAATTAACCAGTAAAATTCTGTTAACATCAGCATCTTTTGCTATATTTTCAATCAATTTTGCAATACTGGTTAATGGTAAACATTCAATCACGACACCGGTCTGGACTTCAGAATTGGGAGCAGTGATAGGCATAATCAAACAATCTTTACTGTCATTATAATCCTTGCCAGGAAACAGACGATTTAAATGTCTATTTGCTTTTTTTACTTCGTCAAACCATTCTTTGGAAGGTAAGTTTTTCCCTGGACGATAATTATCGCTACTGGCAACTATTTTCCCCTGTGGATTAACAATAAGAAAAAAACCATTCCATTGATGAAACCTGATAAATTCATTTAAAAAAAAGCGAGCCTCTTCGGCTCGAAAGTTAACTACCTCTGGTTGAGAAGCAACAAAGGCTGTATTTTCACGCCGCTCCCGATCTAATCTAGTCACCATCTGAGCTGTTAGCTTTGCATGGCCTTCTAAGTCTTTTTGAGCAATTTTTTTTAGTTGTTTTTCTGTATATAAATCCAGCAGAAAAATTCCTCCCAGTGTAGAGGGAATTAGGCAAAGCAGGAGGAGGCCAACAATGCGAAACCGAATTGATTGCATGAACGGTTGAATCAGTTTCATGGGTTGCTGCACCAAGGATAATTTAGTCTTCTACCAATGCGATTTCTGCTTTATTGTTAGGCAATTCCTTTCCCCCCCGGGTTAATGAAAGGATCATGAATGTTTATCGGCCTTAGATAGCAAAATCGTAACTATCTACCATGTGAAAGCTTTGATGCAGTCCTGTTTGTTCAATGGTATCGTTAACCATTTCTTGAGTCCCTACCAAAAAAATCTCTACCCCCGTTCCCATTTTTTGTTTGGCGAATACCAAAACCCTTAAACCAGCGCTAGACATATATTCTAACTGATCCATCATCAAAACTAATTTGGTGATATTGGCTTGGGCCGCTGTTTCGATTTGTTCTTTAAACAAGGGAGCAGTACCCCCATCTAATTCGCCGATGAGGGTTAATTTTGCCTGACCATTAATGGTTTCCAATTCAATGCTAAAAGCCATGGTTATAAAAAAGAATAATTGAATAAAATTAGGTTTGCTTTGGTAGTTTACTTCGCCAATAAAATTACTACACTCCGATCGCCAATGAGCAACGATGATTGGGGCTCTAGGGGCGGCTCTTCACCGGGGAGATGTATATCTTCCGGGGGGTGGGCTCCCGTGTTGGCAAAAATGTGCCAGATCGTGCCCACCGGGGGCGCCGGCAGTTCAAACCAAAGACTTTCGTAGTGCATATTCATAGCTACATAAATTTGATTGTCCTTAACTTTGCCTCCTTTAGCATGTTGACCACAGAGCATAAAAGCTAGAACCCGGCTATCGGCGGACCAATCAGCATGCCAGGCCCTTACTCCATGCCAACTGATATCTGGGAAACCCGCCCCCAGGTAATCGCAGTTCTGGAAATGTTCACTGTTGCGTAATACAGGATGGGCCAAACGGAAGGCAATACAGTGTTTAACAAACCTAAACCAGTCTTGATTTTGTTTGGGTAAATCCCAATTGAGCCAATTTAAGGGGGAATCGTGGCAATAGGTATTATTATTGCCCCCCTGGGTTTTGCCCATTTCGTCTCCCATCAACAACATGGGTACTCCCTGGCTCACCAATAAAATGGCGATCGCGTTACGCATTTGGCGTGCCCGCAGTAGGAGAATTGCCTCATCATCCGTAGGACCCTCTACGCCGCAGTTCCAACTGTAATTATCGTTGGCTCCGTCATTGTTATTCTCCCCGTTGGCATAGTTATGTTTGTAGTTATAGGCCACCAAATCCGCTAGGGTAAAACCGTCGTGGGCCGTAACGAAATTGATAGAAGTGGAGGGAGGTCTTCCTGCCCCTTGGTAAAGATCGGGAGAACCCTGTAGCCGTTGGGCCATTTCTCCAATTACCCCCGCATCCCCTTTGATAAATTTCCGCACCGTATCTCGGTATTTGCCGTTCCATTCTGCCCAGCGGCCATAGCTAGGAAAACAACCCACTTGGTACAGCCCCCCTGCGTCCCAAGCTTCGGCAATTAATTTAGACCGGGCCAAAATGGGATCAAAAGCTAGGGTTTCCAATAGGGGCGGATTAGCCAAAGGGTAACCCCAGGGATCCCGGCCCAAAATAGAAGCCAAATCGAAGCGAAAACCATCAATGTGAAATTCCGCTGTCCAGTAGCGCAGGCAGTCCAACACCATGCCCCGCACAATGGGATTGTTGCAATTGAGAGTATTGCCAGTACCGCTGAAGTTGAAATAGTAACCCTCGGGGGTGAGCATGTAATAGGTTTTGTTATCCAATCCCCGAAAGGAAATGGTGGGGCCCCGTTCATTGCCTTCTGCCGTGTGGTTAAATACCACATCTAAAATAACGGAAATGCCTACTTTATGCAGTTCTTTGACTAGGTTTTTCAGCTCGTCAATCTGCATACCAAATTTGCCGGTGGCCGCGTAGCCCGCTTTGGGGGCAAAAAAGTTAACGGTGCTATAGCCCCAGTAGTTAACCAAAAACTCCCCTGTTTCTGGGTGGTAACGGCTATGTTCAAACTCGTCAAACTCGAACACAGGCATTAGTTCAATGGTATTGACGCCCAATTCCTGCAGGTAGGGAATTTTGCCCAAAATACCGGCAAAGGTGCCTCGGTGATTTTCTTTTACTCCAGAAGAAGGATCTTTGGTGAAGCCCCGCACATGCATTTCATAGATGACCATGTCTTCCAGGGGAACCTCCAGGGGGGAGTCATTTTCCCAATCAAAATCGTCAAAGCTTAGGCGTCCCCGGTGTTGGTAAATGTCATCCCAATTGGGTTGGGCTCCCCAAACGTCCCGGCCGCTGACTACTTTGGCATAGGGATCAAGCAAAATTTTACTGGTATCGAACCAATGCCCTTGCTGGAAGTTGTTGGGGCCATCCATGCGGTAGCCGTATTCCAAATTTTCGAAATCCAGATCAAACACCACCATGCAATAGACATTGCCAATGCGAAAAGATTCGGGAAAGGGAATTTCCACAAAGGGTTGGGCCCCCTGCTTCTCGAATAGCACGAGGGTACAGCCGTTACTATGGCTGGAATAGACGGAAAAGTTAACTCCCCCCGGTACAATGGTGGCTCCAAAGGGGAAAGGCTGGCCACAGCGGAGCTGATAACCGTTAATGGTGTGGGTCGGATGGACATCAATGCGTTCCATGGTGGCCTAAGAAAATGCGTTCTTGCCTTCAGCAAGGGTGGGACAAATCGAGAAAAAGTCGAGAAAACCAGTTACGGCCATGGTGTCCAGTAGTTCCTCTGAAAGGCCGACTAGAACCAGTCGGGCGGAGTTACCTTTAGTTTGGCGATAGAGGTAGAGCAAAAGTCTTAACCCGGCGCTGGACATGTAGGGCACCCCGGTCATATCCAAGAGAATCTTTGCCCCCGGCTGGGCATGGGGAAGAATAGCTTGGTGGACTTGGGGAGCGGTGTTGGCGTCTACTTCCCCTCCTAAGGTGACAAGGATAATGTCTTCCTGTTGGTCAATCTGAATATCCATGGATTTGGGTTAGTGGGTGGGAATTAAACGAACTTTTACTTTGACCCTTTCCTGGGTGTCGGGAAGCTGGACTGTCAGCTGTTGGGCATCAAAATTTTCGTATGGTTGTCCGTCAATTTCCACACTGGCGATCGCCACACTGCCGGGGGGAAGAATATCGGGGGCGACTCTTAAAATCCCGTCGGGGAAACTATTCGGCAGAGGCTTAAAGTAAAAGTCCATGGGGTGCTTGGTGATCAAGAAATTGGTATATACCGCCGCCAGATAGCACAATTCAAAGGAATGGTAACCACTCATGGAATGACTCCCCTTGGCCCGTTCGTTACCACCGGCTAAGTAGGGGATGCCATTGGCGAGAACGTTAAAATAAATACCCCCATCCTCCAAATCCAGGAACCAAGCATTGTAAAAAGCGGCCGCTTCCCGAGCATGGCGATGGTATTCGTCGCTATCTAAAGCCCCCCCATGATCAGGTAGGCCAAAATGGCCTGTTCCTGCTGCCACCAGGCTTTGCGGTCATGCCAAACAAATTGATGGTAACCACTGTTGTTGTCCAGTAGGCGCTCCACTACGTCGTACCAGCCGCCCCGCTGTTGGTCACTGCCCACCGCCGGCATGAGGTCAGAAATCTTCTTGGCCAACTCCACATATTTTTCCTTGGGTTTGAGGCTATTCATGCGCATCAAGTTCCAGGCAATTTTGAGGTTATGGCCCACCACCGCTCGATTTTGTTGCCAACCCCAGGTGGTGTCGTGGCTCCAATCTTCGTAAAATCTTTCCTGCACAAAGGGGCTGTTGTCGTAATCGGGAAAGTACTTCTCAATGGTGTCGAAGGTATATTCCAACATGTCTGCATATTTTTGTTCCCCGGTGGCGAGCAAAAGGTTAATTAAATAGGCTGGCGCATGGTCTCCGACAGAATTCCAATTCTTCCTAGCTTGGTTGCGCCCCAAGGATTCACTGCGGGGATCGAGCATTAACGGGTCGAGGTGGGAGAAATAGCCGCCGTACTCGCTTTTATCTAAGAAAAATTTGTCAAATAGCTTGATGGTCTGCTCGGCGTCGTGGAGAATACGGCGATCGCCAGTGCAACGGTAGGTTTGGATTGGCCCGGCTAAGGCATAGATTTGTTCGTAGGCAGGAATAGCATCGTAGTCATCGCCAAATTCCGAAGCAAATATTTTTTGCTCCTTTTCCCCCTGCACATCAATGGCATGGTACCAATAAATAATATCTTCGTCCTTATCTACAAAGCGCATGTGCTCCCGCAAATATTCCGTCCCTTTCTCCGCCGCTTCCAAGAATTGGTCTTCCCCGGTCATCATAAAGGCCGTGGCAAAACCATAAACAAGCCGGGAAATCGTATCCGTTTCTTGGCGAAAATTTACCGTTGAACGCTCGCCGCTCACGGATAAATCGGTGCGATAGTTACGGTAATCAATTTCTTCTGTGCCAAATTGAGCCTTAACATAAAACTTACCCAGGGCATAAACCTGCTTAATCCACCAATCCTGCTTTTCAAAGACATATTCCTCGGCTTTTTTACCAGCAAAAACCACCTGTTTCCCGTCAAAAATATCGCTGTCTGGATAAAAAACACCATAGACAAACAGAAATCTGCCGGGAGTCAACCAAGCCCCCATGGTTCCCGTTGCATCGATGTAGGCTTCATCAAAATTTTGGATTACCTTGGCATAGGCCATGGGACTAAGCTTAACTTTGAATTCCCGGTGATCGGAAGTGCTGAGGACAAAAATGCCATCCTCGGCGTTATAGCTCACCACATAACCAGCAATCAAATCAGAAACGGGGAAATTAATTCGAGCATTCATGGGGATTCAGTAACGATTTAAAATCTAAGCTTCGATTTGCTCAACAAAAACTTTAACAAATTGCTCAATCATGCCAGGGTGTTTGCCGGTAATTAGATCGCCGTCAATCACTAACTCAGAAGTTTGATCTCCTTCGTAAACAACATCAGCTCCAGCATTTTCCACGTCACAAATAATGTTGTGGGCGCAAGTAACTTTTTTTCCCTTAAGTAAATCGGGATCAGCGCAAAACAGCCACAAACTATGGCAAATAGTGCCTAATTTCAATCCTTTAGTAGCCACCGCCTTGCGCAGAAAAACCACCCCCGGAGCTTGATTTTTTTCTCCTTTTTTCACTGTAGCTTGGTACCGTAGACGATCCATGGCGTAGGCCCCAATGGCAATGATGCCTTTGTAATTTTTGGGGTCAATATCATTAACCTCCGTTGTGACGGTGACATGGTATTCTACCTGATCATTTTCTGGGTTAGAACCAAATTTAAGTTCTGGCTGCCCCCAAAGGTGGCTGATGTATTCAACTTCATAACCATGGGCAGGAAAATATTCGTTGAACCAGCGGTATTCCGTGCCGTCAAAGTGTTCTTCAATAAGAACACCAATTTTGCCTTTGATTGTTGTCATGGTTACTATTTAGATGAATTATTTCAGGTTAATTAAGATTAACAAAAAGAACTAGTTAAATTAGCAGTGGGTAGTGAAAGCTATCTCCAATCTGTGCCCATAAAATTACGGTCGTATTGAAGCAGATTTTGTCTTAGTTAACTTTAGGATTTTCAATCGTGCAGAAAAGGCTATCACACCTTTAGGAAGATGGCTCAAAAATTGTCTTGAAGGCGGCGAAGGTACTGGCCGCTTTGTTGAATCCACCATAGACACACATGAACAAGAGCACTTCTTCGATTTCTTCCTTAGTTACCCCTTGTTTAAGGGCCATATCCACATGGGCTTGGAAGGGGCCGTTTAGGGTTTGGTTGGCCACGTCCACCGCAATAACAATCAAAGCTTTGGTTTTTTGATCAATCAAAGGTAAACCCCAAGCTTCCCCCGCCGCTCGGGTACAGAAGTCACCAAATTTAGGGTTAATGCCGCCTAAAATTGCTTGCAGATCCTGATCATCTAATACGGCATTTTTGAACTCACTCATGGGGCCAACTCCTAGGTGGTGATAAGTTTCAGCAAATTGTCCGGGGCAAACACATCGCGGTAGAAAGTAAGTTGTTCGGTTTTGAGGTAACAACCGCCCCGGTGACCCCGCCGCACCCAGGTGACATTACCCTTGGCAATGGTCTCGTAGGTTTCGTCATCCACACACTTCCACTCAAAGAAAGTATGCTCACCATAGAACATGACAATGGGCCAGACCATGGTTACCCCTGGCTGGGCGATGAGGGCCCACCAGTGCTTTTCCCGTTCTTGTTGTTGCTCCAAACCAGAGTAGGGGCCGTCCTGGCAAAAATACACCAAATCCTCCCGATACTCTCCGGTGAGAATGTCCCCCCGCCCCTGGCGCAGGGCTTCACAGTGGGTAGGCCACCAGTCCTTATTTTCTTGCTCAATGATTTCTAAGGTGTAGTTGGCATCAATGGCGGGCAAGGTGGCTTCTTTCATGGCCACATATTTAAGCCCTTCTTCGATTAGTTTCTGCCGTAGACCTTCCGGAACTAGCCCTGGTTGGGAATAGTTAGCCTTCAGGTTTAAATAATAATTTCTTCTTGCTGGCATAGATGACATAAAGATAACCCAAAAGGAATCTAATGGCGCAAACAATAGGGCATAAACAGGATTTTATCTTTCCCGTTGACCGATGGTTTGTTCAAAAGCATACCATGGCTTTATACCATGGGCTCTACTGTGACGAAATGTTACTTAAAACATCCTTGGGGCAGGTGCGTTTAAGCTTATTTTTCCTGCCTTGTCCTTGGGTAAGTGCTCTTTTAGTCAGGAAAGTTTGACTTTGGCGATCACCGAAATTTTTACATCCATGACAAGGACTACATCTGAATTCTTGACGTAACAATCGGCACACTAGTTAATGTGAAAAAATGTTAAAAAAATAACGCTTGTTTAAGGTTTTTCTTATAATAGCTTGGGACGACTCGGCGTGCTATTCTTTTTTCCAAAGCGCTACGGAGGGGTCTCTAATCCCACAATTAACAGGGGGCATGGAATCTTATGAGTTTTCCAGTACTGCTAGCATTGCTTGTTTACTGGCCGCCATTTAACTATTCTTGCAATCATCTATGCCATGAAAACTAGAGCTTTATTCCGTGGTCAGGCAGTTTTGCTCGGGGTACTTTTGACCCTAGTGATTCCACTGTTTTTTTTGTTGAGTATTTTTCTCCTTCCTTTGCCAGCTTGGGCAGATACCGATGACGTAGCCAATCAGTCTATTATCGTGGCAGGTAATATCAAGGTAAGACCGGAGAAAAGACAAGAATTCATTGCCCTGTCCCAAACTTTTATTGAGCCTTCTCGGTCGGAACCTGGTTGCATATCCTACAGTTTTTACGAAGATGAAACGGAGGATAACAAATTTTTATTTTTTGAAGTATGGCGAAATCGTGCGGCCTTAGATTACCATTTTCAGACTCCTTACTTTCATGAATTTGTTGAAAAATCTCCAGATTTATTGGTTAAAGCAGCAGAAATCAAAGTCTATAAAATAGCTGGGTTTGAAACATTATAAATTTCTGTCAACCTCCATAAGAACATGAAAAATTTTCCCATGCTGTTGTCTCGATTATTACTAGTTTTGTTGATAGTTATGGGAACCCTGACTATAATCAGCCCCAAAGCATTGGCGATCGCCACGTTGGATAATTTTCCCACCCCCAACGTAGAGAAAACAGAAAAAATTCTGGGGCCAGCGGGGGAAATTTTTGAGTTCTCCACCTGTAATGCCGAGGGAATTGGTTTCACCATTGCCAATGCCCAAATTCCTTCTGGGGCAGGGCCATTACCCCACATTCACCACTACACCAACGAGTGGTTTTGGACTCCCCAGGGCGGTTTAGAGTTATTTCAAAGCATAAAAGAATACCCCGATCTAGACAATCCTGCCACGGTCAATCAGGGGGGAAATACCACCATTTACACAGTGCAAACCGAGCCCAATCAAATTGTCTACGGTCCCAAATATCGAGTGCATGGTTTTGTTAATGTCACCTCGGAAACTCGTCCCCTTACTTTCATTTGGCGGCAGGATCCCACTTCCCCAGAATACGAATTTCATGATGGCGGTATTCGTGAGTATTTCCAAGACGTGGGCATTCCAATTAAAAGTATGAAAAAACTGCCAAAAATCACTGATCAGGCCAGGGAAAAATTCGTTACCCACGCCCCTGACTATGGCATCAACCAAAGTTACTATTTTTTGCAGTATGTTAACAAGGTTGATAATCAGCCGCCGGAGACCCTGGGCAATCTCCAAGACGATCAAAGTTTAAGTGAGATTATTGAAGCGATTAATGCCTATAATCAAGGCGACAGTTCTGTTACATGTTTTTAGTCTTTCGAGAATTTTTAGGGGAAATTTATGAATAAGGAATTAGGGTTTGCTATTCTTGGAGGATGGATTTTGGGAGTAATTTTTGGCTTTTTCAAGTTACCCCTACCCGTCCCGCCGTTTGAAGGCTTAGTTGCTGCAGGGGCATGCCTTTTGGGGCAGGTTACTTACACTTTGATTAAGCAAAAATTTGGTTTTTAGAAATTTAAAAATATTTTCTGATCAACACTTATTCTCAATTTAGGGGAAGTTAACTATGTTCAGGCTTAAAAGTTGGGGTTGGGCTGTGGTGTTGGCGATCGCCGTGGGAGGGGTAGTCTTTTTCCAAAATTTGGCTCAATCTAAGGATTTGCTTGCCCATAGCATTGAAAATATTCCCATGCCAAAGTTGGAAAATCCCCTGCGAATTCTGACCCCTGCCAACGAAATCTTTGAAATTGCTTCCTGCTCCACCAAGGACTTTGGCTTTGCCATTGCTAATGCTCAAATTCCCCCTGGTGCTGGGCCTTTACCCCATGTCCATTACTACATCAATGAATTTTTCTGGCCTCCCCAGGGGGGCATCGAAATTTTCCACAGTGAACGTAAGTTTCCCGACATCAATGAGCCACCTACCATGGATGGGGCTGGCCGCGCCCCCTTGTACAGTGTTACGCCCCAACCAAAGCAAGTGATTTATTCGCCCCATACCTTTATGCACGGCTTTGTTAACCCCACAGATCAAACTTTGCCCATCACCATGATCTGGGTGCGGGATGCGGTAGCTCCAGACTTTGAATATCACGATGGCGGAATGCGGGAATATTTCTCTGCCGTTGGGGCCCACATTGAGGACTTGAACAACTTGCCCACTGTCACCTCTGCGGAACGGAACGCCTTTGTCACTGAAGCGCCAAAGTTCGGCATTAACCAAAGCTCGTTTATGATGCAGTATGTTTCTGCCATTAGTGATAAATTTCCGAATAATTTGGCCAAGCTGGAAAATACAAAAGCCTTGACTAAAGTGGTGGAAACAATTGAAGCTTTTAACCGTGGCGATAAATCGGTAACTTGCTCATGATTGCCTCTCCCCAAATCAAATTTGGAGTTCATACCTTTATCTGGAAAAAAGAATTTCTGGAGGAAGAAGAGTATGTTTTTGCAGAAGCAAAAGCTTGGGGTTTTGATGGGGTAGAAATTGCCAGCCACTTCTTTGATCAAATTGATCCTGGACGTCTGAAGGATTTTGCTTGTCAATCAGGCTTGGAGCTAACGTTTTGCACTAGTTTACCTCCGGGTTTATCCCTGACCACCGAGGATGAAGCCGGTTGGCGGGATTCCATTGCCTATCTACAAAGGGCAATTGCATTCTGTCAGCAATGTGGCATCACCCAACTGTCGGGACCGTTTCCCCATCCTGTGGGTCAACTCAGTGGGGAACCCCTACAAAAAAAGGAAACCATTCGTATGCAGGATGCCTTTAAGTTGGTGGCGGAAACCCTGGTTAAAACTGATATTAGATTGGCGATCGAGCCCCTAAATCGCTTTCAAGGTTATGCTCTAAACACCGTATCCCAAGGTTTAGAATTGCTCGATGCAGTGAATTGCTCTCAACTGGGACTATTACTGGATTTATTCCACATGAATATTGAAGAAAAAGATGTACTTCAAGCTTTTCATCAGGCAGGAAGTAGTTGCTTTCATATCCACGCCTGCGCTAAGGACAGAGGAACCCCCGGTAGTGATTCTTTTCCTTGGGATGATTGGTTTCAAGTTTTGCAAGAAATTAATTATCGAGGTTGGGTAACCATTGAAAGTTTTAATTTTGAAGACAAAGAATTAGCTTCCGGAGCCCGTCTTTGGCGTCCCCTAGCTCCTAGCAGTGCAGATATTGCCAGGGATGGAGTGAAATTTCTGCGGCAAACTTACCAAAATCAATAAATTTATCAAGTAAATAAACTATGAATAATCCCTTTATTTCCATCACCCTGCCATCTGGGTTTGACCACATCTACACCAATGTTGATGGAGTAACTCTCCATGCCATTGAAGGGGGAAGCGGGCAACCATTACTTTTACTTGGTGGCTGGCCCCAAACCTGTTATGTCTGGCGGTTATTGCTAGAAAAATTGGGACAACATTTCCGAGTTATTGCTTTAGATATGCGGGGTCAAGGGGATTCGGATATTCCCGATGGCCCCTATGATTGCGGTACAGCGGCAAGGGAAATCCAATCCTTTTTAGCAAAAAAAGAGATTAATTCTTTTTACTTAGTAGGTCACGACGTAGGGGCTTGGGCTGCCTTTACAGTGTTGAAATTTTTTCCCGACGCAGTGCTTGGAGCTGGGTTAATTGATGCGGCTATTCCTGGCTTAGTTAGTAATGATTTCTTTTCTGTGGTTAATGCCCCAAAAGTTTGGCAATTTTATTTCCATATGGTACCAGATTTAGCCAGTAGCTTGGTAGCGGGAAAAGAGAGGGAATATCTCAGTTGGTACTTCACTAACAAATCTAAGCGCAAGCAAAATCTCACTCCAGAAGTAATAGATTACTATGCCCGTTACTACAGTCGTCCTGGGGCGATGAAAGCTGGTTTTCTGTGGTATTCAGCCTTGGAGGAAACAACTAAAGCTAACACCCCAACCGAGGCTATCCGTTTTACCCAGCCCATTTTTGCTATGGGGGGGGAGTGTGCTACTAAATCGTTAATTTATAACGGTATTTCTCCCTATTGTGATGACATTACTAGTTACGTAATTGAACAGTGTGGTCATTACATTCCGGAGGAAGCACCGGAGGAAATTTTGCAGGCAATTTTAACCACTTTTACTACTACCAAGGAGTCTTGAATTATGCAACGAAGAGATTTGTTTAAATATGGTTTAGCCACCGGGGCTGGGGCGATCGCCAGTTATAGCTTCATGGGGGCTAAACCTTTACTGGCCCAGCAATCACCCGCTAGGAATGGCAAGTTTTGGCCCGACGATATCCGTTTACCGATTTCCCTTTCCCTCATGTTTGAAACGGGCAGTCAACCGGCAAAAGGCGCTCCTACTCCCTTTGGAAACTTTACGCCGCCGCCGGATTACTACGATATGCCTACCATTACCTGGTATCGGTACGGCTACACGGAAGGAGTGCCTCGCATTCTTGATTTGCTAGATAAGTACAAGATTAAAATGACATCCCATATGTCCGGGCGCACAGTGGAAATGTACCCAGACCGGGCGAAGGAAATTGTTCAACGTGGCCATGAAGCGGCGGCCCATGGTTGGGATTGGGACAATGAATTTAATATGACAGCCGTCCAGGAAAGGGATTTTATTCAACGTAACGTGGATATAGTACTAAAAGTTACGGGGCAGCGACCAGTAGGCTACAATGCACCAGGTTTACGAGGCTCAGTCAACATTCTTACTGTACTGAACGAATTGGGCTTTGTTTACCACATTGACGATGTCAGCCGAGATGAACCTTTCATTGTTAATCTTAACAATGGCAAATCCATTATGGTGGTACCCTATGCAGTTTATATGAATGATATTCGTGCCTATGAAGCCCGTTATTTTCCCTCGGAGCTATATTTAACTGAACTAAAACGTTCCTTCGATCGCCTTTATGAGGAAGCGGCTTACCGTCGCCGGATGATGGCGGTAACTATGCACGATCGCCTGCAACGGCCGGAGCACGTTGATGTGTTTGAAGATTTTCTTAAATATGTAATGAAGAAACCAGGGGTGGCATTTATGAAAAAAATTGACATTGCCAACTTCGCTTTGAACGACAAAAATACCATTCGTGAAGACATTCAAAATGTTTATCCCAATGTGCCTAATTTTGTCCCCGGTGCCACCAGTTAATTAACTCTAATATCCAGACAATCTTTTTATTTTTGAACAAAAACTAACCCATGCTCAAATCAATTTTTGCTCCGTTACTAACCACCGTTGCTTTAACCGGTTTAACTCTGCCGGCCTTTGCCTTAGAAGAAACCCCTGTCCTATCATCGACCGTTGCCATTCAAGCGGCCCAAGCGGCGATCGCCGCTTGTCTTCAAGAAGGTTATGGGGTAACTGCCACAGTGGTTAATCCCGAAGGCAACGTGCTAGTGGTAATTCGTAGCGATGGGGCTTTGGTGCATACGGTGCAAACTTCATTTAATAAAGCCTATTCCGCTGTTACGTTGGCTGCCAATCATAATCTGGAGGCAACTTCCGGGATTCTCGCTTCTATGCAGGCCAAGGGAGCCCAGGGAGTCGGGACATGGCCTATGCCCGCCGATCCTCTCACTGGCATCACCCTTTTTCCCGGTGGAGTGAATTTACTTTCCCAGGGCAAAGTGGTGGGGGGTTTGGGGGTGTCCGGTACCCCCGATGGCAAAATTGATGAACGCTGTGCTCTTAAAGGCCGAGATGTCGTTTTGCCAGATTTACGTTAAATCGCCAAAAATTGCCAAGCTTGGGGGAAATACTAATTTTCTCCCTACTTCAACTCCAGCAAAATAATGGTGCCATGGTAAGCGGCGATCGCCAAATTTTTCCCGTTGGGATGAAAGGACACACTGCCCAATCTTTCCAAATTTGGATTGTAACTATCTAACAAACTACCCTGCAAATTCCAGAGCCGTAAAACTCCGTCATCGGAAACGGTGGCGATTAGATTGTTCTCATTGATGGCAACCCCGGTAACCCAACCATCATCAAGCACATCAATTTTTAATAGTTCTTGACCTTGGAGATTAAAAACCCGAGCAGTACCATCAAAACCACCAGAAACCAATAACTTGCCATCTTTACTAAAACGAACACTATTGAGGCGGCCTTGATTGGTTTCAATAATTTTCACCACTTCCCCCGCCAGATTTAGCAAGGTAATTTCGCCAATATCTTGGGTAACTGCAATTAGATTTGCCTGGGCATTAAAGTCCATATTCCGACTTACCCCTGGGCGAGTCACTGTAAACAGCGGCTCCTTAATATTCGACCACCCCTTAATGGTGCCATCGTCGGAACTGGTGGCCACCCCCATATCTTCACTAAAGAAAACCACATCAGTAACGGCGGAAGTGTGTCCCCTAATTTCCCCCAAAATATTGCCTTGCAGATCCCAAATACGAGCAACACCATTGTAACCGGCGGTAATAATAGCCGCTCCGTCAGGACTGAATGCCCCATTGAAAATCATCGCTACAGGACTACCGGCAAATTTTTTTACCAATTGCCCGTCCATTGTCCAAAGTTTTGCCAAACCATCGGTGGCCGTTGAGAGCAAATAATTGCCGTCTCCACTGTAATGAATTTGGATAATGGCTTCCCCTTTAAGCTCATGGCCTAGATAGGTTTTAATTACCTCCAACTCTATTTGGGATGGGGGTTTATTTTCCTTAACGGCATAATGGGTAAAGGGTACAGTCTGGGCAATAACATTAGGGCCGCAAAAACTGATCGTTAAACCGAGGCAAAAACCGGCTAAAAATTTGTATCGCATACAACCATCAATCCCTAATTAGATACATTAAAAATCCAAATTTGCCCTTGATTGCTAGTGACGGCCAATTGATTACCGTCAGGGGAAAAACTTAAACTAGTTAGCTTGCCATTATTCAACGGTAATTCCTGTAATAAAAGACCGTCTGTTTGCCAAAGTCTTAAAGTACCGTCGTCACTGCCAGTGGCAATCCACTGCCCATCGGGATGAAATTGGGCGCTATTAGTCCATCCCATTATGGGATTCTTAACTTCTGCAATCAAGGTTCCATCTAGCTGCCATAACTTTGCCGAACCATTAGTGCCAGCCGTCAGTAACTGTTGACCATCAGGACTAAAACTGACATTATTGATCCGCCCTTGGCCAGTGGCAATTTCTCGATCTATCTCCCCATTGGAATTGATTAAATAAAGGGAACCATTATCGGAAACACTAGCAATCAAAATACCTTGGGGATGATAGGCTAAATTTCGAGCTGTGCCGGGGTTTAAAACCCCCACTAATTTTTCCCCCTGCCGAGTAAAAATTTGGACTTGGCCGTCATCAGAACAGGTGACAATGGTTTGGCCATCGGGGCTAAATAGGACATCGGCCACTGCCGCTCGATGGGGACGTTGTTCTTGCAGTAGCTCCCCCTGTAAATTCCACAGGCGAATAGTACCGTCATAGCCAGTGGTAATTAAAGTTTGGCGATCGGGAGCAAAGCGGGCGTTAAACATGGGGGGTTTTTGTCCCTGCAATTCTACCAGTTTTTGTCCGTCCTTAGTCCATAAAGTGCCCACACCATCGGCAGAAGCAGTCAGTAACAATTCTCCATCGGGACTGAAATGGATGCGATTGAGAGCAACTTCACTGCCCACAAACTGCTGCTGTAAATCTAGCGTAATTGCTGATTTTTTTTGGTTAATGGAGACGGGAATATTGGCGTCTGCGGTGCTAATTTCCGGGCTGATGGCCGAAAAACCTAGGACAAGGAAAATGATCGGCAAGATTCTCATTTACGGCACCAAACGAGATTTGATTTTTTCAATACCCTTAATTCCACAGGCTTGGTCTAAGTTGCCATTGGGGGCACCGGAAACACCGATCGCCGCTATGAGTTGGTCTTCCACTTTGATAGCTAATCCGCCAGTGCTGAAGTTAATGCCCGTGAGGGGATCCGGCGCTAAGGGCAGGGAACCCACCGGCAATGGTGCAGGGGTCATTTTTTCGGCGATCGCCTGGGTAGAATCCTGCTTGGTAATGGGTCCTAGAGTGATTACAGTAAAAGCTTTATAAAGACTATTTTCGATGGTGTGGGGAGTGGCCCCATCCCCCCGGACAACGGCCTGCACTAAACCTTCATGGTTAACCACTGTGGCAGTGACATTGTAGCCATCCCCTTGACAACTATTCACCGCTTCCATAGCAGCCTCTACCGCCAGGGCCACCGGTAATTGATAATAGGTTTTTAAAGCTAGGGCACTGGAGGAAAAAGTCAAAGATAGGCCAAGAGAAATCCCCAGCACTAGACAGGGACGAAAAACTATTTTTTTCAATTTCACAGGAAGCTCTCTGGAGTAAAACAATCCTAATTTTACTCATATTTGGCGTATTTGACTTTCCCTGGGGAAACCCTACATCTGGCCCCAAAGGGTCACTGGAGAATGGGAGCAGGGGGACAATTTTGTTCTACATGTGAATTGTATTTCAGGTGGGGCAACGAGCGCATCAATGAACATCTAGTTACCGCAGACCTGATACGTAACTGCTCCTCAGGTATACACTATCGTGGGAAAGTGAAGCCTATACCAGAAGCCTTGATTTGATGTAGGAGAACTTCACGATTTTATTTACTGGGGCCAGGCCCCATCCAATGGGTTAATCAGATAGCATCCAGACCAAAAATTGACTGTTGTTCTAGGGCCTGGAGAGAACCAGTGGTAAAAACGTCTGATGACAGCCAATTCCAGTCTCCATCTGTGTTCCAAACACCAATTTCACCAGTCCCAAAATTTTGCCAAAGTACTTGGTTAATCCCATTAACCATTTCTGCCGCTAGACCCTGCCAATCACCAAGATTGTTTTCAAATACTTCACCTAGATATTTGATCGGCGCTGTTAAATCATCTCTGGTTTGAACATAATAGTTACCAAAAATACCTTCTAGGAAACTAGTGTTACCTTGGGTTTCAATATTGGTGAGGCGATCGCCAAGAAGTTCATCACCGTTAAGATCGACCTGGAAAGTAATTTCTGCTTCCAAAGTTTTAAAAGAATTGGCAGGCCAAGTTTCAGACGAAATCCAGTTCCAGTTACTATCGGCATTCCAAACCCCAATTTCGCCAGTATCAGGATTTTCCCAAAGCACCTGATTAATGCCATTGACCGTTTCTGCTTCTAGAATTTGCCAATTACCAAAACTACCGCTTACAAAAGGCTGATTCTGGTACAAAAGAGTTACTTCACTACCGTCGGCCAATTGTACGAAGAAAAGATTACCTTCAACAACAACATCTATCTCATTCTGTGGCTCGGGAGCAAGGGGAGGAACATTGAATAGACTCTCTGCGGTATTAGAGTAGGAATTGATCGTGCCATAGACATCATTATTGTTTTGGAACTGGCCATAAACATTGCTAAAACTCCCGCCAGGGCTACTAGGGGCAGAATTATTACTGAATAGCAAATTGTCACCGGCCACGGCAGAATTGTCGGTGATAAAGATAGCACCGCCCAATGCTTGCCCAGGATTACCACCGCTTCCTGCTTGGGTTGTGTTGTTTTGGAACGTGGAATTGGTAATGGTAACCGTGGCAGCATTAACAACCACTGCACCACCTAAACCAGAACCACCGCCGCCGGTGCCCCCACCTCCAGGGCTACTGCCACTAAATACTTCTGGATCTTCTCCGTCACTACCATTGGTTCCATTGCCACCAATGCCAGATCCACCACCGCTACCGCCGGATCCGCCACCGCCTGCACGATTGGCATCATTAGTAGCTTTAGGGCCGGCTCCACCACCGCCTCCTCCAGCTCCGCCACCAGCACCGAAGCCGCCAACTCCACCAATACCACCGTTGCCACCATTTGAAACATCAGTTCCAAATGTACCGCCACTACCACCACCACCACCACCAGCTCCACCACCACCGATCCCAAAGCTGGGACCGGAAGTACCATTGCCGCCGGTGCCGCCACTTTTACCGTTCTCTACGGATCCTGCTGCCCCCCCATTACTGGAAGTACCATTGTTATTGAAAAGCCCACCACCACCGCCGGCTTGGGGTTTATCATCAGGGGTTCCGGCAAATTCACCGCCGCCACCACGGGCCCCGGCCGTTCCGTTGCCGCCCACCGCTCGATTGCTATCAAAAACTACATTATCAACAATAACGGTGCTGCCTGAGCGGATTGTGAGGGCACCACCACCGCCGACACCACCGCCACCGCCCATTGCTCCGCTGCTCCCTTGGGCATGGCCCCCTTGTAGGTTCATGTAGGAAAGGGAAACCGTAGCCCCAGCGATATCAAAAATATTATTGAAGGCTGAGCCGGGAGCTTTAATGGTTGGGCTACCAAAGACTCCTGCGGTCTGAAAGGTAATATCATTGCCCGTACTGATCGAGGGCAATCGACTACTTAGTTGAATAGTATTATTACCAATGCTAGTTAAATCAATTGTGTCAGCACCAGGGTTATTGCCCGCATCAATAATGGCCTGCCGGAGGGAACCCGCGCCAGAATCATTTGTATTGGTTACGGTAATGGGAGCTGACGCTTGAGCGCCTTGAACAAATAAATCCGTGCCATTGGAGACAACCTCTAAAAGGGGAAGAAAAACACTCTGCACCCTGGCTAAATATTCATCATCGAGGGCAATCAAAACATCCGGGCCATACTGAATTAAGCTGAGATCCCCCTGACGGGAAGCTAATCCCTTAAGCCCGATGATGTCTAGATCTAATTCAAAGTCCAGAATTGCGTTGAAAGAATTGCCAAAATCAACATCCGCAATCCAAAACTGATCTGCTCCGGCTCCTCCTGTCATCAGGTTTTTACCACTGCCCCGCACAAAGAAAACATCATTACCATCACCACCGAAGGCTTTATCTCTCTGTCCCAGGAAGAACGTATCGTCGCCATCACCTCCATCTAGGTTATTGGCTCCACGATCGCCGGAAGCATCGAGGATATCGTTTCCTAAGCCCCCAAAGAGGGAATCATTTTGTCCCGCAATCAGGTTGTCATTGCCCGCACCACCATAAACTTGATTGTTACCCTGGCCCAGACTCAAATCTACTAAGTCATCTCCCCCTAGGGCAAAGACGAAATTGTCCTTGCCGACAAATCCAGGAAAAATTCCCGGCACAATGGTTTCGCCATCTTCGGTACCAGAGACTGTGTTAGACGCAATAGCGGTGGATTCAAATAGATTATTGCTTTGTTGAATCAAGAGTTTAGTTCCTTCATTTACATATTGGTCGTAGGTAATGTCCCGTTCCGTAACCGTTCCTTGCTTTATCCAGTTCTGGAAGTCACTGGCAACAATGAAGGAGTCATGACCCAGGACAGTGAAAATATTCGTGGTATCAGACAGAGTTGTGAGGGTTTCCACATTTAAAGTGACTCGATTGTTAACCCCTAGGTCAATGACTTCAATACCCCTAATCCGGCTACCAATTGTGGTATCGGTGAGGTCGAGGTTGTTGGAAGACAGAATGAAACTGTTGAGTTGCAAAGTATCTTTTCCACTGCCCCCGTCCAAGCGTTCAAAGTTAAGACTGCCGATGGAAAGTAGGTCATTGCCTTGGCCGCCATTCATCACCACTCGTCCTCCGGCGGAGACGTTAACGCCAGCACTCTGGAGAATGTCATTACCCTGACCCCCATTCATAATGTGGGGAGCGGCGGCTGTGGCTAACTGGGTCGCCGAAAAAATGTCGTTATCAACGGTGCCCAGATAGGTAACATTTTGGGTAAAATCTCCACCAAAGACGTTGTAACCCAACCCCGAAACCCCCTGGGAATTATCACCCTGGGCCCCAATGCCAAGGTCTGCAAAGCCATCGCCATTGACATCGCTCAGTCCACCGACAAAGGAACCGGCAAAGGAATTGGCTTCGGCGCCAACGGTTTCAAATCCATTACTGCCATTTAAATTGGACAGATCAACCGATCCACCAACTCCTAAATTAGCCCCCCCAAATAGGGTATAAACGCTACCTTTCGTATCACCCTGATTATTTCCTGCGCTGGGGGCGCTCACCACTAGATCATCATAGCCATCGCCATTGATATCACCACCGCCGGTGACACTGTAGCCGACAATGCCCGAACTACTAGGATCCTGGATGGTGAAGCCATTGCCACCATTTAAGTTGTTGAGGCTGAAAGAACCACTACTGCCAAGGCTACGACCTCCAAAGACAACGTAGGCCGCGCCAGTCTGGCCAGCATTAAGATCATTGGTCAAACCAACAATAAAGTCCCCAAAGCCATCGCCGTTGAGATCCCCGGCCAAGCTAATGCTTCCCACTCCTCCTTGCTCTGCTAAAGCGGAGCCTGCGATTGGGGCGAGCTCAAAGCCTTTACTACCATTGAGAGTTGCTAAATTGATGGAGGAATTGGACGCTAAATTGTTTTTGCCAAACACAACATAGCCGAAGAGGTTATTGGCAGAAAAATCAATGCCGACTAATCCAAAATCTTCGAAACCGTCGCCATTAACATCCCCGAGGGAGTTGATCGCAGAAATAGGTTTTCCGGCTTCGATTTGAATGGGTAAAGATTGACTTAACACATTGACGTTGCTAGTGCTCCCATTGCTCCAAGCCTGTTGTCCGAAAACAATGAAGGGGTTAAGGTTGGCACTACTGATCAAAACATCATCAATGCCGTCGCCATTAAAATCGCCGGAGGCTAGATTAACTAGTTTTCCTTGATTGGGAACGCCAGTCACGGTGATGTTGACACCTCCATTGCTCGCCAGTAAATCGTTGATACCAATGCCGGTATTGGGGTTAACGTTTGACCAGATGGAGGAATCTTCGCTACCGAAAACAATGGTTGCGTAGCTCTGTCCTTGGGCACCACTGCGAGCAACAACAAAATCGGTGATGCCATCGTTGTTGAAGTCGCCATAGTCGAGGGTTTGCTGACCTAAAATCAAGCCATCATCGCTGGCGATCGTTATTGACACACTGTCCACAAAGGTGCTGGGTTGGGCTGGGTCACTGCCAAAAAAGATGTAGGCAACTTTCCCTCCTGCGCCATTAAAGCCCGCATCCGCAATTAATGTGTCAATATAGCCGTCATTATTGATATCTGCCCCCAACTTTACTGTTCCAATTTCATTACCGGTGATGGGCTGGAAAACAAAGCCGTTATCACTCCGCAATTTGGTCACATCGATACTGCCGCCGGCCCCGACCCATGGATGCCCATAGGCAATATAAATTTGGCTAGTTTCCACCCCTGGATAGAGTTGAGGCGTGGCGATTGCCAAATCGGGGGAGCCATCTCCATTGACATCCCCAATGGAGCCTAGGCCTAGGCCCAATTGGGTGCCGGAGTTGGGGTTATTAAATAAAAAGACACGGTTGTTGAGAGTATTGACATCCGATAGTTCCAACACCCCTTGATTAAGGAAATCAGACCATTGGCCAGTGCCCAAAATTAGATAACTCTGGCCGGTGGCACTGCTGGGTCCGTTAGTCCCTAGGGTGGGGGCACTGATTATAAAGTCGTCAAACAAGTCATTATTGATATCCCCGACAGCGGAAATGGAGTAACCTGCATTGCCTCCCACGTTTTGGGTAGTGTCGTAAATGCCGTTGATGATAAACCCATCGGTACCATCGAGATTTTGTAAGTCAATCGCGTTATCCCACCCCGAAGCCTTACCAAAAACCACATAGGCCCGTCCTAAACCATTAATGCCATTGGCGGCGGAATTGGCGGCACTGACAATAAAGTCATCGAAACCATCATTGTTAATGTCCCCGGCATTGACCACATTGGTGCCAGCGTTGTCGGCGATGGTGAAGTCCGGTTGCAGATTTGGATCCGTTGGCGTCCCTCCATCCACGTTGGAGGGATTATAAAAAGCTTGTCCGTTGAGAATTAGGCCATTACTGCCATTGAGTTGGTTTAAATTCAAAGAACCACTTAAACCCGTGCCACCAAAGGCAACATAGACTTGACCGCCGAAGGCCGGAGGCTTACTATCCGCATCTTCACTGCCGGAATAATCTACCGGATTAGCCTGGGGTGCCCCGAGTAACAGATCGGAAACACCATCCCCATTGATGTCTGCTACCCCTAGTCCTGTCCCGATCTGACCTGTACCCGTATTGAGAACGAAGCCGCCACTACCTAAGTTGTCAAGATTCAGGGAAGTGGTGTTGCCCAAGGCATTTTTAATGGTTGACCCATAGACTACATAGACCGTATTAATAGCAGGAGCACTAACAATCACATCCGCGACCCCATCCCCTGTCACATCGGCGATCGCCGTTTTAAAGCCGGCTCCATTCCCCGCTTGATTGGACTCCAAAACCAAGGCAGTGGAAAGATCAATGGCGCTTTGGCCACCGTTAACGTCACTACCACGCAGAATATACACTTTGCCGGCCAAGTTTTGTACTGAATTTTGAGGAGCACCCAAAACCAGGTCATTCAGGCCGTCACCATCTAAATCAGCGGCCGCCATGGCGGTTCCCAACAGGCTTTGACTGGCTCCTTGGATAATCACACCATTGCTACCGTCAAGACTATCCAGGGATAGGCCCTGATCCCGGATGCCCACAATCGAGTCGCCATAGATAACATAGACAGCACCATTGCCACTATTTTTGGCCGGTGCACCCACTAGGAAATCATCAGTCCCATCCCCGTTAATATCTCCCGCCGGGGCGATCGCCATACCGGCTTGGGCAAGGGGATCCGCATTTAAAATAAAACCACTGTCAATTTCCGCTAAATTGGTCGGTTCATCATCTGTCATCGTCACCGTAGCCACCAGTTCCAGCTTCCCATTCCCCAAACGCAAACCATCCAGGCGAATATGGGCATCTTCGTGGTCACTGGTAAACAATACCCGGAATTTTTCACTCCGCCGTTCGGTAATCTCGTCATTTAGGATATCGATACTAATTTCCTTGAGAATTTCCCCTGGGGCAAAGCTCAACATTCCCGCCTGGGCAAGATAATCCGCCCCCGCTGTGGCAGAGCCATCCACCGTACGGTAATTAAAACTTACCGCTTCTTCAACGTCCCCAGTACGGCGCACCACCACAACCGCAGAACCATCGCTCTCTTTCACCTGAATGGGCGCAACCTGGAGTTGACTAGAACCTGTACTGTTACTGTGGGGAATGTGTAAGCGCAAGTCACTTTCCGCCGCAATACCGTTATGGGTAGGCTGATCAAAAGCAGAATTAACCGTTTGATTGCTGATGCTGTTGCTAATTTCGATCACCTCCGCCACGGTTTGGAAGGTGGTGAGGTTCGATAAATCCGGGCTAAACAAAGCCGCTGGTGCCCATTCCGCAAACTGCTGATTGTAAGAACTGTAAAAAATACTCACGCCATCATCGGCGGCGGGATTCACTTCTGTCCAGAATATTGTCGGTTCGCCCCCCACCGTTGCCGACACTGGCGTTTCCAGTAAACGTAGGTCGCCGCTGGCTATCTCTTGGGCATTGCTCCAGCCTGTGCCATTCCAAAAAGAACCGAACAAGGTATCTTCTTTGGTGCCATCACCATCATCATCCGCCACTACCCAGGAAAGAAGTAATTCACCATTGCCCATCTGATTTAGGGTCAAGGCTTGAGGGGATTGAATACTTGGATAAATGGGAGTGGCATCACTCCAGGTTGCGCCATTGTCCCTGGAAATAGAGAAAAGTAGCGTACTTGTAGATAAGGACTCTACCAAGTTTGACTGATTAACCGTCCCATCGGGGTTAAAAATATCTGGATTACCGTTATTCCAGACTATTAGAATATCTCCACTGGCAGTCTCGGCAATTACTGGATCAAAATTCATCCCATCGCTATTGGGAATCACCAACAAATCGCCCCAGGTAGTACCTCCATCGGTAGAGCTGGCTAACAACACCTGAGATAAATTATCGTCATGGGTATCTTTCACCCATGTAACAAAAATATTGCCATTACCGGCATTCAAAACACTGGGGGAAAGATCATTGGTCACATCTGAGCTGATGCTATCTCCCACCAAGGGATTGCCCGGATGAATTGCAGTGCTTCCTTGGATGAAATTAGGATCTATCCCTACGAACAGATTATCAGGGTCGAAACCAACGAGTCGGTTCTCCGCCACCAGGCTCGGGTTGTCAAAGTCCTGCTCAACGGTGAAAGTATCCGACCAATTTTTGCCAAAAAGGGTTAGACCCAGGGTTAAAAGCTCTTGCAAACTATCAAAACCAGGATTGGGAAAAACCTCGAAGTTGGACTGGATATCAAGTTTGCTGTTAAATTCGAGCAATGTAACGTTAAAAGCTGCTAGCTTTAATTTGCCCGACAGTCCAACGCCAAAACCAAGAAATCCAGAATTTTCTACGCCTGGAATTAGGGCTAGGGTTTCTGATTGTTGGGGGCTAGGGGCTTCCAAACTAAAGGGAGGAGCAAGAAAATCCGTCTCAGCTTGTTCTGTGTCGATCAGCCAGTTGAGTTGGCTTGGGTCATCTCCCGGCTGAGCAGGAGTTCCATCAGGGCGAACTAAAGAGAACCGGTAATTACTGTCGATGGTTTCTGCCTGGGCATTGGCCAAGCTTGAATCACCAGTAACTAGGGCTTGGGGAGTGAAGTCAAAGTCCGTACTCCATTTTTGTTTGAGCGTAAAAGATAAACTAAAAAACAACCCTAGTAAAGCTTCAGCATCGGCGCCAAAAAACTCGAAGGTAGTTTTTCCTGGCAACAAATTACGTTCATACTCTCCCCTGAGCCGTAAAGAGTCTGAAGCCGAAAATGTGTTCCCACTGCCATCAAACAAAAAATCTAGGCTTAACTTGCCTTGGAGACGGCCCTTGAGAGAGACTTTATTTTTGCCAAAAGTGAGCGCCCCCGATAACTCATCTTGCAACTGAAGAAAGGCTGAAATCCCGCGAGTATCTGAACCAATCAGGTCTGTAAAATTGATGCCTCCACCAAAGGCCAAAGCATTACTAAAAGTCAAAGAGCCATTAAAAAAGCTCACTGGAAGGTCAATTTTTTTACTATTTGTTTTTGTGACCAAAAAAGTTCCCGGAACCTGGATATCACCCCCATCAGGAGCGACAAGTTCTAAGGTAAGAGGTGCATTGGGGGCAATAAAGCTACTAGGATTGAGGGGCTTGACCTGGGTAAGGGTGGTGTGGAGGATTTCCCAGTTTCTGAGGTCGATGACTTGGCTATACAAGTCCTTGTCAGCCTGGGGATTATTAAGGTCAATTTTTTCGGTAATTAGGAGTAAGTTCCCGTCGGCGGTCGTCTGCAACCGCATATTTTCGTCATTTACCGCGTCGTCGGTGAGCTTGAATTTTTCGCCCCAGTTATACTGTCCTAGGCTATTGAGAATACCGCTGGCCCCTTGAATATCCGCGTTATTACCGTCTCCCTCGATCCAGGAAATGAAAATGCCTTCTACGGAACTTGCGGCGTCTTGGCCTTTGCTTTGTACCCCCGTTGTAATTCTGAGTTCTTTGGCACTAACACTGTCGGCGATCGGAGCAGATTCCCGCCATCGCCTAGCGGACGGGTCGTAGTAAGCGTGGTAAATGACGTTATTTTGGTTCCAAACCAAATGGGTGAAACCATTGGCATCAGTGGCGATCGCCGGAGTCTGGGTAGAGGTAGCCATAAATACTTTATATGGAACAGAAAAAAAAGAGGGCGTCAAACAAAATAGAAAGTATGTATGTCTGTAGCCGGCAGGTGGAAGCCTCCGGGGAAACTGCCTAGGGTCATAGATAAGTTACCATTATTTTTCCAGAAAATCTCATAACCTTTGCTTAACCATCTTTCATGCCGGTGTTACGCCCCACAATTTAAGCAACAATTTTTAGAAAGCTAAACCCTTCATTTGGAGGGTTTTTCCAGATAATTTCCCCGGCCGCTTTTTTCTGAGTCCTTACTTCTAAGCTGTTTAACACTCCCTGCCGTAAACGACGAGGAACCTTTAGCTATTGCCCCTCTCCAACCGGAGCTTTAGTGAGGAGAACTAAGAAAGAACAACTCCAATGGGTTAATCTTTTCTAAGTCGGCATGATGGGCAGTGGCAAGATTAGTGGGGGGCTCCTATTGACAGAACAGTTGAGATAGCGTTCTTCTGACTCTGATGTGTTGATTGAACGGGTGACAGACTAGGCGATCGCCGCTCCAAATTTATTGTTCAACCCACATTCCAGCTGATCGCCACTCAGAATTTACTACCATTGCCATTTTTTCTGCTGATTTTCCCAAAATATCCCAACTTTTGGGACTTCACACTGACGGTTCAAAGTTTCAAATAACATTTCTGGAGATACACCAATGGCTTGCGATATTGCCAATAAAATCATTCTCGTGACCGGTGCCAATCGGGGTATAGGTAAGGTGCTGGTAGAGTCTTTTTTGGAGCACGGAGCCGCTAGAGTTTACGCCGCCGTCAGAAACCTGGACAGTGCCGCCCCTCTCGTGGAGCAATATGGCGACAAAGTCGTCCCTATTTTTATCGATCTGGCAGACCCAGAATCCATTGCCACCGCCGCCCAAACCGCAACGGATGTGGAAATTGTGGTCAACAATGCCGGGGTACAAAAAGTGGCATCTCCCTTAGCTGAAGAGGCGATCGCCTGTCTGAAATTTGAAATGGAGACCAATGTGTATGGCTTAATTACCATGGCCCAGTCCTTTGCGCCGGTGCTCAAGGCCAATGGGGGAGGAGCTTTTGTGCAACTTAACTCAGTAGTTTCCCTAAAATCATTTTCCAATGTGGCCACCTACTCGGCTTCCAAAGCGGCAGCTTATTCCATCACCCAGGCATTGTGGGAATTGCTTAGTGAGCAAGGCACTCTGGTTCTGAGTGTCCACCCCGGCCCCCTGGCCACCGAAATGACCCATGCTTCTGGAAGGGCCGATATTGCCGAGCCCCCCACCTTAGCGGCAGATGCCATTATCGAAGCCCTCAGATCCGGCGAGTTTCATGTTTTTCCCCACGACACCATGGCCAAACAAATGGGTACTGCCTATCAGAGCTTTGCCAAAAGTGTAATTGAGGTTAATTATGGCTAAAAGCTAGAGTGCTGGTGAGGATTTTAGTTTTTCACGACAACGATTCAGGGTCAAAATATAGCCAAAATATAAATTTCGCCCACCCATGAAACATTCCCGCAGAAATTTTCTTACCTTAGCCGGGGCGAGTTCCCTCCTAGCGATCGCCGCCCCAAAATTATTAGCCCAGGGCATTCCCCAGGAAATTTTAAACAAAATTTTGCCCCTGCCCGGTAAATATGGCGAGTATTATGGCCAAGCAAAAATTCGCGCCTTTCATCTCCATAACCAACCAGAAACCAGTCCCTTACATAAAGCCCTAGAAGAACTGTGGATAGAGGTATTCAAACAAACAGAGGGAGAGCTATTTGTTTCCCCCATTCCCCACGACGCTTCCATCCCTGCCGGTGATCCCCAGGCAGTGCAATTTATTACCGATGGCCGTTTTGAAATTGTCAGCGTTGCCGGCCCCATCATTGACCAAGTAGCTCCCGATGTCATCGGTATTCAAAATATTGCCTTAATTTATCAATCTTCCCAGGATGCCTTTGAAATTATTAATCAGCCCCTATTTGCGGAAACCCTCAATGGCTCCGTTACCAAATATAACCTAACTTACTTGCCCTATGGAACCTTCGACAATGGCATGAGAGTTGTAACATCCATTGCCAATAAACCAATTTATCAACTAGAAGATTTCCGTAATTTAACTATCCGTATTCCTCCTTCCAATGACATGGCCATGACCATGGCAGCCCTAGGGGCAATACCAGAAAAAGTTACGATGAATCAGGTTTTTCAATTTCTCAAAAGTGGCGCAGTTCAAGCCCAAGAAAATCCCCTGTCCGTCGCCCTCGGTTTTAAACTGTACGAAGTGACCAAGTATTTAAACATGACTAACCATGCTTGGTCTGGCTATAACACTTTTTTTAATACTGATTTCTGGAATAGTCTTTCCCCTGAAGTCCAGAAAGTAATTCAAAATCTTTTACCGGTTTACCAAGCCAAACAAATCAAAGCCCAGGAAGAATATAACCAATATGCCTATGAGCAATTAGTTGGCACACTAGGGATGGTGGAAATTAAACCAAATTTATCCGGAGCTTCCCGAGAGTTAATTAAAGTATATCGTTCCATTTATAATCGTCTGAATCCCCAAGCCCAATCTTTGATTAGAAGTAAGTTGGAAGAAAGGACTGGCAGTAAGTTTGCTTAAGTTCAATCACTTTTTCGAGATTATTTTCAGCACCGTTCGCAATGATTGGCAATAATATGAAGCGAATACTCGCATTTTTTCAGCCCTGGCTCCACTTTCGCCCCAGCGACATTAAGCGTTGGCCATTAATTATTCTTCTCCTGATCGGCTTGTGGTTATTGCCCCGGCAGGAAAAAATTTGGAGTCAGGAACAATCCTTTGTAGTCAAAAAAATTGATCTAACCCAGTACAGTACGGTGGCTTCCATTGCCCAGGATCCAGAATCGAAGCAACTGGCCATTGGTTTTTATAACTGTAATTTGATTTTCCTTGATGCCAACTTAAACTTAGATCAAGAAAAGAAAGTATTCCTCAGGGATTGCAAACGCTTTTTTCGGGCAAGATACGGTCAACTTGGCGCCCTTCCTTTTGTCGTCTCTTCCCTTTATACCGGCAGTAGCGTTTTGCGTAATTCCTCGGAAAATTTTGACATTCCCCTCCATAAAGCGGCGGTGACGGATTCCTTAATTGTCAAGGATTATTTATTATCTTCCTCTGACGATGGTTCGGTGACCATATCGCGACTATTAAGCCTTTCTCCCCCCAAAGTTAATACTATAAAGCTTTATCAATCCATTGGTGTGGCTAGAAATCTTGCCTTTGTTAACACTCCGGATCCAGACGTTGGCAAAGTTGCCGTCAGCTATGATACGGGGGAAATTACTATTTTTGATATTGACCGCAATGCAGGCTCAAACCCGATTGAATCAACTACCTTTAAAGATATTAATAGTCGAATTAACACTTTTCAATTTACCAGGGATGGCTCCAAATTATTAATCGGCTACTTTACAGGGGAATTGGTGGAATTAGATTTAACAAGCGGCGCCCATCGTACCCTTTTTAAAGTTAATTCTTGGCTCAATAGCTTGGATATCAATGGTCAAAATTTGGTGGCGATCGCCGATGATCAAGGCTTTGTAAGAATTATTTCCTTAACCACGGGAAAAGTTGTTGAAGAACATCAAATTTCCTCGACAGGAATTAACGCTGTAATCTTCACCGATGATCAGACCATACTTGCTGCCGACGCCTCTGGGATGGTCTATCAAGGAAAACTAGCAAGTTCTAGCTAAACTGAACTACCAGCTAAATGTTCAATGCTGGTCGATACTCCCCCGAGATAGTTCGAGGAGATTCCTGCGTCTATGGTTATGGTTTATGTCCACTGTTACCGTGAGGAGGGCAAGGCCCTGGCCATTATCCTTTAAAATTCTAGGTGACTTTATGAATCCATTGCTGAGAAAGGAGTGTGTAACCAATGGCTAAATATGTACTTTGGGGAACCTATTGCGACAATGTGGAAGAAAAAAGGGCACCCCATCGTCAAGCCCATCTGGACGGACTTAAGGCCCAAAAAGAAAGTGGCGTTTTAGTTACCATTGGGCCGACCAGGGATTTACGCCAGGTTTTTGCCATCTATGACGCACCAGACCAGGACACAGTGGAGAAGTTGGTGCAAGGTGACCCCTACTGGCAAAACGGGATCTGGACGGAGTACGAAGTCAAGGAGTGGATTCAAGCTTTTTAGCCTTGCCACCACTATTGCTCCAAGTCAAGAGTAGGAGACCATTCCCCCAGGAAAAATTCTAATCTTCGTGGTCATCAAAGGGATCACCCAGCTCGGCGGAGGGAGGACCAAAGGAAGTGTATACTGCCAAGCCAGTGATGGCAATGAGAATGACAGCAAAAGTAATGCTAAGAACTGTTGCGGATTCCATGGGGTAAGATTGATAGTTGTTTCTGTTGTCTTATATTATTACAGAACATTACAAAAACTCATTTAGTCATTTTTACGGGAAATCTATGGCACAGCGCACTCGGTTAGGAGATATCCTCAGACCCCTCAACTCGGAATACGGTAAGGTCGTACCGGGCTGGGGCACCACTCCTGTCATGGGGGTATTTATGGCTCTTTTTCTGGTTTTCTTACTGATTATTTTACAGATTTATAACTCTTCTCTGATTCTTGAAGGCTTCAGTGTGGACTGGGCTGGTTGATTTGGGTTTGTCGACGTATTCCTGACCCAATTTAATCTCAACTTAATTTTGGTTAATCTTTTTTTGATCCCGCCCCGTCGGGATTTTTTGTCTTCTAGGGCATGGGGGGACGAAAACTAAAACTGTTAACGGCAGATCAAGAAATGTAGCCCAAAGCCTTGTCTAGATGGGCTGGTGCGTTTTCTGTCATAATCGAACAGGACTTGTTACATTTTTTATTGCAAATCCCCGGGGTGGCAGTAACTTATCCGATCTGCCTCTCTGTAACGATGTTGCCGGGCTTCCTCCGGTGAATGTTAGTAAAAATCCTTAAATTTAGACGGTTCATTATGACACAGATTTCTGGCTCCCCTGATGTCCCCGATTTGGGTCGGCGTCAGTTTATGAACTTATTGACCTTTGGTACGATCACTGGGGTGGCGGCCGGAGCCCTCTATCCAGCGGTAAAGTATTTGATCCCTCCTTCCAGTGGTGGGGCCGGTGGCGGAGTAACCGCAAAGGATGCCCTCGGTAATGATGTTAATGTGACAAAATTTTTGGCTTCCCATAACGCTGGCGATCGGGTGTTGGCCCAGGGCTTGAAGGGCGACCCGACCTATATTGTAGTCCAGGGGGATGACACGATCGCCGACTATGGTATTAATGCGGTTTGTACCCATTTGGGCTGTGTGGTGCCCTGGAATGCCAGCGAAAATAAATTTATGTGCCCTTGCCACGGTTCCCAGTACAACGCCGAAGGTAAGGTGGTGCGTGGCCCGGCTCCCCTTTCTTTGGCTTTGGCCCATGCCACAGTTACTGACGATGACAACTTAGTGTTTAGCCCCTGGACGGAAACCGATTTCCGCACCGACGAAGATCCCTGGTGGGCTTAGGTTTAGCTTTGCTATCCGTTGAGTAAGCAACACTGTTGTAATTTTGTGTAATTGTCTGAGACTGGTCTTTTTCCCCTACTGTTTACCTAAACCTAATCCGTTCAACTTAACGATGAGAAACCCTGATACTTTGGGGCTGTGGACGAAAACCATGGTTGCTCTGCGCCGCTTCACGGTGTTGGCGATCGCCACAGTCAGCGTCTTTTTAATCACCGATATCAGCCTACCCCAGGCCGCCTCTGCCTATCCCTTTTGGGCCCAGGAAACGGCTCCTTTGACCCCCCGGGAAGCCACTGGTCGCATTGTTTGTGCTAACTGTCACCTCGCCCAGAAGCCGGCAGAAGTGGAAATTCCCCAGGCGGTTTTGCCCGACACCGTGTTTGAAGCGGTGGTGAAAATTCCCTACGACCTCGATAGCCAACAGGTGCTGGGGGATGGTTCCAAGGGCGGCTTGAACGTAGGGGCTGTGTTGATGTTGCCCGAAGGGTTTAAAATTGCGCCCCCTGATCGTCTGTCTGAGGAACTGAAAGAAAAAGTTGGTGGCACCTACTTCCAGCCCTACCGGGAAGACATGGAAAATGTGGTTATTGTTGGCCCCTTGCCCGGTGAGCAGTATCAGGAAATCGTTTTCCCCGTGCTATCCCCCGATCCCGCCAAGGATAAAAGCATTAACTACGGTAAATTCGCTGTCCACCTGGGGGCTAACCGTGGCCGGGGACAAATTTATCCCACTGGTTTGCTGAGCAATAACAATGCCTTTAAAGCGCCCAAAGCTAGCACCATTTCAGAAGTTAACGCCCTGGAAGCCGGTGGCTACCAACTTATCCTCACCACCGCCGACGGTACGGAAACCGTGGACATTCCCGCCGGCCCCGAATTGATCGTCAGTGCTGGTCAAACTGTGGAAGCAGGGGAATTTTTGACCAATAACCCCAATGTGGGCGGTTTTGGCCAGAAAGATACGGAAGTGGTGCTGCAAAATCCCACCCGCATTAAATTCCTGGTCCTCTTCTTGGCGGGAATTATGCTTTCCCAAATTCTGTTGGTGTTGAAGAAAAAACAAATTGAAAAAGTTCAAGCCGCTGAACTTAATTTCTAGTTCATTTCTCCACCGGATTATCCCACCATAGGGGCAGAGCCTAGGTTCTCCCCTGGGGGCCATCGAAGAATGCTCAGCTTGAGTTATGTCGTCGGTGGCCCCATTGATTTTTGCAGAACTACCCTAGCTCGATATGCTGGTAGGAATAGACAACTTTTAGATTTTGCTGACTCTATGCGTGTTTACGTTCTTTTATTCAACGCAGGTACGGATAATGAAGGCATCCACACCGTACAAATGGGGGGACGCAATAAGATTTTGATGTTCGCTTCCGAGGATGATGCCACCCGTTACGCCCTGCTTTTAGAGGCTCAGGATTTTCCGCCGCCCTCCATTGAAGCTATGGACTCTCGGGATATTGAAGAATTTTGCCAAGAAGCTGGCTACGATTGCGAAGTTGTGGCGGAAGGTATGCTGGCCATTCCCCCAGAAAAAAATGTGGCGGAACCGGAATGGGACCCGGATGGGGTTTTGCAGGCGGCCCGGGAAGCCCAGAGCAATGACCAAGGCCAGGAGGAAGAAAAACCAGACACTGAATTTTCCGATGCGGAGCTAGAAAATATTCGCCGTCGCTTAGAAGGATTGTTGTAAAAAAACTGTGGGTATGCTTGCCCTGACTTTAACTAACCATGGTTTTAAAGCTTAGTCCTGGTTAGTTCACTAAATTTGGTTTGGTTGATTTTGTTTAATTTCTAATTTATTTTTTCTTTACCTAATAATCCTGCCCCCAATCCCCACCCATACCCCATGCCTAGTACGGAAAGCATAGAAGAGCGCGGCCATTTATTAACAGAGCAGGCCAATCCCCAAAGCCAAGATTTAGACCAGTTATCTAGCCTGGAGTTGGTAGATTTATTTAACCAACAGGATCAACTGACGGTAACGGCGATAGCGACAGCGAGGGAAGATTTAGCGGCGGCCATTGAAATTATTAGTGGGGCCTTGGCTAAAAAGGGTCGTCTTTTCTACATTGGCTCAGGTACTAGCGGCCGTTTGGGGGTGTTGGATGCGGTGGAATGTCCCCCAACTTTTTGTACACCGCCGGAGTTAGTACAGGGAATTTTAGCCGGGGGAGCTAGTGCCCTACTCCGTAGTTCAGAGGGTTTAGAAGATATTGCGGCAGATGGAGCCCAGGCGATCGCCGACCATCGCATTACCCAATTGGATGTGGTGGTGGGCATTACGGCGGGGGGAACTACGCCCTATGTTCATGGAGCATTGGATGCGGCCCGGGCCCGGGGAGCAAAAACGATTTTTATTGCCTGTGTACCGGAAATCCAAGCCCCCAGGTCGGCGGATGTAAATATTCGACTGTTGACCGGGCCAGAAATTTTAGCCGGCTCCACCCGTTTGAAAGCGGGCACGGTGACTAAAATGGCGTTGAATATTCTTTCCACTGGAGCCATGGTCAAATTGGGCAAAGTTTATGGCAATCGCATGGTGGATGTGGCAGTAACCAACCGCAAACTCGAAGACCGGGCAGTGCGGATTTTACAAGATTTAACTGATTTAAATCGGGAGCAGGCAGGTCAACTGCTGAGTGCTAGTGGCCAACGGGTTAAGTTAGCGTTGTTAATGCATTGGTCTGGGCTCAGTCTGGAAGCGGCCCAAGCTCAACTGCTCGGCCATGGTGGCAATTTACGCCAGGCCATGGAGGCCTTGCCCTAGCCCCCCTAACCTTGCCAGAGATATTTCCACTCCCAACTCCCAACATTGCTTTACCTATGCCCACTACCCTAGACCAGTTTTTAACCCCCATTGTCTTCGTCATTTTTGCCCTGGCGATCGGTGTTTTAGTCTGGGGCTACCGGCGGGCCAAACCCTTCGGAAAGCTTGGCAAGCTTGCTTGGTTACAGTCCGTGGTGCTCATGGCCCCTTGGCTGTTATATTTTGTCCTCTTTAGTTTGGGATTGTCCCTCAGTCTGCCCGCAGTATTAATTCTGCTTTTGGTGTCAGCGGGCATTTACATCTACCTCGGTCGACAAATGCGGGAGGCAGGGCAAGCAGAATTGTTGCGTCAAAAGGCGGCTCAACGGTTACAAAGTTTGGCCAAAGAGCAAGATCAGGGCACAACTGCTGGAGAAGTCAATGCTGCCACTCCCCTAGAGGAGGAAACTTCCCCTATTCCGCCGGAAGATTTGGCAATTATTAAAGGAATTTTTAGCATTGATAGCTTTTTTGCCACGGAAACCATTGCCTACCAAGAGGGGGCAATTTTTAAGGGCAATTTACGGACGGAAGCGGAGGACGCCTTTGGCAAGCTTTCGGCTAAGCTCAAGGACTTAATGGGGGATAAATATCGTCTCTTTTTGGTGGAAGGTAGCGAAGACCGGCCGGTGGTAGTTATTCTCCCCAGCAGTAATGACCCCCAGCCCAGCACCTTGGCCCAGAAAAATTTGGCAGTGGTGTTACTAGTAGCCGCCATTGTGACCACGTTGGAAGCCAGTGCGGCCCTGTTGGGCTTTGACTTAGTGGACAATTGGCAACGGGTGGGGGAAACAGTTCCCTTGGCGATCGCCGTGGGTATTATCCTGCTGGCCCATGAATTGGGTCACCTCTGGCAGGCAAAAAAATGGGGAGTGCGGTTGAGTTGGCCCTTCTTTCTGCCTAACTGGCAAATCGGTTCCTTTGGAGCCATCACCCGTTTTGAATCCCTGCTACCCAGTCGCAATGCTCTCTTTGACGTGGCGATCGCCGGGCCCGCGGTGGGGGGCTTAGTGTCCCTGTTATTCCTGATAGTGGGTTTGGTACTTTCCAGGGAAGATAGCCTTTTTCAATTGCCGGTGCAGTTTTTGCAGGGCTCCTTGCTTGTGGGCACTGTGGCTAAGGTCATCCTCGGAGATGCCTTAACCAAGGACATTGTGGCTATTCATCCCCTAACAGTACTGGGTTGGTTGGGTTTAGTAATCAATGGCTTAAATCTACTCCCGGCAGGCCAATTAGACGGTGGTCGCATTATTCAAGCTATCTACGGCCGCAAAGTAGCCCGGCGTACCACCATTGCCACGTTGATTATTTTGGGAGGCATTACCCTCTTTAACCCTGCTAATCCCATTCCCCTCTATTGGGCAATCGTGGTTTTATTTTTGCAACGGCAACTGGAACGGCCCAGTTTAAACGAGTTGACAGAACCCGATGACACCAGGGCTGGTTTGGGCCTGCTGGCCCTGCTATTGATGTTACTCACCCTCATTCCCTTTAGCCCCAACTGGGCCCTAAGGTTAGGGATTGGAGCTTAGCGGACTTAATTTCGTGAAAATTTCAACATCAATGCCCCATCGCTTAATGCCCGATCAGTGTTTGAGCAAACCCGCCTATCGTCTCTACCAAGCGGGGGTCTATGGCCGTTGGCTGGTGGTGGCACTACTTTGGTGTACCCTCATCCCTTGGTCCCTCTGGCAATTCCGGGAAGACATTGTGCTATTACAGGACCATTTCACCTGGGTAGCAATTCGTTATGGTTTTGCTTTTCAGTTGGTGCCGGCCTTTACTTTGTTTGCTAGCATCGGTTTCACTGGGGCGGTGTTGATCCGGCAAAGCTGCCATCTTCTCTGGGGCTTATCCATCAAAGAAAGGAATAATTTCATCCGGGGCACCGCTAGAATTCGTAAAATCGGCCCCCGTCATCCCCTCTGGAATTGGCTATTTCACTAGAATGTGGGAGATTGCCAGAATTTTTACAGGATTGCGAAAAGAGCGTAGGGGGAACTGACGGAAGTGATGCAAGTAAGTTTTAGTCGGGCTCACCAGGCCCAGATCTATCGCCATGGGGAATGTTGTTATCCAGAGGAGTGTTGTGGTCTGTTGTTGGGGCGGGTGATCACCCAAGCGAACGGTGCACCGCCCAGCGGATCTCTGCAAGATCGCCATTGGCAGGTGCTAGAAGTACAGCCAACGGAAAATTGTTGGGGCGATGTGGAAGAATTTCAGCAGGATAGCAATCAAGGCAGTAAGTTGTATTACTTTGCCATTGACCCCAAAGTTTTACTTTCTGCCCAAAAGGATTGTCGTCGGAGGAGTTTAAGCATTATTGGTATTTTCCATTCCCATCCCCATAGCCAACCCGTACCATCGGAATTTGACCGGGCCATTGCCTGGCCAGAGTATGTTTACCTCATTGCTGCTGGCAAGGATGGCAAGTTCAGCACCAGCAGAAGTTGGTATCTAAACGAAGCGGGAAATTTTCTGGAAGTGGATTCAACGCTGTTGCTGTAACCAAATGGTAATTCCCGTCGCCAAGGCTTGCACCAATTGTTCCTGGGCCTGGGGGTTGGTAATCCATTCGAATTCCTGGGGACTGATCATAAATCCTAGTTCGAGGAGAACCGCTGGGGCGATGGTGGGACGGGTTAAGGCCAAATTATTCCAATAAACCCCATGGGAATTTCTGCCTAAATTCTGCACTAAATACCGTTGTAAAAAGTTGGCTAAATCGGCGGCCTGGGCATTGTACCAAAATATACTGATACCGTCGGTTTCATTGGGATTACCACTATCGGGCAAAGCATTGTAATGAATGGAAAGGGCGATCGCCGGTTGCATTTGGTCAATTTGGATTTGGCGATCGACTAGGGAAACAAATTCATCCCCGGTGCGGGTCAGATGGACATTAGCCCCCTGGGCCCGGAGGCGATCAGCCAGTCGCAGGGAAATCAATAAGTTAATATCTTTTTCAGGATAACCAGTGGGGCCCACTGCCCCCGCTTCACTGCCCCCATGGCCTGGGTCGAGCAAAATTTTTACCCCCTGTAAGTTACCTGGTTGGGAAGAAATACGGGGAGGATGGCGCAGGGACAAAATTAACGTGGTGCCCTCATAAAGGAGATCGTAACCCCACTGTTGATCGGTTTTAAAAGTGAAGTAATAATCAATCCGATCTGGGCCAATTTGTTGCCAGGTTAAATTACGAATAATGGGGTCATTATCAATGCGAATGGTATCAGTTTGAGCAGTGGTGTTGTAAAGACTTAAAGTGAAGCCTGTTTCAGTCTGATGTACTGTGACCGGCACCGGCAATTGTAGGGGGAAACGCATTTCGGTGCGATCGCCAAAAACCTGGTAACCCACACTGCGAATGAGGGAACGGGAGGGAGCTTGACTGGGTAGAGTAATAGTTTCATCCGCTTTAATCCAGCCGCCATAGTCTAACCGCAACCATTCCCCATCCCGGCCAGTAACGCTGGCTTGACTGCCCTGGGGCAAAGGGGTCAACCGGGAATAATCGGTGCCGGGGCCTGTGCGGGCCACCCCTGCTTGACTGGTAACCGCAATTACCTGGGGGCGATCGTCATCGAGTAAGGTAACGCTACCAGGGCCAGGGGTAGAAAAATTTTGTCCCCGCCATTGCAAATTAAATTGGGGTGTTCCCAACAGAGTTGGCAATTGTTCAGAAGTAAATCTTTGACAGCCCTTGTATTGATCTGCTGCTGTTACTTGGGGCTGATTTTCGCCGTGTAAAATAGTGTTATTAGCCGGTAACTGTACCACATTCCCTTGGGGAGTGAGGGGAATAGTTTGGCCCGCCAAAGTTACTGAAGCCGTGGCATCGGTGGGGGCGATCGCCGTAAAGCAAATCGGTTTGTCGGCGGGACGACTGATGGGCACCGCCGGAGTGAGGGAACCGGGGACAAACCCTCCCTGGGCAGGTAATGTCGCACCCCTGGTAATGCGGGTAATGGTACGCTCAATCCGTTGGGAACCCGCCTGGAAGATAAATTGATTTTCCCCCATCTGGAGAGGAATCACAGGGGCAAAATTGCCTTGGATACTGCGTTCAATCACCTGACCATTCAGGGTAACCGTCACATCCGGGGCGGCGGAACCGATGAAAAAAATCGTCGGGCTACTGGTTTGATGATTTTGGGGAGGATAGGCCAAAAATAAGGGCTGGGTCTGGGCCATCAACGGCGTGGCAGTAACCATCACCATACCGACACCAATCATTGTCCCCAACCAAGATTCCATTGTCATTACTAAAAATTTCCTCTTCTAATGATGCGATAACTTTCTAGAAGTTGGCCTGTTTGCTGACAACCATACCATCAGGTATTGTAATATTTTTTTTGTTCCAGTGTTCATAAGAACAAGCGGTAATATTCGTCGACTATTATTCCCAGATTAATTTGCTACAGTGTTAGTTTTTCTAAAACTTCCTACAATTGAAATTTAAACCTTTCTTTTTTAGCAATGGTAGTCACTGCCAATTCCATTCCCTTAATACAACAGCCGGATTTATTGGAGCAAAGACTGCAGCAAATTCCCCAGGAGCCAGGGGTTTACTTCATGGGCGATCGCCAAGGGGAAATTCTTTACATCGGCAAGGCAAAAAAATTGAGAACCAGGGTGAGGTCCTATTTTCGGGACTCCCAACCCCACACTGCTCGCATTGCTTTGATGGTGCAACAGATAGCAGACATAGAATTCATTGTCACCGATACGGAAGCGGAAGCTTTAGCTTTAGAAGCAAACTTAATTAAACAACATCAACCCCATTTTAATGTCCTGCTTAAAGATGACAAAAAATACCCCTATGTTTGCATAACTTGGTCTGAAATTTACCCTCGTATTTTTATTACGAGAAAACGCCGCTTAAATCAAGCAAAAGACCGCTATTATGGTCCCTATGTGGATAGTTTTAGTTTACGGCAAACACTGAGATTAATACAGCGTATTTTCCCCCTGCGGCAGCGTCGTCAGCCCCTGTTTAAAAATCGTCCTTGTTTAAATTATGACATTGGTCGCTGTCCCGGAGTATGCCAAGAATTAATTACTCCGGAAGATTACCGCCAAACGTTGCAGAAAGTGGCCATGGTTTTCCAGGGTCGTACCCAAGAGCTACATAAACTATTGACAGAACAAATGGAAAAAGCCGCAGCAGACTTAAAATTTGAACAGGCGGCTACCATTCGAGATCAAATTAATTCTTTGGGCAAACTTAACGCTGATCAAAAAGTTTCCCTCCCCCAGGACACTATTTCCAGAGATGCGATCGCCGTGGCCAGCGATGGACAAATTAGTGCCATTCAACTGTTTCAAATTCGAGCGGGAAGATTGGTGGGGCGGCTGGGATTTTTTGCTGATGGAGTGGAGTCATTGCAAGAAAAAGGAGAGGTGCTGCAGAGGGTTTTAGAACAACATTATCAACAGGTGGAAGCAGTAGAAATTCCCAGTGAAATTATTCTGCCCTGTGTCTTACCCGATGGGGAATTGCTCAACGACTGGTTAACCATTCAACGGGGGCGAAAAGTAATGTTTAATGTGCCCCAAAGACAAAGCAAAGCTGAGCTATTGGAAATGGTGGAGCGTAACGCCCAATACGAGTTGGAAAGGCTACAAAAACAGACTGCTAAGAACGTTACAGCCTTAGAAGATTTAGAGGAAATTTTAGACCTAGAAACATTGCCAAAACGCATTGAAGGCTATGATATTTCCCACATTCAAGGTTCTAACGCTGTGGCTTCCCAAGTCGTATTCATTGATGGAGTGCCAGCCCAACAATATTATCGCCATTATAAAATCAAAAATCCATCTATTAAAGTTGGCCACTCCGACGATTTTGCCAGTTTAGCGGAAGTAATTAGCCGTCGTTTCCGTCCGTCTGGAAAAGGTCAACATAGTAATCAAGATTGGCCAGATTTGATCGTGATTGATGGCGGTAAAGGACAACTATCAGCAGTGGTTAAAGTGCTAACAGAAATGGACTTACTGGACAAATTTACGGTGGTTAGCTTAGCAAAACAAAGGGAAGAAATTTTTCTGCCAGGGGAATCTCAACCCTTGCCCACCCATGCAGAACAACCTGGGGTGCAATTGCTACGTCGTTTGCGGGATGAAGCTCACCGCTTTGCTGTCAGTTTCCACCGTCAACAAAGACTTAGTAAAAGTCGGCGATCGCGCCTAGATGAAATCCCCGGTTTAGGTTTTAGTCGTCAAAAACAATTGTTAGCCCATTTCCGTTCTCTGGACTATATTCGGGAAGCCGGTGTTAAACAATTACAGGAAGTGCCGGGCATTGGTCCCCAGTTAGCTCAAGCAATTTATGATTACTTTCATCCTACAAGTGAACAAACTGTTATTTCCACAATCGAGTCTTAGTTGTGAATAGCCATGCGGATGCGTTGACAACTTTACTACCAAAGTTTTCAGAAAATTTATTGCCCGTGAGAGTAAAATTACCGTATATTTTTTACCAGAGCAGTAGGAATATTAGGACTTTCAGGATTGACCATAATGGTTTGTGAACGGGGACTAATAACTAAATCCACATCTTCCAAAGGAACAGTCCCTATCTTCCAAAGGAACAGTCCCTAGCAACACTGCATCTCCTAAGACTAGGGCTCCAGTAAAACAATTACGACTACCAAACCTCACTTGCACCGGCCCCACATAATCAACTAGTCTTTTTTTGCTGTCGGCAGTAGTAACTTCCCGTTGTTCCAACGTTTCTAACTTAAGTTGAATCACAACATGCTCAGGAATACAAAGTGTGATCGCTCCTGTATCAACTAAGGCATTGACCTTCATTGGTTGTAGAGCCTGTTCTTTGGGATTGATAAGCTCAATATTGGCATAAACTAAACCTATTTTTTGACCTCAAGTAAACTATAATATTTTGATCCTAACCTGGCAAACATAACCTTTTTTTAGACAGGCTAATTATTATTTTAATCTTCCTGATCGAAGAATACTAATTACCAACCAAAAACCAATTACCGTAGCGGCCACAAACATAATATTGGCAATTAAAGTTAGCTGTTGATCATTTCCGGTGGAAAGGATTGCCGCCCCCATAATGAGGGAACCAAGCACAATGCCAAAGGAGAGACGGTTAGCAGATTTGTCGATGGTACGCCGTAGGGGTTCCAGACCTTCAATGCGTACATTCCATTGCAACGTTTCCGTTGTCAGGCGATCGAGTAACACGTCCATTTGCCTGGGAGTTTTGAGGGAAACGGCTTTGAGGTCCAAGACCGTTCTTAAGGCTGTTTGCAAAGGGTTAGAGCCAAACAGTTGCCGACGGAAAAGATCGGTAATCAGGGGATTAATTTCAGTGAATAAATTTAACTCAGGATTAAATTGTCTTCCCGCCCCTTCGAGGTTGGCTAAACATTTGGCGTATAGTCCCAGGCAAGCGGGAACTTTGAGTTTATTTACCCTGGCAATGCGCAGAAATTCATAAACAACTTCACTGAAGTTAAATTCGGACAAACTCAGGTCATAATATTTCCGCAACATGCGCTCGTAATCCACCTCTAACCGCTGGAAGTTAACGTGGCCCACCGATTCTGACAACTCCACCGTTAACTGGGCACAACGTTTGGCATCCAAATCAACGATCGCCAATAGCATTTCCGTTAATAATTGCCTGGTGCGGGGATCAAGACGACCCACCATGCCGCAATCAATTAGAGCTAAACGACCATCTTCTAAGTAAAAAATATTGCCTGGATGGGGATCAGCGTGGAAAAAACCATCGACATAAAGTTGCTGGAAAAATGCCCGGAATAATAGGGTGGTAATTTCCTTTTTGCGTTCAGTAATATTTTTTTCACTAGGTGGCCGACTTAAATCTGCCGTTAAAATTGGCACCCCATTAAGCCATTCCAGCACCAGAAATTTCTCGTTAGTTAATTTCCAATAAACCTTCGGAATTATTAATTGATTGGGATCAAACCAGGTAGTTTTAGATAAATTGGATCGTAGAGTATTGGTATAGATTGCTTCGGTATCGAAATTCAATTCGGCTTTAACCGTTTGGGTAAACTCATCCGCTAGTTTGACAATGTCGTAATTCTGGCCAAATTCTGTTCGGGAAATTAACTCAGCCACATCTTTAATCAGTAAACTATCCTGTTCCACGACGGCATCAATGCCAGGACGTTTAACTTTGATGGCAACGGTTTCCCCACTCTGCAACACCGCTCGATGGATCTGACCAATGGAACCGGCGGCGATGGGTTCAGGCTCAATTTCTTGGAAAGTTTCCCCCAGTGGTTGGGGAAATTCCCGCTGCAACAAATCCTCGATCGCCGACCAAGGTAGGGGAGGAACATTGGATTGCAGGGCAGTGAGGGCGTTGATGTAGCGGGGGGGTAAAAGGTCGGGGCGAGTGCTGAGCAGTTGCCCCAATTTGACGTAAAACGGCCCCAACTCGACGAGGATTTTGGTGAGAACTTCTGGTGTCGGAATTTGTGGTTCCCCCACTTTCCCCATGGTTAGGAGGCCGTTCATGTAGTCCCAGCCGTTGCTGAGCAGTACTTTAATGATCTCGCCACGGCGATCGCCGGCTTGAGGTAAGGCAAACATTAAATTCCACTAGAAATTGGTCAATGGCGCACTGCTCCTTGGTAAGACCAGCGTAGGAGAGTTAGTCCCACCGCCAATTTAACTAATTCTAGCCCCCAATAGAGCCAGTGCAGGGGCATCATGGCCGCAGGCATTTCCCCGGTACTAGTGAAACTCGCCATATCAAAGCCTAAATCGGTGATGGCTGGAGTCAAAATATAGGTACAAACAATGGCGATCGCCAATAAAATAATGGCTAAGATTCGACTAAATCTTTGTCCTTGAGGGGAAAAAAAGCCTTGCTGATGGAGTAAAAAACAACCAGATACTATCAGACCGGCAAATAAGAGTTCTAGATGATTAAAAACGGAAAATAGCAAATGGCCAGCACTGATAAAGCCCGATTCGGCCATCATACCGGCGGCGGAAAGACTGGGCACCACCAGTAAATCCATCACCAAGCTACCGGTGAGCCACATGGCCAAACTGCCCATCACGAGCAGGGGCCAATCCACCATGGCAATGGTTAATTTAGCGGTACGGTTCATAGGTCACCTCACTCTGGTTGACAGAGTTGTATTTAAAGTTGAACAAAATTCAATCAAACTGGAATAATGGGGTAAAAATTACCCAAAAAATAATTGCAGATACCTTCATTATTGGCAGGGGATTCAGTGCCGAGGAAAAGATTGAGACGGATCTTTACAAAATCGGCATAAATTAGAGCTTTTCGTAATTTTTGTTTACGTTGGTTTGAGTAAAAATTCAGCGATTCATTACCCAATAGCCAGCCAGTAGGTCATACTCTCGACTCTGGGCGGAAGCAAAATTTAACCAGTATCCTCCCTCCTCCCCCACCCTATTGATGGGCACAATTTCGACGCCGCTATTGCTGTAGGCCAAACCCTGAAAAGTGCGGACCAAATCCTTTGACCACCGATCGCCGTGGATAGTTACACCCTGCTTCTTCAACCACCTCTGTAAATGCTGGAGGGTAATACCCGGTAATTGTTGTCCTGTTAAAGGGGGCGTAAAAAATTCACCTTCCCGCCAACCCCAAAGATTACCCGTGGCTGTCTCCAACCAATGGCCGTTAACGTCGGTCAAAATGGCTTCCTGGGCATTGTTTTCCTGGGCAATACGTTGGGCTAACCAAGGGGCTAAATAATTACCTGTTTTCAATTCCGCTAGGGAGCGTTGGTAACGACCAGGGGGCATTAACCAGGCATTAATACCTGATTTTTGCCTTTGTTCTAAATCCTGGGCCAATTCCCGCCCTGTAATTAATATCTGACCGGTAGGAAAACAGGTTAGGCGCAGAATTGGATACCGTTGGCTCAAATGCCGAGCGGCTTGATCTACTTGCCCCCAGTCTGGGGCAGGCCATTGCAGACTAACTAAACTTTGCCCCAGGCGATCGCCATGGTCGGCCCAGTGGGTGAGGGGATGATCAAGACATTGTTGGTAAACCCTCAGAGTGGTAAATACCGTGGCACCGTACAGTAACCCAGGCTCATGCACAGGTAACTGGATGACATCCTGCTCAAACCATTGCCCATCCCACCAGTACAGCATCAGAACATCACCATGCCGCCATCCACATTAAAGGTTTGCCCCGTGATGTAGGCCGCCGCTGGATCCGTAGCCAAAAAGCGGATAGTGCCGGCCACTTCCTCCGGTTGACCGTAGCGAGCCAGGGGAATAAATTGCAAAATTGGCTCTGCATCGAGACTTTCGGTCATATCCGTGGCAATGAAACCAGGGGCCACCGCATTTACCGTTACCCCTCGACTGGCCAATTCTTTGGCAACGGTTTTGGTGAACCCAATTACCCCCGCTTTGGCGGCGCTGTAGTTAGCTTGCCCCGGATTTCCCATCATGCCCGCCACGGAGGTGATATTAATGATGCGCCCACTTTTTTGCTTGAGCATTAATTTGGACACAGCTTTAGTGCAAATGAAGACCCCGGTTAAATTCAGGTCAATGACCGCTTGCCAATCTTCCAATTTCATCCTTAACAGCAACGAATCTCTGGTAATGCCAGCATTGTTCACCAACACATCGATGCGGCCAAATTTATCCAGCGTCGTTTTAATCAAATTATCTACTTCATCACTGTTAGCCACATTGGCCTGCACGGCGATCGCCTCTCCCCCGTTGGCAATGATTTCCGCTACCACAGCATCGGCGGCCGTACTGGATTGGGCATAGTTCACCGCCACTTTCATGCCCGTGGCGGCCAGGGCCAAAGCCGTCGCCCGGCCAATACCCCGAGATGCCCCCGTTACCAATGCCACCTGTGCCGTCAATGCCGTCATAAACTGTTCTCCTATAGGGACGTAATCAATGGCCAATCAGCCATTACGCCGTAATTTCAAGCTAATTTTGTTTTTGTAATGAAAACCGATGTTTATTTTAGAGGTTTGGTGTAGGTTTAGGTACTCCATCCAGTCCTCATCAGGGTGTCAATACTCCGGCGTGATAACACCTGAGCACAATTCCTCCATTCATCTTCCTCCGTGTCTAAATTGGCGTTGTAGCGGATGTCAAACCCATTAACTCGCTTTTGGGTTTCAATATACTCATCTAACTTCTCATCTAATCGTTCGATATTTTCAATCCAATCATCCTGGATGGTATCGGGCAGGGAACCAAATAGCTCGAAACGATCTTTCATCCGGGCTGACAAGGTCTCATAAATTTTTTCATCGACAGTGTCTTGGTAAACAAGATTAAGCATGTCAACGGTGGGTCTGACTTGCCCAAAGCGTTTAATCCGGCCAATGCGCTGTTCAAGCCGAGTGGGATTCCAAGGGAGGTCAATATTAATCAGTGTGCCCAGTCGCTGGAGGTTTAACCCCTCGCAGGCGGCATCGGTGGCAACCATGATAGGAATGGACTGATCTTCAACTAATTTTTTTAACTTTTCCCTATCCTCTTCGTTGCGATCGCCGGGGCCACGAAAAAGGGCACTTTTGCCTGCGCCAGCATAAAGACCAATGAGGGTATCGGGAAAGCTGTGGGCTAGTTGCTCAGCGATCCAAGCGGCGGTGTCATAGTACTGGCTAAAAATAATGCAACCATGGCGTACCCAGTTTTCGTTAATCAAGAAATGCTTAACAGCTTTCAGTTTGGGATCTTCTACTTGGATGCGTTCTAAGGCGGTAATTAATCGTTCTAGGGCTTCCTGTTCGGCGGTCACGGTGTCAATAATTTGGTCGAAAAATTCATCTGACTCATCTTCAATGGCCTGATCGTCTAAAATTTTACGGGCTGTGTTAATTCCGGCGGCGCAACTGGAGCATAACCGCTGTTGCATAAGGTTTTTCATAAATCCCGCCGCTTTTACCCGTTTGCCGTAGGCGGTGCCAAAATCGTTGGCGGCTTCGTAGGCTTCGGCAAAGTTTTCATCGGTTCTCAGAGCTTGGTGCTGAAACAGAACAGTAAAGGCAGTGGGGTCTTGAGATTTTTGGACATCAGGGTGTAGGTCAACGCCGACTTTAGGCAATAAGCCGGCCGCCTCTAGCACGGTGCGTTTACGTAACACCACATGGCGGACGATGGGATTATGGCGTTGGAAAAAGCGGTTGTTTGCCTGCTGGGATTCTAATAAATCTTCGAGGTCATCCCGCACGGCACTGGGTAAATCCACCACGGGGGCATAACAGTTAAATTCCTGGGGTTTGAGTCCTAATTCACCACGGATTTCGTGCATCACCCGCCGAAAGTCCTTTTCTTCCGAGGAGCCTAATGGGGGCAACGGCGATCGCAAAAAGCGCCAAGCGGTTTCTGGGTCATTGGGATTTTCTAGGCCGGTGACGACGGGAAGAACGGAATCGGCATGGTGCCAGGGGCTAAAGTCACTGCCTAGGACAAAGTTTCCGTCGCCTTGATGGAGGATATTGAGTTGATCCCAGAGGTCTTCAACTTTGGTTTGCATGGGCGTCGCCGTACCCAGCAGAACATGTTTCGATCGCCGGGCGGCATCAATCATAAAGCGGAGGAGGGCATTGGGTTCCCCGGCTTTTTTGCCTAAACCTTGCTTGGTGCGGGATTTGTGGGATTCGTCTTGGATCAGGATCTCGAAATTGACTTGGCTCAGCAGATCCCGTTCGAGGGTGGGTTGGGTGATCAGTCCTGTGGAAATGATGCCAATGCGGAAGGGGCAACGGCTGATATTTTCTGGGCCAGCGGGGGAAATAATCCGGGCTTCGGTATCGAGCCAAACTTTCCGGCGGGAATCCCAGCGGGCACAGGGAACCCCCAATTTATCCAGCATTTCCGTTTGCCATTGTTCTGTGAGGGTGGCGGGGGCAAAAATGGCGATCGCCTTGCGTCGAATCCGTCCTCCTTTTTTCGCCAGTTCTTGTTCGCTTAACAGAGCTAGGGTCAATGCTGCTGTGCCCAACGATAGGGTTTTGCCGAGTCCCACTTCATCCGCGATTAATAAACGGACTGTGCCATACCAGCGCAAATGTTTAAGACATTCCCCCACAAAGGCCCGTTGCCAGGGTTGCAGGGATAATCCTTCCCGATACATAGGACATTCCACCAAAGCCGCTGGCGGTAACATCTCGCTATTCTCAGCCTGGTCGAGGATAATTTCCTTGCGGTGGGCCCGTCGTCCGAGTTCTTGGATAATGGCCCGGGGTAAGGGCACGGCATTTTGCCAGAGGGCATCAAATTCCGTCTGTATCCAATCCACCCCCTCTTGGCTTTCATCTAGCCAAACAATTTCATAATGCTCCTGCCAACCGGCTTTCGTCTCATTCATGGAGCCGATGAAGCCCAGACGAGATCCGTCTTTTTTTTCGATCACGCCCGCTTTACCGTGGACAAATCCACAATAGTTATCGGGGGCAACGCGAATAGCGTCAGGATGTTGGTGCAAAAAATCGTACAACCATTGGTAACGGGGACGATTTAACAAGGATTCTGCTTCTACGGGCTGGGTATTTAAGCGACCCAATAATTTTGATTCACAGATTTTGGCAATTTTTATATCTTCGGATCTAACATCGGAGTTACAAACGATTTTGACTTCTTCTATGCCTTCCAAATATTCCCCCGCTATTTCAAATAGGGAACTGGTGAAATACCCGGCGATGCGATGGTAGCGTTTGGCTCCTTTAAGATGTTCTACTAAAACGGAGCGGTCAATGCGATGGGTGCGGGAGGAATATCGTTGGATGGAGAAATTCATAAAGACACTTAAATTTCATGCCAATTTTTGGCAGTTATAAAAAGCGATAAATGTTTCGGATTACTTGTTGCGATAAGTACTTGATGATCCATTTCAGATAGTAGAATTGCCTGGGCAGCTAAAATCACGTCGCCGTCTAGCGCTCTATCATCTGCTGTGGGTTTTCCCTGTTGCCTAACCTGTGCCCAAAGTTTAGCTGCTTTTAGCATTACAGCGGTTGTAATCGGTAAAAATAAGATTTCTTCTTTGAGTTGATCCAGTCGTCTAATACCGGCTAGTTTCCTCGCTCGGATAAGTTCACGCCGTACTTCATAGTCAATGATTTCTGGAAAGACAGGAAGATAGTTTCTTTCTGCGAGATTTTGAAACCATTCTTGACAGTCTTGGGTATTAGAAGAAGCCTTGGGATTAGTGATTAGGCTTAATGGCGTGGAATCTAGCAGAATTAAAATTGCCATTAAATAGACACCTCTTCTGTTTCTAACATTACCTTAAGCGTTTCAATTTGTTCGCTTTGATCACCTTCTTCAAGCCAAGAAATTAATAAGTTTTTGAGTTTTTCTTGTTGAGGTAAACTACTTTTTTGATCAATTTCTTGAGCAAGATTATCCCAGTTGGATGTCTGATAATTCGGAGCTATATTTTCAAGAGATGATAATGAACTATTTTTTAAGTCCTGGGAATCAATGGATTCGTCAATTACAAGGACAACTTTAAATTTGCCAATTGGTAGATGCTCAACTTGGCTGAGTTGAATGTGTCCGTTAGCGCTGATGGTGGCGATCGCCTCGATAGTTTTCATGAAGATTTTGTTAAAAATGGAATGAACCTTGTTTAAAGCTTTTAAATAAAAAGTTCTGAAGAAACTTGAAAATGGTATTGCTCTTCTGTTTGAATAACAAAGGGAAAAATCATCTTGCATTTAAGGGGATTCTTCTACTTGAATATGCCGACGTAAAGCTTCATTGATAAGATTTGAATAGTCCTCTCCTTTTGATTTAAACCACTGTATTAAGTCCGAATCAATCTCAACCAAATTTTTAGCTTGAGTGGAAGGGATGACTAACTTGGCTCGTTCAAAAAAGGAGTCAGTTAAGGGCGGAATATCAGAATAATCAATATCTTCATCTGACAAAGATTCTAATGCTGACCAATTAGTGCGAGATGTAGCGTTGGAATCGTTTTTTTTCATGGTTATTTGCCCGTCGTGCTGAGATAATTCGGATAAGATTTTGGAACCGCTCTGTCCAGACAACAACGGCAACACCAGGGCCTAGAAACCCTATTCCGATCCACCGTTCTTCGCCGTAATCAGATCGATTGTCAAATTCGATTAACATTTCACTATCAAACATGCTTGGGACATCGGCAAAGTCAATTTCATGCTTACGAATATTTTCTAAGTTTTTAGCTTCGTCCCACTCAAACTGCATGACAGTAACAGATTGTTTCTAGACGTATTTTAACCCCCTAAACCTTCATTTTGGATGCGGCTAGCGATGATCTGAGCTTTTTGGGCTTCCTGGGGTCGTTGATTTTCCAGCATTTCGGCCATGTATTGACTCATGGCGCTCAGATGGGGGCGTTTGGCGAAGTAGGTGTCATCGAGGCTGGTGCGGATTTGGCTCATGACGACTTTGGGGTCTTTGTCGGCCAGCAGTTCTTGGATCGCCATCAGAATTTCACTCAAGAGGGTTCCCGCTAGATCGCCACTAGCCAATTCACGGGGTTTGAAGTCCTGGGCAGTTTTGAGGCGGGCATTGTTGGGTTTGACGGAAGCCATTAGGGGTTGATAGTTGACATGGAAGGCTTTAGCGAAGTTTTGATAATTATCCAGTTTGCCTGCGCCGGTTTGCTCGATCGCCAACATGCGTAGATAGAACCGTTCGACGCCGCTAATTTCGCCCCAGGTTTCGGCATTAATGGCTCTGAGACGATCGGGAATGAGGAGGTTATTGGCAATTTCGGAGGCGTATTGCACGATGTCATCGACGACGGTGGTTTGACCTTTTTGGCGGGGTTGCAGGGCCAGGGCGGTCACATCCCGGCCATCGACTTCGGTATATTGGGTCAGGACTTTCATGGCGGCGGCATAACCGGCCATTTGTAGATCGGAGTCATTGAAAACGCTTTCCCCGTGGGCACTGGCAGCTTCGTTGAGGTTAAGCATGGCTTCGATTTGGGCGGCCACTTCCTTACGGATTTTGGGCAATAGTCGTTGTTTAAAGGTGCTGGCGGTCTGGAGGCGTTTTCGTAGTAGCAGGGTAACGGTTCCTTGGACGTAGCCCCCTTGTTTGAGGGCGGAACTGGTTTCGGTAGCGATGTACCAGGCGCTGACTACTTGCAGTCCAGCGGCCCAGAAGATGGAGACCATATCCGACCAAACGCTGGTGTCTTGATGGGTGAACATGACGCACTGCAAGCCGTTATCAGGCATATTTTGGGTCATGGCACTGTAGGCGGCGACCATACCCCGGCGGAAGTCTTCTCCATCGCCTTTAATAGCTAAACTGCGGCGGGAATCCCAAATCCATTGATCGAAGGGCGGCGGCGGATTTTTGCGGAGCCAAGCAATAAAAAATTCGGTGATTTCTTCGTAGTTGACGGCATCAGCATAGGGGGGATCTGTTATCCATATTTCTACATAATTTTTTATATCAAACGCATCCAAACAGTTAATTGAAAAGTTAATTTTAGGGATTGAAAAACCATAAGATTGATATTGAAGAATGTCTTCTAGAAAAAACCAGCCTCTCTCAGCTCGATTGAATAAAGTGCTTAATTTTTGTTGTGAAAAAGTATTATTATTTTTGTCTCGATTTGATGGGCCTACCCAAGTTGTTAGTTTTGAGTTAAAGTCTAAAATTCTCGGAAAAAAAAGCTTATTTTCCACTAAAGTACTCAATTTTAAAATTGTTGAGTTGACTAATAATTGTCTAGGACTAAATAAATTGTGCCAATAACGCCAACCCTTTTCACGAATTGGTTGCTCTGTATTGTATCCAGTTTCTATCGCCATATCAGGCACTAAACCCTTTTCTTGCCAAGTGCTTAAATTTTTCTCAACAATTTCTTCTACCTTCTTTTCATTGGCTAAATCCCAAGCTGTTACCGACGCAAAATAGGTTTCTTGAGTCGATTTTTTTAGCGTTTCCTTCGTAATCCATTGGATACAATAGAGCCGTTCTTGAAAAATATCATCAGGACGGGGTTTAAAATCAGACTTTTCCCATTGCCTTAACTGATTACGATTAACTTTATCCTGATCTTTGTAATCTCCTCGCAGGGTTTTAATCGAAGTTTGATAGGTTTTTCCATCTAATTCATAAACTAAATTGCCATCCTGTACCGTCCCCTTTTCTGCTGCTTCCATTTCCTCCTGACCTGCCCCAGTAATAATCTCAATCTCAAAGCGTTTATTTTGATAATCAGGAATTAATTTTGCATAAGCCTTGTGATTTGTACTGATTATTTGGGTTGTAGTTAAGGGAACCATCCAACCTGTTTCAGGACAAAGGGTTTCTAAACAGTACAAAAAATTTCGTGCTCGATCGCCCCGTTCATTGTGTTCAATCCCCAACGCCACAATTTCCCGATCCACCGCCGCTGCCACTTCCTTCTGAGCCTGCTCAATTTCCGCCCGCCGTTCAGCACTCGCCCCGATAATATTCAACGCCCCCCAGGTCAACATACAAGCCACCGGATTGAGATCCGACGCATAAACATCACAGCCCAACCGCGCCGCCTCAAAGGGAATCGAACCGCCGCCACAAAACGTATCCCCCACCTTCGGACGATGACCAAACCGCAAAATCCCCAACTGCTCCACTAATTCCTCATGGGACTCCGCCTTAATGCCAAAGCGACCCAAATGGGCATTTACTTGGGGCCAAATGGGGCCATACAACACCGCTGGATCAAGTTCCTCTGGTCGCTTACAGAGATTCACCTTTTCCTCATAGGTCATCCCCGCCAACGCCAAACCATAGATTTTTTGCTTCTCCGTTTCCGGCAAACCCCGCTTCCACCGCACCTTTAAAGCCACCTTGAGAGGAAAAGTCAAATTGGCGATCATATCCCCCCCTTTTCCAAGGGGGTAAGGGGGGATTCCTCTTCGACACCGCCCCTTACTAAAAGCTTGCTGGGAGAGGATTTCGGTAATGTGTAATCAAAAAAATCCCAGGGATTGTCCAACGTCACCAACTGCGGCAAGTCCTTGACCTTAAACTTGGGTTCTCGGCGGGTAAAGGCCTCATCATCAATGGCCATCAATTGCTCAAAAATCCGTAAATCTGCCTCCAAATCCTCCGTCGCTGGCAACAAACAACCTAATACAATGGCCCGCACCATGATCAACGGCTTGCGACCCTTCCAATAGGAACCCAACGCCGTTAAAGTTTGCCCCGCCCCTGCCTTCCGTTCCTTCTGGGCCTCTGCCGAAATCTTCTGGGCCGGAAAAATTCGCTCAATTAGGGCCGGTGCATCTTGGAGGGCTAAAGGAATTAGATCGGGCATGGGTAAAAACCGCAAAACAGCGTGTTATAACAAAATATAATAACGTTAAATTGAGAGAAGCCAGACGTGAGTAACAAAATTTATCCCATCAGCCCAGCCAAAATTGGCAACCAAGACGGCTTTCGTTTACCCCGTGCTTTTTCCAGAGAGCATCCCGAATTAATTAATGCCTGCGGCGAAGTAGAGGTTTTGGATCACAATACCCTGTTAATCCGCTTAGAACCCTCTCCCCTGGAAAACGAAGACGAGGATGACGAAGAAAGTCTTGTTATGGGGCTTTTTCTCGATTTCCTGATGAAAACAGCGATTAACCAACCAGAGACCTTGGTGCCCTATACCGAAGCGATGAGCGCAGAGATAGATCAATTATTAGCAGGCGTGACGGTGGAATGAGTGCCATTATTCGCAACCAGTGGCAAATTTACTTTCATCCCCTCTTTGCTCAACAATGGGGTGAATTAGTGCAAGAAGTTAAACGTCTCAAAGAAAAACTCGATCTGGATGTCTTTATTCGCCACCCCAAAGCCAAACTTCTAAAAGCCATTGACCAGGGCATCAAAGTCACAATTCCCCAAGACCCTTTAGCCAGTTACTTTGCGCTACAGGGTTCCTTACGACCATTTTGTCGACTCAAAAAGTTAGGTTTACCAGCTCGATACCGCTTATTTTTTCGGGTTTTTCCTGAACAAAAAACGATCATTATTCTTTGGCTAGGTTTTCCCCGCAAACAAGGAGATAAAAAAGATTGCTATGCTGTGTTTGAAAAATTAGTGAGGCAAGGAGAATTTCCTCAGACTATGACAGAGTTTTTGGGTTACATTAACAAAAATTAATCCGTGTTAAAATTGCAAAGATCAATTCACTGTAGAGAGACTATGAATTATCAAAATATCATCACGATTGAGCCTGGAAAACGTAGCGGTAAGCCCTGTATTCGGGGAATGAGAATCACTGTGTATGACATCTTAGAGTATTTAGCAGGTGGTATGACTGAGGCAGAAATACTGGAAGATTTTTCTGAACTGACTCAGGAAGATATCAAGGCTTGTCTTGCGTTTGCCGCTGATCGGGAGAAAAAGTTATTTTTGGCACCTCTGTGAAACTGCTTTTAGACGAAAATTTATCTGACCGGATTATTCAGAAAATCATCGATTTATTCCCAGATTCTGAACATATTAAGACCTTGGGGCTAATCAATACTGATGATTTAATTATTTGGGAATATGCAAAGGTTAATGGCTTTGTGATAGTTTCAAAAGATTCGGATTTTCATCAACGCAGTTTGCTTTATGGTCATCCGCCTAAATTTATTTATCTTCGAGTTGGTAACTGCCCAACATCAGCAATTACTCAAATTTTAAGAGACAATTTAGACACTATTATTCAGTTCGCAAGTAGCCAAACGGAAAGTGTTTTAATACTTTTATAGTTTGATGTTTGAGGAATAATAAAAAGAATACTTGGAAAGTGGAAGGTTCTGATACGGGGGAAATAAATTTAAGAGTCTTGATGAATTTGCCAAAAATGTTCACTCAGTAAGGGTTCTAACTCCGTCGAGAAAGTCCACTGGTCAGGAAAAGATACCGTTAAATACTCATCCCTCACATCGGCGATCGCCAATTCCCAGGCTTGAATAAACGTCTTTGACCAAATCATTTTCAGACTGGGGGCATCTTTCAATTTTCAATAAAATGCGAATTTGCTTACGTTGTTCGCGAATCGTTCGTTCCCACCTTTGTAATCATCGGGCAAATTGACATAAAGCCGTTTGAGCAAATGTTCTAGCAGAGTTGTCAGTCGACTTAATAGTTCTCTCTTTTGCAAAATCCTGGGCCTTGAGTTTAGCGACCAGCGACCGTATCTTCGACCCAGAGTAGAATATCTTGATCGTAAAGTGATTTTGCCTCTGCAACCCTAGTCATTGGAAAAGCCCCCAGAACTATCAACACTCCTATAGCTTAGCCAATGGAGCATCAAGATTGAAACAACGGCAAGGTTTCAAAAATATTGGTTTCCACCGGCTTCTTTGCCCGTCGTATCGGTAGCCGTCCTGATTGGGGCGTATCTCCCAACGCATAACGCAACGCCATGCGCCACCCCTTACCCTGATCCTTCGCTAAACCCACCGTCGTCGCTGTCATCCCAAACAACCACCAGCGTTCTTCCGGGCGTAATGCTAACCAATTGCCTACCGCGTTCCCGACCTTTTCCGACGCTAGTCCCTCCACCGCCCAAGCCAGTACACAGAGTTCTTTCCCCAACAGGCGATCGATCAAGTTATCCCCCACCTTCCATTGTCCGGCTTTGAGGTTATGGCTTTTTAGGCGTTGATTGAAGTGCCGTTTGACAGGCCCAGAAATCTCTGTCCACAAAGGCCGGTCTAAAATAGCTCGCTCTAGGGGTTTCATGGTGTCCTCTTCAGACGACATTCCCAAATTTTCAATGATGTGGACAGGTTGATAGTTACCCCGAGGGATTTTCACCACAAAATGATGGGGGTCAAGGGTTGTCGGTACGCCAAAGCCGAGGGTGGGATGGGAGGGGGCTTGGGAAGTGGAATGGGATTTAGACGACCGGGGCATGGGATTCTCAACGTGGTTGTTAACAGCCAAGGGGTTACTGTTCCACCTTATCGGGGGTGAGATTAATCCCGGTGATTTCGGCAAATTGTTTTAAATCAAAGCCTTTGTCAAAGTCGGCCCCGTCTCGAATTTTGACGGTGATCAGGGCATCGGGTTCTTCTAAGTTTTCCCGCAGGGAATTAATTACTTTTTCCAACATATTAGGAGTCACATGGCGATCGTGAAATCGTACCTGAACCGCTCTTTCTCCTTCCCCCACTTCTAAAATGACCCCGTGAAAAGTAATTCCTTGCCGTTCCTTAAACCGCTCAATGACCTTAAAGACTTTGTAGGTAGAGTCAATGTTAGTTTTTTCTTGAACTAATCTGGCGGGCTTGTTTTCATCAATGACAACTCGTTTATCGCCCCTTGCCGGGATAGTAAAGGTTTCTAAGCAAGTGGCTTCCCCTGCCTGGGCATAGACCTGTAGGGTAATTTTGTCGTCGGTAATGGCAAAGGGTTCTGTATAAACTTGTCCCTCGCGGGGATTGGTACCATCCACCACATACCGCATTTCCGCAGGGGGAAAGACTGCCAAGGTCACTAAACGGGAATCTGGGTGATCATCAACTTGATAGCGAATCTTGAGTTTAGCCACCCAACGGGTCGGTTCTCCGCTGGCATGTTCTCCTATGCTATCCACTGCTAAAAAATAAAGGGTGGGGGCATTAGTGCGAAAAGTATCTAAGTCCGTCACTAAGGGGTCAGCTTCGGATACAGCGATGGTGGGTGCGTAATGTATCCTCGGATGTTGCCCTGCATTCTGGGGGGTGAGGGATAAAACAATCTCTCCCGTTTGGAGGTCTTTGCCTTGATCGATGATATTGATAGAGGTTTTTTCCTTGGGGAAGGGGCCTTTTTCCAGATAGCCGTCTGTACCTTCTCGCCAACGGCCTTGGTTAAGTGCCTGCACTTTCAAATTTTCTATTCCCCTTAATCCCGGTAGCCAGGGCCAGGCCGCATTACTTTTCGCCCGCAACAACACATCTCGCCAAGGAGTACGACGATTACCCTCGGGCCATAAATCCTCCTCTGCCATGGCAAAGTACGGCGTGGGGTCTTGTTCCGCATCCCTTGCCAATTTATTATCACAATTCATCCCTGCCAATAAATCCTCGATCTGGGCTTCGACAGTGGTTTCTAGACTTTCTCCAAACTTCAACCCATTGGCGATCGTCACGGTTCTTAAGCCATCCTCACTGGGAAAGAAAAGACGGTTATAGGTTCCCTGTAATGTTTGTAGAAAGGCTCGCTCTGCTTCTTCTTGAGCGTCTATAGCTTGGGTATGCAAATTGTCCCCTGGTCTCAAGCCCTTTAAAATATTAGTAATGGCGTAAAGCTCCCGTAGGGACTCATCCACTCGGGTCGCCATGTAGGTGTCGTTGCCTGAAAGTACTAATAAATGATTTTTCTCGGTCACAGATCGATAAAATCGCTGAATTTCTTCCGGGGGAACACTATTGTCTGGTGCAACTACCACTAACACCCGATGGGTATTGAGATTAATCTCATTAATTTCCGGCATCACTTGGACAGATTGATAAGCCTTGCGGGATTGGGGTTGCAACATTCCCGTCAATCGATTCCGTAGAGCACTATCAATTTTGCCTTTGGGAACCCCTTGGGCCTCTCGCTGAATCCGCTTGGTCAAATTTTCCGTGTCAGAAAAGTAAAATAGTTCACCATTGGCATGGAGGTACCAGGCTCGTTTGCGTAGTAAATCAAAGGCTTGGGAAAATTCATCGGGCTTACGGTTGGGGGCCACTAAGTATTCAATAATTTCTTCTCGCCGTAGCCCCACATGGCCTTTGACCGCTAAAGAGAGAGAGGCAGAAAGCACCATTGCCGCCACTTGACTGCCCGCATCACTATTTAAAGTTGCATCCACTTCCTCCGCATGGGCATTGCCCGCATTATCCGCCACATCCTTGGCGATCGCCGGACGTAAAGAGAGATTGATGCTGGCCACTTCTTCCATTACTTGGCGATCATTCAAATTTAAGTGCTGTGTCCCAATCAAATAGACATCATTGTGCTCCCGTTGCCAGACCGAACGCACCACCCGGGCTGTGAATTGTAGTAATCCTCTCGTTTCCCGAAAATTTGGATTGTCTTTAAACAGCGCTACTAAATGCTTGAAAGACGGGTGAAACGGATAGGTTTCCCTGATTTCATCGGCGACCTGTTCTAAACTCCGGGCTGTCAGGTAACCGCTATCTTCCGCTAATTTGATCTGCTCGGCGTAGGCTTCTGCAATTTCGTCAATCTCTTGCTCCGATGGCACGGTCTGAAAGAGTCTTTTGCGGAGAATAGAATAAATCTCACTGCTTTCTAAGGAAACAGGGGTAATCACCTTGGCTTGTCGGGACGCTTCCCGCTGCACGTCGGCCACAATACGACGCACTTCTTTAGTTTGTTCTTGGTAACTATCGGCAAGATTTGCTAGTACTACACAACAGCGGGGTAATTCTAGGGCCGCAGAAAACAAATTTGATAGCGCCCGCGTTAAGACGTCTGCCAGGGTGCCCTGGCCAACGGTCACAGTCTTCGCTTCTAGAAAATAGGGGGGTAACTCATCAAACAAAATAAGTGTCGGCTCGTCGCCAATCATGGCCTTCCAGTGTTCCTTCCCTGGGGCTTTCGGCCCATTCTGCCAAAATGGCTTAAATTGTTCTGCCGCTCCTAATTGTTCGGCGATCGCCCCCCAAAGATAATGGTCAGGACTTTCACGCCCATCAAACACCGCCACACGGGCAGGGTTATTTTCTAACCGATTAAACACCTCCGCAGGCAAAAGTTGGGACCGGAGAAATGGGTTTTTTGCCAAAAATCCAAGGGCCGTCATTAAGTGAGTTTTGCCGCCCCCCATGGCCTGGGCCAACTCAAACAAGGCTTGATCCGTTTGCCCAGATAGTCGTAACAACCCCTCACAGAGTAGCTCCTCCATGCCTCGTGTCAGATAACTCTTCCCCAAAAATTCTTGTCCCCCATTCTCACTGTTAAGTACCTGGGCAAGGCTTTCCACTCCACCTGCCACTTGATAATTTAGGGTTGAGGAAAAAATTTCACAGGCATCTTTAACTGTTCTGAGCATAGGTGCGGGGCCAGCGTTTTAAGTAGTTGAAAAGTTCCAAAGTTTTCACAACTTGTTTGATTTTAGATCAAAATGTTTCAGTCGGGACATTGGAAGTTACCGGATGGATACTAGTTTGTCGTCAAAAAAAATTACAGCGGTTGCTGTATCTGAGTGGCACAGCAAAACCCTGACAAAATGAGTGTTACGCCTGCCTTTCCTGTATTAAGCTAATTTGGAATTTGCCGTAATGACAACCAAGTATTTTAAAATACTTTAGTTTTTGCAAACTTAATTTTCTGGAGCCTAGAAAGCTTACTTAACAATCTGGGTTACCCTAAAAAATAATTAACCAATGACATTTCCTGACCGAAGTTCCGAAAAATTTCCCAACCTTATGCTTTATCGACGTTTTGGCCGCACTGAACTGTCCATGCCAGTTTTTTCCTGTGGGGGCATGCGCTATCAGTTCCAATGGCAGGATGCGCCCTTTGTTAAGGTTCCAAAGGATAACCAGCATAATTTGCAAACTACCATTGAGAGATCCCTAGAGTTGGGCATTAACCACGTTGAAACGGCTAGGGGCTATGGCACTTCGGAAATGCAGTTGGGGAAAATATTGCCCCGGTTACCTAGGGAAAAGTTAATTGTGCAGACAAAGGTTAGTCCTAAGGATGACCCCATGGAATTTCGCCGAGAGTTTGATAAATCTTTGGGCTACTTGAACCTAGATTACGTTGATTTATTAGGCATCCACGGCATTAATAACCGGGAAACCCTCGAACAAAGTTTACGCCCTGGTGGTTGTTTAGATGTGTGCCGGCAGTTGCAACGGGAAGGCCGGATAAGGTTTGTGGGTTTTTCCACCCATGGCCCCACCGCGATCATTACTGAAGCAATTAATTCTGGGGAATTTGATTACGTTAACCTCCACTGGTACTACATTTTTCAAGACAATTGGCCGGCGATCGCCGCCGCAACGGAACAGGATATGGGGGTTTTTATCATTAGCCCGTCCGATAAGGGGGGACAGCTTTATGACCCGCCCCAAAAATTGGTACATTTATGCCAGCCCGTTAGCCCGATGGTGTTTAATAATCTTTTTTGTTTATCCCATCCCCAAGTACACACCCTCAGCATTGGCGCGTCCCGACCGACGGATTTTGATGAGCATTTAAAAACGTTGCCCTATCTTGTATCAGAGCGGGAGACCGAAAAAGTTCTGCAACCAATTTTGGCCAGACTCCATGGAGCTATGGTGGAAGCTTTGGGGGAAGATTGGGTCAACAGTTGGCGCATTGGCCTACCCAGCTCGGAGCATACCCCTGGGGAAATTAACATCCCCAAAATTCTCTGGCTTTATAATCTCTGCCAAGGTTTTGACCTAGTGGAATATAGCAAAATGCGTTACAACCTGTTGGGCAATGGTGGCCATTGGTTCCCCGGACAACCGGCCAGCAACTTTGATGACCAGAAACTCTGGCAATGTTTAGCTTCCAGTCCCCACCGGCAGAGGGTGTTGGAAGTTCTACGGGAAACGGATCGCATGCTTAAAGGGGAAACGGTGCAAAGATTGTCCCGTCAGGAGATAGCCAAAACTAGTTAATTATTCTGGGAACAATTGCTACTGTTTTAGTGTGTTGACTGATACAACCTACGGCGATCGCCATGGCATCTATTCCAATTTGATCGGATTGACCCATTTTTGCCTTGTTCCCCAACTACGACCATGAATGTCCCTTCCCTGCCCCGTGAGTCCCCCGCCCGCTTACCCAATTGGCTAAAGCGCCCCATCGGTAGAGTTAGTGAATTGTCTACAGTTCAGCAAATTATTAAACAGCGCCAAATTCACACCATTTGCGAAGAGGGTCGCTGTCCTAATCGGGGGGAATGTTACGCCAACCGAACAGCTACCTTTTTATTAATGGGTCAAATTTGTACCAGGGCCTGCGGTTTTTGCCAGGTGGAAAAGGGCCAGGCTCCCATGACTTTAGATCAAGATGAACCAAGAAAAGTAGCGGAAGCAGTGCAATTGTTGAGGCTTAAATATGTGGTGTTAACTTCCGTCGCTAGGGATGATTTGGCCGATGGCGGCGCCGGTTGGTTTGTGCAGGTGATGGAGCGCATCCGTCAGGAAAATTCCGCTACCCACATAGAAGTTTTAACGCCGGATTTTTGGGGAGGCATTGGTAGGGAAATCAGCCAAAAGGAGCGGGTACTCACAGTGACCCAAGCCAAACCCATTTGCTATAACCACAACTTAGAAACGGTGGCTAGATTGCAGGGTAAAGTGCGACGGGGGGCAAAATATCAACGTTCTCTGAATGTGTTGCGCTGGGTGAAGGAATTTGATTCCACTATTTTTACCAAATCTGGGTTGATGTTGGGGCACGGGGAAACGGTGGATGAAGTGGTGGAAACTCTCAAGGATTTGCGTTCTGTGGGTTGTGATCGCCTGACGTTAGGACAATATATGCAACCGTCTTTGGAGCACCTACCCGTGCAAAAATATTGGACCCCAGGGGAGTTTGAACAGTTGGGTCAAATTGCCAAGGAATTGGGCTTTAGCCATGTGCGATCGGGGCCGTTGGTGCGGAGTTCCTACCATGCTGGGGAAGATTAACAACCCCCCAAAAGTAGTTATTTAACTAGAAAATTGCCAGGGAATTGCGAGGAAATAACGGGTGAAAATTAATGTTGACTATGCCATTGCTCAATATGCCCAAGGTCTATTTTTAATGGGCGATGACCGCTACGGATTGGGCTGGTATTCTAGCGATCACCATGCCCTAATTCCTCTGGATGATCAATTTCGTTATCCCAAATCTTTGCAACGGGTGCTTAATCAAAATCGTTTCCAAGTCAAAATTAATCAAGCTTTCACCGCCGTTTGTGAAGGATGTGCCGCCCGCCCTGAAACTTGGATTTCCCAAGATTTAATCGAAGTGTACCATGATTTTCATGTTGCCGGTTGGGCCCACAGCTTTGAAACTTGGCATGGCGATCGCCTAGCGGGGGGGATTTTGGGCATTGCTATCGGGGGGACTTTCATTGGGGAATCAATGTTTTACACTGTCCCTGAAGCCTCCAAAGTTGCCATGGTTAAACTGGTGCAACATCTACAACAACGGGGCTATAAGTTATTCGATGCCCAGCTACAAAATCCCCACTTGGAAAGATTTGGAGCCTACGAAGTGGAAGAAAAAGATTATAAAAGGCAGTTAGAGAAAGCCCTCAGTTATCGTTGTCAGTTTGCTTCCGAGCCTGATTTTTATGATTATATAATTAATTTAATTGATTGACCTTTTCTCTTCTTGTCTTCCATAGAAAAAAAATTATCCCCTCTGTTTATAGTCGATTTAACATAGCCCTAACTTGATAAGTGAAAATGAATTAATGAGATTTAAGTCGATTACTTCTAGGTTTTATCCCTAGCAATTTTTTGCTCCGGATGATGGAGAAATTATTCCCATAACCAGTCAATTTCTAAAATAAAGTTCAGTAAAACGTTCTCCCCTAATAATTGATTGGGTTTGACCAAAATTTCTTTGGGTTGATTACTGCAATAAACTTCTACCTGTTGACTCTGGGGATCAATTAACCACCCTAGGCGTAATCCAGAAGCTAAATACTCTTCCATTTTCGTTTGAGTTGCAGTTAGGCTGTCGCTAGGAGAAAGCAGTTCCAATACAAAATCTGGGCAAATGGGTGGAAATTTTGCTCTTTCTTCGGTAGATAAATCTAGCCAACGTTCTTTTTTGACCCAAGCTATATCGGGCGATCGTCGTCCTCCTTGGGGAAGCTGAAAACAAGTGGAAGAGTCAAAGACAAAACCCAATTTATGTTTTCGGTTCCAGATAATAAAATCAGCTATCAGTTCTGCATTCTTGCGACCAGTTTCGCCACCAGTGGGAGACATAATTAGTAATTCTCCTTGGGCATTTTCTTCAATGATCAATTCAGGATTTTGTTGGCAGATTTGGAAAAATTTATCTGAATCAATGGCGATCGCTGGCTGTAGTTTAAGGGTAGTTGTCATATTCTCTCTTAGATAAAAAGTTGATGATTATCATTCGCCTAGTTCCTCTTTTTAAGAGTATGTTTGCAAAGTTACAGTTTGCTTCCTAAATCGACCCACTCAAGCGATCACAGTGCTGGGGGACTTTTCTCTGGCTTCTCCCAAGCTTTGGGAATCGAAGGACTTTTAAAACACGCTCTAACTGAAGTGCTTTTTCGTCCAATATAGCTTCCTCTTCTTCAGGATTTAGGAGCACTTTCCTGGCGACCTAGTTAAACTTTAGCCCATTGCGAGCAAACCATTTTTCCGAAAATGATGAAAAATTAAAGATCTCCGTTACCATGCCCATAGGGTTTGTCCCTAACTTGAGCTAGTAGCTCAGGCATTGTGAATTTTTTGAATTAGTGGGATTTTTACCATGACCGCCGATCAACTGTTGATGTTAGTTGTCCTCCTTGTCCCTGGTATTTTGCTATCTGCCTTGGTGATGGGTAGTTTTGCCAAAGGGGGTTAACGAAACAAAAAAAGTTACCGGGGTGGCAATTAATCCCGGTAAATCTGGGAGAAATCAGAGGCGGTTGAACAATGACTGCTCGAATTTTCGTGGAGTTGATAATTGAACAAATACCAAACCTAAACCAGGCCATCCTTGCCCGCCATGGTCAACATTAAGTCAATTACTCGACAGGAATAGCCCCATTCGTTGTCGTACCAAGAAACCACTTTAAAAAAGTTGCTGTTCAAGCCAATGCCGGCCCCGGCGTCGAAAATACTGGAACGGGGATCGGTGCGAAAATCCATGGACACCACATCATCCTCTGTGTAACCCAAAATGCCCTTGAGTTCCCCCTCAGCGGCGGTTTTCATGGCGGCACAAATTTCCTTGTAGCTGGTGGCTTTTGCCGTTTTAAAGGTTAGATCCACCACCGATACATTGGGGGTTGGTACCCGGAAGGCCATGCCGGTTAATTTCCCTTTTAACTGGGGTAGTACTAAAGCCGCGGCCTTAGCCGCTCCGGTGGATGAGGGAATAATATTTTGGGCGGCTCCTCTACCTCCTCGGAAGTCTTTTTTGCTCGGGCCATCGACGGTGGGTTGGGTCGCGGTCATGGCGTGGACTGTGGTCATCAATCCCTCCACAATGCCGAAATTGTCGTCTAATACTTTGGCGATCGGGGCCAGGCAATTGGTGGTGCAACTGGCATTGGAAACAATTTTGTCAGTGTTGGCGTTGTAGTCGAGATGGTTCACTCCCACCACAAAGGTGGGAATTTTTTCAGGATCCTTACTGGGAGCGGAAATGACCACCCGTTTAGCGCCGGCTTTGAGATGATTTTCAGCGGTGACATAGGTGGTAAATAATCCCGTAGATTCTACGACGTAATCCGCCCCTAACTCTCCCCAGGGTAATTGGGCGGGATCCCGCTGGGAAAAACAAGGGATAAATTGGTCGTCAATGACAATGCCATCTTCTTTGGCCACTACGGTGCCACCGTAGGAACCATGGGTGGAATCGTATTTAAACAAATAGGCTAAGTTGGACGCTGGTACGAGGTCGTTGATGCCCACTAGGGTTACTCGGGGGTTGGCCATGGCGATGCGGGCCACAAGACGGCCTATGCGGCCAAAACCGTTGATGCCGATTTTTAACATTAAAAAAACTCCTGGGGAATAGATAGCAAAAAGATGACCCGGTCACACCAGGACATCCGACTTGCCCTAACGTTAACCCAGCTCTTCGGCAGGGAGATTAGGAAGAATGCGAAAAAATGCTTAAATCTTTGCTTGGCGATCGCCGGACAATCCAGCGGTTTAATTGGCAACAATGGTCAGATTTGGGCACAATGGGTAAATAAAGCGGAATAAGTTGAAACTGCAAGGTTATGGCCGGCCTATTGTTGGTCAGTCTATGTCCAGATTCTTTGACTGTTATTTTTTTTCGAGATTACCCATCGACGGGTTCCCATTACATCATAAGTTGATAGGTTTTTAACTAGAATTTTGCCATGAACACCTCTTTGGCCTCACCTAAGGCATTAGCTGGTTACACTCCTCGCACCTACAATCGGGCCCAAAGGGCTTTTCAGTGTTGTCCCTTTTATCTAGACCTATTTCGGGCCATGGCCCGGGCCAGTGTACCTCTCCCCACGATCGCCGGAGCCGAGGGAGTTAAGCAAGATTTTTGCGGGCAAGCATTGACAGAAAATCGGGTGGAGCGGGAGTTGATGTGGCTCATTCAGGTGGGGCTATTGCGACGGGAAGTGGACGGCCAGGGCATTACAGACAGTTTTCGCCTCACACCGTTGGCTAAGCAAATCCTCGATCAATACGCAGGTGAGCAAAGGCAATTTCCTGCCCCTTCCCCGTGGGATCGTCTACAAAATCGGCTGGCCCGCTGGCTGGCTCCCCTTGTTACTCTATTGGGCCGTGGGTAGTTTCAATTCATCCATATTTGTCTTCAAATAAAAGTAAATGGGCAAATTGGGCAAATAGTATGCCCCAAAATCCCCGTTGCTGACGGCAATGGCGATCAGGTGGGCAGAAGATCTGGAGCTTCAAAATTGGGGGGCCGAGTCGTCCATCGGGGTCGTTTCCTTGAGCCATTGGTCAATATCCATGCCCACTTGAATAGTTAAATCCGATCCTAGGTCACCGACGGAAGAAGCTTCCACCACGCCCCCCCTAGGGTTTGCCGTAGATAATGAGCACCATCTAAGTCCCCCCTTTGAACCAAAATTTTCGTCTCTGCTAATAATTCTGGTGATTCAGACGTTTCATAAAAATTGCGGAAGTCCTTGCCTCGTAAATATTCCTTCACCTGTTCCAAGGCTTGGGGATCGTCAGTGGCATTTTGGAGAGCAATGCGTAAACTTTCCGGCGATCGCCCGGGCGTCTCAGCCCAGCTGGGGACTTCTTCGATCACATTAAAGTAGTTTCTCAACACCTGCCTTTTGCCGGCATCGGACATCACCCAATAACTACGGCCATCAAATTCCGTTGGTTGGCTAAACCGCCCTGGTAACATCACCATTTGCACTTCCTGGCGGTCAAGCTGACGCCCAAAATTAACCAGGGCCAAAATTTCCTCCATGGTTAAATTGGTGTCCACAGTTTTCTGCACAATGGTGATCGCCTTGGGAATACGGGTGATCATACTGGGGTGGCTAAGGCGATTTTGTAGGGCTTTGAGCAGGGTTTCTTGCCGCTGCACCCGGCCAATATCCCCATTGGCGTCGTAGCGGAAACGGACAAATTGCTCTGCCTGTTGCCCATTCAGGGTTTGCAGTCCGGCAGGTAAATCGATTAATAACTGCTGGGTTTTATCTTCGTAAAACATGGGGCGGGGCACAAATACTTCCACTCCCCCCACTAAATCCACCAATTCCTGTAATGCATCGGTGGTGACCCGGACGTAACGATCAATGGGGACTTCCCCAAGGTTACGGTTGATTACCCCCGCCGCTAACTGGGGGCCGCCATAGGCATTGGCATCATTGATTTTCGTATAGCCCACATCGGGGATGAAAACCCTGGTATCTCGGGGAATGGAGAGTAATTTCAAGCTATTTTCCCTGGGGTCGAACCGCACCAATAACATGGTGTCACTACGCCCACCAAACTCATCCACATCGGGTTCAGTTTCCGTCGGTTCCACTCGGTCAATGCCCATGACCAAAATGTTGACGGGACGACTAATGTGGTAGGGAAATAGATCGCCCTGACTCGCTTCCACTCCAGTGGATTGCCCTGGTATAACCTGCTGAACCAATCCCCTCGGCCCAGGAGTAAAAAAGCCGACGCCCACTCCGGCGATCGCCGCTATGGTGGCGGTCAGGGTCACTAAACTTCCCCAAACTAAACCTTTGCCTAGAGGGGGGAAGGTCCTTTTGAGTCGCGGGCGCCCCCGGTCAGATTCAGTGGCAGTATGGGGTCGGTAATGGGAACGAACTTTGACGGTGCTGGAGGACTGCAACGGAGCAGACTCGGTACTATTCGCCATATAACCTCAACACCACACTGATTTTGGTAAACAAGCGGAAACTTAACCTATACAGATAACATCAAAGAGTCGATTGTTCCACCGATCTGTGCCGGATAGCAACGACCTCAGGACAGATTATTGAGTATTTTTGCTTAACGGAACAGTGGGGAAAGTTACCGTTTTTACCTATCCCTTCCCGCTGGTGATCGCCTTAGTGCCAGGGTTTGACCTGGAGCCAGAGCATAGGGTCTAGTCGAAACATTGTCACAAAAATTTGTGTTTTTTCACCGGAAAAGCAGTATAATGCCTTCGCTTGATAAAACCCTTTATAAAAAACAATTCCATGACCAAATCTGCCGTTCTTGCCAAACCCGCTGGCGATCGCCAAAAACAGGTTTACGAAACTCCCCAGCAGGTACAATACCTATATCTAGAAGCAGAAATAGACGTACTCCTGCGCCAACTCCAGACCTGCGGCCAAAATGACAGATAGGGTCAACATCAACAGGGCTAGTAACTGGGGCACATCAACGCAGACGGGAAGATTGCACCAACAGAACAATGCCCGCAATCAGTCCCAATAAATTGGGAAACCAAGCAGCAGTGAAAGGATCCAGTGCGCCCCAGATGCCCATGGACTCGCTCAAAAAAGAAAGTAGATAATAGAAGAAAATTAAGCCCACACAGATGCCAAAGCTGGTAGCTTTGTTGGTGTTCTGCGGTCGTACTCCGATCGCCGCCCCGATGAGGCCAAACACAAAACAGACAAAGGGCAGAGCATATTTCTTTTGGATGCGGACTTCTAGTTTGCGGACCTTTTTGTCGTCTCCACTTAACCGCAGTACTTCCAGGTAGCGGCGGGATTGGGCAATGGTCATTTCACCATCCTTCCGTTCCTGACTAGCTAAATCCAAGGGAGCCCGGGGCAACGCCAATTGTTGATGACGAAAGCGGACAATATTGCGGTAAGAACCGTCGGGGGCAATGAGATACACCGTGCCATCGTAGAAATCCCAAGTATTTTCAGAAATATTCCAACTGGCCCTTTCCGCTGTGAGCACTTGGTTAACCCCGCTCTGGGTACGGTCAAGAATGGTCAGCCCCTTCATTTCACTGCCATTGAACTCTTCGGCGTAAAATAAGCGCTTCAAAATATTTTTCTCGTTGCCGTCCGGTTGTCGCACCATGCCGTATTCCGGATAAATAATATTTTGCTCTTGCCGGGGGGGACGATCTTGGTGTACAGCTCGGTCTAGGGTAGCTAATGCTTCATAACTGGCGGCTGGGGTAATACGGTCATTGAAAACAAAGGCAATGCCCGTCACCACCATGCCAAACAGGAGGGCCGGCACCACCAGACGGTAAATGCTCACCCCAATGCTACGGAGGGCAATCAGTTCACTGTCGCTGGAAAGACGACTATAGGCCATTAAACTAGCCAAAAGCATGGACATGGGAAAGGCCAGCACCACAAATTCCGGCATCTTTAAGAAGAGAATCTTCACCGCAATGTCCATGGGCAAGCCTGATTCTGTCACCCGTCGCACCAGGTCAAACAGGGTGCCAATGGAAAGGGCTAGGGAGGTGAACATGCCCATGCCAAAAATGAACGGCAAGAACAGTTCCACAAACAGGTACCGGTCCATGACGGACAAACGGGGCCAACGGAATTGAAATCTACTTTGTTTGAAGGTGCCAACGGCCATAGTCGAGAAATAGTAGGAAAATAGGGCGGTGAAGCTAACTTAACTGCAATTTTTCGGATTAATGAGTTTAATTTAGGCAGTTCCGCCCATTAGAGTATTTTGGGCATTGTACCGGCAACACCCCATGGTCAATCGGTCATAGTCCATGGCAATGGTACCCCCACCGGACTTTTACCATACCAACAATCCTGAATTAATAATGGCGATCACGCTCCAGGTCAAAAATTGCCTTTTCCCAATACCAGTGCTCTGGGCGATCGGGATGTTTGGCCCGTAGGTTGCTCACCAACCTTTCCGCCACCTGGGCATTACCGGCAATGCGAATTAGATCCCGCCGTAACTTACCAGGTACCCTGACCGATGTTGGGCGGGACGCTTGGATAGCTTGCCTGAAACCAGATGAATTACGGCGGCCCCTGCCCCGGACAATTTTCCGACCGGATCTGCGCCTAGTCCACCAGATCAAGGCCCACAAGAGGGCGATCGCCAAAATTAGGGGCAACATTACCTTGCTCTCCCAGGGTTAGTCCCTTCTGTTCTGTCTGAGCCTAACATTATCTTCCCATCGCTTTTTCATCACAGACTTGCCATGGGCGCAATACTCTGTTACATTTATTTACATAGACAACCCTCCCAGCTCGTAACTACATTCTTAACCATGAACAACGAAAACACTAAATTTGGATTCACCGCCTTCGCCGAAAACTGGAATGGTCGCTTGGCCATGATCGGTTTTTCCTCTGCCCTGATCCTCGAGCTCGTCTCTGGGCAAGGTGTACTTCACTTCTTCGGCATTCTGTAATTTCTCGATTTACCCTAACTTTTTTAGGTTTTCTCGCCCAGGGCATCTGTAGTAAATTGCCCCGGCAACCTCCGTTAATCTCAAGACTTGATTGGGCTACTGTTTTAGCAGTAGTCTTTTTTATTTTTGTAACTGAAGTGAGTCTTTCTGCGGTGAGTATTCCCGAAAACCCCATGTTCTCGAGCCTACCTTCCCCCTGTTTTGTGTTGGAAGAGGAATTATTACAACAAAATTTGGCGATTTCCGAGCGGTTGCAGCAATCCGCCCCCATCGAGGTAATGTTAGCCCTGAAAGGTTTTGCCCTTTTTCCCTGTTTCCCTTGGTTGCGGTCGAGGTTAGCGGGGGCTTCGGCCAGTTCCCTCTGGGAGGCACGGCTGGCGGCGGAGGAATTTGGCAAGGAAGTGCATGTTTATGCCCCCACCTATCGCCCCGATGATTTGCCGGCTATTATCCCTTTGGCTAGCCACATCACCTTCAATTCCCTGGGACAATGGCACCGTTATCGGGAATTGTTGAAAAATACGACGGTAAAGGCAGGGTTACGCATTAATCCAGAATATTCCCCCGTGCAGACCGATCTTTATAATCCCTGTGTGCCCGGTTCCCGCCTGGGGGTGCAAGCGGCAATGCTGGAGGCTAATTTGCCGGTGGGCATTACGGGTTTTCTGTCCCACAACCTTTGCGAAAGTGATCATTTAGCTTTGGAAAAAACCCTAGGGCAAATTGAAAAGTTATTTGGTCAGTATTTGCCCCAAATTGAATGGTTAAACCTGGGAGGGGGGCATTTAATGACCGGACAGGGCTACGACGTGGACTATGCCATTGCAGTAATTCGGGAATTTCACCAACGGCATCCCCATCTGCGTTTGATTATGGAGCCGGGGTCGGCGATCGCCTGGCGGACGGGATTTTTACTCAGTACGGTGGAGGATGTGATCGAAACACCGGAGTTTATCCATGCCATGCTGGATGTTTCCTTCACTGCCCATATGCCCGACTGCTTGGAAATGCCCTATCGGCCGGAGGTGCGAGGAGCTAGGTTACCCAAAGATGGCGATCAGATTTACCGTTTGGGGGGTTCTAGCTGTTTAGCGGGGGATTTTCTGGGAGATTACGCCTTTGATCAGCCTTTACAGGTGGGCGATCGCCTAATTTTTGAAGATATGATGCACTACACCATGGTTAAAACCACCACTTTTAATGGGGTTCATCATCCCGCCATTGGTTGTCTGCGGCGATCGGGAGAATTTGAACTGTGGCGTACCTTTGGTTATGAAGACTACCGCAACCGTTTGGGTTAGGCAATCATTGATTATTTGGACAAAATGCTGAGGCAAGAATACTTTTTCACAATACTTGCAACTATGTTGCTTTGGAAGTATCGTGGGTACCTAGATTTAGTTTCGCCTACGAAAGCATGGCTACTAATACCCAATACATCTCCGTAAAAGAAACCTCCGAAATCTTAAATTGCTCGGAGCAATATGTTCGTCAGCTACTCCGGTATGGTGACATCAGCGGTGAAAAGATCAGCAGTCGATGGATTGTAGCATCAGAGTCTGTTCAGAACTATAGTCTTAAAAAAGAAGATACGAGCTTAAAGATTCACGACCATGGTCGGCGTGCATTTAGCAAACCCGGCTTAAAAGCTTTGAGCTTTTTCTCTGGTTGTATGGGTTTGGACTTGGGATTAGAAAAGGAAGGTATCCAGGTTTTACTTGCCTCTGAAATCGATGCTGCCGCCCGGAAAACCATTGAAATCAATCGACCAGATATAGCGCTAATTGGGGATATTCGGGATTACTCAGCCGCAGAAATTCGAGAGAAAGCAGGACTGAGTATAACTGATGAGATTGATGTAATAGTTGGCGGTCCACCATGCCAAGCCTTTAGCAGTGCGGGAAAGCGTCAAGGATTCAATGATGAGCGAGGCAATGTTTTTTTGACGTTCATCGATTTAATCATTGAACTTAAACCCAGATTTGCAGTCATTGAAAACGTTCGAGGATTATTGTCCGCTCCGTTAAAACATAGACCCCATGAAATGCGAGGGAAAGATTTTCTACCATTATCTCAAGATGAACAAAGAGGAGGCGCATTACTTTTCATTACCCAAAGGCTAAAAAATGCAGGATATGGTGTTTCTTTTAACCTGTACAATGCCGCCAATTTTGGGTCTCCCCAACGGAGAGAAAGGGTTATCATTGCTTGTAGTCGTGATGGAGAAAAACTTCCCTATCTCACCCCCACCCATTCAGAAAAGGGGCTATATGGACTGCCAACATGGAAAAGTTTACGAGAAGCCTTAGAAGGTCTTCCCCAGGATGGACATCATTTTATCAAGTTTCCTGAAAAACGACTTAAGTATTACAGACTGTTGAAACCTGGACAATACTGGCGAAATTTACCAGAAGAGTTGCATCAAGAAGCATTAGGAGGTTCTTATCATGCAGGGGGAGGAAAAACTGGTTTTTACCGCAGGTTAGCTTGGGATAAACCCGCCCCAACGCTAGTAACTCATCCAGCTATGCCTGCAACTGATTTAGCGCATCCAGAAGAGGATAGACCGCTTAGCATTGAAGAATATAAACGAATTCAAGAATTTCCAGACGATTGGATTATTGTGGGTACTTTGCTCGATCAATATCGACAAGTTGGCAATGCCGTACCTTGCTCTCTAGGAAGAGCGATTGCTAGGATGTTGCTATCTCATCTAAAAGGTGAGCCGCCAATTACTTACCCAGACTTTCCGTATTCTCGCTATCACAAAACGGATGATGTCAGTTGGATGAGTGATATGGAGTGTTTTAACAAGTCCTCAGCAAAACAACTGTCTCTCAACTTGGTTTGATGAATCTGATAAGTCCTTCCAAGGGTTGTCTACTTCAACCGCTAAAGAACAAGGATTACTACTCAGCACTTGCTGAACAAAGGCAATAAAACTTTCTTCTGAAAAACGATCTGTATGGTATTTATCATTAAAATAGGACCACCGATAGGAACCGGTTCTAGCATCAACTCGATACCACTTTTCAATAGGCTGATTAATTCTTACTCTGGACGAGGAACTGTTTTCTGAGTTGCTGCGATTTTTGATCTGCAAGAGAGAACCATCGACATTGCAAAAATCTACATGCCGAATAGTTTCTCCCCAACAACAATACCAACCATAATCAGCAAGTTGACCAGCTAGAAACTCCTCTAGTAGCAGTCCTTGAATATTTTCGGCGGACATCGATAGCCTATGGGCGTATTTGATTTGCTCAAGATGCTCCGTTGTTAGTCCGGTCAGTCGGGCATTGATGATTACACTGACGATGGGATCGGCAACTGTGCCTGGGAGTTGTGAGAGCCTTCTTGAAATTCGATTTTCATAGCTATTGTTATACTTCTTTAACCAAGCCTTGGCTAGCGTTCCCGGTATGGTGGCGTTTAGAATTGGAGAAAGCCCCGGATTTCTATAGCAGGCTGAGAGAATCGTTCTGTGTGCTTCAAGGAATGGTTGATTTTGTTCAGAGAACACATCTTCAAAAATTTTCAAAAAGTCTTTTTCAGAACTTGAATTGCTAATAATGCTATCGAAGTTAACAGACATCTAATATTCTCCTTCTGAACGTAAAAATCATGCAACAGAAATGCCTACAATTGTACGCCACAGTGACTTTCCTAGATTTTATCCTTGAAAAAGCAAGGTATCAGCTACGGTCTCAGCTCAGACTTAAAGCTGTCGAACTTTGGATTAACCGCCCCTGGTTTGCCCCAAATGACTGTTTCCTGTTGATAAATCACCATGCCCGGTTTACTGCCCTTGGGCTTAAACACATATTTAGGTTTGGTGTAAACCACTGGCACCTGTTCTTCCCCCCGACCCCGACTATGATAGGCCGCCCAGTCCGCTGCTGATTGTAAATCCTGCTCGTCGGCGATCGCCCCTGGGGGTAATCGGAGTAACACATGGCTACCGGCGATTTCCTGGGCATGGAACCAAAGGTCATACTCAGTGGCGACCCGAAAAGTGAGGTAATCATTTTGACGATTGTTGCGGCCAATCCAGAGGGGAAAACCGGAAGGCGTCAGGCTCTGATGGGGCTCAAAGGTTTCCGCTTCTTTACGGCGGGGACGGCCATAGCTAAGGGTTAAGTAACCCTGCTCCACCATTTCATCCCGAATTTCCGTTAACGTTTGCCAGTCGGCGACATTATCAAATTCTGTCAAAACCTGGACGCTGGTTTCCACCTGGGTCAGGTAAGCTAACTCCTGCTCAACTGCCGCTAATAAAGGTAGAATTGCCGCCTCGGCCCGGTTTAATTTTTGTTGTTGTTTATAAAGCCTTTGGGCGTTTTGGATAAGAGTTTTATCTGGTTGCAGAGGAATGGTAACGGGGGATTGGTCGTCAAAGTCCGGTAGGGTGATGGAAGTTAACCCTGGTTGTCCTTGGTGGAGATAGGCCATCAACAGATCAGCTTGCCGTTGATATTGTTGGGCATTGGCCGCCGCATTTAACCTTTGTTTAAACGTGTCAGCTTTTTGTTGCAATTTACTGATCAAATTTGCTAACTTTTGTTGAATTTGGTGCTGTAATTGTTGAAAATTTTCTCGCCCCAATTCAGCTTGATAATATGTGCTAATCAGTTGGTTGACAGTATTTTGATCATGGGTGTCAGTACCTAAAACTGTGTAGCCATTATCTAACTGTTGCCCACAAAAATCTTGCTTTTCTAGTCTTTGTAGCCAATTTTGCCAAGCAATAAAAAGACTTTGCCATTGCTTTTCGGTTAAATCTTGGTTATTAATTTGGGAATCAAGACCCGCTTGATTTAATAAACTTCGTACCACCATGGGGCCGACTCCCCGGTAACTTTTTAGCAACTGTTTACCTAGTAAACCCGGAATTAGTTGTACCCTTTCCTGCCAATCAGCAAAGTTTTCTTTTAATGAGGGCGGCGTAGCCAATAGGGGCGGTGGCGGTTGGTATGGTTGCCCCGTTTGCACTGTTCTAACCCGGGATTGTTGGGCGTTAACTTGGTGGGCGACGGTGATAATTTGCCGCTGGGCATCGGTCAAAATCAGGTTGCTATATTTGCCCATCACTTCTAGGAATAAATGGTATAGAGGTTCGTCTCCCGGCCGTTTGGCGATCGCCAGGTCAATGACCCGTTCCCAGGGTTGCAGAGATTCAAGGGAAATTAAAGCTAGCCCCTTTAACTGGTGCCGCAGTTGGTCGCTAAAGGTAAATGTATCCGGTTCCTGGGGCGGCGGAACATCTAAACAAATTCTTGCCCCCTGGGGATGCCAGGCTAGGATTAACCAACCCCGTCTTTCTAACGTACGTAAAGCGAGGGATAAACCATGGCGATCGTGCTGGTAAACCTGTTCGATGCGGGCTGGTAGCCAGTCACCTTGCAATTCAGCACAAATGGCCACTAGGGTGGTGTAATCAACAGCTTGCATAATGATTTCCTGCCCTGATATCGAAAGTATGAAATGTTACGAGGTATCCATTGGGTAGGAAAAGGGTTGATCCCTAACTTCCGCCCCAACTGCCTAATCCCCCGTCTCTAGGGTGGCCCGGTAGTTGCCGGCAGTCATCAATCCTTCTTTGGCATCCTCCACATCGTCCAAGCGCACCTTAATCAACCAACCTTCTTCGCCGTAGGGATCTTGATTGAGCAACTCCGGCTGATTTTCCAAAGCCGTATTTTTTTCAATTACCGTGCCGGTGACTGGGGAATATAAATCCGATGCCGCCTTAACTGATTCCACCGCGCCCATGGACTGCTCAAATTCCACCTTATCTCCCTCTTCCGGCAATTCCACAAAGACAATATCTCCCAATTCGTCCACAGCAAAGGCACTCAGCCCAATGGTGGCCGTTTCCCCATCAAAGCGGACATATTCGTGGGAATCCAAGTAATACAGATCGTCGGGATGTTCCAGTTCCATGGCAAAACCGCTAAAGGCAACAGCGTTGTTAGTTTACCAAAAATATGGCGAAGGCAGAGGCGATCCCTGGGGCGACAGAGCAAGAAAAAACGTTTAACTATTTATTGGTTATTGACGGGGCAAATGCAATTTAGGATCCTGGGCGGCCCAACCAACGGGGGATTGGATCCTTACCTCGAAATGGAGATGGGATGGGGCAATATCTGGCCGGCCAGTGCGGCCTAAGTAACCAATGACAGTGCCAGCAGAGACTTTTTCCCCAGGGCTCACTGCAAACCGACTGAGATGGGCATAGCGAGTTTGGCGGCCGTTGCCATGGTCAATTACCACTAGAAAACCATAAGCCCCTTCCTGACTAACTAAAATTACTTCCCCAGGGGCGGCGGCTAGAACGGGAGTATCTAGGGGGGCCAACAAATCTACACCACTGTGAAAAAAGGCATTTTCTCCAGCTTCTTGATTTTGCCAGCCGTAGTCTAGTCCAATTTGAGGAGGGGGTTGAATAGGCCACTGAGCTAAACCAGTGTAATTATCCACAGCAGTGCTGGGCCGATTGCCCCAACTGATGCCGGGAATAAAGGCCCGACCGGGCTTTTCTGTGCAACCGTTGATTTCAAATAAAATGTCCGCCCGTAAACCATAGGCCGCCGCCAGATCGCGCCAGGTGGCCCCCGCTGGCACGGAGACAAAACGGCCGTTAAAGGGAGGAATTAAAATGGTTTGCCCTGGGGTGACAGAGCCGCTGGCTAACTGACTGTTAACACTGATTAGAGTTTCCGTCACCAGTTGATATTGTTGGGCGATGCTATCAATGGTTTCCCCAGCCTTGACTACATGGGGAGTCATTCTCTTGGCGATTGGTTCGGGGCAAAGCTCAGTGAGGGGAACATTTTCGCCTTGGGCAAAGAGAGATGGAGTGGAAAATGACCCAAAGAGCAGAAAGGCCCCAACCATAGAGATTATGGTCTTTGGCGATCGCCGTTGCCGTTTTGGTTGCACCTTCAAATTCAAAATATTGCTGGCAAAATGTATGACTGACGAATTACTGATCAACGATAGCTAATATTCTGGACGGCGTTGGCGAGGGGAAGCCAGAAATTTTTGCGGCAGGGGAATTTGCCCTAGGAAGGATCATAGGACACCGCCAAGGCTGATGGCCCGAAACAGCAGCGGGTAAAAATCTACTTTTTAATCTATACAACTACAGATCTGGTTGGCGATCGTGCCATGCTGTGGCCTGCTCATAGGCGTAGCCCACCCGAAACAGCATTTCTTCCCCTAGTACACTGCCTACCAATTGCAGGCCAATGGGTAAATTATTGTCGTCAAAGCCACAGGGGATGCTAATGGCCGGTAACCCCGCCAAGTTCACCGGGATAGTCATCAAGTCGGAGAGATACATGCTGAGGGGGTCATCGGTTTTTTCCCCCGCTTTGAAGGCTGTGGTGGGAGCAGTGGGGCAAACTAACACGTCCACTTTGGTAAAGGCTTGATCAAAGTCTTGTTTAATCAGGGTTCTCACCTTTTGGGCCTTGAGATAATAGGCGTCATAGTAACCGGCGGACAGGGCATAAGTACCAAGCATAATGCGCCGTTTGACTTCCGCTCCAAAACCCTTAGCTCTGGTCTGAGTATACATTTTCATCAAATTATCCGCCTCTGTCCGCAGGCCGTAGCGCACTGCATCGTAACGGGCCAGATTAGCCGATGCTTCGGAAGGGGCAATGACGTAATAGGCCGCAATGCCGGAACGGAACCGGGGACAATGGATTTCCTCAATGGTGGCCCCCAATTCCTTGAGTTTGGCGATCGCCGTTTGCACTGCTTGGTTAACGCCATCGTCCAGACCGTCCCCAAAGGCATCCATAATCACCCCCACTTTCACCCCCTTTAGATCGGGCTTAAGGGCTTGGGTGTAATCGGGAATGGGCACATCCAAACTGGTGGAGTCCCTACTATCATGACCGGCGATCGCCTGGAGCAAAATAGCTGCATCCTCCACCCTACGGGCAAAGGGGCCAATTTGATCCAAGGAAGAAGCATAGGCCACCAAACCAAAACGGGAAACTAAACCATAGGTCGGTTTCATACCCACCACCCCACAGAGGGAAGCCGGTTGGCGAATGGAGCCCCCTGTGTCGGAGCCTAAAGCAATCAAACATTCATCCGCCGCTACAGCTGCCGCCGATCCCCCGGAAGACCCCCCCGGCACCCTGGTCAAATCCCAAGGATTAGCGGTGACCTGATAACCGGAATTTTCCGTGGAACTGCCCATGGCAAATTCGTCCAAATTGGTCTTCCCCACCATCACCGCCCCAGCCTTTTGCAACTTGTCCGTCACTGTGGACTCGTAGGGGGGCACAAAACCTTGCAAAATTTTGGAAGCGCAGGTGGTAACAATGCCCTTGGTGCAAAGATTGTCTTTAATGCCAATGGGAATGCCTGCCAACAGGCCAATGGGTTCCCCCGCTGCAATTTTGGCGTCTACTTGTTCCGCCTGGGCGATCGCCTGGGTGGCCGTCACCTGCAAAAAGCTTTTTAACCTGTCGTCCACCGCTTCAATCCGCGCCAAACTCGCCTGGGCCACGGCAACGGCGGAAATTTCTTGATCTATTAATTGTTGGTGCAGGGCACGAATAAGCGACATAGGGAAAGAGCCAGATTTACCTCCCCCAGTCTATCAGTAAGCCTGCCTAGCAAAAAAGGAAAGATGACTCAGACACCTTCCCTTTCACAACAAATGAAATTTTAAACTTAGGTAATTCAGCAAAAATTTAACGAGGGGTTCTCGGTCTTGCTTTATTAACTTTGAGATCCCGCCCCATCCATTCGGCTCCATCCAGAGCTTCAATGGCGGCCGCTTCTTCCGTTTCGGAAGACATTTCAACAAAACCAAAGCCCCGCATGCGACCAGTTTCCCGATCAGTGGGGAGTTGAACCCGCTTAACAGTGCCGTATTCGGAGAAGACAGTCAAAACGTCATCTTCGGTGGCTTGATAAGAAAGGTTCCCGACATAAATGGACATAAATTAGCTCCAAAACCAGAGAAAAGAAAGAGAGTGGGTTTCGGAGAGAAGCCTGCTAAGCGTAACCATAAACAATGCACTAACACTCATAACAAGTGCGTCTACCGATCCTTAATCTCACTGGCTGATCATAGCACCTACCGCCAGAATTTGATGGCTAATTTGTCTAGATGTCTTCACAAGGGAGAATTTTCACCAAAACCCTCCCCAGCCCTCGGTCAACTGACCCTAGGATTTGCCCAAAAGGGGATTCCATTTGTCCGGTTCAAAGGCTTCTCCTTTGAGCATACGATTCCAATACAACCAGGGCAAAACATAACGTTTCACTAGCCACATGCTCCAACGCTCTTGGGTGGGATCGAAGGGAAAACTGGATTTGGGCTGGCCGTCGTAGTCAAATTCCGCCATGATGGTTTTGCCGTAGCCAGTGACCAAGGGACAGCAGGTGTAACCACCGTATTCTGCCGTTGCTTTTTGGCTATTCAGCAAGCCTAAAAGGTTGGTGGCCACCACGGGGGCCTGTTTACGTACCGCCGCCGCCGTCCGAGATGTGGGCAGGGAAGAGGCATCCCCCAAACTAAATACATTGCTGTAGCGATTATGTTGCAGGGTAAATTTATCCACGTCAACCCAACCGCCGGTTGCCGCCGCGAGGGGACTGTTTTTAATAAAATCCGGGGCAGACATGGGGGGAGCCACATGGATCATGTCGTAGGGGACGGTGACTTCCGTTTCCCCGTTAACGGTAAAGGTCGCTTCTTTGGTGCTGGGGTTAATGGCTTTGAGGTTGTGGTAATAGCGCACATCAATGTCCTTATTGGCCGCCACCTTTTCCAGGGACTCGCAGTAACCGGGGATGCCAAAGATTTTTCCTACTGCAACCCCATAGGTAATGATGGTTTTGTCTCGCACGCCATTTTTGCGGAAGGTTTCGTCCGCTAAATACATAATTTTTTGCGGGGCGCCGGCACATTTAATTGGTGTGGCCGGAAAGGTAAAGAGGGCATTACCTCCTTTGAAATTTTGCAGCAATTCCCAGGTATAGGGGGCATAGCGGCGATCGTAGTTGCTGGTAACGCCATTTTTACCCAGGGATTCCTGCAATCCCGGAATTAGGTGCCAATTAATTTGAATGCCGGGACAAACCACCAGATATTCGTAGCTGAGACGACGACCGTCCTGGAGGGTGAGGGAATTATTGTCCGGGTCGAAACTGGCGACGCTGGCTTTAATCCATTTGGCGCCGCTGGGAATGCAATCCTGTTCCGGTTTAATGGTGTCTTCCATGGCGAAGGCTCCCCCCCCCACTAAGGTCCAGGCAGGCTGGTAATAGTGTTTATCGCAGGGTTCGATGATCGCCAGGTCGAGTTTGGGTTTCTGTTTTAATAACTGGGCGGCAACGGTGATACCTGCGGCTCCCCCTCCAACAACGATAATTTGATGGTTCAATGCAGTCATGGTGTTTGGCTAAAATCCGATAAATCTCATTTGCTTCAGACTGTTGTCGTACAGTTTGATCTTTATTCTGCCCTAGGGCCTGGTTTCTTGAAAAAATTTAGTGGTGTTTGCCCGGCGATCGCCGTTGCCATGGCCCTGCTCTACGGTTAACAAATGATTTACCAACCATCGATGTTACTGGCATTTTTTTCCCATGGACAATTCCCTGATTAGCGAAGTCTGGCGGCAGAGTCTGGTCTTCCCCTGGCTTACCGGTATTGTGCTCAATAGTTTGCTGTTGGCCCTAGCGGCGATTGCCCCGAAAAAGCTTTTAACCGGCGCTGGTTACGGCCACGCCTGGGTGTTGGGGGTAATCATTTGGGCCGCCCTGGGCTGGCAGGGGTACCTGGTGGTTTTAGCCTATTTTTTGATGGGTTCCGCTGTGACCCGCATTGGCCAAGCCGAAAAGGAAGCCGCTGGCATTGCCGAAAAAAGATCCGGCCAACGGGGCCCGGAAAATGTTTGGGGGTCTGCCTTTACCGCCGCCCTCTGTGCCCTGGCGATCGCCTTTGGCCCGCAGGAGTGGCAACCCTGGTTAGCATTGGGTTACGTCGCTAGTTTTAGCACCAAGTTATCGGACACCACCGCCAGTGAAGTGGGCAAAGCCTACGGTAAAAGCACTTTTTTAATTACGACCCTGCAACCGGTACCAAGGGGAACGGAGGGAGCAGTGAGTGTGGAAGGCACTGTGGCGGGCTTTGCGGCTGGGTTAGCTCTGGCATTTTTAGGTTACGGCTTGGGATTGATCACCTTGGGGGGATTATATTCTCCACCTTGGCCGCCTTTGTGGCCACCAACCTAGAGAGTGTCATCGGTGCAACATTGCAAAACAAATGGCCCTGGCTCACCAATGAGGTCGTCAATGGCATTAACACTTTCCTCGGGGCGGCGATCGCCATTGGCATTGAAGCTACGGCCCAGTTGATTTAGATACGAAAATAGTTATGATTCAATTTCTCCAGGGCCAGGTTGTTACAGTCACAAAAAATATTCAGAATCGTTGGTTTTTAATTTTGTCCGTTAATGGGGTGGGTTATGAGTTGCAGGTGCCCCATTCCTTAGCCCAACAATGGACTCCGCCCCCCCCGGAACCCCAACAGGTTTTTACCCACCTCTTGGTACGTCAAGATCAGATGACTCTATTTGGTTTTGGCCGCCTAGCGGAAAGGGATTTATTTGGTCAATTAATGGGGGTAACCGGCATCGGGGCCCAGTTGGCGATCGCCTTAATTGAAACGTTGGGCTTTGAAGGCTTAGTGCAGGCAGTGGTGACGGGTAATATCAAACAATTATGTCAAACGCCGGGGGTGGGGAAAAAGGGGGCTGAACGGTTGGCCCTGGAACTGAAAAGTAAGTTATCCCAATGGCATAAGCTACAAATGAGGGCTGGGGAAATTGACTCTGCCCCGCCCCAGACTGCCCTCCTGGAAGACCTGGAAATGACCCTATTGGCCCTGGGTTACAGTCAGACGGAAATCCAGCAGGCGATTGCCATGGTCAGTCAAGTTCCGGAGGTAGCCCAGAGCGACGATCCTGAAATTTGGATCCGCCAGGCGATTGGTTGGTTAAGTGATCATTGAGGGGAAGATTGCTGACTTTCTAAGGTAGTAATTAAACGATTAATGGAATCGGTTAAATTAGCTTGGGCTTCTAGCACCGGATCCGGCTGCACTTCCGCCACAATTTCTTCTTCCACTGCTTTTTTACGTTGCATTTTTTCGATAGCTTTAATGATGAGGAAAATCACAAAAGCAATAATAATAAAGTTCACCACCGCAATCACCAACTCCCCTAAACCTAAGGGTAAATCCTGCAATTGACTGACACCAGCTTGATCCAGTACTGGCTGGAGCAAAATTGCCATTAACCAAGCTACAAATGCATTAACAATGTTGGTAAAAGCACCACCAATTACTACGGCTACGGCCAGATCTACCACGTTACCCCGCAGGATAAAATCCTTAAAGTCCCGCCAGAATCCGCCGGCCCCTTGTCGTCCACTTTTAGCCATGGGTTTAACTCCTCTTTTGTACTAAAATATTGTTAATTAGTCAGTGGTATCATAGCAGTTTTCAGCGCTACCATTAAATCGGTTGGGCAGACGCTCAGCACTTAATTACCGAGACCATATTTGTCGATGAAACCAACTGGTTGGAACCAATTTTTACTAGACATTACCCACGACTACAATCTACGGGGCAAGCTTAAGGAGGTATTTTTAGCCCGCTTTGCCTACGAACATTGGCGCAAGTCCGACCTGGAGGTGTGGGAAATTGCTGAGGCCGCTAGCCATGAAACTTACAAAAAACAAATGACCCAAATTTACGGGGTTTTTGCCAATGATAAGCCAGAGGGTTGCCCAGAATTAGATGCCAGCAGTCGTGGACCAGGGAAGTTCCAACTGTTGCGGGATTGGTTTAAGGAAGTCAAATATCCCCAATGGCAGAATGAACAGTTTGCTGGCGGCGTTAATAGCCTTACCCCAGCATTGACTGTTGGCCGGGGCAGTCCCCTAGGGGATAACGTCATCTATGTTCTACGGCTGCCCACGGAACAACAATGTCTTGAGGAACTGACCAGGGGGGGAGCCCTATTACGCATTAAAGCTCCGGAAAAAATGGGCAAAACATCTCTATTACAATTTTTGCTAGGAGAGGTGGAAGCAACGGGCGATCGCCATATTTATCTCAACCTCCAAACAGCGGAAAGTGCCATGTTTAGTAACCTAGATAAATTTTTACGATGGTTCTGTGCCAACCTCAGTCGGGAACTAGGCATTAAACCCAATTTAGATGACTATTGGGACGAAGAATTGTTTGGCAGTTTAGTTAGTTGTAAAACCTACGTACAAGATTATTTACTTGGTCAAACTGACCGGGCGTTAGTGCTGGCCATTGATAACCTAGACCGCCTATTTGAGTTTCCTGTCATTGCCCAAGATTTCCTGCCCATGTTGCGCTATTGGCATGAAGAAAGTAATAACCTGGCCCAATGGCAAAAACTCCGTTTAATCATTGCCAATTCCACCGAAGCCTATGTCAAATTAGACGCCAACCAATCCCCCTTCAATGTGGGGCGTCAGTGGAAATTGACTGGCTTCACCAAGGAGCAAATTCTCCAACTGAAAATCGCCTATGGTTTTGATGAAAATCAAATTGAAGAAGAAAATTTATTGAATTTAGGCGAACTCGTCGGAGGGCATCCCTATCTGATTCGTTTGGCGTTAGATGCGGTACAAAAAACCAGTGTAGATCTACCAATTATTTTGGCCAATGCGGTTACCCAGAGTGGCATTTATAGCAATCATCTCCGCCGTCTTTGGGGCTTACTGACGGGGACGCCGGATTTGGCCGCCAGTATGAAGCAAGTGGTTAACAGTGACAGTCCGGTGCAGTTAGATCCCCCCATTGCCTACCGCTTAGAAAGCATGGGGCTAGTTACCCTCAGTGGCGATCGGTGCAGTGCTAGCTGTCCTTTGTACCAGCGTTATTTCCATGAACAGTTGTAAGGCGGTTAGCTGGGTTACTGTGGTATGGGTTCGATTTTGCCCTGGGTTGATGCCCTAAAATGCCAGGGGCAGTTTTTCCCAGTTGACCAATGGTGGAGAAAAGGGGCAAAAACTGGGTTAACAAGGCCGGCGTGACCCCAAATATTTGCAAACCCGGCCTAATTTGACCAATTTGTTCTTACATCTCACAATTTCACAGTTCACCCTAGACCCCTTTCTCCGCTAAAACAGAAACTAACTATCCCTGGCGGCGGTCTAGTCTGTTTAGGCCCCATGGTCAGTGAGTCGTGAACTGAGTTGATTTTGCCAAGTACCCATGAGCAACAATCCTTCCCCTCACAGTGCGGGGGCGATCGCCAAATTGAGACGTTGGCTAACTAGACCCAGCACCCTGATCACCCTGGGTGGGCTGGCGGTGGCGGGTACGGGTCTATATCTGGGAGGGCAACACCTGGCCTACCGGGAAGCATCGCCATTTTTAGAGTCGGAATTATCCAGATTGTTGGGGCGGCCGGTGGATATTGGCCCGGTGGAGGATTTTCGTTTACTGGGCGTAAGGCTGAGCAATTCTTCCCTACCACGGACGGCCGATGATGCGACGGCGATCGCCATTGAAGCCATTGAAGTAGATGTCAATCCCTTACCTTTTTTGGTGGGAAGGCCAGTGGAGGTTAGCGCCACCATTGTTAATCCCCAGGTGACCCTGGAGCAACAACCCACGGGGCAATGGACCACCATCACGTTACCAGAGGGGGAGAAGCCCTTTTCCCTCCCCCTGGATTTAACGGTGGGGGTAACGCTGGAAAATGCGCAACTGCAATTGTTACCCCAGGGTTTTCAGCAAGCGGTGGAAATTACCGCCGCCGGCCAAGGCGGTTATCAATATCGGCGTCAGGGCGACCAACAAACGATTAGCTATGACCTAGGGGTGCAATTAGCTGGCAGTGATCTCCAGGCCCAGGGGCAAACGGTCCTCAATACGGGGGAAAGTCAAGCCGATGTCACCATTAATCGCCTCGATTTACCTGCTTTAGCCAGTCTTTTACCCCCTTTACCCGTGACAGTGGAAAAGGGCCAGGTGTCCGGACAGGTGCAAGGTACCCTACCCAGTTGGCAACAGTGGTCCGCTCTGCAAACCGTGGGCGATGTTAAGTTGGCGCAACTCCAAGCCCGCATCGATAAGGTCAAGGCCCCTTTGCAAGTCGGTTTAGACCTGGGATTGACTGGGCAAAAGTTGCAGATCAACCAGGGCACTATTAACCTCGGCCCCCTCAATGCTGTGCTCCAGGGCACCATTGACTGGCGATCGGGCTACGAGGTGCAGTTCAGTACCAAGGCCATTGACACCGCCGCTTTCCTCGATACCATTGCTGTGCCCCTCCCTTTACCGATCACAGGGCAAGTGCAGGCCCAGGGACAGTTACAGGGGGCTCTCACCAATCCCCGACTCCAGGGTCAGTTAACAAATGTGGCCACAGTGAGCCTTGACCGGGTTCCCCTCAATCGTTTGGCGGTAAATTTCCGGGCAGATTTAGACCAAGTTGCCTTGGCCAATGTCAGTTTACGACCCGTCAGTGGAGGGGAAATCCAGGCTCGGGTACAGTCCCCTTGGAAACTACGGCAATTACTAACCTCCGAAGCAGACAAGTGGCAGTGGCAGGCCATTCCGGTGACAGGTCAGGTCAGTGGGGCGATCGCCACCATGGCCTTGTTAAATACCTACGAATTGAATTTGCAGCAGGTGGAAATTGGTAACCTGGGTTTTTCTGGCCAGGCTGGGGGCACCTTGGGCAATCCCCGTTTAAATGTGCAATGGCAAACTACCGATGGCGATCGTCAGGGCCGTCTTAACCTGGGCACCAGGGGTGAAGCTAATTTGGTGGGGCCTAAATTAACCCTAACCCAAGCGGAAGTAAGCACCAACCAAGGTTCTTTCAACGTGCAGGGCCAGGCTAATTTTGCCCAGGACCGTTGGCAAGCCCGCTGGAACACTGCCCAATTTCCCCTGCAGCCCCTTTTGCAAACCCTGTGTGGTCTAGAGAAAAGTAATTTTTGCTCGCCCCAACTTATCGCGCAACCCCTCACCCTTACCAGAGGCCAGGGCAATGTGAGCGGGGAAATTTTTGCCTTTGACCCCAACGTTTGGCAGGGCAATGCCGATATCCAACTAGCCAGTCAGCAACAAACCGCCGCCATTAGTGCCAATTTGACCAGGGGGCAAGTCCAAGCAGAGGTAGAAGCTCGCAACATTGCAGTTGATCAATATGTGCCTGTCCTAGCCGCGCCGGTGGCCCTCTCCCTAATAACCGCCCAAAGCCAATTTCCTTTGGCCCCTCTGTTGACGGGGCAGTTACCCCTGGGGCAAATACAGGCCAGTAGTCAATTCACCGCCTTGGTGGACGATCGCCAAATCAATGGCAATGCCCAATTGCGGGAAGGTACAGTACAGACCAATGCCACCCTGGGGGCGATCGCCCTTAATCCCTTTTTACCTGGGTTACCGGTGGCAGCTAGGTTGAACACAGGAGAAATCCAGGGCAGTGCCTTTGTGGGGGACATTAATACCTGGGAAGATGTGCGTAATTTTGACCTTAACCGTCTCCAGGGCGAAGGGCAGTTAAACCTCACCGTTGCCAATGGCCCCGTAGCAGTGAAAGGTTCTCTACTCAATGGCAACCTAGGGGCAATCGCCAATGTGGGGGCCATTCCCCTCAACGCCCTCGCTCCCGAAATTCCTGTGCCTGCCCAAGTGCAGAGGGGACGTATCTCCCTAGGGGCTAATCTGGCCGATCTGGTGCAAGCCCAGCCGGATTTGAGTCAGGTAGCGGCGATCGCCAATGTGGATTTGGAGGTGGCGGGGGGGACTGTAACTAGTGTGAGTGCCCTGAAAAATCTCACCTGGCAAAGTCGGCTTACCGCAAAGGAAATCAATCTCAATCCCTTACTGGCCAAATATGGCAGCACCCTGGCCCCAGTGGAGGGGGAAGTTCGACTAACGGGCAACTTAGCTAATTTATTTACCACCGCTAATAATGCGGGCACCATCCCCGTCACAGTGCAACGGGCCGCTTTCCGTAGTGGGCCCCAGAACCTCAATGCTGATGGCAAGATTACCATTGGCCACTTCCGCCAACGTCCGGCCCTGACCAATGTCAATCTCAATGTCCGCAATGGCCTCAGTTTTGCGCCACTGCCCATTGATGCCCTACTGGCCCAACTGCCCCTGGCCCCGGAATTTCGTCCCCAAGCTTTGGCCCTGGAGGGCACTAGTCAATTTACCGGGCAGTTAATGGGACGCAACGTCACTGATTTGGCAGATTTAAAATTAGCGGGCAATCTGGAGCTCAATAACTTAGCTGTTAATGGTTTTGGCTTTGAACCCCAATTGCGGGGCCCCCTGTCCGTCCAGTTAAATCAAAATTTCCTAGTGGATCTCGAGGGGCAAGTTGATCGCCTTGCAGTCAATCTCAAACCCTGCCGGGGCAATTGCTTATTTCCCTACCTTCCCACCAGCTTTAACCTGCGTCAGGCCTATGGTCGGGAGCAACCCATCCTCGCCCAGGGCAAACTCAACGGCGATCGCCTAGCCATGGGAGTAGAAGATTTTCCCCTCGCCATTTTAGACCTGCGGCCAGGGCTACGTTACCAAATTGCTGGGCAACTGGATGGCAACCTCAACGCCGACCTAGTGGTTAACCTCCGCAACGGTAACGGCCAGGGCAATTTGGCTATTGATGCCGTTAGCCTCGGCTCCTCGGCGATCGGTGAAGTGACAGCGGCCCTGGCCTATCAAAATCAAACCCTACAACTCAAACAAGGCCAGGTTCAAACTCCCATCGGTCAATATCAAGCCCAGGGCTCCCTCAACTTCAGAACCGAAGCCATCCAAGCGAAGGTAAACGTCAACGGTGGGGAAATTGCTCCCTTGCTGGCGGCGGCCAACATTTCTAATGTGGGCTCCCTACTGCGGCTAACCGGTTTAGAGTCCATCCCTAAGGAATCTGCCGATATTGTTGGCCCCCTCAGTTTGGGTAACCCTGATGGGCCGTTGGAGAATCAACTCAATCTCCTCTACGTCATTGACCAGCGCATTATCGCCCTCGCCCAGCAGTACGAACGGGGGGGCGTACCTACCCAGTTAAATGTGCAAGGTAGTTTTGATGCGGCCCTTAACCTGAATGGCACCCTACGGGAGCCTACCCTCGGGCTCAAAGTACAGGGCAGAAATTGGAGTTGGTACCCCCAAGGGCCCTTTCCCAACATTGTGCCCCCCATCGGGCTAGTGATGAATGAAACCCGCTTCCTGCCCATTGAACAGTTTCAACTGGAAGCTAAATTTGCTGACGGTCGTCTGGCCCTACTACCCTCTTTTGTGCAAATTCGAGAATCTCGCTTGGGGGCAGAGGGAATTTTCTCCCTAGAAAAAACCCAATTGCAATGGTCGATAAAGGATTTTAATCTGAACAATTTGGACTCTTTTGTGGAAATGTCCTCCGCCTTTGGTGCCCGTCTCAACGCCGAAGGAAGTGTGGCCCTGACCGCCACTGGCCCTGCCCTATCGGGAAAATTCAACTTTGACCAGATCACCCTCAACGCTAGGCCGGTGCCGGAAGAAGTGGGGGGCCAATTCGATTATCAAAATAATTTATTACAATTGGTCACTTCGGAAGCTTCTCCCCTCTACTTGCGGGCTGATGTGCCCTTTTATTGGAATCCCCTGGAAGCCAGGGCCGCAGAGGTACCAAGTATTTTTAGGGCCGAATTCAAAATTCCCCCTAATTCCTTGGAGTTGCTGGACGTAGTCAGTCAAGAACAATTGGTCTGGCTGGGCGGGGAAGGGCAAGCGGATCTAAAGGTAGAAGGGAAAATTGAGCAACATAACGGCATTGGCATTTCCGATCTTAGAGCCCTGGGTAAGGTCAGTCTCAATGGAGCACAAATTAGGAGTGCCGCTCTACCAACCCCGGTGCAGGTGGATGGGGAAATTCTGTTTAATAACACAACGATCGCCATTGAACAGTTAACGGGGCAACTAGACCAAAGTCGGATTGAAATGGCTGGTGTACTACCTCTATTTGATGCCCAGCCGGGCTTGGAAAATCCCCTCCAGGTCAGCATTAAACCGACCAATATCACCATTCCCAATCTTTACCAGGGTAATTTAGCGGGGTTAGTGACCGTCGAAGGTTCTGCCCTGGCCCCGAAACTTACCGGAGACGTAGCCTTAGCCAATGGCAGGGTATTTGTGCCAGACCGGAGCTTGGACAGCCAACCAAGCCGCATTGCGGAATTACGCACCAGACTGGGTTGGTTCAAGGGCACAAGGCGATCGCCCCTCGTGGAACCCCAGTTGAACGACCTACGCATCACCCTGGACAATCTTCATATCGAGCAGGAGCCTCTTTATGTGTTTACCTTTGGTGGTGGATTAACGGTCAATGGCCCCCTGACTGACTTTAACGATCTGCGGGCCGATGGCACCATTAGCCTCGACCGGGGTCGGGTCAGCTTTTTTGATACTCGCTTTTTGCTCGATCGCCGGGCCCCCAACACAATTACGTTTTATTCAGATGAAGACCTAATTAACCCCAGCTTGAACATCGCCATGCGCACCATTGTGTCCGATCTGCCCCAATCGGCCCGGATGCGCTCCCAGGAAACCAATGAATATCCCGACGACAGTCTAAATCAAATTGAGCGGATTGATGTGCGCCTCACCATTGAAGGCAGTCTGAGCCAAATTTTACCCAATATTAATCCCCGCTACAGCGCCGTTTGTGACCCCACCGTCACCTTCCGTCCGCTCACAGGGGTGGGGAGTTTTGATGAATTTCAGCTCGATCGCCTTTCCCGTTGCCTACAAATTCTGGCCGCCCAGGGGGTAGATAACGAACAAATTTTTAGCAATCCGGCTCTGAACCTGACCAGCAGTCCTCCCCGTACCGAAGGGGAAATTGTCCGCCTCTTGGGAGAACAGGTGATTGTTTTGGTGGATGCGCTCCAGGGCAAAAACTCCAGCCAACTACTACAGGTGGGCATTACCCAACTAGCGATCCCAATGATTTTCCAAGGATTGGTCTACGACGTGGAAACGGCAATCAGCGACAAAATCAAGAGCACGGACTTCCGAGTGGTGCCTTTCCTCGAAGCTATCTATGAGGTGGAGGACAAAGGCTATATGCGTTTCACCTACGATTACAATTTCAGTCAGTTCATCATTCGCTATGAGAAACAGTTCTAAAACTGGCACCCTGGAACCTGAAGCTAATTTTTTGTTAAGGTGGGGCAAATTTCAGCTTTTGCGGTTCGGTGGTTTTCCCTCAGAATGAGATGCTCTAGTCCCCAACTAACGTGGAGTCACCAAGGCCCAATTGCCCACCCCTAGTTCCATCGATTGTGTTAGGAGAATTAGTCCCATGTGTGTTGGTTGCTTTGTTGTTTCTGCTTTTACCCTATTTATGCCCCCCACAGAGGCTCCGGTGCCTAATGGTTTGAACTTTGATGGGGCTCCCCCTACCATGGAACAAAGTCAGGCGATCGCCAGCCCCATGGCCGAGCAAGCAGAACTGGAACAATTGCAAGTGGCCATCGAGGAAATGGTGGCCTCTTTTCCAGATAACGCCGAAGGACAAATGTTGAAAGATAAATTTGGTGAATTAGAACGTCAACTCCAAGCCACCGATGACTTGGCAGAAGCTAACAATATTTTGGATGAGGGTTTTGAGGAAATTAAACAAAAAATCCTTGCTTCCCCCCATGCAGATGAATTAATCAGCTTGATGTACGAAATTCGGGAAGCCCAATTTGAACGACTGCAGGTTTTTGCCCCCACCATCCCCAGTACAAAAAATGGCTGGTTGAGCTAACTCCATTGGTTAGCTAATTTTCACTTTCACTCTTCATTCCCCTGGCGATCGCCAGGGAAAAACTCAAGGATGTTCAATCAAAGGTTGTTGAGCACAGGCAATAGTAAAACGACAAAGTAATAAACTAGGGGAGCGGTAAAAACATAGCTGTCAGTGCGGTCTAAAATACCTCCGTGCCCCGGAATTAATTGACCAGAATCCTTCACCCCTGCATCCCGTTTCATCATTGACTCCGTTAAGTCCCCCAGCAGACTAACTATGCCGATTAATAGGCCCAGTAAAGCGCCGGTAATTTCCCAATAGGGCCATTGCAAATACCAAGCACCCAATACCCCCACCAGTAAACTTCCCCCCACTCCCCAGAGGGAACCTTCCACGGTTTTCTTGGGGCTAATGTCCGACAGGCGGGTACGTCCCAACCATTTACCCATAATGTAGGCGCCAATGTCTGCCGCCCAGATACAGGCGAAGGCGAGGATGGTAACCAGTAAGCCAGCGGGAAATTTTTCTGGATGGGCCCAGGACTCGGGCCAAAAGCCATTCAGGGGCAAGTGTAATCCCATGGGGTTAACGGCTCCGTCCCTCAACCGCAGTCGGACCCAATAGCTTGGTAAATAGCCGCCATAAAACAGGCCCAGTAACGATGTGGAAATATCGGCAATGGTGGCCATTTTGGGTTGAAACAGCAAATAAAAGCAGATCAAAGCCCCCGTTAAAGGAAAAAACGCATCGGTTAGGTGGGGGGTCACCGTGGCCGACAGTAGTAACATTAATGACAGCACCATGGTGGTCTTAGCGGCTGGCGCAATGCCCTTAGCCCTGACCATTTGGAAATATTCCCGCAACCCCAGATAAATCACTAAGGCGATCGCCGCGCTAAAGTACCAACCCCCCAAAATTAACAGGGAAAACGCCAAGGCAATGCCGATGACTGCACTAATAATTCTCTGGGTGGGCATGGTAAAGGTAAAAAAGACCAAAAATAAGGGAAAGTGTCAACCCTGCACTGAACAAAATTCACTGTTTGTTAACCTTTTCTTAGTTTTTATTTTAGAACAGAAGCAAACCCCCAGGCCCTCTTCCTGATTTACCCGGCTAGGACAATTTTTCTCCCGCCAAAATAAAAGTGGGGTCCACTGCAGCAAAAACCTGTTGTAAGCCCCGTTTTTCCAGACGATTTACCCCCGCTTGCACTACCTCTACATTGCGGACTTGTAAGGCCGACAAAGTTTCAGAAATGCCATAAAGACTTTCCAAATTACTCGCTGTTGCCACCAAACGACCCCCGGGAGCTAAATGGTCCCAGGTTTCCTGCAAGATTTGCTTAATGGGGCGGCCTCCCTCAATGCAGATATGGGTGGGATGGGCAATTAACTGGGATAAACAGTCTGGGGCACTGCCCTCATGGACACTCACATTAGTTACCCCAAACCGTTCACAGTTGCGACGAATTAAACCCGCTACCTCCTCATCCCTTTCCACTGCCACAATGCGACTGCGGGGACACAGTAGGCCCAGTTCCACCGGAATGGTGCCAGTGCCAGCCCCAATGTCCCAAATGATGGACTCCTCCTTCAACCGCAAAGCAGAAATAATCAGCAGGCGTACCTCCCTTTTGCTGAGGGGAATGCCCGGTAATCGTTCAAATAGGCCATCTGTAATTCCTGAGGTCTTATAGGGCCAGAGCATGGGCTTAGTTTCTCCGCTGACAGTTAAGCCACCATTGTCCCCCCATTGTTCTGGAAGGGGAAATGATGGCCGATACAATCCTAGTTTTGTCTGGGCCAATAGGGTCGGCCAGACTGTCGATTTCGTTCTTTAGAGTTAAAAACTAATCAACATATTCGGGGTGGTATTCATTCAGGGAAATTTTCACCGGAGGCACATTCCAAATTTCCTGACAGTATTCCCGAATAGTGCGATCAGATGAGAATTTACCCATGCGGGCCGAGTTGAGAATGGACATTTTTGTCCACCGGTCCTGGTCGGCATAGGCTTTGCTGACCTCATCTTGGCAATCCACATAGGCTTGGTAGTCCGCCAGCAACATATAGGGATCGTGGTGGAGCAAAGAGTCCACAATGGGACGGAATAGCTCGGGATTGTTGGGGGAAAAGTAACCTTGGGCAATGCGGTCAATGACAGCTTTGAGGTCAAAGTTATTGTCATAGAAGGTGTGGGGATGGTAGCCGTTTTCTTTCATGGCATACACTTCCTCAGCGGTCAGACCAAACAGGAAGAAGTTTTCCGGCCCGGCTTCCTCCCGGATTTCGATGTTGGCGCCGTCCAGGGTACCAATGGTGAGAGCTCCATTCATGGCGAATTTCATGTTGCCCGTACCGGAAGCTTCTTTACCCGCAGTGGAAATCTGTTCTGACAGGTCAGCGGCGGGATAAATCCTTTGCCCGAGGGAAACATTGAAGTTAGACACAAAGACAACTTTGAGTCTTCCCCGCACATCGGGATCGTTGTTTACCACTTCCCCCACAGCATTAATCAACTTGATAATTAATTTGGCCATGAAATAGCCGGGGGCAGCCTTACCACCAAAAATGAAGGTACGGGGCACCATTTCCATGTGGGGATTTTGTTTGATGCGGTTATAGAGGTGGATAATTTCTAAGGCCGCTAGGTGTTGGCGCTTATACTCATGAATCCGTTTTACCTGCACATCAAACAGGGAATTAACGTCGATCTGGACATTGCGATACTTGAGCAGATAGGCCGCTAAGTTGCGCTTGTTATTTTGTTTAATTTCTCGCCAGCGTCGACAAAATTCCGGATCGTCAACAAATTTTTCAATTTGTCGCATTTCATCCAGGTTTTTTAGCCAACCATCGCCAATTTTTTCTGTTACTAAGGCAGAGAGTTCTGGGTTGCTGAGCAAAATCCAGCGGCGGGGGGTGACGCCATTAGTTTTGTTAAAGAACTTCTGGGGCCAGAGCTTGGCAAAGTCCCGCAGGGTATCTTTTTTCAGCAGTTCGGTGTGGAGAGCGGCTACCCCGTTAATGGCATGGCTACCGACACAGGCCAGGTTGGCCATGCGGATTTTTTTGCCATGGTGTTCTTCAATGAGGGAAAGACTGCTCACCAGGGCGTCATCGTTGGGGAACCAGGTTTGTAAACCAGTCAGGAAGCGGTGGTTAATTTCGTAAATAATTTCCAAATGACGGGGCAGGAGTTTAGCGAACAAATCCACTGACCAGCGTTCCAAGGCTTCCGGCATCAGGGTGTGGTTGGTGTAGGCGAAGGTTTTTTGGGTGATGTCCCAGGCCTTGTCCCAGTCATAGTCGTAGCGGTCTACAAACAGACGCATCAGTTCGGCGATCGCCACGGCGGGGTGAGTATCGTTCAACTGGATAGCAGTAAGTTCGTAGAAAGTATCAAGGTTGTCATGGTGGCGGAGGTGGAGCCGAATCAAGTCCTGCAGGGAGGCGGAGACAAAGAAATATTGTTGGGCGAGGCGTAATTCCCGGCCGGCCGGGGTATTGTCGTTGGGGTAAAGGACTTTGGAAATGGTTTCTGCATCCATTTTTTCTGCCACTGCCCGGTCATATAAGCCAGAATTAAAGGCTTCAAAGTTGAATTCTTCACTGGCTTCCGCTTTCCAGAGCCGGAGGGGATTGACCGTATTGGTTTGGTAACCGGGAACGGGGGTATCGTAGGGAATGGCCAGAATAGTCCTTTCGGGAATCCAGACCACTTTGGGTTGGTTCTTCTCGTTATGGATAATTTCCGTGTGGCCCCCTAATTTTACCTCCAACGATTCATCGGCCCGGGGAATTTCCCAGGGGTTGCCAAACCGCAACCAGTTGTCGGGCACTTCCACCTGCCAACCGTCCTGAATACGTTGGTGAAAAATGCCAAACTCGTAGCGGATGCCATAGCCGATCGCCGGCACTTCGAGGGAGGCGAGGGAATCGAGGAAGCAGGCGGCCAGACGACCCAAGCCACCGTTACCCAAACCGGGATCCGGCTCCTGCTCAATAATTTCGTTTAAGTCCAGGTCAAATTCCTTCATTACCTGGTCAATTTTGTCGTATAGCCCCAGGTTGATGAGATTATTGCCCAAATGCCGCCCCATCAAAAATTCCGCTGATAGATAGCACACCACCTTCACCTTTTCCTGCTTATAGGTGGCCACGGTCTTGATGAAACGATGCAATAGGCGATCGCGGATGGTATAGGCCAGGGCAACATAGTAGTCGTAGAGAGTTGCCTGGGAACGATCAATCCCCTGTAGATAAAAAAGGTTATCCAAAAAGGCCCGCTTCAACGTGCCCACACTCATGCCAGTGCGGTCATCTTCAATTTTGATAGTGGTTTGAGGGGAAGTGTTTAGGGTAGATTGATCAATCATTGATTGTTCCTGATGAAAAAGTCGGGGTGACATCACCCAGGCTAGGCGACGCTAGCTCAAAGTACAGATGCCCGATCGCCGTTTATAACCACCATAGTTACTGCGACAATTTAGGCTCACAACAGCGATGCTAACTCTAGAGTAGTGTAAGGTCTCTGCCAAGACTCTACACCCATCCCATCGAGCATTGTTAGGGACAGTTGACACAGGGACGAGAAAAACTAACTTGGCTTTGGCTACCAATCTGAAATCATCGCAGTGAAGAAATTCTCCATGGCAGCCGATGGCGATCGCCGGCTCTGGTTCTAGTCTCAGCTTTTCGGGGTGACTGGAGAAAACGATGGGGCAAAGGATGTCAGACTTTGGTGATATTCCCCTGGAGTTTCCCCTGGGGGAGCCGAGGCCGGTCATTATAATGGAGACGTGCGATACCGATATCCATTGGAAGTGGTCTGCACCGCCCTGCTTCCCCTTAAACCTTTGCCTGTTTAGGGATATTAGCGGTTTTAGCCCTATGAACACCCGGTTTTTTGAAGAATACCAAACCCAGTTGCTGGACTGGCAGAAGGAATTTTTTAGTACTTGGATGGAAAGCTTGCCCAAAGGCACCGCTGAAATTAAATTGACCGATACCTTGGAAACCAGTCTTAAATTACAAGAGGAAATGGTCAAAAGTTACCTAGAAGCCCAGGAAAAATCCGCCACTATGATGATTGATGCCCAGAAACAATTTTGGGATAACTATTTTGAAGCCCTAAGGCAACAACCCGTACCCGCCAATTAGCCTGATTGAAGCTTGTTCAAACAATGGCCTTAGTGCTTCGATTCAGTCCCGCTAGTCGTCTCGATCGCCGTTGTTATAAACTCGAAATTATGCGTTTTCCCCCGGAGAATTTTAGGATTCTGTGGGGGTTTGCTTTTGCCTCGAAATCGCCCTAATGTGCCTTCTCACCCGGCCCAACCTAGGAAAACTGTATTCTGCAATGCTGTTTTAGTCGGCTTTTGCGAGAATACTGGGCAAGGTTATGAACAGTTTATTAAGTTTGTTAATGGTTCTTGGTGGAGCTCTCCTGATTGGGGGACAATGCCAAGGAAATACTGGCAACAATGAGGAGTAGAGGGCATGGTGAAACTAGGCCATTGGGGCAAAACCTGGCGTTATTATTTGTTGCTGGCTTTGGGAGTACTGCTGGCGATCGCCATACCGTTATTACCGGCCTTTTCTCAGGTTTCCCGCAAAACCATCATTGTGGCCACGGAACCAACCTTTCCTCCCTTTGAAATGACCGACGAAGCTACGGGGCAATTAACCGGTTTTGACGTTGATTTGATTAAGGCGATCGGAGAGGCGGCCCAGGTCACTATCGACATCCAGGGCTATCCCTTCGACGGTATTATTCCCGCCCTGCAATCCAATACGGTGGGGGCAGCCATTAGTGCCATTACCATTACCCCGGAGCGGGCCCAGTCGGTGGCTTTTTCTAGCCCCTATTTCAAATCGGTGTTGGCGATCGCCGTGCAGGATGGCAACGACACCATAAAAAATCTGAAGGATTTAGAAGGGAAAAAATTAGCCGTGGCGATCGGGACCACTGGGGCCATGGTGGCCACCAAAGTACCTGGAGCGAGTGTCACCAATTTTGATTCCATCACTTCCGCCCTGCAGGAATTGGTGAACGGTAACGCCGATGCAGTGATCAACGACCGCCCAGTGTTACTCTACGCCATCAAAGATGCGGGTCTCAAGAACGTCAAAATTGGGGCCAATGTGGGCAGTGAAGACTATTACGGCATTGCCATGCCCCTAGCGCCCGCGGGGGAAATCAATCAAACCAGGGAAGCGCTCAACCAGGGCTTATTCCAAATTATTGAAAATGGCACCTATAACGCCATTTATGAAAAGTGGTTTGGCGAGAAAAATCCACCTTTTTTACCCCTAGTTGCCCCCTCTCTGGTGGGTAAAGTGGGTACGGCCCAGACCCTGACTGAACGCAGTCAAGCCAGCCCCAGCGACCATTTTCTCATCACCCTGTTCCGCAATCTCTTTAAGGGTTCCATTCTCACCATTTTGCTCACGGCCTTCTCGGTGTTCTTTGGCTTAATCGGTGGTACCGGGGTGGCGATCGCCTTAATTTCCGACATTAAACCTCTGCAACTGCTCTTTCGCATCTATGTGGAGTTTTTCCGGGGCACTCCGATGCTGGTGCAACTGTTCATCATTTACTTCGGTTTACCGGCCTTGTTTAAGGAAATTGGCTTGGGAATCACCATTGACCGTTTTCCGGCGGCAATTATCGCCCTCAGTCTGAACGTGGCCGCCTATTTAGCGGAAATTATCCGGGGGGGCATTCAATCCATTGACCGGGGCCAGTGGGAAGCCTGTGAATCCCTGGGCATGTCCCCTTGGCAAACCATGAAAGAAGTGATTTTTCCCCAGGCTTTCCGCCGCATTTTGCCGCCCCTGGGCAACGAGTTTATTACCCTGATTAAGGACACCAGTTTAACCGCTGTGATTGGCTTCCAGGAGCTTTTCCGGGAAGGGCAATTGATTGTGGCCACGACCTATCGGGCTTTCGAAGTTTATATTGCCGTTGCTTTAGTTTATTTACTCCTCACCACCCTTTCTTCCTTCGTCTTCAAATGGCTGGAAAATTACATGGACCCCGTTGGTCGGGCCAAGAAAAAAGCAAAGGCAGCGACAGCTTAACTTGGTTTTCTCCACTGCTAAAACCCTTGTTCTGTGCAGGCAGCCGATGATCTTCTCCACCTATCAAGTCAGTTTTATTAACCCCTTTGTTAATTATATCTAGCTGACCAATCTCCCCACCATCTATTTTTTATTTGCATCTAGTGTCTGACTTTTTCATTAACTAAATCAATTAAAAAATGAACTTCACCAAACAGTTTGCTTGCCTATCTTCCCTAGGGATAACTGTATTAGCCACGGCCATTGTGGGATTAGGAAATACGGAGTCCATCCTCGCCCAGTCCTTAGATAATTTAGGCAATTTATCTGCCCAGAATAATTTTCCCCAACGGCGGCGCTTGGGACGGACTTTTTCCGTCGATAATAACGCCCAAACCTCCGTTAGCAGTTTGCAAACTACCATGGGGCAGGTAACCAGTGTTGATCAATTGCGGGATGTGCAACCCACTGCCTGGGCCTATGAAGCTCTGCAAAGCCTGGTGGAGCGCTATGGCTGTATTGTGGGCTATCCTGACCGTACCTATCGAGGCGATCGGGCCTTGAGTCGCTGGGAATTTGCCGCTGGTTTAAATGCCTGTATGAATGTGATGGAAAGGCTGTTACAGGAAAACATGGCGGTGTTACGGGAGGACATAGATAAACTCAAACTTTTGGCCCAGCAATTTCAACAGGAATTGAATACCTACGGCACCCGCATTGATAACCTAGAAACTCGCATTGCTTATTTAGAAGATCACCAGTTTTCTGTCACCACTAAGTTAACTGGGGATTCCATTTGGGTTGTGTCAGGGGTTGGAGGCAGTGAACAGGCAGATGCTCCGCCGGATCAACCGGTGCAAAATGGCGAAGTTACCGTTAACTTTCGTCAAAGAATTAATTTTAATACTAGCTTTTCTGGGGAAGACAATCTGTTGGTGCGCTTACAATCAGGCAATTTTTTCTTGGCCCGAGGCGGTAGTAATTTAACGGATTTTAACTTTGCCGCCACCGAAGAACAGGGCAATTTAAATGTTAATAAAGTTCAGTACAATTTCCCCGTTGGCGATCAGGCCCGCATTTGGCTAGCGGGTAATCGCATCACCATGGACGACATCATGGACCCCCTCGCTCCCTACACCAATTCCTTCACCGATGGGGCGGTGTCTTTCTTCGGGGCGATCGCCCCTATTTATTTACCCAACGACAATTCTGGTCCCGGGGCGGGTTTTTCCTATAGTTTCACCGATGACCTCAGTTTGGGAGGCTTTTATTCCGCCGGTAAGGGCTTTTCCCCCAATCAAAGTGAAGGACTATTTAACGGTCAATTTGGGGTGGGGGCCCAGTTGAATTATGTCCCCGCCGCCAACACTGGAGTGGCTTTTTCCTATCTCCATAACTACATCCCCCAGGGGCAATACGACAGCTTTTCTGCTTTGGGCTTCACCGGTTTGGCCAACACTGATAACCCTTTTGATGACGCCGCCAGTAGCACTAACCATTACGCCGTTATTTGGACCTGGCAGTTAGCCGATTGGTTTAGCCTGGAAGGTTGGGGCATGTATAGCGATGCAACGGCCAAAAGTGGCGATCGCCAAGGGGATACGGCAGACATTTGGAACTGGAAAGTTAGCTTAGCTTTTCCCGATTTGGGTAAGGAGGGCAATGTGGGCGTCGTATCAGTAGGACAACCCCCCTATGCTTCCTTTATCAGTAATAACAATAATGTGCCTGATATTACCCCCGCCACCACCGACGCCCCTTGGTTTGTGGAAACCTTTTACCTCTACCAATTCAACGATAATATTTCCCTTACCCCGGCCTTTTGGATTGGCATTAATCCCGCCAATGGCCGAGATCCCCTCTGGGTAGCCGCTTTAAGAACTAGCTTTAAGTTTTAGCTGTTCAAACAATCTCACTTTATAGCTCTGTTAATGGTGTCATCACAGGTAGACGTTTTCTTTTATGTCACTTAACATTTGCATAGCAGCTATATTTTGAAGTCTCATTTGTCCCCATTTCCGGAAATATAGCCTCATCGGATTTACAGCGGTTACGAAATCTTAGTGGCACAGCAAAACTCTGAAGGAAATAAGTGTTATTACTGTTTTTTATATATCAACCTGATTCAGAATTTGTTGTATCGTAAGTGTTTAGACAGTTGCCGTCTTTTGATGCTCCCTTATCTTCTCAACACTCCGTGCCTTCTCCCCTCTTTTTCCAAAATTCCCCCACTCTGATGAAAAAGGGATATTTGGGCTATCAACTCACGGAGCTGGATGATCACCATTGATGCAATTCGCGCTGGTTTAGATCAGGGCGAGTTTTTCCTAGAGTATTTACCTGTTGTCAGACTTGTCGAGCGCCACTGTGTCGGTGCGGAGGCTTTGATTCGGTGGAGAAGGCCATCCGGAACGGTGATGCCGGACCAGTTCATTCCCCTGATCGAGGACACTCCCGTATCGGGGTTGCTGACCTATTGGGTAATTGAAACCATGGCGGCCGAGTTAGGCGAGTGGCTCCGGGTCCACGAAGAGGCCCATCTCAGTTTCAATGTACCGCCGGAAATTCTGGGGCGGGGCGGACTGGAGTATGCCGCAGACAAGACTGGGTTGGCGCTCCTCCGGCGACAGCTCATCCTTGAAGTAACCGAAAGAGGATTGCCGGATCGATTAGGCCTTGCCGCTCTCGAAGCGGCTACTCACTCTGGTGTTCGAATTGCCCTTGATGACGTGATGCTAGGTGGTGCAAATCTGGCTATCTTGTCCCGTTGTCCCTTGGATATTATTAAGATCGACCGGTCCCTCGTTGCTCAGATCACTGCCGATTGCCCCTGTCCGGAGTGGCTTGGGGGGCTTTCAGCCTTGCTACAATCGACCCAATTAGAGGTCATTGCTGAGGGGCTCGAAAACGAAATACAGGTTCTGGCGCTCCAATCTGCAGGGGTTTCGATGGCCCAAGGGTATTACTATTCGAGTCCTATCCCGGCTGAAGAATTTAAAAGGTACTATTGGTGTACACGGGGACGGCCGAGTCAAACTGGCGATCGCAGTTGAGCTAGGTAGTTAATAAAGCAAGCCCACAAGGTATCAGAAAAATTGGTTTATAGCTAATTAAAATAATTGTGAGATATTAAGTTATGCAGTAATCTCGAATAATTTTATCTATGCTGGTACCCAGAGGTGCATACATTCTCGCCCTCTTTAATGCACTAAAGTCATGCTTTATATCATTCAAATTTGGAGAATAAGTTGGCAAAAATAGAACCATATTTTCTGCTGATTCTACTATTTCTCTAATCCTCGTCTTTCGATGAATGGGGGCGTTATCCATAATCAAAAAGAATTCAAGCCATCCTTCAAAACCTGTTGCATTTAAGCTTCCGGTGAATAACATCCGCGCTATTAAGTCTTTTTGCGTTTTTCTTCTTCCTGCTAGAAGATTTTTTCCCCTTTTCCCCTGCTTTTCTCCATATACTCTTTCTCCTTTTTTAGACCATCCATAAAGTGAGGATACAAATTCCTCAAAACCAGCTTCGTCTATGAATACTAGACTTTCAATACCTTATATTACAACTAACTGGCTCAAGATTGTTTGATATTCTGCTCGTTTTTGGGCATCTCTCTCTTGATAAAGTAACTGTTTTTTTCTAGTAATTTTCATTTTTTTGAATTGATAACAGAGTGAAGCAGGAGTTACACCAAATTTTTTAGCTCTTTCTTTTAGAAGCATATCAGGATTGTTTTTCACATCCTCTTCCAATTCTTTTATGTTTATCTTACCTTGGCGGTTCTCAACTTTCGTTGCCGCAAGTTCTTCTCTGCCCAACCAGCGATAAATTGTTGCTCTGCTCACCTTAAATATTTTCGACGCCTTTGTGATTCCACCGCCACTCTCGATGAATTCTATGACCTTAATACGTAAATCAAGATCGTAAGCCATGACTGATTTAGTTATTTATGAATTCTTATATTATTCTTACAAGATGTTACCATAAAATCCCGACAAAACGTTTCATAACTAGCTATAACTCTCTTCCATCAGTCTAGGCAGATAAATAATAAAAGTTGTCCCACAAATTTACTAGATATTTCAATTTGTCAAGTTCATTAACCCTGTTAAAAAGCTTAGTCAATTCTCTCAAAAGATGGGCAATTGGAAACACTTTCACCCATTTTTTAATAAGGCTTACTGCATTGAGCACGGAGGTAACAAGCCTAAGATTATTTAGCCAGGTCTGAGAGTGATTTAAATTTTGTATAAAGAGGAAAATTAAAGAGAAAAGCGTTCAGGAAAAAGAATAGCAAAATGGGAAGCAGCAACTCGCTAATCTCGGATAGGGTGTTGCCATTTTTTAGTGAAGTTCCTCATGGCTAAATATAATAGCGTAAAGACAGAATCTTCGTCGGGAAAAACGGCTTTGGTTTTAATTACTTTACGTAAAGAACAGTTCATGGACTCAATAGCATTGGTGGTATAGATTACCCATCGAATTTCCATGGGATAGTCAAAAATGGGAATGACATGCTCCCAATGATGTAGCCAGATTTGAGTCATAGCGGGGTAAAGGTTATCCCATTTCTGGGAAAAAGCATCCAGAGCCGCTTCTGCCTCCTCCAAGGTTACGGCCTGGTAAATAGGCTTCAAATCTGTCGCCACTGCCTTGGGGTCTTTCCAGGGGACAGAGTTAAGGCAATTACGCATCAAATGGACAATGCATAGTTGGACTTGGGTTTAGGGATAAACTGCCTCAATCACCCATCAAACTCTCAAACATGTCCACGACTATATTTATTATCAATATATGGTTCATCTCTTCCGCGAGTCCATTTCACTGAAGCGTAATATTCAGACATTCTTTGTCTCCTTCAGGCTAGTTGATGCTTAAACATTTGTCGTATTATTGTACCGATATTTTCTGGATGGTCAACTCCTAGAGGGAAAAAAATAGAAACTTTCTGAATAATTTTTCGATGGACAAACCGCCTAAAAAGTTCCTTGAACAGGTTCACGATGTCATTTCTGTGAAGCATTACTTTTAATAAAACAAAAAAAGTTACATTGATTAGATTAAACGCTATCTTTTTTTTCATAATAAACACCATATGAAAGCAATAGAGAGAAAATAAATTGAAGATTTTTTAACCTATTTAGCTGTTGAAGAAAATGTTGTCGCTTCAACTCAGAATCAGGTTTTGAGTGCTGTTTTATTTCTCTATAGAGAAATTCTTAAATAACAATTAGACTTGCAGATAGACGATCTTGAAAGAAGACAATCGCTCCATTGTTAATAATGATTTAAACGTAGAGATAATTCTGTGAGAAGATCAGCAATAATTCGTTTAGGTACTTGAATGTTATTCAAAATTTAAACCCTGAAACAAAATCAATTTTCAGATCAACAACTGAATGAATTTCTGGCTTATTTAAAAACGTTGCCCCAATAAATTATTATGTATGATCATCGATTATTGTTTGCCATCTTTTCTTGCAAACTAATCTAATTTTTTTAGACAGAAGTCAGTTACAATCAAAACAAATGTTTTATGGCAAATTCAACTTTGCTACCTTGACAATGTTGCCCATAAACCGACATCAGGAATCCTGCAGCTTATTAATGCATTTTCGAAAGCGTTCCAGGTTGCCTTTTACTATTGTGGGGTGACGGAAATGGTTGGTGTTTTAACCTTTGGTTCCGTGGCCGTTGGCCAAACTCCACCGGTGGTAAACTTAATAAATATTCAAGAAGTGCGGTGCTTTCCGCCCCCAGCACTGTTTACAGGAAGATCAGACGTGAATCAAACCAACCTCGATTTTTTAGCCACTAGTGACCCCGCCCTTGCGGCCATCATTGACCGGGAACTGCAACGGCAACGCACCCACATTGAACTAATTGCCAGCGAGAATTTCACTTCAGCGGCAGTAATGGCGGCCCAGGGTTCTGTCTTAACTAATAAATACGCTGAAGGTCTGCCCGGTAAGCGCTATTACGGCGGTTGTGAATTTGTGGACCAGGCGGAAAGCTTAGCCATCAGTCGAGTGAAAGAATTGTTCGGGGCAGCCCACGCTAACGTCCAACCTCACTCCGGGGCCCAGGCTAATTTTGCCGTATTCCTAACCCTGCTCCAGCCCGGCGATACCATCATGGGCATGGATCTGTCCCACGGCGGCCATTTAACCCACGGCTCCCCTGTCAACGTTTCTGGGAAATGGTTCAAAGTGGCCCATTACGGCGTGGAAAAAGAGACGGGGCGGTTGGATTATGAAAAAATTCGCCAACAGGCCCTGGAAGTTCAACCCAAATTGCTCATTTGTGGCTACTCTGCCTATCCCCGACAAATTGAGTTTGATAAATTCCGGGCGATCGCCGATGAGGTGGGGGCATACCTAATGGCGGACATTGCCCACATTGCCGGTTTAGTGGCTTCAGGACACCATCCCAGTCCCTTGTCCTATTGCGATGTCGTCACCACCACCACCCATAAAACCCTGCGGGGACCCAGGGGTGGTCTAATTATGACCAATAACGAAGAATTGGGCAAAAAATTCGATAAGGCCGTCTTTCCCGGCACCCAAGGCGGCCCCTTAGAGCATGTCATTGCAGCTAAAGCGGTGGCCTTTGGGGAAGCGTTGAAACCGGAGTTTAAAGCCTACTCTGGTCAAGTAATTGCCAACGCCCAAGCCATGGCGGCTCAGTTACAACAACGGGGCTTTGACCTGGTTTCTGGTGGTACCGATAACCATTTGATGTTGGTGGATCTCCGTTCTATCTCCATGACCGGCAAGGTTGGGAACCAGCTTTTAGGGGAAATTAACATCACCGCCAATAAAAACACCGTGCCCTTTGACCCCGAATCGCCCTTTGTCACCAGTGGTTTGCGTCTTGGTTCCCCCGCCATGACCACCAGGGGTATGCAGGAAAATGAGTTCCGCACCATTGCCAACATCATTGCCGATCGCCTCCTGTCCCCCGAGGATGAAGCTGTTAAGGCAGACTGTTTGCGGCGAGCTGGGGAACTCTGTGCCGGTTTCCCTCTCTACAATCATCTCCGCATCCCCATAGCGGCGATCGCCTAACCAAAATCAATTCCTAATTAATTCCTAATTATTGGGTCTGTTAATCTGCTAATTTGTTTGGTAAAACCCTAGCCTATTGGTTGGGGTTTTATGGTCTGGGTTGCACTTTGCCCAGGGCCCTGCCCCAAACTTCTATAATGGTTGGGCAAGTGCCTAATGTTAACGAGTATTAACCGCTCTTCAAGTTTTGGGAGCCAACATAACAACATGGGAAAAGTCGTCGGAATTGACCTTGGAACCACCAACTCAGTTGTTGCCGTCATGGAAGGCGGCAAACCCATTGTGATTGCCAATGCGGAAGGGATGCGTACCACCCCCTCCGTGGTGGGTTTCAACAAAGAAGGGGAATTGGTGGTGGGTCAGATGGGCCGGCGACAAGCGGTACTTAACCCCCAAAACACTTTCTATGGGGTGAAGCGTTTTATGGGGCGGCGTTACGCCGATCTCACCCCAGAATCCAAACGGGTAGCCTACACCATCCGTCGGGATGACCAGGACAATATTAAGGTGCGTTGTCCCCGGCTGAAAAAAGACTTTGCCCCGGAAGAAATTTCGGCGATGATTTTGCGTAAGTTGGCCGAAGAAGCCAGTCGTTACCTGGGGGAAAAGGTTACTGGAGCAGTGATTACTGTGCCCGCCTACTTTAGCGATTCCCAACGGCAGGCCACTAGGGATGCGGGTAAAATTGCCGGGTTGGAGGTGTTACGGATTATCAATGAACCCACCGCCGCTTCCTTGGCCTACGGGTTAGACCAGGGCAGAATGCAAAAAATCCTGGTGTTCGACCTCGGTGGTGGTACCTTTGACGTTTCCGTGTTAGAAGTTGGGGACGGCATCTTTGAAGTTAAAGCAACCAGCGGCGATACCCAATTGGGCGGTAATGATTTTGATCGCCGCATTGTGGATTGGTTGGCAGAAAAGTTTTTAGAAACGGAGAAAGTGGATTTACGGCAGGATCGCCAGGCCCTGCAACGGTTAACGGAGGCGGCGGAAAAAGCCAAAATTGAACTTTCAGGGGTCAGTACCACGGAAATTAATTTGCCCTTCATTACTGCTACGGAGGATGGGCCCAAGCATTTAGAAACCCAATTGAGCCGTTCTGAATTTGAAGACCTATGCGGTGATCTGGTCACCCGTCTGCAAAGACCGATCAAACGAGTGTTGAAAGATGCGGGCTTAAGTCCGGTGCAAATCGATGAAGTGGTGCTGGTGGGGGGCGGCACCAGGATGCCCATGGTCAAGGGTTTAGTGCGTAGTTTCATTGACCGGGAACCCAACGAAAACGTCAACCCCGATGAAGTGGTGGCGATCGGTGCGGCCATCCAAGCGGGCATTTTGGACGGGGAAGTGAAAGACATTTTGCTGTTGGACGTAACGCCCCTTTCCTTTGGGCTAGAAACCATTGGCGGCGTGATGAAAAAGTTACTCCCCCGTAACACCACTATTCCAGTACGGAAATCAGACATTTTTTCCACCGGAGAAAATAATCAAACCGTAGTGGAAATCCATGTGCTCCAGGGGGAACGGGAAATGGCCAGCGATAATATTTCCCTCGGTCGCTTTAAACTGAGCGGTATCCCACCGGCCCCCAGGGGAATGCCCCAGGTACAGGTTTCGTTCGACATTGATGCCAACGGTATTTTGCAGGTGACAGCTAGGGACAAAACCACCGGCCGGGAGCAAAGCATCACTGTCCAAGGGGCTTCCATTCTCAGTGAAGGGGAAGTCAATCGCATGATTCAAGAGGCGGAAACCTTTGCCGCCCAAGACCGGGAACGGCGGGAACGGATTGAAAAACGCAATAGTGCCAAGGCACTAACGGACCAGGCCCAGCGGCGACTCAAGGAAATTACCTTGGATTTTGGCAGTGCCTTCACTGTGTCCTATCGCCGTCAAGTGGATGCCCTCTGCAGTGAAATTTTAGATAGTTTGGAAAAAGATGATGAGCGCAGATTAGACCGGGCCCAGGCGGATTTGCAGGATGTGCTTTATGAATTAAACCGGGAAGTACGTCTGCAGTATGACGATAAGGAAGAAGGCTTTTTTGAAGCGATTAAGAAAACCTTCACCGGCGATTTTGATGACGAAGAAGACTACTACAGCCGTCGCCCGGCCCCCAGGGATGATTATCGGGGAGGCAATGACTACGGTCGCTACGATGATTACAATTACAGCGCCCCTTCCCGTCGAGAAGCTCCCATGCCCAGGGCTGGCGCTGGTCGGGGGCCTTCCTTAAGTAAAGACTACCGTTCCCCTGCCTATGCCGATTGGGACCAAGCTCGAGTTACCCGTCAACGCCCCTACCGAGGGGATAGCCTAGGGGACAACTATGATGATCGCCGTTCTAGCCCCAGCCCCCCAGATGACTACTCCAGAGGCGATCGCCAACAGAATTATAACTATCGGGAAAATCCCCCCAGCCGCTCCAGTCGAGGAGGCAACGGCCGCTATGGGGAACGCCCTGCCCAGCCCGGTCGTAATACACCGTTGCAAAATGGTTGGGATGACGACGATGATGATTGGTTCTAAAACCCCAAGTCCTTTGACCGACGGCAGGACAAACCATTAACGATCTGACCTTGTAACCTTGATCTAAGTTAGTTTGAGTGGATTGAGCGAGTATTTTCTGGCAACCCTATGGAACAAGTGCGGAATTATTATCAAATTTTGGGAGTTCCCCGCAGTGCCACCACTGAAGAGATTAAAAAATCTTTTCGGAAATTAGCTCGTCAGTATCACCCTGATGTTAACCCCAACGACAAAACGGCGGAGGAAAAGTTTAAAGACATTAACGAAGCCTATGATGTCCTCTCCGATGAAAGCAAGCGCCGGGAGTTGGACAGCCGTTTATTCGGCCGGTTTCGACGTCCCGCCACTAGCCGTTTTAACCCAAATAGTAACGGTGGGCGATCGCCTAATGCCAGCAATGGTCAATTTCGTACTGCCAATGGCCGGCCCACTCCCCGACAACCGGCGGAATCATGGCAGGATTTTAGCGCCAACCGTCGCACAAAGGTGGTGTCCCCGGCCCGTCCTGTACCCAGGGATGTGGAAGCCAATTTGACCCTACCGTTGGAAAAGGCCTATCGGGGGGGGAAGGAAAGAATTCGTTTGGAAGATGGCCGTTCTTTGGAGGTGGAAATGCCTGGGGGCATGGGGGATGGGCAGCGGATTCGCCTCAAGCAACAGGGCATTAACGGCGGTGATTTATATTTGAAAATTAACCTTTCTCCCCACCCTTTATTTACGCTTCAGGGTACGGATATTGCTTGCCAAGTGCCAGTGACCCCCAGTGAGGCCATTTTGGGCGGAGCAATTGAGGTAATGACCATTGACGGCCTGGTGAAAATGACTGTGCCAGCGGGCCTAAAAAATGGTCAAAAACTACGTTTGGCCAAAAAAGGCTTTCCCAACAACCAAGGCGATCGGGGGGACCAGTTGGTGGAAATTCGCGTGGAAATTCCCCCGGAACCCAGCCCAGAAGAGTTGGAGCTTTACCGTAGCATTCGGGAAAAGGAAACCTTTAATCCTCGGCAAAAGTTTTTTGACTTCTAACTGCCATATCCCCTGGCTATTCACAACGAGTTTGAGGTTGGCAATGGGCTGTTTCCCCTCCGCCAATGCCATACTTCTTAAACTTACTTCTTAGGGCCTGTTTTAAAAGCCTCCCTGACCCCCCAAATTTGGGGGGAAACTGAGTCCCAGTATTGCCGGAGCTTTAGTCAGGAGATTTAGGGGACGGAATCAAACTTGCCAAACACGTTCTTAAGCAATTTGTTTGCGGAAAAAGGTTTGTAGAGTTTCTCCGACTTCCTGAGGAAAATGCTCCTGGGGATAGTGTTTGGCTTCTGGTAATTTGACCAACTCCAGATGCCTGGCTCCCTGGACTAAATGTTCGATGGGTTCCACCGACAGCCATTTATCCGCCGTTCCCCAGATCAAGCAGGTGGGTTTTTGCCATTCTCCCCGCAGGCGATCGCCGATTTTAGCCAGATCATTGGTGGTGGGCAAGTTTTTAGTGGCGGCCATAAGGGCCCGACCGGCGGCGGAGGTTTTTAGCCAGGGTTTGCGATAGGTATTTAACCTTTCATCGCTGATGACAAAGCCACTGCCCCCCTCTAAAGTGCGGTCAATAATCAGGGGATCCTGGGTGACCATATCCCCCACCAGAGGAATAGTCCATTGGCGCATGGGCCAGGGTAACGATACGGGGGGAATAACGGGGGTGTTAAGAATAGCGAGCCGCTCAATTTGCTCTGGGTGGTTGAGGGCATACTCGATGCCCACTGTGGCTAAAAATCCCTGCACCACCAGGGAGATTTTGGGCAGTTCTAGGGCTGTCAACAATTCTCCCAACGCCTGTTCATAGGCCGCTATGGTGTAGGCAAAATCCCTTTTGTCCAAGATGTCAGAAAAGCCAAAACCTAACCAATCCGGGGCGATCGCCCTCAGACCCTTTTCCGCCAACAGAGGCATCACCCCAGTCCAACATAAACTTTGGCTTGGTAAACCGTGCAACAAGACAATGGGAGCGGCGTCAGTGGACTGGATTGGTTCAATCTGGCGGTAAAACCAGTGAAACTGTCCCACTTCAAGGGTCTGTTCGGAAATTTTCACGGAGGTTTGTTATCCTATGGAATCAATTCTGGCCCATTAATTTTCCCATTTCCTGTCCCCATGCCATACCCCATGGTTATTGGTCGCCAGGCTTACCCGATCCAAATCCAGCCCCTGGCCAAAGGTTAACTTTCCAGCAGGAGACATTTCGTCAATGAATGCGGCAGAACAAGCCATTGGACTCGCCACCGCCACCAAAATCGCCGCCGTGGTGAACCTCTTTAAAGCCCAATTTCCCGACGCTAGGGCTGACCTTGCTCCTTGGCAAGGCGATCGCCAGACTCAAGCCCAGGTGGACCCCCACTCCATCGACATTGGCTTCCATCTGCCTGGTTGGAGTCCCCGTTACCAGAGCCGCAGTATCCTGGTGCAAATTCGTTTCCATCCAGACCCCGCCGACAAATCACCCAAAATCATTGGCATTGAAACCGTCGGCATCAATCACCAGGGGCAAGCCTGGCGACTATCCACCGTGGACAACTGGCAGGTGGTGGGTAAATATCTCCCCGCCCAGGATGTGGGGGAAAAGCTGCGCCAATTCACCCGCCAAGCCTTTGAGCTGTTCCAGCCCCCGGGTCCCTCTAGTTCTGCTTCTTAAAAAGTTCTTGCAGACCACCTAATTCCCAAATTTTGGGGGAGAGTGTTCAAAAATCCTCAAACTTGGGGCATTTAAGGAGAATATTTAGAATTTGCAAGGATCTTCTAACGCATGGATTGTACCCCGCTCCAACTGCGGCTGACCCGTTTACCGTAGGCAATGACTGCCGGAGCTTTAGCTGGTTGGACTTTGCCATCCAGGGCAACGCTCACCAGGGAATTACCGTCCTCTTCTTGGTCAAAATGGCTCACCTGAAAAAGCACCTGATGGGGATCTCCCTGATGCCAACCCAGTAAGGTGGCACTGAATTCCATATTCGTCTTGGGCATGGCACTGAGAGTACGAATGCCCCCTCCCTGCCAGACAACGCCATAATCGCTAATGTCGGAAGAATTAAACGCCCCTTCCATCTGCCGGGCCAACAGGCGATCGCCTTCCTCAGACCAGGAAGCTGGCAAAAGAATAGAAATTACCCCCGCCATTTCTGGACTATCTTCCCCTACTTTTTGCAAATAGCTTGCAATGGGGGAACTCGCCCGCACCACCTGCAACTTACCCGTGGCCAAATTTTCAATGAACATTACCCCCAGCACCTTGGATTCGTAGGAATTGGGTTCCGCCCGTACCTCAATGCGACTGTAGGCCGCATATTGTCCCGAAGGGGAAACTAAAGCCGGACTGCGGTAGTAGCGTAATCCCGACCGTTTTTGTTCCGCATAGTCCTGTTGGGTACGCACAATCCAACTCCAGGGCACCGGGTAGGGACTGTCCAAGGGATCCCCCTCCCTGGTATCAGTCACATTGAGCAAAAAATCATCGTCAGTAATTCCCACCGGGGTAAAGGGCTTAAAGCCATTGTCCAACAGTAACGGCTGGGGTTGATTAGGGGTTAAATTAGCGGCGATCGGCGAATTAGCTAAAGTGGGGGTAGCAGTGGCGGCAATCATGAACATAGCGGCGAGGGGAAGACGGGAACGCAGAGCACGGCAAATAGGGGCAATCATGGGGGACTCCACTCTGGGAAAATTACTACCACAACCAACATCAAATCCTAGGTCGGTGAGGAGTTGGCATTGGGGGCAAGTATAAGTTTTTAGTCTGGGATTATTGGCAGAGGTTCCATAATTGTTAGAAGACTTCACAATTTTCCCTACATTGGTCGCTGTTCATGGTTCGATTAAGTATTTACACTCAAATACTTGCCCAAAAATGGCCAAAAAAAAGGGACTAGCAAACAGTCCCAGCTAAAACAATTATTTGATTTTTCCGTTTAATTTTTAGGACAGAAAAATAAGTAACCATCCACGCCAGGAATGCACTAATCCTTCAACCCTCCGACCTTAGTGCCTAGCGACGGGGCACAGAAGCTTCGATGTTGATATTTTGGGCCGAAACCTTGGGAATGGTATTGGCGGCAGGGTTGATACTGCGGGCCATGCCCAAGAAATTCATCGGATTGCCAGCGGTAAGCTTTTTCTCCTGGGGAACAAAGCGACGCACTTCGTTCTGCCAAACGATTTGGGGGAAGCCCAATTGGCGACGGTGGTAGGCATCGTACCGGGGAGATTTGATGTTAAAGGGCAATTCACCCGCTTCCCGACCGGGAAGGTTGCGACGACGTTGGTAGGGCACCGTGTCATAGCCAAAGTTGTTGAGATACTCATCGCTGTTGAGCAGATCGTCAATCAATCCTTGATAGCCCTTGGTGGCGACCACAATGGACCAAGCGATTTTTTCCCGTTCACTGTAAACGTCCCGTCCCAGAATCTTCTGTACACAGTGCTCAACGAAGCGGTAGTTACTATTTTTTTCGTAGAAGCTATTGCGGAAAGTGTTGGAAAGCAACAATCCCCGCACAAAATCCCGTACAGTAAGTTGGCCGTTACGCAGTTGGGACTCAAGGACTTTTTCCCGATCCCACTTGAACGCATGGAAAAATATTTGACGATAGGCCGCCTCGATTAGGTTATCCATATCGCTGCTGGAGAGGATGTTTTCCGTGGTGAAAACAACAGGCTTCTCTTCGGAGCCAATTTCATAACCTTCAACCCTCACATTCTGACTTTTGGGGGCGTAGTTCAATAGGGGAAGAGCCAAGTGTAAACCTCCGTGATCTTAAAGAAGAGCTTGATAATGAGTTAGTTTAAATAATAAGGGGGAAGGGTCCTGATCGTTGGCAAATATTACAATTTATTACAATTGTTGCCTTCCCATTCAGGGTTGAATAATTTCTTAGACGGCCTGGCAGGGCAATCAAATTTCCCAGACAGGGGCCAAACGAACCTACCAGCCGCAGAATTGTTCGTAGGCAGGGGAAGGGGAATTTGGTACGTTGTTTTCCTCTTTGACCCGCATTTCCGTACAGTAGGTGGCGGTGTTAAAGCCTCCAAACCTTTGCACAGTGCTGGTTCTGAGGCGCATATCCGGGTTGACAAACCAGAATCTTTCAATGGTGGTCATGGTTTCATATTCCGTTACTAGCACCAAGGCTTCCTCTTCGTCGATGTGATAGCGACCAGCGATGGGCACGATTTCCGCATAGCCCCGCTCCCGCAGCAGTAGTCCCTGTTGGGGATTGTCTTCGTCGGGGATGAGGGCGAATACTGTTGTTCCCTCATGGTTTTCATCTTCTTTGTCCCAGGCCATGGCACTTTCCCAGCGGACGAAGGCTCCCCCCACGGCTTTGGTTGGGTCGCAGTCGTGCATTTCACAAATCTCGATAATCTTTTGATCATCAGCGCCCAGGGCTTCAACAAAAATTTCCGAGGTACCGGTTTCTGCCCGACGGAAGGCGAGGTGATGGGTGGTACGTTGCGATCGCCAGTTGCCGGAACTATTGCGAAAGAATTCCATTGCATCCACGGTGATTAACTCCTGAAAAACGAAAAAAGGTCAAAATATGCGGGTGTTAAAGATTATCCAGCTTTTCTTGGGTCCGGTCACTACCAGCAGTGTTGCCCTGGGCTTGGTAAAGTTTTTGGGCCTCCCCAAAGGATCTTTTCGCCAGGTCAATTTTTTCGTCCACTGTGTAGGCTTCCCCCAACAGGTAATAAAAGTCAGCATTGCTGGGTTGGAGGCGGGTCAGATCCCGAAACACCCAAATGGCTTCGGCGGGATTGTCCAGTTCTAAATACATGCGACCGGTGCCAATTTTAGCGGAGATCGCCGTGGGTTCATTGCGGAGAGCTTGTTTGTAGGCATCCAAGGCCCCGGCAAAATTTCCTTCTTGTTCCAGTAGTTCCGCCCAGGTGAGGTAGAGGGAAAAACTGCGCCAATCGGGATTGAGCCTGGGTTCTAGAATACGACGGGCCGCCACCAGATTCCCCTGGGCTAAGTAGGCTTTGCCCAACTGTAAATTGAGCTCAGGACGGTTGGGAAATAGTTTCAGAGCTTGACTATTAAAGGTAATTAACTGCTCATACTCATTAGCTTGCAAAAGGGCGGCCCCCATCATCACCGCCGCCTCTTCATTGTCCGATTGCAAACGATGAATTTCGTTATATACCTGGCGCACCCGACCATAGTCCCCCTGTTGGAGCATGATCACCCCCAGAGCGAGACGATACTTCACAGATGCCGGGGCGTTGGGACCAAGGCTGATGGCGGTGGCATAGGCGCTGGCGGCTTCACTTAACCTTCCTTGGCGAGCATAGCTGAACCCCAAACCATCATAGTATTCGGGGTTATTGGGATTTACCCGCAAAGCCTGTTGAAAACTTTGGGTTGCTTCTGCAAACTGCCCCTGGCGGGCATAAAGATAGCCCATGCTACCGAACAGTTCAGCATTTTCCCCATCTAGGCTGGCGGCCTGTTGGTAAATGGCGATCGCCTGGGGGAAATTACCGTTATCCACATAGGCCTTACCCTGCCGCAGTAGTTCATTAAACTGCCTTCTGTCTTCGGTTGCTGACCGTTGGGCCAACTGAACCGGGGGAGTAATAATGGTGGTATTGGGGTCAAAGCGGCTTTGGGCCAGGGCCCCAGGGGATAGGGCCGCAACGGCGGCACTAAACAATAGGGGAATTAGACCGCCTCCCATCAATAGCTGTTTTCCTGACCAGAGGTAGCGTAAATTCATCGAAAAACTAGTGGTGAAACTCCGCCCCTGGGGACGGGCTTGGCATTTGTTAGCTTTTGCTTAATTTCAGTTAGGGAATTAGACAAAAATTCTCGGTGAGCGGTTCATTCGCCCCCGATTTTACCTCACACCACATTGGCGATCGCCTTGGCAATGGCCACGGATTCACGCCCGCATCAGTGTACATCAAAGTTTTGCCCCTGGGAAAATAGCCCCTAGAGATGGCCTGAGCTCAACTGGAAAAAACCTTTGGGGAGCAAGCATTAACTAAGAAAACTTCGGGGCGGGCAGACTGATATTTTCGGAACGTTCATAAGCCTCCACAATCCTTTGCACCAAGGGATGGCGCACCACATCCGCCTGATTGAGATAACAAAAAGCTACCCCTTCCACATCCTTAAGAATGGTTTGGGCCACTTGGAGACCAGACTTTTGATGATTGGGCAAATCCGTTTGGGTCACATCCCCGGTCACAATCATTTTTGAGCCAAAACCAAGGCGAGTTAAAACCATTTTTAGTTGGGCCGGAGTCGTATTTTGGGCCTCGTCCACAATTACAAAGGCATTGGTCAAAGTCCTGCCCCGCATATAAGCCAGAGGAGCTACTTCAATTTTGCCCCGCTCCATCAGGTCGGGAATTTTTTCTGGTTCGATGAATTCATACAAAGCATCGTAGAGGGGTCGCAAAAATGGATCTACTTTTTGTTGCAAATCCCCCGGCAGAAAGCCTAATTTTTCCCCCGCTTCCACTGCTGGTCTAGTCAAAATCAGGCGATCGCATTCATTGTTCAATAAGGCTTGCACTGCCAACACCGCTGCTAGAAAGGTTTTCCCTGTACCTGCTGGGCCAATGCAAAAGGTGACGTCATGTTTTTGGATTGCTTTGATATATTGCCGTTGCCGGAAAGTTTTGGCCCGGACAATTTCCCCGCGCCGGGTTTTGGCCAACACCGTTTTTTGTAGGGCTTGGTATTCTTCTTGTTTACCCGTATCTAGGGCATGGAAAGCGGTCATCAAGTCTGGACGGGAAATGGCCTTAGCGTTTTGCCAGTAGGGAGCGAGGGATTGGAGCGCCTCCATCACCCTGGCCACAGCTTTTTCGGTGCCGACCACCATCAGTTCCTGCCCCCGCAAAATTAACTTAGCGCCGGTGTGGTGGGCCAAATAGGTTAGATTATCTTCTCCGCTTCCTGCCAAGGCGATCGCGCTATCGGGGCTGGGCAATTGCAGGGTGGCGGTGGTTTGGGACATAAAGGGAGCAACTCAGGAGAGGTTTGAGTCGAGTATATGGCCTAGGCGAGGAATCCTGCTATCATCCCCCACTGATCTGGCATTGTGTCCAAAAGACAAAATGTTGTTAGTCTCGTTGAACAGTAACCTACAAATTAATATCAAAAAGGCTTTCAACGGTGGCTATTTCAACTGGATCTGGAGCAAAAACATTGGAAGACAGCCAATTCCAATTATTATCCGTTCGCCAAATTCCTATTTCGCCTGTGTCAAAATTTTGCCATAAAACTCGGTTGATGTTTTCAATTCTTTCTGCTGCCAAGGCTTGCCAACTACCAAACTGATTCTCAAATGGTTCCCCTAAAAATTTAATGGGAGTCACTAAGTCGTCTCCGGGCTGAACATAGTAAGCACCAAAAATTCCTTCCAGGAGACTGACACCACCTTGATTTTCTACAACGGTGTATTGGTCGCCAATGAGGGAATCCCCATTGATGTCCGTCCCAAATAATAATTCGGTATTAAAAGTTCTTGATAATTTCACTTGCCATGTGTCAGAAGAAATCCAGTTCCAATTATTATCGGTGAGCCAGATGCCAACCTCCTCGGTAGCTTTGTTATACCAAAGCACTTGATTAAAGCTGTCGATAGTTTCCGTATCTAAAATTTCCCAGTTTCCAGATTGCCCAATGGAGAATGGCTGATTCTGAAATAAAAGAGCTTGGCGAGTACCATCTAAAAATTGAGCAAAGAAAAAGTCATTTTCAACAACAGCAATATTGTCATCTGTGATTGCCAGCGTAATCTGTTGTTCCGTAGCAGGATTAACGCCATCACTAGCAGTGACAGTTAATTTATAGCTAGATTGTGTTTCAAAATTTGGATTATCACTTAACGTTACTTCTCCAGTGGTGGGGTTAATGGTAAATGATGAGGCATCATCCCCCGGTTTCAAACCAAAGGTTACTCCAGCACTAATATCAGCATCATCTATGGCAGTGACTTGGTAAATTACCTGACCGGCTCCACTATTTTCATCAATAGGCGTTGCAGTATTTCCCGATGTGATAGTGGGTGCCACTTCATCGAGTTTGTTGATAGTTAAGTTAACTAATTGCTCCGTAGCTGGATTAATACTATCGCTCGCAGTGACAGTGAATTTGTAACTTGATTGGGTTTCAAAGTCAGGATTACCAATTAACTTAACTTCCCCAGTGGTGGGATTAATGGTAAATAATGAAGCATCATTCCCAGCTTTCAAGCCAAATATTACTCCAGCACTAATATTCGCACTGTCATCTGCTTTTGTCTGATAAATGATCTGACCGGCTCCACTATTTTCAGCGATCGCCTTTGCAGTATTTCCCGATGTGATGGTGGGTGCTACCTCATCAAGGTTGTTGATATTTAGATTAACGACTTGTTCCGAACTATTTTTAGCCGCATCTGTCGCAACTACGCTGAAGCTATATTTTGATTGATTTTCAAAATTGGGATTACCTGTTAACCTTACTTCTCCTGTTATACTGTTAATCGTGAAGGCACTAAAATCACCAACATCCGATTTTAAACTGAAGGTAACTGCACCATTATCCGTAGCTGTTACTTGGTAAATTACCTGATTAAGTCCAATGTTTTCATTAATTGTCTTTGCAACATTCCCAGAAGTGATAATGGGGGGGATCGTATCATCGTTAGTAGTGAGTATTTCTATTGTCCATCCCCCACTAAGAGAACCTGAACTACTACCATTATCATCAACAATATAAAGACTCCAATTGCCATTGGGGTTAGTGTTCATGAAACTATCAAAACTGACAGGGTAAGATCCATCGGGTGCCGGCGCCGGCGCATCAAATGTATCTCCAGTTCCAACATTGCTAGGTAGATAAGTATCAGATATGATGATGCTACCATCATCCGGTAATGACTCAGTTGCTGTGTTGGAAAAAGATAGGTTAACACCACTAATATCTGAACCTCCTCCTATATCGGACATAAGAATGGTTTTCGCCCCTGTGGGTCCTACCAATAAAATGTCAATGTCAGCTGGAAAAGTATGGGTTAGTCCCTTGAGGGTGACCGTAATGTCAGTGATTGTTCCTGAAACGCCAGTAACATTGATTGTGGAGGGATAGGGATCAGCTTTACCCGAAGAACTCGGGACGATATTAGGAGGATTAAGATTAACAGGAATCGTAATAGGACTGGTATTACTTGCAGAAAATGTGGCAGCTTCCACAGGCACAGCATTCCCATCAACAAAAATGGTGAAATGGTCTGCCTGGGAACGGAGGGATTGCAAACCTAACTCATCAAAAGCAATACCACTGACCACATTGGCAAAAATTTCCCCTTCATCCCCAGGACTATCGGCCAAATTTAGGCGAGCATCAATAGCATGGCCAATTTCTTCTAGCAGCACTGCCTGAATCTGCTCTGGGGAAGCCGTCTCCAAAAAATCCTGACTGAGTATAGATGGCATCCGTACTCTGGGCGTAGGCTCCCAACAAGCCCGCCATGCCCTGGTCTAAAACTCGGATGGTCGGTAATTGGCTAAAATCCTCTGCTTGCCATTGTTGCTGAAGTTGTTCCGCTTGAGCTCGGTCAAATTCAGCACCGAAGATAATTGCTAGTTTGCGCCAAAAGTCGGGGGAATGAGCAAATTGGACTAAGTTCTGGTGAACGGCGTTGAGATGAAGTGAAATGTCCACGGAATCGAGAGAATGTGATGATTCAGTTGAAAACAATGTAAGAGCTCCGATTTCCACCCTGAAGATATAGGTAGAACCCACATTGTATAATATGCGAAATAATCCTACCAGGACAACGTGGTTAGATCCGTGGGATTTTTGCGTATCTTCGTGCCAGTAACAGGTGTAGGCAAAAGTTTCCCTTCCCCGTCCGTAGGTTTAGTAAAAAAAAGGTGCTGATTTAGCGTTAGCGTTTAAAGGCCAAACTAATCAGGTAAACAATACTAGCCACCAAAATAATCGTTGCCCCGGAAGAAAGATTAAAGCTGTAGGAAAGGGCTAATCCAACTAGACAAAAGACCATCCCCAGTCCGCTGGCCAGTGCCATCATTTGGGGCACATCCCGCACATATTGACCGGCGATCGCCGCGGGAATACTTAACAGGGCAATGACCATAATTAATCCCACCAATTGCATTACCATTACCACCGTTAAAGCAATGGCCGCCACTAGGGTGAGGTAAAGAATATCCACCGGTAAATTGCGGGTAGTGGCATAAACGGGGTCAAAGGAAATGGCTAAAAATTCCTTGTACAGCAAAAATAATAGGATCACAATCAGGAGATCTAGCCCGGCCATGAGCCAGAGTTCTTGCCGGGGCACCGTCAAAATACTGCCGAACAGATAACTTGCCACATCAGCCTTATAACCCTTGGTTAAATCAATCAGCATGATACCGATCGCCATGCCCAGGGCCCACATCACTCCAATTAAAGTGTCACTGCGCTGTTGATATTTCCTGGCCACCCACCCCATAGCCAGCGCCATAACCAAGGAAAAACCAAACGCCCCCCAGAGGGGATTAAAGGCAAAATAGTAACCCAAACCAATGCCCCCATAGGCCGCATGGGCCACACCACCGCTGATAAAAACCATGCGGTTGATGACAATAAAAGAACCGATTAATCCACAGGCTAAGCTCACCAGCAAGCTAGCTAGGACGGCATTCTGCATGAATTCGTATTGCCAAGCCTGGGTTAGGGCCTCAATCATGTTGACACTCTGCGCCGTGGCCTTGGCCATTACTACTGTCAAGGACGGGGGAACCCTGGTCATGGCTGGGAAAAACCCGGTGGGGCACACCATGGGCAATCAAATCCACCGGACATTGATAGGTGGCCTCAATCATCTGAGGCGTAATAAATTTCTCTTGGTGGTAGTGCAAACTACGGTTGAGACAACCAACGGTTTTAACGTAGCGGGAAATGGCCCCCAAGTCGTGGGAAATCATCACAATGGTCATGGTTTGATTCAGTTCCCCCAACAACTCGTAAATGCTCCTCTGCACTTTGCTGTCCACGTTGGCGGTGGGTTCGTCCAGCAGTAAAACTTGCGGTTGGGAAGCCAAGGCCCTGGCAATGTAAACCCGTTGCCGTTGTCCCCCCGACAATGCTCCTAACGGGCGATCGCCTAGATTACCCATGCCTACCTGCTCCAAACAACGGTGGACAATGGCCTCATCTTGGCGATGGTACCGGCGAAATAGTTTGCCCCGCCCCAAACGTCCCATCCTCACCACGTCCAACACCCGCACCGGAAAGGCCCGGTCAAATTCCAACCACTGGGGCACATAGCCCACGTAACGCCGCCCCTGCTCCACCGATCGCCCCAGAATTTGCACCGTACCTTGGGAAGGTTTGATTAAGCCCAACAGAACCTTGAGCAAGGTGGTCTTTCCGCCGCCGTTGGGGCCAATTAAGCCCAGAAAATCCCTTTCCTCTACCCGCAGATTAATATTTTCTAGCACTGGCGTCGTGCCATAACCAGCGAATAAATTTTCGACGGCGATTACTGGTTGGGAGGGAAGGCGATCGACCATGGGGAAATTGTCTTTAGGGCTGGGGACTGTTAGCATTAGCGATTTTTTGGGCAACGGATTTAAGATTGCTAGACCAGTCGGCGGCTAAAGGATCGAGCAGTTCTACCCCTGCTCCGATTTCAGCGGCGATCGCCTCGGAACTTTTGGTACTGAACTGGGTTTCCCCAAAGACCACGGTGAGACTATTTTCCTTGGCCGTATCAATTAGTTGTTTCAACTCCCTGGCACTGGGTTCTTGTCCCTCCACTTCAATGGGAATTTGCTCCAAGTTATAGTCCCGGGCAAAGTAGGCCCAGGAAGGATGGAAAACAATAAATTTCCTTTGGGGTAAAAGCTCCAGCACCTGTCGTAACTCTTGGTCTAACTGCTCCAATTCCGCTAGAAATGTGGACAAATTAGCTTCATACTGTTCCCGATTCTCCGGATCCAACTCAGCTAAACCTTTGGCGATCGTGGAGGCCTGTTGTTTCACCAAGGTGGGAGATAACCAAATATGGGGATCCACCACCATCACTGCTCCCATGGCCTGTTCCCTTTCTGACTCTGACCCATGATCGTGATCATCATGGCTATGCCCCTCTTTTTCTCCTTCTTTTTCCCCGTGACTATGGTTATGTTCCTCCATTTCCAGGGGGGTAATGCCCTGGGCCGAATCAATTAACTTCATATTGGCATTGGCCGCTTTTAACTTCTCCAACCAAGGTTGCTCAAAACCAAGACCAATTAAAACGTAAGCTTCTGCTTCACTAAGGGCCGCTAACTGTTGGGGTTTGGGTTCATAGGTGTGGGGATCACTATTACCCGGCACTAACACACTCACCCGCACCAAATCGCCACCAATTTTCTCCAAAAAATACTGTTGGGGCAGAATACTCACCGTAATATCCATGGCCTCCACCGGGGGCTCCTGGCTAAGCGAACCATCCTGCTCCTCAACGGGCTGACAGCCCATGACGCCTAGACCCACCACTAGAGCAAGACCAATGGACTGAATGAAACGGGGGGCAGTAGGGAATGTAAACATTAGCCAATGTGCAATACAGTGAAGATCAAACTGACAGAAAATTTAACTTTCCTGAGAGTTAAAAATAAACGATAATCATTATCATTGCATAGTTCCTCACCATTGTCATGAGTTCTCCCACTCCTTCCCTTGCCGTTCGCCTAGAGTCCCTAACCGTCAACCAGAGACTGGTACTCCAAGCTTTGCAAAGGGAAACGGAGCCCCTGTCGGCCCAAGCTTTGTTTACCAAACTGCGGGAAACGAAAAAAATTGGCTTGGCCACGGTGTACCGAGCTTTGGATGCCCTCAAGTTAGCCGGATTTATCCAACATCAAGCCACCATGACAGGGGAATTACTCTACCAAACGCTAGAGCAGGATCAACATTGTCTGACCTGTTTGCAGTGTGGTGAATCTTTTCCTATTCAAGGATGTCCAGTGCAATCCCTAGAAGAAAATTTGCAGGCTAATTACTCCTTTCGCATTTACTATCACACCCTAGAATTCTTCGGACTTTGTCAACTTTGTGCCAAAGGAAATGGTTAGAATTTAGGTCAGCCAAAACAAGAATGGTTAACCATCCCAACGTTCGGGGATCCGAGGAGGAGTTATGGCAACCCTAACCCAGCCAGTTAAATCAATTGCTCAAGAATCATTGTTGCTAGATGTGAGCCATGTCACTTTAAAAATCTCACCGGAGCATTTTGATCAGCTTTGTCTCGATAACCCAGACCTACGGCTTGAGTTAACCAAAGATGGGGAATTGATTATTATGACACCGGCGGGGGGTGAAACTAGTCGCAAAAATCTTGATCTGGCTACCGATGTCAATATCTGGAATCGCCAAGCCAACCTAGGTCAAGCGTTTGATTCTTCCTGTGGCTATGACTTCACTTCATTGGGGGGCGGCAAATTGTCGCCGAATGTGTCCTGTATTGAGCAATCGAAGCTAGAGGGGATCGAGATAGTTGACTTTATCCCCGTGGTGCCAGATTTTGTTATTGAACTCCGATCCGTAACGGATAACCTGAAACCATTACAGGAAAAAATGCAAGAATACCGACGCCTGGGGGTGTGGTTAGGGTTATTGATCAATCCGCAAAATCAACAGGTTGAGATCTATCGTCCTGCCCAACAAACGGAAGTTCTAACATCGCCAAAGCAAATAGATTGCGATGAAGTAATGCCCGGTTTTGTGCTTGATCTGACTCGTATTTGGTAGCTACTAAAAATATTCTGCTTTGGGGTTGACTACCCCATTACTGGAGCCGGAAAAACGATGGGGCCGCAGGAAGAATTGTTGTAGGGAGCGTTGCAAGCGTAGCCGGGCTTGATGTTTAGATTGTTGGGCGATCGCCAGGGATTGTTGGGGCAGACTGGTCACCTCGCTGGGAATATTACCCGACACTGCCAGGGCCAATGCAAAGGCGATAAATGTGGCCAGAACTCCCAATTGCTTAAACATAGCCTATTCTCCTTTCTCCCAGACTGGACTTGAGCTAATATTCTAGGAACTACCAAGAATAGCTCCCTAGCAAATATGACAATATCCCAGGCTCAAAAGGATCCAGGCATTTTGCAGACAGTTTCACTTTTGACTGCCTATTGTTTTGACCTCCGGGGAATGGCGCCCAAACAGGTCATCAATGGTTGGCTCAAGGATTTTTCAGCCCTGTGGATTCGTCTGGCGGTGATCGAAGCCCTCTACCTCGGCCGCTATAAGGCGGTTTCGGTGGAGCATTTGCTGGAGTTCTGGGATCAGAAGGGACAACCTAATTTTCACTTTTCCGCTGAGTTTGAGCGTCTAGTTTCCCAAAATCTACCCAGATCCTTGGCGATCGCCACGGACAAATCGATGGAGGAGTTGACTAAGATAGCCGACCAATCATGGCAGTTAAAGGTTCCCAACCGGGGACAAAATCAAATATCAAAATCACCAGACTGGAAAGTTTCGCCATCCGACCCAGGGGAGTTGGAACCCCTGCCTTGGCATCACCGTGACCCCAAAAATCTCCAGGATCATGATCCAGAAAACTCCGGGGCCCCCAGGGTATCCCAAGAAGGCCCGGTGAACAGATCCCCAGGGCCAGCCCCCTCCATTGAGCAGTTCATCCCCCTCACCCAGGAATCAAATTTTCTCAGTCGGCTCCAGTCGGTACTCAGTCAGGACAGCGAAAATGTTTAGATCCTTCACTGCAGGGGAATTGAACAAATTAGCCCCCTTCTGGATGGGTTTGCCCTCTGCCCTGGTCGTGTTCTACCCCACCCTGAGCTATGGCCAAAATAATCAAAACAGTTTTTATAATCCCATCCCCATTACCGCCAATACGACGGTTAGTGATCGCCTGACTGTGCAGGATATGCCCACGGGGGAGGGGGGATTTGCCAGGGATTATCGCATCAATCTCCGGGCCGGAGACCAAGTGTCCATTGACCTGCGCTCCGATGAATTTGACACCATGGTCATGCTCATTGGCGATGACGGCACCACCATTGTGGCCAACGACGACAGCACCGAGGGGGGCACCAATTCCCTCGCCTTTGCCCGTATTACAGAGTCCGGGGACTACATTGTCCGGGTCAGAACCTACGCCGCCACTGGGGGGGGATTATTCTCCCTGGAAGTGACCAGACTACAACCCGTTCCCTAGCAGTTGATCAATGGTTCAAGACAGTAGTATTTTTGTAGGACTTGATAGAGTTGCCCGTGGTTGCGTTGTAACTCTCGCCCTTTTTCAAAGAAAGTTTCCGTCACCACCGCAAAAAACTCACAGGGGTTAGTGGCTCCATAGGGATCGATCACAGTGGGCAAATTATGCTCCAGTTGGCTGAGGAGTTGTTGATATTCCGCCGCAAAAGTTGACTGCCAACGTTGATAGTCGTTGCGACGGGCTAATTTGGGCACCCCATTCATGGCCCCATCCCCCATGTCCAATTGGTGAGCAAATTCATGGAAAATAACGTTGTGGCCATCCTGCCACCGCTCCAAATCCCAGGCAATGGTACCCCAGGCAAGGATTAATTGCCCGGCCTTGTCCCAGGATTCCCCAGCCCGGATGGTTTCTTCTTCTTCCACCACATAGCCGTCGGGGGAACTGACCTGTCTAACCTGAAAGGCGTCGGGATAAACAAGAATTGTGTCTAGCCGGGGGTAGGGATTACTGCCCAACTCCAGGGCCAGATAACAGGCCTGGGCGGCGATCACTAACCTGACTTCATCGGTTAAAACAAAATCATTGCAGCCAATGAACTGTTTTTGCTGCAGAAATAATTGGATTTTAGCTTCCAACTTTTGTCTTTGCTGGGGAGAAAGCTGTTGATAAAAAGGCAGGCGATCGCCAAGGATGGCTTGCCAATGGAGGGGCAGGGGACGCTGGAAAAGCTTTTTCTCTCGCCAATCTAACCAATGGGGATAACCCCAAATATAGGCAATGATGCCCAAAAGGATGGTGAGGACAATGGCAGTGGGCAACATGGAAAAAAGGCTAAAGCTAAATCTCTAGGCTAGGGTTTTGAATACCGCCGGCCATGGCTTGAATCTGTTGGACAAAAGCCTGGTGGTCCACCACTGGTTTGGCAATGTAGCCCTCAGCACCACTTTCCGCCAGTAAGGATTCTCGATCGCCGGCCATGGCGTGGGCTGTAACCAAAATTACCGGTAGACCGGCCGTGGTGGGGTCCTGTTTGAGCAATTGGGTAATTTGAATACCGTTGTAGGCTTTGCCTTGGTAATGGCTGCGGGAGAGGGAAACATCCATTAAAATCACGTCCACCGCCTTGCTCCGGGCTAGGGCCAACACCTCCGCCACATCCTCACTACCCTTGACGGTGAAGCCCCCCCGCTTGGTGAGAATTTTGGAAAAGACGCGGAAATTCATGGGGTCATCTTCGACGATGAGAACCGTGGTCATAAGCTTTTACTCAGCAAAGTGGGGAAGAGAATCAGCCTTTCCAATGCTAACATTGGCCGCGAATTGACGAGCGCACAGGTTCCCAGCGGCATGGCCAGAAAATCTTTCCCCAGCGGTCAAATTATCCCCACCGATCTCCACGAAGAAATGGAACGTTCCTATCTGGAATATGCCATGAGTGTGATTGTGGGCCGGGCATTGCCCGATGTGCGGGATGGCTTAAAACCGGTGCATCGCCGCATTCTCTACGCCATGTATGAGTTGGGGTTGACCCCCGATCGCCCGTTTAGGAAATGTGCCCGGGTGGTGGGGGACGTGTTGGGTAAATACCATCCTCACGGAGACCAGTCCGTGTACGATGCCTTGGTGCGGATGGTGCAGGACTTTTCCAGCCGTTATCCCCTCTTGGCTGGCCACGGCAATTTCGGTTCGGTGGACAATGATCCCCCCGCCGCCATGCGTTACACCGAAACCCGTTTAGCGCCCATCGCCATGGGGGCCATGTTGGAAGGCATCAGCGAGGCGATCGTCGATTTTACCGGCAACTTCGACAATTCCCAGGAAGAACCCACCGTGGTGCCGGCCCAGTTGCCCCTCCTTTTGTTGAACGGTTGCTCCGGCATTGCTGTGGGCATGGCCACCAATATCCCGCCCCATAATTTGGGGGAAGTGGTGGATGGTTTGATTGGTTTGATTAACAAGCCCGATTTGTCCGACAAAGAATTATTCAAGTTAATTCCCGGCCCGGACTTTCCCACCGGGGGACACATTCTTGATAGTGAAGGCATTATCCAGGCTTATCAAACTGGACGGGGCTTAATTCCGGTGCGGGGGGTAAGCCATATTGAAACCGTCCGGGGGGAGAAAAAACGCAGCCATAATCGCACGGCGATCGTGGTCACAGAATTACCATTCCAGGTCAACAAAGCCGCTTGGATTGAGAAAATTGCCAATTTGGTCAACGACGGTAAGTTAGACGGCATTTCCGATCTCAGGGACGAGAGCGATCGCACGGGAATGCGGGTGATGATCGAGTTGAAGCGGGATGCTACCCCCGATGCCATTCTTAAAAAGCTTTACCGTATGACCCCTTTGCAGAGCAATTTTGGGGTAATTTTCCTGGCCTTGGTCGACAACCAACCCATACAAATGTCACTGCGGCAAATTCTCCAAGAGTTTTTGCAATTTCGGGAAGATACTCTCCTGCGGCAGTATGAAAACGAGTTAGGGGAAAGTCGGCGACGGCTGGAATTATTGGCGGGTTTACTAATTGGTCTGGAAAATTTAGACATTCTGATTGAAATTTTGCGTTTTGCCTGCGATGGCACCACTGCCAAAATTCAACTCCAGCAAAGGTTGGGTCTTTCCCCCACCCAAGGGGACGCAATTTTGGGGATGCCCATGCGCCGTATTACCGGCCTGGAAAGGGAAAAATTGGTGCGGGAACATGCTGATTTAGCCCAACGCATCCAGCAACTAGAAACCCTCATCGGCGATCGCCAGGAACGGTTAAAAGCTCTCAAAAAAGAGTTGCGGAGCTTGAAGAAAAAGTTTGCCGACGAGCGACGAACCAAAATATTACAGGGTATGCCGGCTAAAATTACCCCTTTGCCAGTGGAAGAAAAGGAATCACCTGCACCAAAAACCGCCCTGATTGCAGCCCAATTGAAGACGGAACAGGAAGATGAACTGGCCATGGAGGAGACAGCGGAGCCATCAGAACCAGAACAATTGGTGTTGGACAATGCCCCCGCCCAATCCACCGACTCCGCCCCGGTTGAGAAGCAGGGAAATTCAGCCCGAGACCCTAAAAATTCGCCGACCAATACCCCGGAACCAGGCCAACCAAGTCCAGAGGCGATCGGGGGAAATAGTAAACAAGTTCCAGTTGCCAAAAAAAATCCCCTTACCCTATTTACGCCCCAAACACCTCCACCTAATGCTTTTCTCAGCATCAATCTCCAGGGAGAAATTGGCTGGCATCCGGAGGCGTTAACCTCAAGCAACTGTTTTGAACCCTTAACTCAGCAACTCCCTATGCAAGGAAGGGAAACTTTGGTTGTCATTGGCGACCATGGCAAAGCTTTCCCTGTGGCGATTGCAGATTTGCCGCCCCTGGCCGTTACCCGCATTCCCCTGCTTCGTATGTTGCCCAAGTCAGCCCAGCGGGATGCCACCGCCATTACTTTCCATGGGTTTTTACCTCCCCCGGAACGGCCCCAGGATTTACTCCTAGTTAGTCAACAGGGTCGGGTCAAACTGCTTGCTGGTCAGGAATTGCAGAATTTGGGCCAGCGGGGTTTGAGTTTGATCAAGTTAAAAAATGACGATCGCCTCCAGTTTGCCCAATGGATTACGCCCATGGATAATGCCCCTGACCAAAATTTGGTTATTGCCACCAGCAATGGTCGCTTACTAAGGTTTGATGTGGCCCAAGTTGGTCTCACTTGTTTTAGCCCCAGCGCCCAGGGCCAGGAAGCAATGCGGCTTCGTCCAACGGAAAAGTTGGTGGGGGTTCTGATGCTACCGGCCACGGCGTCAGTGTTATTGCTGACCCAGGTTGGTTACGGCAAAAATTTGGACTTAGCTACAGTGCGTCTAGGTAGTTTCGGTAATTTGGGCACAACGGCTATGCAATTTACCAGCAAAGAAGACCGACTGTTGGCAATGCTCCCGGATACCATCGCCCAGGCTAACTTTTACAGCAGTCAGCAACGAGTTCATAGCGTTACCACTTCCCAGTTCCAGCCCTGGGGTAAGGATGGCTTTGGCGATCGCCTGGTGGATCTCAACGAAGGAGAATATTTAACAGCCCAGGTGGCCCATCTTGGTTAGAGGTTAGACCGAGGGAAATTTTGGGCTAGAATGGGCAACATCTTTTTTCCATGAGTGGGGACAATGGACAAATACGAAGAGTTAGGGCGTTCTGCTAAGCCCTGGTGGTTGAAGCACATTGACAAAATTTTTCTGGGCGGTGGCGTTGTCTATCTGCTCTTGGTCAGTTTTTGGTTGGTGTTCCAGTCCCGACAGTCCGCCCCCACCACGGCATCACCAGCGGAAACGGTCACAGTGGATCAAGCCGATGAGGAGTTTATTGTTTATCTGCAACAGTCCCTAGAAACCCTTAAACAGCCCCAAACATTGCCAGCTTCCCCTGCTCCCGCTGGTGTTAATTCTCTGACAACTCCCAACCAAACAACGGTGGCGATCGCCCCGGCCAATCAGGGCATTCCCCTCCCCCCGCCTCCCCCTGGTGCTGTGCCCCAAAATAATGGTGGCAATCTGCCCACCGTTGCCCCCGGCAGTACCACTGTGGTGGAAAGGTATTATTACCCCGTTTATCCCAACGGCCAAGCGGCCCCAGCCATGGCCACTCCCCCCCAACCTGTGGCCGCCGCTCCCCCGGCAACCCCTATGGTGCCTAGTGCCACTAAACATGACCTGGTGGGCGTTCTGGAATCCGGCGATCGATCTTCGGCCCTATTCCGCTGGAATGGCATGACCCAGCGTATTCAAATCGGTGAGGCGATCGGTAGTAGCGGTTGGCAATTGGCGGCGGTTAATAGTCAGCAGGCAATTCTATCCCGACAAGGAAAAACAAGGTATCTGGAAGTGGGGCAAAGCTTTTAGCTTGTACTAACTTATTCCCCAAGTTGTTCAATGAGCCACTGACGAAACTTTCTGATCGTTGCTGTTTCCCCATCTTGGAGACTTTGGCGTAGAAAAGTAGCCAAATCCTTAACTTTCAAAGGATGCAAAGCCAAACTTTGCTCAGAAATTTGATAGGTCTGCTGGGCTTCATTCCGCCAATAAGCCTGTAAAATTCTGCCGTCATATCGCCAAATTTCTGGTACTCCCAAAGCGCCATAAATTGGCAGTTTGTCTAGGGAACCGCTGGTAATGTCAATTTCAATGACTAAATCTGGGGGAGGATCAACATTGAGATCAATATTTTGTTTATGGCGGACTAGGGGTTCATTTTGCAGATAAAAACATGAATCTGGTTCTATACCTTTCTCCAGGCGATCAAGTTTTAGGGTTAGGGAGCCCAGGCTTTTAATTTCTAAGTTCAGGATGTCAACAGCGGCATAAATTAGCCGTTCTAGAAAGCGATTATTGTGTTCGTGTTCTCCGAGGGGAGTCATAATTTCCAAAGCTCCTTGGCAATACGCAAGGCGAATTCCTCGTTTTTCCCCCAAATCCTTCAGCAATTGATCAAAAGTTAACCAACTGACAGGTTCAAGTAAAATGGATTTTGAAACGGGGGCTAATTTTGTAATAGACATAATATACTTTCCCTATCCTGGCAATAAATAGAGTCCTGGTTCTGCATCATTAGTAGGAAGTAATTCCTTGCTACTTTTAACCCCTTGATCTTGGCATAATTGGGCAAAATCTTGTAGGGTATCTAACCTGGCTAATAATTCACTAAGAGTGTCTAAATATTCGGCGGTCGCCAATTGTTTATTAATCCAGACTTGGTTGTAGCGTTCAGGAGCATAGGAAGTTTTATATTCTGCATTAGCACTACTTTTTAACCAATGAACTTTAGCAAAGTCTAAAGATTGTTCAGATGGGCAAATTTCTAAAATTCTTTGTATTCTTTCTTTCGATATGTAATCTTTGAATAATAAAGAATCAAGTCGATAAAGAGTGTTGATTTTGTGATTTTCACAATTTAACAGGGCAAATGCCCAACGCTCAGCAATTTGTCTAAACTTTGAAACTTCTTCTTGTACAAGAAATTTAGCTTCCTGAAATTGTCCGATTTCCATTAATAAATTAGCTTCTGTTGCCGTGGCAACAACCCATCCTTGAATAGCAACATCACTATTTAAAAGTAACTCTGCTTCTACCTCTGGCGTTATTTTTTGGGCTTCACTGCTAAGAAATATCCTGACATGGGAAGCTGTCTTGATTGCTTGTCTTGGAGATTCATTAGGAAAACGACTTCGATCATTCAATTCTGCCTGTAGTAATGAAATTTCCCGAATTAAATTAGTTTGATGAAGATGGGAAATAGCAACGGCTAATTTTTCTTGTTTTCTACGGTTATCTTGGGTAATTAAATAAAGGTAAGCTAATTGGCCAGAAATATTGTCGAGACGATTATCAAGATGCTTTAGTCCTTGAATCACAATACTAAAGCCAGAATCAATTTTATACTTCAGACTGTTTAGATTAGCTTCAACACGATTAAATCCATTGGTCATTGTAGATTGTAAAACATTGATAGATTTTTGCATTTGATGCAATTTATAGCCCATGTAAGCAAACCCAATTGCACTTACTCCTAAATTTAAAACACTAGCTCCCGCTGAAAGCTGGCTTAATCCCATTACTTTGATTAAGTTTTCACTAATACCCGTAATTTTTTTATCAATGCCCAGCAATTTATGATAATTCATTCCATGTCCAGCAATATCTGTGGCAATGGCTCCTCCCCCTAAAATAGGATCAACCCCAACTAACATCATTTTATTGGTCAGAGATGGTGATTCTGCTAAATGTTTAACGATATTTCCGCCATGGGGGCCAACACCTTTAGCCCAGCGAATTACACTACCATAGCGAGTCATTTCTCCAGACACTAAACCTTTAATGATTTCTGGATTATTAAGTAACAAATCAGTATTGATAATCATAATATTTTCCTAACGATGGTAAAGTTTAAACAAATTTCCGGCTTCTATTCTTAGACGAGGGGATACCTTAATATCGTCAACTAAATTGGGTAATTCACGAAAAGCTCTAATTCGATCAATTTGATTTATCCGTTGATTAAATCTCTCATCATTATCTTTAAGATGTATCTTGACTAAGTGAATATCATCATCACACTCTTCCCCTTCTATAACTCTAAAATCTTGAATTTTATTTGATTTAGATTTAAAAAATAGATCGTCATCTATGCGGAGATACTGGGTGGATTCATAGAGCTTCTCACACACAGCCCGAGTTAACGGAGCAGTTGTTTTTTGGAATAGGCTTAAATTTTTATCTGGATAAATTGCTAAAACTAAACTTTTAGGAGAAACTAAAGTTTCTGAAGGGAAAATCAAATTTATTTTGCCAACTATTTTTTCATATTCCTCTGGGTCATTCTTAGGTTTATTTTCTGATAGTGATATTGCTTTGGTAGGATCTGTTGATTCTATTTCATCTAACAGTTTTTCCTCTTGATTATTGTTTTTAAACGGCAAGGATTCTTGCAACATTCCAAATGCTCCTTCTAAGAACATTTTGCTACCATCTCGAATTTTTTTTAAGTTTCTTTCCATTACAAAATCTCCTTTTTTAGTTCTAGCAGTTGATAAAAAATAAGCTGAATAGATTCTAGGAATTTTTGTTGTTGTTCTAAATTAGAACTAAATGAGTTTAGTCTTTCATTTAAACTTATTTCAGCAAAATTCAAAGCTTCATTGCTAATGATTTCAAATTGTTCAATAGATTGATTGGCATATTGAGACAACCAACTTTTTAAAATGTTTAATAATGCCATTTTGTCTGACTCAACAGCATCTGACCATTGCCTGGCCATGACAATCGGTTTAGGGAAGGCAAATTTACGATATTCTATATCCTTAAAAATTTTGCGCTCTCTCTCTTCCTTTTCAATATATTTAACTGGACGAGCGCTGGTGCGGGTAGCGTCTTTCTTAAAAAAGAATAGGAATTTTTTCTTGTAGGTCTCTGTATATTGCTCATAGCGAGTTTTCTGCACATCAACATAATATGATTCAGTGCCAGCAAATTCTTTTTTCCTGTCTTTAGATTCTACAAATATTGGCCCTGAAATATTAAATATGTCTTCAGGTAACACAGAAAACTGGCTGCTATCTTTAGTCTTATTTTTCCAGTCTGCTAAGATATTCTGTTTAATGGGGAGTTCAATTTCATCAAAAATTGTGCATAGTTCCTCGATGTAGTTATGAAAAAGCTTCTCGATAAAACCTAGTAGTTTGGGTTCCTGAGCCTGAATTAAAAACTTTGTTTTCTCCTTAATGGCTTGATACATATTTTCATATAACATCAAGATCGTATGCTCATCTTCCCTTAATTTCTCCATGGCTTGCTGATCCGTTATGGAGACAGATTTGACCATTAAATCATCTTCTAGTTGATAATTTCTAGTTAGTCTGCTCACAGTATCGTATGAGCGGGCAAGACTTTTTGCAAGAGGCGGACTAAGAAACTTACCAAGTTCATCTTCTAAATCATAGGAAGGTTGGTTAGCTTCAAAAGCATCTAATAACTTCGTTATCAATTCTGTATTTAGCTCTGATTGAATATATTTAATTGCAGTGTTCATTTCCATTAAAATTTTGCCATTTGAACTTTCGTTTTTAACGGCAGTAAATACATTGAAGTCATAATCATTATCATCATTGGATGAAAGACCAATTTTGATTAAATCTTCAATAAAGTTATTAATTTCACTGATAAAAAAAATCTTTTTTTCTCGCAATTGTTCTCTTAATGTAGGACGTTTTTCTTTTATCTGCTGAATTTTTAGTTCAATTTCTTCATTGCTTCCTTTAGTAGCTTCAAGCTTTAAATTTAATCTCTCAATCACAACATCACTACTGACATAAATATCCATTAATATCGGATTGACAACTAATTCTTCAAAAGAATTATTAATTCTTGACCGAATACAACTCCATAAATCATTCCCGCCACTCCAAAGTAAAGCGTACTTCACCAATGTCTGCATCATTTCGTCAGTAATCTCTTCTTCTTCCCTAACCCGATCTTCAATGTAACGAAACCACGATTTTAAATCCTGATTTTGCAAGAAAAATTTTTTAAAAGTGCCTTTTACTGGTAAGGGTGTTGAAGGTTTTTTACTTTTCTCAATTTCTTTTGTGATCAAACTAGAACAATCAGAAAACATTGCTCTTAATCGTTGTAATCGTTCAGTCTGAGCAACCAAAGATGACCGTTTAAGGTTATTAATCCCCCAAGCGCATTGAGCTTGATACAAGATATTCGCACTAAAGGGAATGATGTCAGGATATTCTGAAAGTTTTAGATTTTCTTTGATTTCTTGGCTTAGCTTAGCAATTCGACTTTCTAAGGGAATATCATCTGATTTACGATTATCAACCCGATTTAAAATAAAAATCATCGAATCTGTTTTGCCGTCAAAATAATCAATAATCTGTTTTAATTCTCCCAACAATTTCTGACGATGCACTTCATCAACCTGTCCATAATCCAGTGCAACTAGACAAAAAGCCTTACCGACAAGGGATTGAATCACCTGAAGATTTCCCCGATCTTGGATAGACTTTAAACCCGGTAAATCCACAAACTCAATGGCTAACCCTTCAGGCAGTCCTGATAATTCCCGATTACAAGCTGGCAAAATCGGCAACTTTACTTCAATTTGGGGCGCAATGTAGTCCGCCTTCCGTCTTACCTCATGGTAAGTGTGCATCGTGCGTTGAATCCGGTTATAAATCTCCTCATCGCTCAAACCCGACCATTCCCCCGTTTCCCATGCCGCCCCTTCCGTTTCCTCAACTTTTAAATAACTGCCTTCACCGTGCTTAATCCGTAAAACCCCACCGCTCATCTCCCCCGCTTCAATGGGTGCAATGCGTCGGCCAATCAGAGCATTCACAATCGTGGACTTTCCCGAAGACGTTGTCCCAATCATGGCAATGCGTAAACTCGGATTAGCTAAGTCCTGCACTGCTTGATCGTAGGCTCGGCGAAAATCTGCCAAATCCTGCTTGAGCTTTTCATCCTCAAATACTTCCGGCGCAACCCCCACCAGATCAGAAATGGCATTGCCCAACTCATCCAACCAGGAGCGGGCTTGACTTAGCTTTGCTTCAATATCCATCGATATACCTAACCCGACAAAGGGAAGTCCAGATTTAACCAAATTTGCCTATCAGGATAATTCAGATTTTAGGGAAAAATATCTTTGGTACATAAATTTTTGTTAAGTTTGGCGATCGCCGTAAAGAGGTTAGCATTTTGGTTAGTTTCCCGATGATGGGGGAAGAAAAAACAAGGTATCTTGGAGTAGGACAAAGCCTTTACGGCACCTAGTAGATTTTGGGGAAGATTGTAGCGATGGGCTTGTTTGACGATGTCGGCCGTTTTTTAGAAGACCGTCTGGAAGAGTTTTTACAGAACAACCCCCATCTGGAGTTGGAAGCTCTGTTGGAACAGTTGAAAGAACAGGAAGCTGATGCCCGCCGCTTACTGACAGACCTACAGCGTAAAAAACAGGATCAAGAAACCCAAATTCTCAACCTAGCCCAAGATATTCAGGCTTGGCATAGTCGTATTCAACAGGCTAAGGCCGCTGGCCGAGAAGATTTGGCCCAAGGAGCCCAGGAAAGGGAAGCCACTTTACTGCGTCAGGGCAATCAAGTGTGGGGGCAACGGGCGGGGACAGAAAAACGGATCAGCCAAGCTCAGAGTTTGCTAGAGGAAATTCAGCAACGACAAAAGGAAGTACAGCAAAAAGCTAAACAAATGGCGGCTGAGCAAAAAGCATCTGAGGCCCAAAGGCGGGCGGCGGACACCATGGGCTGGAATCAAGGCAATACTGGGGAAACCTATCATCGGGAGTTGGATCCCCTCGAAGCGGAATTTAAAAAGTGGGAATTGGAAAAGGAATTGGAACGCCTGAGACGCAATGCCACGAAATAGAGACCAAAGATATATATCGTAGAGCGTAGCTGATTTTACTGGAGATGGAATATTAGGGAAAAGGATTAATTTGGCAAAGATTTTGCGGACTACTTTGATTCCGAATCCGGTGTGGCTCGGTCGCTCCTTTCCCTGGCCGTGTCAACGCTGGCATCTTGTCACTAAAATTGAAGCTGAGGCCTGGAGCTGTCCCCGCTATTTTTGATTAAATTTGCTCAGTCTGGCGGAGGTGTCCATCATAGATTAAGCAAAACTTCACAGGTCAAATAATTTTTCCCTTGCAGTAATTGTACTAATCTCACACCGATGGCTGTTATGTTATCCTGCCTCACCCAGCAACAAGAACTTTTGCAATCCCTCGCTGACCGGGTTGGGCAACCAGCAGCCCAGGATGACCTTTATTTTTGCTTGGCCGGTCAATTCACTTGGGTGGAAGATTGGTATGCCACGGCGATCGCCGACGACGTTCTGATTTTGGATGCGGCAGAAAAGGAACAACTGGCCAGGGTTTTGCAACAATGGGAACAGTTTACGGGCAATGTTATCCTCATCACCGGCTTGACTGAAGAGCCCGATCCCCAAACTTTTCTGGCCCAATTGGCCCAGGGAAAGCAACAACGCTGTGGGGAAAGACATTTCCATTGGGTTGTGCTAGTTCCTCCCACCATAGAAGAAGCCTTCCGTGGCCTACAGACTTTCTTGGATGGCAAAAGCCATTGGTTTGATCTACGGCTGGGGGCGGGGGATCTGGAACAATGCACCGATGAACTCTGGCAGTGTGTTTGGTTAGAACCTGCACCATTGACCCTGGAGAAACGCCGGGAAATGTTAGTCAATTTACCCCATTGGTTGGGCGAGATCGTTGACCAAAAGCATAACCTCGAACTAGAGCCGATTAGCCTTCTCCAAGCCAAATTATCCTTGTTACAAGGTTTGGCCCGGGAAAGCCAAGGAAAAATGGGCAGAAAACAGGCCCAGTGCCACTATCGGGAAAGTTTGGATGTGTGGGAATTGCTGGGGGATACGGAGCCAATTATTTGGCTGAGCCTACGGTTGGGCTATTTTTCCCTACTCCAAGCCTACGGAGAAAAAAGCCGTGCCCATCAACTTTGGCAACAAACCCGTAATTATGCCCAAACGGCGATCGCCGCCCTAAAAAATCAGCAATGGCACTTTGTCCATGGAGAAACCCTCAACTTGGTGGGGGAAGTTCTACGGGGGCTAGAAGACTGGGAGCAACTGCGACAAGCCGCCGAAAACAGCCTGATTTTTTTCTATCAACTTTCCCCCTTTGCCGCCACGGACACCACCCCGGAGCGCAATCAGGAAAAGCCTTGGACAGAATTAGAATTACAGGGGTTAATTTCCCTGGCCCATGGTTACCTTTGTGAAGCTCTGGTGGAGCAATGGAAATTTGACGAAGCGAAGGAAGCGCTCAAAAGGGCCTTTGAAACCCGTCCTAAGGAAGTTGAGGATCGAGATTATCGTCCCTGCTTGGCAAGTTTGCATTACCTTGCCGGTCGGGTGCAATTGGCCAATGACCAGATTAGAGAAGCTTTGATGACCCTGCGACAGGCTCAAACCCTGGTGTCCTTTGATGATAATCCCCGTCTATACCTAGCCATTCTGGTGGAATTACGGGAATGCTACTTACAATTGGAAGATTGGCTGGCAGCCCTGGCCATTGACCAAGAATATCAAGCCAGGGAATACCGTTTAGGTCAGCGGGCCTTCATTGGTCCAAGGCCCCTTCCCTGTTGGCCAGAACAACGCATTAGCCGCCATCCCCTAGCACCGGAAAAAATTCTGGGGGGCAGTACGGAGGGTTTGTCTACCGTGCCATCCCAAACAACGGTTTCCCTCGCTTGGCATGACCTGCAAAATGTTTGGGAACAAAAGCCGATGCCAGTGTTGATCCTCACAGGGGAGCCAGGGGGAGGCAAAACTTCTTGGTTAGCGGGGGAGGTATTGCCACAAATGTCCCCAGACCGGGTGTTTTTAGTAGATTTTACTCCGCGCTGGGCAGAAAAGTTGTGGGTTCACCTGGGGGAACGTTTTAGTCTGCCTTCCCTGGGGCAAGCCACAGCCCCGGAGTTGGCCTCTGCCCTGGAAGCCCTACCAATATTGAACTTGCTGTTGATATTAGACGGGGAAAACGGCTCCCTACCCTGGCAACAAAGTCCTTCCTTGCGCCAGCAGGAATTGGCCCGGGTGTTGTGGCAATGGTTGTTAACTACTAGCCCGTCCCAAGGTGTCCGTCTGTTAATCTCTTTGCCCCCCACGGCGATCGCCGACTTTTATGGTGAGTTAAAGGGACAACTGGAGGAAGAACAGTCCCTGCCCCCAGTGCAATACCAGGCCCTCCCCCCCCTCACCCTGGGGCAAGCGGAAAGTTGGTTGGCCCAGGCCATGGCCCAATGTCGCCACCCTTGGCCCCCTAGTTTGCAGTCTCAGTTTTTGGGGGATTTAGCAATGGAAGGCGGTTGGGAAGAGGGAACCTGGATCCATCCCATTGATTTGCAATTGTTGGGAACCGTCTTGGAACAACAACAAGTTACTAAGTCAGCGAATTACCAGGGTAAAAAGTTAGATGAATGGCTGATATTTGCGGTCCAAACATATTTGGCTTTTCTGCCCCCCCATCTACTCAAAAAAGCCCTGCAATTACTCAAAAGCCTGGCCGATGGGCAGCAAGGTCTTTGCTTCAAAACCGAATATCAATTACTAACTGTGCTCTATTCTGTCCCTGAATCGGAGGGGGATAATCCACCGGAGTTTGCCCAGGAAGACATTCAACAATTGCATTTACTGCTGGCTCTATTGCTCCGGGGCAGATTAATCGTCGTGATTTACCAAGCCACGGTGCCCTATTACCGCCTTAGTACGCCCCATTTAGCCCATGCTCTCCAAGGGAAAAGTACCGCTATCTCCACTCCCGCTGTCATTAGCGCTGGCCGCCGGGGCAGTAAAGCAAATCCCAATTTAATAGCCCCATCCTCTGGCGATCGCCAACAAGAAAACGAAGATTTAATTGCAGAGTTGGAAGCAGGCTCCAGTGTGGAAGAACAGGTGGTGGCCCAGAAATTGAAAGCGGCTCAATTGCAATACCAAAAATTGGTGGCTGGTATCAATCTGGAAAAGCAATGCCAATTTATTCTCAAACAATTTGTATCCTATCCCCTGGAGGCCTTGCTGGCGGCGGTCAAAACCGGGCAGGAACTACAAAAACTAGTGACAGCAGAAACTGCTCTGGTGCAATACCCCAGCCTGGCCCCCTGGCTTTCTCTCCATAGCATTTTGGCTCGAATCAATGAATGTAACCGTTGCCAACACGATGGGCCAGTCACCGGTCTGCGGATTAGTCCTCCCATGGACAACACTCCCCCCCTATTACTCACAGCCACCAGCAACGGCATTGCCTATCTTTGGTCTTTCCACGGCGAACTGATTAACATTTTACGGGGACACCAAGGGGCCATCACAGCAGTGGACTGGAGTGCCGATGGTCAATATTTTGCCACCGCCTCCGCTGATCACACCGTTAAACTCTGGAAGCGCCATGGGGAAGAAATTGCTACCCTCCGGGGCCACGAAGACTGGGTGAGGAGTGTGCATTTTAGCCCCCATCATCAGTTTGTGGTTACCAGTGGCCAGGATAACACTGTACGCATTTGGAATTTTGCCGGGGAACAGCTCACACTCTGCCAGGGCCACATCGACTGGGTCCGCAATGCTGAATTCAACTGCCATGGACAAATTCTACTGTCTGCCTCGCGGGACGGCACTGCCAGGCTATGGGATCTGGAGGGTCGGGAAATTGGCCTTTGCCAAGGGCATACCAGTTGGTTACGCAACGCCCAATTTAGCCCCGATGGCCAATGGATTGTCACCTGTTCCGCCGATGGCACTGCTCGGCTATGGGATCTAACCAGTCAATGCTTTGCTGTTTTAAAAGGGCACCAAAACTGGGTCAACAATGCCATCTGGAGCCCCGATGGCCAGTATATTGTCACCTCTTCCAATGACGGTACTGCTAGGCTTTGGAGTCGCCATGGTAAATGCTTGGGCACCCTCCGGGGTCAAGACCACAATATCCACGCGGCCCGTTTCAGTCCGGACAGCCAAAGGATTGTCACCTGTTCCACCGATGGCACCGCTCGACTTTGGACGAAGGAGGGCAATTTGCTCACCGTTTTACAGGCTCATCAGAAGGAAATTTACGACGCTGATTTTAGTGCCGATGGTCGTTTTATTTTCACTGTCTCCGCTGACCAAACGGCCCGCCAATGGGACGTTTCCCCGAAAAATACCATCACTCTCACCGGCCACAGCCACTGGGTACGCAATGCCCATTTCAACCCCAAAGGCGATCGCCTGTTGACTGTTTCCAGGGATAAAACGGCTCGCCTCTGGACCATGGAAGGGAAATGCATTGCCGTGTTAGCGGATCACCAAGGCTGGGTGCGGGAAGGTCAATTTAGCCCGGACGGCCAATGGATTGTGACGGGGTCGGCGGACAAAACTGCTCAAATTTGGAATGTGTTGGGCAAAAAATTGACTACCCTGCGGGGGCACCAGGATGCGGTATTGAATGTACGCTTTAGCTCCGATAGTCAGTATATTGTCACTGCTAGCAAAGACGGCACCGCTCGAGTTTGGAATAATACCGGCCGGGAAATAGCGGTACTGAGACACTACGAAAAGACTATTTTTGCAGCGGAGTTTAGCGCCGATGGCCAATTTATCGTCACGGCCTCGGATGATAATACAGCAGGCATCTGGGAAATTGTTGGCCGAGAGGTGGGCGTATGCCGGGGCCATGAAGGGCCAGTGTATTTTGCCCAATTTAGTGCAGACAGTCGTTATATATTGACAGCCTCCGTGGATAACACCGCCCGGATTTGGGATTTCCTTGGTCGTCCCTTGTTGACCTTAGCGGGACATCAAAGCATTGTTTACCAAGCCCAATTTAGCCCCGAGGGAGACTTGATTGCCACCGTATCCGCCGACCACACCGCTAGGCTTTGGGACCGTAGCGGTAAAACAGTAGCGGTGCTATATGGCCATCAGGGTTTGGTAGGCACTGTGGATTGGAGTCCCGACGGGCAAATGCTTGTCACCGCTTCCAACGATGGCACGGCTAGGCTTTGGGACCGTTCTGGAAGGGAATTAGTTACCCTGGAAGAACATGGTAATTGGGTGCGGTCAGCAGAATTTAGTCCTGATGGCCACTGGGTTTTAACTTCTTCGGCCGACGGTACTGCCAAGCTTTGGCCCGTGAAAACGTTACCTCAGCTCTTGGACCAGGGTCGACAATGGCTGAAAAACTACCTCACCCACAATGCGTTGGTGTCCTCGGTTGATCGCCCCGGCTCGCAGAAAACCTAATTTTTGCGCCGCTAAGTAGAAACTCTGCATTAGGCCCTGATTCTCCTCATTCTTAGTTCAAATGATTGTAAAGTCCCACCCCTTGAAGGGATTTTAACTAGGGGAGTATGATTTTTTTAATCCACTGCCAATGCCCATGACTAGTGTGCCACCACCATCGTTTTCCTCGGCCAAAGTTTATCTGGTGGGGGCTGGTCTGGGGCCCGTGGCCTATCTCACCCAACGGGCGATCGCCGTTTTAGCTGGGGCAGAGGTATTAATTTATGACGCTCTGGTGGCACCGGATGTATTTGATTTACTCCCCTCGGATTGTGAACGGATTTTCGTCGGTAAACGGGGGGGACAGCCCAGCACTCCCCAGGACAAGATTAATCAGTTATTGGTGAACCATTACCGCCGGGGCAAACGGGTGGTACGGCTCAAAAGCGGCGATCCCTGGATTTTTGGCCGCATTGTGCCGGAACTAGAAATTCTGGTGGCCTACCATTGTGCCTACGAAATAATACCGGGTATTTCTTCGGCGATCGCCAGTGCAGGACTAGTGGGTATTCCCCTCACAGCCAAAGACACCGGCTCAGGTTTTTTGGTCATGGACGGCCATGATCCCCATGGTTGGCCTTGGCATGCCCTGGCCCAGTTGCCCACTTTAGTAATTCTGATGGGAACCAAAAATTTGCCGTTGTTGGTGGATAAGTTACTCCAGGCCGGTAAATCCCCTAGCACCCCTATGGCGATAATTAGAAATGCCGGCAGACCGGAACAGCAAACCTGGGGGGGAACCCTAGCTGATATGGTGGAAAAAACCCAAGGACAGTCCCTGGCCCCAGCGGTAATTGTCATCGGGAATGTTGTTAATCAAAGGATTATCCCTGTCTTGACCCCCCTGCCCCTGGCCCAAAAAACTATTCTGGTTACCCGGGCCGCCGACCAAGCGAGCCAGTTTACCGAACTTTTGCAACAGCAAGGTGCCAACGTATTAGCCATGGCCGCCCTGGAAATTGTTCCCCCCACCGACTGGCAACCCCTCGACCAGGCGATTGCCAAGTTGGAGGATTTTGACTGGCTAATTCTAACTTCGGCCAATGGGGTAGAGTTTTTCTTCCAAAGATTGCAACACCATGGTTTGGACAGTAGGGCTCTGGCGGGGTTAAAGTTGGCCGTAGTGGGTAAAAAGACTTCCCAAAGCCTGGAAAAATTTGGCATCAAACCGGACTTCATTCCACCGGATTTCATTGCTGATGCCCTGGTGGAACATTTTCCCCAATCCCCAGCAGGATTAAAGATACTTTTTCCCCGGGTGGAAAGTGGTGGCCGGGCCAAATTAGTCCAGGAATTGAAACAAAAGCAAGCATTGGTGACAGAAGTGCCGGCTTATCAATCCGCTTGCCCTGCCCATATGCCCGAAGAAGTGTGGCAAAGTATCCTTAACCGGAATGTGGATGTGATTACCTTTGCCAGCTCCAAAACCGTCACCCACTTCCGGCAACTGTTAGCTCAAACTAGTCAGGCTAAAGGTTACCAAGATGATTGGCGATGTTTAATTAACCATTGCCAGATTGCTTCCATTGGCCCCCAGACTTCCGAGCGCTGTTTACAGGAATTGGGACAGGTGGACATTGAAGCAACGGAATATACCCTAGAAGGCCTAACCGGGGCCATTATTGATTATGTTCACCAAGATTCTTAACCCTATCGCTCCCATGCCTCTGATGGCAGCCATCACTGCCCTAGGGGGGATGATATTTGCCCCCGCCGTTCGCAGTCAGGAAACCATTTTCAAGGAAAGTGTCCAAACCCAAACCACCTTCGTCGCCCAGCAATGTGCGGTGCGGCTTAAGGATCCCACCGAAGAAATTGCTATGGACTGCAATCAACTGTCCGTAACGGAGGGGGATGGCACAATTAATTTCCACTACGACAATGCCGACGAGATGGGCTTTTCCTTTGTGCTGGAATACAACGATAAACCAGTGTTGGTCGCCGAGAAGTTGAATGACAATCAATACAATGTCATCGGCACCTTCCTCTGGACTGCGGAAGATGGCATTGTTGACGAAACGTTGGCAGAGGCCGCAGGCACTTGCAGTGTTGTACAGAGCCAGGTGCTTTGCCAGGCCACCATTGATAGCACGATGGAGGTGGAAGCGGTGGTGGATTTCTAGTCTTCCCAGTTTGCTCTTAAGAACTTGTGAACTTAGTTCCCATACTTTCTTTTAACTCTTTCACTCCCCTGGGGTGACTCTGTTTGCTTAGTTGAGGTGTCGATGAAATGTTGGTTGGCGGCGGCGGATTTGTTGATAATTGCCGCTGAGGATTTGCCAGCTTATAAAAAGAGCGGTTCCATTGTTCGCAATAATTACTTTTGGGCCCTCCAGGCGATCGCCTGCCATAGTGGGCGGGGTAAGGATTGGGAATTCGACGAGGCGGTGTGGGTAGCCCTGGGCAGACTATTGCTATTTTTTCTCAATTCTGGTTATCTAATGACGTCGGAAACCTTACTGGAATTTCCCTGTGACGAGATTATTCCCCCTAGCTTGAGGTCGGTGGCCACCTGGCGAACTCCTGGGGACATTGGGAATGTGGACTAGTTTTGCCCGCGAAATTTGGGCTGGCAAAGCAGGTTTTTCGCTTTTTTCCGAATTATTGGTCACAAAAAAGCTGTCGTATAGTATGGTATTAGCCTTTAACATGTCTTCTGACTGCCTAAGAAACCGTCAGCGCTATTCCGTGCTAGTTCTCTATAAGCTTTTAAACTGAACCTGTCCTGCCAAGGCTTTTTCCGGTGTTTATCCCCCTCGACTTTTATCGCATTTTAGGCATTCCTCCCCAGAGTGGTGGGGAAACCATTGAGCAGGCCTACCAAGATCGTCTTCTGCAATTACCCCGACGAGAATTTAGCGACGCCGCAGTTAATATCCGCAATCAACTACTGGCGATCGCCCATGAAACCCTACGGGATCCGGAAAAACGCCAGGCCTACGACCAAGAATGGTGGGGGGCTATGGACGAAGCCCTAGGGGAGGCATTGCCCCTAACTACTCCGGAGTTGGAATGTAGCCCAGAGCAACAGATTGGAGCCCTCTTAATCCTGTTGGATTTAGGGGAATACGAATTGGTGCTTAAGTATGGCGAGTCAGTCCTCCATGATCTCAACCCTCCGGCGGAAGGCACGCCCCAGGACTATTTGCTCTCGGTGATTTTGGCCCACTGGGAACTGAGCCGGGAGCGTTGGCAACAACAACAGTATGAATTTGCTGCCACCGCCAGCCTCAAAGCCCTAGCTCGGTTGCAACAGGATAATGATTTCCCCGCTTTAGAAACAGAAATTCGCCAGGAATTGTATCGTCTGCGGCCCTACCGTATCCTCGAACTTTTGGCCAAGGAAGGACAAGCAGAGGCGCAACGTCAGCAGGGTCTAGCCCTATTGCAGGCCATGGTGCAGGACCGGGGCGGCATTGAAGGTAAGGGGGAAGATTATTCCGGGTTGGGAAACGATGACTTTTTAAAATTTATCCACCAACTGCGCTGTCACCTTACAGTGGCCGAGCAAAATGCCCTATTTTTGCCCGAAAGTCAACGGCCGTCTTTGGTGGCTAGCTATTTGGCGGTACATAGTCTTATCGCCGAGGGAGTAAAGGAACAGGAGCCCATGGCCATTGTCGAAGCGAAGTCTTTGATTACACAGTTGGAAAATTGTCAAGATTTGGCCTTAGAAAAGGCAATTTGTGAATTATTATTGGGTCAAACGGAAATTGTTCTGGCGGCGATCGACCAGGGAGATCCCAAAATAATAGCTGGCCTCGAATCTAAGTTGGCGGCGGGGGAAGATCCTCTGACTGCTTTTTATACTTTCACTGAGCAATGGCTAGAGGAAGAAATTGTCCCTTACTTTAGGGATCTTTCTCCGGAAACCCTTTCCCCCAATGCCTATTTCAACAATCCCTCCGTTCAGCATTATCTAGAACAACTAGAGCCAGATTCCCTCACCACCGACAGTTCTTTTGCTTCTCCTGCCCTCCTTAGCACCGCAACAGAATCGGAAACTCCCATGGTACATAGTTCCGCCGCCCTTCCCGATCGTCCTTTGGCCCCCACCGTTCCCCCTCGACGGGGGCGCAGTCCCAGACGTTCCCGAGACGACGTTTTCCCCAGCGCCGACAACGTCAGTGGCTTGGCTGTTACTACCCTAGCCCCAGCGATCGTCTACGATACTGATTCTTTAGGCACTAACGGCATTAGTGGGGATGGCCCCGGCAACGGTTTCTCTGGCAACTCCCCCCTAGAACCCACCAGCGAACATAAACCGCCCCGGCGGCGAAAAAAACGGGTAACGATCAAACCCGTGCGCTTTGGCATTTTTCTGCTTTGCCTCGCAGGTATTGTAGGCGGCGCCACTGCCTTAATTATTAACCGTACTGCCGATCCCCTGGGTGGTTTGCTGGAAGATCCCTTGGATGTGTCCCTGCACCAGCCCTCAGAATTTATCCCCGATGAAGCCACCAGCCGGAATTTGATTCTGAGTCAACCCAACTTCAGTCAACAGGTGGGTCAGATGGTGGTGCAAAACTGGCTTGATAGTAAAAAGTTGGCCTTTGGCCAAAACTATGATGTTGGAGCATTGCAGAATGTGCTGGCTCCCAATCTCCTAGCCCAACAACGGGGCCGGGCCCAACGGGCTCAATCCCAAAAAATCTATCACCAATACGAACACAAGTTACAGATTCTCGATTATCAAGTTAGTTCCCAAGACCCCAACCGAGCCACCGTTACCGCCCGGGTAGAAGAGATTAGCCAGCCCTTTACTTTAGCTGATCAACAACAGAAAGGAGCAGCTACCAAAGACAACCTGACTGTACGCTATGAGCTAGTACGTCACCAAGGAGTGTGGAAAATTGCCCAAATCCAAGTGGTAAATAACCCCCGTTAGTGCTTGGAATTAACTCCCCTGTGGGCGATGGCATACGGCTTAATCCCTCCATAGGTACGGAAACCTGCACTTCCGAGAACTAAGCCCCTACCGTCACTATAAGAGTGTGAACGCATTGGTCCTGGAGAGTGGCTAGAGCCATGACCCCCTGGCCCGCTTTTGTGTCTGATATTCTTACTTGTTAACGGGAGTTAATTAAAATTATGGGAAAAGTTGTTGGGATTGACCTCGGTACTACCAATTCCTGCGTGGCCGTGATGGAAGGGGGGAAACCCACTGTTATCGCCAACGCAGAAGGTTTTCGCACTACCCCCTCGGTGGTTGGTTATGCCAAAAATGGCGATCGCCTAGTGGGGCAAATTGCCAAGCGTCAAGCGGTGATGAACCCAGGCAACACATTCTATTCAGTTAAGCGTTTCATTGGTCGTAAATTTGATGAAATTACCAATGAAGCCACCGAAGTTGCCTACAGCGTAGTTAAAGACGGTAACGGCAATGTGAAGCTAGATTGCCCCGCCCAGGGGAAACAGTTTGCCCCAGAAGAAATTTCTGCCCAGGTGTTGCGGAAATTGGTGGACGATGCCAGCAAATACCTAGGGGAAACCGTTACCCAGGCCGTCATCACCGTTCCCGCCTACTTTAACGACTCCCAACGTCAAGCCACCAAAGATGCGGGCAAAATTGCTGGGATCGAAGTACTCAGAATTATCAACGAACCTACCGCCGCTTCCCTGGCCTATGGTCTGGACAAAAAGGATAACGAAACCATCCTGGTATTTGACCTAGGGGGCGGTACCTTCGACGTCTCCATCCTTGAAGTAGGGGAAGGGGTATTTGAAGTATTGGCCACCTCCGGGGACACCCACCTGGGAGGGGACGACTTCGACAAAAAAATTGTGGATTTCCTAGCCGGTGAATTCCAAAAAGCCGAAGGCATCGATCTACGCAAAGATAAGCAAGCTCTGCAACGGTTAACCGAAGCGGCAGAAAAAGCCAAAATTGAACTGTCCGGCGTCAGCCAAACGGAAATTAACCTCCCCTTCATCACCGCCACACAGGATGGACCGAAACATTTAGATACCACCCTATCCCGGGCCAAATTTGAAGAAATTTGTTCTGACCTAATTGATCGTTGCGGTATTCCAGTGGAAAATGCCATTCGGGATGCCAAAATCGACAAATCTGCCTTGGATGAAATTGTTCTTGTCGGTGGTTCTACCCGGATTCCCGCTGTGCAGGAAGTGGTGAAAAAAATCCTCGGTAAAGAGCCCAACCAAGGGGTTAACCCCGATGAAGTAGTGGCCGTTGGAGCAGCTATCCAGGGAGGCGTACTCTCTGGGGAAGTCAAAGATATTCTTCTCCTAGACGTTTCTCCCCTCTCCTTGGGTGTGGAAACCCTAGGGGGCGTCATGACCAAAATCATTCCCCGCAACACTACCATCCCCACCAAGAAATCCGAAACCTTCTCCACCGCTGTCGACGGTCAAAGCAACGTGGAAATCCATGTGCTCCAAGGGGAACGGGAAATGGCCAATGACAATAAGAGTTTGGGAACCTTCCGCCTCGACGGTATTCCCCCTGCTCCCCGGGGTGTGCCCCAAATCGAAGTTACCTTTGACATCGACGCCAATGGCATTTTGAATGTCACCGCCAAAGACCGGGGGACGGGTAAGGAACAATCCATCAGCATTACCGGTGCTTCCACCCTGCCCGATACGGAAGTAGACCGGATGGTGAAGGAAGCTGAGTCCAATGCCGCCGCCGACAAGGAACGTCGGGATAAAATTGACCGCAAAAACCAAGCGGACTCCCTGGTGTACCAAGCGGAAAAACAGATCACCGAGTTGGGGGACAAAGTGCCCACCGCTGACAAAACCAAGGCTGAGGGTTTGATCAAAGACCTGAAAGAGGCCGTGGCCCAGGAAGATGATACCAAAATCCAAACAGTGATGCCGGAACTACAACAAGTCCTCTACAGTATTGGTTCCAATATGTACCAACAAGCTGGAGCAGAGGCTGGGGTAGGTGCCCCCAGTGCTGGCCCTGAAGCGGGAACTAGCAGTGGCGGTGGCGATGATGTCATCGATGCGGAATTCTCCGAGCCTGAGAAGTAATTCTAATTTCCCTAGCTCAGTTCTGACTTGAAAAGTTAAACCGATCCACAATCCTCCCTTCACCGGGGGGATTTTTTGTGATTTCCGTGGGAAAAAACTATGATTTAGGGAAGACTTTTTATGGGATCCAAACCGCTGTGGTCAATTTTACCTCTGCCCTCCGCACCCCTCTTTACGACCTTATTTGTCAAAAAACCTCTAAACTAACGGCCTTTGCTGGTTGGGAAATGCCAGTACAGTTCACGGGCTTAAAACAGGAACATCAGGCGGTGCGGAAAAAGGTGGGGATGTTTGATATTTCTCATATGGGCAAGTTTGTGATAACCGGGGCAGGAATTTTACCAGCGTTGCAAAGCTTAGTACCTTCTGATCTAGCTCGCCTAACACCTGGTAAAGCTCAATATACGGTGCTGTTAAATGAGCAAGGGGGCATTATTGACGACATTATTGTTTATGACCAAGGAAAAAATTCTAACGGACACAAACAGGTCACTCTAATTGTCAATGCGGCCACGACAGATAAGGATAGACAGTGGTTACTGGCGCATTTGCCTAAAGAGATTAATTTTCAAGATTTATCTAGGGAAAAAGTCCTAATTGCCCTCCAAGGCCCAGAATCAATCAGTGCTTTACAGCATTTAGTTGATGAGAATTTAGGAGGGTTATCGGCCTTTGGTCATGTGGAAGCGGAGTTGCTGGGGGAAAAAGCGTTCATTGCTCGCACGGGGTACACCGGGGAAGATGGCTTTGAAATTATGGTTTCCCCTGAAGTGGGACAACAACTCTGGCAAACTTTTCTGCAAAAAGCTGTCACTCCCTGCGGTTTGGGAGCTAGGGATACCCTGCGGTTAGAAGCGGCCATGGGTTTATACGGCCAGGATATGGATGATCACACCACGCCCCTAGAAGCGGGTTTAGGTTGGTTAGTTCACCTGGATAGTAAAGATGATTTTATTGGCCGTTCTGTGTTGGAGCAACAAAAGACCAATGGAGTGAAAAAACGCTTAGTGGGCTTGGAAATGTTGGGAAAACAAATTGCCCGTCATGATTATCCGCTCATGCACAACGGCGAAAATATTGGCATTGTTACCAGTGGTACCCTTTCCCCTACCCTGGAAAAGGCGATCGCCTTGGGCTATGTTTCCCCGGAACTCGCAAAAATAGGTCAGGAGTTGGAGGTGGAAATTCGGGGTAAAACCTATGGGGTAAAGGTGGTGAAAAAACCCTTTTATCGTTCTGCTCACAAACCCCGTTAGTTGACAGTTTTGCAACTGACTAGCTTGCCGATCGCCAGGGGAAATTACTTTAGAAATTATCAGAATTGAAACATCACCTAAATGTTACGCATTAGCGAAATCAAACTGCCCCTAGACCATGACGACAACGCTCTGGCACAGGCCATTCTCAAAAAGTTGGGCATTAGTAAAGAACAATTAACTAGTTACACCATTTTCAAACGCAGTTATGATGCCCGTAAACGAGGTCATATTCTGTTGGTCTATATCGTTGACGTAGCAACGCCCCAAGCGGAGAAGTTACTGGCCAAATTTGCCGGCGATCGCCAGATTACGCCCACCCCAGCCATGGCCTATCAGTTTGTTGTTCAGGCTAAACTGGGTCAAAAATTTGAGGGCAAACGGCCCGTTGTTATTGGGACAGGCCCCTGTGGCATGTTTGCCGGTTTGCTACTGGCCCAGATGGGACTAGAACCAATTATTTTGGAGCGGGGTAAATCAGTTCGAGACCGTAGTGTGGACACGTTCGGCTTTTGGGTGAAAGGGAAACTCCATGCTGAATCCAACGTGCAGTTTGGGGAAGGGGGAGCGGGGACTTTTTCCGATGGCAAACTCTATAGCCAGGTGCGAGACCCAAACCATTACAGCCGCAAAGTATTGGAGGAATTTGTTCAAGCCGGGGCCGATCCAGAAATTCTTTACATTAACCGCCCCCACATTGGCACCTATCGCCTCGTTAAAATTGTGCAAAATTTGCGCTCCACCATAGAAGGATTGGGGGGAGAAATTCACTTCCAGAGCCATGTTACTGACATAAATATCCAAGATAATCAAGTGCAGGGGATAACCCTAGAAAATGGCGATTATATTGCCACTAACCATGTAGTGCTAGCGGTGGGGCACAGTGCTAGGGATACTTTTCAAATGTTATTTGAACGGGGAATTTACATCGAAGCTAAACCCTTTTCCTTCGGCTTTCGCATTGAACATCCCCAATCTCTCATTGACCAATGTCGCTACGGTTCCCAAGCTGGCCATGCCCGCCTTGGTTCCGCTGACTATAAATTAGTCCACCATTGCCAAAACGGGCGATCGGTTTACAGCTTTTGTATGTGTCCAGGGGGAAAGGTAGTGGCCGCCGCCTCCGAACCGGGCAGATTAGTCACCAACGGCATGAGCGAATACGCCCGAGATGAAGCTAACGCTAATAGCGCCATTGTGGTGGGCATTAACCCCGAGGAAGATTATCCAGAACACCCTTTAGCAGGCATTGCTTTGCAGAGATTTTGGGAGGAACGGGCCTTTCAGTTGGGGGGGGCAAATTACCAGGCTCCGGGACAGTTAGTGGGGGATTTCCTCGCTGATCAACCCTCCACCAAATTTGGTTCCGTTATACCTTCCTATAAACCGGGGGTAAAACTGGTTAACCTGGGGGAAAGTTTACCCAATTATGCGATCGCCGCTTTGCGAGAAGCTATCCCAGCCTTTGACAAAAAAATCCGGGGTTTTGCCATGGAGGATGCGATATTAACTGGAGTGGAAACTAGAACATCCTCTCCTATTCGCATTAAACGGGGGGATGATTTCCAAAGTATCAATACGCTCGGTCTTTATCCCGCCGGGGAGGGGGCTGGTTACGCTGGGGGTATTTTATCCGCTGGCATTGACGGCATTAAGGTAGCAGAGGCGATCGCCTTAGATTTTTTTGCTAAAGTTGACGTCTGAGCAGAATAATCTTTTAATGCCAAACCTAGCTAATGAGTAACTTAGAACAAATTGAAACGCAAGTTAAACAGCTAAGTCCCTCGGATTTCGCCAAATTCCGAGCATGGTTCCACGAGTATGATTGGCAGGCCTGGGATTGTCAAATTGAGCAAGACTCTAAGTCTGGTAAGCTAAAAGCTTTAGCAGAAAAGGCACTGGAAGATCATCGTACCGGTCGGACAAAAGTGCTTTGAACCATCACACTAACTCTGATTTCTGGTTTTGTTATCGGCATCTGCCAGAAGAAATTCAGAGACGGGCCGATAAGGCTTATCAATTGCTACGTCAAAATCCTCGCCATCCCTCACTCCATTTCAAAAAAGTGGGAGCACTATGGTCTGTTCGAGTCACCTTGGAGTATCGAGCATTGTCGGTTGAAACCGATGACAGCTATGTGTGGTTTTGGATTGGTACACACGAAGATTACGATAAGCTATTGGGCTAACGGTGTCCTCCTAAAGCTAAGCCATCAGCGGCGCAAAACTACCCATACCGCTAACATCAAGGAAAATTGTCTAATCCGGCAATGGTTTTATCGACAAATATTGAACGTATGACTTCCCAACCCGTACCCCATCCTTCCGCCCGCCATAGCCACGCCCATCCCCACGTCCACAGTCAAGAATCCTTACAAAAATTGGTTAATCGTCTCTCCCGCATTGAAGGCCACATCCGGGGGGTAAAAACCATGGTGCAGGAAAATCGTCCTTGCCCGGAGGTTTTAATTCAGGTGGCGGCGATCCGAGGGGCGTTGGACCGGGTGGCTAGATTAATTTTGGATGACCACATGAATGAGTGCATCACCAGGGCGGCGGCAGAGGGCAATATTGAGCAGGAGTTGGCGGAACTGAAACAGGCCCTAGACCGGTTTTTATAGGCCGTTGCCATGCGTATTGTTGCCTACGTTTACTCCGATCTCCTGTTGGATGCCCCTGTAGATCCTCAGATTTGGGGGGTGGAGGTAGATCAGGTTTATGTGGATCTGGGGGAAAGGCTGGCCCTGGGGCAACTGCTGGAAGATTGCCAAGCTCAGAGTACCGATTATTGCCTAGTCCGAAACCTCAAGGAATTGGGTCAGTCCGCCCCTGAGGTCAGCCAAACTTTGACCCAATTGGAAAGCTTTGGCATAACCGTCATTGCCCTGGAGCAGGATTACCAGAACAGTGGCAAGGCCGACATGGCGATCGCCAAGCAACAATGGTCGGAATTGTGGGCCACTCTGGAAAAGGAACAACGCAGGGACTATCTCCGCCGGGGCCACGCCCGTAACCGCCTAGCCTTGGCCCCTCCCCCTGGCAAGGCTCCCTATGGTTATCGTCGTAGTGCTGGTCATTATGTGGTGGATCGAGCCACCGCCCCGGTAGTGAAGGCATTTTTTGAAAAATTTCTCCTCTCTGGTTGCCTGCGAAGTTCTGTCCGTTATTTGGAACAGTCCTATGGTAAAAAAATTGCGGTGGCCACCGGACGGCGTTGGTTAACCCATCCTGTGTATCGGGGGGATTTGCTCTACCAAAATCAGACTGTCATTGCCGACACCCACGCCCCCTTATTAAGCCGCACCGAAGCCGCCCAAATTGACCGCCTTCTCCGCCGTAATGCTCCTTTGCCCCACCGCACCGCTAGTGCCCCCCGTTCCCTGGCTGGTTTAGTTAGTTGTGGCCGTTGCCAGACTCCCTGGGTGGTGGCCCACGTAACTTCCCGCCACCAAAGCAAAGCCTATCTCTATCTCCGACCCCGCCATTGTCCTGACCAACCTAAATGCCAGGCGATCGCCTATGGGCAATTTTTAGAGCAAGTCATTGAGCAAATTTGTCGGGAACTGCCCTTAGCGGTGGGTAAACTATCCCCCTCTTCCCTTGGAGAACACTGCCAAAATTTACAACAGGCGATCGAGGAAAAACAAAGTTTGCTGGAGCAACTACCCACCTGGGAACAGCGAGGCATTCTCGACCACCATACCCATCAACTGCGCCGGTACCAACTGAAACAAGACCTGGCCCAATTACAACAACAGTTGTCCCAATTGCCCCCGGACGAATTGCAACGCATTATCCCCGCCGTTTCCCTGCCTCAATTTTGGCGAGACCTTTCGGAAACGGAGCGCCGCTTCTACTTCCGGGAGTTTATCCGTAGCATCCAATTAGACCGCCAACCCCAAGGGTGGAATTTTTGTCTCACTTTCGTCTTTGGGGAAAAGGAAAACCCCGCGACCTAGGCTTCCCCCCGGGCCATGGCGCGGATAATGTCCCCTTGGGTCAAAATACCAATCAGTTGCCGACTCTCCACATTCAACACCGGAAGGCGGCGAATTTTTTTCTCATTCATTAAATGGGCCGCTTCCCGCAGAGTTTGGGTGGGCAAAATGCTAATGGGGACATCGTTCATCACTTCCCCCACCGTTTGTCCCAGAGCCTTGTGCAATTCCCGTTCGTGGCGGGCGGGATTTTGCAGGTAGATAATACTGTCTAGCAACATCACATAGGGAGGCGTATCCACCCCAGACTCTTGCCACATCAAATCGGTGTCGGAAATGACCCCCACTAACTTCTCCTGGTCGTCCAGCACCGGCATGCCGCTGATGCGGTTCTCCGCCAACAGACGAATAGCATCCTGTAGGGGGGTATCGGGTCTGACTGTGATGGGATTCGGGGTCATCACTTCCCCAACCGTTCTGCTCATAAAACTATGCTAAATGTGGGACTTTGACCTAACTTTTCTTGCTTGCACCCAATCTATTTTAAGTCTCGACAAGGCGTTTTTTCAAGGAATTTGCCCGCCGTTGAGCCACTTTATTATTGGGTTCTATTGCCAAGGTTTGTTTGTAGGTTTCTAGGGCTTTGTTAACCATTTGTTTTTTTTCATAAACATTGGCTAAATTATTCAAGGCAATGACGTAATCTGGGTATAGCTTCAAAGCATCTTTGTAATGACGAATGGCCAGATCAAATTGCTCCTGGGCAAAACAGGCGTAGCCCATGGCATTGCAAATCAAGGCTTGGTTTTCTGGCTCTACATCCTCTCCCATTTTGAGGGCTTTTTGAAATAAATTTATGGATTGAGAATATAATTTTTTATCTAAATAAATGCTGCCCAATTGATAATATTCCTGGGCACTACCTTTACTGTTTTGTAATTTCTTTTGTAGTTTACCAAAGGTGTTTTCCAGGCGGCGGGCTTTTAACACCTGACTGAAGACAAATATGCCCAATCCCCCCAAAATAATCAACAAGACGGAAAGATAAACAATGGGTAGAGACTCAGTCATGGGAACAATAAACTTAATGCTTCGGTAAAAGAATTAATGGGCGATAAAATAGGCAACGGCACCGACGGCCAATGTCTTTGGCGATCGCCAACCCCAGAAGCCCATTGTACGTGGTTACGCTTCCATCTCACTAGGAAAATGCTCCGGGCTCGCATTGGGGCCTTCCCCTGGCGATCGGGAAGGGCCAGTGGATCGACATATGGGGAAATATATGGTGCCCTAGCCCCATTATTCATTTTTACCTTCTAGGGTGGGTACTTTGCCGGGGGCATTCTCGATCGCCGCAATGGCCGCCCGGGCCCCTGCCTTAATGTCCCGTTCTTCCCCTCCCAGGTAAAGTCGTCCAAAACTACCGATGGAACTGACTTGCAAAATATTAATGGATGCCGATTTTTCGGCCTCATTGGCCGCCAGGGAAGCATAGGCCGCCGGTTGCACTTCCAACACAAACAAAGTTTGCCCCGCCAACAACATGTGGCCCCGCCGATTACGGTTAATTAGCTGGGTTTGGTAAGCATCGATGTTACGAATAATTTGGTTGGACACCACCCTGGGCTTGATGCAGTCACCGGCTTTGGCGCCAATGTATTGCAAAATTGCTTGCCCCGCCGCCCGCACTTCCCCCTGATTACTGGCGTGGATTTCCAGCAAACCATAAAGCCGTTCTACAAATAACACCCCTGGCCGCACCACCGCTGCTTTGAGGGCAATGTCGGTAATGCGGTTAATTTCAATGCCTGGAGACACTTCCACCCAGAGGGAACAATCCCCCGGCAAGGGTAAAAAGCCAGAGGCCACCGTCCCAATATAGGCGGCATGTTGGGGTTGAAGACTATCAAGATAAACGTAACTACGGAGTTCAATGCCCATGGAAATTGGAATGCAAAACAATGGCGGCGGGCTGACGGTGCGGGCAGTCCCTCCTCCAAACAAAATGATTAACAGCAGTGGGGAAAACTATTACCGTCAATGGAGTTAGAACCAATGGATCAACTCGCAAAAGCACCGCCCCATATTACCTGAATACCGGCTTGCCCCGATAATGTCCCTGGATTAGGTCTAACCGTAACGGAGGTAAATCATCGAAAAATTGCTCCTCCATCAATCCTGACTAACATCTTCCCCGTACTGACGTTCAAATTGGAGAAAGTGGAGGTATATTGCTACTTGTTGAAGTTCCTCTTCAGAAAAGGATTCTAGTTGGTCAGAAATCTGTGGATGTAAATTTTTATTTTTGGACTCTTTGGGCCCAGGTACTTTGAGCTTTTTGGGACTGAACAGAATTTTGTGTAAGGGGAGTAAAATTCAATCAAAAAAAGGAGACCCCAATGGTACGTAAAAAACAACAACCGAATCGCGTCGATGTGTTACTAGATGAGTTTCTAGAAGAGCATAAAACCCCCGAAGAAATTCTGGGAGAGTCAGGACTCCAAAGCGAAGTGACAGATTCAGTAACGGAGGAAGTTAAAGCCTGGCAATCTCGTCCATTAGAGGAGGTGTATGCCATTGTTTACCTAGATGCACTGTATGTAAACATCAAAGTCTCAGGTCGAGTGAGCAAACGGGCAGTGTATGCAGCGTTGGGTATTGACCAGGAGGGAGACAAACAACTACTAGGACTATGGATTGGGGAAGCAGAGGCCGAGGGAGCCAAATTTTGGTTACGAATCCTGACAGAGCTCAAGAATCGGGGGCTAAAGGATATTCTAATTGCCTGTTGTGATGGCTTAAGGGGCTTCCCTAAGGCGATTGAGGCATTTTATCCCCAAACCCAAGCCAACTATGTATTGTCTATTTGATGCGTAATTGCCTTAACTCTGTCCCCTGGAAAGACCCCAAGGCAGTGGCGACAGATTTGAAGCGGCTCTGGATGCTTTTTCCCAGAAATGGGATAAACTTTACCCCGCTATCACTCAAATCTGGCTACGTCATTGGGAGCATGTCATTCCCATTTTTGACTATTCCATGGAAATTCGACGGGTAATCTATACCACCAATGCTATTGAGTCCATGAACCGTTCTTTGCGTAAAGTAATTAAAACCAAAGCCGTTTTTCCCGACGAAGATTCTGTCTTTACGCTATTACATTTAGCCATGAGGAACTTCACTAAAAAATGGCAACGCCCTATCCGAGATTGGCGAGCTGCTGCTTTCCATTTTGCTATTCTTTTTCTTGAACGCTTTTCTCTTTAATTTTCCTCTTTACACAAAATTTAGATCACTTTCGTAAAAAAGGAGATTTATTGAACCACATCACCCACAAATAAGTATTGAACACCAATGTGAATTAATTGGCTTAAACCGCTCAAGTTACTATTATCAAGCCAGGAGGGAAAAATATCTAATACGCAAATTAGATGAACTCTATACCGAGACTCCATTTTATGGGGTAAGACGAATGACGGTTATACTTTGCCAACAGGGAGAAATGGTCAATGCGAAGCGAGTCAGTCGGTTACTCCGACTGATGGGACTAGAGACAATCTACCCTAAACCCAATACTAGTAAAGAAAGCAAGGATTATCCTTACCTGTTCAAGGACTTGGCCATTGACTGCATCAATCAAGTATGGAGTGTAGATATAACCTATATCCGATTAAAAAAAGGCTTCATTTATCTTGTTGCTATTATGGATTGGTATAGCCGTTATGTTTTAGCCTGGCATGTTTCTAACAGTCTTGATGTCTCTTTTTGTATCGAAGCCCTAGAAAAATCTTTTCAGTATGGTTATCCTTCTATTTTCAATACTGACCAAGGAAGTCAGTTTACCAGCTTAGCCTTCACCAATGCCCTACTTGAAAAGAATATTCAGATTAGCCAAGATGGCAAGGGACGTGTCCTTGACAATATTTTTATTGAGCGTCTTTGGCGTTCTTTAAAATACGAGGAAGTTTACCTTAAATCCTATGGCTCTGTTGCCGGAGCTGTTGAGGGAATCACTGATTTCTTTCAACGCCATAACCATCGACGTCCTCATCAATCTTTGGATTACTTAACTCTTGCCAAAGTTCATTTTGCTTGACATTTATATATCCATTTACAGGAGGCAACTTTAATGTATAGTCACTAGTATATTCTCTCGACAACCACTCTATTCCTCTCTCTTCATTTCCTCTTTCCCCTGTCCAGACAATGGGGAGCATCATAGTCCCACCTCTATTGACCCATGGCATGGGTAAGCTCAAAAACTTTAATTATTGGCAGGTCGCCCCCGTCCACACTAAAGCTCGGCTTAAAAAGGGGGACTTTGGTAACATTTTCCCCCTTCCGAAGGGGGGCCAGGGGGGATTAAACAGCCAAAACTCAACTTTTGAAACACGTTCTTGGGGGAAGGCTTTTTGCTGACTATTTTTTAGAAGCCGAATCTGGGCAAGGGAACGGATACCGGCAAACTGGGAATGGGGGGAGAGTAGCTAGCTCCGTTGGTGGAACAACTCAGTCCCGGCAACAAATTAGAGCACATGCCCTGTAAGGCTCCGTCTGGAGTAATGGGAATGCTGAAGCCATTGAACAAACTGCCACTCAACAGAGCTACTAATTCCTCTGGGGTCATGGGAATCACGGAACCGATGATGCCTTCCAACACACTGACCTTTTCCCCCGCCTTAACCTGGGTTGTTTGCCCTGGGTTTTCCGGATCACTAACCAACACAGCCCCTTCTAGAACCTTAATTTCTCCCGATTGACCCTCATTCCGTTCCATCACATACACCGTGCCGGTCACCGCCACACTGACCCCCACCATACAGCCGTTGACGGGGCCACTGGCCAGCAATTGACCCCGTTCCAGCTCTACACATTGACCCACAATCACACTGGCATTTTCGCTCAATCTCCCCGCCGCGCCGTTATTGAACAAGATGCCGGCTCTGGATTTTTTGGTCACTATCACCTGGCCAAATTCTGCTTGATCATCCACTTTTGCCTGGATTTCCTCGATGTAAACCTGGGGACCGTCAATGATTTCTTGCACCACCGCTTGGCTGATTTGAGCTTGGCTGGGGGCCACGGCCCATCCCAGAGCCAGTAACGGGGCAGAAGCGCTGAGCGCACTTATTTTAAGAAGTTTTAAGCTGGGGGAGCTAGGTAGGGTAATCATGGCATAGCACCGGGAAAGGGTCAGTGGGGGAACGTAAAATTGGTTAGGGGGCCAAGGAAGTAGATTTCTCTCTGGGTCTAAACAAGATAGGAAAATTTTTCGCCTCTATCTTAGCTGTTTATCAACATATTTTATTGGAGAAAAAGTGGTCATGGCAGTACGTTTTTTGTTCAACTTGGCCTTTGCTGCTGTGGCCGCAGCTTGCCTTTTAGGGGGTACGGAATGGCGCCAAATATCTTCAGCCCAGTCCTCCCCAGGGGCCATCTTGGATGGAGAAGGTAAAATCATGATCGCCACGGCCCAGCAATATTTTAATCAAGGTCTTAAGCATTATCAGCAGGGTAGCCTAACAGATTTTCAAGTGGCCCAAAGTTCCTGGGAGCAGGCATTGGCCCTCTGGCGCCAGGAAAATAATTTACCCCAGGTGGCGGTCACTTTAAATTTTCTTTGTTTAGTTCAGCGTCAGTTGACCCCACCGGCGGTGGCTTTGGCTTGTTACCAAGAGTTATTAACCGCCGCCCAAACCTTGGAGGATAGCCAAACCGAGGCTAATAGTCTGGTGGCGATCGCCCAATTGCAATTACAACAGGGCAGTTACCAGGAGGCCTTTGAAAGTCTGGAACGGTCTTTACCCCTTTGGCAAAAAGCCAACTTTAAAACGGGGGAGGTGATTAGCCACAATGAATTGGGGCAAATGTATTTAACCCTGGGGGCAACGGCCCAGGCTGAGTATTTTTATAACAAGGCTTTGGAACAGGCCCAATCTTTGGGAAATCGGGGCAATATCGCTGGCATTGAACATAATTTGGCCCAGGTTAAATTCACCAGTGGGGATATCAAAGGAGCTTTAGCCCTCGAAGAAAGTGCTTTCCAACATTGGCAAAGTTTGATCAACGACCTTGGCGATCGGGCCACACCGGATCTTCGACGGGGCCAGGCGGCGGGATTAAATAACCTCGCTTTTATGCAGATGCAAAATCAACAACTTAATGGGGCCAAGGAAAACTATCAAAAAGCGCTGATCATCTGGCAACAATTGGGGGATAAAAATGGGGAAGCCAGTAGCTTAAATAATTTGGGTTATCTAGCCTTTTTGCAGGGGGATTTACCCACAGGGCTCGATTACTATCAACGGGCTCTAACCCTACGACAAATGACTGGCGATCGCCTGAAGGAAAGTTTAACTCGCTATTGGTTGGCAGTAGCTTGGAAGCAACAGGGAAAAGTACCGCAGGCCATGGCAGAAATTGAAAAGGCAATTTATTTAGTGGAAAATCTGCGGCAAGCCATTGGCAACGATGATCTAAGGGCTAGCTTTTTAGCTTCTAAACAGGATTATTATCAGTTTTATATTGACCTGTTAATGGAACAACATCAACGGGAACCTAATCAGGGCTTGGACGGGAAAGCTTTGGTGGTTAGTGAATCAGCAAAGGCTAGATCTTTGTTGGATATTTTGGCCCAAACTCCGGGGAAAATCACCAAGGGAATTTCACCCCAATTATTAAGCCAAAAAGAAACCGTTGAACGACAACTCAATACTCTCCAGGAAAATAAAATTAAGTTATATAGTTCTAATTATGACCCGCAAAAACAAGCAGAGTTAGACCAGGCCATAGCGGATCTATTGCAACGGTATGACCGAGTTTTAGGACAGATTGAGCGACAAAGCCCCGACTACAGCGCCCTTACCCGTCCCCGACCGTTGAACTTGTCCCAAATCCAAGCCCTCTTGGACGATGAAACTCTGTTGCTGGAATATGCCCTGGGAAAGGAACGTAGTTATCTCTGGGTGGTGGGTCAATCCAATCTGCGGAGTTACGTGCTTTCTGGTGCCGACCAGTTGGACGAAGCAATTAAATCATTTCGCCAATCTTTTTTGGAGCCCACCCAGCGCATTCGTCGCTCCCTGGCCGTTAGCCAAGGAGCCCAGTTATATGGCCAGCTAATTCCTGACCCGACAATAATTACGGGAAAAAGATTATTAATTGTGCCCGATGGCGTGTTGCAATATCTACCCTTTGGGGCCTTGGTGACGGTCAATCCCCCCAATCAGCCCCCCACCTATCTAATCGATCGCCATGAATTGGTCACCATGCCTTCTGCTTCCACCCTAAGCATTCTGCGGCAAAATACGGCCCAGAGAGAACCGGCCCCCAATTTGCTGGCCGTATTTGCAGATCCGGTATTCACCGCTAGCGACGAAAGGTTAGGCACGGCGATCGCCCGTCGTCCGGAAAATTTGCCGGTGGATTTGGAACTGTCCGCCAGGGATGCGGGGGTTTATTTTGACCGGCTCCCCTACACCGAACAGGAAGCCGAGCAACTGATCGCTCTCTTTCCTCCGGAAGCAAGTTTAAATGAATTAGGTTTTGAAGCCACCAGGGCTAGAGTTTTTACCGACACCATGGAGCAATACCGTTTTATTCACTTTGCCACCCATGGCATTCTGAATAGTAAAAACCCTCAACTGTCGGGACTGGTACTTTCCCTGTTCAATCCCGCCGGGGAACCCATCAACGGCTTCGTGCGTTTGTACGATATTTTTAATCTCAACCTACCGGCAGACTTAGTGGTGCTCAGTGCGTGCCAAACAGGGCTCGGTCAGGAAATCAGGGGGGAAGGACTGATTGGACTGACTAGGGGATTTATGTATGCTGGGGCTGCCCGGGTAGTGGTCAGCCTTTGGAGTGTGGACGACGAAGCCACCGCCCGTTTGATGACGGAATTTTACCGGAGTTTGTTGCAACAGCAAATGGCCCCCGCGGCTGCTCTGCAATGGGCCCAGCAAAAACTAAAGGAAGACCCCCGCTTTGCTTCTCCCTATTATTGGGCTGGTTTCACCCTCCAGGGGGAATGGCAAAATTTGCCTCCCAGTACTCAGTTGGGCAAGGGCACATCCCCGGCTTCATCAGCACCGACAAAAATAATTGGCACATCGCTGAATTGATCCAGACCCACGGAGCCCAGTAATTCCACCAACTCTTCCCTTTGCTCCGACAAACTGGCCACAATCATGAGAGTGTCTTGCCAAATACCTTGGTTGGCATAGAGATTGGCTTTGCTCAGAGGTTCATTGGTTTCTTCAATCTCCTCTGTTACCTCAACGCTCAACTCCCGGCGTACTAACCCCGCTTCCACCGCACTGCCCACCACTTGGTTATCAATGGTGCAATTAACGGCAAATGCCCAAGCATATTCCCCCCCCGGTTCCAATGCTATATCTGTGGGAACGGCGATCGCCAAAATAGTTTCTCCTTCTGGCACTGCCACGGTTTGGCTGTGAATTAATTCCCCGGCTCCATCTACGAGGACAAATTCCCCTTGCACCCCTCTGTTGGCGGGTACATAAACAAATAGACTAGGGTTGGCCGTAGCGGTAAACGTGTCTTGGCTGGGGGCCACTATTCTGAGGTTGGTGTTGGCCTGGGTGAAACAACTGCCGCCCCTAGTGCCTCCTCCTCCGGAGCTTTGGGTGGTGCCCCGATCGCCAGCTTGGGGGAATCTCAAGCTAATCAGGGTTTCTTCTGGGGTTGGACTGAAGGACAAATCATCAACGCCGGAAGCAATGGTCTGGGGGGCAGTCACCGTAAAGGTTAGGGCAGTGGCTAAAAGAAGATAGAAGGGATGATTAACCATGGCAAATTTAGGGATTGAGGACTTATTGTTCCAGCTTAGCCTAGCTCTACCCAGGGTAACGATGGGATGTTCAGTGGCGAGATTGACCAGTTAAAATTCCCGTTGGCTGGAGGCTAAGGGGCCTGTAGTGGAGAAAAAACCGTTTAAGGACGATAAATTCCCACTTTTGGTACTATTTGGGGGGCAGGGGGCTGATAATTGCAGTCAAAACCATAATCCCCCAACCACATTAAGCCGTGGCGAATATTCTCCGTTCCCCCCTCAGCAAAATATTGCCATAGGGAGTGCACTGCGGTGAGGGGCACCGTGGACTGGTCTATCAGGGATGGATCTGGGCGATCGTCCCCCGGCAAGACAAATAGTTTCAGCCCTGGTTTAGTTTGCGCTAGTTCCCCCAACACTTCTAAGCCATAGGGCCAATAACTTTTTCCCCCCAACAGCCGCACCACAATCACCTCCGCATGGCTCAACACCCGATCACCGTAGTCATCGAGGGAAAAGGACTGTTGCAAATTAAGCAGATTACAAATCCGCAGGGAGGGAAAATTTCCGGGCAATCGGGGCCAAACCTTGGCGATCGTCTGAATATCAGTGTCGGCGGCGGTTAAAAAAATTAGTGGGGCCGGAGTTTGCTCAATGACAATAACCCCTTCCATGGCCGGGGTCCAACCACCGGGAAGACTAACAAGGCGATGCATAATAGTTGAAAATATATGGAAATAAATCTATGAATTAGCAGGGGCTGGCAAAATAATTTCCTTAAAAAAACCTTAGATCTTTAAAAATACTTAGATTTTGACGAGTTAGGCAAAAACCTAGGCATGATGGAAAAAGAAATCCATGGGGCTTGGTCCTTGAATGCCGCTGCCCAGTCTATGTTCAATTCGGCATGCTACCTGCTTTTTCCCCCATTTTCCGTCGACTTTTACCTGCTGTCACCTTTGAGCGCTTGCTCCGTTTTTGGCGTACCCTTGCCCAACAAACAGGGGATGGAGTGCAGTGTTTTGTGGGGGATTTACCCAGTAGTTTGAACCCTTCCCCCGGGCCATCGGTGCTTGAGGCAGAAATTGATCACCGTTTTGCGCTCCTCGTTAGTCCAGGACAATGGGCTTTATTGGAAGGAGAACAAATCTCTCCCCATCATTATGCGGTGTCGATCACCTTTGCACAGGGCATCATCGAAGATTTTATCGACAAGCAAAATTTACCCGTCGCAGCGGAAGCTATGCCCCACCGGCCAGAGGAACAATCTGGTCCCAGCATCGCCGAACAATTGACCCTGGGGCTACTGGAAATTCTCAACAGTGACAGCACCAGCTTTTCCCCAGAGCCTTCCCTCCAAGACAGTTTGCAGGCCAGCCAGGTAAAGGTTCTCAGTCAAGTCATTGCCCAAATTCGTCAAAGCCTAGACCTGGCGGAAATTCTCAATAAGGCCGTGACGGCGGTGCAAAAATTTCTCTTTGTCGATCGCCTAGTCATTTACCAATTTCATTACCATCAGCCATCCCTGGCCCCGGTGGGGGAAGAGCCCACGTCGACTAAGCCCCGCCAGCAGTACGGGGAGGTGACCTACGAAGCGCGGCGATCGCCAGAAATTGACACCATGTTGGGAATCATGACTGAAAATGATTGTTTTTCCCAGGTGCTCAGCTACGAACAAAAATACCTCAAGGGCGCAGTGGTGGCGGTCAATGACATTGAAAACCACTACTCTTCCTCCTATTGTTTAGTTGGACTGCTACAACGCTATCAAGTACGGGCCAAATTGGTTGCTCCCATTATCGTTGAAGAACAGCTTTGGGGTTTGTTGATTGCTCACCAGTGTCACCATCCCCGGCAATGGTTGGACAGCGAAAAGAATTTTTTGGGTCAAATTGGCGAACACCTAGCCGTAGCGATTGTTCAGTCCCTACTGTATAGCGAAGTGCAAAATCAGAAAAATAACTTTGAAAAACGGGTAATTGAACGAACCAAGGAATTGCGGGATACACTCATGGCGGCCCAGGCGGCTAACCTCCTCAAAAGTCAATTTATTAACAATATTTCCCATGAATTACGTACTCCATTAACTAGTATTATTGGTCTTTCTGGTACCCTATTGAGGTGGTTTGATCATCCCACATCTTTGCCACCGGCTAAGCAACAATATTACCTGCTAAATATACAGGAAAATGGCAAAAAACTGTTGAATCAGATTAATAGCATTATCCAACTTTCCCAGCTTGAATCTGGTCAAACAGCCCTTAACAGTCAATCTTTTTCCCTACACACCCTAGCCCAGACAGTGATCCATTCCCTAATGGGGGTGGCGGTTAAACAACAAATTAATTTAGAGCTAGACTACCAAATTAATTTAGGCCAGGATCAATTCTGTGCTGACCAGGAAAGGCTGGATCAAATTTTGACCCAACTACTCAACAATGCACTGAAATTTACCCCGGCGGAAGGCACAGTTATTCTCCGTATTTGGAAAGAAAAGAACCAGGCTATTTTTCAGGTGGAAGATACGGGCATTGGCATCAATGAACAACAGTTGCCGGTGTTGTTTGAGGCCTTTAAAGTAGTGGGGGACAGCTACACTAGCTTTTATGAAACCGGCGGGGTAGGCCTCGCTTTAACCAAACAGTTGGTGGAGCTCCATGGTGGTTACATTGAAGTGGAATCCAGTCCTGGGCAGGGGACAATTTTCACCACCATAATTCCTCAACAGAGTTTACCCCTGGCTACCAAGGGACCAGTCCAAAATAAGTTGGATGCGGTTATGCCCTTTAATTCCAGTGTGATTGTCATCGAACAGGATGAGGAAATTGCCACACTGATTTGTGAATTATTGACCGTGGCTAACTATCAAGTCATCTGGTTAATTGATACCACCAATGCCCTGCAACAGGTAGAACTGTTACAACCGGGCTTGATTATTGTGGATGGGGATTTTGCCGATGTAACGGAAGTAACCAGAGGAATTAAAAATTCCCGGCGTATCAGTAAAGTCACGGTTTTTTTGTTGAGTGAGTCTCTATCATCAGCGGAGTGGCAAGCATTGTCCCAAAAGGGCATTGATGATTACTTGCTTAAACCTCTCCAGCCAGAATTACTTTTGCAACGGGTTCAGAGCATCCCACAGGAGCCTCTCCGCTAAATTTGTTGATGGTTAATACTCTGACTGTGGGCAGATGTTTTTTGGGGTTTCCATCCTCGAAATACCGTTAACATATTAAGATTGAGGGGAGTTGCAGGAAAACCGATGAGTAAATTTGATAGCGGATTACCCAGTGTCCGCCAAGTACAACTTTTGATCAAAGATCAAGCCCCGGTGGAAGTCAAACTGCTAACGGGGGATTCTATCTTCGGTGTTATTCGTTGGCAAGATACCGATGGCCTCGGGCTGGTCGATGACTCGGAACGTTCCACCATTGTGCGCCTAGCGGCGATCGCCTACATTACCCCCCGCCGTTAGGAATTAATAATCCGGCCAAAGCAATGGATGGCCAAAGATATGATTAAACAGCTATTGTTAAACCATGTTTTTGTGGCCCGTTGATAGAACTGAGCTAACAGCTAAACTCCATGGCCGGCAACTGTCCCAGAACTCTGTCCTTTTTTCTTCCCAAAGTCAGCCCTTCCACTCCGAATTAAGTCCCCCATGAGCATCCAAGAAATCTTTGCTAAAGCCATCCAGGATGGATACCTCACCCCCGCTATGGAAGCAGAAGTGGGGCGTCTTTGTGAAAGTGGGGTGGATTTGGATCAAGGGGAATACGAAGCGCTCGATCTCCTGATGGCGGCCCTGTTGGCCGGGGACGTAGTTGCCATGCCCCACAAACAATTCATTAACGTCATGGAAGAAATGGTCCTGACTGAGGTGGTTTCCCAGGTGTCTAAATATCAGAAAACCACGGAAAAACAACCTGATATTGCTGACATTGCCGCCTATGCCCTCAACCGCTTACCACCTCTGTACGCCACCTCCGAAGAAGGGGCCGAATATCAACGTCAACGGGCTTCCGAAGAACTGGAATTCCTCATTCAACAACAGGTGAAAGAAGGACTGGGTCGATACTTTGACCGCCCTCAAATCGCCGACCGTAAGCCCCTAGAACCATTGGTTAAGCAGGATCTGATCAGCCAAATGGCGCTTCTGTTAGAAGCCCTAGCCCAGGATTAACCACAACACAAAACCGGGGCCATGGCCGTGAACCACGATAAAAATAGTACAAAGTAGCGAGAAATTGAAGGAAACCTAGGTGACGAAGGATTTAGTCCAGTGGATCAACTGGATTAGAGCAAATTAGGAACTGCCATAGGGTGAAGGGAGGCTCTGGGTTCTCGGCTATAGGATTTATTTATCCGTCGATGGCTGTCCTTGGCCTGGTAATGATTAGTAAGCTTGTTGTGGCCGACTCTACCCTAATTTATTCTCCCTAACTTTTCTTTTACCTATCCATGGCAGCCCTGGCGGTTACTGTGAACTAATTGGGCCTAATTCGAGATGGGTTTTCGTCGTCGCTATCAAAATTTTTTTGCTTGGATTCTCACCGTTGTTCTCACCGCCACTGTCACCGTTGGCATTGCTTCTCCAGCGGGGGCCCAATCCTGGATGAATTTATTGCTCCAAGGACTACAGGTGATTCAACTTTCCAATCTTTCTGACCAGCAGGAAGTACGGTTGGGGCAACAGATTAATCAGCAACTTTACCAGCGGGGAGAATTTCGTCCCCACGGCGATCGCCAATTGCAGAGTTACATCAACGAAATTGGCCAACGATTAGCCCGTACCAGTAGCCGACCCAATATCCCCTACACATTCCAGGTGGTGGATGACCGCAGAATTAACGCCTTTGCCACCATGGGGGGCTTTGTTTACGTTAATACTGGCCTGATTGCCGCCGCCGAAAATGAAGCTGAGTTGGCCAGCGTCATCGCCCACGAAATTGCCCACATTGCCGAGCGCCATGCCGTGACCAGAATGCGGGATGTGGGTCTTTCCCAGGGATTAATTTCCGCTGCTGGTATGCGGGAAAATAACATTGTCCAGATGGCGATGCAACTGGGCTTTAATCTGCCCATGAGTCGGGAAGATGAATTAAGCGCCGATGCCATGGGGCTAAGGAACCTAGTGCGGGCAGGCTATGCCCCTGCGGGCATGGTTAGTTTCATGGAAAAATTACGGCGACAGAGTGGTGCCGCTCCAGAGTTCCTCAGCAGTCATCCCCTGACCCAAAATCGCATTACCTCACTGCAGAGGAGTATTCCGCCCCAATACCTTTACCAAGGGGATGGGTTGGACTCCCAAGCCTATAGTCGACGCATTGGCCGCCAAGCCTCCACCCTCCGTTAGGGTAATTCCTCTAGCAAAACAGTGAAGGTGACGGTGGACCCCAGTCCTTCCCCCATACTAAAAAAGGCCACTTTACCCCCCATGGTTTCCACCAACTTTTGGGAAATTACCAGTCCCAATCCCGTACCGCCATAGGCTTTTGAGTGGGAGCCATCAATTTGCACAAATTTTTTAAATAACTTGGACTGTTGCTCCAGGGAAACCCCAATCCCCGTATCTCCCACGCTCACTTTTAATAGTCCTGGTTTTTGTACCCCTTCCCAGACGACAGTGCGGGGCACCACTTCCACCGTCACTGTAATACCCCCTTCATGGGTAAATTTGAGGGCGTTGCCGACAATATTCAGCATCACCTGTAACAACCAACGCTGATTGCCGTAAACCGCCAAGGGCCTTTGGGGAGGAACAGTTAGGCAAAAGCTGAGACCCTTATTTTGGGCTTGGGGCAGGGCAAAATTTTCCGTCGCCTGGAGCACTTCACCAAAATCCACCACTTCCAATTCAATGCCCACCCGCCCCGCTTCAATTTTAGCTAGGTCGAGGATGTCGTTAATTAAATTCAGCAGTAACAGGGCAGACTGGTAAGCTTCTTCGATAAATTCGTGTTTTTCCGCCTCCGAATCCGCCATGTCATCTAAAATTAGCCGCAAAAAGCCGATGATGCCATTTAATGGAGTGCGGAGTTCATGGGTGGTGCTGGCCAGGAATTCACTTTTGAGCCGAGATGCTTCTTCCGCCGCTTTGGTGGCCTGTCTTAATTCCTGGTAGAGGGTGGCATGGGCGATCGCCGTTCCAGTTTGCTCGGCCAATTCCTGGAGCAGGGCTTCCGTTTCTGGATGCCAAGGGCCAGGGGCTGGGCCCAGTTGTTGCAAACAGAGATAGCCGTTGGCTTGGTCTTGGTAGAGGGTAGGGAAAATCCACAGTCCCGCCAAATCCTCCCCTTGAAACTGAATATCGTAGAGAGTGAGGGGTTGGTGTTGCTCAAATAGCCGCCGCCAAATTTCACTTTCCTCCGGCACAATCAGGTTGGTAAAGGCCGCTACCGTAGGCTGACAGAATTCCGCTTCTATCTGTAGGTGGCGACTTTGGGCATCTCTAGTCAACAGCAGGCAACGGCTTACTCCCAAGGTAGAGCCAATACTATCCACCGCCTCTTGCCAAATGGTGGGTAGATGGAGGCTATTGCGTCGGATCCTTTTGGCGATCGCCGTCAACTGGGAAATAACAGGGGGGTGCAGAGGATCCAAAGAAGAAAATCTGAGGGTGGATTCCGTCAAATCGCTCGGCTGTCCCATGTCAAAAAATGGTTAAGTGGTGGAGTCAGCGGGAGAAATAGCATAACCAACCATGGAGTCTATCTCTCCCTGAGAAAGCCAAAAAAGTTAGTCGTTCCATTCTCCCCGGGGGGGAACGGGGGGATTGCGGCGCAAATTGCGGGTTAGCTCATCGTCCCGTTGTTTTTCCCCCCTTAGCCATTGCTTCACAGCCATTTCAATTACCCGATTCGGCTCATTGGTCAAATGCTGAATTTGATCCATCAGATCCGAGTCCAACTGAATGGAAACTTCTATTTTTTCAGAGTCCCGAAGCGAGGCAGAGGTATTGTCATTCATGGCGTTAGAAACGAGGTCTTCACCAATTATAGTATCCCATCAGTTTCAGGCCAGGCGGATATAATATATGGAACTTCAGGAAAAGTTACCAATTGGAAAAATCCATCCAGATTGAACAATTTTTGTAAACCTCCTGCCGCCTCCAAGTTATCAACGCCAGCTCCATAACTCTGCCATGTTAGACGCCGTTATTATTCTCCTCTCCATTTTCACCTTTGCAGGGGTCGGCTTCGCCGTGGTGGATCTGTTACCGGATTCCGTCCAGATGCAAATTTCTAACATGGACGCCCTGCGTTGGCTGGCGGCGGGTTTCATGTCCATTATCGGCCTGGCGATCGGGCTGGTGGCCCAAACTACCTACCGCAGATTGGAAAACCAGATTCGCCAAACCCCCATTGAAACCATTCTCACTAGGGCAGTGGGTTTAGTCATTGGTTTGTTGATTGCCAACCTCATGCTAGCCCCCATTTTTTTGTTACCCATTCCCGGGGAATTTTCGTTTATTAAGCCCACCCTGGCAGTGTTTGGCAGTATTATTTTTGCCTTTCTTGGCATCAGTTTGGCCGACACCCATGGCCGCACCTTTATGCGCCTCATTAACCCCAACAGCATTGAAACCATGTTGTTGGCCGAGGGCACCCTCAAACCCATCGCGCCCAAAATTGTTGATACCAGTTGCATTATTGACGGCCGCATTGAACCCCTATTGGCTACCGGTTTTATTGAAGGCCAAGTATTAGTGCCCCAATTTGTCTTGGCGGAACTACAACAATTAGCCGATGCGAGCAACGACCAAAAACGGGTGCGAGGCCGGCGGGGCTTAGATATTCTTGGCAGTATCCAGGCGGATTTTCCCGAAAGCATTGTCATTCATTCCGCTGATTATGAAGACATTGCCACTGTGGACGCCAAACTAGTCCATTTGGCTCAGGAAATCAATGGCATTTTACTGACCAATGATTACAACCTCAGCAAAGTTGCCAATTTGCAGAAAGTACAAATTCTCAACGTTAACGATTTAGCCCAGGCCGTGCGCCCCATTTACCTGCCAGGGGATTCCCTCGCCTTAAAAATCGTCAAACAAGGCAAGGAAGCTTCCCAGGGAGTAGGTTACCTAGAAGATGGCACCATGGTGGTGGTGGAAGAAGGACGCAACCATGTGGGCTCAGAATTGCAGGTCATTGTCACTTCAGCTTTACAAACCTCCGCTGGTCGGATGATTTTTGCTAAAACTCCTTCAGTACTAGCTTCGTAGGCGCACAATCCCCCTTCCTCGGGCAGGGCAAAAACTATTTTCAGTGGCATTTGCCTGTTTAGATCAGCCTTTGCCTAGGGGGCATCCTGCCATTGGGGAGCCAAGGTAATAAAATCAAAAACCTCTGCCCCGGGGTGACAAGTGACACAGGTATTGCTTGTTACCTCCTCTGGCATGGGCACCCTTGGGTGTAGAGCCTTAAAAAAGCGCGATTTCTCCGCATAGAGGGGAACCGGGTTATTGGGGGGCAATGGTCGGGAAAACGTACTCACATAATCCCAAATAAGTAACTGGGTCAAGCGATTAATGTTGGGAATGCTGACCCCATAATGAACATCCGGACGGCGCAAAATTTCCTGCCAAGATTCCAGGGGCAACACTTCCGGCGGTAGAGCAATATGACAGCTAGTGCAGGTTTCAATATAGGACTCAAAACCAGGAAGGTAACGGGTAGGAATCGGATCAACGGAACGGGGATTTTCTGGGATGACTGGGGGCAAATTCTGTGGAATGCTTGCCTGGGCTATTAAGCTATCCTTCGGTTGACCATGGGGAGCCCAGGTCTGGGCCATCGCCCAACCACCACTAAAGGAAAGAAAAATGAGAACTAATCCTGTCAGAACCACTGGCCAAATTCGCATGGTTGTTTCCGATTACACCAATCCATCAATTAAGATCATTTGTCCGGGGACATGGTCCGAAGACCCCACAATTTTAGCAGTCCCCACCGGCACACCGTTTTTTCCCCTCTTCTCTGAGCCCAAGATCCATAGCTGTGCCTGCTTGGAATTTAGAAAAGGATAGGGCGGAGATTTTACGTCTATGGCTATATGGCTAAGCGGAAGATCCGCCATAAATCTTAATTGCCCTATTCCAGAAAGTCAAAACCTAAGATTTATTGGCCCAAGGGAGAAAGAAATAGATTTGCTATTTACTAGAGCCCTGTCCAAAGCGCCATTGTATGCCTGCGGAGAAGCGGGTGCCCGGCTCCGCCAGTAATTCTCCTAAATCAAGTTGACTGGTGGCATTGGTGCCTATTAAATCGATCCCCAAGTTTTCCAAAGGGAATAGTCTTAAACCGGCTGACCATACCAGTCTTTCACCAGTCACAAGGGGAGTCACTTCCGCAATTAGTTGTATGGCAGGGGAAATCTGATAATTCGCCCCTAACCCCAAACCCACCGGAGTTTTGCCACCAGTAATTGCAGCCTTGGGAGAAAATAGCAAAGCTAATTGATTATTGACTTCATACATAAAGGGAAATTCAAGCATAAAATATCCTTGTTCTGCTTCACTGATATCACGACCACCAGTCAAACGGCCACTGATTGAGAGGGGATCCCCATCGGCTTGGTTTAAAAATAAAAGCTTGCCCCCTAAACGCCATTGGGTCGCTGTTCCCTGGGATGAGTCTATAACTGATTGGGTGTCAAAACCACCAATGGAAGAAAGGAGCAACTCCATTTGGAAATTTTGCAGTACGCTGTAAAAAATTCCTCCCCCTATACTACCCCCCGTATCCGCTGTAAAACGTATGCCAAAATCATCGGTGGGAAAAACATAGGGAGTTGTTAGCGTAAACCAGTCGAACAGTAATCTTTTTTGTCGGTCGGTATAGTCAACATGATAAATTTCTTTGGCAAGGGGGGCTATCTTGAACTGGGCTCCTAACAGAATTTCATTAGCGGCGGTGGGTAAAGTTAAAATACCAGTTGCCGGGGTACCCCCAAAGGAGTTGGTTAAGCTCAACTCAAAACCGACGGCTTTACTAAAGGCATAATTGGCACCAAAAGACCAAATGGGAGTTTTGGATATTTCCCTGGATGTGTTGATAGAATTGCCTCCGGACAATGGGACTATAGTATTACCAAAAAGAGAAAGCTGTTCGGAAACACGCCAATTTGCCCCTAATCCGAGGCTAAAGACTGTGCCGTAAAAGGGAATGCTATTGAGACTATCAGAAAAAATATTAACTGCCGGGGTAAAAGTAACCTGAAACTGTTCGCTCAAGTTATAGGAAATGGGGAGTTGTACAGTCCCGGCAACAGTTCTACTCAAGGTGGGAGAATTGGCATTATTGAATAGTCCAGGACCACTGTAAATTTGAAACTGCTCAATGGAACCTAGGATATTAATACCCCAGTTTTCATCGTCGTAAATGTTGTATTTTAGGTTCGGACCTGTAGATTGATATAACTGCTCAATAAAAGATCCATTGACAGCATTGTAGGTGGGGTCGTCATTGTACATAAAGGACCAACCCACCTGCAGGTCGTTAGTGAGTCCCCAATCAGCGTAAATAAAGTAGGTTTGATTGCCCGTGCCTGGCCCACCAAAAGTTTGGGTTTGGCCAAATGTGCCCAATACTTGTCCTTGCAAAAGCTGGTTAGCGGTGGGCAGGTTTAATATTCTTAAGGGTTGACGCAATAAAGGCGTGGTAATTTCAGATTCTTCTGGGGTAGATTCTTCTACCATTTCCTCTTGGACAAATTCAACAGTATCCAGGGTTTCGGTTTCTGTGATGTTGACTTCTGGTGCTTCTATTTGATCAGTTTGAACTACTTCTACTTTTTCTTGACTACCATTGTTTTCTATCTGTGTTGCTAGAACTTCCGTGGTACTTACTTCAGAAGAAGTTGTTGGCTCAATGGGGCCAGTAACAATGTCAAGTTCATTGGTTTGGTTAAGCCCAGAAGATTCTTCTGTGGCCGCATTCTGGGCAGATTCAGTAACAGTTGTCTCCACACTTGTTGCTTCTGTTTCTCCGCCGATCGTCGTTGCCTCAGAAACCATTAAAGTTTCTTCAGTGGATAATTCCCCTTGACTGACCTCTTCTCTAACTTCTAAGGTTTCCCCGGTGCTTGCGATCGCTGTGGGAGCTAGGAGCAAACCTTGGCTATGGAAGCGGACAGCCCAACTCTGTTCCTGAGCATTAAGACTAACTTCCACCACACCCCGGTCTAATTGCTTAATTTTGAGGCGACGTTTCATCAGAGTACCATCGGGGCCGGCATTGTCCTGGTTGATGGGGATGGAATCGGCTAATTTCACTCCTTCTACCACCAGAGCTAAACGATTGGTGCGGGAATCTAGGGTTAGCTCGGCGGCAGTTTGTTGCCCGTTAATGTGCAAAATTACGTTATCAATGGTGAGGGTAACGGCTTGGAGAACAGCAAAATTATCCTCCTCTTCTTCGACAATTAAAATGGAACGATCGCCTGATAGACTGGGACGTTGGCTAAGCAGGGTGGCTAGAGAAAGAGAAGTAGTCGAGCTGTAATAGTTGTTTGGAGTGAAGATAGGGGGAATTTTTTCGTTAGGGACTAATGATAGGTCAGCCAAAGCCGGCGGAGAACTGATACTATGGTGATCCGTGTCGCTACTCCAACCTCCGAGCATCAACCATGTTCCTAGAAGACCAAGCATTTGAGCTGGTTTGTTAAAAGTCATGCGATTTTTCCTCACTCAAAACTCACACCAATCAGAAGACATAATATCCCTATTTTTTGGAATACGCATTAACTTTGAGTAAGTCAGAAATAACTGTTTTCCCTCGATCTATTCAACGGCGATCGCCACAAAGCCACGGATTTCTCTTCATTATTCTCAATTTTTTGCTTTTAAATTTTCTATGTCCCTTCCCATCGTCGCCATTATCGGCCGCCCCAATGTGGGTAAATCCACCTTCGTTAATCGTTTAGCCGGCAACCAACAAGCCATTGTTCATGACCAGCCAGGCATCACCAGGGATCGTACCTATCGTCCAGCTTTTTGGCGAGACCGGGATTTCCAAGTGGTGGATACGGGGGGGTTAGTGTTCAACGATGACAGCGAATTTTTACCCGAAATTCGAGAACAGGCTAACCTGGCTCTAGCGGAAGCGAAAGCGGCCATTTTTGTGGTGGATGGACAACAGGGTCCCACCGCCAGCGACGAAGAAATTGCCCAGTGGCTCCGGCAACAATCTGTCCCGGTCATTTTAGCGGTTAATAAGTGCGAATCCCCTGACCAGGGTGCTATTCAAGCGGCGGAATTTTGGCATTTGGGGCTGGGGGAACCCTATCCCATGTCGGCGATCCACGGCAGTGGCACAGGAGATTTACTCGATGCCCTGTTGGACTATTTGCCACCCACCCAGGAAGAGCAGGAGGAAGATGAGATCAAAGTGGCGATCGTCGGCCGTCCCAACGTGGGTAAATCCAGTTTGCTCAATGCCCTGACTGGAGAACAACGGGCCATTGTCAGCCCCATTTCCGGCACCACCAGGGACGCCATCGATATGGTGGTGGAACGCAACGGCCAAAAATATCGCCTGATTGACACTGCAGGCATTCGGCGAAAAAAGAATGTGGACTATGGCGCGGAATTTTTTGGCATCAACCGGGCATTTAAGGCTATTCGCCGGGCCGATGTGGTCCTATTTGTGTTGGATGTTTTGGATGGGGTAACAGAACAGGATTTGAAATTAGCGGGGCGCATCATTGAAGATGGCAGGGCGGTTGTACTAGTGATCAATAAATGGGATGCGGTGGAAAAAGATTCCTACACCATCTACGAGCACCGGGAACAGTTGATGGCTCGGCTTTATTTCATGGATTGGGCAGAAATGATCTTTGTCAGTGCCCAATCCGGCCTAAGGGTGCAAAAAATCCTTGATTGTGTGGATATTGCCGCCCAGGAACATCGTCGTCGGGTCACCACTGCTGTGATCAATGAAGTGTTGGAGGAAGCTGTTAGTTGGCATTCTCCCCCCACCACTCGTCAGGGTAAGCAGGGCAAAATTTATTACGGCACCCAGGTTTCTACCCAACCACCGGCGATCGCCTTATTTGTTAACGATCCCAACCGGTTTAATGACAATTACCGCCGCTACATTGAAAAGCAATTCCGTAAACAACTGGGTTTTTTCGGTTCCCCCATTCGATTATTCTGGCGCGGTAAAAAAGTAAGGGAAATGGAGGGTAGTCGCAACCGTGCTACCAAGGTCTAGGGTTTAAAATAATTGGCTCTTTACGAGTTGACTTACAAGGTTTTTTCCCTGTCTCCTAAAACTTCAGCAATGCAGGAAGGCTTGTATCTAGTTTCCCGCTAACTTCCGGGCCGGTTCCTATTGGAGAACCCCCATTAAGCTCCACCATTGTCTTGATTTTGCCAAGTGCTACGCCAGGCCAATTCCGCCTTGGCCGTTACCTGCTGTCGCTCTAACTGACGATATTGCTTTTCCAGTTTATTCAAATCCTTTAGATAGGTATGAATTTGTTTACGAATTAATCCTAGATTAACGTCACTAAATTCCAGATCCTTCAGCCGCAAATTTAGGGCTGTCAAACGGCTAATTTGTCCCCGTTTAGACCGGTGAATCAATTCCTCTAGGGCTTCTGGAGACAGGTCTTCATCGTCATCGTTTTCCCCATCTTCCTCCCCTTGGTCAGTGGACTGTTGAGAAACATGATCCGACTCTGGTTTTTGGGCTTTTTCGATCAAAAGATTGACCACGTGGGGCATTTTTTCTCGGTTGGGGGCTAGCCGGTCATCTTCCGACTGTAGGGCCATTTCGAGAATGTGGAGGGGCAGATTGGGAGGAATAATTTTACTGGCAGTGAGCAAACGATTAATGTTCATTGACAGGGCCACCACACTACGGTGCAGAACTTTTTCCACCTGTAAATGCCATTTTTGTAGATCCTCGGGAGTTTTAATCACCGTTGGTACTTTCGCCTCTGCGACCTCCATTCCCTGGGGCAATAACATTTCTAGGGATAGACCTTCTTTCTGTAAAGCTTGGCTAAGAAAATCTTTGATTTCCTGTAGGTCAGGAACATTGCCATCTTCTGATTTTTCCTCTTCTGGGTTGTCTCCATTGTTCCCCAATAGGATCAATTCTTCAGCGTCCTCTGTATTCCCCTCTGGTTCCGGCACAATTTGTCCCTGACGGGAAGAATCCAGAAAAATTCCTTCCTTTTCCAGGTTTGCTAGCAGTTGATCGTAAAATTTGGCGATCGCCGTGCGTAATTGGCTCTGAAATTTGTGGCGGGGATTATAGTCTAGCTGGAGAAAAGTATCGGGATAAATTTGCGTGCAAATCTGATAAACGGCATAGACCCCCTGTTGCCGGAGAATTTGCCCCAGACGCTGGGCATACTGGTCATAGGTGGCAGCAAAGTGATGCCCCAGGATGGCCGTTTGATTTTCAATCTGAGTTAACTGCTCACGAATTTTAGGAATAGAACGGTTCATGGATACTAGTCTAACAACAGGGCGAGGCAATAGGACTAGATCCTATCCCAGCGACCAAACAGATCAGGTCGTGTAATCCGCATTGATCCGTACATAGTCGTAGCTCAAATCACAACCCCAGGCGGTCCCCTGTCCCGAACCTGTGCCCAGATCCACTTGAATTAGCACTGTGTCCTGCTGTAGATAAGCGCCAGCGGCGGCCTGCTTGAGGTAATTACTAGCGGCGGAACGGTCAAAAGTTAAGGGTTGTCCCTGATCCATAAGAACGTAATCCCCTAATTTAATCCGTAGATTATTTTGGTCAAACTTGACTCCGGCTCGCCCCGCTGCTCCGGCAATGCGGCCCCAGTTGGGATCCCGGCCAAAAATAGCAGATTTAACCAAAGAGGAGCCGGCAATGGTTCTGGCCACGGCCCTAGCCCCTTGGTCGTCGGGGGCGCCCGTCACTTGAATTTCGATCAAGCAGGTGGCCCCTTCTCCATCCCTGGCGATCGCCTTGGCCAAATATTGGCAAACAGCGGTGAGCATGGCTTCTAGCTTCTCAGCGTTGGGCCCCATTTCCGTAATGGCGGCAGTGCGGGATTCCCCATTGGCTAAGGCAAATAAACTATCGTTGGTACTAGTGTCTCCATCCACCGTCACTTGGTTAAAGGTTTTTTGGGTGGCTCGGCTCAGCATCTGTTGCCAGAGGGCAGTGGAAACTGCCGCATCACAGGTGACAAAGGCCAGCATGGTGGCCATGTTGGGGTGAATCATGCCGGATCCCTTGGCAATGCCCCCCATCCTTACGGGCCGACCGTCAATTTCCGTTTCCAGGGCGATGGTTTTGGGCACCAAATCTGTGGTCATAATGGCTTTCGCTGCCTTGTCTCCGCCGTTGGGGGCAAGGGATTGGATTAACGGCGTAATGCCCTGGCGTAACTGCTCCATTTTGATCCGTTGGCCAATGACTCCAGTGGAAGCCAGTAGAATACTTTCGGGGGAAATGTTCAGTCCCTGGGCCAAAAGTTGGGCCGATTCCACCGCATCATCCCAGCCCTGTTTGCCGGTGCCGGCATTGGCTTGCCCAGAATTCACCAAAATAGCCCTGGCACTGGCCTTGGCTTGTAACCGTTGACGGCAATAGTCCACACAGGCCGCCCGCACTTGACTGGTGGTAAAAACTCCGGCGGCGATCGCCTCAGTTTCGGAGTAAATCAGGGTTAAATCCGGGGAACCGGACGGTTTTAGTCCCGCCGTGATGCCTGCCGCCTTAAAACCTTTGGGGGCGGTGATGTTGCCCTCAATTACCTGCCAGTCAGCCATAGGAAAAGCCTGCCACATTCTCAAACTCAGAGGTCAATCATAGCAGTTCTGCTTGGGGTTAATTATTCGTCGTTTAACCCCAGTCAGGAATTGCTGATTTTCTAGTCAATTTTTCCTGGCCCTTGAACTGGGGGTGGGATCAATAGCCCAATAATTGGCGAATTTCGGCGGCCTTTTCCAATTCCCCCTGGCGATCGAGCAAATTAATTGCTTGAATCATGTCCTCCAGGGATTCCTCTACTGCTCCCTGTTCCGACCGGATACCGGCCCGGAGAATGAACGCATCGGCATTGGAGGGATTGAGGCGAATGGTACGGTTCAAATCGGCCAAAGCCCGTTCGTAATTGCCCACCATGGTATATGAGAGTCCGCGAAAATAATGGGCCTCTTCAGAACGGGGATCAAGCTCTATGGCCCGGTCAAAATCAGGAATGGCCTGGCGGGGTTGCTCTAACCCCAATTGAGCTTGGCCTCGACAGATCAAGAGATCTACATCCTGGGGATCAAGCAAAATTCCCTGGCCGCAATCATCGATCGCCCCTTGGTAATTATTCAGTACTCCATGGACGTTAGCCCGATTGAAATAAATGGCTGGATCGTTAGGGCTCAGGGCAATGGCCTGGTCAAAGTCCGCCAGGGCCTCTGTGTACTGTTCGATCACCATATATGCTACCCCCCGCAAATTATAGGCATCGGCATTCTGGCCATCAGTGTCGATCACCTGGGTAAAAATGGCGATCGCCTTGAGGGGGGAACCATTTTCCAGTTCCGTAAATCCCTCCAACAACTTTTGTTCTATGGCAACGGCGGAATCCCTTTCCTGAGCAATGAACGGAGGAGTCAGGGCCGCCTGACTAGGTAAAACTCCCCCTAGGCCAGAACCCAAGGCACAGAAACTAACGGTGGCGATCGCCGTTAGGGAAAGGAAAAGGGGACGGGGAAAGCAAATCATGGCAGGCAACACTGGGCGGAGGAAGAAAAAATGTCTTCTTTATTTAATGATGATTTAAAGACTCAAATTAATCCCGCTTTTTGTTAACAAAGTAAGGATTTTTAACAAATTTTCACAGTTATCAATGATAGAGAAATTTTTACTCGATTCCCCCCGGAGCAAAACTAATTTTTTGCCCAGCCGTGCTATCTTGTGTTGTTGTCTGAAAACTGAGCCATTGTGCACCGCCATCCATCGCGTCGTTAATAGTTAAATTGTATGATTGCCCATCGCCGTCAGGAGCTAGCCCAGCAATATCACCAGGCCCTACACCAGGACGTGTTGCCCTTTTGGGAAAAATATTCCCTCGATCGCCAGGGGGGAGGTTACTTTACCTGCCTAGATCGTCAAGGCCAGGTTTTTGACACAGATAAATTCATTTGGTTACAAAACCGTCAGGTATGGCAATTTGCCGTTTTTTATAACCGTTTGAAACCAAGACCCCAATGGTTAGAAATTGCCCGCCACGGTGCTGATTTTTTAGCTCGCCATGGCCGAGATCAGGACGGTAATTGGTATTTTGCTTTGGATCAGGAAGGCAGACCCCTGCGGCAACCCTATAACGTTTTTTCTGATTGCTTCGCCGCCATGGCCTTTAGTCAATATGCCCTAGCTAGTGGAGCGGAGGAAGCCAAAGCCATTGCCCTGCAAGCCTACAACAACGTTCTACGGCGTCAGCACAATCCCAAAGGCCAATACGAAAAGTCCTACCCTGGTACCAGGCCCCTCAAATCCCTGGCGGTGCCGATGATTTTAGCCAACCTCACCCTAGAGATGGAATGGTTATTGCCCCCCGCTACAGTGGCAGAAGTTTTGGACCAAACCGTCAAAGAAGTGATGACAGATTTCCTCGACCCGGAACTAGGATTGATGCGGGAAGCCGTGACCCCCAGCGGAGAATTTGTCGATAGCTTTGAAGGGCGTTTGCTCAACCCAGGCCACGGTATTGAAGCCATGTGGTTCATGATGGACATTGCCCAACGCTCCGGCGATCGCCAGCTACAGGAGCAAGCCATTGAAGTGGTGTTGAACACCCTGGAATATGCCTGGGATGAAGAATTTGGTGGCATATTCTATTTCCTCGACCGCCAGGGCCATCCTCCCCAACAACTGGAATGGGACCAAAAGCTCTGGTGGGTACATCTGGAAACCCTGGTTGCCCTAGCCAAGGGTCACCAAGCCACTGGCCAAGAAAAATGCTGGCAATGGTTTGAGCGGGTCCATGATTACTCCTGGAGTCATTTCGCCGATCCTAAGTATGGAGAATGGTTTGGCTACCTGAATCGCCGCGGAGAGGTGTTACTCAACCTCAAGGGCGGTAAATGGAAAGGCTGTTTCCACGTGCCCCGAGCTCTGTGGCTCTGTGCCGAAACCCTCCAACTTCCGCTTGGTTAATCATTTTTTAACAGTCATCGAACCAGTTACTCAGCAAGCACCTGAAGAACTAAGCTCTACCCCATCTGCTACTTGTTGTGGATCGATGCGGCAAATTGGTTCGAGGAAGCCCTCAAAACACACTTCTGCTGATGGGATCTCAGAAACCCCATCCTCCCGCAGCAGGAGCGTAGTAGTTCATAAATCTTCTTTTTCCCAAGTCTCCCCACTGAAGCTCCGGCAATACTGAGAGACTTTTCTCTGGCTCTCCCTCAAATTCGTTGATGCAGGGGGGGCTTTAAACCTTACCGCTGACGTGGACAATTACTTCCCGTTGATGGGGCCGTTGCCGATGCTCCCAGAGAAAAACTCCTTGCCAGGTTCCCAAGCCTAAACGACCATTGACAATGGGAATTTGCTCACTGGTTTTAGTTAACACAGACCGGATATGGGCAGGCATATCGTCCAAACCCTCCGTGCTATGGCGGTAACGACGGCCATCCTCCGGCACCAATTGGGCAAAGAAAATGGCCAGATCTGTCAATACATCGGGATCAGCATTTTCTTGGATAATTAACGAGGCGGAAGTATGGCGTACAAATACGGTGCAAAGTCCTGTTTTAATGCCAGAATGTTGCACCACCGCCTGAATTTTACTAGTGAAATTATGGAGACTTTTGCCCTGGGTGGCAATAGCTAAAATTTCTTGATGTTGACCAAAAGTAGAGGCAGAGGAAATCATTTTATTAGTCGGAAAATACTGAGTAAACTCGAGGTTAGATTTGTATAAATTAGGATTATTTTAAGCAAATTGAGTAAGTAACCACAAGCATAGCTAATTTAATCGAAGGCAAGAAAGTAGTTACAAAGCCTTGTTAGAAAACAATTTTTGTCTAATTGCTTCTGCCATCGTTAAGCTAAACTGCCGTATTGAATCAGATCCGGGCATACGAGGATCAGTTAGAACGCTTTTGTTGACTGCGGCTCTCCTGCCAGGTATTGCCAATGCCCTGGATAATGCCTTTCCCCACCAACCCGATCGCCCGGCCAACCACTTGGGTCAGCAAAAATACCACACCGTTACCCACAAATTCAATCACCGATCTGACACGGGGAGAAAGGGCATCACGACATTCTAGGACAATGGTGACAAACCAAGGTACTGCCCTTAGTTGGGTTAATTCCTGTTGCCGAGGAGCATAAACCTGGGTGGCCACAATCCCGGCGGGGGTGAGATACAACAGAGTATGTTGACTTTCAAAAATTTGTTTGGGATTAAGCCAGTAGCGGCTAAATTGATAGTACCAAGCTAAATCGTTGCGGAACCGGGCTACTTGCCGGGAGGAAAGCATGGAGTATTCATAAAGGGCAAGTTTGATGGCTTCATGGTCAGCAAAATAGTTCAAAATGAAAACCATGGTGCTGTTAGCCAATTGAATAACTAAATTCTGGGCGTATAGGTCACTATATTGTTGCGCTTCCGTGGATCCTAAGGGGTATGCCTTTTGATTAACCACCAGGGGCTCGCCGAAAAGAAGATGGTGAAACAAGGACACGACAAAGGGAATTTTAACCAATTTTTCCCGGCAAATAATGGGCTGGTAAACTTCCAATAAAGACTGGATTTGCTCAAGGCTAAACTCGCTTTTGGGCTGACAGTATTTACCAAAAAATGTCAGGCTTAAAGAACGCCACATTTCCCCCACAATGGATAAACAATTGTCCGGTAGCTGGGCCGGGGTAATCCGTAGGGCTTGGAGTTCCTTGATGGTGGTTTCCAATTGTTGTTGCCCCAGAGAAAGGAGTTCCTGGCGTTTGAGGGGCTGAAGAATGTCCAATTCCAGGGGGATAGGGGTGAGATTTTCCACCTGTAGGGGCATTTGTCGGAGAATTTGCCCCAGGGCACTGAGGTTACCAGGGGGACGGAGGGTAATGGCCCTAACTCCAGAGCGGCGGGGACTAGGGGTTGGTAAGGCGGTGGGGGGGGCAGTCAGAACATTAGTAGCTTTATGCCAGATTTTGAGGCGATGGGGTAATAAATGCCGCACTAACCACTGGGCAAATTTAAGCTCCCTTTGTCTGCCCTGCCAAAATAGTCGGTCAAAGTCCGATAGGGATGGTACTTGTAAACTCTCCTGGACTTGTTGGAGGCTTTGCTCGATTTGTCCTAGCCCGTTCCGGAACAGAGGCCAGATCAGCCTTTCCCACAAACTCAAGGGGGGCGCGTTGACAGTTTGCAAACTAGGCCAGCAGGTTTGGCCGCCATGGACTTGTTTTAAACCCGTCACCAAGTCGGCGATCGCCGTTCCTTTGGGAAAATAAGCTGTAACACCTTGGGTTTTGGCCGCCAGTAGTTGATCGTATTCCAAACTAGCGGTGAGCAAACAAATTTTCACCTGGGGATAGGCAGAGCTCAATTGTCGTAGCAGGGGCCAGCCAGATTGGGAACGGCGGGGAAACTGGGGATCGATCAGTAAAATACTGGGAATCAGGGTTTCCAACTGTTGCCGTAGATCATCGAGGGTGTCCCCCTCCCCCAGCACCTGCACACCAGTCTCCCTTCCCAGAACGGTGATCAATCCGAGGCGAAAGACAGGATCCTCATCAACAATGACAATCGTTAAGGGAGATTCACTCACGGCAATGGTGGGGCCACAACACCGCCCATTCTAGACCGTTAACCGACTAATACCATCAAATATGCTTCAGACCTGGGCAAATAGGGGGGGACAGGGATTGGTGGGCGTTAAATTTACCCTACTGCCCACCGGAATCGCCGTTTGCAAGGAAGTACGGGCATGGATTTGAAGACCGGCGGCGGTTTCCAAACAGTAGCGATATTCCCGGCCCAAAAATTGGCGATCGCGGATGATCACGGGGCCATCACTGGCGGGGCTCAGTTCCAGTTCTTCTTCCCTCAACATCAGTTCCCCCGCTGAGGGCAATTCGGGCTGAATGCCTTGGAAAGTTAAAGGCCATTGGCCAAACTCCGTGGCCCACAGTTCCCCTTGGCGTTGAGCCGGAACGAAATTGGCTTGGGTGACAAATTCCGCCACAAAACGGGAAGCAGGCGATCGATAAATCTCCTCGGGGGTGCCAATTTGCTCCAAGTTACCTCGATACATCACACCAATGCGATCAGAAATAGCCATGGCTTCTTCCTGGTCGTGGGTAACAAAAATAGCGGCAGTGCCGGTGGCTTTGAGAATATGGCGAATTTCGTGTCGTAGCCTTTGGCGCACCTGTACGTCTAGATTACTGAGGGGTTCATCCAACAAAATCAAATTGGGTTTGGGGGCCAGGGCCCGGGCCAGGGCAATGCGCTGTTGCTGACCACCGGACAGTTCGTGGGGATAGCGTTTTTCCAGTCCCGTTAATCCCACTAAGTGGAGCACTTCCCCCACCCGACCTTGGATTTGTTGACGGTTCAGCTTTTGGGATTTGTGGCGTAGACCAAAGGCGATATTATCGGCAATGGTGAGGTGAGGAAACAAGGCGTAATCCTGAAAGACCATGCCCGTTTGACGCTGTTCTGGGGGAGTAAGCCCATGTTCTCCAGAAACACAGTCCCCCTCCAAATGAACGGTGCCACTGGTGGGGGCTTCAAAACCTGCAATAATTCTCAACAAAGTTGTCTTGCCACAGCCCGACGGCCCCAATAGTCCCAGAATTTCCCCCGGTGCCAGATTAAAGCTGATTTTCCGGAGTACTGGAGTTGATTGCCCTCGAAAACTTTTGCCTACGTCCTGTACCGTTAAAACGGAGGGTTCTGGGGAAAGGCAGGCAACGGGAGAAGATTGGGCGACTGTCATAGGAACCAAGGGCAGAAACGCGGAAACAATGGTGGGAAGGCTGATCCCGTTTAAAGCTCAGAACTAAACTATCTAAAGCAAGTATTTAAACGGTACTTTAAATAAGAATTATTTGCAAGAGTTAACATTAACACATGATTCCAGTCGATCTCAATCCCCTCACCATTCCTTGGTGGATTCTTGCGCCCCAGGGCACTGAAGCCCAGGCGATCGCCAAAGGTTTAGGGAAAAACAACCACATACATTTGCAGGCTATGCCAGTGGGGGCCACAGCGGTGCAATCTTTCTTAGAAAACCTGGCCCAGACTTGGGCGGAAACAGAAAAGCCCCAAGGTTTATTGGTGATGGGGGTAACGGGGAGTTTATCCACTGATTACGGCATTGGCCAGGCTGTCTGGGTAGAGCAGTGTCAATATTGGGGCCATGGGGACCATGGTCGGCAGCCAGAATACTTTGGCGATCGCCATTTGATGGAGCGAATTAATCATTTGTTGGAGCCCCATTGGCAGATTCCGCTGGTCAAAGGCATTACCGTGCGCCAGGTGGTTTGTAGTGGGGCAGAAAAACAACTGTTGGGGCAAAAATCCGGTGCCCAAGTGGTGGACATGGAAAATATAGCGGTGTTGGCCTTTGGAGCAACGGCCGAAATTCCCGTGGCTATTTTACGGGTGGTGAGCGACACCATGGCCCAGGATTTACCAGATCTCAGCGGCGTTTTTACCGCTCAAGGGGCCTTGCAACCCCTCCCCCTGGCCCAAGCCTTACTGCGCCGTCCCCTGGCCGCAAGTCATTTAATCCAGGGATCCCTACGAGCCTGTGGCCAGTTAACTGCCGTCGCCCGCAGTTTGAGTCGGGGCGCTAGGGGAACAGGGAAAAACCCCGGCTGATGGGATTGTGGCAAAATGCTAGGGAACCAATTGTTGTAGGGCAGGCCTTGCTATGGATTTGATGCGGTCTTTACCCATCGGCTTATATTTAGAAAATCCGGTGACTTGGTTGCACCGCCTTGATCCCAGGGTAAAACTAGCTTGGCTAATGAGTTTTTTGTTAGCCCCAGTGTTGGCCAATGCCGTTTGGCGCCTTGGCATCGTCGTTTTTCTAATTTTATTAACCTTTGCAGTCCGTATTCCCTGGCGGGTGTGGAAGCAACAAATGGGCTTACTTGTATTTTTTTCCGGCCTAATTTTCCTGTTAACTACCTTTAGTCCGGACGGTTTCACTGTGTTGGAACAACCCCGATCGCCTACTAGTGAAATTGTGGTGCCCCCTACCCCCTACCAGTATGTTTTATTTGAATGGGGCAAATTAATAGTTACTCGCCGCTCCCTAGAATTGGGGATTCGTATTAGCACTTTGATTTTTACCCTGGTTTATAGCACCAATTTATATTTGCTTACCACCGCCCCGGAGGAAATTACCGCCGGACTAGAGGAATTAATGACTCCCCTGCGGCGCTTTAAATTGCCAATTACGGAAATCACCTTAATTTTGACCCTAGCTTTGCGGTTTATCCCCTTGGTGATGGAAGAAATTCAAAACCTATTCCGATCCATTCGCACCAGGGCCATTAATTGGAAAAAATTAGGCATCAAACGAAGCGCCCAGATTTGGATTTTAGTGGTGGAAAGATTACTCGAAAATCTTTTACTGCGGGCAGAACAAATGGCGATCGCCATGGAAGTGCGGGGCTTCACCACGCCCAATGAGCATCAAGTGCAGTGGCATCAATTACGCATCGTGAGGGCAGACTGGTTGGTGCTGGGAACTTTGGTTGTATTTTGGGGGGCTCGGATCGTGTGGGGAGGCATGGCCTAATGGAACCCCAACCCTGGCATTGGTGTTATTTGCCGTTACAAGGTCGCACTGGCAGCGAAGTTTTTAGTCAATTATTTGGCCATCAATCCATCGCCACCCTACTGGAAAGTCCCTATCCGCCGTCGCCGGACTATCCCCATTTAGGCCGTTATTCCATCTGTGCTGGTGAGCCTCGCCCTGGGAAATTATGGACTCCTAGCCCTGGGCAAATTTTTAGCTTCTTACATCAGCTACCTCGGTGTGGTGGTGCGCCCAAAACTGTACCAGACCATTTACCTTTCCACGGCGGCTGGTTGGGGTGGTTAGGTTATGACACCGCTTGGGCGATTGAAACTTTACCTTACCTGCGCCCGGATCATTTGCCTTTTCCCGTGGCCTATTGGTACGAACCTGAAGATTTTGCAGTCTTAGACCATCGGGAACAACTATTGTGGCTAGCCACTACCAATCAAGCTCAAGCTAAAGTTTTTCAAACCCGATTATCAAAAAGTATTAACCCCATTGCATCGCCTCAAGTGCCCTTCTTAAATTTGACCTATACCACTGACCAAGATCAGTATGAAACCATGGTCAACCAAGCCCAACAATACATTAAGGCAGGGGATATTTTTCAGGCCAACCTAACCTTACGTTTCATTGCCCAGAGTGATGCCCAGCTTAACAGTTGGCAAATTTATCGGCGATTACAAGCAATTAATCCTTCTCCCTTCGCTAGTTATTGGCGATCGCCGTGGGGAGATGTGGTGAGTTGCTCACCAGAAAGATTAGTTAAGTTAGAAGGCAACGTGGCCCAAACCAGACCCATTGCTGGTACTAGGGCAAGGGGCAAAAATTTGGCGGAGGACGAGCAATTATTACAGGAATTACTAGTCAACACAAAGGAGTTGGCAGAACATATTATGTTGGTGGATTTGGAGCGCAACGACCTCGGGCGGGTCTGCACCTGGGGAACGGTAGAAGTAGATGAGTTATTGGCGATCGAACGCTATAGCCATGTCTCCCATTTGGTCAGCAATGTGCGGGGCATTTTGCAACCGGGCAAAACGGGGGTAGATTTGGTCAAAGCTTTGTTTCCCGGTGGTACTATTACCGGTTGTCCCAAAGTGCGTTGTTTAGAAGTTATCGAAGAATTAGAACCAGTACGACGCAGTTTATTTTATGGTTCCTGTGGCTATTGGGATCAACGGGGTAACTTAGATCTAAATATTCTCATTCGTACCCTTCTATTTACCCCTGGGCAAGTGATAGGACAGGTGGGAGCTGGCATTGTGGCGGATAGTGATCCCACCAAAGAATGGCTGGAGTCGCTACAAAAAGCGAAGGCGCTACTGGCGGCACTGGATGGGGTAAAAAAAGACTAAAATCCTAGCCACGATTATGAAAAATCAGGTTAGTAATCCCATCTAATTTTTCTATAGAATACTAAGCTTTATAATCATTAATTGATGAATAGTTATGGAATTTTTTAAAGGTCTTGCCTACCCACTACGTACATTTAAAATTTTACGTCAATCTCCCGAATTAGCTATTTATATTATTATTCCTTTGATTATTAATATTAGCTTGGGCATATTGCTTTACTGGCAGTTACTAAACTTTGGTAATGACAGCGTCGATATTCTCCGTAGTTACGCCCAGCAATGGGTAGAAATTTTAGAGCAACGTATTCCCCAGATCGTGCCCTACATTTTACCAATATTGCAAGTTATCTTTTTCCTTTATATCTGGTTAGTGCGGCTTTTACTGCTCATCATTGCGGGTTTTTTACTCTCGCAAGTGGGAGGACTACTGGGCTCTCCCTGGTACGGTAGATTATCAGAAGAATTAGAAAAAAAACTGCTGGGTAAGTTAACAGTGCAAGAAGTGGGAGTGCTACAAGAAGTCAAGCGAGCCCTAGCCTTTGAGCTAAAAAAATTAGTCTTACTAATCATTTTCACTGCTGTGGGTTTTGCCTCTAACTTGATACCCGCCTTTGGTACCCCCGTAGCCACCATTGTAGGGATTAGTTCTACATCTTTATTAACTTGCATCGATTTTTTTGATCCCCCTTTAGAACGTCGTCGCCTCAAATTTCGTCGTAAACTATTAATAATTTTTCAATGTTTACCCCTCAGCGCTGGGTTTGCCCTAGCCAGCCTAGTTTGGGTAAGTATTCCCCTAGTTAATCTCGTCACCATTCCATTTTGCGTGACCGCTGGTACTCTCTTCTTTTCTGAAAAAATTTACCCCCGTTTTTTCCAACTCCAAGAAGAAATGGATGGAGCAGCGGAGGTAAATAAGGAGGCGAATTAAATGTCTATCTGCTAGTTCTTCTAGCTGGCTCGATTATAGCTTACCCAATGAAAAAATGTCCTTAAATTGCCCGAGAAAACATCTGTTGTTGTGAATTATTTTGTAGGTAGGCATCAAACACAGCAGCAATATTACGAATTAAAATCCTCCCCCGGGGGGTAACTTCTAAGCCATCCCCCAACCTACTGAGCAAACCATCCGCTTCCAGAGCATCCAGAGCAGCTAGTTCCTTGGCAAAATAGTCATTAAAATCACAGTCAAAGCCTAAATTATACTTGTCCTCTAACTCCTGGGCAGACAACTTAAATTGGCACATTAATTCTTTAATGACAGTGCGACGAACCAAATCATCTTGGCTCAATTTAAAGCCTTTTTCTATGGGCATTGCTTCTTGATCCAGGGCATTATAAAAAGCTTTTAACGTTTTATGATTTTGAGCATACACATCCTGCAACATACTGATGGAAGTAATGCCAAAGCCGAGCAAATCGGACTCTGGTTGGGTAGTATAACCCTGGAAGTTACGATGTAATTTTCCTTGCTGTTGGGCGATCGCCAACTCGTCATCAGGTTTAGCAAAGTGATCCATACCAATGAAAACGTAACCCTGATTGGTGAGGTCAGCAATGGTAGTTTGCATAATTTTTAACTTTTCTGCCGCTGGGGGGAGGGCCGCTTCCGGCATTTTTTTCTGTACTGGCTTGAGCCAAGGCACATAGGCAAAATTAAATACAGCAATGCGGTCTGGGTTAAGTTGGGCTGTTTTATGTAAAGTTTCCCGAAATGTGCCCAAGGTTTGATAGGGCAAACCATAAATTAAATCCACATTAACGCTCTCAAAATTAGCTTCCCGAATCCAGTCCATGACTTGGAATAACATTGCTTCCGGCTGGATGCGATTGACTGCTTCCTGAACTTGGGGATTGAAATCTTGGATACCAAAACTAATGCGATTAAAACCTAGTTGGCGTAGGGCGAAAATATAATCCTTATCAACATAACAGGGGTTAACTTCAATGGAAACTTCCGCATTTTTTGCCAATGGAAAGGCATCAGTGATGGTATTGAATAAAAATTCCGCTTGTTTCAGGGTCAAATAATTAGGAGTGCCACCGCCCCAGTGGAGTTGCTGCACTTGTCTTTGTCGGTCAACTAAAGGAGCCACCAGGGCAATTTGTTTAGCAACCGCTTTCAGATAGGGCTCCACCGCTGGTTTGTGTTGGGTGATGATGGTATTACAACCGCAAAAGTAACAAGCCTTCGCACAGAAAGGAATGTGACAATAGAGAGATAAGGGTGTTTTTTTGTAGTTGCCCAAGTTGATCGCCGTCCCAAAATCACTAGGATCAAATGCGGGGCTTAGCTCTGTGGCCGGAGGATAGCTGGTGTAGCGAGGAATACCTTGATTATATTTGTTTAATAATTCAGCACTAAATTCAACAGCAGGAAAGATGGTAGTCATAAATTTTGGATGTTATCGGGATTATTTAAATGGATTTTTATCGAGGTATTTAAAATGTTTTCTCTTGGCTCTAACCCTGGAGAAATTATTTTGCTAATTTTCTTAAATCAACCAAATATTGAGTTGAAAATTTAAGCAACAACAACAATGTTACTAAAACAACTCGTATTTGATTAACCTTTTGTCTAGCTTTTATCTAGAAAAAATTGTCAAAGAGAGTGTTTACTTTAGCTTAAATACTCTCTTAATTTCCCCGTTTAATTTATTCCCCCACCATGAGGGCGACGGGATGACCACTGGTACTCCGAGCTTCCGTACTTCCGGGGCGATCCTGACGGGTTAACAAGTCAAATGTGTGCTCACCGATCGCCTTTCGGATTAAATCTTCTAGATCGTGCATCACGTCCCGATTAAGGGAGAAAGCGTAATTGGCTTCTTCAACAATACGGTTCATGGTGGCTTCATCTAAGGACAAACTATTCAGCACATCCCGGTAAATTTCCTTAAATTGACGGCGATCACCTGGGGTAGGCAAACTGTCAAATTCGTACATGGCAGTGCCCTCTCCCCCCGGCAATTGCAACGCAGAACGGATAATATTTTTCAAGCTCTGGCCACCGGATAAATCCCCCAGATAGCGAGTGTAACAATGGGCAATGAGCAATGCAGGATCACTTTCGGCTAAGGTTTTCAGGCGATCAACATAAATTTTACCGCAGGGGGTAGGTTGAATTTCCTGTTGCCAATTGGCACCGTAATAGTAGGCTAAATCTTTGGCTAATTTATCAGTGCGGTTTAATTCAGGAAAATAAATAGCACTAATGATTTGATTGTCCCGATGCTCCCTCAGGGCTGTTTCTAGGGTGTTGTAAACATAATATAAATTGGCTAATAATTGCCGAAAAGGTTCCCGCTCCACAATGCCTTTTAAAAAGCATTTCATGTAGGCAGTATTTTCTGCCAAAGTGTGGGATTGTTGGGTACCGTGGCGGAGTTTTTGCGCAAGGTTAGTCATGGTTTTTACCAAAGGAAATTAGCAGTAATTAGTAAACAATTGGAGTAAGTTAAAAAGCGATTAAACTAGCACACCATACCCCGGCGGGTTTCTGCGTCCACTGGCTTTTGCAGAAAGATGCAGAGCATTTGCCAGACAATCACGGCAATCCACGGCATTTTTTGACAAAATTTGACCAGTTTCGGAGCTTTACCGTTGGCGATCGCCGTTAGTTTTTCGTTAGCACTGGCACAGGCTTCTAGGCGGGGGAAAAATTTAGGATTATCCGTGTCCAACACTTCTGGAAAGGCCCGGGCCGCCGTCTCGTTGGTGTTTTTAACCACATCAACGTTATATTGCCTAGCGTTTAGACCAACGGATTCATAAAAATCGCCCCGTTCAAATACCGTTAGGGTATGGGTGACAAATACTGTTAGTAAGAAAAAGCGGGACCAAAGTCGAGATTGCCAAGTTTTCCACAGAGCTGTTTGGGAGCGGAGTAAAGCTTTGAAAAAGTCTCCGTGGCGATTTTCATCCTGACACCAACATTCAAAATAATTAAACAGGGGATAAATATTGTGGTCTGGATTTTTTTCTAAATGGCGAAACATCAAAATATAACGCCAGTAACCAATTTTTTCTGATAAATAAACCGTGTAAATTACCCACTCCGGCGGAAAGAAAGTATAGGTTCTTTTTTGAGTTAAATAACGCAAATCGAGGGAAATTCCAAAATCTGCCATAGCTTTGTTAATAAAACCGGCATGGCGTGCCTCATCCCTAGCTAGAAGATGAAAAGCCTCTGCCAGCTTGGGACTGCGACCCTTAAGACGGCGGGACAATTCTTTAAACAGAAGAAAACCAGAAAACTCTGAGGTACAAGACCGTTCTAAAAAGTCGATAAACGCTAAACGAGTGGCTCCGTCAATGTGGTCAAAACTACGCTTAAAATCATCATTACGGACAAAGTGGTGACGATTGTAATCAGCTCGTAATTCCTCCAACGCCGCTTCAATTTCTTCATCCTGGAGGTTCAACACCATATTGGCGACTTTATCAAAATCGGTGGTGTAGAAGCGGGGGGTGAGGAGAGTTTCCTTCACTGGAGCTTTGATGCCGGGGCGAATGGTTTCTAGCTGGGTAGGCAGGGGGGTGGATACCATCGGTGATGAATAGGAAAATGTTAAAGGTTAAGGTTTAAAGCCAAGGAATTCAACTGGGTTTAGGAAACTGAAAAGCCCAAGAAAAAGTTCGATGTTGCTTTTTATCCTGTCCAATCTTCCGACCCCTGACAAGACAGTTTCCATTGCTACCCCATAGTTTCCAAAGGGGAAAAATTATCGCCTGGCCTGGATTGCAAGGTTTTATCAAGAAATGCTAAGGTTTACATCTCCCAGTCTGCTGCGCCACTGGATCTGAAGGCAAATGCTGGATGAGTCTGTTCAATTCCCCTGTCCATTGGTAGTTTTCTACGGCGGATTTTTGTTCCGTTGGCTGAGATGCTGTTTTACAAGCTCTCCGATTGCACCTAGTTTGGCGGGAAACTAGATAAAATTTCCCCGGTATTACTGGAGCTTTAGTGGTTTGATTGAGAGAAAAAACTAAAACTTTACCAACAAATTCCGAATCTGAAAAACAAAAAAATGCCTGTGATCATTATCACAAGCAGTGGAGAGGGATCCTATCCCCCAAATGGCTGGGCCAAGATTGTGCCAAATTTAATTAAGACAGGTATGCTTTCGTAGACTTGAATTGCTTATATACAAGCATTTTGTCAGCCGCTGTCGCTCCGAACTTAGCCTAATTGACTATAAAACGGTAAATTAGTGGATTTTTTAGCGTTTAACCTTAACTTGGCGAGCCATTTCCTTGAAACGATTCAAACTGGGGCCAGGGGCACGACGGGCTACATTTTGGGGAATGGGATCACCACTGGCAAACGCCACTTGGCTGGGATCAACTTTGGCCTTAGGAGCCGGAGCCACTGGGGCAGGAGTTTCCACTGGAGCCTCGGCTTTGGCAGCGGACTTTTTCTTAATGGAAGTTTTTTTCGAAGGGGTGGGGGCTGGGGTTTCCACCGGAGCTACCTCCGATTTCACGATCGCCACGTCGGCTTCTTCCACCTTGGCCGGAGCTTGATTTTCATCTAGCTGGACGTAAAATTCTTTTTTAGCGCCAAACAATTTTTTTAACATTTAATGTGGTTCTCCTAATTAAGCAGGATTTTATGGTGAATTGTGCACAAACTGATTGTGACTGAATTTTAACAAAAATATGTCGCCGGAATTTCCTATTGCCAATCAGCGCCGATTTGGATGGTTACGTCGGAGATTAGATAACCATTGCTATCCACTAAAACTTCCCCCAGACCAATACTATTACGCACTTGCCTGGCCCCCAAATGATCGCCTTGTTGGGCAATTACCCTGGTGGTTTGTAAGGGCTGGGAAAGGGCACTGACTACGTTGATGCGGCTGTAGCCAGCAGTTTCCAACTCTTTTACCAAAGCCTCCACTGCCTGAGGGCGATCGGTACTGTCCTGGATGGCAATGCGGAGGGCATAGGGGTCGAGGGTAGTTAAATCTGGCTCCATTTCCATATCCCATAACCAAGAATTAGGGGCCATGGCCCCAAAATACTCCTCCGTCATTTCCTGGATTTTGCGCTGGTGGGGTAACCAGTAACTAATGTTGGTGCGGCCGGTGCCATTAAAATCCCCCGGCAACATCAACATTTTGACGTCTTCCCTAGGAATTTGGGCCGAAAAACCGGCGATCGCCACTAACTCCTCCATATTGAGGTTAGTGTCAATGTTGGACTGCAGAATTTTGACAATGTCCGGTATCCTCAGAATAGTTTGGGGTTTGAGGGCTTGTTCTACCACCGCCCGCATAACTATTTGCTGTCTTTGAATGCGGCCAATATCCCCCAGGGCATCGTGGCGGAATCGCAACATTTGTAGAGCCTTTTCCCCGTCTAAACGCTGTTGTCCCTCCTTGAGATTGATATACAAACGCTGACTATCATCCTGATATTTCATGTCCCGGGGTACATATACGTCTACTCCCCCCAGGGCATCAATTAATTTTTCCACCGCCTGTACATTGACCCGGATATAACGGTCGATGGGCACATCCCCAAGTAAATCCGTCACCGTCATAGCCGCCAGGGCTGGCCCTCCCAAGGCATTGGCCTGATTGATTTTCCGAGCTCCGTTGTAGCCGGGAATTTCCACCCTGGTATCCCTAGGAATGGATAGCACCACCAGGGATTTTTCCTTCGGATCAAGGCGAATCAACACCATCGTATCGGTGAGGCCTTCCACTGAATTGACCAACGCATGGTAACCGGGGTTAGGCTGACTGGGGTCGGGCTCTTCAGAAGTTAACACCTTGGTGCCCAGCACCAACACATTAATGGGGCGACTAAGTTGGGGAATATTGAGATTTTTGTAGGAAACTGCCTTTTTCTGACCAAATACCGCCGCCTGCTCTGGCGTAAGTCTGCTCTGACCCAAAGGAGTTGAATACATGGCCAACAAAGAACCAGCCCCTGCCGACACCAAGGCGATCGCCGTTAAAGCGAAACCCGTTAATAACCATTTACCGCCCTGGAATCTACCTTTGCGGGGGGATTTTTTGCCATTATGGCTACCAGACCCCTTTCTATTAGAATTTTTAGCAGTCACCATTTTGACCCCGAACTAACCATTAATATTTTTCTCCAGCTGGCATAAAGTCCTTTGGTGCTCTGGGCAGATCCCAAGGTAATAAGGTAATTGGATTGGATACTAGCAAACCGACTGCAACATTGGCAAGGAAAATTTCCTCCCCCTATCACCATAGTCATGAACAAATTTTAAACGTGATCAAAAAAATGATGAAAATCAATCATTTTGGACAGAATTTAACTGGACATGTTTGGGTAATTTGATAGTAAAAGTAGAACCAATTCCCATTTCACTAGTTAGATAAATATCTCCCCCCATCATCTGACAAAATTTACGGGTAATAGCCAAACCTAGGCCAGTGCCACCATATTTACGGGTAGTGGAAGAGTCTGCCTGGGTGAAGGGCTGAAACAATTTCGACATTTGTTCTTCAGTCATGCCAATTCCCGTATCTTTGACTTGAAAAGAAAGCCAATCCTTTTCGTCTACTTTAAATTCTTTGACTATGAAGCTGATAACCCCTTCTTTGGTGAATTTGCTGGCATTACTGAGCAGGTTTAACACCCCTTGCCGTACTTTTACCAAATCTCCATACATTTCTGCCGATTCCAGAGAAATTTCCACTTCTAATTTATTATTATTGTTTTTGATCAAAGGATTAATAGTATCAAGAATACCTGCGATTAGTTCATTGAGATTAAAAGTTTCTAGATAGAGGTCCATTTTCCCTGCTTCAATCTTGGAGATGTCTAGCAAATCATTGATTAAAGTCAACAAAGCCTTCCCAGAACGCAAAATCTTGTCTAAATCCGGTACCAATCCCTCTGATTCCAAATCTTCAGCTTCCTCAATTAACATTTCACTATAACCAATGATCGCGTTCAGGGGAGTCCTCAATTCATGGCTCATATTAGCGAGAAAAATACTTTTCGTGGCATTGGCAGCTTCGGCCTCTGAACTGGCCAATTCCAAAGCTTTAACCGTATTTTCTAATTCTTCAGTTCTTTGTTGAACTTTTTCTTCTAAACAAGAATTAGCCACCGCTAACTGTTTTTGGGTTAACTCCAATTCTTGATTTTTTTTCTGTAAACTGAAATAGGATTCTCGCAACTCATTAGTCATCATATTAAAGGACTTGGCTAGAATGCCCAATTCATCTTCTCCCAACACCGGGGCCCTAGCTCCCCGATCGCCAGAAGATATATCGGTGGCAGCTTTGGTAATTAGCAAAATTGGTCTGGTTATTTTGATAGATAGTAGATAAACCGCAATTAAAAGTAAAGCCGTGCTCACCAATCCCACCAAAACTAACATGCGGGTAAATCTTCGAGCCGACTCTAATGCTTCTACTTCACTAATTTCAGTAATTAAAGCTAAATTATATTTATCTATCCACTGGTATACTCCCAACACGGGCGTGCCGGCGTAATTAACATAGGTGCCTTGACCACTATTGCCGGCCATCACCGAATTTATTCCTAGGGTATTAAAATTTGGCTTGGGGGCATTGGCAGTCGAATTTTTATTTTCATCTGCCGCAATAAACGAAACTTGATTATTTATTTCTCCAACCAAAAATGTTTCTCCCGTATCTCCTAATCCCGTGCGCTTACGAATTAAGTCATCAACGGCATTCAAATTTATATCTATACTCAAATAACCAATTCTTTCCTTCGTTAGATCATGCTTTATGCTAGTAGCAAAAGTCATACTGGGACGATTATAAACTTTAGAAAAATAGAAATTTGGTACAGTTTTAAAATCAGAATTAATATTGGCAAAATAAGTGGTCTGATTTCCAATACCCTTGTAGACACCGATTTCAGCTAAGTCAGTAGAGGCCACTACAATACCACCAGTGTTGAGAATGTTAATAGTTTCAACATGGGGAAGAAAAAGATTAATTTCTTGCAACTCGTCAATTAAAATTTGCTGGGCGGCCTTATAGTCAGAACCGTCGTTGGTTATATTTTTAAGCATTTCAATTCCCATTTGAATGCTATTGATTTCGCTCAGCAGAAAGAGTATATCTTTCTGACTTTCCATCCATTGCTCTAGTTGATATTCCTTCAGATTATTGGAAATAGTTAAACGTTGGAATGTTTGATTCTCTATGCCCTTAACTGCCCTATAGTTAGCAACTAAAAAAATTGATGCCACTACCACGCTGGAAAGACAAAAATAGGAAAGCACGAACTTCAGCAACAGACTTCTTCGCACTGACTTGATAATTGAGACCATGGTTAAAAATCACTAATATACAATTATTGAAGATTTTGATGGAAATAACACCAAGCTGTCACCCGAAGATTGAATTAGTGAGGGAACATTTTTTGTTTAGATAAACTTTGTGGCAAAGATTAACAATTTAGTTGGGGATAAAACAGGACAGCTATTGCTATAATTCTAACAACTGTTCAGTATTGAATCTATGACTAAGATTCTCCTGGTTGAAGACAATGAAATGAATCGTGACATGCTATCCCGTCGTTTGGGGCGCAAGGGATATGAAGTAGTAATGGCTGTTGACGGTGAACAGGCAGTGACCATGGCTATCTCAGAGTCTCCCCAACTTATCCTCATGGACATGAGTTTGCCGGTCATGGATGGCTGGACTGCTACTAAGCAAATTAAAAGTCATCCTGATGGGGCTCACATTCCCATCATTGCCCTAACCGCCCATGCCATGGCTAGTGATCGAGAGAGGGCGATCGCCGCCGGCTGTGACGACTATGATACCAAGCCGATTGAAATTAAGCGCCTATTGCAAAAAATAGAGGTATTAATTAATTAAAATATTATTGGCTTTTATCTTTCTGATCGAGCCATTTATCAATAGTTTTTACAGAAAAATTTATCATTAGGAGCTGAAGTAATTCAAAAGAGATTATAGCTTAATTTAATAATAATTAAGTCAAATTGAATTAATCTTTGTTAAAAAGCTCAGGTACAGTATTTAAGGGTTTCGATAAGTTTTGATAATCGCTTAATCATTGGCAAAAACTAAAATAGTCTGTAAAACTAGCTTGATTAACCATAATTTCTTTGGTAGATGATGAATCATTCTATTAAGTCAGTTGATATAGAAAGCGCTACTGCTTTCATTCGTCATGAACTCAGAACTCCCATTAATGCAATTGTTGGCTACGGAGAAATGGTTCAAGAAGAGCTCACGGATGCCAACTCCCCCCTAGCAGAAGAATTAGATGCATTACTAGTAGAGGCACAAAAATTACTTGAAGCTATCAACTTATTTGTTAAGCATTCTGACGGAGAAGAGAAGTCGGATTTTCATAAGCTTTTTTCCACTATTCCCCATAGCACTAATTCTTCTATTACTAAAATTATTCTTTCCTGTAATAATTTACTCAAAGCAGAGGAATGTGTTAATCAACTCGGCCTTACTGAAGACATTAAAAAAATAGAATTAGCGGCCTTGCGCTTACAGGGATTAGTGAATAATATTGAATCGATTTTCACTAATTTTTTAGAGTCATTAAATCCTGTTCACGAAGCCGATTTATCTCCTCAATTAACTTCTGCATCTTCCTCAACTACCAACGAAATAATTTTGGGTAGCATCAAAACTAATAGTATTGAGGGAAGGGAACTGCTAACGGGAAAAATTTTAGTGGTAGATGATAGTCCTAGCAATTTAGATTTATTTTTTCAGCACTTAACCCGTAAAGGTCATACAGTTACCACTTGTTTAAGTGCGAAGGAAGCATTGAACCTCCTCGAAAGTCAGAGTTATGATCTAATCTTGCTGGATCTGTTAATGCCGGAGACTAATGGAGACCAGTTTTTAGAATATTTAAAAACCAGTGTAGAGTTTCAGCATATTCCGGTCATTATTGTTTCAGCTTTAGATGAATTTCAAAGTATTATTCGTTGCATTGAAATGGGAGCAGAGGACTTTTTGCCCAAGCCTTTTGATCCAGTGTTGCTCAAAGCCCGCATTGGTTCTTCCTTAGAAAAAAAGCGTTTACGGGATCAAGAAAAATTATACACCCAACAGGTGGAAGCCCTTTCAAAAATAATGGCCAAGGAGCTAGAGAAAGGTAGGCAAATGCAAAAGAATTTTTTGCCAGCCCATTTATTAACTAGGAAAGGATGGGAATTTACCGCTTACTTTAGTCCTGCTCAACAACTGGCTGGGGATTTTTATGATTTGTTCGAGCTTCCAGGCGATCGCCTGGGGGTGGTAGTGGCAGACGTTTGCGACAAAGGGGTAGGAGCGGCATTATTTATGGGACTATTTCGCAGTTTAATTCGTATTTTTTCGGGGCAAGCGGCCCTGGATGGTTTAATCAATCCTTCCTTTAATTTACCTGGCGGCCAAGATCTAAAAATCAACCTAAACGATTTGCTGGATGGCGTTAATTTTGAACCATTGGAGTCTATTAAATTAATCAATAATTACGTCGCTTTTAACCACAGCGAAGCTAGTATGTTTGCGACAATTTTCTTTGGTATTCTAGAGCCTAGCACAGGAAAATTATCTTATATTAATGGTGGTCACGAACCAGTTTTTATTGTTGACGCTAACCATCAATTAAAAGCCAAATTAACTTCTACTGGGCCAGCAGTGGGGATGTTGCCGGATTTGGAATTTAAGACGGGGGCAGTAATTTTAGAACCGGGGGATTTATTGTTGTCCTATACCGATGGTGTAACGGAAGCTAAATCACCTGCAGGCAATTTCTTTGGCAAGGAAAAACTATTAGAAGCCCTAGGTAGTCAGTTTAATTCCGTTGACCAGTTAATGCTTAATATCAAAAATTCCCTGGGCGAGCATATGGGGGAAGCGGAGCAGTTTGATGACATTACTTTACTGGCGGTTAAATTTCAAGCAAGCTAATTTTTTTTGAGAGTAATTTCCTGTCCTAATTGTCCTTGGTTAAGGGTAAAAATACGTTGACAAAAACTTTCTAAATATTTCGGTGTGTGGTTAACCATAACCATGGTGGTGCCATTCTCTTGGTTTATCAATTTTAGCTGGGTCAAAACCCTTTGAGCTAGGGCCGGATCAAGGGCCGAAGTAGGTTCATCCAACAGAAGAATCCGGGGACTTAACATGGTGGCTCGCACCAGGGTAACCAATTGCCTTTGCCCCACAGAAAGCTGTAACTCGTTGCGGTCTAGCCAATCACTGGGAATTTCCCAAATATCACAGGCTCGAATCCGTCGCCGTTGACATTCTGTTTTGCTGACTTTCTGTAATTCTAGGGGATAAATTAAGCTTTCTTCCACTGTCATACCTAAAAGTTTTGGCTCCTGGGGCACTAAAACTATTTCTTGACGCAGTTGCTGAATTGGGTATTTATTTAAAGCTTTTTCATTATAAAAGATAGTACCTTGACTTATTTCCTGAAGTCGATTTAATAGCCGTAGCAATGTAGTTTTACCTGCCCCCGATCGCCCTTGCAGACCAATAATTTGTCCATGGTCAATGTGGAGAGAAATATTATTAAGTAAAACGGTGGAGCCGGTTAAGTCCGTGGTGCTAACCCCGATTAGTCTAATTAAAGAAGTCATGCACTCTCCGAGGCCTGTTGACGAATTAATTGCTGTACCTTAGCTAGGGCTGGGTTAACTTCCACATTTTGGCGATCGGGATTTTGTTCAAACGCTGCTTGTTCCTGGGTAATCATGCGAATATCTTGGTCAATCAACCCCTCCAGCAAAGGCCGGGCTGTTCCGGATAACCAATTTTTCAAAAAACTTCTAAAGGCAATGGGTAATTTATGCAGTTTAGGAAAAGCTTCTAGGGAAGTAAAATGAACTAAATAAGCTTTGGTTTGATTAGGAGAAACAGGACAAAATAGGCAGTAAATTTTAAAGTCTGCCCCCAACGTAGATGACCAATGGGGATAAATATAGCTCACCCGTAAATTTTCTGGATGCAATCGCCGTAGGGCTGGGAAGAATAGTTGGGAAATGGACCAGATTTTATCAATTTTGTAATAACTTTGGGCGTCGTAGTCCACCACTACCCGATCGCCACTAGTTTCAATTTGTCGTAGGGAAGCGGAGGCCCAAGCCTGGTAATTATCATGCAAATGCCCATGGTGCATATCCATTAAATTTTCGATCAAATAGGAAAAGTGACCAGGACAATCAAAGGCGGCAAAGCTACCAATGTAGTTTAAATGGTGCCACTCCGGTATGGCCAAGGGTTCCGGTCCATGGCTAGCAAGATAATCTAAATCGCCTGGATAAAGCCAAATAAACCCATCTTTTTCCTGCACAGGATAGGTGCGCAAACGACAAGGAGGAAGTTTTTGAGCTTCGCTAAAGTACGGAATCTTCGTACAATGACCCTGGGTATCAAACTGCCAGCCATGGTAAGCACACTCTAAATTATTGCCCAACACCTTCCCTTCACTCAATTTCACCTGACGATGGGGACAACGATCCTCCACCGCCCGCACCTGGCCCTCCTGATCCCGATAAATAGCGATCTGCTTTTCCCAAAGAATAACTCCCAGCGGTCCCTGGCCCAATTCCCCCGCCTGGGCCACCACATACCAATGGTTGAAATTGATCGGGGTAGTACGAAGCACAGATAATGCTTGACTATGGGAAGAAAGAGCGCTCATTAGCAAGCCAACGACAGTGGTAAAGGTAAAGGCAAAAAACTGATCTCACCCAGGCAAGGGTAGTCCCAAACTGGAACTAGCTCGTCACGAAAGTCCCAAGCAATCCTGCTAGAATAAGGCATTCAAACTGATTTTTCAATCTGTCCTCGTATGCCTTCTTCCCCCAACAGTGCAGCCTTTTCCCTTGACGAATTTGCCAAAGCCCTAGACAAACACGATTACCATGCTGAGAAAGGCCAAACCGTCCATGGCAAAGTCTGCCAGCACGCTAACGAGGGAGTTTATGTGGATTTTGGTGGTAAATCCCCTGGCTTTGTCCCTCTGCAGGAATTAGGATTAAGGCCCCACGCAGAGATTGAGGAAAGTTTTCCCCTCGACAGTGCTTGGGATTTCCTCGTCACCAGTGAGCAAAATGATGAAGGGCAAGTAAGGCTTTCCCGGCGTCAGTTGCAAATCCAGCAATCTTGGGAAAATTTGGCAGAGTTGGAGGAGAGTGGCAAAACCCTAGAAATGGTTATCACTGGCACCAATAAGGGCGGTGTCGTCGGGGATGTGGAAGGATTGCGCGGTTTTATTCCCCGGTCGCACCTCATGCACAAAGACAATATGGAGGCCCTGGTGGGGCAAGTGCTGAAAGCCCATATCCTTGAGGCTAACCGGGATAACAATAAATTGGTGTTGACCCAGCGTCGCATTCAACAGGCTGAATCCATGGGCAAAATTGCGGCGGGCAATATCTACGAAGGCAAAGTGGCCAAAATCCAGCCCTATGGCGTGTTTGTAGAAATTGAAGGGGTAACGGGGCTACTCCATGTCAGCCAAGTCAGTGGTACTAGGGTCGATTCTCTCAATACCCTGTTCACGTTTGGCCAAGCCATCAGTGTCTATGTCCAGGAAATTGACGAGTATAAAAATCGCATTTCCCTTTCCACCCGCATTTTGGAAACCTATCCGGGGGAACTGGTAGAAAAATTTGACGAGATGATGGTCGATGCCCCCAATCGCTTACCCCTGGTACAATCCAAGCAAAATTTGCACGATAAACAGGAACAACTAGAAAAAAATTAAGGCAGTTACCTGTTAACCAAAAAGAGTCAGAGAAACTCTCCCTGACTCCACCAAATGTTGTTGTTGCTTGAGGAAATCTCAGTGGCGGTTTCCCAACTCGCGCAGTCCTTGATTTCTGTATAAAAAATTGTAACATGGAACACGATTTTTGTAACAAAAAATAAAGTTTGGTTATTTCCTGCCCCAATTTTGCCTCAAAGTCCTTATTCTGGAAGGCTATAGCCGTTCTTTCCTGACGGGCTAGACTAGAGAAAATTCGGTTCTCTACCTGGTTAGGCTTGTGGTCAGACCAGATTTTATCCCGCCATAGAAGACGGGAGTATGGGAAAAATTGCAATTTCTCCCTAGGGTGAGACTCAGGCAATAAATCCATCAATTGACCGGTGGGTTCAGTCGTTGACTCTCCAGCCGTTGAATTTCTTGTCGGGCCTTTTGCCATTGCTGTTGATAATAACGAAAATCTTCTGCCTGGGTGCAGGGATCCAACTGTTGCAGTTTACCAAAGCAATGCTTTTGATAATTTTCCCAGGGAACTTTTTCCATAATAGCGATCGCCTCTGGGATTCGCAGATTAGCCTGAAACAGTTCTTCCTCGCTGGTTTCCGTCAGTTGAAACAGGGATTCGACGGGCTTAAAGTCCTCCTCCTGCTCCAGATAGGCTAATTGCACTAACAAGGGCAACTGATTATCGGGGTCGGAGTCCAAATTAAAATGCTCCCGCACCTGGTCAATTTTTTGCCACAGTAAACGATGGTGAGCAAAGCTAAATAAAAGATCATTTTCTGTCAATATTTGGTCAATAGTTGACCGTTCCTGGGGACAGTGGAGGTAAATTTTCAACAATAGAGCCTCTGCCTTCTCTAGCAAACTACTAGTGGGATCCTTGGCCTGCCAAGGCCTAGACCTATTTTGTCCAGGGCGATCGCCATAAGTGAGTTGACTGGAAAGATTATTAACTTGCAAACCAATTAGACGACTGTCTCCCTGGCTCAAAATTTCTCCGCACAACTGTAGATAGTAAGCCCGTTTATTTTGGTCTGTTAAACGTTTTAGAATCTCAACCATACCCCGGGCTACCTGTTCAAAATCAAGGGGATCTTTAAGATTTTTTTGCTTAAGCAATTGCTGAACTTGCCAATCCACCCAGAGGGGAGCCTGCTTAACTAAAGTTTGGTAAATTTCTTTATTTTCAGGACTGCTGTGAATAAATTCATCAGCATCTTTCCCCGCTGGTAAATTCAAAATACGTAAATTAACTTGGCCACTATAAACCAAAGGCTCAATTTCCTGAATAGCCCGTTGGGTAGCATTAATGCCCGCTTTATCCGCATCAAAATTAAAAATAATTTGCTTTGATTGACTAAAACGCATCAAACTTTGCACCTGGTCTCGACTTAGGGCCGTACCCAAGGCCGCCACCGTTTGCTTAATACCACTTTCATGCAAGGCAATAACATCAAAATAGCCCTCTACTAAAATTGCTTCATCTACTTTTTGAATAGCAGTTTTAGCTTGGTCTAAACCAAACAAAGTCTTGCTTTTATGAAATAAAGAAGTCTCTGGAGAATTGAGATATTTGGGCTCATCGTTTCCTAAAGTTCTGCTACCAAAAGCAATCGCCCTACCCTGAATATCCCGAATCGGAATCATTAAACGATGGCGAAATTGATCATAATATCCAGTACCAGATTGGCGAGCCTTAATTAAACCAGCCTGTTCCACTGCCGCTACCGGATAACGTTTTTGCTCTACCAAGTAACGATAAAGAGTTTCCCAACTAGCCGGGGTATAACCCAACTGAAATTCTTGAATTGTAGTGGAAGATAAACAACGTTTTTGACGTAAATAAGTTAGAGCTTCCTGTCCTTGGGGCTGAAAAAGAGTATGGTGATAAAAACCAGTCGCCACCGCCATAATTTCATAGAGCTGCTCCCGCAGAGATAGTTGCCGTTGTAATTCTTGTTTTTGCTCCGGCTCTAGGGTTTGAATTTGTATTTGATAGCGGCGGGCCAAGTCTAAAGCCACATCCGTAAAGGAACGTTTACCCAGTTCCATTAAGAAATTAAAGGCATTGCCCCCAGCCCCACAACCAAAACAATAATACATTTGCTTGGCTGGGCTGACACTAAAACTCGGTGACTTTTCGTCGTGGAAAGGACATAGACCAAGGTGATCCCGTCCCCTTTTCTTCAGCACAACATAATCGCCGATAATTTCGACAATGTCTATTCTTTGCTTAATTTCTTGGATGGTGTCTGGGTGGAGACGGAGATTGTCCATGGTAAATCGGCATACTCTCCTTCTAAGAGTGGCGATAGGGAGAGATAGTTGTCAACTTAAGCGGTGTTCAAGGACAGTAACCAAGCAAAAAGCACCCCCCGGAAAGGAGAGTGCAATTCGCTGATTATTCAATTGGCATTACACCAAGGAATTAACCATTGATAGCAGGAGCGGTCAAAGCCACAGGAGCTTGCTCCCCAGAAGCTAAGTCGAGGGGGAAGTTGTGGGCATTGCGTTCGTGCATTACTTCAAAACCGATGTTGGCACGGTTCAACACATCAGCCCAGGTGCCGATTACCCGACCTTGGCTATCCAAGATGGACTGGTTGAAGTTGAAACCGTTCAGGTTGAACGCCATGGTGCTTACACCCATCGCAGTGAACCAGATGCCGATAACAGGCCAAGCACCCAAGAAGAAGTGCAAGGAACGGCTGTTGTTGAAAGAAGCATATTGGAAGATCAACCGACCAAAGTAGCCGTGGGCGGCAACGATGTTGTAGGTTTCTTCTTCTTGGCCGAATTTGTAACCGTAGTTTTGGGATTCAACTTCGGTGGTTTCACGCACCAAGGAGGAGGTTACCAAGGAACCGTGCATGGCGGAGAACAAAGAACCACCGAACACACCAGCCACACCTAACATGTGGAAGGGGTGCATCAAGATGTTGTGCTCAGCTTGGAACACGATCATGAAGTTGAAGGTACCAGAAATACCCAAGGGCATACCATCAGAGAAGGAGCCTTGACCAATGGGGTAAATCAAGAATACAGCGGTGGCAGCGGATACGGGGGCAGAGTAAGCCACACAAATCCAAGGACGCATACCCAAGCGGTAGGAAAGTTCCCACTGACGACCCATGTAGCAGAAAATGCCGATGAGGAAGTGGAATACTACCAACTGGTAAGGACCACCGTTGTACAACCACTCATCTAGGGAAGCAGCTTCCCAGATGGGGTAGAAGTGCAGACCAATGGCGTTGGAAGAAGGTACAACAGCACCAGAAATGATGTTGTTACCGTAGAGCAAAGAACCAGCAACGGGCTCACGGATACCGTCGATGTCAACGGGAGGAGCGGCGATGAAGGCAATGATGAAGCAGGTGGTGGCAGTTAAGAGGGTGGGGATCATCAGAGTACCGAACCAACCGACATAAATCCGGTTGTTGGTAGATGTTACCCACTGACAAAACTGTTCCCACAAGGAAGCGCTTTCGCGCTGTTGGAGAGTCGTTGTCATTTGGTTATAATTCCTTATGTATTTGTCAAGGTTCGAAAGGCTTGGCGTTGAGTTCGGAGATTTCCTCGCTCGTCAGCCGGTTTTGTATGTATGTAACCAACATAACAAGATTGTAACAATTTGTAAATAGCTTGCCGCAACAAATTTGTCTAGTGGATGGTTGTTAGGGGTTGCCGATCGCCGTGGGCAAGGTGATGGTAACCTTTGTCTGGCATAGGATTGACGCAATTAATGGTGAGGGAACCGTGCATTTTGTTAAGTATTTTGTAACAAAAATGCCAGCGAGTGGCGGCGGAGAGGATTGGGGGAAAGCCGTTGGGATTCTCATTTTTCTCATCCGTCGCCGTAATTTCCCACCAGATTTCTTCGGGATAGGAGCAATCCGGTGCCAGGGCGGTCTATTGTTTACCAAACAGGGATTGAATTGGAAGAGTAATTAGATTCCATTCGGGCTTCAGTCTGTTGTCGTGGGGAGATCAAAAGTCAATAATCCTGCAACACAACTTCTCCTTGGCGCAGAATTCGAAAGATTTCGTTTGCTTCATCCCATTGGGCAACGGTGGACGGCAGACCTTTACCAATTGGTCCCTGTTGCTCCAGACTGAGACAATCCAAGCAGTTTACAATAGGGAAAGTTTCGGCAATATCGACCAACTTTTCCAGGGGGGGCTGTCCCGATAAATTGGCACTGGTGGTGGCCAAGGGGCCCGTTTGCAGCAAAATTTCCAAGGCGATCGCCTGATCGGGAATGCGGACCCCAATGGTTCGGTCTTGGCGAGGGTTAATTTCCGGGGGCAACTTCTCACCGGACGGCAAAACTAGGGTTAACGCACCGGGCCAATATTTTGCCATTATTGCCTGCCACACTTGTCTTTCCCGTTGACTGCCTGCCAGGTAAGGAAAAATTTGCTCCACGGTTGCCGCCATGAGAATCAATGGTTTACTAGTTTCTCGTTGTTTAAGCTCATAAATTAAACCTGAGTTTTCTGGACGCACCGCCAAGGCCGGCACTGTGTCCGTGGGAAAACTGACCACCCGATGGGCGATCGCCGCTGAGACTAACTCCGATTGACTGACTAGGGGCACGGTTAAGTCCGACTCATCAAATTCAACATCACTATTGTTACCAGGCAATGCTCATTGTTCACCGTCCCGGTAAGCCCACGTACCAAAAGTAAGTCACCATGGGAATTAGGGTTGCCAACGCCAACAGCACTACTACCCAAATGGTGGCACTGGTATCGTCGGTTTCTTCCGCCGTGGTGAAAGTTCCTTCCAAGCTAATTTCTTCCAGAACTGGGGGGCCGGGGTCCGGTTGTCCAGCCAAAATGGCGCCCAAACGTTTGTTTGCTTCAATTAACGCTTGGTTATACTTTGCCCCATCCTTAAGGGGGACTGCCAGGGTTTCCCGCAGTAAACTATCGACCATCTCATCGGTTAATAGGGCTTCCGCCGCCTCTCCCCGACGCAAAGCAGTGCTGTTGGTGAGGGTATCTAGCACTAATAGGGTTTGATTACTCTGGCTGGTTTCATCGGGATACCAGCGTTCAAACAGATCATTAACAAAGCCGTCGATGGTAACATCAAAATCCAAACGGCGGATAACCACAAACCGAGCTTCTTGCCCACTGGACTGGGCTAATTTTTTTAGATCGCCATTTATTCTGTTTTCATTGGCCAGGCTGATGGCTTCTGCTTGATCCACCAAAAAAGTCTTAGAGGCAGGGGCCAAAACTGGCAGATCGTAAACGCCAGTCGCCAAGACTGGGGCTGGGCTAAGACCCAACAGTACTAGGCTTAAAAACAAAGAACTGAGCAAACGTCTACAAACAATACTCAGATTAAAGGGATGGTGAGGGGCGACAGTCATGGGCAATTGCCGGTAAAACTCCACTCTTCAGCTTACCAAAAACAGGTCAAAGGAAAATTTTGACAGGGGCAACAACTGTTGCAAAATGATGAAGTTGTCAAGTCAAGCCCTGGTTACTGTGCTCTTTGACGCAGAAATTAAAGGTTTCTAAGTCTTATAACAACGAAAAGTTTTGAAGATTAGGACAGCCGAAAAGTTTGGCTAAAAACTTAACTTAAGGGCGTTGACAGGGACATCATCCCAGGAGCCAACTATGCGGAGTTGCGCTGTCCATCCTTCTGCTTTTTGGGCAGGGGTCAGATTTTCCTGCCAAGAACGATGGCAATCCTGGGCGGCTTCTTCGTCCAAACAAGCAATGCAAGCATAGATAATGCCTGTGGGATCTAGCTGTTCATTGACCCAAATTTTTTCCATGAAGTGTTTTTCCTTGGCTGACAAAGACCACCGACGGTGGCTCTCAACTTAAGACTATCAAAAGTCTTGACTTCTCGACTTTTCGGCGGCAATAACCAAAAGCAAATTTTTTAGCTGGACTGTGACTGATGCCGCAGTGTAGGGGTCATCCGGGTCAGGGGGCTTACCGGGAATTTCAAAATGGGGTCGTTCGCCATAGATTTGTCCCCAACGAAAATCCGCTTGACGCACAATTTCTTTCAACAGGGCAGAATTATCTAGCAACTGCTCCACCATGGTGTTCAGCGCCATTAGGGGAAACTCCAAGTGTTTACTAATCAAAGCATCTGCTTCGTCAATGCGATTTTGCAGCACCAACAACAATGCCCCCTCGGAATCCCGCAAATGATCGTTGACAAATAATTTCAGCTCCGTCTTTCGCTGTATCAATTTAGGTACGGGAGACTCTCCTTTGAGAAAATCCCCCCCTGCCTGGCCAATCACATCGGCCAAAGTTCTTTCCCTACCGGCGATCGCCTCTAGAAAAATTTGTCGGTCTTGGTTTGATGCCGATGCCGACTCGGGGTGATGGGGTAAATTCGTCATCAAAAAATCAGGAGAATTCCAGCGGGTGAAGGGACAATCTAGCTAATGTTGGACAATCAACACCGAGCATTGCACATGGTGAATGACATAACTACTGACACTACCTAAAAATACCTCCGCTAAACCCTTCAGTCCCCGGCGACCGAGCACCACTAAGTCTGCATCCCAATTCTTGACCATGTCACGAATCCACCGCCCCGGTTCCCCTACTTTCACATCCCACTCACATTGCAATCCATCTTCCTGCACCTTTTGGACGATGGATTGCAGCCACTCCCGGGCCTCCGTTTGTCGTTCTTCCAAATGCTCTTGAATTACTTGGGAAAAGCCAATGGCTGCCTCCCCATAAAAGCTGGGGTAAATACTCAAATCTTGACTGTCCACCGGAATACAGTAGAACAGCATTAACTGAGAAGATTCCTTCTGGGCCAGGGCGATTGCCTGCTGTAAAACTTCCTTGGCCAATTCAGAGCGGTCTAAGGCGACTAAAATCCTTCCGTAGCCCATGGTGGAAACTCCTGCCCCATATCTGCGGCCTAGCAAAACACAGGTGCATCAAACTCACCTTCATACTTCTAATTTTAGCTTTTAGGTTCTGGGGGTGATGTAATTTTTGGTTCAGCAGTAGGAAATCCTGGGAAATCCACAGTCCACTACATCCTGTCTTCAAGCCAGCAAGCTGGACATACCGGAGCTAAATTAATAAAAAACTGGGTCCAACTAGGGGAACCCAGTTCAGCGATAATAATCGGCGTGAAGCCAAAAAACGGGCTTGGAGGGACTCGAACCCCCGACCTCGTGGTCCGTAGCCACGCGCTCTAATCCACTAAGCTACAAGCCCTAGCCGTTTACCTGACGATTTATAACACTATCACAGTGGTCGAAATTTCCGCAAGCTTTTTGGATAGGGAGCACTGGGGGAATTTTTGGTAGGATAGCAAAGATAATAAATAACCCTTTGGAGAAAACCTGTGATCGAACCCCTATTGCTCGGCATTGTACTTGGACTGATTCCTGTAACCCTAGCGGGGCTGTTTGTGGCGGCCTACCTGCAGTATAAGCGGGGCAACCAGTTCAACTTGGATTAGGGAACCTCCGTCATCAGTCATTTTCCCAAAATAAATACTTTCCGGCCTGGCCGAAGATTTGGCGCAGGAAAACCCCAATTTCAGCAGTAGCGAGTTGGGGCTTAGTTTTGGTTGGTCTTGGTAAAAAAAAGAATCGGCTAATTTTCTTGACCTCCACCAGAGGTTCTTTCTAGCCGACTGCGGTCAAGTGTTTCATTGGCAAGCATCCGGCAAATATACCAAATATTTTTTCTGCTTAGGTTACCCCAGCAGACCTCTTTTTTTCCCTTTTTGCCGGGAACGATGGAAATTTTTGGGGGGTAGGGCAACCACCGCATCTTCCAGGGACAGACGCCGGACTTCGTTGGTGAAAATATGAGCTTGATAAACTTCTTGGTTATTCAGCTCTAGGGCCGTGAGCCAGCCACTTTTGGGGTGATAGGCTCCAGTGTCAATATCCAACCAACCCGGACCCGAAACTAATTTGCCTGGCTCCACATCGGCAAAGGTGAAAGTTATGGTGTGCCCGGTGATAATTAACTTATTGGCAAAATAGGGATAGGGGTAGCGGTGAAATTCGTCCCTAATCCAACAGAATTGGGCTTCTCCCTGCTCTTCGATGGGGAGGCGGGGATCCACCCCGGCATGAACTAGCCAAACGTCCCCCAAATCGAGATAGAGGGGTAAATTACGCATCCAGTCCACATGACTTTGGGGAATCTGGTGGTCATAACTCTCTAGGGTTGATTTGCCGCCGCTATAAATCCAAGCGTGGAGTGACTGAGGAGAAAAGTTAACGCCCCCCACCGCATCCAACATCATTTGTTCATGGTTGCCCAACAGGCAATGGTATTTGTTGCCCATGACGAAGTCCACCACTTTAGCGCTTTCCGGCCCCCGGTCAATCAAATCACCGACAAAGTAAACCCCATCCCGGTCATTGGGGGCGATCGCCTCGAACAAATTAGTAAGGGCATCGAAATGGCCGTGGACATCACCAAAGATAATGCGTCGAGGATTGGGCATGGATCAAGCGAGCCGGGGCAGGGGGAAATTTGCAGGACAGTCTAAAACAATTGCAGAAACAAGTCTCTAAAGGTTAGGGAAGGGTCGAGATGGGCAAGGGATAAATGGTTTAACTTGGGTTGATTCCCTAGTCCAATATAGTCCAAGGTCCAGATAATGGAGTTTTTCCCGGCTTCAGGGAGTGATCAGTCCAAAATGTTGGCTAGTTTGAGAGTGGTTTTAGAACTTTTTAGAACTGTAGATAGTGAAGCAGTTGGGTAATCAGTGCTACCGGTAATCCCAAGCGTTTTTGTAAGTCCCCCAGGTTACGATATTCTCCCCTGGTTTCCCTTTCTTGTAACAAGGCAGTGGCGATCGCCGGGGAAAGGTTGGGCACAGTGAGCAATTGGTTAAGGTCAGCTTGGTTAACGGGAATTTTTGGTGGAGCTAGTAGACTGTCTGGGTCAGCATAGGTAAAGGAAAGAATGGGTTCCCAAGGCTTAATTTGTTGCACAGGGACATTGAGGGCGGCCGCCAAGTCCTCCAGGGCTAAAAATTGCACCCCCAGGTTGCTCAACTCCTTCAGTTGTCGGGCTTGATGAATGGATAACCCCGGCAGGCGCAACCACTCATCCACTGTGGCCTGGTTGACTTCGATCCTGAGCCCCAACTCGCCGGCGATCGCCAATTCTTGCCAAGATTGAAAACGGTAGTAGGGATCGCTTTGCAGACGGTGTTGGAGGGCCCGACGACGAAAATTGACCATGGCCAAGGGGAAGGAAGGGTAACAAATACAATTCTAGTAGAGAAAAATCCCCGCCACTCCACCATCTGGGATTGTAGAAATAGGGGAAGATGGTATGGAGGCATTTCATCCCCTGCACTGGCACAAGCATAATGAATTGGCATATTAGCGACGCCCAAAACCTGGCCACCATCGATTATGAAATCGGAGACCATGGCCATACCCCTGCCCAGTATGAAATTCTGCGGCGAGTTATCTACGCCACTGGGGATTTTGAGTACCTTAAGCTACTGCATTTTTCTCCACGGGTACTAACCATCGGCGCCGCCGCTCTAGCTTCTCGCACGACAATTATGGTGGATGTGCCCATGGTGCAGGTGGGCATTGTCCCTACTTTGCAAAAAACTTTTGCCAACCCTGTTTACTGTGCTACCCAAAGCATCACCAGGCCCCAAAAGGAAAGAACAGAAGAAGCTTGGGGTATATTCAACCTCGCCCACCGTTACCCAGATGGGATTTTTGTGATCGGCCATGGCCAAACCGCCTTAGATGCGCTGATGGAGTTAGTGGCAGCCCAACGTATCCAGCCAGCCCTGGTCATTGCCACCGCCACCAATTTTGGCGATCGCCGGGACGTAGAGTTAAATTTGCAAGAAGCTAATATTCCCCACATCACAGTCCAGGGAAGAAAAGGGGGAGCGGAGGTGGCCGTGGCCATCATCACCGCCCTAGTGGATTTGGCTTGGCAGGCCTACGAACAAAGAGCCCATCTAAATTAGTCATTTCCAACCTTTCCACACCAGATTTAATTATGGCTTTTTGGCTGATGAAGTCCGAACCCGTCACCTATGGCATTCACCATCTCAAAGCGGAAGGAGAAACCCTCTGGGATGGGGTGAGAAATTACCAAGCTCGCAACTTTTTACAGTCCATGGCCGTGGGAGATCAAGCTTTTTTTTACCATTCCAACTGCAAGCCACCGGGCATTGTCGGACTAATGACCATTACCGCCGCGCAAGTGGTGGACCCCACCCAGTTTGACCCTGCCAGCCCATACTTTGACCCCAAGGCTACTCCGGAAAAGCCCCGCTGGTTCACCATTAAAGCCCGTTTTACCAGAGAATTTCCCCAGATGATTACTTTGCCGACCCTTAAAGCACAGTTTAATCCGGAGGAATTGGGAGTGCTAAAAAAAGGTAACCGTCTTTCCGTGCTTCCCGTCTCCCCGGCGATCGCCAATCGAATTTTAGAGTTAGCTTAATCCATAAGCAGTGATACAATCGGAGACTGTGTCTTTTTTTGTGGAGTAACGAACGGGTCATGACTCAACGAACCCTCGGCGGAACCAACCGCAAACAAAAACGTACTTCCGGTTTCCGGGCCAGAATGCGTACCCATAACGGCCGGAAAGTTATCCAGGCGCGCCGGAGCAAAGGTCGTCATCGCTTGGCTGTATAGTTTCCTTCCGTGGGACTACCCAGAACACTGCGCTTAAAACACTGGCAAGATTTCCAGACTGTTTATCAGCAAGGAAAGCGACACCGTCACAGCAATTTACTAATGCGGGTTCTCGGCGATCGCCCGACCGGCCATAGCCGCTTTGGCATCACCGTCAGTCAAAAAGTTAGTAAGAAAGCCACGGTTAGAAATCGCCTAAAACGTCAAATTCGTGCCGTCATTAACCATTTCCAGCCCCAAATCAAGCCGGGCTTTGATGTGGTGATTATTGTCTTGCCCCAGGGCATTGGGTGCAATTATGAACGTTTTTTGCGAGAATTAGAGCAGTTATTTAGCCAAGCCGGGATTATTGACCATGGGCATTCGAGAAACCACCTACTATGAGGGCGGCCCCCACATCGGGGACTTAATCGTCAATATTTTATTGGGATTTACCGTCATCTTTCTCCCTTTGACCATTGGGGCGATCGTCCGGGCCATCTGGCTCCGTTACAAAATCACCGATCGCCGTATTTCCGTCACCGGCGGTTGGATGGGCAAAGACCGCACTGACATCGTCTACGGAGAAGTGGCCAAAATGATTAAAATGCCCAGGGGCATAGGCATCTGGGGGGATATAGTTGTCACCCTCAATGATCGTTCTCGGCTAGAACTGCGGGCCATGCCCAACTTTCGGGAAGTCTATGACTATATGGCAGAACGGGTTGCCGACAAAACCGGCCGCCCCCTGGAAGCGATCACCCAAAACTAAGACCAACGGTCATCAATGGTATTAATCAAGCACTGGGACCACTAAGCGCCCCAGTCTCCCCGGCAAACTTGGCAATATTTATCTAGAGAGCTTGTTAGCAATGGATTTTGGTATCGGTTTTATTTCGACAAATATCATGCTGCCAATCCTAGATTTTTTCTTTGGGATTGTACACAGTTATGGTTTTGCTATTATTGCCCTCACACTAGTAATTCGTTTAGGGCTTTATCCCCTCAGTGCCGGCCAGATCCGCAACATGCGAAAAATGCGCATTACCCAGCCTCTGATGAAAGAGCGCCAAGAAGAAATCCAAAAGCGATACAAGGACGATCCGGCCAAACAGCAGGAAGAAATGGCCAAGGTCATGAAGGAATTTGGCAATCCCTTGGCGGGGTGTCTGCCCCTGCTCCTGCAAATGCCCATCCTCTTTGCCCTCTTTGCCACCCTGCGGGGATCCCCCTTTTCTGATATCAATTACACCGTTGACCTACAGATCCTTCCCCAAGAACAGGCAGAACGCATCATTCCCCAAACATTCTCCACCAAGCCCCAAAATATCTACGTAGACGAAGCCCTCCATTATCCCATTGCTGTTTTCCTGCCCGGCGGCAAAATGCTTGGAGTCGGAGAGAAGACCCAATTAGAAATCCAGAGCACCGCTGGCAAAACCTTTGAACAAGTAATTCCTGAAAAGAATAGTCAAGCTTTAACGCCCAAATACAGCGTCACCAAAGGGGAAGACCGCATTGCTGTCAGCGCCGATGGCACCGTTGAAGCTCTGGTCCCCGGCGACGCCACTGTGCAAGTTACCATTCCCGGTATTGCTACCCGCACAGGTTTTCTGTTCATCAAAGCCCTGGGCCAAGTGGGGGTAACCGGTGAAAACGGAGAGATTAACTGGGACATCCTTGGCATGATCATCTTTTTCGGCTTTAGTATTTACCTTAACCAGGAGTTATCCGGTGCCTCTGGTGGTGGTGCTGCCAATGGCCAAGCCCAGCAACAACAGACCATCAATAAAATTACCCCCATTTTATTCAGCGGCATGTTTCTTTTCTTTCCCTTGCCAGCAGGGGTTTTGATGTACATTGTCATGGCCAACGTTTTTCAGACGATACAGACCCTCATTCTGATGCGGGAACCCTTACCCGAAAATCTGCAGAAGTTATTGGACGAGCAACAAAAGGCAAGCCAAGGCCGGGAATCTCTACCTTTTGAGAAGAAAAGTAATAAAAAGAAGGAAAAAACCTCCTAAATTCCTAGGACACAAGTCTTCACCTTTCCCAGAGAGATGAGGACTTTATTATGATTACGGAAGTTAAATTGAGACCTGAATATTGACGATGGAAAAAATAGTTACCCAAGCCCAAATTTGGCTCGAAGAACTGCTCACTCTTATGGGTTTTCCCTGTTCTGTCACCGTAGCAAAAGACAAAGAAAATACTTTAGTTATGGGCCCTTGGTTGGTTATTGAAGAGAAAAACCTATCTTCAAGTCAAATTGAGCGACTGCTGGCGGAAAACGGGTTAGCTTTAGATGCTATTCAATATTTACTCAATACTTCCCTCAGACCTGCGGTAGCCGACGGCGGCATAAACTTTACTCCCATCACGGTGGAGTTGGCAGAATTTAGATCCCGTCGTCAGTCAGAGTTAATTTCCCTATCGGAAATGGCGGCCCAGCGAGTACGGGAAACCCTTGAGCCAGTGGAAATGGCGGATATGACTGCGGCCGATCGCCGTCAGGTGCATAGCTTTTTTCAAGATTCCCAGGATTTGGAAACAGAGAGCCAGGGCTATGAACCTCACCGCCGTTTAGTAATTCGTCCTCGACGTTAGACGTTAGGGCTTAGAAAGCCTAGAGTATTCAGGGCTTTCCGCTAGCTACTTAAAGGTGGATTGGTTTAGTTATTTCTTTTTGCCCCCAAATAAACCACCAAACAAGCCCCCCTGGCTGGATTTTGCTCCCCCTTGGCTACTGTCCGCACTGGTATGCTTAGCCAGTTCTTTCTTAGCTGCCATCACTTTGGGGTCATTGGGGTCTAGCTTCACCGCTGAGCCAATGTGGACTTTGGCCATGGTCATCATGTTGTTCTTCAGATAGGCCATGCCCAGCAAACAATGGGCTTGGGCATTTTTCGGGTCAGTTTTCAGGGCAGATTTTAATTCAGCAATGGCCTTGTCGTACTGTCGGCGGTCAAAGTGCTCTTGGGCACGCCGTAAACTCTTCTCAAAGGGGGAAAGGTCTTCGGCTGGGGAATTATTAACAGAGGATGGGGGAGTCTGGGGCGATCGCCCTGGTACCACGGGAACGGGAGGCACCGTTTCCTTGGAAGAAGCACTAGTTTGGAACACGGGGCGAGCAGAGGCATTTTCCCCCTTAACCATCAAGAAAATGAGATTGTATTCGCTCACTTGGGCAATCTTAGGAAAGACCGTTTTAAAGTCTTCGTATAGCCCTTTGCTCAGGGGGGTGACCACCTTGCGGTAAACCAACTCCAAATTTTGTTTGGCTCCCTGGAGTTGCTGGGACTCAGTACTACTAAAGCTCAGTTGCCCCATGCTGGCCAGATTACTCACCGTCTGCTGGAGGATGAGCAGGTGTTCTTTGCGGTCATTTTCTCTGCTTAAAACTTCATAGGCAGGATTAACAAACTTAGAGAAAAGTTTTGCCGCCAGGGCTTGTTCTTCTTCGTTGGCAGCTTTTGATGTGTCGGGATGGAGTTGGAAAGCAATTTTGAGATAACTTTTACGAATTTCTTGGGGAGTCGCATCCAGAGGACAGCCGAGAATAGCGTGGTGGTCAACTACGTCATAACTAAACAGTCCTTGTTGGATGGGGAACAGGCTCATAAAAATTGCGGTCGGGGGGCATTTCTATCCCTTTTTACTCCATTATTCCTCAGAAAGAGAAAAATACCCGTAAATTGTTAAAAACATTCACCAAAGTCTGACTTTTGTACCCTCAATTTGAATCAGCTAATCTTTTTGCACTCTAGAGACTGCATAGTCCTGAAACCATTGGGGGCTGTCTGCCAGGGCCTGGCTCAGTTCGTGGTGAATTTTGCCATTGGTGGCCAGAATACGGCCAGTTTTTAAATCAAGGGGAGAGCCATCATAGGTGGAAACCACTCCCCCAGCTTCTTGGACAATAACAATGCCTGCGGCAATGTCCCAAGGATTGATGCCCCGTTCCCAATAGCCGTCCAGTCGGCCACAGGCCACATCAGTTAAGTCGATCGCCGCTGAACCACTGCGCCGTACTCCTTGGGTTAGATGGGTGAGATAGCAAAATTCAGGATAGTTATTATCTAAGGTTTTAACCCGGTCGTAGGCAAAGCCTGAAACCAAAAGACTTTTGGCTAGGCTAGTGGTGCTTGAGACTTGGATGGGCTGACGGTTTAATGTGGCCCCCAACCCCGTGGCTGCCCGAAATAACTCCCGGCGAAAGGGATTGTAAATCAATCCCACCGTCGGTATGCCCTGGACTAATAAGCCGATGGATACACAGGAAACGGGATAACTATGGGCAAAGTTAGTGGTGCCATCTAAAGGATCGATCGCCCAACAAAAAGGATTGTCCCCACTCCCCCACTGTCCTGATTCTTCCGCTAAAATGCCGTGGTCCGGGCAGTGACGTTTAATGATGCCTAAAATCATTGCTTCAGCTTGGCGATCGGCTTCCGTGACCAAATCCCCGGCCCGGCCTTTTTCCTCTACTTCCTGTACCTTGCCCCAAAGAGAAAAAATTTCTGCCCCCGCGGCCAGGGCCGCCTCCGTCCCAATTTCGAGCCAAGTTTGTAGATCAGAGGGGGAAAAAAGAGGTTTTTGGGCAGAAGTCATCACAAAAAATTCTAAATTTGGCCAAAAGTTAGCGTCGAAACTGGGAAAATCAGGTTCTAGTTCTAGCCTAGTCCTCGTCTAAGGGCAAGCCTAGGCGTACCCGACCAGCCCCAAAGTAGCGGCCAAACTGTAACTCATATACTTCATCCTCATCCTGGGTTTCCACTTCCAGATCCGATTGGGCATAACTAACACAGAGCAGGGCATAACCTTGTCGTTGTAACTCCGGGGAAAGCCCCATGGCTTCCGGTTGATGGATTTGCCCAGAAATGACGCGCACCGCACAGGCCGTACAGGCCCCATTACGACAGGAAAACGGTAATTCAAAGCCTTGGTCTTCCGCCTGATGGAGGATATAACGGTCGTCGGAGACAATTACGCTATAGTCTTTTTCGTTTTGGCGATCGTGGATCAAAATTCGGTGGGAACGGGACATTATGGGCTGGTTTGAATCCAAATTAGGTTTGTGTCTTCCGCTATTGTATAATCATTTCTTGTGACCAAATTGGAGAGGTGGCCGAGCGGTTGAAGGCGCAGCACTGGAAATGCTGTTTGGGGGTAACTTCAACGAGGGTTCGAATCCCTCCCTCTCCGTTAAAAACAACCAAAGCCAGATGGGGAGATGGAGTGAAACACTTAACTACCTTGTCTGGTTTTGTTGTTTAAGCATTTGGGCGGCAACAGTAGGCTTAGGAACATTGCTCCGGGGTAAGTTAGCCCCTACCTTAGGCCAAGGCGACGGAAAGTGTGATAGGTTAGGGATGGCTCGGACTCATGCGATTACAACGCCCAAATCTTGTCAGGACCGGAAGGTAGCAGCAATACGGGATGCTTGTGGTAGGCGTGAAATCCGGGCCCTCGGCTTTTCTGGGGAAGATGCAAACAGATTTATGACGAGCGAGCAGCAGTTCACATTACCGGCATCCCCCACAGGGCAATTCATTTGCCAACAGGATTTAAATCTCTACGACAACCCCGATCGCCAGGAATTGGCCACCCAAGCAAGGCAGGGGCGCTATTTGCTCTTAACAGAGAAGATTAAACAGTCAGCAGTGTTGGTGGAACAAGCAGAAGATGGTTACCAAGGTTGGCTAGCGGAGGACGATTTACGGAGTTTGACCCCGGCCGTTAAGGTTTATCAGGCAGTAACAGCAACCAGAGCCGAAATTGAACAGCGCATTCCCCACGTACTTGACTATTTGCTGGAAGCCCAGAAAAGGAAAAATTATTATCTTTGGGGAGGTAATATCGGCCCCAACTATGATTGCTCTGGTTTGATGCAAGCCGCTTTTGCTAGTCAAGGTATTTGGTTACCTAGAGATTCCTACCAACAGGCCGCCTTTTGTCAGCAAGTTGTTGATATCCAACCCCAACGGCGATCGGATAGTTGGGATGGTGAAAAGTTAGCGGCGGCGATCGCCAGAGCATTTTTGCCAGGAGATTTAATTTTTTTTGGTAATCAACGGGTGGACCATGTGGGAATGTATCTGGGGGAAGGAAAATATATCCACAGTTCTGGCAAAACCCATGGCCGCAACGCCATTGGCATCGACTCCCTGACGGATTTAACTGACCCCATTAGCCATACATATTTTCAAAAATGGTGGTTATGTGGCCGGGTGATTAAAAGTTTCAATCCCGTTGAAGATCATCTCCCTAGCACGGACATTGTCGTTGATGCCAGCTTGCTCAAGTAACTACACAATTCACCCCGCAGGCTGTTCCGGATTTTTAATTCTCTGTTCCAGTTCATCAATGGTTTTCAATAGCAACCTTTTAGCTTGTAATTTCCAGCCCCATTGTTGAATTTTGACCGCCACAGGTAAGGCGATCGCCAGAGCTAGAAAGTCCAACGGTTGTTGCAGGGAAATACTGAATAGTAAGCCCAAGCCCGCAATGCCCCAGAAAGGTAGGGCGACTGTTTGACGATTATCTTCCACTAAACGGGGCAAAAAACCTTGAGGCATAATAGCCAGCACCTCAGCTTTTAACTCCTGTTGTTGTTTGTAGTTCAGAGATAAAGCCATCTTGCGACGAATTTTTTCAATTTTGCGGGCCTCACTGCTATATTCTGTCAGTTCATCCTCCGCCATCCGCACATAGGTCTCTAAATTGGCCATGGGCTTACCTGTTACCTTTTTGAATTGAATACTTAAGATTCTTCTGCAGAGGGATTTTCCCTAGGAACCAAAGGGAGTAAAGCGCACTGGAGCAGTGGGTACCTGGCCCGATTGACAGGCCTGGAACCTACCCATCAGGGCAGTGTATTCTAAACGGCCACCGTTAATTTGGTACTCATCCCTGGGGCTGGGCAGATGGCCTACCGGGGCGTTGATGGTAAAGTCTAAATTTTTCTTAAAAATGACCCATTGATTATCCTTACGCCAGCCGATGCGATCGCCAAATTGGTCATAGGACTCCGGTGACATCAATCTACCGGGGCGATTCCCCGTGGCTAAAAACGCCTCCAATTGGGGAGTGAAGCCAAACCGATTCTTGGAATGTTCCAACCACAACTGGTCAATGGTTTTCAGGTCTTGGCAGGGAATTTGCTCAATGGTGTCGGTAGTTAACCAACCCTGGAGGATACGATTGGTGGCGCTCAACAACAGGCGGCGGGTAATTTCATTGGCTTGGTTAAACTGCTGGGCTGCCAGGGCCGTTTCCAAGGGCTGAAAATTTAGTTCCACCTTGGGAATGGGGGGGGCAGTATTATTCTGGGGAGCCGGGGCCATGAACTGGGCCCTAACCGCTGGGGCCGTCGTCACCAAGCTTCCTAATAGAACTGTCGCGGCAAGTTTCAGCAAATGGGTTGCAGTGGTCATAGTCAAAGGCAGTCAAATTAGGGCAGAAGCTAAACACCGTTGGCGCATTTCAGAATACCACGGACTTTTAGCTAAATACATGGGAACGTTCCCCCCTAGTGTAGCGGGGAAAAGACTTGCATTAACTGGCGATCGCCGCCAAGATGGATCGCTGGGTAGCAGTGCCTGCCCCATATCCATTTAAGGCAATGACCATGGTGGCCAGTTGGACTCGAAACCATATTTTAGACCTAACCGATTGGCGGGGCGAAGAATTAGATATTGTGCTACAGACCGCCACCACTTTCCAGCAAGTATTAAAAGGACAAACTAAAAAAGTACCCGCCCTCCAGGGGCAAGTGGTCACCAATCTTTTTTTTGAGCCGTCTACCCGCACCCGCAGTAGCTTTGAGTTGGCCGCTAAACGTCTTTCCGCCGATGTGATGAATTTTGCCCCCGGCAGTTCCTCCCTCACCAAAGGGGAAACTATTTTGGACACAGCCAAAACCTACCTTGCCATGGGGTCTGATATTTTTGTTATCCGCCACCAACAGGCGGGAGTGCCCCATTTTATTGCGTCCCAAATGGATCGGCTCCAAACCGGTGTCAAGGTACTCAATGCCGGGGATGGACAACATGAGCACCCTTCCCAAGGGTTACTAGATTTATTTACCATCTGCTCCCAATTTGCGCCGGACAATGCTGCTATTCAATGCCTGCAGGGAAAAAAAATTGCTGTGGTGGGGGACATTTTGCATTCTCGGGTGGCCCGTTCTAACCTGTGGAGCCTGACTACCGCTGGGGCCGACGTGCATTTAGCGGGGCCTCCCACCCTGTTGCCCAAGGAATTCCAACAATTGACCTTGCCTTCGGGGGCGGGGCAACTCCATTGCCACTGGCAATTACAACCAGCTTTGGAAGGGGCGGATATGGTTATGACTCTGCGATTGCAAAAAGAACGAATGACGGCCCATCTTTTGCCTAGTTTGCGGGAATATCACCATTATTTCGGCATTACCCACGATCGCCTGAAGGGGTGTCAACCGGGGGTGAAAGTGTTGCATCCGGGGCCGGTAAATCGGGGGGTGGAAATTAGTTCGGAATTGATGGATGACCCGGAAATTAGTTTGATCCAAGACCAAGTAACCAGTGGGGTAGCGATCCGCATGGCCCTGCTCTATTTGCTGGGCACTGTTCAGGAAGGATAGAGCAAGGGTAAATTCTAGCCTTAGATTGCTCAACACCGCTCACTAATGATGGTTAAAATATCGCTCCAGAAAATCCAAGGCATGGTTTTTTAAATCGTAATATTCTTGAGTTTCTCGCATGGCATGGCGATCGCGGGGATAGGGAAAAGGCACCTTTAAAATCTCACCAATGGTGGCATTGGGACCATTAGTCATTAATACAATGCGATCGGCCATATAAATTGCCTCATCCACATCATGGGTAATCATCATCACTGCCTGGCGATCGCCTTTAATTCCGAATATTCCTCAGGGAGATTAAAATGCTTGGACAGAACGCACAAATCTTTGCAATTGACGACTTTCTAATTCCAAAACTCGCCGGGCAAAATCAGGATCATGGTCGAGTAAATCGTCAAACTGGTCTACGGAAATGGCTAAAATCCTCGTACTTCTACTGTCAGCAATGATAGTATTTTCTGATTTACTGTGGGCTAAAACTTCTAGTTCATCTAATGTTTGCCCAGGATGTAATTGCTCAATTCGAACTCCAGTCTCCGTTTGGTAGTGAACATTAGCATCCCCTTCGATTAACAACAGTAATTCTCGACAGGTATCCCCCGCTTCGGTGATCACGTCTCCTTTGTTATAGGTCCTCACTTCAGCCCGCTCTGCTAGGGCAATAAGAGTTTCACTTTGCATACGGTGGAAGAAATCACTATTAAATAAATAAACTACTTTTTCTAGGTCAGGAAATTCAGTTAAAGGGGGATTTTTTGTTGATGTTGATTGCCAAGCGAGGAAGTGATCTAGAGTGTATTGAACTAGATGTGAATTAAACTGATGGCCATAATTAATGCCAATGGTTTGACTACGTTGGGGTGCTAATTGGGTCAACATATAAAGGGCAGCGGCCTGGACCATGGGATTTTGATCCTGGAGCAGAACTTCTAAGTAGGGCAAAATGGTTTCTGGAGAAAGTTCCAACGAACAGGACAAAGGGTTTTCCCCCGGTTCAGTCAAACATTGACGTATTTCTGCCGGTAGGCGATCACCCCAATGTTCCTGCTCTAAAAGTTCACTTAAAACCGTTGGGGAAGCCTGTTGTAAAGATTGTGCTAGGGGCAAAGATGCCGGGGCAGATTGCAGTTGCTCTAGGGTTTGTAGAACTGAGCGGACAATTAATTCTTTTTTGTGGCTAATGTTTTCCTGTAACAGGGTTAATACTGCCTTATGTTCCTGGAGGATGGGTTGATTAAGGGCACGGTAACAATCAATTAATTCCGGCAATTGGGCCAGTAAAAATTCTGCTTTTTTTATGCTACTGGTTTCATCGGAAAAACCACTTAAAATCCATTCTTCTTCTTGGGGCGTAATGGAATATTGACGGCGCAGGGAACGAATGGCGACAGAATCCTGTAATGATGTCGGCTCAAAGGTGTTGAAACTCGCCTGTTTTTGTTGTAGCAATAATAGGCGTTCCAGGGATTTACGATAACCAGTCAGGCGTATTTGGTTCTCCAGGGTTCTTTGGCGATCGGGGTTGAGCAATGCTGGATCTTCAATGCCCAATTCTTCGAGCACTAAACGGTGTTCATCGTCCGTAATACCCAATTCCTGGCGCATTTGTTGTAGAACCTCCAAGCTACTGGAGTAATTCACATAACCCTCTTCTAATGCTTCACGGACCACCCCTTTATAGGCCTGATGGCGTTTTTCCCGGGTAAAGCCGGGCAGAACCTTTGCCAGCACATAAACTTCATGGGTATTGAGGTCGCTTAATGTCCGCCCTTCTAAAAATTGTGAAACGTTGACCTGCAGTTTTTCCAATTGCTTGCGGAAACGGTTAGCCAAGTTTTCCCGGGAATATAAATCGGCACTGCGTCGCCATGTTTTGTACAACCAAAGGGTACTTAGGGTTACCAATCCTATATCGTACAGATACTGCACTGCCAGGGGAAGAAGTTGTATTAATGGTCTGCCGGCAAAAATAAAGAAAAAGTTGAAAATCGCAAAGGTACAAACGGTAAAAATACGATGGCGGATAATATCTATATTTAAACTGTTTTGTTGCTGCCGATTATGGGCTTTAATTCGTTTTTCTAACCATCTTCCAGCACCATAGGCAATGGCGGTACACGCCCCTAATACTAATGGCACTGCCACTATTTTGGGAATATTAATAGCTTGGTCAAATAGGTAAAATCCGGGTGATAGTAAAGAATTAAGCTGATCCGTTTGCCTTGACCATACTCCAGAAAAGTAATAGTTCCAATTGCCAGCGTAAAGATAATAATAGGCAAAATAACCTATGACTAAACCGACGTAACCATACCGTAGAAATGCCGTTTCCGGTTGATTTAAACTGTTCCAGTAGGTGCGCTCCGCATCAATGTCAATGCAGGGATTTTGGCAGGCTACGCAAGCACTCTGCTCTTTGCCATCCGGCAGTACTGTGCGGCACATGGATTGGGTAATGAGTTCTTCACTGGTGTGGGCTTTGCTGGCCAACAATCCCCCCGGTTCGCCGTAAATACTCTGCACTGGGGCCATGGGGCAAAAATATTGACACCAGGATTTGCCGCCATACAGGTAACCGACGGTGATAGCCATGGCCACTGTGAATAATAGCCAACCCCCTAGCATCAGGCGATCGCCATTAAAAAAGAGGATGCGCCCACATAGGCCGATGAACAACCAACTAAATTGCACATAGGCATAGTTCCGATCGAGCCAGGAATTGCGGTCCACTTTGGCCAGTTCGTAGCGCACTTTGCCGGTCTTTTTATTTTCCCGTTTGAATTGCCGTTGCCATCCCAAAGCCCGAGGAATTTGGGAGAGGAAAGAAAGGGGACAAATCCGTCGCCACAGTTCATGGCCGAACACTAGCAGGATAAAAATGGCCGCTGGCACGATTGCCCCCCAAAACAGGGTTGTACCCAGGGCGTAGGGTTGCTCCGCTAAACATTCCCCTTGGACTTCAATGCATTGATTCGACAACCGCAGTGGGCTCCAGGGATGGTCCGCAGTGGTGAGGGCAGATGTCCAGGGGTCATAGAATAGGGAGGCAATAATTAACAGCCAACCCCCGGTTAATATCCACCGAATCCAGTGCATCCGTCGCTCTGACAGTTGTGCGAACATAGACAAATCCTTTTCTGGTTGGGCCTTTATCCATTCTGCACTCAATGCTAACCTGTTTTGTCATTGATTTTCATCTGGGTTAAAGCTCAAAATCGCAGTAATCATTCCCAACGGGGGCAAAGACCATGATCCAACCCGCCATCCACTTGGCCCAAAAATTTGGCGATCGCCTTGCCGCTTGTGACTATGGAAAAGCTTGGGATTTATTATCCCCGGAGCTTAAAAGGGAATATTCTCCCAAAACTTTACAAACGACGGTGGAAGAGATAATTAGCTATGGTTCTGGTCCCATCTAAAGGGCGATCATGATGACGGATTGTGTTTTGACGGAGTGGCAATACCCCGCCATGGAAAACGATGATGTGGTGTGGCTATATGTTGCCCTAGAGGGGGAAGATTTTGGAGAAGCCGTGACGGTGATTGTCCAATAGCAGGAGGAAAAACTCGCAATCCGTTAGTTAGAGTGGGGCAGACCTTAAAAAAGTAACGTCACCACCACCCTTGTCTTGAACCAATTGACTCAACTTTAATTAACCAGACAACAAACGGAGAGAGAGGGATTCGAACCCTCGATGGAGCTATAAACCCCATAACTCCTTAGCAGGGAGCCGCTTTCAACCGCTCAGCCATCTCTCCAGAGTGACAGTTCCATATCATAGCAAACAATGACGTCTTCCGCCTTTTTCAACTGGTAATTTCCACTTTCTTTGGTGGGGCGGATAATTCGGAAACTCGACGTTGGTGTTGAAAAAATCCAATGTTGAATACTAAAACAGTGTCCGGTTACTGATTGCCGCCACTTTCTAAAAGTTGCCGGAATGAGCTCCAACTGGTTTCGTTGGGACGTTGGTCAGATAGGGATGGTGGCTTAACGTACTCTGGAAAGTTGTTGGCAATCTCTGTTTTCATTACTACCGACAAATCGTCGAAGCTGGCTAATTTACGTCCAGCGGTATGAAAATACAACAATCCAACCCGATCGCCCATTTCCATCCAAGGCAACCAGTTGGAAAGCCGCGCCCAACCGATGGAGGCCGGGGCTGAGGTCTGCCGGGGATTACTCAACTCATCCACACTACCAAAGAAATTGAACATTTCCGTGGCGTGATAGGTTCCCCCCACATAACGCTGAAACTCTCCCCCCAAGGGATTAGGGTAAAACAGGGGCACGGTTACGTTCATCCACCATTGGTTTCCTCGCACGGTAATGTCTCTGGCGATCGGACTGCCGTCATTGTCCTTTAAGCGATAGCTAAAATTTACCGGATCGTTAGCCACATGAAAGACTTCCACTGTTTTGCCGGTCCAGGGATTTTCCCACTGACGTAACACCTCTCCGGTCACGGGATCTTTGTAGAGTAAAATCTCTCGACTCACCATGCGAAAATCCTCGTCATCATTGCCATCTGCTAGGGGGCCACATTGACGGATATTCATGCCCTCCACCAGAAAAAGTAAGCGGTCTGGTTCCCCTGGAATCCGACTATAGGTTTTGCCTTCCCACCAGTAGGTTATTGGTTGACCATCTTCCGTCGAGCAGAAAATTTTCCGCAGGGCCTGTAGTTGACCGGCCGGCTCCCTCAGTTCCAAGGCCTCGACCTTATTTTCTCCCATGCCGACCAACAAAAGTACCAGGGATAGGGGAGAGAGGAGAGCAGCAGAAAACTTTGGCAGGTTGAACACAATGATCGGGCCCTAATAACAATCGAAAATTTGCTTGTTCCTTAGCTTTGCTTTAGCTCGAGGGCATCTTCCGTAGCAGCGCCGTGGACAGTTTTTACCCACTTGAGACGCTTTGGTCGGAAGGCCATGCGGGCAGTGACGGCGGGCATGATGATCAACCAGTGGAACATGTAAATGGTACCGCCAATGGTGCGGGCAAGCAGGGTCGGGATCTGTTGCCAGGAAGACTGGCCTTCACTGGGAGTTAAACGTCGCAGTCCATGGTACATCCCCCAGCAGGAAAAGCCGATCGCCAGATAACTGAGGGGAGTGAGCAGGGGAAAACGTCTTTGCCACAGGGCCATGAGTAAATCCGGTACGGCGGCGGTGGGCAAAAGATATTGCATCAACAGAAAGGAAAAGAGGTCTAATTTTTTCTTCCAGCCCAGGGGTTGGGTGCAAATCCAGCGCCAGTAATCCAGGTAACGCTGGTAACCCCCTTCCGCCCAGCGATTGCGTTGGTGCCAAAGGGCGATCGCCGTGGTGACCCCTTCTTCTTCCACCGGGGGATTGACCAAAATACCAACTTTCCATTGGTGGAGGTGTAGGCGGATGGTCAAGTCTAGGTCATCGGTAATGGTTTGTTCATTCCAGCCACCTACCGCATCCAAGGCTTGGCGGGCCACAAATTGGCCATTCCCCCGCAGCTCTCCAATGCCGCCGGTAACAATTCTTTGTTCTTGGAAATAGGCATCCAGGGCCATTTCCGCCCCTTGGCCCCTGGTCCAAAAATTGACCCCTTCATTGGCGATCGCCTTCCGTACCTGGAGGGCCCCAAAGGTGGGACTGGCAAAATAAGGTACCACCCGCCGCAGCAAATCCTTGGGCACATCGGCATCGGCATCAAATACCCCAATGATGTCCCCCTGGGTTTGGGCTAGGACTTCGTTTAAAGCTCCAGATTTGCCGCCACTGGCCCCAGCGCCCCTTCTCAGCACTTGTAACTGGGGGTATTGCTGGCGCAGTTGATCAAGGATAACCGGAGTGCGATCAGTGCTGTTGTCGTCCACAATCCAAACTTCATGGCGATCGCCGGGATATTCCAAGGTGCATAACTGCCGAACAATTTTGCCGATCACCGCTTCTTCATTTTTCGCCGCCACCATCAAACAAACCTGGGGATAATGCACTGCCGATTCTGCCCCAGTCACCATGGGGGGAACATCTTCGGGAGTTGCCTTCATTAACCTGAGGGCTTGCAAAGAGAGAGCACCGGTGAAGGCCCACACTAACCAACTACCCCAAACCCAATAATGGAGGGTAATCACCAAGGTCCAAATGGCCATGAGCACCACTGCGGCCTTTTTGCGCCGTCCTTCCGATCCCCGGAAAAAATCGTTCCGAAAATCCTCCTCCTCAGCCTCGGGATCGTCCCATTCTGCTAGGAAGGCCTCCAGGGGAGACAAATCGGCATCGTTATCTTTCCACGGAAATTGGGGCATAGGTGACCTGTGATGTAGTCAGGAAAACTAGACATTGCCCTCCATTCTAACGATTGCTTGCGATATTTTCGGGGAGTGACATCCGCCCAGGGTAAATCTCCACCGTCCAGCGGGGAGGTCAAGGGCTGGAACTATCCCTCTTTCATCAATCTAGGCAGAAGAAGAATAGAATGTATTCCATGAATTTAGCAAATACTTTAATCGATCTAGCTTATCAACCTTGTTGTAAAGTTTAGTTAACTCATCCAAAACATGGGCAAATGGAAATACTTTTAACCACTTTTTGATAAGATTTATTGCATTAAATACAGAGATCACTAATCGTAGGTTGTTTAGCCATTTTTTCCACCCTTCTTCTTTATCCCATTTTTCATGCTTTTGATGATACTTTGACGTTGAATTTAGAGTCGGATTAAAATTCTCATCATAAAAACAAATCATACAATATGCACACATCACTAATTCCCACCATTTTTGAATTTGCTCATAATGAGTTACCCTAAAATCTGCCCATCCTAATTCACTTTTGCATTGCTTAAATCCATATTCTATCCATGACCTTACCCCATATATTCTGCCAACTTCTTTATATTTAATATCTGGTATTCGAGTCATTACAAACCATCCTGCTTTTTCCTCCTCTTTTTCTGTTTCTGTTTTAATTTCCCAATATCTTATTGCGTTTTTTTTGCCATAAACTATTTCTCTGATATACCTATCTTCCTGTTTTCCATCCCATCTTATATGTTCAAACCTCCTCCACTTATTTGCCCTTACTTTAGCTTCCTTTGGAAGCCAGACCCCATGATTGCTCCGGATTCCCACTGCATATTCTATTTTTAATTCCTCTACGGCACTGATAAAATTGCTATGGCTTTCTCCATATAAGCTATCTGACACTACTCTTTTTATTTTAAAACCACTTTCTTCTAGTTCTTTTATTATCTCTACTGCTAATTCCGGCTTTGTTTTATACTTATCTCCCTCTTTTAATCTTTCTTTTGGTTTAAATACTTTTGATTCTAGAGGAAACGTTACTCCATTGCAGTAACCATAGGCATTTACTGACACTATACCGCTTTCTATTTTTCCTAAATTTCCAATATATTGTCTTTTTACATAATCTGTTGTTTTCCCTTTTTTGGGGTCTCCTGTTTCATCTATTATTACTATTATTTCTCTTCCTTCTAAAACTTCTAAGATAATATTTAATCTTCTTTTTTCTAATTCTTTTAATTCCCAAGGAGAATCTGTCATGAAATGCAGTAATCCCTGTTCATTTTTCAATCCTAGTGATGATGCTATTGCAGGTAAACTCTTTCTTTTTATATCACTTAATATTCCCACAATGATATATTTAAATGACTCATAAGACCTCACTTCTGGAAATATATCTTTATACAGTTCACTATATGTGTCTACACACTGTACTGTCTTTTTCGCCTCTCTTGTCTTTGTCATTCTCCCTCCGCGCTTTTCAGCCTTTTATCTCCATTTTAATTCCCTCAGTCTGACGGAAGAGGGCTATAGCAAAGATTGCTAAGATTAGGACATAATGTATGGAAAGAGTTAGGAAAAAAGCGATGCCAGCCCCCTACAGTGTAGATCTAAGAGAGAAAGCGGTAAGTGCAGTAGAAAAAGGAGAGAAGAAAAGCCATGTCTGCCGAACACTGAACATTAGTCGCAACACCTTAGACCTATGGATAAAAAAGAAGAAAGAAACAGGAAGTGTAGCCGCGAAGAGAGATTATGAGCGTGGTCCACGACCGAAAATAGATGATTTGGATAAATTCAGAGAATTTGCGGAGGAGAACGGTCATTTAACGCAAAAACAAATGGCAGAAAAATGGCCAGAGCCTGTAAGTAGAATAAGAATAAGTAAGGCTCTAAAGAAAATAGGGTTTACTAGAAAAAAAAACTTATATTTACAGGGAAATAGAAGAGGAAGAGAGAAAGGCATTTGAAGATGAAATCAAGCAATATGCGGCAGAAAAACTGATTTATATGGATCAAGCCGGTCTAGATGACACTCTAGACTACCCCTATGGGTACTGTCATAAATCAGAGAGATTAAAGGCGAGCAAATTAGGACATAGAACCAAGAGAGTCAGCATAATAAGTTGTTGGTGGAATGGAACAACAATAGCTCCAATGATATTTGAAGGATACTGTAACGCTCAAGTAGTATGCACGTGGATAGAAGAAATGTTATTACCAGAGTTAATACCAGGTCAGATACTAATCATGGATAATGCAAGCTTTCATCCGAAAGAAAGAATAAAGGCATTGGTAGCAAAAGCTGGGTGTGAGGTTATATTTTTACCACCATATTCACCAGACTTGAACAAAATTGAGAAGTTCTGGGCGAGACTAAAACGTTATGTTTCCCAACTTGTTAGTAATGGAGAATCGCTGATTTCTGCATTGGATATAGCGTTGAGAGAACTGTCCTAACTATCTCGTCCTTTGCTATAAGTGCAAAAATAGTTTATTTTCTAGGTTTTTCCCCATGGATTTTCGTCGCTGGATTGCCCGCCGTGACCAAGATTGGCAGACCCTTGACCAAATTTTGACCTGCCTGGAAACCAAAGGTATTAAGTCCCTGCCCACGGAGGATATTCAACAGTTGGCTAGTTTATACCGGGCTACTTCCGCTGACCTGGCCCGGGCCCAAACCCATAACCTCAATCCCCGTTTGAGGCAAAACCTCCAAAGTCTCATTACCAGGGCCTACGGTCAAATTTACCAAGGAGATCGCCGTCAAGAGTGGAATAAGGTCGCACAGTTCTATCTTTGGCAGTTGCCGTTGGTGTTACGCCAAACTTTTAGTTACACCATGGTGGCCTTTGGTATTTTCTTCCTGGCCAGTGTGATTGCCTGGTGGTATAGCTGGCGGGATCCAACTTTTTTGGAATTGGTGGTACCGGCGGATTTAATCAGCACCGTTCGGGATAAGGGCCAGCTATGGATGGGCTCAATTTTAACCATGAAGCCAGTGGCGGCCAGCGGCATTATGATCAATAACCTTTCCGTCGCCTTTGGTATGGTGGCCGGTGGGGTAGTGGTGGGACTATGGACTATTTATGCCCTGTTTTACAACGGTTTATTGCTGGGGGCAGTGGGCGCATTGGTGGCTCAGCATAATCTTGCCATTCCCTTCTGGGGTTTTGTCCTTCCCCATGGCTCATTGGAATTACCGGCAATTTTTCTGGCAGGGGCGGCGGGGTTACTCATTGCCAAGGGATTATTGTGGCCAGGGCCCCATCGTCGGAGTTACGCCCTCAAACAACAGGCGATCACCGCAGCTCAATTGGTATTTGGCATTGTGCCCCTGCTGATTATTGCAGGCATCATTGAAGGGTTTATTTCCCCCACTCCCTGGATTCCTGATGGCTTGAAATATCTTTTGGGAACGGCATTCTTTTTGCTATTACTAAGCTATGGATCTCGGCAGAAGTAGCAACAGTAGGCAAAAGCAGTTTAGGAATTTTTACTGAAGCAACGGAAATAAAAGGAGACAAAAAATTCCTTGATGGGAAAGGCAATGAACGTAATCGGGTTGATGGTGACAATAATATTGCGGCTGTCCCTTTTTACTCCCTTCACCACTTGTCGAGCCACCCAGGATGCGTTCATAATGCCCACCGGATTGAGTTTACTTTTGAACGGCCCCAGGATAAGTTTGCGGATCACACAGGGGGAATCCAATCGTTTTAGGGTAACCAGATCCCCTAAAGCCCGCTTACTCAGTTCATACAAAGGGCTAAAAGCTGGATTAACTTCCGCCTCGGAGGTATTCACCCAAATTTCTTTGGTGGCAATGTCTCGATTGGTTTTCACCGTGGCTAGGAATAATTCCATCAGGCGCAGGGCGGAAAAGGTATTAACTGCGTAGGCTTGCTCAATGGCTTGGCCATCCCGCCGTTGGTGAACGTTTACTCCATGGTTAATGACCAAAATATCAATTTCCGCCAGCAAATCCTGGAGTTGATCTTCCTGGTCGATGCACCATTGTTCCGTTCTGATTAGAATAGTTTCGCCTGCTCCGGCAACGGTTAACTGTTGGCCACAGGAAGTAAGGGCGATCGCCTTAGCCCCCTGTTGATGGAGTTCCTGCAAAAGAGCCTGGCCAAAACCACCGGAAGCCCCGGTAACTGCAATTTTTTTTCCTTTGAGGGACAAAGCAGTGCCCAACATTTTATCCACCAGGGTTAGGGTTCCACAGAAGTAAGCATTGGGATCATCAAAATGGTGCCGCCAGTGGTAAGTGCGGTTCACTATCCAAGGGGCCGGCGGCGCTAAAAATGGCCCGGGGCGATGGGTCAAATCCGTAATTTCGTCTGCATTGGGTAAGCCCATCCCCCTGCCGATCGCCGACAGCAAAAATCCCAAAGTGTAAATTTGCCCAGCGCTGGCAGCCAGAATTAGGGGCCAATGGTCAAAACTCTGCCACATCCAGGTTAATAAGGGAGGCCAAATGCCAAAAGCTAACATTACCAATGCTTCCGGCACATCATTGTACCAATGGGCCTTTTGATAAATTTCCGTGCTCACCACTGATAAATCTGAGCGAAACACCCGATGGTGCCAACCATGGAGACGATAAAGCGGCGACCAAACATGGGCCAAGGCATGATAGCTGTCCCGCACCAGTTCCACCCACAGCACCGAAGCCAGGGCTAAACCCAACCCCATTAACCAAGCCATTGCCATACGTTAAAAGTTTTTACTGCTATGTTAAGTTTTGTTCTATCGATGGTAGCGGCTTACGGCCCAGGGTAGCTCCCTCCAACAATAGATTTTTTGGAAAAAGACAAAAATTCCAGTTCATAAAGCCTTTGTCTTGCCACGGGAAGAGTTTGCAAAGTATGAGTTGTTAACTACACAATCAGTCCAAAAACTTACTGGGAACTTTGAGCATATGCCTACCCTATTAAGCTTTTATAACATTAAAATCACCATGAACTATAGAACTATAATGATCGCAATCCACCCCATATCAACGCTGAATATCAAGATTATGAAGCAGTTATAATGATTCAGACCGGAGAAGTCTGTGGGCAAATGTCCAAAAGAGAATTAAATTAAATTTAACTTGGCAATGGCTCTATTTACACCAATCTGAATTATTGGAGAACTGGGAAAATGCCCGCCAAGGAAAACCGCTCAATAAAATTGCCCCTCTTCCATAAATCTAATGTCTGGTTACATGTCACTTCTGTGGAGTATATGGAGGATTATCGATTAAAGCTAAGTTTTAGTAGTGGCGTAGAAGGAATTATCGATTTAGATCAAGAGTTACATGGAGAAATTTTTGAGCCGTTGAAAGATAAAAGTTTATTTCAACAGATGCTTTTAACTAGCCGAACCAGAGAATGGCCCAATGGCGCTGACTTTGCTCCCGAGTTTTTATTAGAAATTGCCCTCAAGAAATAATATAGCAATAAACCTAACCTAATAATTTCCCAGGGGAGTATTCCCGAAAACCGTGGCTAAACTTCCCTGTCGTCCCCCATGATAGAATTGCAACGATTTTGACAAAAGTCCCAATTTTTTCTGCAAAGCATTTAGTAATCATTTCAATTTTCCCATGAAGCTCATCGATTCCCGTGGCAGAATTTTCGGCATAATCAGCCTGTTGGATCTGGGGGCCGCATTGATCATCCTTATGGTAGCCGTGGGCATTTTCGTTTTGCCAGGTAGTTCGGGGAAAAGCATCATTGCCCAAGCTAACGCCGCATCTATTGAATTAACTGCCATTGTCCGGGGGTTAAACGTATTGGACCCCCAGGTGGTGCTGGATGAGTTTAAAGCGGAGAAAACCAACATCATTATCCGCAATCAACCCGCAGGGCGGGTGGAAGTGGTCAATGTCCAAGAACTGCCCCGTAATCTGGCAATCCCTCAACCAGATGGTTCAGTGAAATCTTTGCCGGATCCTCGACCAGAGTCTAACTACAGTCGGGATATGCTCCTCACCCTCAAGGGCCGGGGGGATGTTACCTCCACGGGCATGGTGCTGGGGGGACAAAAGGTGAAAATTGGTACGGTACTGGAACTGGAGGGGAAAAACTATAACTTCAACGCCAGTGTGGTGGGCATCAAACAACCCAATTAGTGCCCATTATTGCCATGAGAATTTTTATTAGTACGGGAGAGGTCTCCGGAGATCTCCAGGGGTCTCTGTTGGTCACAGCGTTAAAGCAACAGGCCCAGAAGAAAAATTTAGACCTCGAACTGGTGGGTTTGGGGGGAGAGAAAATGGCGGCGGCGGGTATGACGTTGCTAGCCAATACGGCGGCGATCGGTTCCGTGGGGCTGACCGAATCCCTACGGTTTATTATTCCCACCTGGCGCATTCAACAACGGGTTAAAAAATATCTCAAAACTAATCCAGTGGATTTGTTGGTCTTAATTGATTACATGGGGCCTAATTTAACTATCGCCAACTATCTGCGGAAAACCTATCCCGATTTGCCAATTTTGTACTATATTGCGCCCCAGGCTTGGGTATGGTCCCCCACTAAAAGGGAAACGACCCAGATTATGGCTGTAACCGATCGCCTGTTGGCCATCTTTCCAGGGGAGGCCGAATTTTTCCGTAATCAAGGTTTAGACGTCACCTGGGTGGGGCATCCCTTGTTAGACCGCATCACCAAGGAAGCCCCCAGTCGAGAGGAAGCTCGTAAAAAGTTGGGCATTGACCAAAACCAAACGGTGATTACCCTCCTGCCCGCTTCCCGCATTCAGGAACTGCGCTACCTGTTGCCGCCCATTTGTGGTGCTGCCCAACAATTGCAGAGCCAATTACCCAATGTGAAGCTGCTTTTGCCCGTTTCCCTCAGGGATTATCAAACCCAGATAGAACAAACCCTGAAGGAATTCGATCTCAGGGTTCAACTGTTGGACGGCAAGGAAACCTTAACGGCGATCGCCTGCGCTGATTTGGCCATCACCAAGTCGGGAACGGTGAATCTGGAAATTGCTCTATTAAATGTGCCCCAGGTCATTCTTTATCGGGTTAGTCCTCTGACTATGACGATCGCCAGACGGATTTTTAAATTTGATCTACCTTTTGTGTCCCCCACCAATATTGTTCTCCAACGGGCCATTATGCCGGAACTACTCCAGGAACAGGCCACCGCTAGCAACATTACCCAGGCAGGCTTGGAATTACTGTTCAACGGCGATCGGCGAGCCACCATTGCCCAGGATTACCAAGCTCTCAGAGAAGCCCTTGGGGAACCAGGGGTTTGTGAACGGGCCGCCCAAGCCGTACTGGAATTTGTCAGGGGACGACAAAAAAGCAGGGCTTAAACCCTGCCGTGGACAATTATGAAACTATCGAACTCACTAGCCCATGGCCAGCATCCTTACCCTTAGTAGAGGTCTTCTTCTTTGTGGGTTTCAATGGCGCAATCAGAAGTGGGATAGGCCACACAGGTCAAAACATAACCAGCTTCAATCTGGTCATCATCCAAGAAAGACTGATCGGATTGGTCAACACTACCGGAGGTGATCTTACCGGCACAGGTGGAGCAAGCCCCAGCACGGCAAGAATAGGGCAGGTCTAGACCAGCTTCTTCCGCAGCATCGAGGATATAGGTATCGTCAGAACATTCGATGGAACTTTCACCATCGGGGGTGATTAATTTAACGGTATAGGATGCCATAGATGTTTCCTCTTCTCAAAAAAACAGTAGAGAGATTGCCTCATGAAGCCTCCATCGGGACAGCTATATCCAGATCGAGCTACTTCAGAAAACTTAACTGTTCTGATACTACGGGAAAATCTTGAATTGACAAGGAAGCATTAGCAATGAAATGGCTAGGTCTTAATTAGATAATCTTCGCTTATGTTTACTCCCAGAGTATTTCTGCCGGTCGGCCTGGCAATTACAAAATCAAGAAAAGGCTAGAATCCCAGGTATTAAGGGAGTTTTAAGGACAGGGAAAGCAAAGATGGAAAGAATTAATCTTCCTGGGGTTTGACGATAAGATTGTCTAATCATTGCTGAGGGTAATACCCAAGGGCCGGCCTGCAGCGGTGCCCCAACAAAATGGCAGAATAGAATCTGAAGTCTCTCCACTTTCGCCCAGGGAGGTAAATGATGGCGACCGAAGTTTTAAACAAGCCCAGCAATAGCACAATCCGCAAGCACGCCCCCCGTTACCGGGTTTTACTGCACAACGATGATTTCAACTCCATGGAGCATGTAGTGCAGACCTTGATCCAAACGGTAGCGGGCATGACCCAGCCCCAAGCAGTGGACATTATGATGGAAGCCCACGTTAACGGTATGTCTTTGGTCATTACTTGTGAGTTGGAGCACGCTGAGTTTTACTGTGAAACCCTGCGCAGTCACGGGCTGTCCAGCACCATCGAACCGGACGAATAGGCTCTAGGGTCTTAGAGTCAAACTCTTTCCCCGTGGCAACGGTTGACCTGATGGAACTTCACCGGCCGAGAGCATTAACATCTGTAACTCGCCAACTAAGTTTGAGGTTGAACCAAAAGTTCCAGATGGTCACCAGGGCGATCGCCAGGGCGTTGGCTAGGTAGCGGTTGAAGTGGGAAAAGTTAAAGAAAAAGTTCAACAGCCCTAGGTTAATGCCCAGGCCAGCCCAGCAGATCAGATTGAATTTGAGCAGACGTTTGCTCACTTGCGAGGGACTGTTTTGTCCCTGGGTTAGATCTTGGAAAGTCCAACGGTCGTTCCAAAAAAAGTTATTGAGGATAGCTAATTGGGCAGCGATGATCTTGCTGCGACTCAGGGGTAAATCCCCCAGGGATGGTTCCGTGAGGATAAATAAAATACCCATATCCACCGCCACTCCGGTTAACCCCACAGCGCAAAATTGTAAAAACCGGGAGGAAAGGGATAGTCTCAGTTTGCATAAATGCTGGAGATACTCCACATATTGCCGCCAGGTGACCTTACTGTGTCCCGATCGCCGTTCTTGAAAGACGTAACCGACTTCTGCTAACCAACGGATCCGTCCCCGGGCCGCCACTTCAATGAGGATTTTGTACCCCACTGGACTGAGGGGACAATCAGCGATCGCCAGACGTCTCACCATGAAAAAACCACTCATGGGATCCGACAAACGGCCAATTACCTCTGGCAGAATTAATAAACCTAGCATCTGGGCCCCCCGGGAAAGTAGCCTCCGCACCAAGCTCCATTGACTGACCCCCCCTCCCGATTGATGGCGACTAGCCACCGCCAAATCTGCCCCCCGTTCCATTTCTGCTAACAGGGCCAGCAATACCTGGGGAGGATGCTGTAAATCCGCATCAATAACTCCTAAAAAATTTCCCCTAGCTGCTTGCCAACCCCGAATCACCGCCGTGGATAAACCCCGTCCTTCTGTTCTTCTGATTACCCGTAATTGGGGATAGGTTTGGCTTAATTTCAAAGCCTTTTGCCACGTTAAATCAGGACTGTCATCGTCCACCACAATCAACTCATACCGCTCAGACCAACGGTGTTCCAACAGTTCCACCAAGGTAACTACCATGGCCTGAATATTTTCTCCTTCGTTATAGGTGGGCAACACCAGGGAAAGGAAAATACCATCGGTCTCCCCCAGCTTGGGCACTGTTAGGGCGGTGGCTAACGATGGCAGGGGTAAATGGACCATGGCAGGGCACAGAAAAATAAGACAATGATCGCCCTAATTATGGCCCGTGGAGCGGCTCAGGGAAATTCCCCTTGATAAGGCTAGGTACAGGGGGAGGCCACCGAGTAAAATGCGATCGGGTTTCCAGCCCGTTTTGTTGTGACTCTTTTGTATTTTGTTGGAGAAAAATTGTGGATCTAAGTCGTATTCCTGCCCAGCCCAAAGCCGGTTTGATCAATGTGTTGATCGAAATTCCCGCAGGGAGCAAAAATAAATACGAGTTCGACAAAGACATGAATTGCTTTGCCCTCGACCGGGTACTGTATTCCTCTGTGCAATATCCCTACGACTACGGTTTTATCCCCAACACCCTCGCTGACGACGGCGATCCCCTCGACGGCATGGTGATCATGGATCAACCTACTTTTCCCGGTTGTGTGATTACTGCCCGGCCCATCGGTATGTTGGAAATGATTGACGGCGGCGATCGGGACGAAAAAATTCTTTGTGTTCCCGCCAAAGATCCCCGCTACACCTACGTTAAATCCATCAATGACTTGGCAGGGCACCGCTTGGATGAAATTGCCGAGTTTTTCCGCTCCTACAAAAATCTGGAGAAAAAGGTGACGGAAATTCTTGGTTGGAAAGATGTGGACGCAGTACTGCCTCTGGTGGAAGAGTGCGTTAAGAACTATAAGTAACACGCCATTAAATCCGAAATCCACTGTAAACTATTGATTTTTGCCCGAATCAGTGATTTTTGAGGTTGGCGATGGCGCTGGGGTTTTATCCTGGCTCCCATCAATTGCAATTCTCCTCCTGAACTGTGGCCGACCTGGGAAATTGTGGATCTATCTATAATGTGGGGGCTATGGACTATGCCAACAAGTTCTGGGATAGCCTAGTGCCCACCCCTGGCGAAATTTGTTTACAATGCTCTGTGATCCCCAACGGCTTAGCTAACTGCCATGCTTGTCAAATCCACTACCCGTCACGTCCGCATTTTTACCGCTGAAGTGCAAGGCAATGAACTGATTCCCAGTGACAATGTCTTGACCATGGATGTGGACCCTGATAACGAGTTTGTTTGGAATGAAGATGCTCTCCAACAGGTTTATCGCCGCTTTGACGAGTTGGTGGAGTCCTACAGTGGCGAAGATTTAACCGACTATAATTTACGGCGCATTGGCTCAGATTTAGAGCATTTTATCCGTGACCTGTTGCAGGAGGGGAAAGTTAGTTACAATCTCGACTGTCGCGTCTTGAATTACAGCATGGGGTTGCCCAAAGTGGAAAATGAGGAGACCGCTGGCAAATATTGGCTAGAAAAATAACCCCGATCAACAATCGCCGGAGGGAGGCTTAACACTGTGTTTGATCGCCATTGGCAGAATCAAGGTAATTGCCGGCCAAGATATCGGTCTTATCTGACTAAAGTTCTGACGGTATTTTTGTTGGCGATCGCCATTGGTTTGGGAGGCTGTCAATCTTTATCGGCATCACCTCCACCCCCGTTGGTTCAAACTAGTGAACCGGTTCAGTTGGGCAACTTGCAGGAAGTACCTCCCCCAAAAACCGTGCAGGCCCTAGCCCCCAGCTTTAATCAATCCCAACCCCAGCTAAAAATCCTCTCCCCCACCCCCGATGCGGTGCTTAAAAAGACCACAGTGGCGGTGCAACTCCAGGCGCAAGACCTTCCCCTGAACGAAGACGATAGTGTTCCCCTGCGAGCCCACGTCCACTTGATTTTGGATAACGAGCCCTACCGAGCGATTTATAATCTAGACCAACCCATCGTCCTAGAAAATTTGGAGCCGGGCACCCACACCCTGCGGGCCTTCCCCGTCCGCCCCTGGCATGAAAGTTACAAAAACGATGGGGCCTATGCCCAAGTTACTTTCCACGTTCTCACCAAAACCGACAGCAATAACCCCAACCCCGACTTGCCCCTGCTAACCTATAGCCGTCCCAAGGGAGATTATGGTGCTGAACCAATTCTTTTAGACTACTATTTGACCAATGCCCCCCTCCACATCGCAGTGGCAAATGATGCAGACCTGAGTGATTGGCGCATCCGGGTCACCGTCAATGATGAAAGTTTTCTGGTGGATCAATGGCAACCCATTTACCTGGAAGGATTTGAGACCGGGGAAAATTGGCTCAAGTTGGAGTTTATTGACGAAGCGGGCAACCTGGTGGCTAACCGTTTTAACAACACAGTGCGGGTGATTAATTATCAGCCCGATGGGCAGGATGCCTTTTCCCGTTTAATGCGGGGGGATGTCCCCTTGGCTGAGGCCTATACCCTGGTTGGTTTAGATCTGCCCTTTGGAGTTGACCCTCTGGAGGAAGTGGGTAAAGCAGAGGAATTGGTGGAAACTGCGCCGGAACCGTCCATTCAGCCAGAGGTAACAGAATCAGTTAAACCCGATGATCAGATTGCAGTGGAAGAAAAAGTGGAAGAAACGGAATTAATAGTAGAAGAAGTTCTCCAAGGTCCCCTTGCTGATCCAGAGGAGCCTGTGACAGATTTGAACCCTGTCCCAGAGAGGGTTATAGAGGAGAAAACTTCTGAGTTAACCCCGCCATTATCCCCAGAGCCCCAACAATTTGACGAGGAAGAGGTGGGGGAACCGGAGACAGCAGAGGAGATAGTTGAGGCAATTGAAGAAGAAGGGGTCATTGAGGAAGAAATTATCGAAGTTCAGCCAGAACCGTTGGATGATGTGACCTCAAATCCTTAAGAGTCTCCTTGTAACGATTACGCGCGTTATGCTCTGTCTTGAGCCTTACCCAGGAAATTAAGTAGTAAAAATCCCATTTTGGATACTTTGGTCAGACAAACCCTGCCAACCGAATAATTGACTAATGGCGATCGCCTGGGCTTGGGACATTTGGCCATGGGAAAAGGCCCAGGGTAAATGGGGACAGAGTTCTACCATTTGGCTTTGGAACCAAGCTAAAACGTAGGGACTGCCGTAGACGATTAATCCTTGCAAGGATGGCTGGGCTAAACATTGGCGATACAAGGCTTGGGTTAGGGGCGTTAACCCCGCAGTACCCCGGAAAGGATTGCCCCGGATAAATACCTGCAGTACAAAGGGATATTGACCCATGGGATAGTGCTCCAACAAATGGGCAGTTAAAATTTGAGCGCTGTATCCTCCCCGGAGAGGCCAAGTTAAGGCAGGACAAGCTCGGTCGAGGTAATCAGCGGCAAGTAAATCATCCACGATAACTAAGTTTTTTCCCGATTGATCGCCTAGGTTGACAATGGGCAAATCTCCGCCGCTTTGCAGTGCCGTAGTGATAATCTGATCCACCAATTCACGGCCGGGGCCGGTTTGTAAATTAATGGTGAAATTGTTCGGCTCAGGGGCGGGGGCCAATTTTTCCTTGGCAGTTAACACTCGTTGCAAAGATTGTTCAATTCTTTCCTCTGTTAAGCGGCCCGATTCCACCGCCTCGGCGATCGCCGCAATTACTGGTACCGGATCCGCCGGCATTAGCAGAATATCAACCCCCGCTTCTAGGGCCCGGACAGCCACTTCCCCAGGACTAGCGATTTCGGTAATGCCCCCCATAATCAGCGCATCGGTGACAATGATGCCCTCAAAACCCAGTTTTTGTCTTAACTGTCCAGTCAAAATAGCTGGGGACAGAGTTGCAGGATTGCTGTCGTCCCAGGCCGGCACAAGAATGTGGGCAGTCATCACACTATCCACCTCCTGGGCGATCGCCTGCTGAAAAGGAGGGATCTCCAGGGTTTCTAGCCGCTCAATGGTGTGGGGAATGACGGGCAAATGTAGATGGGAATCGGTGCTAGTGTCCCCATGGCCAGGGAAATGTTTAGCAGAAGTGAGAACAGGAAATTGCTGGGTTCCCGCAATAAATTCCCGCACTAAAGTCCCCACAATCTCCGGGGTTTCCCCAAAGGCCCGCACATTAATTACCGGATTGTTAGGATTATTATTCACATCGGCGATCGGGGCCAAAATCCAATTCAAACCCACCGCTAGGGCCTCCTGGGCAATTACTTCCCCCATCTGCTTGGCATATTGTTTAGCTAAGTCTAAATTTTGCTCAGCAATGCTACCCAAAGTCATGGGCGGTGGAAACCAAGTGGCACCGGAAAATCTTTGCCCCACCCCCTCCTCAATGTCAGCGGCCAAAAGTAACGGCGTAGAAGCCCAACTTTGTAACTGAGCAGTGCGTAAAGCCAATTCTGCCCCACTGCCTCCCAGGAGAATTACTCCGCCCAAATTAAGGTTAGATAACCAATTTCTCAGGGTTTGATTGGGCGCTTCCCAAGCAGGGTAACGAATTTGATGATCAAACAAAAATCCTGAGGCCCGCACCACAACTAATTGGCCAATTTTTTCTTGTAAAGTCCAATTGCCGGGGTTGATAGCCGCCATAGTTTTTGATTTGCTTATTATTAAAATATTTTAAAATTAACTGTTAATTAGCTTAGGTTGTTAATCCATTTCATTCCGTTGATTAATGACAAAAAATTAATTTTGGCAACCATTAAACTAAGATAAAACGTTGTTGATAATCTTCCAAAAGTAGCTTGGTAAAACTGTTGAGGGGAAAATCAAATGCTTCCAGGGGGGTGACCCATTGCCATTCCATAATTTCTTCATTGGGAGTCACCTGAGTGGATTCAGAACGGGCATAGTAGTTTAATAAAACAAAATGGGCTGGGCAATGGAACTGTTGGTCATTCACCGCTTCCTGTACCAAAGCAAACTTTATTTCCAGCAGATCCAACCCCACTTCTTCTTGAAATTCCCGTTTGAGGGCGGTTTCTAGCGTTTCTCCCCATTCCACCTTTCCCCCCGGCACCCCCCAGGTACCCCGCCATTTGGTGGTTTTGACAATTAAAACTCGGCCGTCCGGGGCAGTAACCAGCGCACCAACCGTAGCTAAGGGAAATTGGGGAGGCATGGCAAGGAAAAATTATGGCAATTTTTGACTGGGTGATCATACCATGGTTAGCTGGGGAACCTGTTGTTCTTAGTTCAATATCTGGTAGTTAGTTGGTACTTAGTCAATTTATGGATACGTTAAACGTTAAGGGCATTCGCGCCTATGGTTACACCGGCTACTTTGATGCGGAACAGTTCTTGGGGCAATGGTTTGAGGTTGATCTAACCATCTGGATCGATTTGGCTAAGGCTGGGCAGAGCGATGATCTGAACGATACTCTTAACTATGCTGATGCAGTGGCGATCGTACAAAAACTCATTCGAGAGTCCAAGTTTAAAATGATTGAGAAACTAGCCGAGGCGATCGCCAATGCCATTTTGGGAACGGGTAAAACCCAGCAAGTCAAAGTGGCCCTGACTAAATGCCAAGCTCCCATTCCAGATTTTGACGGGGATGTGACTTTGGAAATTCTCCGGAGTCGTTAGGTTATTTAGTAAGCTATTTAAACTATTAGCCATGGGTTGGTCTAACATATTCAGTCTGTTTGGGGCAATGTTAATCTTGGCCGCCGTTCCCAGCTTGAGTGTGTTAACTGTTTCAAGTAAAAGTGCCAGCGGTGGTTTTATTCATGGTTTTTTTGCCACCCTTGGTGTTGTTTTAGGCGATATTATTTTTATTCTCATCGCTCTCTGGGGCTTAGCTTTTTTACAGGGGGCGATGGGCGACTTCTTTGTCGTTCTTAAATATATCGGTGGCATTTATTTAATTTGGCTGGGAATTAACACTATCCGAGCCAAAGTTAACAACCAAAACCTGGACAAGGTTGATGCCAAGTCCCTCTCTTCAAGTTTTTCTGCCGGATTGCTCATAACTCTAGCAGATCAAAAAGCTGTCATTTTTTATCTGGGCTTTTTACCTACTTTTGTTGATGTCAATAATATTGCCTATCTTGATACCGCAGTCATAATTTTAACCGCAATGCTCTCGGTGGGAGGAGTGAAGCTGTTTTATGCCTTTCTTGCCCACCAATCAAGGCTATTGATCAGCAAGAAAAATAAGCAAATAATGAATTATCTAGCCGGCGCTTTAATGATTTCGGTTGGTGTATTTTTGCTTACTTCAAGCTAATCCATTGGGCAAATGCAATAAAAAAATCAACCGCCATCTCCACCATCAGGAAAACGGCGATCGCCAAAATTATTCAGGATTATGGGCCAAGGAAAAAATTAATATTGGGTGACACTGGGGTCAACTTCCTGACTCCAAGCGGTGATGCCCCCTTTAACGTTAATCCCTTCAATCCCAGCCTGTTTAAGCAGAGTCAAAGCTTTAGCAGATCGCCCCCCCAGTTTGCAGTGGGCAATTAAGCGGTGACCATTAACCAAATCCCGCACTTTTTCTATGCCGGGGCCTTCTTCAATATCGGGCAAAGGCACCAACACCGCCCCTGGAATACGGGCAATGTCATACTCATTGGGATTACGCACATCGATTAAAACGTAGTCATCGGCATCACTATCCAGCAAGGCTTTTAACTCTGTCACAGTCATTTCTGGCAGTGCCTGGGCGTCGGCGGCTTCAGCAGCTTTAGCTTGGGGAATGCCACAAAACTGTTCGTAATCAATTAATTTTTCGATTACCGGCCGCACAGGGTTGGGGCGCAATTTCAGTTCCCGGAATTTCATCTCCCAGGCGTTGAACAGCAGCAAGCGACCACTGAGGGTGTTGGGGGCACCAAGCATAATCTTGAGAGCTTCCGTGGCTTGAATCGTACCCACAATGCCCGGTAACACTCCTAAAACCCCTCCCTCAGAACAGGAAGGAACCATGCCCGGCGGCGGCGGCTCTGGGTAGAGGTCACGGTAGTTTGGCCCCCCCTGGTAGTTAAACACCGTAGCTTGCCCTTCAAACCGGAAAATGGAGCCGTAAACGTTAGGCTTATTCAACAACACACAGGCATCGTTGGTGAGGTACCGGGTGGGAAAATTATCCGTTCCGTCAATGACAATGTCGTAGGGAGCAATGATATCCAGGGCGTTGGCCGAAGAAATCTGGGTTTCGTAGAGGTCTACCTGACAGAAGGGATTGATTTCTAGGATGCGGTGCTTGGCGGACTCAATTTTGGGCTTACCAATCCACGAAGTGCCATGGATAATTTGCCGTTGCAGATTGGAAGTATCGACAATGTCAAAATCAACTAAACCGATCCGTCCTACCCCCGCCGCGGCCAGGTAGAGCAGTAACGGAGAACCTAGACCCCCGGAACCAATACAGAGGACACTGGCGGCTTTGATGCGTTTTTGGCCATCGAGGCCCACCTCCGGCAGAATGATGTGGCGGGAATACCGTTGGTAGTCGTCTTGAGAGAGTTCAATCTCTGCTAGGTTTGGGTTAAGCATTGCTGTTGTTCACGGAAAATCATCGTCGGGCTCACCACCACAACGAAATTAACATTTTAATCTTTTTGGCGGCGGCACTACCATGGTTTTGGTGTGAAGATTGTTAAATAGCATTCTCATTTTTGTTTGGTTAACGATATGGCTACTATGCAGGATTCCCAGGATAAAAACGTGTTGGGCGGTGACCTCAAATGTTGTTGTAAGTCGCCTTTAACCGGGTTTTACCGCAATGGTTACTGCCAAACGGGGCCGACGGATTTTGGCCGCCACGTGGTTTGTGCCCAGGTGACAGCGGAATTTTTGGAATTTTCCAAAGCCCGGGGCAATGATCTTTCCACGCCCCAACCGGCTTACCAATTTCCAGGGCTAAAACCAGGGGATAAATGGTGTTTATGTGCGGCCCGCTGGCAGGAAGCCAAAGATGCGGGCATGGCTCCGTTGGTGGATTTGAGTGCCACCCATGCTTCGGCGTTGGAGATGATTAGCTTGGATGCTCTGATTCCCCATGCTTTGCCTGGACAGTTTACCCCGGAAGAATAGATGGTTGAGCAAATTATCGAAGAAGTTTCGGATTGGGATGTTTCTCCTGAGTTGATGGTCACCGCCAATGGCGATCGCCTGGATAAATGGCTGGCGGAAAATTTACCGCAGTTATCCCGAGCCCGCTGTCAGAAATTAATTGAGTCAGGGCAGGTGTGGTGTAATGGGGTGATTTGCCAAAACAAAAAACAGATTCTTAAAATGGGCGATCGCCTTTCGGTCAATATTCCCGAGTTGGTGCCGTTGGATCTGGTGCCCCAGACCATTCCCCTGGATATTTTGTATGAAGATGACCAGCTGATCATTATCAATAAACCGGCGGGGTTGGTGGTGCACCCTGGCCCGGGCCATCCTGACGGCACTGTGGTTAACGCTCTATTGGCCCATTGTCCCGACTTGGCCGGCATTGGCGGCGTGCAAAGACCCGGCATTGTGCACCGGCTGGATAAGGACACCACCGGGGCCATGGTGATTGCCAAAACCGAATTAGCCCTGCATAATCTCCAGGCTCAACTAAAAGAAAAAACTGCCCGCCGTCTTTATTGGGGCATTGTCTACGGAGCTCCGAGGGAAACCCAGGGTACAGTAGAGCTGCCTGTCGGTCGTCACCCAGGCGATCGTCTAAAAATGGGCATTGTGCCCCCCGAAAAAGGCGGTAGGAGTGCCGTCACCCATTGGCGGTTATTGGAACGGTTGGGCAACCATAGCTGGCTGGAATTTCGACTGGAAACGGGACGTACCCATCAAATCCGGGTCCATAGCAAACAAATGGGTCACCCTTTGGTGGGGGATAACCTCTACACTTCCCCCGGTAATCTCAATGTTAATCTGCCCGGCCAGGCCCTCCACGCCCACCAACTATCCCTCATTCATCCAGTGAGCGGGGAAACCATCACGGCGATCGCCCCAATGCCAGCCCATTTTGAAAAGTTATTGACCTATCTGCGACAGAGAATGCATTGACGTGTTAAGGACAGTGGCATTGCATCCAGCCCGGGCCGAAAGTAACATCCCAAGCTAGCCCTCGAAATCCCAGGCATTATTAGAGCTAGGTCTTTTGGGTGGCAAACTAATAAGCCCCGTTGTTATTAGGAAACAGCATCACGCCCAGCGTTTTGGCAATAATGAGCAAATCCAGAGTCATGGTGCGGTAATAAACGTAATAGACATCAATTTGCACCCGCTCAGGGTAAGGAATGTCATTACGACCAGACACCTGCCACAGCCCCGTTAGCCCCGGCTTAATGCTCAGCACTTGGTTGATTTGTCGCCCATACTTGTGCAACTCCTCCGGCACCAAGGGACGGGGACCAACTAAGCTCATATCCCCCCTGAGCACATTCCAGAACTGGGGAAATTCGTCCAGGCTAGTCAGCCGGAGAAACTTACCAATCCAGGTAATGCGGGGGTCATTACGAAGTTTAAAATTCTTTTCAAACTCCTCCCGGGTTTGGGGACAGCCGGCCATCAAATTCTCCAACACCTCATCGGCATTGGTGACCATGGTGCGGAACTTAATGCATTTGAAACGTTTAAACTTACGCCCTACCCTTTCTTGCACATAAAAGATTGGCCCTGGGGAGCTGACCGAAATCATCAGGGCGATCGCCAGGTAAAGGGGGGAACAGAGAACCAATACCGACAGGGAGAAACAGATATCGAATACCCTTTTGGCCACGGTTCCGGTGAGGGAACTGGAGCGGGAACCTTGATACCTTCTCGGAGAGACCGTTGGATAAAATCCGCGTCTCATCAAAGCACGGAGGGCTTTTACAGAGATCGGTGAGCTATTAGCAGTCATCGTACTCCATCACACATCACACCATATCGTCCTAATCATAAAGCCTGAATCGACAATTGTTACGATTCTTTGCTAAATAACTGAGGACTCCCACCGCCACTAAGTCCGATGAGGAACCTGATGACAGTACTTTTCCAACAACGCCAAATATGACGTTTGAAACATTCTAGAAGAAAAACGGTTTGCTTGCAGGAAACAGTTCTCTGCACTGATCTGATGGCTAATGGCAGAAAAAGTTTCCACCCCCCGCACTAAAGACTCCACCGTTTGCTGGTCAAACCAAAGTCCCGTAGCAGTTTTGGGATTTTTTTTGTAGTCCACCACCGTTTCCAAGGCTCCCCCCCGACCAAAGGCAATGACCGGCGTGCCGCAGGCCTGGGCTTCCACCAGGGCGATGCCAAAATCCTCACAGGCCCCGTAAACAAAAGCTTTAGCCCGGGCCATGTAATCTTCCACCACGGCATTAGGTTGGGCCCCAAGAATTTGCACGTTGGGTTGGGCTAATTCCTGTAAAAGGGATAAATCAGGGCCATCGCCGATCAACACCAAGGGTAATTGCAACTGGTTAAAAGCCTGCACAATTAGTTTGACCTGTTTGTAGCTGACTAGACGACAGACTGTTAAGAAGAAATCCTCCTTCTTTTCTTGGTAGGCGAAACGCTCCAAATTCACTGGGGGATAGACCACATCAGCTTGCCGCCGATAACAACGCCAAATGCGCCGAGCTGTATGGTGGGAATTGGCCAAGAAATAATCCACTCGATTGGCGGAAACCACGTCCCATTGGCGCAATTGATGGAGCAGGTAACGGGTAAAAATTCCCGGTATTCCCCGGCCCATGGCACTGTTATTGAGGTAATCAAAGGTTAAATCCCAGGCATAGCGCATGGGAGTATGGCAATAGCAGATGTGGACTTGGTGGGGAGCAGTGAGCACCCCCTTGGCCACCGCATGGGAAGAGGAAAGAATGACGTCATATTCCCCTAAATCCAACTGCTCGATCGCCAGGGGTAAAAGGGGTAAATATTTCTGTACCCCCTGTTCCGCTCGGGGAAACCCTTGCAAAAAAGTGGTGCCGATGGAGCAGCCATAGAGGTAACTCTGGGGATTGGTGGACTCAAAATCGATCAGGGCATATAGATCCGCCGTTACGTGACGTAAAATCTCCTGCACAACCAACTCTGACCCCCCCGTTGCCTTTGGGGTGAGCCACTCGTGGACTAGGGCGTATTTCATTCCTAAGATTCCTTATGTTCTGCCTCTGAGTTTCATCGCCATTTCGTTCCGCACCGGGGCCATTTCCAACGCCGTTTCCTCCGTAATTCTGCCTTCCTGGTAGAGATTAAACAAGGATTGGTTGGCAGTTATCATCCCATCGTACTCCCCGTCCTCCATCAATTCAGCAATTTCATCGTACTTACCTTGGCGGATATAATCCTTCACCGTTTCAGTATTGATGAGAATGTCATGGAAGCCAGCTCGTTTACCATCGGTGGTGCGACATAGACCCTGGGCAATGACCGCCACCAATGATTCGGCGATCGCCGTTCGCATGGCGGGCTGTTCTTCCGCCGTGTAGAGGGTCAAAATCCTTTCCAAGGTTTTAATGGCGCTGTTGGTGTGGAGAGTCCCCATTACCAAGTGACCGGTTTGGGCGGCTTTGAGGGCAGTGTTGACCGTGCTCCGATCCCGCATCTCCCCAATCAGGATAATATCCGGGTCTTCCCGCAAAGAAGCCTTGAGGGCATGGTCAAATTCCAAAGTGTGCATACCCACTTCCCTCTGGCGAATCAATGAGCGACGACTTTGGTGCACAAACTCAATCGGATCCTCAATGGAAATGATGTGTTTAGCATGTTCCCTGTTAATGTGGTCCACCATCGCCGCCATGGTGGTGGATTTACCGGAACCGGTGGGCCCCGTCACTAGAATTAGGCCTTTGTGGGAGTCAGACACGGTGCGCAAAACTTCCGGCAACCGCAACTGTTCCAAGGTCAAGATCTTGAGGGGAATAATCCGCAGCACCATGGCGGAGCCCAACAGGCTTTCAAGGACGTTAATCCTGATCCTGGCAAAATCGTATTGTTTAGCCCCGTCAAACTCTAATTCCCGTTTGAACCTTTGGATTTCATCCTCGGTGAGAATTTCCCTGAGCCAACTCATAAAAGTCTGCTGATCCGTCGGCTCATAACGCAGGGGGAGCATTTCCCCCCGGTCCCGCATGCGGGGAACTTCCCCCACCCCGACGTGAACATCAGAAAAACCTTGCTCAAAGGCACTGCGGATTAACTCCTCCAGACTGGGTTGCCCTGGCGATCGCCCTGAGGCAGCCTGACTCGGCGCCGGGGGACTAGTGGGCAGATTGGCCGTGGCAGAACGTTGTTGGGGTTGGGGCTGACTAATGCTGGGAGGGGCTGGCACAAACTGCGTTTCTGGAGCCATACTTTCCTGGCGAATGGAAGGTGCAGTCCGCCCGGGGGAATTGTTGGGCAGAGGGGGCAATGGGGGGACAGAGGGGCGGGGAGGTTGGTTCATGGCATTTTTCACCGGATTTTGCACTTTTGCACAGCGGCCCCTGGTAAAACGTTGGTGCAGATGGAGGAAGCAATGGGGGTCGCAACAACGAATATGACCGGTCGGACTCGGTGGGGATACTCCTAATAGATTAAAGAATTTTTTCTATTTTTCGTTAGTTCTTTAACAAATCGACTTAATTGTCGCCATCGTTGGCCCATTTCGTTCTTTTCCCATTGATGAGATTTCCAGAGACAATTGTTAACAAATGTAAAATAAGCTGAGTATCCTGCTAACTAACTTTTTTATCCCTTGGGCACCACTGAAAAATTAAATGTAGGGATCAGAGCTAAACGACAAATTGCCCATGAAATTACAGCTAAAGTCTAGATAAATGGAACTAGGACAAATGCCACTCCTTGAATCTCAAGGAGTCAGCTATAAAAACAATCAGTAAATGTCAACAATTGAATGTAAATAATTATAAAGAAATCTCAGTTTCTTGGAGTCATTGCCTATACTGGATTCAACAGCCCCCCAGTGGGACCCTGAGATTTGGGCACCGCTAGTTTGGGTCTGCCTCACCTGATTGTTGTTGTTGGAGTTAATAGTTATGGAGCTTTCGTCAAGGGAAGGAGCAGGAATGAGCTATATGCTCGTCCTCATGAAGAGTTTTTCCGTCTGGACTTTCACCCTATTGGTGTGCTTGTTGGTGGTTGGTTTCCCGCTGGTCTTTCTTGTCGCCACAGTGGGGGTTTTAGCGACAGTGGTATTGCAGTCAGTTTTGCCCATGAGTGCAGTGCTGTTGGTGGCTAGCAGCTTACTGGGAGGAACAGTTTTATTGGTGCTCTCCGGAGCAGCAACCCTAACTGCAAAAGGGATTCATCCCCAGGAAGTACGTTGGCTGAGTTGGCTCCATGGGGAGACTAATCTAATTCACAAACCGATGTTTGCTTCTTGCCCATTGACCTGCAGTCTTATCCAGTAATTAATTTTTGTTTAGCTTTTCAGAAGCCGCAATGGTTTCATTTCACATCTGCCTGTTCTCAGTGGCCCCGTCTGAAGCGCCTACGCCTAAGTCGGGGTTTATTATTTGTGGGTTATCCAATCAAGGCATTAACAACTGGGCATCCCCTGGTTGGGACAGTCCCGGTTGATTAGGGGTTGTTACTGCTGGGGTTGGGCTTTGACTGCCTTCCTCCTGGTTTCCCACACCAGGCTCTCCCCCATTGGCTGAGGTTTGGGGCCGGTAAATTTCCGCTAGGAAATCCACCAATGCTTGTCTTTGTTCTCGGTTTAACTGTGTAATCAACTGGCGATCGCCATCGAGGGGGCTTTCCTGGAGGGTAGAAAAACCAGGGTAACGCTCTGGTTCCATCTGATCGTTGGCATCAAGATAATCTGCTAGGGTCAAACGCCAATCGAAACGATAGCGGGTTGGCCTTTTTTTGATGTCCCGATGGTAACGGATCATGCGACTGATTAGGGTATTCTCCGGATCTGGGCTGCCATCGCTCTGACGGCGGTAGTTGTTGCCCTTAGGCAGATCGGGAAAACGGGCGTAAACTTGCTGAGCAATTATTTCCACTACCACTGTATATCCCCCGGCGGGCACCCCCTGGGCTGGCTGGGCCTGGGACACCGCCCCCCACTGTCCAGGACTATGGAGTAGCATGGTGAGCAAAAAGCTCAGACAACCCAATAGTAATGACAGGGGGAAAAGGGGCTTAAACATGGAACTGGGGGCCTAGTTATCGCTAATAATTTCTGGACGGGTAAGTTCGTCGGACATTTCAATGATGGCCCGGATAGCAGGCTTCATGTTGGGATCATCAATGCTGTCAAAATCCTCAGAGCGATTTTCCTTGGCGCGCTTAGCTACTCTGACAGTAATGTTGTAACGGTTTGATGCGGCCCCCAGCAGTTCTTCGGAACGATAAATAATGTGGTTGGAATCCAAATTGCTACGCTTGGTCATGGTAAACAGGGTAAGGGGGAAAATATGGCGATCGCCATTCAAAAACAAAAAAAGCAGAAACCTTGTGAAAGAAAAATTTGCGGAACACGCTTCCCAGTCTAGCGGAAAATTACCCCACCTCCAGCCCGACCGACCTAGATTTACCCTTTACCCTAATGACAGTAAATGGATTAACTATGGACGCAAACACCTCACTAGGCCTAGGCATCAAACAATTTAACCGACAAGATTTTTATGCCTGTCATGACACCCTCGAAGCAGTGTGGTTAGAGGCTAACCCAACCGAAAAGAACTTTTACCAAGGCATTTTGCAAATTGCCGTAGCCCACTATCATCTTTCCAATCACAATTGGCAGGGGGCTGTGATTCTTTTGGGAGAAGGTATCCGTCGCTTAAAGGCTTTTCGCCCGGCCCACCAAGGAATAGAGACAGAAAACTTATTGCAAACTAGTGCGGCCCTGTTAGCCGAGCTACAAACCATTACCCCAGATCATTTACCCCAATGGTTGCGGGATGTGGAACCAGAAAAGTTAGCTCCCCGAATTCACATACGGGAAAAATAGTGCCGAAAAGATCCAAACCCTGTGTTACTATGATTAATGCCTAAAGCGAAACGGCGAGCGTAGCCAAGGGGTTAAGGCAGAGGTTTGTGGTACCTCCATGCGTGGGTTCGAATCCCATCGTTCGCCCTTTTAAATCTTGTCAAAGATCAGAAAAGGTTGTTCTGCAGTTACAGACCTTGGCCTGGATGCTAGAGCCAATGCTTCGCACTTCACATCCATAGGAAAATTTAAACATTTGTGGAATTAATCTTTAGTAGATCTAATTAATGGATTGTTAAGAGATTGAATGAGTTACGCTCGGGAACCGCCGGTACTTTCTTTGGTAACCATGGTTACGACCAGGCAGACCAGGGGAGTTGGGCGGTGGATAATTCTCAGTTCCTTAAGTGTCCACTTAGGTAGGGGTTATTGCCCCAAATTTTTAGGTAATTCTTCGCTCTAGCCAGTTTCATAGCTTTTTACAAAACTTTGCCTGAGCCGCTATAGTGGATGGTAATGCCAGTGATTAAACGGTCAGTCCGGAGTTAGGGAGTAATAATGGAATTCAACTTTGACTTTCATACGTCTGAACAGGAAGAACAACGGGTCAACACTCTGCTCCAGTATCTGCAAAAACAACACCCTGAAACCTTGGCCTGGATTGCCCAGTCCGCCAGCCCTGAAATCAAAGAGATTATTTACCAGAATGTCCAGGGCTTAGTGGGGATGTTGCCCATAGATGACTTTGATGTGCAAATCACCACTGACCGTGAAGATTTCGCTAATCTGTTGGCTTCGGCCATGATGACTGGATATTTTCTCAGTCGTATGGAACAGCGGAAAAATCTTGAGTCTTCCTTTTCCGGCTCTGATTGTCTTTAAGAAATTACAGCATGGATTGCCAGGGATCATTGGTGACGGTGGGTTCTTGGCAATGTGGGTAGTGCAAGCTTTTTAGTATTTAACAGATATATTACGGATACATTACTGACGGTTCATGACTAAGGAAAAAGAAAGGATAAAAGTTGTCAGCGATAATCGCCAGGCTCGTTTTCTGTACGAAATCTTAGAGACCTATGAAGCGGGCATCGAGCTACAGGGCACCGAGGTTAAGTCAATACGGGCGGGGAAGGTCAATTTACGGGATGGCTTTGCCCTGTTGCGGGATGGGGAAGTCTGGCTGATGAACGTGCATATTTCTCCCTACGATAAAAGTAGTCAGTTTTTCAACCACGACCCCCGTCGTACCCGGCGCTTGCTAATGCATAATTGGGAAATCCGCAAATTAATTGGTCAAGTTGAACAAAAGGGCCTAACTTTAGTGCCGCTGAAAATGTATTTCAAGGGTAGTTGGGTGAAAATTGCCCTAGGCCTTGGTAAAGGCAAAAAACTCCACGATAAACGGGAGACTTTAAAGCGCCGTCAGGATGACCGGGATATGGCCAGGGCCATGAAACGCTAATTTTAGCCACTTGCAAAGGGGCTGTGCTTGAGATTAGTAGGGTGTTAAGCGATCGCCTATTAACGAAGAATTTTTAACCCTTCACATTTATCCTTCATCCTTTCATCTTCGAGGTTAAATTCTGCGCGAACTGAATAATCCCGCCCGGGATGAAAATAGGAATTGTAGAAGAAACTAAAGGGAGCTTTTTCCACAACGCACACCTGATCGCCGTCTTTAATTTGACTAAAAATTTCCTTTTTCACCATCCAATCCGCAGTCTCTAGCTGTTGGGTTAGGGGTTGAAATGCTGGATAGGTAAAGAATTTGTTGGTTTTATGGATGAAGATGATCATGAACATGAAAGCAACTAAGCCAAAGTATTGGGGCCTAATAATGTTCCTGGGACGTTGATCGTCCTCAGCAAAACGACTGACTAGGTAAGCATTGAGGCTAACAAAAACAATCATCCAATACATGTAGTAGCGCAGTTCGTAGGATTGGGGCAGCCACATGGTCACCGCCGACATAATTAGCATAAAAGCTAGGGCTACCTTGGTGGATTTTTGCCAATTTTGCCAACAAAGAAACGCCAAAAGTACAACATTGAAAATCACATAGCCACCAAAATATCCCCCCATGCCAAAGCGTTCTTCATTCCAGGAAATGAAATCCATAGCCAAGGTCCAGCGCCAAGGTCGGCGATCGTCAAAGGAATTAATTTCTAACAAAGACCTTCCCCAACGCACTGGTGGCGGCAAGCGACGAATATTTTCGTGCATGAAATTGGGAGATTCTTCCGTGTGATTAAGCACCTGGCCTGCAATGGTAATTTTGACGGGGTAGGCAGGATTTTGGTAGACAATAATATTTTTGAGCGGGTTATAAAAAATAATCAAACTGGCTAGGGTTCCCAAGGCAAAGACCTGAGCTAATTTGAGTAGATTATCTTTACGAATTTTATCCGATCGCCAATAGTTGGTGACAAAAAGCGGCAGTGAAGCAAGTATTAAGAGGAAAACAACTGGAATTAGTTGCAGTTTGATATTAGCCGCCACAAACGCCGACCAAAAGAGGATTAGGAGAGTTTTAAAATCCAGTTTTATCCTATCTATGTAAAGCAAATATAGGGTTACAATGCAGATGCTAACTCCCACATTGCCTGGCAGATCAATGTAGCTTCTGGCGGCATGCATGTGGATCATGGGCACCGCTAGGAGAGAAAGGCTCGCTAAGTAGAAAGGAATTTTCGGAACTTTAACCAGATAAAAGATTAGAATTATTAAGCTAAAATAAGCGACTAAGTTTGTCGCTTCAATACGATTAAAAAGCACCCAAAATAATCCCTGGAGCCAATTTGCTAGGAGGGGAAAACCAAGGAAGCGATTTTCGGTAAAATATTCAAAAGTATATTGTTCTGGGGGAATAATGCCCCAAATTCTGGCGGCGAAGGGAATGTGATACATAAAAGCATCACCGCCATAGTTATAGTCAAAAAAGGCGATGCCCAAAATGGAAATTAAAGTTAAGACTGCTGCTCCACTGAGAATATAGCCAATAATATTTAAAATACCTATGCGGTTTATTTTTTCACCAATGGCAAATTTTTTCAGAGGATGGTCAACCTCTAATGTTTCCAACACAGACCAAATGGTGGCCGTTATCCCAACAATTAATAAAACGATTCTCCCCAGCCGTAGATCATCCCCTTGAAATACGTTCCAATAGCCAGCAATGCCTAACATGGCCGCCAAAGAAATGGAAATGTTACCCCAAATAAAAAGTACGTTATTTTCAAATTTACTTAGGAAAGCATAGCGGTGGACAACGGGAACTCCTTTGTAAACAGAAAGACTAAAAGTTGACAGGAGGAGCCCGATCGCCAAGCCAAGGAGGGGAACTAACATTGGGAATTAAACACTAGAAATAAAGGGCGGCAGGAAGATGGTCAAAATTGGCAATTTTGGTGATTTTGGCACTATTAATAGTTAGGGTTGGATCTTGGGTGCCATGCTGGAATTCAAAATAAAGTTGAATTTCACTAGTTTCGGGCAAATTAATCACCCAATCCCTATAGCTAGAGGCTAATAGTTGACTGAAAGCATGGTAACGAAATATTACTTTATCGTTAACTTTTACTCCACACATTAAATCATTTTGGGTTCCTTCAGCAGTGAAATCCCAATCGATTAAATAACGACCTTTCGGTAAGAGTAGATTACTTTTTAAGCAAACAGAACCATCCTTAGTCTGCTTAAAGTGATCAGCATCTAAAAGGCTATGGCTCTCAAACTGGAATGGATCGTGATAGGGCGTTTCCCCCAGGCGATCGCCATGGATATAGAGATTATTGCGAATGTCAGCCCCCACCGGATAATCGTCAGCAGTTTTAACTTCCCGATAGGTATTAACGTCGATGGCAATGTAGCCCAAATTACGCAAAAAATCTAAACAGCGGGTATCATTCCGTTGGGTTTCTAGAACTAAATGGGGCTTGGCGGCAACTAGGGTTTTTTCCATGCCTTTAATGGCATCAAATTCTGCTCCTTCAATGTCCATTTTGAGCAAATTAGGCACTAGTTTAGTGTGCTCAACAAAGTCATCTAGGGCAATGGTCTTAACTTCATAGGTGGAGCCCACCCCGTTTTCACTGTAAATGCTGTCATTAAGATGGCTACCCAGGTAGATTTTTACGGTTTCGTGGGAAGTGGAGTAAACTGCATGGTGAAAAAGCTGGACATTATTACAGCCGCTCAACACCAAGTTGCGTTGGGTTTTATCAATAATACGGGGGCTAGCTTCAAAGGCACAAACTACGCCCCTGGGGCCTACCATCCTCGACATTACTGTGGTTAAACCAGCAAAATTTGCCCCCACATCAAAGACAATATCCCCCGGTTTACAGAGATCCCGTAAAACTATTTGCACTGGTGGTTCCCAAAGGTTCTCCTGATACCAAGGGGCAATGCCAAAAAGATTAATAGAGGAAAGTTTTTCTTCTATTGCTAATTTTTTGTCGATTTCTGGAGCAAGAACTTTTGCCAGTTTGAATTTGAGTTTATCTTTGATTTTGTTAAACATAATTATTTTTTAGAAGCGGTAATATCCGTAAACCAAAGGAAAGAATGTTGTTCGTGGCGATTATCGTTAAAAATTGAGTAATGGGGAGAAAAAAGTCTATCTTTTGGCCAATGCTGTTGGTGTTCCTGCTCCCATTGTTTAGTTAGTTTGCGGGTCGTCAGCATGGAGTTAAGGGGAGAAAATTTAGATAATTTGGGCAACCAATCCAGGGAGCGATAGGTTCCTAGCAAAGCTTTAATGCCCGGAGCATATTGCAAAGCTTCAGCATGGGGGTTAACTTTTTCTAGATAAAGGGCCAAATTATAGGCATGGTCAAAATCTGTACTAGTATGCTTACAGTAAGATTTGCGATAGCCCAGGCAATGGTAGAGTAAATTTTCCACTTCCTCAGGCGATCGCCGTTGGAAAGCATATTTAACACCGGCCAGGGTGCGATGTAAATACCAAGCCCGCATATCTTCAATTTCCGTAGCGGGACTTTGGGTGGTGCGTTCGTCGGGATAATTCCAGAACAAGCCCAGCATTTTATCCACCACTTTACTCTTGATAAAGGGCATGACCCGGTTTTTAAATTCCGTATCCCCAGCCCCTCGGAAGCTTTGGTCATAGTAACCAAAACGTTCATGAATTGATTTGCGATAGAGCGCCCCCACCCAGGATAAATAACAGGTTTCTAGATAAACTAAATCCTGTTCATAGCCAGTGCGGTCGTAGGGCATAATGTCGCTGGCCCAGCCCCCCTGCATATCCACATTGGTGACCAAACTATGGCCGATGGCCCAATCTAGCTCTGGGTCTTGGTCCAATTCCCCCGCCAGAATTTCTAAACAATCGGGCAAAATGGTTTCATCCACCCCCAAAAAGGCCAGGTAGGGAGACTTGGCTAACTTAATGCCCCGGTTCCAAGCACTTTGGATGGTTTCCCGTTGTGGCGATCGGGCATAGAGTAGTGGATAACCCAAGGTGGGAGCTAAATCTTTAAAGACTTCATACTCATTTCCCGGTGAACCGCTGTCCACCAACACCACTTCCGCTTCTCCTAGCTTAATTAGGGTTTGATGCTGTAAGGTCTTTAAAAATAGGGGTAATTTTGCCGCCGCATTGTAGAGGGAAACAATGATGGTGGCCCGGTATGGCCCATCCCCCCGACGATCGTCCCAAATTTCATACTCATCCCCCGCCGGATTAGTCAAATTGTCCAAACGGGCCTGTTCAATGAGGCTATGGCAACGCTCCTCCCGTTCTGAAGGTTGGCCGTAGAGAGCAGATACTGCCGCCATTTCCTTGGGAAAGCCATATTCCGTCAGGGTCCGTAACACAAAGGGTAAATCGCCAAACTGATCTTCCCCCAAGGCCCGCATGGCCCGGAGTTTATAGGTAGCAGAAACTAGGGTATGGTCCCGTAGTTCTTCAATGCGAGCTAATTCCCGCCAGAGTCGCACCCGGTCGATACGATAATTAGTGGCTAATTTACCCCGCACTCCTTGGAATTCTGATTCATAGCCAGATCCCAAACGCCATCCCATTTGGATTTTTTCCGCCAAATCCTTCGCTGTTTGTTCTGTGGCATTGAAGGTTTCTTTGTATTTTTTGAGTAAATTAGGGGCTTTAACTAGCTGGGCATTGCGGTCATCCCCCAGGGGTTGCAAAACTCTTCCCTTTAATTGTCCAGCCGTACTTTTTAAATTATTTTTAATTTGCTTGAGAGTTGGTTTTAATTGGGCTTTCAGGGGTTGTAAAAAGGAGACATTCTCCTGGGTACTTACCCAATAGCCCATTAACTGGGCATACCAATTTTTTAGTTCATCTCTGATTTCTTGTTCATACTGACTAGTCTGTTGATAAATATCAGCTAAAACAGGGCTATCAGCTATGGCTGCTGAATTTTTAACGCTATCCACTAGTTGACGACGGTAACCAGAATAGTCGCCTAAAATATGCTCAATGGCTGGCAAACAACTGTAAATATTTTCTAAATCAATTTCCACAAAAGGAACATCAGGAAAGTCTTCTTTCAGTAAACGACATACCCCAGCCCCGCCCCCAATGACGGTGGGACAACCGGAAAATAAAGATTCCAGGGCTACTAAATTGAGAGTATCGTAGCGCGAAGGCACAAAGGTGACCGTTTTACGGGCGAATAAAGCCATTAATTCCCCCTGGGGTTTGGGGGGTAAAAATTTAACGGGACTCTGGCGATCGCCAAGCATACTCCGGAGATAGGTTTCCGAAGAAATGGTGCCGGTGTCGTTAAAACTATGGGGGCCAATAATATTAGCTTCGTGATAGAGATTTTTGTTTAACCACCAAGCAATATCAATAAAAATATCCGGACCTTTCCGTCTTTCGGTGCGACCAATAAAGTTCAAATCGGGGCGATCGCCACTGGCAATTGCTTCTAGGGGCTGGGGTAATTCAAAAAAGTGGAGGGGATGGTAATAGTGGGCAGAAAAGGGGCTGAGGGATTGCCATTCATCAATGTAGCTTTTACTGATGCCGTAGCGCAGATCGACGGTGGCATACTGCTTCCATTCTTCTAGTTCTAGGGGGATATTTTCCTTACCTTGATTAAACCAATCTAACTTTAAAGTGGTGGAAATTTTACCGTGGAGAGAGAGGGCAATCTTGGCAAATTTCACCCGGTGGTAATCTAAGGCTGGACGCAGAAAAATAGCCCACTGTTCATAGTCGGGGGAATCAACCAAGTCGAATTCCATGCCAGCCACCGACGCGGCAATGTTACTGGCTCTGATGAAGGAACGATAAACCCATTTGGGGGGATTGACATCAAAAAAGTTGTTTAAATCGGCTAGGAAATATTTTTCTTGAAAGGGGACTCCGTGGGCGTTATTGGGACGTTTAGTTACACGTTCTTCTTTGTCAATCAGGTAATAAAAATCAATATCGGGGTTTTTACGAATTAAACTGCGGTAAAAAGTTTGCCCGCCACCTACTTTGGCAAATAGGTCAAAATCTGTGATTAATACCTTCATGAAAGCAAATCTAGGTAGGTTTGATAAAGCTGACGATAGTCATAATTTTGGGCAAAATTGCGGGCAGAATTACCCAACTGCTCATATTGGTGGGGGTGCTGGATAATATCTTCAATTACCCCGACATAAGTGGCTAAATTATTGTTAATTAAACAATCCACCCCCGACTCCACCGGATAACCCCGAAAGGCGATCGCCGTGCCGAGGATTACCTTACCACAGGCCATTGCCTCCAGGGTTTTGACAGACATACCAGTGCCCGCTTCGAGGGGAATTAACACCAGGGCCGAGCGTTGATAAAGGGCTTGGAGGACGGAATCGGAGACTTTTCCCAGGGCCAAAAAGTTTCGTTGCTGGGTTGGCGGACAACAACTGCCCACGGCGATCGCCTGCCAATGGCCGTCACCAGCTTGGGCAAGGGCTTGAATTTGCTCCACTGCTTTGAGGTTGGGGAGATGCTGACTGCCGACAAATAAACAGAAGGGTTTGCGCCAATCCATGGAGGGGTCGAAGGCTTGTAACTCCGCCAGGGCCTTTTCCGGAGCAGGTAAATTTACAGCGGCTTGGGTATCTAGACCAATGGGGATGCAATGGCTGGCAATGTTATGGCTTTGGAAAAATGCTTGATCATCGGGGGAAAGGGTCACCACTTCGTCGGCTTCCCGCAAAGCTTGCAATTCTTCTACCAGGGCAACCTGGGCCAACCATGTGTCCGGGGGCAACTGTTTGGCTAACACATCATGGACTGTGAGAATTAATTTCACCCCCCGACGACGACATATCGGCCCGGCGATCGCCGCCCAAAAAGGGTATTCCAGCAGAACCGCATCTGCTCCATCAATGACTCGCTCCAACGTTTGCTGAAATTTGTGGTCAAAACGGCTGCCATAATAAATCCAAGGTAGCCAATTTTCTCTTAATTCCTGCTGGGACAGTGGGAAAAAATTAGTGTTATTAGTTGTGGAAATATCAAGCATTTTTTGCCAACTTAAAAACGCTTCTTGGTAAATTTTTTGCACCAATTCTCCCTGGGAAAATCCTGACTTGAAGTAACGGTAGTGAACTTGGCTCTGCCAATTACTCCGGCGATCGCCAATGGTAAACACCGTCACATCTAAGCCTTGACTAGCGAGAAAATCTGCCACCTTACCTGACCGCTGGCTAGCCCCGCTGCGCCGTTCTTCCATGTCTCCCCAGGGGTAAAGCATTACAACCTTCTTAACAACATTTTTGCTGTTAGTTGCAGATAAAACTTTCTCTTTCAGAATATGGGTAATAGCTTGGTTTAACTGATCATAATTAACGTCTTGATCAATGGTTTTAAGTGAATAAACTATTGCTTGGGATTGTAGCTCCTGTAATTTAAAAGCTAAGGGTTCAGCAGTGGTGAGTAAAACCACAAATGATTTTAGTTGCTCAATTTCCCATTGAAAATCCTGCTGTATGATTTCTCTTCTCTGGCGGAGTGCATCATCATAGGCATAAAATCTATCCACCTCCAGTATGGTTCTAGCTGAAGCTAAGTCTAATTTTTTTAAGTAATGTTGGCAGAAGAACGAACCTGCATAAACTAAATCGATATTCTCTCCCAATTTATTTTGTAATTCCAGGGGAATAATCAAGCCTGCTGATTGCACCCAATCCGTAATTAACGTTGACTTACGGGCATAATAATCCTGTAAGTATTGTTCCCGTTGCGCTGGGGATAAATTAGTCGAATTTTTCGCAAAACTATCATAGAAATCATCATGGGGATAATAGTCTTGCAAAATCCAATATTGTTTTAAGCCAAGATGCTGTAGATCATCGCTAAGGTAATTCCATTCCGGCGGGTTAGTCTGGCCTAAGCGGCGGTAAAAGATGCCATAAACCTCATAGTCACAACGACAAAAATATCTAATCTTATTAAGATTATTCCTGTCACTTAATTTATCCAGAGCCATCATCACTAGTATCGAAGCAATAGCTGAATTTTGAGGCTGAACATCAACCGTTTTTACAGGGGATATTTCCAGTGGCCGAAGCAGACATTCTAAAAAGTAATCCGGAGACTGCATAGATTGCCAATGGCGGCTAAATTCGTCAGCTTTTTCCGTCAGACTAGCTAAATTTTCCAGCACATAGCGAACTGCCATGGGCAAATGCTGGGGGCTTTGATAGATGCCAGCCCTAGTTTCATCAACCTGCTCCGCTAACCAACTACCCTGGGGCACTACCACCGGCTTACCCGCCGCTAAAGCTTCCGTTAATACCCCCGAGGTACGCTGATAATTCATTGGGTTATAGGGCAACACCACCATATCAGCCGAAGCTAATAAACGATAATAGGCATCGGCTTCCAGGGCATGGTCAATTAGCTCCACGGCACTGCGGGGATACTGACAAAGTTTTAACTTAGCTTCTAGGATTACTTCTTCTCCTCCAGCCACATTATAGTTAGATTGAATGGTAAATTTTGCCAAACCAGGCTTGAGGTAATCGGTCCATAGATCTGCCACTAAAGCCGGCAGATGCTGATAACCTTTCTCTGATCTAGCATCACCTAAATAAACTATATGAACAAAATTGTTATTCTCAACACCCTCGTCAAAATTTTCTAACTGTAATTTTTCTTGGCGGAAAGGAATTGGTACCTGAGTGAAGATTGCGGGACTTAGTTGATTATGTTTTCTTACCAAATCTTTAGTGTCTGTGTAAAAGCGAATTTTGCTGGGCCAGAGTTCAGTTTGGCAAAAATTTTCTAAACATTTTTTTAACCCCATACCGGCAGCATTGACTACCAATGGATCTTCAGTGTCACGCCTAAATAACAGATGGTATGTGGGTAGATTATCTCGGTTATGATTATTTAAATAATAAAATAATTCTTCTAATTGTTCAATACCAAAAGTATGAATGAGAATTTGATCCGCCGCTGTCAACTTTAACGTTGGCAAAATTTCTTCTATAGTTTGAGTAAAACTTTTAGTTTCTATAGCAAAAACTTCTTCAGACTGACTGGATTTATTGACAATTTTCAGGGGGATTTTCGCGACTAGACGAGTGATCCCCCAAAGAATTTTTAATAAGCCCCAAGTTGTATTGGCCAAGGGTATAGATCGCAGGGATCTAAGATCTGCTTTAAACCATTCTTTTAATCGTTGGGTGCTACCTTCTACTTTTTCTAAAAATGTTCTTAACTCTTGATGGTCTTGTTGCCAGAGATAAAGCTGATAGCGCCACCGTACTTGCCAAGGTTGGGCTTGCTTTGATGAATCGGGAGCGACAGAATCTAAGTTGTTGGCACTGACCGGATTGTTGAACCAATCTACTTGAAAAGCTGGAATAATTTTTATATCTCCGGCGGCTAAAGATTCCTGTAGGGCTTGATTGGCAATGATAATCGGTTTGTAATCTTTTCTTTGGGCCGCTTCCGCTACAGCAACACTACACTCGTAGTGATGCCCTTGCAGATTACAAAGGGAATGGTCAATAACAACAAATTTTTTCATTACCGGGGAAAAATAAAAGCAACTCTTCTCTACCTCAATAATGAATGATGGAGAAGCCAATTGACTGACGTAGCTAAAGCAAATCGGCTAGCACTTGATGACCATGTTCCATTAGTAAAATAAGCACAATTAGCTAATTCCTAACTTGGCCAACAATGGTAGGCGATCGCCATTGAAGTTCTCCGCCACAGTTGCGAGGTGAGCTAAATTTTCAGCCTCCGTTTCCAAAGTTTTGCCTTCCTTGATAATTTTTTTACCTTGACCAGAGAGCACCTGCCAAATAAATTGGGGGCCGTCTTGTTTTCGTTCCTTAGCCAATAGTAATAATTGTTCTAGGCGGTTTACCACAATGCCCGTTCCCACCAGGGGAGAAGCTAAGAAATTCATTTCATCACTATAAATAGCTTTGGTTTTGACTGCGCTATTAAAAGCATCGGTGGATTTTTGTCTTTGTTTCCGTACCGTTTCACTTACTGCCGGGTGAGTATAACCAATGCCCGTCATAATAATCAAAGCTTGGTATAGGCTATTCAAAGCAATATCCTTGGTTCTACTATCTTTTTGCAATTCCCCCAGAGTTAAGGGACCATTTTCCAAAGCTTCACAAATAGGACGATAAACTTTTTCTTGTAGCTCTACTTCTCCCAAGGGAAACTGATGTTTAAACTTCATTGATTTGATGGATGTCACCAAGGCAAACCTTAAATTCCGCAAAACTTGTAAGTGTTCTTGGGGTAAGAGGGAGAGTTGCCCCCGGGTAAAAATATCCCGCCGGAACTGGGTGTTGAGGAAGAAATCCCGAACTACCTGCTGGAAAATAGGATCTGTTACTTGGGACAACTGAGTTTGGGCCGCGGCGGACAAGTTCACTGCATCCACATAATCAATTAAATGGGCTGACCCCATAAAATTGAGCTTGGCTTCCTCCAGTTCCTTTGCCACTTCATCAAAGTAAAAAGCATTCCATTCTTCGTTAAAATATTCGTGGGCCAGATAGTAACGATTCTGCTCTTTTAGTTTTTCTAAACGGGGTTTTAGAATTGGGTTTTGAGTGAAATAGGTTGCCTTAGACTCTAGCATTTGTTCCGTGAAACTTAATGCCTTTTCAATGCGGCTCAGAATGGGCTCGGAAGAGTTGCGTCCGTAGCGGAGCATCAAGGCTTGCATGGGTCTTGCTGCGGCCCAACCAGGGAGAGTATTGTAGGAAATGTAAACCATGCCTCCCACTTTGATTTTTTGACGAATAAAATTTACGATCGCCAGGCGATTTCTGGGGGTAATCCAACTGTAAATACCATGAAGAACAATGAAATCAAATTGAGGTAAATCTTGATTGATAAATTCTTCAAAACTATCATCAAAAAAATGGACATTCTTAGTGCCCGCTGTTTCGGCGAGGGTGCGGGCTTCAACAATGTGACTAGGGTTAAAATCGTTGGCATAAAACTGAGCTTGGGGGTAGCAACTTGCTAATAAATTAGTGGAATATCCCCGGCCGCAAGCCAGTTCGCAGTAATTAAAGTTTTTCTCTAAGTTGGGGGATTTTAATGACTTGAGAGTGGCGGCTAGGGCTAATTTGAGGGGACTCAATTCACCATAAAAACCATAGGTATAGTTAACTTCTAGGACGTAGCCCTCGTTCCAAGTCATAGCGTCTGATTTTGCTTAGGGGTCAAGATTAGCCCCTAGCTTACAAGAAAGGGGCTTTGGGGCCTAGTTGAATGTCATAAATTTCCCTTCCCTGGCTATTTTTGCGGCATTGTCCAGCTAAAAGTTGGCCTCTGGTATCCCTCAGAAAAACTACCATCCCTTGGTTGATCAAGGGTAAACCCCACCGCTCCATTGGGAAAACCCTCCTTCCTAGCTCTGGATCCCGCCCCCTAAAATTGATCTGGTAGTCCTTACACAGCCCCTATAGAAAACTTTATGCAACCCACAGATCCGAATAAATTTACAGAAAAAGCCTGGGAGGCGATCGCCAAAACGCCGGAGATTGCTAAACAGCATCGACAACAGCAAATTGAGACAGAGCACCTACTTAGTGCCCTACTGGAACAAAACGGCTTGGCCACCAGTATCTTTAATAAAGCTGGGGTGAGCATTCCTCGGGTGAGAGATCAGGTCAATAGTTTTATTGCTCAACAACCCAAATTGAGTAATCCAAGTGAATCAATTTATTTAGGGCGCAGTCTTGATAAATTATTGGACAATGCAGAAACGGCCAAGGCTAAATATGGAGACGACTATATTTCCATTGAGCATTTGATGACGGCCTACGGCCAAGATGACCGCCTGGGCAAAAACTTATATCGAGAAATTGGTCTAACAGAAAGCAAGTTAGCAGAAATTATCAAGCAAATTAGAGGAACCCAAAAAGTGACAGACCAGAATCCAGAAGGTAAATACGAATCCCTAGAAAAATATGGGCGAGATTTAACGGAATTGGCCCGGGAAGGTAAGCTAGATCCTGTCATTGGCCGGGATGAAGAAGTGCGGCGCACCATTCAAATTCTTTCCCGTCGGACCAAAAATAATCCTGTCCTGATTGGGGAACCGGGGGTAGGTAAAACGGCGATCGCCGAAGGTTTGGCCCAACGTATTATTAACCATGATGTGCCGGAATCCCTGCGGGATCGGAAATTAATTTCCCTCGATATGGGGGCGTTAATTGCTGGGGCAAAATACCGGGGAGAATTTGAAGAACGGCTCAAAGCGGTACTGAAAGAAGTTACCGACAGCCAAGGGCAAATTATTCTCTTTATTGATGAAATTCATACCGTGGTGGGCGCTGGAGCCACCCAAGGAGCCATGGATGCGGGTAATTTGTTAAAACCCATGCTGGCCCGGGGAGCTTTGCGTTGCATTGGGGCCACAACTTTAGATGAATATCGTAAATATATCGAAAAAGATGCGGCCTTGGAACGGCGTTTCCAAGAAGTTTTAGTGGATGAACCCAATGTGTTGGACACCATTTCCATTCTGCGGGGACTGAAAGAACGCTATGAAGTACATCACGGGGTAAAAATTGCCGATAGCGCCCTGGTGGCGGCGGCCATGTTGTCCAATCGCTATATTAGTGACCGCTTTTTACCAGATAAAGCCATCGATCTAGTGGATGAAGCGGCGGCCAAATTGAAAATGGAAATTACCTCTAAACCAGAGGAGTTAGATGAAGTTGACCGTAAAATTCTCCAACTAGAAATGGAGCGTTTATCCCTACAACGGGAAAATGATTCTGCTTCCAAGGAACGGTTAGAAAAACTAGAAAAAGAACTAGCAGATTTCAAAGAAGAGCAGTCTAAACTTAATGGCCAATGGCAATCGGAAAAAACAGTTATTGACCAAATTCGTACTATTAAGGAAACCATTGACCAGGTGAACCTAGAAATTCAGCAGGCGCAACGGGACTATGACTATAACAAAGCCGCTGAGTTGCAATACGGAAAACTAACAGACCTGCAACGGCAAGTGGAAACCTTAGAAAGCCAACTGGCGGAGCAACAAACCTCCGGCAAATCCCTATTACGGGAAGAGGTTTTAGAATCTGATATTGCCGAAATTATCTCGAAATGGACTGGCATTCCCATCAGTAAGCTAGTGGAATCGGAAAAAGAAAAACTACTCCACTTGGAAGATGAGCTTCATAGTCGAGTCATTGGCCAGGATGAAGCGGTAACCGCTGTGGCCGAAGCGATCCAACGTTCCCGAGCCGGTCTTTCCGATCCCAATCGTCCCACCGCTAGCTTTATTTTTCTGGGCCCCACGGGGGTTGGTAAAACGGAATTAGCTAAAGCTTTGGCAAAAAATTTATTCGACATGGAAGAAGCTCTGGTGCGGATTGATATGTCCGAATATATGGAAAAACACGCCGTTTCCCGTTTAATGGGGGCCCCTCCGGGCTATGTGGGCTATGAAGAAGGGGGACAATTGACGGAAGCCATTCGTCGCCGTCCTTACTCAGTGATTCTCTTTGATGAGATTGAAAAAGCCCATGGGGATGTGTTTAATGTCATGCTCCAAATCCTGGATGACGGTCGTTTAACCGATGCCCAAGGCCATGTAGTGGACTTCAAAAACACAATTATTATTATGACCAGTAACCTGGGCTCCCAATTTATTTTGGATGTGGCGGGGGATGATAGTCGTTATGAAGAAATGCGTAACCGAGTAATGGATGTGATGCGGGAAAACTTCCGTCCAGAATTTCTCAACCGAGTGGATGAAACAATTATTTTCCACGGGTTACAAAAATCCGAATTGCGCTCCATTGTCCAAATTCAAATTCAATCTTTGGCTTCTCGTTTAGGGGATCAAAAGTTAACCCTTCAATTAACCGATAAGGCCTTAGATTTCCTAGCTGCCGTTGGTTACGACCCAGTCTATGGCGCCCGACCTTTAAAACGAGCCATCCAAAAATACCTAGAAACGGCGATCGCCAAGGGAATTTTACGGGGGGATTACCAACCAGGCGAAACCATTGTGGTAGATGAAACCGACGAACGCCTCAGTTTTACCAGCCTAAGGGGAGACTTGGTCACCGTTTAGGGATTTCCGTTCCGTTAACTCTGACGGATTAATAACCGCATCAATGCCAACCCTGGGGGGTTCCAACTCCGCAGTCATAGTTGCCCCTGGGGTTTGGTGATGGGACCATAACCCCTGACCCCGGTTAATCAAAACAGCCATGCCCTTGTCATAATTACTGGCGATCGCCAAAAAAGCACCGGCCATGACGTAAATGGGCAGGGGCAAAATTATCCCCAATAACCATTGGAAAAGTTGCACTCCGGCAAATAAAACCACCACCACCACCACTAAAAATGGCATCATTACCCTCCCCAGAGACAATCCTGTAAGCTCAACCTGGATCATATACGGATATCAAACACTGACATCCGCCTTAGATGGTAGAAGATTTTTTCCCTAAATCAAACCCCAATAAAAATCGTGGTGGAACCACAGCCATGGCCACCACGAAGATAGTAAGTTATGCAGACTAGTAGGTCAGGTAATTATTGGTGTCGCAGTTACACAGAAGCAGGAACCTTAGCTTCAGCGGTTAACTGTTCGTAAACTTCCCGCATTTTCAGACCCACCAACACCTGGAACAGACCAGTGCCATTGTCAGTGCCTGGGTAGTCCTTGTGCTTGAGTAACAACTCGGTCATCTCACCATAGTACTTAGTGCCGGTTTTACTGAGATGGTTTTCCACGTAAACCATTTCCTCCAGGTTTTCGAACCGGCCATCTACTTCCAGCAAAGAAACTTCGTTGCCCATGAAGTTATCGGGGCCGTAGTACATCTTGATGCCGGGATAGGTACAGGTAAGCTTCCGACCACAGGGACGCCAGTCAATGGTGGAACCCTCGTCAAACAAGTAGGCCGGCTCGAAGAACTTGACCCCTTCTTTTTGCACAAGACGAACCCGCAGGAGCTTACTTTCCTTATCTTCAATCAAGCGGGTGGGTAACACCTGGATGACTACGTCTGCATGCTGCTTCTGGGGCTCAATGTAGGCGGTGAAGTCGGGCTTACGGGCGTTGATCGAAGCCAAAATATCTTCATAGGTGTGGCCTCGTTCGGCCATGTCCCGCTGAATTTTCCAGTTGATCTTTACTTCTTCGCTGATGTCTAGGTACACCCCGAAATCTACCAGTTCCCGGACCCGTTCATCGTAGAGGGGGTGCAAACCTTCAATCACCACCACCTTATTGGGGTCAACCTTTTCCGGCGGATCCAGCAAGCCCGTTTCGTGGTTGTAAATGGGTTTCATAATGGATTGACCACTTTTGAGCGCTTTAATCTGCTCATACATCAGGTCAAAATTGTTGGCCCTGGGATCCAATGCGGTGACCCCAGCGGCTTTTCTGCCCTGGCGATCCAAACTATGGTAATCGTCCAAACAAATTACCGTCATAAACTCTTCGCCGAATAAATCCGTTAATCGACGCAAGAAAGTAGACTTACCGCAACCGGAATCCCCGGCAACACCAATAAGAACCACGCGGTCTAGCTGTGTGGTCATAACATCCCTCAAAAATGCAAAACTGATTGTTAACCCGGTTTCCTAGAAAATTTCTCCTCACCCCAAATGGCGTGTTGGAGAGACAAACCAGAGCCTATGGGCTTGTTAACCCCCTGTCAAGGGCCGACGGAAAACTAATCCTAAGATCTAGTCATCTTAGTCAACCCCAGATAACGCTCTTCGGTTCCAGCCAGAGATATAGCCTGACCCTCTGAATACTGAGTATGGATTCTATCAGAATTGTATTCCCTTCTACAAGATTGATCCGAGCTTAGAGTCAGACCTTATGCCCTGGCTGAGTGACAAAAGATGAATATAAGTGGTGAAAAAGATTACTGCGAGGTAGTTTCGGAAGATAGATGGAGAAAGAGAGAGCTAGTGTTTTAGGCTTAAACACCACTCAAAAGAGTGAGCACTTTGAAAAAAATTCCCCCCTCTACAATGTCTTGTGACCCTGCCTCGGGAAAATGGGCAGGAAAGTTAAGCGGGGATAGGTGGGTGTAGAGAGAGGTCAGTGTTCATGCAAAATTAATTACATACTCCGTCACAAGAGACTTTAGAGTTTTATCCATGTACTCCTTAAGACTTTTAGCCAAGATTCCACAGGCTCTACCAATAGTGATGAACTTTCCATTAAGAACGCTACCAATAGCGTAGTTTTTTGCATTATCTACCTGGGAACGAAAAGACGAAATCCGTAATAGGCTTGCCCCCGTACCCGATAGCAAATAAAACTATACTATATGTGGAACGTGAGTTAGAGCGGGTGCATCCTATTTTTTCCAGTTCGATGATTTTAAGTATAAATACTCATGCTTGGATGCCTTTCAGAATAAGGCTTTGAGGATTGCTTGACAGTTTGCCCAGTAAGACTTTTGCAAAAGTGGGATGCTCCCGTTAGAGCAAAACTGGGCTCTCATTTATTATGTCCATTTTACCTATACCCAAGATCCTCAACCTATCATGGCTTCTCGCATGTTACTTGACCAGCATACCTATTCCATTGACTTCAAAATCTAAACCTACTGCCTTCCTGTCGATTGGTTTCGTCACTCAACCAACGACTGAGCAAGGCTTCCCATGATTGATATTCATAAAGCCACAATTTTTTTATATATTTCCCTTAATTAAGTTAAGCTTGTATCCGCTTATTTTTTATAAGTATTCTAAAATATGGACACTTTCCATTAATTGACAAGTCCTTCTCATCATCTCCCTTTCGGAATTTTATTATTTCAAATTGATCAGGGTTAAATTTATGCAAAAACGTTATTGGTACACCCATAGCCCCTTTGTAGTCTAATGGTATATCTTTTGTTTTATTAACATTAATCCCATCATAATTGTCATATTTTGGATATTCATTTTCGTTTCCAAAATATTTCTTTGTAAGAGGAATATCTTCGTGTCTTTTGAAAGTATCCAAATTAGTTAACCACAAACAATTGTTTGGAGAAACTATTCTGTTCCCTAAGTCATCAATATGTGTCTCTGTCCCGTAAAGTTCATAATGCTCAGGCACGATAAAGCCGGAAACACCTCTACCAAGATTTATTCCTAGCCAGGCTTTATTTTCTTTAATTAGCTTGAAAATTTCTTTATAAGTTATCGCATTAACATTTCCAATTATTAAAAATTTCTTATCATACTTGACCAGTTGTTCAACATATTCCCTGAATAATGAAAATGGTGGATTAGTAACGACAATATCTGAATGTTTTAGCAATTCAATGCTCTCTGAACTGCGAAAATCTCCATCCCCTTTAAAATGCACAATGTCAAGTGATCTTAGTTTGCTTTTTTCTTCGTTCGTATTTCTATATTCAAAAAAAAATCCACTTTCTTGATTTTTCTTACTAAATAAATCTTCTGCTTGTTCTCTGTAGCATGATGTTATTACCTTCTTGATTCCTAGTTCTTCAAAATTATCAACAAAATATTTAAAGAAATTACTTATCTTAGGATCGTCACAATTACAAAAAACAACTTTATTCTTAAAGTGTGTTTTATAAAACCTTAATTCATTTTCAATGTCACAGAGCTGAGTGTAAAATTCATCACTCTTTGACTTCTTTGCTTTTTGTAACAATTTATTGGTCGCTTTTCTCGCCATTGATAATTGATACCCTATCTTTGTTAATATGTTGTTAATTGTTAGCTGTAATCTGAGTAAATAAATCACTTCCTACTGCCTTAAGGGATGTCTTAGAAACCTCAATCATAATTTCAAACATATTTTTTACATCCCACATTTCACCGTCCCCTTGTGAGTATATTGAAGCTGCCTGAAGCATAATCATTTTATCTTTATGCTTTACAAATTTATTTACACATAAATTTTTATTTATTGGCATTCCATAGTTTGCAGCCGTCAATCTGTCTAATCTATTCAGCGTTCCTGAATTGTATTCAAGCTTTACAACCCTTCCATCAGGTCTCTCAATTGAAATTGTTTCTGTTAAAAAGTTTGAGCCTTCAAGAAATAGAACATAAGGAAAATGAGTTTCAGAGAGCATAAAATTAGCGATCTCCGATATATTTTTATGCGCCCTTTCTATTGCGTTACCAGCAGCCATCAAATCCTGGTCGTCATTCTTGCCAACTAGTATACCTCTCTTGATATTTTCTATATCTTTTCCCTGATGTTTTGCTTCTGTTACTAACACTATTCTCCATTCACCATTGTCGTCTCTAACCTCTATTATTCCACCATCTGGTTTAATACTAGAGTTTGGAACAAAAAGGGTCTGACCTAATTCAGGATCAATTTTTTTTAGCGCTTCGTTTATTTCATTTTTTTTAATACTCTCTCTGTAACGAAAAGATAATCGGGGAAAATCTTTTTCAAGTTCCTTCATAACTTTCCTTGAAATTTCACCAACCGTAAGCTCATGGGATTTTGCATCATCACCAAATATACTAACTACACCTTGAGACTGCTTATGTTGGTTCGTTAATCTACTTGATTGATTTTTTTTAGACATATTTTCTATTTTCCATTTCTATAAATGCTACTAATTCGAAGAAAATAAATTCATAACTAAAGATTATACGGAAACTTTCCTCACATCATACCATCTAGGTAGGATCGTAAGAATAATTCTGCTAATCATACATAAGAAAGCATAGTGGATCAATCTTTGTGCTTTAATTTGTGCCACTGACTGGCCCTTGGTGGTACAGAAAAGCGCTGAAAGTCTTGATATGACGAGAATGGCGACAAGGGGAACAATTGTATAAAATACTCAAGTTCTTAAACCAAAGCAAGCTCACGACAGCCTCCCCACTCTATTATCGGCCTGATATGGCTTCTCGTGCATCACATACCCTCTGCACCTATTCCATATGAGTTCAAAATCTACACCTACTGTTTTCCTATCTAATTTGTTTGGTCAGTCAACCAGCATCATTCCACCGGGTCTTGCCATTTGTGGAAAAAGTGATACAGAGGTTACATTTTATCAAGGTTAACTTTGTTAGGGTGATAGGACTAAATCTCCGCTTCTGACCCCATTGCTCCTCCCTGCCACGGCGATCGCCTGACGATGGTAGGCTTGATAATACTGCAATAAATTTCTGTCAGTATTATTTGATTGAGTAGGGAGCAATTAACCCATGTACAGTCCCGGTTACGTAGCGACTTCATCCCGCCAGAGCGATGCCGGTAATCGTTTATTCGTTTATGAGGTAATCGGCCTGAGTCAGAGCACCATGACTGATGGCTTAGACTATTCTATTCGCCGTAGTGGCAGCACGTTCATCACCGTCCCCCTAAAGCGGATGAACCAAGAAATGCGGCGCATTACCCGGATGGGAGGAAAAATTGTCAGCATTAAGCCTCTAGAGGGAGATTCGCCTTTACCCCACACCGAGGGCATTGCTAAACCCAGTCAATCCGAGGGAAGTGGTTCAGAAGCGGTGGCTAATCCAGCCCCTGAATCTAAGAAAACCATGACAACAACCCCCAAAGAAAAGAAAGCTGACGATATTCCCGTCAATATTTATCGTCCCAAAACTCCCTACATTGGCAAAGTTTTAGAAAATTATGCCTTGGTAAGGGACGGAGGCATTGGCACAGTACAACACCTTACGTTTGACCTCTCCGCTGGGGATCTTCGTTACCTAGAAGGGCAGAGTATTGGTATTATTCCCCCCGGAGAAGACGAGAAGGGCAAACCCCACAAACTGCGTTTATATTCCATTGCTTCCACCAGGCACGGTGACTTTGGCGACGACAAAACCGTTTCCCTCTGTGTGCGCCAATTGGAGTATGAAAATGAAGCCGGCGAAAAGGTATTGGGGGTCTGCTCCACCCACCTCTGCAACCTTAAAGAAGGAGATGACATTGCTATTACCGGCCCCGTCGGGAAGGAAATGCTCTTGCCCCCGGACGAAGATGCCAACATTGTGATGCTGGCCACTGGCACTGGTATTGCTCCCTTCCGGGCGTTTCTCTGGCGTATGTTCAAGGAACAGCACGAAGATTACAAATTTAAGGGCCTAGCTTGGCTGATCTTTGGCATTCCCAAATCAGAAAACATTCTTTATAAAGATGATTTGGAAAAAATGGCGGCGGAATTTCCTGACAATTTTCGTTTAACCTATGCCATCAGCCGGGAGCAACAAAATGCCGAGGGCGGCCGAATGTATATCCAGCACCGGGTAGCGGAAAATGCTGAGGAACTCTGGAATTTGATGCAAAATCCTAAAACCCACACCTATATGTGTGGTCTCAAAGGCATGGAGCCCGGCATTGATGAGGCTTTCACCGCCCTAGCGGAACAAAATGGCACGGAATGGACCACTTTCCAACGAGAAATGAAAAAAGAACACCGCTGGCACGTAGAAACCTACTAAGGACTTTTGTCTGTGGATTAAGTACATTAATTTGTTTGGTCTGGAGGGGAGTTTGCCATTGGTAGGCTCCTTTTCAGTTTTGGGCCAACAATTAACAGAGAGCTGGGGTCGAGCCCAGGCAAAACTTAGCCAAAGCTTGGGACACGCCATCGGCTTCCACATCCGCCGTTACCCAGTCCGCCACCCTTTGCACTTCCGGGGGAGCATTACCCATGGCCACCCCTACTCCGGCATATTTCAGCATTTCTAGATCATTAAAGTTATCCCCGATCGCCAAAACTGCTTGAGGATCAAGCCCTAACACGTCTTCGGCTAAATGTTTCAAGGCTAGGCCCTTGGTGGCTTCGGCGTGGGTGACTTCAAAATAGATCTCGGTGGATTGGGTCAAATGCACGGCTTGGCCCCGCAGTTTGCGACCCATTTCCGCCATCAACCGAGCCATCAGGGGAGCATTGCGACTAATAGCTAACATTTTGGTGGTGCTACCTAATTCAATAATTGCTCGTAAATCGCCGCTGGCCTGGGCAATGGCACCGGATCTTGCCATATAAATATGGGTTTCTGGGGTGATGTGCCGCACATGGAGCTGGTCGTTGTAATAGCAGTGGACATCAAGATGGGGTTGCAGATCCGGTTGCTCAAAGTGGGACAAAATCTCTAGGGCGATCGCCGGGGGAAGAGGTTTTTCCCTCAAAACAATGCCGCTGTGGGGATGCTTAGTCAGGGCGCCATTATAACTAATCACAGGCAAGGTTGACTGGATGGCCCGATGGAAGCGCAAAGCTGAACCGAACATTCTGCCGGTGGCCAGCGCCACTTGAATACCCCGACTCTGTACCTGGTGAATAGTTTGCACCACTGTGGGGTTGATTTGATTGGATACTCCGGCAATGGTGCCATCAATGTCCAACACCACTAACTTGATTGTCACTGTTAAACTCCCTGGCAACGGATTAATTGGGCAAAAATTCTGCTAGAAAGCTTAAATTTACAATGGTTTACATTTCCCCTTCCATTTAACCATTCTGATAACGGGCTCCCACATTGGCGTCCCAGACCAGAGCGACTATGCTGGAAAGGCAAAAATTTTGGTCTGATTCAGCATGACCAAATCGCCGAGACAATTGTTCATTGGTTGCATTACCATCTAAATTATTGTTCTGGGCTCGGATAAATCTTGCCAGAGGAGGCATTGGGGTGGCAACTTCTAGAACACAACGGGATGTTTGGGTTTACGTGGGCATTGGAGCCATGGTCAGTGCTCTGGTTTTATTTTCCTTGGTGCCCCTGGCGATGGGTTTGTGGCAACCTCGTCCCGCTGCTGATGGAGGGGTCAATGGCGTCACTCCCCTGGAAAATCAGGCGTTCGGTTACCAGTTAGTGCTAGAAAGGGAGCCGGATAACGTCAATGCTCTCCAGGGCCTGCTAGAAATTCGTCTGCAACAAAAAAATCTGACGGCGGCGATCGCCCCTTTGGAGCGACTGGGACAGATTAAGGCAGACCAGGTGCAGTACCGAATTCTGTTGGCCCAACTTAAAACCCAACTGGAAGATAAGGCCGGAGCAGCGAAAGTTTACAGAGAAATTCTCCTTCAATCCCCCTACAACATCCAGGCGTTGAAAGGCCTCAGTGGACTTTATGCCCAACAGGAGCGCCCCGCTGAGGCTGTGGCCATTGTGCAAAATGCCATTACCCAGGCGATCAAAGCCCAAACTGGAACTCCTGGCACTGTGCCCCCCGACCAGCTCACTTCCCTACAACTTCTGCTGGGGGAAATTTATCTTAGTCAAAATCGCCCCGACCAGGCGATCGCCATCTATGAAGCCGCCAGTAAAGTCAACAGCAATGATTTTCGTCCCCTGCTAGCTCAGGCCCAGGTCATGGCCCAAACCGGCAAGCTAAAGGAAGCAGACCCTTTTTTCCAGCAAGCAGTTATGCTGGCCCCGGTGCAATATAAGGACTCGATTAAAAAAATTGCCCTCCAGGTGACCAACCAGGCCTTAGCTAATCAGAGTGGTATTCCCGATGCTCCAACCCCAGCCCCCATCCTGAAGTCAGAATAAAAGCGAAGTCCCAGGAGGGCCCTGGCCAACTGGTAGGATATAAAAATTAACAAAATTCAGTAACAATCCAGGGAGGGAACCCTCAGTGATGTCCTTTTTGAAAAATCAGTTGTCACGGCTGTTGGCCTTAGTTTTAGTAGTGGCGATCGGTCTGACGGCCTGCGACAGCGGCACAGGACTCACCGGCAACTATAGCCAAGATACCCTGACTGTCATTGCTACCCTACGGGAGGCGATCGATCTACCCCAGGATGCCCCCAACCACCAGGAAGTCCAGGATACCGCCCGGGGTCAGATTAATGACTACATTTCCCGTTACCGTCGCAATGGTAATGCTGGGGGGCTAAAATCCTTTACCACCATGCAAACGGCCCTCAATTCCCTAGCTGGATATTACACTTCCTACGGTGCCCGTCCCATTCCCGAAAAGCTGAAAAAACGTTTACAGCTAGAATTTACCCAAGCGGAAAGATCCATTGAACGGGGCGTGTGAACCATCCTGATTTGCCCCCCATCGGGGACCCCCAGTTAAAACTCGAAGCCCTCACCCATCGTTCCTATTGCAACGAACACCCCGGCACTCCTTCCTATGACCGGCTAGAGTTTCTTGGGGATGCGGTGTTGGGCTTTGTGGTGGGGAAAATTCTATTTGAACGTTATCCCCACTTTACTGAGGCGGAGTTAACCCGTCTGCGCTCCCAGTTGGTCAATCAAAACCAGTTGGCCTATCTGGCAAGGTTTTTGCACATTGCCCCGGAAGTTCGCTTGAGTCAAAGCTTGGCTAGGGAGGATGGCCAATCTAGTCCCTCCATCCTGTCCGATGTTTTTGAATCACTGTTGGGGGCGGCCCTGCTTGATGCCGGTTTAACAGCAGTGGAGGATTTTATTCAAGAACTATTCGTTCCCATCCTAGAGCAGTGGGAAAAAAGTCAGGACGGGCGATCGCCAATACCGGTGCCGACAATGGATGTGAAAAGCCGGCTCCAGCAATGGGCTTTGGCCAAAACGAAACAATTGCCGGAATATGAACTAATTGATGCCAGTGGGCCACCCCATGCCCGGGAATTTACCTTTACCGTCAAGGTGGCTGGAAAAGTCCATGGCCAAGGATCTGGCCCTAGTAAGCAAATTGCCACCAAACAGGCGGCCCTAGAGGCGTTGAAAGGTTTGGGACTGTTGCAATAAGCAAAAAAGAACAACCATGGTGGGGAGGGGTTATGGAACACACCTTAATCGAACTGGATTGGGCCGATATTGGTTGGATGTTGGGACTCCTGGGCGCGGCGATCGCCCTTTTGCAATGGCAGGGGCTAAATCTGACAGGGCAACTACTTTGGGCCGGGGGGCGCACCATTTTGCAACTGATTGTGGTGGGCTATTTTCTGGCGGTGGTTTTTTCCCTGGATAATGCCTGGGCCGTGTTGCTGGTGTTGGCGATTATGTTGACCATTGCCGCCGTGGTGGCCAGAAATCGCATTAATCCCCGCAGTAAGTCCCTTTTTGGTTGGTTATGGCTTTCCTTGGGGGCCAGTACTGCCATTAGCTTGGGTTACGCCCTGGTAGTGATTATCCAGCCGCCCCAATGGTATTCCCCCCAGTATCTCATTCCCCTCACCGGAATGATTTTGGGACAAACCATGAACAGCGCTTCCCTCGCTGGTGAAAGGTTAGCCAGTGCCATTCAGCAAAATCCCCGGGAAATTGAAACCCACCTTTGTCTAGGAGCTACCCCCAGCCAGGCGATCGCCAGTTATCGTAAGGCCGCCATCCGAGCCAGCCTGATTCCCACTGTGAACCAAATGATGGTGGTAGGCTTGGTCAGTTTGCCGGGAATGTTAACTGGACAGGTATTAGCTGGGGGCGATCCTCTCAATGCCTCGGTCTACCAAATTTTGATTATGTTCTTAATTTTGTTGACCAATACCCTTAGTACCATTGCGGTTACCGCCACCGTTTACCGTCAGTATTTCAATCAACATCAACAACTGTTAGTCTAACCATGGGTAGCCAGCTTTCTAAGAACGTGTTTGGAAAGTTTTATTCCGCCCCCTAAATCTCCTCACTAAAGCTCCGGCAATACTGGGGGACTTTTATTTAATTTCTCCTCAAATTTGGGGGGCCAGGGGGGCTTTTAAAGAAGGTTCCAAAAGGCAGTTGGCAAGGTTTTAATTTGATCCTAAATCGACCCACTAAAGCGGCCCCAATTCTAGAAAATTCTCTAATTTCCCTCAAATTTTGAAGTTAGAAGGAACTCTTCAAACACTTTCTAAGCTATCTTTGCTACTAAGAAATTCCCCCATGCAATACTCTCGTAGTTAACAAAATTACTCAGTGGCAGTTAACCCCAATGGAGACAATGAATCTGCTGATTCTCGCAACATAATTGTGTAAATTTCCGTAGGCATTTCAATCTGGGCAGAGGCCAATTTTTCTTTAACAGCCTGGGTAACAGTAGAGGTTACCTGCAAAAATGATTGTTGACGGGAATCAACCCAGAAGCGAACTTTTAAATTGATTGTACTGGCCGCCAACTCATGCACTAAAATCATCGGTGCTGGCTCCAATTGAATGCCCTCTATGGATCTGAAGACCTCTTCAATTAAAGTTTTGACCTGGTTTAAATCACTATCGTAATCCACCCCGACCATCACATCACTACGACGCATGGGAGAAGCGGTGTTATTGATGATACTGCTTTGAAACACTACCTGATTGGGAATATAAACTAAACGACCATCATAGGTACGCATTGTTGTGGCCCGGAGTTGAATCTGCACCACAGTGCCTTCGTAGTCTCCCACCACAATCTGATCCTGAATGCGAAAAGGTCTAGCCGCTAACAAAATAACCCCGGAAATGTAATTGCTTAAAATATCTTTCAAGCTAAAACCAATGGCCACACTGGTTAGTCCAAGGGTTCCTAGCAAAGTCGCAAAATCTAGTCCTAAAATAGTCAGGGCAATTACTGCACCCATGATCCAGACGCCCCCATAGCATAGGCGACCAATCAGAATTTCCGCACTCCGATCGCCTTCGGTTTTTTCTGCCCACACCAGACCGGCATGACGTACTCCTTTAGCAACTATCCAAGTCAAGAGAATAATCACCAATGCCCCCAATAATGAAGGCAAAAGATTGATGGTATCTCTTAATAACTGTTTAGTTGTGTTGGTTAATCTTTGTAAAACATCAATCGCTAAAGGCCTTTCAATGAAAGCTTGATTTAAACGGGTTGCCCATTGTTCAGCCAAGGTTTCTACAGAAACATTAAAATCGAGGGCATCCTGATTTGTGACCGTCATCAAGATACGATTATTGATTTTTAAAACTGCCACTTCCCGTTGGGGATCAAACTGTACAGTGACAGCTTCGGGGGAATCTGCCTGGGCGAGGACGCTGGCAATGCGGCGATTAATGATCTGGGCCCGATCATCGGCGCTCAGGGTAGCTAAACTTCCCACTTCAAGAACGGATTGCCCCCGCACTAAAACATCGGCAAAAAATAATTCATTTTGGGGGGATGCCTGAATCTCGGCTGTTAACGAGGATTGGGGAATCTCATCCACTGCTTCTTGAGCAGGGACTTTCTGGGGATGGGCCACCGCCACAAACAAGACGACGGTAATGCTCCCCGCCATTGTTGCCCATGGTAATTTGTAATGTCTATTTACGTACTTTTTGAGTTTTAATAGCATTCAATCTTGCCCCGATGTTTGTCAGAATATTATTATTTAGGGAATAATTAAATAATAATATGCCCCTTAATTTTGATACTTTGGTTTGGAAAATATTAAAAAAATAAAATACTAATTGAATGATAGCAAATTTAAGTTGGCAAGTAAAACACTAGTACTCAATGACTAGTTCCTAGTAATGCAATTGACCATCAAACGAGTCTAGTTGGAATTGTCAAAGACCCAAACCGAATATCAAAAAAATTAACTGTTTTTCTTTTTCAAACAACATTGAACTTTAGCTTCTTCTCATGTTGAAGCCTGACCCCTACTAGGCCGTTGTCATCCCAGAGGCTGCCATTGTCCTCCGGAAAATTTTGCTATGATCTGCCTAGCTCTGCCGTGGGGGGAACCCAGACCAACTCTCCACTTTTGCTGTTCTCCCCTGGAAGCTTAAACACCTACTAAGGCTAGTTTTTTTGCCGTCATTTCCCACACAAATTTTTTAGACCTTTTCTATGACCGCTACCCTCTCTCGGGCCTCTTGGGCCAGCAATTTTAGCCAAAATGCAGTGGAATTCGGCCGCACTGGATTGGAGTTGATTTCAGGACAAATTCCGGCGGCGTTGAAGGGGAGTCTGTACCGCAATGGGCCGGGCCGCCTTAGCCGGAGAAAGGAAAAAGTTGGTCATTGGTTTGATGGCGATGGTGCTATCTTGGCCGTGCATTTTGACGAAGGGCAGGCTGAAGGTCTGTACCGTTATGTGCAAACCGATGGTTACAGAGAGGAGGAAGAAGCTGGGCGTTATCTCTACGGCAACTATGGCATGGTAGATCCCCAAGGGGTTTGGCATTACTGGAAAAGTTTGTTCAGCCAAAATGATGTGCTGAAAAATGCCGCTAATACCTCCGTGATCGCCCTGCCCGATCGCCTGTTGGCCCTGTGGGAAGCGGGCCATCCCTATGCGTTGGACTTGGAAAATTTAGCTACTTTCGGCCGGGAGGATTTTGGGGGAGCTTTTCAACCGGGCCAGCCTTTTTCTGCCCATCCCCTGAAGGATCCGTTAACGGGGGAAATTTTTAGTATTGGGGTAGATTTTCATTTCAATCTCAACCTTTACCGTTTAGACAGCCAGGGCAATTTACTCAAACACCGTCGTTTGAAATTAAGCCGCACCCCCTTTTGTCATAGTTTTTGCTTGGCAGGCCGTTATCTGATCCTCTTTTTACCCCCCATTACCCTCAGTCAATTTTCCCTACTGTTGGGCAATGTGGCCTATGCCGATGCCTTAGGCTGGGATGCAGAAGGCGGGACAAAAGTCTTAGTGATCGATCGCCAAACGTTGGAAATTGTCAGTGAAAGGGAAACAGAATCCTGGTTCCAATGGCACTATGGCAATGGCTGTGAGTTAGACAATGGCAATGTGAGGCTAGATTTTGTCCGGTTTGGTGATTTTGCCCAAACCAATGAATATTTGCGGGAAGTACCCACCGGAGCGGTCCAAACTTCGACCAATGGGCAACTGTGGCAAGCCATCCTCAATCCTCAAACAGCCAAAATAGTGGAGTTAACTAAGGTGCTAGACCGCAGTGGCGAATTCCCTGTGGTTAATCCCCAACGAACCGGTTTACCCTGGCGCTATACCTATATGGCTTTGCAACGGCCAGCAGAAATCCTTGGTTCCCAATGGTTCGGGGAAATTGCCCGCATTGATTACCACACGGGGGATGTCATCACCGCCAAGCTAGGAGAGCATCAATATCCCGTGGAGCCTCTTTATATTCCCCATCCAGATAACGGCGATCTGGGGTGGATTATCACTGTGGTCTATGACGGCAATCGCCATGGCAGTGAAATGTGGTTGTGGGATGCGGATAATTTGCAGGAAGAACCCATTTGTCGCTTAGCCTTACCAGAGGTGATTCCCTTTAGTTTCCATGGCACCTGGCGACCGGCCTAAGCTTAATAAGCTTGGCCCTAGGGATGGGGTAAAATTGGCTAGTCTAGGGAAACAATGGCGATGGCAAAGGTATTGTTGAACCTGGCTGCAGCTTAACAAAGCTCAATTTTATCAACGTTAATTTTTCAATCTTTCATGTCCCATTCCACCGATCTTTCTGCCCTGGCCCGTTGGATGGCGGCCGACTTTAGCAACCAGGCCCAAGCCTTTGAAAATCCTCCCTTCTACGCTCACATCCGGGTGGCCATTCGTCCCCTCGACCAAGCAAAATTTGGCGATCGCCTTTTGTTTTTAGAACAGGCCTATGACTTTATGCTCCAGAGACCCTATCGCCTCAGGGTTTTGAAGTTAAAGGCGGTGGAAGATCATATTGAAATTGAAAACTTTAAGGTCAAAGACGAAGAAAAATTTTACGGCGCAGCTAGGGATTTGGCCAAACTGGCCCAGCTCAGCCCCGACGATCTGGAGCCCATGAATGGCTGTGACATGATTGTGGAATGGACTGGCACCAGTTTTAAAGGTGAAGTGCAATCGGGGCGTCAATGCCTTGTGATGCGGGACGGCAAAGAAACATATCTGGAAAATAGTTTTGAGGTGAGCGAAACAGGATTAGTTAGCCTCGACCGGGGTTACGACCCAGAAACTAATGAACGAGTTTGGGGCTCTGTGGCCGGTGCGTTTCATTTTGTCCGGTGGCAAAGCTTTGCCGATGAAGTTAGTTTTTAGCTAGCCTCGACTTTGTTGTTTATCGGGGGAAACAGGTAGATTGCCCCGGAAATGAGTGTTAAAACCACTGCTATCCAGAAGATGGCCATACCAATTTGGCCATAAATTTCTGGCAAAGGCGCTAACAATAAGGCGATCGCCATTATTTGGGTAGCGGTTTTCGCCTTACCCCAGACATTGGCCCCAGTAATTGCTCCCTGACTAGCTAACTGGGGATTAACCCGCCAACCGGCAACGACTAACTCCCTGGCTAAAATTAAGCCCACTGCCCAGGCCGGTACCATTTGCCAAGTTAAGAGAATTAGCAACGGCCCCAACACCATTAATTTATCCACCAACGGATCAAGAAATTTGCCCAACTCCGTCACCTGGTTTAACCGACGGGCCAGGTAACCATCCAACCAATCGGTGCTGGCGGCCAGCAAAAAAATACCTACTCCCCACCAACGGTTTTCTGCATCTGGAGTTGGTAAACACAGAAATAGTAAGGGTAAGGCCAATAAACGGGAGACAGTTACCCAATTAGGTACATTCATCGCAAAAATGGGCAAAAATTGTTTTTTTCAGGGTTTTGCTAATCACTCTAATAATGGTCGCCAGATTTCCGGTGATGCACCGCCGTTACTCCATCCTGAAGCAGAGCGCCCCGGTCGGTCACCGCATAAAGCACCCAATGGTCGCCGCACTCCAGCCTTTGTTGCACCCGACATTCCAAGTAAGCCAAGGATTCAGTCAAAATTAGGGCACCATTTTCTGCCGTTTCCGTGGCTACCCCCGCAAAACGATCACCGCCGGGGGCAAAGGGTTTGAGGAAATGTTTCATCAGCCCTAGATGATTACCTTCCTGCAAAATATTCAAGACAAAGCAACTATTTTTGTGTAACAAAGACTCGATCGCCCTTTCCTTGGCCACCGCCACGGTTAAACCGGGAGGAGAAAAGGTTGCTTGGGAAACCCAGGACGCTAACATGGCACTGCTCAATTCCCCTTGCTGGGCAGTGACAACACAGAGGGAACCCACTAAACGACCCAAGGCTTGGTCGGTGCGGGCAGACTCTGACTCCGGCAGAGCAGATTTAGGTTGACGACGTTTTTCCGCTTTTTTCAGAGCCTGGGCAAAATCCGTACCGGCTTCTTCGCACATTTTCAGGATTTGGTCGGTGGGCTTAAATTTCACCCGGATGGTGTCAAAACCAAAGCTAAAGCCCGCATCCCGGAATTTGCTTTCCAACATATCGATCGCCTCTCCACTCCAACCGAAGGAACCGAACACTGCACATAGTTGGGTTTTGGAAGCATTGGCTAGGGTGATGCCCAGGGCCGTTTGAATGGGGGTGGGGGCATGGCCGCCTAGGGTGGGGGAACCAAAAATAAAGCCAGCCGAAGCTTCAATGGCCCCTTTAATTTCCTCAGCATTGCTAGTTTCCGCATTGATGGCTGTCACCGCTACCCCTGCTTTGGTTATGCCCCTGGCGATCGCCTGGGCGAGGGTGCTGGTATTGCCGTAGGCGGACGCATAGATTAATGCCACGTTCAAAGCTTGGGCCTGTTGTTCACTGAGCCATTGTTGGTAGTTACGGGTCAACTCCCGCAAACCGTAGCGCACTAAGGGGCCATGACTGGGGGCATAGGTCTGGGCGGGATAGGCTTCCAGCTTATTGAGGGCCGCACTCACCTGGGCCGCAGCGGGGGCCAGCAAACAGTCAAAGTAATAGCGGCGATCTTCTTGGTAAATAGTCCAGCCTTCATCAAATACTTGGTCGCCACAAACATGGGCCCCAAATAGTTTATCGGTGAATAAGATTTCGGTGCGGGGATCGTAGGTGCACAGTTGCCCAGGGTAACGGGGGCTGGGGGTGGGGGTAAAGCTCAACTCATGACCCCGGCCTAAATCCAGGCGATCGTTGCCTTTCATCACTTGAATGGGATTATTAACGTCTCCATCCGCCAGTAATTTTTCTAAATTTTGGGCAGCGGGGTTAGAGCAAATAATCGTTGCCTGGGGAGCCAAGCTTAATAACAGCTTCAGGGTATGGCTCCGGTTGGCGTTAACGTGGCCCAAAATGACATAATCCAGGATGTTCAGGTCTAGCCGTTGGATTAGTGTACCGACAAAATTATCAGTGAAGGACTCCCCCGGCGGGTCAAAGAGGGCGGTCTTATCAGCACTGATCAAGTAACTGTTGGCCGTGGTGCCCCTTTGCAGACCATACTCAATTTCAAACTTCAACCTGTCCCAAGTGCGGGAGCGAAACACAGTGGTGTCAACGGCGATCGGGCAGATTTGAACGTCTTTAGCAGGCATGGTGGGGAGAGGAAAAAAGACAAATTACCAACTGTGGTAGCCAGTTGGGCTGTCTCCAGTTTTGCATGGATTTCTAACTTTTGTGTCGACACCGTTGACGCCTTGATCCGAGCCAATGGATGAAGTGCTTATTGATCAATGCTTAAGGCAAATTTGCTGTATTAGCACGGAGGATCTACCGTTGAAATTATTTGGGAATGGCTAAAAGACAATAGTTTGAGATTAATTTCTCAAGATTCACACTTTTACCCAATAGCCTTACTTTACCGTTATCCACCCAAGCTAGTTTAGCTTCGAATCAGCAATCACTACCGTGAGATTAGTGGGATTATTCCAAAATTAATCATAAAAATTGAGAACGGATTGAGGCTTTCTTGGTCAATTCTGATTCAATATTGATCTATTGATCTTTCAAACCATCGCTAATTCGACACAAGCCAGCGCCGGAACAAGAATGAAAGCCTATTATTGAAAATGTTGTTTCACCACATCCCAGGGGGAACAGTCCCAATAATCAATGTGGGAGATAATTAACCCAGCTTTGTTCAGGGTCAACTCACTGCGGCCGCTGATAGCAATTCTCGGTTTCCAGGGCAGGGGGGTAGTCCAACTCAAGGTCCAACGGGTGATAATTTCTTGGTCTACCTGGGCAATGTCATGGAGTTGTAGATTGATCGCCTGAAACCAACGGGCCAGGAATTGGATCATTTTTTCGTACCGAGCCAGGCCCCGAAACCTAGTCAAGGGGTCTTGGAAATAAACGTCGGCATCGTAAATGCTCAGGGTCTGTTGCCAGGGAAAATTGGCATAGTCCCGTTGCAGAATGGTCAGAATGCTATCTTCGGAGGTCATTTTGGGCCTTTCCATTGTCGGCGGTAACATTGACTGGTTTAATTTTGTTAAGTTTATTTGACATTTAGGAGGAAAAGGCTTTGTCCAAGCAATCGATCGCCAATTTAACGGAGGCAGACCTCGCAGGGAAACGGGTTTTTGTCCGGGTAGATTTTAACGTGCCCCTGGATAATGGCAGTATTACCGACGACACCAGGATTCGGGCGGCCTTACCCACCATCAAAGACCTGTTGAGCAAAGGCGCCAAAGTTATTTTGGGCAGTCATTTTGGCCGTCCCAAGGGCAAAGTGGTGGACAGCATGCGCCTGACTCCCGTTGGCGATCGCCTAGCAGAACTATTGGGACAACCGGTGGTTAAATGCGACGATTGCATTGGCGCTGAAGTTACGGCCAAGATTGCTAGCTTGCCCAATGGCGGTGTGGCCCTGTTGGAAAATCTCCGTTTCCATGCCGGGGAAGAAGGTAACGATGCCGAATTTGCCAAAGCCTTAGCGGCCAACGCTGACCTTTACGTCAATGATGCCTTTGGTACCGCCCACCGGGCCCATGCTTCCACTGAAGGAGTCACCCATTTCCTCAGTCCCAACATTGCTGGTTACTTAATCGAAAAAGAATTACAGTTTCTGCAGGGAGCGATCGAAGCCCCCAAACGTCCCCTGGTGGCTATCGTCGGTGGTTCCAAGGTGTCCAGTAAAATTGGCGTCATTGAAACGCTGTTGGATAAGTGCGACAAGCTGATTATCGGCGGCGGTATGATTTTCACCTTCTACAAAGCCCAAGGTTTGAGCACCGGCAAATCCCTGGTGGAAGAAGATAAATTGGAGCTGGCCAAATCTCTCATGGCCAAAGCCAAGGAAAAAGGGGTGGAATTTCTTTTACCCACCGACGTGGTGGTAGCCGACAATTTTGCCCCCGATGCCAATACCCAAACTGTCAGTGTCAATGCCATTCCCGATGGTTGGATGGGTCTGGATATTGGTCCTGATTCCGTCAAAACCTTTCAGGATGCCCTAGCGGGTTGTGGCACCGTCATCTGGAACGGTCCTATGGGGGTATTTGAATTTGATAAATTTGCCGCAGGCACCGAGGCGATCGCCCGGAGCTTGGCCGAATTAACCGCCAGCGGTACCGTTACCATCATTGGTGGTGGGGATTCCGTAGCTGCGGTAGAAAAAGTGGGAGTGGCCGAAAAAATGAGCCACATTTCCACCGGTGGTGGCGCTAGCCTGGAATTACTAGAAGGTAAAGTTCTGCCCGGAATTGCTGCTTTAGATGACCGATAAAGTCTGCCTAGATAATTCTGAGAAAAAATTTTTCTCGCCAGTTGGAAGGCTGGGCCACGGGAGAAAATTTTTCACCAGATAGATCGGTTCTTTTCACTTTAGAACGCTGAAAAACTCCTCAGAAATTAACCGGGAAGATAGATGAAAATCTGTCCTCCCGTTTTTTTGTGCGTCATTATATCGCCCAAAAAAAAGTGCATCAATAACATTTTTGAGCAATGGAGAATGCTATAGCTAGAAATAGTTTATTGTGCCAATTTTCTCCCGAAAATTAACCTATGCGACTAGAACAGTTACAGGCTTTTTTAAAAGTTGCAGAACTAGGCAGTTTTCAACAAGCGGCATTACAATCGGAAGTGACCCAATCTACCATTAGTAGGCAAATCCAGGGTTTGGAATCTGCCCTAAAGTGCCAATTATTTCACCGGGGAGCCCAAGCAAAACTAACGGTTGCAGGGGAATTATTTCTACGACGGGCAAGGAAAATTTGTCAAGAATGGGATGTGGCTAGCGAGGAAATCAGTAGCCTTTTTCAAGGCAAACAAACGGAATTATGTGTGGCAGCGATCCACTCAGTTTGTGTTTCTTCCCTGCCTAGTTTATTGCCCAAATTCTGCCTAGGGCATCCCCACATTCAACTGCGGGTGACGGCCCTGGGGAGTGATAGGGCTTTGAAGGTTTTACAAGATGGTTTGGTGGATGTGGCTATTATCATGAGCCATCGCAGTTTAACTAATACTAAGGAGTTGGCCATTAAGCCCCTCTATGAAGAGCAAATTTGTATTTTGATGGCGGGAGATCATCCCCTGACAGCAAAAAAATTCATCACTTGGGAAGATTTGGGGCCCTATCCCCAGGTTATTTTTAAAGATGGTTACCGAATGCGACGGCTGGTGGAAGACGAATTTAGTCGCCGAGAAATTCCCCTCAACGTTAGTTTGGAACTAAATATTCCCGAAGCCTTTTATGGGGTGGTACAGGGGAGCGAAATGATTGCCCTAATGCCCCAGTCTTTGGTCAAGCCGGTGATTGATAATCCCAGTTTTTCTGTGCGCTATTTATTTTGCCCAGAGTCTGGCGATCGCCAGGATTTCCGACGGCAGGTATCGGTGGTGACCACGGTGGATCGTCTGCAAATGCCCCCCGTGGCCGAATTTTTCAATTTAGTAGTGGACTATTACCACTCGGCACCCCTAACGCTGAACTGATGAAGAATCTAGGTTGGAGCCTGGGTTTAACCCCTAACTAAGTTCGGCCAACAATGTTTGTTCCGCCATGGCCAAGGCTTCCGGCAACTTACTCGGATCCCGTCCCCCGGCCTGGGCCAGATTAGGACGACCGCCCCCGCCCCCGCCACAAATTTTGGCAATAACACCGATAAATTGTCCCGCTTTAAGTTGTTTAGTTTTCACCAATTGGGGACTAAAGGCCGCCACCAAACTAACTTTCCCTGGTTCGGGAATGGAGGCCAGCACTACGGCACTTTCCCCCAGTTTTTGTTGCAACCGTTCCGCCGCAGTTTTGAGGGATTCCCCGTCCACAGTGCCCAGATCCGCCACCAGAATTTTAAACTCGCCCACGGTTTGGGCTTGGGCTAATAACTGTTCGGATTTTTGCAAAGCCAACTCTTGCTTCAGGGCTTCCAACTGCTTTTGGTTAGCTTTTAATTCCTGTTGTAGTTGGTTAACCCGGTCGGGAATTTCCTCCGGTTTAGCTTTCAGGCGATCGCCAAGTTCTTTGACCACCGCTTCCCGGACATTGAGGTAATCCAACACCGACGGCCCCGCCACCGCTTCAATGCGCCTGACCCCGGCAGCAATGCCCGTTTCCGCCACTATTTTGAATAAACCAATTTCCGCTGTATTGGCCACATGGGTACCGCCACACAGTTCCAAGGAAACCCCCGGCACATCAATCACCCGCACTTCAGCACCGTACTTTTCCCCAAACATGGCGATCGCCCCTTTGGCCTTGGCATCGGCGATCGGCATTACTGCTACCTCAGTTTGATGGGCTTCGGCAATCCATTGATTGATTAAATCTTCAATTTGCTTTAACTCTTCGGTTGTCACGGCCCGGGGCGAGTTGAAATCAAAACGCAAACGGTTAAAATCCACCAAAGAACCGGCTTGGGAAATATTTTCATCCACTACTTTTTTCAGGGCCGATTGTAGTAGATGGGTGGCGGTGTGGTTTGCCTGGGCCCGACGGCGGCAGGCTCGGTCAATGGTGGCGGTGATGTTTGTGCCAACTTGAACTATACCTCGTTCTACCCGACCAAAGTGAATAAAAATACCCGATTCCCGTTTCACATCTTCAATGCGAATGAGCAAATTATCGCCGTTGAGGAAACCCTTATCGCCAATTTGACCGCCGGATTCCCCATAGAAAGGAGTTTGATCCAGTACGATTTGCACGGTTTGTCCCGCTTTCCCTTGTTTTACCAATGCCCCCGCCACCAATACCGCCTTGACCACTGCTGAACTTTGTAAATCGGTGTAGCCTAAAAATTCCGTCGGATGGATATGGTTAGCCAATTTATCCAAACTTTCCTGCACCGTTAAATCAATGGTCTCATGGGCCGCTTTGGAACGTTCCTGTTGTTCCTGCATGGCTATTTCAAACCCCTCCACGTCCACAGTGATGCCCTGTTCTTCAGCAATTTCCTGGGTTAATTCCAACGGAAAACCAAAGGTGTCGTACAAAGTGAAAGCATCTACCCCAGCAATTTCCTTGACCCCTCCGGCCATCAAATCTGCCAGTAACTTTTCCCCCCGTTCTAGGGTTTTCAAAAAGGCCGCCTCTTCCCGCTGTAACTCTTGGGCAATCAAGGTTTTCCTTTCCAACACATTGGGGTAAACTGGCTGGGCCAGGTCAATGGCGGTGGCGGCTACTTTGGTGGTAAATTCCCCTTCTATCCCCAGTAAACGACCATGGCGCACCACCCGGCGGATCAATCTTCGGAGCACATAGCCTCTCCCCAAATTGGACGCACTAATACCGTCGGCAATCATGTGGACCACCGCCCGGACATGGTCCCCGATTACTTTTAGTGAAATTTTCGTTTTTTCATCTGCTTGACCATAATCAATCCCCGCTATCCCTGCCGCTGTTTGAATAATGGGAAAAATCAGATCCGTTTCGTAATTGTTGGGCACTTTTTGTAAAATTTGAGCCATTCTTTCTAAGCCCATGCCCGTGTCAATATTTTTCTTCTCCAGGGGTGTTAAATTGCCCGTATTATCCCGATTGTACTGCATAAATACCAAGTTATAAAACTCGATAAACCGGCTATCATCTTCCAAATCTAGTTTCTCATCCCCCAATTCCGGATGAAAATCATAGTAAATTTCCGAGCAAGGGCCACAGGGTCCAGTGGGGCCAGAAACCCAAAAGTTGTCATCCGCTCCCATACGTTGAATGCGGTGGGCAGGAATACCAATTTCATCCCGCCAAATCGCAAAGGCTTCGTCATCTTCTTCAAACACACTGACCACTAACTGTTCCGAGGGCAGTTGAAATACTTGGGTGGATAATTCCCAGGCCCAGGCGATCGCCTGGGATTTAAAGTAATCACCAAAACTGAAATTGCCCAACATTTCGAAGAAAGTATGGTGACGGGCGGTGCGGCCCACGTTTTCAATATCGTTGGTGCGGATACATTTTTGGGAAGTGGTGGCTCGGGGAAACTCCGCTGGCTTTTGTCCTAAAAAGATTGGTTTAAATGGCAACATCCCCGCAATGGTTAACAACACGGTGGGGTCCTCCGGCACCAGGGATGCACTGGGCAAAATTTGATGCTGGCGATCGGCAAAGAAGCGCAAAAATTGCTCACGAATGGCGGGGCCGCTGAGGACGGGCGGGATGGTGGTCATGGTCTAGTTGAAGATTTTGCAGATGAATAAGACTTTGGGGCACTGTGGCTATTTTCCCATTTTAGGGGTTGGTCCCTGGCCCTTTCTGACCAGAGGTTCAACTGTAGTTAAAATCCCCCAATAGTGATGACACCATGAATAAAAAACGGCTAGAGTCTGTAGGCCTAGGGCTGCTGACAATGGACATTGATGTTGGTGATTACCTGTTGCTCCTGCTGACCGATGGTGGTCACCTGTTTTTGGGCTAATTGGGCAGTTAAAATGTCCTTACTTTCCAAGGCTTGGACCATGTTGCGGGTAGCTTCTGCATTACCAAGGTAAATTTCTACTAATTCACCTTGGTAATTGGCTAGGATGGGATCTTCTAAACTAAGTCGTTCTACCTTAGTGGCAGTGGCATCGAACGCATCGGCAATTTTGAGTACTTCTGCCGCTGAAGTGGTATCTCGATATTTAGCCCCTTCCTCCGCCATCTGTTTGGTAATTAGAATCAGTTGCCGGCATTGATTTGCTTTGCTAGCGCCACAGCCGATTAGGCCCTGGTTTAACCCTAGGATTAAAATCAAACTCCCACCAAAGCGGACGCTTCGACGGGCGAGAAAACCAGCAAATTTTTGCGACAAGGGCAATGGCATAGGTGGAAAATAGAAGACAACGGGGCAACGGGCAACCATCATACCAAATCCATTTTTGGTAATTGAGCCTTTAAACCCCAGGCCAAAGGGAGAAAATGTGGAGAAATAGCCCGATCGCCAGGGCAGTAAGCAGTAAACAACCAATACCGGCTAGCCCCGCCAGGGGTTGATTGGCCTTTCCCACCCAAAGGTTACCAGCGGGAGAAGGATAGGTGATTAAACCGGTGACATCGCAGGCCGCCAAGGCAAAGACCCATCCCCCGTGCAATCCCCAAGCCAGGGCCAGATTACCGCCATCCACTAAACGGGCCCACACCAGTACCATGCCCAATAACCATAGTCCAGGCAATTGATAGACTGTTAAACGTCGTTCCCAGAGCAGATGAAGCATGGCAAAAATAGCGCTGATTGCCATTGCCGTTGCCCAAACTGGTAAATCCTGTTGCAATTGATTTTGGAAAATGCCCCGAAAAATTAGCTCTTCCACCAAGGCGATCGCCAGGGCCAAGAGTAGAAATAGGGGAGAAAGTTTAACCAAATCCCATAGTTTTTCCCTGTGCCATTGCAGCAGACCAATTTTGCCCTGCACCGCCAAAGTTAAGCCCAAACCGAACACCGCCACCCCCACGGCGATCGCCAAAGAAAGTAACTGGTCGGGGGTAAAGGATAATCCATAATCCTGGAGGGATTGGCTATCTAATTGGGTTACCGCCCAGATGGGTAGGGGGGAAACCAGGTAAAGAGATAACACCAAAGGGAGCTTTTGCTCCGGAGTGACAGCCTGCCAGGGTTGCCAAGCTAGTTTATGCCCCAGCACCAGGGCAATGGGATACCACAGCACTAGCCAGCCAGTCAGAAAAACAGTAATTTTCAACGATCCTGGCCATGGTTGCCAAAACTCCATCAAATTTTCCATCGACCCATCCCACTGGCGATCACCAATTTTTTTTGAAAAAAAGCAAAACTTGCAAGGGCCAGCTTGACAGTACGTCCGCTGTCATCCCTAATCGATAAAAAAAGGGAGAAACCTTTTTGTTTCAGGTCTCCCCCCCGGCGAAAAAGCACCTAGATCCCCTTGCTTAGGGAACCACAGCCGAGAAATTTATACTTCCTCTTCGTCGTCGCTATCGGTAATTTGCTTCAGGTGAATATGCTTGTAACCAAGCTTGATCTCAAACTCATCACCGGACTTCAGACCCATTTCTTGGGTGTAGGTGGAGCCAATAACAATTTGCCCATTTTTGTGTACACTAACTCGGAATGTCGGTTCACGACCCCGACCATCTTTGGTACCAGAGGGATCGAGGGGAACCCCTTTGGCCGCTAGAACTGCGTCATAGAAGTCGGTCAAATTAACCCGCACTTGTCCTTCCTTGGAAGTGGAGTAGTAACCACAGGCTTTCGCTGTTTCTCGACGGGGCAGATGGGATAGTTCTTTGACTTTATTGAGTAATGCTTTGCCGGTTAGTGCGGTGGAGGCGTTTGGCATGGGATTATTTTTTCCGTTGAATGATACTTGATTGCGGGGACTTGTTTTTTTTCAAAAGTCTACATGGGATAAAATATAACATTAAACCTTAGCTGAAAAACTTTTTTTTTCAACTTTTTGATTGTTTAGCCGGGGAATTTTTCCCTCTAAAAAAATTAAGCCTTGACCTCTGGCGAGTTTTGTCCTAGAAATTTTGGCCCGGTATGGAACAATGATGAGTTAGGTTTGGACAATACAAGCTAGCTACGGGTTCACCTTTCCGAAAAACAATGATTTTTTGCCCGGATTAGCGGCAAAATTAACCGGGACAGTGGGGCAAAATATATTTATCCCAGGGGAAACCATTACTTCGGCTCAATTCGCTATCCTATGCATGTCATGCATTCATTAACATTCCTCCAGGTCCCTGAGATTCTATGGTTCTTGCCCAGTTCGCCTCTAGCCCCGCTCCCCCCCATTCCTTTGCCACTGTCCCTAATCGTCAACAACTGCGACAAATGAATTGCTACCTAGACCAGCTTTTGTTAGCATTGGTCGCCTTGACGGATGTGGATCAGGACACCTGGACAACAACCCTAGAAACAATTTCGTTACCTACGACAACAGGTCAATCTTTGACTAAGAAATATCCTGTTCCTGCTGTTGCCCCCGGCCAACTAGATGTAGAAGGAATTAGACTTTTGGCCATGGCGATCACCTATTTGGGAGCCCATTACCAGGAATTGTTGCGGCGATCGGTCAGTTTAGTTGAGCAGACAAAGGAACAGGGCAAAAATCCTTTACAAACCGTACTTTTAAGTGAGTACGCTCGAAAATTCACCTCCGCTTGGCAGGCCTATGTGGAAAAACAGGGGGGAGAGGCTCATATTCCCCTACCAGCACCCACCCCCGATCGCCTCCTCACCTTGCTGACGGAATTATTTTTCTTTAGCAGTCAAGATGGTCCCCGCCGACTCTGGGGAGTATTAGCCATGATGATTTCCCCCGCCTAACTTAATTCTCACCAATTCTGGCTTCAGTGCTTTGCCGGCCTGGGCCCTAAATTAGTCCCTTCCCAGTACTGATCCCAAAGCCCTGACTGGGGAAATATCTATGGATTACTCCCCGCCATAAACAATTGCCCAACAGCCCCGGTAAAAACGGCGATCGATCCGGTAAATGACTACAATTGTGGTCAACCAGGCCCATGGACTAGGTAAAACTATTTGACTGAGGAAATAATCTCTATGGCTCAAGATTCTCCACCTCCCATCTCCCAAGAAGCCCTGACCATTGCCCATCTCCAAGGAGTACAGGATCGACGTCGGGAAGAGCGGATGTTGGCCTTTTGCCAAGTATTCGATATGGAAGGGGAATTAGTGGGGGTATCCTTTGATTTAACCCGTAGCGGCATTTGTGTGAGTGTTCCCAACGATTGGCCCCGGGACAGGGATTTTTCTGTCAAGCTCCGGCGCATGGACAACGAAGCCTTGCCCACCATCACCATTAAGCTCACTCCCATGTGGCGTCAATGCCGTAATGAAAGTTTTGACGAAATCGGCGGCAAAATTATCGAAGTGGACTGCCCTGAAGCTTTTTCTACCTTTTTGCAATATTGTCAACAGGCTGGCCCGAGTGGTTTGCTGGAACGTCAAACTCCTTGAAAATAACCGCTTTTGCTTTTGCCCTGCTTCCTACCGCCGGATCGGACGGAGTTGCCTTGTCCTGTTCTGTGTAGAGGTTAGTTTTGCTTTAGCTGAACTGCATTGACATTGGGGCCTGTGCCAGGGTAGAAGAACAAATTTCTGGGGGCTGGCCCCAATACCCATAATTGTCAGAGTCTGATAGGATTTAGCAAAGTATTAAAATTTGTAAAGAAAATTAAGATGCGAGTTTTGGTGGTAGGCGGCACAGGAACCCTCGGCAGGCAAATTGTTCGGCAGGCGATCGATCAAGGTCACACCGTTGTTTGTCTGGTCCGTAGTCTGAGAAAAGCAACTTTTCTTAAAGAGTGGGGAGCCATCATTGTGGGGGGAAACATTTGTAAGCCGGAAACCTTGCCCCCCGCCCTAGCAAACATCGACGCTGTGATCGATGCTTCCACCGCCAAGGCCACCGATGCCCTCACCATCCGCCAAGTGGACTGGGAAGGTAAGCTTAACCTGATCCGGGCTGTGCAAAAAGCGGGCATCAAAAAATTTGTCTTTTTCTCCATTTTGCGGGCGGCGGAATATCCCAAAGTTCCCCTGATGGACATCAAACACTGTACCGAGAAATTTTTAGCCCAGACAGATCTAGACTACACCGTCCTACAATTGGCGGGGTTTATGCAGGGTTTGATTGGTCAATATGCCATTCCGATTTTAGATAATCAGTCAGTGTGGCAAACCGGCGAAAATACCCCGATCGCCTACATGAACACCCAGGATGTGGCCAAATTTGCGGTGCGGGCGGTGGAATTGGACAGCGTGGCCCGTCAAACCTATCCTGTGGTGGGCAGTCGGGCTTGGGGAGCAACGGAAGTCATTCAACTGTGTGAAAGGATGTCCGGCAATACGGCCCGCATTTCCCAGGTGCCCATGGCGATTTTAAGATTCATGCGGAGCTTGACTCGCTTTTTCCAGTGGACTTATAACGCCTCCGATCGCCTGGCGTTTGCGGAAGTTTTGGCCAGTGGTAAGGCCCTGACGGCAGACATGACCCCAGTGTATGAGCAATTTGGTCTTGATCCGAAGGAAACCACCACCCTAGAATCTTACCTACAGGAATACTTTGGGCGCATCATCAAAAAGCTCAAAGAATTGGATTACGAGGTCAACCCCACCCAAACCGATGGCAAAAAGAAGAAAAATAATTTCTTTTTCTAGTTTGACTAGTTTGATTGACAATTTGATACTTTTAGATAACCTCGTTTTCTCTTCAGTTTGTCCGCTCCTTGTCCCCTGACTCGCTAGGATCTCGCCCCTGTGCCAAAAGTCGGCATTATTTTCAACGACGATAAGCCCACCGCCTGTAGCGTTGCCCAAGAATTACAAGAGCAACTACAAAACAGTGGGTTCACTGTGGTGGTGGAAACTGGATCCGGCGGCCTGTTGGGCTATTCCCAGCCCGATCGCCCCATCTGCCACACCCGCATCGAACATCTGACTCCCCCCCATTTTGATGAGTCTATGCCCTTTGCCATCGTACTGGGGGGTGATGGTACAGTGTTATCGGCCTTTCGTCAGTTAGCCCCCCTGGGCATTCCCCTGCTGACTATCAATACGGGGCACATGGGTTTTTTGACCGAAATTTACCTCAACCAACTCCCCACGGCGATCGAGCAATTGATCAACGGCGATTACCAAATTGAAAGTCGCTCCATGATGACAGTGCAGTTAATGCGGGAGGAAACCCTGCTGTGGGAAGCCCTTTCCCTCAATGAGATGGTATTGCACCGAGAACCTCTGACCAGCATGTGCCATTTTGAAATTCAAGTGGGTCACCATGCTTCCGTGGACATTGCCGCCGATGGCATCATTGTTTCTACCCCCACCGGTTCTACAGCCTATTCCCTCAGTGCTGGAGGCCCCGTAGTCACCCCCGATGTGCCGGTTTTCCAGTTAGCTCCCATCTGTCCTCACTCCCTAGCTTCCCGGGCCTTAGTATTTTCTGACCTAGAGCCGGTGACCATTTTTCCCGCTACCCCCAACCGCATGGTACTGGTGGTGGATGGCAATGGCGGTTGCTATGTGTTGCCAGAGGATCGGGTGCATTTATCGAAATCTCCCTACGCTGCCAAGTTTATTCGCTTGCAAAACCCGGAGTTTTTCCGTATCCTGCGGGAGAAATTAGGCTGGGGTCTGCCCCACATTGCTAAGCCAACTTCGGTGGAGTTGCCCTAGGGAAAAGTAGTCCCTTGTGCTGGTCTGACTCCGATTTGCCTGGCTCGATGCACTCCCGTTAGTGACTCAATTAATTTGAGGGTTCTGTTTATGCCCCTTCCCCTGTACTCCCGCCGTCATTTTCTCCAGGCCGCCACCGCGGTAGGGGTTGCCACTGGTTTGGGGGGATGTTGGCCCGGGCAAAGCAATGGCCAAGAAGTACAGTTTTTGAATCGCTCCCTACCCCCCCAGTTAATTGGCCAATTTCAGCGGCAGTTTCCCCAGGGGAAAGACCTCAATTTCAAGGCGATCGCCAATCTCCAGAGTTTGTTTGACAATTTGCAGGCCTGGCACGATCCCGAAGAGAAAGATTCATCCCCAGGGTTATGGGGCAATCGACCAGGCACTAAGCCAGTTCAAACCCCCTCCCAATTGGTTACCGGGGGAGGCGTCTGGCTGGAACGGGCAATCCAAACTGGTTTGATCCAACCCTTTGCTTCGTCCCAACTGAGTCAATGGTCAACTCTGCCGCCCCGTTGGCAATTACTGGGGCAACGCAACTACCAGGGCTTACCGGATCAAGCTGGAGAAATTTGGGCCATTCCCTACCGCTGGGGCCCCACCATGATCATTTACCGCCAACAACCCTTTGCTGATTTGGGTTGGCAACCGACGGATTGGTCCGACCTCTGGCAGCCGGAGTTAAGGCAACGCATTGCCATAGTGGATGATCCCAGGGAGGCGATCGGTTTGACCCTAAAGCAATTGGGCTATTCCTACAATGTCACCAATCCCGCCGCGATTTCAACTTTGACTCCTGCTTTGCAGGAATTGGCGGCCCAGGTAAAGTTTTACAGTAATAAATATTACCTCCAAGCCTTGCTCAACAAAGATGTTTGGCTGGCGGTGGGTTGGTCGAGCCAGATCATTCCCCTGCTGAGAAATCAGTCGGAGTTAAAGGCGATTATTCCCACCTCTGGAACTTCCCTCTGGGCTGATCTTTGGACGATGCCCACCGAAGCTGAAGCCGCTGAAATTACCTATGAATGGTTAAATTTTTCTGCCCAGCCATCCAGCCTGGAGCAAATGGCTACTTTTAGCCAGGGTTTGGCGGTGCCCTATCAAAACTTGGACATTGCTTCCCTGACCACCAATCCTTTGCTGGCTTTCTCGCCGGAGTTGTTGGAACGTTGCGAATTCCTTGCTCCTCTGAACCGGGCCACTGCGAACCAATACAAGGCTCTATGGCAGACCATGCGGAGTGCTTAGGTGTCAATGGCTCAATGACTTCAAAGCAAGCTGGTGACGGGATTTGAACCTGCGACCGACTGATTACAAATCAGTTGCTCTACCACTGAGCTACACCAGCATCTTTGATACAGAATAGCAGAATATTAACCCAGAGGCTCTGGCTAATTTTTACCCCTAAAAAACTTTTTGAGCGACCCATAAAACCCTGAAAAACCATGTCCACCTTAATTGTCGCCACGGGAAACCCGGGCAAATTAGCCGAGATGCAAGCTTATCTTGATCGCCTTGATTGCCAGTTAGCCCTCAAACCCCCGGAAATTGAGGTGAAGGAAACCGGCAGCACATTCTATGAAAATGCTTGCTTAAAGGCTTCCCAGGTGGCAAAAGCGTTAAATCAATGGGCGATCGCCGATGATTCTGGTTTGGCAGTGGATGCATTGGAAGGGGCACCGGGTTTATATTCCGCCCGTTACGGTAACACCGATGGGGAAAGAATCGCTAAACTGCTCCAGGCCATGGAGGGAGTCACCCAAAGACAGGCCCAATTCATCTGTGTGGTGGCGATCGCCGCTCCCAATGGCAGTATTCAACTGAGCAGTGAAGGGATTTGTCCGGGGGAAATCACCCACAGTCCGAGGGGCGACCACGGTTTTGGCTATGACCCAATTTTTTGGCTACCAGGGCACAAAAAAACCTTTGCAGAAATGACAAAGGCAGAAAAGCGACAGGTAAGCCATCGGGGACAAGCCTTTGACAAACTCATCCACCGGTGGTCTGAACTAAAATTCGACAGCTTTTGATGGCTGGTGATGGACAGGGAGTTGGGACGAAGAGAGCAAAACAGCCCCAGCGGGCCCAACCTTACCAGGAAACTGAAAGCAGATCTCAATCTCAAAAAGAGTTAAATAGCTTCGGTGTCCTTTTCCCCTGTCCGAATCCGCACCACCGAATCCACCGGGCTGATGAAGATCTTACCGTCACCGATCTCGCCAGTGCGGGCCGCCGATACCAACTTGTCAACAACCATGTCAACCTGTTCTTCATCGACGACAATCTCAATTTTGAGTTTTTGGAGAAACTCAACGGTGTACTCAGAGCCACGGTAACGCTCTGTTTGACCCTTTTGACGGCCAAAGCCCCTAACTTCGGAGACCGTCATACCAACGATCCCTGCATTTACTAGCGCAATTTTTACTTCGTCTAGTTTAAAGGGGCGAATAATCGCTTCTACTTTTTTCAAACTTGGTACTCCTCGTGCAATGATCTGGTCTTTGTTTCATTTATAAGGCTAGCCAGACACTTTTAACATGTTCTTCAAAAGTTTTTTTGTAAAAATCAGTACCGTTTTTTCGTGACTCCTGGTGGATCCAGTGGCAAGATTAGCAAAAAAAAATACAGAGTTTCTATTCGTCCCTGGGAAGAATCCGTTACCCTAGAGGAGTAGACGGAGTTTTGTCCGTTGATTTAGCAGGGTCCTACCGATCCCGTCAGTGGTGTTTCCAGATCAAAGTAGCAAAGTTTCTCTATCCATGCTTAAGATGCTCAAGAATTTACCCCTACCCAAAAATATTACCTGGCGATCGGTCTGGGTGCGGGGCACTTCGGTGGTGATTATTTTTGTCCTGGCCTTTACCCTCGTCTTCACTCCCACCTTTTCAGCAGAAGCTCGGCGCAGTGGTGGCCGCATTGGGGGCGGTTCTTTCCGGGCTCCCACCCGTAGTGCCCCCAGTCGTAGTTACAGCGGCCCCAGCGGTGGCTCCTATCGTTCCGGTGGCACCTATGGGGGAGGGGGCTTTGGTTTTCCCTTCATAATTCCCTTCTTTGGCTTTGGGGGAGGATTCGGCGGCATCTTTGGCATTTTAGTCATGATTGCGATCGCCAATGTGGTGATCAATGCTATTCGCAATGGTGGCGGAGGCAGTGGTGAAGGGAGCGGCGCCTTAACGGGCAATGATCCCCAAGTTGGTATTGCCCAAATTCAGGTGGGACTACTTGCTAGTGCAAAAGAATTAAAAAAAGAACTAGATGAATTGGCCCTTTCCGCCGATACCGGTACGGCCAATGGTCGTTCCCTCGTGCTCCAGGAAGCGACTTTGGCTCTGCTACGCCATCCTGAATATTGGGTCTATGGTTCCAGTCAGAGTGATAAGGTTCGTTTGAGTGCCGCCGAAGCCGCCTTTAATCAATTGGCCCTCACTGAACGGAGCAAATTCACTGACGAGACCCTGAGCAACTTTAATAATCAGTTACGTCAAGGGGGAAGGGCACCGGCCATTGGTGGAGATAGTCCCGATGCCGTTCCCGATGGTGCTGGGGAATATATTTTGGTCACCATCATTGCCGCATCCCTGGGTAATCTGACCCTGCCGGAAGTTAATGATTCCAGTCAGCTCAAACAATCTCTGCAAACCCTGGGGGGCATCAGTAGCGATCGCCTCTTGGCCATCGAAGTGCTATGGACGCCCCAAGAGGAAGGAGATACCCTCACCAGCAACGATATTATCAGCGAATATCCAGAACTGAGGCTGGTGTAGTGGTGGGAGCAGCTCATTTGCCCATAGTCAAAAAATAAGCATTGGAGGAAGCCTGGGGAACTTTGCCTGGGCTTTCTTTTTGGACAAAATTCAGCCAAAACACAACGCGAGGAAAACTGCCTTCTTCTTGGGGGGAATGGACCGGGCACTTTAGTTTTCAGGGGCAGGAGAGCTGGGACAATTTCCAACAGACTCCCGGCAAAAAAGGTCATAATCAAGGCAGTTAACCAGCCATCCGTGGTTTGGTATTCGTAATTTTCCCAGCAGTTTGCAACCATGATTCCCTTTGCTTCCCAAACCTCTTCCCTTGTGAGTCACCCCGAACTTTCCGCCCTAGAATTGGCCCAGGCCCTGGCAGAAAGATTGGCGATCGCCCCCCAGGATTGGCATCGTTTAAAGGGTAACCGTCAAGCCCAGGCTGGCCAAGAATTGGCGGCGGCATTGGTGTATCTGCTCAGAGATAATCCCCAGGAAGCATTAACCCATGTGCAACAGGCAGAAGGTTGGTTAGACCGTAGTTTGAGTGCGCCCTCCTGTCCTACCCATGGCGATCGGTCTAAAAAAGCCTAGGTTATTTCAGGATGATTTTCATCGAGCAAACCTGCGAGGGTATCCAATTGAGCCCGTAACTGGGTAACTTTCGCCAAATCCTTATCCGCCGGGGCCTTTTCTACCCCACTGGACAGGTCAATGCCGTCTGGCCGGAGTAGGTTTAGGGCGTCTGGAACATTGGTGGGAGTTAACCCCCCCGCTAACCACCAGGGTAGGGGCGGCCGAAATTGCTGTAGCTTCTGCCAGGGTAGGGTTTGCCCGGTCCCTCCCAGTTGTTGCGGATGGTAGGCGTCGAGCAAGAGAACGTCCACGGCATCGTAATAAGCTTCAGCCTGTGCCAAGTCTTCCGATTGCCGTAACCGGAGAGCTTTGATCAACCGATGTTGGGGAAATGCTTGTTTAACCTGGCGGCAAAACTCGGGAGTTTCATCGCCGTGGAGCTGGATACCGTTCAGGTTGGTTTGGGCTAAAAATTCCCCCAGTTTTGGCAGGGAAGCATTGGCAAACACCCCGATCGCCGATAGCTTGTCATGGGCAGTTAAGCTTTGCAGAACCAATGCAATTTCCCTGGGGCTGACGTAACGGGGGGAAGCTTCCACACAAATAAATCCCAGGGTTGTGAATCCCAAAGCGGCGATCGCCTGGGCTTGGGCGGGATGGCGTAAACCGCAAATTTTTACCTCCATGGCCATAGGGCAAATTTCCTGGGGATTTGGGATTGAATAGTAAAAAAGATAGATAGAAATTTGATTATTTTTGAGAAAATGGCTGAAATAGCCCCGAATTGGCAAATTAATCGTTCACTACGGGTTTACGAACCAAACTCCACATGCCCCGCAGTTGTATCTTTAACCGTTCCCGCTGATTAATTAGATAAATACTCACCAACGTAAATGCTACCCCTAACCATTGCAGAGCACTAAGTTGTTCCCCCAAAATCAAGTTACCAAAGCTGAGGGCAAAAATAGGTGTTAAAAAAGTGAGGGAACTCAAGCTGGTCAAATTACCCCGGGAAGCGAGGTAGAAAAAGATCCCGTAGGCAATGGCACTGCCAAACACCGTCGCATAGGCCAGATTACCCCAACCCCACAGATCAATATGGCGCCAAGGTTGGGGATCTTCCACCAGGGCGATCGCCAATAGGGGTAAACCCCCAATGATCATATGCCAGCCCGTGGCCACCACCGGGTCCACCCGACGACTGACAAAGGGGATCAGCACCGTGCCCACCGCCATGGACAGGGACGCCAGCAACATCCATAACTCGCCACTGTCCACCAACGCAGATCCACTCCAGTTGATGGTCAAGCTTTGCAAATGCCAAAGCTGATAGAACCATTCATCCGGCAGGCCAATCAAGCTGATGCCCCCTACCCCCAACAGCAGTCCCAGCCAGCCCAAACCGCCGATCACCTCTTTAAATAACCAACTGGACAGCAACGCCACGGCGATCGGTTGGGAATCAATAATCACCGAACCTAAGCCTGCCCCTGTGCGCTCCAACCCCTGGGCTAAAAATCCTTGGAAAAGGGTGCCATCCACCAGGGCAAATAAAATAATCCAGCCCCAGCCCTGCCAATCCTGCGGTTGGGAACGCTTTTGTACCATGGCCCAGAGCAAGACCAAGATCCCCGCTGGTATCAGGCGCACCGTTGCCACAAAAAAGGGCGTGGTATCTGCCAAAACCCCCTTCATCGCAACCATGGCCGTTCCCCACAGGAAAAAAGGCGCAATCAAGGTCAACCCAGAACGGACATTAGAGTTTGTTTTCGATTCAATCTGCATCAGCGGGGCGGTAATGGAGCGGGCATGGCCATCCCCCCATTGTATGTATAGTTTTGTTACAAAGCCATGGCGGGGGCAAAGGTGGTCATAGAAATTCTGCCTAAAACAACTACCAAGGATACGGTGGGGGCCTCCATCAATCACCAAAGCAAAAACCCTCCGATCGCCATGGGCAAAGCAGATCGGCAGGGGTTAATTTATCCAAATGTTGACCATGAACTGTGCCAGGGTTGATTGTGCCCCCAAGCCTCCAGAGGAAAGCAAACAGGCCGTTATGCTGGGGAGCAATAGCATAGTCCAGAATTATGGATTTTTAACTGTTACTGCACAATGTCCAGGGCCACATTACCCACCCCACTGCTATGGAGCCCAATCGCCCTGGCTGCTCCAGCGGACAGATCAATTACCCGTCCCCCAGTGAAGGGCCCCCGGTCATTGATGCGCACCACCACAGACTGGCCGTTACGGAGATTGGTTACCTTCACCCTAGTGCCAAAGGGCAAAGTTCGATGGGCCGCCGTTAGGGCATTTTGGTTAAAACGTTCACCATTAGCAGTGCGTCGCCCATGGAATCCAGGGCCATACCAAGAAGCAATGCCTCCCTTAATTCTTTTAATTGTTGTAGCAGCATCAAAGGCATTAACCCGAGCCACTTGCAGAGCCGCCGGTAAGGCAACAATGGGTTCTGCTCCCCCCAACAAGCGGCGGAGACGGTTAGCGGTTTGCAGGGCCGTTTCCGGGGCGGAGAGGGGTTTTTCCGGTAAAACAGTATTTTTGTTGATAGTCAGGAGAATTTCGTCGGCGGATTTGACCACCAGTTGCTTGGTCGCGGCATCTAGATCCACCTTGATTGTGCTTGGGTCAAAGGACTTAGCCCCGCTCAGTTCGTCGAGGCGACGGGCAACGGTTTGGGCCCGTTCCATGGTGTCGGTGGCTTGGTCATTGCCCAGGGCGGTCAACTCGGCAGCAGTGCCCAAAAAGGTGACCACGGGAATTTGATTCACCCGCAGGGTAACAGCTAAACGATTTTCCGGGCCTTGGTGGGGAACTAAAGAAATCAGTTCGGTGTCTTGGAAAGTGGATGCCGGCTCAGAAGAAGCGGCGGTAACGGAGGATTCTAAGGGAGCTAGAGGAGAATTATTCTCTGAAACGGCTGTCGGAGCATCCGCTTTGGTGATGGCGTTTAAGGCCAACAATCCAGAAGGGCAGTTACCCCAAACCAGGGTTGTCAAACTCGCTGTGCCAATAACACCGGCGATCGAGCGACAAACGTTAATTCCTTTCATAGACTTAGAAGTAAAGGTCAAGGACTGCAAACCCTGATTGCATCAGAGGGTGGTAGTGAAAACCTCAGCAAATAAATCCCTGAGTCTTCGGCAGTCCCACTCATCCGCAACATAGTACAAAAAGGCGGACAAGATTTTTGTTACAAGCTTCCACAAGCTACCACGTAAATTGGGGAGTAGGCCCCAGAAAATCTTATCGGAGAGATAAACAGGGTTTATTACGCTGTGTAAAAGCTTGCATTACAAGGTGTAAAGAATTTGTCCCGTTTCCAAAAACCAGTGGGACAATTTGGATAGTGGTGGGTGGTCAACAGCAGATCAAATCTTTTGTGAACATATCAACTCAATGTTTTAGGAGGAAACCGACCATGTTCTGGAAGCTCAGACAAGTATCTCGTTTCTGGTTTTGTTACTTGAATCAACCCATTTTCAGTCGAGAGTCAAAGGCAACATGGCGGCTGACCCATTTTTGGTCAATGTATCAAATCTCCTTGTTGGAATCCTGTTGGCAAAAAAGTCCCGTCAAGGAAACGTCCCTCTAGTGACGGCATAGTTAGCTGGCCTTGGTGGAGGGTCGGAGGGGTTAGTCGTTAGCTCACCATGGGGGTGTAGTGGATTTTGAGGGCAGATAGGCAAAACGACATAGCAGTAGCACCAGAAACAAATTCTCTGTTGGCTAAGTTTGGTGATTGACCGAGGGGTTTAATTGTGAGTCATCGCAATTATTAGCTTTGACCCCTAGGTCCTAACCCATCACCTCACCAAAGAGGGCAGGGAGTTGTGCTATGATCCTTGGCCAATAGCCCCTAACCCCAGTGGTTGCCTTGGTAGCGATTTTGTCAGGAACGTCCGTCTATGACCCCATCAGATTATCAAGACCAGGAAGTTAAAGCCCCCAAAGTGGAGGTGGTGGATCCCTACGAGACGGGGGACGATGGCATCACCGATGCGGCCCGCAAATATTGGTTGCAGTTCCAGCAATGGTTTGATAGGTTGCCCCTCCCTGCCAAGGGCGCTGTGGCGATCGCCGTTTTGTTTGTTGCCTTTTCGGTTTTGACCCAGGTGCTGAGGTTTGTGGCTTCCCTGGTCACTTTGGCCATTTTGCTTGTGATTCTCTACGGAGTGTATCGGGTCTTTCTCCGCCAGGACAAAGATAAAGATAGCTAATCTTAATCTGCATTAACGACAAAATTTCCCCGATTCCCTTACTCCTTAATATTCTTCGGGGTAGAAAGCAGTTCTTTGGGTAGGAAGCTAATTTCTCAGCGTTAGCGAAAATGAGTAGTTCACAGTCCGTTGACAGTTGGAGGGCGGTTTTTCTGGTCTCTATTTTTGGTAACCAATTGACATCCTCCCCGGCGTAAACGTACGGGGATTCCTAAGACTCACGACTTAGGTTTCTGCTTCATAGCACCCGCCTTCACAGACTTACTCTGTTCGGGTCTTACGGTCGCTCCACAGACTGACACCGCTAGTCCAGCGGCCAAGATATTACGACTAGCATTGATGTCCCTATCATGGTTGGTTCCACACTCAGGACATTGCCAATCTCGAATATTGAGAGGCATCTTATCGACGATATGCCCACAGGAACTACAGCGTTTGGAAGAAGGAAACCAACGGTCAATCTTGACCAAATTCCTTCCATGCCAACGACACTTGTAGTCCAATTGACGAACAAACTCGCCCCAGCCACTATCAGTAACGGAGAGGGCGAGTTTGTGGTTTTTGACCATATTCTTGACGGCTAAAGTCTCAACTGCAATCGTTTGGTTTTCACGAACGAGTTGAGTGGTCAATTTATGGAGGAAATCTTTTCGAGAGTCCGAAATCTGTAGGTGAATTTTGGCAACTTTACGTCGTGCCTTATCCCTATTCTTAGACCCCTTTTGTTTACGGGCAAGACGCTTTTGGGCTAACCGTAAACGACGATGATGCTTTTTGAATTGCTTGGGATTGGCAATCTTGTCACCATTACTGGTAGCAATCAAGCTTGTCACCCCTAAATCAATACCAATAGCATTCTCGTTAACAGGCAAGGGTTTGATTGTTAAATCATCAAAATGAATGGCAATGTGCCACCGTCCCGATGGATGAAGTCGTACCGTTACACTGGTTGGTTCACATCCCTTGGGAATTTGCCTCGACCAACGAATATCCAGAGGTTCCGAGCACTTGGCTAGGTAAATTTGCCCATCCCTAAATCGGAATGCAACTTTTGTGAATTCCGCACTACCTCCTTGATGTTTCTTTTTGAAGTTGGGGTATTTCGCCCTTCCCGCAAAGAAATTGGTGAAAGCAGTTTGAAGATTTCGCAAACCTTGTTGAAGAGGGACAGAACTAACTTCATTAAGAAAGTTCAATTCTTCCTCTTTCTTCCATCCAGTCAACATTGAGGATGTTTGGGTATAGCCGATACGCTCTTGGCGCTCATACCACCCTTGGGTTCTGACCTGGAGAGCCTTGTTGTACACCAACCTTACGCAACCTAACGTGCGGCGCAAGAAATTTTCCTGCTCCGATGTCGGGTAAAAGCGGTAGCGATGTGACTTTTCCATACCTTGCATCTTAGCATCTTATTTGCAAAACTAGGTGGTCTGACTAGCAAGGAATTAAGGCACTCGGCACATCCCCGCCCTAAAGGGCACCGGAGCTTTAGTGAGGATTTTCCCGTGCCATATTTTGATAAAGGCAAAAGTTTTCCTGGGGGCAAAACCTTGGGGCCAACTTTTTTGCTTTTTCGCCGATTATTACCGTAGGGCATGATTAGGGCTGTCTTTAAGCAGGGGAATGGCGGAGTAGGGACAAAAATTCTGCTGGGTTGGGGAACAGGCTAAGATTTGTTAATATCTCCTCTGCTCTGAACCCAATGACCTTTTCCTCCATTCTGCGCCATCTGCAAACCCTACCTCTGAGCAAAGACCTACGGGAAAAATTACAAAAGCGGGGCCATGTGCAACTCAGTGGGCTACCCCGGTTACCCAAGGGCTTGATTGTTTCCAGTTTGGCCCAGTCCTTAGAGAAAAGTCTTTTGGTTATCACTGCCACGTTGGAAGAGGCCGGGCGGTGGACAGCGCAGTTAGAACTGATGGGTTGGCAAACCGTTAACTTTTACCCCACTTCAGAAGCTTCCCCCTATGATGCTGGGAGGCTAGAGTCGGAAATGGTCTGGGGACAAATGCAGGTGTTAGCAGAATTAATCCAGGAGCATCAGGTTAAGAGCAAGGCGATCATTGCCACGGAAAAGGCCCTACAGCCCCATTTACCCCCGGTGGAAACCCTGAGGCAGTACTGCTTGACTCTACGGCGGGGTCAGGAGATGGATAGTAAAAGTCTGGAGTTGACCCTAGCTAGATTGGGCTACGAACGGGGCAGCACCGTGGAAACGGAGGGGCAATGGAGTCGGCGGGGGGACATTGTTGATATTTTTCCGGTGTCGGCGGAGCTACCGGTAAGGTTGGAATGGTTTGGCGACGAGTTGGAAAAAATTCGCGAGTTTGATCCTGCTAGCCAGCGTTCCTTGGATGACTTAGCTAGTTTGGTGCTGACCCCGACTAGTTTTGATCAGGTAATTGAGCCGGCGTTAAATGCCCAAGATATTGATCTTGTCGCCTGGGGAGAAGACCCGGAAACGGAACAATTATTTGGCAAAGAAGGCCTGCAACGATTTTTAGGTTTAGCCTTTTCAGAACCTGCTTGCTTAATAGATTATTTATCGGCGGAAACGGTCTGTGTGCTAGATGAGCCGGAGCAATGTGCGGCCCATAGTGAACGGTGGTTTGAGGCGGTGGCCCAGGATTGGCAGAGTTTGCAATTGCCGAATTTACCCCAACTGCATCTGGATTTTTCGGCCCTTGGCGATCGCCTGAAAGAGAATTTTACTTATATTGCCCTGTCGGAAATCCACGAAGTTAATACGGATAGTTTGGACATTTCGGCCCGACCAATCCCCACCATGCCCCATCAATTTGCTAAGTTGGCAGAAATTTTACGGGGTAAACGGGAAATTTATAGCGGTTTGACTTTGGGACAATACAGCACTTGGTTGATTTCAGCTCAGCCTAGTCGCACCGTTTCCCTTTTGCAAGAACATGACTGCGCGGTGCAGTTTATTGCTAATCCTAGGGATTATCCCGCCATCGAAAAAAGTCAGATTCAACGAACAGCAGTGACTTTAAAATATGCGGGCATGGCAGAACTGGAAGGATTTATTCTGCCCACCTTTCGGGTGGTGTTGGTCACAGACCGGGAATTATTTGGTCAGCATGCCTTAGCCACACCGGAATATGTGCGGAAACGGCGGCGGGCTACCTCTAAACAAGTTGATATTAACAAGCTTTCCCCCGGAGATTACGTTGTCCATAAAAGCCATGGCATTGGTAAATTTTTAAAGTTGGATGCGTTGGCTAATCGGGAATATTTAATGATCCAATACGCCGACGGTATTTTGCGGGTGCCTGCGGATAGTTTGGACAGTTTATCCCGTTTTCGTCATACGGGAGCTAGACCGCCAGAACTGCATAAGATGGGTGGTAAAGTTTGGGAGGCCACCAAAAATAAAGTCCGTAAAGCGGTTAAAAAGTTGGCAGTGGATTTGCTCAATCTCTATGCCAAACGGGCAAAACAAATGGGTTATGCCTACCCGCCGGACAGTCCCTGGCAACAGGAATTGGAGGATTCTTTTCCCTACCAACCCACCCCCGATCAGCTCAAAGCAGTGCAGGATGTGAAACGGGATCTGGAAGGCGATCGCCCGATGGATCGATTAGTGTGTGGAGACGTGGGTTTTGGCAAAACAGAAGTGGCAGTGCGGGCTATTTTTAAGGCCGTGACCAGTGGCAATAAACAGGTGGCTTTATTGGCTCCCACCACAGTGCTAACCCAACAGCATTACCACACTCTGAAAGAAAGATTTGCTCCCTATCCCATCACCATTGGGTTGTTAAATCGCTTCCGGACAGCATCAGAAAAAAAGGAAATTTTAGCTAAGTTAAAAAGTGGTGAACTGGATATTGTGGTAGGTACCCAACAGGTATTGGGCACATCGGTGAAATTCAAAGATTTGGGTTTACTAGTCATTGACGAAGAACAGCGATTTGGCGTCAATCAAAAGGAAAAAATTAAAACCTTAAAAACGGAAGTGGACGTCTTAACTCTCACTGCCACTCCCATTCCCCGCACCCTTTATATGTCTCTTTCTGGCATTCGGGAAATGAGCTTAATTACCACTCCGCCGCCGTCCCGCCGTCCCATTAAAACCCATTTATCCCCCTATAACTCCGAAGTAATTCGCACTGCCATCCGCAACGAGCTCGACCGGGGAGGCCAGGTTTTTTATGTGGTGCCTCGCATTGAAGGCATCGAAGAATTGGGAGGACAATTGCGACAAATGGTACCCAGTGCTCGCATTGCCATTGGCCACGGTCAAATGGAAGAATCGGAACTGGAAAGTACCATGTTAGCTTTCAATGATGGGGAGGCGGACATTCTACTATGTACCACCATTATTGAAGCTGGTTTAGATATTCCCAGGGTAAACACAATTATTGTCGAAAATGCCCAAAAATTTGGCTTGGCCCAGCTTTATCAACTGCGGGGTCGGGTGGGTCGATCGGGCATTCAAGCCCATGCTTGGTTACTATATCCTAATCAAAAACAACTAACAGAAAAGGCAAGGTTACGATTGCGGGCACTCCAGGAATTTAGCCAACTTGGTTCCGGCTATCAATTGGCCACTAGGGATATGGAAATTCGGGGTGTAGGTAATTTGTTGGGGGCAGAACAATCCGGGCAAATTGAGGCGATCGGTTATGAGTTTTATATGGAAATGTTGCAAGATGCCATTAAAGAAATCCAGGGTCAAGAAATTCCCAAAGTGGAAGATACCCAAATAGATTTACCTCTCACTGCCTTTATTCCCAGCGACTACATTCCCGATTTAGAAGAAAAAATGGCCGCCTATCGTCGCATTACTAGCATTGAGTCCACCGATGAGTTGCCCAAAATTGCCCTTGATTGGGGTGATCGGTATGGTATGTTACCAAGCCCGGTGGAGGAATTATTTAAAGTGGTTAAGCTCAAGCATTTAGCCAAATCCTTGGGTTTTTCTCGCATTAAGGTGGAGGGTAAACAAAATCTTGTTCTAGAAACGCCTATGGAGGAACCTGCTTGGAAATTGTTAGCAGAAAACCTGCCTAGTCATCTCCAATCCCGCTTTGTTTACAGTGCGAAAAAAGTTGTGGTGCGAGGTTTAGGTGTGTTGCCCCCGGCTAAGCAAACGGATAATTTAATTGACTGGTTTGGCAAGATGCAAGGGGCCTTACCGGAGACAAATATGGAAACTTTAGTGGGTAAATAATCTCTGGTAAAATCTCAAAAACTTGACGTGAATGGTGTAAGAACGTGTTTAGAAAGTTTTATTCCGCCCCCTAAATCCCCCAATACTGGGGGACTTTCACTCAGTATTCCTCCTAATTTGAGGCGCCAGGGGGGCTTTTAAAACAGGCTCTAAAAACTGTTGAATATTTTTCTATCTCTATAATTTCTACAAAGGGTGGTTGTTAGGTTGCAAAACGGACTGATGGGGAAAGTGTATTTGGTCGGAGCAGGCCCTGGGGACCCTGGATTGATGACCATTAAGGGTAAAACTTTGTTGGAAAATGCTGAGGCAGTGGTCTATGACGCTTTGGTAAGTCCAGCTATTTTAGCGATGGTTAATCCCCAAGCAGAATTAATTGATGCCGGCAAAAGGCGGGGTCGGCACACCAAGTTACAGTCAGAAACTACGCAGTTATTGACGCAATTGGCAGAGAAATATGCGGTGGTGGTGCGCTTGAAAGGGGGAGATCCCTTCATTTTTGGCCGAGGAGGGGAAGAAATGGAGGATCTAGTCAAAGCTGGCATTGACGTGGAAGTGGTACCAGGCATTACGGCGGGCATTGCGGCCCCGGCCTACGCTCAAATTCCCTTAACCCATCGGGCTTATAGTTCCTCAGTCACTTTTGTCACCGGCCATGAATCGGCGGGAAAATATCGGCCTGAGGTTAATTGGGCGGCGATCGCCAAAGGCTCGGAGACCATTGTGATTTACATGGGTGTGTATAGTTTGGCCACCATTTTGCCCCAGTTAATAGCGGCGGGGTTGGGGGAAGAGACTCCCATTGCCTTGATTCGGTGGGGCACCTGTCCAGAACAACAGGAACTAGTGGGGACTTTTGCCACTATTTTGGCCCAGATTGAAGCGGAAAATTTTCAAGCCCCGGCGATCGTAGTCATCGGGGCCGTAGTGAATTATCCAGCTAATCTCCGTCAGCAGTTGCAGCAGATGCTAGGCAACCCGTAACTTTTTCAGATTAACAATTTCAGCCAACTAATTCGGTTGGGTTTCACTGTAGGCAGGGAAAAGATCCCGGGGGAAATCCTCCGCCGCTAGGCAGGTATTCATCGCTTTTTGGGGAGTGAAATCAGAAACTTCCCGACTTAGGGCCAGCACACATTCCGAATGGCGGCCGGGCAGTAAACTTTGGCGACAGCTATTGAGAGCTGCCATGGTGACATCTTCTCCTTCAGGGGAACGGTTCCTTCCCACTACCCCCCGGTCAATGTCCACCACACAGTTACCCAAATCGACGGGGCGACGTACCTGGAAACAGGATTGTAAGGCCACAATACCGGTGATGTTGGTGTTACGGCTGATCATGTTGACGCATTGGGACATTTCTTTGGGGATAATGGCTTGGGAGCAACCGGAGGCGGCAGCATCATCACTAACTCCGTTTCTTTTCAGTTCGCTCACACAAACATCAAATTGGTTCCAGTCCCCAGCCCCGGCGGCGATCGGAGCAAAAACCATGCCGCTGGCCATCAACAAGCCGCAACCAATGGGGGCAAAGGGACGACGGAGTTGTTGGAAATAATTTTTCAAGCTATGTTTAGAGCCGTTAGAACCGATAGAGCTAAGCATACGGGTTAACACCAAGACGAAATTGACACCATCACCAGACCACCGAATTGTAGTCAGAGTTGCAGAGAAGATCAAGCCACTGGGGGTCACTCCAGGGGGTACAATGCCTGCTAATCTATGGGGAAGTTATTTGCCCTTGTCCCTGCTCCGATTATCCCCCATTCCGAGATATTAATGTTGACTGATAACCGCTTGGGAGAAGCGACCTTGTCCCCATCTATCCATCCAACTGCCATTATCCACCCTCAAGCCCAGTTACATGCCACAGTTCAGGTGGGGGCTTTTAGTGTCATCGGGGAGAAAGTCACCATTGGTGCTAATACGGTCATCGGTCCCCATGTGGTGGTGGAAGGCCCCACGGAAATTGGTACAGGAAATCGTATTTTCCCCGGTGCGGTGATTGGTTGTGAACCCCAGGATTTGAAATATAAAGGGGGAGAAAGCTGGGTCAAAATCGGCAACAATAACCAAATTCGAGAATACGTCACCATTAACCGGGCTACGGAAGAGGGAGCAGTGACCCGCATCGGCGATCGTAATTTGTTGATGGCCTATGCCCATGTGGCCCACAATTGTGTCATTGAAAATGAGGTAATCATTGCCAACTCAGTGGCTTTAGCGGGGCATATCCATATTGAATCCCAGGCGAGAATCAGTGGCGTTTTGGGAGTCCACCAATTTGTTCATATTGGCCGGTTAGCCATGGTGGGGGGCATGAGTCGCATTGAACGGGATGTGCCTCCCTTTACCATTGTGGAGGGAAATCCTTCCCGGGTACGTTCTTTGAATCTCATTGGTTTGCAACGATCTGGCATGTCGGCGGAGGATCTGAGTGCGCTCAAACAGGCCTTTCGCCTGATTTATCGTTCTGAGACCCCCTACCAACAAGCCTTGGAAGAATTAGGGCGATCGGCAGCCCATCCCTACGTGCAACACTTCCAAAAGTTTCTTCAGGAATCTAGCTACGGCCAAGGGCGACGGGGCCCTATTCCCGGTAAAAAGTAGGTCAGCATTGTTGCCATGGGTGATTCCCACTTACTAATTAATCTTTCCTTTTTGCTGTCCCAACCGACGGGCTTGAGCGTCTATGCCAGCAACGTTTTTCCCCATCTCAAATCCCTCAACCCGACCTTACTAACCTCTCGCATGGTGGCTAATTTTGCTTGCCAAACCGTGCCGGATAATCTCACCCCTGCCCAGGGCAGTCAGGGCCATTTTAATCGTCTAGTCTGGACCCAGTTTCAGCTACCAAAACTTTGCCAACAGTTAAAGGCTTCCTTACTTTTCTCTCCGATTCCGGAAGCTCCCCTTTGGGCAGGTTGTCGCACAGTGGTGATGGTGCATGACTTAATTCCCCTCCGGTTCCCCCATTGGAAATCCCCCCTAACCAGCTATTGCAAGTTTTATCTGCCCTTAGTGCTGGGACAAGCGGAACATATTCTTTGCAACTCCCAAGCCACGGCCGATGATGTGGTGGATTATTTCCAAATTCCTGCCAGTAAAATTACCCCGATCGCCTTGGGATATGACCGGAAGCATTTTCAGCCAGGAGAAGATAATTTACCCCCTAGGGAAAAGCCTTACTTTCTCTTTGTGGGCCGTCACGACCCCCATAAAAATGTGGCCAGGCTGATCCAAGCCTTTGCCCGGTTTATCCAAACCACCAACAACCGAAATGCTGAGTTAATTTTGGCAGGCCCCACCGATCGCCGTTACACCCCCAAATTAATGGCCTTGGCGGAGGAATTAGGCATTGGTCCATTGGTTCATTGTTTGGACTACGTCAGCTACGACCAACTGCGGCAACTTTATCGCCAGGCGATCGCCTTGGTATTTCCTTCTCTCTGGGAAGGATTTGGTTTTCCAGTGCTGGAAGCCATGGCCTGTGGCACAGTGGCAATTACCTCCTCTGTCTCCTCCCTACCGGAAGTGGCAGGGGATGCCGCTCTACTGGTTGATCCTTTTAATGTTGGGGAAATTCACCAAGCAATGGAGCAGGTGTGGAAGGATGATCGGTTCCGTCAGCAGTTACAACAGCAGAGCTTAGCCAGGGCAAGGACATTCTCTTGGGAAAAAACCGGGCATTTAACTGCGGACGCATTGACAAAGTATCTTTAGGTTAGTGAAATCTGGTTCCATGGCGACCCACTAGGCGATTTAGTCACCAATTCTGATTCCAAAGAATTGATTGACATCCTCATTCTCAATTCTCAAAACAATGAAACTGTTTGGGAAGAAGAAAGGGAGTAGAGAGATTAATATTAATTAAATGTATCTTTAAAAATTAATTTGCCTTTTAGATAAACTTCCACTGTATTGTCATTAATTGAGTAGGTATAATCTCCATTTTTCCAAGTTGAAATACCTGCCTTACGGTTGCGCCCCAACTTAATACAGCCTGTTCCATAAACACAGCCCTGATAGGTTCCTGCTTCGTAGTCGACGGTATATTCCCCTTTCTGACCATAGTAGGTAATGGGACTTGCTACGGCAAGGGTTGCATAAACCACAGAAAAAGTTGCCATCAGCACCGAATGTAATACTTTCATGATTTAGACCTCAATGCTTAATCATTCAGTAATTGTATCTGTTACCCAAATTTTCTTATCTAATATTTTAAGATAATTAACACAAAGTTTTAGTTTAAGCTTGGACTTGTCTCAAGTTATTCTGCCTGGGAGATAATCTAGTGTGATGTTACTTGCATTGTTTCAACCCCTCGAATTTCCTGACAACTTCAATCAGACACTGGCCATAAATATCTATGCGGAAACTATTTGCAGCAGTCAAGCTACCCTGGAGGTAGCCCGCGCCCAGGCAAGTCAGGCCGCAATGGATGCTTTTAATCGCCATCGACAATTTCATCTGTTTCCCCTGCAACTTTTGGACACTACTGAAAAAAACACCGAAGTCGAGTTGCTGAAACGTTGGGACGAGTTTTCCCGGAAGGTCTGCCCCGAAAAGTTTGAGTGATTATTTACGCGAAGACAAGGAGTGCCTATTTCAGTTTAAGCTGACCTGAATTGAGAAAGTATCAACAGAAACCCCCCAGGGGGAAAACTTTTGGAAGTTTTTGATCAAAGAAAAACTTCCAGTGGTGATTCTAACTTACTTTAATCTTGATGCTGGAAATTTTCGGACAAGCATGGCGGATTTTAGAACGTGTTTGAAAAGCCTCCCTTACCCCCCAAATTTGAAGGGAAACAGAGCCAGTATGCCGGAGGGGCTAAATCAGACCTTACAAACAGGCTCTAAGGTTGAAACAATATTTTTGTTTACAGCTTGTTAATAATGCAAATCCCAGCAAAAAGGCGACCTATCCCGGGGATAAATCGCCATCAACTCTAGAAATTTCTCGCAAACTTTGTCAACTATTAGTCAACTATGTTCTTGGCGTCTTTGGGGCACTCAAAGCCCCACCAATCCAACCTACAGGTGGAGGTAAGCGGCTTCTGCTTCCAGTTGACTGACGAGGGACTGATTGCCGGCGGCCCGAGCCCGCTCTAGTCGGTGCTGGAGGTTTTGACGCAGGGTTTCTTTGTGGGCGATCGCCGTTTGGGTCAAAACACGTTTACGATTATTCATTACTTCTACCCTCCGAAAGGCAGTGAAAAACTTACATTTAGATTTACACTCAACATAACATAAAACCCTAGACGATTTCCATAACGGTATCTATTGTTACTGAAGTTAACAAAAATGTGTGTGTGAAAAGTCTAAGTAAAAGTGGAGTCAGCCTGGAAAAAGTGGCTTTGCCATCGTTGGTGCAATTTGTCCCTGGGGCGAGGGATTGTGGCTCAGGCCTCCCCGTTACGGTTGGTAGCAATAAACAACAATTGTAAGCTTGCTGATTGATCCGGGTTTTGAATTAACTTTTGGGCTTACCTATGCCCTGCCTTACTGTCAAGAAACAATGGGGAAACTGGATGCCCCTTGCCCCCAGAGGGTATTGTACTTTTCGAGCAGGCAAGGTTAAGTAGGAATTGTGCTTCCACTCTCTCCAGAGTCAGGTAAATTTTTCCACCTTTGACTATGGGAAGAACACATCAGAAGCGTTGTTTGTGCTTCCAAGGAAAACTATGCGATCGCCATTCAAAAGTGGGTGGTCTTTGGTATCACTGCTATTTGTATTACTATCCGGCTGTGGTGGTGAAACTCTTTCCTACTCAGAAATGAAAGCCTCTCCTGCAGCCAACCAAGGCACTTTAACAGTACGGGCCAACGGAGAAGAAAGGGCCAGGGAGGGTCTAACCACTAAGGATGGCTGGTCTCTGGACTTCAGCCACGTTTATGTTTCCCTGGCAGAAATTAATGCTTACCAGATCGAGCCAGCCTTTGATGCCAGCACTGATGCTCCACTGCCAGATACAGCCGTGGCGATCGCCATACCAGGGCCCACGGTGGTGGATTTAGCAATGGCAGGACAAGATACTAAAACTATTTTAGTGGGGGAAACACCGGCTCCGGCGGGAAAATTTAACGCTTTATCTTGGCAAATGCCCCTGGCCGCAGCAGGCCCAGCCCAAGGTTACTCAATGTTACTGGAGGGAATGGCAACTAAAAATGGTCAGACAATTCCCTTCAAACTGGGGTTGAAAGAGCAATTGGGCTTTATTTGTGGTGATTTTGTCGGGGATGAACGCAAAGGCGTTTTGACTGCCGGGGGCAAGGCCGATTTGGAAGCAACCTTTCACTTAGATCATTTATTCGGAGAGGGGAAAGAACCCGCCGATAGCGACATTAACCTTAGTGCTTTCGGTTTTGCCCCCCTAGCGGCCCTGGCTCAGGAAAAGGGCATTGATCTCAACAGCGAGGATTTGCAAGCCCAATTAGGCGAGGCAGATTATCAAACCTTTTTGCAAGTTTTAGCCAACCTTGGCCACGTGGGGGAAGGCCATTGCCGACAAACCCCAAAATTTAACACCACCACTTCCGTCAACCCGTAAATCCGATGAAATCTAGTTTAGTCTTATTTTTTTTAGCGGGAGGCATACTTAGTCACACGGCCCCTGTCTTCGCCCACGGAGTTAAAGTAGAACATCGTTCGGTGGAGGCGATCGCCGTGGCGGCCCAGTACGACTCCGGAGAACCCATGGCGGAAGCCCAGGTGTTGGTCTATGCTCCGGACAATGCTTCCCAACCTTGGTTAACGGGGGTCACCGACAAACAGGGTAAATTTACCTTCACTCCTGCAGGCGATCGCCCTGGCAACTGGGAAGTTGCTGTGCGACAAGGGGGCCATGGGGCCATGGTCACCATACCTTTGCAAGCAGGAGGAGCCAATGGTGGCACAATGGATGCAGGTTCCGATCAATCCGACTCCGATAAAATGGCCCCGGAGATCACCATAGCCTCTGTTCCCAACGCCGGCGCCCTATCCCCCATTCAACGGGGCATTACCATAGGGGCGGTCATTTGGGGATTTGTGGGCACTGCCCTCTTTTTCACCGGTAAAAGTCAAAGCCACAGCAAAGGTAGAACCTAGATGCACATTCCCGATGGTCTATTGCCCCCCCAGATGGTGGCGGGGGGTTATGCAGTAACGGGGTTGGCTACCTGGTATTGTTTACGGCAAATTAACCATCAAGGACATACCCTAGAAAACATTCCCAAAGCTTCGTTACTGACGGCGGCTTTTTTTGTTGCTTCCTCCCTTTATATTCCCCTGCCCCCAGTGAGTGTCCACCTGGTGCTCAATGGTTTATTGGGGGTAATACTGGGCTATTTTGCCCTGCCCGCCATTTTGATTGGCCTCTTTTTTCAAGCTTTAATGGTGGGGCACGGAGGACTGACCACCTTGGGTATTAATGGGGTGTTAATGGGTTTGCCGGCCCTAGCGGCCTATCACATCTTTCAACTGCGCCATGGGCTAGAAAAATTTCTACCAGAGTCCTGGTCCACCGGCATTTGTGCTTTTTTGGGCGGCAGTGGGGGTTTGGCTTTAACTGTGCTAATTTTCATTGCCCTGACTCTGGTTAGTTTACCGACTGGGTTAGACCCCACCGCTGAACACCGGGCTATTTTAGTGTTGGCCTTAGGGCATTTACCCCTAATACTACTGGAGGGGATCTTCACTGCTATGGTGGTTTTATTTTTGCAACGGGTGAAACCAGAATTATTGGAGGGTTAGGCCGTGGGCTTGATTGGGTTGGAAACCTATGTGCCTGGGCGATCGCCAATGCATCGTTGGGAACCCAGGCAAAAACTAGTCAGCCTCATGGCATTGATGTTTGCCTTGGCCATGGTGCAAAGGGTTTGGTTGGTGATTCCCATGGTGGGCGTGACTGCATTGCTCTATCGATTATCCGGTTTACCCTTGAGCTTTCTTCGCCAACGCTGGAGTTATCCTGGCTTGTTCATCTTGGCGGTGGTTATTTTACTGCCCTTTACCAGTGGGGAAACGGTGCTGGGGCAGTGGGGATGGATCAGCGTTCGTGGGGAGGGGTTAACGACCATGGTGCTCATTGTTGGGCGCTTTTTTTCCATTCTTACCCTCGGTTTTATTCTCTTTGGCACCACCCCTTTTTTAACTATAGTCAGATGTTTACGTAGCTTGGGTTTACCTCCTTTGATGGCGGATATGGCCCTGTTGGCCTACCGTTACCTATACGACATTGGCCATACTCTCCGCACCATGAAACAAGCAATGCAACTACGGGGTCTAGGCCAACGGCCGACCAAACGGCGATCGGTAGCTCACTGGGCCATGTTGTTGGGTAATCTTTTGCTCCGTAGTTATGAACAATCCCAACGGGTTTACCAAGCCATGATTCTGCGGGGTTACGGTCAAACAACTTTCCTGGGGGGCACAGTAACGACAACGGTAGAGCAGTTATCCACTGGTTGGGGCTTAACGGTGGCCGTATTGGCGATCGCCGTCGGTTTTGTGGTGGCGGAGGTGAGCCTATGACTTTAAGCAATGTGCGGAGTATGGACCAGAGCCGGGAGGAGCAAACAATTCCATTTCTAGAACCCAACGCAATCACAGTGCGGGAACTATGCTTTGCCTATGTCCGCCAGGCACCAGTGTTGGACAACCTATCGTTGCAGGTTGCCCCCAAGGAGCGGCTAGGGATCATTGGCCACAATGGTTGCGGCAAGACCACCTTATTTTTACTACTCTGTGGACTGCTCAAACCCAGCGCTGGCACCATCGAGTTATGGGGCTTTCCCCTGCAACCGGGGAAATTTTTACCGGAAGTGGGGTTATTGTTTCAAAATCCCACCGACCAACTATTTGCCACTTCTGTGTGGGACGACATTGCCTTTGGCCCGCAAAATATGGGCCTGTCAGAGGAAGCGGTAGCCCAACGAGTAACCCAGGCCGCCCAGTTAACGGGGGTTACTGCTTTGCTAGAACGATTACCCCATCATCTGTCCGGGGGAGAAAAACAAATGGTGGCGATCGCCGGTTTGTTGGCCATGGCCCCGAAAATTCTCTTCTGTGACGAACCCACGGCTAGCTTGGACATCAGGGCCCGTCGTCAGTTAATTGACTTTTTGCAACAGTTCCAGGAAACGTTACTGATTTCCTCCCATGATCTGGAATTTGTTCTAGAAGTCTGTGATCGGGTGATCGTCATTGATCAAGGGCAGATTGTCGCCGATGGTGGGGCAGAGGAAATTATGGGTAACCAAACCCTGATGGTAAGTCATGGTTTAGAAAGCCCCTATTCCCTCCGTTAATGGCGCTCAGCGAACCGTGGGGAAAGCTCAGATCCACCTCCCTAGAATTCCAGCACAACCAGATAGACCAGGCCTAGACAAGTTAATGAGCACTAGTCCAAAGGGTTTCCTGGCTGACAATTTCTCCGTTACTCCGTAACCAAACCAGGGTAATTTTTTCCACGGTACCATTAACCAAAGTCACCAGGGAAAAATTACGGGCAGGGGGCAAACTGCCTTTTTCCGTTTGGATGCGGGGCACACAGGCCGCATTGAGATATACCGTTCCTTGATGATCTACATAAACCCTATCCCGCAGACGATCCTGGCGATGTCTAAGGCGATGGTGCATATGGCCGAAGGTCACCAATGGTACTTGTTTACCTTGTTCCCGCACAGAGGCGATCGCCCAAGCCAAATCGGGATCGCCAAAATCGCCCCCCAAGGGGTTCCAATCCCGACCACAGATGGATTCTGGATGATTGCCTAAGCCGGTGGGACCATTATGGGCCAAAAAAATTAACGTTTCATGGGGGCTAGCCAGGGCCGTTGCGGCAATCTGGGTTTGGGACTGGGTAAAGTTTTCCATGCCATACCGTTCCCGCAAAAAGTGTTTATTTTTCCATTCATTGCCCCCCCAGGTAAAGGGCCTGCCCCCCACCACCGAGAGGCCAAATTGCTGAAAATCCCGGCGGCCATAGCTAACATCCGCCACCCCCAGTAGTTCCTGCTGAGCTTTCACCCGGTCTTCCTTTTGGCGATCGTAGGGGCACTTTTTGCGGCCCCAATCGGAGGCGGTGAACCAAGCATCGTGGTTACCAAATACCGTGGCCTTGGGGATGGTTAAAGAGGCAATTAAGCTGACCACCGGCAATGATTCGTTGCCAAAATCACCCACAAATAGCACTAAATCTACAGCGACGGCCTGGAGGGCTTGGTGGTCTGCCAATTCCCATTGGTCATGGATATCACCCACAACGGCCAGGGTAATGGTTGCAGTAGGTTGGGAGGCCATTAACTCTCTTCACTTTCTGCGGTTTCCGCTAATTCTTCTTCCCCAGAAGGGGGAACCAGGGCCACAGCGGCGATCGCATCGTCGGCATCTAACCTTTGTACCCGTACCCCGGTGGCACTACGAGACTGGGGGGAAATATCGTTCACAGACTGGCGAATAATAATGCCCCGATTGGTGACAATCATCAATTCGTCGTCGAAGTTGACCACATGGAGAGCCACTAGCTGATCATCCTTGGATTTGAAGCGGATGGCCTTCACTCCCAAACCAGCCCGGTGTTGCAAGCGGAACTGACCCACCGGCACCCGTTTGCCAAACCCCTTCATGGTTACCCCCAGTAACCAAGGGCCAGGATTTTCGCTTTCTTCTAAAATGGCATCGCTATCGGGGCCCAAATCCTCGTCCGCTTCATCATCACCTCCAACACCAATGTTGGCCACCACTTGGCTGGGCAAAATGTCCATGCTAATGAGGGCATCCCCCGAGCGGAGGCGCATGGATTTAACTCCTCTGGTGGCCCGACCCAGGGCCCGCAGTTCGTCCTGATCCGCTTTGAAGTGGATGGCCATGCCCTTTTGAGAGCCAATGATAATGCTATCTTCTGCTTTGGCTAAGCGCACCCAGCGCAACTGGTCTCCTTCTACCAAAGAGATGGCGATCAGACCGTTGGAGCGGATGTTACTGAAGGCGGACAGGGCCGTTTTTTTGATGTAGCCCTGCTTGGTCAGCATGATGAAATAGGTATCGTCATCAAATTCTGAGACGGAAACCAGGGACGTAATTTTTTCATCCTTGGGGATGGGCAACATTTGCACAATGGGGACTCCCCGGGCGGTGCGAGAAGCGATGGGAATTTGGTAGGCACTGAGGCTGTAAACTACCCCCCGATCACTAAAGAACAGCACCTTGTCGTGGTCGCAACAGGAAAGGAAATGCTCCACTCCGTCGTCTTCCTTAATTTTGGCAGCGGCTTTACCCCTGGTGGCCCGGTTTTGGGTGCCAAAGGTGTTGGCGGGCATTCGTTTGATGTAGCCCTGTTCCGTCAATAAAATTAAAGCTTGGTCATTGGCAATTAAATCTGTGTCGATCAGTTCCCCGTCTTCTTGGACAATAACGGTGCGGCGGGGGGTGGCGTGGATGGCTTTAATTTGGGCCAGTTCTTCTTCAATAATGGCGTTGACCCTTTCCCGGCGAGCGAGGATGTCCTGGAGGTCGGCAATTTTAGCCTGCAATTCTTCGTGCTCAGCGGTGATCTTATCCGCTTCTAGGGCGGTTAAGCGTCGTAATTGCATTTGCAAAATGGCGTCGGCCTGCACTTCCGACAAGGCAAAGCCTTCCACCAATTCAGTTTTGGCGCTGGCGGTGTCGGCGGCGGCCCGGATGAGGCGAATTACTGCATCTAAATTATCCAAGGCAATTAGTAAACCCTGGAGGAGATGGTCCCTTTCCTCTGCTTTACGCAGTTCGTAGCGAGTGCGGCGGGTGATGGTTTCCACACGGAAATCCAGGAACACCGTCAGGAATTTTTTGATGGTTAAAACCTGGGGTTCTCCATCTACCAGGGCTAGCAAATTGGCGCCAAAGTTGCTCTGGATGGGGGTTTGCTTATAAAGATTATTGAGCACCACCCGGGCATAGGCATCCCGTTTCAGTTCGATTACAATTCTCATGCCGTCCCGGTCGCTCTCGTCCCGGATGTCGGCAATGCCATCGATTTTTTTGTCGTTAACTAAGTCGGCAATGCGTTCGATTAAAGATGCTTTATTGGTTTGGTATGGCAACTCGGTGATGATAATCGCATCCCGGTCTGGACGGCCTGGATGTTCCATGGTCTCAATGCTGGCCACCCCCCGCATGGTGATGGAGCCCCGCCCGGTGAGATAGGCTTCCCGAATGCCCGATCGCCCGAGGATTTGGGCCCCGGTGGGAAAGTCAGGGCCGGGAATGATTTGCATCAGTTCCTGTTCGCTGATGTCGGGGTTTTGCACCACGGCAATCGCCGCGTCGATGACTTCCCCGAGGTTATGGGGAGGAATATTGGTGGCCATGCCCACGGCAATGCCGGAGGAACCATTGACCAAAAGTTGGGGAATGCGGGCGGGGAGCACCACCGGTTCCTGTTGGGAACCGTCAAAGTTATCAATGAAATCTACGGTTTCCGCTTCGATGTCCCGCAGGAGGGCATTGGTGGAAAGGGGTCTGAGTCTAGATTCTGTGTACCGCATTGCGGCGGCGGGGTCATTGTCAACGGAGCCAAAGTTGCCATGGCCGTCGATTAACGGTTCCCGCATGGAAAATTCCTGTGCCATACGCACCAGGGCGTCATACACCGCTGTGTCCCCGTGGGGGTGGTATTTTCCCAGCACTTCCCCCACCACCCGGGCACATTTCCGGAAGGGGCGATCGGGGGTGAGTCCCAACTCATACATGGCATAGAGAATGCGTCTATGGACTGGCTTGAGTCCATCCCGTGCATCGGGTAACGCCCGCCCGACAATCACACTCATGGCATATTCCAGGTATGAGCGCGACATTTCGTTTCTGAGGTCAGTCGCAATCAGGCGATCGGGCGAGTCAGTCATGCAATTACTCCAAGGCAGTTTGAAAGGTTTGAGTTGCGTTCCAATTCCCCCCAAGGGAACCGGGTAACAAGGCTCAAAACAGCCTCTATTCTACCATTGGCGAGGGTGGGAGCCTCCCCCCTAGTACTCTCTTCGATTGCTCCTCAATTTTCACTCTACAGTTTGTTTAAAAGTCCCTCTTATTCCTTAATTTTAAGGGGAAATCACCTCAAATTTACCTAGTATTACCAGAGTTTCCGTGGATCGTTTTAGAGGGCAGAATAAAACCCTGCAAACAAGTTCTGAGAAATTAGCCCTTATGGGAAGAAAATAACTTGGTGATCGCCATGGTGAATTAATTAATTACCATCCTTCTCTGATTTTGGTTGCTCGAAGCTAAATAGCTATCAGCATAAATTAAATTTATTTTTTGTCAGGTCAAGCCGATGTAATTAAGTCTAAAGCATCATTTATTTAGACTATTATAATCGACCATCTTAGCCAATTCTTCACTGGAATAGCGACCTTCAAAAGCTTCCGCCGCCGCCTCTGCCAGGGCAATTCGATAGGCATCAGTTAAAGCTTCCCTCAACTCTTCTGAGGATAAATAAGTCCCCTCTGCTTTACGTCGTTGATTAGTTTTTTGAATTTCGTCCACTGAGTTGACGATCAACAAATCCGACGAGCGGGTACTGAGTTTTTCTGCCTGTCGTTTAATTAAATGTAGTAGAAGTATCTTAGCATAATTACTAATTTTATTGATCTTATCGTCCCTACTCATTTCCGTCATTTCCTCCACCAACACCAGAGTGTCAGAAACATTTTCTTGGGACAATAACGTTTTCAGTTCTAACAATTCTTCCATTACTTTTCTCCCATAAACTAACTGTTTGAATTTGGACCAACAAATAACGAAGGCTAAGCGTAGGGATCGCCAAATAAGACGAAAGAACTGGTAATTTCCCGCAAAATTTTATCGGTGACTTCCCCCAGGGCCACTCCCCCCACCGATCGCCGCCGGAAAGAACGGAGCACCACTAGGTCAAAGGTGTGGGAAACCCGAACCAGTACTTTAGCGGCATCGTCATGGCAAATAACTTTAATCGGATAGTCCGCCGTGGCCCGACATTGGTTTAAAAACCGCTCCATTTCCCCTTTAAAAGCTTGCACCTGGGCCGGTGAAGTGTTGTAGGGACAAACGTGGAGCAGGGTAACAATGGCTCCATTGGTTTCCGCCAAGCGCTGGGTGAACTGGAATAGTTCCAAGGTTTGGGGGGTGAGATTTTTAATCGGGAAAAGAATGCGATGGAAAGAATGGGGGTCAGACAGAAGCCGCATCACTGCCACCGGACAGTGGGCTGACCAGAAAACACTATCGATGGTGCTGCCAAACAATTTAGCTCGTAAACCAAGGGACTGCTGACTCCAACCCATGATGATCAAGTCGGCATTTTTTTCCCTAGCTGTGTGGCTAATGGCCCGGGCGACATCGTCATCAATGCGCAGGGCTGGGTGGGCATCTATTTTCAGGGTGGTGGCCAGTTCCGTCGCCTGTTGCAATAAGATTTCGTTTCTGGTTAGCCTTCTAGTCAAACCCGGATCATCCATATGTACTGGTGCCTTGGCGATCGCTAGGGGAATCACCACCCCATTCTCATGGCGGGCGATCAAGGCTCCCATTTCCAATAAATAGCTCAGAGTTTGGGGATTCTGGGTGGGAACTAAAACCGTAAAGGTGGAAGCTTTGGGGGGCACCAGGGTAATCTCGCCATTCTCCCCCGGTAAAGCCGAGTCATCTTCCAGGTTGGACAGACTATTGGGGAGCGGAATTTTAGTGGCAAATTTGGCAGTCATCAAGGGGCCAATGATGGACGTGATTAGCATCAACACAATGATGGTGTTCAATACCGTTTCCGACACCAGGCGATCGCCAGAGGCATTAATTGCTTGATAACCGGCCACCGCCGCCGCCAATGTGGCCGCCACCTGGGGAATGGAAAGAGACCACATGGTTAAACCTTCTGTCCAGGTATAGCCTAATTTCAGTTGGGCCAGGATGGCCGCAACCCCCTTGGAGATGATCAGTCCTCCGACAATGGCCAGCACGAGGGGAAACAGGGTGGTGAGGGTAACCATAAAAGCCGGTAAATCCAACAATAGCCCAATACCAATAAAGAAAAAGGGAATGAATAAGGTAGTACCCAAAAATTCGACTTTTTCCTTGACTGGCCCGTTGCCCAAGACATCATTCACCGCCAGCCCGGCTAGGAAAGCCCCCACAATTTTGTCCACATTGATCAATTCCGACCCCACAGAAGCAAGGAACACTGCCAGCAATACGAAGAGAAATTGATTACTCTGCTCATCTCCGGTGCGACGAAAATATTCCTTCCCTGCCCAATCAAAGCCCACTAAAACCAAGGCACTGTAACCGGCGATCGCCACCAACTGTACAACTAAACCTGTCGGGGAAAAACTACCACTGTGGATGGAAATACAGATAGCCAAAACCAGTAAAGCGGCAATATCCGTGAAAATGGTAGCCCCAATGGTGACCATCACCGCCTGATTTCGCACAATGCCCAACCGTTGCACAATGGGATAGCCCAATAGGGTGTGAGACGCAAATAGGGAGCCCATCAACACAGAAGCATTGAGGGAGTAACCAAAAAGTTGACCCACGGCCAACCCCGTGAGCAAAGGAATGGCAAAGGTTAGAAAACCATAGAGCAAAGAACGGTTGCGGGTGCGGCGGAAGTCCACCATGTCGATTTCCAACCCCGCCACAAACATCAGGTAAATTTTGCCAATATCGGTGAAAAGCTTGATGCTTTCCGAATCCTGATCCAATACCCCTAGTCCACTTTTTCCCAATACAATGCCAGCGAACAAAAGACCTACCAATCCCGGTAGCTTGAGACGCTCAAAAATTGGCGGCAGAATCAGGGTCACCAATAATAAAATGGTGAAGTCCATTAAAGGATTACTCGGAATTGGTGCGAATAAGCCATCCATAAAGTGGGTGGAGATTGTTTAGGTCATAGGCAGGAGCCATGGGCATCATCATACCTTTCCGGCTCCCGATCGCCATTTCTCGTCCGTTGGCCCCTGTCAGCCTGGCCATTGTTCCAGCTTTACCCTTTACCCCCATGCCCAAACAGTATTTTTTCTCTGTCGGCCGAATTCCCCTCCTCCCAGTGGCATCGGCCATTGTTAGCGTTTTGGTCGATCCTCTGGCCATGTCTTCCCCGGCGATCGCCTTAGATTGCTCCAAAATGGGAGAACTAGCCCAGTACGATTCCCGCTGTTGGGAAAGTTTGCCCCCCACCATGGCCCCCAAAGCAGGTAACAGCAGTAGCCCCAGTGGAAGACCTAACTCAGCTTTGGGCAATGGATTGCAGGCTTTTCAAGGCACCTGGAAATTCGATTACGAAAAAACCATGGAGGGCTACCGAAAAAGCCCCGAATACAAACCAGAGGAAGACATCGAAGCACTGTCTGGACTGCTCAACTTTATGTTTGGCATGGTTTCCCTGAAAATTGTCGGAAACCAGTTACAGATGAGCGTTGCCGGTACCGGGGAAGTTACCACCATCGATTGCCAGGAGAACTCTAGCACCGCCACTGTGGTCATGGCCCAGTGCACCAAAGAAGGTGACACTAAAACAATTAAATTTGAAAATGTCTTACCGGGACAATATATGAGATTTAGTGCCGTGGGGGAAGACGATTGTCCCTACTGCGTTTGGCGTCGGGTGGGGCCATAGTTGAACCCTTGCCGCTACTATTCCCGTCACTTGAGTCGGAAGCCTTGCTAACAACCTTGCCCGGATTGGGGCCAATTGACCCCAAGCCATTGGATGAAACAGAATCCAGCCCAAACCATCTCCAAAAATCCATCAGCTATTATGACCCTTAATCTCTATTTTCTCCGCCACGGCGAAACCACCTCTAGCCAAACGGGAACTTTTTGTGGCCGTCTGGATATTGACCTCACTAGCCACGGCTATCAGATGGCCCACCAATTTGCTGAGGCTTACAAGGATGTGACTTGGACGGCTATTTTTGCCAGCCCCCTGCACCGCACCATGGCCACCGCCACCCCCCTGAGTGAGCTGATCAATGTACCCATCCAAAAACGGGACGGTCTCAAGGAAATTGCCTACGGGGAATGGGAGGGGAAAACCCCAGCGGAAGTGAATCAACAATTCCACGATGATTATGTGCGCTGGTTAGCTGATCCGGGTTGGAATGCTCCTTCTGGGGGAGAAAAGGGCATTGATATCGCCCGTCGTAGCTCTGAGGTGCTGGAGGAAATTGAACAAACTTTCAGCAACGGTAATGTGTTGGTGGTATCCCATAAGTCCACTATCCGCATTATGCTCTGTAGTCTGTTGGGCATTGACATTGGTCGTTTTCGAGACCGCATTGGTATGCCGGTGGCGGCGGTGAGTATTATCACCATGTCTGAACATGGCCCCCTGATCGAAGTGATGGGCGATCGTTCCCACCTCAACCAAGACCTGCGCGATCGTTACGGCACTTAAAAAATATCAAACAGACGATTAAATTTCTTTAAATTCATTGCCCACTGCCATGGTTTCGTTTCTCAACACAGAGTTTTTCTGTGCCATATTTTTGATTGGTTTGAGCTTGTTTAGCCCTTTCCCCTGGCCCAACCTAGGTTAAAATCCGCAGCGGGGGCAGTACGATGAACATATTTGCTATGCGATCGCCTAGTTTGCCATGAGTCACCGTGTTCTAGTTGTGGAAGAGGAAGAAAAGTTAGCCCGATTTATGGAGTTGGAGCTCAAATATGAAGGCTACGATGTCAGTGTAGCTAGGGATGGCCTAAAGGGCTTTAACCAGGCCCAGGAATTTCCCCCCGATTTAATCATTGTGGACGCAGCCCTGGCGGGTATGTCCGGTTTAGAGCTATGCCGACGGCTAAGGCAGATGGGCAGTCGCATTCCCGTTATCCTGATTACCGCCAAGGATGACGTAGAAGAAAGGGTGATGGGGCTTGATGCTGGTGCCGATGACTACATCGTCAAACCCTTTAACTCCGATGAATTTTTTGCCCGCATCCGGGTGCAATTGCGTCGCACCCACACCACCAGCGATGAAGTGTTGCAATTCGCCGATCTACGCTTTAACCGTAGCACCAGGGAAATTCAACGGGGCGATCGCCTGATTGATCTCACCGCCAAGGAGTTTGAACTTTTGGACTATCTCCTCTCCCATGCCCGCCAGGTGTTGACCAGGGAACAAATTTTGGAACGGGTCTGGGGCTACGATTTTATGGGAGATTCCAACATCATTGAAGTCTATATTCGTTACCTACGGTTGAAGTTGGAAGCGGCGGGGGAGCCCCGTTTGATCCAGACAGTGCGGGGGGTGGGCTATGTGCTGAGGGATTAGGAGTATGGAACTAATCATTTCCTGGCTACGGGTGTCTTGGCAGGTGTTGGCCATCAATGGCGATCGCATTGCCTGGAACACTTTTTTGGCTGTTATTCCCCTGATGCTCAGTGTTTGGTTATTCCGTTGCCCCGATCCCCAGTGCCAACGATGGCCCCGATCGCCGCTATGGTGGGTGATTTTTGCGGTATTTATCGCCTTTTTGCCCAATGCTCCCTACATTCTGACAGACATTATCCATTACTTCAGATTAGTACGACAGGGCATACCGACTAGCATCATGATTTTTACCGCTACGCCCCAATTTCTTCTCTTTTTAAATGTGGGTTGGCAATGCTACGTCATGTCCCTGCTCAATGCCGGTTATTACCTCCAGCAACGGCAATGGTCAGCCTGGATTTTACCCATGGAGTTAACGGCCCATCTGTTATCGGCGATCGGTATTTATCTAGGGCGATTTTTACGCTTAAACAGTTGGCATGTGGTCACCGATCCCAAGGATGTGGGTCATAATTTAGCCCAAAGCCTTTCCCATCAACGTCCCCTATTGGCCATTAGCGTCACCGTGGTGATTTTGACTGTTTTTTATTGGTTGACTAAACAGGTTAACCTCGGGTTAGTACTGCGATGGCAACAGGTTCGTCGTGGTGCCCCATAGGCCAACAAAGGTATTAATCCAATGGAATGGCAACAATTACTCTCCCGCAAGCGCCTCGGTAAACAACAGCTAGAGGAGCATCAGTTTGAGCGCACCTCTTTCCTCAAAGATTATGACCGCATTGTCTATTCCACGGCTTTCCGCCGCCTGAAGGATAAAACCCAGGTTTTTCCCCTATCCAAAAATGCCGATGTCCGCACCCGTCTGATCCACAGTTTGGAGGTGTCCTGTGTGGGTCGTTCCCTGGGGCGCATGGTGGGGGATCAGATTATTAAGCGCCATCAACTCCAGGGGATCGAAGCGGCGGACTTTGGTGATATCCTTTCGGCGGCCTGTCTGGCCCACGACATTGGCAATCCTCCCTTTGGCCATGCGGGGGAAGATGCCATTCAAACCGCTTTTCAAAAATGGTATGCCCGCAAAAATCGCTCCGGTGCCCTTATTAATCCTTTGCAAAAAGCTGATTTTGACCGCTTTGAAGGCAATGCCCAGGGCTTTCGGATTTTAACTAAGCTTGGTTTACCCCATCGACCAGGGGGACTGCAACTAACCTGTGCTACCCTGGCCACCTTTGCCAAATATCCCCGGGAATCTTTTATTCCCCAACGTACCCTGGCCCGTCATCCCGGCAAAAGTCTGCAAAAATACGGTTTTTTCCAAGCTGAAAAGGCTCTATTCACCGAAGTAGCGGCAACCGTGGGGCTCATCCGGCGATCGCCAAAGGTGGCTTGGTGGTGTCGCCATCCCCTAACCTTCTTAATGGAGGCGGCGGACGATCTGTGTTACTCCATTGTTGATTTGGAAGATGGTTTTCACATGGGTTATCTTCCCTTTGAAGCGGTGCAAGATAAATTGCAAAGCATTGCTGACATTGAGCTAAACCAATACGAGGGCAGTCCAGCGGAAACCATCAAGCGACTACGGGCTAAAGCCATCAATCGACTGGTGAAGGAAGTGGCCCAGATTTTCCTAGACCACGAACCGGGTATTTTAGCGGGAAAATTTGACCAATCCTTAGTGGGACTAAGTCGTTTTTCCCCCCAACTGCAAGAAATTGAAACCATGACCACCAATGCGGTTTTTCACCATCCCAATGTGGTCAGAATTAAAATTGCTGGTTTTGAAGTCTTGGGGGATCTATTAACCGATTTTCTGACCGCCGTCCTGGAAAAACAGCCCCGTCCGAAGGGAAAATTACTCAAATTCATGTTGCCTCCAGAGCACCAAGTCGCTCCCGATGACGATAACTACAGCAAAATTCTGAAAGTAACTGATTACATTGCCGGTATGACGGATTTACAAGCCACTCTGCTGTATCAACAACTACGAGGCATTGCCCTCTAACGCTCCTATTCCTATTTAGGTAGATTTTTCTTGGGAAAAAACGGGCATGGGGTTGACGCTGCGATAGCCACTGTTGGGGCGGGGTTGTTTTTGAATTTCCTCCTTAATGCTGTCCAGGTCTACATAACGGTCGGAAACATTGATTAAACTATCACTGGTCATGGAACGGAGGCTCACCACCTCAATGCGCGCCCCCCGATAACTGACCGCATCGGCCGCATAGGCCAAATCTCCATCTCCACTAACCACTACAGCGGTGTCATAGGAACCCACCAAGGACATCAAATCCACGGCAATTTCCACGTCTAGGTTAGCCTTTTTAGAGCCGTCCGGCAATTGCACCAAGTCTTTGGCAATCACTCGGTAACCATTGCGGCGCATCCAAAGTAAAAATCCCTGTTGTTTTTCGTTACTGCGGTCTACCCCGGTGTAGAAAAAAGCTCGCAACAGTCGGGAGCCGCCCGTTAAACAGTGCAGTAATTTGGTGTAATCAATTTCAATGCCTAGTTGTAAGGCCGCGTAAAAAAGATTGGAACCATCAATGAAAATGGCCACCCTGCCCCGGTTTTCTAATAACTGATCCGGTGTAAACAGTGCATCCTGTTCAAAATCCTCAAACATGGTGTTCCTAAATGATTAAATCGTAATTTAAAGGGGTTTTAAAAAAAATTTCAAAGGGAAAAAGCGGAAAAGTGATAAAAATGTTAATTTTTGTTAAAAAATCTTCAAAAGATTGGCACTGACTTTCTAGGTCAGTTTCTCGATTCTACTCCTCTGCCGATAACTCCAGTTTGGTAAAAATAGGCTGGGCTGAGGGCAGATTTTGATTTGCACATAGTTGCCCCCAGGATTGGTGACGGTTGAATTCTTCCGCTTGCTCCAACGGCGATCGCCACTGGTCAAAATCCCAAGTGAAACCCAGTTGCTGATAAATTTTGGTACTCAGGCGGGGAACGATGGGGGAGAGGAGATAGGCCGAGAGCCGGATCGATTCCAATACGCTGTACAGCACATCTTCTACTTCCTTCTGACTGCCCTGTTTAAATAACTTCCAGGGAGCCATGTCATCGATGTATTTATTCCCAGCTCTCACCAGGGTAAAAATTGCTTCACAGGCATCGGTGAAGGACAGTCTTTCATAGGCACTGCTCACCTGTTCCCCCAAATGACTGCCCAGGGCTTTGAGGGGATTATCGGGGGCTAAATCCGTGGCCATTACCTGGGGACCTTGCCCCTGACAGTATTTTTTCACCATGCCCAGGGTGCGATTGAGCAAATTTCCTAAGTCGTTGGCCAAATCGGCATTGAGCACATTGACAAACCGTTGTTCGTTGAAATCCCCATCTTTGCCAAACTCAATTTCCTTGAGGAAATAGTAACGGAAAGCATCCTCCCCATAACGGTTAATTAAGTCCAGGGGATCAACGGTGTTGCCCAAACTCTTCCCCATCTTCTGCCCATCTTTGGTGAGAAAGCCATGGCCGAAAACCTGGGCAGGGATCGGTAATTCCGCCGACATCAACATGGCCGGCCAATAGACCGCATGGAACCGTAAAATATCTTTGCCAATCAAGTGTAAATTGATGGGCCACCATTGGGCCAAAGCATTAGCTAAACTAGGTTCTTCCTCCTCCCCCAAGAGGGCGGTGACATAGCCCAGCAAAGCATCAAACCAAACATAAATAGTATGGTTGGGATCATTAGGGAGGGGGAAGCCCCAGTCCAAATTGACCCGGGAAATGGAAAAGTCTTGCAATCCCTGGGCGACGAAACTTAACACTTCATTGCGACGACTACTGGGTTGGATAAATTCCGGTCGTTGGGCGTACAGTTCCTCCAATGGTTTCTGATAGCGGGAAAGGCGAAAAAAATAGTTTTCCTCATCCCGCCATTCTGCCTTGCGATTGGGATGCAGGGGGCAATGATTATCCTCCAATAAATCTCTTTTTTCTTTAAATTCTTCGCAGGCAACACAGTACCATCCCTGTTGTTGGGCCAGGTAAATATCCCCTTTGTCCCAGACCCGTTGAAAAAAGTCTTTGACAATGGCTAAATGGTGGGGATCGGTAGTACGACTAAAACGATCGTAACGGATATTGAGCGATCGCCATAGTTCCTTAAACTTGACCACAATATGGTCACAATGGGTTTGGGGATCAAGGCCTTGGGCTTCGGCGGTACGTTGAATTTTTTGCCCGTGTTCGTCGGTGCCAGTGATCATCAACACCTCATAGCCCTGCAATCTTTTGAAGCGGGCCAGGGTATCCGCTACCACCGTAGTATAGGCACTGCCCAAATGGGGCACGTCGTTAACGTAGTACAGTGGAGTGGTGACGGAAAAAGTGGGTACGGAAGAATCAAGCATTCGATCAAAAAAAGTTTGTAAAAGTGCCGTGGATAATATTTAGTTTGGTTAACCACCATGCCTAGAATAGTCAACATTAATGGTTCCTTCCCCAAACTCCTGAGGATAGATTTTCAAGGGGGGCTGTTAAGTAAACCTTGTTATTACCCTTAGAAATTCTTATCAATGAGACTAAAAATAGATTCTTAAAAATAAATTGAAATTCACAATCTTAAAAAGCGGGGGACTTCAGTGTAGCAAAGGCCAAACTTTAAAGAAGTTTTTCTCCATAATATCTTAAGATGTGAAGCCCTCTTCCTCTTTTTGGGAGCAAGTTCCGTCCCTACACCCGATCAGGATAAAATGAACTGCTAGCCCCCACTGCTTCTTTCTGACAAGGAATTTTCATGAAACCGTATTTAGCCGCTGCCCTGCAAATGACCAGCCGCCCCAACCTAGCCGAGAATTTACAAGAAGCAGAGGAGTTAATCGATTTGGCAGTGCGCCAGGGGGCAGAGTTGGTGGGTTTGCCGGAGAACTTTGCTTTTTTGGGTAATGAAACAGACAAACTGGAACAGGCTTCGGCGATCGCCACCGCGACGGAAAAATTTTTGCAGACCATGGCCCAACGGTTCCAGGTGACTATTCTGGCGGGGGGCTTTCCCTTTCCGGTGGCAGGGGAGGCAGGTAAAGCCTATAACACAGCCACTTTGATTGCTCCCAACGGGCAAGAATTGGCCCGCTACCATAAGGTGCATTTATTTGATGTTAATGTGCCCGACGGCAACACCTATTGGGAATCGGCCACGGTGATGGCCGGGCAAAAATATCCCCCGGTGTACCATTCCGATAGCTTTGGTAATTTGGGGCTCTCCATTTGCTACGACGTTCGTTTTCCAGAACTGTACCGTTACCTTTCCCGCCAAGGGGCAGATGTTCTCTTTGTGCCCGCCGCTTTCACTGCCTACACTGGCAAAGACCATTGGCAAGTGTTGCTCCAGGCCCGGGCCATTGAAAATACCTGCTACGTCATTGCCCCGGCCCAAACCGGTTGTCATTACGAAAGACGCCACACTCACGGCCACGCCATGATCATTGATCCCTGGGGAGTGATTCTGGCCGATGCGGGAGAAAAACCCGGTCTGGCGATCGCCGAAATTAACCCCGACCGCCTCAAACAAGTACGCCAGCAAATGCCTTCGTTGCAACACCGGGTATTCGTTTGATGACCAGATGCCAGGGCGTTCCTAGGTAGTCCATGGCACTGGCCCTAGGTATGGAGGCCAAAACTGGCTTTTCCGCCATTCTTAGCGGTTTATCCTGGGACAAAAACGAAAAAAAACCATGGGGATCAAGGATTTGCTCCATATTAACCACCCTATGGCGATTGTCTAGCAAAGCTTAATTAATAGTTAAGAAAACCTGAACAGTCCGGAGGGAATGTTAGTTTTTGGATCTTAGCCAGGTCACTGCAGCCCAATAAAGTTCACCAGCGGCGTTGTTTTTTCTGGCTAATCATCCAGGCCTCTGAACGGCGTAAATGGACTTGACCGCCATGGGGATCAGCACTAACTGCCATTGCAAGTAGTTTTCGCCTTCCCTTAACTGCGACTTTATAACTGTGCTTTATTTTGCAAATCTTACAGGAATTTTATCGTTTTTTAGCGCCGTAATTTGACCTGTTTGGCTTAATTTTTAACAAACCTTCTTTAAGTATCCGAAGAAATCACCATGACCATGTACCACCGAGCGATCCAAGCTCCCCAAATCCTTACCAAGCAGACCATCCACTGCCCCAACTGCGGAAACCATGCCGTCCGTCAGCAATCCCTGATTGAAAAGGAAATTGTCACTGAAACCGCTTGTCCTGTGTGTGACTACCTCTTGGTCAACTGTCACCGTACTGGCAGAGTGGTGGACTCTTACCTTTGTTTAAGTGCGAGGCGTTGAGGCGTTAGCCGGCAATAGTTATTTAGCCGGCAATAGTTATTGGGTCATTGACCACTGGGCTGACACTTTTCCACCTCGGCGGTCCAAAGCACCATCTGCTTCATTGCTTCCCGTAGCACCGTAGCCCCCAGATCACTGTTGTTGACCATAAAACTGAATGCCACTGGGCCCCAATGGTCGTTTTCCACATAGCCTGTGAGGGAGACTACCCCTGTGAGGGTGCCTGTTTTGCCCCACATTTTGCCCACCAGGGGAGTATCGGCGAAACTCCGCTCCAGGGTGCCCGATCGCCCAGCAACGGCAAGGGATTGTTGATAAATTCTCCCCGTTGACCTTTGGGTTTGATTAATTAAAAGTTGTACTAGGGTTTGGGGCGTTACCAGATCCTGACGTGAAAGTCCTGAGCCATCCCGTAATCTAACCGTAGTGGGGACTAGGCCGAGCTTTTCCAAGTAAGACTGCCAATTGGTGCCATGGGAAGGCGGTTGGATGGCGTTGAGCAAAGCTTCAGCATAGAGGTTATTGCTGCCTTGGTTTACCGTCTTGATCAATTTCCTGAGAGGAGGGGAAGTCAGAGTTAGCAAAGGAACCGGGGCGATCGCCGTGGTGTTGGTGTTCAGACTGTGGGAGTTGACAGTAATACCTTGTTCCGCCAACTTTTGTTGCAAACTAGCGAGGAAATAACCTGGGGGGTCTGCCACGGCCAAGGTGATCTCACGGGGTTCCCCTGCGGGGGCAGAGCGCCGGTAATGACCAATTGCCGTTGACCAAAAATCTGCCGTACCTGGGGAGACTGGCCTGGCTCAATTTCCGTTTGGGTTTGGTTAGTAATCTGCCATTGTTCTCCAGCAATGGTATCGGACCATTCCGTGGCCAAGGGTTTTCCTAAGTCCTGGGGCGTGAGGGTGAGGGTAACTTGGTTACCGGCCAAAATTGCGCCATTGACAGGGGGAGCATAACCGTAGTGCAAATCATCCCATTCCCAACTGGGGCGTTGGTAATGTTGGGGGGCAATGGTGTCAACTAACTCCAATTCTTCAATTACCGTTACCCCCTTATCTTTTAAGCCCTTGGCGATCGCCGTCAGGTCTTCCAGAGCCAAGCTGGGGTCGCCGCTGGTGACAACCTGGACGTTTTTCCCCCCATCGAGTTGGTAAACCCTAGTGGTAAAGCGAAAATCTGGCCCCAGTTCCTGTAGAGCCATGGCGGTGGTAATTAATTTTTGGTTAGAGGCAGGGATAAAAAAACGATCAGCTTGATATTGGTAAACAGGCTGGGATTCCGTTAAAGGTTGGATGGCAATGCCCCATTGGGCCCGGCCCAAATCCGGTTGTTGTAAATGGGCTGCCAATTTTTGTGCCAGTTCTGCCGGACAAAGGCGATCGGTCTGGGCCCCTACCCCCGTGGTCAGACAAAGGAAAAATACCCCCGTTCCCGTCAGTTGGAGGGGCAATAAGCTCAGGCGTTTTTTCCATTCAGATAATAAAATCAGCACCATGCCTGGGTATTCCCCTAGTCCATAATTGCCTTGAGCAAAACATCACTCAAACTCATGCCCTGCATATCTTCCATGGTGACAGTATCCACAATGTCAAACTTAGCTCCTGCGGCCTGCAATTGATCGTCTAAAGCCTGGAAAAAAGCTGTGGCTTTTTTATCGTTGCCCACCTGAATGAGGGAAATGCCCAATTCTTCGTCCCGGTCAATTTTTTGGCTCGCTTCCAAAATTAAACGGATCACCGCTTTACGATCGGTGGGTTCCCCGTCGGTGATGATCAAAAAAGTTTCTCCGTTGGGCTTAGTTTGCCCCGCCTGGCGCCGCTGAAAGAAATTATCCAAACCGTCCTTGAGGGCACTGGCTAGATCGGTGCGTCCCATGGGTTCGTTGTTAGCATAAATATAAGCAACTTTCTGAGCCGTAACATTGTCATAACGACGGAAGCGGCCGGAGAATAGGTAAACCGTGATGCCGTCGGGGTCAATTTCTTCGCATTTTTGCGCCAGGGCAATGGTCGAAGCTTGGGCTATTTCCCAGCGAGTGGGGCCATTGGGATCATCAGCGGTGGCCATGCTACTGCTTTTATCGATCATTAGGGTATAGTCTCGGTTTTCGATGACAGCTTCAGCGCTCATAATCCTCTTGGGTCAATTTTGCAAACAATGGCAGTTTTTTCTCTTTTAGCCTATTACAACTTTTTGGAAATGTTCTTAAGATTGCATATTTCCTTAAAATTAATCAGAAATTTGTTAGAGGGGTAATGCTGTGCCGACCGTTCACTGCTCCAACCGCGATTGCCAAGCCCCCAATGATCTAGGCGATCGCCTGTGCCAGACCTGCCAAACCCCTCTGCTGAAACGTTATCTGTGGGCAGTGGGGGATTGGATCAAGGCCTATCAACCGGGGGAATTGCTACTGGAACGTTATCTGTTGGTGCGGCCCCAGGTGTTGTTGGACACTATGCCGGCCCTGGGGGTAGAGGGGCCAGAGGAAATCCCGAATTATATTTTGCCCTACCAGAAGCTCCTGCCCTTTCGTCTCAATGTGCCGGAAGTGTATGACTATTTTCCCAGTTGGGATGCCGAAAAGGATTTATCAGTCTGGTTGTTGGACTATGGCCCGGTGCCGCTAGATGAAGCAGGGGAACCTCTCCATGACCGTTTGTTGCCCTCCCTGGGGGAAATGTGGGAGCAGGCTTCACCCCTACAGCAGTTAACTTGGCTCTGGCAAATGATTCGTCTTTGGCAACCGTTACAAAGGCAGGGGGTGGTGTCTAGCCTATTGGAATTTGACTGGTTGAGGGTGCAGGGCCCCCAAATTTTTCTCCAGCAGTTGCAGCTAGATGAGCACCAATTTTATGAAACCAAATATTTAGCCGGGGTGTGGGAGCCGTTATTGACCAATGCCCATCCGGCGATCGCCGATTTTTGTCAGACCCTGTGGCAAAGGCTAAAACAGGGCAAAATTCCCCACGCGGACTACCTGTTGCGGGTGTTGGACACGGGCATTCAATCCTTGGCAGAGCAGTATGATTTTAGCTATACAGTGTTTGCCCAAACCGATGGGGGCCCCAGTCGAGACCATAATGAAGACGCCTGTTTTCCCGTCAGCGAAACCCCCATAGAAGGGCAACAGTTGGCCAACACCATGACCCTCATTTGTGACGGGGTGGGGGGCCAGGAAGGGGGGGAAATTGCTTCCCAATGGGTAATTGATCATTTGCCAATTCGGATCATTTCCAAGATTCAAAAACAGATGAATGAGCCGGACCAAATCCGCAGTTTCATCCAGCATCTCAAGGAAGATATCGAAGAAGTTAACGAGCAACTCAATCGCCGTAATGACCGGGAGGAAAGGGTCGAAAGGGAAAGGATGGGCACCACCCTGGTGATGGCCCTGGCGGATTTTCAGCAGTTTTTCCTGGCCAATGTGGGGGATTCCCGTTGCTATTGGCTGACCAAGGATAGCTGTAAACAGGTGACGGTGGACGATGACGTGGCTTCCAGGGAAGTGCGGCTGGGGTTGATGCTCTATCGCCATGCGGTGGAATTACCCAGATCGGGGGCGTTAACCCAAGCGGTGGGATTGGGGCCAGCGGGGCAACTCCATCCCATTATTCAGCGCTTGATTGTGCCCACGGATTGTCTCTTTTTACTCTGTTCCGATGGCTTCTGTGACAACAATCGGGTAGAGCAGTATTGGCAAGATGATTTTCTGCCGGTGCTCCAAGGCGATCGCCCGGTGGCCGAAGCAGTGCCTCGATTGATTGAGTTGGCCAACCAAGTTAACGGCCATGACAATGTTTCTGTTGCCCTTATGCACTGCCAAATTTCCCCCTCCGTCCCTACCCCCACCCAGGCGGAAACGGCCGCCGCCACCGGAGAAGATGAAACTACTCTGGAAGAAGATTTTGCTGGGGATACGGAGTTTGGACTCAAGGCGATCGCCTATCCCGACTTCAGCCAAAAGCCAGTGGCCAAGCCCAAGGAAACGGAACCGGAGCATCCCATTCCCCAACAGGATCCCAAAGAATCATTGGCTTCTCGCCCCTTTGATACCCAGCCGCCCCTACCTCCGGAGGAAATTCCCCTCAATCCGCCCTTAGATCCCCCACCAACAATGGCAAAACAACCGGAGCCAGCCCATCGCTCTGGGAGCTTGGCAGCCAAATTCCTGGCCCTTTCCAAAACCAGCCAGTTGTTAATTGCGGGGGGCATAGTGATTATTATTGCGGCCCTTACAGTGGCGGTGCTTAACCTGGGCCAAGGTAATGGCGAACAAAACCAACCTTCCTCCAGCCCGATTGATTTGAGCGTGGGGCATGGTTGATTTCACTAACCTCAATAGCTTGGCCGCCTCTCTTTTGGTGGAAACCTGTTTCAGACTGGGCCTCCGGCAGGCGGTTATTTGTCCTGGGTCCCGTTCCAGTCCCTTAACGGTGGCATTGGCCCGCCATGGAGGTATTGACTGTGTAGTTAGTTTGGATGAACGTTCCGCTAGCTTTTTTGCCTTGGGCCATGGCAAACGCACAGGGCAACCAGTGGCATTAGTGTGTACTTCCGGTACGGCGGCGGCCAACTTCCTACCCGCCATTATTGAAGCCCATTACAGTCAGGTGCCTTTGTTGGTGCTAACTGGCGATCGCCCCCCGAGATTGCGTCATTGCCGGGCCGGGCAAACCATTGACCAGAACAAGCTCTATGGCCACTATCCCCAGTGGCAAACGGAATTGGCTTTACCGGAGCCTAACATGGATTATTGCCATTATCTGCGGCAAACGGCGATCCATAGTTGGCAAAAATGTTTTTGGCCTGGGTTGGGGGTGGTGCATCTCAATTGCCCCTTTGATGAACCTCTAGTGCCCCTGGAAGATGGTTCAGAGTGCTTAGAGCATCTAGCCAGAGAATTTGACGAGGAGCATTTTTATCGGGGGCTAACAACGTTTGCAGCAATGAATCAGGGAGAAGTGATTTCCTTGCCCTCGAGTTCTGTTACTTCCGCTTTTTCCCCGCCCCAGCCTGACTTCAGCCCATTGGGTTTGATCCTGGTGGGAGTTCTGCCCGGTGGTGAAACCCCTGCTTTGCTGACAGATATTTTGGCGATCGCCAGAGCGTTGCATTATCCCGTACTGTGCGATGCCCTTTGCTCTTTGCGTAACTATGACGATGGCCAGACCGCTTTAATTACCAATTATGACTTTCTGATCCGTTGCCCCAGTTGGGCAAAACAGTTAGTGCCAAAGCAAATTATTCAAATTGGTGAATTGCCCACTAGTAAAGCGTTGCGAAATTGGCTCAGCACCATTGATTGTCCCCGTTATATTTTGAACTTCCACGGGGAAAATTTAGACCCCCTGCAAGGACAAACGATTTACTTGCCCACCAGCGTTGCCCAGGTAGCGGACTATTTAGATAGCCAGAGATTAACCCCCGATGCAGAACAGAAAAGTTATGCCCATAGTTGGCAGGAAAAACAACGCCAAAGCCAAACAATTATCATTTCTGCCCTAGCCGATGCCCATACCCCTTTAATGGTGGCCCAATTGGCCCATTGCTTAGCGCCCCAAACTAATTTGTTGGTGGCCAATAGTTTGCCTGTGCGCTGGCTGGAATTTTTCTGGCCCGTCAACGGCGATCACCATCGTATGTTTGTTAACCGGGGAGCCAACGGTATTGATGGTACCCTTTCCACTGCTATGGGTATTGCCCACCGTAGCCCAGGGGAGACAGTATTATTAACTGGCGATTTATCCCTATTGCACGACAGCAATGGTTTTTTAAATCAGTCCCAAATGCAGGGTAATCTAACCATTATTCTGCTCAATAATAACGGTGGCGGTATTTTCCAAACCCTACCCATTGCCCAATGTGAAGATGTGTTTGAAACCTATTTTGCTACGCCCCAAGGAGTGGATTTCAGTCAACTTTGTCGCACCTATGGAGTGGAACACCAAATTATTACTAACCTTTGGGAATTGAAAGAACAATGGCCAAGAAACAATTCCACTTCCATCCGGGTTTTAGAAATAATTGGCGATCGCCGTCAGGAAGCCCAATGGTTAAAATCATTACAGGCACAATTTTCCTGTGCTGATAGCTTGATCCAGTAAATCTTTGCCCTCCTGCACAGAATTGATCTGAAAAAGCTGTTCCCGCAACTGTGCCGCCCCAGGAAAGTCTTTGCAATACCACGCCAAATGTTTACGGGCTTGGAATAAACCCCGTTGACCTTTATATTCCCAAAGCATTTGCAGATGTTCCTGGGCACAGGTTAATTTTTCCGCCACCGTGGGAGCCCTTCTTTTCTCTCCAGTTTTAAAAAAATGCTCAATTTCCCCCACTAAATAGGGATAACCCAAACTCCCCCGGGAACACATCACCCCGTCCGCCCCGGTTTGTTCTAAACAAGCGATCGCCGCTTCCACCGAAAAAATATCCCCATTGGCAATGACTGGGATTGATAGAGCTTGTTTAACTTTGGCAATCCACTGCCAGCGGGCCTGACCGTTATAACCTTGGGCCCTGGTGCGGCCATGGAGGGTTAACATTTGTGCCCCCGCCTCCTGCAATCTCTGGGCAAATTCGACAATGTTAATTTCCTGATCATCCCAACCAAGGCGGGTTTTGACGGTAACAGGTACATCCACCGCCGCTACCACAGTTTTGACAATGGCTTCGGCTACTTTCGGTTGTCGCAGTAAGGAAGAACCGCCCCCTTTTTTGGTGATTTTATTGACCGGACAACCCATGTTAATGTCCACCGATTGAGCTCCCTGGGCCACCGCTTTTTGCGCTGCTTCCGCCATAAAGTCCGGCCGACAGTCAAACAGTTGAATACTGATGGGATTTTCCTGGGGATCAATTTCCATCACCTGGGGCAAGGTGCGGAGATGGTGAATTTCCGTGGCACTGACCATTTCCGTATAAAGCATGGCCTGGGGAGCATAGCGCCGCACTAATCGCCGAAACACTAAGTCCGTTACCCCCGATAAAGGGGATTGGAGCACCCGGCTGTGGAGGGTGAGGGAACCAATCTGTAATGGTTTTGCCCAGGCGGTGGGATTGGGGGAATTATCAGGCAAAGAATTAGGGGCCAAAGTCTGCAAGGAAATAAATCGATAACAATATTTTCCCATTGTTAATGGCAGGCACAAGGCGATCGCCATTCGCTAACTACAACGGAGGGAAACCATGGGGGCAGGGTTGGGGGTCTAATATGTTGGTAAAGAAAATACCCTTGATGCCTACCAAGCTCTCTTTGGTCGGTCGCCCCTAAGTGTGAGTGTCAATATGTCCAGCAAAAATGAGATCCCCATTTTAATCGGTGCGTTGTTAGTCACCCTGGGCATTGTGGGGGGAGGAGGTTGGTTTTTATTGAACAGAATGAATCCTGCTGCGGTCACTTCTGGTCTGTCCACCACGAGCCCCATGCCGAGGGAATTACAGGCCAATGCCAGCGCAGGGGAAAGGGTCCTGGTGCCCACCATGGACAATGAAACCAAATTATTTGCTTCCAAGGCGATCGCCGAGGGTAAAAACGCAGAAGCGTTAGCACAATTAACTCAACATTTGGAAAAGTCCCCCAATGATCCTGAAGCCTGGATCTACCTCAACAATCTGCGGGCTTTGGAGCATAATCCCCTCCAGATAGCGGTGGTGGCCCCGGTGGGCAGTAGCCTCAACATTGCCCAGGAAATTTTGCGGGGGGCGGCCCAGGCCCAGGAAGAAATCAATCAAAAGGGCGGTATTGACGGTCGTTTTTTGCACATCACCATTATCAATGACGCCAATGATGGCACCTTGGCCCAACAGTTTGCCGGGGAGTTAGTCAAACAGAATCAAATCCTTGGGGTGGTGGGACACAATGCCAGCAGTGCCACCCTCAGTGCTGCCCCCACCTACGAAGCGGGGGGATTGGTACTGGTCAATGCCACCAGCGACGCCAATGGCATTACCAATGTTGGCGACCGTATTTTTCGGGTCATTCCCCAGATCAACACCTCTGCCCAAACCCTGGTGCAAAGGGTCAGCCAAGAAGTTGACCAAGTGGCAGTCTGCTACGATTCCAAAGCCCCCGATGGAGTTTCTTTTTACCAAGAATTTACCACTGGTTTGTTAGCTAGCGGCGGCCAGTTAGCCCCCACCGTCTGTGACCTGAGTGAAGCCAATTTCAACGGCCAAGCTAAGATGGCGGAAATTGTTGCCAGTGGGGCCCAGGGATTGCTAATTTTGCCCCATATTGACCGCCTAGACCGTGCTTTCGCCCTGGGTGATGCCAACCGGGGTCGCTTAAAGCTCTATGGCAATAGTCCCCTGTCTACGATTAAAACGTTGGAACAAGGCCGGGGCATGGTGGGTTTAATGGTGGCTATTCCCTGGAGTTCCAAAAGTGAGGCCAATCGCCCCTTTGCTGAGGCCGCCCGCAAGTTTTGGGGGGGAGATGTGTCTTGGCGCACGGCGGCCACCTACGATGCGGTTTATACGATGGCCAATGCCCTGGCCATTGCTCCCAGTCGCCCAGGCTTACAAAAGGCTTTGACAGAACCGGAATTTGTTTCCAGTACCATCAATGGCGAGGTTAGTTTTTTGCCCAACGGCGATCGGGCGGGGCAAGCTACCTTGGTACAAATTAAACCTTCCCCCAGCCATGTGACTGGCTACGACTTTTTCCCCATTAATCGCTGAGTTAATCTTGATGTCACCGGGAGTTAAATAATTAGTGCCCGTCAATTCTAGCCAGGGAATTTTCCCACCCTATATTTGCAACCACTGGGCTACAAGGGGCGGCACCGGTAAAAGGATCAAAATCAAAATGGCGATCGCCACAATGCCTAATAAATCCCGACGATCATCCAACTCGCTGACATCATTTAGCGCTGGTTGATCTCCCACGGGCATGAGCAACAAAATAATTGCCCAGATGAAAAAGTCACTGCGAATAAAGGAAAGTAACACCATTGCCACCCTGGTAATTTGCCCCGTCACAATGGCCGCCCGTTGCCCCAGCATGGCATGGATAATGTGGCCCCCATCTAACTGGCCAAAGGGCATCAAATTCAACGCCGTCACAATCAAACCAATGTAGCCGGCGATCGCCAAAGGATGGAGATCCAGCACCGTGTTAGCCCCCAGTTGACTGCCCAAGGCCGCCTTACTAATCAGGGTCATCAACAGGGAAAAGCGGTAATCCAGGGCATCAAATCGCAACAGGTTAGTATTGTCCGGCATGGCTCCCACCGTGGACTGGGTCAACCCCCACCATAAAATTGGCAACGCCACTACCAAGCCTCCCAACGGCCCGGCGATCGCCACATCAAATAAAGCTTTACGGTGGGGCACCGGGGACTTCATCTGGATAAAAGCGCCAAAGGTGCCCAAAAAGAAGGGAATGGGAATGAAATAGGGCAAAGTGGTGCGGATTTTGTAATGAACCGCTGCCCCATAGTGACTTAGTTCATGGCAGCCCAAAATGGTCAAAATTGCCAAACTGTAGGGCAAACCCACCATTAACGTTTGGATGCCCGCCTGGAGTTTTTCCGGAGTTAACCCCGCCATTTCTGCTCCCACCATAGTGGTGGTGAACCCAGTCAGTAGCAGTAAAGTTAAGGCTAACCAAGGTTTATGGAGCTTTTCGGCATTATTAATATTATCTTCCTTCGCCTGGGCTGGGTTAGGTACTAGGGCAAAAAAAGGTTGGCCCTGCAAACTTTCTTGAAATAGCACCAAAAAGCGATCGCCAAAGGCATCTTCCACATTACCCTTGACCCGTTCGTAGGCCATTTCCGGTGCCACTTGTAATTTGCCTCGGCACAGAATAGCCTGGGGACGATAGTCCAATTGCTGGAGGTAATACACTCCCCAGGGAAAACAATCCCGCAAAGATTTTTCTTCCGCCGCATCAATGGGTCGGGGGGCTGGCTCCGATGATTTTTGCTCTGTTCCTTGGGCGTTATCGGGGTTGGGGGAAGCGGTAGCCTGGGCCTGTTGATCGGGGACAATGCGACCCTTTTGCACCAACCACCAGTACAACAAAGGACAGACTAAAAAAGGCCCTAGCAATAGTAAGGCTGGCAGAGGGGCATCGGGGCCATAGATCATTGCCCAAATTGTCCAGAGGGTGGCTGGGGTCATCAACACCAACCACAATATCCAAATCGGGGTGCGGGTGATGGGGGCGGCATTGCTTTTAACCACAAAATAGGTGATGACAGCAAGGATGAGCAAAAGAAGCCACATTTTTACAAAACTCAGAGGTTACAGGGTCACAGCTAGATTCTGGGCGGGGTGGCCCGGATCAGCAAAACAGGCAGTGCGAGGTAAAGCAATCCCCTCTCCAGTCTAAGGTATTGCCTCCAGGGGCAAAGCGATGTAGCCTTACTAACCGCAAACTAGGAACGGCTGGAACTTTTTTCTGAAACGAATTCAGGCAAAAAGTTTTGGTCGCTTAAACTTCCCACCGTATGGTGTTCAAATACTTCCGCCGGTGGCAACACCAGGTGATCGCCAGGGTTATCGGGGGCCTCCGTTGCTTGATTTTCCTGGGGATCCCCCGCTGGCAACAGTCCTAAAAAGGGCAAGGGCAGCAGGGTGGAAAGGTTAGTGATAATCACCAACAAAGCCAAATTATCAAATTGAGTTTCCGTTACCCCCAACCAATGGGTCAGCAATGACCCCACCTCGAAGGATAATACCCCCGCCAAATTCATCACCGACATCAATAGGGCAAAAAGAGTGGCTTCAATGCCCGGTGGACAGAGACGGGCCGCCAAAACCAACACCGGCATAAAAGCAATTTGACCGGTTACGGTGAGAATAATGCTATCCCCCAAACTAAACCAATGGTCATCAATGCCGATGGCTCGGTTAGCGTGGGTAATTAAAATTAGGGTAGTTAACCCCAAGGCACTGGAAATCACCGTACTCCAGCCCATAATTACCCGGAAGGGCACGGTTTTTAAGAAGCGTTGGTAAAGTCCCACCCCTATCAATCCGGCTACGCTAGTGACCAAACGCACCCGCCCCAAAAATTCTGGCTCAAAGCCTAACTCGTTCGTGGTGAAATAAAAAAAAGCTGACTCGGCGCTGGGAGTTGCTTGCCAAAAGAAAATAAACAAAGTGGGCAACAGAATGGTTTTTTGTCGCACTGCCTGCCAAACCAATTTAATTTGGGCGCGGGGTTCTGGCTTACTATCCTCTTCACCGACAGATGCTTCACTAATCAAAAAAGCGGCCCCTACGGTCAGCAAAGGAAAAATGGCGGTGATGGCAAAGACAGTGCGGGTGCTAAACCATTCCAAAAGAGCGCCACTGGCATAGGCAGTAATAATGCCCCCCACGGCGGCGGCTCCCCAGGTGAGGGATTGCAAAGATCCCACTTGGGCTAGGGATTCCCGTTGGGCCCGTTCCACTACTAGGGAATCGACAATGACATCGCCGATCGCCACGGACAGGGAAGTGAAAAGCAATACCAACCCAGCTTGGGTGCCGCTACCAACCCAGCCCGCAAACAACAACCAACCGACACTACCCATTAAGCCCGATAACCACAGGTACGATCGCCGTCGGTAGCCAAACAGGGGCACCGTGTCCGACAGTAGACCAAGCACTGGTTTAATGATCCACGGGGCTGCTCCCAAACCAATCAGGGCCCCCATGGCCGCTGGACTCAGCCCCAATTCATCTTTGAGGAAAAAGCTTACTGCTAAACGGGAAAGCCCCAACACCCCCTGGACAAAGTAAATGCTGAGGATGGCCAGCAACTCCCAACTGGGGGCATTGCCCAAAAGCACTTTTTCCCGCAGGAAGCGCTTAAATGGGGTGGAAAATAAAATAGCGATCGGGGTCATAGATAAGGCAATAAACGGGGCAACTTTCTTAATATTTCGTTACGTATTCCCCATGGTAGGACATTTCTTCCTGCCCAGACCCCTACCCCCGCGTCAATTGGAGTCTGGAATTAATGGCGATCACCAGTCATGGATGTTAATCGAATCAACCAATATGCTAGATGAGGTGTCCTTCCCCTTACTGATGACTGCCTGGGCTCACCATCATCAAGGCAGTGCAGTTTTTCCTTGGAATCCTTATTTCACCTTTTACACCTATTGCGCCCACACCACACTAGAAACGCTTTTGCTACCATTTGCCTAGGGAGCTTGCTCAAAAGGCCTTGCCTAAGTTGCCTCCCCCGGTCTGCAGTGGCTTTAAACAGTATTATTGGTTTGTTTTAATCGCAATCGTTATTGAGTAAAAACCAGTTACCCAGGATAGCTAGTAGTGAATGCTCTCTCAATTCCCACTTGGATGGTTCATGTTTCCAGTGTTATTGAATGGATGGTGGCGATCGCCTTGGTGGGCCGTTATGCTGCAAAGGCTGGTTATGGCCACTGGCGGGCCCTGGCCTGGGGAATGATGCCAGCGTTGGTGAGTGCGATGTGTGCCTGCACCTGGCATTTCTTTGATAATGCTAGTCAGTTAGATTGGTTAGTGACCCTCCAGGCCCTGACCACCGTGATCGGCAATATTACCCTTTGTCTAGCGGCCTGGTGGATTTATCGTCAATCAGCCCAGCCCTCTGCCCCCAAGCCCTGATGGAACTTAGCCAAATTTTTGCCAAGGAAAACCTCTTTGCCCTTTCCCTTTTTCCCTACCTGGGCTTTCTCTGGTTTCTACGGCGATCGCCCCAAACACCCAAGCTAGTGCTGGTGGGATTCTATGTTCTATTAGTGTTTGTTTTGGTAACTATCCCCGCAGGGCTCTACGCCGAGAGCCATTACCAAGCCCAGTTGGCCGACGTGGATTGGCTCCACGGCAGTGCAGAAATATTTTTGTCTCTTTCCAATCTGTTGGTAGTCTTTGGCCTTCTCCAGGGACTAGCCCAACAATCAACGGATAAAAAGGAAAATAGCTAGGCTGATTTTGCTCGATGGAAAGTAGAAAATTGATGGGAAATTAAACTGCTTAACTGCCTATGTAGAGGGAACCGCACTAGGCAGTTGCACCCGAAATTGACTGCCTTGGGGGGAACTGGTAACACTAATCTTGCCCTGGTGATGCTGCACAATGGCCGCCACGATCGCCAGTCCGAGACCGACCCCTTGATTAGGCGATCGGGAAGGATCAGCCCGAAAAAAGCGGTCAAATAAATGGGGAATCTGCTCTGAGTCAATGCCAACTCCGTTGTCTGCCACTGTGACCTGTAAGCTAGATTGCCTGGGTCGCAGGGCCCCATGGTCAGTGGCACACCGTTCTAGGGTAAGGGCCACCGAGGATTCCTGTTGCTGCTGGGGCTGGCTATGGTCAAAGGCATTGGTAATTAGGTTAGTGAACAAGCGGGCCAACTGGTCCCAATCTCCCTGCACAGTGAAATCCTCCTCTGGGTTCTCTCCCTGGCTTTCAATTCTGAGGGAAAGAAAAATTCCCCGTTGCTCAGCGCTTAGCCGTTGCTCTTCAATTACCTCAATTAGGAGCGCATCCAAGGGAATAGTCTGCAAAGTGCGGCCGAGGGTGCCACTGTCGGAACGGGCCAGGAAGAGAAGATCATTGACCAGATTGCCCAGCCGTTGGGTGAGTCGTTCAATAACCTGCAGTTGTTGGCGTTGTTGTTGGGGATCCGCTTCGGGATATTCCAAAGCCTGTTGCACATTGGTTTGAATCACCGCAATGGGATTCCTTAATTCGTGGGAAGCATCGGCGGTGAATTGTTTCAAGCTTTGATAGGATTCGGCGATCGGCTCCATCGCTAACCCCGATAAAAACCAACCAATGGCCGCCGCACTGCTCACTAAAATAGTTAATCCTAGGCTTAAGTCCCAGGCCAGTTGACGAATAGGCTTAGTTACTTCAAACCAAGGATGGCTTACCCGCAGATAGCCCAATACCAGGCCCCTCTCCTCAATTCTTTTGGTTACCTGGCGCAACTGGCGATCGCCGGAAAAAGAAACCGTTTCTGCCTTAGATTGGCTAGAAAGAGAAAGGGGGGAATTGTTGCCCATGGTGGACCACAGCAAGCGACCCTCCGCACTGAACCACTCCAAATCAATGTGATCATCATCCACCGTTGCATCATTGTCCCGAAAGCTAGCAGAAACATTTAAGCCGTACTCGGCCTGGTCTAATCCCTGCACCACTAAGGAACGATTCACCACTTCCACCACATGCTTAAGGGTGTCATCAATCCGTTCCACCAGGGTTTGACGGACATATAAATAAACCCCGCTGGCAAATAGCAACAATAATACCGCCGTTACCAAGGTGTACCAAAGCGCTAAACGTCGACGGGTGGTCTGAAACATAGCATTAATTGAATTGCCCTTGGATTATTAGGTTTAAGCCGCTTTGATATCCAACTCCTTCGTTTCTGGCTGAATTAAATGTACATCCCGCTGGGGAAAAGGAATGGAAATATCTTCTTCATCTAGCTTCCGTTTAATTGCTTCAGTTAACTCTAATTTAAGGCGGAAGTAATCCTCCGATTTTACCCAGGGGCGCACGTAGAAATTAACACTACTATCCCCCAATTCCCCTAGTGCAATAGTAGGAGCAGGTTCTGCACAAACTTCACTATTTTGATCGAGCACCCACTGTAAGGAAGACCGCACATGGTCAATATTTTCTTCGTACCCCACCCCAATGACCAAATCTATGCGGCGCTGGGGCTTACCTACATGGTTGATAATGTTATTTTCAATGATTTGTTTATTGGGAATGGTCACCAAACGATTGTCGTAGGTGCAAATGGTTGTCGAAAGGATTTCAATCGATTCCACTACTCCTTCAATGCCAGCGACTTCTATCCTTTCCCCCACCCGAAAATAATTGAACAAGACCAATAAAATACCGGCTGCTACATTAGCGAGGGAACCCTGCAGAGCTAAACCGATCGCCAGGGTGGAAGCTCCTAAAAGAGCTACCAGGGAACTGGTTTGAATGCCCAACTGAGCTAAACAGAGAACAAAGAAAACCAGCAAAAGTAGGTAGTAGCTGATATTGCCAGCAAAGGAAATAAAGGTTGGTTCTAGGTTGGACTTTCTGAGGGCCCTAATGATTAGTTTTTGTAGCCTTCTCGACAACCAAAAACCAATTAGTAAAATTGCTAGCGCAAAGATGATTTTTAGAGAGGCAGTAATTATAAAATCAGTAATTTCCTGTTGATCATAATTGAAAATATTATCTGAAAAAAGAGGCATAACGGAACAAAAGGAACGACAAATTCACCAGCAATGGTGTAGGAAATAGGCTAAGAAATAACTTCAATTAGCCTATGCAAGGACAGCGGGTTTATCTACTTTTTTACCCAAGGGAAAACCGAGGGCTTCCCGTTGTTGTAAATAAATCTGGGCCACTTCCCTGGCCAAATTACGAATGCGACCAATATAGCGGGTGCGCTCAGTCACAGCAATTACCCCCCTAGCATCCAATAAATTAAACGCATGGGAGCATTTCAGAACATATTCCAAACTAGGCAAAGCCAAGCTCCGTTCGATCAACTGCCCCGCTTCCTGTTCATAAAGGGCAAACAATTGAAACAATAAGTCGGGATTAGATGCTTCAAAGTTGTAGGTACATTGTTCCACTTCCCCCTGCCAGAAAATATCCCCATAGCTGAGTTTTTCATTCCACTGAATTTGGTCGATCGCCTCTACATTTTGCAGATACATGGCCAACCGTTCCAAGCCGTAGGTAATCTCAATGGAAACAGGGCGACAATCAATACCACCACACTGCTGAAAATAGGTAAACTGGGTCACTTCCATGCCGTCGAGCCACACTTCCCAGCCCACGCCCCAGGCCCCAAGGGTGGGGGATTCCCAGTTATCTTCCACAAAACGAATGTCGTGATCCTCAGGCTGAATCCCCAGGGCCCGCAGGGAATCAAGATACACCTCCTGAATATTGTCCGGGGAAGGTTTGATCAATACCTGATACTGGAAATAGTGCTGTACCCGGTTAGGATTTTCGCCGTACCGGCCATCGGTGGGACGACGGCAGGGCTCCACATAGGCCACAGACCAAGGTTCCGGCCCGATCGCCCGCAGAAAAGTGTGGGGATTCATGGTGCCAGCGCCCTTTTCCGTGTCAAAGGGTTGGGCAATGAGGCAACCTTGCTTGGCCCAAAATTCGTTTAACTTGGCGATAACAGACTGAAAAGTAATGGTCATAGAAAGCCAACAGCTTGATGCTAAATAATTACTAAATGACTAGACGGTGACGAATAATTTGGACTCCGGATCATAGCTCCAAGCCAGGCCATCGGGGTCCCTAGTTTGACTCCAGTCAGCAAAATTGCCTTCGTTTTTGCGACGGGCCAAGGTGCTGGAAGTGGTGTCTAAGCGCTTGGCTAATTCTGATTGGATCAGGGTTAGGCAGGAGTTGCTGGGAATAGTTTCCGCCGGAGTGGATTCTTTTGGGGGCGTGGCTTCGGCCGCCTTCTCCTCTTCCTGTTGCTTACGGGCTTCCTTAATTTCCGCCAATTGAGAAAAAGGACTTTGACCCACCGGAGTAGCCATCAATTCTTCCTGGGGAGGCACTAGGGGATGGTCTACTACTGGAGCTGTGGCGGCCGCTAACTGGGGAGAACTGAGGGCCGGTTCCTCCGATTCCGGTTCACTGTCGTCGAAAATGTTACCCAGGGTACTGGAGGAAATAAAGTAATAAACTTTTGCTTGCCCCACCTGTTTTTCGTAGGGGCCATACTCCGCCACCTTGTCATTCAGATAGCGTTGGGCCGCCCGACCTTTGGCAATGCCCGCATCAATCAAATCAGCTTTGGTGATGATGCCCTGATTTTTTTGCACCAGTTGGTTAAAGAGGGGATCGATAGCGACACATTTCTGTTGCCATTGATAATTGTCCCAGGCCACCCAGGCGATCGCCAAGGTGAGACCCAACAAAATCCACCGCCAGGTTTTGTAGATAAAAACCATAGCGACGGCTAGGGGCAGAATCAGTACTAACAGTCCTTTGGGATCACTTTCGGCAACTTTTCCAGTCATGGCAACTCAGCAATTGAACCAGATTTAGATGAATCGAATCGAAAACAGAGTTAAATGTTAAGCAAAAACGAACAAATCTGTGGCAATGATCACAACAGTTTGCGGCTCAAATTTTACCCCAGCACCACCGACATTGACCTAACGGCTAGTCAATTCCCAGCCGTATAGTAAGGCCACAAAGACCGTGAGGGCGGCCATGCCGAGGAAGATTCCCCCCGGCAAAAAGGTAATAACGCCCCAGCCCCTCAACAAATATAACGCTAGGGTCAATCCTACCAAACCTAATAAGGGTTTTCCAAACAAAGAAGAGAATGATCGCCGTTTTTTACGTTTTTCTGCCAATGTCTGCTCCTGCAAAATTTAGGACAATTATCGGTGGTTCACGTTGAATACTGGTCATAATCCCATGGCATGGCAAAGTTAACAGCCATTGAAATGGGGGAACCGTTAAACCAAGGATAAACTCAGCAAAATTAATACCTCACTCCATTCCACCACAGCGCCGTAGGTATCTCCAGTGTGACCCCCCAATTGTTGGGCAAACCAACGACCTACCCCCCAGGCTATCAACGCCGCTCCTCCAGTGCCCAGCCCCATTAGCCAGGGGGCAATTCCCAAAATAATTCCTAGGGTCATTCCTCCCCCAATCATAATGGCCGTGCCCAGCAGTAGATCGGGCCTCCATTTTAAATTTCGTTTATGCATGGCGCCTTTGCCATCGGCCTTCAAATAAGGATAAAGGGCGATCGCCAACAGTTGGCCCCAACGTCCCCAACCCAAAGCCATCACAAGGGCCCAGCTTGCCAAGCCCTTGGAATTAAGGCTAGCCAAGGCCATGGTTTTCAGTAATAACACCACGGCGATCGCCATCACACCATAGGCCCCCGTTTGACTGTCTTGCATCACCGCTAAACGCTTGCTGGGATTAGTCACCGCTAGACCATCGGCAGTGTCCGCCACCCCATCTAAATGGAGACCCCCTGTTAAAGCTAGCCACAGACTAACCACAATGGCTGACCGCAATAAATTGTCCATACCAAACCATTGCAATCCCTGGGCTAACGCCAGCAAAATCAGGGACAATAACAGCCCCATCAGGGTAATCCAGCGGGCAATGCGGTCAAAATTTACCGGCCAACTCCGGGGCCAGGGCAAGCGGGTGTAAAACAGAATTGCCGCCCCCACACTATCCCCACCCCAGAGAAAATACCAACGACGCCACCATTTCATAAATCACCATTCCCACGGGAAGGAGTTGCCACTCCGCAAAAACTTAAAATCTAGTTACGAATTCTTGGGCTAAGATCAAAAATAAAGCGGGGATCAATCAAATCGCTCCACCGATGGCTTGGCAACCCAAAACTAAAATTCCCCATCTAGACTAATACTTTTGCGTGATTTTCGTTAGTAATCCTGGTGGAATTTATAACCATAAATATTCATCCGTAACCGACCGACCAAGCTTTTTACCCCGCCCTCACCCCCATGAATCCTGAATTTCACTCTCCCCCACTGCCAGCTCCCTGTGTGATTGAACAGGGTATTTTGGTCAACAAAGAAGATATGCAACGGGCCCTAAACGATTTAGGACAAGTTAATTACTATTATCAATTAGATGGCAAATCCCAAGCGGAAGGCCAAGGTTGGATCTTGGATGTGTTTAGCGATGCCCAACAGGCCACCATTGTTACCAATCAATCTCTTTATCTCAATGTCAACAGCTTTGATTACCTGGAAATTAGCCTAGACCACCAAGGAAAAACCATTGTGGACCTCTGGCAGGAAAGTCGACATTTAAGGCTGGTGTCTTTGGATGATTGGCTCAACCCAAGGGAAGGCTACAGTCAACTTACGCCCCTGGATTTGGAAGAAGTGGTGGCGGAGGTACTGGCGGCCCGGTTGGATGTGCAGAGGGACGAGGAAGACTTTTGATTGGTTGTTGATTCCCGCAAGCTTGCTCAACGCAACAATTAATACAAATAAACCAGCAAACCACCCATGGGGGCTAGCAATGACCATCAAAACTTGCTCCCCGGAATGGAATCTAGTTCGGCCCTTGGTAATATTCGTGGGTGATGTAGGGTGGTCTTTCTACTGTGGCGATCGCCTCCCCCACCTGCACGGCCATGCCCTGATCGGCCAGCTTAGTTTTAAGGTAACCAAGCCCCGTCAATCCCTTCACACTGGTTAAAACACCCACTTTTTGTCCTTCCAGGGTAATCACTGTCCCTGCTTCCATCGGGCGATCGAGGGTAAGGCGCCACAGCCGCTGTTTTACCCCCTGGTAAGTGTTCAAACGGGCAATGGTTTCCTGGCCAATATAACACCCCTTAGTGAAGGAAATGGCCCGCCATAATCCTGTTTCAAGGGGATTGTAATCCTCGGTCAGTTCTTTATTTGCTTGGGGTCTGCCCTGGTAAATGCGCAAACCTTCCCATTGATCGGAGGTAATGACAGTTAAATCTTCCCAAAGTTGGTCGATTACTGCCTGTTGAGTCGCTGGAAAAATTACTGTATAGCCGGGTAAATCCAACCCTGTTTGGGCAGAAATGAGTAACTCAACTCCCTGCACCGCTTGGGTTAACCATTGGTTCCCGATGGGCAACTGCCAACCTAAATGATCTTGCCCCGCTTCTTCTCCCAGCAGCACCACCGCTCGATAATCGGCAGATAAATCCTGCAGTTCCACTTTGTCGAAGGGGAAAATGAATCGGTCCATCCATTGCCACAGGAAGTCTTTTCGGCTGGCTTCCACTTGGACCCAAAGGGAGTCTTGACGCACATAAACCGTGGCTAATTCCAGAGTTCTGCCGGTGGAGTTGACGAATACGGTTTCAAACCATTCCCCCACTGCCCTAGTTTCCACTGCGTTGGTGGTTTGGTTGTGCAAAAAGCGTTGCCGGTCTTCCCCTTGTAATGCAATCAAACTAAATTCGGGTAGGGGATAGAGCCAAGTTTGCTCCAGGTCGAGGGGATGGGCCATGAATATCTCTAAATTGAAGATCTAAGTGGCAAATTGCCGTGTTCAGCAATGCAATCAGGGAAAAGTGGGTTTTGCGCTTGCGAGCTTTAACTTTCTATTTTCCACATTTTAGCGGCGAATGAACGCCTTGTTGTTAAGAGCTTCTGTGACTCCATGTTTGAAGAGCAGAATGGGACTGTAGTAGTTAAAGGGTTTCATTAATAAATTAGGTGCCATAGTCAGAAACCCAAGGGTCTAGCTTAAATTCTTCTCGTAAAAAATCAATAAAACAATGAACTTTGGCAGGATAAAAGCGACTGCGACGATAGACGGCGTAGATGGGAAAAGGCACGGGTTGATAGTCCTGTAAAACAACTTTAAGATCCCCCCGATAAATATCTTCACCAAACATCCAAATCGGGGCGATCGCAATGCCTAAACCTGATAAAACGGCGGCTCGCACAGCAACGGAGCTATTAGTTTGAAAACTACCTTTAACATTAACCTTAATAACTCCATTTTTTTCATGAAAATGCCATTCATTAATGGTAGACAAGGAAGTATAGACAATACAATTATGCTTGGCTAGATCTTCTGGTGTTTTCGGTTCCCCTGATTTTTCAAAATAACTGGTGCTAGCTACCGTTACACGACGGGTGATACCAATACGTTCACTAATTAAGGACTTATCTTGATGATTGCCAATACGAATAGAAAGGTCTAGTCCTTCTTGCACCATATCGACAAAATAATCAGCCATCATTAAGTCTATTTTAACTTGGGGATAGCGGGTGATAAAAAGATTTAAGCGGGGCACGATTTGCATTTCGCCAAATAGGACCGAACAACCTAAACGTAAAATACCAACGGCTTTCTCTTTGCCTTCTAAGCTAGCTTCTGCTTCAGCAACTGTTTCCAAGATTTGTTGACAGTATTGATAATATTGTTTTCCTTCTTCGGTTAAATTGAGTTTGGTTGTGGAGCGAGTGATTAACTTCACCCCCAAATATTTTTCTAGGGCGGCAATTTGTTTACTGATGGTTGGTTGAGTTGTTTGTTGTTCCCTTGCCACGGCGGAAAAGCTATTCATTTCGATCGCTCGAACAAAACTCTGCATACAAGCAAGACGATCCATAACAACACCTATTCCAATCTGGCATATGGCATATTCCATTTTGCCGGCTTCCCATCGAAAAAAAAACAAGCAATGATGATTCCGTCAATAATTTCTATGTCTAAAAACTCGATGTTAAGACTCAAACCCTTTAGCCCTTTGCTAGCTCCCCTTATCCTAGCTAGCGCAATTACCATAGGAGATGTCACTTTTCACAGCTTTCTACCCCAAACTCAAAATACGGCGATCGCCGCTCCCCCTTCAGCCAGCCAAGAACAGATCAAGCTAATTATCACTAGCAAAGGAAAAACTGGCAGTGGAGACCAATTGAGGCGATTTTTCTATGGTGATCTAGAACCATTGGGAGTTCAGCCAGGGGGTGCTGGAATGGTTGTCAATCTATACAGCAAAAAGAGCGATATTACCTTTTCCTACTGTGCAACCTATGATGTAGTTGTGGCAGTGAAAGAAGGAAAAATTGTTATGTTTCCCGCCAGCGAAGTCAAGTAAATTCTTGGGAATTTGTTCAATTACTGCAATCTTTAGGGGATATGATAGGTTATAGCCTCTAGCTATTTCTAAGAAGATTGTGAATTTACAAATTGAACTATATAAGTTTCACCAAGAATCTTTAAAAAAAACACCTCCCAAAAGAGCTGCTGTTTTTTCGGATTTTATTAAAGGTTTGACTGAGGAATTTAAAAATCGAAGACAGTTGAGAATAGGAGATTTTGCCCCTGATTTTACCTTAATAAATACCCAGGGAGAAAAGATTATCCTTTCTGAACAACTTAAACAAGGCCCTGTCTTGCTCAAGTTTTTTCGGGGTTATTGGTGTCCCTATTGTGGTTTAGAACTACGGGCTTATCAAAAGGTTGTTAATAAAATTCGAGCATTAGGAGGAACTATTTTAGCCATTTCTCCCCAAACTCTAACCGCTTCTCAGAAAACCATTGAGCGTCATGATTTGACTTACGATCTCCTCAGTGACCATGGTTTACAAACGGCTCAGGATTATGAATTAGTTTTTACTGTTCCCGATGCGGTCAAACAAATTTATTTACAATCCGGCTGTGTTATTCCTGATCATAATGGCATAGAGGAATGGTTATTACCTATCCCCGCTACATTTGTGATTGATCGTCGTGGACATATCGCTTTGGCCTACATCAATGTGAATTTCCGTGTTCGCTATGAACCCGCCGATGCGATCTCCATTTTACTGTCTCTTTTTGTTGATAATTAGCCCAATTTTCTTTTCCTAGTTTAAGGAATTAAACCCCATGAATATTCGTCCTCTTATCGGCACATTTTCGGCTTTAGCTATTTCGTTAGCCTTTTTATCCTTGGCTAATTCCCCTGCCCAAGCGCAAATGACAATGCGTTTTACCACCCCTTTTGTCTCAGACTCTGGTTTTGTGGGAGCCGCTGGAAACACCCACTTTATCACCTTAGCCGTTACAGGATTTTCCCTAGAATCTACGACCATTAGCTTACCCCTTGACATGGCACGGTCTATTAATGTTAAGGCTTTTGATCCCAGTGGCAAGGAAATTCCCACCACCACAAAAATGTCTCCAGGGGGAATAACTATTGATTTTAACCAACCTGTTAACCCTGATACCTATGTAAGGCTGCAACTATCAGGGGTGGATATGTCACGCATGGGGGGACGTGCGCTTTATCGTGTCAGCACTAAGCTAAATGGTATCGACGGAGATGTTCCAATTGGTTCAGCAATGGTTAGGTTGAAAGACCAAAGTTAGTAACAACTTAATATTAGGTATTGGTGACATTAATGGCAAATATTCGCGGGGCAAGTAATGCTTAATAGTTCATCTTTAATTTCTTGAATATTGTTTAATAAATTTGGCAATTGTTTTTTATGATGGATTTTCAAGATACCTGGGCTTTGCTACATCCCGCAATCGCCATTATTGTAGTTTTCCCTCTGTTGGGCATTGTGGTCAATCGTGCTTTACTCACTCGTGAACGGCGTTTAGTAACGAAAGCGGGAGAAAAAAGTAAAATTCCCCCGGTGGTTGGCACTGAACACGTGGCGATCGGGAGACATCTCACTATAGCGGTGGTGGGTGTTACTTTTTTAGGGTTAGCCTATCCACTTTTTTCTAAATTTATTAATAAAAATGTCATCTCCCAGGAACCTTTTCGGGTTTTCCTGGTGATTGCTGTATTTGGCTTTAGTATTGCATCTTTTGTTTTTTTATTTCGTGCAAAAACAAAATTTTGGCGAGGCACTTTCGCCAGCTTAACAGGCATGGGGTTAGTATTGTTAGGGAGTCAACCTGAAATTTATCGCCGAGGACATGAATGGCTTGTATCCCATTTTTATTATGGAATTTTAGCCGCATTTTTAATGATTTTTTCAGTAGCAACTACCCAAGATATTTATCAAGATCGTCAAAATCGTTGGCGCAATGCCCACATTATTATTAATAGCCTTGCCTTATTACTTTTTATTGGTCAAGGGATAACAGGAGCGAGGGATTTACTAGAAATTCCACTCCATTGGCAAGCACCGTATGTTTATCAATGTGATTCTGTCAGTAAAACGTGTCCTCAGTTCAAGTAAGGAGCAAATTATTGCAATGGATAACCAACGGATTTTTGACTTAGAGCAAATGGCTTGTTTTTCCGAGCAAGGGGCAACGGTAACGCCGGTAATTGAGACAGAAAATTCTAGTATTGCTATCTGGGCTGTTCGACCGCAGCAAATTGTTCAGCCCCATTTTCATCCCGATGGTCAAGATACCTGGGTTATGCTAAAAGGGACTTTGACTTATTATTTGGGGGAACATAAAAGTCAAACTTTGACGCAAGGGGAAGTGGCGATCGCCGAAAAAGGTCAAGTCCATGGAGCGATCAATCATAGTCAAGAAAATGCAGTTTTTGTTTCCATTTATTCGGCTCCTCAGATTGGCTATCAACGGGAATTAGATTATTAATGAAAACACTTATTTCTATTTTTGGCACCTTTTTAAATCGGATTCCCAGCCCGATTTATCTTGCCCTTGCCGTAGTGATTTTTTCAGCGGCCAACGCTGTAACTAGTCGCATAATTGAGTTGGGCCAAGCTTATACAATTGATGGTCGGAATCCCATTTCTTTTTGTAATGTTCTTTTTGTGGGTAATTTGTGTGCCTTGGGTTTAATGATATTAATTTTTTACCCTGATTGGCAAATTGATAAATTAAAAAAGTTAACCAGAAAAGATTGGTTGCTTTTAACTATTACAGCTATTTTATCAAGAGCCATTGCCCCTGGATTAATGTTCAGCGCCCTAGATCAAACAAATGTGACCAATGTGGTTTTAATTGGAAGATTGGAACCAATTTTCACCCTAATTTTAAGTATTTTTTTGTTAAAAGCTTCCACAAATTGGTTAAGCATACTGGCAACCTTAATTTCTTTTATCGGAGTTGCTGTTACGGTTTTCTGGGGAGTTTCTGATCCAATTAACATGGTTATCCATTTCAATTTTGGGTTGGGGGAAATTTTTGTGGCGATCGCCGCTTTCATTTCGGCAATTACAACAATCCTGAGTAAACAACAACTGCAATCTATTCCAGTAAGTATTTTTACTGTTTATCGTAGTTTATTGGGAACTTTTGTATTTTTTTGGATAGCAGTTATTCTTTACGGGTTTGACCATTTTATGGATGTTTTTTCTCCTATTCTGTGGCAATGGATGTTAGTCTATGGGGCTATTATTGTTGTTCTTGGTCAATTGTTTTGGTTAGCCGGTCTTAAGACTGCCAGTTTTATTCAAATTAATTTGGCAAGCTTAGTCACCCCTATTTTAGCCATAATTTTTGCCTATCTAATCCTACAAGAAACTCCTACACAAGCCCAGTATTTAGGCGGAACTTTCTTATTAGTGGGAGCAATAATAAGTTTTGTGGATAATTTACAAGCATCAAAACGTAAGCAAACTTTGAATCCTCGTCAAACAATGGATACGAATGTCGGCTTTCGAGGGGTTTAGAAATGAACTAGCAATAGATTTTTAGATCAAAGAGAATACCAGAATTATTAGTCTTTTCCTTCATAAATATTTAGATAAATCTTAGCCATGGTTTTGTTTGGCTAAAGTTCTCTCCAACAATACTGCATAAATAGGTTTACCACCCAATCCTTCCGCCACCACACTAGCCACTAGACAAGTGACCAACAGAGGCAAAATCACAAAATAGTTATCAGTCATTTCAATGGTGAGCAAAATGGCTGTCAATGGGGCCCGCACCGTTGCGGCAACTAAAGCCCCCATACCGGCGATCGCCATCACGGCGGGTTCGGGAATTTGAGCAGGAAATAGTAAATGAAAATGCCGAGCTATGACAACGCTAGCAATGGAAGCAATACCTAGCATGGGAGCAAAAATACCACCGATCGCTCCGGAGCCATAGCAAATCAGAGTTAACAGGAACCTACCACAAAACACCAGTATTAGCGTCGAAGAATGGGACTGACTATTAAAAGCCCAGAGCACCGCATTGTCCCCGCCATTGGTGAGGGGTAAGGGCAATAGAGACAAAATCCCGATGACTGAACCGAGGATAAAGCCTTTCCATCGCATCGCTAGGGGAGGGAGTAGATCAAACCAGTCCAGTAGTTTGAATAGACCCCAGTTGAAGGCGTAACCCATGACCCCAAACAAAATGCCCAAAATGATGAACATCCAGAGGGAATCCAGGGGAACCCGTTTAAATTGAGTCAAACTGATAATGGCGGATTGTCCCCGAATCATCCGCAGAACAATGGTGGCCATCACACAGCCAAACAGCAGTCCGTGGTAGGCCAAAGTTTGACTGCGAAAACGGGGCCGCATTTCTTCTCCAATCAGCGCCATGCCCGCCAAGGGGGCGTTAAAGGCGGTGGCTAAACCGGCCCCGGCCCCCACCGCAATTAAAATTCGTTGATGTTCTTGGCTAGATTTCAACCAGCTTCCTATCATTTGTCCAATGCCTCCCCCCATTTGAATGGTTGGCCCTTCAAAACCCGCCAACATACCGGCCCCCAGGGACAAAAAGCCTCCCACGAGTTTGATGGGCAATACTCTCTGCCATATCAAGGGCAATTTCCCGTCTAAATGCCCTTCAATTTGAGGAATACCACTGCCACTGGTATCCGGGGCAAAGCGCTTCATTAACCAAAAGCTGAGTGCCACCATGCCCCCACTCACCAAAGCGGTCACCAACCAGGCCAACGGGGGAATGGGGGACAAGAGGCTGGCCAATTGAGATCGCCATTGGAGCACATTATTAACAGCGGACTTAAAACCAGCCCCCACCGCTCCAGTAATCAACCCCACCACAATGGCCGCCAATAGGGTACGGGGATGGAGAGAACGAGCACTGTCGGTTAAATTTCTGGGCAATCTATCTAACCAGCGTCGATTTGACCTTTCAAAGTGGGAAGCCATAGGTCTGGTTTAGTAGGCATTGGCGAAGGCTTGGGAAATAAACGGCAATAAACGGCGATCGCCAGCGAGGGCAGAATTTTCAGTAAATACCACCAAAAGATAGGGACTCTGGTGGGGAATTTCAATGTAGGCACAATCATGGCGCACCTGGCCCGTCCAACCGGCCTTAGACCAAATTTGGGCATCTTTGGGTAATGCTTCACCGAGAAAGCCGGTAATTTGGTTATCCTCCCCTGGGGAGGGCGGAGCGACCGTTAAATCCCGCTTGAGCAATTGCATCATTTGTTGGGAACGGATTGAGGACACGGCCACACCGCCAATGATACTGTGCAGTAAACGGGCCACAGCGTTGGTGGTCAACATGTTGCGCTGTTCGTAAAGTTCTCCCACAAAGGCCCTTTCCCGGCCGTAGTAACCATCACCCCAGGTCTTTTGGTTGACATTAATGTTCTGCAACTCCTCCCAGCCCAGGGATTTAAAATAACGGTTCACAATATTACGCTGTTGCTGCCAGGTTTCAAAGGGGCCCGGCGGTAACATGGGCCCACTGCTGGTACCGGTGAGTGTATCCACCACTAAGCTGGTGGCATCGTTGCTGGAGTCCACAATCATATCCCGCACCGCCCGCTCCAACTCCGGGGAATCCTTAACCATGCTCCCTTCCAACCATTCCGCCATGGCCACCAGATAAAACAATTTCACCACGCTAGCGGGATAAATGCGTTCAATGCCCCGGTAACTAAAGCCCCGCACGGGATACTGCCAAAATTCATTGGCGGCGATCGCCCCTCCGGTATTAACCATTACTGGAGCATCATAAACTAGCCAGGTCAAGGCAATTTGGTCCCGTTGCAAAGCAGGGAAAGTCTGCCAAGTGCTTTCAAGGATCGCCTGGGCCATATCCCCCAGGGCTGGATCTTGCTGAAAAAATGCCATGGAATAATCGGTTTCGGTTGAGGATAAAAACTGACACCTGTTACCTGATACTTGTTACTTTGCTGGAGGTAAACGCCGGATATCGGAATAGAAGGCACTATGACTATAACCTCCTCCCCGCTGGATCAGACTGGTGCGGAGTCGTAGGTTGGGGCTAGCATACCAATGCCTTTCTGTTAGGCGAGTTTCCCCATCCTGTAAATTTAAGGTCAAACACTCGTCTGACCCGAGATGGTAATCCCCGCGCAGGAACACTTTGCTCCCATCCCCATTACCCCGCCAAAGACGACCCTGTTCCGAGCGATCGCCGTCGGGCAGAAAACCGTAGTAAATGGAGCCGATATTTTTGGGCTTACCCCAGTCCACGGACGTATCCCAACTTAGTTGCAACATAATTAACCCTCCACCATGGTCTAAACCGGCCAGGGCTTGGAGCGATTGCCCTAGCTCAGTTTGACTATCCCACCGTTGCACTGTCACATCGGATTTGTCATTGCCCGCTTCATTTTGCTCAAAACTATAATTGGTACGTTGGGAAAGCCATTTTCCTTCCCAGGCGGTGATAAAGTCCAAAAACTGCATAGCGAAAAAGCTTCTCGGGGGCAACAGGCTTTATTTTAGGCGATTAGGCGATCGCCAAACAAAAATCCCCCACCAAACAGGCAGGGGAAAATAATGAATTTGGCTCAACCCCCTTAATTTCCCAAGTTGGGGAAAACTCAAAGGTCATTGCCCCCACCATGGGGGCTAGGGGGACTTTTTTAAAACAGTGCCAAATTAGTCTAGGTCAGGCATGAACAACGTGGGTTCAGTTTCCCGGTCAATGCCTTTTTCAAAACCAGCGGCCGCCGCCCGAGCACGACCAGCATGCCAGAGGTGACCCACCAGGAAGAAGAAGCCAAGGACGAAGTGGGAAGTTGCCAACCAAGCCCGGGGAGAAACGTAGTTAAAGGAGTTAACATCGGTGATTACCCCACCCACAGAGTTCAAAGAACCAAGGGGAGCGTGGGTCATATATTCAGCCGCCCGCCGTACTTGCCAGGGCTGAATGTCGTTGCGGAGTTTGTCGAGGTCCAAACCATTGGGGCCCCGGAGGGGTTCCAACCAAGGGCCACGGAAATCCCAGAAACGCATGGTTTCACCACCAAAGATGATTTCTCCAGAAGGAGAACGCATCAGGTATTTACCTAGACCAGTGGGGCCTTGGGCAGAAGCAATGTTAGCACCCAACCGTTGGTCCCGCACCAAGAAGGTGAAGGCTTGGGATTGGGAAGCTTCCATACCAGTGGGACCATAGAATTCACTGGGGTAAGCGGTGTTATTGAACCAAACAAAAATGGAAGCAATAAAGCCCATTAAAGAAAGGGCACCCAAGCTGTAGGAAAGATAAGCTTCCCCAGACCAGATCAGAGCCCGGCGAGCCCAACCGAAAGGCTTAGTGAGAATGTGCCAAATACCACCGGAAATACAGATCAAACCAATCCAGATGTGACCACCGATGATGTCTTCCATGTTGTTGACACTGATGATCCAACCTTCTCCCCCAAAGGGCGCCTTCAGCAGATAGCCAAAGATAATTGCCGGGTTAAGGGTGGGATTGGTAATCACCCGCACGTCCCCACCACCGGGGGCCCAGGTATCATAGACACCGCCAAAGAACATGGCTTTAAAGACCAGTAACAAAGCACCACAACCCAACAGGATTAAGTGGTAGCCAATGATATTGGTCATCTGGTTTTTATCTTTCCAGTCGTAGCCAAAGAAGCTGGAATATTCTTCCAGAACTTCAGGGCCCCGGAGAGCATGGTAAATACCCCCAAGACCTAAAACGGCCGAAGAAATTAAGTGCAATACCCCCACAACAAAGAAGGGGAAAATATCAGTTACTTCCCCAGCGGGACCAACGCCCCAGCCCAGGGTAGCAATGTGGGGCAGGAGAATTAAACCCTGCTCATACATGGGTTTTTCGGGGATGAAGTGGGCAACTTCAAACAGGGTCATGGCCCCAGCCCAAAAAACGATCAAACCGGCATGGGCAACGTGGGCACCAAGCAATTTACCGGAGAGATTAATCAGTCGGGCATTCCCCGACCACCAAGCAAAACCGGTAGAGGGAAGGTCACGTCCCCCCACCATCGAAGTATTAGAGAGCGTTACCACGGGGGAGAACCTCCTCAGGGAAGATAAAGTTTTCATGGGGTTGATCTTGGGGAGCCATCCAGGCGCGCATCCCTTCGTTCAACAAAATGTTTTTTGTATAAAACGTTTCAAATTCCGGGTCTTCCGCTGCCCGTAGCTCCTGGGAGACGAAGTCATAGGCCCGTAGGTTTAAGGCTAAACCGACGATACCCACGGAACTCATCCACAGACCAGTTACCGGCACGAACAACATAAAGAAGTGCAACCACCGCTTGTTGGAGAAGGCAATACCGAAAATCTGAGACCAGAAACGGTTAGCGGTCACCATGGAATAGGTTTCTTCTGCTTGGGTGGGTTCAAATGCCCGGAAAGTATTGGAATCTTCCCCATCTTCAAACAGGGTGTTTTCCACCGTGGCACCGTGGATAGCACACAGTAGGGCGCCGCCCAAAATCCCTGCCACTCCCATCATGTGGAAGGGGTTCAAAGTCCAGTTGTGGAACCCTTGCAGGAACAAAATGAACCGGAAGATTCCCGCTACCCCAAAGCTGGGGGCAAAGAACCAACTGGATTGTCCCAGGGGGTACATCAAAAAGACGCTGACAAACACTGCAATGGGACCAGAGAAAGCGATGGCGTTGTAGGGACGAATGCCGACCAGACGGGAAATTTCGAACTGACGCAGCATAAAGCCAATCAGACCGAAAGCACCGTGGAGGGCAACGAAGGGCCACAAACCACCAATTTGAAACCAGCGGGTCAGGTTACCTTGGGCTTCGGGCCCCCAGAGGAACAGGAGGGAATGGCCGAAGGCATCGGCGGGGGAAGAGACCGCCACGGTCAGGAAGTTAGCTCCTTCTAGATAGGAACTGGCTAGACCGTGGGTGTACCAGGAAGTAACGAAGGTGGTGCCGGTCAGCCATCCCCCCAGGGCCATGAAGGCACAGGGGAAGAGCAGCAAACCAGACCAACCAATAAATACGAAACGATCACGCTTTAGCCAATCGTCGAGGACATCAAACCATCCTCTTTCGACTGGGGCGCGTCCGACTGCAATAGTCATAAATGCAAATCCTCTTGCGTAGCTAGCATCAAAGGCAAGAATTTCTAAAGGAGGCTTCTGTAATTTGGGTTATGCCATTTAGACTCCATTCTCTAATAAGACGAGACGATTGGAAACTACACCGCTAGGGTAGAGCGGTTGGCCAAAACCCAAATGTGGCCTGTCGGTGGAACAATATTTGTTCTCCTGATGCCATTTTCTTATGGGTAGCAAGCCGGGCCACAGGGGCCAAACCTGCACTGATGTTGGCGTTCCTTGCCGAAACGCATTTACATATTATTAGCAAATATTTTACATTCTGACATATTCATTCTCATAATTAATCACCGATCGCCGGGGGTCTAGGATTCCGGGGCTTGGCCGGCAATGTTGATGCGATGACTGAGGCTAGTAAGGGTTTGACTGGTCTCCCAATCTTTTTGTTGTAGTTGGGTGATTTTGTCGCAACTGTACATGACGGTGGTGTGGTCCTTACCGCCAAAGGCTTCCCCAATGCGGGGCAAACTCAAGTCCGTGTGCTGACGCATTAAATACATCCCCACTTGACGAGCCAGGCTAACTTCCCGGCGGCGGGAGTTACTCAGTAGTTCTTCGACCTTTAACTGATAATGCTGGGCCACGATGCTGATGATGGTCTCCGGGGCAGCGGCCACCTTTTCCACCGGGGGGTTGAGCACCGGAGCAATGTTTTCCACTGTCATGGCCACACTCGATAGGGACGTGTAGGCGATCGCCCGAATTAGGGCTCCTTCCAGTTCCCGGATATTGGAAGTGTAATGGGAAGCAATGTACTCAATAACCTCCTTAGGTAGACGAATCCTGTCGTACTCAGCTTTTTTTTGTAAAATAGCCATGCGGGTTTCCAAATCCGGCACTTGGATATCAGCGATTAAACCCATGGAAAAGCGGGAAATGAGCCGGTCCTGTAGGCCAGGAATCCTTTGGGGGGCCCGATCGGAGGCCACTACCACCTGTTTGCCCGCTTCGTGGAGGCTGTTGAAGGTGTGAAAAAATTCCTCTTGGGTGTACTCTTTGCCCTTAATAAATTGGATATCGTCAATGAGCAAAAAGTCGGCACTGCGGTAATATGCCCGAAAATCCTCCATATTGTCCTGGCGGATAGCGGTGATCAGGTCATTGGTGAATCGTTCTGTGGAAACGTAATAAACTTTGGCATTGGGATACATTTCCAACCGGTAATGGGCGATCGCCTGCATGAGGTGGGTTTTTCCTAGACCAACGCCGCCACAGAGGAAAAGGGGATTAAATTCCCGCCCGGGGGATTCCGCCACTGCCAAAGAAGCGGCATGGGCCATGCGATTGGTCGGCCCCACCACAAAACGCGAAAAGGTGTACTTAGCATTGAGGGCAGTGGAATTTTTAGCTGTGGTCTCCACCGTTAGGGGTGACTGGCGAGGAGTTAAGCTGTGGGGCTCCAGGCCGTCGGTGGTTAACTTCACAGTGATTTCCTGGCCAGTTAAGTCCGTTAGTACCTCCATCAGCAGTGGGCCATAGCATTTTTGCAAATGGTTGAGGACGAAGCCGTTTTCCACCTGAATGGTGGCCACTCCATCCCCTAAGGAGGTCAGCACTGATGTTTTGATCCAAGTGTCAAAAGCCGGTTTGGTTAACTGGGTTGCCAGGATGGCCAGGGCCTGTTGCCAAAGATTTTCGCAGGAGACCATTAAAAATACACGTAGTAAGGAAAAGCCTATTGCCCCACTCGAACAGTCTAAAGCGACTGGAACATAATCGCTAAAAAAGCAAACGTTCCCACCACCACCAAGGCGATCGCCACCACAAAACTAATGGACAGGCGGGACTGGTAAGTGAAACGTCCCCGTTCAATGCACTTTAAATCTTGACGGTGATTGATGGCGGCCGCTAGTAGGGCCAAGGTGCCAATGATAATAAAGGATAAACCCAAAGTCCGGGATAAATGAAAACCATTTCTGCCTCCCGGAAACGCGCCGTGGATGGCGGCGACAATGCGGTCAATGCCCACGCCAAAACTAATCAAAGAAAGACTGGTGCGAATCCAAGCCATTAAGGTCCGTTCTGCGGCGGCCCGGTTCCGTTCCTTGGCCAATTCATTAGCTAGGTTATAGGGCTCTGGCAGTGGGGGATAGTTATCCATACATTCTGCTGGCAAGTAACTTTGCAGTTCATTATGGCCATGGGAACTAAAACCCCTTGTCAAAACCCAACCCATGGAAACGGCTAAGACCCTAGGGACTTTGGCGGCTATAACCAAGGATTTGTCCCAGGGGTAAGGAGGCAATAACTGTGGGAAACTGGGAAAAACCGGTTCCCTCGCCGGTGGTCATCCCCTGCCCTCTAACATTTAACCATGGTCAACCCCGTCACTTTGCCCCAAACCTTTTTGCTACTTGGCTCCGGGGAACTGGGTAAGGAATTTACCATTGCCGCCCAAAGATTAGGTAATTGGGTAATTGCGGTGGACCGTTATGCCGATGCCCCAGCCATGCAGGTGGCCCAGATTTCAGAAGTCATTTCCATGTTGGATGGGGACGCCCTGGCAGCGGTGGTAAGAAAATATCAGCCGGATTGGATTGTACCGGAGGTGGAAGCGATCCGCACAGAAAAATTATTGGAGTTAGAAGCCCAGGGTTATCGGGTTATTCCCACCGCCCAAGCCACCAATTTCACCATGAACCGAGACCGAATTCGGGAGTTGGCCGCCCAACAGTTGGGGGTGCGTACTGCCCGTTACGACTACGCTACCAGTCTGGCCGAGTTGGAGCAAGTTAGCCAGGCCATTGGTTTTCCCAACGTGGTTAAGCCGGTGATGTCTTCCTCCGGTAAGGGTCAATCGGTGGTTAACAGTAATGAAGAGGTGACCCAGGCTTGGCAAGCGGCGATCGCCGGAGCGAGGGGGGATCAAACCAAAGTGATTGTGGAGGAGTTCATTCCCTTCGAGTTGGAAATTACTTTGCTGACCATCCGCCAATGGCAGGGGGAAACCCTCTTTTGTGATCCCATTGGCCACCGGCAAGAACGGGGAGATTATCAAGAATCGTGGCAACCGGCCCCTTTAAACCCAGGGCAGTTAGCCCAGGCCCAGGCGATCGCCAAAACAGTCACCGATGCTTTGGGGGGAGCGGGCATTTTTGGGGTGGAATTTTTCATTACCCCGGAGGAAGTGATTTTTTCCGAATTATCTCCCCGGCCCCATGACACCGGCATGGTTACCCTAATTTCCCAAAATTTGAACGAATTTGAGTTACATTTGCGGGCCATTTTAGGTTTACCCATTCCCCACATTCAACAAACGGGCCCCGCCGCCAGTGCGGTTATTCTGGCCCCTGAAGCTGGGGAAAATCTTAGTTACAGTGGAGTCGCAGAAGCCTTGGCCGAAGCCCATACGGATTTGCGGTTATTTGGTAAACCCAATGCTCGACCCCATCGTCGTCTGGGGGTAGCCCTAGCCCGGGGGGAATCCGTTGATCAAGCCCGACGTTTAGCCCAAGCCGTAGCCGAAAAGGTAATTGTGCAAACGGAATAATTGGCAAACAAAAACTTCCCAGGGGATAAATTGACTAGGGAAGTTCACAGAAGTCTAGGTTTTGGCGACTTGATTCCATTCTCGAAATCCTCTGACTCTGAAGGTCTTCCAGGGTTAGAGAATCGGAGGAATGCAATGACAAGCTAAACTGAGTACAATTAAATTAACTATGGGCTACATCTTGTCCCACCACATCTACCACCACCGATTCCTGGGGGGCATTCTTTTCCTGTTTGACGGCTTTATTTTTCAATCCAGTGAGGACCATTTGGGAAATTTCCGAGACCAATAAAGTGGCAATTAAACCATCGTCAATCCAACCAAGCACAGGGAAAACATCGGGCAAAAAGTCGATGGGGCTGAGGAGATACACCAGGGAACCAAGGACAATCCACCAGCGGTACCGGGGATGTTGGAGCATTTGACGGTACCAGCCGTAGAGGGATTCGAGGGAAAATTTCATGGGGTGCTGTGGGGAAAGAACAGTTTAATTTTGGCAGATCTCATGGGGTATCCGGGGGGGGGAAACTCCCAGGGTTAGGGACGGATTCCCCTCCAGGACAGGGTTTGAGCAGTGGTTTTCGCATTGAACGCTGACATTGCCCCCCAGTCGGCAATAATGTATCTGTCGTTAACCTTGTCTTTGCCAGGCCCATGCTGATTTCCCGTGCCCCTGTCCGCATTAGTTTTTTTGGTGGGGGAACTGATTATCCTGAGTATTTTCTCCAGCATGGTGGTGCGGTCCTAGCCACGGCGATCGACAAATTTTCCTACGTCACTGCTAGCCCTTTTTTGAGCCATTTATTTGACTATTCCATTCGAGTTTCCTACCGCAAAGTGGAATTGGTCAAAAATCCCAGTGAGATGGAGCATGTGGTTTTTCGGGAATGCCTGAAATTTTGTGGTTTGGAAAAGGATATTGAGCTCCATAATGTGGCAGATTTACCAGCTTTTACCGGCCTAGGTTCCTCTTCTGCCTTTACCGTTTCCTTACTACAGGCTTTGCACTCTTTCAAGGGGGAGTTTATTCGTCCTCTGGATTTGGCCTATGAAGCTATTTATGTGGAAAGGCATTTAGTCAACGATAAAGTGGGCTGTCAGGATCAACTCATGGCTGCCATGGGGGGATTTAACTTAGTGGAATTCCGTAAGGAAGATGACATTGTGGTTAGTCGGGTGACCATGGCCCCGGCAAGGATGGCGGAGTTTGAAGAACATATCTTTATTGTTTTTACTGGCATCAAACGGCGGGCGGCCAATGTGGTGGAAAAGCAATTAAAGCGGGTGGGTAATAATCGGGAAACTTTGCAACTGATGCGTGCCATGGTGGACAAGGGTTGGGATATTTTGACCAGTAACCAATGCCTATCTGCCTTTGGGGAGTTGCTAGACCAAGCCTGGCAGGCAAAACGGAGCTTGGATGTGGGCATTTCCAACGGCGACATTGACAGTATTTATCAACAGGGACGGGAAGCAGGGGCCTGGGGCGGTAAGTTGCTGGGGGCCGGAGCGGGGGGGTTTATGTTATTTTTTGCCCCGCCATCAGTGCATCCCCGTTTGGCGGAAACTTTTAAAAATCATCAGGTTTTATCGGTGAAAATTAACGCCCCCGGTTCCCAAATCATCTTCTCCTAGGTTGAAAGCTGTTGAGCTCCATGAATTTTGGCGGTCAAGCAGGGGCGGGAAAAGTATCATGGATGGTGACTCCCTAATTCTTTTTCAATGAACTTAGCCACCATTAAAGCAACCCTGCCGGAACTAATTGGCCGTTACCGGTCCCAAGCGGACTTTATCAGTATCCGGTTGGAACAGTCTGAAGGCACCCAAATTAGCTTACGGGGTAACCAGGTGGAAACTCTCAGTGAGGGCATTGCCATTGGTGGCCAGGTGCGGGTTTGTCATCAAGGGGGCTGGGGCTTTGCCAGTTTTAATCGTTGGGAGCAGTTACGCCAAAGATTAGAAGAGGCGATCGCCGCGGCCCGGTTAATTGGGGACGATGAAACCCTGTTGGCTCCCATTGATCCAGTCCAGCAAACCTTTATTAATCCTTTGACGGGTAAAGACCCCCGTGAGATTAGTTTGGCTGATAAAAAAGCCCTCTGTGACCACTACAATGATCTGCTCCGGGGCACCAGCGATAAAATTACCACCACCCATGTGCGCTATAGCGACAGTCAACAAACGGTGTTGCTCGCCACTTCAGAAGGGACTTTGTTGGAGCAATGTTGGTGGGACTTGGAAATGCGTTTTGCCGCCACTGCAAAGGATGGCAATGGGGTGCAAGTAGGTAGGGAAACCACAGGCTCCCGCCGGGGCTATGGGGACTTGGAAAATTTAGATACCGTGGTACAGGAGGCGGCGAAACGGGCAGTGAAAGCGCTAACTTTGCCTACAGTACAGGGAAAAATTTATCCGGTGGTGATTGACCCAATTTTGACTGGGTTATTTGTCCACGAGGCCTTTGGCCATTTATCCGAAGCAGATATGCTCTACGAAAATCCCGACTTTTTGGAAGTGATGAGCTTGGGGCGACGCTTTGGCCCACCGGAGTTGCAAATTTTTGATGGGGCGGCCCCCCCAGGGCACCGTGGCAGTTACGGTTTTGACGACGAAGGGGTACCGGCCACCACCACCCAACTAATTAAAGACGGCGAGTTGGTGGGCAGACTCCACTCCCGGGAAACGGCAGGGAAGTTGGGGGAACAACCCACTGGTAATGCCCGCTGTTTGAATTACCACTATCCCCCCATTGTGCGCATGACCAATACGTGGATTGGCCGGGGAGCAACCCCTGTGGCCCATTTGTTAGACGGCATTGAGGAGGGGGTTTATGCCCAAAACTGGCTCGGGGGTATGACCAATGGGGAAATGTTCACCTTCAGCGCCGGGGAGGCTTGGATGATCCGTAATGGCCAGCTAGCAGAACCGGTTAAGGATGTGACCCTCTCTGGCAATGTCTTTAAAACCCTGGCTAACATCGAGGCGATCGCCGACGACTTTTATTGGGATGAGTCCGGGGGTTGTGGCAAAGGGGGCCAAAATGGCTTAGCCGTGGGTTGTGGTGGCCCAAGTTTACGCATCCGGAACGTGGTGGTGGGGGGCGATGTCGCCTAGACCCCTGCTTTTTCCGACTTTTGGGGGCAGATGATGCCTCCCCCTAGCACCCGATCGCCATCGTAGAACACAGCGGCCTGGCCGGGGGTGATGCCAAATTGGGGTTCGTCAAACACCAGTTTGATTTGTTGGTCGTCCCAGGGAATGGCGTTGACCGTCACCGGAGCAGAACGGTAACGCACCTGTACCTCGCAGCGGATGGGGGCCGTTGGTTCGGGAATGGACACCCAATTTAACCTTTGCACGTAGCATTCTCCACTGCCCGCACTCTGGCGATCGCCAACAATAACCCGATTCATCACCGGATCGAGCTTAACCACGTATAACGGTTCCGCGGCCGCAATGCCCAGTCCCTTCCGTTGGCCAATGGTGTAGTGATGAATGCCTTCATGGTGTCCCAACACCGCTCCGGACAGGTCAACAATTTCCCCCGCTTTGGGGGCAATGTACTTGTCCAAGAAGTCCCGCATGGAACCATGGGCTTCAATCAGACATAAATCCTGACTATCCTTCTTCTCTGCTGTGCTCAGGTCAAACTCCGCCGCCAACTGTCGGGTCACAGTTTTGGTTTGTTCCCCCAGGGGAAACAGGGTCGCCGCCAAAATTTCCTGGGACAGGTCATACAGAAAATAGGATTGATCCTTCTGGCGATCGACCGCCCGCAATAACTCATAGCGCTGACTGTCTTCGTTGAAGCGAATGCGAGCATAATGGCCCGTGGCAATTTTATCGATACCAAGGGACTGTTGGGCGTATTGCAACATGGGACCAAACTTCACGGCTTTATTACATTGGGAACAGGGCAGTGGGGTCACGCCCTCGCCGTAACCCTGCACCAGGTAATCAATGATGTGATTTTGGAATAAATCCCTAGTATCAACAATTTCGTGGGGTACCCCCAACTGCTCACAGATAGAAGCAGCATCCACCAGCCCTTCCGAACAGCACTGACCCTTACCCTTCATTAACCAGAGAGTCACCCCCACCACGGCATGACCTTGACGGTGCAACAGGGCCGCCGCCACCGAACTATCTACCCCACCGGATAGTCCCACCACTACTTTCTGCGTCATTGCTCGTTTACTCTGCGCTCCAAATTGACAAGTGTTGCTCTAACAAATAAGCCCTAACTCAGCTTAACCTAGAAAAACTATCCCCAAAAACTACGGGAAAAAACAAAATCCCCAACTTAATAATTTTCAAAACGAGTATGGGGCGCAAAGTCGCCCAAACCGTCACAGGCCATAATTCCCTGGACTGTTAAGCCTTTGACTGGGTGAGGATGGTAAAAGTTTAAAAATTTGTCTAAAGTCGTTGTCAAATCCTGGTGGGCCACAATTTGCTTCCGGAGGGCTTGGTCTAAAAAAGGAACCAACAATGCTAAAAAATCCTGACTAACTATGGTGGCTAATTGGGCCTGATCCGTTAGACAGGTAAAACTTTTCTCGATTCTGCCATTACCTTCAATTTGGCAATGACTCTGTCCTCGATGCCAAATATGATCATCTTTCAACACAGATCCCCCACCAAAGTTGCGATCGCCGGGAAATATCGTATGAACACAGCCAACTGAATACATCGATGTTTGGCTACGGCCAAAATAGGGATAACGAAAACTACAAACGTCTGTTAACAAAAACGTATTGGGATGACGTTTAGTGTGGGCTGGAGCAAAAGAATCCTGGACTGTATGGAGGGCCGCCCCAATAAATTTGAGGCCTAATTGTTTGCGCTGGTAACGGTCTAAATTTTGGCTGATTATTTGTTGTCCCGCCATTACTTCAGTGCCGTAAATCACTGTATTTTTAATAAAATTCTGAGATAGCAGACAAGACGCTTTGGCACTAACGGCTTGTTGTTGACTTTGACCAAGATAATTACGGGTAAAATGCATCACCTGGGAGCGGAGTTCATTGTGATTTATGGTTGCGACTATAAATCTTTCCTGTTCCTGGATAGTAAATTCATCCCATTCTGGCCCCAATAAAATCCTGATTAAAATTTTTGTCAAACTTGGATCAAGTTGGGGAAAATCATTAACCACATTGCCATAGGCCAAAGGATGGGATAAATAATTTACGCCGCCGACATAATCACCGTAAAAAACCCTAGTTAATTTATCCTCGCTAAATTGGAGTCTTGTGAGCGCAAATTTGGTTAGATATTCATGCCCTGGCATAATGTAACAGGAAAAGGCTTGAGCAGGCGAAGCTCCCCAGGATAGTAACCAAGTAAACCCCAGAAAAGATAGACATTTTTGGAAAAATGCTAGCTTCATGGCCAAAATTAGATGATGGCAAAAGCTGCTCCTGATTGGGGGGCCATGGTCAAAAGCAACCCTGCGTTGTTCCGGTCAATTGCGGTCTCGCCATTGGCGGCAAATATAGATTCAGATACGTCTATTTTATCCAAATTTATTGTTTCTGAAGATAATAAAATTTCCATTATGTTGTCACCACTATTAACAGCAACAATTATGGCTTCATCACCGTATTGCCGCTGAAAAACATAGCCCATACCTGCCGTGACGAGAATTTTGTAATCCCCCAGTTGCAAGCATTGATAGCGATGGCGCAGAGCGATCAATTGACGATAAAATTCCCAACAATCTAAATCCCAATCAGTTTTTGCAGGAAAAACTCGGCGACAATCGGGATCTGCTCCCCCTGCTAAGCCCACTTCGTCACCGTAGTAAACACAGGGAGCACCGGGGAAAGTAAACATTAGTAGGAGGGCTAGGTTAACGCTGGGCCGATCGCCATTGGCCAGGGTTAAGAGGCGGGCGGTGTCGTGGCTATTGAGCAAATTCAATTGGGTTAACTGAATCTCCCAGGGGTGTCGTTGCAGAAGTTGGCTAATTTTTTCTCCATAGGCTTCTGCGTTGAGGGCGGGGTAGGGACGATATTCTTCCCCCCGTAGATGTTCTTTTTGCAGGCGATCGCCAATGGTGAAGGCCACTGTTGGTTCGGTGAATCGGTAATTCATCACGCCATCAAACTGATCTCCGCCTAACCAAGGACTAGCATCACACCAAATTTCCCCCACAATGTAGGCTTCCGGGTTAATAGCTTTGACCCGACGGCGAAATTCCGCCCAAAACCCCTCCGCTTTGACACAATCGGGCACATCTAAACGCCAACCATCAATGCCTTGGGCAATCCAATATTCCCCTACCCGCATTAAATATTCCCGCACGTCGGGATTATCGTGGTTAAACTGCGGCAAGGCTCGCAAATCTACCCAACCCCGATAATTAGCCGGCAAAGAACCGTCATAGGCTGATAAAGGCCAGTCTTCGATGTAAAACCAATCTAACCAGGGGGAATGGGGCCCGTTTTCCAAAATGTCGTTGAAAAAGTAGAAACCCCGACTGGCATGGTTAAACACTCCGTCCAAAACCACTTTCATTTCTCGACTATGGGCCGCAGTTAGTAGGGTCTCCAAAGCTTCATTGCCCCCCAGGAGAGGGTCCACTTGGTAATAGTCATGGGTGTGGTAACGGTGGTTACAGGCGGACTGGAAAATGGGAGTGAGGTACAAAGCAGTAATGCCCAAATCCTGCAGATAATCTAAATGTTCGATCACGCCCCACAGGTTTCCCCCTTTATAGCCCTCCACCGTTGGTGGTGTATCCCATGGTTCTAGCTTTGGTTGTTGAGCGACGGCGATCGCCTGCTGTTGGCCGACGGCGAAACGATCCGGAAAAATTTGATAGAAAACAGCTTTTTTCACCCAATCTGGGGTTGCAACCATGATGATAATAATCCTCGCAGATATTTTCAGGGACTCAAGATTGGGGGACAGGGTTTAAATGCCAATTTTTCGATAGACTGGAAGCTCAGTTTCCCCCCAGCCCTATTCCTATGCTCCGACTTGAACACATCCGCAAAATTTATCCCACCGGCGAAGTTCTTAAAGATGTGAACTGGGAAGTTAAACCAGAAGAACGGGTAGGCCTGGTGGGGGTCAACGGGGCCGGAAAATCCACCCAACTCAAGATCATTATGGGGGAAGTGGAGGCCACTGCGGGGGAAATTATTCGGCCAACGGCTCTGAAAATCGCCCATTTAACCCAGGAATTTGACGTTACCCCCACCCGTACTTTACGGGAGGAAATGTGGACCGTATTCACCGAGGCGAACCAGGTTCAGGACTCCATGCACCATGTCCATCAGGCTATGGAAGTGGCCGATCCGGACACCCTGGAAGATTTAATTCATAAATTAGATAAATTACAACGACAGTTTGAAGCCCTGGACGGTTATCGGTTGGAGTCGCAAATTGAGCGGATTTTGCCGGAAATTGGTTTTGAACCGGAGGACGGCGATCGCCTGGTCAGTTCCTTTAGTGGCGGTTGGCAGATGCGGATCAGTTTGGGCAAAATTCTACTGCAGGAGCCGGATTTATTACTGCTGGACGAACCAACAAACCATTTAGATTTGGAAACCATTGAATGGTTAGAAATTTATCTCAAGGGCTTAAAAACCCCCATGGTGATTATTTCCCATGACCGGGAATTTTTAGATCGTCTTTGCACCAAAATTGTCGAAACGGAACGGGGAGTTTCCACCACCTATCTGGGTAATTATTCCAGTTATCTCGTGCAAAAGGAGGAAGGGACCTTGGCCTTGGCTAGTGCCTATGAACATCAACAAAAAGCTTTGGCCAAACAACAAGCCTTTGTGGACAAATTCCGGGCAAGTGCCACCCGCAGTACCCAGGCTAAAAGTCGGGAAAAACAACTAGAAAAAATTGAGCGAGTAGAGGCCCCCGTCGGTGGTGTCAGAACCCTTAAATTCCATTTCCCCCCCGCTCCCCGCAGTGGTCGTCAAGTGGCCCTGATTGAAGATGTTTCTCATGCCTTTAACGATAAGTTACTCTTTCTGGGGGCAAATTTAGAAATTGAACGGGGCGATCGTATTGCATTTCTCGGCCCCAACGGTTGCGGAAAATCCACCCTCTTGCGGATGATTATGGGCATGGAATTGCCGGAGGAAGGCCAAATAAAACTAGGGGAACACAACATTTTACCTGGCTATTTTGAGCAGAACCAAGCGGAAGCCTTAGACCTGGAAAAAACTGTGATGGAAACCATCCATGATGAAGTACCCGACTGGAAAAATGAAGAAGTACGGACCCTGTTGGGGCGATTTCTCTTTTCTGGGGAAACCGTGTTTAAAAAAGTAGCCTCCCTCAGTGGCGGAGAAAAAGCCCGCTTAGCCCTGGCGAAAATGTTGCTCACTCCGGCCAACTTTCTCATCCTTGATGAGCCCACCAATCACCTGGATATTCCCGCCAAAGAAATGTTAGAGGAAGCATTACAGGAATATGAAGGCACCGTGGTGCTAGTTTCCCACGACCGTTATTTTATTTCTCGGGTCGCTAATAAGATAGTGGAAATTCGGGATGGGGAACTGGTGGTGTACAGCGGTGATTACCATTACTATTTGGAAAAATTAGAGGCGGAAAAAGCCGAGAAAAAACGTCGTCTAGCCGCTGAACAGGCGGCAAAAAAGCAAGCAGAAAAACGGGCTAAGCAAGCGGCGAAAAAAGCAGAGCAAAAAAGCAAAAATGTCATTGCTCCCTAGTATTGTGCAGAAAATGAAAACGATGGTGTTGTTTCTCCCTCTACCCTTCTGATAAGGGGGAGAAATACAAGTCTTCAGAACGTGTTTGAAAAGTCCCCCTGACCCCCCAAATTTGAGGGGAAGCAAACGCAAAGTCCCCCGGTATTGCCGGAGCTTTGGTGAGGGGATTTAGGAGGCAAAATAAGACTTTACAAACAGGCTCCCAGTATTACCTAAGCTTTAGTGGGTCGATGTAGAGGCTAACCAAAACTGCATCAGCAGGCTCTTAAACGCCATTACCAAGGTCTGAGGTGATGTTGCAAGTATCATTACTAGGCTTTCTCCGGCCAAGGGGTAAGATTGGAGCAATCCCTGGGCGAGTTTTCAAGCTTCGCCGCTGTTTAACTACGGTCTGGGGGTCGATCTGGAGGGACAGTTCAGGTTATGGTGCGAGGATGTGTTAGTTTTTGCACCTCACCATGGTCTCCGTTCAAAATTCCCCCCGTCTACAGCTCGAAAACCGTCTCCTCAGCCATCCCCAGAGCTATGTCAACCATGGCCAAGATGTCATTGTCGGTTTGCAGCAATACCCCAAAACTTTACCCCCCCACTATTTTTACGATGACCGGGGTTCTCTGCTGTTTGAGCAAATTTGTCTACTGCCGGAATATTATCCCACCCGCACGGAGGCCAGTATTCTTCAGGCGATCGCCAAGGAACTGGTGCAGATTACGGGGGCCTGTGACTTCATTGAATTGGGCAGTGGTAGTTCCACTAAAACCCGTATTTTACTGGATGCCTTTGCGGAAGAAAATATTGCCCTACGCTATATTCCCGTTGATGTCAGTGAAGCAATTTTGAAAGAAAATGCCGAGGCTATTTTAGCCACTTATCCCCAATTAACGGTTCGGGGTTTGGTGAGTACCTATCAGTTGGCCCTGGCATCATTGCCCCACCATAATTATCCCCATCGTTTGATGGCCTTTTTAGGCAGTTCCCTCGGTAATTTTTCCGCCGACGATTGTCAAGATTTTTTTGAGCAAGTAGGGCAAGCTTTAGACCCAGGGGATTACTTTTTATTGGGGGTGGATTTATGTAAACCCGTGGATATTTTAGAGGCGGCCTATAACGATGTCCAGGGGGTGACAGCGGAATTTAATTTGAATATGTTGCGCCATTTAAATTGGCGTTTTCAGGGCAATTTTGCGTTGGATAATTTTTTCCATCGAGCCATATTTAACCAGCAAAAGTCCCAAATTGAAATGTATTTACGCAGTGGCACCAAGCAAGCGGTGCGGCTGGAAAACCTTGGTTTAACGATTAACTTCCAAGCCGGGGAAACCATACTCACGGAAATATCCTGCAAATTTTCTCTCCAAGCTAATAATCCTAATGCCATTACCCGTCAGTTGGCGGACCATGGCCTAGAACCCTTGCAAGTATGGACCGATGACCAGCAATGGTTTGCAGTCATTTTAAGCCAGGTTAACTAGCCGCAAACACCCCTGCCTGACAATCCCTCAACCATAAACGAATGCCTTGGGCGATCGCCCCGGTGCTGGCGTCCCGGCGGGGAGAAGTGGGCTGTTCTGGGGAGCTTCCACCTAATTGTTGGTACAGTAACGCCAACTGCCAACCCTGCTCCGTTTGCACAAAAAATGCCCAGTAAAAGTTCTGACTGGCGATCGCCCGTTGGTCGGTGTAACTTCTTTCTAGGGTGGTGAAAAAGACTTGTTCAGTGGTATCTGGTAACGCCGGTTGCCATTGCTGTTGGGCTAGGGGGAGGGGATCAAAATCGGCATTGCCGGCAATCAAAATGTAGGTCCTCAAAGGAACGCCACCAATTTGACTCCGCTGCATGACCCGATTGGTGTAACTGGGCAAAGCTTCCAGCAGGGGGGGCATCAATTCCGTTAAAGGTTGCTGGTGCTGGCAGTGGCCTTGGTGGGAGGATGGCTGATTTCTGGCTTGCACGGAGCTTAAACCCAGATTGGTGAGCAGTATCAAAGTACAGCCAGTGGCAGATAGGCCAACTTTGGCAACCGGGGAGCATCGAAATAAGTTCAGACAGCAAAGTCTTGGCATAATCTTTCCCAAGCGGCTTCGGGGTTGGGGTCAGCAGTGATGGGCCGGCCAATGACAACATAATCGGCGCCAGCGGCGATCGCCTGAGAGGGTGTCATGATCCGTTGTTGATCCCCTTGGACAGACCAGAGGGGGCGCACGCCGGGGGTAACCAACAAAAAGTCCGGGCCATAGGTTTGCCTCAGCATAGCCACTTCCTGGGGAGAGCACACCGCTCCATCAAGGCCAGCATTTTGGGCTAACTGGGCCATGGCGTTGACATAATCCTCCACCGCTAACGGTTGTTGCAACTCTTCCCGTAACTGGCGATCGCCAATGCTGGTGAGTAGGGTAATGGCCAACAGTTTGGGAGGATGGGTCAACGGGGCCATGGCTTGGGCGGCCAAAGTTAAAGCTTGGCTCCCCGCAGTGGCATGGAGGGTTAACAAATCCACTTCGTACCGACTGGCAGACAGGCAAGCCCCCAAAACCGTGTTCGGGATGTCGTGGAACTTCAGGTCTAAAAAGATGCGCTTACCCCGCTCCTTTAACTCCGTCAAAATTCCTGGCCCCGCCCCCACAAACAATTCCAGCCCCACTTTCCAAAAATTCACCCCCGGTAAAAGATCCACTAGGGCGATCGCCTTGGGCAAATCCGGTACATCTAGGGCAACAATTACTTGGTCTGGGGTCATGACAGATTGAGGAATTATGGCAAAGGAACGGGAAAATTTGACCTACTACAGATCATCACTGGGGGGCGGTAAAGTGCGCAACATTTCCACCATGGTGGGGGTAGAAAATAGGGCCTTAGTGTCTGCAATTAACTGCTCTCCCCAAAGATTCTTAATCAGGAAATCAATTTCCCCATAGCGACTATCCAAGTTGAGGGCATCCTGAGCCTTCAGCAATCCCTCTTCCGTTTTGCCCTGTTTATACAACGCCACGGCGATCGCCAATTGGGGTTCCGGCTGTTCCGCATCGATTTTGATCACCTCTTGCCAACGTTTGAGGGCAGTGTCAATTTTTCCCTGTTCGTATTCGATTAAACCAATATTGTTCAGGGCTGGCCAAAACTGTTCCTCCGCTTTCAGAGCCTTTTGGTAGGCAGTGACAGCATCGGGATATTTAACCAATTTTAGATAGGCATTGCCCAAATCAAAGAGGGCGGCGGGGGTGTCGGGGCGCTGGGCTAAACCGGCCAGCAATACTTCCACTGCTTGGTTATATGCCCCCTGTTGAAAATAGGCATTACCTAGGGTGAATTTAATACCTGCCTCCTCCGGTGCCATGGCTTCAGCTTTTTTCAGCACTTCAATGCCCGGCTCCACCTCTTCCTGTTGCAAGTACAGGGTGCCGAGAATAAACCAAGTTTGAAACTGCTCCGGCGCCAGTTGAGTTGCCAGTTTGGCCCGAGGAAAGGCCAGGTCATACTGCTGAAATCGCACCAATTGCACCACATCTTCCGTGAGTGCCAGGCCCTGATCTTCTAACTGTTGTTGGTCTAAATTGGGGGTGTAGGGCAGGATCGCCTGGGAAAACACCGGGGCTGCCATACCGGCCAGGCCCAGTTGTAATCCCCATAAAAGCAACCAATGACGTTTTGACACAGTAATTTTTTCCATCGATCAATCAACATTCTGAGCCATGGTGGGGGAAATTGCGGTCTCCCAGCCTACCTTTGGAGGCAAGGCTCAAAACTTTTGAGGTATGGGGTTTATTGTATCTAGCCCGACGTTGTTTTGGCGATTAATCTTGGCTAAAGGGCTCCGGGAGTGTTTTTATTGACAGCTCCCTCGCTTAAAGGCGTGGGATTCCTGCTTCACTGGGTTTGTCTAGTCTTGTGCTGTCTCTGTCCTAGACTATGACGCCCCTGTGTTCAGGTATTTCCTTTTGGTCATGCATTCTAGTCGGCGAGAACCACCAATCTTGCCTCTCGTGGCACACTTGGGTGCGTGGGCATCCAGAGATTAACGCAAAGCCCTCCTACAGGACGGGGTTTTAAACCTATTTTTTCCATAAGATTTTATGCTAGTCCGCCTAAATCAAAAATTTGGCTGTGACTTTGACCCCAGCACCTCTTGTTGTGAATATTTATACTATTTTGCTTATGCAAAGCCGATGGACCCGATTGATTTTAGCCTGCAGTTTTTGGCTACCGTTCGCTTCTGTTAATAGCGTCAACGCTCAAACCTCCCCTGTGGACCCGGACTTTACGAATTTAAAGCAACAATTAGAGGCAAAAAAATTTAGGGTGTTACTATCCCCTCCTCCCCAACGGGGGGCTTACGGACTGCTCAATGCCCAAAGTCGTACCATCTGGATTCATCCCCTCACCTTTGAGTTGGGGATCGCTGTGCCGGTTATTGTTCATGAAGCGGTACACGCCGCCCAGGTATGTAAAGGCCAAGGGCAACTGGCTCCTTTAGGGGTAACGGCCGAACCATTGGTCTATGCCCGACCATTTTGGCTACGCTATGGTGAAAATCACCGCCGGGACTTGGAGCGAGAAGCTTTCACTATTCAAACCCAACCTAATCGCATAGCTCTAGTTTCTGATTATCTCAACCAATTTTGCCCATTTTGATAATTTATTTCCGCCAGGGCCAACGGGTACCCATTTCCGTTTTAGCTGACCAAATTAGGTAAAGCACCAACAGGCCAACGCCTGCCAGAAAGGGCAATAAGTCTTCTTGCATCGGATTCATGCCATCAAAAAAAATTTTATTTGTTAATCATTAAATCAATCTGTCAGGTAGATATAAAAAAAGAAAATTGGCTGAGATTTATTATTTCCGGTTTATCAAAAAATGATATGCTTCGTTAATTTCTTGAGTTTTTAGATGCGCTAGTTCTTGAAATTCGCCGGGCATATTACGTACAGTATCAGAGTAATAAGAAACAATTTTACTTCTGTATGTTTTTTTTGATCTCTTCTTGGCTGGCATTTTCATTAACACCTAAAATTTCAAAAAAGTTTCTTGTTTCAACATTAATATCCAGTAACGTAATTAAATTAGGCAACTCTTCTTTTGGAAACCCAAGAAAAATAGCAATCAACAAAATTTTATTTTGTTGACTTTGATTGATTTTTTGATTAGCTTTTGCAACTTCTGATAACAGGCTCAAAAACGCATTAATCTGAATAAAATGGAAACGGTAAAAAAGAATATTTATCTGCCTTACGGCGGATTTCGCGTCTAAGTGTAATAGTAGCAACAATGAGTAAAATAGTTCCGTCTAATTGTGGCAGAATTTAAAATAATGCCGATTGCTGTTAAGTTTTCAACAGATTCTTTGTCTTGAGGTCTAAATCTCCGAATAAAAGCCTTGAGTTTCCACCAAAAATGTTCAATGGGATTAGAATCTGGGGAGTAGCGTGGTAAATAAATCACCTTGGCTCCTGACGCTTCGATCATTTCTTTGACTCCTTGAACTTTATGATCATTGAGATTGTCCATAACAACGACAGTACCTTCCCAGAGTTGTGGGATTAATTCTTCTTTGACAAAATCTATGAACAGTTCTCCATTCATAGATTTAGGTAATAATTTTAAGCATAAAATCCCCGACAAACTCATTGCTCCTGCATAGCCCTCTTCCGTCAGACTGAGGGAATTAAAATGGAGATAAAAGGCTGAAAAGCGCGGAGGGAGAATGACAAAGACAAGAGAGGCGAAAAAGACAGTACAGTGTGTAGACACATATAGTGAACTGTATAAAGATATATTTCCAGAAGTGAGGTCTTATGAGTCATTTAAATATATCATTGTGGGAATATTAAGTGATATAAAAAGAAAGAGTTTACCTGCAATAGCATCATCACTAGGATTGAAAAATGAACAGGGATTACTGCATTTCATGACAGATTCTCCTTGGGAATTAAAAGAATTAGAAAAAAGAAGATTAAATATTATCTTAGAAGTTTTAGAAGGAAGAGAAATAATAGTAATAATAGATGAAACAGGAGACCCCAAAAAAGGGAAAACAACAGATTATGTAAAAAGACAATATATTGGAAATTTAGGAAAAATAGAAAGCGGTATAGTGTCAGTAAATGCCTATGGTTACTGCAATGGAGTAACGTTTCCTCTAGAATCAAAAGTATTTAAACCAAAAGAAAGATTAAAAGAGGGAGATAAGTATAAAACAAAGCCGGAATTAGCAGTAGAGATAATAAAAGAACTAGAAGAAAGTGGTTTTAAAATAAAAAGAGTAGTGTCAGATAGCTTATATGGAGAAAGCCATAGCAATTTTATCAGTGCCGTAGAGGAATTAAAAATAGAATATGCAGTGGGAATCCGGAGCAATCATGGGGTCTGGCTTCCAAAGGAAGCTAAAGTAAGGGCAAATAAGTGGAGGAGGTTTGAACATATAAGATGGGATGGAAAACAGGAAGATAGGTATATCAGAGAAATAGTTTATGGCAAAAAAAACGCAATAAGATATTGGGAAATTAAAACAGAAACAGAAAAAGAGGAGGAAAAAGCAGGATGGTTTGTAATGACTCGAATACCAGATATTAAATATAAAGAAGTTGTCAGAATATATGGGGTAAGGTCATGGATAGAATATGGATTTAAGCAATGCAAAAGTGAATTAGGATGGGCAGATTTTAGGGTAACTCATTATGAGCAAATTCAAAAATGGTGGGAATTAGTGATGTGTGCATATTGTATGATTTGTTTTTATGATGAGAATTTTAATCCGACTCTAAATTCAACGTCAAAGTATCATCAAAAGCATGAAAAATGGGATAAAGAAGAAGGGTGGAAAAAATGGCTAAACAACCTACGATTAGTGATCTCTGTATTTAATGCAATAAATCTTATCAAAAAGTGGTTAAAAGTATTTCCATTTGCCCATGTTTTGGATGAGTTAACTAAACCTTACAACAAGGTTGATAAGCTAGATCGATTAAAGTATTTGCTAAATTCATGGAATACATTCTATTCTTCTTCTGCCTAGATTGATGAAAGAGGGATAGTTGAGGCGGGCGCCCCTGTAGACAGAATCAAAGTCATAGGCTCTAGTTCCCATAAGACTTCTCGGCATATCTCGCATAATTCCCAGTAAGATGCCCATTTAGTCAAGAAATACTAAATTTTCAGGTTTCTCTTTCACAATTAAATGCCAATATTCCTTTCTTTCTTGTTGAACTTCTTCTGGGCTAGCTTTGCGATTCCTTTTTGTTTTTTTTTCGTGTTAATCTCAGGGTTTGTAAGAAGCGACACATGGTAGGTTCGCTGATTTTAATACCAGTTTTTTCTAGCCATAGCTCACAGTATTCTGAAAGAGTATAATCGGGATATTCTGCCACCATTGCTATAGCCTGCTCTTCTTTCCCCATCAGCTGACTAGGTTTCCCTTCACTTGGAGCTTTTGGGCAAACTTGTCCCATTTCTCGTTTTAGTTTAAGCAAATCCTGTACCGTTGTTTTGCTCACTTGAAACTGCTTTGCTACTTTTCTAATCGAGGTTTGATCGCCTTCATAGGTCTTGACTATTCTCTCTGATGTCCACTGATAGAGCAGGCATTTTACTTTTCGGTGAATTTTTACTTATGTTTGTCACCCATTGTGCCACTTCGTCATGGAATCCGCCGTAGAGGAGTTGTATGCCATTGTTTACCTAGATGCATTGTATGTAAACATTAAAGTCTCAGGTCGAGTGAGCAAACGGGCAGTGTATGCAGCGTTGGGTATTGACCGGGAGGGAGACAAGCAGCTACTAGGACTATGTATTGGGGAAGTGGAGGCCGAGGGAGTCAAATTTTGGTTACGAATCCTGACAGAGCTCAAGAATAGGGGGCTAAAGGATATTCTAATTGCCTGTTGCGATGGCTTAAGGGGCTTCCCTGAAGCGATTGAGGCAGTTTATCCCCAAACCCAAGTCCAACTATGTATTGTCCATTTGATACGTAATTGCCTTAACTCTGTCCCCTGGAAAGACCACAAGGCAGTGGCGACAGATTTGAAACTTATTTACCAGTCCCTAACCTTGGAAGAGGCAGAAGCGGCTCTGGATGCTTTTTCCCAGAAATGGGATAACCTTTACCCCGCTATCGCTCAAATCTGGCTACGTCATTGGGAGCATGTCATTCCCATTTTTGACTATTCCATGGAAATTCGACGGGTAATCTATACCACCAATGCTATTGAGTCCATGAACCGTTCTTTACGTCAAGTAATTAAAACCAAAGCCGTTTTTCCCGACGAAGATTCTGTCTTTACGCTATTATATTTAGCCATGAGGAACTTCACTAAAAAATGGCAACGCCCTATCCGAGATTGGCGAGCTGCTGCTTTCTATTTTGCTATTCTTTTTCCTGAACCCTTTTCTCTTTAATTTTCCTCTTTACACAAAATTTAGATCACTCTCCTTAGTTTGATAGATAACGACAATAATTTTAAGGTTATCTGTGAGAAGATCATTGCTGTCTATTTCGTAAGTTTTGCCAAGCATGATTTCCAAGACAATTCTATTCATTATTTTGTGGTTAATTGGCATGATAGGAGTGATTTCTACCATCTGGATTGCACTGCCAATCCCTGCCGAAGAACTTCCTCTACCTATCATCGTCGTCAAGCTTATTAACCTAATTTTGCCCACTTTCCTATTATTGATCGCAGTCTTAATAGGAGTCAATTTGGCATATAAAGTTGGATTATCAGCACCTTTTTTTGAAGCACTCGCAAGTAGCGCTCAGCAGCCAATTTTAGCGATTCAGCCTCAGGCGGTTCCTGGTTTGGTGGGCGGAGTATTCGGCGGTGTCGCGATTTCAACGTTATCTTTCCTTTGGCGCTCCTCACTCCCCAATGATTTTGTTGCCCAAGCAAAAGCACTATCTAATAACACACCTTTACTCACTCGTATTCTCTACGGAGGAATTACCGAGGAAATCTTAATGCGGTGGGGATTGATGTCGCTGCTTGTATGGGCAGCATGGCGGGTGTTGCAAAAAGGGCAAGGAAATCCTCATACTGTCTATGTTGTTCTTGCCATTGGTGTTTCAGCGATCGCATTTGGATTAGGGCATTTACCGTTAGCATTCACACTCAGTTCTCAAGCAACAACTTCGTTGGTTACGTATATCATTGTGGGGAATGCGTTTTTTGGTTTGATTGCGGGTTATCTATACTGGCAGAAGGGACTTGAGGCCGCGATCATTGCTCATGTTACTGTCCATCTAGTGGTGGCGGCGATTGATCATTTGAAGAGTTTCAGGTAGCGTATGGGGCAGCCAGCTAACAATGCGCTTGGAGCGGACGATCAAACTTCGTCTACCGTTCAAGTCTTTGCGTCGCACTCTTATTCCACTTGGCTTTGATTCCCAATGCGAATCCCTTACGAAAAAACAATTGAGAATCTCGACCTGCTGGCCAACCTGTCTTCATTCGAACCAATCGTGATCGGAACGCCGCCGCTTGGAATTGATGTGTCCAACAGCGATATCGACATTGCTTGTTATTGTGACGATCTTGACCAATTCGTAGGATTCACAACGCGCCAGTTTGAATCTCAAGATGGTTTTCAAATTCGACACGGAATTTTTCAAAACCATGAATCCATCATTGTTCAGTTCAATGCGTTTGAATGGGACGTTGAGATTTTCTGCCAACCAATTCCGACAAACAAACAGTGGGGCGTACGGCATTTTCGGATTGAACAGCGGTTGCTCGCTTTGTCTCCTAACCTAAAATCAACCGTGACGGAATTGAAACGTTCTGGCTTGAAAACTGAACTTGCGTTCGCCAAAGCTCTTGGATTATCCGGTGAGCCTTACGGGGCAATCCTTGGGCTTGAACAAACCGACGACCGTGAATTGTTGGCATTAACTGCGACACAATGAAATCGAGGGATAACAATGCGATGGTGACGGAGCGTCGGAGTCACGTTTTTTCCACTACTTGCAAGCCTCTCGCCGCTGCCCGCACATCGCCAACGTTGGGCGATCGCCTCCAACCCTAGGGGGAAAGATGGGTTAGATTTGTGAAGGTACAATGGCCTTTTGCCTTGCTCAACCATTGCCTGAGTCATGGATACTTAAGCCATAGTCGCTTGTTTTTAGGGCCTGTGTAACTTTTTTGACCAAGGGTAAATCGAGGTTTCTCGCAACGAAATCTCTCCACTTGGACGCGTCAGTCAGTTTTCCTGTCGATTATTTATTCTTCCATGATCCCTTCCCCTGCTGCTCCCCCGTCTGATAATGATTGGCGCTTGTTATTGCGTCTGCTGCCCTATGTCAAACGGTATCCCCGGGAACTGGCGGCGGCATTGATTTTGCTTATCCCCGTGGCTTTTTCTGGGGCGGTGCAACCCCTCATTATTGGGCAAGCAGTTTCCCTGTTGCGGGAGGAGCGGGCCTGGGGCTTTTTGGATGCTATGCCGTTAGATCGGGCTTTGCACACCCTAGTGATTATCCTGGCAGTCACCATTGTCATTAGATTGCTTTTTTTGGGGCTACAGGGCTTCATTGTGCAAAAAATGGGGCAGGAGATCACCGCCGATGTACGCCAGGATTTGTTTGAGCATGTTACGTCTTTATCGGTAAATTTTTTCCATCGTACTCCTGTCGGTCGTTTAGTTACCCGCATCACCAGTGACGTGGAGGCGCTGGGCGAAGTGTTTGCCAGCGGGGCGATCGGTGTGGTTAGTGACATCGTTTCCATTCTGGCCATTATCGTGACTATTTTTTTGGTGCAATGGCAGTTGGCCCTGCTATTGGTGGGAATGTTGGTGCCAGTGACCGTATTAATTATTTATTTCCAGCAACAATATCGCAAAGCTAACTACCAAGCTAGGGAGGAATTGTCTCGCCTTAATTCCCAGTTACAAGAAAATGTAGCTGGTATTAATGTGGTGCAATTATTCCGTCGGGAGGAGTTGAACAGTCGATCTTTTCGTCGGGTGAATGAAAAATATCGTCGGGCAGTGGATAAGACCATCTTTCACGATTCCGCTGTTTCGGCTACGTTGGAATGGATCAGTTTGGTGGCGATCGCCGGGGTGCTGGGTCTGGGGGGCTGGCTGATTTTACGCAATAACATGGAATTTGGAGTGCTGGCGGCGTTTATTCTCTACGGACAACGGCTATTCAATCCCCTGCGGCAGTTTGCGGATAAATTCACCATGTTCCAATCCGGCTTTACGGCGATCGAGCGCATTGGGGAATTAATGGAAGAACCGGTGGAAATCAAAGACCAGGCGGTAATTACCCCGATTGAAATTAACAGCGCTCTGCGGGGCAGCCACGGGGAAATTTGCTTTGAAAATGTGTGGTTTGGCTATAAACCGGACGAATATGTGCTCAAAAATTTGAATTTCATCATCAAACCCGGGGAAAAAGTCGCCCTAGTGGGGCCCACGGGGGCAGGCAAGAGTTCTATTATTCGCCTCCTTTGTCGCCTCCATGATCCTTCCCAGGGTCGAATTTTGGTGGATGGCATTGACATTCGCGAACTGTCCCAACAACAACTACGCCGTTTCATTGGCGTCATTCTCCAAGACAGTTTCCTGTTTGCCGGGGACGTGAAACGCAATATCACCCTGGGAGAAGAATACAGTTTGGCGGAAGTGCAACGGGCGGCCCAGTTAACCAGTGTCGATCGCCTGATTGAAGAATTGCCCCAGGGTTACCACACCCAACTGCGGGAAAGGGGCAGTAACCTATCCGGTGGTCAAAAACAATTGCTGGCCTTTGCTCGAGTGGCCATCCGGGAGCCCTACGTGCTGGTGATGGACGAAGCCACCGCCAGTTTAGACGTCCGCACCGAGGCGGCCATTCAAGAGGCCTTGCTACATTTGCTCCAGGATCGCACCTCCATCATCATTGCCCACCGTTTATCCACTATCCGCAATGTGGATCGCATTTTTGTGCTGAAACACGGGGAAATCGTCGAAACTGGCAACCATGACCAATTGCTGGCCCTGAAGGGACTTTACGCCAGTCTGTACCAGTTACAAATGCTGGGGGGCTAACGACCCTATTTTTCTGGTAAGATTAATGGTACACTGCTGGCTTTGCTGATGAATTTTCCGGCAAATTCAGTGAAATTGTCTAATCATTGCCATGGATATGAAATTTTTGACCCTTTTCCAACCATTGCTTTCCCTTGGCCTGGCCAGTATGGTTTCCCTGGCTGTACCTATGGTTACCCAAGCTGGCCAAAACTCTAGCAATCAAGGGGATGGACAAATCAGTCTGCCCGATCGCCAGGTGTTTGCCGTTGTCCCTTTTACCGAAGTGTCCCGGCAGTCATTTTGGCAGTGGTCGAATCTCAATACCCTGACTAGCCCAAACCAGCTCATTCAACAATTTTATAGTCAGCCCCTGTTGCCCCAACAATTGGAAGAAGGGGATTTTGGTTGCTTTCGATCAAAAAGCGCTACCATTACCTCTGTTAGCCAAGAATCCGTTGCTGTTTTGCTCACTCAAATGGGGAGTTGCGATGATTCCGTCAGTGGTCACCAAACCCGGGTGGATTTTGTCCCCATTGGCGATCGATGGCAGGTGGATTGGGTAGGGGAAAGAAGCCATTGCCGGGGGCGTTTTTGGGCAGAGCCGGGACAACTTTGCCCTTAATTTCCCACTGTTTATTTTTAAAAAGAAAACAAAACTTTTTTATCAGTATAGATATTAAGATGTCGATACTCAACATTTTTGAAAAACTTGTGGTTCTCGTCAATCTTTACTGGATTTTATTTGGTAGTTTTGCCGTCGAACTACTGTAGTTGTTATCGTCCAAGATTTGAAGCAAAAGTCAGTTACCTATGTGCCATTAACATTTACAAATGGATCTGGCTAACTGTTGCCGACAAACTCCGCCACAAATACCAACTAGCCAGACTGCGATAGGGCTGCCAATTTTTGCCGTATTCAAACACTTGTTTAGGACTAGGGCAATCGGGCAATTGATATAATTTTTGAATTGCAATGCGGATTCCCAAATCTTGACTCGGTAAAATATCCTGGCGACGTAGACGAAACAAGAGAAAAAGCTGCGCTGTCCAAGGGCCAATTCCTTTAATGGCAGTTAAGCGTTCAATAATGCTCAGATCATCCCAGGTTTCCAATTCAGATAAAGGGGGAAAATCATTTTGCAAGGCGATCGCCCAGGTTTTTAAGTAGCGGGCTTTATAGCGAGAGATGCCCAGTGCTCTTAAAGATTCAGGCTCAACATTGGCTAAGGTTTTTGCTGTCCATCCCTTAGGTTCGGCATAATCTAAAAATTTTTGGAATAACATTTGAGCTGTATTCGTATTGATTTGCTGACCAATAATCCCCCAGGCGATCGCCTCCAAGAATGTGGTTCGAGGTGGATGATGGGTCAATGAACAAACTTCTAGCCCAGCAATTAAAGTCCCGAGTCTGGTATCTTGAGATTGTAAATATTCAATTCCTTGATTGAGATCAAGATCGTATAGGGTTTTTACCATCAATAGTTGTTGCACAGAGCGGCGCTTTTAATTTGACATGACGAGGTAGTAAAAATTAGTTTTAAATAGCCATTATTCCGCCAAATATGGTTTCGATTAACTCAAAATTGAATTATTTAATTAAGCGTCTGACTTTCTCATCTTATGCTTTGCCAAAATTAATCTAGGTTTCATCATAGGCCCGAATAATCGCTTGGGAACCCTGGTCTTCTCCTCCCAACAATTGAACAGATTTAAACAAATTTTCTGCCAACTTAACCCCTGGTAATTGACCATTTTCAGCAGTTTCTCGGACAAGGCGTAGATCCTTAAGAAGATGTTTCACCATAAAGCCTGGCTCAAAATCAGCTTCTGACATTTTCGGTCCCAAATTGGTTAAAGCCCAGGAACCCGCCGCTCCACTTCCGCAAACATCAATCACTAACTCTGGTTCGATTCCTAATTGCTTGGAAAGTTGTATGGCCTCAGCAGTGGCGATCGCATGGATACCACAAAGAATTTGATTACAGAGCTTAACCGCTTGACCACTGCCACTAGGACCACAATGAACTACTTTTTTCCCTATAGCTGTGAGCACAGGCAAAGCTTCTTCAAAATCGGCAAGCTCTCCCCCCACCATGATGGTTAACGTACCGTTTATTGCACCAATATCGCCCCCTGTTACCGGTGCATCTAAAAAACGTAAACCCTTTGCTTTTAAAGTTGTAGCAAGATCACAAGCCGTAGTTTTGCCGATAGTACTACAATCAATTATTAAAGCTTGAGGTTTCGCAGATTCAGCAATGCCCCCCGAACCTAAAATGAGTTGTTGAACATCTTTTTCGTCGCCAACACAGGTGAGAATAATATCCGCATTTTCCGCCGCTTCCGTAATGCTATGTACAACCTTAACCCCTGCTTTTGCTGCTTCTAGCGCAGAAGAGCGATTCAACGTGCGATTGTACCCCACTGGTTGATAACCATTTTTGACTAAGTTTTGAGCCATAGGACTGCCCATAACTCCTAAACCAAAGACAGTAATTTTGGAAATGTTCATAATAACCCTAGGTAGCTGAAATGATGAAAACAATAAGTACAATGAACTGAAATAATCTATTTTAAAATCTTAACAGAAAAAACGAATTTACTCTTTATTTTATTCCTTAATTTTCAACTAATTTAAAAGGACAAAAACAACAATATTTTTTTGTAATTTCAAATTGTAATCATTGCTAAAATAGAAATTCAGATAATTATTTCTGTGATTTCAAACTGGCAATTATCTATTGAAAGCTAAATTGAGTACCATGCAATAGAGTGGCTTTGCTTCTTTTATATTTTCACTCCGCACTTAAGGGAAAAATTTTTCCTCTTTGTGGTGAACTAGCCAGATATTTAGAGTATCGTAAAAGAGAAGCTCTTTTTCATGGCGCTCTCATTTTTGGATGGCATTTGAGCTTGGAGCACTCTTTTTTGCCATTAATTCGCTCTGTGTAAGCTTTTCAGATCTCAAATATTTTTTTAGCTTTTGTCAATTGTAGTATAGACATTCCGTATTCTCGAATTTATGGGTGGTCTATTCTGAAAACTCCAATAGCTTAAATTTTACCCTTTGCAGGGCAAAGTAACTCAGCCAAGCAAAAAGCCATTACAGCTTATTGGCTGAGAACATTAAATTTTCCCAAAATTATTCTCTTTGTTGATTAAAGCAATGACTCCAACCCTCAAAATCTCAGCCTTTAAAGATATTTCAGCTTTTTTGTTGAGCACTTTACAGCCACAATTAGACATTAATTTAGAAATTAAATATGTCCAAAATGCTGATGAGGCTCATCAAGATCTGTTTGACAATAATGCTGACATGGTTTTAATGTCCTATGACGATACTTTGTCCTTGTCGTTAGAGGATAAATACCCTGCCATTCTGGCTCTTTTTCCCATTCATGGGGGCATTTTAGACCTTTGCGGCGAGATTGATTTGGAAGCAAATAAAAATAGAGTGGGGATTGATACAAATACTGGTTATGCCCGGGCTTTGCGTTCCTATTTAAGCCAAAAGCTTAGCCCAGAAGAGTATCAAAGTTTAGATTTCATCAAGGCAGGTGCCACGAATTTACGCTATGACAAATTAATTGATAATCAAATTGATGCTACCCTCCTAAATCCCCCCTATTCCTATTTTGAAGGAGCCCAAGCAGACCCAGGTTTTCAGCTTTTTCTGGGGGACTATCAAGGGGTTGTAGCTAATACCAATAAATATCTTTGGCAGGATCTTGACAAACGAGCCTTGCTCAAGGATTTTATGACCAGTTATCAGGCTATGTTGCAAAACTTAGAAGCAAATTCACAATCAACTATTCAAAGTTTGTCCGATTACTACAGTATTTCTATGGACATAGCAACTAGCATTTATAATCGCCTATGGATGCCCAATGGATTAAATATAAATTTTCAGTTTAGTGACTCCCAATTACAAGGAACAGAGTCTATTTTTTCTCAAGATACTCAAATTTTTATTCCTTCAAAGCGATATTGGGTCTTGAATCAGGACTTGAATAGCTTTTATCTTGATCCTAATGTAACTGATGCTTTTAACCTTCAACCTAACACGGACAATTTAGGAAGTTTGACCTACGATATTAGCTCTGTTTCTGGAGAAATTAAAGGCGAAACTGACGATGGTGCTCTGTCCCAAACCGATGCCCTATTTCATAATCTGGTGGGATTTTATGGGGTGGAAGATACGAGCGGAGCAATTCTCGATGTCTATGATGTCAACAATAATGGCCAGGTAGATGATTTGCTAAATCCAGGGGATAGAGGCTATGTCCAGACTGCGCTTAGTCAATATGTCAATAATTTTTTTTTGGAAGCTGGCGCCAATGGTGATACCAGCAAAAATACCACCGCAAACCAGTTTGGAGAAGTTGTTTTGGCTGGAGGACGTCTTTATGCTCCTTTTTTAATCGCCAATGGGGGAGATTTATTGACAAAGTCAGGTAATTTTGATCAGGCGATCGCCGCTTTTTTGGCCCTTAATCCCGACAATGCAGGGGCGAATTTGGAAGATTTTAAAACTAAGACAGTGGCTTATTTTGGTTTTGGTGCTGCTAATCCCGATAAATCTGAACATCTGCGTCGCTTAGAAAATAACACTTTTGGCTTTGAAGATCTGCCCAGTATTGCTGGGGTCAGCGACTATGACTTTAATGACAGTGTGTTTAGCTTTTTCTATCGCACCTAGATTTCTGTTTTTGAGAAATTATTTCTGATTGGTGAATAGGGCCGTATTAGTCAAACTCAGCATGACCCCGACATTGGCGATCGCCCGGCCAACATCGATATCTTCGCAATCAGTGCCTGGAGAATGTCAGAATAGGGGCAACTTGTTTTCCCCGCCCTGAAACCATGCCGACCCAGCTTGATAACATCACTTCCTCGGAAACTTCCCCCGATTACTTGGACGAAGTGCCTAATGACGTGGAAATGTCTTTGTTCGATCACCTTGATGAACTTAGAACTCGTATTTTTCTGTCCTTGGGGGCAGTCGTGGCCGGGGTGGTGGCCTGCTTTATCTTTGTCAAACCCTTGGTGCAATGGCTCCAGGTGCCGGCGGGCACAGTGAAATTTTTGCAGCTTTCCCCTGGGGAATTTTTTTTCGTTTCCGTTAAAGTAGCGGGCTACAGCGGCATCCTAGTGATGAGCCCCTTTATCCTCTACCAAATTATTCAATTCGTTTTACCTGGTTTAACCCGTCGGGAACGTCGATTACTGGGGCCGGTGGTGCTGGGGTCCAGCGTGCTTTTTTTTGCAGGGTTGGGCTTTGCCTACTATGCCCTCATCCCTGCTGCGCTCAAATTTTTTGTCAGCTACGGGGCAGATGTGGTGGAGCAACTATGGTCCATTGATAAATATTTTGAGTTTGTGCTTCTGTTGATGTTTAGCACGGGGCTAGCTTTTCAAATTCCGATTATTCAAGTGGTTCTGGGCTTTTTGGGCATTGTCTCCTCCGATCAAATGCTGAAGGGTTGGCGCTTTGTGATTTTGGGGGCGATGGTGCTGGGGGCAATCCTTACCCCTTCCACAGATCCCCTCACCCAATCTCTTTTAGCTGGGGCTGTGCTGGGGCTTTACTTTGGGGGCATCGGTTGCGTGCGCTTACTGGGTAAATAGTCCCCAATCCTTTATCATTTGAAGTACGTTGCTTAACATTAAGAAATATTAAGATGGCATCCTCCGTTGCAATTAGGGAACTTCCTATTTTTCCACTGCCTGAAGTTGTGCTTTTCCCTGGGCGTCCCCTGCCCCTGCACATTTTCGAGTACCGCTATCGGATGATGATGAACACCATTTTGGAAGACGATCGCCGTTTTGGGGTGTTGATGATCGATCCCAGCACCGGGGAAATTTCCGATGTGGGTTGCTGTGCAGAGGTTTTGCGCTACCAAAGATTACCCGATGACCGGATGAAGGTTTTAACCCTGGGACAACAGCGTTTTCGGGTGCTGGAATATGTGCGAGAAAAGCCCTACCGAGTCGGTTTAGTGGAATGGATTGATGATAAATACACGGGGCAGGATCTCCATGGCTTGGCCAAAGAGGTCGATCGCCTGTTGCATGATGTGGTTAATTTGTCGGCCAAGTTGACCGATCAGAATTTGGAATTGCCCGATGACTTACCTGTATTGCCTGTGGAATTGTCCTATTGGGTGGCAGGCAATCTTTATGGCGTAGCCAGTGAGCAACAGAGCTTACTGGAATTGCAGGACACCGCCGAGCGCTTGCAACGGGAAGCGGAAATTCTCATGTCCACCCGCAACCACCTCGCCGCCCGCACTGCGTTGAAGGATGTTTTGGGTACAGAGGGAGAAGAATAGAACGAATAGAACATTTAAAAAAAGCTAAAAAAAGGCCCTGATTCTTCGGAACAGGGCCTTACTGATCAAACTAATTTGTTAGAGAAGAGAAATTTTAAAGTTGGGGAATTAATTGTTCCTTAACGGGAACCTCGGCGTATTCCGCCACAATTTGCCGAAATTCTTCCCCGTCAATGGTTTCTTTCTCAATTAAAAGATCCACCAGGCGATCGACTGCTTCCCGTTGTTCTTGGACGATTTTGCGAGCCATTTGGTGACCCTGTTCGGCCAACTGCCGCACCTGGACGTCAATGCGGGTGGCTACTTCTTCGGAGTATTCAGAACGGTTCATCAAGCCACCGCCGAGAAATACTTCCCCGCCTGAGCTCTCTAGGGAGATGGGGCCAAGGTTGCTCATGCCAAAACGAGTTACCATCTGGCGGGCCATTTCCGTTACCTGTTGTAGATCACCACCGGCCCCAGTGGTTACTTCGTCATCGCCAAAGACCTCTTCTTCGGCGGCTCGACCGCCCATGGCACCAGCAATGCGGGCCATCAGTTGGGCTTTGGTGGTCAGGCCCTGTTCCTCATTAGGGGTAAACCAGGTCAAACCTTGGGCTTGGCCCCGGGGAATGAGGGTGACTTTTTGCACCGGATCATGATCTTTTAACAGCGTGCCGACAATGGCATGGCCGACTTCGTGATAGGCAATTAACCGTTTACTTTTGCTGTCCACTAAGGGGGTGCCTTCCATACCAGCCACAACCCGGTCCACGGCATCGTCAATTTCCAATAGGGTAATGGCGGATTTACGACGGCGGGCGGTGAGGATGGCGGCTTCATTCAACAAGTTGGCCAAATCAGCCCCACTGAAACCAGGGGTACGACGGGCAATGGAGTCGATGGAAACTTCCGGTGCTAGTTTTTTGTTGCGGGCATGGACTTCTAAAATTTCCTTACGACCAGAGTAATCGGGAGCATCCACCATCACTTGACGATCAAAACGACCGGGACGCATCAAGGCAGAATCCAGCACATCGGGGCGGTTAGTGGCGGCAATAATAATAATCCCCGTATTGCCTTCAAAACCATCCATTTCCGTCAGTAATTGGTTGAGGGTTTGTTCCCGCTCATCGTTACCACCGCCGATGCCAGCGCCCCGTTGTCGACCAACGGCGTCAATCTCATCGATAAAGATCAAACAGGGGGCATTCTCTTTGGCTTTTTTGAACAGATCCCGCACCCGGGAAGCACCAACCCCCACAAACATTTCTACAAATTCAGAACCAGAAATACTAAAGAATGGAACTCCGGCTTCCCCGGCGATCGCCTTGGCGAGGAGGGTTTTCCCTGTACCAGGAGGGCCCACCAGAAGCACACCCTTGGGAATTTTGGCTCCCACAGCGGTAAATCGTTCGGGCTGTTTGAGGAAAGTTACCACCTCTTGCAGTTCCTCTTTGGCTTCGTCAATGCCGGCCACATCATCAAACATGACACCGGTTTTGGCATCCATTTGAAAGCGGGCTTTGGATTTGCCAAAGTTCATGGCTTGGCCGGGGCCACCGGGCATATTGCTGGAACGGCGGAAGAGAAAAAAGAGGGAAGCAATTAAAAGGACAGGGAAAATTAAGTTGCCTACAAAGCCCCAAACCATGCCATTGTTGCGGACAGGGTGGGAATCAAGGCGAATGTCGGCATCCCGCAAACGAGCAATCAATTCCGGGGCATTGGTGGGGAGGTCAACCCGGGAACGGAGGGTCCGGTCTATTTCTGGATCACTAACTTGCACGATCGCCGTGCGGCCATTTTCATATAAATCCACACTGGTGATGCGGCCAGCATCCACATATTCGAGGAAGCGACCATAGGTCATGCGGGTGTTGGCAGTGTTGGAACCGAGGTTGGCATCCGCCCCTCCAAAGCTCCCCTGCCAGAAGAAAAAGCCGACTACCAACAGGGGTAGGGACCAAAGTAGGGCAGTTCTCCAGGAAAATTTCATATGTTAGCTCACTTTAAAAGTTAAGACGGTCGTTAGGACTTAGTGTAATCGGTTAATCGTGGAACGGAGACTGAACCCCGCCATGGAGGATTAGCCCCCCGACGCCGTGGAATTGATTAATCTTGTTGACAATAGACTTTTGTAACAAAATCTTAACTAAATGTAACGTAATTCTCATAATTACGACAACCCCCTAGCCCTGGGCGGATTACCGCCGAGTCTGCCGAATTGGGAATTTACTAGTTTGACGTAAGTTCGATAGGTGAACCGATGTTCTCTCTGGCCGCCGTTGCTGGCTGTGCAAAAGGCGATCGCCATCGCCATTATCAACTATTACTTTGCTTGAAATTTGCCGGATATATGGAGCCAATCCGGCATCGTTGTACCGTAGGGAAGCCCGAGAAAACTAACGCCTAAACTCGACATGTTGCTAGACCTTGGATGCTAGCTTGCCAGGTTTGTAAATCAGCCAAAGCCCGGTCTCGATATTGGCCGTAACGTTCTTGCTTATTGCGGATACGCTGGGGCAATTCCGGTAAAATGCCAAAATTGGGCGGCATGGGTTGGAAATGTTTGGGGGAAGCGGAACTGATGAAGTTAAATAAAGCTCCCATCATGGTGGTGACGGGCAATGTGAGCAAAGGCAAACCCAACGCCAACCGGGCCGCATTGGTGCCTGCTAACCATCCCCCAGCCGTAGCGGCGGCATAACCTTCCGTTCCCACTAACTGCCCCGCCGCAAATAGGCTTTGGCGATCGCCAAAATGGAGACTGGAAGTCAGGAGTTGGGGCGAATTAATAAAAGTATTGCGGTGCATTACCCCCATGCGGACAAACTCAGCCTTTTCTAAACCAGGAATTAGGCGAAATACCCTTCCCTGTTCTCCCCAGCGCAAATTAGTTTGGAAACCCACCATATTCCACAATTGTCCGGCCTTATCTTCCTGGCGTAATTGCACCACTGCGTAGGGCTTTTTACCTTTATTAGCTGGATCTCGGAAGTCACCCAAACGGGCATCAAATAGACCAACGGGTTTTAACGGGCCGTAACGCATGGTGTCCTCCCCTCGTTGGGCCAACTCTTCTATGGGCAAACAACCCTCAAAAAACTTGGCCGTTTCCCGGTCGAAATCCTTCAGAGGAGCCTGCTCCGCGTTGCACAATGCCTGCCAAAAATCGAGATACTGGTCTCGGTTAAAGGGACAGTTGAGGTAGGCCGCCTCTCCCTTGTCATAGCGGGAAGCAAAAAAAGCCACTTCTTTATCGATGGAGTCCCCCACCACAATGGGACTGGCCGCATCAAAAAAGCTGAGGTATGCCATGCCAGTAAACCGCTGTAAATCCTCCGTTAGCGCCGGACTGGTGAGGGGCCCTGTAGTTAGAACCGTAATACCTTCCCTGGGAATTTCTGTTACTTCCCCCCGCCGTAATTCCACCAAGGGATGGCTGGCCACTTGTTCTGTCAAAGACTGGCTAAAACCCCCCCGGTCCACCGCTAAAGCGCCCCCTGCTGGCACCGCATGGCGATCTGCAGTGGCAATAATCAGAGAATTTAACTGTCGTAATTCTGTCTGTAAAAGTCCCGCCGCCCGATCGCCAGCTTTAGCGCCAAAGGAATTACTGCAGACCAACTCCGCCAAATCCTGACTATGGTGGGCTGGGCTCAGGCGTTCAGGGCGCATTTCCGTCAGAATAACTGGAACTCCTGCTTGGGCAACTTGCCAGGCGGCCTCCGTACCTGCTAAGCCTCCACCGATGACATGGATGGGCGTTAAAGTGGTCATAGGGAACTTTGAAAATTCAAAAATCGTTAGAGACTAACATTTTAATGCAGGGGATAGTCCACCGCCCGCGGGCAAGGCTCCCATCTCCTGAAGAATGGAATTTTCCTTGTCTTAATTAATGTTTGACCTTGGAACCCATGTCTATCATTCCTAGCCCTAAAGTCTTGTTAGTGGATGAGCACCAGGAAAATCTTGCTGCCTTGTCCCAGGCCCTGGGTTCCGTACCGGTGGAAATTATCACAGCTCACTCTGGCCAAGAGGCGATCGCCACCGCCGCTACCACAGAGTTTGCTTTAATGATTTTGGCTGGGGAAATGCATGAGTTAGACGGGTTAAATACCGCTAAAATCATTCGTTCTTTTCCCTTGGCGGAACAAACGCCAATTATTTTTCTGGCTCGCCAAGGATTCATTACTAGGGCAATGGCCGAAGTCGATACTTTGGGCGTGATTGATTTTCTTGAGCAACCACCTAATGAATATTTTCTCCGAACCAAAGCTAAAATTTATTTACAACTTTTTCAGCAGAAACAAACCCTAGAATACTACGATGGTCACTTAGAAAATTTAGCTAAATCTGTTTGTGTTGACGAAAATAATAGTAAGATAGAACAAATTAGTCGAATGATTTTAGCTAACATTTCTGATACTGTTTTTGTTACTGATTTGGTCGGAAAGTTTACTTTTATTTGTCCCAATATTGACACAATTTTTGGTTATTCTGTGGCAGAAGTAAATGCCATGGAAAATATTAAAATACTTCTGGGTGATTTTAATATTAACGAGTATGAACTAAAAGAGAAAGGAGAATTGCAAAATTTACAGCACACCATTCAGGATAAGCAAGGCAAAATTCACTCTCTACTCATCAATCTTAAAAAAGTTGCCATTAACGGCGGTGTTTATCTTTACGATTGTCGGGATATTTCAGAATGGGCTCAAACAGAACAGGCTATCAGGAATAGCGAGGCTAATTTCCGAGATATTTTTGCTAGCATTAGCGACGGGCTATTGGTATTAGACCAAGATAATTATATTTGTTATGCCAATGCCCAAGCAGTGAAATTGCTCAACTGTACCTTGGAAGAGCTAGTGGGAACCATTTGCAGCCCAGTGGAAAATACGGAATTTAGCTTATCAGTGGACGATGGTACTATTTATACCGTTGATGTTAGTGTAACTGAGATTACTTGGTATGGACAATCGGCAAAATTAGTTTCCCTACGGGATATTAGCGACCGCAAACGCATGGAGGATGAACTGCGGGAAAATAAAGATAAATATTACCGTCTGTTGGAAAATCTTGATAATGGAGTAATAGTGCATAATGCCAATACCGAAATTGTTTATGCCAATCCTAGGGCAGAAGCTTTCCTCGGTTTAACAGATTTAGAAGGCAGAAATATAGAAGATGAACAGTGGATGTTTTTTGATGCGACAGGAAACAAACTCAAAAAAGAAGAGTTTCCCGTGGCCCAGGTTTTAGCCAATCAATTGCCTTGTAAAAATTTTGAAATGGGGATTTACCGTTCCGATATTGATCGGGTACTTTGGGCATATATTAATGCCTATCCTCAATCTTATAACGAAAATACTATTCAGGAGGTAGTGGTTACTTTTTCTGACATTACTGAACGTAAGCAAGCAGAACTTCAACTAAAAACAATTAATGAAAATCTAGAAGTGCTGATTGAAGAAAGAACTAATGAGTTGGAAACTAGCAATAGTCAACTGTTACAGGAAATCATTGAAAAAGAGCAGGTGAGTATTACCCTTACGACCCAGGAAGCAAAATATCGAGCCCTGGTGCGGGATGCCAGCGACGCAATTATTTTAATCACGATTGATTTTATTGTCCTAGAAGTAAATTATCGAGCCGTGGAGTTAAGTGGTTATAGCCAAGAAGAATTAATTGGGCAGTCTTTACTAAACTTTGAACTATTACCGCCGGAATTTCATGCCCAGCAAAGACACTTTTGGCGCACTCTTAGAAGAGAACAAATCGCCGAATTAACCGACGTCAAACTTGCAAAAAAATCTGGAGAATTAATTTCCGTTGATATTTCTGCCAGTGTAATTACCTATGAAAATCATTCGATTGTTCAGTGCATAGTCCACGATATAACCCTGCAAAAAACAATTCAAGCCCAATTGCAAAGGGAAAATTACTTTCGTCAGCAACTATTGGAAAAAATGGTGGAAGGACTATTTGTTTGCCATGAAATTGAGCAGTTTCCCTTCTTGCAATTCACTGTTTGGAATCCGATGATGGAAAGCATCACTGGCTATAGTAAAGCAGAAATTAACCAATATGGCTGGTATGAAACTCTTTATTCCTATGGGCAGCCCCAAAAGGCCGCCAGATCCAGAATGAAGGCGGTGACTTTGGGGATGGACATGGTCAAGGAAGAGTGGCAAATTATCCGTCGGGATGGAGTTTTACGTACCATTGAAATTTCCACTGCCCTGATTACCTCAGAAAATGAAATTAATATACTTGCCTTAATTCAAGATATAACTGAGCAAAAACAGCAGTTACAAATTATTCAAGATAACGAAGCTACCCTACGTTGTATTGTGGAGAATTTGCCAATTTTCTTTGGTATGAGAACGGTGAATTTTAGTCAATGGTATTACATTAATCCTTCTTTTGAAACTTTAACTGGTTACACTCCTCGGGAAATGTATGAAGATCCCCTACTATGGCAGAAAATTTACCGAGAAGAACATGCAGAAAACCTAGAGCAGGAACGTTTTAACCTAGGAGAGTGGACTATTTTTTCTATGGAAAAAAAAGACGGCACACAAATTTGGGCGCAAACGGTGGAATTTTTGGTGGATGATCTATCGGACACTGCTCGGGTAGTAGTATTTGGTCAAGACATTACCGACATTAAGCGAGCGGAAATTGAAACCCTGAGATCATTGGTCAAAGAACGGGAGTTAAATGAAGCCAAAACTCAATTTGTCGATATTGTTTCCCATGAATTTCGCACCCCTTTAACTTCTATTATCGGTTTTGGAGAGTTATTGTCCAAATATTTTGACCGCCTCTCTTTAGAAAAAAAACAACACTACATTAATAATATTCAAAATGCTAGCCAACGGCTAAAACAGTTAATTGATGATGTACTTTCCATCAGCCGCTACGACGCCAATAAACTAGAAATTGAGCTAGACAATACTAACCTAAGGAACTTAGGGAACGATTTAATCGAGGATTTTAGCTGTGGCTTGGGTAGTGAACACAATCTGGAGTTTAACTACCATCTCAAGCCTGATGAACGCTCCCTAGTGGATGTGAGACTGCTCCGCCATACTTTGGAAAATGTTTTAAGTAATGCAATTAAATATTCAGCTCCGGGCAGTACTGTTACCTTAGACATTAGTAGAGATGAAGATCACTTACTTTTCCAAGTGCAGGATGAAGGCATTGGCATTCCTCCCCAGGATCGGGAAAAACTGTTTGAAGCTTTCCACCGTGCTAGTAATGTGGGGAATGTGCCCGGCACTGGTTTGGGACTGAGCATTGTTAAACGCTATGTAGAGTTCCAGGGAGGAACCATACAGGTGATATCAGTGCCCGAAAAGGGGACAACAATGGTGATCAAGTTGCCTCTAAACCCTGCGCCCGTAATTCAAATGCCTCAGGGGGAAACCGATCGCCTGAGTTGAGTTTCCAGGTACACCAAAAGAGCATTGATGTCGGCGGGATTAACGCCCCCAATGCGGCCGGCCTGGCCAATTGTGAGGGGTTTAAATTGGTTTAACTTTTCCCTCGCTTCCATAGACAGGGTTTCAATGGTCATATAATCAAGACTGGCCGGTAAACGTTTTTGGCTATGGCGACTCACCTGTTCAATTTGGGTTTGTTGCCGTTTAATGTAGCCAGAATATTTAATTTCGATTTCTACGCTGGTTTTTTCTTCTGATTTTAATTCCCCATTCCCTAACTGAAATTTTTCTAAATCTGGGTAGTGGAAGCCCGGCCGCCGCAGTAAATCTGCCAAAACGATGGAACCTTTAATTTTTTGTTGGGTATAGTCGGTAATCTCTTTACCTACTTCGTCCTGTTCCTTAATGCGGGTACTGTAAAGCCTTTCCTTTTCCGCCGTAATGTTATTCTGTTTGTTTTGGAATAGACTCCAACGGCGATCGTCAATTAAGCCAATGTCCCGTCCCAAAGGAGTTAACCTTTGATCGGCATTGTCAGAACGCAAAATTAAGCGATACTCAGAACGGCTGGTGAGCATCCGGTAAGGTTCCCGCAAATCTTTGGTACATAAATCGTCAATTAAAGTGCCGAGATAGCTTTCTTCTCGGGAGAAGATGATCAACGATTTTCCCTGACAATGGCGTGCCGCATTGATGCCCGCTACCAGACCCTGGGCCGCCGCTTCTTCATAGCCAGTGGTGCCATTAATTTGCCCAGCACAGAATAGCCCCGCTACTTTTTTGGTCATTAAACTGGGGTAGCATTGGGTCGCCGGTAAAAAGTCATATTCTACTGCGTAGGCAGGCCGCAACATGACGCAACTTTCTAGCCCAGGCAAAGTTCGTAACATGGCTAATTGCACATTTTCCGGTAGCCCTGTGGAAAATCCTTGGATATACAGTTCAGGAATGTCTCGACCTTCCGGCTCGATGAAAATTTGATGGCTTTCTTTATCGGCAAAACGAACAATTTTGTCTTCGATGGAAGGACAATAACGGGGCCCTTTGGAGTCAATAAAGCCACCATAAATGGGGGACAGGTGGAGATTATCTTTAATTAATTGATGGGTTTTAGCTGTTGTTCTGGTTAGGTAACAATTCATTTGCTCCCGTTCCACCCATACCGCCGGGTCAAAGCTAAACCAACTTACTTGGTCGTCGGGGGGTTGGGGCTCTAATTTGCTATAGTCTACCGATCGCCGGTCTACCCTGGCCGGAGTCCCGGTTTTTAACCGTCCCGTTTCAAAGCCCAACGTGTTCAAGGTTTCCGTCAATCCCACTGCGGCAAACTCGCCGGCCCGCCCCGCTGGCATAGATTTATTGCCAATCCAAATTTTCCCCCCCAGGAAAGTCCCCGTCGTAATCACCACAGACTGGGCCCCAAAGCAGGCGCCAAAGTAGGTTTGCACACCTTGAATCTCATCATTTTGCCCCAGCACCAAATCCGTCACCATCCCTTCCCGAATGGATAGATTGGGTTGATTTTCCACAATATTTTTCATCACTGCGGCATATTCTCGCTTATCCGTTTGAGCCCGCAGGGCCCATACCGCCGGCCCCCGAGAAATATTTAATACCCGTTTTTGCAGATAGGTGCGGTCAGCCATTTTGCCAATTTCTCCCCCCAGCGCATCTACTTCATGGGTCAACTGGGATTTGGCCGGCCCTCCCACCGCCGGGTTACAGGGTTGCCAAGCAATGCGGTCTAGGTTGAGGGTTAATAGTAGGGTGCGACAGCCCAACCGAGCCGTAGCCAAGGCTGCTTCACAACCCGCATGGCCCGCCCCCACCACGATGACATCAAATTGATCTTGGAATTCCACTGGCGATCGAAGGGTCATGGCGGAGCACTAAAATGGTAGCAGGGCTAAAAACTTTATTCTAGTCTTTAGTCTAACTTTTTTGGATTTTGCTTTACATATCCATAACCTACGCTGGGAAATTTTGGAACCGATTGATGAACTTTGATTCCCCCCTCTAAATCACCCTATGCTGGAGAAATTCACAAATGCACTTTTAGACAAATATTAATTAACTTGTTATGGCATTATCAGCCTAATTTATGGATCACTCATTTGGAATTTACGGACTTATATTTTTTGTCATTATTTTGCTCAGGTATTTCCTCATTGCCGGGGGAACCTATGCGTTTTTTTATTCTCCATGGGGTCAATCATTAATCAGTAGCCAATTCCCAATTAATATTCCTCCCTGGTCATCAATTCGTAAAGATATAAAACTTTCTGTAATTTCAGCAATGGTTTTTGCTCTGGCGGCCGCCTTTATTTTTTCGAGTTATGGCTGGAAAATGAATCGTTTATACCTTGATCCCTATCAGCATGGATTGTGGTATTTAGGCGTAAGTTATATTTTAGTTTTGCTATTACAAGATACCTATTTTTACTTTACCCATCGCCTTTTCCACCACCACCTATTATTTCCTTTGTTCCATCAAGGGCATCACTGTTCTCGTTACCCAACGCCCCTTACTTCCTTTGCCTTCGATTTACCAGAGGCGATCGTGCAGTCATTTTTTCTAATTGTTGTTGTTTCCTTAATTCCCCTCCATTTTTTCACTTTATTAGCAATATTAATAACCATGACAATTTGGTCAGTAATTAATCATTTAGGTATCGATCGCCTGCCTTTAACCTTTCCTCACCATTGGTTAGGAAAATACTTTATTGGCACGGCCCATCATTCCCTGCATCACCTCAAACACAACGCCAACTATGGATTATATTTCACTTTCTGGGATAAAATTTTGGGCACGGAAGATCCCAAATATCAGGAAAAGCTTGGGCGAAATCAAGCAACAAAAGAGCATTAACGTACAAACTAATAGACAAAAAATCGCACCTTGGTTAGAAGACGCGATCGCCAAAACGCAGAAGTTTTTCTAAGTAGATGGCTTTAGTAAAGAATCTGTTTTGTAGACTTTCGATCCGTTGCCCCCAATCCCCGATCAGCAAGGGAGATTTTATTTTCCCTACTATTTGGGGAAGCTGAGGGAGTTAGAGATAGGCCCCATGGCATTGGGCTTAAATCAACAACGGATGACTATTAACTATTACTCAACGACAACTTTGCCTACCATGCCAGCCCCGCGGTGAGGTTCACAGTAGTAGGTGTAGGTGCCAGGCTCAGTGAAGGTGGAGGTGAAACTTTCGCCAGCGGCAAAGGCCAAACCTTTGTGGGAGAGTTTAGCAGCGGCGGCATCGTCTACACCATCGCCAGCGGCAAAGACAACATTGTGGGGAGAGAGCTTGTTGTTAACCCATTTGACTTCGTCCCCGGCTTTAATGGTGACGGTGCTGGGTTCAAAGGCGAGGGCTCCACCGTCAGAACCCATTTTTACCGTTGCACTGGCGGCGGCGGCGGGGCTAACGGACAAAAAGAAACTGGAGACCACTAGCAAAAGGCCAGCGAGGACTGTTAAGAACTTTTTAGGCATACTTCTTGGCAATTTCATCTATAGGGACTCGTGGTTGAACGGGTCGGGGCAACGCCCTACTCCATGCTACAAAAGGCGATCGGGGACGTTTTTCCTTTCTTTTGCCCATGGTATCACAATGTTTGACAGCCCGTCGTAGATCATTCAATCTCAATCCTGAGCGGAACGCATAACCCCGCTCTTTGTGCTATTTAAATAGTACTTTGTCAAAAATGCTTGGCTTTTCTAGCTATATTTACTGAACTTTAAATTAGGGTTTGTAGTGGCCTTCGGTAATTGCTGAATTATCTTTACTTTTGGCGATCGCCGTCATAAAAATTAGCTTGCCATTGCTTCAATCCCAATGATAATGGAAGGTAGCCCAGTAAACCCGATCAGAATTTTAATGGGCTGAAGAAGCTCCCTGAGTTAGGTTGGGTACCCCTTATGAATCCTGAAAAATTTTTCCGCTTAATAATTTTTGCCCACCGCCGTCCTGCTAATAGCCGTGGTTTTGTCATGCCCATGGTGATCATGGTCGGTCTGGTACTGACGGTCATTGGCATTGTCATCATGCAGAGGTCAATGTTTCAACAAAATGACTCCATCAACAAAGCCGCCACTTCCCAAGCCCAAAATGCGGCCGAAGCCGGTGTAGCAAGGGTTACCAATCTGCTCAACGAACCCCAAAGACGTTTTTTGGCCACCCTCCCTGCTTGCCGAGATTTACCCCTGCGAACATCAGGACAGAGTTGTACAGACACCAGCACCGGCACTGGAACTGTTGTCCCCAATTGGCAAAATTTAACTGAAACCCAAATTCGCAACTGGTCAGGTAATAATGTGGCCTGTAAATTAATCGACGATGCTTTCCTAACCGATGTCCGTGCCATTTCCAATTCCGCTGATTGGCAGACTTTACCCCAAGGGCGTTTCCGTTTAGTTGGCTACAAATATACAGATGCCAGTGGTGCGGTCTTGCCCCCCGGTAAAGTTCCCGTCCCCAATGGCGGAGTGGGAGTGTTAACGGTGGAAGGCTCTGTCAATCCAGGGCAACCGAGTGCGGCCGTCTCCCGGGTTGAAGTAAAAATCCCCATCAAACCAGGGCCCCCGGACAACTTTAACATTCCTGGTTTATGGGTTACCAACACCAGCACTGGTAGCGTGGCAGGCAACAATACCATTGCAGGGGACGTGCTTGTAAACGACTGTAGCGGCAATTTAGGAGGGGTAAGCTTTCCCTCTGGAAGCACTTACACTGCCAAGTACACCAATGCCGATATGCCGGCTTTGCCCCCAGCACCAGGCAGTTGTAACAATCTGGGCAACATTAACGCCAATGTGACCTTGCCCCAGCGGGATGGCAACAACATCTACACTGACGCTAGGACCAATATCACCTTAAACAACGGTAATACTTTGCCCGCCTATATTTACTGCGTCAGTTCCATTAGCCTTGGAGGCGGCAAGGAAATGCGAGTGGAGACTCTAGATACCCGTCCCACTGTTGCTGGGGTGACCAATCCCAACCGTGGTGAACGTTTCATGGTTATTTTCCATTTGACCGGCAATCTTGACCTGGGGGGAAATGGCAAAATTGTCCATGAGTGCCCCATACCCTACGAAGCGACCGGCGCCAAAACTCCTTGCAGTAATTATGTAGTGACGGATTTTAATATTTATGGTCGCGCTCCTCTGCCCAGTAATTTGAGTAATTTGCCGAAAATTTGCCTAGCTGGTGGGTCATTTATGGATGCCTTTATTCTCGGTCCTAATTATGAGTATGGGGTGTCTGGCAGTGGCGGCAATGGCGGTGTGCGAGGTACGGTCATGGTCCGGCAGGTGAGTAATTCCGGGGGATGTGGATCCAACACTTCCAACACGGTGATTACCCAAACCGGCACTTGGGATGACATGGTGGCGGGTATTCAACCCCAGGCCACAGCCCCTACCCTGGGAGCGTTCACTGGTTGGACTAGCCGGCCGACGGATGAATATTAGTTTTTGACTTGAATCAAAGATTACAGAGTGATTACAGAGTGGGGTTTTCCGTTCACTAAAGCTAAAACTCCACAAAATCCCATCTAGAACTCGCCTCCGGTGATGAAAGTCAAACTAGCTCAAACCGTTGACCCCGCTTCACAAAGCCAAGAAAGCCATCTTTCAACGCGGGAGGTAAGGGCCCCGGCTGGTAGCCATAGAGCCACATTTTAGCTTTGATAGCGGCGGGAAGTTTCCGCAATTCGTTGTAGTGGGCATGGACAGGGCTAGGATAGGGGGAAATTTCGCAATCATGGAAAATGATATCGGCCCGATGGAAATAGTCCTGCAGGCGATCGTAGCTAAATTTGGTGTCGTTGCTGAAGAAAACTTGGGAGTGATTGACTGTGAAAAAAAGACCATAGGCAGGCATTAACATCGACCCTGTATCCACATGGTTGAGTTTAATTAATTGAAAAGTGATCTTTTCCCAGGTAAAAGTTTCCCCTGGCCCCAAAGCATGGATTTGAAAATAATTATCAACATTGGTCATTCCCCCTTCAATGGCTTCCATCCCTCCGGCGAGGGAACGCTCCCATAAATCCGCCGCAATGTCCTGGCTCAAATATAAATTTGGTTTACCACAGGTAGGATCAAACATGGTGGTAAAGCCGACATATTCCAACCCCCCCACATGATCTGAGTGGAGATGGCTGACGTAGATGTCTGTAATGTCTTGGTGGCTAAGGCCGAGGGCATGGAGGGAAAAACGAATGTCGGTACCACAATCGATCAGAAATTTTTTGCCGTTATCGAGGGTGAGAATGGCATTAGATTGAAAATTATCCGCCCCCACCGTGAATGCAGAACCGGAGCCAAGAAAGGTTAGGTTAGCGGCCACAATCTAGCCCCCCTTAGCAGAGGCAATGGCCGTGGGCTGGGCCAGTGCTCCTTGATAGAGTTGATGAAAACGCTGAGCGATGTCGGTGGGCATTGCAGAAAAGTGGACGTAAAAACCGTGGCTCTCTCCGGGGATTGAATCTAATACCTTAGCGTAGAGTGCCGTCGCTGGCGCCCCCGTCTCCCTAAGGTTAATTTTAATATTGGTTAGACTTTCTGGACAGTGCTGATTTGGGGAAATCTGTATAAACCCCCCCTTAGCGGAGATTTTCCGCAATGTACCGGTTATTACCGCGTCGGTGATGTGTTTTCCTTCCAGACAGACGTATTCTAACGATAGGGGCTCTGGAATAGATAAATACTTTTGCTCTTCCACGGCGAGGGAAAGATTATAGGGTTCTCCTACGCCAGCCACGTCCCAGATGACCACAGGATCTTTAACTCCTTTAGGTTGCACCGTTCTATGGCCGTTGACTTGAACCCGATCGCCAGCGGCCTCTAGGGTAGTGGAGGAAATAAAAATTTGTCCCCCGGTGGTGTAGGACTCAATGCGATAGGTAAGATTGACCTGGGCTCCCACCACGCCATATTTAGTGCGCTTTTCAGAGCCGATGTTGCCCACCACCACTTCGCCGGTATTGATGCCAATGCCCATTTCTAGGGGTTGTAAGCCCAGCCCCGTCACCTGTTGATTGACTTCCCTTAGGGCCAGTTGCATTTCCACCCCACAGGCCACCGCCCGCAGAGCATCATCGCCCTGGGAAGTGGGGGCTCCGAACAGAACCAAAATACCATCTCCCATAAATTCGTCAATAGTGCCGCCATGGTTGGTGATGACATCGGCCATTTTGCCAAAGTAGATGTTCAGCACCTTAACCACTTCCTCGGGGTTGAGGCCTTCAGAGGTGCTAGTAAATCCCCTTAAATCTGAAGTGAGGATGGTGATTGGACGGCGATCGCCACCCATTTTGAGACCTTCGGGATTTTCTAGTAGGGTGGCCACCACCTGATCGGTCAAGTAACGACCAAAGGTGTTGCGCACCTGCACCCCCGCCCGGGCCATCCAGGTGACAATAAATACTCCTGACCCTAATAAACCCAACATCGGGGGAATAAACGGTAGCCACCATCCCATCACCAAGGCCCCATAGGTAATGGCCAGTAAAGATCCTAAACTGCCCACAATGGCGGCGATCGGTAGCCACTGCCCCCCGGAACGTCGGGTAGCATAGCGCAACTGCCAGGTAATTACCGCCCCCAGGAAAGACCAGACCGCGACCCAAAGCCATTCCAACGGCTCAGACCAACTTTTGAGCAACGGTTGACCGTCAACCCCCGCACTAATGATTTGACTAATGATGTTGCCATGGATCTCTACCCCAGGCACCGCGCGAGACAGTCCCAATGTATTGCTGTTGGGGGTGAAGTATAGGTCTTTAAAGCTTTCCCCCACCTTCCCCAGCAGGATGATTTTGTCTTTACCCCAGTCCGACGGCAATTTGTCCGTCAACACATCGGTGAGGGAAACCTGGGGAAAGGTTGATTGATAATCAATTAGTAACTGGAAACCACCGTCATCAGCCCGGATATAACCACCGCTATCGGCCTGGAGGGGGGAAAACACCACTTCATTTAAACGGAAGTCGTCACTGCCTTCGCTGATGGCCTCCGGCCCAATTCCGACATTATCAAGGAAGCGCAAAGCTAGGTGTAGCCCAAAGCTGTAGTGGGGTTCCCCATCCCGCACCAAATAAATAAAACCCCGGCGGACAATGTTATCAGCGTCAATAATTAAATCATTAGCGCCCACCTGATTATTTTCTTTCAATAAGGGCGGGGGACTGACCGTTTCAATGCCTGGTTTGCCTGCGACTTTTTCAATGCCCACCAAGTTGGGGGTGCTGGTGAATACTCCCGCTAACTCCTCTGTGCCCGGTGGCAGGGGTAAGTCCCTATAGAGATCCAGCCCGACCGCCGCTGGTTGCTGTTCCTTTAGCTTAGTGAGGATTTTTGCCAGCAGTTGGTCGTCAATGATCGGAGTGTTGAGGTAGGTAACGTCCTGTTCATCAATGCCCACAATGACAATGCGATCATCTTCGTGCCTTGGTAAAAGCCTTACCCCCGCATCGTAGCTCTGCCATTCCAACACCTGTAAAATGCCGGTGAAGCGGAGCAAAACTACCATAGCCGTCACCGTGGGGGTCGCAATCCAGATCCCCCGAGACTGCCAAAGAAACTTTTTCCAAGCTGACGGTATACTCCAACCCATTAATCTTCTCTGGTATTTCCTTTGATTTTCCCCTCGGGTCAGTTAGCCGAGGCAGACGTATTGACCATTTGGCAACACTCCACCACCGGAGCCTCCGCCCAGGCCGCAAATCCCCCCGACTCCAGAAATTCCTGCCATTCCTGGGGTTCCTCCTTGGCGATCGCCGCTAGGGCATTGAGGGCGTCCAACCATAGGCCCTGTTCGGCATAAAAAGCGGCCTTTGCTAGGGAAGAATCGGGGTTGGTGGGAGACAGGTCTAGGGGAGTGTAATTCACCGTCAACTCCACTGTGAGATTGTCCTCGGTGTTATTAGCATCACAAATAAGGGTCAAAGTAACATTATAAAAATTGTCCTCAATGACATTATCCGGCAAGCTAACGGGGAAACGAACAATCCCCCCTTCCTTGGACACGGTGAAAGTTGTTTGGTTTTGCTCCTTAGTAATGGGATCTGCCAACTGTACCTGGGCTGTCAGTCCTGGCTGGGGAGGCACATAAGCGTAAATAAAAGTCTCTTTGCTAGCAGTATTGTGGAAACCGCTGCCTTGGTTATAGTCGCCAGGAATTAAAAGCTGAAAGGGTAATTTGGCCTCATTTAAACAACTACCACCACTAGTTTGTCTGACTCCCCCGCCGCCACTGGTGACCGTTTGTCCCCGGTCAGTATTAGCTTGGGGAAATTTGAGGGCGATTAACTGGGAAGAAGATTTGACCGTGGAGCTATAGGAGGGGGAGATGCCAAAGGGAAAAGCCAGGGCCAAACCCATCAAACCGGCAAAAAACAACTTTCCTGGGCGGTTAGACATAATTAACGCTTCCTGGGCAGAGCAAAGGGCAAAAACGGAATTGTTTCCCCCCCAAGATAACAAACTATCTCCCTTTTACTATTGTAAATGCCGGTTAAAAAATTGGCTCAGTTCCCCAAAAACTTCTGCTGATTCCGGTGCGTCAAATTGGTAGAGATATTCAGCATGAGAAAGCCCTTCAAATAGTTGAAAATCTACTACCCTATTGTTTTGCCGCAGCTTTCTTTGCAGTCTAGCAGTATCGCTCAAGACTAAATCCCTGGTGCCACTAATGAGCAGGGTGGGGGGTAAGCCTTCTAAATCATTATAAAGGGGAGAAATAAAAGGATGGTTAAGGGGCAATTCCCCAGCATAGAGTTGGGCTAAACCTGCCAGTAAACCGCCGTAGCTGATGGCAGTGCGGTCAACATATTCATTGGTGAAGTAGGTATCTCCAGTTTTGGTCAAATCCACCCAGGGGGACAGGGGGGCGATCGCCGCTGGTAGGGGTAAATTAAGTTGCCGCAGTTGACAAACCAGAGCCAACAATAGGCCGCCTCCGGCAGAAGTACCAAACAGACCCATGCGGCTAACTTCATAGATTGTTACTAACTCCCGCCACACAGCCAAAGCATCGTCTAGGGCCGCGGGAAAAGGATAGTCTGGAGGTCGACGGTAATCGATGCTAATCACTTCAATCTGGCCGTAATGGGCCGCTAAAATTGCTTCCCCAGTGGCCAATTCTCCTCCGGCCAAAGCATAGCCCCCGCCATGGAGATGCACCAAAATTCTCTGGCCATTGGTTGGACTAATTACCGGGGGAGTCACTCGATAAACATTCACCCCGGCAATGCTTTCCTGGGTTAAGGTCACCGGAAATTGTTGTCTTAGTTGTTGAAATAAAACCTCGCTGGTTTGGTCATAGCTATTAATCAAGTCTTGCCAAGCTTGCTTATCTTCCAGGGCCGGTACCTGTTTGATCGCTTCCATGGCCCCCTGCAACGGCTGGGCGATCGCCTCTTTCAATGCGGGGCTAACGGTGGCTGGTACGGGGAGTGAACGGGGGGGCAGTGGGCGGGGAGAGTAGGCCATGGTCTGGGAAAGGTGGGATGGGAATAATAAGACTTTTGTGCTTATTCAAACCTATGATTAGTGGGAAATGATGGAGAATTTCAAGCTCTAGTTAGACTTATACCAAGTCTTTGTAAAGATGAGCTTAATAATACAATGATTTTGGTAAAGGATGCGAGAGAATTGAGGAAAAACAAATGGCTAGTCCTTTGCAAATTAATATAACAGAAAATAAGGAATAATTGCTACAGCGTATACGACATGAAAAAGATGTTTTAAATTAAGCTGAATTGCGGATGCTATTATTACTCAAAAAAAAGCTAAGAATCGCTAAGAACTTTGTTAACAATTAAATAAAAGTGAAACAACAATAAGTCGCTGGCTCAAGCAATACAGGGAGGGGGGACTGAAAACATTGTTGGAAAGGAAAAAAGAACCCGGAAAACCAAGGTCAATCCCTCCTGATATAATGATTATCTTAAAAAAGAAATTGTCACAAGGACAAGGATTTCAGAGTTACTAAGCCATAACAGAATAGCTAAAAAAACAAGGTGTTCAAGTTACTTACAAGACTGTATATCGTATTGTCAGATATGAGTTACAGGCAAAATTAAAAGGCCGTTGTTCTCGCCATTATAAGCAAAATTCAGAAGAAATAGAGACTTTTAACAAACCTAAAACCTGTAATACAAATACTAACTGACTTATCATATTGATCGGAATATTGAATGGTCTGAAAATATTATTACTATTTTTCATCCCTCTTATTTTCCTGAATTAAATTCCATTGAAAGACTCTGGGAATATAATCAAATTAGTTATAATTTATTATTCTGCCAACCGAAAATTGCCCTTGCCAAGGCGCTTAATCTTCATCAACTGATTATCTGCCTGTTCCACCCAATACTTGACTGCTTCACCCTGCTTGGCAAACACACTGACTCCCACTCCCCCCATACTCAAACTGATTGTCATTGGCCCTGCGGTCGTGGGCACTGGATTTTGGGCAATGGTGGCTTGAATTCTTTCTAGGAGTAGGGCGGTTTGTTCTCGGCTGGAACCAGGCAGGATAAGCATAAATTCATCTCCTCCCCATCTTCCCAAAGCATCATAGGAACGCAGTGCGGAAATGATTAAACGTGAACTACCCTGTAGAACCTCATCGCCCACTAGATGACCGTATTGATCATTGATCTGTTTGAAGTTGTCAAAATCAATCATGACAATGGCAATGGGGGAATTTTTGCGGGTGGCGTAGTCCCACTCCCGTTGTAGTAGGGTTTCGATACCCAAGCGATTCCATAGTCTGGTCAGGCTATCGAGCATGGCCACCCTTTCAAGTTCGTCCAATTCTTGAATTAACTGCATTTGAGCCTCGGACAGGGCGATCGCCGCTAGTTCGGACTCCACCATTTTGGAAAGGTCGTAGAGGATTTCTTGCTCTTCCACCGACAGATCTCGGGGCACCCGATCAATGGCACAGAGGGTTCCCACATGGAAGTCTTGACCCAAGTTAAGGGGATAACCAGCATAAAATCGGATGAAAGGCTCATTGGTTACCAAAGGATTATCGGCAAAACGTTCATCCTGGGTGGCATCTTTGACCAAGAGCAATTCATCCTTCAGAATGGCGTGGGCGCAAAAGGCAATTTCCCGGGGAGTTTCGGCAGCGCTTAGTCCTTGAATGGATTTAAACCACTGGCGTGATTCATCAACCATCGATACAGCGGCGATGGGTACTTTGAGAGACCGGCAGACCATACGGGTAATGCGCTCAAATCTCTCTTCGATTGGAGTATCCAGAATGTTGAGTTGCCTTAAAACGGTCAGGCGTTGCTCCTCATTTTGCGGTAATTTAGCTTCCATCCCTACAGTTCCTAACTTTTTTGCTATGACTGAATTTGTACCCTACTAAACCGTAAAGAAGCTCTTAAGCATGTAGGCCTTTAGCTCATTGGCTACGGTAACTGACAGGTCTTCTAAAAACTGAATATCGTCGTCGGACATTTCCCTCGGCTTTGTGTCATAGACACAGAGGGTGCCCACATGAATGTTATCCAGCATTTTTAGGGGATGACCAGCATAAAATCGGATGTGGGGCGGATCTATCACCAGGGGATTATCGGCAAAACGGGGGTCGGATAGGGCATCGGGGATAATTAGGGTGCGATCCTCCAAAATTGTGTGGGCACAAAAGGAAATAACGCGGGGAGTTTCGGTTAGGTCCGAGCCTCGAATGGATTTAAACCATTGGCGATTTTCATCGATCAAAGAAATGGCGGCCACTGGCATATCCAATACCCGACACAATAGCCGAGTAATGCGCTCAAACTTCTCATCGCTTGGCGTATCAAGAATGTTGAGATTCTGTAGATGGGCTAAGCGCTGCTGTTCATTGGATGGGATGGCAGCTTCTTGCATTGGCTAGGCAATTTTGATTGAGTTCGTGTTGCTGGGTAGTTAGGTTAATTGGCAACCACACCGCCGGTGTTAGACTTCTGATTTTTCTCCCTATTCAGGTTATCGCAAAGTTATGACCAATCCCTGGCCATGGGGCAAAAGCTGATGTAAAACTTTACACTGCGGTTTGGCGATCGCCAACAAAAAGTAGCAAAGAACACAGTCAAGTTGATCATCCCTAGCTAGGGTAGGGGATATTGTTTCTAGGGTTCCGATTCCCGGATGTGGGGAATGGCTGGTCCGAGAGAAACAGGCTAGGTTTTGTAAAAATTTTTGCCACTAGCTACACGGCGGGACAAAAGCCCGGGAGACTTTAATGACCAGTGCTTGGGTGTCATTAATAACTCCTGGGCAAATTTTGTTTTATAGCTGAGTAACTACTTATGAGCGATGCCACCCCATTCCCTCCCCCTTCTGAGGCCGAAGAAGCCCTATTGAAGGAAACTCGGTTACCCCTAACCGGTTGGCAACAGGAAGTTGATCAAGGGCTGACCTATGGTTTAGAAGCCGCCGCCAGCATTAAAGACCGCTCCATTCCCACCTTTTCCCGGGGGGAACTGCCCCACTATGCGGGCATTAACACCTTCATGAAAGCTCCCTATGTGGAGGATGTCCGTAACGTCGGCAATTACGACGTGGCGATCGTCGGAGTGCCCCATGATTCCGGGACCACCTATCGACCGGGTACCCGCTTTGGTCCCCAGGGCATTCGTCGTATTTCGGCCCTTTATACCCCTTACAACTTTGAAATGGGGGTGGATTTACGGGAGCAAATTAGCCTCTGTGACGTGGGGGACATTTTCACCATTCCCGCCAACAACGAAAAATCCTTTGACCAAATTTCCAAAGGTATTGCCCACATTTTCAGCTCTGGGGCCTTTCCGATTATTCTGGGCGGTGACCATTCCATTGGTTTTCCCACCGTGCGGGGCATCTGCCGCCACCTGGGGGATAAAAAAGTTGGCATCATCCATTTCGATCGCCATGTGGATACCCAGGAAACGGATTTAGACGAACGGATGCATACCTGTCCCTGGTTCCATGCCACCAACATGGCCAACGCCCCAGCCAAGAATTTAGTCCAATTGGGCATTGGCGGCTGGCAAGTACCCCGGCAGGGAGTGAAAGTTTGTCGGGAAAGGGCCACCAATATCTTGACCGTCACCGATATTACCGAAATGGGCTTAGATGCGGCGGCGGACTTCGCCATTGCCCGGGCCACCGATGGCACTGATTGTGTCTGGATTAGTTTTGATATTGACTGCATTGATGCGGGCTTTGTCCCCGGTACCGGCTGGCCAGAACCCGGCGGTTTATTGCCCAGGGAGGCTTTGTACTTATTGAAACGTATTATTCGCGAAACTAATGTTTGTGGTATGGAAGTGGTGGAAGTTTCCCCTCCCTACGACATCAGCGATATGACTTCCTTGATGGCCACCAGGGTAATTTGCGACACCATGGCCCACCTCGTAGTCTCAGAACAACTACCCCGTAAAGAAAAACCTGCCTATATCCATGCGGAAGCCAACATGGAAGTTGATCAGCCTTGGCAATAATAAGTTTAACTTGACTAGTCATTGCCAAATTTATGGCTCCAAAATAATCGGCGATCGCCTTTGGGAGAGGCAAAAATGCATGAAACAGACATGACCAAAGCCCTGATTATGACCGTTCAGGATTGGTTTGATCAACAAACTGTAAAACCCAAAATTACCAAGATCCACCTTCTTGTGGGTCAGTTCACCTGCGTGGAACCAATGAGTTTGCAATTTGCTTTTGAAGTGCAGACCAAGCAAACCTTTTTGGAGGGAGTGGAATTAGCGATCAAAGATGTGCCTTTAGTTGCCTATTGCCACCCCTGTCAAGCGGAATATCGCCCCGAAATTGGTTCGCAATATTCTTGCCCAACCTGTCGATCGCCTATGGAGGATATTCGCTCTGGGCGAGAGCTAAAAATTGACCGCATTGAACATCATCAATGCACTCCGGTTTAAATCCTAACCCACCGAGACCAAATTTTTTTATTAACTTGTCCACTTTTACCGCCAAAAAACTATGCACCAATCCATTGACACGGCGATCGGTCTGAATTTGCTCCATGCCAACCAGGCTGGGGCAGACCATAATAGAGCACACTTCGATGACTGGGGAATTACTTGTCTAAACCTAATGAGTAGCCCAGGAGCAGGCAAAACCGTCCTGTTAGAAAAAACCCTGGCGGCCCTCCAAGGTGAGTTAAAAATGGCCGTAATTGAAGGGGATATGACCACCGAATTAGATGCCGATCGTCTGCGGCAACATGGTAGTCCTGTAATTGCCATTAACACCGGCCGTTCCTGTCATTTAGACTCCAAAATGGTGGCGGGGGGGATCCATCGTTTTAAAGAGGATTATAATCCCCAGGAATTTGATTTAGTGCTGGTCGAAAATGTCGGAAATTTGGTATGCCCAGCGGAATTTGAAGTGGGGGAACATGCCAAAGTTGCTCTGTTGAGCATCACGGAGGGAGAGGATAAACCCCTGAAATATCCCATCATGTTTCAGGAAGCAGATTGTTTGTTAATTACCAAAATTGATCTAATGCCCCATTTAGACATTGATTTAGAAAAATTAGCCGCCAATGTCCGTTCTATGAATCCCCATGTAACCATCATTCCTGTGTCCGCTAAAACCGGAGAAGGTTTAGCTACTTGGTTTAGTTGGGTTAAACAGCAAATCAAAGTCCCTGCCATCGCTAATGTTTAAATCCTAATTTAAAAGGTCAAAATCAACACAGTAAAATTTTGCTTTTTAGCTCTATATAGTAACAGTTATTAGTGGAGGAACTTCTGATGCCGAGACGTAGTTTAATTTCTTTAATTTTAATTTTTTGTAGTACGATACTTTTGACCGTTAGTTGTGCCCAAACTCCAGAGCAATCCCAATCCCCTACCCCCACCCCCGAAGGGCCTCCCATCGTTATTGGTTACAGCAACTGGGCTGGTTGGTGGCCCTGGGCGATCGCCGAAGAAGAAGGCCTATTTGCCAAAAATGGGGTCAACGTAGAAATGAAATGGTTTGATGGTTATCTGGAATCCATGCAGGCCCTGGCGGCGGGACAATTGGACGGCAATAGTCAAACCCTGAACGACACCATTTCCTTTGCCGGGGAAGCGGTCAACGGAGAAGTAGCCGTACTGGTTAACGACAACTCCGCTGGCAACGACAAGATTATTGTCACCGCCGATATTAATACTGTTCAGGATCTCAAAGGCAAAACCGTGGCGATCGAAGAAGGGGTAGTGGATGATTTTTTGCTTAGTTTAGCCCTGGAACGGGAAGGCATGACCAGGGACGACGTCGTGATCAAACCCCTAGAAACTGGGGCGGCGGCGGCGGCCTTTGCGGCGGGACAGGTGGACGCAGTGGGGGCATTTCCTCCCTTTTGGTTAACGGCTCTCAAACGAGAAGGTTCCAAAGAATTAGTTACTTCCGCTGAATTTCCCGGAGCCATTCCCGACCTTTTAGTAGTGACGGAAAAATTAATTCAAGAAAAGCCAGAGCAGGTTCAAGCTTTAGTCAACACTTGGTTTGATATTCGTAAGTTCATGGAAGAAAATCCTGAAAAATCCGATGAAATTATGGCCAAACGGGCAGGGGTAAGCCAAGAGGAACTGCAACTATTTAAAGATGGCACCCGCTTTTTGACTCTGGAGGAAAACTTAGAAGCTTTTAGTCCCGGAGATAGCATGGTCCACATGCCTTTTGCCGCCCAAAAAATGGCAGATTTCATGATTAAAGTCGGCTTTATTAAACAGTCTCCTGACTTAAATAAAATCCTTGACTCCCAGTTTGTTAAAACATTAGCTGGTCAAGCTTAGGCTTAAGTTGCCTTCTTTAATGAGTAATCGGAGGGATTTTGATTTTTTTTGTGACAATTTGTTCACTCTGTTAACCAATCAACTTCCCTAATATTATGACTATTGCCCAAGATAAGTTACCAAATTATTCCCCTAAAAAATCTCTACAACCCACCGTTTTTTGGCGCATTGGTGGAGAAATACCGGAATCGCTCAAATGGTCCTTAATGTCCTTATCGATCATCATTCCCTTGGTATTGTGGGCCTTGCTTTCATCTTTACCTACTGTGAGTGATGTTTTTCTCCCTTCCCCCCAGTCAGTAGTTCAAGCCTTAATAGAATTGTTTAATGATGGATTTTTAATCCAAGATTCCCTGACTAGCTTTGGTCGAGTGGTAGGGGGATTTTTTTTAGGGGGATTGGTGGCTATTCCCTTAGGGATTTTAATGGGCACATTTCCTAGCATACGCAGTTTAACGGAGCCAATTATTGGCGTGGTGCGTTATATGCCAGCCCCAGCTTTTATTCCGCTGTTAATTATTTATCTCGGCATTGATGAAGCTTCAAAAATTGCCTTGATTTTCATTGGGACAATATTTTTTAATACCCTGATGATTATGGATGCGGTCAAGTTTATCCCCAAGGAGTTAATTGAAGTTACCTATACCCTGGGGGGATTACGGAAACAAGTTTTATTTAAGGTTATTACCCCCTACATTATCCCTAATATTCTTGACGCATTCCGGATCAATATGGCGGCGGCTTGGAACTTGGTGGTGGTGGCGGAATTGGTGGCGGCGGATAACGGTTTAGGGAAACGTATTTTGCTAGCTCAGAAATTTTTGAAAACTGATGAAATTTTTGCCTGCTTAATAGTTCTGGGCTTAATTGGCTTTGCTTTGGATTTATCATTTCGCCTCATCCTCAGACTCACCTGTAAATGGTCTTTGGAACAGTGATTTAGCATTTTTATGATCATTGCCCAATCATCAAATTAATTGTAACTGGTAAAAATTATGCATCTAGAAATAACTGACTTGAATCGGATTTTTGTCGGCAAACGGGGTTCAGTGGTGGCCCTAAAAAATATCAATATGCACATTGAAACCGGGGAATTTGTTTGTGCAGTGGGGGCTTCTGGTTCCGGCAAGTCGACTCTTTTGAGGTTAATTGCTGGTTTAGATACTCCCACTTCCGGCACCATCAATGTGGATGGACAAAAAGTAACGGGGCCAGGGGCTGACCGGGGCATGGTTTTTCAACACTACAGTCTTTTTCCTTGGATGACAGTGCAGGAAAATGTTGAGTTTGGACTGAAACTCCAAGGCTGTTCCCAAAAGGAAAGGTTTGACACTGCTAGCTATTATTTAGATGTGGTGGGTTTGGTTAATTTTGCCCAGGCCTATCCCAGGGAATTGTCAGGGGGCATGAAGCAACGGGTGGCGATCGCCCGGTCTTTAGCCTGCCATCCGAAGGTCTTGTTAATGGACGAACCCTTTGGGGCGTTGGATATTCAAACCAAGGAAAGGATGCATGAATATCTAATCGACATTTGGCAAAGACTGCAATGTAGCATTCTGATGATTACCCACGACGTTGAAGAGGCTGTATTTCTGGCCCAACGGGTCTATGTGTTGAGCTCCCGTCCGGGCACCATTCAACGGGAACTGACCATCAACCTGCCGGGGGATGAAGAAACTCCCAAAAATCGCACTTATAAAATCAAGCGGGAACCAGAGTTTTTTAAATATAGCGATGAAATTTCCAGTTTATTAAGGGGCAATCACACGGAAGAGGCAGAGGCGATCGCCAGCTAAAATTAGGCCACAATGTTCCTGAGCAAGAAATTTAGGACTTTAAATGGCGCACCAATGCTTCCCCCACCCTGGCCGCTTCCTCTGCAGTAGTACCGGAGGTTAAAGGAGGACAAATGTGACGGGGACACCAAGTTTCCGCATTGGGAAAAGATTTGCCGGGACACACATCTTTGAATACCGGCTGCAAATGACAGGGAATTTCGTACACCGTACCCCCTAAATAAATCTCTTCTGCCGCCAGAGCGTCTTTCATTTGGGCTGGGGTTTTACCTTCTGGTAACAATACTATTAATTTGTACTGACTAGCCCGCTCCATGTGGTCGGTGGAAACAAATTCAACGCCCGCTTCCCTGAGGGGGGCTGTGATTAGTTCGTAGGCCCTTTGCCTAGTGGCCAACATTCTCTCCAGTTTAGCCAGATGAATTTGTCCCAGCAGAGCATGGATTTCCGTCATGCGGGTGCTATTGCCAAAATCCGTATGCAGACCGCCAAAATTCATGCCCCGTTTTCCCTGATTCCGCAATGAACGGGCAATGGTATCTTCCTCGTCGTCGTTGAGGGTGACCATGCCGCCTTCAAAGGTGGTCATTACTTTAGTAGGAAAAAAAGAAAAAGAGGCCCCATCAGCTAAGTTGCCCGCCTGTTTGCCCTGGAGTTGACTACCGTGGGCGTGGGCCGTATCTTCCCAAACATGGAGTCCCTGACTATGGCAGTAGTCCATCACTGCGGGGAATTCGGGGGAAATTACGCCGCCGATATGCACCCAAAAGACACCGGACAAGGGTTTGGGGTAACTGTTGCCTTCCACCGCTTCTTTGACCATGGCCAGGGAGGGAGCAAAGGTTTTGGGATCCATGTCCAAATACTGCACGTCACTGTTCACCCGCAACACAGAAGCAACGGTGGCAAAATTTGTGTTAGTGGGCACAAGTACAGTGGTATTTTTCGCCTGTTTCAATCGCAGAAGAATTTCCAATCCCGAAGTGCCGCTATTAACTGAAATGGCGTGTTTTGTACCGACAAACTCTGCAAAGGCAGTTTCAAATTCCCGGGTATGGTTGCCCAGAATTAGGCTGCCGGATTTGAGGATTTGCCTGGCCCCGTCCAAAAAAAATTCAATTTCGTCGTCGCTGATGTCGAAGTAGAAAGGCTTAATCGGAGCGGCCATGGTTGGAGAGGGAAAATTATTGACAAATAGCTCTGGTCAGTTAGGGGTGCTTTGGGCAATCAGCACCGTCCTAAACAAAATCCAATTCCTGTTTCAACAATTCGAGCAATTTGGGTTTGGTGATCGCCCCTTCATGGGCCATCACTAGTTCATTCTTTTTAAACAAACGCAGGGCAGGGACCCCTTCTACTTTGCACTGGGCCACGGCAGTGGGGTTGGGATCCACTTCCAACTTGAGCACTTTGAGCTTATCGCCATAATCCTTGGCGATCGCCTGGATAGCGGGGGCCATCAACCGACAGGGCCCACACCAGGAAGCCCAAAAATAAACCAACACTGGCTTAGTTTGCCCTTGGGTTTCCTGCTCAAATTCAGCGTCGGTGATTTCCAGTAAACTCATGGTAGTGGTCAAGAATTTCCTTGGTTATTTGACTTCAGGTGATGGCGAACCTGGGGAGTGCCAGCCTGATTCTCCATCATGCCACGAAATTAACCTATCACCAGAGTCGTTTTGCTTTAGCTCCTACGGTCTTTACATCAGAGCAAGTAAACCAAGATAAACAAAACAATCCAAACTACATCGACGAAATGCCAATACAACTCCGCCGCTTCCACCCCAAAATGGGATTTGCTGGAATAATGCCCCGGCTGGCGTGATCGCCAAAGCACAGAAAGAATTAGTAACAATCCAAAGGTAACGTGGAGGCCGTGGAAGCCGGTGAGTACATAAAAGCAACTGGCAAATAGATTGGTAGTTAGTCCCATTTCCAGATGGAAATATTCATACATCTGGCCGGCTAAAAAGATAATGCCCATAATGGCGGTGAGGCCAAACCACTTTTGTAAACCTACATTGTCATTATTGCGAATGGCCGCTTGACCTTTGTGCATAACAAAACTACTGGAAATCAGAATAATACTATTGATCCCAGGCAAAAGTAATTCCAACTCCGGCGTACCCTCTGGCGGCCAGGCAGGCATCACACTGCGGTAAATCAAATAGGCGGTGAACAAGCCCAAAAAAATGGCACTTTCTGCCACGAGGAAAAGAACCATTCCAAACATCCGCAGATCGGGATGGCCATGGTGGGTATGGGCTTCCCCTGAGGTATAGGCGCTGTTTAAATCGGAGCTAAGGGCGGTGGTTTGCATAGGACTGACAATTATCGTTGCTGAATTTCTAGGATTTTGCAGAAAACTTCTGGCTGACGAGCCCATGGGGGGAAATTATTGAACTAAATATCCCCCTAGGCAAAGGAGGTGAAGGAAGCTAACTGCCTGCCGCATCGGCAATTAGGGTTTGGACTGTTTCTTCCTCGTCCACTAACTCCGTGTCAATACCAAAATCGTAGGGACCACACCAGAGCACCGGTTCTTCTTCAAAGTTTTCGATAATGGGGGGGGAGGCAGTTTGCCATTCTAGAGTTAGGGCTCGCCAAGGATTACGGGCCGCTTTTTCTCCTTTAAACAGACTCCAAAAGACGTTGATAACAAAGGGAATGGTGGAAGCGGCTAAAACGTAGGCCCCTATGGTGCTCAACACGTTTAGCGGCTGAAATTCAACATCGTAGAGGGCAATGCGGCGATTCATTCCCATTAGACCCAGCTCATGCATGGGCATAAAGGTTAAATTCATGCCGATAAAAGTGAGGACAAAGTGGAGACGCCCCAGGGGTTCATTGACCATGCGGCCAGTCATTTTCGGAAACCAGTGATAAACCCCGGAAAATAAGGCAAAGGCACTGCCTCCAAAGAGGACGTAATGGAAATGTCCCACCACAAAATAGGTGTCGTGGACGTGGATATCGAAGGGAACGGATGCCACCATTACTCCGGTTAGGCCGCCAATCATGAAGCTGGACAGGAAGCCAAAGGCAAACAGCATGGCGGAATTGAGTTGGATTTTTCCTCCCCAAAGGGTGCCGCACCAACTGAAAATTTTGATCCCCGTGGGAACAGCAATCAACATAGTGGTGGCCATGAAAAACATCCGCAACCAACCGGGGGTGCCACTGGTAAACATGTGGTGGGCCCAGACAATCAAGCCCAAAAAGCTGATGGCCAAACTCGAATAGGCGATCGCCCGGTAGCCAAAGATGGGTTTGCGGGCATGGACAGGGATGACTTCAGAGATGACGCCAAAAAAGGGCAAGATCATAATGTACACTGCCGGATGGGAGTAAAACCAGAATAAGTGCTGGTAAACCACGGGGTCTCCCCCCCCCACTGGGTTAAAGAAACTAGTGCCGGCAATGAGGTCAAAGGAGAGCAGAATCAACGCCGATGCCAACACCGGGGTAGAAAGCAAAATTAAGGAAGAAGTAGCCAGCATTGCCCAGCAAAACAGGGGCATACTGTGCAAATCCATGTCCTTGATACGCATTTTCAAGATGGTGGTGACAAAATTAATTGCCCCCAGAATCGAGGAGGTACCCACCAAGAGTAAACTCAAAATCCAAAATTCTTCTCCCCATTTACCACTGAGCAAACTTAAGGGTGGATAGGAAGTCCAACCGGCCTGGGGTGCCCCGACAAAAAAGCTGGAGATGAGCAGAATGCCCCCCGGCGGAGTGAGCCAAAAAGCCACGGCATTTAAGCGAGGAAACGCCATATCCTCTGTGCCCACCATTAGGGGAATGAGATAGTTGGCAAAGGCAGCCCCGGCCGGCACAATCCAGAGAAAGATCATAATCGTGCCGTGGAGGGTCATCAGTTGGTTATACATTTCCGGCTGGACAAAGTCCGGGGAGGGAGTGGCCAATTCCGTCCGCATGGCTTCCGCAAAGGAACCACCAATGAAAAAGAAGAGAAAAGATGTAACTAGGTATTGAATGCCAATCACCTTGTGATCGACGCAAAAGGTAAAGTAATCCGTCCATTTGCGGCGGGGATGATTAGCCGTTAGATTGTCAGCGGCAATAGTCATAAAAAATTTTCTACCAGATTTGTCAAAATTTACAGAGTTTTAGGGCAAAACCGACCAGTCCTACCAAAGGTTATTACTCCAGCCAAATCAAAGCAGATCTTCGACCGGGGTGACTTGATCCTTCAACTGGGCCAATGCCTTGGTTTCCACTCCCATTTCCTTCACATAAGGGGCCAAATATTCTTTGGGAGTCATGGCGGTGGTGGCTTTGGGTAATGTCATTGCCATGGATTCCGTCGGAGCCGGAGCATTGGCCGCTACCCAATCGTCATACTCTTCGGGGGTATGGGCATAAAAGACCGATTTCATGCCCCCATGGTAAGCACCACACAACTCAGCACAGATAACCGGATACTGCCCAGGGGTGCTGGCATTAAACACCAAGGTACTGCCCCGCCCCGGAATCACATCCTGCTTTAACCGTAATTGGGGAATCCAAAAGGCATGGATCACATCCCCCGCTTCCATATTCAATTGCACCGGGCGATCGATGGGGGCGTGCAGTTCCCCGGAAATAATCCCCGTTTCGGGATAGGTGAAAATCCACGCATACTGAATTCCTTTCACATCTACCATCAGGGGGTTGACTCCTTGTTCTTCGCTATCTAAACCAATGCCCAGGGCAACATCTCCGTCCCCAGCCATAGCCACCATATTACCCATGCTCCCCATATGTCCCATGTGGTTATGGGCCATCTGCTGACCGGCATTATCCCTAGAAATGGTTGGATCCAAACCGCCCAGGTTGTTGTACACCTCAAAGCTATACACTGCCAAGGTAAAAACAATTACCGTAGGAATGGCAGTCCAGAGAATTTCCAGGGGCACATTACCTTCTATGGGAGGGCCATCGGTTTGGTCGCCCTTGCGACGGCGAAAGCGAATCAGGCAGTAAACCAAAACACCTTCCACCAAAAGGAATAATCCCGTGGCAATGGTCATCATGTAATTAAAAATGCCATCCACTTCTTCCGCGTCAGCGGAGGCGGCAACGGGCATCAGACCATTATTCTGTCCGTACCACAAACTAACAACTGTGATCACAACGCCGATGAGAAGGGTTATGACACTACCGGGAATTTTCACAGCAAACCTCTATCTCTCGGAAAACAACAAAAAATACAATTCCCTACAGGGTAAAGCAATTCTCCAGACCGGGGTCAAGCTCTAGCTAAATTCTTCAGAGTTCTTTAACAATCTTGCCGTCCCAGTAGTTGGTTTGAGAGCTGTAGTAATTTAGACCCAAAAAGTGTTCTGATTTCAGAAATGAGAAGAATAGTTCCTATTACTTGTTTGATTACTTTGAGTTTCCTTTTTACCATTTTAGAAGTATTTACAAGTACCAAAAAGGTCTTTGCTTGTTATGCCAATCCTTTACCAAATGTTAAGGTAGGAGACAGTATAAAGAATGTTCTTCAGGATCTACTTAATAATGGAGGGTGTGGAGAACAATTAATTATGATGCGGTATGATGAAAAAACAATACTCATTTGTTCGCCTTTGAATGGTTTAGACCAGCCGATAGCACTTAAACTTCTTGTTCATAATTGGGTGGTAAAACAAGTAAAAGTAACAAGATTTGATGAAACTAGTTATTACCTCTGTGACTTTTAATGGTACTAATCTATGAAGACTCTGGCAATGAATTTACACGAAGCGGCGATTACTCAATTTTGCGAACAGAACCACATTCGTAAACTATCCTTGCTCGGATCGGTTTTACGAGATGATTTCACCGAATCCAGCGATATAGATATTTTGGTTTAATTTCAGCCTAGAAAAACCCCTGGCTTCACAATCGTTACTATGCAGGATAAGTTGTCTCAGTTATGGAGGCGACCTGTTGATCTCAGAACCCCGGCTAAATTAAGTTGATATTTTCGGGATCAAGTAATGCAGGAGGCAATGGTAATCTATGTTGAAGGCTGATCTTAAATTACAGTCCAAATGTCATCAATATTTACTTCGTTATAAACCTCAAAAACGCAATATTGATCAAAAGCATCTTCAGAGTTGTGGACGGCAACAACGACAATAAATTCAGCCACATAGCTCCGGTTTTAGTTTTTCCAACGGCGATCACCCCGGAATAATATTCGGTTCTCAAAACTGGTAGCAGACTATTCCCCCAAAGCTCCGTGCGATAATGGATAACTGCCCAACGCCAAAGTGAAAACCATGCCAGTGCCTGTACAAACCTTGATTAATGCCGAGATCCATAAGCCTGCCCGGTATCTAGGCAACGAATTGGGGAGAGCGCACAAAGATTGGGACAGTGCCACGGTGCGCTGGGTGTTGACCTATCCCGAAGTTTATGAACTGGGGGCTTCCAACCTGGGGCATATTTTGCTCTACAACATCATCAATGCTCAACCCAGGCAATTGTGTGATCGCACCTATCTGCCCGCCGCCGACCTGGCAACAAAACTAAGGGAGACTAATACCCCTTTATTTGCTCTAGAATCCCGCCATTACCTGCCAGAATTTGACATTTTGGGATTTAGTTTGAGTTACGAATTAGGGGCCACTAATATTTTGGAAATGTTGCAATTAGCCCAAATTCCCCTCACGTGGCAGAAAAGAAAAGATGGGGATTACCCCTTGATTTTTGCGGGAGGGCAAACCGCCACTTCCAATCCTGAACCCTACGCCGATTTTTTTGATTTCATTGCTCTGGGGGATGGGGAAGAATTGTTACCAGAAATTGGTTTGGTGCTGGAAGAAGGCAAACGGCAGGGACTAAACAAGGAAGATTTATTGCTCGATTTAGCCCAAGTGCCAGGGGTTTATGTGCCCCGTTTTTATGACATGGCCGATGATGGTTCTGTCCATGCCAATCGTCCCGATGTACCGAAACGAATTATGCGCCGGGTGGCCACTCCCATACCAGCCTATTCCATTGGTTTAGTGCCGCTGATTGAAACCGTTCACGATCGCCTGACGGTGGAAATTCGTCGGGGTTGTACTAGGGGCTGTCGCTTTTGCCAACCGGGGATGTTGACCCGTCCGGCCAGAGATGTGGAACCGGAAACGGTGATTGATGCCATTGAAACCGGCATTCGCCAAACGGGTTATAACGAATTTTCTTTGCTTTCCCTGAGTTGTTCCGATTATTTAGCTTTACCGGCAGTGGGATTGGAAATCAGAAATCGCCTCAAAAATGAAAACATTGCCCTCACTTTACCCAGCCAACGGGTGGATCGCTTTGATGAAAACATCGCCAATATTCTTGGCGGTACCAGACAGGGGAGTTTAACTTTTGCTCCGGAAGCAGGCACCCAAAGATTACGGGATGTAATCAACAAGGGGTTGACCAACGAAGAATTACTGCGGGGTATTAAAACGGCGGTGGAACAGGGTTGGGATAAGGTCAAACTTTATTTCATGATTGGCCTGCCGGGGGAAACCGATGTGGACGTGTTAGGCATTGTGGAAACGGTGCAATGGTTACGTCAGGAATGTCGTTTACCCCAACGCCGAGCCTTAAATTTTAATCTGACTATTTCCAATTTCACCCCCAAACCCCACACTCCTTTTCAATGGCATTCTGTTTCCACCAGTGAGTTTCGCCGCAAACAGGATTTATTACGACAGGCCTTTAAAGGGATGCGGGGGGTGAAAGTTAACTATACTGATGTCCGCATTTCTGCCATGGAAGATTTCGTTGGCCGGGGCGATCGCCGTTTGGGGCAAGTGGTGCGTCGGGCTTGGGAATTGGGAGCGGGCATGGATGCCTGGTGGGAAAGTTTGGACAAAGCCTATGGAGCCTGGGCCCAGGCGATCGACGAAGCGGATTTAACCTGGAAATATCGTCTGGTGGAGGATGGGGAGTGGAATATTTTTCATGGCGATACCCCCGATGAAAACGTTTATGATGCCCCCCTACCCTGGGATCACCTTGATACGGGCATTGATAAAACCTGGCTCAAAAATGATCTTTTCAAGGCGTTGGAAGCCGCCACTGTCCCAGACTGTTCCTTTGACGGTTGTTCCCATTGCGGTGTTTGTGGAGTGGATTTTGGCCATAACATTATTGCTCCAGTGCCCCCCATTCCAGTTTTTGATGGGGACTTTAAACCCAACACTGACCGAGTGCAGCGCCTACGGGTCTGGTTTGGCAAGCAAAATTCCATGGCTTTGGTCAGTCATCTCGACCTAGTGCGACTGTTTGACCGCGCCATGCGTCGTACTGGTTTACCCATTGCTTTCACCGGGGGATTTCATCCAGGGCCCCGCATTTCCATTGCCAATGCCTTACCGTTAGGTTCCAGCAGTAGCGGAGAAATAGTTGATTTTGACTTCACAGAAATGCTTGATCCAGAAGAATTTCGCCAACGATTAGCCGTTGTTTTACCAGAAGATTTACCTCTTTATCAAGTAGTGGAAGTGGATCCCAAATCCCCAGCAGTGACGCAATTATTAGACCAAGCTCGTTACCAAGTGCAACTAATAACTGACGAACCAGTGACATTAACCCAATGGCAAGCCTGGACGGAAGAAATTATCGCTCGAGAGGAAATATTGTGGGAAAAAACCACCAAAAGGGGCAAAAAGGTAACTCTTAATTTGCGGGAGCAGTTGCTTGATTTAACAATCCTTACAGTGATGCCAGAAGAGGTCACGGTGGATTACATGGGGACTTGCCGTAATGATGGCACCCAGTTACAACCTCGCAATTTAGCCTATTTGTTTGAGCAGGTGAGTGGAGTTAATATGCAATTGGGTCAAATTCATCGCTTAAGGTTGATACTTGATAACAACTAATAAGAAATGATATTTGTCTAGAGATAGCAAAAAAATGTTGTAAGTTAGATTCCAAAGGAAATCACTATAGTTAAAATACCCCGTAGACCAGAAGTTTTGAAAACTTCTTCGTTTTCATTAGCAACTAGCAATTGTCATTTTTGCCATCCTCCATGCAATGGACTATTTAACCCCGATCGCCAAAGAGAATAGTGCCCAAACGGATCATGGTAGCCCCAGCAGCAATGGCTTGGGGATAATCCTCGGACATCCCCATGGATAGTTCCGTTAATGATAGGTGAGATGTTTGATTAATCTCTGCGGCTAAATTTTTTAATTCTCCAAAGGTTTGTTGGCGATCGCCAGGGGACAGACCGAGGGGCAAAATGGTCATTAATCCACAAATTTTTAGGTTTTGTAATAGCTCTAATTGAGTTAAATCAATACTTAATGCTTCCTTGGTCCAACCCGATTTATTTTCGTCTGGCCGTAGCTTGACTTGCAATAATCCCTGGGGATGCTTACCCAACTCTTCGGCTATGCGATCCAACCTAGCGGCGATCGCCAAATTATCAATGGAATGGATATAGGCAAAATTTTCCACCACTTTGCGGGCCTTGTTTCTCTGTAAGCGTCCGATAAAATGCCAGTTAATGTCTTTGTAACTTGCTAAAGCCTCAATTTTTGGTAACGCTTCCTGGATGCGACTTTCGGCAAAATCCCGGATACCCGTCTCGTAGGCCGCTTCGATGTCGTTGATCGCCTTGGTTTTGGTCACCGCCACTAACCTTACACTGAGGGGGAGGATGGTAATAATTTCTGAGTAAACGCTGGGAGAAAACATGGCCGAACTGACGGGGGAAAAGGGCTGGACTGCCTTTGATCCTAAGGCGAATGGGGAAACGGTGCTTAACCGAACCCACTGCTACGGTTTTCCCACTCAGGCACTTCTTAACATCTCGTTACAATTAATTCATGTTAAGCCTCAGTTTAGGGGGGCAATTGAATGAACAACAATATCCGCGTCGGCAGTCTCTTTGGCATTCCTTTTTACGTAAATCCATCCTGGTTTTTAATTCTGGGATTGGTGACCCTCAGCTATGGCCAAGACTTAGCCCGCTTTCCCCAACTGTCCGGTGGCACACCCTGGATTTTGGGATTAGTCACTGCCCTATTACTTTTCGCTTCGGTAGTGGCCCACGAATTAGGCCATAGTCTAGTCGCCATTGCCCAGGGCATTGAAGTCAAATCCATCACCTTGTTTCTTTTTGGTGGTCTAGCGAGTTTAGAAAAGGAATCCAATACTCCCTGGCAAGCTTTTGCTGTGGCGGTCGCCGGGCCTGCGGTAAGCTTAGTGCTCTTTTTGGCTCTGACTATATTTGGCAGTCAAATTTCCCTTCCCCTCCCGGCTCAGGCCATTATCGGTTTACTTGCCGCCATTAACCTTGCCCTAGCATTGTTTAACCTCATCCCCGGTTTACCCTTGGATGGTGGTAACGTGCTCAAATCCATCGTTTGGCAAATTACTGGCAATCAGAATAAAGGTATCCTCGTCGCTAGCCGAGTCGGACAGGGTTTTGGTTGGTTGGCGATCGCCATCGGTAGCTTAGGCATTTTAAATATTCTGCCTATTGGTAGCTTCTGGACGATTCTGATCGGTTGGTTCCTGTTGCAAAATGCTGGTTCCTCTGCCCGCAATGCTCAGGTTAAAGATCAAATGGAAGCTTTCACTGCAGAAGATGCAGTCATTCCCAATAGCCCCATCATTCCTGCCGGGTTAAACATTCGGGAATTTGCCAACGAGTATGTGATTGGTAAAACCCCCTGGCGACGTTTCTTGATCATCGGTGCGGATAATCAACTGCTGGGACTGATAGCCACGGAGGACATTAAGGAAGTGCCGACCTCCGACTGGCCCCACACCACCGTTGATACCCTAATGCAATATCCTCAACAAATGGTCACTGTTAACGCTAACCAGTCTTTATTTGAAGTGGCTCAGTTATTAGACCAACAAAAGCTGTCGGAACTGTTGGTGGTGCAATCCTCCGGGGAAGTGGTGGGGTTATTGGAAAAGGCTTCCATTATCAAATGCCTGCAAACTTCCACCGCCTAGCTAGACTTGATTTTAAAGGCTCTCTGAATCCCCGAATTGGGGGGAAACAAGATTCAATGTCCCCCCAAAGTTGCCAGTAATTCAGTAGGTCAATGGAGGGGGACAATAAAAACTCTCAACAAGGATTGGGATTAAGCATCTATAGCTTTTTCTCAATCTTTTTTAATGAGTGAATAGGGGATTATCTGGTGTTACCCAAGGGGGTAAAATTAGGCCCAACCGTTACTCTTCTCTGGAATAGGATCTTTCCCCATGACCGTTGCCGCCGCCCCTGCTTTTTGCCAAGGAATTCGCTTTTTCGGTGAAAACCTGCCGGATTTTGATCGTTATGGCCAGGAAACGGCGATCGCCAGTGGGAAACAAGCCATCAACTCATCCAGTGATCCCCAGGCAGTTTATCAAACGTTATTGGCGGCGGATGCCCTGCGCTATTTGACCCTACAAACTACGGCTAGCAAGGAATCAGGACACCCCGGTGGCTTTGCCAGCATTGCCGAGGCGATCGCCTCCTTAGTGATGTTGGGCTACAAAAATACGGTGACGGAAGTAGGTCACCATGCCCCCGGTTTTTACAGCACCATGTTTCTGGATCGTTCCCTGGAAGCCATGGGGATTAATACAGTACAAGAACTTGGCGATCGGTTCCGGGAAATGCACGGGCTCTTGGGTCACCTCTCAGGCCAAATTCCTGGTTTATTAGCGCCAGCGGGACCTCTGGGCCAGGGTCAACATTTCGCCATGGCCGGGGCTAAACTCCATCCTGGCACCCTCTTTCCTGTCACCATCGGCGATGGCGGCCTGGGGGAACCCTACATCATGAGCAGTTTTGGCCATTTCCACACGGCCTATCCCCAAGTTACGAATTTCCTCCCCATTTTAGTTTGGAACGGTTTTAGCCAAGAACACCACAGCATGGTTTCCACCCAGAGCAACGAAGCCATGGTCAATTATTGGCGGGGCAACGGTTTCAAAAATGTCATTTTAGTTAACGCCAAAGATTTCGACGACAGCAATCAACCAGGGGATTTTGTTGACAGCACCAAGTTTTCTTTTAAGCAACGCTTAGCCTTCACCCAAGCCGTATTGGAAGTCACTGACCAAGCCGCCCAGGCCGCCCTCAATGGTACGTTGACTGTCCTGATTGTGAAGCAATTAAAAGGGGCTGGGGTCCACAAATCGGGAGCAAAATCCCATAACCTTTATCCCGGCGATAGTCTTGAGAAAGACTACATTGTTAGCGCTTTGCAAGAACGGGCTTTATCTCCAGACGCATGGCAATTGGTGCGGACTAATTTTGAGCGCTCCCATGGTGGCCCGGCGGCCCAGACAGTGGTAACGGAATCGGTTCTGCCCCTAGCGGATTTGGGCACTCTGCCCCTTAGGGAATTTGCCCTGGAAGATAAACAGGTGGCCACCACGGCCATGGGGGATTTGGTAGTTCATGTGGGCAAACAGGATGCTAATTTTGTCGTTACCAATGCGGACGGTAATGCGGCTTCTGGCATTAACAACATCAACGTCGGGCTCAAAATTGTCCACCCCACGGTGGATCAAGATTATTTCCAGGGCCCCAATGGCCAAGTTTATGAACCCCTGAGTGAAGATGCCTGTGCTGGTTTGGCCGCCGCCCAAGCCTTATTTGGGGGCCGTACCCTCTGGTGTTCCTACGAATCCTTTGCCATCAATGGTTTGCCCATCTGGCAGACTGTGACCCAGGCCATGGCGGAACTCCGTCGTCCTACCCCTTCCACCATTACCCTTTTTACGGCGGGGGCTTTGGAACAAGGACGCAATGGTTGGACCCACCAACGGCCAGAAATTGAGAATTATTTTGCCGCCATGATGCGCAATGGCAATATTTTTCCCCTCTTCCCCTGTGACGCCAACGGCATTCAGGTTTGTTATGACTGGGCTTTAACCACCAGCAATAAGGGCATTCCCATCACTGCCAGTAAGTCTCCCCTGCCCATCCGCACTACCCTGGAGGAAAATCGCCAAGGTTTGGCTAAAGGCGGCGTCCTAATCCACAGCAGTACTGGCTCCAAAACTGTGGTCTTTGCTGTGATTGGCGATATGACTTTAATTCCCGTCTTGGAAGCAGTTAGCCAATTGGAAAGTAAAGGTTATGGGGTGAAAGTGGTTTCTGTGATCAATCCCCGGCGCTTATACCGTCCCCATGATGTGCAATGGGAAGATTGTTCCGAGTCAGATGGTGGCTTTTTGAGTGATGCTGAATTTGCCGAACTGTTCGGTGGGGATGCGTTGATTGGGGTAACCGGCGGCAGTGGAGCCATGTTGGAACCGGTGATGCTCCGCAGTGCTTGCCCCAGGGATATTTTTGCCTGGAAACGGGGGGAAACCACCGCTAGTGCTGGGCAATTAATGGCCTATAACGGTTTAACTTCCCAAGCTTTAGGCGATCGGGCTAAGGCTTTGCTGGCCTAGGCTTAACCATCACTCGGTGAACTACCCACGCTGAATCTAAGACTACAGCATAGGCTTCCTATCCAGAAACTTGCAAAGGAGTAGAAGTCTTGCGAACGCTACTACCTTGTCTGACAGTTTGGCAATAGGCGGAATCCCCGGTTCCCGAGTTGAATGAGGTCAGAACCAGGTGGTCAATGCAGCGGACGACCGAGTTAACTAAGTAATTTTCATCGGTGGTCGCCGCCGTAATGGAGCTAGTTCCGCACTGGCCGGGGACAGATTTGCCCAGCTTTGGCGGTCTTGGTCAAGATGATAATGCTCTTTTTCCATAAGTAAAAATATTGCACACCTGCCACCATCGGCAACAGCGGTATAATCTAGCTTCCTCCCTAGTGCGTGTTTATGTCTGCTGAATCCCCTTTGTTATTGTTAGTTGATGGCCATTCCTTAGCATTCCGGGCTTACTATGCTTTTGGTTTGTCAAAAAAGGGTCCTCTGCGGACAACAGCGGGCATTCCCACCAGTGTATGTTTTGGTTTTTTAAATTCCTTGATACAGGTGATGGAATCCCAAAAACCAGCGGCGATCGCCATTGCCTTTGACCGCCGGGAACCCACCTTTCGCCATGAGGCCGACGTAGCTTATAAATCTAACCGTCAGGAAACCCCCGAGGGTTTTGCTGAAGACTTAAGCTATCTCCAGCAATTGCTACAGGCCCTTAATTTACGAACCATCACCTATGCAGGCTATGAAGCTGACGACATTTTAGGCACCTTAGCCCACCAGGGTAGTGACGCTGGCTATCGAGTTAAAATTCTCAGTGGCGATCGGGATTTGTTCCAACTGGTCACCCCAGAGCAAAATATTTCCGTTTTATACCTAACCCGTAATCCCTTTTCCAGTAACACTGGCTATGACGAATTGGACTGGCAGGGAGTGGTGGACAAAATGGGAGTGACCCCCGCCCAAATTGTGGATTTTAAAGCTCTCTGTGGAGATAAATCCGACTGCATTCCGGGCATTAATGGCATTGGTGAAAAAACCGCCATTAAGCTTTTAGCTGAGTACGAAACCCTAGAGAAAATATATGACAACTTAGAACAGATTAAAGGAGCGTTAAAAACGAAGTTAGCCAATGGCAAAAATGATGCCATGCACTCCCAAATGTTGGCTCGCATTGTAGTGGATGTAACTCTGGAGATAACCTGGGAAGATTTACAATTAACTGGATTTTCCACCGATCGCCTGGTGCCGCTGTTGGAAAAATTAGAGCTACGAACTTTTATCGACAAAATTGCAACTTTCCACCGTGCTTTTGGGGATAAGTATGGATCAGTACCAGTGGACGGTGGAATGGAGAGTAAGCTAAAGGATAACGCAGTTAAAACTAATCAAACTGCCAAGGCAAAAGCAAAAGTTAGCCAGGATGATTCCCAACAACTATCCTTGTTTGACGGCGTCCCCACCGTAACCAAAGAAGATGGTTTAATCACTATTCAATTGCCAGAACAAATTCAGCCACAAATTATTACCACTATTCCCCAACTGCAAGCTCTGGTTGAGGAATTAAAAAATTATACAGATGCAAAGTTTCCCGTTGCCTGGGACACAGAAACCAACAGTTTAGATCCCCTAATTGCCGACTTAGTTGGCATTGGTTGTGCCTGGGGTCAACAGCTCCATCAAGTGGCCTATATTCCCCTGGAGCACAATGAAGGGGAACAGTTATCCATCGACATAGTTAAAAATCTTTTGGGCGAAATTTTGAAAAATTCTAACTACCCCAAAGTCTTACAAAATACCAAATTTGATCGACGGGTTTTGGCCCACCACGGCATGGAGTTGGGGGGGGTCGTGTTGGATACTATGCTAGCTAGTTACGTGCTCCAACCGGAGGAAACCCATAATTTAACCGATCTTTGCCGTCGCTATAACCTTGGTTTGGTGGCCCTGAGTTATAAGGATTTGGGCTTAAAAAAAGACCAGACCATTGCCGATTTACCCCTAGAGACAGCGGGACAATATTGCGGTTTAGATTGCTATGCCACCTATTTATTGGCAGAAAAATTACAACAAGAACTGAATAATTATCCCGAACTTGCGGCTATTGTTAGGGACATTGAACAACCTCTGGAAAAAATTTTAGCGGCTATGGAAGATAGGGGGATTCGCATTGATTGCGATTATTTACAAACCCTATCGGAGCAATTGGCGAAAAAATTGCTCACCATTGAAACCACAGCCTATGCAGCAGCAGGGGAAAATTTTAATCTCAGTTCTCCCAAACAATTGGGTAGTATTTTGTTTGAGAAGTTGGGCCTAGACCGCAAAAAATCCCGCAAAACAAAAACTGGTTATTCTACCGACCATGCCACCCTCGAAAAACTCCAGGGAGACCACCCCATCATTGATGCAATTCTGGAACATCGTACTTTGGCAAAATTAAAATCCACCTATGTGGATGCTTTGCCGGAATTAGTTAATGCCCAAACCCAACGTATTCACACCGATTTTAACCAGGCCGTCACTTCCACTGGGCGGCTGTCTTCTTCCAATCCTAATTTGCAAAATATTCCCATCCGTTCTGATTTTTCCAGACAAATTCGGCGAGCTTTTTTACCCCAACAGGATTGGCTTTTAGTGTCGGCGGATTATTCCCAAATTGAGTTACGTATCCTGGCCCACCTTTCCCAAGAACCGGTGTTATTACAGGCCTATGGCTATCGCCAGGATGTCCATGCTGTGACTGCTAAATTGCTCTTTGGTAAAGAGGACATTACCCCGGCGGAAAGGAATTTGGGTAAAACAATTAATTTTGGCGTGATCTATGGCATGGGGGCCCAGCGCTTTGCTCGGGAAACGGGAATTTCCGCAGTGGAAGGTCGGGAATTTATTGACCGTTACCACCGCACCTATGCCCAAGTTTTTGATTACCTGGAAACCATGAAGCTAGAGGCGATCGCCAAGGGTTATGTGACCACCATTGTGGGCAGAAGACGTTACTTTAATTTTGTCACCGATGCCCTACGACGGCTGAGGGGAAAAACTGTGACGGAGCTAGATTTAGCTGGCATTAAAATGAACTATAACGACGCCCAACTTTTGCGCTCAGCAGCCAATGCTCCCATCCAAGGTTCCAGCGCCGATATTATCAAAATTGCCATGGTTAAACTAGCGGATCTGTTAGAAAACTACCAAACCCGCATGTTACTCCAGGTCCATGATGAACTAATTTTTGAAATGCCGCCGGAGGAATGGCAAGAGCTATTTCCCCTAATCCAAAACACCATGGAGCAGGCATTAACCCTATCGGTGCCTTTAGTGGTGGAAATGCATCGGGGTAGTAATTGGATGGAAGCTAAGTAACTTTTGCTACTCAATGGTCTTTGTGGACAGTGAACCCATGACCGTTAGAAAGTTTGCCTTTTCCCAAATATCCTTACAGAGTAAGTTTTGCCGAAAGTTAACAAATTCCAGGCAAGGGCTTAATTATTCTTAGAAATTGGGTTTTGACAAATCTGGTAGCAAGATCAAAAACCAGTGTGATAATAGCGACACTAGGTTAAGCAAAAGGCCGATTTTGCCGCCAATCTAGCGCCTTGTCTTGAGAACAAAAAATATCCCTCTTCCGTCAGACTGAGGGAATTAAAATGGAGATAAAAGGCTGAAAAGCGCGGAGGGAGAATGACAAAGACAAGAGAGGCGAAAAAGACAGTACAGTGTGTAGACACATATAGTGAACTGTATAAAGATATATTTCCAGAAGTGAGGTCTTATGAGTCATTTAAATATATCATTGTGGGAATATTAAGTGATATAAAAAGAAAGAGTTTACCTGCAATAGCATCATCACTAGGATTGAAAAATGAACAGGGATTACTGCATTTCATGACAGATTCTCCTTGGGAATTAAAAGAATTAGAAAAAAGAAGATTAAATATTATCTTAGAAGTTTTAGAAGGAAGAGAAATAATAGTAATAATAGATGAAACAGGAGACCCCAAAAAAGGGAAAACAACAGATTATGTAAAAAGACAATATATTGGAAATTTAGGAAAAATAGAAAGCGGTATAGTGTCAGTAAATGCCTATGGTTACTGCAATGGAGTAACGTTTCCTCTAGAATCAAAAGTATTTAAACCAAAAGAAAGATTAAAAGAGGGAGATAAGTATAAAACAAAGCCGGAATTAGCAGTAGAGATAATAAAAGAACTAGAAGAAAGTGGTTTTAAAATAAAAAGAGTAGTGTCAGATAGCTTATATGGAGAAAGCCATAGCAATTTTATCAGTGCCGTAGAGGAATTAAAAATAGAATATGCAGTGGGAATCCGGAGCAATCATGGGGTCTGGCTTCCAAAGGAAGCTAAAGTAAGGGCAAATAAGTGGAGGAGGTTTGAACATATAAGATGGGATGGAAAACAGGAAGATAGGTATATCAGAGAAATAGTTTATGGCAAAAAAAACGCAATAAGATATTGGGAAATTAAAACAGAAACAGAAAAAGAGGAGGAAAAAGCAGGATGGTTTGTAATGACTCGAATACCAGATATTAAATATAAAGAAGTTGGCAGAATATATGGGGTAAGGTCATGGATAGAATATGGATTTAAGCAATGCAAAAGTGAATTAGGATGGGCAGATTTTAGGGTAACTCATTATGAGCAAATTCAAAAATGGTGGGAATTAGTGATGTGTGCATATTGTATGATTTGTTTTTATGATGAGAATTTTAATCCGACTCTAAATTCAACGTCAAAGTATCATCAAAAGCATGAAAAATGGGATAAAGAAGAAGGGTGGAAAAAATGGCTAAACAACCTACGATTAGTGATCTCTGTATTTAATGCAATAAATCTTATCAAAAAGTGGTTAAAAGTATTTCCATTTGCCCATGTTTTGGATGAGTTAACTAAACTTTACAACAAGGTTGATAAGCTAGATCGATTAAAGTATTTGCTAAATTCATGGAATACATTCTATTCTTCTTCTGCCTAGATTGATGAAAGAGGGATATAGCAAAGGACGAGATAGTTAGGACAGTTCTCTCAACGCTATATCCAATGCAGAAATCAGCGATTCTCCATTACTAACAAGTTGGTAAACATAACGTTTTAGTCTCGCCCAGAACTTCTCAATTTTGTTCAAGTCTGGTGAATATGGTGGTAAAAATATAACCTCACACCCAGCTTTTGCTACCAATGCCTTTATTCTTTCTTTCGGATGAAAGCTTGCATTATCCATGATTAGTATCTGACCTGGTATTAACTCTGGTAATAACATTTCTTCTATCCACGTGCATACTACTTGAGCGTTACAGTATCCTTCAAATATCATTGGAGCTATTGTTGTTCCATTCCACCAACAACTTATTATGCTGACTCTCTTGGTTCTATGTCCTAATTTGCTCGCCTTTAATCTCTCTGATTTATGACAGTACCCATAGGGGTAGTCTAGAGTGTCATCTAGACCGGCTTGATCCATATAAATCAGTTTTTCTGCCGCATATTGCTTGATTTCATCTTCAAATGCCTTTCTCGCTTCCTCTTCTATTTCCCTGTAAATATAAGTTTTTTTTTCTAGTAAACCCTATTTTCTTTAGAGCCTTACTTATTCTTATTCTACTTACGGACTCTGGCCATTTTTCTGCCATTTGTTTTTGCGTTAAATGACCGTTCTCCTCCGCAAATTCTCTGAATTTATCCAAATCATCTATTTTCGGTCGTGGACCACGCTCATAATCTCTCTTCGCGGCCACACTTCCTGTTTCTTTCTTCTTTTTTATCCATAGGTCTAAGGTGTTGCGACTAATGTTCAGTGTTCGGCAGACATGGCTTTTCTTCTCTCCTTTTTCTACTGCACTTACCGCTTTCTCTCTTAGATCTATACTGTAGGGGGCTGGCATCGCTTTTTTCCTAACTCTTTCCCTACATTATGTCCTAACCTTAGCAATCTTTGCTATATCCCTCTTGCGTCAGACTGGGCAAGCCGATTTGCTGGAAATCATCGAAAGCCTTTAGCAACAACGGTTTTATGTAGTGTACTTAACAAGATATTATCCCCCATGATTGTCGAGTTTTGAAAACATTGAAACGTCTCCACAGTGAGACTTTTTGTGTAGTACTGAAAAATATTCTTTCCGAGATTCAGGAAAGAGGGATATTAGTTAAGCCAGGCTTCAATAATAAGCCGGAAGAAATAATGGCTGGTATCAGTGGAAACCCCGCCGCTTCTAATATGTTGGTAGGTACAGGGCAATTAGGGGCTTGGTTGGGGCTCAATGAAGATAGTCCCTTCCGCATTGGCGGTATTTTTATGGGCAACGTCAGCCAGCAAATCTCCGGCGGTAATCAGCCTGGATCTCTAGATTTTAATGGAGCTTTAATTCTTGGTGTGGGGATCGATTTGGAAAAAGCAGTGGGTTGGAAAAATGCTTTTTTTGAAGTGGAGGGTTTGCAATACAATGGCCAGCCAGTGAATTTTGTGGCGGGCTCAGCCCAAGGCTATAACTCCCTACAAGCAACGGCCCCCCTCAGCCGCACCGAATTGTACCAACTTTGGCTTAATCAAACTTTTCTGGACAATCGTATTTCCCTTCGCATCGGTAAACTAATTCCTTCGATGAATTTTGGCTATGTGGGACGACCCTTTGTTACCCAGACCGATCCCCAATTATTCACTTCCACCACTGGTTTACTTTATACTCCGGTTTTTGTCGGCCCTGCCATGTTGGGCTTTATTCCCGGCTACTACAATTCCGCCTTTGGCCTGTACGGTGCGTGGAAATCCTGGGGTGGCCCTGGCGATAATCCTGCTACGCCCAACGGTTGGTATGGCCAAGCTGGTATTTACGATGGACGGGGAGCGGAAGGGGTACAGACCGGATTGGTTTGGCTTAATTTTTCTGGCCCCCTATTCAAAGTAGCGGAAGTGGGTGGAACCTGGACTCCCTATGCCGATGCGCCAGAAATCGGTTGGGGTAGTGTGGCAGTGGGGGGATGGCGGCAAAGCGGCCCGCTGACAGCCCCTGGGGGAGCATTTGAATCCCAAACGGGGGGCATGTATGCGTACTTAGTCCAAAAGCTGGGCAAATTTCGAGAGACCAAAGACCAAAATGGCATCGTTGGTTTTGTCCAAGGTGGCTGGAACAGTTCCAGCACTGCGCTGATGCACAGTTCCTTCGGCTTTGGTTTAACTTTTATTGCCCCCTTTGGCGATCGCCCGTTGGATAGTTACGGCTTTGGGTTTTCCTGGGCCAGATTAAATGCAAATCCCCTGGCAGGCTATGGCTTTAACAGTTATGAAACAATGTTGCAGTTCTATGCTCAGTACCATTTGGTGGGCAATTTATTCATCCAACCCGTGCTGACGGTCCTGCCTACCCCCGGCGCTATGGGTGCAACGAGCTCCAGCCTTAGTGGTACGGTACAACTAACTTTTCCTTTCTAGAAAATGGGGCTAACTATTCCGATCCGACTGGGAATCGCCAGGGTTAGATTCTGACTCTCCAGTTTCCCCATCCAGAGTTGACGGAGATTCTGCTAGGTTTTCCGGGGGGATAAATTGGGGTGGTTCCCCATCGTCACCTGTATTAATTTTGGGGATAAAATTTGGCCTCCGGGACCGTTCCCATCCCACTGGCCGCTTGGAGTTATACCAGGCCACCAAACCAATGGATACCGCCGCCACCAACCCTACAACATACACTGCCACAAAATAGGTGGGAAACGTGCTAGCAACCGCCAGGATGGGTAGAGCAAACATATTTTTTAAGAAATAATGGTTGGGGGAATCACGAACCCAATCTTAACAAAAATTGTTATCGGGGCAATGGCTGACCCTGGGGTGATTTCAGACATTGAAGGACTAATTTTTGGCATTTGGTAGCCAATTTAGCAATCCGATCCCCGGGGGGGTGGCCTATGATAAAGTGCCAGATGTGGAGTAAGATCAGTGTCGGCCACACCATATCTGTGGCTTAATTTATCTAAGCTCTGACCTCGGGCCCTTGACCCTACCGGTTTGTTCCGCTACCCTACGAAGTCCCCCTGACTGTCTTTTTCTATGCACCCCACCCTCATCAGCGCCCCCACCAGCCCCACCGCCAATGACACCCATGCTGGCACCAGCCAGGGTTCACACCAGGGGCATCGCATACAGGTGATCCGTCGGGATGGCTCTTCAACGCCCCTCAACATTGGCAAGATCCGGGCAGTGGTGGACTGGGCCTGCCTTGGGTTAGAAGTGAACTCCATTGCCCTAGAAGCGGGTTTAACTACCCGTCTTAGGGAGGGCATTAGCACTAGGGAAATTCAAGATAATTTGATTAGCTGTGCTTTGGAAATGTGCAGTCCCAACGAACCCGACTGGCGCTACGTGGCTGGTCGTTTGCATGTTTGGAGTCTGTGGAAAGATACTCTGGTGCGCCGGGGATATCAATATGGTCAGTATCTACGCACAGTACAAACCAAGGTCACCAATGGGGAATATGACTCCCGCATCTTGACCTACAGCGAGGCGGAATTGCAGGAAGCGGGATGTTGGATTAATTCCGACTGGGACACGGACTATGACTATGCCGGGGCAGTTTTATTAACCAGCCGCTATCTTTTACCCAATGAGTTGCCCCAGGAAGCTTTGCTGACCTGTGCTTTATTGCTAGCTTCGGTGGAAGCACCTGATTGCCGTTTGCAATGGGCCCGGAGGTTTTATGAGGCGATCGCCGCTCGACGCATTTCTTTGGCTACCCCAATCTTGGCTAATCTAAGGGTTCCTGGGGGATCTCTAACTTCCTGCTTTATCGTAGCCATGGAAGATAACCTGGAAAGCATTTTTGGCGAAATTACCAATGCGGCCAGAATTTCCAAAAATGGGGGTGGAGTAGGGGTTAACGTTTCCCGCATCCGGGCCACAGGCAGTTGGGTGATGGGTAAGCCCAATGCTTCCGGGGGGGTCATTCCCTGGACAAAATTGCTCAACGATACGGCGATCGCCGTCAACCAAGGGGGCCGTCGGGCTGGGGCGGTGACGGTGGGGCTGGATGTGTGGCATTTGGACGTACCAGAATTCCTGGAAATGCAGGCGGAAAATGGCGACCAACGGCGTAAAGCCTATGATATTTTTCCCCAACTAATCCTGCCCGATGAATTTATGCGGCGGGTCATTAACAAAGAAGATTGGACGTTGGTGGATCCCTACGAAGTCAGGGAAAAAATGGGCATTGAGTTGGCCGAGCTCTGGGGCGATCGGTTCACAGAAGTTTATCGTTCTATCGAGGCGGCCTTGGATGAAACCATTACCCTCTACAAACGCATTAATGCCCGGGAATTGTTTAAGCAGATAATGCGTACCCAGGTGGAAACAGGGATGCCCTATCTCTCCTTTAAAGACACCATCAACAAAGCCAATCCCAATAAACATTTGGGCTATATCCCCGGCACAAATTTATGTTGCGAAAGCTTTAGCAACGTCACCCCAGGGCAGGACGCCCATTGTTGTAACCTGGTCAGCCTTAACTTAGCCAATCTCGACCTCCAGGACATCGCCGGGGTCAGTCAAATTGCCGTGCGGATGCTGGACAACACCATCGAATTGACCGCGCCTCCCTTTGCCGATGCCAAGAGCCATAACCACAAATACCGCACCATTGGGGTGGGGGCCATGGGGCTTGCTGACTGGTTAGCTAAGCGTCGCCTTAATTACGACGAGTTAGCAGACATTAACCGCTTATTCGAGGAAATTGGCTATTGGTGTACCCAGTCCTCTATGGAATTAGCTAAGGAACGGGGAGCTTACCCCGCCTTTGCCGGCAGTGATTGGCAAAAAGGTTTATTGATTGGTTCCAAACCCGTAAGTTGGTTTCAAGCCAATGCGGCTAAACCAGAACGGTGGGAAAAACTCTCCAACGACATCCAAACCCACGGCATTCGCAACTCCCACATCACGGCGATCGCCCCCAATACTTCTTCCTCGTTAGTGCAGGGGTGCACCGCCAGCATTTTGCCCGTTTATAGCCGTTTCTTTTACGACAAATGGGCCAAAGGTACCGTCCCTATTGCGCCCCCTTTCATTGGCAACTGTTTCTGGTTCTATCCTGAGAACAAAACCATGGACCAGCGCAAAGTAGTGCAAGCAGTGGCGGCAATCCAGCAATGGATTGATACCGGCATTTCCATGGAGTTACTTTTCAACCTCAATGCGGGCATTTATTTTCCCGAGGAACCGGAAAGGAGCCTCAATGCCAAAGATATTTTTGACACCCTTGTGATGGCTTGGGAGACCGGTTGTAAGGCGATCTACTATATTCGCACTGTACAAAAGGATGACTTTAAGGATTCCTCCGATGGCTGTGTGGCCTGTGCTAATTAAAGATATTAAATTTAGTGAGCTCCGGCTAGGCGGATATTGAATGACAAAATTGTAGGTGCTATGATGGCCTCCCAAAGGAGATCATCATGGGAAAGGTTATCAGTAAATCATTTTTGAATGGAATGGCACGGACACTCGATATGTCTGGAATCTGCCTAGTGCGTTCGCCAATCCGCCAAAAGTATATTTCAGCATCAGGACATTTGAGGAGTTCACACCTACTGTCTCAGCGTCCCGACTTAATGGATTCTCATAGTATTCGTTCTGATTTTGAAGCCATTGGTAATGACTTAAAAATGACTATCTATCAATACCAAAAAGATCAGCAAACTATTTAAGCTTTTGAGACTAAGTATGCAAGAATGTGACGATACGTCTTCTCAGATAGAAATATCCAATACGTCTAATCAATCCAATATAACTGAGCAAATTGATTCAAAAGTAATTCAGGAATTGATTGAAGATGTTAGTGAACTAAAAGAAATACTGCTACAGGAAGTGATTGAAATGAGAAGGATTGAGGGAAGATTTTATTCTGGTCTTATCCCTTCACCCGAGATAATTAAAGGCTATGAAGAAGTTATCCAATGAAGCGCAGATAGGATATTGAAAATGGCAGAAAGAAATCTTGAACATAGAATTGCCGCCGAAAACAAACAACTAGACCATAGTATTAAAAGTGAAGCTAAACTTATTAGTACTGAAACTTTTTTAAGCGATCTTGGACTAATTTCTGGTTTTATAATTTCCATATTTGGCTTATCAGGTGCTATTTATTTGGGGGTCAAAGACAAGCCAGTAGCTTCGACAATTATGTCTCGAGGAACTTTGGCCGGACTGGTTAGTGTCTTTGTTAGTGGTCAATCAATGGGTCGAAAACAATCAAAAAACGACAATAATTTAACGAAAAATGAGGAGAGCTAAAGAGCTAAATATTGACTAAAATATTGATGTTTTTCTTCGGCAACATCCGGTTTGTTGTTTACGAAGATTAGCAAAAAAAATCGTCATACCCTCCCTTAACCTACTTAAAAAATATCCTGATTGTCCAAGATTTTTAGGATAAATCAGCATACAATTACAGAATTTATATCGGCTACGGTTGCTAAAATTTACTAATTTTTTGTTTCTCTTGTTTTTGTCAAAATACAAGAACCTAATTACCAAATCATTGTATAAGCTCACTCTTCCGTTGGACTAACAGGACGGTACCGCTAGTTGAGTTTTGTCGCCCCTCCATGGCAATCTAGTCTGGGGTTTAAACAATCAAGCATTTTTGCCAATCATCTCCCCTATCCATTACCAATTAACCATGATCACTTCCCCCTCAGCCATTGCCCCCCACGGCGGCCAACTGATCAATCGCCTCGCCCCGGAAGCAGAACGCCAGGAATTTTTGGCGATCGCCGATAAATTACCCAGAGTGCAACTGGATGAACGGGCCACATCGGACTTGGTGATGATTGCCATTGGGGGGTTTAGTCCCCTGAAGGGTTTCATGGAACAGGACGACTACGAGCTGGTGGTGGAAGAAATGAAACTCGCCAACGGTTTACCCTGGTCGGTGCCCGTTACATTATCCGTAACAGAGGAAGTGGCCGCTCCCCTGGAAGTGGGTAGTTGGGTCCGGTTAGACAACAGCGTCGGTAAATTCATCGGTGTATTAGAACTCACCCAAAAATATCACTACAATAAAGCCCACGAAGCTAAAAACGTTTACCGCACCGATGATCAGGCCCACCCTGGAGTAAAGGTGGTCTATGACCAAGGGCCCGTTAACCTTGCCGGCCCCATTTGGTTGCTGGAACGGGAACCCCATCCCCTGTTTCCCAAATATCAAATTGACCCCGCTGCTTCCCGCCAATTATTTGCTGAGCGCGGCTGGAAAACCATTGTTGGCTTCCAAACCCGTAACCCTATCCACCGAGCTCATGAATACATCCAAAAATGTGCTTTGGAAATAGTAGATGGACTCTTTCTCCATCCCTTGGTAGGAGCAACAAAGAGTGATGACATCCCCGCCGATGTGCGAATGCGTTGCTATGAAATCATGTTGGATAATTATTTCCCCAAAGATCGGGTGATTCTGGGCATTAACCCCTCCGCCATGCGCTACGCCGGACCCAGGGAAGCCATTTTCCATGCCCTCATTCGCAAAAACTATGGTTGTACTCATTTCATTGTCGGTCGGGATCACGCTGGAGTGGGGGACTACTACGGCACCTACGATGCCCAGGAAATTTTCGATGAGTTTGCTCCGGAAGCGTTGGGCATTGTGCCGATGAAGTTTGAGCACGCTTTTTACTGCAAAAAGACCCTGCAAATGGCCACCACCAAAACCAGTCCCAGCGGCCCAGAAGACCGTATTCACCTTTCTGGCACTAAAGTGCGGGCCTTGTTGCGGGATGGGCAATTGCCGCCGCCGGAATTCTCCCGCCCCGAGGTGGCCCAGGAATTAATTCGGGCCATGCAGGGGGAAAGCTAAAAGGGATAGGGCAAGTCACCCTTTGATCCTGCAGCATTAAATATGCGCCTACTATTTGTTTCCAGTCCCGTCAGTTCCCTCAATTCTGGACGATTGGGGGGAGTGGCTCTGAATTTAAAAAACATTACCCGAACCATGGTCAGCCGTGGCCATGAAGTCAAAATTGTCGCCCCCACTGGATCGGCGATCGCCGGTTTGCCCATCCAGGAAATTGCCGGAGCGTTGCAACCGTTAATTCCCCAGCCCACCTACCACGATCCGGTGCTGATGCCGGAAGATGCGGTGGTGGCCCACATGTGGGACTACGTCAGGGAAGTAGAGCAAGATTATGACCTAATAGTCGATTTTGGCTACGAATGGTTACCTTTTTACCTTTCTCCCTTTTTGCAGCGGCCGGTGTTGCATTATGTTTGCATTAGCTCCTGGAATGCGGTCATGGACCGAGCGATCAACCGAGTCGCTCGATTATGTCCCGGCACGTTGGGAGCCCACACCCAAGCCCAGGCTAAAACCTATGCCGTGGCGGACTCCTTCCGTATTTTGAGCAGTGGCATTGATTTAGAGCAGTATCAATTTGTCCCTCAATCAGGCAAAACTTTGGCTTGGGCCGGTCGCATTTCCCCGGAGAAAGGCTTAGAAGATGCCTTTGCCGTGGCGGAAATCACCCAGTTACCCCTGCGGGTATTTGGTTATCTCCAAGATGAAAAATATTGGCAATCTCTGCAAAGAGATTATCCCCGGGCCCGGGTGGAGTACGGCGGATTTTTACCCACGGAGGAGTTTCAGCAGGCTTTGGGACAATGCCAAGCTTTGCTAATGACCCATAAATGGGTGGAAGCATTGGGGCGGGTAGCCTTGGAAGCTTTTGCCTGCGGGGTGCCGGTGATTGCCTATGACCGGGGGGGTCCCCAGGAAATTGTCGAAACGGGCCAAACTGGATTTTTGGTCACTCCCGACGATGTACCAGATCTAGCCACCGCTGTGGGCAAAATATCCGACATAGACCGTGCCCATTGTCGTTCAGTGGCCGATCGCCGTTATTCCCTCACTACCTATGGCGATCGTCTGGAGCAATGGTTTAAAGATGTACTTGATTTTTACCAGTAAATTTTTTGGATCATTGAAAATTTAGCTAAAGAGAAGTCGTAACAGGCAAATTAGAATCATCTTCTGCTAACCAAATAAAAACGTGGGTGTCTATCAAAACACCATTATAGCTAACTGAAATAAGAGTGGGGCGGACGGTATGTATAATGCTATATTATGAATAATGACTAAACTAATAAGCAACTTATGGCATACGATCTAGATTTACGGTTAAGAGTAATAAGTTTTTTAGAAGAAGGAAATGGTGTAACGAAGGCATCAAAAATATTCAAAGTAGGTAGAGAGACAATTTATAGATGGTTAAGCCGGAAAAATCTGGAACCAACGAAGGTAAAGAACCGGCGTCGGAAGATAGATATAAAAGAGCTGGAGAAAGATGTGATGGAAAATCCGGATATGCCGATGAAAGAGAGAGCAAAGAAATTCGGTGTAACTGCTAGCGCACTTTCATATAGATTTAAAGAAATGGGAATTACCAGAAAAAAAAACAGTTACTATATAAAGAAAGAGATGAAGAAAAAAGAGCAGAATATCAAAAAATCCTGAAAGAGCTAATTCTAATTTATGGGGTTGCAAGCCTTGTATTCATAGATGAAGCTGGTTTTGAGGAGTTTGCCTCTTCAGTGTAAGGATGGTCAAAAAGAGGAGTAAGAGTATATGGAGAAAAGCAAGGAAAGAGAGGAAAAAAAGAAAACCTTGTGGCAGGTAGAAGAAAAAACAAAAAAGAGCTGATAGCACCGATGCTATTTACTGGAAGTTTAAATACCGAAGGTTTTGAAGGATGGCTTGAATTATATCTGATACTTGCATTAACAATTCCATCGGTATTAATTATGGATAATGCGCCTATTCATAGAAAGACTAGGATTAAAAAAATAGTGGAAGAGGCAGGACATACAATTTTATTTTTACCTACCTACTCGCCAGATCTTAATGACATAGAGCATGATTTTAGTGCATTGAAAAGAGCAAGAACATACGCCTCTCCAGATGTAAACATAAATGAAATTATTCGTAACTACTGTGTAGCATGACGTCCTATAGTTAATTTAACTATCTATAAAAAGTCATTGCTTCAAGACCTTCCCCCTAGGGTTCCCCTAGATCAGCAAAGGCTTGCTGGGCATTGTTTTGGAGATAATCCACCAAAATAGAACGAATATCCCGGCCGTAGTTAATTACTTTTAACCCAGGGGTATTTGCTGTCAGGTAATCCAAGCCCACCTCCTGACCAGTTAATAAATATTCCATTAACGCCACCCGGTAAGTTTTGCTTGGTTCAATACTGTTTGGAGCCAGGCCTGCTAGCTGGAGATAGCCACCGGTACCGCTATTTTTTTCCCCCTGGGCCAAAATTTTTTGTAACAAATCCCCTTGTATATCCACCGTTACCACCCGGCCGCCAAAGGGTAAGAGGCGAATAATATCGTATTGGGTAATGGCCCCGGCACTAAGCAGGTCATCAAGGCGCACCATGCCACCGTTGAACATCACCATGGCCGCTTCCGGATATTCGTACTCCATGGCCCTGGTAATTAGTCTGGTGAGATTGGTGGACCTGCTACGCACATGGGCATCGAGGGCATCTAAGGCCATGGGGGCTTCAACTACCACAGCCATGGGCTCAAATCCCTGTTGACGAAAGGCATTAAAGCCAATTTCCTGCCATTGCTCAACCACTTTTTCGGTAGCCGGATCACTGGCGATCTCCGCAGTGATGGGTTGCAGTTGGGAATCAATTTCTAAACATTGCCGGTCCGTATCGTAGGTTAATTGGTGAATATAAACAGTACGGGCATTAGCGTCGGCCTTAAAAATTGGCGTTTGGGCCTGGGGACAACTAGGGGAACTGTCGGGCTTAATAATTAAATGGTTGCGCTGGATATTTTCGTGTTCATGGCCCCCCAAAATCAAATCTAATTCGGGAATGGCCTGGGCCAAGGCTAAATCCTGGGCTAGGGAAAGATGGGTCAGGGCTACCCAAACGTCCACTTCTCCCTCCAGACTTTTTATGTAGTGGCGGGCCGTGGCAATGGGCTCACTGTAGGTGACATAGTGCACAGCATTGCTGTCAATGGTCAGGGCTAAAATGCCCACCTTCAATTCTCCCCCTTCTACTCCGGGGATGGTCAAAATTTCGTAGGGTTTGATGCCCGTAAACTGATTACCGGCACCATCGGCAATATTGGCCGATAACCACTGGAAATCTGACTCCGCAATCCGTTGCATAAATTGTTGGGCAGTCACATCAAATTCATGGTTGCCCACAGCAGCATAGTCCAATCCCATGGCATTTAACACTGCCACCATTTGCTTTCCCGCTAGGCGATCGCCGTTGTAGAGAGCTGTGCCCAAGGCAGAAGGACTGAGAAAATCCCCTGCTAACACGGTGTAGGTGTGGGGATTAGCTTGTTCTAACTGCCGCCGTAAATTAGCTACCCGGGCCAAACCGCCCCAACGACCATTATCAATGGGGGCAATTTCATACACATCATTGAGCTGGAGCAGGGTAAAAGGAATGGTTTCCGCTCGGCAGGCCGTGGCCATGGCTCCCCAGATTACTAAGCCCCCCAGTGCCCGAGTTAGCCAAATCCTTTGATTTTTAATCATGATTGTGAAAAAAGTTTTATCAACATAGCCCTGCTTTAGTTGAGCAAACTATAGATAGCGAGAATAATTTCAATTACAATTAAAATAACAATATACCATTCAACTCTATGGCTACTATCCCTTTGTAAAATTGCTAGAGCTGTTTCCATTGTTCTACTAATTAAAATCAACTTCTTTTCCAAAGCTAGCCAGCGTTCTCGTAATTCATACTCGTCTTCCAATCGTAAGTAGAGACGGTCTAGTTCAGGGAAATCCCAAATAGGATCAGGCTTTTCTCCCACTTCAACAATACCAAAAACTTTTTGTTCAATTAACAGTAAGCCACCAATATAGCCCAACAATTCTTTTTCTTTGGGGGGACGGGGATTTTTACCTTGAATAGCTGTCGTAAAGGGTTTGATTTTGTCAAACAAATTAGAAACTTCACGCTCATAATAATCTAAAACAATGCTTTTTCCCAATGCCTCAGCAATAATTTGTAAACGTTCTGTGGTGCATTCTTGGATTGATAAATATCCAGATTCTAGTCGTTCCTTAACATTTGGACGAATAACCATTGGCAAAACTTCTAAAAGTTTTTCGGAAAAAGACTCCTGGATATGGGGATTAATTTGATGTAGAAATTCCAACTCTTCCGACTCACTACAATTAAATATCACCACAACACCGTAGCGCAATAAAACGGCACATCCATCTGCCCCAGTCCGAATAATTAGAGGATTAGTAGCCAGAGGATCTTGAACTTCAATATTTTTGATGGCAATGCGTTCTCCAATCAGGTAAGCTCGGGTCAGAATTGATTCCTTACTACTCCAGTCAAGGTCTGTCGAGGAAATAAGAGTTTGTGATTCAGCATTAATCGGCATCAAATCAGGAGATAAAGTCATTTTATTGAATATAATATAAACTAGAGATGGACAGAGCTGAATTTTATTGAAAAATAATACTAACGCTTTAAATTAGATTTTAGATTATCTACTTTATGCTTCCCATCTTTATTTTACGCATTTTTGAGTTCACAGCGAGCATTTTGCAATCTTTGGCAGATCTTCATTTGCTGATATAGAGGACGCCAATTCCACAGAGCATTTGCCAAGGCTTCCCAAATTGTTAACCAACTAAATACAGTCACCCCTTGATTAACTAGGGAAAAAGCAATTTTGATATCTTGGGAAACAGTCTGTGATTCTAATAAAATAGATAGAGCTAAAGTTCCTGTCCCAACAAATCCGAGTAAAATAGCGTCACGAACTAGTTGTTGTAGGTTTTGTCGGCGAATATTTTCTAGATAAGAAAAATAACGATGAATGACAATACGTAAAATTTGTTCGGAAAAATTTGTTTCAGGGGGAGATTGCTTGGCGAGAGTAAATTGGAGAATAAACTCATCATTCTCAAATTCTGTTAGACAGCTAAAAAGATAGTTAACAAGATCTTTATCAAGATTAAACACCAAGGAGTTTATATCATCATAATTATAATTTGTCGGGAACCGCTCAAAAGGCATCAGTAAGTCTATTGGTGAATCAAGATGTAGGCGAATAATGGTATCCCCTTCAGGAGAACGGGAAAAATGTTCTAATCCGGGTGTTCCTTGCATAAATGTCCGTCGCCAAGGAAATAATTGAATAACCCGTTTCATAATTCAACAATTAACATTAAAAAATGATTCTTCATCACCAATTCAGCTATTAATATACAGATTAAAAAAATCTTCTGAGTTCTAATGATATTTATGCTCACATAGACTAAGACATTTAGCAATAGCAACTAATGCATCTAAGCTGATAGATGCTCAATTTTTTGTTTTTGCATGGTCAAAGCTCCGTTATTTTTAATGAATTTTAATCTATGGGTTAATTTAGCGATCGCCTGTAAATAGAATTCTTTGTAATTCGAGAATAACTAATCATTCTCATTGATTGACGAAATAAAATAAATTAAGGCAGGAACATCCTTTTGAATAGCCTCCCAAATAATGTCACAGTCAACTTCTTTGTATTCATGGACGACTCGATTTCGCATTCCGCGAATTTCATTAAAGGGAATTTTGGGGTATTGATTTTTAAATTGTTCAGATAGTCGATTTACAGCTTCTCCCATAATCACTAATTGGTATAGGACTGAAGATTGCGTTTTTTCATCAACAACAAATTCTTGTTTATCCATATTTTGAGTGAAAGTAAGAATTTGATTGAGAGCATGATAAAGGTCTAAAATGATTTCTTCATCACTGGACATAAATAATCTCCGCACTATCAAGAATATTTTGGCGACGAATCCAGTTTTTGCTATTTTCAATCGCTTTTTTAGAAACGAGGTCAATATTTCGTTTGAGTAATATTTTAAATTCGTTTTCTATTTTAATGATATCCATTAAACTGATATGAGCTTTGGTATCAAATTTAACCAATAAATCAATGTCGCTATTAAAATTAAAGTCTTCTCGTAGGATAGAGCCAAAAACAGATAATTCAGTGATTTGACGTTGTTGGCAAAATTCATCAAGGATTTGGAAGGAGACTCCTAACCGCTTTTCAAGGCGTTGCTTGTTTGTAATAATTTTCATAAGAATTCATGGGACAACTAATTCAATATTGAATCTGTGGGTTAAATTGGCGATCGCCATAAAGATTACGCTGGTTAGTTGAAAAGAGCATTTACATTTTTTCTAACAGAGAATCGAATAGGCGGGCGAGCGCTGGTAGTTTGTTTGCAATTACATCCCAGATTATATCCAGATTAAGTTGATCATATTCATGAAAAATAATATCTCGCATTCCTGCCATTTCCCGCCAAGGTATTGCTGGATATTGATTACATTGCATAAATAATTTGAGGCGCAAATTCAATAAGTATGTCAATGTCACAGTCTGGATGAAAGTTTGAGCGTGGGATAGAACCGAATAATGCGAATTCTTTTACGTGCCATTTATGACAGAATTGACGAATTTTGTCTAGGGATAAGTCTATTGCTGTGATCATCATTTTAAAGATTAAGTTTATTGAGTTGAGAGACAAGGGAAGGGAGGTCATTTTTTATCGTTTCCCAAATGACATCGTTGTCAGTGTTAAAGTAGCCATGAACTATCTTACTTCTCATTCCAACAATTGCTTTCCATGGAATTTCCGGATGGGTATCACGGAACTCTAACGAAATTCTTCGGCCCGCTTCACCAATAATTTGTAATAGATGGGTGACTGCTAATTGTAACTTTTCGTCATTGTCAAAATTTTCTCGGCTTAAACCAGCTACAAACTGAATTGCTTTATGGGCAGTATCAATCATGTGCCCAATATAAACTTGATCATCGTGTTGCGGCATAACAAACCTCGGCTGTGGCTAAAATTTGATTGCGAATACGGTGGTTCAGAAAATTAGGTGTAACTAAATCAATAGATCGATTATCAAATATAGATGAAAGTTGTTCTTGAATTTGATATAGCTTAAAAAAGCCAGGAGTAAAACCTGGTTCAAATTCCACCAAAATATCTATATCACTATTGGGAGTAAAATCATCCCGTAAAACTGAACCAAATAATAACAGTTGGGAAATACGCCACTGTTGGCAAAGGGCTGAAATTTTATCAACGGGAATTTCAATATTTTTAGGTTTCATAGTTGCCATATTAATCTATAAAATTTTATGATGAGTTGATTGAGTTTTTTGTTTTTGGAATCGTGATATTTTTAGTTTTGTGGTTAGATGAAATTTATTTAAAGTTTGATTTGCTTGAAAAATGTTTGGCGATCGCCTATGAATAAAATTGCTCATAATTTTTGTGACTACCAATCCAAAACAAATTCACTGTGTCTTTTTTAAGAAGACCTAATGCCCGATAATTTAGACTAATTCTGACAAACCAGACATTTTCTTCTCGATTAATACATTTAAAATGCAGAGAAGGATGAAACGGGTTATCACGCCACAAATAGTATGTTTTTTAAACCCGTTGTCTTGTTTGCCTATCTAATAATTTATAGGTTTCCCAAAAAGAAGGTAAGGTTGCCGATTTCATAACTGCTCATAATCCATTAGTTGAGATTTGCCTTCGGCAATTTCTTGCTTGGCTTTTCTTGCGGCTTGAATCAAATTATGCTGGGTTTTACTAACTAAATTATCCCGCTCTAGTTCATCTTGAAGACTAGCAATATATTCTCGTAAATGTTCAATGAGTTGGGTTTGAGTTGTCTCTGGCAGAGACTCTAGCATTTTGGTAACGGTAGCGATATTTTCAGATGACATGGGTTAACTCTCCGTTGGGCTTACTGGCAATTATATTCTATTAAATAAATTAGTTTAAGTTGGCGATCGCCTAAAGATTCAGCTACGCCGTGCGCTAGTTTGTTGAAAGTGGCAGACTAAATTTTAATTGATAGCTTATTTTGCCCAGTTTTCCAAGGATAAATTGTTAATGCGTGAAAATTCTCGAACATTATTGCTCACAAGAGTTACTCCCAGACTTAACGCATGGGCCGCAATCAGCATATCCATAGCCCCAATGACAAGACCTCTACTTTCTAGATTACTTCTAATGTTGCCATAGGCGATCGCCGCTTCCTGATTAAATTCCACGATTTCTAGCGGCAACAAGAATTGCATTAAGGCATCACGATTTTTCGACTGCCGTTGACTTTTGCTAACACCATATTCTAATTCTGCCAGGGTAATGGATGAAATACCCACCTCTGACACCTCCAGGGCTTGAAGTTTTGCCAAGACTTGAAGCGGTTTCTTCTTAATGAGATAAATGCAAATATTTGTATCCAGTAAATACTTCATTTAGAATTCTTCTCGCACATCAAGGGGTGGTTGTTCCCTAGTTGCCATAAAGTCATCTGAAAATTGATCTAAGCTTTCAATTAAGGATTGCCAAGGGTTATCTTTGGCAATCAAAATAATCGTACTTCCAATTTTTTTAATGTAAACCTCGCTTCCGGCTATTGTAAAATTTTCTGGTAAGATTATGATTTGATGGGTGCCATCAGTGCTAATTTGAGCGGTGTTCATAATGTCGTCTCTAGGATAAGTAAGGGGGAGAGATTGGGGAGATTGGCGATCGCCGTAAGAATCCGCTTCGCAGTGCACCGATGGTTCAGCTAGGCAGTTAAGACTTGATGATACTCTTTCGATTAGTACTCATTGTAATGGCCACCAATGGCAAAAATGTAAATATATTTGTCGTCAAACTTATAGATAAGACGGTCTTTCTGGGAAATGCGTCTTGACCATAATCCCGACAAATTGTGCTTGAGTGGCTCAGGTTTTCCGGTACCTTTGGCGGGATCTCCTCTCAGCATTTCTTTAATAAGTTTACAGAGATTTTTGTGCAAAATTTTATCCTTCTGCCGAAGCTCTTCGTAAGTTTCCCAAGTATTTCCTTCAAAAACCAAGTATCTCATTAGTTTCTTCCTGATTAGGTAAATATCCTTGTTTTTTTTGATGCGTTGTCATTGATTCAGCAATTTGTTTCATTAACTCATTATTTTGTAAAACAAATAAGGTTTCCTGTTGCTGTTCCCAATCTTCTGCGCTGATGATGACAAAATCTTCGCCATCCTGATTGATCACTTTGATAGGGCTATGTTGTTTAATCACTTGCTCGATAAAAGTTTTCAAGCTATTTGTAAATTGGTTAACTGTAATCGTGTTCATAGTGTTAGTTGTTTAGTTAAGTTGATGATTTAGGAGGATTATCCACAGCCCAGGGGCCAATGATTTTTTCGCCCTGTTTTTCCTTTTCAGCAAGTTCAAGATTTAGGTGCAAAAGTTTCTCCAGAATATCGTCATCTTTTTTGAATCCATAGGCTTTCATCACCAATTCATCCAGTTTTTTATGGAGCTTGTAAAGTTGGCTAGCGGGTTCATCGAAAAAGGCGTTATAAAGTTTAGTAATACCCCATTGTTTAGCCTCCATTTGTTGACTGCGGTATTCATGTATATCAATCATGGCTTGGCGGATCTGTTGGGTTAGTTTTTCGCTCGCCGTTTGGGGAAAGGGAAAGGTTTCAAAACAAGTATTGTGAGTGTAACGAGTATCACCTTTTAAGGTTGAGCTTTGGGCTTTAACCCATTGACGATGAATGCCTGATGTCAATATTCCCAACACATAAAAATCATCAGAAGCAATAACTGTTGTTGAATCTGCCGGTAAATACTTTGTTTCAATTGGCAAAAAAATAAACCACTTTGATACCCTAGAAACATTAAAAAAGAAGGATAGTTCGGTTACAGCATTTCTCATTGCTAAATTTGTACGTTTAAACTTCCACCAATTTTCCCGGAGCATTGATACTCTATTTGTTTGACGAAATTCCTTGACTGTATTTTTGACGTGCTCGAAAGGTAGGCAAAACATTTGAGCTTCTTCTACGCTAAAATTTCTAAAGTCAATAATCCACCTCTCTGGTTTTCCATTGGGATTACGAACCAAATTCGATCCCATCGAAAATAATTTAAGAACTTCCTTGTTAGATTGATTTTTATAAATCCATTCATGAACAACATATTCATCAACAAAAAAACCACTACCATTAGGTTCAACTCCTCTAAAAGCAACATTCTGATTGATTTGTAGAATCTTTGCTAGTCGAATATCTGAAGCTGATTTTAATGATGAATTGATTAAACTGACTTGTCGGTTATCTAAATAGAATTCACTCGGTTTAGATGTCATCCAATTGACTAAACTAACATGTACTTTTGCGTCTCCTGACCAAATTTGCGACGAAATAGCATTATGAATATATCCTCCATGCTCAACAATATAGTCTAAAGATGCTTGACGACTTTTGCCCTGACTAATTGAATTTGTCCCTACTAGACCTGCACGTCCAGAATTTTCTTTTATTTTATTATGAGCTAGGTGAAACCAATGACTTGCAAAGTCTATTTGTTGATTAACAACTTCTGGAAAATGCTTGAAAAGTTTGTCAACATAATTATCACCTAGTTCTATACGCATTAAATGTCCCCCAAGAAAAGGTGGGTTTCCAATAATTGCATCAGCCCTCGGCCACTCATTAAACAACGCATCTTGACAAAGAATATTTTTATCTAGCGAATCCAATGGTAACGCCGGTTCCGTTAACTCAAACTTATCAATCGCAATCTTTCTGGCGATCGTCATTGTCACCCGTGCCAACTGCACCGCAAAGGGATTTGTGTCCATGCCAAAAAACTGTAATGGTGTCACAAAACCCATTTCCATTTGGCTCGGTGCTTGCTTTTTGCGTTCTGCAATCTTTTGCATTAAAAGTCGCTCAATCCGTTTTAGTTCTTGATAGGCCACATAAAGAAAATTTCCCGATCCACAAGCAGGATCAAGCACTCGATAGGACTGTAACTCCAACTGAAGTTGATTCAATTCCCCAATGGTTTTGGCGTTATTAATTTTCTCCTCCCAATAGTCCGAAATAGTGGGCCGCACAATCTGGCGAATATCCTTTTCTGAAGTGTAATGAATACCCCTCGCATGACGCTCATTTTCATCGATCGCCCCTTCAAAAATATTGCCAAAAATTGATGGACGAATATTTTCCCAATTATCCTTTGCACAGATGTCCAAAAGCCTTAACTCTGATTCTTCCAAGGCGATCGGCTGAATTTCCGCAAACAAACCACCATTAAAATAGTCCACCCTCGCATAACGACCCTGGGGCACAATTCCCGGTTGATTCATAGCCCGAAACAACCCACTGAAAGCATCATAGGCATTATCTTTTCCCGTTAAACAATCCTGCACCAAAGCCACAAATAAGTCCCGTGGTAACAAATTTCGGTCTTCCGCAAACATGGCCAACACACATTGCAGAGTAAACCGTTGTAACTGCTCCTCCGTAAAATAGGCAAACTTCTCCCGTTTGCCCCGCTCTCGCACCTGTTGATAAAACTCCCCCATCCGCCGGGCTGTGCGTTCCGTTACCTCTACTTGGTTATTGCGAAAAATGGGGGCCTTCCCCCCAATTTCCATAAAGGAAAAAGTCCCCAAACGCTTAGGTAAATCCTCCAGCCTGACCCGATCCACCGGCTCATCTACTTGGTTGGTGAAGTCATAGATCCAAAACTCATCAAAATTACAGAGGATTGAATACTGGGGCTTAGGCGTTAACCGCATCCAATACCGTTCAAGCTGGGAATAATGCAAAGTTAAATCTGTGCCCCGCCTCTTCATTTCAATCACCACCCCTTTAACCCCCAACCTGGACGGCCAGACTAAATCCGCAAAGCCCGTTTGATCCTGTTTACTACTCTTTTTTACCCTCTGCTCAAACTCTGCCCCCGCTTCCTTAATACCCTGATGACCAAAGGCTTGAAAAAACTTGGTTAAAAATGTTTGAGATTCTGACTTCTCGTCCCCTTTGATATGTTGCTGGCAATATTGGACAAAACTTTGCAGGGATTCAGGAGTCGCTGTCATTGCTACATTTAGAACAGTTTATCTATGGTCTATGCCATTTGAAGAAGTGGTTGGGGTTTGGGCAGTTTCCCGTCATCGTCATCTAACTCCGTTAACAGACCTAAAACTTCCTGGGCATTTTGCAATGCCTCATCATAGGTATCACCGTGGGTAACAGGCTGCATAACCGATTCAAAATCCGGAAGAAAGACCACAAAGCAGTTATCCGCTTCCGACCACTGAATGACAATCGTATATTTCATCCTTGGTTATCCTCTTGATCAAGCTTTCGTAATTTTGCCAAGCTTTCCATCACTTGCTTTTCGAGGTAGGGTTTGGCATCATCGCCATCCTTACCTGCCATGATGATAGCTTGCGGGAGACCCGGATGAGTCCATTTGCTATGACTTCCCTTCGCAGGTTTGACGGTAAATCCTGCTTGTTTCAATAGTGCTTTAAGTTTGCGAATTTTCTTTGGCATAACCAAACTTTGAACTCATTCAATATGCCTCCGTTTCCAAGGAAATCTTGGTGACTAAATTAGGATTTTGTCAGATTGAGCAATTTACCCTGTACCGACTCTAAAATTGAATTTCGCAAAAACGAACTGGCATTGATAATTTCAACCCCAATTAATTCCCCCTTCTCGTTCAATTCTGCGGTGACGTCAGGGCTAATTTCCACGCTATCTGCTTCCGGTTCATCAGTAATCACTAAATGTAGAACATCCTCCTGTTCAAAATAGCGAATTTTGGGATATGTCTCAGAAAAAGCCATAAGGGGTGTACCTCCCTATTCTTAAGCGAAATTTTATCTGCTGACGAGTTGTCGCATGAATAGTTATCGGCGTCACAACATCTCCAGAGGATTCGTAAGGAATTACAACCAACTGAGTTTGATGTCTCCCAACAACAATATGGCGTCCCGTTTCATTGTCATAGTAACGCTCATCAGCATATTTAAGGATTTCTTCAAGGTGCGATAACTCAAATCCCCGCTGTTCGGAACGATATTTGAGATAATCAGACCAAACAATGGTTGGCATACAAGACAGAGTCTAGCTATTGACAGAGGGACAGTTAAGCAGATTCCTATCCCTCAGATTAACCTAACTGCCGCCAATGCGAGCCACGTCCTTGGCATTTTGCTCAAACGCTGCATTGAGGGCATCATCACCGCTCAAACCGGCTTCCAGAGCATTTTTAATGGCTTGGAGAACCCGTTTGTAATCCCGGGGCATCACCTTAATAAATTTGGAAATACTAGTTTCCCAATCTGCTAAAACAGCTTTACCTTTGGCGCTATCGGTGTAGTTAACATGGTTTTGGATTAACTCCTGGAGATCCTTGATTTCTTCGGGATCTTCTAACGTTTCTAAAGCAACCATGGCTTGGTTACAACGGGTGGCAAAATCAACCGTTTCATCAAGAATGTAGGCCACGCCGCCACTCATGCCCGCCGCAAAGTTTCGTCCTGTTTGACCAAGAACCACCACCTTACCGCCGGTCATATACTCACAACCGTGATCGCCCACCGCTTCCACGACGGTACTCACACCGGAATTGCGGACACAGAATCGTTCCCCCACCATACCGGAAATATAGACTTCCCCTGCGGTGGCTCCGTAGAGACAGACGTTACCGGCAATGATATTTTCCGAAGCGACAAAACTTGAACCCTTGGGGGGATAAACAATAATTTTGCCGCCGCTTAGGCCTTTGCCTAGGTAATCGTTGGCATCCCCTTCCAGTTCCAAAGTCATCCCTTTGGGGACAAAAGCACCAAAACTTTGGCCGGCACTGCCTTGGAAATGAAGATGAACAGTATCTTCCGGTAGCCCTTCCCAATGGCGTTTGGTGATTTCGTTACCCACAATGGTGCCTACCACCCGGTTAATGTTGGTAATGGGTAAAGTAGCTTTGACTTTTTCCCCGTTGGCGATCGCCGGTTGGCAAAGATCCAGCAATTGGGTGACATCGAGGGAGTGTTGCAGGCCATGATCCTGGGGAATTTGGCAATAACGACCCACTTCCGGGGCAACGTCAGGCTTATGGAGCAGAGGGGAAAGGTCGATCCCTTTAGCCTTCCAATGGTCCACCGCTTTTTTGGGTTCCAAAATTTCCGTGTGGCCCACCATTTCGTTGATGGTACGGAAACCGAGTTGGGCCATAATCTCCCGTAGTTCCGTAGCAATGAAAGTCATAAAGTTCACCGCATGGGCCGGATCGCCGGTGAATTTAGCCCGCAGTTCTGGGTTTTGGGTGGCAATGCCCACGGGGCAGGTATTGAGGTGACAGGCCCGCATCATAATGCACCCCAGGGATACCAACGGCGCAGTGGAAAAACCAAACTCTTCTGCCCCCAGCAAAGCGGCGATCGCCACGTCCCGGCCAGTTTTCATTTGCCCATCGGTTTCCACCACAATGCGGGAGCGGAGATTATTTAACACCAAGGTTTGATGGGTTTCCGCTAGCCCCAATTCCCAGGGCAGACCTGCGTGTTTAATGGAAGTTTGGGGGGAGGCTCCTGTACCACCGTCATAACCGGAAACAAGGACTACATCGGCATGGGCTTTGGCTACCCCAGCGGCGATCGTTCCCACCCCCACTTCGGAAACGAGTTTGACGTTAATGCGAGCTTCCCGGTTAGCGTTTTTGAGGTCGTGGATTAACTCCGCCAAATCCTCAATGGAGTAAATGTCGTGGTGGGGCGGGGGAGAAATTAAACCCACACCGGGGGTAGAGTGGCGCACTTTGGCAATCCAGGGATAAACCTTTTTGCCGGGCAATTGACCCCCTTCGCCGGGTTTGGCACCCTGGGCCATTTTGATCTGAATTTCCTTGGCTTGGGAGAGGTATAAACTGGTCACCCCAAATCGTCCCGATGCCACCTGTTTAATGGCACTGTTTTTGGAATCGCCTTGGTCATTGGTCCAGGTAAACCGTTCCGGATCTTCTCCTCCTTCCCCGGTGTTGGACTTACCGCCAATGCGGTTCATGGCGATCGCCAGGGACTCGTGGGCTTCTTTGGAGATAGACCCATAGCTCATGGCCCCGGTTTTAAAGCGTTTCATAATCGCCTCCACGGGTTCCACTTCCTCTAGGGGAATGGGTTGTCGGTCTTGGAAATCCAGCAAGCCCCGCAGGGTAAAGAACTTCTGATTTTGTTCATTAACCAGAGCGGCGTACTGTTTATACAGTTCATAATTCCCTTCCCGCACCGCCCGCTGGAGCAAATGAATGGTTTGGGGACTGAATAAATGTTCTTCCCCATCCTTACGCCACTGGTATTCACCCCCCACATCAAGGGTATGGCGATCGCCGGGGCGGGGGGCAAAGGCGTGTTGATGGCGCAGAATAGCTTCCCGGGCAATTATCCCTAGGTCGGAACCCTGGATACGGGAAGAGGTGCGGCAGAAATATTCATCAATGACGGCTTGATTTAAACCCACTGCCTCAAAAATTTGTGCCCCCCGATAACTTTGAATGGTGGAAATACCAATTTTGGAAGCAACTTTAATAACCCCTTTAGTGGCGGCTTTGATGTAGTTTTTACAGGCATTTTTATGATCCACATTCACCAGTAAACCTTCAGCGATCATGCCGCCTAAAGTTTCAAAGGCTAGATAAGGATTAATGGCTCCACAACCGTAGCCCAATAAGACTGCAAAATGATGCACTTCCCTGGGTTCGCCGGATTCCAACACTAGCCCCACTTTGGTGCGGGAACCGTTACGGATTAAATGGTGATGCAAACCCGATACTGCCAACAATGCGGGGATAGCGGCTTTTTCCACCGAAACATCCCAGTCACTGAGAATGATTAAATTAGTTCCTTTTGCAATAGCTTGATCCGCCTCAGCAAAAAAATCATCTAAGGCAGTTTTTAAGCCCTTTTCTCCTTGGTTAGGATCAAACAAGATCGGTAAAGTAACGGATTTAAACTCATCATTATCCAGCGCTTTCAATTTGGCTAAATCTTCATTGGTCAGAATTGGCGTTTTTAGTTCAATTAAGCGACAACTTTCTGGCCTGGGATCGAGTAAATTGCCTTCGCCGCCAATGGTGGTTTCTGCAGAGGTAATAATTTCTTCCCGGATGGAATCAATGGGGGGGTTAGTAACCTGGGCAAATAGCTGTTGGAAGTAGTTATAAAGTAACTTCGGCTTATCCGACAGCACCGCTAACGGAGTGTCTGCCCCCATGGAACCGATCGCCTCCACCCCATCCCGGCCCATGGGAGCTAACAGAATCCGCAGTTCTTCAAAGGTGTACCCAAAGGCCATTTGGCGCTGGCGTAAACTTTTCCCATCGGTGCCGGGGACATTCCCGGGGGGGGGCAACTGATCCAAGGATTTTAGGTTAGCCGCTAACCATTCACCGTAGGGATATTGACTGACAATTTCCTGCTTAATTTCCTCATCGGCGATGATGCGTCCTTGTTCCATATCCACCAAGAACATCCGCCCCGGTTGTAGCCGTCCTTTTTTGGCCACCCGCTCCGGCTCAATGGGCAAAACCCCCGCTTCGGAAGCCATAATCACCAGATCATCCTTGGTGACGTAGTAGCGGGAAGGCCGCAGACCATTACGGTCCAACACTGCCCCCATCATCTTGCCGTTGGTGAAGGCGATGGAAGCCGGCCCGTCCCAAGGCTCCATTAAACAGGAATGGTATTTATAAAACGCTTTTTTTTCAGGCCCCATAGACTCGTGGGCACTCCACGGCTCTGGAATCATCATCATCACCGCATGGGGTAGGGAGCGACCGGCCAGATAAAGCAGTTCTAAAGCATTATCAAAAATGGTGGAGTCACTACCGTCAATGTTAATCACCGGCTGGACTTTGGCCATATCTTCCCCGAATAGGGACGATTCAAACAGAGCTTGCCTGGCCTGCATCCAGTTGACGTTGCCTCGCATAGTGTTGATTTCGCCGTTATGGGCAATGTAACGGTAGGGGTGGGAACGCTCCCAACTGGGAAAAGTGTTAGTACTAAACCGGGAATGGACGAGGGCCAGGGCACTTTCCATATCCGGGTCATGGAGTTCGGGGTAATACTGTCCCACTTGGGCGGTGGTCAACATGCCTTTATAAACCAAAGTTCGGGCCGATAAACTAGCCACATACCAATGGTTATCAATCTTTTGTGATCGGATGGCCCCGTGGGTCAACTTACGAATGACGTATAATTTACGCTCAAAATCCAAGTCATCGGTCAAGCCTTCCGGGCGGCCAATGTAAACCTGTTGCATAAAGGGTTCACTGCCCTTGGCGGTGTCCCCCAGGGGCCCGTTATGGGTGGGAATGTCTCGCCAGCCTAAAACCTGCAAACCCTCTTGAGTGACAATGTCATTGAATTTTTGCCGAGCTTCGGCCCTGGCCAACGGATCGGGGGAGCCGTAAATATTGCCCACTGCATACTGCCCTGGAGCGGGAATAGTAATCCCCTCAGCCCCAGCTACTTTTTGGATAAACTTATGGGGAACTTGGATTAAAATACCGGCCCCATCCCCCGTGTTTGGCTCACAGCCACAGGCTCCCCGGTGCTCCAAATTAACCAACATTTGTAGGCCCTGCTCCACAATGTCGTGGGAAACTTTGCCCTTCATCTGCACAATAAAACCCACCCCACAGGCATCATGTTCATTTTGTGGATCGTAAAGACCTTGGACTTGGGGGGCGAGGTGAGAACTGTTCATAGGACTGGTAACCGTACAAAAGTTTGGGATGAGGGGGCGAAGACCTCTATGGCAGGGCATTCCCCGGTTTTTGAATTGTAGCGGTCATTATGGAGAGGAGGGAGGTTTCCTTAATGAATCTATTAAGTTTTGCTGAAATTTCAGATTGTTACCGGGGAAAAGGTAACAAATTTAACTATTTTGTTCTGTTGTAGTTTGTTCCAGAGTTGAAGAACGCTCCCTAGATGATGATCAAAAATCATCAGTTAAACTAAAGGTCAGTCCCGAGCTGCTGGAGACCACCGCTATGACCGCCGCCTTAGATCGGCAAATTGTTTATCCCGATAGTGATGGGCAACCCATAGCTAGCAACACCAAGCAGTTTAGTTGGATTGTCCTATTAAAAGAAAATCTGGAATGTCTTTTTGCGGATAATCCCGATGTTTTTGTGGCCGGGGATCTGCTCTGGTATCCCGTGGAGGGTAAGCCAGAAATCCGGGTTGCCCCCGATGTTTTGGTGGCTTTAGGCCGACCCAAGGGCGATCGGGGTTCCTACCGTCAATGGCAGGAAGACAATCAACCGCCCCAGGTAGTATTTGAGGTGCTGTCCCCCGGCAATCGTCTCAAGGAGATGAATAAAAAGAGGGATTTTTATGATTTTTACGGTGTGGAAGAATATTATGTCTACGACCCCAATAACAATGAACTAGTGGGTTTGCAGCGGTGGCAGGGTAAGTTAACGGTTATTGATGAAGTGGAGCATTGGACAAGTCCCCTTTTGGGTATCCACTTTGAACTTACCCCGGATGATCTAAAAATTTTCTACCCCGATCGCCGTCCCTTCTTGAGTACTGTGGCTCTGGCGGCATTGGCGGAAGAGGCTGAAAAACGGGCCGAATTAGCTGAGGCGGAAAATACTCGCTTGAAGGAGTTGCTGCGGCAAGCGGGAATTATCGATGAGGGTTAGGCATTAGGTAAAAATCAAAATCTTTATCCCTTCCCCCATTTTGGTTCACAGGCACAGACTCCCCAGTACTCCAAATTAATCCTATCGATGTTTGAAGTAGTAAACTTATGTCTAAAAGTATAGATAATTTGTAACTTCATGAGTCTTTGCATTAATCCCTATTGTGAAAAAGCAAAAAAGCAGGAAGATCAAGGTCTGAGTTTGTTTTGTACAAGCTGTGGCTCAAACTTGCTAATCAATGACCTCTACCGCGTGATGGAACATCTGGGCAGTGGAGGCTTTGGGACAACTTATCTTGTGGATGACTGTGGCACGTAATAAGGTTCTAAAAATTCTCCACAATGACGACCCAAAGGCAATTGCCTTATTTGACCAAGAAGCCTTAGTCTTACAAAACTTAGACAATCCAGGCATTCCCAAGGTAGAACCTGGGGGAAGATTTGATTATTTCCCACGGGGAAATCAGAAACCATTGCGCTGTTTGGTGATGGAATATATCGAAGGAGAAACAATTGAAGGCTATTTGGCAAAAAATAATTATCGACCGATTTCTGAACGGGCAGCCGTGCGTTGGTTACAACAATTGATGGAAATTTTGCTGTTAATTCACAGTGCGAACTATTTTCACCGGGATATTAAACCAGCCAATGTGATGTTAAGAGCATCTGGTCAAATTGCTTTAATTGACTTTGGTACTGCCAGAGAAGAAACCGAAACTTATTTTAAAAAACTGCAAGGAAGTGGCGGTACTATTGCCATCGTATCCAAAGGCTATACCCCTGATGAACAAGCTAATGGCAAAGCTGAATACCGCTCGGATTTTTTTGCCTTGGGGAGAACTTTTGTGTTTTTACTAACAGGAAAAACTCCAGACCAGTTTCAAGACAGTTTAAAGAAAGGATTAATTTGGCAACAAGAAGCTCAAGGTTATCGGCAAGAATTACGAGATTTAATTGATGAATTAATGCGACCTGATATCAACGAACGTCCAATTAATGCCCAGGTAGTATTGGATAGGTTAAAGCCTTTGGCTGCTTTTTATAAGACTCAGGCAACAATTAAAGTTCTACCGCCACAAACTACTACACCAACATTAACACAAACGACAGGTTCAGGAATTTCGACAACAAGGCGCAATGTTATTTTAGGTAGTTTAGGACTTGTTGGTCTCTCAGGTCTAGCAATTGTTTCTCAAAAAAAGCTTGATATTTTTTCTGCAAATGTCAAAAACTTTACTGAAATATTACCCGGTGATGTTCCGTTGGAAATGATAGGCATACCTGCGGGAGAATTTATTATGGGATCGCCTGATTCTGATCCCGATGCCGATTCTAATGAAAAACCCGCTCACTTAGTCACATTAAAATCTTTTGCTATTGGCAAATATCCCATTACACGCCAACAGTGGTTAGCCATAACAGGATTAAATCTACGAAAAGATTTGTCCTATTTTTTTGATTTTCCTAATCATCCGATGGAGTGGATTGATTTTAGCAATGCCCAAAATTTCTGTCAAAAACTAGGAGCTTTAACAGGAAAATATTATGGTCTGCCAAGTGAATCCCAGTAGGAATATGCTTGCCGTGCTGGAACGGAATCTCGCTTTTACTGGGGAGATAACCCAGAGGAAATTATTAGTCACGCTTGGTTCGTAGATAATTCCGATGGGAGGTCCAATGAAGTTGGCCAAAAAATTCCTAATGCTTGGGGACTTTACGATATGGCAGGTAATGTTTGGGAGTGGTGTTCCGACGGGTGGCATGACGATTATAGAGGAGCACCAATAGACGGAAGTTCATGGGACGATAATTTAGAAAATAGTAAATATTTCCCTTGTCGAGGTGGATCGTGGGATAACCGTCCGTTAGATTGTCGTTCTAGCCGCCGCATAGCCCTTGATAAAGAGTTTGCGAGTTCAAACGTCGGGTTACGAGTCGTTTATGCTGTTTAATTATTTTTAGTAATTTCAATAGGAGTAAGGCTTTGAGATTTTTCTTTATAAATTGACTGGACAAAATTGTCTGTTTCTCACACAAAAATATCTGCAACCTGTAGGCTCCAATTTGGAAAAAGGGACGAAGTTAATTGGTCTTCAGAAAATAGAGTTAAAACCAGTTCCAAGCGGGCTGACGATCGCCGATAAATTTCCACTTTTTGTTGCTGCCAATCCACAATCCAATATTCTTCAACCCCCACCCTTGAGTAGAGTTTCAACTTCACCTGGCGATCCCTAGCAATATCCTGGTTCTTTTGGGAAAGCACTTCCACGATCAGTTCCGGGGCAGTGATGAGATGGCCAGCTTCATCCACATAAGAGCTAAGTTTTTCCTGGCTAATCCAAACCAAATCGGGAATGACATTATCGTCGCTAGCAAAAATTAACCCCGGCGTTTGCAAAACTTCCCCCGTTCGACCATGAGCATCTTTGGAGGGTAAAGCCTGGCACAGCCTAGTGAGAACTTTTTGGTGTTTCCAGTGGGGCGCTCGGGTCACGTAAAGATTTCCATCAATAATTTCATGGCGATCGCCATTGTCGGGAAAAAATTCCAGGTCTGCGATTGTCCAACGGGGCTTGGCGGCAGTCATCGAGTTTTCACCTCGGTGGGCTTTGACTTTAGCTCCATTCTAATCACGCTGCCCAAGATTAACTGGCCACTAACCGGTCTTAGTTCCTAGGCAAATTGTTTAAGGTGGAGTAAAAAGGAACGCGATTAATCGGCCTTATGTTTATTCCATTTCTGTTCAAGCTTACCCTCCCCCTGGCCAGTGGCATTGCCCTCTCAAGCTGTGGAGTATTTTCCCAAGCTGATCTTGTAAACACTGAAGCAGGTCAAACTTCCTCCAGGCCGACTAATTCGATGGAGGTGGCCCAAACTCCCCCAAAAGAAATTAAAGCTGTGCCGATAATCAGCGGTTTGGAACATCCCTGGGGTATGGCTTGGTTACCCAATGGCGACATTTTAATCACCGAAAGGCCGGGACGACTCCGCATTATCCGTAATGGTGTCTTAGATCCAGAGGCGATCGGCGGGGTAGAAGAAGTTGCCACCGTCTCTGCCCAACAACTATTTGCTTCCCAACAGGGAGGTTTACTGGACATTGCCCTGCACCCCCGTTTTGCAGAAAATCGCTTCGTCTATTTCACCTACTCCCACGGTACTCAGCAGGCCAATCGCACCAGGGTAGCCAGGGCGGTTTTTGACGGAGAAAAACTGACGGATTGGCAAATCATTTTTGAAGTAGGACAAACCAAATCCGGCGGCCAGCATTTTGGCTCCCGGTTAACTTGGTTGCCGGACGAAACCCTACTAGTTTCCATTGGTGATGGTGGCAATCCCCCTGTGCAACTGGAGGGAGACTTTATCCGCCAACAGGCCCAAAACCTGGCTAGTCACCTCGGCAAGGTAATTCGCATCAATGATGATGGCACCATACCCGCCGATAATCCCTTTGGAGATAATCCCGAAGCGGCCCCGGAAATTTGGAGTTATGGCCATCGCAATATCCAAGGCATGGCCTATGATCCCATTACCCAACAGGTCTGGGCTACGGAGCATGGTTCTAGGGGCGGGGATGAACTGAATTTAATTCAAAAGGGAGAAAATTACGGTTGGCCAGTGGTGTCCTTCAGCAAGGAATACAGTACGGGTCAGCCCGTTGCCCCCGTCACATCTCGCCCTGATATGGTAGATCCCCTCCAGGTTTGGACTCCGGCCATTGCCCCTTCCGGTTTAGCCATTTATCGTGGCGATCGCCATCCCGAGTGGCAGGGCACCATTTTTGCTGGCGGTTTAGTGGACAGGGGCGTTCGCCATTTACGGGTTGGGGAAAATAACGAAATTATTAGCGAAACCACCATTACCATCGGCGACAGGGTGAGGGATATTCGCCAAGGCCCCGATGGCCATGTTTATGTTTTAACCGATAACAATAACGGGCAGTTGCTACGATTGGAATCGTGAATCGACCGACCAAAGCCCCCCACAATAATCTAATTTCCCACCAAAAAACCATCCGCTCCCCCAAAGGCTGGATTGCAGCGATTCGGGAGAGCGGTCTAGGGGGTCAGTTCGGTCGAAACCTGACTGCCGGAAGGAACTTTAAATGTAGCTAATTCGGGTTGTGGGGAATAGTTACTCTAAAGAACGGCCCCGGCACACAGCCGGCTAACTTCAACCAAACGACCCATGCACATACTACTTTCTACCATGGGCATCACCTCCTGTATTCCTTAATGGTACTGACTTAAAGGGTGGACTCCTCCCAAGTTAGCTCAACTTTTTTTGAAAGGCAAGGCAAGTAGCTAAAAATTTTTCCACCGGGGAAATTTGACTGCCCCAATGGAGGTGGAGATAGGAAGCCTGAACAGGGCCCAAACACCAGCCATCCATTGTCCCCTGGTCAATGGCCAGGAGCCCCCGCTGGCGGTATAGAGCTTGGTCAGGGAGTTCCGTCATCTGGGAACGGTGAAATTCATGGCCTCGCAGGGGGGCTGTTGGCCACAACCAACTGTGGGAATTGACCACCTGGGCTTGGCGGTATCCGAGACTGAGTTTGCCCCCCATGGTGACAGCGGTGGGGAGAATGCCTAACATGGGAAAAGTTTGCCTGGTAAAGTCCGTAATGGCTTGGCTGAGATACATCAAACCGCCGCATTCCCCATACACCGGTAGTCCTTGGTTAATTAGTTGCTTGAACTGATTTTTTAACGACTGATTATGGCTGAGAGTTTCTGCAAACAGTTCGGGAAAACCACCCCCCAGGTAGACCCCATCGATCGCCGGAGGAAGTTGGGGATCTTCTAGGGGGCTAAAGGGAATCAGTTCAAAGCCGCAGTGGCTCAGTAAATCCAAGTTATCGGCGTAGTAAAAGTTAAACGCTTGATCCTGGGCGATCGCCAAGTGGACTTGGGGTAGTCGGGCGGGAATGTTAAATAAACTAGGGGGGGCAGATAAATTGCTGGATGTTGCCAGTAGCGGCAGCAGTTTGGGCCAGTCCAATTGCTGGGCGGCCAAATGGGTTAACTGGTCAAAATATTGCTGAATTTGCGGCAATTCGCCACAGGGCACCAACCCCAAATGGCGATCGGGCAAAGTTAAATCCTGCTGACGGAAAAATACCCCCAGAATAGGGATATCCAACGGTGCCAACGCAATTTTGAGTAATTCTAAATGGCGATCGCCTCCCACCCGATTCAAAATTACTCCGGCTAAGGTAATCTCCGGTTGCCAATGGCGATAACCCTGGACAATGGCGGCGATGGAGCCGGATAAACGTTGACAATCCACCACAAAAATTACGGGCAACTCCAGCAACCTGGCAATGTGGGCAGTGGAAGCATAGTCCCCCATGCCTTGGTAGGGTACGCCGTCAAATAGCCCCATTACCCCTTCAATCAAACTGTAGGGAGTGCTTTGGCTGTGGTAGCGGAAGCAATCTTTGACATAACTTTCAGAAGTTAAAAAAGGATCTAAGTTACGGCAGGGTCGCCCGGTAATTTGGCTGTGGAACATGGGGTCAATGTAGTCCGGCCCCACTTTGAAGGACTGCACCGTTAGTTTTTGTTGGGCTAAGTAGGCCAACATCGCTAAGGTAATGGTGGTTTTACCTGCGCCGCTTCTTTCCCCCGCAATAATCACTGTCATTGTTGGGCGCTCCCCAGGGCTTGCCCCAGTTCCCGGGCAATTAAATTCTCAATGAGCCCTAGCAACTTTTCCTGATCCCAATTTTTATAAAGCTGGGCGGCGATCGCCATGGCTCCGGCCCCCACCCCTTCTTTAACAAAACCCTGTTCATAGACCCGCAGTTGAGGATAGATGGAGGGTGCAAAACTGAGTTGGGGAGCTAACAAAACCACCGGAGAAAGCAAATTGGCCAGACCCACCGTATCACCACTGGCATCTTCACAGACCCATTTGGTTGTGCTCACCACCAGGCGGGAAAAATCCACCCTTAGATTTCTTTGCTGAGCTAGGGCTTGGATCAGGGCATATACCGCCAACATCTGGGTTCCCCCGGCCAACATCACCCCCGTACTATGGCTAGCGGCGATCGCCATCCCCGCCACCACGATTTGCATCGGATCCCCAACGGCGGCCACCACAGCTATCGGCTCTTGAGCCGGAGCACAATGGTTCAACCCCTGGCGTACCAGAGCCAATTTTTGTTGATGGTTGCAATGGGGGTGACTGCTGTTGACTTTGCCTCCAGCGGCGATGCCTAGCCCCAACAGTACTCCTAGGGCCGTGGTAGTGCCCCCCACCACACATTCGCTCAAAACTAGATAGCCATCGGCGTGGGCCCGGGCTAACTTTTCCCCCCACTGCAAACCCTGCTGAAAAAGATGCTCCACCATTGCCAACGGTAACGCTTGCCCTGTGGAAAGACAGCGAGCCGGTTGCCCCCCCAGATCGATAGCAGATACGGACGGGGGAATAGGTAAACCGGAGTTAAACAAGTACACCGGTGTGCCGAGGGCATCCACCAACGCTTTGGTAATAAACACAGGGGAAACCCCAGAAATGAGGGGAGGTAAGGGATAGGTTGCCCCTGCCGTAGTGCCCTTAATTAAAAATTCCGCATCGGCGATCGCCGTAAACTTCCGATCAGCGGGGGTTTTGCCGGCGGCGGAAATGCCCGGAATTAACCCAGTTTCGGTAAAGCCCAACACACAGACAAATGCCGGTGGACAATGACCATGGCGTTCTATCCAGGATAAAGCTTGGTCAGACTGGGTATAAACTGTCAACATATTGCTGTAAAAGTGGGCCCAATGCGGAAAATCAAGGTCAAATACATTGAATAGATTTAAATTGTCCTTCTTTAGCCTCTCTAGCCTTAAAAATAAAGATTTCTCCCTTGTTTCTATCTGATCATGGTTGCGCCAATTAACTACGACTCCATCCACTGCCTGGCGGACATCTGGGCCATCACCGGGGAAAATTTTGCCGACATTGTGGCCCTTAATGATCGCCACAGTGATTCCCCCGTCGCCCTGACCTACGCCCAATTGCGGGACAAAATCCAGACCTTTGCCGCTGGCTTACAGGATTTAGGGGTTACTCCCCATCAACACCTAGCTATCTTCGCCGACAATAGCCCCCGGTGGTTTATCGCCGACCAAGGCAGTATGTTGGCCGGAGCCGTCAACGCCGTCCGTTCCGCCCAAGCCGATCGCCAGGAATTGCTCTACATTCTGGCAGATAGCAACAGCCGCACCCTGATCGTGGAAAATCGGCAAACTCTGACCAAACTAGCCCTGGACAGCGAAAAGGTTGACCTTGACTTGATTATCCTACTCTCCGACGAAGCGGTGGACCAGGACAGCGCCATTCCTCAATATAACTTTGCCCAGGTCATGGCCCAAGGAGAGGGAAAAATCCCTACCCCAGTTCCCCGCCAAGAAGAGGATTTAGCCACCCTGATCTACACTTCCGGCACCACAGGACAACCCAAAGGGGTCATGCTCAGCCACGGCAATTTATTACACCAAGTACGGGAATTGGATTCGGTGATTATTCCTCGAGCCGGCGACCAAGTGTTGAGTATTTTGCCCTGTTGGCATTCCCTAGAAAGAAGCGCCGAATATTTTCTTCTCTCCCGGGGCTGTACGTTGAACTACACCAGCATTCGCCATTTCAAAAATGATGTGAAGCAGATTAAACCCCATCACATTGTCGGAGTGCCCCGGCTCTGGGAATCCCTCTACGAAGGGGTGCAAAAAAACTTCCGGGAAAAGTCCCCTGGGCAACAAAAGCTAATTAATTTCTTTTTCGGCATTTCCCACCAGTATATTCTGGCCAAACGCATTGCCAATAACCTGAGCTTGAACCATCTCCACGCTTCGGCGATCGCCCGATGGGTAGCTCGTTGCCAAGTCTTGGTGCTCAGTCCTTTGCACTACCTGGGGGACAAAATTGTTTACCACAAAGTCCGGCAGGCCGCCGGGGGCAGACTGGAAACCCTCATTTCTGGAGGGGGAGCCCTGGCTAGACATTTGGACGATTTTTATGAAATCACCGGTATTCCCGTCCTGGTGGGCTATGGTCTGACGGAAACGGCCCCCGTTACCAATGCCAGGGTACACAAACACAATCTGCGTTACTCCTCCGGCCGCCCTGTGCCTTTAACGGAAATCCGCATTGTTGATCCGGAAACTAAACGGGACCTCCCCCCCGAAACCCAGGGACTAGTTTTGATCCGGGGCCCCCAAGTGATGCAGGGCTATTACAACAAACCGGAGGCCACTGCCAAAGTGTTAGACCCAGAGGGCTGGTTCAACAGCGGGGATTTGGGCTGGGTAACGCCCCAAAACGATTTGATTCTCACCGGTCGGGCCAAGGACACCATTGTGCTCAGTAACGGGGAAAACATTGAACCCCAACCCATTGAGGATGCTTGTTTACGCAGTGCCTACATCGACCAAATTATGTTGGTGGGACAGGATCAAAAATTCCTAGGGGCTTTAATTGTGCCCAACTTTGATGCGTTGCAAAAGTGGGCTGAGTCCAAAAATTTACAAATCACTCTGCCGGAACCATCGGCTAGCAATGAAGCCATACAAGCCAGCGGTTTGTATGACCCCCAGGTGGTGGGATTAATACGGTCGGAACTGCAACGGGAAGTTCGCGATCGCCCTGGGTATCGAGCCGATGACCAAATTAAGGATTTTCGTTTCGTCCCGGCACCATTTTCCTTGGAAAACGGCATGATGACCCAAACCTTGAAGCTCAAACGAGCGGTGGTAACCCAAACCTATCAACATTTAATTGACGAAATGTTTTAACACCGACATTGGGCTCCGGCCTCAGGTCAAATTCCAGGGCCCCTTAGAGGCGTTGCAGAAAGGGGGAAAACTCCAGCCTTGGTTGGTGAGTAAGCTTGCGGCAAGTTCGATAAGATATACACATCAATCTTGTGAAAACGCCATGCAGGGAACCCTGAACGAAATTGATCTCCGGAGTATCCTGCGGCTCATTGCATTGGGCCAGCGGACGGGAGAACTTTTCGTTGAGGTTTATCCCCATCAGGGTCGTGGTCGGATTTTGCCCGACAAAGTAGGCTACTGGTTTCTCTTCTTTGTGGACGGCAAGTTGGTCTATGCCGCCGACCAAGACTGTGGCAAGTTGCTCCGCCTCCAAGACTATCTCCGCCACCATGACATTGCCATTCCCCTGGGGGAAATGGAACTGGAAAGTCTAGCCCTGAACCACATTCCTGAATACGCCTGTTTATGGCAATTACTTTCCAAAAATATTCTCACTCCCCCCCAAGCCCACCGCATTGTTTTGGGCATGGTGCAGGAGGTGTTGTTTGATGTGCTGAGTTTACGCCAGGGAAATTTTGTCTTCGCCTTAGGTTCTGCCCTAGAGCCGGCCCTCACTTCCTTTCCCGTCACTCCCCTATTGGCCCAGGCAGGGCAACAAATCCAAGCTTGGAAGCAGTTATATTTACGCATCCAGTCCCCCGACCAACCAATGGCGATCGCCAAGGATCCGGCCCTGGCCAACAAAATACCGGCCAAATTTGCCCAGCATTTCCGCAGTTGGACCGATGAGGCCATCCCCCTACGGCAGATCTCCCGCTACCTACAAAAAAATCTGCCCGCCATTGCCCATGGCCTCTACCCCTACATCGAATCAGGGGCGATCGAAATATTTCCAGCCCACGAATCCCACGGTGGGGCGGATCCAGCCTGGGAAACCTTGACAGACCATACCATCCATAAAGTTGTCTGCCTTGACGACGACTATGCCATCGGTAAACAAATTGAACTTTTTTTGACCAGTCAAAACCCCAACTGTGAAGTGGTGGTGCTCCAGGATCCCCTGCAGGCCATGACCACCCTCTTGACTTTGCAACCTGACTTGATCCTCTGCGACATCACCATGCCCCACCTAGATGGCTATGAAATCTGTCGCATGATCCGCCATTCCCAGCACCTACGGGCCATTCCGATCATTATGCTCACCGGCAAGGAAGCCTACCTCGACCGACTCTTAGCCCGGATGGCAGGGGCCACGGACTATTTGACTAAGCCCTTCACCCAACAAGAACTAATTTCATTAGTTGAATCCTACTGTAAAAAATCATGATCCGTTGACCATTGTCCCCAGCCCCTATTCCCATCCCCCGTTACACCAATGACAATTTTGCGGTAAATTGTCAGCACCAATGGGCTCCCCAGCAAAAAATAATACTGACTGAATTGTTAAGGGAGCGACTATGATGGAAAATAAACCAGGCAGGATTCGCCAATTTGCTTCGGATCCAGGTTTGCAATGCCAAGCAGAAAGGACTTTTATGAACGCAGTTTTGCTGGTTGAAGACAGCTCTAGTCAGCGCGAGATGATATCTGGCATCCTCAAAGACCATGGCTGGCAGGTCACCATCGCCTGTGATGGGGTAGAGGCCTTGGAAAAATTGCAGAGTTTTAGTCCGGACCTGGTGGTGCTGGATATTGTTATGCCCCGCATGAACGGCTATGAGGTTTGTCGGCGCATCAAATCCGATCCGAAAACAAAAAATGTGCCGGTGATTATGTGTTCCTCTAAGGGGGAGGAATTTGATCGTTTTTGGGGCATGCGTCAGGGGGCCGACGCCTATATCGCCAAACCCTTTCAGCCGATGGAATTGGTGGGTACCATTAAACAACTCCTGCGCAATTAATTGTGGGGATTTTATGAGACTTGGGTTATGGTTGTTCAGGGTCTTAGGTAGGGAAATCTATGGTTAGTTCTAATCCCGCTGATATTTTCATTGATGGTAAGCAGGAATTGGATCCGGCGTTTCAGGAACTGCAAGCCCTGGAAGGGGAGCTTCATCTCAGGTTTTATTTGCCTTCCCGGGAAGAATTTGCCCTGCCAGCGGTTTCTATTCGGGAAGTAATGCAACAAGAACCAGACCGCATTACCCCTATCCCCAACGCTTCGCCCCTATTGTTAGGAACTATTAACCTCCGAGGTCAGGTCATTTGGGTAGCAGACCTGGGTCGTTTTCTGGGGAATAATACCAATCTCAACACTGACCGGGCGGAAATTCCCGTCATTGCGGTGGAAGATCAAGAAACACTTTTGGGTTTGGCGATCGACTCCCTCGGTAATATGGAATGGTTGGATACGGACAATCTTCAGCCGGCTAACGCTGTGCCGGATCACATTGCCCCCTACGTCCAGGGAGAGTGGCAGATTCCCACTGACGGTGCGCCGTCCTCTCCCCCTCAAATTTTGCGCCTTCTAGACCATGTGGCGCTACTCCGATCCGCCCGCTGGGCAACTTGATATATCCGGCTGAGGCAATTGATTTTATTCACCTTAGCCTACCTAAAATCCGACTGAGGAAACCGGCAAAATGGCAACAGAAACCAATTTTTCGCAGCTTTATGGGTTGGCCTACGCCGCCTATGGACAGGGGAATTATCAAGAAGCTTCTTCCCACATTGAACAATTGGCCGCTGATTTTCCTGAAGATCCCAATGTGCTATTGCTCCGGGGACACATCTATGTCGGCCTGGAACAATACGCCCTAGCCCACCAAGCTTATCAGGGGGTAATCCGGCTTTCCGATCGCCAAGATTTAATCGACTGTGCTCACCAGGCCCTGGGGCAAATCCAAGAGGAGGGAACGGGGGGCAACGGAGCGAAAGACTCCTTTGGCCAGGATTGGCAAAGTGAGGTTGATTCTGTTGACCGTTCCATGGCCTGGGAAACGGGAATATTTACGGAGGATGATTTTGGTGAGCCCACCTTGGGTAGCGTACCTACCCCCACCAATCCGGGCATGGATCATCCCTTTGGCCGTAACTCTGGATCCGGTTCCTTTAGCACCAGTGGGGCCAGGAGTTACGAAATTGAAAATCTAGATTGGAGTCCAGAAGCTTTTACCGATGATCTGGACTCGGACGATGAACAGACCATGATGCCCCAAACCGGTGAATCTACCTTTGTGGTACCTCCGGCTTTCGGTGAAGGGATAGCGGACTTTGCTGATTTGGCGGCGGATGTCTCAGCGGCGGGTATTGGCGGGACAGAGGGCACCGAACATCCCCAATATCAAGCTTGGGATGGGGGCGACTGGAGTGAAGCCCTAGGTTTAGACGATCCGGAAGCCCTATCTGCCGCTCCTACCCCCACTTCTGGCAATTACGGCGGTGGCAACAACTTGCCGAGTTTTGATGCGTTTGAGGAAGGGGTTGACGATGAGTTGTCCGATTTTAACTTGACAGACATTGCCCCGGAGTTGCCCGATTCTTCCCTCTTTACCCAAACCACCGGTCTGGATATGGGCACTGTGGACCAGGTCGATGACACCCAAGGCGGTGATGCGGTGGCCCATGGAGGTAATGCCCCACCACCGGGTATGGCTACTTGGCTAAAACCAGAGGGTGCCGCCACCGGGGATTTATCCAGCGCCACTAGTCCCTTTAATGACCGCCCCACCAGTGAAGTAGATGCGGGTTTTCTCGGTTGGTTCACCAATGCTTCCCTGTTTAAAAAGCAAATTTACATGGCGATCTCCTCCGGTGTATTTTCCGGGTTCGCTGTGTTGGTATTAGGAAGCATAGTGGGCCTGGGGGGAACTCCCCAAGACGTACCTGCTCCTTCAGGGGAAACCACCACCGAAGCTCCGGCAGAAGGTGCCCCCGCAGAGGGTCAGGCCCCTTCCCAGACCCCAGAGGAAGAACCGGGCAAACCATCCCTCCTCAACCTCGCCCTCCTCACAGCCATAGCCACGGCGATTGGGGTCTTTTTGATCAATCGACTCCTGATGCAACAGATTAAAAGTATTATCGACGACCTACAAAATCAGTTTGAATCCATCTACGAAGGCAATTTCAATGTCCGGGCCAAGGTGCGATCAGAGGACGAATTGGGGGCTTTGACCCAGCGGTTTAACTATATTTCCCAGGTTATTCTCACTGCCACCAGTGAAGCCCAGGAACGGGCTGCCACCACCGAAAAAGTGCGGGAGAAGTTGCAACGCCAAGTAATTCGGCTTCTGGACGATGTGGAGGGGGCTTCCCGGGGAGATTTGACCGTACAAGCGGAAGTAACCGCGGATGAGTTGGGGGCGGTGGCCGATGCCTTTAACCTGACTATCCAAAATTTGCGGGAAATTGTCTTGCAGGTAAAAAATGCTGCCAAGCAGGTGAACAATAACTGTAAAGACAGTGAGTCCTTTGCTCGCAATAACTCCAGCGATGCCCTACGGATGGCGGAGGAATTGGCTGTCACCCTTAACTCCGTTCAGTTAATGACGGAATCCATTGAACGGGTGGCAGAAAACGCCCGGGAAGCGGAGGAAGTGGCCCATACTTCATCTTTGACGGCCCTCAAAGGTGGGGAAGCAGTGGAAAGAACGGTGGGGGGCATCCTACAAATTCGGGAAACGGTATCGGAAACCGCCCGCAAGGTAAAACGGCTAGCGGAAGCATCCCAGGAAATTTCCAAAATTGTGGCAGTTATTTCCCAAATTGCCTCCCGGACTAACCTGCTAGCTTTGAACGCTTCCATTCAGGCGGCCCGGGCAGGGGAAGCAGGGCGGGGCTTTGCTATCGTTGCAGACGAGGTGCGGCAGTTGGCAGATCGTTCTGCTAAGTCGTTGAAGGAAATTGAGCAGATCGTTTTGCAGATCCAGAGTGAAACCGGCTCCGTAATGACTGCCATGGAAGAGGGTATACAACAAGTAATCGACGTGACTGACAAATCGGAACAGTCTAAACGAGCCCTGGAGGATATTATTGAGGTGTCTAACCGGATTAACACTTTAGTGCGTTCCATTACCGCCGACACCGTCAAACAACAGGAGAATTCCGGGGCAGTGTCCAACGTCATGCAGTCCATTGAGCTGACCGCCCAAGAAACGTCCCAGGAATCCCAACGGGTGGCAGGATCTTTGCAAACCCTGGTCTCCATTTCCCGAGATCTGTTAACCTCTGTGGAACGGTTCCGGGTGGAAAGTCGATGAGGTAAGGGCGATATATTTCTTCCCTAGCCCAGCTATTGGAATAACGGTGTGGGACCCAGACGCCCCAGTCAATAATCATTGCAGTGAAGTATGTCAGATCGACGCTCTCGCCACTCCCTCAGTCTTTGGTTCCAGCGTTTGGTCGCGGCCTTTTTCTTAACCGGCCAGGTTTTTTTGCACATTTTGCAGGGGCGCATTAACCGGCGCAATACCCTGGAGCAAATGAATATGGTCGGCCCAGAATCCATGGCGATCGCCTTGATCACAGCGGGTTTTGTCGGGATGGTGTTCACCATTCAAGTGGCTAGGGAATTTATCTACTATGGAGCCACCACCACCATTGGTGGAGTTTTATCCCTATCGTTAACCAGGGAATTGGCCCCAGTATTGACTGCGGTGGTGATCGCCGGCCGGGTGGGGTCGGCATTTGCGGCAGAAATTGGCACCATGCGAGTAACAGAACAATTGGATGCCCTCTATATGCTCAGGACAGATCCGATCGATTATTTGGTGGTGCCCAGGGTAATTGCCTGTGGATTGATGTTGCCCATTTTGACGGGATTATCTCTGTTTGTGGGCATGGCGGGGGGATTGGTGATTTCCTCTAGCCTTTATGCCATCAATCCAACTATTTTTTTAAACTCTGTGCAAAATTTCACCCAGTTATGGGATGTGTTTGCTTGTTTGTTCAAATCTTTGGTATTTGGCATCATCATCGCCATTATCGGTTGTAGCTGGGGTTTAACCACTACTGGGGGGGCTAAGGGAGTGGGAGAATCCACCACCACTGCTGTGGTCACATCCCTATTGGCTATTTTCATCAGCAATTTCTTCCTATCCTGGTTAATGTTTCAGGGCACGGGGGATACTGCCCTCGGCTAGGACACCTGGCATTGACCTTGGTTATGGGGCTTTCATCCCTTTGGTTTCTGTGGGGGGCAAAGCTCTGCTACAGTCGGTTAAAGAAATCTTTCTGTCCCTCTAATCGCACCCAGTCCTATGAATATCTTCGGCATTGGCTTACCCGAACTAGGTTTAATCTTTGTTATCGCCCTGTTAGTGTTTGGCCCCAAAAAATTACCAGAAGTAGGACGTAGTTTGGGCAAGGCTCTGCGGGGATTCCAGGAAGCGTCCAAAGAATTTGAAACGGAACTGAAGCGGGAAGCTCAAAATCTCGAAAAGTCAGTGCAAATTAAGGCAGAACTAGAAGAGAGCAAAACTCCGGAGAGTAGTTCAGAAAAGGCGAGCTAAATCATCCCTGACGATCGCCAATCGGGCACGATTAATCCTTGGTGGGGCCATTGATGTAACAGTGATCCCCCTGGCCGTCAATGATTGAATTTTAAGAGTAGGCTATAGTTAACAGATATAAAAGCTGTTGCCCCGACTATTGTTCTATCCTACCAAGTTATTTAAACACCTTTTAAATATTTTCATCTTTTGAGCCAACGAAAATTTTAAATAGAAATAATACTTGGGGAAGATTACAGGGTTGAGCTTCAATCAAAAATAAAGTGGTGCATCGGTCACCATCTGTTGGTGGATAGCTTGTCAAACAAAAGATTCATGCAAAACTTTTCTTTTCAGAAAGTATTAAAAAAGCCAGAGGTCAAAACCCTACTCCAACGGCTGGACAGTTCCGTCGGGAAAAATTTTGCCATTGTTGATACTAATGGTCTTTGTCTTTGGGGCAATGCTCAAGGTTCCGAAGCAAAGGCTGATATTTATGCTCATCAGGTTTGTTTGGGAACCGTAAACGGTGACCTTGCGTCCGATTCAGCCGAGGCGATCGCCGCTGTGGTGGGTTACATTGTGCAAACGGAGTATGAAAAAAAACAGTTGGCCAAGGATGCTCTACAAAAATATGAAGAAGTGGTTTTTCTTTCACAATTTGCTAATGCCATGGCCACCTGCACTGGGTTGCATGAGCTAATCGAAATAATTAGAGCCCAGATTCGTCAGGTTATCAGTGTCGATGAAATATTTTTATACCTTTATGACCAAAGCCAAGATAGTCTAGCTCCATTTTTGTATAAAACGGAAGACTCATTACAGGATTTTAAAGCAATTGAAAAAATTGTTGAGCGGGTCTTAAAATTCCATCAAGTGGAGGTAATTGATGATATTCAAAAGGATCCAGATTACCTCAATCAGCCTTCTAGAATTCGTTCTTTGCTTTGCTGTTCTCTGACGGTCCAAAATTCAATTATTGGCGTCCTTGGTTTAGCCCACTACCAGGCCAAGCACTTTAATTCCAGCGATTTGAATCTTTTTTCCACCGTTACTGGCCAAGTAGCGGCCGCTATCCGCACTGCCCAATATTATGAAACCATCAAAAATTATTCCCAAACCTTGGAAATTAGGGTGAAGGAGCGCACCATGGAGTTAGAATTTGCCAAACAACAGCTAGAGCAAGTCAACCAACAACTCAAACATTTAGCTATTTACGATGAACTAACCCAAATTCCCAATCGCCGTTATTTCACTAGTTATTTAGAACAGGAATGGCGGCAATGTTTGCGGCAAAAATCTCCCATTTCCCTAATTTTATGTGACGTAGATTATTTCAAAAACTATAATGATCTTTATGGTCATCAAATGGGGGACAAATGCCTCCAAAGTGTAGCTAAAATCATTCAAAATTCTTTGAAGCGCCCTTCCGATGTCCTGGCTCGCTACGGAGGTGAAGAATTTATTGTAATTTTGCCCTACACCGATCAACCGGGAGCTTACACTGTGGCCCAACGCATCCATCACCATCTAGCGGAGGCAAAAATTTCCCATGCTGATTCTCCCACGAGCTGTTACCTCACCATGAGTTTGGGGATTGGCACCACTGTGCCTCTGTTGCATTATCATCCCAGTGATTTAATCAAAATTGCTGATCAGGCCTTGTATGCTGCTAAGGGAGCCGGGCGCAACCAAACAAAGGCAAAAATTTTATCTTTTCAATGTAGTTAGTTAAAATTATGGAGTCAAATATTACTTGGTAAGTCTTGATAATTAATTGACTAATTAGCCGATGAGTTTAGTTTTGTTAGTGGTATTTTTTCTGTTAACCAACGCTATCTTTACCAAGGTGTTGATCAGCTTGCCTGAATATTTTGTTAATCAGGGGGCAATGGTGGGACGTTTTGCCATACTGGGGTTAATCGTTCTTTTTCTTGGTTGGACAATGGGGGATGATTGACCATGGTGCCCCAACAATTAATTTTAAAAAATTTCCTCAGTTACCAAAATGTTAGTCTAGATTTCCGCGGCCTACACACAGCCTGTATTTGTGGGGCTAATGGAGCAGGTAAATCATCTTTGTTGGAGGCTATTACTTGGGCAATTTGGGGTAAGTGTCGAGCCGAAAGTGAGGATGATGTACTCCATAATGGCACCGATCAGGTAAGGGTAGATTTTCAATTTATTAGTAATAACCAAACCTATCGAATTATTCGCAGTCGTCAACGGGGCCGCAGTAGTGTAGCAGAATTTCAAATTAAAAGCGGCGATAATTTCCTTACCCTTTCGGCTAAAGGACTCAGAGCTACCCAGGAAAAAATTACCAGCACCCTAAAATTAGATTACGAAACCTTTGTCAATTCTGCCTATCTGCGCCAGGGAAGAGCTGATGAATTTATGTTGCGTAAGCCCAGTGAACGTAAACAAATTCTGGCAGACTTATTAAAGTTAGACCAGTACGAATTACTGGCAACTAGGGCAAAGGATATTTCCAAGGAAGCCAAGGGTAAAATTAATATTCTTAATGAACGCTTGCAAATATTGGAGCAGGATTTGAACCAACGACCAGATGTGGTAGCTAATCAAGTAAAATTAACCGAAGAAATTACAGCAGTCCAGGCTCAACAAGAACAGACACAGTGGCAGTTGCAACAGCTACAAACTAGTCAAAATCAACGACAACAATGGCAAAAGCAAGCTGAATGGCAACAACGGCAATGTCAGGAATTAACCACCGAAATTGCTAGGTTACAAAACCAGAATGGGGAGATTGCTCAGCAATGTCAAAATCTAGAATTATTGTTAGAACAAGAAGTAGTTATCCAAATTAATTTTCAGCGTTATCAAACCTTACAAAGCCAGGAAGGAGAATTAGCTAAAGACTTTCAACAATATCAAAATTTACAACAGCAACGACAAGATTTAGAGCAACAGTTACAACGCCAAGAAAATGAATTAGCACGACAAGCAGAGCAACAACTTCTGCGCTTGGAACATCTGGATAAACAACTGGCTGAATTGCAACCTATTTTGGCTCAACAGCAGGATATTGAAGCGGAGCTAGGCAAGCTAAAAGCCGCCAAACAAAAACTAAGTCAGCTTGATAAACTCCAGCATCAAGTTGCCCCCCTTTTACAACGACGTTTTGCCCTACATGCTGATTTAGAAAAGGCCAGGGCCCAGTGTCAGGCACAACTAGAGCAACGGCTGGCGATCGCCAAACAATTGCAGATGGCCATTGCTGCCATCCCCGACCAAAGAAGAGCTTTTCAAGCTTTGGACGAGGAAATTTCCCAACTGAAAAATAAACAGGTTTACCTTAAACGAGTAGAGGAAAAGGGCCAGGAACGGGGTCATTTCAAAGAACGACTCCAAGAAAATCAAAGGTTGTTTGAAAAACAGTTACGGGAATTAGAGCAAAAACTAAGTTTGTTAGATATTCCTGGGGCAACTTGTCCCCTGTGCGAACAGGGTTTAGATGGCCATTATCACCAACAAGTAATCGAAAAAACTGAGCATCAATGTCAAGAATTACGCAATCAAATTTGGATTCTGAAGGAACAAATTACCCTTGCCGATCAAGAACTAGCCATTCTCCGCAATGAATATAGAGAAATTGCCGATGGTCTAAGCAATCTAGAACAATTGCTACAACATTATGGGCAAATGGAAGCAGAATTAGAAAAAAGTGGAGAAAATCATGAGCGATTAGTAGAGTTAAATGAGCAAATCGATGACTTAGAACTGAGCTTAAGCCAAGGAACTTTTGCCGAATCGCTACAATTGGAATTAATTGTTCTGGAGCGGGAATTAACTAGTTTGGCCTACGACGAACAAACCCACGCATTGGCCCGTTCTATGGTGGATCAACTGAGAAAAGGGGAAATCCGCCACGCTAAATTTAAAGAAGCCCAAGCCAAACATCGACAACTAATGGCTGATCGCCCTGGGTTGGAGGAAAAATTGCTGGCATTACGTTCCCAATTACAAAGTTTGGGCACCAGTTCCCCCCTGCGTCAACAATGGCAACAGGTAGAAGCCGCTCTATCCCAACTGAATTACAACAGCGAAACCCACCAACAATTATTGGCGGAATTACGTCGTCAACAGCCTTGGCAATTGCGGCACCAAGAACTAGAACAGGCTCGGAAACAATTACCCATGCTGGTGCAACGAGCCCAGGAATACCGAGATCTCATTGGAGATCGCCAGCAGGCCCTAGGGAAAAGACATAGGGAATTGGCTCAGTTAGAGGAACAAATTAGTCAATATGCAGACCATGGGGAACAAATTCAATTTTTGGAGCAGGAATTAGGGCAAAGAAGACAACAGTTGGATAATCTACTGGCCAAAAAAGGTGGTTTAGAGCAATTATTAATCCAGATTGACACTTTGCAGGGGGAATATGAAGAAACCAAACAGCAGTTTAACCAAGCCCAAAAACAATTTCGTATCCATGAAGAGTTGAGCAAAGCCTTTGGTAAAAATGGTATTCAAGCCATGATGATTGAAAATATTTTACCCCAGCTAGAAGCAGAAACCAATTACATTTTGGCACGGTTAACGGGGAACCAACACCATATTCAATTTGTCACCCAAAAAGAAGGAAAAAGTAGTACAAAACGTAAGCCCAAAATGATTGATACCCTGGATATTCTCATTGCTGATGCCCAGGGTACCCGTCCCTATGAAACCTACTCCGGCGGAGAAGCTTTTCGGATTAATTTTTCCATTCGTTTGGCCCTGGCAAAATTATTGGCTCAACGGTCTGGCACCGCTTTACAGTTACTAATCATTGACGAAGGTTTTGGTACCCAAGACGCTGACGGCTGTGATCGCCTAGTGGCCGCCATCACTGCCATTGCCTCCGACTTTGCTTGTATTTTAACTGTCACTCATATGCCCCAGTTTAAGGAAGCTTTCCAACAGCGCATTGAAGTGAATAAAACCGAATTTGGCTCCCAATTGGCCATTGTTAGTTAGGCTCGTATAAGACCAAAATTTTCTCTGACTCCTACCTAGCTTGACCCAAAAAAATCTAAATTGAAGAGTAATAAAACATCAGAAAAATCAACTATGCTTACTGCCATCGGGAAGAATAGCCCCAGTTAACTTAGTCGCTGTTAGCTTGACCATAATCCGATTACCTGCGCCAATTTTGGCCCCTTGTAAATTAGCTCCGCTTAGATCTGCCCCACTTAAATCCGCCCCCACTAGATTGGCTTCTTGTAAATTTGCTCCCCGCAAGTTAGCCTCCAACAAATTAGCCCGGAAAAGATTGGCTCGAAACAGGTTGGCATTTTCCAAATTAACTTGGTGCAAAAAACTATCACTCAAATCCGCATTACTCAGGTTAGCGGACACCATTTTTCGCCCTGATAAATCCTTTTGTTTTAAATTAGCCCAGCGCAAGTCTGCCCCAGTTAAGTCCCGATAGTAGGGTCGATTGTGGTTTTCCTGATGATGGTGGGAGTTGGAACTATGGTTATGGCTGGTCGGCTGCTGATGATGGGGCCGGGATTGGCGATCGCCATGGGGGGGAGGAGCTTTGGCCCTAGGCTTGGATTTAGGTTTAGCTTTGGGGGCCTTGCTGGGCTGATTCTTTTCAGGCACCTGGGAAGCTTTAGCGCTTAACTCCAACTCCAACATTTCCTTGAGGCGATCGCGGGCTTGGTTGATTTCTTTCAGTTTGCCGGCCGCCTTGGCTAACAGACGGGGATTGTCCCTGGGCAGGCGATCGGGATGCCACACAAAGGCCAAATCTCGATAGGCTTCGTTGATTTCCTCCAGACTAGCCCCCACCTCTAGCCCCAGGATTTCGTAGTAGTGGGAAAACTCTTGCATAATCACCGCTGTGCAATGGCCCACTTAAAAGCGTAATATAGAAAGGTTGTCAATTTTTAAGATCCCAGAGAAGTCATGGCAGTTCCCAAGAAGAAAACCTCCAAAGCCAAACGTGATCAACGCCGAGCCCACTGGCGCAGACAAGCTTCCTCCCAAGCAGAAAAGGCTCTATCCCTCGGTAAATCTATTTTATCTGGCCGTTCTACTTTCCTCTATCCCCCTGCAGAAGAAGAAGGAGAAGAAGAGTAGAAAGAAATTGTCAGTTAGCTGAATTTAGCATTAAGGTGAAGGGCGATCGCCAAGGACAAAACGGTTTTGGGAAAAATAATTGAATTGATTGAACTTCAATGCTTAACCAGTTCCCGAAGCTTCGCCCAACTTCCTACCAAGCAAGCATCGTTGCTGTTTTTGTCTTTTCCCTGGTCATACGTTTCTGGAACCTGGGGCAGTTCAACGAGTTCGTTTTCGACGAAGTTTATTACGCCAAATTTGCCAGCGACTATTGGCTTGGCAACGAGTTTTTTCCTTCCCATCCCCCCCTGAGCCATTACCTAATTGCTTTAGCTATGGGGTTGGGACAGTTTTTCCCCGTCAATCCAGAGCAAATTAACGATCTAACGGGGGCGGTACGTTCCACCTGGAGTTACCGCTGGCTCAATGCTCTCACCGGGGCCACCATTCCCCTCCTCCTAGGGGCGCTCGCCTATCTGTTGACCCAACGGCGCTTGGTGACATTGCTAACCATGGGGCTAGTGGCCTTGGATGGGTTGTTTTTGGTGGAATCCCGCTATGCGCTGAATAATATTTACCTGATTTTTTTTGGGCTACTGGGGCAAGCCCTGGTTTTATGGCATTTGCGTCAGGGCAAACTGTGGCAATTAATTCTAGGGGGCATTAGTTTAGCTTGCGCCGGCAGCGTCAAATGGAACGGTTTTGCTTTTTTGTTGGGTATTTATCTCCTCTGGGCGATCGCCTGGTTTAGAGCGGTCTTCAATCAAGACTGGGCCAAGAAGCAAGGAAATTCACCGGAGCCATTAGATGGCAATGGGCACAATAATCAAGACTTTTTTTCCCGTTGGTTGACCATTTCTCCCTTTAAATTCGCCCTTTGGTTAGTGTTGGCCCCGGCAATTACTTACAGCGTCATTTGGACTCCCCATTTGTTAATGAATGGAGAATATGCTTCCCTGGAAGGTTTTTGGCGCATTCAACGAGAGACTTGGCAGTACCATCGCCGAGTAGGCAACAGTCCTGATATTCACCCCTATTGTTCTCCCTGGTATAGCTGGCTGGTGATGGCTAGACCGATCGCCTATTTTTATCAAAAATTCGGTGAATTTGGACTAATTTACGATGTCCACGCCATGGCCAATCCGATTTTGCTCTGGTTTTCCACGGGGGCCATGGGGCTATTGCTGGGTACTATTGCTTGGCAAAAAATCAGTCAATTTTTCTCCAGGGGAATTAATCAAATCAATGCACCTTTGCGGGGCGTTACTCTCTACGTTGCGATTAACTACGCTGTCAATCTTTTGCCTTGGTTGGGTATTAGTCGTTGCACCTTTTTTTACCACTACCTACCTGCCTATGGCTTTAGTATCTTAGCCTTAGCTTTGATTTTGGCCACTTTACTGGATAGCCCTAAACTTAGTTACCGCATTATTGCTTGGACGGTTTTAACCCTAGTGGCGATCGCCTTCTGGTATTGGTCCCCAGTTTTTCTAGGATTGCCCCTGACCCCCAGGGGTTTTGCCCTCAGGATGCTGTTTCCCAGTTGGATTTGAAACAAGAATATCTGCCAGTGATTAGTGGTTGGCTGTCAGTAAAATCTGAGATTACCTGTAAAAGCTAAATGGGGCGATAGACCACTGCATAATCCCCTTCCCGATTATCCGGTAAGAGAAAACCCTTACGACAAAGGGAATCAATGGTTTCTTTCACCTTTTGGGGATCTTCCCCGGTGGCCACAATACATTCGCTAACGGTGGCTCCAATCGCCTTAGCCGCACAGGTTTTAATAATCAACACATCCAGCCTTTCCGTGGCAACCGGGGGAGGCGCAGTGACAATGGGAGGCGGGGCAGGGGAAGGGAGGTAATGTTTGTGATTGTAAATGGCGTTGAACTTTCTTTCGTCCATGGTGCCGAGGATAATCACATCCACAAAGCCAAGGATGAAAGGAATACCTGTCCAAGAAAAAATAAAATAGACGATGCCGGCAAAAATATTGCCTAGGTAAAATTTATGTAAGCCAAAGCCGCCGAAGAAAAGGGCAAAAATTAGGGCAACAAAGCGATTTTTCATAGCGGGTGTGCAAAGGAAACCGGCACCTACTGACGGTACTCGACAACAAAAGCGGAATGGGTCCAAGCCCCCCTATTGTCATAGTAACGGATCAGCCTTTGTCGTTCGTTGGGGCGCACCAACCAGCCCACTTCCCCAAAGAAGGGTTGGCCCAATTGCAGACGATCGGGAGTGCAAGAGGAAGCTCCGTCGGGCAGTAGGAGCAGGTTGCTAGGGTGGGAGCCGAGAAAATTGATCTGATTACCGAGTACTTTCCCTTGGGTCACCGAGGTTTGTCCTGCCACTGTTACCCTTTGTTCCACGGAATCCCCCGTTTGGCTCAGGATAATTTCCATTTCACTAACTTCCGGTTCCCGCCAGTCGGGGTAGGCGGTGTAAACCTGACAGTGCCAAGTGCCCAACAATTGCTCCACTGTTAATGCCGGTCTTTGCTGGGCATTGCTTCCCCGCCGAAATTCCCGAATAAAGGTCAAACTGGCTAGGGTCAATTCCTTATCGTAAAGTTGAACGAATCTCATCCGGCGATCGCCGTCCACAAAGCCAAATTCTGCCCCAAATTCACTAAAGGGCGCCAACTGCCATGGCCCTTTGGAAAAGGCACCGGTGCCAAAAAAGATAATTTGTCGCCCCAGGGAACGGTAATCCTGGCTATAGTCCTGGGTCGGGGGGTCTTGGTGATCGGGATTATCGTAGCGACGCAGACGAAACTTGACCAACTTATTATCTTCCAAGCCTTCCAGAGTCAGTATGGAGGGAGTCTGGCCCAACACCTCCCCCTGGGGAGATAGGCGAGTAAAACTGCCCTGCCACTCCCCTAAATTTTTGAGAAAGTTTTCCCAGTTAGCCATAGTTCTTTGCCCCTGTTGTTAGTGCTGGTGTTTTTGGAGAATCAATTAAGACCATTCTCCCATTTCCCCATCCCCCCTCCCCGGTGGGCAAGCTTTTCCAAAAATACTGGTTTATCATCGAGGGGACCATAGCTCCGTTTTGCTAGCTAGTTCTAGATTTCTTTCAACCCACCCATGGAAACTATTCGCCTTGGCCCCAACGGTCCCTCTATTGCTCCCCTTGGCTTCGGTACTTGGTCCTGGGGAGACACCCTGTTTTGGGCCTACGGTAAGGACTTTGGCCCGGAGGAAGTGGAGGGAGCTTTCCATGCTTCTCTGGAGGCTGGGGTTACCCTGATTGACACCGCTGAAATTTACGGTTTTGGAGAGTCGGAAAGGCTCATTGGCCGCTTTTGCCAGGAAACTGACCAAACAGTGCAAATTGCCACTAAATACTTTCCCTTGCCATGGCGTTGGCAGCGTTCTGACGTCACTAAAGCTTTAACTGCGAGTCTAGAAAGGCTACTGACAGATAGCATTACCCTCTACCAAATCCATTGGCCCCTGGAGTTTTGGCTCAAAACAGCAGATTTCATGGCTGTGTTGGCCGCCGAGGTCAAAAAGGGGCGCATTCAGGCTGTAGGAGTGAGCAACTATTCGGCCCAGCAAATGACGATCGCCCATGAGTGTTTGGCCGCCCAGGGCATTCCCCTGGCCAGCAATCAGGTACCTTATTCTCTGCTCAACCGGGAGATTGAAAGTAACGGTATTTCGACCCAGGCTCGCCAACTCAACGTCACCATTTTGGCCTACAGTCCCCTAGCCCAAGGCTTACTCACCGGTAAGTATCGCCCCGAAAACTCCCCTACTCTCCAGGGAGCCCGCCGCCTTAATCCCCGCTTTAGTACCAAGGGATTGCAAAAACTAGCTCCCCTACTTAACCTCTTGGATACCTTGGCGGACAAACACAACAAAATACCGGCCCAAATTGCCCTCAATTGGCTAATTGCCCAAGGTAATATTATTCCCATTCCGGGGGCAAAAAATGCTTCCCAAGCTCAACAAAATGCCGGAGCTTTGGGGTGGCAATTAAGCCCAGAGGAAATTGAACAATTGCGGACTGTTGCCCAAGGTGTTTGAAAATTTTTTGCGAATAAAGTCTTGCTCTTGTTCTTTTAATCGCCCATGTAGAGCGCTAGGAAGACTTTAAAAGTGACATCCTCCACACACCGAATCAAAGATTACGGTGTGGGCTTCCCAAGATCGCTCTTGAGGTTTCCTGCTTCATCGGGATTCCCAGGCAGTCTTCCTCCACAGGCAGTTTCACCGACTGTCCATCGGCTACAAGAACCAGACCTCGTTGCATTACCACTTGAGCGGCAGCAACGTCTCGATCAGCCACATATCCACATTCGTCGCAATGATGCCCCCGTTCACTGAGTTCTTTTTTGCCAGTATGCGCCCCACATTGAGGGCAAGTCTGGCTTGTCCCGTTGGGGTCAACCTTGGCAAAGTAGACTCCCCGCTTCCAAGACACCCATTTGAGGATGCCAAGAAAACTCCCCCAGGCGGCATCAAGACAATGCTTTGCCAGCATACCGCGACTGGTCATTTTGAGGTTCAAGTCCTCAGCAAAGAGCATCCCAGCAGCATCACAAAGCTTGTGAGCCGTCAGGAAGTGGAACTCACGGCGAACGTTGTGGATATGTTCATGCAGTTTACGAATCTTGGCTTGGATTTTCCGGTAGTTGGCAGAACCCTTTTTCTTGTTTCTCAATTTGCGTTGCAGCCATTTAAGCTTGCTTTGCAAATCCACGAAAAAGCGAGGGCGCTCTATCAGTTCACCTGTCGATGTAGCCAAGAACTTTTCCAATCCCAAATCAATGCCAATCGGTTCACCATGCGGCATGACATCGGGAATGGAGATATGGGCTTGCAGAATCAGTTGGGCATACCATCCAGACGACTTGAACACAACCCGAACTTGTTTGACCTCAAATCCTTCTGGAATCGGTCGATGTAGGTTGATGGGCATGGCTCCTATTTTCGGCAGTTTGATTTCAAATCCATTGACCGGATTCGATTTGAACTGCGGAAATACAAACGAACGATACTGACCAAACTTCTTGAATCGAGGGAATCCAAAACCCCTTTCTTGTCTAAACTTGAACGCCTTATCCAGGCGTTTCAAGGCATCTTGCAAGACTTGAGAGTGAACTGCCTTCAGTTCTGGGATTTCCTCTTTCGCTTTGGTCAGTGCGTTTTGCTGTTTGTAGTAGTCGGGGTAGGGTGTTTCAGCAGGGATGATGTATTCCTGCTTGATGCTGCAAGCGTTGACCGGACACTTACGCGAATTGCTCCAGTCCTTTCTCTCCGCCAAAGCGTAGTTATACACGCGACGGCATTGTTCCAACCAGTCAAGCATTTGTGCTTCCTGATCAAGTCCTGGATAGATTCGGTATCTGTAGGTCAAGTTCAACATACTCATATTCTAACGGATTCATACTCTCTGTTAGAACCGATAGATAGTGTGTCGATGAGGGGTATCGAACCCCTCAAAAGTTAAACAACTGATTACTTAGACGAATCCATTGGCTCAGAAGTATTTTTAGAGGGATTTCTAACCCTGGTTAAATTCATATAGCAACCAAATCCCCACCCCCAAGCCGACAAAATTGGGCAGCCACGCCGCCAATGTAGGGGAAATTAACCCAACAATGCCTAAGCTACCACTGAAAAATCCCAGTATGTAGTAGGCAAAAATAATTACAATGGTTAAACCAAAGCCTGTGGCTCGACTTATCCTTTGGGGCCTAGCTCCGATCGCCGAACCTACTACCGCAAAAACAATACAAACAAAAGGAAACGCTAATTTTTGTTCCGTTCTTACCTGAAAAAACTGAATTTTCTTTTCATCGCCAATTAACTTTAAAATTTTGATATAGTCCTGGGCTTCAGCAATGGTCATTTCGTAGGGATCCCGTCCCTGTCGGGCAAAATCAAACGCCGATTTGGGCAGGGCAATTTGTTTATTCGTAAACGGAATCGCCTCTTGGTAGTCCTCTGTTTCTGTGAGGCGATAAACAGTACCATGAAAGAAATCCCAGCCTTTATTATCATTATTCCAAGTGGCATTGTCGGAAAGTACAATATGTTTAAGGTGATTTTCCGTCCACTGCAACACCGTCAGATTTTGCATTTCCTTGCCGTCAAATTTTTCCGCATAAACCAAACTTTTTAATCGCCGTGCAGTTTGGCCATTCTCGAGCTTAATTTCTTCAAACTCAGGGTAAAAAACATCGCGATTTTGCCAAAATGGATGCTCTTCATCTATGGATTCAATGAGGATACTGGTAGCTCTATAGTTGGCCACTGGCACCACCCATTCGCTCAGTACAAAAGCCCATCCTGTTACCAGCAAACTCAGCACCACCGCCGGCAAGATAAGACGGTATAAACTTACTCCACAACTGCGAATAGCAATAATTTCACTATCCCCACTCAAACGACCAAAGGCCATCATTGTGGCTAGCATCACCGCCACTGGCAGGGAATAGGCGAGAAACTCCGGTACTTTGAGCAGTAGTACTTCTGCGGCTTTAGCTACTGGGAGATTTTTCTCGACAATTTTGTTACCTAAATCGGACAAATTACCGATCGCCAGCCCCAAACTGGCCACCACCCCGACGCTGAATAAAAATGGGGGAATCAGTTGCCTGGCCACATAGCGGTCCATGAGGGAAATACGGGGCAAAAGACGGGGCCACTGCCCCAAGCTGGTCAAGGTTTTAGACAAGAACATCACAGATTTTCAAGCTTCCCAATGGCTAAAATTCTTCAAGTCTTTAAAATTCCGCGTTCATGGGAGTGCGGGGGAAAGGGATCACATCCCGAATATTGGCCATGCCGGTCATGAACTGGACAATGCGCTCAAAGCCTAAACCAAAGCCGGCATGGGGCACAGAACCATAACGGCGTAGGTCAAGATACCACCATAGATCGCTTTCGGGAACCCCTTGTTCCTGCATTCTTTGAGTTAATACGTCTAGTCGTTCTTCCCGCTGGGAACCACCGATAATTTCACCAATTTTGGGCGCTAAAATATCCATAGCGGCAACGGTTTTACCATCCTCATTTAAGCGCATATAAAACGCTTTAATATCCTTGGGATAATCGGTCACAATGGTGGGTCTTTTGAACACAATTTCTGCCAAATATCGCTCATGTTCTGACTGTAAATCCACTCCCCAAGCGACGGGATATTCAAACTTTTGATCCGCTTTTTCCAGCAGTTGGATGGCCTCGGTGTAGGTCAGCCAAGCAAATTCGTTGTTAATGATATTGTCCGCTGTGGCCAGCACTGTGTTGTCAATGCGCTGGTCAAAAAATTCCATATCCTCTGGGCATTTTTCCAGCACAAATTTGAAAATGTATTTCAGAAATTCCTCCGCCCATTGGCGATCGCCTTCTAGGTCACAAAAGGCCATTTCTGGTTCCACCATCCAAAATTCGGCTAGGTGGCGGGACGTATTGGAGTTTTCGGCCCGAAAGGTGGGGCCAAACGTGTAGACATTCTGGAATGCCAGGGCCATCACCTCCGCTTCCAATTGTCCACTCACTGTCAAATAAGCTTGTTTACCAAAAAAGTCCTCACTGTAATCAATACCATGATCACTTTTGGGCACCTTCTGTAAATCTAAGGTGGTGACATTGAATAAATCCCCTGCCCCCTCACAGTCACTGGCGGTAATGATCGGAGTATGGACCCAGAGAAAACCCCTCTCCTGAAAAAATTGGTGAATGGCGGTGGCACAGGCGTTACGCACCCTCATAACTGCGCCGATGGTATTGGTGCGGGGCCGCAGGTGACCAATGGTCCGCAAAAATTCAAAGCTGTGGCGTTTTTTCTGGAGGGGATAACTGCTAGGGTCTGCTCCCCCCAACAATTCCAGTTTGGCTGCCTTTAACTCCACCCGTTGTCCTTTTCCCGGTGAAGGGGTCAATTTTCCTTCCACCACCACCGCGGCCCCTGTCTGCAATTGGGATAACAGGCGATCGTAGTCCGTCAAATTCCCATCAAGCACCACTTGGAGGTTAGCCAAGCTAGAGCCGTCATTAACTTCCACAAAACTAAAATCCTTGAGGGTTCGTTTAGTGCGTAACCACCCTTGAACCATTACTTGGTCATCGGCATGACCATGGCGGAGAACTTCAATAATGCGGCGTTTGTTCATAAACCCCAGAGGAGTAGAGATAGAGGGACAGTGGGTGCCACTATTAAACCACGGCACCGAGCCACTCCTAGGGTAACCAATCCCGGCCAGGGAAGGGATTCCCAGCAAACCAGACAAAAATCTGACCAACCCAGAAAAAAATATTTTGACCATCAACAATTAGGTGTTATGATGGCTAATCGTGAAAGCAATGGGTCGATGCCCGAGTGGTTAATGGGGGCGGACTGTAAATCCGCTGGCTATGCCTACGCTGGTTCAAATCCAGCTCGGCCCATCCCTTTTGCCCTTGTAGCTCAGTGGTAGAGCACACCCTTGGTAAGGGTGAGGTCACGAGTTCAATCCTCGTCAAGGGCTTTCAAAAATTCCGTTTTGATGTCGATCAAGAATTGGGCCTTGAGCCTAATCTTTTTCACCATAGACCACTGTGATCTGGGATCTAGGTTTAAGAATCAGATGGAATGTTCTCCGACCCACTGCAATTGTCCAAATCAATGGGGATTTCAATTTTTTATGGATCAACAATAAATTAAGGATATCTCTGCATTGTTACTAAAACTTCAGTGTTAGGCTAATTAACTTTAATCATTAATGTAAAGAAGACCTGTTGGCTGTTATAGTCGGCAAAAGATGGGATGTAAACTATTCGCAAATTGACTGGAATATCAAAGTCAGTTTGCAAGAAGGGCAACATAAAAGGGAGTACCGGACTGCCAGATAGCTCCTGAAGTTGCGTTGTATAAAGCAATCCAATAGCCGAGCCGACTTGAATGGGGCTAGCAAAAATATTTTTTCTTAAACTAAGACCAACGTAGGCTGCTGGATAGCCAAAATCTGAATCTCTAAAAATATTAAATTCTAAACTAGCAATAGAATCTTGGACTAAGTTATCAAAAAAGCCATAATTAGGATTGATGATTTCAAAATTGTAGGCCGCCCCCATACCCAAGGGAAAATTATTAACGTCGGGTTCTGTGTAGTCTATGTGCCAGGAAATAGGGGAAATCGTCAAATATTTATCAGTTAAATTCCACAAGTTTATCGGAGGTGAACTGTTAGTTTTACTAGCACTTAAATTATGAAAATCACTTGGTTTGTTTGTTTGTTGATAATTTTGTAAAACAAGACTTAATTCTATACTCAAATCAGGGTTATCATTATTATCATTAGATAAAATAAGATGGTTCTTATAATTTCTATTTATTAATGCAGAGGGGACAAAGGGCTCTAATAATAGGGGGGAAGTGGGAATTAGTTCAAAGTTGCTTTCAAGGTTGATGATTTTTTTTTCGTATTTTAAATTACTAGAGTCAATTATAAGGTTTTCCTGAATCAGCAAAGGTTTTGAATACCAGTCAATAGGTGCATTGTTAATTTGTGTCAAAATATCTTGATCTGAAGAAAATTCATTTTCAAATCCTATTTCTTGGGCGTAAATTAAGTTATTTTTAAATAACAGAAAAATTAATTTCAACAAAACAATTCTCGTCGTCATTTTTCCATCAGTAATCAAAAAAATATTATGCCCTCGTCGGTTAAAATATAGAAAAAATATCAAGAAGAACTAAGCTAGTCAAACCACTGAAAGTCTGTTAGTGAAGTTTCAGTCCCTCGCTAAATTTCATCGCTAAAACCCCACCAATATCAAGGAGATTTTATCTAGTTCTTCCTCAATTTGGGAGTAGGGAAGCTTGTCAAACGGACTCTTCAAGCCCTTATCATACCTGCTAACTAAACCAGGCGGCCGATGTCTTCGTTGGAACCCAGGAGTACTAGAATCATCCCCCGTTGCAATCGTTCCTGGGGAGCGGGGTTGATTTTAAACTTTTCCTCGTAGCCCACTGCCAAAACGCTGACTCCGTGATTTTTGCGCAGTTGCAGTTCTGCTAGGGTTTTATCGCAGAATTCTTCAGGAACCAGAATTTCCACGATGCTGTTGTTGGGATCTAACTTGAAACGGTCAACGATCGCCGGGGTGGTGAGGGTATAGGCTAAGTCTTGGCCAGCTTTGTGCTCAGGAAAGATAATTAAATCAACCCCCAAGCGTTTGAGAATTTTTTCATGCGTGTCGGAAGAAACCTTAGCCACGACAGATTTGACGCCCCCTTCCTTGAGGTTAAGACACGTAATGATACTTTCCTTGAGGTAATTACCGATCGCCACAATCACCGTTTCAATCTCAAAAATGCCGGCCTCCCGTAGGGCCGTGTCATCGGTAGAATCGAGACTAATGGCGTTACCCACTACCCGATCCGCCAATACTTCCGCCACCAGTTTGGGATCTTGGTCAATGCCCAACACCTCATAGCCATTGACATGCAGGGTTTCGCACACTGCCCGACCAAACCGACCCAGGCCAATCACCGCAAACTGCCGTTTTTCCTGGCGAATTAAACTGAGAAAATGACTAGTTTTCATTAATTTTGTTCTAAATTGAGCGGCATTAAACTAAACCCAACAGGGCCACCATGAGGGCTTTTTGGGCGTGCATGCGATTTTCCGCTTGGTCCCAGAGTCGGGATTGCGGCCCTTCCATGACAGCGTCAGTAATTTCTTCCCCCCGGTGGGCCGGAAGACAGTGGAGCACAATGGCTTCGGGATCCGCCAGGGCAAGGAGTTCTTGGTTAATTTGGTAGGGCTGGAAAATGGGAATGCGACTGTCAGCTAAATCTTCCTGGCCCATACTGGCCCAAACATCGGTGTAAAGAATATGACTTCCTTGGGCGGCGGCTTTGGGGTCGTCGGTTAGTTCCACTTTTCCCCCTGGGGCCGCAATTTTCTGGGCTTGTTGGACAATCTCTGATAAGGGTTCATAGTTCTTCGGGGTAGCCACCCGCACCGTCATGCCCATCATTACCCCACCGAGGATGAGGGAATGGGCCACGTTATTGCCGTCTCCCAAGTAGGTGACTGTTAACCCTTCTAGTTTGCCAAAACATTCCTGGATGGTCTGCAAGTCCGCCAAAATCTGACAGGGATGCTCCAAGTCACTCAGGGCATTGATAATGGGCATTTTGGCATGGTCGGCAAAGGTTTGCAGATCTGCCTGTTTGAAAGTCCGCACTGCCAGGATATCAATGTAGCGGTCTAGTACCCTAGCGGTATCCTGAATTGGTTCCCCCCGACCCACCTGGGTCACACTGGGGTTTAAATCCAATACCTGTCCTCCCAGTTGGTACATGGCTGCTGTGAAGGAAACCCTGGTCCGGGTGGAAGCTTTGTAGAACAGTAAACCGAGAATTTTCCGACAATGGGGCTTGAGCATACCGGATTTAAGATCCGCCGCCAACTGCAAGAGTGATTTCATTTCTTCGATGGTCAAATCGGCGATCGCCAATAGATCCCTGCCTGCCAACGCCTTAATGCCCATAGCCCTGATCCCTGGTTCCCCAATGTGGTGGTCAAACTAATATCGAAATGATCGACTTAATTAAGCATTATTTTGCCATACTCCGCTGTTGACCCTTGGTAGATCGCCACGATGTCAGGGATTAGTGATTTTGCTTTTCCAGATAGGCCCGATAACCCAGTTGCTCCAGTTGGGTTTGCTTATCTAAAACCATGGTTTCTAAACTTTGACGATACTCTTGTACTTTTTCCAACAACACGGGATTATGGCTGGCGAGAATTTGCACCGCTAACAGCCCGGCATTTTGGGCATTGCCGATCGCCACCGTGGCCACCGGAATGCCCCCCGGCATTTGCACAATGGAATAGAGGGAATCTACCCCCTGTAGGGTTTTGGTCTGCACTGGCACACCGATCACCGGCAGAGGGGTCAGGGCCGCCACCATCCCCGGCAGATGGGCCGCTCCCCCCGCCCCGGCAATAATTACTTTCAAACCCCGTTGATGGGCAGTTTTGGCATACTCCACCATTTTTTTTGGGGTACGATGGGCAGAAACAATGGCCACTTCCGTGGGTACGGCAAATTGTTCACAAATGGCGATCGCCGCTGCCATGGTGGGGAGATCGGAGTCGCTTCCCATGATGATGCCGACCAGGGGAGAGGGGGAAGTCATAAATTGAACTGAATAAATTAAGTTGAGGTGACGAAGATGGAGGTTTGACTTTAAACTGAGGCTAACCGCTAATAGCGTATCGGAAAATCTTCAAGATCCCAAGGAAAGATTTTTATGTCAGTGAACAGTATCCATCTGGTGGGAAGGGCCGGCCGTGACCCTGAAGTTAAATATTTTGAGTCCGGTAATGTAGTCTGCAACTTCACCCTGGCGGTAAATCGACGCACAAGCAAAAAGGATGAACCCCCCGATTGGTTTGACCTCGAAATTTGGGGTAAAACTGCTGAAATAGCCGGTACCTACGTCAAAAAGGGGAGTTTGATTGGTATCCAAGGATCGTTAAAATTTGACCATTGGGAAGATCGGAACTCCGGTACCCCCCGTTCCAAACCGGTAATCCGGGTCAATAATTTGGATTTACTCGGCTCCAAGCGGGACAACGCTGAAGCCACCATGAATAATTACCCCGACGAGTTCTAGTCATCGGACCCATTAACCCCATTGGTAAATTGCGGCGATAGCCATTGCTAGCAAAATCTTTGCGTCCCTTACCCATGCCAAAGCCCCATGGAAGTCTTTGACCCCACTCCTCCCCCTTGGGTTGAGGATACTGTTCATACCAGGGGTTTTTGTTGTCCCCAATGTCAGGCTGGCCCCCGTCAGGCCCTCCGAGCTTGGATCAATCGGCGATCGCCAGTGTTAGGGGATGATCGACGGCGCAAATGGCAGGAGTTTTACCAGTGTGAATGTGGTCAGGGTTGGTGGGCCTGGAGCAGTGACCGTCCCCCTTCCCCCCAATAGTCCTTTAATCTTTTCTATGGTTGCCCAAACCCCTTCTTCCCAGCCCCTTTGGTTAACAATCATTTACCTGTTGCGTTGGCATAAACCTGCCGGCCGACTGATTTTGATGATTCCGGCGCTGTGGGCAGTGTGTTTAGCGGCCCAAGGCCTGCCTCCCCTGCCTCTTTTGGGTGTCATCACTTTGGGAACCCTGGCCACCAGTGGTTTAGGCTGTGTAGTCAATGACCTGTGGGACCGGGATATTGATCCCCAAGTGGAACGCACCAAGCAACGCCCGTTAGCGGCCCGCACCCTCTCCGTGCAGGTGGGCATTGGGGTGGGATTAGTGGCCTTGCTGTGTGCCGCAGGACTAGCCTTTTACCTCACTCCCCTCAGTTTTTGGCTTTGTGTGGCGGCGGTGCCGGTCATTGTTGCTTACCCCGGTGCGAAAAGAGTTTTCCCGGTGCCCCAGTTAGTTCTGTCCATCGCTTGGGGCTTTGCTGTACTGATTAGTTGGAGTGCTGTCACAGGGGATTTGACCACTGCCACCTGGGTACTTTGGGGGGCCACTGTGTTTTGGACCCTCGGTTTTGACACCGTTTACGCCATGGCAGATCGGGAGGACGATCGCCGCATTGGTGTTAATTCCAGTGCCCTCTTTTTCGGTCAGTACGTCGGGGAAGCAGTGGGGATATTTTTTGCCCTCACCATTGGTTGTTTATTTTATTTGGGCATGATTTTAATGCTCAATCCCCTCTATTGGCTCAGTTTGGCGATCGCCATTGTGGGTTGGGTAATCCAATACATCCAACTCAGTGCCCCCACGCCGGAACCGAAACTATACGGTCAAATTTTTGGACAAAACGTCACCATTGGCTTTGTGTTACTAGCTGGAATGTTACTGGGCTGGCTTTGACCCGTAACTATGCTCCAATCCCTTTCCCACTGGCAGATTCCTCAAATTTGCTTTACAATGGGAAACATTAAGAAAAATTAAGATTTCCCGGTTCTTTCTCATTTTTGCTCCCAACGACGGGCAAAGCCATGGGTCGGCGATCGGGAGAGAAAATTTTCCTTCGTAATTATTATTTGGAGATTTTGCGCCATGACCATTGCAGTCGGACGCGCCCCAGTCGAAAGAGGATGGTTTGATGTCCTCGACGATTGGCTAAAGCGTGATCGTTTCGTATTTATTGGTTGGTCTGGTTTGCTGCTCTTCCCCTGTGCCTTCATGGCCCTGGGGGGATGGCTGACCGGCACCACCTTCGTTACTTCCTGGTACACCCACGGTCTAGCCAGTTCCTATCTAGAAGGAGCTAACTTCCTGACCGTGGCGGTCTCTTCCCCCGCCGATGCCTTCGGCCATTCCCTCCTGTTCCTCTGGGGGCCCGAAGCCCAAGGTAACCTGACCCGCTGGTTTCAAATTGGTGGTTTGTGGCCCTTCGTTGCCCTCCACGGTGCTTTCGGTCTGATTGGCTTTATGCTGCGTCAGTTCGAAATTTCCCGTCTGGTCGGCATTCGTCCCTACAACGCCATCGCTTTCTCTGGTCCCATTGCAGTGTTTGTCAGCGTCTTTTTGATGTACCCCCTGGGACAATCCAGTTGGTTCTTTGCCCCCAGCTTTGGGGTAGCGGGAATCTTCCGGTTCATTTTGTTCCTGCAAGGGTTCCACAACTGGACTTTGAACCCCTTCCACATGATGGGAGTGGCAGGGATTTTGGGCGGCGCCCTACTGTGTGCTATCCACGGTGCCACGGTGGAAAACACCCTGTTTGAAGATGGGGAAGATTCCAATACTTTCCGGGCATTTGAACCCACCCAAGCAGAAGAAACCTATTCCATGGTGACCGCTAACCGTTTCTGGTCTCAGATTTTCGGTATTGCCTTCTCCAACAAACGGTGGTTGCACTTCTTTATGTTGTTCGTGCCGGTAACTGGTCTGTGGATGAGTTCCGTGGGTATTGTTGGTTTAGCCTTGAACCTACGGGCCTATGACTTCGTCTCTCAGGAACTACGGGCAGCGGAAGACCCGGAATTTGAAACGTTTTATACAAAAAACATTTTGTTGAACGAAGGGATGCGCGCCTGGATGGCTCCCCAAGATCAACCCCATGAAAACTTTATCTTCCCTGAGGAGGTTCTGCCCCGGGGTAACGCTCTCTAAGGCTTTGTAAAACAGTCATCCCTCGAAAAATGACTAAAAAACAAAACTAATTGAGCAAAACATCAGCAATTAGCTAAAGTTGGGAGAGTGTTACCGCTCTCCTTTTTCTTTTGCTCTAGCCGATGATTATTGCCATCACTGCCCTCAAAGGGGGCGTTGGGAAAACTACCACCGCTGTCCACCTGGCGGCTTATCTGCAACAAAAGGATCAAACATTGCTGATCGACGCGGACCGCAATCGTTCGGCGTTGATTTGGGCCAGGGAAGAAAAGTTACCTTTCTACGTTGCTTCCCAGGCGGGCTCCACAGCATTAATTCGTAAATATCCCCACATTGTGGTGGACACCAGGGCCATGCCGGAGTTGGATGAGTTTCGGGATTTGGCGGAGGGGAGCGATCTGTTGATTATTCCCACCACTCCGAATCATTTGGATTTGGATGCCACTTTAAAGGCGGCGGAGCAGTTGGCATCCCTAAAGGTTAACTACAAAATTTTGTTGACCAAGGTAGATGCCCGTACCCGTAGCGGTCGAGAAGCAAGGCAGTTATTGCAGGCGGAAAATTTACCTCTGTTCACAACAGAAATTCCCCTCTTGGTGGCCTTTGAGCGGGCTTCCCAGTCGGGGGTAATTATTCGAGATTACGTCGATCCCCGTTCCCATTTGGCCTGGGGTCGCTATAAAGCGGTGGGCCAGGAAATTTTACCCTAGACTTTGGCACAATATTTGATGACGGTTCCCTACCCTACTCCCCTACTGGCCACATCCAGCAAAGCTTTATATCATCAGGTTTCGAGCCTGTTGCTATACCAAGGTATTTTCGACCACCCCATTGGGGAAGCTTTTTTAGATTTGTTACGCTGTTTGCACCACAATGGGACTAACCAAAAGCCTGAAGCCACAGTTTGTCTGCAAGCCTATGGGACATGGTTTCGTCATTTGGCGGAGGTGGGTCAAAGTTGGCAGGATTTTTTACTCGATCGCCTATTGGAAGATGAGAACCCATTTAGTGCACGGGTGCAAAGGGAAGAATTGGCCCAATTGCCAACTAGTTTGCAGGATGCGGCCCGCCATGATCTGAATTTGATCCAAATGGTTTACCAATGCCCGCCGGAACAGATTTTGCAGTGGGTAATCATTGCCTCCCAAACCCCAGTGGCGTTAAAGGCTTGGCAGGTGCCCAACCAGCTAGAGTTTCCTGCAGAAAGCGGCCAAAGCTGGGGCGAAAAATTGGCTTATCTGGTGGCCCATTATCGGCAAAAAGGCGTGGGAGCGGTGGCCCATTACCGGGCTTTTCGTTGGCAGGGGAAAAAATTACAGGGGGTGCCCCAAATAGATGGCGTTCGATTGGCGGATTTGGTGGGCTACGATGAGCCACAACGGGCCCTCTGTCAAAATACCCAGTGCCTTTTGCAAGGATTACCGGCTCTGAATGTGTTGCTCTATGGCAGTCGGGGCAGTGGCAAATCTTCCTTGGTAAAAGCCTTGGTTAATCATTATGGCGACGAAGGTTTACGCTTGGTGGAAGTATCTCCCCAGGATTTGATTACTCTGCCTTTATTGGTGGAAAAATTACGCAGCTATCCGCAAAAATTTATCATTTTTGTTGATGATCTCTCCTTTGAGGAGGAGGATGAACGTTTCAAAAGTTTAAAGGTTGTGTTGGAAGGCGATTTAGTCGCCCGCCCTGCCAATGTGGTCATTTATGCCACCAGCAACCGCCGTCATTTAATCCGAGAATTTTTTGGCGATCGCCCTTCGCCCCAGGATGCCGATGAGGTACAAGCTTGGGACACGGTGCAGGAAAAATTATCTTTTAGTGATCGTTTCGGCCTAACGTTAACTTTTCCGCCAGCTAACCAGGACACCTATTTAGCGATAGTGCATCACCTAGCTAAACAAGCGCAGCTTAACCTGCCGGCAACGGAATTAGATTTTCGGGCTAAACAATGGGCCACCCGCCATAACGGGCGATCGGGCCGCACCGCCAAGCAGTTTGTGGATTATTTAATCGGCGAACAAGGTTTAACTTCCCCTTAACATTTCCTAATTTTGACATCACCATGGATTGGCAACTGTTTGGACTGAGTTTTATCACCGTTTTTTTGGCGGAAATTGGCGACAAAAGCCAGTTAGCGGCGATCGCCTTAGGGGGCAGTGCCAAATCTCCCCGGGCCGTATTTTTCGGTTCCGTGACCGCATTAATTTTAGCCAGTTTCCTTGGGGTTTTGGCCGGGGGCAGTCTAGCTCAGTTTTTGCCTACTAAGCTACTCAAAGCCTTGGCCGCTCTGGGTTTTACTGTTATGGCCCTGCGTTTACTGTGGCCCGACCAAGAAGATTAGATCACCGACCGTAATTTTTCCACCCAGTCCAACAGGCGATCGCCATTAACCCGATAACTGAGGGGATGGGCAATGAGCCGGGCACTGCTGTCGAACAAAACCTCAATTTCCACCAAGCCATTTTCTTGGAGGGTACGACCAGTGGATACCAAATCCACAATGGCTTCCGACATACCCGTGATGGGCCCCAACTCCACCGAACCATAGAGAGGAATAATTTCCACCGGTAAATCCAAACGACGGAAATGCTCCAGGGCACAATGGACAAACTTAGAAGCCACCCGGCCATGGGGCGGTAAATCCACCGATCGCCGATAGGGACTCGCTTGGGGCACCGCCACCGAAAGACGACAGCCCCCAAAATTTAAATCCGCCAACTGGGCCACCGCTGGTTTTTTTTCCCGCAGAATGTCATAGCCCACAATGCCCAACTGGGCCTGGCCATATTCCACATACACCGGCACATCCCAAGCTCTCACCAACAAAGCCTTGGCCCGATGGGTGGGATCAACAATTTGTAGCTGACGGTTTTTGGGTTCGAGGAAAGCAGAAAAATCTAGGCCAATTTGCTGGAAACGGTCAATACTATCCCGCAACAACGAGCCTTTCGGTAAAGCAATGGTGAGCATAACAATTTAAGATTGACCCGACTGCGGGGCTGGGGGCACTTGCCAATTATCAATGATACGTTGCCGTGGCCTGGCGATCGCCAAAGATCCGGCCGGCACATCCCGGTTGATCACCGATCCCGCCGCCACCGTTACCCCTTCTCCCACCTGCACGGGCGCTACGAAGACACTATTGGCCCCCGTTTTAGTTCCACTGCCAATCACAGTTGCATGCTTACTCACCCCGTCATAATTGGCAGTAATGGTACCGGCCCCCACATTGACCCGCTCTCCAAGCACTGCATCCCCCAGGTAGCTGAGGTGGGCCACATTAGATTGGGCGCCAATGACAGATTTTTTCACCTCAACAAAATTACCAATGCGACAGTTAGCTTGAATATCTGCTTCTCCCCGAATGTGACTATAGGGGCCAAGGCGGCAACCATCCCCAATCTGACTTTGGCTAACCACGGAAAATAGAACCGATGCCTCAGAGCCAATGCTACTATCCTCGATCAAGCTACCGGGGCCAATGCGACTGCCACGACCGATGACCGTTTTACCCCGCAGGTGGGTGTTGGGTTCAATGATCACATCCGCCTCCAGCACCACCGTGTCGTCAATGGTGATGCTATCGGGATTAATCAAAGTAATGCCCTGGGCCATCCACTCATCCTTGATGCGATTTTGCAAAATATCATTGGCCGCCGCCAACTGTTTGCGGTCATTGATGCCGTTAATTTCTAAATAATCGTCCACATCCACCGCCATTACCTGGTCTAGGTAATCCACCACTTCCGTCAGGTAATATTCCTGTTGATCGTTGTTGGCCGACAATTTAGGCAGAGCTGCTGCTAACTTGGGCCAGTGGAAACAGTAAATCCCCCCATTCACCCGATGGTTTTGCCGTTGGGCCGCATTGCAGTCCCGATCCTCGACAATTTGCGTAACCCGGTTATCCCCGTTGCAAAATACCCGACCGTAACCCTTTGGATCTGGTAAATGGGCTGTGAGCAGGGTGGCCGCATTGCCATGACGTTGGTGGGTGGCAATTAAATTTTCCAAAGTTGCCGACCGCAGTAGGGGCGCATCGCCGTTGAGCACCAACAAATCACCCTGATAGTCTTTGAGGCAAGGCAGTAACTGCTGAATGGCGTGGCCAGTACCCAATTGTTCCCTTTGTTCCACAAATTCCACGTCCGATCGCCCGGCCAAGGAAGATTCCACGGCGGCGGCCTGGTAGCCCACAATTAATATCTGTCTTTCGGGGGTGAGGGGACGGCAACTTTGCAATACCCTTTCCACCAAACTATAGCCCCCCAATTGATGGAGCACTTTGGGTAAGTCCGATTTCATTCGGGTACCTTTCCCCGCCGCTAACACTGCAACCGCCACCATAATGGTTTTCTGTCCTGATCGTCGCCATTGAGTATATCGTGATTGGGGCAAGGCAAATTCAGCCACGAAACTGGCAACCAAGAACCATCGGCAAAACCTTAACAAAAACTTTATGGTTGCCCAAACCCTAGGAAAACTAAGTATTTATACGGGAGCGCAAAGAATTGTAATAGATAATACAGCAAAGCCCCCCTTTGTTTGTATTTGGGGTTAGGTTATAGTTGTGTGTAGGCTTCGATCTCAGAATTTTGGTGACTTTTATGAGTACTGCAACTTTAACTCCCCTTTCCTCCTTCGGCTACGATATCAATATGCTCAAGGATGAAGCCCGCCTGTTAGTGGAGCGGGGTACGGTGAGCCGTCACCAACCGATTTATGTCCTCTGTCAGTATATTCCTGCCCGGGAATGGGTCTGTGTGGAATGCGAGTTAGAAAGAAATGACTATCTACTACGGGATCAGATTGGTGACTTGATGTCCTGCGAATGTTGGGAAAATGATTAATTGATTGGTTTTGGTTATAGTTTTTAATTTATTCCCAGTCCCAGTCCTCCTGCAAATTATCTAAATCGGTTTGCTCATAGAAACTATGGAGTTCTTGATGCTCCTGGCGACGGGAATGACGGCGGTATTTTTTAGTTTCTAACTTCGGTTCATCATACTCCTGACCATCACTGCCGGTTTTAGTTTTCAAACCTGTGTCCGCTTCCTTTGGCTGTTCGGTATTTTGCTGGGCCAAAACCTCCTCGAGGAAGGCTAGGTAATGGTCATATCGCTCCCAGTTCTGCCCCACAGCACAGTCCGGCTCCCCGCGATGGAGACAATCTTTAAAAAAACACTCCCGCCCCGCCAACTGCCGTCGTGCTTCGGGAAAGAGATGAATTAATTGGGCTGGTTCAACAGCCAAGTCCGGTTGGTTGAAGCCTGGGGTATCGGCCAGCAGTCCCCCGGCGGGTAGATCGAATAGTTCCACATGGCGAGTGGTATGGCGGCCTTTGCGTAGTTTGCCTGATACCTTTTTAACCTGTTGTTCCACCCCTGGCACCAGAAGGTTGATCAGACTGGATTTGCCCACGCCAGAGGGGCCAGCCATGAGGCTAATGCGGTGTTTCAATTTTTCCTGTAATTTTTCCATGCCCCAGCGATTTTGCACGCTAATGGTGATCGGTGCATAGCCCCAGTCGCCCAGGCGATCGCCCCAGAATTTAACGTCTGTTTCCTCCACCAGATCCTGTTTATTAAGACAGAGACTGATTTCCAGTCCCGTGGCTTCCGCTTGTACCAGGAATCGACTCAACTGCCATTCTTCCAGGGGGGGATCGGTGAGGGCAAAGACTAAACAAATTTGCTCAGCATTGGCCACCGGCGGCCGTTCCAGCACAGTGCGGCGGGGATAGACTTTGGCGATCGCCCCTAAATCCCCTTCTGCCACCATGGGAACCTCGGTCGCGTTACCTTGACCCTGTAACAGCAAGGAAGGGGGTAATTCCACCCGGACTTGATCCCCCACCATGACCTTTTGTCCTACTTTTTTCAGACGGGTACGGCGGGTGCAGAGCAGTGGCTGGGTAGTCACATTCCGCAGACGCACCCAATAATAGTTAGCTTGAACAGCAATAACTGTGCCCTCATCCGTCGCTTTGGTCATCGTTTAACCCCTAGCCCCCTAGGGAACTGCCACCGGAACGGTAATGGTCAAACAATAGGAGGATTCTCCCTCCAATGGCCGTAGGGATTGCTCTGTGTAACCCTCCAATTCCAGGCTATGGGGCACCTGCTCCACCGGCTCTCCTCCATCCAGCCACACTTCCAGGCATTGTCCTGGGGCCATCTGGGCCAGTTTGAGCTTAGTGCGGACAAAATTGATCGGACAGGGAGTGCCCCGCAGATCTAGCAAAATTGGTTCATTGCCCTGGCTCATTTATGGAATAACCCCCCTAAAAATCCTTCCAAGCCCCCTTTGCCGTGGCTCTCACCCTTAATGGTGGCCAGCCGTTCCAGGAGTTCCCGTTCTTCCGAGTTAATGCGGGTGGGAATTTGTACTTTAACGGTAATTAGATGATCCCCCCGGATGGTGGCGTTGCCTAATTTGGGCACCCCTTTATTTTCCAGGGTTAATACGGTGTTGGGCTGGGTGCCGGCCGGAATAGTTAGCTCCGCTTTACCGTCCACCGTGTCCACTTCCAAACGACAACCAAGGATAGCTTGGAGATAACTTACTTCCAAGTTGGAACGAATATTCATCCCTTCCCGGACAAAATACTTATCCGTTTCCACCATCAGGAAGACGTATAGATCCCCGGCGGGGCCGCCCCGTAGACCGGCATCCCCTTCTTTGCCCACCCGCAGACGGGTACCATCGTCTACCCCAGCGGGGATGGTGATTTTGAGCTTTTTCGTTTCTTGCTTGCGGCCAACTCCGTTGCAGGCTTCGCATTTTTCCTCAATGACTTCCCCAGTGCCGTTACAGGTGGGGCAGGTGGAAACCTGGGCAAAACTACCAAAGGGGGTGCGGGTTGCCCGGCGGACTTGCCCAGCGCCGTTACAGGTGCCACAGGTTTTAACCCCGGTGCCTGGTTTAGCACCAGTGCCTTCACAGACCTGACAGGATTCCAGGTGGGGAATGCGAATTTCTTTTTCGCCACCAAAAATAGCTTCCTGGAACGTTAACTGTAAATCCAGCCGTAGGTCATCTCCCCTGGTGGGGCCGTTAGCCCGACGACGACCCCGTTGTTGGCCCCCCATGCCGCCCCCAAAACCACCGAAAATGGTTTCAAAGATGTCGGCAAAGTCTCCCATATTGCCCACATCAAAGCCCTGGGCACCGCCACTACTGACCCCTGCTTCGCCAAATTGGTCGTAGCGCTGACGAATTTCCGGCTCGGAGAGAACTTCGTAGGCCCGGCTAATTTCTTTGAATTTTTCTTCTGCCCCTGGTTCTTTATTAACGTCAGGATGATATTTACGGGCTAACCGACGGTAGGCTCGTTTGATTTCATCTTTATTGGCATCCCGCGTCACTCCGAGCGTTTGGTAATAATCCCCAGGCATAATGCGTCGATGTTTTGCTTAACAATAATTGACAAGGCTTCTGTAGTGTTTACTGTAGCAAACTCTCGCCCCTACATGGTTGCCCAGAAATCCCCACCTCCGCATCTCAACCAATGTCGTTGCGGACTCCGTTCAGACCAGCCAGGGCAATGGCAATGGCATCCACGCTATCGTCGATGGGTAGGTCTTCTAGACCAAAAAAATTTTGCACCATAGCGGCCACCTCTGCTTTATTGGCTTTACCGTTGCCCAGATGGCATTTCCAACTGGATTGGTGCAAAAAGACGGGTTGAATACTCTTTTCCCGGTAAATAACGAGGTTTATCACCCCCAAGGCCTGCATTACGCCTCCGGCCGCTTTTATTTGCCGACTAAAAAAAGGCATTTCCATGGCGATCGCCTGGGGGGAAAATTCTTCTAATAGGGCGTGGATATCTTGCTCAATTTCTACCAACCTTTGCGGGGTGCTGAGGTGCTTGGAAGTTTCGATGATGCCGTAGTCCACCAGTTGGGCAGATAGATCAGGCTGACCGTCCAGAATAGCCCAGCCAATAATGGCTAAACCGGGGTCAATGCCCAACCAGCGTTGGGCCGCTTCGGTTTGATCCATTAGGTTAATTATTTTGATCCAGTTCAGCCAAAATTTCCACGGCTTGCTCACACAAAGCTCCATGGTGAGAACCATGGCTAGCCAGGATGCCGCCCCATTGCCGCACATCGCCCCGGTTATATACCACAGGAGTCTGGTCAAAATAGGTAAACTCCCCCCCCGCTTCGGTGAGAATTAACTCCGGGGCCGCAAAGTCCCAATCCTTAGCGGCGGATTTACCGGAGAGGGAAATGTACACATCACTTTGTCCCTCCAAAATCGTGACGATTTTACAGCCCACACTACCCACATAATGGCGATCGCCAAAGGGCAAACGATCAATCAAATCTTGGAAACGTTGGTCCCGATGGCTACGGCTCACCACTAAGGTTAAAGATTCTGGTTCAGTTTTAGGTTTTACTTTGACCAGGGTTATTTCCCCTCCCTTCGATTCCCGAAAACAGCCTTGCCCCTGGACAGCGTAGTAGAGCCTTTCTGCCTCTGGCACACCTACCAAGGCTAACATCGGCCGCTGGCGATAGGTCAGAGCAATGTGCAGAGCATATTCCCCGGTTTTATCAATGAAATCCCTGGTGCCGTCGAGGGGGTCAATGATCCAGACCCAATCCTGGGGTAACGGGTCAGTGCATTGGTGGGTTTCCTCGCTCAGGTAGCCAAACTCCCCTGGGCTAAAGGCTTTTTGTAGGGTGGCTAAAATATATTTGTTAGCCGCCAAATCCGCCGCTGTGACCGGGCCATCCTGTTTATTTTCATCAGCATTTAAATCGGTCTGATTTTTACCGCTGTAGTAAGACTGAAGAATTTCCATTGCCCCCCAACCGATGGTGCGGAGAGTGGTTAAACAGGAATCAAGGTTGGGTAACAAGTCACTATTGGTCATAAGGGTGAATGCAGTGGCAGCGAAAATCAAATCAGTAGTTTAGCCCAAAGGATCAACTTTAGCTTGGGTTAGGATTACCCCAGGAAGCTTACCCTTTAGATCACGCTCAAAATCCCAGCAGGGTGAAACGAACCAAACGATAGCCTAGACAAAGGCAAAATAGAACCATCAGAGCCGTTAGACTCGTAAGTACAATCCGCAAAAGTACTTTTTCGTAGTCGTTCCAGAAAGGTGGCACGGGGATAATTTTCGCAGTTGAACAAAATGAATTGAAAGTCAACTCATACGGTTTCCCGATGGGGTTTTGGCGACAAAATTAACAATTCCATCCTACTATCTAAGATCGGACTAGGTTAGTTTCATTATCTAGCCACCAACAATAATCCCTCGCATTGACTGCAATTTATGGAAATTCGCCGCCGTCCTCCCAATCCCCCCATCAATGTTGACATTCTCCAATACCAGATTAAGCATCCAGAAGCGGCGCCTCGGCATATTCTGGAGGAAATTGTTTGGCACAAGGAAAAGGAAGTGGCCCAACGGCGGGAATTGGTGCCCCTAGTCAAACTCCAGAGTTTGGTTAAGGATATGGCTCCCCCTCTGGATTTTGTCGGAGCATTGCGCCAGAGCCAGCGCCAACCAGCTTTAATTGCGGAAGTGAAAAAAGCTTCCCCCAGTAAAGGCATTATTCGAGCTGATTTTGACCCAGTGGCGATCGCCAAGGCCTATGAAAGGGGGGGGGCAAACTGTTTGTCGGTGTTGACGGACGAGAAATTTTTCCAGGGCAGTTTTGAAAATTTGCAACTGGTGCGCTCAGCGGTGCAGTTACCATTGCTGTGTAAGGAATTTATTATTTACCCTTACCAAATCTACCTAGCCCGGAGCCGGGGGGCCGATGCTGTATTGTTAATTGCCGCCATTCTTAGTGACAAGGATTTACGTTATTTCCTCAAAATTATCCAAGGTCTGGGTATGGCCGCGTTGGTGGAAGTCCACACCATGGAGGAAATGGACCAGGTGTTGGCCTTGGAAGGGGTGCAACTGATTGGTATTAATAATCGCAATTTGCAGACTTTTACTGTGGATCTGCAAACTACGGCGGATCTTTTAGACCAGCGACGGGAGCAATTAACCGAAAAGGGCATTACTGTGGTGAGTGAATCCGGTATTTATGAATTAGCTGATTTGCAAAGATTACAGCAGGCCGGGGCCCGGGCGGTGTTGGTGGGAGAATCCCTAGTGAAACAACCGGATCCTCAACAGGCGATCGCCACTTTGTACGGTGAAGTTTAATTGGGGCAGTAACAACTAGGGGGATAAATCCACCGATTCGGCATTGCCATGGTGCTGTTTTTGTTGCTGGAGCACCAATTGTTGCTTAACGGCGATCAGTTCTTGGTCTCTCTGTTGGAGCATTTCCGCCATTTGTTGAATGGTTCTAGCCAATGCGCCCAATTCATCGGCCCGGTTAGTGACTTCCTCCAACCCCAACTGGTCAGCTTTAAACGTGTTATTTTCAATGGCGGCGGCGATCGCCGCTGTAACGTAATAAATTTGGGCTAAGTCCTCCACACTGCGGTGATGGCGAGCTTCAAAGGCATCCATCACCTGGTTATAGCGGCCAGCAATGTGCCCCACTTCAGTGAAGGGATTGACCGGCACCCGCAAACTCAAATCATGGGTTTTGGCTTGGCGGTCCATTACCTGAAAAAGTTCGTAGGTTTCGGTGGTGGCCTGGTGTTCCGAAACGTTCAGGCCAATTTCCTCATCTTCGGGGGAAATCCGCAGAGCAAAGACCCGGTTAAGGAAGGTTAAAACTACCCAGGCTGAGCCGAAGGCTAAAAGGGCACAAATGCCAACACCCAATATTTGGACTCCACATTGTTGCCAACGATTCAGTCCTGTATCCACCAATGCCAATTGGCCAAACAGACCCACACAAAGGGTGCCCCAGACCCCAGCCCCGCCATGGACCGCAACCGCATCCACCGCATCGTCCACTCCCCAATGCAACATTTGTCTGCCCACTAAGTAGGCGATCGCCGCCCCCGTAGCCCCAATCACTATGGCGATCGGAGTGATGACCACATTGGCTCCGGCGGTAATGGCCACCAACCCAGCTAGGGAACCGTTCATCAGGGGTTCCACCTGGATCATTTTGTCCTGGAGAAGGCTGATCAACCCTGCCATCAACATGCCCCCCACCCCCGCCAACACAGTGTTGACAATGATGCCTGGCACAGCGGGAGTTAGAGCCAGAGTACTACCTCCATTGAAGCCCAGCCAGCCGAACCAAAGAATTAAGGTGCCGAGAACGGAAAATGGCATATTGGAGCCCTGGATTTTTGAGGCTTTGCCAGTTTTAGGAAAACGACCTTGACGGGGGCCGACTACTACAATGGTGGCTAAACCAACCCAGGCCCCGACGCTATGAACTACGGTGGAGCCAGCAAAATCCCGAAATCCCAAATTTTCCAGCCACCCCCCCATGGTTTCTATGCCCGCCGCTGTGGCCAAGCCATTCCACGCCCAGTCGCCAAAGAGGGGATAAATTAGTCCAGAGGCTAGACCGGCCACCAATAAATAAGCGGAAAACTTAAGCCGCTCCGCCGCCGCCCCGGAAATAATGGTGGTGGCAGTACCACAGAACATGGCTTGGAAAAGAAAAAAGACCGCTAAGGATGGCGCCTCACCGACGTTGACAAAGTTATAGCCCTCTCCCCACCAGCCCCCCCGGGACAGCCCAAACATAATACTGAAGCCAAATGCCCAAAAAAGGGCGACGGAGATGCCAAAATCGGCAAAGTTTTTAATGGCGACGTTAATACTATTTTTGGAACGGGTTAGCCCTGATTCCAAACACATAAAACCGGCTTGCATAAAAAATACTAAGCCAGCACAGAGCAACACCCAGAGTGTATCGATGGAGGTCATGGTGTCAGGGCCGCCTCTTGCCAACGGGCTTTGAGTTGTTTGCGTTTGAACTGATACTGTTCAGCAAAGCGGGGAATTTCGGAACGGTGACCAATAACAATGATGGTGTCATTCTCGTTCAAAATTTGGGAAGGGTGGGGATGGAGAATCGTACTGCCATCCGCCCGTCGTAGGGCAATGACAATGAAGGCTCCTTTACTGCGGACTTCCATTTCCATAATGGTTCGACCCATGGCGGGGGAATCTGGTGCCACAATTAATTCGTCCATTTGCACTTCTACGCTGGCCAACAGATCATTTAAAAAACCCCGTTCGTCAGGCCGATGGAGAAAATCCCGCCGGTTAGATTGGGTGATTAAATCCGCCATCTGAATGGCCCCCACCGTGAGAGGCAAAATTACTTGGTCTGCCCCTGCAAGCCGTAATTTTCTCTCGGTTTCGGGAATTTCCCCCCGGGCCAAAATGGTCAAACGGGCGTTAAGTTCCCGGGCGGTGAGGGTAATAAAAACGTTGGTGGCATCTTCTGGTAGTACAGTGGCTAGGGTTTGGGCTTTCATTACCCCCAGCATTTGCAATTGTTCTTCCCTGGTGGCATCCCCACAGTGGGCCAGATAACCCAAGGATTCGGCGATCGCCACTTGACTTGGTTGATTATCAATGATGCCAAAGGGCAAACCGGACTGCTTCAATTGCTTGGCCAAGACCTGTCCCATGCGCCCAAAGCCGCAAATAATCGTGTGGTCAGTCAAATTAGCAATTTGCCGTTGCCGTTGTTGATTCCCCAAAGCCCGATGGATTTCTCCCTCCGTCACCATTTGCACAAATGCTCCGACAATATAGACCGCAGAGGTGGTGCCCGCTAGGATAACCCCCATGGTAAAAAGTCTTTCCGCCGAGGTCGTGAGGGGACGCACTTCCCCGTAGCCTACCCCAAAAACGGTGATGACCACCATGTACACCGCTTCCGTTGTTGTCCAACCAAAACAGATGTAGCCCAAAGTGGCCAACACCAGGGTGACAGTGAAAAACAGTACCCCCAGCTTGAGCCGTTGATTGGAATTCTGCATGGTTAAACGGAACGAACGGCGATCGAAAAAGCCTAGGGACGGGAAAACACCGTCCGTATAGGCAGTTTATCAACCCTGACCCGGAAAATTGTGGCGAGGGACACTAAATTCGCAATTCTCGTTGTCATGAGGGTGGCTGGAATTTTGACATCGTCCAACTCGGCTAAAGCCGGGGGATTGCTAGACCCCGCAATCTAGGCTTTCTGCTTCACAGCCAGTTGACTAGACTGATTTACACCAGCCCCCGTCACCTCGACTCCACAGACATTTTCAATTCCCCGTTGCCCACGGGTACAAATCACTTGAGCGGCGGCAATATCCCTCGGTTTAACCGAGCCACATTCATGACAACGGTGCATCCTCACACTTAAGTCCTTTGAGACTCTAGCCCCACAATCAGGACATTGCTGGCTAGTGCCCTTGGGATCTACCTTGCCGTAGAAGACACCCCTCTGAAAACAGACCCAAGGCAAGATTTGATTGACAAATTGCTCCAGTTCCGCATCAAGAGTATGTCTACCTAACATTCCCTTGGCCATGATGGGAAAGTCTAGATCTTCCACAAATATGGAATTACCTTGGTCGCACAATTGATGGGCTAGTTTAAAATGCCAATCCTTTCTGGTATCGGCAATTCTTTCATGGAGTCTAGCTATCTTTTGACGAAGTTTAGCCTCATTAGCGCTGCCCCGTGGTTTCGTCTTTAGCCTTCGTTGTAGCAATTTAAGCTGACGCTGAAGTTCACCAAAGAAACGGGGACGCTTTACCTGAACACCGTCAGAAGTAGATAGAAAATACTCCAATCCCACATCAATACCAATGGGATGACCGTGAAAAGGCACATCGGGAACACTCACATCTAACTGTAGAGTGAGCATGACAAAATAGCCCGATGCTTTCCTGACCACCCGAGCCTGTTTAACCGCAAAACCTTCAGGCATAGGACGGGAATAGTACCACGCCACCTTGCCAATCTTCGGTAACTTGACCCCATCCGTATCCACAGGGTTTTTGCCTAATTGAGGAAAGACAAAAGAGCGTAGATTGTAACGCTTTTTAAATCTGGGAAAACCAAATCCCCTTTTGTGCATATCATCCCAAGCCCTGTCCAACTGCCTTAAGGTTTGTTGGAGTATTTGGGAATGGGCATTAGTCAATTCAGGAAATTGTTTTCTTGCCTCTGTTAAGCGTTTAGCCTGAATGTGCTAGTCAGGGAACGGCTCATCAACAGAGAGAATATATTCCCTCCGAATTGAGCAGGCGTTAACCGGAGACTTACGGGAAGCACACCAATCCTTGCGTTCTTGCAGGGCATAGTTCCAAACTTTGTGACAGACATTTAGGTTTTCCTCGATGTCTAACACTTGTTGTGGAGTTGGTTTTAGTTTGTAGGCGTAGGTCGTGGTTAACATACCCACATTTTAGTTTACACAAGATGTTTTGTGTGTAAGTGGTTGATGTGTTTAAATTAAAGCCATCCTCAAAGACGGGGTTTTAGACCCATTTTTCTGATAAAGAATTTACTCAATTTCCCAAAAGTTAACTGTCAAGATGGCGTTGATATCAGATTCGAATGGCCATGGGTCAGGGAAATTACAATTGGTATAGTCATCACGAACAGTTTCTAAGGCAAATTCCCAGGCTAAATCAAAGGATTGTTTCCAAATTGACTTCAAGCTAGGGGACGCTTTAATTTCTAGTCTAATCTGACGGCGTTGTTCTCGAATAGTCCGCTCCCAGCCATTATATTCTTGGGACATTTCTACATAGATTCGCTTCAGCAAATGCTCCAGTAAAGTAGCCAAGCGTTGTCTCAATTCTCGTTTTTGCGATCGCCCCAAATCTTCAATCTCCTCAATTAAATTTTCCACATCCAGATGATCAAAATCCCTGGCTTTGAGTTGGGCGATTATTTCTTCAGTCCAAAGCAAATAATCAATCTCGTAGAGGATCGTTGGCTTTATCTTGGTCTGCGCCATGATGTTAACTCCAGATAAAATTTTAAAAAAATGCAAATCTCGGCGGCAATTTAGCCCTACTTTAAACTACTAACTGTGTTCTACATAGAACTGAATAACTCAGCCCGTATTCGTTTGATATGGCAGTTATGGGTTGTGGCAATTTCAGCCAGTCTTTGACTACTGAAAAACAAAAGTGTAAACCTAAGCAGATTCCGGTTTAGGCAAAGAAGAAGGATGGAGCAATAATTCTGCTGTGGAGCGTTTTTCGACCATTTCCCTAGTAATTAAGCAATGGGTCAGGTCTTCTCGGGAAGGCAGTTCGTACATAACGTCTAACATTAATTCCTCCACAATGCCCCGTAGCGCTCTAGCTCCGGTTTTACGACGGTGAGCCTCCGTGGCGATCGCCCGCACCGCATCGGGTTTAAACTCCAGATCAACATGATCCATGCCCAATAGGGTTTGGTACTGCTTCACAATGGCATTGCGGGGTTGGGTCAAAATAGCAATTAGAGCATCTTCATCCAGGGGGTTCAGACAGGCCATCACCGGAATCCGACCGATAAACTCAGGAATCAGACCAAATTTAACCAAATCATCTGGCTCTGCTTGACGGAGCACATCTGCGGTACGTTTTTCCTTGCTTGGCCCCTCCCCTGGGCGCACAAAACCCATGGATTTTTTGCCAAATCGTTGTTCGATCACTTTCTCTAAACCCACAAAGGCTCCACCGCAGATGAAGAGAATATTACTGGTGTCAATTTGAATACAGTCTTGGTAAGGATGTTTTCTGCCTCCCTGGGGCGGCACATTGGCCACCGTTCCTTCCAACATTTTCAGCAAAGCTTGCTGTACTCCTTCCCCCGATACATCCCTAGTGATAGAGGGATTTTCACTTTTGCGGGCAATTTTATCAATTTCATCAATGTAAATAATGCCTCGCTGGGCTTCTTCCACATCCAAATCCGCCACCTGAAGGAGTCTTAACAAAATATTTTCCACATCTTCCCCCACGTAGCCCGCTTCCGTCAGGGTAGTGGCATCGGCCACGGCAAAGGGGACTTCCAAAATCTTCGCCAGGGTTTGGGCTAGCAGGGTTTTACCAGAACCCGTGGGCCCCACCAAGAGGATGTTCGATTTTTGTAATTCCACTCCCTCGCTAGGATCTGACTCCTGATTGCGCTCCAGCAGATTCAGCCGTTTGTAGTGGTTATAAACAGCGACGGAAAGTACCTTTTTGGCCTCATCTTGGCCAATTACATACTCATCCAGGTACTGTTTGATTGCCGTGGGCTTGGGTAATTCCTCCAGGGTGAGACGACGGCGAGGCTGGCCAGATTTTTTGTTTTTTGGGACTCCCCCTTCCCCCGCCGTAGCGGGGGGAACATCCAACAGCTCCTCATCTAAAATGTCGTTACATAGCTCCACGCATTCGTCACAAATGTATACACCAGGGCCAGCAATTAATTTGCGGACTTGCTCCTGGGATTTGCCACAAAAGGAACATTTCAGATGGGAGTCGTATTTGGGCATAAAACTAACCGAGGGAGGTGACGGGGGTAGTGGGATCGGGAAGATTGGGACGGTAAATTACCTGGTCGATGAGGCCATACTCCTTTGCTTCCTCTGCAGACATAAAGAAATCCCTTTCCGTATCTTCCTGGAGTTTTTCCATGGGTTGGCCGGTGTGTTCCACCAACATGGTGTTAAGACGATGTTTGATGTACAGAATTTCCCTGGCTTGGATTTCAATTTCCACCGCTTGACCTTGGGCTCCCCCTAGGGGTTGGTGGATCATAATGCGGGAACTGGGCAAAGCCATACGTTTCCCCTTACAGCCACCGGAAAGCAAAAAGGCTCCCATGCTGGCCGCTAGCCCAAAACAGATGGTGACTACATCGGGACGGATCTGTTGCATGGTGTCATAGATAGCCAATCCCGCATAGACTGAGCCTCCCGGGGAGTTGATGTAGAGTTGGATATCTTTTTCCGGATCCTCTGCGTCCAAAAATAAGAGCTGGGCCACAATGGAATCCGCCACTTGGTCGTCCACAGGGGTGCCCAAAAAAATAATTCTTTCCCTTAGCAGGCGGGAGTAGATGTCGAAGGACCGCTCCCCCATGCCAGATTGTTCCACCACCATGGGAACAACGCTTTGGATGTTATTACCCCCTAGGGTGCTGAGGGGAGAACGGTAGGGAGAACGGGAGTTGACCATGGGTTAGGTACGGAGAAAGGTAGGGGAAATTTAGGTAAAAAGCGGACGGTGATCTAACTAGCGCCCAAGGAGTGGTGGAAAGAAAAGATTTTGCCTTGCTTTGCTTTAGGTTAACTCAACTTTGCTGCTGACATGGTCTCATCTTACCTAGATTGACTTGAGCCTTGGGGGTTTACCGTCCTAGGGTCGAGAGGGCAGGGGGTTAGTCTGCCCTGTTAATTTGCCAACTCCAGGGATTTTTTCTCCGGTTTACGAAGGCCAGGCATGGGCCCCAAACCCAGGTCGAAAGTACGAGTTGAGGCAGTGGCCCCTAGACTTCGGAGGTGGCTTCCACGTCAACGGTGGTTTCGTCTCCATCGTCGTCATCCTCAGTTTCTTCCGTTTGGCTGAGGCTACCTTCGGGCAATAGTTCGATGGTGGCCCACTCCTTGAGCCGGTCTAGCACTTTATTTTCTATCAGGGAACTTTCCACAAAGCTTACCAGCCGGTCTTCGTCGATCTTTTCTCCCTTGAATTCCTGACGGAGTTCGTCGCAGCGTTCCTTAATTTCCGCCTCGGTGGGCTCAATTTTTTCCTCTTTAGCGATCGCCCCTATCATCAGTTGAGTTTTAAGGTTGGCGATCGCCTCCGGGCGGGAATTGTCCTTGAGAGTTTGGAGCATATCATCCCCTTGGCGGAAGAGCTGGGAAACATCCAGACCCATGCGTTCTAATTCCATGGCGGTTTGGGCCACTAGGCGATCGCACTCCTGTTTGATCATGGTTTCCGGTAAATCCCCGGTGAACAGTTCCCCCAATTTTTGCTTGATGGCGGCTTTAATGTTGTCATCGGTGCGTTGTTTGGCCTGATCCTGGAACTGCTTCTCCAGATCCGCCCTCAGTTCATCCATGGTTTCAAACTCGCTGACATCTTCAGCAAAGTCATCGTCCAATTCGGGTAGTTCCCGGAATTTAATTTCCTTGAGCTTAATTTCAAAGAGCACGTCTTCCCCGGCTACAGCTTCCAAGGGATAGTCCTCGGGAAAGGTTACGGGAATAAGTTTGGTTTCGTCGATCGCCATGCCGGCAATACCATCCACAATCCCAGTGACAAAACGACCTTCCTCTAGGGCCACTTCAAAATCAGAACCCTTTACTTCCGCGATCGCCTCTCCGGCTTGGTCACCTTCCGCTACTTCAAAAGCGGCATAGTCCACAATGGCCACATCGCCCAGGGCTGCAGGGCGATCCTCCACTGGTACTAGGGTAGCCCGTTTTTCCTGTTCTCCCTTGAGCCACTGCTCAACGGCATCGGCACTGTACTCAATTTCTTCCGCCTGGGCGGTGATTTTTTTGTAGCTCTCCGCCTCATATTCCGCTTCGGGGAACACATCCGCCGCCACTTTAATGGTGAGGGGCCCATCGGGGTCGAAGGTCTGGATCAAGTTTTCCATGTCCGAGCGCAGGGAAAAATTGCCGATGATGGGCAGTTCTTCCTGCTTAACTGCAGCTTTAATACTGTCGTCGATCAACTCTTCAATGGCCGTGGCTTTAATGTAGCTTTGTCCCAAACGCTGGATGACAATGGCCCGGGGCACCTTACCCCGACGGAACCCAGGAATATTAACGGTGCGGGTTAACTTTTTGACGACGTTCTCGTAAACCTTTTTCGACGCTGTGGCGGGAATCTCAATTTCTAGCCCAACTTGACTATCTGGCAATTTTTCCTGGGTAACTTTCATTGATGGGAAATCTCGATGGTGAAACAATGGGGGCAGTGGGCACTAAGTTCACCCCTGGAGGGCTGGGAAGGACTGCACAAATTGGTCTGTGGGCCCTTCTACCCGTGCTATGCTAGGTTCACTTAGACCGAGGGAAATGTTTCCCTTCTAGCCCCGCAACGCAATGACTCGGGGAAGACCTCTGGCGGTCAACCCAATTGATCATAATATAAGCCGGGTGCCATTTTTCCCTAGGGATAAGAATCTTTTCCTGCCGGGCCCATTGTTCCGTGGGTTAAAATTTTTTCCGTGGTGGCCACCCAGACCCGTTTGAACAAATTGGGCAAAATCAATAATTTTTCTAGCTGGACAATTCAATAATGGCCTTGCTGTTTACCGGGAAATGCCCTGCGCCACAATTTATTTTTTCCTTATCTTGCTAATTTTTTGCCCCAATGACTTTGATCAACTTGGCTGGATTGAGCAGCTTAATTGAGCTTAATGCCACTGTCTGAACGCCTTGCCCATCTTTACAATACAATGATCCTGATTAGCTACTGGAGGAGTAAGCCTTGCCATCACCGATACGCGTTGCCATCCTGGGGGCCACTGGGGCCGTTGGAACAGAATTACTGGGACTACTGGCCAGCCGGAATTTTCCCCTGGCGGATTTAAAACTGTTAGCATCCCCCCGTTCTGTGGGTAAAACCCTGGAGTTTCGGGGGGAAAAGTTACCGATCCAGGCGGTGGACGGGTCAGCCTTTAAAGACTGTGACCTAGTATTAGCCTCCGCAGGGGGTTCCACCTCGAAACGTTGGGCCGAGGAAATTACCAAGGCTGGAGCGGTGATGGTGGATAATTCCAGTGCTTTTCGCATGGTGCCGGAAGTACCCCTAGTGGTGCCGGAAATTAATCCCGAGGCGGCCCAAGACCACCAGGGCATCATTGCCAACCCCAACTGCACGACAATTTTAATGGGGGTAGCGATTTATCCCTTGCACCAAATTCAACCCATTCAACGCATTGTGGTGGCCACCTATCAGTCCGCTAGTGGAGCTGGGGCCATGGCCATGGAGGAAGTCAAACACCAAAGTCGGGATATCCTGGCAGGGAAAACTCCGCAAGCTAAGATTTTGCCCTATCCCCTGGCGTTTAACCTCTTCCCCCACAATTCCCCGATCACAGCTAATTATTACTGTGAAGAGGAAATGAAAATGGTGCAGGAAACACGGAAAATTTTCGCCGCAGAAGAGATCAGAATTACGGCTACCTGTGTGCGGGTACCAGTGCTCCGGGCCCACTCAGAAGCAGTTAACTTAGAATTTTCCACCCCGTTCCCAGTGGAACTAGCCAAAACGGCGATCGCCAAGGCCCCAGGGGTAAAACTGGTGGAGGATTGGCAAAAAAATTATTTCCCCATGCCCATGGACGCCACAGGACAGGATGATGTTTTAGTGGGACGTATTCGCCAGGACATTTCCCACCTGAATGGTTTGGACCTATGGTTGTGCGGTGACCAGATTCGTAAAGGGGCGGCCCTCAATGCGGTGCAAATTGCCGAACTATTGGTGGAGCGGGGTTGGTTGTAGAATTTTTCCAAACCCGCTGATGATCACTTATCCGTTGCCCTTTTTCCGTTGAGATAGTCTATGGCTGATTTTGTAAACGCTTCCCCCTTTGGCTCTGTGTTAACTGCTATGGTCACCCCCTTCAATGCCGACGGCGGGGTTGATTATGGGGTAGCGGAAAAATTGGCTGACCATCTTATTACCCATGGTAGTGACGGCCTGGTGGTCTGTGGTACCACGGGGGAGTCCCCCACACTCTCCTGGGAGGAAGAGCATGAACTATTTCGGGTGGTTACACAAACCGTCGGCGATCGGGGTTCCGTCATTGCGGGCACCGGCTCCAACTGCACCCGAGAGGCCATGGAAGCGACCCAAATTGCGGCCAAGTTGGGGGTAGATGGTTCCCTCCAAGTGGTGCCTTACTATAACAAGCCGCCCCAGGAAGGTTTATTGGCCCATTTCGAGGCGATCGCCCGCTGTGCCCCGGAGTTGCCCATGATGTTGTATAACATTCCCGGCAGAACAGGCCAAAATTTGGCTCCGGAAACGGTGTGCCGTCTGGCGGAGGTGGAAAACATTGTGGCCATCAAAGAAGCCACCGGCAGTTTGGAGCAAGCTTCCCTGATCCGGGCCCAGACACCGGAAGATTTTGCCATCTATGCTGGGGATGATGTGCTCACTTTACCTCTCCTGGCCGTGGGAGGAGCCGGGGTGGTCAGCGTGGCCAGCCATCTCGTTGGCGATCGCCTACAGGCCATGGTGCAAAACTTTGCCCAGGGAGCAACGGCCCAAGCCCTCGAAATTCATTTGCAGTTAATCCCCCTATTTAAAATTCTCTTCTGTGCCACCAACCCCATCCCCGTCAAAACGGCCCTAGGACTCCAGGGTTGGCCCGTGGGAGCCTTCAGACCCCCTCTCTGTGCTCTGTCCTCCGGTCACACCGAACAACTGCAGACCGTACTAAGGGATTTAGCCTTACTTCCCTAGGGGAGAGAAGCCCGGGATAACTGTTGGGTCAACCGGAGGAAAATAGACTGGATCAAAGAAGAAAATTGACCTTAGCCATGTCAGTCAAAGGGCCGCAATAACTGGCCACAATAATTTTTGATCAATTATCATCAACACCATTGTTAAACCCCAACCCAATGTTGATAATTTCTCGATTTTTTTCTCAGCATAGGTACTTATCTGGAGAGTGTGTGCTAGAATGGCATGAACTTAAGAGCGAAGTAAGTTTTTCAATCCCGTCCAAACCTGAATAGATAATCCATCCTCTATGCAAGCTAGTTCATTACACCGATTAGCTACCAGCTTTAGCGTTTTCTCCCAAGGTTCCATAGTTTCCGAGTCCAGGATGAGCTAAGTTTTTCCCAATCAGTCTTCATTTCCGCTCTCCGGCACTAGAGCTTGCTTTCTCCCCAATGGCTTCAGAGATCACAAATACATTCACTCCCTGGGACTTTGCCAAAATTCGATTCTGCCCATCCCCATTCCCCAAGAAACCAGGTGGAATACTAACCAAAAGATTGAATTGCATTGGTCATTTGCTGGTCACTTAGCCCCACTTTTGCTCTATTCAAGCCTCAGTTTTTCTTTGATTTCTTCAAGTTGTGCCGCAACTGTTGATTTTTTCTAGCTAAATTACAACGTTTTTTTATTTACACTATGGCTAAAAATACCCAAACCCCTACCCTCAAAATTCTTCCCCTCGGTGGCCTGCACGAAATTGGCAAAAACACCTGTGTCTTTGAGTACGACGATGAAATTTTACTGCTCGATGCTGGACTCGCTTTTCCCACCGATGACATGCATGGCGTCAATGTTGTACTGCCCGATATGACCTATTTGAGGGAAAATCGCGAGAAAATTAAGGGCATGGTGGTTACCCACGGCCACGAAGACCACATTGGTGGCATCGCCTATCACCTCAAACAGTTTGACATTCCCATTATCTACGGCCCCAGGCTAGCCATGGCCCTACTGCGGGACAAACTGGAGGAAGCGGGCATGCTAGAGCGCACCAATTTACAAACCGTCTCCCCCCGGGAAATGGTGCGTTTGGGTAAATCCTTTGTGGTGGAGTTTATCCGCAACACCCACTCCATTGCCGACAGTTACTGCCTGGCCATCCACACGCCCCTGGGGGTAGTTATGCACAGCGGGGACTTTAAAATTGACCATACCCCCATTGATGGCGAATTTTTCGACCTGCAAAAGGTGGCGGAATATGGAGAAAAAGGAGTGCTTTGTTTACTGAGCGACTCCACCAATGCGGAAGTACCGGGCATTACCCCCTCCGAGGCCTCCGTCATTCCTAATCTAGACCGGGTTTTTTCCCAGGCGGAAGGTCGTTTGATGGTGACTACCTTTGCTTCTTCCGTGCACCGGGTCAATATTATTCTCAGCTTGGCCCAAAAACATCAGCGGAAAGTGGCGGTGGTGGGACGGTCGATGCTCAATGTCATTGCCCATGCCCGTAAGTTGGGTTACATCAAATGCCCAGACAATTTGTTTGTGCCCTTGAAGGCGGCCCGCAATTTGCCGGACCAACAACAGTTAATTTTAACCACCGGCTCCCAGGGGGAACCCCTTGCGGCCATGACCCGGATTTCTAAGGGAGAACATCCCCAGATTAAGATTCGCCAGGGTGATACGGTGGTCTTTTCGGCTAATCCCATCCCCGGTAACACTATTGCGGTGGTTAACACCATCGATCGCCTGATGATGCAGGGGGCCAATGTAATTTACGGTAAACACCAGGGCATCCACGTTTCTGGCCATGCTTCCCAAGAAGAACACAAAATGTTGCTGGCCCTCACCCGACCCAAGTTCTTCGTCCCTGTGCACGGGGAACACCGTATGTTGGTCAAACACTCCCAGATGGCCCAGGCCCAGGGCATTCCCAGTGAAAACATTGTCATTGTCAATAATGGTGATGTAATTGAACTGACCGGCGATCGAATCCGGGTGGCGGGGCAAGTGCCTTCCGGCATTGAATTAGTAGATCAGGCGGGGATTGTCCACGAAAGTACTATGGCGGAGCGGCAACAAATGGCCGAAGACGGTCTGGTGACGGTGGCGGCGGCCCTGAGCAAAACTGGTACATTGTTAGCTTATCCGGAAGTCCATTGCCGAGGCGTGGTGATGACCATTCAACCTAAATTGCTGGAAGAACTGATCGTGCGTACCATCGAGAATTTCCTTACGGAGCGGTGGTCAGAGTTCACCCATGGTTCCAACGGCTCCACGGAGGTTAGTTGGAATGCCTTACAAAAAGAGTTGGAGTCCAGCCTGCAACGACTAATTAAACGGGAACTGCAAAGTAGTCCCATGGTTTTGTTGATGTTACAAACTGATACGCCCATCGAACTGGATCAAGTCCCCCAAAGCATCAGCGTCAGCTCTAGTACTCCAACACCCCGTAAAAAAGTGGTTCTCACTAATAAAACTCCAGAACCGAAGGTGAAAGCTAAACCGGAGAAAAAAGTGGTTGCCACTGCCGAACCTAGCGCCCAACCGGTCAGTACAACTAAGGTTTACCGTCGTAGCCGCAAGCGCTCCACCACTTCTGTTTCTTCCTAATATCGAGTATTGTTTTGGCTGGGGTTCTTGGTGTTTTATCCATTGGGCCCCGGCCAATTTCTTTGTCAGTCCGGTAATTGTCGAGCAAAATTAATGTCCACTGTAATTCCTACTTCCCAAGAGCCTGTCACCCTCCCCAATGAAATTCTGGAAATTTCCATTAGCATTGCCGTCAAGGAGCTAGACCCAAGCCTGGTCAATGAACAATTTTTGAAGTTCAGTGGCATTGTGCCCAACGAATGGGAGTTGAATCAACAGCCAGTGGTGAGTAAAGCTGGCTCCCAATTGGTGTTTAAAAATGGACTCAGCATTGTGGCCCAGCCCCGTTCCTTGACGTTTTTAGAAGGGATGAACGATAAAACCGTGGAAGTGATAAACGTGGGCAAAGTCGCCAGTGCCTTTGTAGAAAAATTACCCAATGCCCAATATAACGGCGTGGTAGTAACCCCCAAATGCCTAATTCCCCTGCCGGATCAAAACGACGGTGCTCGAAAGTTCATTACTGGTACTTTGCTGGCATCTGGTTCCTGGCAAGATTTGGGCAAAGCCCCCGTACAGGCGGCGGTGGAATTCACCTATCTTTTGGAAGGCTGTCAATTTAACCTTAAAGTTAACCAAGCGACTTTGCAGATTCCTGATCGCCAGGCGGTGAGTGCGTTGTTGTTTGCGGGTAATTTTAATTACAGCTTGAACAATCCTAACCCCCAAGAACGGGTAAACGTAGCAAAACAGTACATTGAAGCGTGGCAATCTGACTTGGATACATTTCGAGCTATTGTCCACGAAAAATTCTTGGCCGAGCAACAGCCCCAAACGGTTTTTGGTTAATTAATTCTCTCTGTCTTCCAGTTTCAGACCAGGAAGTTAACCAGTAAAAACTCGTATTTTATCCATGAATACCAGGCCCCCTCGACAACGATTGATTGGTTTGACAGGGGGCATTGCCACGGGCAAAAGTACTGTCACAGATCTTTTAAATCAAAAATATGGCGTTCCCATTCTTGACGCCGACCTTTATGCTCGCCTATCAGTGGCACCGGGTTCTGGGATTCTATTGGCGATCGCCAGGCGTTACGGCCCGGAAATTGTCGATCAACGGGGACAATTAAATCGGCAAGCCCTGGGGGAAATTATTTTCAATAATGTCCAGGAAAAACAATGGCTGGAGTCCCAAATTCATCCCTTTGTTAAGCAGTGTTTTTGGTCTGCCTTAGCTCAATTAGAACAGGAGCAAACGGTGGTATTGAGTATCCCCCTATTGTTTGAAGCCCAGTTAACGCATTGGGTGACAGAAATTTGGGTGGTGACCTGTGACCCGACACAGCAAGTAGAAAGATTAATTAGGCGCAATGGTTTGACGGAGGCACAGGCTTTAGCCCGCCTTGCCAGTCAGATGCCTTTAGCGGAAAAAATTGCCCAAGCGGATGTGGTGCTGGATAACTCTGGGCAAATTGCCGACTTAGAACCACAAATTGTCAGGGCTTGGGATAACCGTTAACATTTTGTTGCACTGATACTCCAACTTGGCGATCGCCAGAGCGCAAACTGGACTAAGATTAAGTTCCGCCGCGGTAAACGAAGCCCAAGAACCCCTCGGGACAGAAATCGGCGGAATTTACATATTTTAGCTACTACCATATTTAGCGCTTTGCCTCTACAATAAGACTCCCCGCACACTAGATATGGAGTCTTGCTCCGGCAAGGCCAATGGCAGAATGAATCACTTGCAAGAATGGCGGCAAAGTTGTGTGGACGACCAACTAACCCGTCTTAATGTTACTCCCCTGCTGGGGGACGCCCCCGCCCAACATTTGCTTTATGCCGATGCTATCCAGCGTCGTAATGATGGCCGGGTTAGTGATGGTCTGTTGAAACGTTATGCTCATGTGGCTGCGGGAGGCTGGTGGTGTTCCGGCATGGATTTGCTGTCCGGAGAAAAGGATTTATGGGGTTGTTTTAAACCCGATCGCCCGAGACAGGATGGGGAAAGCAGTAAAACTATTAAATATGAGCATCCCCCCAAAACCCCCACAGGAATTTTTGCCCTACGGGTTCCCCCCCATCTTTGGGAAAGGATTGCCGCCAAAGCAGGGGTAACCCTGACAACGGAGGATCAAGATCCTGACCAGCCGGATTTAGGCTTTTGGCAATGGTTAATGGGCCATCCAGAAATTCCCTTGGTAATTACAGAAGGGGCAAAAAAGGCCGGTGCTTTACTCACGGCAGGCTACGGGGCGATCGCCTTACCGGGAGTCCACAACGGTTATCGCACCCCCCGGGATGAGCAAGGACAACGCATCGGCAAATGTCAATTAATTCCGGCCTTGGGTAAATTAGCCACTCCCCGGAGGCAAATTTTGATTGCCTTTGACCAAGACAGTAAACCCAAAACTATCCAGCAGGTGAATTTAGCCATTCAACGGTTAGGCTATCTGTTCAGTCGCCAGGGCTGTGAAGTCAAAGTTTTGCAATGGGAGCATCACCTTGGTAAGGGCATTGATGATGTGATTGCCCACCAAGGCAGTGATTGCCTACAACAGTTGGTCACTAAGGCCCTACCGCTGGAAATTTGGAAGGCCCACCGGCTCAACCGCCTCACCCATAACCGGGGTGTGGAAGTGGAAGCTCGCTATTTACCCCCCCTGGCCATTCCCGCTGAAGAAAAATTAATTGCCCTACGATCGCCAAAGGGCACGGGCAAAACCGAATTTTTGGCCCACATTGTCCGCCAGGCCCAGGTCGAACACAGACCGGTACTGGTAATTGGCCACCGCATCCGTTTAGTGCAGGAACTCTGTCACCGTTTTCAATTGCCCTATGTGGGGGACTTGTCATCTTCTCCCCTGGCTTGCCAAAGGGGTTTTGGTCTGTGCATCGACTCTCTCCATGGCCACTCCCAAGCCCAGTTTGACCCTGAACAGTGGCAGGATTGCCTCATTATCATCGACGAAGTGGAGCAAGTGCTTTGGCACGGACTTAATTCCGACACCTGCCGCCGTCAGAGGGTCGCCATTCTCCGTAACCTCAAGCAACTACTGCAACATAGCCTAGGGGGAGAAGGACAAATTTATGTAGCCGATGCAGACTTAACCGATGTTTCCCTTGATTATTTGATCAGTTTGAGCGCCATTCCCCTCCAACCCTACGTGATCCGTAACCATTGGCGGCCGGGGGTAGAAGAAGCTTGGCCTATTTATCACTTTGGCGAAAACGATCCCAAGCAACTGGTCAAACAACTGTTACACCATATCCGGGAAGGGGGTAAACCATTCGTTTGTTTATCCGCCCAAAAGCTCACCAGCGCCTGGGGCACCCGCAACTTGGAAGCCTACCTCAAAAAACAGTTTCCCGATCGCCACATTTTACGCATTGACGCCGAATCCCTCTCCGATCCCCACCATCCAGCCCATGGCAGTTTAACTAACCTCAATCAGGTGTTGGCCAACTATGACATTGTGCTCAGCAGTCCGGCAGTGGAAACTGGGGTCAGCATTGACCTGCAAAATCATTTCACCTCTGTTTGGGGTATTGCCCAGGGCATCCAAACCGCCACTTCCGTTTGTCAATCCCTCGGCCGCATCCGTCAAAATATTCCCCGCTATCTCTGGGCCGCCAGCTATGGCTTTAACCAAGTGGGCAATGGAGCTACGGCCATTAGCAAATTCCTCACCGCTGGTCATCGCCTCACGGAGGTCAATATCCGTTTACTGCAACAGTCTGACCTGGATAATTTGGATGATTTAGACACGGGTTTCCAAGCAGAATCTTTGCTCTGCTGGGCCAAAATGGCGGTGCGTATTAACTTAGCCATGGTCAATTACCGCGAATCCATTCTCGGACTTTTGCATCAGGAAGGGCATCAGTTATTGGGGCCGCCCCCAGCTTTACCTTCCCTCCCGACCCCGGCCAGTGACCCCGACCATCCCCTCAGTACGGTCGCTCCTCAGCCCCTGCAGCAGGCCATTGAAGCGGTGCGAGCACAGAATTATCTGGCTGATTGCCAGGCGATCGCCGACGCCCAACCGTTAACGGAGCCGGAATATCAACAGCTAAAGAAAAGGCTGGTGAAAAATAGCCACGAACGTCAAAGATTACGCCGCCATGAACTGGCCCAACGCTATGGCATCCCCGTGACGGCTGATCTGGTGCAAAAAGATGACCAAAATTGGTATCAAAAACTGCGTTGGCACTACTTCCTCACTGTGGGGCGACCATTCCTCGGCGATCGGGACGCTAAAATCGCCCGCTTACTATTGGACCAAGGGCAGGGTAGTCTCTTTTTACCGGATTTTAATGGCTCCCAGCTAGGGGCAATCATTGGTACTTACGATATCATCGGTATTCCTATTCTCCTCAGCCATTCGCAACGGGAATTGTCTGCCCTGGATGAGGATTTAATGGCTTTAGGCAAATTAGCTTTAGCGAACCGGGATGACATCAAAACGTTGGTGGGCATTGGTTTGGCTAAAAATTCTAGTCCCATCACCATTGTCCGTCGCTTCCTAGAAAAATTAGGCTTTGGTATTAAATTAGCCCGTACCCAAACTGTGCAGAAAAAGCGGGTGCGAATTTATCAAATCACCTGTCCCCAGGATGGGAGGGAAAAGGTCTTCCAGGCCTGGCTCCAAGGCGATCGCCAATGTCCCGGTAGTTCGGAACAATGGATGGCGGACTACTGGCAAAAATTACAGGGTGCCCCCAGGGTGGAGGATCAGAATCAGCCCTTTGTGCAACTTAGCCTGGAGTTGGGGTAGCTCTGATATCTGGATTTGTCTTCTAAATTTATCTACTAGGGCTTCAGTAATGCTAGAGAAGTTTGATCCCATAATTCGTCATTGGGGGACTAGGAGGCTTTAAAAACAACTTCTCAAAAGTTTTGTTTTCTAAGAAATTGAGATGGGAGCCATGGGAAAACGATTAAACCCTTTCCATGGTGGGCTGGGGGCGACTAGTCAGAATGTCCAATAGCAATTGCATTTGGTACAGATTGAGGTAAGTGGGAAAATCCAAATGTCCTTTGAGGAGCATTTCTCGGTAAATTTCTTGACATTGTCGGAGATGTTCCGTCATCCAAGGCGTATTATGACCCTGCCATTGTTGCACCTCAGTTAAACCGCCGATAATTTTGGTTAAATCGTTATCCTGCTGACGATTAATTTCCATGCGACATTGTTCGATGAAAACTTCGTTCATGCCCTCAATTTGTTGATATAAATCCGGCGCTAAATTACCCTCGATCAACATCAAGCGATAGCTCTGTTTTAAACTTTCAATTTCCCTTAACGCTTCCTGGGGATTTTCCTGAGCCGTTGCCCCCAAGTCGGCGATCGCCTGACGATGGCCTACTAGGAATTTTTCCGTTTTACGCTTACGCCAACCCCGAATTAAAAAGCCAATGGTGGTGGTGCTTAACAACATGATTGAAGCGGCTTGTAGGGGTTTATTGTCCTGGAGATAACGTAACCAGGCAATACGGGGGTCCCCTTCTCGATAGGTACGAATGGCCGCAGGATGAATATACAGCAGTCCTTCGTAAAGATTAACTGAACCGTTTTCCGTTGCTAATTTAGGGTAAAAAGAAGCAAATTGACGGGAATTAGCAAAAATTGCCCAGGTCATAAACGCTACCTTCTCTCGACCGACATTGGGCCTGGTCAGTAACGCTCCCCCGGTGGAAATGGTGAGAACATCTTCCGCAGGGAAGGCCGGTAAGGCGCGGTAAGTCCCCTGGGGAATATAGGTTTTGCGGTAGGACTCTGGAAATTGCAAAGTGAGGTAATTAATAAAGCTTTCGCTCAGGGGCACAAAATTAACATCCCTAACGATAGTCAATTGTTCCCGCACTTCGTCGCTGGCTTTGAGCGGCCCCACATAAACCAGCGCATCCAATGGGCTGTCGGCGGCAGTAAAAATTTGTAATCCCAGCCCTAGAGCTGACTGGGTATAGGGTTGAATCTCCAAATTGGTGGAGTCAAATAAACGGGTAGCGGTGAAGTTGATGCCACTGCCGGGGGGCCAATGCTAACTTTTTTGCCTTCTAGATCCCTCAGGGTATTCACATTGTCATTTTTGCGGCCAACAATGTGGGCATATTCTTCAGTCAGAATGGCCACGGCGGCCACATCCCCCGCTTTCATAGCTTCGCTGGCCACATCCAATTGTACCAGGGCAAAATCCACTTCCCCATCCAATAGCCGCTGTAAGTTTTGTTGGGAACCCTGGGAATTTTTTTCATCCTCCACTATTAAATCCACGCTGGCCGCTGATTCCTGAATTTGTTGGCCAATGCGGGCATAGGCACTGAGGTTACTGCCACTGGACAGGGTCACAGTGGTGGGTCTCCTGGTAGTGTAACCAACGAATACCAAGGGAAAAAGGGCAATTACAACCACAGCCCAGCGGAGTCGATGTTGGAGTAATTTCTGTAGGGAAAAATTATTGGCCAATGGGGACAGGGTAAAAAGGTTCAAAACTTGATTGGGTCTCAAGGCTGATGGCTAACGGGGAAGAGGGAAAGCTCGGTCACCTCTAACCGGCCAAAAATAGACTAACTTCACCCCACTATAGTAATGGTTGCCAAGGCACTGTCCATTGTTCCAGAGGTTAGGTTGATTTCCATGCCTTCTTTGGCGATCGCAGTGGCAGGAAATTGCTGTTTAGCCTGGTTTAATATGGTGTCTAGCACGGAGTCGTCATGACTGGGGTCGTGGTGGAAGAGGATTAATTGCCTTACCCCGGCGGCCTGGGCCACTTTCACCGCCTCTTGCCAAGTGGAATGGCCCCAACCCACCTTGCTCACCTGGCGATCATAATATTCTTCGTCGGTATAAGTGGCATCAATGATCAACACATCCGCATCCTGGGCTAACGCCAACACATTGCCATCCAGGCGATCGGGGAAATGTTCTGTATCCGTGATAAAAGCCACCGTAATGCCTTGCCAAGTCATCCGATAGCCCATGGCTTCCCCGGGATGATTTAATGGCCTGGTCCGTAGCTTAATGTCGCCAATAACAATGTCTTCCCCCACCTCCAAATCATAAAAGGCCACAATGCCCTGCATTGTCTGCAAGGGAACGGGAAAATTAGGGTGTAACATCTGCTCATGCAGTCTTTGTTCGATGGTCATGCCATCGGGAGTGGGTACACCATAAACTCGAAAAAAATTGCCCGGGCGGAAAGCGGGGGTAAAAAAAGGAAATCCTTGGATATGGTCCCAGTGACTATGGGTAAAGAAAATATGGGCCGACACTCCCCCCTGGCCTGAAAAACTATCCCCCAACATCTTGATGCCCGTACCCGCATCAAAAATCAGTCGTTCCTGCCCGATCGCCATTTCCACACAGGTGGTGTTGCCTCCATAGCGCACCGTCGTCGGCCCTGGACAGGGGATGCTACCCCGTACTCCCCAAAATTTAATTTTGAATGTCATTGGACTGTCACTTCCTATGGTTCCCTAGCAATGATGGCGGTAACTTCAACTAGACCAAAGGAGTTGAAAGGAAAAGCCTTCGGCAAGGATTGATTAGCGATGTTCTTCTTGCACTTCCTTAATATTGTTTAGTTCGTTGACGTGGCCTAATTGGTCACGGACATCGTCAATAACTAAATTGAGTTGGGCAATTTTATCCTCCAGGCGACGGCGGGCCAACTCAATATTTTCCTCACTATCGAGATTTCCTACCCCCTCAGTGTCCAATTTTTCCTGGTCGGGACTTTGGGTGGCAGCTCGATTCGCCAGGACGGAACCCAAAATTCCCCCCACCACACCGCCAATTACTGTGCCTAATAAAAATCCTCCGCCGAAGTTATCTTTTTGAGCCATGATCTTACTCCTGTTTTTAATCTTTGGGGGGTGAATTTGTAATTATTTGATTACCAGTTTAACGGCGTTATCACGTGCCAAAGCAACGATCTCCGGCATCCCCTAGGCCGGGCACAATGTAGCCCCGGTCATTGAGCTGTTCGTCAATCATGGCAGTATAGATAGTCAAATGGGGGTGGGCATTACTCAATTTCTGTAGGGCAGTGGGGGCCGCCACCACAGAGACTAAACGGATTAAATTGGCATCAACACCCCTGGTCATCAGTAAATCCAGGGCGGCCATGATGGTGTTGCCCGTGGCCAACATGGGATCAAGTAATAAAAGATGGGTACCGGGGGCAAATCGATCCGGCAATTTATTGAGATAAAGGTTGGGCTCTAGGGTAGTTTCATTCCGCACCAAACCCAGATGGTAAATTTTTGCCAGGGGCAACAAGCCCTGGGCCCCTTCCAACAGGGCTAAACCGGCTCGCAAAATGGGCACAATGATAAAGGGAGTTTGGGGGTCAATCAGGCTAGCCTTGGCGATCGCCAGGGGAGTGGTCACTTCTGTATCCACCGTCGGCAACCAATAACGACCAGCTTCATAGGTCAACCAGCGCCCCAATTCTGCCATGGCAGTTTTAAACAAAACCGGCGGCGTGTTTTCATCCCTAGCTACCCCCAACCAATGCTTAATTAGGGGATGCTCCGGCACATAAACACGTAATTGGGAAGCCATGGGAAAACTTAAAAGTTGATATCTAAAACTTAAATTTGGGCCGTTGGGGAATCGCAAAGTTGGCTAAAAGTTAGGACGTGATCTCACCGTCAGCAACAACTCGCCTCAAAGTTCCACTGTAGCTCAGATCGGGTTACCACAAATCGAGGCATTGGGAAGGGAAGGTTTTTCTGCCATACTTTGGGCAGGGATCTCCCCCAAGTTCAACGACAGACAGGCAAGCATTATGAGCAAACAACCATCCTTTGACGGCTGGCAGTCCATTGTGGGGGGGCTGATTGCCGCCCTGTTAGTCCTGCTGAGTTTCAACTCCTTTGTGGTGATTAACCCTGGTCAGGCCGGTGTACTGAGTGTGTTGGGTAAGGCCCAGGACGGAGCCCTACTAGAAGGTATTCATTTCAAACCACCCTTGGTATCTTCGGTGGATATTTACGATGTGACGGTGCAAAAATTTGAAGTGCCGGCCCAAAGCTCAACCAAGGACTTGCAGGATTTGTCTGCTAGCTTTGCCATTAACTTCCGTCTCGATCCCACCGAAGTGGTCACCATTCGCCGTACCCAGGGCACGCTACAAAATATTGTGGCGAAAATTATCGCTCCCCAAACTCAGGAATCTTTTAAAATTGCCGCCGCCCGCCGCACAGTAGAAGAAGCAATTACCAAACGAAGTGAGTTGAAAGAAGACTTTGACAACGCCCTCAATTCCCGTTTAGAGAAATACGGCATCATCGTCCTGGACACCAGCGTCGTGGACTTGGCCTTCTCCCCTGAATTTGCCAAGGCGGTGGAGGAAAAACAAATCGCTGAACAGCGGGCCCAACGGGCAGTGTATGTGGCCCAGGAAGCGGAACAACAGGCCCAGGCTGATATCAATCGGGCCAAGGGAAAGGCGGAAGCCCAGCGGTTACTGGCGGAAACTTTAAAGGCCCAGGGGGGGAATTAGTCCTACAAAAAGAGGCGATCGAAGCTTGGCGGGAAGGGGGTGCTCCCATGCCCAAGGTTTTGGTGATGGGAGGAGAAGGCAAAGGGACGGGCGTTCCTTTTATGTTTAACCTGACTGACCTGGCCAACTAACAACAGCAGAGACTTTATGGTAAGGAGTGGCTACCCTGACTGACCATTGGGGGCCACTTCCCATAATCTGATAGCGCCATTTTTTCCACTGAGGTTCCCCATGGCAGATAGCGAAAATATTGCCGAACTCCAGCCGGTGTATACGGGCACCATTCTTTATCCTTCCCCCAGTCCCTATGCCCTGGCCATTGCCCCTTTGGTCCAGCTCAAGAAAATTTTCCAATCCCTCTACACCAGTCTATTAAAAATAATGTGGCAGGAGTTGTGGGCGGGGGAGGTGCAAAACAACGAAGCTTTTAATCTCATCCTTTTTTTGATTTTTTTGCTTCTTGCTTGGCTAACGTTTAGCTTTCGTACCGCTAGTCAATGGTTATTTACTTTATTTTTTATCTTTTGGTTTATTGACAACTCCATCAGCCAGAGAAATTTTCAGAGGGGACATTACATTCGTCGGGTTTATCTCCGTCTCAATAGAGCTGGAAATTTAAGTTGGCAACTGCAATTACCCCAACGCCCTCCCCTTTTAATGGAATTTAATCCAGGGCAAGTGCGAGCTATTGGTGTACGACGGCGAGAAATTAGAGGCGGAGCCTTTCAGGATAAGTTGGCGACGGTGTGGCAGGGGCAACTACTTCTGTACGATGGTTCTGATTGGATTTTTGAGGAAGATCAAAACCTTGATCGGGTGCTAGAGGCGATCGCCGTAATTCAAGGACTACTACAGGAACTGGTGCCGGTGGGTTTTGAAGCTAGCCATGGGCCGGGAGCCTATGCCCTGAATCCCATTACAACCCAGGAGGAGATGCAGCTATTGCAACAAGGAAAAGGGGTGGGGGTAAAAAGGACAGAACGTAAATGGCAGATTTTTTCCCGTTGGCGTTGGGGGGATTCTTGGCTATTAATTCAACAAATTTTTCGGGAATCGGGTTTCCTGTTATTTGTGATGTTAATGATGGGATTTATGGTGCAATTGGGCGCCATTTTAGATGGTTTTAGACGGGCTTTTGCAGGGGAGATGGTTTACGTTGAGATACCAACTAATTTCGGTCTAATGATGCCCTGGCAAGATTGGCGCATCGGTCTACCCCTATTGCTGGCGATCGCCCTTATGATTTACCGGGGCTGGCGCCTTAGTCAGGTTAAGTACTGTGCTGTGGATCAACATTTTGTGCGGGCAAATTTGGACCATTACCCCCTGGGAAAAGTACCCACCGACGCAGTGGAAGCCGTATTGACAGTGGGACAGAAAAAGCCAGAAATTTTGGTCTTAACCGCCACCCGCAGTCTAGTCATTCCCTCTTTCCAGCGGCTAGAAGAAGCCCTGACCTATACCTGTGTTCTCAGCAAGGCGATCGATGCATTTATCTTGGCCAAACGTCAAGCAGAAGCCACTGAAACTACCATACATCCAACGGAATTTGCGGACGAACCTTAAGCCGCACCAATACGCCAGTCAAATTATCGTGGCCATTGTATTCATTGGCCGCCTCCATTAATTTTCTCAGTCCCCGGTTCACATCTTGGCTGGAGCTAACATAGGGCAGGAGTAATTCTTGCCAATACTCCTCGACAAAATCATTGTCGGAAATGCCATCGGAACAGAGCAGAATCAGGCAATCCTCTTCAATTTCAAAGATTTTTACATCTGGTTTGATATAACTACTACTGTGGGGGCCTAGGGCTTGGGTCAACTGATAGGCATCGGGGCGGGCATAGGCCAACTCCGGCTCCAGCCCGTTGAGGATAGCTTGCTGACCCACTTCATGATCCACCGTCAACTGCTCTAAACCGTTTTTGCGGGTAATTCGGTAAATACGACTGTCCCCCACGTGGGCGATCGCCATGGTGGTGTCCTTCACCAGCATCATCACCAGAGTGGTACCCATGCGGCCACTGCCGGAGCTGGCATTACTTTGATTAACTTCGTAAATTTTTTGGTTAGCTAGACCAATACCTTCGGCAATGGTGTTTCTATCCGGCAACTTATTCGCCATAACAACTTGGAAATATTCCAGCAGGGTTTTGACCCCCATTTGACTGGCCACTTCCCCGGCCGCATGGCCTCCCATACCATCACAGACCACATAAATTCCCTGGGCTTTGATGGTCTTGCCATGGTTATTGCGATGGGTTTCCACATCTGTGGTGATACCAAAAAAATCTTCATTATGCTGTCGGTGCCCACCCCGGTCAGTGTAGCCCGCATCCACCAGACTGATTAACTGCATGGGCAGTACCGCCGTGGGGACATCGTCCACCTCTTCCGAGTCAAACACATTGGCATCGGGCATGGTCACCGGGTTACTACCGGAGGAAATTTCCTCTCTTTGCAGGGCGTTTTCCCCACTTTTGATCGCCGCAAAAACCTCATCTGGAATCTGCTCAAAATCCACTTCATGGATGGTAAAATCTTCCCTTTCTTCCTCCACCGTAATTACCAAATCTTCGATGTCCGTAAATAAATCGTCCATATCTTGGTACTCACCCTGGGCCGCCTTTTGCAATATGGCCAATAAATCCTCTCCCGCCGAGGGCACTGGACTAAAATAACCATGTAATAGATCGCCAAATTCCTCTAGGGAAACCGGAGAGCTGCCATTGGCATAAATTTGCTCTAGGGCGATGTTTTGGTCTTCGTCCACCCGCAGATTTTTCGCCATCAATAGCCCTTTACCCCAGCCGGCTGAGGCAAGTTGATGCCAGAGTTGGAAGAGTTGATTAATCCAGAAAACCATCTCCAACCCAGGCAGGGAGTCCCCTTCTTCCCGCAGAATATCTGCCAACACATCCCATTCGGAACGGTCTTCCATTAACACAAAACCACAATCTCCGTCACACCAGGCATCATAGGCTTCCGGGATTTTGGGCACCAACTCTGGAAAGCGAAAATAAGGAATAATCGCCTTGGGTAAATTCAAGCTCGACCAAGTGTCATCGGCCATAATTTCCCCATCGGACATTTGGGGTAATCGGGCTAACAGGTCTCCCTGTTGGGATAATAATGCTTTCAGTACGGACGGTTGTAGGGGCTGGCAATCTACCACCTTACTTTTGACCATAATTTGTTCTCCTCCCCCGGACTCATCAATGGTAAATGGGTTTTCCTCCACGGAGGTGAGTAGTTGGTAACGTTGACCCACATCAATGAAGTTTCCATAAAGCTTAATTTGTTGGGGATCAAAACTCTGTTCCGTTTCCCCATCTGGGCCCACCGTCACTGGTACTGTCACCAACACCGTTAATATCTGACCGGCGATCGCCCCACAATGGGGACAATGGGCCTCTCCGTACTGCACCATTTCTCCACAATGATTACAGGGACGTTCCTTCAGAGACGCCCCACATTTTTGACAAACACTGTCACGGTTAGGATTTTCGGCGGAGCACTGGGGACAAATCAACATAATTTAGGCGAGACGCAATAGACTGCGGTAACTGGGACAAATGACAACCAGTTTTTTCCAGAAAAGGCCCCACTTTGCCTATAAAACAACAATCAAGCTGCGCCGGGACAAAAACCGTGACTACAGGCGAGGAGGGGAGATTTCCAGGGAGACGCTAATTTTTCAAGACCATCTCCTCCATGGTAAATACCTTATCTCAAAAATCAGACACTACTTCAATAAACTCTGCTTTTGTCGGCATTACCTCACTTATTGAACGGTTTAGCCAGTTCTTAACACTCATTGTTGGTGGTATGGCTCCCCTAACGCCTCATGTGGGGTAAAGACTTTATGTAATGGTGCAATGGTTTGATGCTCGTCAATTTAGGAACCAGAATATCGTCGTTCCGGAAACAAAGTTAAGAGCAATTGATTAATATAAACCTGACCCACCACGGGCGGCTTTTCCTTGATTTCTTCTGGGACTAACGGCGTAGTGGTGACCACAGTTGGAGCGGTTGGTACCGATTCCCTAGGGGGTTGATTGGGGGGAATATGTTCCTGTGGTTGGGCCGGATCTGGCATTGTTTCCTTTGCCATGGATTCTTTGGGTTTATTAGAGGGGGAATCCGTCCTAGGGGCAGGGGGGTCGTTGTCCCAGGGGGAAGGAATCGGGGCGATGGGGTTTGCTATCGAAGCGGAATTTTCTTCGGTAACGCTGTCACTAGTTGGAGCACTGGCGGTTACCGTCTGGGCACTGACAACCCGATTAATTAGTAAAGATCCAGGGGGAATCAGGGCCTGGGCATCAATGTTCTGTTGAAAAACTGTGCTCCGGGAACCGAGGCAGGCTGTTTGTCCAATGGTCACTGGCCCAATGAGCAGACAACCAGGGGCGATCGCCGCCTGAGCTTGGATTTGGACATCACCGGCATGGGCGGTAATTACACTGCCTAAACCAATGCAGACCCCGGCGTCAATGGTAATTTGACAATCCGGAGCCGCTTCTAAAATAACTCCCGGAGCAATCACCGCTGTTTCGTGAATGATCACGTTACCACTCACAAAATATTCAGAAAGACTAACACTGTGAACGGGCGGTAACTGCATGGCAAAATCCGGAGGGCTGGTCGACTAGTGGTTACTAGGGACGCTGAATAATGGTTTCCAACACCCGTCGTTTCGCCGCAGGATCGATGCCCAGTAAGCGGACATATTCGCCATTGTGGTCTGCCAAGCAACCTTCTAGGGCCCGTAACACTTCCGACTCGTGGGTGCTGTTGATGGGGGCACAACTCTGCCAGGATTTGGCTTTAAAGCGGCGCTTATCCGTATGTTCGGTGCCAATTTTGTAACCCTGGGCCAGGAGGGAACGCACCTGGGTGACCACACTATTGTCTAAACGCACAGCGGAATTACCATAGCTGCTGCCGTTGCTACCGCCAAAGCCATTGCTGGAAGCACTACCAGTGCCACTAACGCTGGCTGAAGATGGCGATCGCCCGGAAGTAACATTATCCCCCGGACGTTGGATAATTTGTTCTAGTACCCGTCGTTTCGCTCCCCGGTCAATGCCGATAATCCGCACATACTCCCCGGCATGGTCAGCGAGGCAAGCTTCTAATTTGGCTAAAACCTCAGCTTCCCGACCCCCATCAATGGTGGGACAGGTATCCCAGGATTTGGCTTTAAAGCGCCGTTTATCCGTGTGTTCGGTGCCAATGCTGTGACCATTAGCCAGTAACCCCCGCACCGTTGCTACTACCTCTGGGGTTAAACCACCACCGCTACTATTACCGGGGGCACTCACTGGAGCGGATTTGTAGGTGCCGGCGCTGCTAGCACTGCTGGACTTACTGACACCATTGCCATTGGGACGGTGTACAACAATTTCTGCCACTCGCCGTTTACCTGCCGGATCAATGCCGATAATTCGCACATACTCGTTGGTGTGGTCAGCCAGGAAACGATTCAATTCCTGCAGAGCTTCCCCTTCCCGATGACTGCTAATAATCCCCCCGGTCAGCCAAGAGCCGGTTTTGAAGCGACGGGCGCTGGCATATTCCAAGCCGATCTTGCAACCCTGATGTAACAGAGCGCGCATCTGATTAGCACTATCCCCAGCTAAACTGCCTCCTTGGGCCGCGGTACTCCGGCTGGCACTACCACTACTCAAGGCCTTGGTCGTGGTGGTGCCCCGACTGGGGGAACCGGGTACATCGCCGGGGCGCTGAATAATCACTTCCACTACCCTGCGTTTGGCCCCCTGGTCAATGCCAATTAGGCGCACATATTCCCCCGCAAACTCCTGGAGCCAACCTTCCACCGTGGCGATGACTTGGTCGGGGCGGAAACCGTCGGCGGTGCCACAGCTCTGCCAAGATTTGGTTTTGAAACGTCGTTCGTTGGCGTGCTCTGCCCCGATGCCATAGCCCTGGGCCAGGAGGGAGCGGATCTGGTTGGTAATGTCAGAATTAATACTCATGTTGTCTATGGAATCTATATAGGGAGTTTCGGTAACGGGGGTAACAGCAGGGAGGGACTCCGGTAAAACACAGACGGCGGGATTACTCCCCTGGGTTGGGGAGGCACTTTCCCCTTGCATGGCCGCAATCTGCTGGACAAAATGGCGATCACCAGCTTGTACATCCGGCAAACTATCCGCTTGGTGTTGCTGGGTAATCATGGCACCGGAGGGCACCAACTTGTTGGGGGGGATTTCCACATTCTGGACGAGGGAATGCATCATCACCACCGCCCCATCCCCCACCCGGGCATTGAGCACAGTAGAACGGAAACCAACGAAGCAATTAGCGCCTAGGTAAACCGGGCCGTGAATCAAAGCCAAATGGGCCACACAGGTGCCCGGCCCAATCCAAACAGAATATTCCTGGTCATCGTCCCCCAGCACCCGACCAGTTTCTAGGCCATGAACCACCACTCCGTGCTGAATTAAAGCATTATTGCCAATCCAAAAGGGGGTGCCCTCGTCGGCTCGGATGGAGCTACCAGGGGCAACACTGACCCCAGGTTGAATGCGCACATCCCCCACCACATTGGCAAACGAATGCACGTAGGCCGTCGGGTCAATTTGGGGGTCTGCTAAATGTTTGGACCAAGGCCTGGAAGCCAAGGCGGTGCGAGATCCCATGCAATAGTTCCTCCTAGATACAGCGAACAACCAGCCCAGGGGCTTTGCCAGCACTGCATCGGGTTCAAATACGTCCCAAGCAAAACCCTATTCCCCCAGTGGACAGGAAGGATGGGAAAAAGGGGGGAGCACTATCTCCTATCATCCCTCTTGTTATAGAGGGAGCCACTAGCTACATTAACTGTGTCGATAATGCCCACCACCATGGCATCCAAAGGGCGATCGCCATTACCCCGTTCCTTGCGGGCGGCACTGCCCCGGGCCACTAGCACCCATTCATTCAAGCCTGCACCCACTACATCGCCAGCCACCTCATAGCGTTCTAGGGGTTGGCCTTTGGTGTCGAGGAACTGAACCAGGAGCAGCTTGACGCCGGTCAAATTCGGTGTCTTCGATGTACTGACCACGGTCCCCAAAACTTTGGCAAGTTGCATGGCTTAATTGGGCTCAAAATTTACAGGGAAAATTAGCGGCGGATAATGGAAGGATTGACGATTTCCCGGAACTGTTCCACTGCTTCGGTGTAGCGAATGGGAAGAACATACTCCAGGTTTTCGTGGGGACGGGCAATAATGTGATTAGACAAAACTTCGCCACCGTTCACCCGACGGATATTTTCGATGCCAGCGGTAACGGAGGCTTGCACCTCAGACACGTCACCCCGCACAATCACGGTAACTCGACCGCTACCGATTTTTTCGTAGCCCACCAGGGTAACCCGGGCGGCTTTCACCATGGAGTCGGCGGCCTCCACAACGGCGGGAAACCCAAGGGTTTCAATCATTCCAACTGCAATTGACATAGGTTTAAGTTACTCCCAGGGAATATCAAAATCAAAAAATCAAAATTACGCTCATTAGCGCCTATGGCTCCGGCTCGGCAGTCCCAGCTATTCTGTGTAGTTGACTACCGATCGCCAAGCAAAGGGGAATTAATATGTCCGAAATTGTTCAACTTCTTCGGTGTAGCGAATGGGGAGGACGTATTCCAGGTTTTCGTGGGGACGGGCGATGATGTGGGTGGAAAGCACTTCGCCACCGTTAACTCGGTTAGCGGCTTCGATGCCAGCGGAAACAGAAGCTTGTACTTCGGAAACATCCCCCCGCACAATGACGGTAACCCGACCGCTACCAATCTTTTCGTAGCCCACCAGGGTAACCCGAGCGGCTTTAACCATGGAGTCGGCCGCTTCTACAACAGCGGGGAAGCCACGGGTTTCGATCATTCCAACTGCAATGGACATGGGGGATAATCTCCTAGAATCGTGAAAGTGCGGGCAAAAGTTAGCAGGCGAGTTCGACTGTGGTCAGGGGCAGAGCCGGATCTGGCCATTCCCACCAAGGGATCAAAGCCCAGAACCCGATTGATTGCCTAACAGTCCACAGTAACAGCTTTGGTGAACGGAAAAATCAAGAGAATTTCAGAATAGGTTTTAGAAACCCAAGAGAAACTCCCGATACAAAAAGTATCGGCTCTTGACAGCTTTTCCTGCTGTTGAGGTCGAATTTAGGAGGATAAATAAAAAATTTACGGAAATCTGATTATTTACCCTATGAAAAGCATAGGAAACCTTGGGCCCTTTGACAATATAAGTGATTATGATAATTTTTAATTCAACTATTCAGCATTACTAATCAAAAAAAATCAGGGGGTGATCGCCGCTGCCGACGCTCATTTATATGATCAATTAACCGATGGCTATGGGCACCTAGGGGAGATCCGTTTCCCCCATTAAGTAAAGGTCACAGGCTTTGGCTGCCCCCCGACCTTCGTTGAAAGCCCAGACCACCAAACTTTGGCCCCGACGACAGTCCCCCGCCGCAAATACACCGGGAATACTGGTTTCATACTGGCCATATTCAGCTCTGATATTGCCCCGGGCATCCTTATCCAAGTTCATTGCATCCAAGAGGTAACTTTCCGGGCCGAGGAATCCCATGGCCAACAGCACCAATTGGGCCGGTCTGACCTGTTCCGTACCTGCTACTTGCTGGGGAATAAATCGTCCCTGCCCATCCTTTTCCCAACGGACATCCACCGTGTGGACCGCCTTAACCCGGCCTTGATCGTCCCCTTCAATTTTAGTGGCAGTGGTGAGGTAACTGCGGGGGTCGTGGCCATAGACGGCGGCGGCTTCTTCCTGGCCATAGTCCATTTTGTAAACTTTGGGCCATTCTGGCCAGGGGTTATTGGCGGCCCGATCCTCAGGAGGTTTGGGCATAATTTCCAATTGCACTAGGCTTCTACAACCGTGACGGAGGGAAGTGCCCACACAGTCGGTGCCGGTGTCCCCCCCACCGATAATCACCACGTCTTTGTCCTTGGCACTAATAAAATCCGGGCCCGGAGCTTTATTTAAAATTGCTTTGGTATTGGCAGTCAAAAATTCCATGGCAAAGTGAATGCCTTCTAATTCTCGACCCTCAATGGCCAAATCCCTAGGCCTAGTAGCCCCAGTACAGAGCACCACCGCATCGTAATCCTTGAGTAGGCCTTCTGGAGGTAAATCCTTGCCAATTTCCGTATTGCAAACAAAGGTAACTCCTTCTGCTTCCAGCACGTTCAACCGGCGGAGCACTACTTCTTCTTTGTCCAACTTCATATTGGGGATGCCATACATCAGCAAGCCACCGGGGCGGTCTTCCCGTTCGTAAACCGTCACCCAATGGCCAGCTTTATTCAACTGGGCGGCGGCGGCCAAACCGGCGGGGCCAGACCCCACCACCGCTACTTTTTTGCCAGTACGCTTTGCCGGTGGCTCCGGGGTTACCCAACCTTCCTGCCAACCCTTTTCGATGATGGAATATTCGATATTTTTAATAGTCACCGGGGGATTGTTGATGCCCAATACACAGGAGCCTTCGCAGGGAGCTGGACAAACCCGGCCGGTGAATTCAGGAAAATTATTGGTTTTATGGAGTCGGTCTAGGGCTTCCCGCCACAGGCCTCGATAGACTAGGTCGTTGAATTCTGGGATGAGGTTATTGATCGGGCAACCACTGGCCATGCCACTGATCAAATTACCGGTGTGGCAAAAGGGCGTGCCGCAATCCATGCAACGGGCCCCCTGGGTTTCCACCTGTTCGTCGGGCATGGTTAGGTGGAATTCGTCCCAATTCCTCAGGCGATCGCCGGGGCTTAATTCTTGGGGTGCTTCGCGGGTATATTCCAGAAAACCAGTGGGTTTGCCCATGCTCGTAGTTACCTCTTGTGGTGGGGGCCATCGCCATAAATTGGGGGTTAAGCCTAGTTTAAAGCAGTTCCCAACCAATGGAGGGTAACTTTTATCGAGATTTGCTGGCCATGTTGCTTTTTGTTACAAATCACCGATGGATCAGTGTTAAAGTTTGTTCGATCAAAAACCAGAAAAAAGCCCCCACCCAGCCGGGAGGAGGCCTAATTGAGAAGGAATTTCTTGTGGTGTGAGTTCTAGCTATTGGCTTGTTTAAACCAATCTAAAACTTAAATGTGGTGCGGATTACCCCCACCCAGATCGCACTGTTATTACTGTTAGCTTCCGGGTTAAGAATCACATAGGCACCAGGGGTAATCTGGATGTTTTTGCTAACCGGGAATTTATACTGAGCTTCAATGATGTAGGGGGCACTACGATCATTGCTGATCCGATCACCCACTAAGCTACCGACGTAGGGAGCGTAGGGCATCAAACCACCGCTGATGGAAGCCACTGCGCCTTCTTTGAACACATCCAGAACGGATAAAGACGCATTCCAAGTCCAGAGATCAGCACCAAGACCACTGCGATTTTGGGTATTGTTGCCGGTATTAAAACCTTGGGCGGTGGCATTGGCATAACCAAACCAACCGGCAAGGTTAAGCTTCTCGGTAATTTGCCAGGAAGTCTGGAAGTTATAGGTATCCATGGTTGTGGCCGCCTGGTAAAAGGGGTTACTGGCGATGCGGCTACCGGTACTCCCCGTCAAGTTAACGTCACCCTGGGTAAAGTATTTGTGCAGGTAGGAAATACCAAAGCTAAAGTCCTTGGTCGGTTTAACGTCAAACTGGACCCCGGTGCTGAAGCTACCATTAAAAAGGCCATTTCCACTCTTAAATGTATTCAGGCCGTTGGGACTTTCAAAAATATCATCGGAGGGATTGTTAGCCTGGTTGTTGTTACCGAGGTAAGCCGCGGTGACACTGAAAATGTCATTGAATTTATAGCGAGCCGCACCACCAACCCCGGATGGACCCCGAAAAGCAAAGGGATTATAGCGACTAAAACGGCTCAGAGCACCGGTGTCTCCACTTGCTAAATAGGGATTATGGGTCTGAAACACGTCATCTAGACCCAACCCCCTGGCCCCGACCCAGGTGGTGAAGTTCCCCACAGGAAAGCGGTAAAATAGTTTATTGATGTCAACGTTGTTATCTGGACTAGAACCATCAAAGGCAAGGCGAGCCATGTTGGTGCCGGTGGGGCCAGACAAGTTGGGTACACTGCCAGCCTGCAAACGAGTACGTAGTAAGTCTTTACCGGTAAAGCTGGTGTCGAAGTTTAAACGAACCCGACTGGACAAGGTGGCATTTTCCTCCACAGGAGCCGGGGCCGCCGCACCAAAGTTATCAATATTGTCCTGTTGACGCCAATCTACCGCTTTATCGCCTCCCCACTGGTCAACCAGGGCAAAAACTGCCACCCCATTCAGTTTAGTGGTGGTGGAAAATTGATGGTCTTCCAGGAAAGAAGTGCGGACTTCCAGGTTATCAATGCGAGCCCCCAAGGCGGCCAATTCCGCTTCAAACTCCTGCATTAAGCGTTTGAGTTTATCAATGTCTTCCCTTAGAACCGCTACGTTCTCCTGGATTAAACGCTCCATCACGTTCATACAAGCGTTCAAGCCGGCAGCAAATTCCCAACGACTCAACGCCCGATCGCCACGGAAAGTCCGGTCAGGATAACCCACAATACAGCCGTAACGTTCAACTAAACTTTTGAGGGCTTCATAGGCCCAGGCGGTGGGTTGCACATCCCTCAACTCGGAAACACTGGTTATCTGATCCATCGCTCCATGGGGATCAGAAACCAAGGCTCCACCACTGCCAGCACCAACTAGAGTGGGAAATCTTTGTTGCAATTGATTTTTCTTAAAGCTGTCCGGAAAGTTGGCCGAATCAAAGCTTTGAGCCACCACAGACGGGCTAAAAGCCAGAATCAACGCCACAATTCCTAAATTTGGGCGCAAAAAGCCCTGAGAATTGCTTCCCATAAGTCACTCCTCACTACAGAGACTATTACAATCTATTCGTGTTTAGATTTTTAGAAGGTTATCATAGTTGAGAATTAATATCAACATTATTGAGGTTAATTTGCAATATTTCGGTGATCGCCAGGCTGAAGGAGGACGGACAACGGTGCTTTAAAATGGGGACTCAGGAAATTTTGAATAGATTTCAGCGGACAAGCGCTTAGCATCAACATCATGATCAATCCCATTTTGGCTGCGGCTCAGCAAAGTCAATGGCAATTAGTGGGGCAATATCTATCCAGTGTTGGTCCGGCCCAACTCGACCAAGGGGATGCCAAGGGACTAACGGCTTTGATGTATGGCGTAGCGGCCTTGGAAATGACCACCGTCAAACAACTGCTACAAGCGGGGGCTGACCCTAACCGCTCCCGTCCACCCCATGGCATTACCCCCTTAATGTTATTAGCGGGACTACAGTACCATCCCAATAACTCTGAAAAAAATCTGGACCAACAGGCGATCGCCAAGCTATTGATAAAGGCCGGGGCAGATCTCAATCAGGGCAATGATGACCGTACAACGACTTTGATGATGGCGGCCTATCGCAATAATGAGCCCCTAGTAAAAATTCTCCTGGAGGCAGGGGCTGACCCTAATTTGCAAGATGATCAGGGCACTACAGCGTTGGAATGGGCGATTAAGCAGGAAAACCTAGCCATGGTTACAGCCCTGTTGGAGTGGAAAGTTGACCTGGGTTTAACCGATGGGGAAGGTAATTTACCGCTAACCCTAGCCATGGGAGGAGGTAATGAAGCCATCATCGGTGATTTAATCCGGGCCGGCGCCTGCGGGGATGCAGAAAGTTGGTTCACAGCAGTGGAGGAGGGCAACACTTTTGCGGTCCAAGCATTGATTGAGGCTGGCTATCCCCCGGCCCAGATGGGAGAAATGGGGGATACGGCTTTACATATTGCCTGTCTGGAAGGTTATGGCCAAATGGTGCAGGCACTATTGCAAGAACAAGTTCCCCTAGACCTTGCCAATCAAGCCGGGGATACCCCTTTACAATTGGCGATCGCCCAGGGACATGTGGACATTGTGGCTCAACTACTCAATGCTGGGGCCGATAGCAATTTTTCCGGTAACGGAGAACCGCCCCTCCTAACAGCCCTGACTGCCAGCCATGGAGATGCCCAGACTCAAGCGGCCATAGTTGACGCCCTAGGCCGGGCGGGAGTTGACCTCGACCAAACCCTATGGGAGGGAAAAACCCCTTTAATGCTGGCGGCCATGGAGAATCTGAGTGCTGTGGTTACCACCATTGCTGATTATGCTGTCCAAGTTAACCGTGGCGATCCCAGCGGCTCCACTGCACTGATGTGGGCTTGTCATCGGGGTCATCAGTCGGCGGTGCAAACTCTGCTGGCTAATTTCCCCGCTCTGGACGCTAACTTAAAAAATCAGGGGGGCCAAACAGCCCTTGATTTAGCACGCTTGAATCGTCATGGGCCGATTGTGGCTTTGTTGGAATCCTATATTTCCCGTAGCGCTTAATTATTAGTTAGTAATTTTATTCGACTTTGATTTCCCTTTTCACACCATGGTTAATTCCCTGCCCTCTCCTCCCCAACCCTTGCCCGATCGCCTGGTGGGGGAAAGTTGGCAATTTGTTGCCCTTCCGGCCCAGGATATCTGGCCCTATTTTGGCGATCGTCCGATGCGTTATCAATCCATGCCGGAGTCTTTATCCCCCCTCCAGCTAGGTTTAGCGGCGGATTTGCCCATTCCTGGGGTAGTAATTTACGGTGGTCGTCAATGTCGTCAGATTGGTCAATGGTTAGCAGAACAACAACCGACTAGTTTGCTCTACATTGCCGAAGACCCCCAACAATCGGGAGGACTGGTGCTTCATACCCAAACTGGCGATCAATGGGTAATGGTTACTTTTAAAGATGGAGAAATGGCCACAGCGGCGGGGGTATTTAGCCAACGACAACAAAAAGCAAAGGGCCTACATTTTCTTTGGCTCCAACCCGATAATTCGGGGGTAACAACTACGGGGATATGGTTATTGCAAAAGTCATAGAACACTAGCATTTTCACTCCCAACTAAGCTAAAAGAACTTAGAAACTAGACTATGAATTTCTGAATTTGGGTAATGGTCGGGGCGATCGCCCGATGGGCATCCTTTAAAATCTTGGTGAACACTAGACAGTTGACAAAGACAATGAATATTCAGTTTCTCACTAATATTACAACAGCTATACTAGTGGCAGTGGTGCTACAGATTACCCTTTGGCCCCCAGCGGCCCAGGCTTGCACCAGAATTTTGTGGAACAATAACAAATTCGCTGTGGTGGTCGGCCGGACCATGGATTGGCCAGAATCCACCGAGCCTGAGTTGATGGTTTTTCCCCGGGGCATCGAAAGGAATGGGGGCATGTTGGGGGATATGTTGGTGGTGAAAGACAATCCAGCCCAATGGACTTCCAAATATGGCAGTGTGGTGACGACAGTCTATGGCATGGGCACGGTGGATGGTTTGAATGAAAAGGGGCTGGGTATGCATATGCTCTACCTAACAGCGACGGATTTTGGACCTCGGGACCCCAAGAAAGCGGGAGTGCAGGCGGGACTGTGGGGACAGTATTTGTTAGACAATGCCGCCTCTGTGGAGGAAGCCCTGGCCTTAATGAAGGAGATTCAGCCAGTGATGGTTGCCCTTGACGACATGAAAGCAACGGTGCATTTAGCTATTGAGGACGCCAGCGGGGATTCTGCCATTTTGGAATATGTGGAGGGTAATTTAGTCGTCCACCACGGCCCAGAGTATCGGGTAATGACCAATGATCCCCCCTACGATCAGCAGTTAAAATTCCTAGAAACGTGGGACTTTACCAATGCCACCCGCCAAACTCTTTTGCCTGGCAACGTGGATCCCAAGGATCGTTTTGTTCGGGCTAGCTACTACCAAATGATGTTACCAGAGCCGAAAACTGAACAGGAAGCCATTGCTGGTATTTTATCCATTGCCCGTAATGTCTCTGTTCCTTTTGGTGCGCCTAATAATCTTCCTGGCTCCTTGTATAACACCGAATATCGCACTGCCATTGATCTAACCAATCGCCGTTACTTTTTTGAATTGACTACGAGTCCCAATGTCATTTGGGTTAACCTAGACCAGCTTAATTTTGTCTCTGGTGCAACGGTGTTAAGTCTTGATCCTGATGACCTGGGGTTATCGGGGAATGTCACAGATAAATTTGTACGGGTAACAAAAATTCCCTTTTGATAACCTGTTAGTCAGATAATCTTGATTCTCCAATATGGCCGGAAGCTAAAAATAACTGCCCCGCTTTTATTGGAGATCGAGGGAAAAAGTTTAAGGGTCTAAATCAGTATGAGCCACCTAAAAAATCCGTTAACCAATCCTTTAAAACCCAGGTGGCTCGGCAATCATCTTCGTTGTAGCGCAAAATTAATTCCAAAAATTGGCGATCGCCAGTGGTTAACCAATTGTCATACCAACAGACCGATTGATCACCGCTGGCCTGGGCATCCCGCCACTGAAAACCCAACCAACTAGCCAGGGATTTGAGAGAATAACTTTCCACCGGACAGATCACATGGCTGGTGACGTAATGGTGCAAATCCACACACTGTCCCAACATTTGCTCCCGCAATTTAGACGGTGTGCCATAGAGTTTCCCCAACCGTTTAATGGTTTCCCGTTCATATTCAGAAAAGTGATAAATGGGAGCATCGGGATAGGTCTCGATTAATTGCACAAATTGTTGCCAGATGAGGCCTTCTTCTGCGGGATCTTTAGCCATAAAGCCATAGAAATTTTCTGTTTTTTCCCGATAATTAACCACCACTACGCCGAGTAAATAGTCCAAGTTTCGCTCCGGTTCTGCCTCAATGTCGAAATATAATTCCACTGGTGATCGGGGTAGGGGATAGACTTTTTGCTCCTTCACCATGGCCCGTTTTTCCACCAAGGCCAGGGCCTGTTGCTGTAATTGCCTGGCGATCGCCGTGCCCATTAATTCCCCCACCTGAGTGGCCTGGAGTCGGGCGAGGGAGTCAATGGTCAATACTCCCACCGTTTGCAAGGATTCGTAGCGGCTGGGGGTGACTCCGGGGACGAGGGAAAGGTGCTGTTGCTCTTGGGCAATGGCGTAGCAATGGTTATACCAGTGGCAGAGATTACACCGTTGGCGGGAAATAAATACCTCTGGTTCCCGTTGGTGAATTAGGGTTTGTACACAATCGGCTAGGGTTTGGTGAAAGCGGGGCAACCATTCCCACAAATCCACCGAGTAAGAATTACCCCGGCGCAGAATAATTTCCACCCAACGGGGCAATGGTCCTTGATGCACCGCCAACAACTGGGCATAGAAAGCGGCTAGAATTTTGTATTCTGGCTTTGGCCGGCGACCCAACTGGATACTCACTGGCCGATATTGCCATGGCCCCCAACGGGATTCACCGGCAACTTTAACCAATAGATGGGGATGACCCAACAATTCCAGTATTGGTAAATGACCGTTATTGTCGGTGTTTAAATTGACTGGCAGACTGTGGTAAAGATAACCCCGATAAATGCAATCCACCCCCTGGGACATTAAGGTTTTGGTTTCTTGGGCCCGCTCCTGGCCGAACTGGGTGGGGGTTTCCGGTTCTCGGTAATGGGGAAATTGTTCCTCCAGAACTTCTTGGATATGTCTTTGGCTTTCCTGGCGTAGTTTGAGCAAAAAATCCCGCTCCGGGCGGCGTTCTTCACTGGAGCCGTGGGTGTTGAGATAGGCTCGGCGTTGACAGCGTTTATAGTCCAGCAGGAGGGTATCGGTAACTAGCATAGGGGCCCAGTTCCTGGCGGACGGCAATTATTTAGGGTGGTTATCCCCCAATGGTTTTGATGCTGACGGGGAAATTCACTGAGATCATCCACAAAGTTCACAAGTCTAGAGATTTTGCCCAAGTTACCCCCCATTATTCTACGAATCCGAAAAAAGTTGCAGAAGTCCTGCCCCACCAGGGATGATGTTAACTTGTTGCTCAACTATGTCTCCTGTCGGTAAAGTTTATTCTCCATGACCACCCTGACCCCTTTTATCCCCTTAAATTTCCCGATTACGGCGATCGTTGGCCAAGAAGCGATCAAACTAGCCCTACTCCTAGGGGCGATCGATCCAGGGTTGGGGGGCATTGTGATTGCGGGACGGCGGGGCACAGCGAAATCGGTCATGGCCAGGGCAATTCACACCCTGTTACCCCCCATTGAAATTATTAAGGGCAATCGTTACCAATGCGACCCGAAAAATCCCGGCAGTTGGGACGATGACACCCTAGAAAAATTCGCCGATGTTCCCCTGGATCAGTTGGAAACCGAGGTCATTCCCGCTCCCTTTATTCAAATTCCGTTGGGGGTAACGGAAGATCGCTTGCTGGGGTCGGTGGATGTGGAAAAATCCGTTAAACAGGGGGAAGCAGTATTTCAGCCGGGATTACTGGCCCAGGCCCACCGGGGCGTGTTGTACATTGACGAGTTGAATTTGTTGGATGATCAGATTGCCAACCAATTATTAACGGTGCTCACGGAAGGCAAAAACCAGATTGAGCGGGAGGGCATTAGTTTTCAGCATCCCTGCCAGCCTTTATTGATTGCTACTTATAACCCGGAAGAGGGGCCGTTGCGGCGCCATTTACTGGACCGCATTGCGATCGCCTTAAGTGCGGACGGCATTTTGGGATTGGATCAACGGGTGGCGGCGGTGGATCAGGTGCTAGCCTATGCCGATTCTCCCATTAGTTTTATTGACCAGTACGACGCTGAATTGGACGACCTCAAAACCACCATTATCCTGGCTCGGGAATGGCTCAAGGAAGTAAGTCTGACTTCGGATCAGGTGGGTTACCTAGTGGAGGAAGCGATCCGGGGTGGTCTCCAGGGCCATCGGGGAGAATTGTTTGCCATGCGGGTAGCTAAGGCGATCGCCGCTTTGGATGGACGCAGTGACGTACAGGCTGATGACCTAAGGCAAGCAGTGGAATTGGTCATCGTCCCCCGTAGTGTGTTGATGGATAATCCTCCCCCCCCAGACCAGGCGCCGCCGCCACCACCACCCCAAAATCAGGACGAAGGGGAAGAAGAGCAAGAAGATCAACAGGACGACAACGAAGACGACAAAGACAATGAATCGGAAGCAGAGCAAGATCCCCCCAGCATTCCCGAAGAATTCATTTTTGATCCAGAAGGGGTCAGTCTAGATCCTTCGGTGCTGTACTTTGCCCAGATGGCCCAGAAACAAGGTAAGTCCGGTAGTCGCTCGGTAATTTTTTCCGATGACCGGGGCCGTTATCTCAAACCAATTTTACCCAAGGGAAAAGTCCGCCGCATTGCCGTTGATGCTACGTTGCGGGCCGCTTCCCCCTATCAAAAATCCCGCCGCCTGCGCCATCCCGATCGCCAAGTAATTGTGGAGCAGGGAGATATTCGGGGCAAAAAACTGGTACGAAAAGCGGGGGCATTAATTGTGTTTTTGGTGGATGCGTCGGGCTCCATGGCGTTGAATCGTATGCAGGCCGCCAAAGGAGCGGTGATGCAATTGCTGACAGAAGCCTACGAAAATCGAGATCAGGTTTCCCTTATTCCCTTCCAGGGGGAAAATGCGGAAGTATTACTACCCCCCACCCGTTCCATTGCCATGGCCAAAAAACGGCTGGAAACGTTGCCCTGTGGCGGTGGTTCTCCCCTTTCCCACGGCTTAATGCAGGCAGTGAATGTGGGCATGAATGCTAAGCGTTCTGGGGACATTGGCCAAGTAGTAATCGTAGCCATCACCGATGGTCGGGGTAATATCCCCTTAGCCCGTTCCTTGGGGGACGAAATTCCTGAGGGAGAAAAGCCTGACATTAAAGCAGAATTGTTGGAAATTGCCGCCCGCATTCGGGGTTTAGGTATGCAATTGTTGGTTATTAACACGGAGAAAAAATTTGTTTCCACCGGCTTCGGCAAAGAATTAGCCCAAAAAGCTGGGGGTAAGTATTATCAACTGCCCAAAGCCACTGACCAAGGCATTGCTTCCATGGCCCGCCAGGCGATCGCCGACATGCAATGAAATGCCTTTTACCCCAGAGCTTCTTAGCGAATTGAATCAACAAAATCTGGCTCAACCGCCGCCAATTTACGTAGGGCTAAGTTGACCGTCGCTGAGTCTTTGAATATTGCCGCCACATCAGGGTCGAGAAGTACGATATTTGTTCCTTTACGATAGGCTTGATAATGTTTGCCCCGCTCACCACCAGAAAAATCATAAACGTCACGCATGGGAACTTCTTCATGATCATTAGTTGGACTCATACTGTCTCCTTTCTGCTGGAACTGCTGGACGTGCACTAATAATCCGAATGCGTCCTTCTCTCTCCGTATATGATACAACCAACAATCAGTTTTTAGATGAGTGAGCAATGCTTAACCACCTCATCTCATTAAAGGAATGATCGGGATCAGCGATGGTCAACTCTAACGGATCGCTAAAGACTGTAGCGGCTTCCCCAAAATTTATTCCATGTTTAGTGATATTACGCTTTTTTTCTGCCAAGTCCCACTCAAATTGCATCATTTTTTTCTGTCCAGACTGACACAGTCCCAACACTACTAATACAGTTTGGGAAACCAAATTCAACGACCAAGCTTACCAAGCAAGCTATGACCTAGTAAATACCACCAATTACCCAAAGCCACTGGCCAAGGCATTGCTTCCATGACCTGCCAGGCGATCGCCGACATGCAATAAAATGCCTTCTATGATCTAGCCTAAGTAAAACTCTTCATTCTGCTGAACAACTGAGTTTTATCCATGAGTGAACATGAATATAATAAATATATTAATCAATTGAGAAGGCAATTGGTCAATGCTATGGAGAGAATAAAAACCCTTGAGTTAGCCATAGAACCAGATGGACGCATAAGCGAAGCATTTTCGGTGATGGAAAAACATATGGACGTTCGGTTTGATCAGTTTGATACCAGATTTGATCACCTGGAATCACGGCTAGATCGAATGGATCATCAATTTAATCAACTACAGGCAAAGTTAACAATTATTTTGGACGCAATTACCGGCATCGGTGATTTACCTGAAGAATGAAACAGTCTGACTGTAACTTTATCAAAAACATAAACACCATGCAGAACCGAATCACTATCCACCCAGATATTTGCAACGGTAAACCTACCATTGTCGGAACCAGGATTACGGTACAAACCATAATGGAATTTTTAGGAGCAGGAGATTCTCCAGAAGATATTCTGGAAGATTACCCAGCCTTAACAAGGGAAGATATTTATGCTTGTATGCAGTTTGCCGCAAAGCTGATGGGTAACCATTTTGAAATCAAAAAAATTGTATGAAAGGATTTTTATTTGACGAAAATTTGCCTGCTAAACTTCAACTAAGATCCTCCTTCCCTATCATTCACGTCTCAGTGTTGGGAGAGAGTCTTAGAGATACAGAAATTTGGCAATATGCCAAAGAAAATGACCTGGTAATTATTACTAAAGACGCTGATTTTTCTGATCGAATAATAATCGATTCTTTCCCACCAAAAGTTATTCATCTACGTTTTGGTAATATGCGTAAAAAAGAATTTAAGGAATTTCTTTCTCAAATTTGGCTGGAGATTGAAAAATTAGCTGTTGATCATAAATTAATTAATGTTTATCGAGATCGTATAGAATCATTTAGATGAGATTAGTCATCAAAGAAAAATGCTTGCGATATCAATCAGCAGACTTTTTTTAATTCACCACAGCCAAGTAGGTTAGTTCCTCACTAGCTAGGCCGCTGATGGTACCACCTAAATTTAAAACTTCTGCCAAAAAGGCGATCGCCTCCGAGGTAATAATTTCTCCGGGGACAAGGACGGGAATACCGGGGGGATAGGGACAAAGCAGACCAGCACTAATTTTCCCAATGGCTTCATTAACGGTTACTAGTTTTTGGGGAGCATGGGCGGCTCGACGGGGAGTCATGGCCAGGGTAGTACTAGGTAAGGGGGGTAAAGTTAATTGAAGCGGTTGTTGAAAACTCGTGGGCGCTAACTGAGTTAAAGCTTCTAATAAACGAGCTAAATCCTGGACTTGATTGCCAATGCTGACGATAAAACTTAACTGCCGTAGGGTGGGCAATTCCGCTGTAATTTGAAATTTTTCCCGCAGAAAATCATCTAATTCAAATCCGGACATTCCCCAGGCGGTCGCATCGATGGTAATGCGGGTGGGATCGAGGGCTAAAGCTCCGGAATAAGGTTGGGAAATTTCTAATAAAACTAACCCCGGAATTTGAGCTAATTTTTGTCGGTAATGGAGGGCAAATTCCCAGATTTTTGTCATCATTTCTCGTCCACCATTGGCCATTTGGTGTCGGGCGCTATCGAGGGAAGCCAGCAAAACATAATTGGGGCTGGTGGATTGAATTAATTGCAAACATTGACTGATTTTTTGGGGATTAATCAAACTGCCTTGGGCGTGTACCATGGCGCACTGGCTCAGAGCTCCCAACATCTTATGGGTGGATTGGACCACAATGTCTGCCCCCAATTCCAAAGCTGGTCTAGGGAACAGGGGATGAAAGGGAAAATGGCCCCCATGGGCTTCATCAACAATGACAGGTAAATTAGCCCCATGACTCAATTCGACTAACTTCTGTAAGTCCCCCACAACGCCATGGTAGGTAGGATGGAGCAAAAATACCGCTTTGGCATCGTCATGTTTTTGTAGCGCTTGGCATAGGGTTTCTGGCCTAATCCCCAAAGCCAAATCCCAATCAGCGTAAACTTCCGGTTGCAAAAATATTGGTACAGCCCCGGCATGGATTACTCCAGCGATCGCCGCTTGATGCACATTCCGAGGCAAGAGAATTTTATCCCCATCGCCACAGGTGGCCAAAATTGCCGCCACAATGCCCGCCGTAGAACCATTAACAGAAAACCAGGTTCGTTCTGCTCCCCACAAATCCGCCGCTAACTCCTGGGCCTTGGCGATCGCCCCGCTGGGAGCAAACAGATTGTCCAGCTCTGGCAATTCCGGCAAGTCAGCTTGGAATAGGGCTGGCCCTAACCATTGTTTAAATGCAGGGGCAATACCCTGACCCCGTTTATGGCCCGGCGCGTAAAAAGGGGTGTCCGACTGCTGGGCAAGGTTTTTCAGCGCATTCGCTAGGGGTAAATCCTGTTGATCTAAACTAGCCATTACAGATCAGGAAAAACAGTTTGCACCGCCGGCTGCACTAATTTTCCTGCCTGGACATTAACTCCCTTGGCCAACGGCACATCATTCTCCCAAGCTTTTTTCCCCTGGTGGGCCAATTTCAACACGTAGGGCAAAGTACTATTGTTCAGCGCTTGGGTGGCTGTCCAGGGAGCGGCCCCAGGCATATTAGGAATACCCACATGGACTACTCCCGCCTCCAGGTAACTGGGCTCACTGTGAGATGTAACCCGTAAAGTTTCTACACAGCCTCCTTGGTCGATCGCCACATCCATAATTACTGCCCCCGGTAACATTTGCTCTACTTGGGAGCGAGACACTAAAACAGGGGCCCGTTTTCCAGGGATTAATACCGCTCCAATTAACAAATCGGTGTGGGGTAATAGCTCTTCAATCTCGCTGGCATTGCTGTAACGCAGATCCACCCTGGAGCCGAATAATTCCCCCAATTGGTTTAAACGATCCACATTGACATCCAAAATAGTCACCACAGCCCCCAGCCCGATCGCCATTTTGGCCGCCTCTGTACCGACAACGCCGCCCCCGAGGATAGTCACCTGCCCTGCTTTGACTCCGGGCACGCCCCCCAATAAAACTCCCCGGCCACCCTGTTGTTTTTCCAGGTAATGGGCCCCCATTTGCACCGCCAACCGCCCGGCAATGCGACTCATGGGCGCTAACAAAGGCAATTGACCATTGGCCAGTTCCACCGTTTCGTAGGCGATCGCCGTAATGCCGGATTTAATTAGAGCTTCGGTCAGGGCACGTTCTGCTGCTAAATGGAGATAGGTGAACAACAACTTAGGCAGAATTAAATATTCATATTCCCTGGGGAGAGGCTCTTTCACCTTCACCACCAGTTCCCTCTGCCAAGCTTCTTTGGCGGTCGTAACCAACTGGGCTCCCACCTTTGCATAGGCCCCATCGGGGAAACCAGAACCTACTCCGGCCCCTTGTTCCACAAAGACCTCATGGCCCTGGGCCACCAATGCTCGCACACTACTGGGGGTCAGCCCCACCCGAAATTCCTGGTCTTTAATTTCCTTGGGAACACCAATTTCCATACCGATCTCTGCAAGGGGGATACTATGCCAACCCCCCTATTAAATCAGACATTTCCACCGATGCCATGGACTAGGACTGCAACTAGGGATTGGCCGTAAATTCCCTTAAAATAGTAAGTCTGCTTAGATCAACAAAATCATTGAGAGGTTTGCCTTGCTAACATTGGGGGTCAACATCGATCACGTAGCCACTATTCGCCAAGCCCGTCAAACGGTGGAGCCAGACCCGATCGCCGCCGCTGTGTTGGCCGAACTAGCCGGAGCCGATGGCATTACAGCCCATTTACGGGAAGATCGTCGCCACATCCAAGAACGAGACGTGGAAATATTGCGCCAAACGGTGCGTACCCATTTAAACCTAGAGATGGCCGCCACCAAGGAAATGGTAGGCATTGCTCTCAAATTGAAGCCCGACTACGTCACCCTAGTACCGGAACGGCGGGAAGAAGTGACCACGGAAGGGGGTTTAGACGTGGCTGGTAACCTGGACTATTTGTTTGGGGTGGTTGAGCAGTTGCAATCCCAACAGATCCCCGTTAGCCTTTTCATCGACCCCGATGTGCCCCAACTGAAAGCCGCCGCCCAGAGCGGAACCAAATTTATCGAATTGCATACGGGCAAATATGCCAATGCCCCCACTGCCGACGACCAAGCCAGGGAATTAGGCTCCCTGGCCATTGCCTGTGATATTGCGCTAGAACTGGGGCTACGCATCAACGCCGGCCATGGACTGACCTATTGGAATGTGCGTCCCGTGGCGGAATTACCGGGCATGGAAGAATTGAATATTGGCCACAGCATCATGAGCCGAGCCATTCTGGTGGGCATGGAAAGGGCAGTGCGGGAAATGAAATTAGCCATGTTGGGCCTGCCATTTTAGCGCCAAGCCCATGGTAGGGTGGAAAGTTGGGCATTGACGATCCTACCCAGCGGTATAGTCAATCAGTATTTATTAGTTATAAAACAAACTATATGGCTACCTATTATTACGCTTTGGCAAGTCAAAAATTTCTCCTGGAAGAGGAACCCTTTGAAGAGGTGCTGAAGGAACGGCGACGGGATTATGCTGAAAAAAATAAGGAAATTGACTTTTGGCAAGTCATTCAACCAGCCTTTATTAATACACTGGAACTGGCCGAAGCCAAGGCGAAAGCTCCTGAAAAAAATGTAGCGATTATTTCTACCAATAAGTCTTTTATTGTCTGGGTCAAACTGCGGTTGGAATATGTCCTCACCGGGGAATTTGAAGCTCCGTCTGATACCATTCCCGACCCCCTTGCCTCCCTGGGTTAAGGGAGTTTTTCAAACTCTCTCTATTCGTATTCCACTAAGCTCCAAAACTGGTTACTGCCGGGAAATTGGGCCGCTACGGTTACGTTATCAAAGCGAATGGTCTCCGAGCCGGTAAAAATATCCCCTGTGCGGTTGAGGGGAATTAGTTCCCGTCGATCTTGGTCCACCAATACCACTGTTTCTGCCCCCGGCACCTGAATTTGGAAATAGCTGGCCTGGTTTTGAGGTAAAGTCCGCCCCAGGGGGGAAATTAGCCTTACTTGCATTTCGCTGAAGGTACCATAGGTGCTCGGAAATGGTTGTCCTGATCCCTGGGCTGTCACATCATAGACGATCGCCTGGTAATAGGTTTCTTCCTGGGAGTTTTTGCTCAGGATTAATAACTTATATTCCCCCGGTTGGGGAAAGGCGGCATTGACCGTTACTTGCCCCCGCTGACTTTGGCTGAGGGTATATTGCTTATCCAGAGGCTGACCGTTGTTATTCATCAATTGGGCCACCACTTGTACATCGTTCCCTGTGCGGAGGGTTACTTCCAAATCCCCACCGGCTACGATGTCATTTTGGGGATGACTAACTAATGCTATTTGATCCCGGAAAAATCTAGGGGTGAGGGCTGGTAACTGATCAAATGTTTGGCGATCGTAGGGTTGGGGCAGTAATTGCCATTGGGTCTCCCGGGGAAAGTGACTAACAATTAACTGTTCCGGCGGCGTCGCAAAATAGTTGGGGTTAAATTTAGCCTCAAACTTACCATTGCTAACAATGCCTGCTCCCCAGGTGGTATCAAGTAAATACCATTGGCCGTCAATGCTGACCCCATTCCAAGCATGGTTAACGTCGGGGTCATCCCCCACAATCACATCTCCCCCTTTGGCAAAGCCTTCAATAATTACCACGTCTAGCCCCAATTCCTTAGCCAGGGCCTGATACAAATTGGAGTAGCCAGAGCAGATGGTTTCCCCCCGAGCAAGCACCGTCTCCGGTCGGAGGTCATCAATGTTGCGGGTTTCGGCCATGGGCACGTCGTAGACAATATTTTGGGTAATCCAGCTATAGGCTAAGCGGGCTTTTTCCCAGTCATTGTTGGCCAAGGGACTGATTAAGGCAGCCAATTCTTTAACGGAATTACCTTGGTAAACAATTGTACGAGCCAAATTATCTAATCTTTCCCCCCCATCCCCAGAAAAAGATGCGGTATTACCAGCAATGGGATTCTCCACCCGTTGGGTTACCACAAGGGTTTTGGGGTTGATACCCTGGGGCAACTTATCGGCGATCGCCCCCAGGTTAACGGGCGGCAAACTTTTGGAACCACCGCTGGGGCTGAAATACCACATGGCTCCCCCCACCAAACCCAGCAGTACCATTCCCATCACCAAACTGCCCTTAGAAGATTGACGGGGCTTAACTTTCTGATAACGGCGAACGGAGTGGGTTTGGGAACGGTGAGGAGCCACGGAATTACAAAATTAGTGGTAAGGGTAAAATTGTTGAAAGAAAGGGAAAAATAAGTGTTACATATTTATTTCAGAGAAGAATAGATTTTATGTTTTTTTATGATAATTCTGTAAGTCATTGAGAAATACCAAGTCTTTGTCTCACTTCATCCCAACTTGATCCAGTGGTCGTGTCCTGTTGATAGTTTGCCAATCTGCTATCAAGCTCTTGCTTTTGAGCATCCGTCAAAAATAACTTATCGTCACAATCCAGAATGCTGTCCCAGAGGTCTTCCGCAAGTTGAATGCGCTCAGCGATGCTGAGTTGAGAAATTTCGACTTTGAGGAGGGGATGACTGTTCATAGTCTATGGGAGTTTTGCAGGTCGCATAGGAATGGTCAACAGATTGTTAAAAATCATACCGTTCACCAATCCTAGCAATGGAACTTTTATGCAGTTTAGACGGTACTGATCGCCATAAAAACTAGTTTTAAGCTCCGACAAATTTGAGGGAAACACCGTTCATACAATAGCGCTTGCCGGTGGGTTGGGGGCCATCGTCAAAAACGTGGCCTAGATGGCCGCCGCACTGACTGCAATGGACTTCGGTGCGGGTCATAAAAAAGGAGCGGTCGGTGGTGTAGCCCACTGCCCCTTCAATGGGTTGGTAAAAACTGGGCCAGCCCGTACCAGAGTCAAATTTAGTTTCCGAGGTAAACATGGGGGTGCCGCAACCCGCACACTCATAAATACCGGCTTTGTAGTTTTTGTCCAGGGGACTACTGCCGGCCCGTTCGGTGCCATGTTTACGCAACACTTTGTAAGCTTCCGGGCTCAACTGGGCTTGCCACTCGGCATCGGTTTTGGTGATGGGGAAGGTTTCTTGAGTCTTAGTCATGGGTAGAGGTTGCTGTTGTTTCGACTGGGCGGATCCTAAATACTGAGAGAGCCAGATGCCCCCTAGGGAAGCGGTGCCCACTTCTAAAAGGTAACGTCTTTTCATGGTGAAAGTTGGATGGGTGAGGTACGGGAAACTTAACTGGTGGGATTACGAAGTTGGGCAGTTTGTACGGTTAGGCTTAGACGGCGATCGCCCCGGAGCAGTTCAAGTTTGAGAGCTTTGTTTAGACCGGCTTGTTCTACTATGCGCTGGAGACGGGCACCATCGCTAATGGGAGTACCGTCCACCGCCACAATTACATCTCCCCGACGGATACCGGCTCTTTCAGCGGGGGTTCCAGGCAGTACCTGCATTACCAAAATGCCATTCACTTCCGGAATAATGAAAGGGGAGTTGGGATTACGATTATTTTGCTGGGCTTGGTCCACCGTGATATTCATCATTTGCACCCCAATGTAGGGATGGGGCACCGTACCACCGGCGGCGAGAGTATTTTGGATCGCTTTAGCTTGATCAATGGGAATGGCAAACCCAATCCCAGTGGCATCAGCCCGGATGGCGGTATTAATACCAATCACTTCTCCCCGGGCATTGAGCAAAGGGCCACCGGAATTACCAGGGTTAATGGCGGCGTCAGTTTGGATAAATTCCACCCGCTTATCAGGAATCCCCGCCTGGGCAGCCGATCGCCCGAGAGTGCTAATAATTCCCAGGGTAACTGTGTTATCCAGTCCCACCGGATTGCCCACGGCGATCGCCCAGTCCCCCACTTGCAGATTGCTGGAAGTGCCTAAGGGCGCCATCGGCAGAGGAGAACCCTGGGGCTCAATTTTCACCACCGCCAAATCTGTTACTTCATCGGTGCCCCGCACTTGACCGTCAAAGGTGCGGCCGTCCCGGAGGGTCACCACTACCTTACTAGCACCGTCCACCACATGGGCGTTGGTGAGGATAATACCGCTGTTATCAATAATGAAGCCACTACCCTGCCCAGCAATGCGCCTTTCTCGGGGAGGCACGGGGAAGGATCTACCAAAAAATTCCTGGAAAAACGGATCATCCAAAATGGGATCAGTGCGACGGGTTACCACCGTTTCCGTGTCGATACGCACTACCGCCGACCCTGTGCGGGACACCGCCGCCGCCACAAAACTTTCTGTTGTCAGCGGAACCGATGCCTGGGCTGTGACCATGGAAGCTGGGGCTAAGTTGTCCGCCGCCGCCACCCCATGGGGCAGATTAGCGATACCAAAAGCAGTGCCCACTGCAAAAGCCAATAAGTAACCGCCGATGCGGCGTAACCAGGTGGGATATTTCATCGTCTCCAAATACGCATTAGCAAGGATTTACAGAAATTTTCACTTTTGCCATTTTAACAGGGGCGATTTTATCTAAGAATCCGTGCAAAAAGCTTTTCCACACCACCGGTTTTTAGATGATAGACCAGCCCAAGCAAGCTTTAAGGGCAGGAATGGAAGTTTCTCAACGGTTTCTTAAGAATGGATTGCCCAAACCTGGGTCGGCTGGGTGTTACTGCCCCACAGGCTAGTTTTTCCCGAGTTTATCCCCCGTGATAGGCTGATGGGGGGAGGAATCAGCCAGTCTGGCAACCTGCTACGATCGCCTCCTACTAAACGGCCCTCTTTCCCTTTGCATGACTGCATTACCGCCATGGCAGAACCCATTTCCCTGTTGTTAGTTGATGATGAACCCGGTGTACGGGAATCCGTGCAGGCATTCCTAGAAGATAGTGGCGATTTTAAGGTGGACTTAGCGGCCAATGCCACGGAAGCTTGGGACTACCTCCAGCACCATTTGCCTGCTTTGGTAATTTCCGACATTATGATGCCCCAGGTGGATGGTTATCAGTTTTTGCAAAGGCTCCGGGAAGATGCCCGCTTCCAGTCCCTGCCGGTGGTGTTCCTCACGGCCCGGGGTATGACTGGCGATCGCATTCAGGGTTATCAAACTGGCTGTGATGCTTTTCTATCCAAACCCTTTGACCCCGATGAGTTGGAGGCGATCATCCGCAATTTGTTAGCCCGCCAACAGGCCAGTAGTGATGCGGGCAGTGAGTCGGCTAAGTTACAGGAAATTTACCAAGAAATCCGTGCCTTGAAGGAACAAATTGGCCAACCCAGCGGCATCCACACTACCCCGTCGCCGATCAAGCTGGATTTTACCCCCAGGGAACAGAGCGTTTTAGATTTGGTTTCCCAAGGCTTAATGAACAAGGAAATTGCGGCCCAGTTAAAGACCAGTGTCCGTAACGTGGAAAAGTATGTCAGTCGTTTATTCACCAAAACTGGGACTAATAGCCGCACTGAATTAGTTCGTTTTGCTCTGCAACACGGTCTGACAGAATAACCCTAATCAGGTCACAGCAATTATTGGTTGAACCGGTCTTTTTTGATTTTTCCCAAGGTACTATGTCTGAAAATTTTGCTGTTGCTACACCGGTGCGGGTAGGAATTGTCGGTACTGGCTATGCGGCCCAACGCCGAGCAGAAGTTTTCCAAGGCGATCGCCGTAGTCAGTTGGTGAGCTTTTGGGGGAACAGTGAGGCCAATACGGCTAAATTTGCGGATACTTTTGGGGTTAGCCCCCGGCAATCTTGGCAAGAATTAGTTAATGACCCAAAGATAGATTTAGTGCTCATTGCGACCATTAACCAGCTCCACGGGGCGATCGCCGAGGCGGCCTTACAAGCAGGGAAACATGTGGTGTTGGAATATCCCCTGGCTCTGACCTATGTCATGGGCAAAAAACTACAACAGTTAGCCCAGGAAAAGGGGAAATTACTGCATGTGGAACATATTGAACTGTTGGGGGGAGTACACCAAGCCATTCGCCAGAACCTAGGCAAAATTGGTGAGGTTTTCTATGCCCGTTACAGCACCATCATGGGACAAAATCCCGCTCCCCAGCGCTGGACCTATCACCATCAACAATTTGGTTTTCCCCTGGTGGCGGCCTTGTCCCGCATCAGCCGGTTTACGGATTTATTCGGTACGGTGCAACAAGTTAATGCTCAATGCCGTTTTTGGCCCCAGCCTAATCCAGATTATTTTCGCGCCTGTTTAGCTACGGCCTATCTTCAGTTTGACTGTGGTTTAAAAGCAGAGGTTATCTACGGCAAGGGGGAAGTATTTCACCAGAATGAGCGGACTTTTACCCTCCACGGCAACCAAGGCACTTTAATTTTTGTGGGGGAAACGGGGCAGTTAATTCAGTCCCAAACGGCAACCGAGATTACCGTTGGTAGTCGTCGGGGACTATTTAAACAGGATACGGAAGCGGTGTTGGATTATTTGACTACTGGCAAGTCCCTTTATGTGGATTTAGATGCGAGTTTATACGCCTTGCAAGTGGCGGAGCTTTGTGCCCAAGCTTGCCAAAACACTGTGGCAAATTAATTTTGTTTAGCTTAACTAAATAATAATTAACCAAACAAAAATTGGCAGATATAAACCGCCGAAAAAATTCCCACCACGTCGGCCATTAACCCCGCCAGAAGAGCATAACGAATTTTTTTAATGCCCACTGAGCCAAAGTAAACTGCCAGTACGTAAAAGGTGGTTTCCGTTGAGCCAAACATAGTGGCCGCAGTTTTAGCAGTAAGAGAGTCCGGGCCATGTTGCTCCACCAAATCTGCAAACAAGCCAAAGGAACCACTACCAGAAAGGGGACGCATCAGGGCTAAAAGCAAGTTATCGGGAGGAAAGTTGATCAAGCTTAATACTGGACTAAGCACCGTCAGCAACAGATCCAGCATGCCCGAAGCCCGAAACATGGCGATCGCCACTAGCATCGCCACAAGGAAAGGAATAATGCGTACTGCAATGGTGAACCCTTCCTGGGCACCATCGACAAAAACTTCGTAAACTTTAACTTTTTTGACTACTAGGCCATAAAAGGGAATGCCACAGAGCAAAAAGGGAATAACATATTTTGCTCCGGTGTTAAAAATATCGGCGACGGATTCCAGCATTGTTTTTTAATTGACCCAACAAACTAATTAAATTCTTCTTCTGGTTCTACGTTAGTAGGCAAAGCAAAAATTTTGAGCCGAGCTAAAAGTTTAGCCGCAATAATGGCGGTAACAGTGGAACAGGTCGTAGCTAAAATGGTGGAAAAAAAAATGTCATTGGCCGCGGTGCCCATTAAGCCCACCACCGTAGCCGGCAAAATTAATTGCACACTGGAAGTATTAATGGCCAAAAACATACACATGGCATCGGTGGCCGTATCTTTACGGGGGTTAATTTCTTCTAGCTCCTGCATCGCTTTCAAGCCCAAAGGAGTGGCCGCATTGCCCAGTCCCAAAATATTGGCGGACATATTCAGCACAATGGAGCCGATCGCCGGATGATCCGGGGGCACATCGGGAAATAACTTGAGGGTAATGGGTCTGACCAACTTGGCAATTAGTTCCACTAAACCGGCCGCTTCGGCAATTTTCATCATGCCCAACCACAGGGCCATAATGCCAATTAGGCCAAGGGAAAGTTCCACCGCTGTCCCGGCACTATCAATGGCAGCCTCGGTCACTGCGTCAATTTTGCCCGTTACTGTCCCGGCCACCACCGACAGCAAAATAATTGCAAACCAAATGTAGTTGAGCATAACCCCTGGGGTAAACTTCCCCCATCCCAGACGGGGAAAGCAAGAACCTTGTTTCAATGGGGGTTAGCCAGGAGATGGGCCAAAACACTCCCAACCTCCCTCAATTGATCGATCTGATCCTAGTCCGTATGGTAAATGCGCCTTCCATAAAGTTCTGTAATGAAACTCAAATGCCCCGATAGCCAATCGTTGAGTTGGTCGGGATGATAACGCCAACCCCAGTTACCCGCCGCAGTGCCCGGTAAGTTCATACGGCAGTCATTGCCTAAACCCAAAATATCCTGGAGAGGAAAAATAGCCAGGGTGGCCACGGAACTAGACGCCAATCGGATCATGCTCCAATGGATGCCTTCATCGCACACACAGCCGAGGTAATTAATTACCTTTTGTTGATCTTCCTCCGAGCGGGCTTCGAACCAGCCCACCGTGGTGTCGTTGTCGTGGGTGCCGGTGTAAACCACCGCATTGCAATTGCTGTAATTGAAGGGCAAGAAGGGATTACCCCGGTCGGAATCAAAGGCAAAATGGAGCACTTTCATGCCGGGGAAGTTAAATTCGTCCCGCAGGGCTTCCACTTCCGGAGTGATGACCCCCAAATCTTCGGCCACAATGGGTAAATCATTGCCGAGGGCTTTGCCCAAAGCTTGGAAAAATTCTTTGCCTGGCGCTGGATACCATTGCCCATTTTCAGCAGTGGCTTCCCCCTGGGGCACTCCCCAGTAGGACTCAAAGCCCCGGAAATGGTCAATACGGACAATGTCTAAATATTGCAGGTTGGCTTTGAAACGCTTAATCCACCAAGCAAACCCTGTGGTCTTGAGGGTTTCCCAATCGTACACCGGATTGCCCCAGAGTTGCCCTGTGGCACTGAAATAGTCCGGTGGCACCCCAGCCATCATGGCCGCTTCTCCGGTTTCGAGGTCGAGGCAAAAGTTTTCCGGATTGGCCCAAACGTCAGCGCTATCGTGGGCAACGTAGATGGGCAGATCCCCAAAAATGGCTATGTGCCTTTGGTTGGCGTAGGCTTTGACCTCTTGCCATTGGCGAAAACCAAGAAACTGCAAAAATCGATGGTATAAAACTTCTGTCTTCAGGCGATCGCCCCAGACTTTCAGGGCTTCCGGTTCCCGCCAGGCGATATCTTTATCCCATTGGTGCCAACCGGCTCCATTGTGGGCTTCTTTGATGGCCATGAAAAGTGAGTAGGCTTCTAGCCAATGGCTTTGGGCTTGGCAGAATTCTTCAAATTCCTGCTGAATGGCTGGGCCTATGTTGGTGCGGAACTGGGCAAAGGCCTGTTTTAAAACCTGGGATTTATAGGCGATCGCTTGGTCATAGTCTACTCTGGGATTGATAAATGGAGGAGCTTGGTCTAGTAAACTCGGTGGTAAAAATCCTTCTTCGGCTAGGCGATCGAGGCTAATCAACCAAGGATTAATGGCGAGGGCAGAATAGCAAAGGTAAGGGGAATTACCAAAGCCGGTGGGGCCCAGGGGCAATATTTGCCATACACTCTGGTCTGCGTCCGCCAAAAAATCGATGAACTGAAAAGCACCATCCCCCAAGTCCCCAATGCCGAAACGACTGGGCAAGGAGGTGGGATGGAGCAAAATACCGCTACAGCGTTTATCTAACATGCAAGCCTAGGAAGGAAAATCTCTCTCCAGATTTAACATATCGAACGGGCCAAGAAATGGCTTTACTAGTTTTGGGGGCGCTACTGTCAAGATCTGTTTATAAAGCCATGGGATCACAGCGAATTTCTACCTGAAAGCCATCTGGGTCGTAAAAATAAATTCCCCTACCCGTCGGTCTGGTTACCGGCCCTGACGCAATGGCCACCCCGTGGGCCTCTAACACGGCGATCGCCTGGTCGAATTGCGCTGGGGCAATGTCAAATGCCAAGTGATCAGTGCGGGTGAAGGATTGGTGAGGATCCTCTGCCGGGGGAGATAAATCTGGTGCCGCAAACAGATCAATTACGGTGCCATCGGGGGTGATGAAATTGCTGACTTTTCCTTGCTCCACCATGGTTTTGAGGGTAAGGGGCACATCTTCCCCCACTAACGGTTTTAGTCCCAAAATATGGCCGTAAAAGTAGCAGGATTTTTCCATATTTTTGACGTTCAAAGCAATGTGGTGCACACGCCGTAAACTACCGATGGGTAAACCAGAAGAAAGAGTCATGGTGGGAGAAATGGCTCAACGATCAACACTGTCCCTGTTTTAATGGTTGATGGGCGGTTATGCCAAATTTTTGCCGCCAACTTCCACTTTTCCTCTGCCTTTGTCTCAATCATTTCCCCCCGACCGATCCATCCCGCTCCAGCCGGAACAAACCATAGGGGAGTTGGGAGAACAAGCTCTGTTGGCCCAATTGCAAAAGTTTTCCCCGGCGGAGATAACTGGGGATGATGCCGCTGTGTTCGATTTACTTAACTCGGATTCCCTGGTAATCAGCACTGATATGTTGGTGGAAAATGTCCATTTCAGTGAGCAAACCACCTCTGCTTTTGACATTGGTTGGCGGGGAACGGCGGCCAATTTATCCGATTTAGCGGCCATGGGGGCCACACCAACGGGAATCACTGTGGCGTTGGCCTTACCTCCCTCCACTACGCTGGCTTGGATTTTAGCAGTTTACAAAGGTTTGACTGCCTGTTTAGAGCCTTGGCAGACCCCTATTCTTGGAGGTGATGTTTCCCGATCGCCACTTAAAACCATTAGCATTACAGTTTTGGGTCAAGTCCCCCAGGGTAAAGCCCTGTATCGTCACCAAGCCAAGGTAGGGGATTGGCTTATTGCCACGGGAGACCACGGAGCATCTCGAGCGGGCTTAGCTTGCCTACTCCATACCCATGGTGAAGAGTTGTTAACTACGGAGCAGAGGAATTTATGGCAACGGGCCCACCAACGTCCCCAGCCCCGCCTGGACCTGGTACCTTCCCTTCTCAGCTTGGAAACTACCATTGGAGCCATGGATAGTAGTGACGGCCTCGCTGATGCCGTATTACAAATTTGTCGAGCGAGTCAATTGGGGGCCGAATTATGGGCAGAAAAACTTCCCATCCCCGAGGGATTAACAGCTTGGGTTGGACTGGAAACAGCCAGGGAGTGGACTCTCTATGGCGGTGAAGATTTTGAATTAATCCTAGCCCTACCCCCCTTGGCAGCACAAAAATGGCTAGCGGCGATCGCCTCTTTGGATTTACTCCCTGACCGCCGCCCCCGGATTATTGGCAAAATCGTTACAGGAACGGAAGTATTTTTAACCTCTGGCAATGGGGTCAAGGAAAAGCTATCTTTGCAGGAAGGATTTCAACATTTTCATGCTTGATCAGTGGTTAAAATGTCTGGAAAAAGAATTTTATGGATATAAAATCACCCCAAGCAAGCTCGGTTACGTCCCTGGGACTTAGCACTATATAAAGCCTGATCTGCCTCACCAATGATCCTTTCAACGGTGTCTTCGGCGGTGGGAATTATGCTACTGATGCCAATGCTAATGGTCACATGTTGACTGACGGAAGAACCTTCGTGGGGAATGGCCAAAGCGGCGATCGCCTCGAGCATACTTTCTGCCATGGCCAAAGCGTCTTGCTGATTCGTATTAGGCAAAACTACCACAAATTCCTCGCCACCGTAACGGGCAACTAAATCAGTGATACGTTTGGCAATATCCACCAAAGTATGGGCTACTTTTTGCAAACAATCATCCCCCTGTTGATGACCATAAAGATCGTTGTAAGCTTTGAAATAATCAATATCTACCAGAATTAAAGCCAATGGTTTTTGTTCACGACAATGTCTTTGCCATTCCTGGGCTAAATACTCATCAAAACGACGGCGGTTAGCAATGTGAGTTAAACCATCAATATTGGCTAATAATTGCAACTGTTGGTTAGCTGCTTGTAATTCCAATTCCATTCTTTTTCGATCAGTAATATCCCGCACCGTTACAGCAAAACCATCCCCTAACTTCACCGCCACAAAATGATACCAATCAGAATTAGCAATGGGAAAATAAATATCTTGGGTTAAAAAAGTACCCGTCTCCACCAAGTTGACAAATTGATCAAAAAGTTGAGGATCTAAACGCTGTAAAAAACGCTTCAGTAATACCCGGCCAATTAAATCCTCCCGACTCCGGTTAAAAGCTTTGGAAAGAATGGGATTAATCACCAAACAACGAAAATCCTCAATGTCCCCCGTTTGGGGATTACGCACCGCTTGCATGGCTGCAATGCCGTCTAAGGCGGAATTTAAGACACTGGAAAGTAGGGCCCTCGACTGGTAAAGGACTTCCTCCGCTTCTCGACGCTTTCTTACTTCTCTTTTGAGGGCTATTCGCTGTCTTTGAATGGTAAGCTGACCCTCTATACGAGCTACCACTTCTTCGATTTGAAATGGTTTGGTAATGTAGTCTACCCCACCACATTCAAAAGCTTTAACTTTATCAAAAGTGTCCCCTAGGGCACTGATGAAAATAATGGGAATATCCTGTAATTCTTCTTCTTTTTTGATCATTTCACAGACTTGATAGCCGTCCATATCTGGCATCTTGATATCCAGCAAAATCAAATCCGGACGTTTAACTTGCAAGGTTCTAAGGGCCATTTTGCCACTGGTAACGCTCCGCACTGTGTAGCCCAAATTAACCAGTAAATCACTCAACAATTGCAGGTTGTTAGGCAAGTCATCTACTAACAGAATATTTCCCTTTTTTTCATCCGCTTTTTCCATGACAATTACTACGATAAAGGCTCAATTAGATCGAGAATTTTTTCAAATTCAAACCTACGCACTAATTTAGTTAGATTTTGCTCCAATTCTGACCCTGAAGCGGGAATTTCTGCTATCAATTTCATTACCTGCTCAGTATCAGCTTCCAAAAGATAATGGGATAACTGAGTCAACCAGTCCTGGGACATAATTAGAAAACTCTCTGGTTTCAATGCTGTGTCTCCTTGGCCATCGTTTTTCTCTGGGACTGACTCATAAACATATGTTACTCCTAAATGTTTGGTCAAGGCGTCAAAAATGGTATTTTCCCGGAATGGCTTACGGAGAAAATCATCGCATCCTGCAGAAAGCACGATCGCCTTTTCTTCCTCTAGCACACTGGCCGTTAGGGCCACCACCGCCGTTGCATTGCCTTTGACCTGACCTTTGATGTGTTTGGTTGCTTCATAACCGTCCATCACTGGCATTCTCATGTCCATGAAGATTAAATGGGGCTCCCAGCTCTCCCACAAGGCGATCGCCTCCTGACCGTTACTAGCTTCTTCAATTTCAAAACCAAAGGGAGCGAGGAGTTTGATTAGTAATTGACGATTCACACTCTTATCGTCCACCACCAGGATTTTATAGGCCGGTTGCCCCGGGGTGAGGGCAAGAACTTTTTTAGCAGAGTTGGGCTCCCGACTTAAAGTTATTTCTCCCAAATCCACCAAAATCGAAAAGCTAAAGGTGGTCCCCTTGTCAACCACACTACTAACGGTAATCTCCCCTCCCATTAACTTAATAAACTGACGGGTAATTGCTAAACCCAACCCGGTGCCTTCTTGGGCATTGCGCCCGGATTCTGTTTGGGAAAAAGCCTCAAATAAATGACTTAGCTCGACTTCACTAATACCTTTACCCGTATCTTGAATGGTGAAGTCTAACCAATATTTACTTTTAGATTCTGTTTCTGTCTCTTCATCCACCAATTCCCCTTGCTCCACATTTCTAAAGTTACTAGTTAGCACTACTTCCCCTTCCGTTGTAAATTTAATTGCGTTGCTGAGCAAATTTAGTAAAATTTGTCTTAGCTTAATTTCGTCACCATAAATGTATCGGGGTAAGTTATGGTCTCGAATAAAAATTAATTTTATACCTTCGTTAGACGCTTTAAGATGGAGCATATCCTCCAGATCGTCTAGTAAAAGATAAAGGTCAAAATGATGGGTATTTAAATGGGTTTTACCAGCTTCAATTTTAGAAAAATCAAGGATATTATTAATCAAACTTAATAAATATTCTCCGCTACGTTGAATAATACCAGCATTTTCATATTGCTCCATTGGTAAGTTTTTGGTACGCAACATTAACTGAGAAAAGCCAATGATGGCATTAAGGGGAGAACGTAGTTCGTGGCTCATATTGGCTACAAATGTGCTTTTGGCCTTAGCTTCACTTTCAGCTATTTCTTTTGCCCTTACTAGGTCAACTTGCTTTTGTAGCGATTCATTATATTCTATAAGAATTTTTTCTCTTTGGGCTCTTTCTAATTCCCTTTGTTGATAAAGTTCTTGGAGTTTTTGGTTTTGATCTATTAATATTTGATTAGTCGTAAATAATTGATTTTTAGATCTTTCATTTTCACTGAGAACCGCATTTAAAACTAGGGTGGTCATACTGATGCAAGCCAAAATTGATTGCAACAATAAAAGTTGATTTTTGATGACAATTTTTTCTTGGTCTAGGGCAAGGATTAATACTAATAGTCCAGAAACAACAATTGTTAATAGGGAAGATCCAACTTCGGTGAAACGAAAGGCTGACCAAAGCAAAAAGGGAATGAGTAGATATTCAATGGGATAGCCATTGGCAATAATTTTAACAATTAATAAAACGCAAAAAACTATGATAGTCGCTTCTAACCATTGTTCTTGTAGTAACTTAATAAATGCTTTGAAGTTATGGCTGCAGGCAATAATAAAAGGAGTAAAAATCAACAGAGCAAAAGAATCACTTAGTAACCAAGTATAGGCGACTTCAGAATATAAATTAAAAGGAATTTTATCAAATAAATATAATAAAAGTGGGCAAATAATGGCGGCGGGTAAACGACTGCCAAAGCAGACAAAAATAATAAATCTAATAATATTTTTTATCTTAGAGAATAGATAATTTTCCGCTGTGAGTCGATGGCTAAGATAAATCGAAAAAAGATTAACTAAACCAACTACTCCGGTAATTGCCACCGTTAACATCAGATTGGCAGTGCTTTCTAAACCGTGGAGGGCCATGGCTTCCCCCAATAACAATCCCCCCAACATGCCCGGCCAGACTGGGTAGCCCCAAATGGCTAAAAAACCGACAGCAATACCAGTGGGAATCCAAATTGGTGATGAAGCTGTACCCGCATAGGTAATAAATAATTGGGAAATGTAGGTGGCTCCATAGATGGCGATCGCCGTTATGACTTGCTTCTGCCAGGAAACTGATGGAAAATCAACCAAGCTGTTGAAAAAAGTATTATTAATTCGCATTTTATCTTCTATTTTTTTACAGAAAAACACTTAAGTCATGATCTGAAATGTGATAAATTTTCCTGATTTTCCCAAAAATGCTGACGAACTTAGATAAACCTAGGTGTTCTTTTGACCACAGTCTGCCAAGACAGGGAAACTGGTTGCCTATCTTTTCTCCCATCTCCCAGGAAAGAGTTCCAGCACTAATCCTACACTCTATTGAGTTGGTTTGATAATTTTATCCATGGCAAATCGGCGTAAATTTTCTCCCCCTATGGTAACGGTTTCTTCCGCTGTCACAACAAATCCTCTGGACTCGAAAAATGGCCGAGCCACCATACTTGCTTTGGTCTGAAGTTGACTTACTCCGTTGGCAAGGGCCAACCGCTCCACCGCTTGCATCAGCATAGTGGCAATGCCCCGACGGGCAAAGGTTGGATGGACAAAAAGCAAATCAATTAATCCAGCGCCATCGTAGCCAATAAAGCCGACAATGGTTGCTCCTTGCTCAGCCACAAGTATCACCATGGACTCCAGGCGATCGTGCCACCGTTGCTGGTCTGGTTCAGAGGGGCCCCAAGCATTCAGTTGGGCTGGGGAATAATGTCTAATGCCTAACTGATGGACAGCTTCAGTGAAGACGTGAATAATATTGTTTAAATCTGAAGGGCGATATGGGCGTAGATAGACAGTGTTCACTTTCACTACTTTGTGACAAAAAGTTGCTAATTTTTTTGCTAAGAACTAAGTTTGCAATAAAATTAATGATAAAAGTTGAAGAGCAGGGGGAATCGCCACCATGGTTAAAATTTCTAGTGCCTTGGTCGCTTTAATTGCTTTCCTAGGGCCCTTTGGTCAAGTCGCCGGCGCGAAGGAAAATGGCCCCAAACAGATCATTGCCCCACCTATATTGGCCCAAGCTGGGCAGGTAGATCTGGTCTACAATCAAATGGGCCAATCCATGGACGGTGCTTTACAAGAAATTTTGCCTTTTCTTTCGGTACTAAGCCAACTGGAGCAAGTACAAACTGATGAACAACTATTAGCATTGACTCACCAGCTCCGGCCTATGGCCACAAGAATTACCACTAATTTTAGCCAAGCTTACCAAGCAGGGGAGTTGATGTTACCTCTTCTGCCGGCGGGCACGGTGCAAACGGAATATCTCGGCACCATTGTGACCTTGAATGGTTTGGGGGCGTTGGCTTTTTCCCCCTGGCAAGAAATTTTCACCACCATTGAACAGGCCTATGCCATACAGAACACTGCTCTTTTGCAAACGGCGATCGGACAAATTCCCCAGGCAGCGGAGAAGTTAAATCAGTTTGCCGGTCAATTTCAGATGGTGGTGCAACAGGGACAACAAATACAAGCGGCGCAGGTTACTGCCCCTAATAATCTTAGTGTTGCCGAAGCTCAAATGATGTCTAATATGTCCCGCATGATGCACGAGACCAACATGGACATTCTCAACAATATGGGTTCCGATGGAGAGTGGCGCCTCAACTATGGTACTGGCCAGCAAGAGTATCAATATTATTAAGTTTTATCGATAAAATTGAGCCAATTTTGCGAATCTATTAGGAGTTTAATGGCCAGTGGTTCGAACTTCAAGTTGATTGTGAATCAAGTCTCCTGGGGGCTGGGAATAAGACTTTGCGTTTGAATAGGACAGTGCAAAATGATTTGGGACTGGGCAAGACGATATAATGGCCCCCTTGGGTATGAGCCGATGATTTATCCTATCCCTGGGGAATGCCCAAGTGCGAGTATTTCTTCCTCCCTTGTCCACTGTCGACGTTTACCATGGCCTACTACTGGTTTAAAGCCTTTCACCTGATTGGCATTGTTGTTTGGTTTGCTGGATTATTTTATTTAGTGCGTCTTTTTGTCTATCACGCTGAAGCAGACCTGGAGCCGGAACCAGCCAAAACCATCCTTAAAAAACAGTATGAGTTGATGGAAAAGCGGCTTTACAATATCATCACGACCCCCGGCATGGTGGTTACCGTGGCCATGGCGATCGGTCTTATTTCCACGGAACCAGAAATTCTCAAATCCGGTTGGCTCCATATCAAACTCACCTTTGTAGCTTTACTTTTGCTCTACCATTTCTACTGTGGAAGGGTGATGAAAAAGTTGGTTCAGGGAGAATCCCAATGGAGTGGGCAACAGTTTCGGGCATTAAATGAGGCCCCGACTATTTTGCTCGTGGTAATTGTCCTACTGGCGGTGTTTAAGAGTAATTTGCCCCTGGATGCCACCACTTGGTTAATTGTGGCTTTGGTAATTGCCATGGCAGCTTCGATTCAACTCTATGCCAAAAAACGTCGCCGGGACCAAGCACTACTGACGGAACAGCAAAATGCGGCTTCGGCCCAAAATTAGTGGCTGAAGTGGCTGACATAGTGGCCGTAACTACCCATAAATAAGGGAGTTGAGTTTAAGCTAAGCTCCATGCTTACTGCCTAACTCCGCCACCGCTTGGCCCGTTACTTATATTTTTACCCAAATATTTTCCATCACCCACTGATGTCCCATACTCTGACTAAGCTCGATCTACCTACCCTACAAACGGATCTGGAAAATGCCACCGCCCAACAGATCATTACCTGGGCGGCCCAGACCTTTGGCCCCGGCTTGGTGATGAGTACTAGTTTCGGCATTCAGGCGGCGGTGATGCTCCATTTGGTGACTAGTATTGTGCCCAATATTCCCGTTATCTGGATTGACACGGGCTATTTACCGCTGGAAACCTATCAGTTTGCGGATCAATTGACCAAACGATTGCAATTGAATTTAAAAGTTTACCAATCTCCCCTCAGTCCGGCCCGCATGGAAGCCCTCTACGGCAAACTCTGGCAACAGAAGGACGTGGAATCCCTCAATCGCTATGACCAGATTCGCAAGGTGGAACCGATGCAGAGGGCTTTAAAGGAGTTAGAGGTGATCGCCTGGTTAACGGGGTTAAGAAGAGACCAAACTCGGCACCGCCAGAACTTAAAACCAGTGGATCTCCAGGGCAATCAATACAAGGTGTTGCCTATTTTGGACTGGACTTCTAAGATGGTTTATGAATACCTGACAGCCTACGATTTACCCTACCATCCCTTTTTTGACCAGGGCTATGTATCCGTGGGGGATTGGCATTCCAGCCGGCCCTTGACGGCCCATGATGAGGATGAAAGGGACACCCGTTTCCACGGCCTCAAACAGGAATGTGGTTTGCATTTACCCCTGTCGCCGGAAGCTGGCCAGAGTTTGGATTCCAGTGCTTTGTAGGGCAGTCAATGGCACTCGAAAGCTCTACTAACCTATTGCCTGGAGCTCGGCTTAATTTTTGCTCAATGCTTCCGATAAACACTCAGCGGCCTGTTCTACCAAGGGAATAGTTTGTTGATACACCATGCGGGTAGGTCCCAAAATGCTCACACTCCCCACCGGGACTTGTTTTTGACGGTAAACCGCCGATACCAGGGTGCACGGATGCATGGATTCCAAGGGATTTTCCGCCCCAATGCGGAGGGTCACCACGGGCCGAGTCCGAGGGGCCATTTCCCCCATCAGTAGACTAGCTTCCTGGCCCAAGTTACCCAGACTATCCCAACAGTCATCGGGGTCAAATAAGAGGGAAAACAATTGCTCCTGTTCCTGTTCCAACAGAGACAACAACATTTGCACTTGTTCCAACTGGGAAAACTCCGGTTGCTGAATTACCTTGGAAACCCCATGGACTACTAAGGGCCCCGCCATGCGCCGTTGTAGAAGGGGTTTGATTTGTTGTTGTAAACCCAGCAAAAAATCTGCGTAAATACTAAATTTCTGATCTAGCTCCTGCCAATTTAAATGGCTCAATTCGGAAAGGTTTTTACCTCGCAATTGGGCATTGAGAAAATTAGAAAAAATTGCCAATTCCTGTTCCAATTCCCCTTCCTCCTTTGCTTCCATGGTGGCGGGCAAATCCAGGGTGAGGGAATGGGTATGGTAGCTGTCAGTAACCAGAATAATTAATATCTGATGGGACGGTAACAGCATCAATTGTAGATGGCGCAACTGCACTGTTTCCGTTTGGGGAAAGGTAATTAGGGCAATGTAGCCGCTCAAACCAGCCAAAATTTGCCCCATTCTCTGGATCAGGGCTTCAAAGTGCCACTTGTCGCCGTTAATTTCATTTTCTAATTGTTGCTTAACGGTGCGGCTCTGGCGATCGCTCCAGGTTAAAAGATTATCTACGTAGATGCGGTAGCCGGAGTCAGAAGGAACCCGACCGGCGGACACATGGGGCTGATAAAGTAAACCCGCTTTTTCTAGTTGCCCGAGGGCATTGCGAATGGTGGCGGAACTGACGGCAAATTGATACTCCTGGACCAGGGTTTGGGATCCCACAGGCTCGGCGGTGGCGATGTAGTGCTGAACGGTGGCTCGGAGAATTTGCTGATGGCGATCGTTTAAGCGGAGGGGCTTCACCATTGTTTCCTAATTGCGGGCTAAGGACTAGATATTAAAACGGTTGGTGTCAGGATGGATAAATTGGATTTAAAGTTAAAAGTTGGTAAAAAGCTCTTAAAAAAATTAGATTATAAGGTAATTACCCAGGATTTGCTCGGGCCGTTGCCGGAGAGCCCTGGATTAGATCTGAATCATCTGATTAATTTAAAGTTAAGCAAGCGGAGAGGGTGGGATTCGAACCCACGTTGAGTTTCCCCAAACCCGATTTCAAGTCGGGCGCATTCGACCACTCTGCCACCTCTCCAAGGGGTCAAAGATTAGTTAATCATCTTACCATGGTCGTCCTAGGGACATTGCCCAGTCAATTTTGTTCGGCACTGCATTGGGGTTTAAGCAGTCCTGGGATGGTAGCCAGTAACTCCCCGGCGATCGCCAGAGGGTCTTGATCCGCCTGTAGGGGGAACCGGAGATCTGCCTGGGCGTAGAGGGGTTGACGTTGGGTCAATAAATTTCCTAACCGTGCCTCTAGATTTTCCACCTGGAGCAGGGGCCGGTGTTCATCCCCCTGGAGTCTGGCTAAGAGTAATTCCAGTGAACCATCCAGCCAGATAACCAGGCCGTGGTGCAGATAGCTCCAATTTTGTCGCCGGAGCACTACTCCCCCACCCGTGGCAATCACACTTCTGGTCTGGGCAGCCAGATGTCCCAACACCTCCGTTTCCAAATTCCGAAAATTATCTTCCCCATCTTCCGCAAAAATGTCGGCGATCGCCTTACCGGCCACGCGCTCAATTAACACATCTGCATCGAAAAAACGATACCCCAACTGTTCCGCCAACAGTGGGCCGACAGTGGATTTACCACTGCCCATCATACCGATCAGAAACAGGTTAACGCCTTGTAATTGTTCTTTAATTAAGTCCTGGGCCATGGCAAAAGTTGCAGAGATTGAAAAATAGTGAACAGTGGTCCGAAGTTGATTTGCACCTGGGGTTTGGCAACACATCGGCGTTCCCTAGCTTAAATTATCTTGATGTTCAAAGAAGGCTCGCTTTCGGGAATCGCCATTACCATTGGAGGGAAAGACGTTGAACTTGTTTAATCGCCATTATGGGTAAGAATCTCCTCGAACAACTGCGACAATTTACGGTGGTGGTGGCCGACACCGGCGACATCCAAGCCATCGAAACCTTTACCCCCAGGGATTCCACCACTAATCCTTCCTTGATTACGGCGGCGGCCCAGATGCCCCGATACCAAGAAATTGTGGACAGCACCCTGCTCAAAGCTAAGGAGGAAGCGGGGGAAAATGCCTCCGTCAAAGACATTGTCCGCCTAGCCTTTGACCGTTTGGCCGTGGCTTTTGGGGTCAAAATTCTAAAAATTATCCCCGGTCGGGTTTCCACGGAAGTCGATGCCCGTCTTTCCTACGACACGGAAGCCACCATTGCTAAAGCCCGCTACCTGATTGGAGAATATGCCAAAGCTGGTATTGATAAAAAACGCATTCTGATCAAAATTGCTTCCACCTGGGAAGGCATTAAGGCGGCAGAAGTGCTGGAAAAAGAAGGCATCCACTGTAACCTCACCCTACTGTTTGGGCTCCACCAGGCGATCGCCTGTGCCGAAGCTAAAGTCACCCTCATTTCTCCCTTTGTCGGGCGCATTTTAGACTGGTATAAAAAATCGACCGGCAAGGAATATGCCAGCCACGAAGATCCTGGGGTGCAGTCCGTCACCACCATTTACAACTACTACAAACGCTTTGGTTATAAAACTGAAGTCATGGGGGCGAGTTTCCGCAATATTGGCGAAATAACCGAATTGGCCGGCTGTGACCTCTTGACCATTTCTCCCCAGCTATTAGACCAACTGCGTAACACTGAAGAGGATCTGCCCCGCAAACTTGATCCAGCCACAGTGCCCCAGGACATTGAAAAAATTGCCATGGACAAGGCCACCTTTGACAAAATGCATGCGGAAGATCCCATGGCGTCGGAAAAACTAGCCGAAGGCATTGCCGGATTTACCAAAGCTTTAGAGGTTTTGGAGCATCTGTTGGAAGAACGGTTAAAGGTTCTTGACGGCCAAGAACACATCAAACATGGGGCAGAGGAAATTTTCCATGCCTACGATCTAGATGGGGACGGTTTTATTACCAGGGAAGAATGGGCCGGCACCGATGTGGTTTTTGATGCCCTAGACCGGGATCACGATGGTAAGATTACCGCCGCTGAAATGTCTGCGGGCTTGGGGGCCGCTTTCCGTTTGGCTTCTGTCAGCTAATGGGTTAGCTTCATTGGCAAACAAAATTGTGGCCAGAGATGGGCCATCGTCAATGATCGGGGGGAAATCTATGGGTCTGTTGCTTTCCCCTGCTTTCCCCCCACCGTCATAATTTTCCTTGGTTAGAATGGTCGCGCAATTTTTTTGCTGATTTGACGTCAGTTTAGAGGCGAGGGAAGGCGCAGATTCCGCTAAACTGGGGGGGGATTGCAATGTTTCTTTACTTAGCCACTATTTAAGCAATATGACGATTGAAATAGGTCAAAAAGTTAAGGTTTACCGCCTGCGGGACCGGGTTTCCCCCGATGTGGTGGGTAAACTGGGTAAAGTCGGTGTCGTTAAGGATTTTAAAATGACGGATGGCAGTGGCATCGGCGCCGTGGTTTCTTTTGATGACCGTACCGCCACCTGGTTTTTTGAGGACGAACTCAAAGCCATTTGATGATCGGTTTCACTCTCCCCCATTGGTTTTGACTACCTTGGATTCTAGGAAATTGCTGTGGCATTAGTTCTAACTTTTTTAGGAAAAGGTGGCGTTGGCCGGACTACGGTGGCGATCGCCGCGGCCAAAAAGCTGGCCCAGGCAGGCCAGAGGGTGCTGGTGCTGGGGCAAGATCCTAGTTTGGCCTGGCAATGGGGGACGACCCTGTCGGAAACAGCCCAGGGGGTGGAAGCTAACATTGATGGTTTACTGCTCAGTTCCACCCATCTGCTAGAAAGGGGTTGGGAAAAGCTCAAGGAAGTGGAAGCCCAGTATCTCCGATCGCCGGCCTTGAAAAATATCTACGGGGAAGAATTGGGGGTACTGCCGGGTATGGACGAGGTGTTGGTGCTCAATGCCCTGCGGGAATACGAACTCAGCAGTCGCTATGACGTGCTAATTTACGACGGCCCCGGTAACCTCTCCACCCTGAGAATGTTGGGTATTCCCGAAATTGCCAGTTGGTATTGGCGACGCTTCCAGAAAGTATTGGCAGATTCAGAAGTGGTGCAGACCCTTTCCCCCTTTGTGCAGCCAGTGGCCAGTGCGGTGCTGAGTGTGAACTGGAGTCCTGACCAAATGCTCAACCACCCCGATGGCCCCCAGAATTTGCTCCAGCAGGGTAAAACGGCGATCGCCGACCCGAGTCGGTTTGCGGCCTACTTGGTTACTAGCAACGATGCCCTGGCTCAAAAAACAGCCCAGAGCTATTGGGGCGGGGCCCAACAAGTGGGGGTAACGGTAAAGGGGGTAATTCAAACTCCCCTAGGCAACGGCAGTGTGGATACCAGTCTGTTTAATCCGTTGGCTGTTGCCGCTTTACCTACCTACAGCCAGGGTAATTGGCAACCCCTCATGGATGCGTTACCTAATCCCCAGGCCATGGGTTCTGCCCCCCGACCGTTGGAAATTGACGCTAATGCTCGACAGGTAAAGATATTTTTGCCCGGCTTTGATAAGCGCCAGGTGAAGTTAACCCAATCCGGGCCGGAATTGACCATCGAAGCAGGGGATCAACGGCGCAACATCGACCTCCCCGGTAACTTAAGGGGCAAAGCGGTGGCGGGGGCCAAATTCCAAGGAGGTTATTTAATTGTTAGTTTTTAGTGTCAATCTAGTTCAATCCCTACGTCGGCGTAGTTTCTGGTTCACCCTGGCCCTGGTGGGGGTGGCGATCGCCGTGGGTAGTTATTTAATCAATCCTTTTTCTAAAGTTATTCCCGATCCGGTGGTGGATACGGCTCTGGTATCGAGTCCCAGTAATGGAACCGAAAAAGCCGTTTTTGCCGGGGGCTGTTTTTGGGGTCTGGAAGCCATGTTTGAAGAAGTGCGGGGGGTTAAGGATGTACGAACGGGTTATAGCGGCGGTACTGAGGCGACGGCAAACTATGCCAGGGTTAGCGGCGGCGGCACGGACCATGCGGAATCCATTGAAATCGTTTACGACCCAGCCCAGGTAAGTTACGGCGAACTGTTGAAAATTTTCTTTTCCGTTGGCCACGACCCTACCCAAGTTAACCGCCAGGGGGTAGACCAGGGTCGTCAATATCGTTCGGCCATTTTTGCCACCACTCCCGAACAGAAACAGGTGGCCCAAGCCTACATCGACCAGCTAGAAAAAAGTCAAGCCTTTGACCAGGCGATCGCCACGGAGGTGAATGACTTTGATGCCTTTTATCCGGCGGAAGACTATCATCAAGATTTTGTCCAACGCAACCCAGCCCATCCCTATGTGTTAGTGCACGATTTGCCCAAACTGCATAAATTTCGTCAGCAGTACAGCGATAAATTGAAAACCCAAAGTTAGAACATGTTTGAAAAGCCCCTCGATCTCCCAAGCTTGGGGGGAAATAGAGTCAAAGTCCCTCAGTATTGCCTGAGCTTTAGAGGGCAAAATCAGACTTTACAAACAGGCTCTTAGGGGCTAGAAAGCTTTAAGCTAACTTTTTGCCTAATGGGAGAGAGTCTAGGGCTATGGCCTTGCCCAATTCAACAAATGCCAGTAATTGGCAAAATACCGACAGACATTATTGATCCAAAATCAATGACCGATATTCAAAAACAGTTACAAGAAGAATTGGCCCCCATGGATTGGGGCACCATCATTCCCCATGCCAAAAGGGATGCGGTGATTGTAGTGGATGGGAGTTTAGATTTGCTCTCCGTCGGCCTGGCGATCGCCAAGGATGAAGTTAACCAGGTCAATCATTGGATTAGTGAATTACTGATCCATAAGCCCACGGAACAGGAATTAACCGATTGGAATGATCAGCCGGAACGGGAATTTCAAACTCTAATTGTCCAACCCTATGTGTTAGTGCAAGCCTGTTGAGTTGACGAATTTTGGCCACAGATTCTCAAGAGTACAAGCTAAGCCTCAATAGCCCGGATTTGGGTCAGGATAGCCTCCGCTTTTTGGGCCATATCCCCTTTCCCCTGGGCATTAAACAACGAGGCCGCCTTGGTCAGATCGGCGATCGCCTTGGGTTCGTCCCCCAAACGGTATTGGGTTAAGCCCCGGTTGAAATAGGCTTCAGCGGTATTGGGATCCAACTGGATGGTTTGGTTATAGTCCGCTAGGGCCTGTTGGTCTTGCTTGAGGCGGTTATAGGTCAGCGCCCGGTTGTAATAGGCATTGGCATGCTGGGCATTAATGCGGATGGCGTCGTTATAGTCGGCGATCGCCGTGGTTTCGTTGCCTAATTGGGACTGGGAATTACCTCGATAAACGTAAAAATCTGCGTAATTGGAATTAATTTCGATGGCACTACTGCAATCTTGAATAGCTTTGTCGTACTGACTTAATAAAAAGTAGGCGTAACAGCGGTTACCCAGGGCATAGGCAAATTGGGGATTTAAACTAATGGCCTGGTTGTAGTCCGTAATGGCTGCTTGGTACTGTCCCAAAACGTGTTTGGCATAGCCCCGGTTGTAATAAGCATCGGCATCCTGGTCATTGAGTTTAATGGATTCTGTAAAATCGGCGATCGCCCCGGAGAAATTTTGGGCCGCCAATTTATCGACCCCGTCGTTGTACCATTGCACCGCTGATTTGGTTTGGGCCAACACCGGCAAGCTTAGACCCCAGGCAACGGTCAAAGCCATTACAGTGAAGCGTTGGGGCCAGGAAAAAAGATGTGGGGATGCCATAGGATTTTTCAGAATTAACGTCAGGTCAATGGGAGATGGGGGCTTTGTTGGGCCTAGATTAGGACAATCGACTCGTCAGGGGGAATGGGATCTGTTTGAAGTTGGATTAATTGACACTCCCTTACCCAAGGTTGATGAACCATGGTAACAAGCTGGGAATTACCAATTGATCTCCCCTCAACCAGGCAATCAACAGGGCCAAGGCTAAACATCCCCCCAGGGTTAAGCCCAACAGGGCCAACGCAAAAAACTCCCCCGCCGACAAAGGGCGATCGCTGGCATCCAAGTAGGCTGAATTTTTCCCTAGGGTTGTCGATGTAGCCGAATTTTGCCCCTGGGGTCGATCCGGCGGTACCTGAATCACATTGCACCGGGAATAGCCGATTTGCAAATCATACACAGAACGGCGATCGGGATTGCTCAAAACAGCATAGGCCTCATTCAAACGTTGAAATTTGACCGTGGCAATGTCCGGGGTCAACAGGGTGGTGTCTGGATGGTAACGCTTGCTCAACTCTCGATAGGCTCGACGGATGGCCACCGGAGAAGCGGCGGGGTGTAGTTCCAACACACCGTAATAGCTATCCGCAAAAGGGGAAGGAAATCCCCCTGGCCTGGGTCGAGATTGGCTGGAATAGGAATTAGAAGACACGGGAAAGTTTACATTGGAAAAGGCTTTGCCCTATTTTAGACTGAGTTTTTTCCACGATGATTATGTCTGTGTGTTTGCCTTGGCTGGCCCGTTGTCGCCGCTTTCTCCTAGTTACCTTTGCCTTTGCTATGCTACTGCTGGGAATCTGGGGCACTCTGCCTCCATCTCTCACCAACGACGGCACGGCGATCGCCGCTTTGGAAGATGACCGTTACGATGGCAACATTTTTGTCGTTTATGCTGGCAATGGTTCCCTTGTGCCGCCCCGCTTGAATTTGAAGGATTCCTTTGAGCGTAAGTTACCAGTTATTTTGGTTTACTACCTTGACGACAGTAAAGATTGCAAACAATATGCTTTCATCGTTTCCCGTATGCAGGAATTTTACGGCCGGGCCGCTAGCATTATCCCCGTATCCGTTGATGGTATTCCCGACCGAAAACGTTTCCGTCGAGATGAGCCCGGCTATTACTACAGCGGTGGGGTCCCCCAGACGGTAATCCTAGACAAAAACGGCAAAAAAATATTTGATGCCCAGGGCGTTCTGAAATTTGAAGTGGTGGATGATGTACTGCGGGATCTGTTTGATCTGTTGCCCCGGTCGGAGTCCGTTGAGCTTAAACAGCGCACCTACAACGAATTTAATAGCGAATTAGTTGATTAATCAATTTATCCCGGCCAGAAAAAAACGGATAGGCCCATTGGGTTTATCCGCTTTATGGTCAATTTTTTACGAGTAAAGTTAGGCAAAAAGTTTAGGGATCGTGATCGCTGGAGCCAAAGTCGAAATCGTCCAGGGAAACTGAAGTTCCGGCCTCGCCACTGGAGGAACCAGTATCTCCCAACAGGGCATCCAGGTCATCCAATTCGCCGCCGCCACTGGAGGGGTCTTCGCCGAGCATATCCGCTAAGCCAGGAAAAAGATCGTCATCGTCACCCTGGTGCAACTTAGCTTGGTCTTCACTGCCTTCATCGGTTTGCAGTAGAGCCAGCAGATCATTGTCAGAAGAATTGGGGTCTTCATCCAAAATATTAACGAAAGGATCTCCCCCATGGGTTGCCGGATTGGCTTCCAACAGGTCTGGAAAATCACCACTCCCTTCGGCTAATATTTCCATGCTGGCAAAACCAGCGCTGATGGGCTCTTCGTTGGAAAATTCGGGCAGGAACTCATCTTCATTCTGCCCAGGGAAAAGCTCGGCATCTTCTGTTTGCAATTCTAAGAGAAAGTCAAGGTCATCGGCCTCAGCGTCCCCATCCCCCGGCGGAATTTCTTCGGTGGTTAGCTCAGGGGCCTGGCCATCTGTGCCGAGACTGGCCAGCAGATCCTCGGAAAGGTTCACATCATCATTGGTGTCAGAGGTGAAGGAAAAATCTTCGCCGAGGTCTTCCAATTCCCCTAAAGTCTCCGTTGGTGTCTCGGTGAATAAAGGGAGTTCTGGCGTGGATTCTTCGCCACTCAATTCGGCTAGAAATTGGTCATCCCTTTGTTCCGTTGCCGCCGCTTCTAGCGTTTGTTCTGCTGACTGTTGTCCGGGGTCGGTGATGCCCTCCACATTAATGTCTGGTAATTCCGTTGCCAAATCCATTGGTCCAAGATTCTGTTCCCCCTCGCCAAAATTCATATCCGGCAGGGACTCTTCTGCTTGTGCTTGATTGCCATCAAAGGATTCAAAGGAGTCGGCTTCGGCGGGAGCATCAACCCAATTTTCTAAATCGGCTTCCGCTTCTGCATCGGTGGTTTCAGTGGGGGAGGCATCAAAGGGAGAAAAACCTTCTTCCTCGGCTATGGGTTCCTCTAGTTGCTCCTGTTGCTCTAGGGGTTCTACCTCCAGTTCCGTCGTGGCGGATTCATCTAACCAATTTTCTTCCTGCTCTGGGGCTGTTTCTGCTATTTCGGCAGTTTCTGCGGCGACGGTTGCCTCCATAAATTCTACTACGGGTTCGGCCGCTGGAATAAATTCCTCCCCTGGAGTCTCTGCAAATTCGGCGATCGCTGGGGGGGCAAAATCCTCCGTCAAGGGTTCTGGTGCTGGGGGAAAGGAATGCTGGAGGGCTTCAATTTCAGCTTGATGTTGGTTCTGGAGAGCCTGGACTGTAGCTTGATGGTCCTGCTCCATGGCCAGCAACTGAGCTTGGAGGGCTGCAACTTCATCGCCCTGGTCTGGGGGCCACTGTCCCTCTGCGGGCGCGCTTTCCCTGAGGGAATTAAGCTGATCTTGTAGAGCTGTTTTTTCCGCCGTCAACTGGGCCAGGGCTGTCGCTTGGGTTGCTTGGAGCTCGTCTAGCTGGTTACGATGGTTGGACTCCAGGGCTTCCAGTCTAGCTTGGAGAGCTTGGGTTTCTCCCTTTTGGGCTTCCAACTGAAATTGGAGAGTTTCGGTATCTTCACTGGCACTTTTGGCACGGCCCAATTTGCTTTTAGTGCTATCCAACTTTTTCTGAAGTTTGGTAACCAGGGTGAAGTAGGTACCGGCAAAACCAACGACTAGCCCGATGATTATCCCCAACCCCAAAGATAAAGTTTCCATGTAATGTCTCCAAAGTGACAGTTAAGTTAGAAAATACCCATTCTGACCAAGGAACTCAGCAGTAACGGGTTGTTAGTCCGGTTGACCAACGGGGAAAAGCAGTCTTTATTGAGCTAAAAGACTCAATTCACTGTAACAGTGTGTAACTCAATTGAATGAGCAAGATTAGCTTAAATGATAGGGAATTTTGGGAAAGCGGTGCCCCTAAGTCAAAATTTCTTAAGAATTAACCCCGTGGGTAGGGAAAAAATTGTCGACATTTCGCCCATCAAATTTGCACTGCTTTAACTTGTTTTAATGGGATTTTAATGGGAGCTTTGGCTTTCTGCAAAGGCGGCATATACCCCTTGGACGTTATACCAATTGAGGAAAATTCGGGCAATTTCTAGGGCTAGTTGGGGTCGACCATGGTCAATGAACCATTGGAGGAGGGGAGCCATTGTTTTTTCATTCAAGCGCCCTCCCAAGGAAAGTAATCCCCACAGCAACCAATGGAGTCTAGTCATTTGGATCATCAACCGCACTTCCCAGGTGGGATGTTTTTGGTAGAACAAAACCCCCATGCGACCCCGTTGTACTTCTTGGTCAATCAATTTGGGGATTTGTTGCAGGCTAAAGGGAGGATGCCAGTGGTAACCTACTGCCCGGGGGCATTTAACGAGTTTTAAGCCTAAATTTTTCAGTCTGACCCCCAATTCCAAATCTTCCCAGCCGTACAGTTGAAAGCCGGTGTCGAATAGTCCTGCTTCTAGTAACCATTGCTTGGCGATCGCCACGTTGCCGGTGGCAAAGAAAGCGGCGGAGTAATCCGTTAGTTTATAGGGCTCAGATTCCGGCGCATCAAAGTTGCAGGTGTTGACCACGGCCCCATAGGTAAAAACCCGATCCGAATTGTATTGTGTTTTGCCCCGTTGTAAACCTTCCGCGTGGGCTTGGAGAAATACCTCCGTCACCACCAGATCACTGTCAATGAAAATGATGGTGTCTCCCTGGGCCTGATTCACTCCTAGGTTACGGGCGGCGGCGGGGCCTTGGTGATCCTGCTCCCATGGCCGCACGTGGAGCAATTCCTGGCGATGTCCTTCCAGCCAAGCTAGGGTGCCATCGGTGGAGCCGTCATCCACCACCACAATTTCATAGCCTGCGATTAAATCTTGGTCAAAAGTCTGTTTTTCCAGGGCCCGTAGGCATTTTTCCAGGATCGGCAAACGGTTATAGGTGGGAATGACAACACTAAAAAACATAAATAAACCCAGGCATTTTCAAGGGACCTTCCAGCTTAACCCAGCCTAGGCGGCCAATAATTCCCGGGCTGTGCTGGCTACCTGTTCCGCCTTATCCTGGGCCAACTGTTGCAGTAAGCTTTGGCGATCGGGATGCTCCAGATGACCCACCGCCAGGGCCAACCGGTAACGCACTTGCCAGTCTTCGTCCTGGGCTAGGGGCACCAACAGGGGAAAGGCATCGGGGTTCCCCAGTTCTCCTAGGGCACTGATGGCCGCAGTGCGAATCAAACTATTCTCGGAACCAAGGGCGATCTTCAGTAGGTCGAAGCCCCGGCTATCCCCCATTTCCCCTAGGGTGGCCACAATGCTCATCTGTAAGAGCCATTCAGGGGTTTCTTCATAGGCTTTTTGCAAGTCAGGATAGGCAGCGGTTAACTTCAGTCCTCCGATCACATCCGCCGCCACCGATTGCACGTCAATTTCTGGATCGTTAAATAGGCGATCGCGCAGCAGTTGCAATGATTGTTCTAAATCAGCCCTACCTACCGGATCCAATTGACTAACAGCGGCATAGCGAATGCGGGGATTGGCATCGTTGACCAAAGGTTTCAATAAGGGAAAAGCCTGGGCTGGCTCCAGAGCCCGCAGTTGATTCAAACCCCGGACTTTATCACTAAAACTATCCGAATCCAGTAATGCTTTGATGGAGGTGAGAGAATCACTCATAACAAGATTGGAAAAATCAACTAAGGGCTAGGGTTAGGAATTAGGATGGGCTGGACCAACCCGGTGGGTGAAAATGCTGGAGGTCGACCAATTGTAGGACTTTTGTGGGGTAGCTGCCAAAAATTTTTAGCACTTCCGTGTACTGCTTTAGTTTTTCTAAGGCTTCCTGGAGCCTGGGTTCCGTTTGGCTGGCTTCTAAATCCATAAAGAAAACATATTCCCCCAAAGACCTTTTAGTGGGGCGGGATTCGATGCGGCTAAGGTTGATATTTCTTTCAGCCAATAATTTTAGGGGGTTCACCAACGCTCCCGGCATATTTAGGGGAACACTGAAGGCTAGGGTGGTGTGACTGCCATCCAATTGGCCCTGGGAGCTGATCGCCCAAAAGCGGGTGCAGTTGTCGGGATAGTCCTGGATGTTTGTGTGTAGTACAGGGAGATCAAAGAGGGTGGCGGCCCTAGGAGAGGCGATCGCTGCCGCCGTGGGGTCATCGCCAATAATCTGAATCGCTTCGGTGGTGGAGTTGGCCGGCACTAAACTCACCTGGGGAAGATGGGCTCCCAACCATTTCTGGCATTGCCCCAAGGCCTGGGGATGGGACACAACCCTAGTCAGATCTTCTAGAAGTTTTCCCCGGCTGAGCAAAACATGGGTGATGGGCAGCACCAATTCCTGTTGTATCTTCAAATTTTCCGCCGCCCAAAGGCCGTCCAGAGTAATGGCAATGCCCCCCTCCGTCGAATTTTCCACCGGCACGATCGCCACATCCACTAAGCCCTGGGCCGCCGCCTCTAGGGTTTTGCCAATACTGGGACAAGGCAAAAATTCCACCTCCTGCCCAGTGCGCCCCTGGTGCTGTTCCCCATAAACCAGGGCGACGGTTTCCGTGTTGGTTCCCCTTGGCCCCAAATGTGCAACGACCAATGGCGACATAAATTCTCCCCAGGAAAGCTGGTACAGAAAATGTTATCATTTTGCAGAGGAATTAGGTCGTGCCGAAGTAGCTCAGTGGTAGAGTAGCTGATTCGTAATCAGTTGGTCGTGGGTTCAAATCCCATCTTCGGCTTCATTACTTTTAGCCTGCCCGCCCGGTTTTCCCTAGTTTGTCCCGGTCTTTTTTAGGACAAATAAAAAGTCTAAGCAATTAAGCCTATACTTACTCTAATGTCGGACGCTATACCGCAAAGCTCTCGACATCTTGGCACACTGAAGCATCGGGAAATTTTAAGCTGTGGGGGCAGTGTAATTATGGATAAACAGGGTTACTGGTTTCCTATCCATCGTCGCGAACTAGTCCGCTGGATTAAGGGTAGTGGCAGTGCGAGTTTTTTGCAGAGTCCTCTGCTCCATAATGTTCTTTTGAATCTTCTGGTAGCTCTGTTTTATGTTGTGGGAATTAAGCTGAGTGACCAGTTGGTTAGCACCCTACTACCAGGAAGAATTGCCCCTGTTTGGTTTCCCTCTGCCCTCACCTTTGGTGTGTTTTTTCACTTCGGCCATTGGGTTACTCCCGGCATTATTCTTGGCTCAGTATTGGGTTTAGTTTCAGTACTTTCCACCTTTGATCCGCCCCCCAGCATTGGTCAATTTCTTGTGCTGGAAACAGCTTTTGCTGTTGCCAATACTCTTCAACCCTTTGTGGGGGATCTATGGCTGAAAAGAAAGCTCAGATCATTGGCCCAAAGGGAGTCCGTTCCCGTTATCAAGAACGGTGACAGCATACAAGACCCCTTGGCCATTATCAATCCATTCCAAAGGGTTTCCACCACCATTGCTTTTGTCCAAGGGGCCGTCATTGGCCCATTTTTGTCAGCGGTTATTGGTGTTAGCACTTTACTATTTTTAGGCATTGTTGCTAGGGAAAATTTTCTCTATTCTTGGATAACTTGGTGGTCTAATAGTGTACTGGCAATCATTGTTTTCACGCCGGTATTAATTAATATTCGCTTTTATCGTTTTCATCGTCATCATTTGTTCAATACCAAGCTAATTATCTCGATTTTTTTAACAGTTTTAGTTTGGTTTTTATCGTTTTATCATTCCTACCCACTCGCCTATATGTTTTTGCCACTAATTCTATTTGTGTTTTTTCACTTTGGCGATTTCTTTGCTAGTGTTTTCGTTGCTTTCTTTGCCTTTTTTGCTATTTTTGCTACTGCCCAAGGTCAAGGTGTGTTCAACTATGACTCCGGTAATAATTCGATAATATTTCTACAGATGTTTACGGCGGTGATTTCCATGACGGCATTGTTTTTTTCTGCCATTATTCAAGAAAAGAAAACTGCCCAACAAATTCTCTACCAAGCAGTAAGAAGTTTAGAAAATGAAGTGCAAAAAAGAACTGACAAATTAACCGCCGTTAACAAATCCTTGGAGTTGGCCAATGTTGAACTCAATAAACTAGCCCACATTGATAGCCTAACCCATATTCCTAACCGTCGTTACTTTGAACAACAATTTGCCGCAGAATGGCAAATTTTCCTCCAGAGGGGCCAGCGCTTAACGGTGATGATGGTGGATGTGGATCATTTCAAGCTCTATAACGACCACTATGGCCATGGCCGGGGAGATATTTGCCTCACGGAGATTGCCCAAATATTGCAAAGTTGCATCCGTCAACCAGGGTCTGACTTTGTTGCCCGTTACGGAGGGGAAGAGTTTGTCCTAGTATTGCCGGAAGTGGACCAACTCGGGGCGATCGCCATTGCCCAAAGAATTAAAGCTGCCCTGCAAACCCCAGGTATTCCCCACCAAGCAGTGGATTCGGCCGCCAATGTCACCTGTAGTATTGGCATCGCAGTGGCCTATTCTGGATTTGAAGGTGACAAGGAAACACTGCTTAAACAAGCAGACCAAGCCTTGTATTGCGCCAAACAGGCGGGCAGGAATCAATATTTTCTCTTCAACTATGCCGAGGTGTGAACCAACACCATTTCGGCGGATTCCATGACGAAGTGGCACAATGGGTGACAAACATAAGTAAAAATTCACCGAAAAGTAAAATGCCTGCTCTATCAGTGGACATCAGAGAGAATAGTCAAGACCTATGAAGGCGGTCAAACCTCGATTAGAAAAGTAGCAAAGCAGTTTCAAGTGAGCAAAACAACGGTACAGGATTTGCTTAAACTAAAACGAGAAACGGGACAAGTTTGTCCAAAAGCTCCAAGTGGAGGGAAACCTAGTCAGCTGATGGGGAGAGAAGAGCAGGGTATAGCAATGGTGGCAGAACATCCCGATTATACTCTTTCAGAATACTGTGAGCTATGGCTAGAAAGAACTGGTATTAAAATTAGCGAATCTACCATGTGTCGCTTCTTACAAACCCTGAGATTAACACGAAAAAAAACAAAAAGGAATCGCAAAGCTAGCTCAGAAGAAGTTCAACAAGAAAGGAATATTGGCATTTAATTGTGAAAGAGAAACCTGAAAATTTAGTATTTCTTGACTAAATGGGCATCTTACTGGGAATTATGCGAGATATGCCGAGAAGTCTTATGGGAACTAGAGCCTATGACTTTGATTCTGTCTACAGGGGCACCCGTCTCAACTATGCAGGAGCGATGAGTTTGTTGGGGATTTTATGCTTAAAATTATTACCTAAATCTATGAATGGAGAACTGTTCATAGATTTTGTCAAAGAAGAACTCATCCCACAACTCTGGGAAGGTGCTGTCGTTGTTATGGACAATCTCAATGCTCATAAAGTTCAAGGAGTCAAAGAAATGATCGAAGCGTCAGGAGCCAAGGTGATTTATTTACCACGCTACTCCCCAGATTTTAATCCCATTGAACATTTTTGGTGGGAACTCAAGGCTTTTATTCGGAGATTTAGACCTCAAGACAAAGAATCTGTTGAAAACTTAGCAGCAATCGGCATTATCTTAAATTCTACCACAATTAGACGGAACTATTTTACTCATTGTTGCTACTATTACACTTAGACGCCAAATCCGCCGTATTAAAAAGTATTACAAAAAAACAACACTTTGCACGATCACTATTTTTGTACTCACTTGCATGAAGTTCTTGATCTTCGTTTAGACTGAAGTTAGGTAAGTGTTTTGTGGAGTAAAGCCGAACAATTGGCTCCCAGACTCAGGAAAGAGCGCTAGTTATGGGAGACAACTCTGATTTAGACGATCACCTAGAATAGGAAACTGAAAGCGGTAATGGAGCCTGAAAAGTCCTAAGAGTTTTCCTCTGGGGATTTATTTGCTGAAAAAACCTGATTTAATCATTTATTTTCAAATTATCTCGTTAAACTTTGCTAACTTCATTTTTTTTGCCCCTACGTCGTTGCTCCTCCGTTTTATGGGGAGGATTACTCCTTAGCACATTGATGTTAAGCAGTTGTGCGCCCCCCGATCCCCTAGAACAACGCAGTCAAGCTCCACCCCCCAAGGAAGAAAGTAGTCTTACCCTCAATAACGCCACCCTAGAACAGGCCAACGCGAAAGGGCAAACGGTCTGGAAAATTCAGGTGGAGGAAGCTCGCTATAGCGTTGATGGCAAGAATGCCACTTTGGTCAATGTGAAGGGGGATTTTTATGAGGATGGCAAAGTAGTGCTCCAAGTGAAAGCGGATAAGGGGGAAATTATTGAAGACGGCAAAGCCCTATTCCTGCGAGAGAACATTGTTGCCCTTGATCCCCGTAATAAGGCTGTGTTGCGGGCTCAGGAAGTGGAATGGCAAACCGAATCTAGCATTCTTACCGCTCGACAAAACCTGAAGGGGGAACACCCTGATTTGACCGTAACCGCCAAAGAGGGACGCTATGAAACGAAGGAAGAAAAGTTAATTGTTTCCGGCGATGTGGTAGCAGTAACCGAGCACAATACCAAAGACCAAAATCAGCCCAAAGATCCCCGTCGCTTGGAACTCAAAACCGACAGAATAACCTGGGAAATTAAAAACAACCGGGTTTTTGGGGATCGCCCGTTGACCCTAGTGCGCTTTGTGGATCAAACTGCCACCGACGAAGTCAAAAGCGACCAGGCAGAATTGTTACTGAAACAGCAGTTGGTACATTTGGCAGGCTTAAATCAGTTTAAATCCGTTGAACCACCATTACAAATTGCCGCTGAGCCCATTAGTTGGTACTATCTAACTCGTTTTGTGACCACCGATAAGCCGATCAGTATTGTGGATTATAAGCAACAAATTACAGTGCGGGGTAACCGGGGAGCCGTCAATCTGGCCGTCGGGATAGCCAAACTAGAACAAGGCACTAATACCACAAGCCAAGAACAACAATCCCAACTGTATGCCGATGAGTTAACTTACAATTTTGGTCCCCAAACGTTGCAGGCTAAGGGCAACATTATTTACGAGCAACAGAAGGGAGTGAAATTTAACCTCACTGGGGATGTGGCCCAGGGTTCTTTACCTGACAATAATGTGGTGGTAACTAGTACTAGCTCGGAAAGGGTGGTGACAGAGATTTTTCCCAATCAGTGAGAGCCTGTTTGTAAAGTCTGATTTCCCCCCTCTAGCCCTAAATTTCTTCACTAAAGCTCCGGCAATACTGGAGGACTTTGACTCTGTTTCCCCGCAAATTTGGGGGGTCATGGGGGCTTTTCAAACACGCTCTAAAGCAAGGTATTCATTAAGCAAATCGCAAAGTTTGCAACTCTAAAAACCAAAAATATCTAACTGTTTGGCCCTATCTTCCGCTGTTTCAAGATCCCCCTGACTAGCCATAACTTTACCTCGATTACCCTTACGTAAACCGACGGCGATTTTACTATATTTTTCAATCTGGGCCATCACCTGCCGGGCCCTAGTAATAACTGAACTAGGTAACCCCGCCAGCCGTCCCGCTTCAATGCCATAGGATTTATCCGCTCCCCCCGGTGTCACTTGGTGCAAAAAGATAATTTCCTCTGGCAATTCTTTAACAGTAACTTGAAAATTGGCCACATTTTCTAACAAAGAAGCCAACTCGTTTAGCTCATGGTAATGGGTAGCAAAAATTGTCCGGGCCTGGATTTCTCCGGCCAAATATTCCGCCACTGACCAGGCGATCGCCAAACCGTCAAAGGTAGCGGTACCCCGACCAATTTCATCTAGTAACACCAAAGATTTTGCGGTGGCATGGTTGAGAATATTGGCAGTTTCATTCATTTCCACCATAAAAGTAGATTGCCCTGTGGCCAAATCATCCACTGCCCCCACCCTGGTAAAAATACGGTCACAAATGCTCAGAGTAGCGGCTTTCGCAGGAATAAAACTGCCGGTTTGGGCCATTAATTGAATTAATCCCACTTGGCGCAGGTAACAACTTTTTCCACTGGCGTTGGGCCCGGTTAAGATGACCAAATCAGGATGCCAATGCTCATGGCCCAATTGGGTATCGTTAGCGACAAAAAATCCGGCTCCAAGGGATTGTTCCACCACCGGATGGCGACCTGCCTTAATATCGATTAAACCTGATTCGGTCTGCATAGTGGGACGGCAATAGCCCTGGTAAACTGCCACCTCGGCCAGCCCCGCCAACACATCGATCGCCGCTACGGCCTTGGCCACATCCCGAATTGGTTGGGCTTTTTCCGCCACTGCGCCCCGCACTTCGCTAAAAATTTCATATTCCAATTGATTCAAGTCAGCCTGGGCGGTGAGAATACGAGTTTCTCGCTCCTTCAATTCCGGTGTGATATACCTTTCTTCGTTGACTAAGGTTTGTTTGCGAATGTAATTTTCTGGAGCCTGTTCCGATTTACTGCGGGGTAAACTTAAGTAATAACCAAAGGCTTTGTTATAACCAACTTTTAAATTGGCAATGCCAGTTTTTTCCCGTTCTGTTACTTCTAAGTTAGCTAACCATTGATTATCATCTTCTAAACTTTGACGCATTTCATCCAAAGTTGGATTAACGCCACTGCGAATTAAGTTGCCTTCCCGGATATGTAAGGGGGGATTTTCCACAATATGAGCTAGAACATATTTGCCCAATTCTTCCAACTCCGGCGGTACTGTTTGTAAAGCTTTTAAATAGGGGCTATGGCCTTCCTGGGCCAATGCAGCTAAATCGGTCAACCGCACCAACGAAGAGGCTAAGCCATACACATCCCTGGCACTGGCGGTGTTCGCCCCAATTCTGCCCGTCAATCGTTCCAGGTCGTAAATCTGCCGGAGTAATTGCCGCAAATCCTGACGCAAAGCGGGGTGATGGTACAACTCTTGGATGGTGTCCTGGCGAGCTTGGATACCCTTGAGATCCAATAAAGGTTGCAATAGCCAACGCCGCAAAGCCCGACTGCCCATGGTGGTGCTGGTACGATCCAAAGCCCAGAGCAGGGAGCCGTGGAAACTGCCATCCCGCACGGTTTGATTAATTTCCAAGTTGCGCCGGGTCTGGTGGTCTAACACCAGAAAATCCGTTAGCCCATAGGTCTTTAATGGTTGAATGGGCACCACATGGGCCTTTTGGGTATCTTCGATGTATTCCAGCAATCCCCCCGCCGCCCGAATTGCTAGGGGTAAAGCGTCACAACCCATGCCTTCCAGAGATTTGACCCGAAAAGTAGTCAATAACCGTTGTTTTGCTTCCACTAAAGAAAAGGGAGTTTGGGAGCGGAGGGAATAGCAAAAACTGGTGGGCAATTGTTTGGGAATATGTTCTGAAGGTTCCCCTGGGCGCAAAATATTACGAATATCGGGGGCAGAGGTGGGAATAAGCACTTCCGACGGTTGCAGCCGCAGCAATTCCACTGCGAGGTCATCCAAATTACTAGACTGGCAAGTGAAAAATTCCCCGGTGGAGATATCAGCGTGGGCTAGGCCCCATTTGTCTTCCACCATGGCGATCGCCGCCAGGAAATTATTGCGCTTGGCGGGGAGCATACTGTCATCGGTCAGGGTGCCGGGGGTGAGCAACTTCGTCACTTGCCGTTCCACCATGCGTTTTTCTGCCTGGGCTTCTGCGGCATCTTCCACCTGGTCACAGATGGCCACGGCGTAGCCCTTTTCCACCAACTGGCGGGCGTAGCGTTCTAGGGCGTGGTGGGGCACCCCAGTCATAGCGACCCGGCCAATTTCTTTGCCCCCTTCTTTGCTAGTTAAAATTAGTTCCAATTCCCTGGCAATGATGACCGCATCCTGGAAAAAACACTCGAAAAAATCCCCTACCCGGTAGAGCAACAATGCCCCTTGATACTGTTCCTTCACCTCCGTGTAGTGCTGGAACATCGGCGTCAACTTCTGGCGATCGAGGGTGCGATAGTCCCGTTGGGGTTCTTTAACAGTGCCGAGGATGGGAGTATTAGTCATGGCCAGAGGATGGAGTCAGCGGCTTCCCATTCTGACACCCTCTCCCCACCGACAGCAAGATCCAACCAATGGCGATCGCCAACTCCAGTCATTATGGCCCTTCAAATTAATAACAACACCGTGTTCGCTATCATCCCAGCACTCGCCTATCGCTAGAGTGTGGGGCTTCTCGTTCACTTAAGCTAACCGAAAGAAAAGCTGTCCCCCCTTTGAACCTTGAGCAAACTCTTTGGGTCTAAACTCCCGTAACCGCCAAAGAGGTAGGTTTTGTTGGTTAAGCCCTTAGTCAATCCAGCGGTGGGGGAAAATGAAACTAGCATTATCCAGCAAAGTCAGCAGGGTGATGCCGAAGCCTTTCGTCAACTTTATCGTCGGTACCAAGCTAAAGTTCGTTCCACCCTTTATCAACTTTGTGGACAGCATCAACTCGATGACCTAGTTCAGGAGGTATTTTTCAAGGTGTGGAAAGGATTGCCCAAACTCCGCAATCACAATTTTTTTGCCACCTGGCTTTATCGCATTACTTGGAACGTGGCCCAGGATGCCCGCAAACAATTAGGGCGATCCCGCCAACGGATTCATCAACCAAGTTCTGCTTTAGCTGACAACGAAGGGGAAATATCTCTGCAATTGTCTCGGCCAGAGGATAGCCCTGATCTGTTGCAACTCCACTACCAGGATTTAGTGCAACAGGGCTTGGCTACCCTCAGCTTTGAGCATCGCACTGTGTTGGTGCTCCACGATCTGGAGGATTTGCCCCAAAAGACCATTGCGGAGGTACTCAATTTGCCTGGGGGCACTATCAAATCCCGTCTATTCTATGCCCGGCGGGCCATGCGGGAATTCTTGCAACAACAGGGAGTTCAAGATGTCTTTTAATTCATTTAACGCCGACCAGGAGGGCAAACTGAAGCATTTTTTGCAGGCCCATCGTCCTGGGGTTCCCGCCCCATCACCGCAATTGGAAAACCAAATTTTGCGACGGATGAAGCAATGTCCCCGCCGGTCTTTCGTTCCTGGTTTTTCTTGGCAATGGCTGGGGGGAGGAGTTCTACTCGTTGGCCTAGTGGGGGCAGGACTCTTCGGTTGGCGATCGCCAATGCAAACGGCCCGGGAACCTGACATGGCCGAACTAGAAGCCTTTCTCCAGGAAAGTTGGTCGGGGGCTATTTATCCCGACAGAGGTAACAGCTTGGGGGCCATGGACAACCCTAGCCAGGAATGGTGGTTACTGACCGATTCCCCAGGGGAATAGAAGTATTTTTTGCCATTTTTATCTCTTCAGTGAATTTTTTGAGGAACCTGATCACCATGAAAAACATTATTATTGCTGGTCTGCTGACCAGTTTAGCCTGTACTCTGACCGCTGTTCCCGCCATGGCCCAAAACCAAAATTTAGATTTACATTGGCAAAGTAGTGATGAAACTGAACAATTGATCAGCCAATGGGGCTGGGGCAATAAAAGGGGAGGCCAAGGCCAATGGATGCAATCCCTCAATTTGACCGATAGCCAAAAACAGCAGCTAGAAGCTATTCGTCAAAAGTACCAGGGGCAAATGCAATCCCTATCTGAACAATTACGCACTGGCCAAAACGAGTTACGCACCCTGATGGCCGGCAATGGCAGTGACAGTCAAATTAGGGCCAAACATAGTCAAGTAGCCAATTTGCGCCAACAACTGGGGGAACTGCGCTTCAACAGCATGCTAGAAAGTCGTCAAGTGCTAACCCCGGAACAACGGCAAAAGTTCTCCGAATTAATGCAGGAACGTCGCAACAATCGTCAGGGGCGCCGGGGCGTGGGCAGTCAACAATAATTAATGGGTATTAATCGGTATCTATGGCTACTTGACCAACTGATAGCGCCGTTTAAATTCCCGTTGTTGCTGATTGTGGTTCACTATGGGTTCAGGATAATTGACCGATCGCCTTTCCATGGGGGTGAGTTTACCGGTTAACAGATCCCCTGTGTCGAAGCGGGCTAACTGAGGTAACCAAGTGCGGATATATTCCCCCTCCGGGTCAAATTTTTGGGCTTGGGTATAGGGGTTAAAAATCCGCAGGGGTTTGGGGTCCATGCCACTAGAAGCACTCCATTGCCAGCCCCCATTGTTGGCCGCTAGGTCACCGTCATAGAGGGTCTGCATAAAATACAATTCCCCCCATTGCCAATTGAGAATCAAATCCTTGGTTAGAAAACTGGCCACAATCATCCGACAGCGGTTGTGCATCCAGCCGGTTTGGTTTAACTGGGCCATGGCCGCATCAATGATGGGGTAACCAGTCTCCCCAGCGCACCAAGCTTGGAAATGGTTTTGGTTTTCCTCCCAGGGAAATTCCTGAAACGGCGATCGGTAGGGGCCCTGGGCTAGGCCGGGAAAACTGTAAAGGCAATGTTGGTAAAATTCCCTCCAAGCTAGTTCCTGTTGCCAGGTTTCAATGCTGGCACGGGCTTCCTCACTGCGACTTTGATCCCAAACTGCCAAAGTGGCTTGCCAGAGGGTTCTGGGAGAAATAACACCAAATTTGAGGGCGGCGCTCAGTTGGGAGGTGCCATCGAGGGCAGGGAAGTTGCGGGTTTGTTGATATTCCTCTAGGACATTGGCCACAAACCAAGCCAATCTTTCCTCAGCCGCCTCTTCCCCCGGTGCCAATGGGAGGGGGTTTTCCCAGCTAAAACCCAAATCTGTTAGTCGGGGTATGGCATGGGGCCCCAGGGGGTCTAATTTTTCCTGTTCTGCCGCACTTAAACCCTGTAGATCCTTGGGTGTGGACACCGGACTTGCTTTGGGTAACTGACGCCAATTTTTCCAAAAGGGAGTGTAAACCGTGTAGGCATTCCCCGCTTGGGTGAGCACTTCCCCAGGATGATGCATGAGTTGATCCCATTCCGTGGCGATCGCCAACCCCTGTTCCCGCAGGGCCTGGGCGACCTGTAAATCCCGCTGTTGGGCGTAGGGTTCCGTATCCAAAGTCCAGACAACGCTGTGGGCTCCCAAGGTAGCGGCCACTTGGGGCAATAACTGCACCGGATCTGCGTGAAAAATCAACAGTTGACTACCGAGACGTTGGTAATGATCCTGTAAAGACTGTAGGCAACCGAGTAGGTAAGCCACCCGGGCCGGAGCTATATCTTCAGCTTGAAGAATTTTGTTATCCAGACAAAAGACCCCGACAATTTTGGCTGTTTTTTGACGGGCCTTGGCCAAAGCCAAATGGTCATGGAGACGTAAATCCCGACGGTGCCACAGCAAAATTAGGGGATGGTCAGACATGGGCAACAAAATCAACTGCTTCCCCATTGTGCCGTTTTCCCTGATTTGTTACTAGGCAGGGGGACTCAAATGGTTTTTCCAGAGAATTAGAGCATCTTCTCTGTCGGGATAGTAACCTTTGCGACGTCCGGCCAACTGAAAGCCAAATTGATGGTAGAGGTCTATGGCAACCTGGTTGGATGCCCTAACTTCCAAGGTAGCCCGTTCTAATTGTCGGTGCGTCGCTGTGGCCAAAAGGGACTGGAGAAGGATTTTTCCCAATCCCTGCCGCCGATGGGCCTGGGCGACGGCCAACAGGGTAATGTGGGCTTCCTCTAAAATTTGCCAAAAAGCCCCCATGGCCACCAAGTCTCCCCCGGTCATTAAACGAATTCCCAGCAGAACGCTGTTATCGCTATCCCATTCGCGCTCATAACCCCCTAGAGTCAACATTCCCCCCAAACACTGCTGGTCTAACTGGGCAAAATGGGGCAGGTCTTCTCGATGGGGCCAAAATAGATCGTATTTAGGGCAGAGAAGGGAAACCATTAGGTTGCTACCTGCTCTTGCAGTTTTAATTCCAATTCTTTCAATTGTTGCCGTTGGGTTTCCAGTTCAATTTGCCGCTTGGTCAAATCTAGATTTTTGGCGGCCATTTCCTGACGCCAGGCTTCTACCCTCCTCTTTTCCTGTTTTACTAAAGAAGCAAGGGCTTGATCTGGAGTGAAACCATTGGCGGTGGGGACAATTTCCAAAATTTCCAGTAGCCAGTCCAGCCCATCCCGAATTTGTTCTACTTGCTGGTCGGCATCGGTTTGAACCAACACTAAAGACCCCTCAGTCCAATGGTCTGGGTTGCCCAGGGGCAGGGTAAAGTTGCCCCTTTGCCAACACTGATGATTCTGGCAACTGGCCAAAACCGTTAGTTGATGACAATTTTCCTGCTGGTCAATGGTAATTTGGGCGAGGTGTAACATTATTTTCCCAGGCTCGGGCCCATAGCCTTATTCTCCACAGTTTAAGCCATTGTTTGCTCAAGCTATGGTGGGGTTTACCGAAATTAAACTCTAGGGGCGCACTAGTTCCTTCGGCACGGTAGAAGTGCTCTGGGGATTGGAGGTATCGGTGATGAGTCGGGCCCCCCGGCCTCTGGTGAAATAATTCCAGCCCCATTGCAACATGACAATTAGTTTATTGTCGAATTCAATCAGGTAATAAACGTGGGCCCAAACCCAGATCATCCACGCTACTAAGCCGGTAAATTGGGCAAAGCCAAGGTCAACCACTGCTTTATTCTGACCAATCACCGCCAAACTACCGTAATCCAGATAACGAAAAGGGGTAGTCTCTCGATGCTGTAAACGATCGCCAATGAGCTTGGCCAGATAGGCCGCTTCCTGCATGGCAACGGGGGCCACACCGGGCAGGGGTTGATCACCTTGGTGGGAATAATTAGCCAAATCCCCCAGGACAAAGATATTGTCAAAACTGGCCACACTCAAATCAGGGTTGACCACCACCCGACCGGCCCGGTCTAACTCGGCCCCAGCGCGATCGCTAATGATTTTGCCGAGGCCGGAAGCCCTTACCCCAGCGGCCCAGAGCACCGTTTTTGCCACAATGGTTTCACTTTGGCCATTGTTATGTATCGTCACCTGTTCCGGGTTAATGTCCGTTACCATTCTTTCGGTTAACACCGTTACCCCCAGGTCTTCCAAATCCCGTTGGGCCCGGGCTGACAGTTGGGGTTTGTAGGGGGGCAGCACCCGATCAACTCCTTCAATCAGCAAAATTTTTGCTTGTCTAGTGTCAATGCGGTGGAAATTATCCTTGAGGGAACTGTGGGCAATTTCGGCGATCGCCCCCGCCAATTCAACTCCAGTGGGCCCCGCCCCGACAATGACAAAGGTTAACCAAGCCTGTTGCTTTTCTGAGTTACTTTCCTTTTCCGCTGCTTCAAAGGCCGCAAAAATCCGTTGGCGCATGGTCAAAGCATCTTCAATGGTTTTTAACCCCGGTGCCAGGGCGGCCCAATGGTCATTGCCAAAGTAATGATGACTTACCCCAGTGGCCACCACCAGCCAGTCGTAGGGGATAGGAGCATGGCCTTTCAGCACCACTTTTTGTTGGTCGGGGTCAATGTCGATGGCCTTATCCATCAACACGCGAATATTTTTTTGACCCTTCAGCACTCCCCGCAACGGGGAAGCAATGTCCGCCGGGGAAAGACTGCCGGTGGCCACCTGATATAACAAAGGTTGAAATAGATGGAAGTTCCGCTTGTCGATCAGGGTGATATCTACTGGCGATCGCCGTAAATTTTTTGCAGTGTAAAGACCGGCAAAGCCGCCCCCGACAATAACCACATGGGGACGACGGGGAGAGGTGGAGGCATTCATAGCAACGGCAAAAATATTACGATTTGTTAATGTTAATCATTTTCCTGGGGCTTACCAGTAATGGTTGTTACAAAGATTTTGATTATTGTTGGGCAAACCCTGACGTTAGAGCGTGTTTCAAAAGTTGAGTTTTGACTGTTTAATCCCCCCTAGCCCCCCTTGGGAAGGGGAAAAATGTTACAAAAGTCCCCCTTCTAAGCCGGATCTTTAGTGAGGAAATTTAAGGAGATACATACCTAGCCTTGCACTTTTCAAACACTTTCTTAAATTCAGTTTAATGATTTTGCTTTCGGCAATAAAATTACGACCAATACTCCATGACAAAAGTTTTTTAATAACAGACAAAAATGATCAACTTTTGTCTGGGATATTTCTCGGAGGAATGGGATTGCCTCGATAAAAAGACTGTTTAAATTTGCCCAGCCCAGCCCAGAGAGCAAAAGCTAAGCCAGTCACCACTGTTAGTCCTAATCCCAGGAAAAAATTGGGGGCCAAGCCTAAACTAACTACAGGTAAAACCACCAGACAGATAATGGCGATCGCCAGGCTCCCGGTTTGAATTTTTTCAATGTTAGCAAGGGCGTTACGGCAACTATGGCAATGTTTGGTGTGAGAATGGTAACGATCCATCAATTGTTCTACCGATTGGCGATCTGGTAAAGAACTTTCCCCAAAGGGTTTAACTTGATACTGTTCAATCCAACGATGAAATTCCGCCACAAATAGATCGGCTTTAGTGGGCAGATAACAAGCTTTTTCATAGTTTGGTGATCCTCCCTTGCTTTGCACAAACCTTTCTTGGAAATGGAGAAAAATCTGGTCATCTTCTAGCACTCGATTCTGCCCTAAGTGGGAATACCAACGAGGGGTTAAACCAATCACTAAGCGGGGAAATTTACTAGGAAATTTGAAAGGAAAACGAGCAAATAAACGACATTCCCCTGGGCGCATGGGGGTAGCATAAACTACCGTTAAAGTCCGACCAAATTGCTTTGAAGTTAGATCGTGCCACATCAATCCTGGGGCAATGAAAGTGGTGGTTTGTTTGCCTAAAGTACCTTTTCTCGGGCCCTCTTCCCAAGCGCCGATAAAGCCTTGGCGCGCCGCGCAGCGGATCTCTGCGAGATCGCCGTGGACAATCTCCAAATCCACCGGGCTGACATTACTACGTTTACCCACGGTTTTATGGTGGGTGTAGGGAATATGGCTCGAATCCAACACATTTTCCATCAGGGTAAAGGCATCGTAGGGCAAATCCCGAAAGGTGTTGAGACAAACCCATTCAGACTGGTCTTCATCCAACACGTCCACCAAGGGGAGAGCAACTTTTTCCGCTTGATCAGTTTCCCCCGGAAAAGCAAAGAGCAAACCTTGGGCTACTTGGGTTGGCAGGGAACGCACACAGGCTCGTTTACTGGTGTGGGCTTGGCCGTCCGCATATTGTTGGGGGATGGCTTGACATTGACCTGACCCGGCAAAAGTCCAACCGTGGTAGGGACATTCCAACTGTCCAGCTTCGTTTATGCGGCCTTCCGACAGTGGAGCTAAACGGTGGGGGCATTGATCGGCGTAAACCCGCCATTGTTGGGCACTTTCCTCCCACCAAATCACCAAATCCTCCCCCAACAGAGTAAAACGACTTGGTTTGTGTTTGTCCAAATCCTCTTCATAGGCCAGGGGATACCACACTACCCGACAGTCAAATTTGCTTTGGTCCAAGCCCCCAGCAGGTAAGGACTCAGCGACACTTTGATCTTGACTGGGGGAAGTTAACAGACTGGTCATAGTAAAATTAATGGGGTTCCAGGACGGGGAATAGCCATTACCCGGGGTGGACTATTAAGAATTGTAACGATTATTGATGACCTTTGGCCCCCAACAAAAAACGATCGCCTCCCGAAAAAGTTGAGCATGGCGATCGCTGTTATTGGAGTTATTAGTTCAGGAATTCCAAGCCATCGGGCAAGAAGGAATACCAGAATCCGGCTAGTATTCTACTCCCGTATTTCCAAAGGTTGGGGGTAAATTGGGCTCAAGCAGGGCAAGGAAATTTTTTCCACCATGGGGGTGAAACCCAGCCATTGTTGGGAAAGCTCTGCAAACTGCTGGGGGCAACCACTGACGGTGAAACGGGTGGCAATGGACATTTCCGAATTCCGCAATCCCATCACTTCCAACTCTTGCCGGGCCGCCTTGACCACATGGCTAGCCGGATCCACTAGCCGGATATGGGAAGGCAAAATTTGCTGGAAGACAGGGGTTAAATGACGGTAATGGGTACAACCAAATACCAGGGTGTCAATGTCCGCATCTAAGAGAGGTTGTAGGTAACCCTTGGCCACCTCTAGGGTGTAGGGGTCATGGAGGCGGTTTTGCTCAATGAGGGGGACAAATTCTGGACATCCCATCTGCCAAACCAAGGCATCGGGGTTGACTTCGTGGATAGCATGGCGATAGGCGTTACTGGCCGCCGTAGCCGGGGTGGAAATAACACCGATGCGCCGACCTTGACGCACTGCCGCCCTGGCCCCAGGGAGGATCACTCCCAAAATTGGCATATTAAATTCCTGTTGTACGGTTTCCAGGGCCAAAGCAGAACTGGTGTTGCAGGCCATGATTACCATTTTCACTTCCTCTTCTGTCATCCAAGTGAGGATTTCCCGGACATATTGGAGGATAACTTGCGGGGATCTGTTGCCGTAAGGTAGCCGTGCGGTATCGCCAAAATAAAGAATTGATTCTTTAGGTAATTGTCGATACAGCTCACGTAGAACGGTTAACCCACCCACACCACTATCAAAAACGCCAATTCGGCTACGCTGGGGCTCACGCATTTTATATGGGACTATACCTGTTAATTAAGGAAAGATGCTTGTCATTGAAACACGAATAATAGATGAAGTAAATAGGTTTTAGTTACCATATCCTTCATATAAGTCAAGTTTCTCTGAATTTGAATTCTATGGACGGACAAGACTTATCTTTGTTGCAGATACTCCAAAACTCCCCTGGCGATCGCCTGGGCCATCTGTTGTTGAAAAGCAGGATTAGTCAGTTTGTAATTGTCTTCACTGCCGGTGACAAAGCCCATTTCCACTAGAGTAGAGGGCATACGGGAATTACGCAAAACGTAGAATCGCGCCTGGCGCACCCGGCGATCGCGCACATTCAGAGAATTGATCACATTGCGGTGGATAGCCTGGGATAGGCTCGCATTGCCGTGGTAGTAAATTTCAAAGCCATTGACATCGGGACGGCCCATCCCCATGGAATTGGCATGGATACTGACAAACAAATCAGCCCCGGCTCGGTTAGCCATATCGGTGCGGCCTTGGAGGCTAATGAAATAATCTCCAGTGCGGGTCATTAACACCCGGACTCCCTGTTGTTCTAAATATTGCCGTACATACTGGGAAACAGACAAAACTACGTCTTTTTCTTGCACCCCCCTAATACCGATCGCCCCCGGATCTTTGCCCCCATGGCCGGGATCCACCACTACTAAACGACTGCCCCTGGGAATGGAGGGTAAATTTCCTGCGGGGGGACTGCTCCACTCTGGGGGGAAACTAGGGGCCGCATTAGCTGGGGGTGGCTGAACCGCAATGGGAACTTGATCTCCACCGGTTCCCCTCGGGGAAGAACTGGCGGATAAATTGCCCAAAGGCCGGCTGGCGGTGGCATCGGGGATCAATTCCAAGGCATAAAGACTGCCCCCAGAACGAAATAAACGGCCAAAACGACGACCAGTGTTGGGCTGAACCAAAATTAAAACTGAATCGTTCGTTTCCTGGCGAATATTGAGCTGATAAATGGGGCCCCCCGTGACCAATTCTGGACTTTGGAACTGGGGGGACAGTTGGGCCCGGTCTAAACGAATTTCGTAGTTACCGGTTAGACGATTGAAATTTCCCCTAGCACTAATCTGGCGATCGCCACGGATGATCAATTGGCTATCATCCCTGGTCACCTCAACGGCGGTGATATTGGCGAGATTACGGTTGGAAGCCTGACTCACAAGGCGATCATTGGAGCTTCTATTACCAGAAGAACTGGGGGAAGAATTAGATGTGTTATTACTGACCGGAACGGCCGCCGATCCAGGAGCTCGGTTAGAACTCCCGGACCGGTTAATCTGCTTTGGGAGCAGAACTACGCCTCCCCCTACCCGGCTATAGTAGGCATTCCAGCCTCCGCCACTGTCCGCTAGGGCCAGGGAAAGGCGGGGATTATTAGAATTGTCGGAAAACTTAATTTCTTCAACTCCGTATTCCCCCACGGGCAAAGATTGCCCCACCAAACTTTCCGGGAGCACCGCCCCAGCGAGTTCAAAGTTGACCGTGGATTGGCGGGCATTGGGTTGGATACGAATATTACTGTTGTCGCCGTTTTTATCCAGGCGGACAAATAATCCATTGCCGGTGATCTGTAAGTCTTGCTGACCGGTGCTGGAAGAGTTAGCTGCACTTAAATTCTGACTAGGCAGGGAAGAGCCGTCGGGATTGGGGGCGGGAGCGTTATTGTTGCTTGCGGGGGCCAGTTCTGGAGTAGGTAATTCCACCACCCACTGGGTCGGGGTGATGCCCCGGACTTTAACCTGTTGGGGATCAACGGTGTAGCCTGCTTCCAGTTCTATTACTACCCTGGTGGTGAAACTGTCCGGCTCCCCAATGCGAATTTCCCTCACCCTGCCGGATCCTGGTTGACGCACGGTCGGGCCACTCAGGGTGGTGCCGGGTAAGTCCACCACAATGCGGGTGGGATTGGGGATCAGTTGGGCGGTGGGTTGTACCCGGGAATTGGTGTAGAAAGTAAACCGATTCTGGGAAGCGTTGAAATTCCAGTTAACTAACTGCCCCGCCATGGCTGGCAGACTGGTTAACAAGACCGATAGAAAGGTAAGAGCAAAACCAGGCAATCTTGACATAGGGACTTCTCAACTCAATGAACCGCTGAACGAACCTTTTGTCTTCCCCCAGATGACCCATCCAGAGCATTGGGGTGGTAATAAGTCATTCAGCGGATTGTTAGGGGCCGCCGCCAACGGGAACATTAATCAAAACGGTGTGGCGTATAGTCTTGGGAGATAGTAACCGCAATACAGTTCCCAAAGCAAGCAAGCAGAGCCTTTCGGGCCCCAACCAGCTCTTTACTCCCCCAGCCACCATTGAGGCGATCGCCGGGGAAGGCAGTTTTTTTAGACGACGATCCCCTCAGGAAGGTTCATTTTTGAGCCAATCCCCCAGGGGGCGGGTAAGCCAATTCAAGCCCACTGTTAATTGATGCTTCCAAGTGGGAAAACGGTAGAGATAGACCAACCGGCGGGCCAACACAGCGGCTGGACCACTTAATTTGATGCCTAAACCGCTCAACACAGCGCCATCGGTGCCCAGGGCCAGCATTTCCCCTAGGGGTTGATAACGACAGGGCAGGAGGGGACGGCCGGTTAAGTTAGCCCAAATGTTCCAAGCACAATAGTCTGCCTGTTGGAATGCCCCCTGGGCCGTGGTGGGAATTAATTGACCGTTGGCATCCCGACCTTCGGCCCCATCCCCCAAGGCAAAAATGTTAGTTTTTCCTTCCACCTGCAGTTGGGCATTGGTTTTAAGCTGACCTTGGTGGTTATGGGGCAGGGCTAAATTACGGATGAGGGGGGAAACGGTGGTGCCCACAGTCCAAAGCACCAAATCCACTGGAATTACATCTTCCTGTTCCCGGAACTGGAGGGTGACATCGGTGGCGGTGATGGCGGTGACGGTGGTTTCCGTATCTACCCAAATGCCCTTGGCGGAGAGACTGGCCTGGGCCTGCTGACGATTGAATTCTGGGGACATGGCTAAAATTTCTTGGCCCCGTTCGATAATGCGGATGCGGCCCCGAGTCCCCAGGCGATCGCCGAGCTTGGCTGCCAATTCCACCCCACTGTAGCCCCCACCGACAATGGCCACCCGGATTTTTTCGGTATCGGACTGTTCCAGCAATTTTAATTTTTGCTTGAGTTTATAGGCATCTTCCAGGGTGCGAAACGATAAACCATAATCCTTTAACCCCGGCAAATTGGGTAGGGGTGTTTGGCCCCCCAGGGCAATGACTAACTGATCAAACGCTAAATTTTCCGAACCCCTGTCCTGGTCATTTAACATCACTTTCTGGCGGTCAAAATCAATGGCCGTCACTTCTGCCTGGCGAAAAACTACCCCTGATTCCGCCAACAGTTCCACAAAGGGGGGAGCAATTTCCCAAGTTTGCATTTCCTCCGTCACCAATTCATAGAGAAAAGGAGCAAACAAAAACCGGTCCCGTTGATCGACGAGGACAATTTCCGGTGGAGTATGCCCTTCCCAGGGCAGTTGACTGAGGCGCAGGGCGGTATAAAGGCCGCCAAATCCTCCCCCTAAAATACAAATCCGTGGTCGAGCGTCCGTCATAATCTCTAGCCAGTGGTGAGGGCTTGTTACGTTTCTTAATCAAATTGCTCCTATTCTAGCCGTTTGAGCATGGCGGCGCGGGCTTGCTGGGCGAGGCGGTCTTCCAGGGGCGCTAACTGTACTTGCTTTTGATACTTTTTCTCCAGGGCTGTGCGGATCAACCAGTCAGCTAAAAAGGGATTTTTCGGCAACAGGGGGCCATGGGAGTAGGTGGCGATCGCCTTTTGGTGGAAGGCCCCTTCAAAACCATCTTCGCCGTTGTTGCCATAGCCGGTTTTAACTTTACCCAGGGGAGCAACCGTTTGGAGGTAGGTACGGCCACCGTGGTTTTCAAAGCCGATCACAATGGGAATTTCCCCGGTCATGGCCTGCAATTCCTGCCGGAGGGGTTCAGCGGTAATTTCAAACACCACGTTCCCAATACACCGTTTCGCTTCGGGTCCTGGATGTTTACTGACCATATCCAGCAGTCCCAAACCCTGAATTCTTTGTCCCAGGGCAGGTTCGTAATAGTGCCCCAGCAGTTGGGGAGAGCCGCAGGTGAAGACTCCGGGAATGCCGCCGTCTAGTTGATTTTTTAGGGCCTCTGCCTTAGCGCCCTGCAAGTCCCGCATGACAATTTCCTGTTGGCGATCCTGGGCCCCGCCCCCCACAATTACGTCGGCTTGGAGAAATAGTGCCGCATCGCTGGTTTGTTCCAAGGGCAGAATTTTCACGGGGATCTGCCGCCATTGACAACGACGTTGGATGCAAATGACATTGCCCCGATCGCCGTAGGTGCTCATGAGTTTGGGATAAAGCCAGCCGATTGTTAATTCCATACTTTATTTAGTGGGACAGATCAATTCCGGGGAGCAAAACAGAGTTTGGTGTAAATCTTGGTGCCACTGACTACAATGGTCGAGAAAATCTTCCCATTTTTCCTAGGCATTTTCGATGTTGCCGTTGATTTTACCCGCTCTCCTTTCCCTTTCCCTCACTGCCCAGCCTTTGAACCCTCACCCCAATCCCATGGTTGCTTCCATTAATTACACTGACCTCAGCTTTGAACAGGCCATTGCCCATAGCCAGGAACTATTGCTAGAAATTGCGGCAAATAACCTCAGTGACCAGGAAATGACCACGGCGATCGCCAATTTGGTGGCCACGGAAAACGGAGCCCGGGGTTTTTTCGTCACTTTTCTCACTGCCCAAAATTTTCCCCTGGCGGATCAACCAACCCCAGCTTTGTTAACAGCCCTTAGTTCCTCTCCGGCGATCGTGGGGGAATTGTTGGTGAAAAATTTGGCCATGGCCACCGCCACAGCAATTCTCCATCAAAGAGCGGGGGACGGGGAGGCAGCCCAGGGTTCCCAGCAGGTGGCCCAACGGACTCAGACTTTAATTAATGAACTATCCTTACCAGGCTTGCCAGAAAAATTAACCGAGTTGGAAGAAAGTTTGGACGGATCAGGGCCCTACGAAGCCTTTTTGCAACGGTGGAACTATGACCAAGAACAAAGGGAAGCTATCCGCCAGGCGATCGCCCAGGTTGAATAGTTACCCCAGAAAGTAGGTCGAGGCCAGGGTTAGCACTGCGGAAAGTTATCTTCCCCGACTGATTTATATGATTGGGAAAAATCGGAAAATTTCTCCTTCAGGGGTTGACAATCTCCGGCACAACTGATGTAATGGTAAAAGTCTGAAAAACCTGGGTCTGTAGTTCAATTGGTTAGAGCACCGCCCTGTCACGGCGGAAGTTGCGGGTTCGAGCCCCGTCAGACCCGTTAAAAGAGAGTAATAGCAACCCTTCAACGAGCCTCCCTAAGCTCCCCGACTATTTTGCTTTCGGTTTCCAATCTTTGATATTCCAAGTGGGACGATCCCAGGGAGTTAACTGCACCCCATCCAGGCGATCGCCTACCCCCACAACACTGGCCCGATGCACCAGGGGCACCAGAATATAATCATCCACTAATAAATCGTTCATTTGAATGAATAATTGCTGGCGTTTTTCCGGATCTAACTCGGCCACCGCTGTTTGCCAGAGTTGGTCATATTCTTCGCTACAGTAACGCCCATAATTATCCCCACTCCATCGGTTTTCAGCGGTGGGAATGGCTTCACAGGTAAAGGTCTGCATATATTTACTCGGATCAGGATTGGTGTTGCCCGTGGTGAACATGGACAAATCCCCCTGAAATCGCTCCAAAGTATCGGGATTGGCCGGATCACCGGAAAAGAACACACTGGGGTCAATGCTTTTTAGTTCTACCCCCACTCCGATCGCCTGGAGAGTTTGTTTAATGACCTGTTGGGTCTTTTGCCGCAGGGGATTAACGCTGGTTTGGAATACCATTTGCAACTCAATGCCATCCTTGTCCCGAATACCGTTGCCGTTGCTGTCCTTCCAGCCCGCTTGGTCAAGTAATTGCTGAGCTTCGGTGGGATTAAATTGGAAACTCGTATTTTGAGAAGCGTACTGCTGGGGCAACAGCAAAACATTGGCTGTAGGTTGGCCAGTCACACCATAAAGTTGTTTGGCAATTAAATCCCGGTCAATGCCTAACGTAATCGCCTTTCTCACTAGGGGATCCTGCAAAAAGGGATGGGGAAACTTCACTGAGGAGCGATCGCCATTGGTGCGGGCAGGGTCCGGGTCACTAAGATTGAAAATCACCCGTTCACTCAAACTGCCTAAATCTGCCACAATTTCCCCTTTGCCGCCCTGGGCCAAGGACTGGAGAATATTGTCCTCCACCTGTAAATTGAGAGCAAAATCCGCATCCCCCGTTTGTAGTACAGCCCGGGCCGCAGAGGTAGCATCTCCCCCACCCTTAATTTCCACCTGTTGAAAGCCAACGTTTTCCCGGTCTCGATAATGGGGATTAACTTCATACAACACCACATCCCCTGGCTTAAAACTGGTGACCCGATAGGGCCCGGTACCAATAGGCAAAAGATTGGCCGGTGCCTGCCGCGCCTTCTCTCCGACAAAATCTTTATAAATATGCTGGGGCAGAATCATCCCTTCACTGCCCACAAAGGGCAAAAACCAAGCGGGGTTGGGTTCCTTAAAGGTTACTTTGACTGTATTTTTATCTAACGCTTCCACCTTGGCGATCGCCTCATAGGTGCCGGTGCTGGTGGCCCCAGTTTTGGGATCGCTGAGAAACTTGTAAGTAAAAACCACATCTTCTGCTGAGAAGGGTTGCCCGTCAGACCAGAGCACATCGGGCTTTAACTTCCAAGTAACCGATATACCATCCGCCGCCACGCCGCTATTTTCTACGCTGGGAATTTCCGCCGCTAAAAATGGGACCAGGTTGCCTTCGTGGTCGAAGCTGGCCAAGGGTTCTAGGGCAATGCGACTGGCCTCCGCATCCTTAAAGCCCGTAGCCAAATGGGGATTCAAAATCGTGGGAGCCTGCCAAGAAAGGATTTTCAGCGTTTCTTGACGATTCTGCTGAGAGCTCCCATTGCCGACATTGGGGTCACCACAGGCAAATAGCAGTAAGGGCAACAGTCCCCCCATCAGCTTCTGATAGGAACGGGATTTAAAAGCGGCGGGAAGATTTAGCAACACAGGCAACAAGGATAATCAAGGCTTAATTTCGCTAGATTGTCCCCTGATTAGAGTCTGTTTGCAAAGTTTTCACCTTTGATTTGCTTCCTTCGGATCAAACTCTGGTTAATTTTTGCCCCTAGCGGTCTTGGTAGCCCATGCCATTGGCCTCCGCATAGCGCTCCATGAAACGGATAAAGCGTTCCCAATGATCATTTTTAATTAAATCAAAACTGCACTGGGCACCCCGGAGTTCATCCCCTTCGTCCCCACCAAAAATAAATTTTACTGACGATGGTTCAATTTCCATGGCCCCCTCTTCATCAGCAAGGCGTAGATGACCGTTGAATCTTTGGGTAAAGCTTTGGAATCTTTCGATCGCCTGGAGACGTTCAAAGGTCATTACCACTGTGCGGGCGCCCGTAGTGGCGTTACGTCGTAGGCTAACATTGCTGAGTTCTTCGGGGAGATCGGCAAAAAATTCAATAGTGGGGGTAAGGGTCATCATGGTTAATAAAGGAATGGCATTGCTTTGATCCTAACAACTCTCACCACAGCTTGTCAGGATAATTGAACTAATAAAATTCCTTGGCAAGACCTTATGGGGCTCTGCAATGTCACCTTCACCAAGCCAGAGAAAAAACTACGTCAGGAATATTGTCTCCGCTGTAGTTCAGGAGTTAACCTTGCCCGATCGCCAAGGAAGCCATAGATTAAAAGGGTGTTAATTTTTATCACTTATCGGAACTTTTTCATGGGTGTGCTACTGGCTGTGTTGCTATCGGGGATGGTTTGGTTTGCCGCCTTACCAGGCTTTGAACAAATTTTTGCTGGCTCCACACCGGAAAACCTAGGGGTCACGAGCGGACAATTAGCTCCCTGTCCTGACACGCCCAATTGTGTGAACAGTCAAATTAGTGGTGATTCAGTTCACGCCATTGAGCCCCTCCATTACCAAGGAGATTTGGCCGATGCCCGTAATTTGTTAACGGAAATTTTGGGGGTAGTGCCCGGTACCACCATTATGGAAACCCAAGATAATTACATCCGAGCCGAATCCCGTAGTCGTTTGATGGGTTTTGTTGATGATCTGGAATTTTATTTCCCTGGCGATCGCCCTACGATTGAAGTCCGTTCCGCATCCCGGTTGGGAGAATCGGATTTGGGGGTTAACCGCCGCCGTTTAGAGCAAATCCGTTTGGCCTTGGCGGATTTAGAGCAAGGTAATTAGAACATTTTCCAAAAACTAATCAGCGCAATTCTCACAGACCCCATGGACGGTAATTTCATAACGTTCCGCCTTTAGGCCCGGTCTGAGTTTACCAAGATCCACTGCCGGTAACTCCTCCCAATCCACATCCTCAATCGCCCCGCAATGACGGCAACAAAAATGATGGTGGGGCTCCACGTTGGCATCGTAGCGACAAACCCCTTCTTCTAATAGAACTTCGCGGATCAAACCCACCGACTGCAGAGCTTTGAGGGAACTGTACACCGTGGCTTGGGAAGAAGTGGGGGCGGCTTGGTTAAGGTCAAATAACAACTGTTCCGCACTGGGATGATCCCGACGTTGGAGTAGATTGGCATAGACCCCGTAGCGCTGGGGCGTAACCCGCAGACCTCGCTCCTTCAGCGTTTGAATAATTTCTTCTCTGGTTAAGGGCATACCGTTCCTCCTGACATCGTCTGCCAACATCGGTGCAGCACGTTTATCTGTTTGCCGTTGATAGGCAAGTCCCGCTGGGCAAACCATCAGCCTTGACTACTACACCAAATAATCCGCACTGTTTCGCTATAGTCTATCTAGCTTAACATTTTCTGGAAAGAGTATTAGATAAGACAATTATAAAAAAAATATTAATTTTTAAGCTTGACTTATTTTTATCTCAGAACTATTCTGAGAAAAGAGGGAAGGCATTGATGACAAATGCTCCATCCCCTCACAAAAATTTAGTCGTTTAGATAGCCAGAGGTAACCATGACCCCCGAACAAGTTCCCAGTGTAGTGTTCAAAACCCGTGTCCGTGACGAATCCGTACCTGGTCCTAATCCCTACCGTTGGGAAGACAAAACCACTGAACAAATCTTTGGTGGCAAAAAGGTTGTGCTTTTCTCCCTGCCCGGTGCCTTCACTCCCACCTGTTCTTCCAATCACTTGCCCCGCTACGAGCAGTTGTTTGAAGAATTCCAAGCTTTGGGAGTAGATGACATCATCTGTCTATCTGTTAACGATGCCTTTGTTATGTTCCAATGGGGCAAACAAATTGGTGCCGACAAAGTCAAACTGCTTCCCGACGGCAACGGTGAATTTACCCGCAAAATGGGCATGCTAGTAGAAAAATCTAACCTTGGTTTCGGCATGCGCTCCTGGCGTTATTCCATGTTTGTCAACGATGGCAAGATTGAAAAAATGTTTATCGAGCCTGAGTTCGGCGACAACTGCCCTGTGGATCCCTTTGAATGTTCCGACGCTGACACTATGTTGGCTTACCTCAAAGGGTCTGAAGCTCCTGGGGTTTCTGAACCCGTTAAAGCCTTTGTCGGCTAAGCGGTCTGAGAGCCTGTTTTAAAAGTCCCCCTGCCCCCCCCCATTTGGGGGGAAACTGAATAAAAGTCCTCCAGTATTGCCGGAGCTTTAATGAGTAGGTTGAGGGGAGAGAATAAAACTTTCTAAACACGTTCTGAGCATCTTGGTTAATTACTTGACCAAAACCTGACGAGTTAAAACCAAGCAGTGTTGTCCCCCAGGATGGCACTGTTTTTCGTTCAAGTTTTCCCTACCCAACGCTGCATACACTGCCCGTTTGCTCACTCGAACTGAGACTTTGATGTTTACATACAGTGCATCTAGGTAAACAATGGCATAAACCTCCTCTAATGGACGAGATTGCCAGGCTTTAACTTCCTCCGTTACTGAATCTGTCACTTCGCTAATCAAGCTGGCTGACACCTTTGCCCCATACAATTCCTCCAGTTCGGCACTTATGTCCCGAGTACTCATACCCCTGGCATACAACCCCAGAATTTTTTCGTCCGTTGATGTTTGGGCAGGCACTAACACTGGCTCAAAGCTACTTTCCCTGTCTCGAGGGATTGCTATTTCCATTTCACCCTGGTTTGATTGAACTGTTTTCTTTGAATAACCGTTCCGACTATTGCCCTTCCTTCTTCTTTCTGGTTATTCAGATGAGCATTCAGTTCCCCACTCAGGGCTCTCTATCAACCTTTTGGAGTCCTGACTCTCCCAGAATTTCTTCGGGGGTTTTATGCTCTTCTAGCAACTCATCTAGTAACACATCGACGCGATTCGGTTCTTGTTTTTTACGTACCATTGGGGTCTCCTTTTTTTGATTGGATTTTACTTCCCTTACGCAAAATTCTGTTCAGTCCCATTGTTAATGCTGATATCAAAAAGAATTCAAGCCATCCTTCAAAACCTGTTGCATTTAAGCTTCCGGTGAATAACATCCGCGCTATTAAGTCTTTTTGCGTTTTTCTTCTTCCTGCTACAAGATTTTCTTTTTTCTCCCTTTTCCCCTGCTTTTCTCCATATACTCTTTCTCCCTTTTTAGACCATCCATAAAGTGAGGATACAAATTCCTCAAAACCAGCTTTGTCTATGAATACTAGACTTTCAATACCGTATATTATAACTAACTGGCTGAAGATTTTTTGATATTCTGCTCGCTTTTGGGCATCTCTCTCTTGATAAAGTAACTGTTTTTTTCTAGTAATTTTCATTTTTTTGAATTGATAACAGAGTGAAGCAGGAGTTACACTAAATTTTTTAGCTCTTTCTTTTAGAAGCATATGCAGGATTGTTTTTCACATCCTCTTCCAATTTTTTTATGTTTATCTTACCTTGGCGGTTCTCAACTTTCGTTGCCGCAAGCTCTTCTCTGCCCAACCAGCGATAAATTGTTGCTCTGCCCACCTTAAATATTTTCGATGTCTTTGTGATTCCACCGCCACTCTCGATGAATTCTATGACCTTAATGCGTAAATTAAGATCGTAAGCCATGACTGATTTAGTTATTTATGAATTCTTATGTTATTCTTACAAAATGTTACCATAAAATCCCGACAAAACGTCTCATAATTAGTTAAATTAGCTATAACAGTGCGACCAAATTTTGGATTGCTGTTTAGGAAAAATATTTCTTGAACTTAGGACGGTGTAATACCTCCATCAGTTCAGCAAACAAATCTTCACTGAATAAAATGGCCACTCGGTTATCAATAATAGTTTGATTCAAACCTTGAAGAGTTTTTCCAATGAGAAAGCTAATTCAGATATTCGTATCAATCACAACCCGGATAGTTTCATCGCTTATGGTAATTAGCTTGCCGGACTGCTTCAACTTCTCGAGTAATGTCTTCTAGAGTTAATTCATCGGTTTTGACGGAATTGAGAAATTTGTTGAATCTGGTGGCAAAAGTATCCTTCTTTAAAAGTTCTAGTAATTCTAGTTTTTCTTCAAGATTACATTGGGCAATAATATTTTTCAGCTCAAGAAAGTCTAGTGATGATAATGATTTCATTTCTACTTTTCTCCGAGGGGCGGGTTATAACTCCCATTATTGTATTTCCAATAGTTCCCCAAGAATCTACTTAAAAAGCCCCCTGGCCCCAATTATGGAGGGATAAGTGTGAACTCATGGCGATCGCCGGAGCTTTAGTGGGGAAATTTAGGAGCAGATTAAAAATTTACAAGTCTACGTTAACAAGTCTGTCAACAGCCAAAGGGGCGATCGCCATTCCAGACCGATAAAATGTTAAGTTATATCACATTCAAGCAAAGTTCTTAGGAATTACTCCGTATGGTAGCAACGCCCGTTAAACAGAAATACGATATTAAAGATATTAGCCTCGCTCCCCAAGGTCGTCAGCGCATCGAATGGGCGGCCCGGGAAATGCCCGTTCTAAAGCAAATTCGGGAACGTTTTGCCCAGGAAAAACCCTTCGCTGGTATCCGTTTGGTGGCCTGCTGTCACGTTACCACCGAAACCGCTAACTTGGCGATCGCCCTCCATGCTGGGGGAGCCGATTCTTTATTGATTGCCAGTAATCCCCTCTCTACCCAAGATGACGTGGCTGCCTGTTTGGTCGCTGATTACGGTATTCCCGTTTACGCCATCAAAGGGGAAGACAACGAGACCTATCACCGCCATGTGCAAATTGCCCTGGATCACCGCCCCAACATCATCATTGACGACGGTAGCGACGTGGTAGCTACCCTAATTCAGGAACGGCAACACCAAATGGGTGACATCATTGGCACCACCGAAGAAACCACCACTGGTATTGTGCGTCTGCGAGCCATGTTCAACGATGGGGTACTCACCTTCCCCGCCATGAACGTTAACGATGCGGACACTAAGCATTTCTACGACAACCGTTATGGTACGGGGCAATCCACCCTGGACGGCATTATCCGCGCCACCAATATTCTCCTAGCCGGTAAAACCATTGTGGTAGCAGGCTATGGCTGGTGTGGTAAAGGGGTCGCCATGCGGGCCAAAGGTATGGGGGCTGACGTAATTGTCACCGAAATTAGTCCCGTACCGGCGATCGAAGCGGCCATGGATGGTTTCCGAGTCATGCCCATGGCCGAAGCCGCCCAACAGGGAGATATTTTCATCACCGTTACCGGCAACAAACACGTCATTCGTCCTGAGCATTTTGCTGTCATGAAAGATGGGGCGATCGTTTGTAACTCTGGCCACTTTGACATTGAAATTGACCTCAAATCCCTCAAGGAACAAGCCAAGGAAGTTAAAGAAGTTCGGAACTTCACGGAGCAATATATTCTCCCCAATGGCAAATCTATTATTGTGATTGGCGAAGGTCGTTTGGTTAACCTGGCCGCCGCTGAAGGTCACCCCAGTGCAGTGATGGACATGAGCTTTGCTAACCAGGCCCTGGCCTGTGAGCATTTGGTCAAAAACCAAGGTCAACTGGAGCCTGGCATGCACTCCATTCCCGTGGAAGTGGATCAAGAAATTGCCCGTTTGAAACTCCAAGCCATGGGCATTGCCATTGACAGCTTGACCCCCGAACAGGTGGAATACATCAATTCCTGGGCTTCCGGCACCTAGAACTGTTTACGGTTTACGGACTCACTTTGTACTTAAGAATCTTTCGATCTCCTGGATTTCAGGAGATTTTTTTTATCAATTTTGGGTAAGCCATGGGAGCATTTCCTCTATTGCTGCACCCAAAATTCCCAACTCTCCAATGTCAGGATTTACACATATCCTCTAGCAGGGGATGGGGATCGGCCAGGTAGCCAAACTAACCGGAGATTAACCGACGCAGATCCATAACATCACTCATATTTTTAATTTTGGCCATGATGCCCAACAGTTGTTGATAGTCTTTAATATCAATTTTGAGGCTAATGATCGCAGGCCTACCCAAATGGGTTTTAACATCGGCGTTGCGGACGTTAATGTGATTGTCGCTGAGGCGGGAAAGGATATCCTTCAGCACCCCTACCCGGTCAATGGCTTCAATGACAATATCCACCGGATAGGTTTGGTGATTATTGTTGTTGGGATTCCACCGCACTGGAATTAGGCGATCGCCGTCCATTTGTTCAAGATTATGGCAACCCTGGCGATGGATGGAAATACCCCGGGCTCCCCTGGTGACTACACCCATAATGGGTTCCCCTGGTAACGGATGGCAGCACCCAGCAATGTGATAAAGCAAGCCTTCAATGCCGGCGATCGGAGAATTATCTTTACCGGTGGCCGGGGGAGCAGTGGGATGGACTTGGGGGGAACTGGCGAGGGTAACTTCCTGGCTGGACTGGTTATTTTTAACGTTATTAACATTATTTTCCCGCAGACGGTTGACTACGGAATTGGAAGTAATTTCCCCGTAGCCCAAACCCGCCAATAAATCTTCCACATTTTGGTAATTACAGCGCTCTGCTGTTTTTTGCATCGGCTCCGATTTCAGCAGGGCTTCCAAACCAGTTTTGCCCAATTCTTTTTCCAACAATTCCCGGCCTCGGAGAATATTCTCATCCCGGCGAGAACGTTTAAACCATTGGCGGATACGGTGACGGGCACTGGGGGTAACAACAAAATTGAGCCAATCTAAACTGGGGTGGGAATTCTTTTGGGTGACAATTTCCACAATGTCGCCATTTTTTAGTCTGGTATCTACCCCTAACCATTGGCCATTAACCCGAGCCCCTTTCATATGGTGCCCTACCTCAGTGTGGATGCGATAGGCAAAATCCACCGGCGTTGCTCCCCGGGCCAGGGAAATTACTTCTCCCTTGGGGGTAAATACATAAACGTCATCGTCAAAGAGATTTTGTTTAAGATTTTCCACATACTCCTGGGCATCCTTGAGGTCACTCTGCCAGTCCAGCAGTTGCCGCAACCAAGTAAATTTTTCATCGGTAGAGCTCAGGGTCGCATTTTCAGATCCACCACTCTCCTTATATTTCCAGTGGGCCGCAATCCCGTACTCCGCCACATGGTGCATTTCTTCGGTGCGGATTTGGATTTCCAGAGGACGGCTAGTCAGTCCTAGAACCGTGGTGTGGAGAGATTGATAACGGTTGGGTTTGGGTAAACCGATGTAATCCTTAAAGCGCCCTGGAATGGGTTTAAAGACGTCGTGCACCACCGACAGAGCCCGGTAACATTCCCCCTTGCTTTCGACAATGATGCGGAGGGCGGCAATGTCATAAATTTCCTCAAAGGCTTTATTCTGGTTGGTCATTTTGTAATAAATGCCGTAGAGATGTTTGGGGCGGCCCTGGAGCTCAAAATTCTCAATGCCCTCATCCCGCAGGCGGAAGCGCAACATATCCTTAACGGTTTCCAGACGGGATTCCCGATCACCTCTTTTTTCTACCACCAGGGACTGAATTTTGCGGTAGGAATCCGGTTCTAGATATTTGAAGGAAAGATCTTCCAATTCCCACTTAAAGCGCCAAATTCCCAAACGGTTAGCTAAAGGAGCAAAAATATCCTTGGTTTCCCTCGCAATGCGCCGTTGTTTTTCGGCATTTAACGCATCTAAAGTCCGCATATTGTGCAGGCGATCGGCTAATTTGACCACAATCACCCTAATATCTTTGGCCATGGCCAAAAACATGCGCCGGAAATTTTCCGCTTGATGTTCCGTCGTACTAGAAAAATTAAATTTAGAAAGTTTAGTTACCCCCTCCACCAAACTCGCCGTTTCTTCCCCAAACAAAGCTTCAATTTGTTCAATGTTAATGTCCGTATCTTCCACCACATCATGCAAAAATCCCGCCGCAATCATTGCTTCATCCCCCCCAGGTCCCGCAGTAGCCCCGCCACCGCCACTGGATGGGCAATGTAGGGTTCCCCGGATTTACGCCGCTGTTGGGCATGGAGATCGTAGGCAAAACAGAAAGCTCGACAGATTAAACAATGGGGCGCTGTTGTTTCGTCCTGGCCCTGTTCCACCTCCCTTTGCCACTGCTGTAAACAATCCTCTAACCACTGGGGCAATTCGATATCGTGGATATCTTGGGGGCAAGTGGTCTGGATGGTGGGGGTGGGCAGTGCGGCGACGGCATTCATAGTTTTGGGGAGGGTGTTAGAGTAGCTTGCACTAACTAGGTATAAATAGGTATAAAACAGGGATAAACGACTAAAGGAGCCGATAATTGCCGATTAATAGGGAAATAGATAGTATCAGCCATTAAACTTTTCAAAATCCCGTATTTATCTTTTAACAGACATTCCTGTATCGGTGCAGGATTTAAGGATTAATGTTAATGGCTATTAGTGATTTTTTGCTCCTTATTGCGATGGAGATGTAAAAGCCGTACTCTCCCCAGAAGATATCCTAGGGAGTTTAACGATACAGTTCCGACAGATCTGAATTAATATCAGCAAGCCTTAACATTATTTTAACCTTGATCCGCCCAACGCCCGCCAAATCCCCCAGAGCAATGTCGTCTACGCTACCATCTGATTTACCCGATCGCCTTAGGGAATTACAGCAATTGCTGGAGCAGTGTCAGTTGACCATGGCCGACCCTGGGGCTGAGGTGGCAACGGTGGCCAAGCAAATTAACGAATTAGGGGATTTCCTGCGGGAGCATTTCCTCAGCGTCACAGCGGATGAATTTCCTGTCCAGGGATCGCAACCATGGTCATCAATACAAACGGAATTACAAAGAACCCTACGCCTACTCTCGACGGAATTAATCTTCTGGCGATCGGCCCGTTCCCCAGAGCGACGACAGCATTACCAACAGCGCTTATTGGGGCACTATCAACAGTTAATGGGTTTTAGTGGGGCAATGCAACAGTGGGCTGATGCTACCGATTAATCAATTAATTATTTCCTTCTGCAAACTTTGCTTTTCTGATTAAATATTTTTTGCTTTTTAGTTAAGGTTAACTAATAATTTTTCGGACTGCGACTCCTGGCAGGCTATGGAGCAAGGGGGATAAAAGACTGGAAACCTTGGTTTATTTAAGGGAAGACTGGGCATAGCTGACCAAACCAGCACCGATGTAGGAACTGTAATTGTCAATGGTGTTTTGGGTAGCAATACGATTGGGATTATTAAATAGTTCACCGATGCCCATGCTCAAGGTTAAAACGGTCACAGCGGCGATGGTGTAGTTGCGAATGGCGGTGGTGGTGTAGTTGGTGGAGGCGAACATGGTGTGGTGTTCCTTTGCTTTCAATAACTACAGCATAGGGAAATCTCCAGGGCATGTCAGTCCCCAAAAACCTGTAAAATCAAGGGTTTCAGCGTTTCCACTTCTCTCTTAAACATGGAAAAAAATAGAATTTTCTCCATCTCAGTCCCCTCCTATTCCTCTTTTGACCGCCCCGACTCGGCCACCGCTGTATGGAATTTCACCCGTTTTTTAGGAGCTGACCCGATCGCCATTGTCGTCCATTTCCAAAATCGGTAAACGCACCGTAAAACAGGATCCTTCCCCTTCTTTACTTTCCACTTTCACTTCTCCACCGTGGATATTGGCACAGCGTTGCACGATCGCCAGCCCTAGCCCGGTACCCGTTACCCCTTCCACATTGTCCGCCCGGAAAAAGGGATTAAATAATTCCGCCATGGCCTGGGGAGGAATGCCAATGCCTTGATCGGCGACCCGAAAGATCATGGTTTTATCTTTGGCAATGACGTCAAACAAAATTGGCGTGGGGGCAGGGGAATATTTAATGGCATTGCTGAGGAGATTACAGATAATGTGGCGCAATAAATGGGCATCCCATACCCCCTGCTGCAAATTGCCCTTGGTGTGGAAATGAATTGGCCTGGGTTGGCGCTGGGCACTGTTCACCAAACGCATTAAATCCTGGCAAAAGTAAAGTAAATCGAGAGCTTCAAATTGACAACTGAGCTGCCCATTTTCCGTTTTTCCCAGCAGTAAAACCTCCGATAACAATTCATCCAAATCCTTGATGGCGGTGCGGATCATGTTGAAATAATTATGTTGTTGCCCTTTACTCAGGCGATCGCCACTTTCTTCCAGGAGCCCCGCTGATAGCAGAATTGTATTGAGGGGATTACGGAAATCATGGGAGAGCATGGAAACAAACTCCGACTTGAGCTTATTGGCTGCTTTCGCCTCGGATAATTCCCTTTCTTGACGCTTGAGGTTGGCATTGAGGGTCTGGTTTTCCACCGCCAATTCCCGAGCTAGGCAATGACGTTGGATAGCATAGTGGACAGAACGCAGAAGCACGTCAAGGCTAACATCCCTTTTGACCAAATAGTCCTGGGCCCCCTGCCTCACTGCTTCTAAGGCCAAAGCTTCGTCCTGGTGGTGGGTGAGGACAATAACTGGTAATTGCTGTTGATGCTTTTGGAGCTTGGGTAGAGAATCCAACCCTTGGCTGTCTGGTAGGGTCAAATCCAGCAGAATAATGTCGAACTTGTCCCCCCGGTCTAAAATTGCCAAGGCATCCCCCAACCTTTGCACATGCTTAAACTCGAAGTTTTCCGTAGGGGAACCCTTAAGAATTTCTTGTAGTAGGCGGGCTTCCGCTGGGTTGTCTTCAATGAGCAGAATGCGTAGGCAGGGACTGATAACGGACATGGGAAATTGGGGGAGGAATAACCATTTGCTTGGGGTTCCGGGGGACAACCTCCACCGTATTCTACTAGCATCTTTCTAGGAGCGAGAATAATTCTTTTGTCCTTTCCCCAATCAATTTTGGGATTTTGCCATCTATTTAATGTACTTATAGTTGCCAGTGAAAACGATGACTAAGGGCTTTGTCTCCGGTGAAGAATTTGCCTGTTGGTATGCCACAGCCCGACAAATGGCGATCTCCAATGGCATTGAAGTGGGGGAACTGGATTGGTTATTGCAGGGGTGGACGGACTTAGACCGCTTAACCCTACGGTTGCAAGATTTTGGTCAACGGCAAGTTAGCCTCCGGGAACCTTGGGAAAATATCCAACAGGGCTGGCAGAAACGAGTGGAGGAGAAATACCCAGTGCAATACCTGTTGGGGCACACCCGATGGCGCAATTTTGACCTCAAAGTTACCGCTGATGTGCTAATTCCCCGTCCGGAAACAGAGTTAATTATTGATATAGTACAAAATCAAAGTTACCAGTGGGGGTTAAGGGACTCCCCCGACCATTGGGTGGATCTAGGTACCGGCAGTGGAGCCCTGGCCCTAGGTTTAGCTTCCCTCTTTCCCCACGCCCTAGTCCATGGAGTGGATTGCAGTGCCCCAGCGTTGGCGATCGCCAGGGAAAATGCCCAACGTCATCAACTTGGCGATCGGATTCAATTCCATCAAGGCTATTGGTGGGAACCTTTAGGACATCTCCAGGGCCAGGTGCAGGGTATGGTATCCAATCCTCCCTACATTCCCGAACGGGAACTACCCCAGTTACAGCCGGAAGTGATTAACCATGAACCCCTTTTAGCTTTAGACGGTGGCCCCGATGGTTTACAGGCGGTGGAGCAATTAATTCGGCGATCGCCAGCCCATTTAAAGCCCGGTGGTTTTTGGTTGGTGGAAATCATGGCCGGCCAAGCCCCCACCGTTGCTGAACTGTTAAGGAAGAATAGAACCTATCAAGATATCCGCATTCATCGGGATCTAGCCGGCATTGAACGCTTTGTTTCCGCCCTTACCCTAGGCTGAACTGGGGGGTTTTAGAAGTTTTGGGCAATTGGGAAAAACCTAGCGTCCGCCCACCGTAATGCCATCAACCTTAATGTGGGGCTGACCGACGGTGACATAAACACTGCCGCTGACGGAACCACAAAACCCCGCCGCCAAACCTAAATCCTGGGAAGACATGGAAATTTTATTCATAATTTCCGTGGCTGTGCCAATTAACGTTGCGCCTTTGAGGGGTTTAGTCAACTTACCGTTTTCCACCAGGTAAGCCTCAGAAACCGCAAAGTTAAATTCCCCCGTGGCTCCGACGCTACCGCCCCCCATTTGTTTACAGTAAATCCCCTTGTCGACGGAATTAAAAATGTCATCCACCGAATAATTGCCGGGGGCAATGTAGGTGTTACGCATGCGGGAAGCGGCTGCATAGGCATAGCTTTGCCGACGACCACTGCCGGTGCGGGGATGGCCGGTGCGAAGGGAACCGGTGCGATCGGCAATGAAGTTTTTCAAAATGCCGTTTTCAATTAACAGAGTACGCTGGGTGGGCATGCCTTCATCGTCCATATCAATGGTGCCAAAGGCCTTATCGGTCAGCCCTTCGTCCCAAGCAGTGAGATTTTCATGGGCAATTTTTTCCCCTTTTTTATCCAGGAAAGGAGTGGTTTTGTGCTCAATTTGGGTGGTTTCCAACAGGTGACCACAGGCTTCGTGGAAAATTACCCCCCCGAACTGGTTGGCCATAATGATGGGATAGTTGCCCGATTCCACGTAATCAGCGTAGAGCATTTTCCCGGCGGATTCAGCCACTTCCTGGGCCGCAGTTTCCGCATCCCAAGTGCGTAAATAGTCTGGGTTACTGGTGTCCCCGGAACGCTTACTCATGGAAGTGCGGTGTTCACCATCGGCACAAAAGAGGGAAAATCCCACGGATTGGGTGAGGCGGATATCCCTGGCAAAGGTACCGTCACTGGCCGCCACCAAAACCTCCTGCCAATCACGAAAATAGGCGGCCCGCCGTGATTGGGCATGGCTAGCATAGCGGTCTAATTTTTGGTTGGCCCCCAGCAAAATATCACTCATTTCCTGCATGGGGCTACAACGGTGTAACCATTGGTCTTTTTCCTTGGCTCCGGCATAGTCCCGTAACATTTCCAGGTTCAGTTCAGGCACAAAGGATTGGCCAGCCGGCAAGGTTAACCCCAAAATGGATAGGCCTTTTTCCAGGGCGGCGCGGAGGCCACTAAAGGAAAGGTCATTGGTGCTGACGTAGCAGTCTCCTTTGCCCTTATAAACCCGGACGCCACAACCGCTGGAAAGCTTGGGGGTGAGGCTAGTGATGGCATCATCTTCGGCTAGGCAACTGACGTAATTGACCTTTTCGAGGAAAAATTCGACAAAATCGGCTCCGGCGGCCCTGCCCAAACCCAGCAATGTGGATAGGGATTCCTGCCATCTACCATCGAGGCGATCGCCAGGGGTGGTGTAGTTGAGGCTGGGTAAATCCTGGGAGAGGAGCAGGGTGGGGGCCATAGTGATTTTTTCAGGAATGAGTGAAATATTTCTTAATGTATTCTAACCAATTTAACCTGGGCTTTTACATCTTTTTTATAAATTTTTATGGACTGATAATCCTAGGTACTTATTCGGATTTTGGAAAAATAAATAAGTTTTGAAATGGCTTGGTATTTTTCCAGCGATAGATACTAAAATCTCGATAATCAATCGAAAGAATACGACCATGACCAAGGTTTTCTGCCAAGATCACCAGAGATGCATCGGCAAGATCCATTGGCAAGTCACGATATTTTGTCATAAGTTGCTCAATGCGGGGGCAATGACTGGGTTTGATGTCAAATATATTGAGTTTTCCTGTGCCAATTTTTCTAATAAATGCCTGCGGTGCATTAATTCCAACCCGATTTTGTAGTAGATAGCAAGTTTCAGTAACAACACACCAAGTCGTTATAAATTGCTCTTCTTGTAAAGAGTAAAACACATTCACTGCCGGGATATGAACCTCATCATTTTTATTAGCTAAGGCAAGCCAAAAGCCAGTATCAACAATGATCATGTTTTTTTTCTAATTCACAGTTCAAATAAGTTTTATATTTTCTAGAAAGATCGGGTTCTGCATCTATGCAACCAATAAAATCTGACCAGTCTGTTGAATAAACTGATGTGTTTGCAACATGATTTTCCTTGAGGCTTTCGATTAAATCAAAAACAATTTCCTGAGCTTCAGGAGAAAGCTCTGCCAGATCCTGTTGAATGGTGTCGAGATTCATTGGCTAATTTTGACTAAAAAGCTAGCTGTGGCAATAAAACCAGGTTTGTTCTCTTTTCACACATTTTAGCCATTCTGGTGGGGCGCTGGGGCCGGGCTCTGGGGTTGGGCTTCGGGGAGAGGCTCCGATGGGGGGGATTTAGGGGCCAAAAGTTGCCCACTGATGGTTTTCACCACAATGTATAAAACCGGCACCACAAACAAGCTCAGGAAGGTGGCCACCAACATCCCGCCAAACACCGCTGTGCCCAACGCTTGCCGACTACCGGCCCCCGCTCCAGTGGCGATCGCCAGGGGGAAAATACCAAACAAGGTGGAAAAGCCAGTCATCAAAATGGGACGGAGACGATCCTGGGCCGCTTCTAGGGCCGCTTTAACAATGGAGTAGCCCTGTTCCCTGAGTTGGTTGGCAAATTCCACAATCAGGATGGCGTTTTTACTGGCCAGGCCAATGAGCATTACCAAACCAATTTGACAGTACACATCGTTGGGAAAACCGCGCAAACTCTGGGCCATCAACGCCCCCAGAATGGCTAGGGGCACACTCAAAAGAATGATTACTGGGTCAACATAATTTTCGTATTGGGCGGCCAACACCAGGAAAACAAACAATAAACCCAAGCCGAAAATGATCGGTGCCTGCCCCTGGGAAGTAACCTCCTCCAAGGAAATGCCCGACCACTGGAAATCAAACCCCGGTGGCATCACTTGACGGGCGATCGCCGCCATGGCATTCATCGCTTGCCCCGTACTTACCCCCTGGTTAGCCGACCCCGTAATGGCAATGGAACGGAATAGGTTGTAATGGGTGATGATCGGTGCCCCCACCCCTTGGGTAACCTTGACCAGATTGGCCATGGGAATCATGGTGCCGGATTCACTACGCACATAGAGTCGGTTAATATCCTCTGGGCTACTGCGGAACTGTTCGTCAGCCTGGAGGTAAACCCGATAGGTGCGGCCCTGCAAAACAAAATCGTTCACATAGCTAGAGCCCAAGGCCGTTTCCATGGTCTGGAAAATTTGATCCACGGGAACCCCCAAGCTTTTGGCCCGATTGCGATCCACATCCACAATCAATTGGGGACTATTGGCTTGGAAAGTGCTGAACACCCGCTGTAAATCTGGGCTTTGGTTCGCGGCCCCCAAAATCTGTCCCATGGTGCCCACCATGGTATCCAATTCACTGTTAACCCGTAGATCCTGTAGCTGGAAATCAAAGCCACCAAACTGCCCTAGTCCCCGGATGGGGGGTGGATTAAGGGGAAAAATGTTGGCTTCGGGAATTTGGGAAAACTTACCAAACATTTGGCCGATGATAGCCTGCACCGACTGATTGGGGGCTGGGCGCTCACCCCAGGGTTTGAGGCGGGAGAAAATGATGCCCTGGTTGGGGCTATTACCACTAAAGCTAAATCCCCCACCGCAAAAGTTGCCGTTATCTCTGGCACTGCCAATAGCTCCTTTTCCACCTGGGCCATGACTCGACTGGTGTATTGCAAAGACACCCCCTGGGGAGCCTGAATGATGGTGATGAAATAGCCCTGGTCTTCGTCCGGTAAAAAAGCGGTGGGCACTGTTAAGTAAAACCAGGCCGTGGCCCCCAGTAGGAGCACAAAAACCCCCACTACCATGGCCTTAAACTTAACTAACCTCTGCAGAGCGCCGCCATAGAGTTGACGTACCCGCTCCAGCCGCCGGTTAAACCAATTAAAAAACCAGGCGATCGCCGCTGGAGGTTCCTGGCCTTCCCGCAACAGTAGGGCACAGAGGGAAGGGGTAAGGGTGAGGGCCAAAAAAGTGGACAGGAGAATCGAAAAGGCAATGGTGAGAGCAAATTGTTGGTATAAAGCCCCTGTGGTCCCCGGAAAAAACGCCACCGGAATAAATACCGCCATCAACACCAAGGAAGTGGCAATTACTGCCCCCGTCAATTCCCCCATGGCCTCCTGGGCCGCCTGTCGGGGGTCTTCGTGCTTCACCTTAATAAAACGGCTAATCTGCTCCACCACAATGATGGCATCGTCCACCACCATCCCCGTGGCCAAAGTTAAGCCAAACAAAGTCAGACTATTGATGGAAAAGTCAAACAGTTTAACAAAACCAAAGGTGCCAATGAGCGCCAGGGGAATGGTCAAAGCGGGAATTAAAGCCGATCGCCAGTCCTGGAGAAAAACCAGAATGACCAAAATTACCAGGGCCACCGCAATTAAGAGGGTTTTTACCACCTCAAACAGGGACTCCTGGACAAATTCAGTGGTGTCAAAGGCCACGTTGTACTCAATGCCTTCGGGAAAATTTTCCGCCAGCCGGGCCATTTCGTCTTTAACCAAGCGGGCAACTTCCAGGGCATTACTATCCAATAGTTGGTAAATACCTAGCCCCACCGCTTCCTGGCCCCGAAAGCGCAAAAAGCTATTGTAATTCTCCGCCCCCAGTTCCACCCGGCCAATGTCCTTAAACCTAACCACAGAGCCACTGGGGCCCGATTTAACAATTAAATTTTCAAAGTCCCCCAAATCAGCCAACTGACTGCTAGCCCGTAAATCAAGTTGGTATTCCTGCCCGGGCGGCGCCGGTTCCGCCCCAATTTGCCCAGCCCCCACCTGGAGGTTTTGTTCCCTCAGGGCTTGGCTTAGATCCTCCATGGTCAACTGTTGGGCCGCTAGTTTCATCGGATCGACCCAAAGACGCATGGCATAGAGCCGTTCCCCGAAAATCCGCACATTCCCCACCCCAGTGATCCGACGGAGAGGATCCACCAGGTAGCGGTCGGCGTAGTTGCTCAAGAAAACGTTGTCATACTGACCATTGGGGCTAGTGATGCCAATGCCCAGCAAGAGCGCATTCGATTCTTTGTTAACCCTCACCCCTGTGCGATTGACTGATTCTGGCAACTGAGGGGAAGCGAGGGCCACCCGATTCTGTACGTCAACGGCGGCAATATCTTTATTCTGACTGCGGTCAAAGGTGACAGTGATGCTGCTGGTGCCATCGTTACTACTGGTGGAGCTGATGTAGCGCATGCCTTCCACCCCATTGATTTGCCGCTCCAAAATGTCGGTAACGGCCCTCTCCACCACCTCCGCATTGGCGCCGCTGTAGTTGGAAGTCACCTGAATGGCTGTGGGGGCAATTTCGGGAAACTGGGCCACGGGGAGATTGACCAAGCTGATCATTCCCACCAAGAGGATGATAATGGCGCAAACGCTGGCAAAAACGGGGCGTTTAATGAAAAAATCGACAAACATGGTAGGCACAAAGGCGGTTCAGCGGCGAAGACTGGCTTTCAACCCGGCCGTCGTTGCCATATTGTTACATATCTTTAACAATGCCCTAACCCTACTTTGGGTTGATCTTTCGGTTGCCCAGAAGCTTAATTTGGGCTGGAGGGATTAGTAGAACAACTGTGGTGATCTCAATTTTCCTCAATGGAAAAATTTGCCTCAACGGATCGTTGGGGAATGGGAAAAAATAGTATCACTTACTAGAGCGTAGAAGAAATTACAGCACAGTAGCCTTGATGACTTCCCCCGTGACCGCATCACTCATGATCACCTGCCCGATCGCCGTGGGGAGAATAAAGCGAACTTTACCAGCTTTGACCTTTTTGTCGTGCAGTAAACTAGCCAGCAAATCTTCCACCGCCAGGGATGGGGGTATCTCCGTGGGTAATTTAGTTTTGAGCAATAGTTGCCGTTGGCGATCGCCGAGGTCTTGGTCGCACAGTTCCAGGTAATGGGCAATTTTGGCCGCCGCTTCCATGCCAATGGCCACCGCTTCCCCATGGTTAATCACTCCGTAACCCGTTAAACTTTCTACCCCATGGCCGACGGTATGGCCGTAGTTGAGGATGGCCCGTAGCCCTGCTTCCTTCTCATCTTGGCTGACCACATCCACTTTTGCCTGGCAAGAGCGTTGGATAATTTGGGTTAGCAATGCCGGGGCCAGGTGATCGATGCTCGATAAATCGTTTGCTTCTTCTAAGGCTGTAAATAATTCTGGGTCCCAAATCACGCCGTATTTAATCACTTCCGCCATACCCGCTCGAAATTCCCGTTCCGGCAGGGTTTTTAACACGGTGGGGTCAATGTACACCAAGCGGGGCTGGTAAAAAGCCCCAATTAAATTTTTCCCCTGGGGATGGTTCACCCCCGTTTTACCGCCAATGGAAGCATCCACCATGGCCAGCAAAGAAGTGGGTACCTGGACAAAATTAATACCCCGGAGCCATGTAGCCGCCCCAAACCCGGTCATGTCACCAATGACGCCGCCCCCCAGGGCCAGCAGGGTGGAATTGCGTTCCAAATTGGCTTGGAAAGCGACATCGTAAAGCTCATTAATGGAAGCCAGGGTTTTGTGGGTTTCCCCGGCGGGAATTAAATGCTGAAAAACCTCATAGCCCGCCCTTTGTAAAGCTTGAATGACAACTTCACCGTAGTGGTCATAAATTTCCGGGTTGGATACCACCATAATTTTTTGGCCCAAACCGAGGGGAGCCAAGTGGCTCGCAATTTCCGCCAATCCTCCCGGCGCAATCTGTACTTGATAAGGGGACTGGGGCAGGGGAACGGGGATGGTGGTGGCCATAAGTTGCTGGTTCAATCGGTGGCGCTGGATCGTACAATAGCAAACAATTACAACGTTTTTATCAAAGCGAGGAACAAAATTATGGCCGCTGGTGTTGGCATTTTCATTGGTTATATTGCTGTTTTTACCGGGGTCGCCCTTGGTCTCCTCTACGGCCTGCGGTTTGTCAAGCTGATCTAATCCATCTTCAAGTTAACTGAGAGAGTGTTTTACAAGCCCCCCGCCCCCCAACTGGGGGGGAAACTAGGGAAAAGTCCCCCAGCATTGCAGTCGCGTTAGTGGGTTGGTTTAGGGGGCAAAAATTGGTCAACTAGCAACGTTAATTAATCGCTAGGGCCAGGCTTTTACTCTAAAAATTTTAAAAAAACTACATTAAGCAAAATATTTAGGCACCATTATGTTTCCCACCACCCGTCCCCGCCGTCTGCGCCAAAACGATGTTCTCCGCCGCATGGTCAGGGAAAATACCCTCACCGTTAATGATTTGATCTACCCCCTGTTTGCCGTTCCCGGTAGCAGTGTAGCCAAAGAAGTGGTATCCATGCCGGGGGTGTACCAATTATCGGTGGACAAAATTGTCGATGAAGCGAAGGAAGTACGGGATTTGGGTATTCCCGCCATTATCCTCTTTGGTATTCCTGAAGATAAGGATACTGATGCCACTGGAGCTTGGCATGATTGCGGCATTGTCCAAAAGGCGACGGAGGCGGTGAAAAAAGCAGTGCCAGATTTGGTGGTAATTGTTGATACTTGTTTGTGTGAATATACCAGCCATGGCCACTGTGGCTATCTGGAGACGGGGGATTTAACCGGCCGGGTGTTGAACGATCCCACCCTGGAATTGTTGAAAAAAACCGCTGTGTCCCAGGCCAATGCTGGGGCGGATATCATTGCTCCTTCGGGGATGATGGATGGTTTTGTCCAGGCCATTCGGGAAGCCTTGGATGACCATGATTTCCAAAATATTCCCATTCTTTCCTACGCAGCTAAGTATGCCTCGGCCTATTACGGCCCCTTCCGGGATGCGGCGGATTCCTCCCCCCAATTCGGCGATCGCCGGACCTACCAAATGGATCCAGGCAATAGTCGGGAAGCCCTGAAAGAAGTTGAATTAGATTTGCTCGAGGGAGCGGATATGGTGATGGTCAAACCGGCTCTGTCCTATATGGATATTATTTGGCGCATTAAGGAAATGACCAATCTACCAGTGGCGGCCTATAACGTTTCTGGGGAATATTCCATGGTGAAAGCGGCGGCCCTCAACGGTTGGATTGATGAGCAAAAAGTAACTCTGGAAACCCTCACCAGCTTTAAACGGGCCGGGGCGGATCTAATTCTGACCTACCACGCCAAGGATGCGGCCCGCTGGCTACAGGGCTAAGGGGATAATCCCCATAATCGGTCGATCCTAATTTCAAACGGCTTGGCCATGGATGGGGCGGGCTAGGAGAAAGGAAAGTAATGCCTAAAAAGCCCTTATTGAGTGTTTGTATTCCTGCCTATAACCGCCCTGGTTGGCTCAGACGGGGTTTGGAGTCGATCGCCATTGGGGATGGCACTGATATAGAGGTGGTCATTACCGATGATTCCGACACTGACCGGGGGCAGGCGATCGCCGCTGAGGTGTTAAAAAATTGGTCATTGTCTTGGCGCTACGAACACCATCAACAACCGTTGGGCATGGCCCAAAACTGGAACCGGGCTATTCAATGGGCGACGGGGCAGTATGTGATGGTTCTCCACGACGACGATTTTTTTTTACCCCAGGGATTAGGTCGGCTGGTCAATAAGTTGCAAGGGTTAGGGAACCAATACCCAGTTTTATTATTTGGGGTCCTGGTGGTGGATGCCCAAGAACGGGTCATGAAGCGGCAAGGGTTTAGACAAGATAAACTTTTGCCCCCCCACGATGCATTAATACGGCTTTTTTCCGATTCTTCGTTTGTCCGTTTCCCGGCCATGGTAATTAGACGGGACTTATTCACGGAGGTGGGTTATTTCAATCCGGACTGGCGGGAACCCTGTGATCTGGAAATGTGGATGCGGTTACTTGCCCGGTATGGAGTGTATTGTTGTCGGGAAGCCACGGTGGCCTATCGGGTACATGGCCAAGCACTCACCATGGGTTCATTTCATAGAGAGACGGTGAATATTTTGCTGAAGTTGTTTGGGGAGTTGGAGCAGTTAAATATTTTGACGGCAAAGGATATTGAGTTTTGCAAAGGGTCATTTTTCCATCAATATATTTTGGCGGGGGCGTGGCGACAATTGCGACGGCGACGCTGGCGGGAATTTCAACAAGTGATGGGATTGTTTGATTTGCCGGAGTTGAAGTCGTTGTCTTGTCCAGTGAAATGGTATTTTTTGAGAGGGTTATTTTCTTTGCCCTAGTATCAACTTTTTAATGGGTTTTTAATGGGACGAAATAACTTTTTCAATCAAACCCAAGTCCAAATTCAGTTTTTGGGCGATCCTTTCTGGAGATAGTCCGGCTTGGAAGAGGAGGGGGACAGCTTCAAGCTTACCTTCTAGTCTTCCCTCCAATTTGCCTTCCAATTTTCCCTCTTGCTTCGCATCCTGATACACTCGGGTTTGTTTAATTTCGGCGAGATCAAACATAGCGCGGAGTTTCTCTTGGGTGAGTTGGGGAAATTTGCAGAGTATGGCATTGTCGATTAGCTCTATTGTTAAGGTAGCCAGTCGGGATCGAGGATTTGTTCTAGGGTATAGGGACAAGTCAATGGAAATATTTCAGGGGACAATTTTGATTTGCGAATGGCACTTTTGCGGGCTTTTTGATAATCCTTCTCCAGAATTGTCGTGAGATGATTAAAGAGAACTTTGGATTCTAGCAGTAGATCCAGTTCTAAGCGAAAGTTATCAATTTCTTTTTCCCAACCTTTCCCTGACCATTCTTTTTCGGAGTACCAATATTGATAAAGCAGTAAATGAATCAGTAGTCGGAGTAAATAACTTTCGACTTTGTGGCGTTGTTCCCGTCCCAATGCTTCTATTTCTTCAGTTAAATTGTCCCAGTCAAGCTGTTCGATGTCATGGTTTTTAAGTTGGTTAAGGGTAGTATCTAACCAAGCGACATAATCGTCTTCATAAAGGTTGGGGACAGAAGGGTTAGAAATCATCGTTTTTAGGAAATTAGTTATTGGTTGTTGTTACAGCATTTGAGCTGAATTTGGGTGATTCGAGCTTGGGAGATTTCTCCTCCTCTTGAAACTATAAAGATAATAGGTTTCTGTTGGCATAATATATTTGAATCACGGTGATGAAAGCGTTTGAGATAGGCACATCGAAGACACAGGACTCGAATTAATTAATTTGAACTACTCCAAGTGGGATGCACCCCCTATATCAATTTGTTATTTATTTCTAAGTACTGCGGAAATTTTTATTCAGCCGACATGAGGTAGGTATCATAGAAAATTGCAGTGGCGATAATCAAACGGTCATGGGGATCACGGTGGTGCTCTGGCAATTCAACAGCTATTTGGGCAATCTTAGGGATAATCGGCAGAAGTAAAATATTTGATCCCTCAAGGGCTTGGTCAAACCAATCTGTTTTATTTTGGGGGAGGATAATCCGCTGATGCTGATCTAGCCAAGCGATTTCAAAGCAACTGATAGCACTGACCGCCAAAGGTATGGTCTGTTGCAAAAGCTCGACTCTTTTGATTCCTAGTTGATTGAGGTCATCATTCACCCACCAGAGCCAAATGTGGGTATCCAGAACTATCATTGCAATATTTCCCAATCTGTTTCGGGGACGCTATCGAAAATATCCCCCAGTATTTGTACTTTCCCAACTAAATTAGCAGGGGTACTGTTGACTAGTAAAGTTGACTCATTAATATCATCAAGAACAAGAAAAATTTCCTGTATTTTTTTGTTGGGGGGCAGTTTAGGAACATTTTTTAGGTTTCCTAATTGATCGGTTTCGAGAATAATGTGTTTAGGTTGCATGGTTCAATTTTGTTTTGAGTGTACTAGAGAAGGACTAACAGGATATACTGTTTTGGGCTTGGAAAAGTTCGCCGAGGATTTGCCAGACTTCTTGGGGGATGGTCATGGGATGACAAAAATGGGACAGTCCAATTTTAGCTCTGAGTCAGGCAGGGTTGATGGGGGCTAGGGTAGCCAGGTTTTGCCGAGTTTGCCGATAAGGCCATGGTAAAAACCTAAACAAGATGCCCAGATTTTAAGAAGTTTTTGATCAGGCTACGTTGGAACTAATATCGTCAGGGAGAAACGATAAAACATCTAAATACCACCACCATTGATGGGGGGAAATCCCATGCTCACTTCGATAGTTAGATAAATCAATAAAGCGAGAAATTTCTTGATAAATAGTTGCCATATTAATTAACATTTTTTTATCTTCTTCTCGTAATTCTCTTTTTTCTCGTGTGCTAAATGTGTTAACAATTTCTTCAACTTGATCCCGAATATTTAATAGCTCTAGGTGTTCAGCGCCACTGACGTTGGGATAGTCCAAACTAGCGATGTAAATTTCTAATAGCTCATTCATGATAATAATTCCCCTAATTTGCCTAGGTAACTAAAGGCCGGATTGCTAAGGTAATTGGATGGATTACTAGGAGGGAATGCGGTTTCTACTATCCCCTCTGATGTTAACATCAGGAGCCATAATCGATTTTGATGGTAGAGTTGGCCGGGAGGTGATTTAATCGAATCCGTTTTAATAAATGAGGATTGGCTTTGTTTGGCTTCCAATTAATTTGACGTTTTGCTTTCTCGATGTTCGTATAATTGTCTCTCGTGTTTTGGGCTGGACTGGTTCCATTATCATTATTTAATTATTTAAGTTTAAAAGCATTATTTGTTGTTGGATAACTGGCAGTTAACGGAAGGTTTTAACCAGAGTTTATTCAATACCCACGAATAGGTAGGGAAGGTAACAGTTCTATTTTAATCTTGGGACAGGCAGAGTCGATGGGGGCTAGGGTAGCCAGGTTTTGCCGAGTTTGCCGATAAGGCCATGGTAAAAGCCCAGGCAGGATGCCCAAATTTTGATCAGTTTTTGATCAGGTTCATAAATGATAATTTTGCCGATTTTTTTGATTAGACTTTGGAGCCGATGGAGATAGGATAGGGTTTTGTAATAGGGGTTATTGGACAGACGGGTTTCGATGTAGGTATGATTACGGTTGATGTAGTAGTAACGGAGAGAAGAATAGATATAAATGGGATGATTTTGATTCAGATGGGTTAAGTAGGTACCAAAGTTATGTTGCATGGTAGTTTTTTCACTAACGCAGACGTGATAACCATGTTTTTTCATGTTGAGGCAGTATTCCCAGTCCACACCGTCAATGAATAAATCGGGATTAGGAAGAGGGATATTTTTAGCAGCTTGGAGATTAATTAAGGAGCCGGAAGTAATAACAACATCACACTGATAAAGTTTTTCTCTATAAAAATAATCCTGATTTGGATTCTGCCAGTTTAATTTAAATGGTGTTCGGTATCCACAAAGTAATAAGCTTTTAGTCTGAACATCAACAATAGCAGGAGAAATTATTCCAACGGGTATTTTTGATGATTGAAGATAATCAAATTCTTTTAGCAAAATTTTTAATGTGTCAAACTCAGGAAGACTATCTTGATCAAATATCCAAAGAAAATCATATTTTTTATTTAAAAACCACTGGATTGCAATATTTAATCCTCCTGCCACACCAATATTTTCAGGACAATACTTAATAGTATGATTAACTGGTACGACTAGCTTTAAATCACTGGGAGAGTTGTCAACTATAAATACAAAATCTATTTTATGAGACTGCAATAAAAGGGAGCCAATAATTTTTTGCGTACAACAAGTATCTTTGTAACTAGTTATGTATGCCCCAACTTTTATAGTGCTTGCTTTATCTTTAATATATTTCATGCTATGACTTCAAAATTCTTTTAATGTTTACAGGCAATGGTCTCAGTATAAAGTAAATAATTAAAAATTTTAAAAAACCATGATAAAAATAATATAATATCCCAATATTTCCAAATACTAACCGATAAGCTGTCACTTGTATTTTCCAGTATGATGGCGATTTTTTTAAGAATAGTCCTTGCCAATGCTCTTTAAAAGATTTTTTAGAATATAGCCATGATACATTTATCGGATTTTTAGAACAGAATGAAATAGCATCTCCATGAATAACAAGCTCAAAGTTTTTTTTAAAGGCATTGTTCGTATAAACAAAATCTGCCAGGTGATGAGGTAATTTTTGACTATCTGGATAACCAATTTTATCTACAATCTTTTTATGAAAACATACTAAATTTCCGTTTAATGCATCGCATTTTATGACTGATTTAGGTGGACAATTGAGTGTTTTAAAAAATTTTCTTTTTGTGGAGATACCTGCATAACTAGGCTCGGTAGTTTCAGGGTCAATGCATTGTGAACCAATCATTAGATTATGATTTTGATTGCACAAAAAAAGCAGCGTGTTAATAGTCCCTTGTTTGGGAAAACAATCATCATTTAGCCAAATAATGTACTCTGCACCTTTTTTACAGGCATATTCCATTCCCATTCTAATTGCGCCTGCCCACCAAAGATTGCCATCTCCTTGGAGAATAATAATTTGGGGATATTTTTCAGCAATAGCCTGGCTGGTGCCATCGATTGATCCATCATCAACAACAACAACATGATATTTATCTAAATCACCATTACCCTTAAGTATATTTAAACATTTCAAGGTAATTTCCCTACGGTTGTAAACTGGGATAATAATAAAAACAGATGAAGAACTATTTTGCATCTTAAGATTAATTAAATTAAGTCAACATACCATTTTTTTTCTTGCTGACTATAAGTACAAATTTTATTAGGCTTTTTGAGTTTCAGTTTAACAAGAAGACGTCGAATTGGATAAGGCATCGTAATGTATTTATTGAAAATTAAACGAATAAAGATTTCAAAATTATTAGGGTAATATCCATTAACGCCAGCCAATGCTTCATTTGCTTCCTTGATATACTGTTGACGATACAATAATGATTTTTGATTGCCATGTAAGCGAAAACCTCCCAATGGAAATTGAACACTATAAAGATCGGCTTTTTGAAAAAATCTATTCCACAATTCAAAGTCAGCGGCTAGGTTGTAAGAGCAATTTAAAGCTCTATTTGTTTTTTCCCAAAGTGTGCGTCGCCAAAAAACAGATTCTTGTTGAATACATTGATCTGGCAAGTTGTCTCCCTTTAAAAATCCTTGTTGATTGTAGCCCCCCCTTGAAAAGCAGCGCATTGGTCGTCCTTTTTCATCCCAAACAAAAGGAAATAGCGTTGTGAGCCATTCTACTTCGGGAAGCTCTTGAAAAATTTCACTCACTAGCTGAAAACACCAAGGCATATATTTGTCATCGGAATTAATCCAGGCCATAATCTCCCCTGTTGTTTTTGCAAAACCATTATTGATGGCTTCATATTGTCCTGCATCTGGCTCACTAACCCAATATGCTAGCTGGTCTTGGTATTTACGAATAATTTCAATGCTATTATCGCTAGACCCCCCATCAATAATAATATATTCAAGATTGGGATAGTTTTGGGAGAGAACAGATAAAATAGTTTCCTCTAGGAATTCTCCTTGATTAAAGGAAGGGGTAACAATACTAATTTTAGGAATTGATTCGGGCATAGTATTTATTGTTTATAACGTCAGTGCCAGCTATTATCCTGAAAGTATTGACTCGATGTAGGGATAAAAAATAAGTCAAATTGCCACAAAGCTTTATCTTGATTACGAAATAAGGGATCGCAAATATCAATACAACGAAAGCCTTTTTTTTCTAGAAACTGACACATTTGCGGAAAGCGTAAACTCTGGGGATTAATATCAAAATTATAAGTTTCAACAATAATTAAGCTTGTATTTTCTAAAGTTTTTTCTGCTCCTTCAAAAATAGGAACTTCAAATCCGTGGGTGTCCAGTTTAAGTAAGTAAGGAGGGTTGAGTCTATGTTTTTCAACAATACTATCAATTGTTACAACGGGAACTTTTAAGTTAGTGTCATCTGACTGAGTATGGGAAGCAAGGCCACCAAAGGGATCACTGCCATTGAAATAAATTTCGCCGACGGTATCTCCCGCTGCGGCTAAAGTATAATCATAGTTTTTCCATTTTGTTTTGAGGTTTTCCAAAGATTGAGCATGACAAGGATTAGCTTCTATTAGGTGGTAAAATGCTGTGGAAAAATACTTTTTAGCAGTGGCTGACCAGCAACCATTAGATGCACCGATATCAATGACTGTGTTAATTTTAGTTTTTCGGCTAACACAGCGACCTAACGCACTTGTCAGTGCGATTTCTGGATCATAAATTGTAGTTGTTTTTAATATCTTGAGAATAGTTTTTGCAAGTAAATTTTTCATTCTTTTGCTTCCATATAAATTTTATAAAATTTCTCTAGCAACAAAGACTAGTTAAAATTAGGCAAGATTCTAAATCTTATCTTTCTATTAATCAAGTATTTAATCCATTGTTTTATCGACCAATTATTAAAGAAGCTTTCAAATCCAATATCATCTATTGAAATACTTGATCTTTTCATTATCTGTAGACTTTTAATTAAACTCTTGGTGTAATTTTCGTAAAATGGAATAAAATCACTAGCTATTTTATAGCCATAGAATAAAAGAATAATTCGAGGGTTAATAATTCTTAGGCTATGAAAATGATAGAAAACTGGAGAGAATTGGCAACCTAAATATTTTTTAAAATAAGTGACATTCCATGGGGCAAGGGTATTTTCCTTTTGCTGTAATATCCAAATATTTTCAGGAAAAAGAACAGGCCAAACATCTAGATATTTTTGATCGCCAAATTTTCCATCTATTAAAGAACTAGAACAGCATTCTAAGCATTTATTTTTCCACCATTGAATGATTTTATTCCCGCTAATATTATTTTTTATGGTTAGAAATTGGACACAAAATTTTCCATATAGTAACGTTTGATCATATTCTGGTGCATAGCCGTGTTCTGTGAGCAAAACATCTCTATCACTTTCTTCAAATTCCTTAAAAATAACCTGTGGATTTCTAAAAAAATAGAGATCAGCATCAAGATAAGTTACTCTTTCTATGTCAGGTCGCCGTTCAAAAACTGCGGTGAAAGTGAAGGGGGTTATTGTCCAACAGTATTCCCCTCTACTTCTTTCAGCTTTAATAGCTAACAATTCTGTCGTTTCTATTTCTTTTAATGGAATTAGGCTTACTTGTGGTAATGCTAAAATTTTAAGTTGTTCTTCTACCAATTCATCCATGCAAACAATCCATAAATGAAAGGATTGGGCATGGGTCAATAAAGACTGATGTAGACTCATTCCCATTGGTAAAAATTTATGATCAAATAATGTACAAAAATTCTCTATTGTTTGTTGATTAGTATCCATTAATAGCCTCAATTACTTGAGAAACTTGTTGATCACTCATTTGGGGATGACAGGAAATTGATAGACAAGTATCGGCATGGGATTCAACTTTTTTTAAGCCTTGAGAATCTGTTTTAATTTGTAAGCAGGGTTTTTGATAATGAATAGGGATAGGATAATGAATCAACGTATTAATTTGGTTTTTTTCTAAATAACTGGATAAAAAATTTCGATCTTGAGTTGTGATTACAAAAAGATGATAAACATGGTTTTCTTCTGATTTAGGCCTAGTCAATAGTGTGATTTTGGGATTAGAAATTTCCTGAAAATAGCGTTTAGCGATTTCCCGTCTTCTGTGAGTAAAATCATCTAACCATTTTAAACGCACTGAGAGTAACACGGCTTGTAATTCATCTAATCGACTATTTAAACCCAATTCAGGGTGATGATAACGTTCACTTTGTCCATAATTGCGTAGGATAATCGCACTTTGGGCGATCGCCTCATCACTGGTTACTAACGCCCCGGCATCTCCGATCGCCCCTAGATTTTTGGTGGGATAAAAGCTATAAGCACCCCAGAGTCCAAAACTACCTGCGGCTTGACCTTTCCATGTAGCTAGATGACATTGGGCACAATCTTCTAGTAGTAAGATGTTGTAGTTTTGGCAAAGGGATTGCCACCGATCCATTTGACGAATTTGGCCATAAAGATGAACTAATAAAATAGCTTTAGTTTTAGAGCTAATACACCGTTCTACACTGTTGGGGTCTAACAAGCCTGTCTGAGGATCAATATCTGCCAATACTGGCACTGCACCCGCTCGAACAATGGCGAGAACCGTGGCAAAGGCAGTCATGGAGGTCGTGATTATTTCATCTTGGGGCTGAAGATTTAAGCTTAGTAAACCAATTTCTAGCGCTTCCATGCCATTGGCGACTCCAACTACATGGGGAACTTGACAACGTTCAGCCCATAATTTTTCAAAGTTTTTAACTTCGGGCCCTAAAACATACCAGCCAGAGCGAAGGACTTTTTCAACGGCTTTTATTTCTTGTTGAATAAGGGCTTCTGGTTCGGCAGCAAAGTCGTTCATGGGAATCATGCTTCCACCTCCCAATATTGATGATGGTTTTGACGATAATATTCTATGGTGTTTTCTAATCCTTTTTTCAAGCTTATTTTAGGTTGCCAATCTAAAGCCTGATGAATTTTGCGATAGTCACTGTAATAATCGCCAATGTCAATTTTTTTACGTTCTGGAGGAAAGGGGATTAATTCGTAAGAACCTGCTTGAAAGATTTTCACCATTAATGCAGCTAAGTCATTAAGGTTAATATATTCTGAGCTACCGAGGTTAAAAATTTCTCCATCGGCCCTAGGGTGAATCGCAGATAGCAATAGCGCTTCGACCACATCATCGACGTAGTTAAAATCTCTGAGTTGACTACCGTCTCCAAAGACCTGAATTGGTTGTCCTTCGATTAATTTACGAATCCAAATTCCGAGGAAGGTTTGTCGAGCATCTTTGACTCGCATTCCGGGACCGTAGGTGTTGGTTAGACGCAGCGCACAAGAACGAATATGGTAAATGTCATTGTAAAGCAAGTGATACCATTCCCCAGCCAGTTTATTGATGCCATTAACATCAACAGGATGAATGGAATGATTTTCGTCAACGGGTAAATACTGAGGTTTGCCATAAAGTTGTCGAGTGCTGGCAAAGACAATGGTTATGTCGGGGTTATGTTTGCGGCAGGCTTCCAGAATAGATAGTTGGGCAGAAGCATTAATATTTAGGTCGGTTTGGGGATCAACCATGGAATCAAGATGACTGGTTTGTCCTGCTAAGTTAAAAAGAAAGTCTTGCCCTTGCACTAAATAGGCGATCGCATGGGGATCACGAACATCAGTAATATTTAGGGTAACTTGATCTTTGATATCGTGAATATTGAAGAGATTCCCACCATATTGGGGAATGAGGCTATCGACGAGGGTAATCTTGGCATTAAGATCAACGAGCTTTCTCGCAAGAGCAGAACCAATAAACCCCACCCCACCTGTGATCAAAATCTTTTTGCCAGCAAACTGAGTAAAGTCATTCATAAATTTTTTCTTTTTGAGCAAGGATAATGCTATCTAAATATAGATCATCATTTTTAGGAAGAATCTTCGATAGTAATTCACCTAGTATATTAAAGGGAGACATTAATGATATGGTAGTTATTAGGTTAACATATTGATTTGAAGTTACCGTCTTTTTATATAAATAAGCATTGATCAACTGAAAAATTATTCTAATATCATTCATGCTTTTACGGTATTCTAAAATTTTAAACCCATGCTTTTTAAGTAGATGTTTTAGCCCAAAGGAAGAATAACGGGCATAGTCATAGGGTTGTTCATGTTCATCCCAGACGAATGGAACGGTTATCAATAAAATTCCTTGAGGTTTTAAAACTCGATTGACTTCGGAAAGAAATATATCAGGATTAAAGATATGTTCTAAGACTTCGTTGCTAATAACCGAATCAAATTCTTCATCTATAAAAGGGAAATTATCACCTTGATAAAAATAATCTGCTTTTTTATTTTTTCGGTTGTCTTCTGAGTCTATTTCTAGCCCAATATATTCGGACACATTAAAAAGCTTTTGATAGGGTTTACTCCCACAACCAACATCTAATATTTTCCCTGTGACAAACGGACTAAAATCATGAATATTTTCAGCAAGTCCTTTTCTTGCAAAATAAAAGGGATTAATAAATAACCCCAATAAGCTGGGATAGAATTGCTCTCTTTCAAATAGTTGTTTGAATTTAATTTTCATTCTTTTTCTTGAAAATAAAACCTTTAAATTCTGATAAAATATTTACTTTATCATCACCTTGAAATTCAAAGATTAAATCATATTTTTCTTGAAAGTAATCCAAAAATTTAGCTTCACTGAAAAACCAAGAAGGATAACTAGCGTTATAAATTTCTGGCGGTATTTTTTGAATGGTCAGTCTATCATCATAACCATTAATTAAAGCTAGCCTATCAATTAAAATATAGGAAAATTTATGTTTGTTTATCAAAGTTTCAATAAATTCATAGGGTTTTTCTAAACACTGAATAACACCGGAAAGCAAAATAACATTAGGCTTTTCCTGTTTCAAACAAGTATCTATATCAAAATAAAACTTTAGTTCTTCATTTCCAAAAAAGGTTTGCCCACATTCAACAAAGTTTTTCTGTTCAACAACATTCCATTTAAGCTCTTTTAAATTTAGATCATATAAAAAGTCTCTATATTGATAATAATGACATCCGAGTGCCCCTCCAAAATCTAAAATATTCAGACGGCCATTATTTTCATAAATGATTTTTAATAAAGTTGCGAGAATTGGAAAAGAGTATTTTTTTTTCTCTAAAATAAATGAATCTCTAGCGTAGACAGCTTCTCCATTCTTCACCTTCAACATTGATTCTTTCACTTTATCAAGAATTAAAGTCGCATCATAACCATCAGAATTTTCTAATGCTGCATTCCAAGAGGCATAATCACCAAAAAAACCATACTGCTCAGATGAGCTTAGCTTTTTTAATGCTTTCCAAATCAATGGCGGCATTAGCTCTTTAGCTAATAATTTTACTTTTGAGGAAAAACTTGATTTTTGAGAATCCATTTATTGTTAAAAAATGAGTATGTCTTTTAAAGATTGTATTTTTTTAGGCTGATAGAATTTTTTGATTATTTCATCATAATTGAATTCTTTTTACGTAAATTCTTCTGAGTTCGCCCTTTCCAGGTAACGATCCAACCCATCAGGAGCTAAATCTTCGCCCTCCGGCCAATACAATCCTCCCAGTGGATCAATAGCAACTTGCTGAAAATATCTATTATTTCTGAGTCGCCAGTAACAATCTCGTGTTGTAATTAGGGACGATAAGTTTAAAATTTTCTCACTGGAGTTTTCAAATAGAATTTTTAGTCGGTAATTATGCAAAGGGGTGACAGACACAACTTTTAACCACGGGGTTCTAACCTGAAAGCTCATTCCATTTCTCCAATAACTCGGCTTGATTATTTAGTATAAAGCTTTTGATTTTTTTCGTTTGGGTAGGTGGCATTTGTCCTGCGAGACATTCGCCACTTTCAATGGAAAACGAACCAGCATAGTCTCCATATATGGCGTGACAGTGGGGAACACCATGATCATCCATATACATATAGATGGAAATTCCAAAAAAGAAAGCAATACGAGGCATATTTATTTCCACCTTAGAACAAAGTAATTGACAGTTTGATCGTTTTTTAGTTAGATAAAGCTTGTCTAATTATTTTATCTAATTGAATGGCCCTTTGGGCAAAGGTATGATCTTTTAATGTTCGTTGTTGCCCTGCTTTAGCAATACCTTGACAAGCTTCATTATTTTCTAGTAGCCATTTTACTTTTTCGATACATTCATCAACATTACGATAGGTTACAATTTCAAAATCTGGTTCAAACAACTCAGTGAGATTACTTTTCCAATCAGTCACTAAACAGGCTCCAACACCTGTGGCTTCAAATAAACGCATGTTAGATGCAGATTGTGATGAAATATTGATATGGTTATTAAAAGTAACCTTAGAATTAGCAAGTTGTTGATACATACTAAGACCATACACCGCAGGATGAGTTCTGGATACAATGGATGGAGAAATAAAGTCATTAAGGCTTGGACGAGTACTTAATTTTAGAAAATTTTTAAGTTTGGGTAAATCAAGTAAGATTTTATATAAAAATGAATTATTTTTCCAGGGTTGAAAAAAATCATAAATAAACTGTTTGATTGGCAATAAACGCCGATTGAGTAATGAAGACGAAGAAACATCAGACTAAATTTCTAAATTTGTTTCTCTAATTAATTTTTCCAAAAAAATTTCACTTTCGATATGATAATTTGCAGAAATGTTGAAAGTTGATATAAAACTTAACATTTAAGAAAACAAGATCTCAGGTAGAAAGTCGTACCTCAAATGGACAAAAGAAAAATATCTGCCCAGTATAAATTGTAACCATCGAAGCTTATCAATTAATTTTTCTCCATAAATTTTAGGTATTTCTAACAGTTGCAACAGAAGATAAGAAATAAGGGACATTATGATTTGCATCGTCACTCCATTATGACTTTTGGTGATTAATTCATCTAGTTTGAGGTGCGATTTTAAAAATTTCCACAATAATTCTATTTGCCACCGACAACGATAGGCTTCAGCAATTTCAGCATCAGTCATTGTCTTAACATTTGTGGCTAAATGATATTCACTATTGTCTTCCAAACTACAAAAACAAACTACCCTAAAACGCTCATGGTCAAACTGGGTTTTCATATTGTTTTTAGTTCGGACAATAAACAGAGTTTGAAATTCACACATTTCTTCGATGAAGTCCCAGCTTACAAAGCCTCTATCCATTATGCCTACTGTGTTATCAGGGATAAGAGTGCTGACTTGTTCTAGAAATTTTGCGTCATGAGCTTGACCAAAGTTAATCAAAAAATCGACAGTGTTATTACTTTCAAGGTTAATCCCGGTTAGTAGCTTTACTTGGTAGTGTTTTTTCGCCCAGAATAATTTGCTTGTCAGCTCTATAACAGTAGAGTCAATGGGTAATAGTGCTTGTTTGATTACAGTGTTCTTTTGAGTTAATTGGTTAACTAAATGGTAGTAAATCCTATAAAAATAGTTTTCTCTGCGGGATTTACAGGCCTTAGAAAAGGTTGAAATATGTAAATCTATCCCACTATTGTTTAATTTATAGAATAAGTCCCTCATGCTCGTTAAAGAACGGTCTAAGATAAACGTAAGCCATATTTCAAAAAGCAATCTGGAATTCAAAACTGCGTAATCAGTACTTGGTAATAAATGCAGGATGGGCTTGATTATTTTTTTCAGAGAGTCTAGCATAGTAGGTGATATTTACTTGTTGGGGGGGGTAACTTATCCATTTTATCCCCCTTTTTTCTTCCTTTACCTGTTTTTCAACACTTCTGGATAATTTGATGTTTTTACGATAGAGCCAACAAAAGAAAAGTCGTTTTTTTTAATAGTTGGATGATTGATATTTTCTAAAATTTTTGGTGCAAAAGCATGGTTAACATGATAGGATTTATGTCCTTTTTTTAATTCCTTTACTAATTCTGGATTGAGTAGCCTTTAAACTTTCAAAACTTATCTTACACTACTTTATTTTGTGAGTTCTCAACAATTGAGGAGCTGTGCTGGTTTAAATGATGGCTTCACTGTATTAACTCCATTAATGTAAGAATCACAGAGAAGTATAGCATCTTGCTTTGTATAGTTTCCTGCTTTAATTTGCTCCCACCCTTCTATATTTTTTGTATCTACACTTTCCAGCAAAGACTTTTTGACCAAAACGTTCTTTTGACCAAGAGCAGAAAGAGCACTAAGTCGATGATTTCCATCTTTGACGATAAAAACATTTTGGTTGTCTTTTCTTATTTCAAAAACTTGAATGAATGAGTGATTTTTGGGTTGATATCCATGCTTAGATATTGATTGATAAGCGTTTTCAAGCCAAAGAAATTCCTGTTCTATTTTTGATTTTTTGATACCTTTTTCGCAAAAATGGGTGATAATATCAGGAACATTATTAATATCTTGAATCCATCCATTTTGTGGGTCAAAAACTGTGGTTTTATGCCAGGGATATATCCATAGGGGGATATGGCGAGATGTTTTAATATTTAGTAGGTCTCCAAAACTTTGTGGCCTATAAAAAATCAAAAAATCCTGGAATTTTTTTCGCAGAACATCTTTAGGGATTTTCTGATGTAGTCCAAAAATATAATTTTCATAAGGATTAAGAGAATTAGATGCATATTTAAAGCCACAATAGTGACGGCATTTATTGATAGGAACTAAAATTGTCTTTTCCGTTACTTTATTAAATATTTTAAAAAGAATACTATTATTACTTTCTCGAATAGATAGTAACCCCAACTTGACACCCTCCATAGTCACTCAAATGTTGATAATGAGAAATTAGAAAGCCATTTTTTTTAAATTCGTTATTAACCAATAATTTCTTATGATAAAAAGCCCTTATATGAGACCATGGTTGATCCTCATCCTTTGTTATATTTGTAATCACAGGCTTGTGACACAAAAAATTTGTTAATTTTTTCTTGAAAATTTCAATTTTATTTGGTGGATTGTAAGTTTGCAAAACCACTTGTTTATTAACAACTCGACATAGTTCCTTTATGGCAGAACTAAGTAACGGTGTAGGAATTAAATGCATGAGTCTAAAAACAATAGCGACATCAAAATAAAAATCATCAAACCTTAAATTAAAAATATCTCCTATTTCTAGATGCACTGACATGGAAGAGGAAAATTCACCAAATGCTATTTTTCTTTTTGCTTCTTCAAGCATACCTTCCGAAATATCAACCCCTGTAATGCTATTTACAGATTGATAATATGGAAAAAAGCGTCCTGTCCCAACGGGAATATCTAGTAAATTTTTTACATTTTTGTTTTCTAAATAGTTTTTGACAAATTCATTTTCTTGTTTCCAGTGCTTTTCACTTTCTCTAGACGATTCATAGGTTTTTGCTACGTCAGAGTCGTATTTATAGTATCCATCATATTTTTCCATTGCTTTCACTACTCCATTGATGAGAAACGAGACACATTGACCAACTACGAGGTGGTATTGTCTGATAGCCGTAACATTTTTTATCCTCAATAGTGAAAGTAGCTGCATTTTGAATATAATCAACAATATCACCACTTGTTTGGACTTCACCTTTAATTATTGCAACGTTCACATAGCATTCGCCAGGAGATATATTAATTGGACCTAAAGAGCATTTGATTTTTCCTTTTTCTGGAAAAAATGTTGGCAACAGGCTATTAGAGCTACTATCTATAAAATAAATTTCAACATTTGACAAGTCGAAAATTCCTATTGCAAAAGTCATATTTTTAAATGATTTTTCTGCTTTATATTCTAAAAGGATATTTATGGAGTCATCACAAAAAATTCTTGATCCACCATTGGAATTACTGATTTCTATACTAGTAAGCCTTACTTGTCCATTACCTTTTCTGTCTTGGCGTTTTATGATGGGGATGCTTGTTGACGATAGCGTGCAGTTTAAATATTCATCAATAATTTTCCTGATCTCTCCAGTACTAATTAAATTTCCCTCTGATATCAGACAACCTTTCTCACAAATTGCACTGACAGCTGCCATATTATGACTAACAAATAAAACCGTTCTTCCTTCCTTTTCGCTCACCTCTCCCATCTTTCCCAAACACTTTTTTTGAAACGCCGCATCTCCCACCGCCAACACTTCATCCACCACCAAAATCTCCGGCTCTAAATGGGCCGCCACCGCAAACGCCAAGCGCACATACATCCCCGACGAATAGCGTTTTACTGGGGTATCAAGAAACTTTTCCACCTCCGCAAAATCCACAATTTCGTCAAACTTAGCTTTGATTTCCCGCCGAGTCATCCCTAAGATTGCCCCATTCAGATAAATATTTTCCCGCCCCGTCAGTTCAGGATGGAAGCCCGTTCCCACCTCCAGCAAACTTGCCACCCGGCCATGGAGTTCAACCCTTCCCGTGGTCGGCTCCGTAATGCGACTGAGAATTTTCAACAACGTCGATTTCCCCGCCCCGTCGATTTCCCCGCCCCATTGCGGCCAATGATGCCAACGCATTCCCCCCGCTTCACCTCAAACGACACATCCTTCAACGCCCAAAACTCTTCCTGGGTTGGCCGTTGACCTCCTCGCCCCGTAAACTGCTTCACCAGAGACTTAGCCCCATCCGCCAACACATCCCGCAACGCCACATAATTAGACCGCCCTTCTGCTTGGTGGCCAATTATGTACTTCTTACCTAAATTTTCCACCCGGATCATCACGTCCGACATAGAAATCCCAATCGAGAACCGACATCCATCAGCTTACCCAACAAAACCACAACAGCGATCATCCTTCACAAACCGTTACTTGATTGACCGAAATACGATTAATGCTATCGGTAATGATAACGACAACTGACAACACGAATGAAATCATCGGTGACTTCGTAAACTAGGCGATGCTCTTGAGTAATGCGCCGTGACCAAAAACCTGACAAATTAAAACGAAGTTTTTCTGGTTTTCCTTTGCCGGCAAAAGGTGATTTTGGTAGCGTCTCAATTAATTCCATGATTTTTAACGCTAACTTTTTATCTTGTTGAATCCACCACTTTATATCTTCAATTGCCTGCGGATCTAAAACAACTTCCTTCATAATCCTAAGTCATTTTTTACTTTTGTCCACGATGTAGCTTGATCAATTGATCGACTAGCGGCAGTTAATAACTTTTCAGCATTAACAGGGTTACTCAACAGATAAACAGTTTCCATCAAACTACGGTAATCTTGCTCAGATATAATAACAGCTCGTAAAGAATTCGGAAGCTCTAGACAGAGAGGCTCTTGCTCATTACCTATCTTTTCTACCAAAGTGGGCAGTTTTTCAGAGAATTGTTGATAATTAATGGTTTCCATTTTTAATCCTTGTAAATATTGATTAACTTTGTTATTTAATTTATCCTATTTCCTCTATCAGAGAGGGGGGAAATTATTTTGGCGATCGCCTTTGCCCCGCCCCATAAACTGCTTTACCAGAGACTTAGCACCATCCGCCAGCACATCCCGCAGCGCCACATAATTAGACCGCCCTTCTGCTTGGTGGTCAATTATGTACTTCTTGCCCAAATTTTCCACCCGGATCATCACGTCCGACACAGAAGCCCCAACCAAAAATCAATACCCCTCTAGCTTATCCAACGAAACGGCTACGGCGATCAGTCACCCAGAGAAATGCCACGATTCATTACTTCATCAATGCCATAAGGGCAAAATTCAGGAAACTCCAACCCCGTTTCCTTGAACCCATCGGCCCGGGCGGTCGGATAAATTTTGATTAGAGAATCATCAACCAAATAACGCTTTAAACTGGGACTATCCTGTAAGTAGAGAGCAATATTAGCCCTTTCCCGCTCAATCGTTCCTAGCCAACTGCGTGATCGCCGTTGGGGTTGATGATCCCACTTCAGTAAATAATGGATAATCAACCGCAAACTACTCAACAGGTGATCCCTTTCCCGCTTGGACAAATCCCGCACCTCCTCCACCAAATTTTCGATATCAAGTTCTGTAAACTTACCTGATTCGAGTAAATCGGCCATGGTTTCCGCCCATTGGCTGTAGTCTTGTTCGTATAATTGATCCATTTTGGTATCGACCATCAGTATTTGTGGTTAAATCCTAGCTTGACCTATTTAGAACATTATCGCCGGCACAATTTCCGACTCCAAACGGGCCGCCACTGCAAAAGCTAAAACAAATCTCCATATTCCGCCAACACCGCTAAGGGAGTCCTTAAGCTTCGTCGGTGGGATTCGGAGGGGTCAAGCTGAAACTGGATTTCGGCAATATGGCATCGAGTTTCGATTCTAGTGCGGCGAGTCGTATATTCTTCTGCTCTAGCTCGGCGTTGCTTTTCCTCAGCTCTTTCATCCTCTGCTCGTGTAAGATCTTCCGCTCTGCGTTGCTCTTCTTGAGCCAAGCGGTTTGTTTCTCGATTTCGACGGTTCCACTCAACGCCGAAATTAGCCAATGTAGCCAGGAGGGCCGCCACGGTGAGTCCATTGCTCCACCCTCGGGGGTTGGCAACGAGTCCGAGGAATTCAAAGTCGGTTTGGTCATAGAACCTCAAAAACGCAATAAAGTCGGTTTGGTCATAGAACCTCAAAAACGCAATGGCGATTAACAACAGGGTCAACACCGTTGAGGGCAATAACCCCAGGAAATTTAGCCCCATGGGAGCAATTCTTGGATCTTCTTTATTTTAGTGGACGGCTATGGGGGAATCCTAGGTGACGTCCAACAGCCCTTGTTCTTTCAGCTTGGGATTGAAGCGAATTTGTTGCGCCACTCCCCTGGCTTCGAGTTTGGCCAACACCTCTGCCTCTAGCCTACGGGCAATTTTTTTCAGGAGCTTGGGAGTATCCCCCGGTTCACTTTTGGCAACGGCGGCGGCTTCCTCCGGAGTCCAATAATCCAGGACATTGATGGATTCAGCCCAAAGTTTCTGACTCTCACCATTTCCAGGGGGATTTTCTCCAGTTAACCAATGATCTTGAATTTGAACCAACAGTTGGCGATCGGGGCGGTCGATGGTGTGTACTTTGAGACCATGGCAATGCTCCGGTTGGCGCACCAAATGTTGCAGTAGGCTAATGGCTAGATTACGGGAATAGCCCACGTACTGCAGGGTCTGATCCTGGTCAAAAATGGCGTAAACCCCAATACGTTTTTCGTAGCTTGGATCAATTTCCCCCGCCTCAGTTAGAAACGGTAAGGGTTTGAGATCGACTAAATCGGGAAGGGAATCCGCCATTGTGGAAATTTCAGGTTTAACGAAAAAATCTAATTGAGAATAGCTAACGTGAACTATTTCCCTGCAAGGGAGGAAGGAGAATTCCGCAACATTTTTGTTAAAAGGGAATATCGTCAGCACCGCCGTTGACATCGACGGGTTCAAATTCATCTGAGGGAGGGGGGAATGGCCCAGGCGCAGTGGCGTTGCCGCTATCTACCAAACTAATGCGGGAGGCAGTCAGCTCGGCCCGTTTTTCCTTAAAGCCTTCCTGCCGCTCCACTGTGTTCATACCCAAGCGCCCCTCGATAATTAGGCGATCGCCTGGGTGGTAGGTTTCTTTAATGGTGTTGGCCAAATTTCCCCAACCAACCACTTTCAAACTTTCCTTGGGGGAATCATCCCTCATACCGGGGAACTCCACTAGGAATTCACAGACAGGGGTTTGATTTTCTTTGGTAAAGCGTAATTCCGGCTCCCGAATGACGGTGGCCATTAAAACAAAACTGTTCATGGGGGCGATGACCTAAATTCTACGGTTGGGCAGTAATTGGTTGAATCTGGATGAATCGGGACAGGAATGGGCAGAATTGACCAGTGAAGTCAGCTCGGCCCAATTCTACCTCGATCGCCGACGGAGAGAGTAGTCACAATCTACTATTTTAATTACTAATTTACTGTGAAGCGAATAAATTTTTTCTTGCCCACCTGGAGTACTTTGCCGTCCAAATCTTCCGGTTGTTGGTATTCCTGGTTAACATCTGACTGGCGATCGCCATCTAAACGCACTGCTCCTCCCTTAATTTGACGCCGACCTTCACTGCTACTGGGGCACAGGTCAGTGGCACTAAGGAGATAGGCCAATTTAACCGGAAAGGCAACTTCCCCTAGGCAAAATTCCGGCACACTGTCCGTATTGCCTGCTTTCCCTTGGGTAACAATGGCCTCCGCTGTTTCCTGGGCGGCGATCGCCGCTTTCGCCCCATGGAATTGGGTGGTAACTTCCCTCGCTAGAAGCTTTTGGCACTGCCTGGGATTATCTGGTAATTCACCCAAATTTAGGTTTGTAAGCAACTCAAAATATCCCCCTAATAGGCGATCGGGCGTCTTTTCCAGCTTGGAATACATGGACAATGCGTCTTCCTGTAAGCCCACATAATTGTTCAGGGACTTAGACATTTTTTGTTGTCCGTCTGTCCCCAGCAAAATTGGTAACAGCAAACCGAACTGGGGCGTCAGGCCAAAATGCCTTTGTAAATCCCGACCCACTGCAATATTAAACTTTTGGTCGGTACCCCCCAGTTCCACATCCGCATGTACAGCGACGGAGTCATAACCCTGCATTAACGGGTAAAGAAACTCATGTAAAAAGATGGGATTTTCCTTTTGGAAACGTTCCGCAAACCCTTCCTTGGCCAACATTTGCCCCACCGTCATAGTTGAGAGCAGTTCTAAAATCCTACCCAGGTCTAAATTACTCAACCATTCCGAGTTGTAGCGGATTTCCAGTCTTCCGGGGGTATCAAAATCCAGAATTGGTTTTAACTGAGCCAGGTAACTCTCTGCATTGGCTTTAACTTGTTCCACCGTTAACTGTTTTCGCACCTCCGATTTTCCAGTCGGATCGCCAATTTGGGCCGTGAAATCGCCAATAATCACCACCGCCGTGTGGCCCGCATCCTGAAAGGCCCGCAATTTGCGAAAGGGAATGCTATGGCCCAGATGGATATCGGTGCCCGTGGGATCAATACCCAACTTCACCCGTAAAGGGCGATCGCCCTGGATTAAAACCCCCAAATTTTCCAAGGAGTTGGGGGAATCAGCATTATGGGGAAAAATTTCCGCCGTCCCCCGCCAGAGCCAATCGGGTTCAGAATTTACAGCCATAAATCACACAATAAAAACGACAGAGATTTCAGCGTTAAGCCTCATCGACAATGCCAAAAACCCGTTTAAATACCTTTTCCACCTTACTGCCAGAATCAATGGACTCCAGGGGATCTTTCCGTAAACGATGGCGCAAACAAAGTACAATCACCCGGCTGATGTCATCCACCGTTACCTCATTACGCCCTTCAAAAGCGGCGATCGCCTTGGCGGCCCGGTTGGTAACAATGTCCCCCCGTAACCCATCCACATCCAATTCGGCACAAACTTCAGACACTTTCACCCGGTAGTCATAATCAATGGTCACCTGGGGGAGTAAATTCTGGGCGTTAACAATTTTTGCCTGCAACGCCTCCTGTTCCGTTTGGTAATGGTCACAGAAAGGTTGGGGATTTTGGTCAAATTCCGTCCGTTGCTCCACAATCTTTACCCGTAGGGCCGGTTCCCGCACAGTGCGAATTTCAGCGTGCATACCAAATCGGTCTAATAATTGGGGCCGCAATTCCCCTTCCTCAGGGTTACCGGAACCTACCAACACAAAACGGGCTGGATGACGAATGGAAATGCCTTCCCGCTCCACCGTATTCCACCCCCCGGCGGCGGAGTCCAACAACACATCCACTAAGTGATCGTCCAACAGGTTAACTTCGTCCACATACAAAATGCCCCGGTTGGCCTTAGCCAATAGACCCGGTTCAAAGGCCTTAACCCCTTCCGAAAGCGCTTTTTCGATGTCAATGGTGCCACACACCCGGTCCTCCGTTGCCCCCAGAGGCAAGTCCACCATGGTGACTTTCTTTTTCACAATGGCAAGGGGCTCTTGGCTATCTACTCGGATGCGTACCTCCTCACTCATCATTTCTGGGTCGCTGGGGGAAGAGTTAAACGGATCGTTAGCCACCACCTCAATTTCTGGTAACAAATCCGCCAAGGCCCTAATGGTGGTGGATTTGCCTGTCCCCCGATCGCCCATGATCATCACACCGCCAATTTTGGGATCAATGACATTGAGCAACAGGGCCAACTTCATTTCATCTTGACCAACGATCGCCGTAAAAGGAAAAACAACACGGCGGGTTTTGCTGGGAGCGGCAAGGGTGGCAGTCATGGGCAAAGGGACAAAAATAAAAAATAATTAAAACTTATTAGATTCCGTGGGACCAGAAATCAAACTTGGTCAGGGGGAATTGAACTCCGCCAAGATCAACCAAGTTTTGGCATTCCATCGGGGGCGGCCAAAATCCGGCCGTTAACCATTTTGACACAAGGTTGGGAACCTGCCTGCAACGGTGAAACCTTGGCCCCAAAAAATATGGGAGAATGGGTTTGAGTGGCAAGCCTGGGTGCGTAGCTCAGTGGATAGAGCATCCGCCTTCTAAGCGGACGGTCGCAGGTTCGAATCCTGCCGCACCCGTTATTCCCGTCAACGTTAAGGATCTGCTATGAAATCCCGTGCCGCCGTTGCCTTTGAAGTGGGCCAACCCTTGGAAATCGTGGAAATAGATGTGGCCCCACCTAAGCAAGGGGAAGTCTTGGTCAAGATAACCCATACCGGGGTCTGCCACACGGACGCATTCACCCTCAGCGGCAATGACCCAGAAGGGCTTTTCCCCGTGGTGCTGGGCCATGAGGGCGCAGGCATTGTGGTTGAAGTGGGGGCAGGGGTAACCAGCGTTCAACCGGGAGACCACGTTATTCCCCTCTACACTGCGGAATGTGGGGAATGTTTATTTTGTCGTTCTGGCAAAACTAATCTTTGTGTTTCAGTGCGGGCCACCCAGGGAAAAGGGGTCATGCCCGATGGCACCAGTCGCTTTTCCTACAATGGCCAACCCCTCCACCATTACATGGGTTGTAGCACCTTTAGTGAATATACCGTCGTCGCCGAAGTGTCCCTAGCGAAAATTAATCCTGAAGCCAACCACGAACATGTTTGCCTACTGGGATGCGGCGTCACCACGGGCATCGGTGCTGTACACAATGCCGCCAAAGTGCAACCGGGGGACTCAGTGGCAGTGTTTGGCCTCGGGGGCATTGGCCTTGCGGTGATGCAGGGAGCTCGTCAGGCTAAAGCGGGCCGCATCATTGCCATCGACACCAATCCGGCTAAATTTGAGCTTGCCAGGCAAATGGGGGCCACCGACTGTATTAATCATCCTAGGGACTATGACCAACCCATTCAGCAAGTCATAGTCGAGATGACCGGCTGGGGAGTGGATCACTCCTTTGAGTGCATCGGCAATGTGGAGGTAATGCGTTCTGCCCTGGAATGTGCCCACCGGGGTTGGGGTCAATCTGTGATCATTGGCGTGGCAGGGGCTGGCCAAGAAATTTCCACCAGACCATTCCAGCTTGTTACCGGTCGCAGATGGATGGGTACAGCTTTTGGTGGTGTTAAAGGTCGTTCCCAACTGCCAGGTATGGTAGAACAATCCATGCGGGGGGAAATTGAACTGGCTCCCTTTGTCACCCACACCATGGCCCTCAGCGAGATTAATCAAGCCTTTGACCTCATGCATGAAGGCAAATCGATTCGCAGTGTGATCCACTACTAATACAACCCATGGAACGATTAGAACACCATGCCAGCTTTGGCGGTTGGCAAAGCGTTTATCGCCATCACAGTGCCGTGCTCAATTGCGCCATGAACGTTGCCATTTATCTTCCTCCTCAAGCTACTAGTCAACGTTGCCCAGTTTTGTACTGGCTGTCGGGCCTCACCTGCACGGAACAAAATGCCATTACTAAAGCCGGTCTACAGCAACACGCTGCTAAGCATGGACTAATTATTGTGGCGCCGGACACCAGTCCCCGGGGTGAGGGCATAGTTGACTCTGAAGATTATGACTTGGGTATAGGGGCCAGTTTCTATCTCAATGCCACCCAACCGTCTTGGGCTGCCCATTACCGTATGTATGATTATGTGGTGCAAGAACTGCCGATATGGGTTGAAGATAATTTTCCCGCCACCGATGCCCGGAGTATTTTTGGCCATTCCATGGGGGGTCATGGCGCCCTGGTCATTGCCCTGCGTAATCCTGGTCGCTATCGCAGTGTTTCAGCCTTTGCTCCCATTGTTGCCCCCACCCAGGTGCCTTGGGGACAAAAGGCTTTCAGGACTTACCTTGGGGATGACCAGTTAAGCTGGCAACCGTGGGATACCTGTGCTCTGATTAAATCCGCCCCGGAGCGGTTCCCCCTTTTGGTGGACTATGGGGACGCCGATCAATTCCTCGCCACCCAACTGCGGCCAGAATTACTCCAAGCGGCTTGCGAGGCGGCTAACCATCCTCTCACCCTCCGGTTGCAACCGAGCTACGACCACAGCTATTACTTCATTGCCAGCTTTATGGGTGAGCATATCGATTGGCATGGAGCGGCGTTGCTAGATTGATTTGCGTCTAATCTTCTTTGTTGAAGGGAAGGAAAAACTTTCTTTTGTTATTACTATGCCCGAAAAACATTTAAAGCAATGGGCGTTACGGCAGGCCAGGAAAACTATCTACGTACTGAATTTTAACGTCGGCAAAGGATTCAACAATTTTAATTTTGGTATCGGGAAAGGAGTTCACAATTTGCCATTGCCCACATTGATTAGGAAAGCTTTCTACTAGTTGCACCTTAAGATGGGGAAAGGCATTTACCACCTGCACTGTGAGATCGGGAAAAGAATCAACTAATTGAATTTTGCCTTGGAGGAGGTGACCATTAAAGCTACAATCGGCGGCGTTGATGCTTTCTTCTGCCTGCATACCACGATTAATGAAGACGGAAAATAAACAGTTAAAAACTAGTATCATTGCCAACTTAGTTTTCATTAGCATCTGCTCCCAATCATGGTCAATGCTATGGAGTGACCTGGACCACTTTTGACAAAACAAACAGGCTACCTTCGCCGCCCCTACCAATTCTCAAATCGTCATCAAGATAGGTGATTTCTAAGAAGGGAATTCTTCCCTCCGGCGATCGGGCGGGCACAACTTTGGCTGGATCTAATTTGGGGGTAGGCACACCCATTAGTTTTTGCACAGAAATTATTCTTTCAAGAAATTCCACATTGATGCGTTTATCGGGCAAGACTGCCCCAGCCGGTTTGGCAATCTCAAACTTTGCCGTTACTTTGACGTAACCTTTTGCTAAACCCAGGGGATGGTAAACAAAAGCTTGATTGAGAAATGATTGATTGGGGACGTTAATAATTTGATAAATACGGCCAACTTTCAGTCCTAGGGGCAGCTTATCTAGAGATCTAATTTCCCTAGCAGTGGAGTAATTTAGTAACCAATTGCCATCTAGTAATTGGGGTGAGTATAGCAATGGAGATAGGTTGGGATTGAGGGTCTCAATCGCCGTCACTAGGGATTCAATTTGGTTGGAAGTATTTGCCGGTAAAGTACGGTTGGTGAGGGGAGCACCCCGCTTGGCTTTTTGTAGAGGCTGAATCAGTGCGAATAGTTTTTGCTTTAGGTTTTGACGGTCTGGATCCATAATTAATTTAATTAAAATGTAAGGCTAGCCAAATGCAGGGTGGTTCATTACTGGTAAATGTTACCCGATGTTTTTGCCGAGCCGGAATAAGCAAATAATCCCCTTGATTAAGGCTAATCACTGCACCGGTATCGTAGGTTATTTCCGCTTTTCCCTGCAATAATACTACCCATTCTGGACGGTCTTGATCGTACCATTTCCCCTCTGGAGTTATTTGCCCAGTGGAAATAATTCGTTCCAAAGTAATATTTTTATTTTCCAGCAACAGATCAAATTGTTCTTGATCCGGTAGGGGATTGGGTAGTTGCCAAAGGTTTTTCATCGTATGGTCAGGAGTAAAAGTTTCAGCAGGTCAACTAGGTTCACAGTTTGGTTCCCCAACAATAAACCGCCCCAGACTCCGATCAGAAAACCAGGGCGGTTTGATATTTATCAACAACTGGCAGATCAAACCAAAGTGGCGATCGCCTTTTGCAGAATTTTCACTGCCTGGGCAATTTCTGCTTCCGTTACCACCAAGGGTGGCACAAACCGTAACACCTTCGGGCCAGCGGGAGCCAGTAGTAGTCCTTCTTCCATGGCAACCTTAACGATGTCTATGGAAGTGAGAGAACTTTCGGCGCTAATTTCCAAGCCGTTGATCAAGCCCCAACCCCGGACTTCGGTAAAGAGTGTGGGATATTGATTTTTAATGTCCGCCAAGCCACTCCGTAGCTGTTCCCCCCGGGCCTGGACATTGTCCAACAGGCGATCGCCCTCGATGGTTTTTAACACCGCTAGCCCAGCGGCACAGGCAAAGGGATTGCCGCCAAAGGTACTAGCATGGTTACCCGGCTCAAACACGTCACAGAATTTTTTGCACATCATTGCCCCGATGGGAATGCCCCCGGCCAGGCCCTTAGCACTGGTGAAAATGTCTGGCTCTACCCCCAGATGTTCGTAGCCCCACAACTTGCCGGTGCGTCCTACCCCCACCTGCACTTCGTCGAAGACCAGCAAAATATCGTTTTGGTCACAAATGTCCCGCACCCTTTTGAAATAATCCAAATCTCCGGGGCGGACTCCCCCTTCCCCTTGTAATGGTTCCAGGAAAATGGCCGCCACCCGACTATTACCTTCGTCTAAATCTGCCACCTTATTTTCCAAGGAGCGAATATCGTTGTAGGGCACGTAATCAAAGCCCGGCACCAGGGGATCAAAATACTGCTGATATTTCGGTTGGCCTGTGGCGGTGATGGTGGCCAAGGTGCGGCCGTGGAAACTAGCTTTGGCGGTGAGAATAACGGGCTGTTCCAGGAAATCTAGAACGGTGTGGGCATATTTTCGCACCAATTTAATCGCAGCTTCGTTGGCCTCTGCCCCGGAGTTACAAAAGAAAACCCGGTCCGCACAGGAGTGGTTCACAATCCATTTAGCCAGCTCTCCCTGCTCAGGAATGTAGTATAGATTTGAGACGTGGTGGAGCTTTTGAATTTGCTCAGAAACTGCATTAATTAGGGCTGGATGGGCGTGGCCGAGGGTACAGGTGGCAATGCCAGCGACAAAATCAAGATAACTTTTGCCCTGGGTATCCCATAAAGTACTTCCCTGGCCCCTGGCGATCGCAATGGGAAAACGCCCATAGGTTTTCATCACATAGGCATCAAAATCTTCGGTTTTAAACTCAGCGGCAGTGGATAGGTCGGTCACGGCAAAAGCTTGGGGTTCGACGGGGTCAACAACAGGGGAATAGGTCACAGGGGGCTCCTAACGCGTTAGACTGGCCAAATTTGGATATGGTCTGCAGGGGTAGGGTCACCCCTCTGAAATAATTGTCTCCTGATCTTAAATCGACTGACCTGTTTTAAGTGAGGTTTTAGGATGGGATTGGGATCACCAAGTCAGGGAAACCTGTTAAATCTGATCGATCGCCAGGGGCGCAGGTTAAGGCAGGAATTAATGGCCGGGGCCATTACCCTAGCGAGCCTATTTGTGATCGGTACGGCCTGGTATAGGTACGTAGAAGGCTGGACTTGGTTGGATGCTTTCTATATGACCACCATCACCTTGGCCACCGTTGGTTTTGGGGAAACCCATCCCCTTAGTCCGGCATCCCGTTTGTTTACCATTTTGCTGATTTTGATGGGCCTATTGACCATCGGCTACATGGTAAACCGTTTCACCGAAGCCTTTATCCAGGGATATTTTCAAGACAGTTTACGCCGGCGGCAGGAGCAAAAGGTGATTGAGCGATTGGCAGACCATTACATTCTGTGTGGCTATGGACGCACGGGACAACAAATTGCCTTTGAGTTTGCGGTGGAAAATATTCCCTTTGTGGTAATTGACGCTTCCCCAGAAATTATCATCCAAGCCAAGCTGAGGGACTATGCCGTCCTCCAGGGGGATGCCACCTTGGACGAAACCCTCCTAGCGGCCCATATTGAACGGGCTATTTGTATTGTTTCCGCCCTTTCCTCCGATGCGGAAAATCTTTACACTGTGCTTTCCGCTAAAACCCTTAATCCTCAAATTCGGGCGATCGCCAGGGCCAGTTCCGAAGAAGCGGTGCAAAAACTTAAACGGGCTGGGGCTGATGAGGTAGTTTCCCCCTACATTACCGGAGGTAAAAGGCTAGCGGCAGCGGCACTGCGGCCCCAGGTGGTGAGTTTTGTCGATGGCATCTTGACGGGGGCGGATCGGTCTTTTTATATGGAAGAATTTCGTATTGGGGCCCAGGACTGCCCCTACATTGGCCAAACTTTGCGGGAAGCCCAACTCCGGGCCCAATCGGGGGCATTAATTCTGGCCATTCGTCGCCAAGATCATAAATTAATTGTGGGCCCCATGGGGGACACCCATTTACTAGATGCTGATGCCCTCATTTGCCTAGGCACAGTGGAACAACTCCGCGCCCTCAATCAACTCCTTTGTCCCCTCAATCCGGCGCCGGTGCGTCTGCCCAAAAACCATCGTTAGTATCAAGGAATGCCACCATTATGCTTTTCCACTTAGCTAATTTGCCCTACTGGTTACTACTGGCGGTGGGGGTGCTCTGCCTAGGGTTAATGATTATCTCCGGTGATGGAAATGAAGACCTAGATCTGGAAGTGGAGATGGCCCTCGATGCAGTACCGGACGTAGAAATCACCCATTTGGATGTGGAGCTTGATCAAGGGGGAGCCATAGAGGAAGGGGAAGCGGTGCCCATGGCCCTGCAAGTACTCTCCTTTTTTGGTTTGGGCAAAGTTCCGTTAATGATTCTTCTGGGCATAGATTTTAGTCTCTGGGGGGTAATCGGCTGGATACTCAATGTGGCCGTTGGTACGGTAACGGGGACTATACCTAGTCAGTTATTGGGTTGGGCTGGGATAATTTTCCTGATTTCCTTGGCCATCAGTCTTTGGCTTGGTCGGTTGGCGTCCCGTCCGATCGCCAATTTATTTAAAACCTTTAGCCAGGATGTCAGCGCAGAACGGGTCATTGGTTGTACCGGCACTGTCACTTCAAAAAAATTACCCTACCTAGCCAATGGCACCATCGGCCAAGCCCACGTTTACGACAATGCTGGCAACTTACTAACTTTGAGCGTTAGTCTACCGGATTGGGCCACCGTCATTCCCCACCATAACCAGGAAATTTTGATCATCGACCAGTCCCCCAAGGGTTATGGCTATTTGGCGATCGCCAAGGACAGTTCCGACCAGGATAAATGGTTAAAGTCTTGAATACCCAAATTTTCGATGTTAGTCAAAATTCCACCAGTTCAAAGCATTGTCTAGACTGGAGAAAAAATTGCGAGGATTAACCCCATGACCGTAGCCCTCGACCGAGAAATCATTTACCCCGACAGCGATGGACAGCCCATGGCCGACAACACAGAACAATTTGAGTGGATTGTTCTCCTAAAGGAAAATTTGGAATGTCTTTTCGCCCAAAACCCAGACGTATTTGTGGGGGGAGACCTGTTGTGGTATCCGGTGGAAGGACACCCAGAAATTCGTGTGGCACCGGACGTCATGGTGGCCCTGGGCAGACCCAAGGGGAAACGGGGTTCCTACCGCCAGTGGCAGGAAAATAACCAACCGCCCCAAGTGGTGTTTGAAATTTTATCCCCCGGCAACACCCTCAAGGAAATGACGAAAAAGTTGAAATTCTATGACCATCATGGCGTCGAAGAGTACTATATTTACGATCCGGATGACAATGAGCTGACTGGGTTGCAGCGCATTGACGGAGAGTTGACCATTATCGAAGAAATGGCCAATTGGGCGAGTCCTTTGCTGGGCATAAAATTTGAGTTGACCGCTGACACTTTGCGGGTTTATTACCCCGACGGGCGACTTTTTCTCTCCACAGTGGAATTAGCAACCCAGGCTGAACAGGCATCCCAACGAGCAGACCAAGAGGCCCAACGGGCTGAGCGGGAAAAACTCCGGGCCGAATTAGCGGAAGCGGAAAACGATCGCCTCAAGGCATTATTAGCGGAGGCCGGCATTGACGTTTAATCGTTATCCAGGTAACGGCAGGATCAATGGTGCAGATTAACTATTTTTCCCAGCACCCCGAGCCTGTTTAGCCATGGCAATCAATACTTGGTGGGCATCTTCAGAATCCTGCAGAGGTTGCTCAAATTCGATGCGGATAGTTTTCGAGCCCCCCTCACTTTCCACCACTAAATCCATGCCCGTGGGGTCAATGGCCTGCATCTGGGCCGTAGTCACGTTAGTCTGTTGACCAAAGACCTGGGCATAAAGGGCGATCGCCGAGGCGTGATCTTCGTTCATGTGCTTACAAATACGGTCACTGATAGCAGGGGTGAGGGGATCGGCCATAGTTTTTGCAAATGAAAAAATAAAAAATTTAAAAATTAACTAAGATTTTGTCCGGGGCAATGTGGGTTAGGAAAAATTCCTCCCCAGCGGAATCCTGCAAGGCTTCCAAATAGGATTCAATGCCCTTTGGTTGGGGCAACGGATCAATATCTGCTAGATGTGACCCCAGAGCCGATTTCATCTGTGCCGCAGTTTCTTCCAAGTTTTTCCCTGTGGCGATACAGCCGGGCACGTCGGGACAGTAAGCAGAAAAGCCCGTGCTACTTTTTTCTAAAACCACAAGATATCGATCAATCATTTCAATCCTGCCTGTTTGAGGATACTTGCTAAAGTTCCTTTGCGAACATCATCGCTCAATTTTCCTGAGACATTCACTTTACCAGTTTTAGTAGGATGTTTAAACTGTCGATGACTACCAACAGTGTTCACCAAAAACCAACCATCTGATTCTAACAATTTGATGATGTCTCGTACTCTGGTTGCCGTTTCTTAATGTCCAGACAGGGAAAGCATTGGACAAAAAAATGTCAAAAAAAACCCCCACTAAACTAGTGGGGGTAACCGTCATTTAGACCTAGCCGCGCCAGGTAACTTTCGGCAGAATGTGCTTTTGATCCACCCGGTCTTTGTACTTGGTGGCAAAGTTCAACAGGGAATCAAGCAAAGAATCAGACAGGAAGTGGGGTTGCAGTCCCAGATCCAGCAGATTGGTATTAACGGCGTTGAAGTAATGTTCTTCCAGTTCTACCCGAGGATTTTCCAAGTGGTCGATTTCCACTTTCAGTCCGAGATCTGCGCCAGCTTTTTGTACCATCTGGGCCAGGTCACCGACACTGAATAGTTCTGTGTACTGGTTAAACACCCGGAATTGACCTTTATCGACCGGGTTGGCGATCGCCAATTCAATACAGCGCACCGTATCCCGAATATCCAGCAAACCACGGGTTTGGCCACCTTTACCGTACACTGTCAGGGGATGACCAATGGCCGCCTGAATGCAAAAACGGTTTAAAGCAGTACCAAATACACCGTCATAATCAAGACGGTTGATCAGCATTTCATCCATGCCGGTCTCATCGGTGAGCACCCCGTAAACGATGCCCTGGTTCAAATCCGTGGCCCGCAGACCCCAGATTTTGCAAGCGAAGTGAATGTTGTGGCTATCGTGGACCTTACTGAGGTGATAGAAACTACCGGGTTGTTTGGGGTAGGGCAGGGTGTCTTTCCGACCCTTGTGCTCAATGGTGATGTAGCCCTCTTCAATATCAATATTGGGCGTACCGTATTCCCCCATGGTGCCGAGTTTGACCAAATGACAATCGGGAAAATCTTCCTTCAGTGCATAGAGCAGATTCAAGTTACCCAACACGTTATTAGCCTGGGTCAACACCGCATGTTCCCGGTCAATCATGGAAAAAGGGGCCGACCGTTGTTCCCCAAAATGCACCACCGCATCGGGCTGGAACTGGCGGAGGGCATTAGTCAAAAAGGGATAGTCGTTAATATCGCCAATAAACAGGTCGATCTTCTTACCGGTCAACTCATACCAACGATCAATGCGTTGCCGGATGGGGGCGATCGGGGTTAGGGTTTCCGCCCCTAGTTGGGCATCCCAATAGCGGCGGACTAGACTGTCCAAAATACCGACTTCATAGCCTTTGTTAGAGAGATACAGTGCCGTGGCCCAACCACAGTAACCATCACCGCCAATAACCAGAGCTCTCATATTAAATCCGAGTAAATGTCTATCACTGATATCTGTCCAATTTATCAGGTTGGGGGACAGCCGGGGGTTAAGACGGGGAACTATAATCAGACATTGTGCTGTTCATTACTTTGCCCTATTTCCCATGAATGTTTCTCACCGTCGCTATCACATTATTACCTTTGGCTGTCAGATGAATAAGGCGGACTCGGAAAGGATGGCCGGCATTCTGGACAATTTGGGTATGACCTACACCGATGATCCCAATCAGGCGGATTTAGTCCTCTACAATACCTGTTCCATCCGAGACAACGCCGAGCAAAAAGTCTACTCCTACCTGGGAAGACAGGCCAAACGCAAACAAACGGAACCGAAATTAACCCTGGTGGTGGCGGGCTGTGTGGCCCAACAGGAGGGGGAACAGTTATTACGGCGGGTGCCAGAGTTAGATTTAGTAATGGGGCCCCAACATGCTAATCGGCTAGATCAGTTACTAGAACAGGTGTGGGCTGGTAGTCAAGTGGTGGCGACGGAAAGCTTGCACATTATGGAAGACATCACCAAACCCCGCAGGGAAAGTACCGTTAGTGCCTGGGTGAATATTATCTACGGTTGTAATGAACGCTGTAGTTATTGTGTGGTGCCCAATGTGCGGGGGGTAGAACAATCCCGTACTCCGGAAGCCATTTATGGGGAAATGGCAGTCCTGGCCCAACAGGGATTTAAGGAGGTCACACTGCTGGGGCAAAACATTGATGCCTACGGCCGGGATTTACCAGGCACGACTCCATCGGGTCGCCATCTCCATACCCTGACGGATTTGCTTTACCACGTCCACGACATTGAGGGGATCGATCGCCTGCGGTTTGCCACTAGCCATCCCCGTTATTTCACCGAACGGTTAATTCAAGCCTGCCAAGAGTTGCCAAAGGTCTGTGAACATTTCCATATTCCTTTCCAATCGGGGGATAACGACATTCTTAAAGCCATGAAACGGGGCTACACCAGGGAAAAGTATCTACAGATCATTGAAAAAATCCGTCGCTATATGCCCGATGCGGCCATCAGTGCCGATGTGATTGTTGGTTTTCCAGGGGAAACGGAAGCCCAGTTTGAAAATACCCTCAACTTAATTGAAGAGGTGGGTTTTGACCTGCTTAACACCGCCGCCTATTCTCCCCGCCCCGGCACCCCCGCCGCCTTCTGGGACAATCAGTTATCTGAGGAAGTAAAAGGAGATCGCCTACAAAGGTTAAATCATTTGGTTTCTACCCAGGCCATGGAACGTTCCCAGCGTTATCTGGGGCGAGTGGAAGAAGTGTTGGTGGAAGGGGAAAACCTTAAGAGTCCGGGGCAGGTGATGGGACGTACCAGGGGCAACCGCTTAACTTTCTTCCAAGGAGACATTGGCGAACTGTTGGGTCAAACGGTACCGGTGAAAATTACCGAAGCCCGGGCCTTTAGCCTCACCGGGGAAGCTTTAAGTTTAGTTACTGCCTAGGCGAAAAAGTTATTGCCCAAAAAAATTCCTGCCACAATGAAGATTAGCAGAAATTCAACAGTCCGATCTTTGGGAGGTGATAGTTATGGCTCTACGTCAAGGTTTTTACATTGGTGCCCTGGGGCTAGCATTAACCTCAGTTTGGCCTCTATCTGCCTGTGCCATTACCCCCTCCTTCCCCCCGGCGGAAGAGAGCAGTCAAGGGGAAAATGGCGATCGCCAAGGGACCTATCTAGCCCAAGCCTCCAAGACAAGTATTTTTATGGCGGATCAGGAGTCGGGCAAAATTGATGGGCAAGTCAGCCAGGGCCAACTTACCGCCATCCTCAAGCACACTAAGGTGACCCAGGATGGATACGAATCCTGGACTCCCACCGTCACAGTGCAATGGCAAGGACAAACGGTAGCCTTAGTGGAAGGTACGGAAGCGATGTTTCCCACTGCCCTAGTACAAATCGCCCCCATGGATGCGGCCAATGCCCAGTCCGCAGTAATCTTTGCCACCTATACCGGCGGTGCCCATTGTTGTAACGAAGTCAAAATCATTACCAGTCAAGCCCAGGGACAGGATTGGTTCGTGGTGGATCTGGGTTTATTTAACGGTGGCCCCCACGAAGCCGCCGACTTAGATGGGGATGGTTGGTATGAGTACGCTGAGATAGATAACCGTTTTCTTTACCGTTTTTCCTCCTATGCCGGTAGTGCGGCCCCGGCCCAAATTTTAGCCCTGCAAAATGGGGAAGTGGTGGACGTTTCCTTTGAATCTCGTTTTCAGTTCATCCATCGAGAAAATGCCCAATCTATGGAAAAAGAATTACCAGAAATAATGGGGCAAGATTGGGAAAAAAATGGGTTTCTGGCGGCCTACGTAGCGAATAAAGCCCTAATTGGAGAACTAGATGATGGTTGGCAGACCATGCTTAAATACTACGACCGGGAATCTGATTGGGGATTAACCACTTGTTTGGAGTACGACGACCAAAGTAAATGTTTAAAGGAGGTTAAATACGACTCCTATCCCGATGCTCTGCGAGCCTTTTTGGTAGAAACGGGCTATATCGAGGCTGACTTTAGGGCTGACAATAGCACTTTTTGAACAAGTTCTCACAGCTCGTTTGTAGAGCTTTATTTTACCTCCTAAATCGACTAAATAAAGCTTGGAAAAATTGTAGGCACTTTCCTTGCGTTTCCCTGCAACATGGGAGGCGTGTTTTTCAACATCTTCCCTAATAAGCTCCCTTCCTAAACAACAATATTCTGATTGTTTCCACAAGGATGTCCCAATCAAGGTTTAATGACCAGTTATCAATGTAGTACAAATCTAGGCGGGCAACGTCGTCGAAACTGCCAATATCCGATCGCCCGGAAATTTGCCATAGTCCTGTAACCCCAGGCATTACCTGATGACGAATATGATGCCAGGCATCAAACCGTTCCACGTCCCGCAGGGGCAGAGGCCTGGGGCCCACCAAACTCATTTGCCCCATTACCACATTGAATAATTGGGGAATTTCATCCAAACTACTGCGGCGCAGAAAATGTCCGAGGGGGATAATGCGGGGGTCACGTTTGAGCTTGAACATGATGCCATCATCGTTTTCATTGGCGGCTTCCAGCTTTGACTGGAGCAGGGGAGCATTGACCACCATGGTGCGAAATTTCCACATTTGAAAAGTTTTGCCCTGGAGTCCCACCCGTTCCTGGCGGAAAAAAGCAGGGCCCGGGGAGGATAGTTTGATCGCAATGGCGATCGCCAAAAATAGGGGAGAAAGCAAAGCAATGCCCAATAAGGCTCCACTATAGTCCAAAGATCTTTTGAGGCGGTAATCCAATCCCACCAGTAAGGGAATTTCCACCCGCACCGTTGGTAGACCAGCAAAAATTTCCGGCATGCCCCGACGGTAGAGCATATCTCGGCTGGATGGTAATAGTCTTAGGGCAATGTTTTCCCCCCGTAAATGCCAGTACAAACTAGAGGCTAAATCCGCTTCAGGCAAGGCTTCAGCAAGAACTTCCTGGGCCCCGGATGCCAAAATTTGTTGCAAAGTATGATGGCTGTGGGCAGTGCTGGCCAGGGCGGCCCCCACCACTCGGTATTGGGAACGTCTCTCTAGGGTGACGGTGAGGTGCTGAATACGGTAGGAGGTGGCGATAAGGAAAATGGGGATAGCTTGGCGACTTTCCAGGGGACTGAGGACAAGGCTAGTCCCAAAACGGGCTAGGGTGACGAAAATAATGCTAGTACCCCAAGCTGAAAAAAATAGGGAACGGGGCAGGTCGATCGCCGGGTCGTAAAAATATTTCGCCACCAGGGTGAGGAGAAAAACGTAGCTGATCAGTTTAATGACGCCGAGAAAGTTTTGAGTACGGGTCTGGGGACGGTATAAACCCCCGTAGGTAAAAACAATCAGAACAATGACGGCGTAACACCAAAATAAACTGGGCAATCCCCACCAGGTCCACCAAACAAACTGGGGCGGAGGCGGGGAATAGAAATCATTGAGGCGGTGCGCCGCAATCCAAGCTAACAGTAGAGCACCAAAGTCCGCCCCTAGCAAAAAAATTAGTTTCAGCCACTGGGGGGGAGCTAAATGCACCCCGGAAAAATTATGGGGAGCCCGAATGTCCGTTGCCAGAAAGTTTTTACTGAACCATTTATTCATCCGCTGTCCCTGGGGGGCTGAATGGACATCGCCACTGATCTAAGCCTACCCTTTCCATTGCCAGGGGAAATCAGCTATTAACGTATTGTTGCAACAGTTTTTCTAACTGACTAACAGGAGCCCGGGGAGATAACCTCGGTAAAGTAATTTCCCCCGTCGGCGATCGCCACACAAGCACCGGAATTTCATATTGGTAGGCGGCCCACCATGGTTCATTGGTGGTAATGTCACGGACTTCTAGCTCAATGGCCAGGCTGTCAATTTGGGCTAATTTTTCCATCAATCCTTCACAGAGATGGCAACCGGGCTTGCTGTATAAAATTAATTCCATAATGTTGCGGTTAGTTTTCACCATTGGTGCAGTCTTGCCTGTTTGAACTTTGAGGGTCAGGAAAATCCAGGTAACCTATTGAAAATGAATCGCCCCTCTGGACTTGTTGCCCAGGGAATAAAGCCAGGCGATCGCCGACAGGATTAACAATAAAACCACCACCCAATCCCCCCAACGGCTATAGGGACTGAGATTCTGACGACGGTAAATGGGGCCAGCGTGGATTTGATACTGGTTCATAGCCGATAACCAGAGAGTCTCTCCCCGGGGATTAATTATCGCTGAAAGTCCCGTGTTGGTGGCCCGGGCCAGCCACCGATCGCCTTCAATGGCTCGCATCACGTCCAGGGCATGGTGTTGAGCGGCCATGGTGTCGCTGTAATGGGCATTATTAGCGCTAGAAAGAATAAATTCCCCTCCCTGTAGGAGTTGGGAACGTAATAAATGGGGAAAAGCAGACTCGTAGCAGATGACCACCGCTGCTGGACCGAAGGGAGTTGGTAACGCCTGGGGGCGATCGCCGGGGAGTAACTGCTCTTTGAGGGGGGAAAGCCGTTGGATTAATTGCCCAAAAACGTTACTGAGGGGGATATATTCCCCCAGAGGCACCAGCTTAACTTTGTCGTAGCGACCCTGCAATTGTCCTTGGCCATCAATGGTAAAGAGGCTATTGGTGTAACCATTTTCCTTAGTGCCATAGGCCCCCAACCACACCGGCACCTGGGTTTGCAAAATAGCTTGGTAAAAACCACTTTTGGCCACCACCGTTTCCCAAAGATAGGGTAAGGCTCCCTCCGGGGTGAGTACTATTTCTGTTCCTTGCTCAGTTAGTTTTTTGTAACCTTCTGTGTAACCGGCGATCGCCCGGCGCCAACCTTCACTATTAAATTTAATTTGATTGGGAATATTGCCTTGGATAATGCCCACATTAAGGCTTTGTTCTGGTACATCCGCCAAGGGTTTTTGGTAAAGTAACCAACCTCCTCCCTGACAACCAAGCCAGATCACCATAGCCAGGAGGAAATAGGGCCAACTATGGCCATGATTGTTAGAGGTTTTAGCATCTAAAAAATCAATTAAAGCTAAGGCTAACAGTCCATTAATAGCCACAATAAAAGTAGTTAATAACGCCGACCCCCCAAGAGATCCCCACTGCAAAAAATATAATTGACTAGGACTTTGGGTATAGGCCACCGGACTCCACCACAGAATGGAATAGCTCCAGAGGGTTTCCAAAGTACACCAACTGGCGGTACCCCAAAGAATTAAGGACAAATTTCTAAAAATAGGATTAACCTTTGTCCGGGCTGTGGTAACTCGCCAAACCGCCATGGCCAATAACCAAACCCATACCAGGATAATGCCCCAAGCTGTGATTGCTAACCAACAAAAAGCGGCGATCGCCAGACTGGCCAGCCAAGGTACCCCCAACCAAGTGAGGGGATGAACTCCAGTGATCCAAAATAAGGCGATGCCGTAGAAACCACCGCCCCAGGCTGTGGCCGCTAGTAGTGTTGAAAGTAAAAAAGCTTTTGGTGGAAGTAAATCAGGATTGGTAGTATTTTTCCTCAAAACCCGAAACCAGAGGGGAATCTGGGCCAACCAAGCTAAATAAGTCCAGCCTAAAGGAGCCGTCGCTAAACCCATAGCCATGCCCCCCAAAATTAAGGAGATTAAGCTCCCCACCATGGCATTTAATTTTTGTCTATTCAATGAACTTTAACCCTTAAAATAAACCTATTTTAGAAGTTGAGTCGTTGGTGTCAAATGCTTCCTTGATAAGGACAGAAATTTTAGATAGGACTGCCTTTTGAAACAGAATTTAAAATAGTAAATCCATCGATCTAAACTTTGCAAACAAATTTTCAAATAAGCCATTGGTTAAAGTTGCTGGGCTCGACTTTGGGCTTGGTTAATTAGGGTCTGGGCCTGGTCATAAACGGTGGTGCCTGGCTGTACCTTTTGTAGTTGATTAATAATTTGGCTAATTTCCCCTTTAATACGGTTGCGGCCTTGACTGTCACTGCTGGGGGGCAGATTAGTTAATAGGTTTTGAATTTGGTTTTGGGCTTGGTCAAATTGGTCTATGGCTCCCTGTTCCGCCGCTAAATTGATGCGAATTTTACCAAGGGTTTCTGTATATTCCGCCAGAAAAGTTTGGGCGGATAAATATTGGGCATCTTGGGGTTGCACCATTTGCAATCTTTGGATGGCTTCTTGATATAAATTCAATACTTCCTGCCATTGATTCGTCGTTAACGGAGCCTGGGCCATGGTTTGATCGGCCCGCTGGGCAAATTGCTGAGCCGCCATCACCATGGTTTGGGTTTGATTTGTCGCCGCCACTAAACCCACCACCTGTTGGAATTCCTGTTCATAGTTGCGCAAACGATTGGTAGTTTGGCTCCCGGCCAAGGTTTCCTCTGGGATTAGGATCAATTGATTGACGGCCTCCTGCCAACTTGCGATCGCCGCTTGCCGTTGTTCTGGGGTCGTGGCCTGTTCATAACTAGCTTTCGCTCCCTGAATATTCTGCTCCGCTGTGGTCAGGGCTGATAGGGCATTTTTTTCCTGAAAAACCCTGGCCTCCATACGTCCCACCTGGGCCCGGGCCTGCTGAAATTCGTCAAAGGTGAAATTCCAAGAACAGCCCCCCATAAATTGGCACACTTTCACCGGCTCATAGCCCAGGAACCATACCGGCAATTGGTCCAAATTCTGCTGGGCTAAGCGTACTTTTTCTGCCCCCAATTCAATATCCGCCGCACTGGTGGCATTATTCACCAACTGATCCGCTTGTTCTCCATGGGCGATCGCCTCGCGATAATTCCTGTCCATATTAAGATAACTGGGCAAAAGCAACATGGGAGCCACCCGAGCCACGGGCCGCCGCACCATCGGGTAGGGTAAATTCACCAACCAAATTAAGCCCATAAAACCCACTAAACCAGCGCCCACAACTCCCCCTGCTTTTAGCCAGAGGCGCCATGGCTGAGCCGTATTTAATTTCGCCGCCTTGGTTAGGATTTGATCGCCCATGGTAGGGAACATATCCGTCACCTGCCCAACCAAATCTTCCTTACCCAAAGGTTTACCCTTTTCCTGGGCCAATTGGTTTAAGCGTTTGAGGACAATATCCTTTTGCACCTCAAAACCGAGGGATTCCGCTTCCCGATTGATTTCCTTGGTTAAAAATGACTTTGCTTTGGCATTGAGACGCATAACGGTTTCTCCCCTTTAGACCAAAACGCAACGGCAGATTATTCCCATTCTATTTTGGCTTGATGGTGTTGCGAGATTATTGGTTAAATCAAAGAACGCCACAGGGTTTGGAGTTTAAGCTCAATTTCTGCCACTTCCTTGAGGGGATCGGAACCCGCCACAATGCCAGCTCCGGCGTATAGTCTGGCTCGGTTGCGGGAAAGGAGGGCGGAACGAATACCGACAATAAATTCGCTATTGCCTTCGCTGTCTAGCCAACCCAGGGGAGCGGCATAGAGATTGCGGTCAAAGGTTTCATGGCGACGAATTAAATCTTCGGCGATCGCCACAGGGACACCGGCCACGGCGGGAGTGGGATGGAGTTGTTCCACCAGGGCCAGGGGATGGATGTGGGGGGGGAGGGGGGCTTGGATTTGGGTCCAGAGATGCTGGATATTGGCTAATTTGAGCAATTTCAAGGAAGAAGCCTGAGGGCTTAAGCCCAATGCCCGTAGACGCTGGAGCAGGTAGTCCAACACCGCTTGATGTTCCCGCAATTCCTTGGGATTGTGCAATAACTGTTGTCCCAATTGGCGATCGCCTGGGACATCCGCAGCCCTGGGGGCCGAACCGGCCAGAGCGTCAGTGACCAACTGTTGATTATGCAAACTCAGTAATCTTTCTGGGCTAGCCCCCACAAAACAGTCTCCCTGGCCATTGCCCCAGGAAAATAAATGACAATCTCCATACTGTTGCCGCAGTCTTTGCAAACAATGGGCCGTATTGAACCGACAACCATAGTCCAAATCCAATGCCGTTGCCAACACCACCTTACTCAATCTTTGTTGGGCAATTTCCTCCAAGCTAGAGGCGATCGCCGTGGCAAGCTTGGCTACTTCCGTTTCCGTCAGCCGGGGAGCCCTTGCCCCAATGGGGGGAGTATGGAGATCCCTAGAGGGTTTTACTCGACGGATGGCACTGAGCGTTGCACCGATAAAATCCACCAAATCGGTAATATCGGTATTAACATCCAGACTAACTTGCCAGCTTAACAAGCACTGCTGGGACGTTTTCACCACCTGAATTTGGGGTAAAAACAAAAAAGAATTAGCAAAAGGATTGCGGTTGGAGGTGCGGTCAAAAAAGCTAAAGCCACAAAAAATGTAGGGGCGCTGACTCCGGCCCTGGGCATTGCCGATGGGGACTAAACGCTGGAAACAGTCCTCTGCAAACTGTTGGGCCAAACTGAAACGATACTTGCCGGAAATCCTCAAGGACTGGCAAATGCCAAAGGCCAAGATGGTTTCCCCCCGCTGGGGATTTTCACCGTAGAAATGGACCTGATCTTGGACATTGAGCGCCCCAAATACCGCCAGGGGATCAACCTTTCCCAAGTTCTCCGTAAAGCTCCACAGGAACCGTTGGCCAGAAGCAAGACTCCTCTGCTGTTCCACCAGATAACCGTGCAGAACCGAGGAATTATCGAGGGAGCATGGATGACGGTCGAGGAGGGGTGTCGCAACGGACATCAGGGACGATCAGAGATTATCAATCAAAATTATCGAGTTTCGGAGACCGCTGTACCCATTACCCAAAGCGGGTGAGGGGAATCGAACCCCTATCATTAGCTTGGAAGGCTAAGGTTTTACCACTAAACTACACCCGCGTGTTGTCCTAGCGTTTTTAAGACTAACATATTTTGCCTAGACTTTTGTCAGGAGAACTTTCCCGTTGGCCACCCTTCCCCCCGCTCAATCTTCCCCCTGGCGTTTATTGCCCTACATCCAAGCTCCCGGTAATTTACAAATGGCGTTGGATCAATGGTTATTGGAAGATTATTTTCCCCACACCGGGCGATCGGTGTTGCGTTTCTACGGTTGGTCTAGGCCCACCATTTCCCTGGGTTATTTGCAAAAATCCTGGCCAGACCATTGGCGGCAATTAACTTGGCAAGGGCAATCGCTTGGGTTGGTAACGAGGCCCAGTGGTGGGAGGGCAGTGTTGCACCAAGGGGGGCTAACCTATGCTGTCGTAAGCGGGGCGAGCGGAGGTAAACGCCGGGAAATTTATCGACACATTTGCCAATTCCTCATCCAGGGCTGGGGCCAGTTGGGGCTACCCTTAACCTACGGCCAGGGGGGCCGGGGTTATATCCACAACGCCAGTTGCTTCAGCACCGCTACAGTGGCGGATTTAGTCAGTGCCACGGGGGATAAATTAATTGGCAGTGCCCAACGGCAAACGTCCAGTGCCCTTCTGCAACACGGAGAAATGGTTTGGCATGGCGATCGCCATTTGTTTGAACTTGTCTTTGGACAACCGGCCCCATGGCAAAAAACCATGGCGGAGTTGACCAGTTATCCGAATCTGTCCCGGATTTTACAGGTTTTGACCACTTCAGCCCAACAGCATTTTCAATCCTGCTTACAGTGGGAACCCCTCACCTCCCAGGAGTGGGCAATGGTGAAGGAAAAGTGCAGGAAATACTGAAGCGGATTTTGGCTGGATTTCCTGCCCGTTGTGAATCAGGTTGAAACTGAACCCCATTCGGCGACCAACTCCCACTTTAAGGTTAGGGCGGAGGAAGGAATCTGCGTCCTTGTGGAGCAATTACGGCATGTTAAGGTTAAATTAGTGCAAAATAAGTACTAGTCGGACAAATCCATCAAAATTTGCTCTAGCAAACGTTTTTTTAGCGTTTCCAAACCAATACCCTGGGCCGCCGCCAAAAAAATCGCCTGGGGATAGTCCGCTTGGGCCGTCGCCAAAGCTTCACTGGGCACTTGGTCAATTTTGTTAAAAACCATCACCATCGGTGCCGTAGCCAAGGGCATTTCCGCCAAAATATTGGCCACAGAGCCGATCTGTCGTCGCCAAGCTCGGTCGGATAGATCCACCACCTGGAGTAATAGATCCGCTTCCGTCACTTCCTCCAAAGTAGCCCGAAAGGCATCCACCAAAGCATCGGGTAATTGATGGATAAAACCCACCGTATCCGTTAGCAAAATGGGCTGGTAGGTTTGATTATCCGGATCAAATAGGGATAAACGCCTAGTGGTGGGGTCTAACGTGGCAAACAGTTGGTCGGCGGCGTAGATATCCGCTTGGGTGAGAGCATTGAGTAGGGTGGATTTGCCCGCATTCGTGTAACCGACGATCGCCACGGTGGGGACGGCCTGTTGTTGGCGTTGATTCCTTAGCCGGGAGCGATGGGACTGTAACTCATTAACCTGTTTTTGTAGCTTGGCAATGCGGCTTTGGATGGTACGCCGTTCCGTTTCCAACTTGGTTTCCCCTGGCCCCCTGGTGCCGATACCTCCCCCCAACCGGGACATGCCCTGACCCCGGCCCACTAATTTGGGTAACAGGTATTCCAACTGGGCTAATTCCACCTGTAACTTCCCAGCCCTGGATTGGGCCCGCTGGGCAAAAATATCCAAAATTAATTCGGTGCGGTCAATTACCCTAACTCCACACCGTTGTTCCAAATTTCGCACCTGGGCAGCGGATAGATCCCGGTCGAAAACCACTAGATTGGCCCCCGTGGTCTGCACTGCCAAGGCCAACTCTTCCACTTTGCCTTCCCCCACTACGGTTTGGGGATGGGGTTTACTGCGATTTTGCTGCATTACCTGGAGCACCTGGGCCCCGGCGGAATCCACCAGTCGTTCTAACTCCGTCAAACCTTCCGCAAAGCTCTGGTCATCCAACTCACTGGTTTTAAGTCCCATCACCAAGACCCTTTCCTGCCCTGCTTCCACCTGGCGGGCAATGAATTCCCTTTCAAATTCTGCCTCCAGGCTTTCCACCAAATCGAGGATGGCTTCTTCGGCCAAATCTTCCAAGGCCACCGCTGGGGAAACCACCCAATCAGCTACCCTATCTCCCATATCGTCACTGCTTTGGGGCAGTAAATGGGCTAAATATCCCGTGTCCACATAGCCCGTTACGCCGCCTCCCCGTTTGGCAAAACCCTGACCCGTGACGCTCAGCACCACTAGGGCATCCAATCTCTGCAGGGCCATGGCAATTAAACTAGATTCCCTGGGGGCCTCACCCTTTAAATCTGTGGTGAGGCAACGAATGCCGGATAGTCGCTTTTCCCCATAACGAGGTAATTCCAAAGGCGGAATTTGGGTTTGCCGGGGCGTGCCCACTCCCACCCGGATAATTTGTCCCCGCCGGTTAACGTACACCGAAACGGGCTGTTTGATTTCCTGGCTGATGGCCCCTAGGCGCTGGGCCAATTCCATCGTCAGCAGGCGATCGCCGGGGAGACGCTGTTGATAGAGGCGCTTTAGTTGCTTAATTTGACTGGTTTTGAGCCGTTGGGCTTGGCCGTAGATGGTATCGATAGGCTTTGGTCCTAATTGGTGTGGAGTTATGGATTGTTGAGGCGAAAACGGGGGCTGAATTGCCAGCTTAATAATCAATCCTGCCATAAACGACGCCGGCTTTTACCCCGCAACCGTTGGTGGGTATCCCGTAATAGGTCTGGAATGGCCAGATTATGGGGACACCGGGGTAAACAATCTCCACAATCAGTACACCGATCGCCTTTTCGTCCGGGAAACCAGTGCCCAGCATTTTCTAACATTTGATAGCGATATTGACCAAAATCTTGCATATCAAAGGCAACGGCCAAATTACGCAGACGTAAAATCTCGGGAATATTAATTTCCTCCGGGCAGGGCAAACATTGATAACACTGGTGGCAAGCATCCGTACCCAATACTTGTTGTTGATGGTCAAGCAAATTTTCCAAAACTGCCTGTTCTTGCCCACTTAAGGGCTCCAGGCGATCGCCGAGGGATAGAGGTTCATCTAATTCCTGGGGAATAGCGGGGCCAAGACTCAGGGTAGTAATGCGGGGGTCACTCAAGAGAAAACGATAGGTTAAACCCAAAGGGGTAAAGGGTTGACAGAGGTTTTGCAAAGTCTGGGGTGGTGCGTATAGTTGACCACCCTTATCTGCGGGAGAAATGATGAAAATGCCCATATCCGGTTGATGGGCCAGGGCGATCACCGGGGCAAAATGTTGGTTAAACCAGTAGTAATGCAAATTAACAAAGGCAAATTTTCCCGAAGTAATCACTTCCTGCACTAGGGGCAAACTACCGTGGGTGGAAAAACCAAGATGTTTAAATTTCCCCTGTTGTTGAGCCTTGTCTATCACTGGCCAAAGTTGCTGTACCCATTGCCAATGCTGGAGGGTGTTAATACCGTGGATGGCAAAACAGTCTAAATATTCCACCTGGAGTCGTTGTAGAGAACGGTCAAGGCCCTGGATAAATTGCTCTGCATTTTCCGTGGGACAAACTTTACTGGTGAGATGCACATCTCCCCGCTCAAAGCTTTTCAGCAATGAACCTAGATAAATTTCACTCTCCCCATAGGCCGCCGCCGTTTCAATGTGGTTAATGCCCGCTCCCAAGCCCTTAGCCACCGTGGCCGCAAATTGTTGGCGATCACCCAAGCCCCGCATGGTGCCCAGGGAAAAAACGGATAAATTTAACTCGGTGCGGCCAAAACGACGGTATTGCAAAGGTCAATTTTTATTGTTTTTATCAGAGTTGAAATCAAAATCTTTTCATCTACCAAGTGACATCGCTCAGATCCGCCCGTTGCAGGTTAGTGCCCACTAAATTGGCCCCCCGCAAATTGGCCCCCTTGAGGTTAGCCCCAGTAAAATCCGCCTGGGTCAGATTTGCCCCCCGGAAATTGCCATAGCGTAAATCCGCGCCCCGAAAATTAGTCTTTCTCAAATTAGCCCAGCGCAAATCAACGGCGATCGCCGCCACCGCACTAAAATCCGCTTCCGGAGCGTAGGCCTGGTGGAGATGGGCTCCCATCAATTGGGCTTGGCTAACATTGGCTCGGTAAAGTCTTAAACCGTGGGCTTCCGCTTCGGTAAAAATGGCCTGACAAAAAAGGGCTTCGTTGGCATCACTTTCAGTTAGATCCGCCTCACTCAAATTGCAACGGCTGAGGGTAGCCCGAGAGAGATTAGCCCGGCGCAAATTACTTTTGTGCAGACTGGCGGCAATCAAATTAGCATCTGTTAAATCCGCCCCTTCCAGATTGGCAAAGCGTAAATCACAGCCGATCATCGTAACTTGGCTGAGGTCCCCATGGGGAAATACTAGTCCGGCTAAATTTTGATTGGTCAGTTCCAAACTCTGGGGGTCATGGCCATTGACCAGTAGATTAGCGACCCCGGTGTTTAACCAGCCTGGGGTATTGATTGGGGTAGGGGATAAACCATTACTCATAATGTAATTCATCTTAACCCAGCGTTGGAATTAGTCCTTATCCTTAACCTAGTCCGCCCCAGCCATAGCCCGCCGCCATTAACATGCCGCTGAAGAAATGCAAATTAACCGCAATGAATTTACAGTTGCTGACCTGCTCCGGTTGGTCATGATACTGCCCCACATAGCGAATTAATTGTCCGGCCCAGGGCAGACTGGGCATTACCAATAATGTTTGCCAAGGAGCAAGGTTAAACAAAACCCCGATCGCCGCAATTAGGTAGAGACTGAGCACAGCAATGGTTAGAACCTGGGAGCCTAACTTGGTACCCAAACGAACAATGGGGGATTTTTTGCCGGCGGCCAGGTCATCTTCTACTTGATGAAAATGGGAACAGAACAGAATAATGGCGGTGCTGAGCCCTACAAAAATGCTAGGGGTGAGTAAATTCCAGCTAAAACTTTGGGTCTGGGAGTAATAGGCGGCGGCGATCGCCAGGGGGCCAAAGGTAATTAAACAAATCAATTCCCCCAAGCCTAGATAGCCAAGGCGAAAAGGGGGGCCTTGGTAGGTGTAGCCCAAAAATATGGCCAACCCAATTAGTTTCAACACCGTCCAATCTTGGGCCCGCCAACTGATGCTAATTAGCCCCACCACACCGGCCAGCAAGAAAACATTACTAATTAAAAAAACCAGATTGCGATTGCCCGTCAAATTGACCACCGAATGGGCCTTACGCACATCAATGCCCGTGTCACTGTCAAACACATCGTTGCTCAGGTTGATCCAAGCAATAATGGAGATCGCCGACAGCAAAAAGATGGTAAAAACATCGCCATGCCACTGCCCAGTTAAGCCATAGGCCACCGCCGAACCAACGGTAATAGGCACTACTGCCACCGTATACATGGGGGGCTTAATGGCCGCCAGCCAGAGTTTGCGGGTTGAAGGAGCCGTAGATGGCACCAGGGGGGAAGATTCGGTCATAACAGAGCGATGGAGCTAATTCAAATTACCTGAGCTTCCGCCTCCAGTTGATTCAATGGTACGAAGCATTCCCCTGGCAACAGCACCGGCTGACGATTGAACATCAGTTGACCCCGGTGGGTTTCTTTATGGATGGCAATGCCCAGGGGTTGCTTTTGGGATTTGGGGTGGAGCATGCGATAACTGCGGTAAATTCGCCGGGCCATGCGCAACATTTTGGGGTCTAGGGGCATGGGCACGCTCCTGTACTCCACATCAAAGTCGCTCTCATCAGGAATAAAAACCATAATAAACTCCCCACTCAGGACGCATATGTGTTCTAGCCTTTGACCGAAAAACGTCAGCCAGGTTAGCCATCATCATAAATAACAATAGGGTTTGACGTAAGGGCCGCCCCAGAAGATTCTTACTTACTCGACCAAGATTATGATTTCGACCCGAACTAACTGCCTGGAGGGAAGTCATTGAGGTAAAGTTTGTCTAGTTTTTTGCCAAGTCCCAATGGCCCTTACATGTCATCGAGGATGCTCAACAACTGCTCTCCCATTTGCCGACAGCCCACCAGTTGGGTGCCAGGGGAAAGAATATCACCAGTCCTATATCCCTGTTCCAATACTTTTTTCACTGCCCCCTCTAGGCGATCGGCCGCCTGGGGTTGATCTAAACCATAGCGCAACATCATGGCCGCACTGAGCACTTGGGCTAGGGGGTTAGCTTTATCTTGGCCGGCAATATCCGGGGCAGAGCCATGAACCGGTTCAAATAAGCCTGGGCCGTCACTGCCCAAACTGGCGGAAGGTAGCATACCTATACTGCCAGTTAACATGGCTGCAATATCCGACAAAATATCCCCGAATAAATTGCCCGTCACAATGGTGTCAAACTGTCTGGGACTCCGCACCAACTGCATAGCCGCATTGTCTACATATAAATGGGACAGTTCCACATCGGGATAATCTGCAGCGATCGCCATTACCCGATCCCGCCACAGTTGGGACACATCCAATACATTCGCCTTATCCACCGAACAGAGTTGACCCCGTCGTTTTTGGGCCGTTTCAAAAGCTACTTTGGCGATGCGGTCAATTTCCCCCACGGTGTAGGCCATGGTATTAACTCCTCGTTTTTCCCCCGTCTCCGTCTCGAAAATGCCCTTCGGTTTACCGAAATAAATGCCACCGGTCAGTTCCCGTACCACCATGATATCTACCCCTTCCACTACTTCCCGTTTGAGACTAGAAGCATCAACCAATTGGGGAAAAATGGTTGCGGGACGCAGGTTCGCAAACAGCCCCAGCCCTTCCCGGATGGCCAACAAACCAGTTTCCGGCCGTTGGGCCCTGGGGAGGTTGTCCCAGGCATAGCCCCCGATCGCCGCTAACAGTACCGCATTACTATCCTTCGCTTGGGCCAGGGTTGTCTCCGGTAGGGGTTGGCCCGTGGCATCAATGGCCGCTCCCCCAATTAAAGCCTCTTGGAAATTGCAGGCAAAACCAAATTGGTCTGCCACTTTGCGTAATACCGCCACCGCCACTGCCATAATTTCGGGGCCAATGCCATCGCCGGGGAGCAGGGTTACGTTATAGGTCTGGGACATGGTAGTGGAAAAACTGGAAAAACTTCGATTAAATAACTAGATTTAGGTAAGAACTCTGGAAAGAGATTCCATAAGCTTCCCCAGTGTAGAGGATTGGGGACGCAGATCAGAAACTTCAACCAGTGGCGATCGCTTTCCAGCAAATACCCCTCCCCCAAAGTTTAGGGAAAGGGTAAATGAGCCAAAGAAGATGTCAAATTTGCCTACGGTTCTGCCCATAATTGGGAGACAAAGAGGATTTTCGAAACATCAGCTTAAGAGTTGATGAAGAAAACTAGGCCGCCGCTAAGTTAGCCGCCACAAAGTCCCAGTTGACCAACTTACCGAGGAAATCAACGATGTAGTCAGGTCGACGGTTTTGATAATCTAAATAGTAAGCGTGCTCCCATACGTCCATGGTCAGCAAAGGAGTTTGACCGTCGGTCATGGGGTTTTCAGCGTTGCCAGTTTTGGTCACTTTCAAAGTGCCATTGTCCAACACCAACCAGGCCCAACCGCTACCGAATTGGGTGGCTCCAGCTTGTTTGAAAGCTTCCACAAAGGCGTCGAAGCTACCAAAGTCAGCGTTGATTTTATCAGCCAAGGCACCAGTGGGCTGGCCACCGCCACCGGGTTTCATGCAATTCCAGTAGAAACTGTGGTTCCAGGCCTGGGCGGCATTGTTGAACAGACCGGCCTTGCTCGCATCTCCGGCAATAGCTTTAATTACGTCTTCAATAGATTTATTGTCTAGGTCTGTACCAGCCACCGCTTCATTGAATTTACTAACGTAAGCGGCATGGTGTTTATCGTGGTGGAACTCCAGAGTGCTTTTGGAAATGCAGGGTTCCAGGGCGGTGTAGTCGTAAGGTAAGTTAGGTAGTGCGTAAGCCATTTAAATTTAAATTCTCTACTCAATAGGGGATTCCATGGCTCCCACTTTACCCTAAAGTTTCCTCGGTTAAAAGATCGGTAATCCGGTGGAGAACCGCACAAAAGGGAAAATCCTGCCGGCGGGCGTGAGCAGGAAAAAGAGTAAAAAAGTCTTGGTGATCACTTTAGCCAATCAGTCCCAACAATTTTTTAAAACCGCTTTTAAAAACCCCCCGGAGCGACCCAACAATTCAAAGGGAAACATTGCCATCGTCCATTTCCAGCACATTGGCTAGGTCAAAGTTTTCATCGTCATTTATAAAAATATCAAAGTTCTCCGGCAGACTCCCTGACACTTCCGCTGGCGTTTCCTTCAGAGAGTTCCCCTTGGCAGTCTTTACTCGCCGATGTTTTTTCTCTTCGCTACCCTTCCTAGGCGTTTCCTTGGCTGGCCGTCGGTGTTTTTGTCGTTTAAGTTCGGCTCGAGTCGTTTTTATCGGCCGAGCACGAGCGGCACTGCCCTTGGCCAGTTCGTGGGCGCTAAAAGCCGATTGGCTGGCCATGTCCGTTTTGAGATGGGCAATAAAATAGTCCACCGTTTCTTGTTTGAGCAGGCCCAGGAGCACCGCCGTGGCCCCGAAACGCAGTCCCAATACCTTTTGTTCCCGGAGAATTTGGTCAATTTGACATTGATTCAACAGGTCCGCCATCTGCAGGTAGTGCCCCAGGGGCATCGGGTTGGGACGGCAAATCAAATCAAACCATTGGTTAACAAAAAACTCGACGGTGTCCCTGCTCAACCAGCCATGGAGAACAATCACTTCCCCGATGAGGTAATCGAAATGTTGCTGATTGTTAACGGCAACCTCTAACTGGGCCGGGGTAATCAGACTGGCTTCCTGTAAAACCAATCCTAATCTTTTGCGCCCCGATGGTTGGGGTGGAGTCATAACCTTGTTTTGACCTACTTTAATCCGGGTTAGTCTGGCTGAGACTTCGGGAAAACAAGATTATAGCGACTTAATCCCCATTTTTGTCATCTAAAAGACCTATTCGGGGAGATTAAGACTGGCTTTGTCCTTAACGAGAAAGTTTTTAGCTGAGAAAAGGACAATTAACAGAGCAAAGTACCCACAGAAGGCAACGGCAATCAAATTAGACATTTAGTTAATTTTTGTAACGGGAGTTATTGCTTTAATCATAGGGGAAAGTCTCTGCTTTTAGCTTTGGGATTGCTTATTGCATCAATAATCGAGATTAATCACTGCTAAAAAAGCCAACAATAGAATATTTTCAATGCCTGTGGTGCGGTAGGTACCAGCAAATCCCAGAATTGCGGTGAGAAAATTCGGATCAGATTGGTCTGGGCAACAGATTAAACAGAACTAGCTCCAGTCCTGTTGTTCTTCGTTACTTTGTTTGGCGTGGGCGGCCCCACTGGCATAGAGGGCCCTAGTTTGGGCAAAGAGTTCTTCTTCGGTCAGATGCCATTGCTGAAGCACGGTGTCCAAATCCCGCTGTAAGCTCCGGGCTCCGGGAAAATTTTTGTAGCGAATCCTCAGCCGCGCCAGCGCCAACAGGTGGGGGGCCTCGGCGGGGGATTGCAAGAGGCGATCAACAATGGCCTGGTCTTTGCTTGCTTGGGGATGGGTTTGCTCTCCGATCGCCATGGTTGGGACTCCTGACAAGTTTTCAAAAAGGGCACAAGGGCAAAAATTTAGATCTGGCCGGCCAAGTTATTGCCATTGGCTCTATTTAGGGAAGGTGAGGTTCTGCTCCGTTTTCTCCTTCACTGGCCCCCAAACGGGTCTGGGCACTGGCCCATTGACCAGCAACAATAGCAACCAGCAGCCACCATAAAGTGCTTACGGGGGGACGATACCAGACGGTGTCCACAATACCGTGCACCAACAAACCGGCGATCGCCGCTAGGGCTCCCATAATCCAGATACCTTCCGGGGCGAAGGTTTGGCGACAGCGTTTAACCAGTTGGATTCCTTTGCCCAGGGTAACGGCCAACAGCCAGAGCATACAAGTAAAACCAATTATGCCCGCTTCTACCAAAATTTCCAGGTAAATGGAATAGGCACTCAGGGCAGTGAAGCGGGGGCGCATATAGTAGGGATAAATTTGGTTGAAGGCTTCGTTGCCTGGGCCAATGCCAATAATGGGACGGGCTTGGATCATGGCCTTGACTCCTTCCCAAACGTTGATCCGAAAATTATTGCTACTGTCTTCCCGACCGGCAAAAATGCTCATGGCCCTGAGCCGAATTGGTTCCACCGCAATTAATGCCCCTCCACCCAATATCACCGCCACGGCGATCGCCAGAGGCAAAGACCACCGTTGCCAAAATTTGGGCAATCGGGGCAGCCACCAGAAGTAACAAAGGGCCAAAAAGGTCGCACCCAAGGCCAGTACCGCCAGCCAACCGCCCCGGCTCTGGCTAAAAAATAAACAGAGGAGATTGACGATCACCATGGTTGCCCCCAGTAACTTAGGCCACCACCGTCGCCATACCAGCAGGGCGCTTAAGCTCAAACCGATCATGGGCAACAGGTAAGCTGCCAAGAGGTTGGGGTTGCCCAAAAAGCTGTATACCCTAGTAGCCTGGGCCAAGGTAGAGGTGGGATCATTCCAAGTAGCTAACTGTTCTACCCCGTCCACCTGCTGTCGCAGACCGTAACTACTCACCAAGAGCCCCACCAGCAGAACGACGGTTATCAACCGGTTCAGCCATTGCTTGTTCTGCAATAACCTGGCCGCCAATAGGAACAGACATAAATTAGCTGTTAATTTGGCTAGCCCCGACGCCGCCGCCATTTTCACCGGGGAAAAACCCACGGCGATCGCCGAAATGCACCAATAGGCAAAGACTAAAACATGGATGGGGGTGAGCCCCTTACCTGGTTGATCTGCCAGCGTCAGCAAAGCCCAGAGGGCTCCACAGAGGAGCATAAAAATGCCCAGCATGGTGGTGGAAGTAAACGGCGCCGCCATAAAAATTATCGCCAACAGAGCTGTACCCACCGCTTCAAACTGGGGCCACAGTAAGCTGCCCTGGGCCCAATGGCTGCCCCAGCCCACAAAACGGTGGAGCACACTGCCCCTTCCCCATTCCTGGGGAGAAAAACCGCCAAACATCAGCGATCGCCAGATAGAGATGGGAGACACCATTAAATACTTTGCCCGTGAATTCTGAACAATTTTCTCACCAATTAGCCTAAGCCATGGGGCATATTCTCGGTAGAAATACAGCCAAAATTGGATCCCGCGGCTCTGACAAAAGTCTAGTGTCAAACAATTTCACAGCGTATCTCGGTACTCTTCCAGTAGGGCCAAAATATCCGCTAACCGTCTTCGGTGGATTGGGCTGGAGTCAAGCTGGAATCTGGCACACCGCGCAACGGATCTCTACAAGATCGCAGTAGGATATCGAGTTTCGATTCTAGTTCGGCGAGTTTCTCGTTCTGTAGCTTTAATTCTTTCATTCTCTGTTCGTGCCTCATCTGCTTTTCTTGCTCTAGCTTCCTCATCTCTGCGGTTTCTTTCCTCATTTCTTCGTTGTACCTCTTCAAGCCGGACAAACCCCCGTAGGATTTGATCCAAGACTACAAACTTGAAAGTAACCCCGGCGAAGCTGAGTCCTGCCCATTAGGGGATAGGAAGTTCGTAGTTTTTGAAGTAGATGGTTTCATATTTGAGAGCTACTCCGGTTGAAAACACCAAGATGGTAGTGATGATCGCAATAAATGCCTGGAAGTCTGGCATGGTCTGTTCCCTAAGACTGTCCCATTCTAGCAATGCCCAGGGATCGCATTTCCCCTAGCAACAATCCAGGTTGGCAAAGGCCGCTTAACAAGGGAAAATAGGAGGTCTATCCCCCCTTTGTAATCGGCCCTGTGACTAAAATTCGCACTGTTTCTGAAGCCAAACGAAAATTTTTTACCCACTACAGCCGTCCCATTAGTTCCATCTACCGGCGTTTTGTCGAAGAGCTGCTGGTGGAAATGCATTTGCTCAGTGTGAACATTGACTTTACCTACGACCCCATTTTTGCCCTAGGCATCGTCACTTCCTTCGACAGTTTTATGCAGGGTTATCAACCTGCGGCAGAATTGCCTGCTATTTTTAGTGCCCTCTGCCATGGGGTAGATCAAAATCCCGACCAGATACGCCAGGATGCCCAAAATGTGGCCGCCAGTGCTCACCACATCGGACTAGACGCTTGGGTAACCGCCGCTTCCAGTGACCAGACCTCCGGGGATAACCTGCTACTCAACACCCTCACTGCGATCCACCAGCGTCATAAATTTAAATACAGCCGTCTGTTTGCCATCGGGCTTTACACTTTGTTGGCTGACCAAGACCCAGAGGTGAAAGACAATGATGAAAAACGTCAGGACTACCTCACCAAATTGTCGGAACTGTTGGATTTGTCCCTCGATAAAATGGTCAAGGATTTAGACCTTTACCGTAGCAACCTGGAAAAAGTTGACCAACTGCTCAAGGTGTTGGAAGATGCGGCCGAAGCGGAACGGAAGAAAAAAGAAAAACAAGCCGCTGCTACGATTCCTGCGATCGAGGATGCCCCGGTGACTACAGCCGAGAGTCCCGAAAGCTAGTCCAATCTATAGCCCCACTGTGAGGCCCCATTGTGGAACTGAAACAGGTGATCATTGCCCATAAAGCTGGGCACAATGAAAGCAAAACCTATGCCGAACGCTGTGCTAGGGAATTGGAGGCTAGGGGCTGTAAGGTGCTGATGGGCCCCAGTGGCATCAAAGATAATCCCTATCCGGTGTTTTTGGCCTCCGCCACAGAAAAAATCGATTTAGCTCTAGTTTTAGGAGGGGATGGCACCACCCTAGCGGCGGCCAGGCATTTATCTCCCGAAGGCATTCCCATTTTGTCCGTTAACGTGGGGGGACACCTGGGTTTTTTGACGGAACCCTTTGATTTGTTCCAAGATACCCAAACCGTGTGGGACCGCCTCAGCCAGGACCGTTACGCCGTTTCCCAACGGATGATGCTAGCGGCCAGTTTATTTGAAGGCGATCGCCGGGATCCCCAGATGGTGGGAGAAACCTACTACTGCTTGAACGAAATGTGTATCAAACCGGCCAGTATTGACCGGATGCCCACAGCTATCATCGAAGTGGAGGTGGACGGGGAATTAATTGACCAATACCAATGCGACGGTCTATTGGTGGCCACTCCCACAGGCTCCACTTGTTATACATCTTCTGCTAATGGGCCCATTTTGCACCCGGGTATGGATGCCATTGTGATTACCCCCATTTGCCCCCTCAGCTTGTCCAGTCGTCCCATTGTCATTCCCCCTGGCTCCTCGGTAAATATCTGGCCTCTGGGGGATTTTGAGTTAAATACAAAATTGTGGACCGATGGCTCCCTTGCTACGGGGATTTGGCCTGGGCAACGGGTGGGAGTGTGGATGGCCTACCAAGAGGCACAATTTATCCTACTGCGGGAAAGCTATTCCTTTTATAAAACTCTACGGGATAAGTTGCAGTGGGCTGGGGCTAGGTTTTTGTACGACGGCAACAACAAAGTCAATTGAGCCATTCTGTTTCAAACCCAAGATTAAGAGTACTCTCTAAACAGTTGAAATGGAGCTACAATCCCCTGGAAAAATATAAATAACTCAACTAAAAATAAGGCAATGCAAACAAGTAGGATACTTTTAATAAAAAACTTACAAAAGCCCATATTGTCTTAATTTTATTTCAAGTAGCTATAAACAAAAAAGCAACCGCCCAAGAACAGTTTTGTTTGGAATGCGGTTGCCGGAATAGAAACGAGCTTAGCTATCGTTAATTTAACAGCCCTCGGGGCCACAGAAAGTGTGCCCGTAAAGCACTTCCGCACTGCAAATGTAGATGATGCCGGCGTAATCATTAAAATACTTGACGGCAATCCGATCAGAAATTTCTTCAGCCATTTCCCGGGTTTCAGTCAATATTTCGAACTTGATATTGCCCTCGATGTCAGAAGTGTTAGGTTGACCCGACGAGCGCACGTTACGGCTACCTTTACCACCAGTATTCATTACTGTGTATCCTTTAGCGCCGGATTCGTCAATGATTTTGGCAATTTTTTTGAGCAGAATCTTTTCCGTGACGATGACGAGCTTATTCGCTGGTTTAGCCATTTTGTTTATCTCCTAGAAGTATGTAAGTTAATCTTTTTGGTCTGTTAGGTCAAGGGATTACTGACAGACCACAACCTGTTGAGGATTAACCTGCACCAAGGGTCTGGGCAAGCCCAATGAAAAGTGGTATACACACGCCGATGGCAATGGGAGTACCGATAGCGGTGGAGGAACCAATATAGGCAGAGGGATTGGCAGACGGGATACCAGCTCGCAAGGTGGGGGGGCCGGAGATATCAGAACTAGAGGCGGCGATGACTGCTAAAACTACCACACCACCTAGGCTGAATCCCGTAGCGTAGTGGGCAATCATGCCAAGACCAAAGGCAATAAACCCGTGCACTATTGGGGCTATCAAGCTATAGACCACATACCATTGAGCTACTTTACGTAGTTCGCCAATTCTAGACCAAGCCTCCATCCCCATAATGAGCATCAGGATAGAAAGTAGGCCTCGAAAAAGAGGATCATAGAAGCCTTCATAGACACTTTCCGGCTTGGTAAATATGCCAAGGGCAAGGCCTAATAACATGGCTGATAGGGCGGGGCCTTGTAGGCTTTCTTCGATGATCGGCCAGATCTTAACCCGATTATCCTCCGGTTGCTGCTGGCTCAAATATTCCTGGCGGGTACGGGGGTAATCCGATTGATCGCCATAATCCCCTGCGGCAACGGGTTGCTTGCTTAAAGCCCCCTCGATGGCGTTGGCACGACGCTTTTGCTTATTGAGATAGATATTAGCCACGACGATCGCCGTTACCAGGGCAGGAATATCCATAAAAGGATAGAGGGCACCGGCCCAAGCTTCGTAGGAAATTTTTGATTCTTCCAACGTAGTGAGGGCGGCGGCCATTGTAGAGCCACTGACTGCTCCAAACAGGCCACCGGTGGCAAGGGCATCCACGGTTTTGACGTTGGGCATTTTAGCCAGGGTAAAACGGGCGATGAATACAATAAGAACTCCTAATACTACAGAAAATGCCATGGGGAGAAGCATTTCCGTCAAGTTGGAGTTGCGAATTGCCATGCCCCCAGTCAGGCCAATCTTGGTGAGCAGCATAAAGACGATGATTGTGGAAATCGCCTCTGGAATTATCAATTGGGTACCAAGGGCGGCAATAACCATCCCCCCAATCAAAAAGGCTAGGGTTGGGGACTGCAACTGCCCCACGAAGTCCGTCAAGAAATTGGACAAAAAATCCATAATGTAAATTGTCTCCTTGGTTGAAATTTATGGGGATTGGGGTAGTAAAGCTTGCCCCCGAATCCTCGATAACTGGTTTGATACACCTGGGAGAGCAATGAATAATCCTCCCCCTGCTAACATCGACACTTCGATGCGTTATGTGCTAAAAAACACGGCGGTTTCACAGTATTTTGCATAGACCAGAGTCTATTGCGGCAAAAGCATCTATGCCTCTAAATCTATAAACTAAAGTCTATACTCAAAGCCGCCCAATTTTGCGACTGTCCCCCTGGATCTGCTAAGTAATTTCCAATTTGAATGATAAGTTTTACTGTTATTTGGTGATCGTCGCTCTCCTGGGACTCCATGGTGAGTAATAATTTTGCTCGATGGCATTCTATCGGTTAGCCAATGTGACAAATTTTCCAACTATTTAAACTATTGGGTCTAGTCGACCTGTAAGGGGGGGGATCCCTGGACTGGAGGAGATTCCGGTGGTTGAGCATGGCGAGCAACATTGATCCAAACCATCGACAGTAGTAAACCAACACCACAACCCAGTAAAAAGAGCCAAGCGTGGGAAGGCTCTAAGATAAATAGGAGGCGGCGACTTTTATCATACACATGAATTATCCAGCTAGCATTGTCATTTATCTTTGGTTGTGACTGTGTTGATTCAAACTTGTTCATGATTTTTACTCTATGGTGATTGTGGAATTTGCCCAAAGTCGATGAAATTTATCAAAGAAAAATTGCTAAAAACGTTTCTGTAAAAGGCATAGGAAAGTCTCAACATGGAATGACCAATCTGCTCTAGCCCCAAACTGCCCTTATACAATGAATAGAAATAAGACTATTTTTGTGAGAAAAACCATACCTCTAAGTGTATGAAATATTTGGTTCCCAGGCAGTATTTTTGCTGCGAAACTGCCTCAAATTTGTCAAACTTTTTAATAAGTTAAATTTATATTTCCGACCCGCCGGGCTTGGGCAGGAAATAGGTTAGCTAGGGATGGCATATTCCTGCTTCCCACTCCGTAGTAGTTGCCATGGCGAGTTTTTGCCCTTTTTTTGCCCAGGGAATCATTTTGCCCCTAGTTTCTGGCCAACCATTGGAGGTTTAATGGGTAAGGAAAGGTATTTTTGCCTTCCGGCCCAGTTCTTCCCTTGCTCCCATGTTTAAAAAGTCCCTATCCACTGCTGTAGTCCTGGTAATTTTACTACTGAGCTTTACCCTCACCGCCTGTGGAGGCGTGGGCATTGCCAGTTTGCAACGCTACAGTGACACCAAAGATGGTTATGAGTTTCTTTACCCTAATGGTTGGATTGGGGTGGACGTCAAGGGCGCTTCCCCTGGGGTGGATGTGGTGTTCCGGGATTTGATTGAGCGGGATGAAAATTTGAGTGTGATTATTAGTGAAATTCCCAACGATAAAACCTTGACGGATTTGGGCACAGCCACCGATGTGGGCTACCGCTTCATGAAAACGGTCAATGAGGCTGCCCAAGGCGATCGCCAGGCGGAATTAATTACGGCGGAAGAAAGGGATGAAGATGGTCAGGTTTATTACACTCTGGAGTACCGAGTATTGGTGGGGGACAATGTGGAGCGCCATGATCTGGCCAGTGTGACCACTAATCGGGGTAAGTTAATTACGTTTGATTTATCTACGGCGGAGAACCGCTGGGATACGGTGAAAAATTTGTTTGACACGGTGGCCAGTTCCTTTCACGTGTACTAACTTGCCCCTACCACCGCACGACGCTGGCGGCCCAAGTTAAGCCGGCCCCAAAGCCGGCCAGGGCAATTAAGTCTCCCTCTTTAATTTTACCCTCCCGCACCGCTTGATCCAAAGCCAGAGGGATGGAAGCCGCCGAGGTGTTGCCATAATTGCCCACGTTACTGATCATCTTCTCCGAGGGGATACCCAGGCGATCGCCCACGGCGTCAATAATGCGTTGATTGGCTTGGTGGAGAATCACCCAGTCTAAGTCAGTGGTGGTTAATTCCGCTTTGAACAGTACTTTTTCGATGATTTCCGGTACTTTAGCCACGGCAAAACGGTACACTTCCCGCCCGTTCATGGTGATGGGTTGATAGGTTCCCTGGGCAACGGTTTTTCCGGCTGTTAAAGGTTGGGGTAATGCTTGGTAGGGCAAATTCAGACAGCCATTGCCAGTGCCATCGGTGTACATTTCAAAGGCGAGCAAATTGTCCTGGGCTTGCCGTTGCAACACCACTGCTCCGGCCCCATCACCGAATAACACACAGGTGGTGCGGTCAGACCAATCGACCCAACGGGAAAGTACGTCCCCTCCCACTAGTAAAACCTGTTGGTAAACTCCGGTGCGCAAAAATTGGGCCGCCACATTGAGCCCGACCACAAACCCAGAACAGGCCGCAGTGACGTCAAAGGCAAAGGCTCTAGTCGCCCCCAATCCCCCCTGAATTTGGGCCGCACTGCCAAATAAATCATCGGGGGTGGAAGTGGCCAGAATAATTAAATCCAAATCATCTGGTTGTAGCCTCGCCATGGCCAGGGCTTCTTGTCCCGCTCTGACCCCCAAACTGGCCAAATTTTCACTAGCTGAACAAATGTAGCGTTGGCGCATCCCCGTGCGGGACTGGATCCACTCGTCGGAAGTCTCAACAATGTTGCCCAGGTCTTGATTTGTCAAACTCTGGTCGGCGATCGCCGTGCCACTGCCAATAATTTTGAGGCCACTGCCAAGGGTATTCAAAAGTCCTGACTCCCGCTGATGTCATGGTGAGCGATTACAGGCTTAAAGCATAGGACAAAGCTGGCCCCTGAGTCACTATGGCCAGAGGCAGTTTCTAGATATTTTGTAATTCTTCTGTTTTTTGCCGCTCCATCAACAGGGAAGTGGAACTGTTAATGCGGATAGAAACCTGATTATCGACGGCTTCCTTGGCCAGACGAATGGCATTAAAAATGGAGCCATTGCGGGAACTGCCATGGCTGATCAGGCAAATACCATCGACTCCAAACAGTAATGCCCCCCCATGTTCGGCGTGGTCCACCCGCTGTTTAATGCGTTTGAGGTTGGGGGCTAGCAATGCCGTGCCTAATTTTCCTCGCCACCCCTGGGGCAATTCTTCCTTTACAATGTTGAGCAAAATTTCTCCCACCGCTTCGGCAAACTTGAGCACAATGTTGCCTACAAAGCCGTCACAGACAATTACGTCAAAATTGCCTGAGAGCACGTCCCGCCCCTCCGCATTACCCACAAAGGGAATTTCCGGATTACTTTTGAGCAGTTCATGGGTTTGTAAGGCAAGGGTGTTGCCTTTGGTGGGCTCTTCCCCAATGTTCAGCAGACCCACTTTCGGTTCCGATACTCCCAGTACGTACTGACTGTACACCGTTCCCATCAGGGCAAATTGCTCTAAATATTTAGGGCGACAGTCCACATTGGCCCCCACGTCCAGCACAATCACCGATTTGCCGGGAATCATGGTGGGAAAAACTGTGCCGATCGCCGGCCGGTCAATGCCTTTTAAGCGCCCCAACCGCAACAGGGCAGAGGCCATGGCCGCCCCGGAATGGCCAGCGGACACCACCGCATCGGCTTGTTTTTCCTTGACCAAATTCATGGCCACATTAATGGAGGCTTTGGGCTTACGGCGCACCACCACCGCATCTTCTTCCATTTCCACCACTCCTTCCGCGTCAACAATGGTCAGGTTTAGTCCCTGATGGGGATGGCGGGTTAAGCAATCCTCAATGGCCTGGCGATCACCCACCAGGAAAATATCGACGTCCAACTCCTGACTGGCCCGGATAGCACCGATAACAATCTCTTCGGGGGCATAGTCACCGCCCATTGCGTCTAAAGCAATTTTCGCCCGCGTTACAGCCATTGATCACAACCCATTGAATCTCAAAAATTGTAGCAGACCGCCCGGTTAAGCAGAACTTTTCCCCCATCTGTCTAGTTAACTTAACTGATAACCTGGGCTTGTTTTTCTTTGAGGGTTCGGCGGACAAAATGAATCATCTTAATATCGTTTTCCTGGATGTGATGCCTAAGCCAATCGGCCAGGAAGCTAGACAAATCAAAAAACACCGCCAACACACTTTCTGAGTGCCGCAAACGAAATTGTAGATCTACCACTTGTTTGGTTAATTTCTCATGGATAGTGCGATGCTCAAACAAATGGGGGTAATCCAAACTCCGCATTAGCTCTTCTTCGCAGCGGAAATGAAACTCAGTGTATTCCAGCAAATCCGCCAGCAATAAACTCAGTTCTTCCTTAGCAATGGGTTTTTGCAAAGACTCGTCCAAGGTATTGATCAGAGCAAATAGGTGCTTATGCTGTAAATCAATTAATTCGTAACCACAGGCCAAATCTTCAGACCAAACGGCGATGCCCATGGCACTACCCTCGTTAGCTCTATACCTCCCATTGTAGTAGTAAAATTCCATCAATCTGCGGGATAAACTCCATTAGCCCACCAGCAAATTTTCCTCCGGGTATTTGATCAAACTTGGTTTAGGATCCCCCACGATCGCCGCCATTAGAATGGTGATGCCCACCCTACCAATGAACATGGTGACAATCAATACCAGTTGGGACAGGGGTTTTAGCTCCGGAGTAATGCCCAGGGAAAGGCCCACCGTGGCAAAGGCGGACACCGCTTCAAATGTCAAGGACACCGTTTCCTGTTCCGACTCCAGAAAAATCAGCAAACTCACACTGGAAATCACCGTCACCATCGAACCAAACACCACGGCGATCGCCTTAAGAATTAACTGGGGCGGAATACAGCGGTCGTCAATAATTACCCTTTCCTGCCCCCGCAGAGCCGACCGGGTACAGTTGGCCAAAATGGCAAAAGTGGTGGTTTTAATTCCGCCGCCGGTGCCACTGGGACTAGCCCCAATGAACATCAACAACATCACCAGCACCAAGCTAGTGGAGCTCAGCTCATTCAAATCAATGGTGTTAAAGCCCGCCGTCCGGGTGGTCACCGACTGGAACCAGGCGATCAGCAAACGATCCTGGAGGGAAAACTGAGCTAAAGCCCGATTGCCCTGGGCTTCCAAAATCAGAATGCCAAAAAAGCCCAACAACAACAGAAAAATGGTCACCCGCACCACCACCCGGAGGTTGAGGGAAAAGGCAAACCGCCGCCGGGAATTTTTGACTTTGCGTACCACCCAAAAATAGGACTCGATAATTACCTGGTAACCAATGCCGCCAAAAATAATCAGAGCCGAAACCGCCAAGTTAAGGGGTAAGGAGCTCTGATAACCAATCAAACCGTCGGAAAACAAGCTAAAACCAGCATTATTAAAGGCGCTGATGCTGTGGAAAACCGCATACCAGAGGGCCCTGGGGGGAGGGTAGTCCTGGACGAAAACACCAAAAAGAATAATCGCCCCAGTAATTTCAAAAATTAACGTGGTGGCAATGACGGATTTAATTAAATTATTGCTGCCCTGGGCAAAACGATGGTCGAAGGATTCTTGGATGGCAAACCGTTGTTGTAAGTCAAATTTGCGCCCAATCAGGATCATCAAAAATGTGGTCAGGGTCATATAGCCCAGCCCCCCCAACTGGGCCAGCAACATGACAGTCAATTCTCCCCAAAAGGAAAAGTATTTGCTCACATCCACCACACTGAGCCCCGTCACACAAACAGCGGAAGTGGAAGTAAACAAGGCTACCAAGGGGCTGCCCCATTCCCCGGTACTGGTGGCAAAGGGCATCAGCAACAGTAATGCCCCTCCGGCGATCGCCACAATGAAACCAAGGCAAATGGTACGGGAAATAGTCATTCCAGCAGATAAAAATAAGAACTTAGATTCGCAGAATGGGTTTGGTGAGGCACCAAAGTTTGATAGAGAGATTCCAGTTGCACCATGTTGGCCGCAAAGGTGTAGCGCTCCAGTACCCTTTCCCTGGCCTTGCGCCCCAACAGTTCCGTGATCTCTGGATGATCCCGTAGTAAAGGCAAAAGAATTTTTAGTTGGGCTGTCACCCCTTGGGTTTTGAGCACAATGCCCGCCCCATTTTCCAGCACTTCCCCATCTGCTCCAGCATCGGTGGCCACACAGGCCGTGCCACAGGCCATAGCTTCCAATAAAGACAGGGATAAACCCTCTACCAGGGAAGGCAAAATAAAGGCATCGGCGGCCCGCAACAGTTGAATCCTGGTCAACTCATCGGCCACAAAGCCCAACCAATGCACCCCCATTTCCGGGCCGTAGTGGGTTTGTAGGGTCGATTTCAAAAGGCCGTCCCCCACCATCAGCAGTTTGCAATGGGGGCCCATGTCGGAAAACTTCCAGCCTTTGAGCAGAGCTTCCACGTTCTTTTCCGGGGCGATGCGTCCCAGATAGATAAATAACCGTTCTGCTTGGTACTGTTTTTTAAGGTCATTTTCCCCCGGACAATAGCGCTCCACCGGCACCCCATTGGGAATGATGGCCAAGCGCTGCCGGGGCACCCCCAACTTGAGTAAAAGGTTTCGCTGTAGCCGGGAAAATACAATTACCTTGTCGTACTGGGCCAAGGAGGGGGCATAGAGTTGGTAGGTCAAAAACTGGGTACTGGAGGAAAAATTGCGTAGTTTACTATCAAAGGGAGGATGAAAGGTGGCAATCAGGGGCAAACCCAATTCTTCGCAAATTTCCGGTAAACGAAAATCCAGGGGGGAAAGGGTCAAAGAAGCGTGAACCAGATCGGGCTTTAACTTAGCTAGAGCATCGGCCAAAACTCGGCTGGAGCGGGGGGTGGGGATAGTATAAATGGTTGACTTAAACAGAAACGGCAACGCCACTTCAGCGCAACCACTTTCCGCCAGGGACTCCCCCTCCTCCTCCTGGGCAAAATGCAAAAAGCTTACCTGATGGCCCCGGTCTAGTAATGCATTGGTGACTTCCCGACCGTAGGTTACATTGCCGCAAAAGGGCGTTTTTTTTCCTAACCAAGCAATATGCATGCAGATAACCAGACCGTGAACGAAACCGTGCCAATCAGGGCATTGTAAACTTTGGCATTCTCAAAATTTCTTCGCCAATCATAGGGGATCTTTGGGCTTCTGGCGATGGCGTCGGACTCTAGGCGCTGATCAAACTCCCCATGGCCCGACCCATATTGGCGGGGTGGAGAGCATCGAGGGCGGCGGTTGGTTCATAGCCACAGTGGACCATGCAATCTTGGCATTGGGGATTGTTACTTTTGGGGCCATAGTTTTCCCATGCCGTTTCCTCCAGTAGTTCTTGAAAACTTTGGTAATAACCTTCGTTGAGTAGGTAACATGGTTTTTGCCAACCGAGCACGCTGTAGCTAGGGCTACCCCAGGGGGTGCAATCGTAATCCTTTTCCCCCATGAGAAAGTCCAAAAATAGGGGGTTATGGTTAAAGTTCCAAGCTTTTTTGCCTTGATTCCAGGGGGCTAATAGCTCTCGGAACAAAGCTTTAGTCTGGTCTCGCTTAAGGAAATGCTCTTGGTCCGGTGCCCACTCATAGCTGTAGCCAGGGGAAATCATCATTCCGTCGATGCCCAGGGTTTGCAGATAGTCAAAAAATGTCTGCATTTCCGCCACGTTAGCTCCTTCAAACACGGTGGTATTGGTGGTGACCCGGAATCCTCTGGCCTTAGCTGCTTTAATGGCCGCAACCGCTTTGTCAAATACCCCTTGGCGATCGACACATTTGTCGTGGTGCTCCCTGGGACCATCCAGGTGGACGCTGAAGGTCAAGTAGGGGGAAGGCTGAAATTTATCGAGGCTTTTTTCCAGCAAAATCGCATTGGTACAAAGATAGATGAACTTCCGACGGGCCACCAAACCCCGGACAATTTCATCGATCTGGGGATGGAGCAGAGGTTCACCGCCAGGGATCGATACCACCGGGGCACCGCATTCTTCCACGGCCCGAAAACAATCTTCTGGGGAGAGATTTTGCTTAAGAATTTCTGTGGGATGTTGAATTTTTCCACAGCCTTGGCAGGCCAGGTTACAGCGGAATAGGGGTTCCAGCATTAGCACCAGGGGGAAGCGCTTTTTGCCCTGGAGCCGCTGGCCAATAATGTAGCTACCCACCACTAGAGCTTGCTTAAGGGATACAGCCATGATTTTTTCACACCACCTAAATTTCTGATTGTTACCAAAAAGTATGACACGGGAAAACCCTGCCATTCAGGACCAAGATGGGCCAACTGAATCTAACTCTGATTTTAATGACAAAGTATAGACACAGGCATGGCAACGCAGAGCAAAATCCCTTTACCGACAATGTTGGAATTAGTCTTCAGGGTGGAAAACTATGTCTCGATAGTTAGAACTCTAAAAATTTGCAGAGATAATTATGCTTTATAGTTTAAAGCAGAGTAGCACTTGTTAGTATTAATTTTATGTGATTGATCCACTACTATTCATTACAATATAATTTACGCATTTTTCAATAACTTTTACAGTCGATCCTATTTTCTAAACAGTTTCTGATTTCAATCTGTCGTTTCAATTGTAATTGACTATTAAAATTAAAGTTATACTTGTCGCCACCAAAAGATCAAATGGTTAATATCAATGAATTTACCGATATCAAAATTGAATTGAGAGTCCTGAATACTGGCAAGCATTTATCTAATGATATCTATATTCATCACTCCGTAATTTTGCACTTACCGTCCATTATACAAAAATATGAAAGCCTTGCTCGACAAATTTTTGATGAAAATTATCAGTCTAAACTAAATCAAAATTTACAATTTACGCTGATTAAGTTTAATCTTAATGAACCAAAAATTTCCTACTTCGATTATATTTTCTGTCCAGATTTTGACACTAATCCCCATCCCCGCTGGCAGATGATGATGCAGATTGGCTTGCAGGATTTACGAGTACGATACAAAGAATATGACTCTGATTATGCACCAGTAGTGCATTGTAAGGAGCGATTAGTGATGAAGGATTATCCTCTGTACAAAAAATTCGCTAAGTTCTCGCAACAGGAAGAAGACTGGGGATTACTGGATAATTGGTCAGATATTTAATTGTGGCCAGGATGGCAAAAAATCTTGCGGGAGATGGAAGTATAATTTAAGGGTCATCGGTTAGTATGGGAGAGTGATCTAAATTTTGTGTAAAGAGGAAAATTAAAGAGAAAAGCGTTCAGGAAAAAGAATAGCAAAATGGAAAGCAGCAGCTCGCCAATCTCGGATAGGGCGTTGCCATTTTTTAGTGAAGTTCCTCATGGCTAAATGTAATAGCGTAAAAACAGAATCTTCGTCGGGAAAAACGGCTTTGGTTTTAATTACTTTACGTAAAGAACGGTTCATGGACTCAATAACATTGGTGGTATAGATTACCCGTCGAATTTCCATGGGATAGTCAAAAATGGGAATGACATGCTCCCAATGACGTAGCCAGATTTGAGTGATAACGGGGTAAAGTTTATCCCATTTCTGGGAAAAAGCATCCAGAGCCGCTTCAAATCTGTCGCCACTGTCTTGGGGTCTTTCCAGGGGACAGAGTTAAGGCAATTACGCATCAAATGGACAATACATAGTTGGACTTGGGTTTGGGGATAAACTTGCCTCAATCGCCTCAGGAAAGCCCCTTAAGCGATCACAACAGGCAATTAGAATATCCTTTAGCCCCCGATTCTTGAGCTCTGTCAGGATTCGTAACCAAAATTTGGCTCCCTCGGCCTCTGCTTCCCCAATCTGTAGTCCTAGTAGCTGTTTGTCTCCTTCCCGGTCAATACTCAACGCTGCATACACTGCCAATTGAGGAATTTGAAAGTAAAACTTTTAACAAAATTGAAGCTCAAATTCAAACTCAATGTGAACAATATAAAAACCAAATAAATTACAATGAATTGCAATCAAAGCAACTTGAACGAATACAGCAAAAAAACTCGATCTTTTAATTGAAAGTCTCGTCTATTAATGATTTAAGGATTTTAAAATTATAGATAATTAAATTAACTATAGGACACTATGCTACACAGTAGTTACGAATGATTTCATCTATGCTTACACCTGGAGAGGCGTATGTTCTTGCTCTTTTCAATGCACTAAAATCATGCTCTATGTCATTAAGATCTGGCGAGTAGGTAGGTAAAAATAAAATTGTATGTCCTGCCTCTTCCACTATTTTTTTAATCCTAGTCTTTCTATGAATAGGCGCATTATCCATAATTAATACCGATGGAATTGTTAATGCAGGTATCAAGTATAATTCAAGCCATCCTTCAAAACCTTCGGCATTTAAACTTCCAGTAAATAGCATCGGTGCTATCAGCTCTTTTTTGTTTTTTCTTCTACCTGCCACAAGGTTTTCTTTTTTTCCTCTCTTTCCTTGCTTTTCTCCATATACTCTTACTCCTCTTTTTGACCATCCGTATACTGAAGAGGCAAACTCCTCAAAACCAGCTTCATCTATGAATACAAGGCTTGCAACCCCATAAATTAGAATTAGCTCTTTCAGGATTTTTTGATATTCTGCTCTTTTTTCCTCATTTCTTTCTTTATATGGTAACTGTTTTTTTTCTGGTAATTCCCATTTTTTTAAATCTATATGACAGTGCGCTAGCAGTTACACCGAATTTCTTTGCTCTCTCTTTCATCGGCATATCCGGATTTTCCATCACATCTTTCTCCAGCTCTTTTATATCTATCTTCCGACGCCGGTTCTTTACCTTCGTTGGTTCCAGATTTTCCCGGCTTAACCATCTATAAATTGTCTCTCTACCTACTTTGAATATTTTTGATGCCTTCGTTACACCATTCCCTTCTTCTAGAAAACTTATTACTCTTAGCCGTAAATCTAGATCTTATGCCATAAGTTACTTATTAGTTTAGTCATTATTCATAATATAGCATTATACATACCGTCCGTCCCACTCTTATTTCAGTTAGCTATAGCCCTCTTTCATCAATCTAGGCAGAAGAAGAATAGAATGTATTCCATGAATTTAGCAAATACTTTAATCGATCTAGCTTATCAATCTTGTTGTAAAGTTTAGTTAACTCATCCAAAACATGGGCAAATGGAAATACTTTTAACCACTTTTTGATAAGATTTATTGCATTAAATACAGAGATCACTAATCGTAGGTTGTTTAGCCATTTTTTCCACCCTTCTTCTTTATCCCATTTTTCATGCTTTTGATGATACTTTGACGTTGAATTTAGAGTCGGATTAAAATTCTCATCATAAAAACAAATCATACAATATGCACACATCACTAATTCCCACCATTTTTGAATTTGCTCATAATGAGTTACCCTAAAATCTGCCCATCCTAATTCACTTTTGCATTGCTTAAATCCATATTCTATCCATGACCTTACCCCATATATTCTGCCAACTTCTTTATATTTAATATCTGGTATTCGAGTCATTACAAACCATCCTGCTTTTTCCTCCTCTTTTTCTGTTTCTGTTTTAATTTCCCAATATCTTATTGCGTTTTTTTTGCCATAAACTATTTCTCTGATATACCTATCTTCCTGTTTTCCATCCCATCTTATATGTTCAAACCTCCTCCACTTATTTGCCCTTACTTTAGCTTCCTTTGGAAGCCAGACCCCATGATTGCTCCGGATTCCCACTGCATATTCTATTTTTAATTCCTCTACGGCACTGATAAAATTGCTATGGCTTTCTCCATATAAGCTATCTGACACTACTCTTTTTATTTTAAAACCACTTTCTTCTAGTTCTTTTATTATCTCTACTGCTAATTCCGGCTTTGTTTTATACTTATCTCCCTCTTTTAATCTTTCTTTTGGTTTAAATACTTTTGATTCTAGAGGAAACGTTACTCCATTGCAGTAACCATAGGCATTTACTGACACTATACCGCTTTCTATTTTTCCTAAATTTCCAATATATTGTCTTTTTACATAATCTGTTGTTTTCCCTTTTTTGGGGTCTCCTGTTTCATCTATTATTACTATTATTTCTCTTCCTTCTAAAACTTCTAAGATAATATTTAATCTTCTTTTTTCTAATTCTTTTAATTCCCAAGGAGAATCTGTCATGAAATGCAGTAATCCCTGTTCATTTTTCAATCCTAGTGATGATGCTATTGCAGGTAAACTCTTTCTTTTTATATCACTTAATATTCCCACAATGATATATTTAAATGACTCATAAGACCTCACTTCTGGAAATATATCTTTATACAGTTCACTATATGTGTCTACACACTGTACTGTCTTTTTCGCCTCTCTTGTCTTTGTCATTCTCCCTCCGCGCTTTTCAGCCTTTTATCTCCATTTTAATTCCCTCAGTCTGACGGAAGAGGGATAGTTAGCCGGTTAGTTAGCAAGCTTCCAGTCCAGTTTATCAATACGTTAAAACTATCATCAAAGGAATTAGTCTGGGTACCAAAACATGCCCTTAATACCTTCCGGGTCCAGCACAAAGCCCAAACGTCGATAAAAATCCACCACCTGGGGATCGGCGAACAAGGTGATATTGCTGATGTCGTAATGGCGTAATTTGCGGATTATGTATTGCATTAGGGCCTTACCCAAACCCTTGCTCTGAAGACTAGGGTGAATCACCACGTCCCATACGGTGGCATTGAAAGCATGGTCAGAAGTGGCCCGGGCAAACCCCACCAATCGCCGTCGATTGCCCCGCACTTCCCACATGGTAACCACCAGAAAACTGCACTCTACAGCCTTTTTAACTTTGCGAATGGGACGTCGGGCCCAGCCCACCGCGTCACACAGTTCCTCCAACTCGTAGAGGTCAATGTCCCGGTCAGTGGTGAAAAATATCCGGCCTTTATCGATGTCATCGGTGGGAAATTCTTCTGCCCCCGTTGAGCCCAGGGATGGCGAACTAGTTGAATCGGGATTGAAAAAGCGTTTCCAAAAAACCATGCCGTTGGGCGTTCAAGAACAAGCTGGGGTGGACAAAGGGAAAAGCAGTGGGGGAATGGTGATAATTACTTTCAAACCTTAAGTATAAGCTTTGATCGCTTCCCCCTGGTGAATCTCTAAAAGCCTAAATCCTCCCTGGCGATCGCCGCTTCGGCCAATACTTCAGCATCGGTCATGTTTGGCCAATCTTGGCAACCAATTTCACTGTAAAACTGTTGGTCATAGGGACGGGTACGCACCACCACCGGCATGGGTACCGCATGGCCCAATACCAAAGCCTGTTGTTTGGAATCTAGCTTGGCCAAGACGGAACGCAAATTTTGCCCCCCCGCCACCCCGGTAAAAATTGCTTCAATGTCCTTTTCGTCGTTGAGTAAACAAGTAATGCGGGTACCAATTTGGGACATGACTTCGTTGTCAATGCCCGATGGCCGTTGATCCACTACCAGCAGAGTGACAAAGTATTTACGCATTTCTCTGGCAATAGTACCAAAAATGGTCTGATGGACAATGGCGGAGTCTAAAAAGCGGTGCGCTTCTTCAATGGTGATCACCAATTGCCTCGGGCGATCGCCAACGTGTTTAGTTTGGAGAAATTTTTCTGCTTTTTTAACGTAAATACCATGGATGCGCCGGGTGATCATATTGGTGGCTAACATATAGGAAAGCAAATTGGATTGGGAGCCAAATTCAATCACCACATGTTTCCCTGCTTCCAAACATTGCAACAGTTGGTCAATATAATTATGGGTACTGACTTGTTTGAGATACTTTAAATTTTCTAGTCGTTTCAATTTTCGTTGCAAAGACATAATGGAACCGGGGTGGCCCTGTTTTTCTTCACAAAAAATCTTAATTTCTTCATTGGTCATCACCAACAAACGGGAAATCCAACCAGAGCCAAATTCAGAAAATAAAATATTGGCATTGTCCAACGCCGCTTCCGACAAACCCAACTCAAAGCCGACTAAACGAATATCTTCAATTTCAATTTGGTCAAAACTTAAATAGAGTTCCTGGGCTCCCCTTACCCCCCGTCGTTTAGTGGATTCCGCATCGAGGGTAAAAATCTCCACTTCCCCCGGAAATAGTTGCCGCAGACCTTTAACAGTGGAAACGGTTTTGCCTTCCCTCATTGCTTCCCAACCATACTCGGAGTGCATGTCAAACATTAAATTGACCGCCGCTTGCTTGTGGATAATGCCAGAAATAAGTAAGCGGGTTAAAAAGGATTTTCCGGTGCCCGATTTACCGAAAACTCCATTACTCCTTTCCACAAAACGGTCTAAATCTAAGCAGACTGGCACCGCCATGTCCAACGGTTCTCCAATGGCAAAATTGCGCCGAAAAGGATCATTTTCCCAACCAAACACTAAACGAAAATCCCTTTCACTGGCTTCAAATACTTGGCTAAAGTGGGCAGGAATAGTTTTTACCGGCAACAATTCCACCTCGGCATTACTGTTAGCTTGGTAGGATGCCAGGCCATTGCCATTACTTTCGCGATCGCCGTGGCCGTTACTTTGTTCAGTTAAACTTTCGCCATAACCCGATTCCGTGGCCGACTCCGTTAACATCAACATGGGTGCCAATTCTAAAGTGCCGTAGGTACCACTGCCGGCCAAGACATCAATTAAAAAATCATCGTTAATGTGGGGGGGATTGGCCAAAATTCGGGGATTAGCAGTGCCCAAGGAAACATCGGTAAGCAAACAAAAAAAGCGCGATCGCCGACCTTGAATAACTAAAAATTTGCCCACCCGCATTTCTTCCACGGAAACATCCGCATGGAGACGCACTTCCAAGCCTTTACTAAGGGAACCTTGGGTAACGGAGCCGAGGGCGTGGTCTGGCATAAATTCTGGGGCGAGTCAAAAATGGGGTGCAATTTTTGCCATCGGTTAATACTCAAACCTTAGCGTTGGTACTATTTTGCCACAATGACAACGGAGCTGGGATAGGAAAAACTGACAAGTTTACCGTGTAACCCCTCATGGTTTCCCCTGATTTTCTTGGGGTTGGGAAGGTTTAATCTTGGTTGGTTGAGCGAGGGGGCTTGGGGAGGTGGAAACGGGGACAGGGTTAAGGGCCCCCCATTGTTGATAGTAGGAAGCCAATTGCTGTTGATGATCAAGCTGAAAGCGTAATTGTTGCCCACTGCGCTCCAGGGTGTGGGCGGTGTAAACCTGGTCTTGGAGATTTTCCGTGGAGGACACCAATTGCCCCAGGCCATCCACCAATTTTCTCAGGTTGTTACGGAAAGCTGGATCGCCTGTTAATTGCTCCACATCACTGGTGATTTTTTGGGCATTTTCAAAGGTGAGTCGGGCCGCATCCAGGGTTTGCTGGAGGGTTAGCATCAAGGTGGGGTCATTGAGGTCGGCGGAAATTTGCCGGATATTATTGCTGGTGACAGCCGCATTTTCCATCAGCAGGGCCAAGTCTTTGGTTACTTTTTGGGCATCGATCACCGCTAGGCCCTGGTTGACAGTGGCGACGGCGGTTTGGATTTCTCGACCGATCGCCTGGAGGTCCCGGTTGGTGGTTTCAATGCTTTTCAGGGTGAGATTGACCTGGGCTCGGTTTTCCCCCACCAGTTGGTTGAGGTTAACCATTAACAGGGAAGCTTCTTCGATGGTGCGGTTGATGTGGTCTTGGTTGGTCAGCACCACTTGATTAACTCGACTGGTTAACAGGGAAGCGTTATCAGCGGCTTTGGCGATCGCCTCGGAAGTACGGCCAAAACCCCGCACCTGTTGATTAGCGGTTTTGCTGAGGGCAGTAATTTCAGCGCTCATGGTGGCAATGCGGGCTGCGGCCAGGTTGGCACTTTTCACAGTGGCGTTAATGTCGGCCACAAACTGCGGCTCACTATAGGCCTGGGCTAAACGAGCCATGCTGTTGGTCAATTGAGTCCCCGCTTGCCCCTTCAACTCGTCGCCATTGCAAAGAATTTTGCCACTTTCGGGACAGTCGGCGCTAAGGGGGTCTAAGGCCAGGGCCGCATCGGACAATTGGCGATCGGGAATCATATCAATGGCGGCTTCCCCCAATAAACCGTAGCGACTGATTTCCACCTGCACATCGGCGGGGATACGCAACTGGGTGGAACTGATTTCTAACTGGGCCAAAATTCCGTTACTGCCAGGTATTAATTTGGCCACCCGACCCACGGGCACTCCCCGGTAACGCACGGCCCCCCCCACCTGGAGCCCACTGGCATCGCCAAATTGTACCAACACTTCATAGCCTGGATTGCCAAAACCGCCCCCCCTTAGCCATAGGACGATGCCACCAATGATAAATAGTCCCAATAGGGCAAACAGACCAACGGATCCTTCTTTGATGGTGCGGGGTCTGAGCATACGCAATGTCTCAATAGGGCCGAAAAATAAAGCGATTCGCCTAGGGGGGGAGGAGTTCCTTGCCGGTAGGAACGTTCAAAAAATTAGGCCAGTCCACCATCGCCTCTTTTTCTAGGAAACGGTCAGGAGCCAACGGGTTCCCCCATCTTACCGCCGTATTGGTTAATCCAAAATGCGAATGGGACCATCTACTTTTGCTTCAAAGAATTGCCGCACCAAGGGATTATCGGTCTGGTCGATGGCACTGACTGGCCCCTGCCATTGAATTTTGCCATCGTAGAGTAACACCACCCGATCCGCTGTCCGGCGAATGGTGCTTTCCTGGTGGCTCACCATAATATAGGTGCCGCACCCCCCCGGAGATCTTTGTAACCTCCGCACCAAATCTTCAATGACGGTGGAGGCGATCGGGTCTAAACCGGCGGTGGGTTCATCGTACAAAATCACCTCTGGGTTGTCCTCCGGTTGATGGGGATTGGACATGATCGCCCGGGCAAAGCTAACTCGTTTACGCATCCCTCCCGACAGTTGGGCCGGATAGTAATCTTCAATGCCCGTTAACCCCACCAGGGCCAGTTTGTGGGCCACCTGCTCCCGGATAACTTCCCTGGATAAGGAAGAATGCTCCAGCAAGAAAAAGCCGACATTTTCCGCCACTGTCAGGGAATCAAATAGGGCTGACTGTTGGAACACTAGGGCAATGCGGATGCGCTCATTGTCGTCCTCCACCAAACCCCGGCGGGGTTCCGCTTTGATTAGCACCTGTCCACTGTCCGGTGGCAATAGTCCGGCGATGATCCGCAAAATGGTTGACTTCCCGGTGCCCGATGGGCCGATCACCACCAATGCTTCCCCCGGGTAGAGGTCTAAATCCACATTGTCCAAAATTTGGCGATCGCCAAAGGATTTACTAATGCCCCGGAGTTCAATAAGGGGTTCCGTCATCTTGGATAATCCCGCCAAAGCCCTAATCCACCCGCTCCAATTGCCAGAGAATTTGGTTCCCTTCCCTTCTCACCCTGGAAACTACCCAGTTGCGCCATGACCAATGATCCCCCCGGCTGGTGACGGCACTGGGGTTGATATCCATCAAATCTGCCAACTCTGAACTTGTGATTAAATACCCCTGCTTGGCAATTTCTTCGGCGGCCCGGAGGGTTTCCACTAAATTACGCACCTGGAGAATGCGTTCTTCCCTCGATAACAGATACTCTTCCACATTATTGACAATATTTTCCATAGCAATGCCTGTAAATAACACTCCAAGAGCAATCTAGAACTATATTCAGGGGAATTTTCCCTTCCACATCTTAACTAGTTTCCTGAAAACAGATGCTCAAATAAAACACTTTTCGCGTTTCTTGGCTGAACTTAGCTGAACTCAACAGTTGGAGACGAGGGAGGCGATCAAAAATAATTTACTTTTGTTCATGGCCAACTCCCCCTAAGGGGTGGCTATAATGGACTGGCCAAAAAGTCCCTACCCTGGGCTTTGTCGTGGAAATATCGTTCATTTCGCCCCCAATTGCTGTGTTGCACCATAATTTCCGCCTCTTTTGCCTAACTTTACTAGCCTGTTTGTATGGTTTTGCCCCCCATACCCTAGCCCAAAATGTCACTGCGGCGAACGATGGCACTGGCACCACCGTTGATACCCAGGGTAATCAATTCAACATTGGTGGGGGTAGTTTGTCAGGAGATGGGCAAAATTTATTCCACAGTTTGCAACAATTTGGTTTAGATCAAAATCAGATTGCCAATTTTTTATCCAACCCTGACATCCGCAATATTCTCACTAGGGTGGTGGGGGGTGATGTTTCGATTATTAATGGTCTCATTCAGGTAAGTGGGGGCAATGCCAATTTATTTTTGATGAATCCGGCGGGGATGATTTTTGGCCCCAATGCCAGCATCAATGTACCTGGGGATTTTGTGGTCACCACTGGTTCGGCGATCGGTTTTGGTAATGATCAGTGGTTCCAGGCGATCGCCGACAATGACTATGGGGCGCTGGTGGGTAGCCCGACCCAATTTGCCTTTGATTTAGCGAACCCAGGTTTGATTATTAATACGGGGGATTTGTCGGTAACGGAGGGTAAAAACCTCACCTTCTTGGCAGGCAATGTGGTTAACACTGGTTCGCTGACAGCCCCTGGGGGCAATATCACCGTCGCCGCAGTGCCGGGGCAAAATCGTATTCGCATTTCCCAGCCCGGTAGTCTGCTGAGTTTGGAAGTGGAAGTTTCTCCCCAAATGAATCAGGGGGGCTCCTTTTCTGTGTTGGATCTGCCCACCCTATTAACCCAGGGAGCAGGCAATCTCGATTTGGGTTTAGCAGTACAAGCTGATGGTACCGTGACCCAAAATGCCACGAACACGATGGTTTCCCCCCTACCCGGTTCCGTCACTCTGTCGGGCGCCATTGATGCTAGCAATACAAGTTCCGTCTTGGCCACCGGTGGCCAAGTGGCGATCGTTGGTGATCAAATAGCACTACAAGGAGCGGCGATCGATGTTTCTGGTAATGGTGGTGGCGGCACGGTGCGAATCGGGGGAGATTTTCAAGGGCAACCTTCCCTCCCTACCGCAGTCCAAACCCTGGTAGACGGAAATTCAGTGATTAAAGCCGATGGTCTGCTAGCAAGAAATGGGGGAACGGTAATTGTCTGGGCCGATGATTCTACTCGTTTTGGCGGCGCCATTTCAGCTCAGGGGGGAACCATGGGAGGAGACGGCGGCTTGGTGGAAACCTCCGGCGCCAAAAGTTTGATTGTGGACGATACTGCCAGGGTTAATACCTTGGCCACCATGGGGGAAACCGGTACTTGGTTGTTGGATCCGGAGGAATTGATTGTTGGTCTTGTCGATAACCCCAACGTCGACCCTAGCCTTATCTCCGCTTCTACCGTTGAAAGTAATCTACTTTCAAGCAATGTTGTCCTTCAGGCAAACAAATCAATCGCTGTAAGTCAGCCAATATTTGCCACGGATTCCCCTAACAATCTCACCTTTGATTCATCCCTAGTCACCCTAGAGGCACCGGTCTTTTTAGGGACAGGTTCAATCATTTTTGCCAACACAGGCCCTATTACCACTGGCAATACATTAGTAAATTCTCCTTTCACCAATTTAGATTTTGATAATAAAATTCAACTCAACGCCAACACAACATTTAATGCTCCGGGATACGACGTTTATTTTCGTAAGTCTGTCAACGGCGGATTTGACTTATTAGCCAATGCCAACTTTGTCTATTTTGACGACGGTGCGGGCACCACTACTCCCTTAAAAAGTTTCGGTGTCACTGCTACGGAAATTTATGTTGGCAATAACATTATTACCCAGGGAAATCAAATTTTCGACGGGGTTTTCTATGGATTACAACCAGTTAATTTGACAAGTAACGCCGGCTCGGTGGTTTTCACCAACAATATTCTACTTAATGGAGGTCTGCAAGTTCAGGCAGCCCAAAATATTGTGAGCCAACCATCTTCTTCCCTTAGTGCAGTGGAAATTGCATCCGATGTACTGCTTGATGCCGAACAGAATGTTTCCTTTGGGAATGTTAATACTAAGGGCGGGAATGTAGATATACAGGCTTTGGGCAATATTTCTACCGGATCAATAGTTACATCTCCACTCAGTGGGTCTGCAGGGTATGTACTTCTTAATGCCGGCGATAATCTCACCACTGGTTACATAGAAACATCGGGATCTAATGGCGGTAAGGTTACCCTGTCTTCCGGTGGAGATACGAATACTTCTTATATCGATGCCCGGGGATTTGGAGATGGCGTCGAAATAGGAGGCTTGGGAGGGGCAGTTTCTATCCAAAGTAAAGGGGATATTGCCACAGCCTTCATCGACACCGGAGCCTATTCAGGCGTATTGTTTAATGGTACAGGGGGAAATGTTTTCCTCACAGCGGATGGTAATATCACAACGAATTACATATTCACCGCTGGCAAAAATGGGGGTGATATTTTCTTTCAAGCCGGTGAAAATGTGGGGATAATCAGTTATTTAGATACCTTTGGAAGTGAAACTAGTGGAGAGGTATATGTTGAGGCTCCGCTGGATATTTCAATTGGTTCCTACATATTCACTGGAGGCGATGGAGAGCCGGGGAATGTATTTCTGCAAGCGGGGGGAGATATTACTACTGGCTACATAGATACCTCGGCGGCCAATGGGGGTGATATTTTTATTCAGTCAGGGGGAGACATTGAAGTTAATTATTTGTTTACCAAAGGAGTTGAAGGTACAGGCGGTGACGTCTATGTTGAAGCTGCTCGTTATTTTCGGGCGATCGATGGCTTCTTTATTGGTTCAGAAGGGCCTTTTAGTATCTACACCGCTGGCGCCACAAATGATGGAGGTGGAGACGTCTATATTCAATTTGGCGGAACTGAACCTTTCATCGTCGGCAACCCCATTACCAATGGAACTCTGGGGGCAATTAGTTCGGGAGAAGATAACACTGTCCCAATTGGCACACCGCCAATTTTTGATACTTTTACCCTGGGCAATATATTCATAACCACTGATTCTGAGCCGGAACCTGAGCCGGAACCTGAGCCAGAACCGGAACCGGAACCTGAACCGGAACCTGAGCCGGAACCTGAGCCAGAACCTGAGCCAGAACCTGAGCCAGAACCTGAGCCAGAACCTGAACCGGAACCTGAACCGGAACCTGAACCGGAACCTGAGCCGGAACCTGAGCCGGAACCGGAACCGGAACCGGAACCTGAGCCGGAACCTGAACCGGAACCTGAACCGGAACCTGAGCCGGAGCCTGAACCGGAACCTGAACCGGAACCTGAACCGGAACCTGAACCGGAACCTGAGCCGGAACCTGAACCGGAACCTGAACCGGAACCCGAGCCCGAACCTGAGCCTGAGCCTGAGCCAGAACCTGAGCCAGAACCTGAGCCTGAGCCTGAGCCCGAGCCGGAACCTGAGCCTGAACCGGAACCCGAGCCTGAGCCCGAGCCTGAGCCAGAGCCGGAACCTGAACCCGAGCCGGAACCTGAACCTGAGCCGGAACCTGAACCTGAGCCGGAACCTGAACCCGAGCCTGAGCCGGAACCTGAGCCGGAACCTGAGCCGGAACCTGAGCCGGAGCCAGAGCCTGAGCCGGAACCTGAACCCGAGCCGGAACCTGAGCCGGAACCTGAACCCGAGCCGGAGCCGGAACCTGAGCCGGAGCCGGAACCCGAGCCGGAACCTGAACCTGAGCCTGAGCCGGAACCTGAACCCGAGCCTGAGCCGGAACCCGAGCCTGAGCCGGAACCTGAGCCGGAACCTGAACCTGAGCCGCTAACTCCTCCCATACCCGTCGAGCCTCCAACTTCTCCAGATGTTGAAGAAATCGATGATGAGAGGCAGATATCGTTTGATATTGAGCGTTCTACTGTTACCAATACCCCCAGTCTGGAAATTCAGAGCCAAGACATAGTTCCGGGTATTAATCTTTTCAGCACCAATGTTGGGGTCAACATCCCTTCCAATCAGGTTGTGTTACAACAGCAACTTAATGAAAATGTAGAGGAAGGAATTTCTGCACAGTTTATTAGTCACCTTAATCTGAACATTAATATTGAACTGGTCAACCCTGTTGATGTTTTACAGGAGTTAAATCTCAACACTGGGGTAAACTCTGCCTTGGTTTATATCTATTTTTATTCTCCGGGAACTGCAGGGGAAAATCTTCCCGAATGGCAATTTTCTTCTAATAGTGGGCCGACCATTCCCTCCTTGGCTTCCTATCCCAAAATTAATGATTGGCAAGTTGCATCCACTGAGCAACTGATTATCCCTTCTAATAATGATCCACAACCGGATGATCAATTAGTAATCGTGTTGGTCACGGCAGATGGCATTGCTCAGCCCATTCCTCTCAATGTCAGCCGCCGAGAAGTAGTCCGTCAGGTGGAAATTTTGAACCGAAACTTAACTGCTCCGGGTCGGGGAGATAATTACCAATCTCAAGCTTCCCAGTTATATGACTGGTTTATCCGGCCAATTAAGCCAATTTTGGAGGATAGAAAAATTGAAAATATCAGCTTTATTCTCGACCGGGGATTACGTTCTTTGCCGATGGCGGTAATGTACGATCGCCAATCGGATAAATATTTAGTTGAGGATTATAGCGTGGGGCTAATGCCCAGTTTGAGTTTGACGAACCGGGATTATGCTTCTCTAAATGGGGCCCAGATATTGGCCATGGGGGCGGAAACTTTTGCCAACCAAAGTCCATTGCCAGCGGCGGCGGTGGAAGTGGATACCATTGCCCAACAGTTGTGGAAAGGCACTCCATTTCTCAATGATCAATTCACAGTGGATAACTTTATCCAGTCCTTGGCAACCAAAGAATATCGCCTAGTACATCTGGCTACCCATGGTGAGTTTTTACCGGGTAATCGCAACAATTCCTTTGTGGTCTTCAGTGATCGGTCTTTGGATTTAGATGAATTCGCCAACGTTGGTTTAGATAAACCCATTGATTTGATGGTGCTATCGGCCTGTCGCACTGCGGTGGGGGATTTCGACGCTGAATTGGGCTTTGCTGGCCTGGCGGTGAAAACCGGAGTCAAAACGGCGATCGGTAGCCTGTGGTACGTCAGTGATGAAGGGACTTTTGCCTTGATGACCAGTTTCTATGATCAACTCCAACCGGCCCCTATTAAGGCCAAGGCTTTACAACAGGCCCAACTAAGTCTGCTCAAGGGAGAAATTCAAGTTGTGGACGACAATTTGATCCTTGGGGATGGCACAAATATTTCCCTGGTGGATCTACCGCTGGATATTCGGCAACGCTTAGCAACCCAGGATTTAAGTCATCCCTATTTTTGGAGTGGCTTCACCCTGGTGGGGAGTCCCTGGTAACAAGCTCAGTTCAGTAAGCCCATTTCCTTTGCTTCACCGTTAACCCATATGCCCATTTGTAATCGCTGAGGCCACTGGGGGTGCCGATCCGTGGCCATAATGGAGGCGAAGACGAATTACTGAAAAACTACCATGTCCTTTGCCAATGCCAATACTCCCCCCCAAGTTGTTTTGTTGGGGGCCGGAGCCTGGGGCTCTAGTCTTACCTATGTGTTGAACAATAATGACATTCCCACCCAAGTTTGGTCTCGCCGATCGCCGCAGAGCCTAGAATCCATGGTGGCGGGAGCAGATGTGATTGTCTCGGCAGTTTCCATTAAGGGGGTGCCATCGGTGGCGGCCAGGTTAGAGGCCATGAACCTCCAGAAGCGGACTATTTTAGTAACGGCCACTAAGGGTTTAGACCCCGAAACCATGGCTACCCCTTCCCAAATTTGGCAAGCGTCCCTACCTTCCCAGCCGATCGCCGTTTTGTCGGGGCCAAATTTATCAAAGGAAATTGACCAGGGCCTGCCGGCGGCAACGGTGGTGGCCAGTAGTGACCAAGCCGCGGCGGAGGAAATCCAAACTATTTTTGCGGCGGATAACTTTCGGGTTTACACCAACAATGATCCCTTGGGTACCGAATTAGGCGGCACTCTGAAGAACGTCATGGCGATCGCCGTGGGAGTATGCGAAGGGTTGGGACTAGGTACTAATGCCAAATCTGCCCTCATCACCAGGGCTTTACCGGAAATCACTAGGGTGGGTTTACATTTTGGGGCCCAACCGGACACCTTTTGGGGCCTAGCAGGGTTAGGGGATTTATTGGCCACCTGCTCTAGTATGCTCAGCCGTAATTATCGGGTGGGTTATGGTTTATCCAAAGGCCAAGCCCTGGAGGAGATTTTAGCCAATCTGGGAGGCACCGCCGAAGGAGTTAACACCACCGACGTACTAATAAAAATTGCCAATCGGGAAAAAATTGCTGTGCCCATCACTAGACAGGTTTACCGTTTGCTCCACGGAAAAATTACTCCGCCCCAGGCAGTGGAAGCATTGATGGAAAGGGAATTAAAAGCAGAATTTGAAGACTTTGATCTTTGACAAGGCCGTGTTCCCCCATCAACAGGGTGATTTAAACCGAGCTAAGGGGTCTGAACAAGGCGATTTTTGCATTGGGGGTAAAATCTAGCTCAAAGCTTTGCCATTGCTGAAGTTCAAGCGGCTCCATGGCGACGGGGGCAACGGTTACCCTGAACAACTTTTGAGACGTAATCCCAAAATTAACAAATCCCGTTCCTGCCCCCCCAACTCCGCCACCTTGGGCAATAGACCCCACTGCTCAAAGCCGTGGCGTTGAAACAAACGAATACTGGGCTGATTATGGGCAAAAATGTATCCCAGCAACGTTTTCAGCCCCAACTGGGGAGCCTTGGCGATCGCCGTTTTGAGTAGATATTGCCCCAAGCCCCGGTGATGCCAGCGGGGGTCAAGGTAAATGCTCAACTCCGCAGTGCGATGGTAGGCAGGGCGACCATAAAACCGCTGAAAACCCAACCAACCTACTATTTGTCTGTGCTCCGTTACCAACACCCAGAGGGGATAGGTGTCTGGCCCATGGTCCGCAAACCACTGACTACGGCTTTCCACCGTAATTGCATCGGTATCGCCGGTGGCTACATTTTGGGGAATGTTGGCATTGTAGATAGCAACAATAGAATCTAAATCCGTAATGATGGCATCCCGTAGGAAAAGGTCAGATGGGATCACAGCAATATTTAAGTACTTGCGGGGTTGATATGGGCACTAATCTAAATGTTAATGGGATTTGCGGTGGTTTCCGTCATTTCTAGGCGATCGCCAGAACGAGGTTAGAAAAATTGGTAGCGAAAAATACATTTTCTAACTACTTGACTCTTTACGATGGATAGTCGACGCAGCGCAAAATCGTAATTTATCTGACTGCACTAAGGAGAAAAAATGGCTAAAACCCCCCAGGAAGTCCTCAAGTGGATCCAAGACGAAAAAATTAAAATTATCGACCTCAAGTTTATTGACACGCCGGGAATTTGGCAGCACTGCTCCTTCTATTACGACCAACTTGACGAAAATTCCTTTAGCGAAGGTATTCCCTTTGATGGCTCCAGTATCCGGGGGTGGAAAGCCATTAACGAATCGGATATGTGCATGGTGCCCGACCCAAACACCGCCACCATCGATCCCTTCTGCAAAGAACCGACCTTGACCATGATTTGCAGTATCAAGGAGCCCCGCACCGGGGAATGGTATAACCGAGATCCCCGCACCATTGCCGCCAAAGCCGCTGAATATCTCCGCAGTACCGGTATTGCCGACACCGTCTATTTTGGTCCAGAAGCCGAATTTTTCCTCTTCGATGACATTCGCTTTGGCCAAACGGAAAACTCCAGCTACTATTTTGCCGACAGCGTTGAAGGTCGTTGGAACACCGGCCGGGAAGAGGAGGGGGGTAACCTCGGCTACAAACCAGGCTACAAACAGGGTTATTTCCCCGTTGCTCCCACCGACACCGCCCAGGATATCCGTACAGAAATGTTGCTCACCATGGCGGCCTTTGGCGTTCCCATTGAAAAGCATCACCATGAGGTGGCTTCCGGTGGTCAAAACGAATTGGGCATCAAGTTCGACAAGTTGGTCAATTCCGCTGACAACTTGATGATCTATAAGTATGTCATCAAAAACGTGGCTAAGAAGTACGGCAAAACCGTTACCTTTATGCCCAAGCCCATTTTCAACGATAATGGTTCCGGTATGCACGTGCACCAGTCCCTCTGGAAAGATGGCCAACCCCTCTTTGCTGGGGACAAATACGCCGGCTTTAGCCAGATGGGTCTGTGGTATATCGGCGGGATCTTGAAACATGCCCCCGCTCTCTTGGCCTTCACCAACCCCACCACTAACTCCTACAAGCGCCTAGTGCCCGGTTTTGAAGCCCCCGTTAACTTGGCTTATTCCCAAGGTAACCGCTCTGCCTCCGTGCGGATTCCCCTCTCCGGTGGTAACCCCAAAGCCAAGCGTCTGGAATTCCGTTGCCCCGACGCCACCTCCAATCCCTATCTAGCTTTTGCGGCCATGCTCTGTGCGGGCATTGATGGGGTTAAAAATCAGATTGACCCCGGCGAACCCCTGGATGTGGACATCTACGACCTTAGCCCGGAAGAGTTGGCAAAAATTCCTTCCACCCCTGGCTCCCTGGAAGCGGCCTTGGAAGCGTTGGAAAAAGACCATGAATTTTTGACTGGTACCGGGGTTTTCTCCGCTGATTTTGTGGAAAGTTGGATTGAGTACAAACTCGACAACGAAGTGAACCCCATGCGTCTGCGTCCGCACCCCTACGAGTTCTCCTTGTACTACGACTGCTAAGTCAGTTCGCCTCATCGGGTTTTAGAACCGATTAAAAATTAAACGGCGATCGCCAACCGGACACTTTCTCTGTGGGGGGAGTCTGGGGGGCGATTTCTCTTTTGGAAAAATTTGTTGAGTCTAATCAATGGTCTGAATAGGGATTTATCATGGTTATTAGTGCCATCGTGATGTCAATGAAATCTCCCCTGCGCCGTCTGCTACTTTCCCCCCTACTACCAATTCTGATCGGGGCAGGGCTATCGGTAATGACTGTCACTACTTGGTTTTTTCTCTACAACCAAGTTCAAGAGCGACTAAAACAAGTTTTGACCAATCGTCTGATTAATATCCACGAACAAATTGAAAATCAACTCAATATCCATATCCGTCAATTGGAGCAGATGGCCGGACGTTGGGAACGATCGCCAGCGGGAACTGAGCAAACAGATTGGGCGTTGGATGCCAGGGCCCAGGCGGAAAGTTTCAGTGGTTACCAGGCAATCCAATGGGTAGATTCAAAATTTGTGGTGCGGTGGGTGGAACCATTGCCCGGTAATAAGCAGGAGATTGGCGATGCTAACCAATATTCCGAGCAAATCCAATCCCTAGAATTAGCAGCGAAGCAAAAAACTACCATCATCAGCAGAGTGGTGGATTTGGATGGGGGAGATAAGGGGCTTTTGGTGTACGTGCCTCTATTTATTGAAGATAGATTTGACGGTTTTGTGGTGGGGGTTTTCCAACTCAATCAGTTTATCGACGCTGTTCGCCCCCTATCCAGTGAGAAACCAGGCCCAGATGGCAGTCTACGAAGCTTTGGCCTACGTATTTTTGAAGATAATCAACTCATATATGACGATATCCCTGCCCATTGGCGTCAGGATATTGTGGTTAATCAAGAATTAGAGTGGGCCGATTCTTTGACCCAAGCAGAAGCCATGACTAGCCGTTGGCAACTGCAATTGGTGCCGGGGCCAATTCTGCTAGACCAGTACGATTCCTTTTGGTCAGGATGGACTTTGTTGAGTGGTTTGCTCATGGCCTGGGCGGTGGCGATCGCCGTTCATTATCTCCAAAAAAGCAGTAAACATGGCCGGGAGTTGGCGGAACGAATCAAACAACAACAAAAAGCTGAAGAGTATTTACAATCTACCCTCCACGAATTGGCTGTCCAAAAAACCGCCCTGGACGAGGCGGCCATTGTGGCCATCACCGATACCGAGGGAGTCATCACCTACGTTAACGAGAAATTTGTGGAAGTGTCTGGCTATAGTCGGGAAGAACTAATTGGCAACACCCACCGTTTAGTCAATTCCGGTTACCATTCCCAGGAATTTTTTCAGCAGTTTTGGCAGACCATCAGAGCCGGGGAAGTGTGGCACGGACAAATTAACAATAGAACTAAAGCCGGTAATACCTATTGGGTGGATAGCACCGTTGTCCCCTTTTTGGATGACGATGGTAAACCCTATCAATACCTAGCCATCCGCTTTGAAATCACCTCTAGCAAACAGGCGGAAAAAAGTTTGCGGGAAAGTGAGGCCCGGTTTCGGATGATGGCGGACACCTCCCCCATTATGCTGTGGGTAGCGGACCAGGACAAAAAAATGACCTTTGTCAATCAGTCCTGGCTAGAATTTCGGGGGTCCACCCAGGCGGAGGAATTGGGCAATGGTTACCTAGAAGGCATTCACCCCGACGATAAGGGCCATTACCTGGGGGTTTATTACCAAGCCTTTGGCGATCGCCGACGTTTTGAATTGGAATATCGCTACCGTAGGGTAGATCAACAATACCGTTGGATTGTCAATGTGGGGGTGCCCCGTTACCTAGAAGACGGCAAATTTATGGGCTACGTGGGCTCTTGCCTGGACATCACTGACCGTAAACAAGCCCAGGAAATTCTGCAGAACAAGCTCAATCAAATTTTGTTAATGCGGAAAATTAGTCAGGAAATCCGCCGGAGCTTGCAACCAACTTTAATTTTCCAAACCGCCGCCCGCCAGGTGGGCAATGTTTTTGCGGTGAGCCGTTGCCTCATCCACCACTACTCGGAAGCTACGACTGTACAGGTACCCGTGGTGGCGGAGTATTTGGGAGGGCAATTTACTTCTTTGTTGGCCGGAGAAGTTGCGGTGGAACACGCCTATGACCAGATTATCATCCAAGGCGATCGGGCCATGGCGGTGGTGGATCTAGACCGGGATTTAAGATCCACTAAAACCAAAGAATTTTACCAACGGTTCCAAGTAAAATCCCTTTTGGCAGTGCGCACTTCCTACCAAGGCAAAGCTAACGGCATCATTGCCCTGCACCAGTGTGACCGACAACGGGTTTGGACTGCCGACGAAATTGAGTTGCTAGAGGCGATCGCCGAGCAAATGGGCATCGCCCTAGCCCAAGCGGCCCTGTTGGAAAAGGAACGGGAACGTCGTCGGGAATTGGCCCAGAAAAACCTGGAATTGGAAAAAGCCAAATGGGCTGCCGAAGCCGCCAACCGCGCCAAAAGTGAATTCCTGGCCATGATGAGCCATGAAATCCGCACCCCCATGAACGGGGTCATTGGCATGACAGAACTTTTGACAATGACCGATTTAAACCTACAGCAACTAGATTACGTCCAAACCATCCGTCAAAGTGGAGAAACCCTGCTGACCATCATCAACGATATCCTCGACTTTTCCAAAATTGAAGCCGATAAACTCGTACTGGAAACCCAGGCATTTGAACTAAGACCCCTAATTGAAATGGTGTTGGAGATGTTTGGCCCCATTGCCAGGGCTAAAAATCTGGAATTGACCTATGGCATTGACCCCCAAACCCCTGCCCGTATTCTGGGAGACCAGGTACGATTGCGACAAATTCTCTCTAACCTAATCGGCAACGCCCTCAAATTCACCGAAAAGGGGGAAGTAGTGCTGACAGTGAAAACGGAACCCTTTGACCCCAAAGAGTCGTACCACACCATTTTGAATTTACCCCATCCTAGCCATCGCATCTGTTTTAACCTCAGGGATACGGGCATTGGCATACCGGTGGATCGTCAAGACCGTTTGTTTAAATCCTTTAGCCAAGTGGATTCTTCCACCACCCGGAAATATGGCGGCACAGGGTTGGGTTTAGTGATTAGCCAACGCCTAACTCAAATGATGGGAGGAGTGCTGACGGTGACCAGTAAACCAGGGGTCGGTTCCAATTTTTGTTTTTGTATTCTCACCACTGCCCAGGCCCCCGCTTTGGCCGAAGCCGATTCAGTGCAACAGATGAAGGGCAAACAGGTGTTGATTGTGGACGATAACGAAACTAACCGACGGATTCTGCAGGAGCAATGCCAGACCTGGGGGTTAGTGTGCCATTGTTTTAGCAGTGGGGAGTCAGCCCTGGATTGGTTTGCCCGTTGTTCGGACTTGGATGCGGCCATTTTAGATTTACAAATGCCCCATATGGACGGCATCACCCTGGCGTACCATCTGCGACAGTTTGCCCAGGGAAAAAATTTACCTATGATCTTGCTTTCTTCTGGATTGTCCTTTGGTACAGATGACTTATCTATATTTCAAACAGTGCTCAATAAGCCGGTGCGCCAATCCTTGATATTTGAAACTTTAGTCAACCTTTTCCAGGGGTCGGTGGATCTGGCGGATTATCCCCTCCAGTTTGATCGGTTGGATTTACCGGAATTTATCCTAGACGGGGATAGCCCTCCCCCGGAAGACAACATCACCAGTCTGCAACCAGCCCTACGAATTCTCTTGGCAGAAGATAATCTGGTTAACCAAAAGGTGGCCCACCAGATGTTAAATAATTTGGGTTATCCCGTGGCGATCGCCAATAATGGCCAGGAAGTAATCGACGCCTTGGAGAAAAAATTCTATGACCTAATCTTGATGGATATGCAAATGCCGGTAATGGATGGCTTAACCGCCTGCCGCCACATCCGTCAAACCTTCCCGCCGGAACGTCAACCTCGCATTGTGGCTATAACCGCCAATGCCATGCCCAGCGATCGCCAGGACTGCTTGAATGCCGGCATGGACGGCTATATTAGTAAACCAGTTTCTATTGCCCAACTACGAAAAGTATTACAAGATACTCCGGTCTTGATGGCTTCTCCCCAAGCTGGGGAAGATACCGTTACCCCAGAGGTCGATATTATGACCGTACAAGAACAAACCATCGTCAAACCCACCGATGCGACCCTGTCTCCCCTTGATCCTACGGCGATCGCCTTTTTGCGGGACGAACTCTGTGACGGCGACTTGGCCCTGTTTAGGGAAATGGTGGTGTGTTACTGCCAGGAAAGTCAAAAGTTGATGGAGGAATTGCTACAAGGGCTAGAGAGAGGGAATTTAGATGTGGTCAAACGCACTGCCCATTCTCTCAAATCCAGTAGTGCCTCCCTCGGAGCCCAGCATTTATCTGCTTTCTGCAAACAACTAGAAAAGGATGCTGGATCAGGTAAACTAAGTTCAGATTATCCCACTCAACTGGCTGAACGTTGCCAACAATTACACAGCGCTGTGGTGGAAGCCCTTGCTCCCTTTCTTATTCCCTAGCTATGAATCTGCCTAAGCCAACGGAAACCCCTGCCGCAAACATTCTAGTGGTGGACGATGATGGTTTTATGCGGATGCAACTACGGGTTTATTTACAAAAAGAAGGACACCGGGTAGAGCTGGCCGAAAATGGAGAAGAAGCCCTGGCCAAATTTGCCGAAATCAAGCCAGAAGTGGTACTAATGGATGCTCTGATGCCCGTCATGGACGGCTTTGCCTGCTGTCAGGCCCTGATGAAAAATTATCAAAACCCGTCTCCATTAGTATTAATGATTACAGGGCTAGATGATGAGACCTCGGTGGATCGGGCCTTTGAGGCGGGGGCAATCGATTATGTGACCAAACCAATTCATTGGGCAGTACTGCGGCAGAGGGTAAAACGTTTGCTCTATCAAAGTCGTCTGCAACACCAACTGGAATCCGCCAACCAAATGTTGGAACGGTTAGCCAAAATCGACCAACTAACTCAGTTAGCAAACCGTCACCAGTTGGACTTATTTTTGAATACGGAATGGCCCGAGGCAATTCGAGAACAGTATCCTTTTTCTATTTTGCTCTGTGACATAGATTATTTCAAAAACTATAACGACCATTACGGTCACCAGGGAGGGGATGACTGTTTACAACAGGTGGCCAAGGCCTTAAGCAGAGTGGTGCACCGTCCCAAGGATTTGGCTGCCCGCTACGGTGGGGAGGAATTTTTGATGGCCCTACCCAACACAGACCTCGAAGGAGCTATTCACATCGGGGAAAACATCCAAGCAGAAATTGCTCGCCTCGCAATTCCCCACGCCCGATCGGCGATCGCCAGCCATGTCACCCTGAGTATTGGTTGTGCCAGCACCATTCCCTGCCTAGGTAGCAGTTGGGAACAGTTGGTAGCGGCGGCGGATAAATATTTGTACGAAGCCAAGGCCCAGGGGCGCAATCGTTTGGTCAGTGGTCGATGGGGGGAAGAAGCCATGGGATAATCAGGCCAACGCTACTCTGAGCTGTTTTTTGATGAAATTTTTTACCGCTATGCGTGACGTTCTCATTAGTCTCACTGTTGTTGCTTTTTTTAGTTTGGTGTTAGTTTCCGTGGCCATTTTTGGTAAATCGTCCCCTCCGGCGATCGCCGCTCCCCAGGAAGTTAACCCAGTCCAAATTGCCCAAGCTTCTGCCCTACAAGCCCCAGAACTATCTCCTATGACTGCCGAAAATTCCGCCAATATTGTCACCACCGAATCTGGATTGCAATACATCGATGAAGTGGTAGGGGAAGGCCCCAGCCCCACTAAGGGCCAAAAGGTAGAAGTACACTACACTGGTCGCCTCACCGACGGCACTAAGTTTGATAGCTCCGTTGACCGCAATAAACCCTTTACCTTCACCATCGGCGTCGGCCAGGTGATTAAAGGTTGGGATGAAGGGGTGGCCACCATGCAGGTGGGTGGTAAGCGTAAACTAATTATTCCACCGGATTTGGCCTATGGTTCCCGGGGAGCGGGCGGTGTAATTCCCCCCAATGCCACTCTGGAATTTGAAGTGGAATTGCTTGGTATTAAATGATTTTTGGCGGATTTTCGTCCTAGAACGGAACTGGATAAGCCCCCTTGCTTCCTAATTTTGGGGAAAATCAAAATCCCCAGTATGGCGGGAGTTTTAGAGCGTGTTTGAAAAGCCCCCCTGACCCCCCAAATTTGGGGGGAAACAGAGGCGAAATCCCCCAGAATTGCGGAGCTGTGAGGAGATTTAGGTGGCAAAATAAGACCTTACAAACCGGCTCTTAGGGGAAAATGGCGACCTTTCAGCCCTTCTTTCGAAGAAAATCCCTCTTAACAACTCTCAATTTCGATAATCTGCTTTTCCGTCACTAGGGCTTGCAGAGGAACATCCCAGGGGTCGTGGGGGAGTTTTTCCCTCAGCCCTGCCTCAAATAAGATGCCAGCCTTGGGCACGGCCCGCCAGAAGGGATCGGTAAACAGTCGGTCATAATAGCCACCGCCATAGCCCAAACGGTATCCTTGGCGATCGCCTGCTAGGCAAGGTACTAGGAGTAAATCCACTGTGCTTGGTGACCAGATTTCCGTCTGATCGGTGGGCACTTTAATGCCATAGGCTCCGGTGGTTAACGGTTGTCCCCATTGCCAGGGATGCCAAAGCAAATTTTTTTGCCCACAGCGGGGAAATCCCCAACATTTTGTCTTTCCCAGGCGATCAAACAATGCCTCTAAATCTGCTTCCCGTTGGGTACTGAAATAGGCACAGATTCGACTAGCCTGCTGGAACACTAACCATTGCTGGAGGTTGGCACACAGTTCCAGGCTTTGACGTTGCCATTGAGTCTCAGGCAATTGCCGTCGCTGTTGTAATAACTTAGTTCGTAATTGTGCTTTGTCCACTAACCTCCAGGTTGGCCCAGAAAGGCAAAGATTGAAAAATTGGCGGTGTTGTCCACGTCTTAGAATTAGGTCGATTGTAGTGGATTGCTCCCGCTACTGATGCCCATAATATTTAATCCTGGTTGTACCATTCAGGCGATCGCCGTTTGTAGGAGTTAATTTGGCTAACATCACCGTTCAAAACAAAACTTTTACCCAGATCCAAGCCCTCATTTTCGATAAGGACGGCACCCTGGAAAATTCCAAAATTTATCTGGAAAAACTTACTGTGGCGAGGTTGGCCCTATTGGAGCAGGAAATACCAGCATCAAATTTTGGCGATCGCCTGGCCGGGGCCTTTGGTTTTAACCGGGGCAGTGCCCAGTTGGACCCAGGGGGATTAATGGCGGTGGGCAGTCGTCGGGATAACATCATTGCCGCCGCTAGCTACATTGCCGAACAGGGCCATGGCTGGTTCCAGAGTTTAGAGATGGCTAACCAATGTTTTGACCAAGCTGATCGCCAAATTGTGGCCAATGCTGACACCTGTCCCATGTTCCCCACTGTGCTGGATTGCTTCCAAAAGTGGCGCAACCAAGGGGTGAAAATTGCCATTTTGTCCGCCGCCCGCCAAAGGAGTGTGGAACGCTTCATTGCCGATCACCAATTGCAAAACTTAGTGGACGTGGCCAAGGGGTCTGACCAAGGACTCAGTAAGCCCGATCCAGCTTTATACCTTTTAACCTGCCGGGAGTTGAACGTGAAACCGGCACACACCTTGATGATTGGAGATGCCCAGGGAGACATCACCATGGCCAAAGGGGCCAATGCCCAAGGGGCGATCGCCATTCACTGGCCTGGCTACCCCAAAGGCAACCTCCTGGGGGCTGATGTCACCATTGCTGATTTAGAGCAAATTCAATGCCAGCCCTGAACGGGCCCAACAGCCTCGCCGTTGCTTGAGCCGAGACAACAAACGTGGGAAGATAGCCCTGTCTTGCCCAGAGTCCTGGTTTTTAGTTTTTTTGGTTAGCCCCTATGCAATGCCGTGTTTGTGATTCTACCCGTCTAGATTTGGCGATCGATTTGGGGGAACAACCCTGGTGTAACCATTTTTTCACCCCGGCGGAAGTGGGGCAGGAACCCTATTACCCCCTGCGGGTTTTATACTGCCAGGACTGCGGCACGGTGCAATTGGACTACACAGTTAAAAAAGAAATTATGTTTGGGGACCACACCTATCTGTCCGGTGTGACCAAATCCCTCAGTGATCACTTTGCACGGGTTGCCCAGGAAGTGGATGAACGCTTTTTTGCCGACACCCCAGGAAAATCCGTGCTGGACATCGGCTCCAACGACGGCACCCAGTTAAAGCATTTCCAAGCCCTGGGCTATGACGTGCTGGGGGTAGAATCTTCCAAAACCACCGCCAAAATTGCCAACGATGCCGGGGTGCCCACCCTCAATGATTTTTTCAATTTGGAAGTAGTCGAAAAGTTAGGGCGTAAATTTTCCGCCATTAATGCGGCAGGGGTCTTTTTCCATCTCGAAGAACTCCACTCCGTCACCGAAGGTATCCGGGAAGCCTTGGCCAAGGATGGGGTATTTGTGGTGCAGTTTTTGTATATGAAACGCATTGTGGAAAACTTGGCTTTCGACCAGATTTACCATGAGCACTTGCTGTACTACAACCTCCAAACCATTGAAGTGTTGCTCAACCGCCATGGGCTATCCATGTTCGATGCTTACCTCGCTCCTATCCACGGTGGTTCCATTGTCGGTTTTGTCACCCACCAGGGCAAACGACAACCTTCAGAACGGCTCCAGGCCATGCGTCAGGCAGAAGTGGATGAAAAAAGCAATGATTACCAAACCTACCTCGACTTTGCCCAACGCATTGAAACCATGAAGGCGGAAAACCTCGCCTATCTAGACGAAGCTAAGCAAGCCGGTAAAACCATTTGGGGCTTTGGTGCTCCGGTTAAGGGTAATACGTTGCTCAATTACTTTGGCATTGGCACCCAATATTTAGATTATTTGGTGGAAAAAAATGAGTTACGGCGGGGTTTGGTTTCCCCTGGTATGCACATTCCGCTTTTGATCGAAAAAGAGCTAACCAGTTTACCCGACATTTATTACGTTCTAGCTTGGAACTTTAAGCGGGAAATCTTGGCCAATAATCAGCATTTGATTGACCAGGGGGTAGAATTTTTCTTCCCTGTTAATCCCCCCGATGCTTAATAAATTAGTTGCCTAATGGCTGAAGTGGGAGCCTTCCTGCTTCGGTTTGTGATCCGGTTGGCTGGCAAAATAGGCGATCGCCCTTTCCATGTCCGTTAATAAAAGATCGGCCATATCCCGACTAAAACCCTCTTTAACCACAATGCGTTGCACCACCAAATCTTCACGATTTTTGGGCATGCGGTAGGCCGGCACTAACCAACCCCGTTCCCGCAATTTATCGGCCATGTCGTAGAGGGTATAAGAGGTGTTGGCTAACACTTCATCCTTAAGCTTCCAGGCAAATACGGGAATATCGCCACCGTCGGTGAGCAGTTCAAAGGGACCTAATTGGGCAATTTTGCCAGACAGATAGAGGGCCGTATCTCGACAGGTTTGTTGGATTTTACGATAACCTTCTTTGCCCAGGCGGAGAAAGTTGTAATACTGGGCCACCACTTGGTTGCCGGGGCGGGAAAAGTTGAGGGCAAAGTTGGGTAAATCTCCCCCCAAATAGTTGCAATGGAAAATTAATTCCTCCGGCAATTCTTCCTTATCTCGCCAGATAATCCAACCGACCCCCGGATAAACCAAGCCGTATTTGTGACCAGAGGTGTTGATGGATTTCACCCAGGGTAAACGAAAATCCCACCGGAGATCCGGGTCTAAAAAAGGAGCAATGAAAGCGCCGCTGGCCCCATCCACATGGAGTGGTACTTCCCAACCAGTTTTTTGGTTCAATTCTTCTAGGGCATCGTTCAGCGCTTCGATGGGTTCGTAACTGCCGTCAAAGGTACTGCCTAAAATACCAATCACACCAATGGTGTTTTCATCCATGAGCTTCACTGCTTCGGCTGGGCTGATGTGGTACCGATCGCCTTCCATGGGCACAAAGCGGGGTTCCACTTCCCAGTAACGGCAGAATTTTTCCCAACAAACCTGGACGTTAATGCCCATAACCAAATTAGGACGATCAGTGGGTTTACCCTGGGCCTGTCGTCGTTGCCGCCATTTCCATTTCATGGCCATGCCCCCCAACATAGCCGCTTCACTGGATCCAATGGTGGAACAACCAGTGGCTTCGGCATTTTCCGGAGCATTCCAGAGTCGGGACAAAATATTGACGCAACGCAACTCAATTTCAGCGGTTTGGGGATATTCATCCTTATCGATCATGTTTTTGTCGAAGGTATCCGCCATCAGTTGCCGAGCTTCCGGCTCCATCCAGGTGGTGACAAAGGTGGCCAAATTTAAACGGGAATTACCATCTAGTCCCAATTCATCGTGGATAAGGTTATAGGCGATCGCCGGTAGCATTTCCGTTTCCGGCATTTCATATTTACTGACGGCATTGGCCAAACCCCGGGCCGCATAGGTGGGGGTGAGTAGGCTTTCCGCTGGGCTGAGTTGGCTGAGGTCAATTTTTTTATGGACCATAATGATGATGACGATTTTGCCAATAGGGATTAACTTTCCCTTCAGGGTAACGGTTGACCGACTTTTGATACGGAAATTTTGGCAGGGGGGAGAAAAAATCGAAAAATGCGATGTAGTATAAAGGAATCTTACTTGTATGGAATCAATTCAGTAAAGTGAATGAATAGTCTACTGTCTCGTGTTACTCAAATCCCCGGTCAGTGTGGTGGTCGTCCTTGTATCCGAGGGATGAGGATTCGAGTGAGCGACATTTTAGAAATGTTGGCTGAAAATGTTAGCACCTCTGAGATTTTAGAGGATTTTCCAGACCTAGAAATTGCAGATATTCAGGCTTGTCTCGTCTTTGCTGCACGACGAACTGATTTTCCCCAGTTGACCGCATGAATATTTGGGTTGATGCTCAATTACCCCCAACATTGGCAGATTGGCTGTCCAGTAGTTTTGATTTAGAGGCTGCGGCTTTGAGAGATCTTGGATTACGGGATGCCAAAGACATTGAAATTTTTGATGCGGCACGAGTTGCCAACTCTGTAATCATGACAAAAGACAGCGATTTTGTTGATCTTGTCTGTCGGTTAGGAATACCACCTCAGATTATTTGGCTGACTTGTGGCAATGTTACGAATCGAAACTTACGTCGGATTCTTTCAAGTACCTTGCCAAAGGCTTTAGAAAAACTGCAAGAAGGCGAAATGATTGTAGAAATCAGCAGCCCATAAACAATCCCCTGTTGGTATGCTTCAAAATATGACATGCAGGATCTACCCCAGCTTTCAGCTGAGGTCAATTTTTTTATGGACCATGGCAATACTTTTGGGTAACTTTTGCAGACTCCCTTTAGGTTAACCTCCAATTTCGTCTATCAACGCCCCATATAAATTCGGCCGGCGATCGGCTAGATAATTGGTATTTTCCGGATGGGTGGAGCCATAATTTCCCGGTACACAATCAGCAATGAGTAAAGTTTCTTCATTGCGGGGATGGAGCAGAATGTCCCCATGGGGCCCGGCAATAACACTGTTGCCCAAATATTCCCCCACCAGCACCGTTTCCCCCTGGGCATTGAGCCTGGTTTCGCCCCCAGCGCGATTACAGTAGGCGACAAAAATTACATTTTCCAAAGCCCGCACGGGAATAATATTTTGGGACACATCCGGGTAGGGCATTTCGGTTCTTTCGCCAGTGGAAAGTAACGTCCAAACGTCTGCCGCAGTGGGAATCACCACCAATTTCGCCCCCCGTAGGGCAAGGATACGACTTAATTCAGCAAATTCTGCTTCGTAGCAGTTCAACAAACCAATGGGAAAACCATTTACTTCATGGACGGTGAAAGCTTCTCCCTCTTCTGTATGGCAGTGACCCTGGGAGTAAATTTTGCCTTCGTCCGGGCCCCAGAGATGGGTTTTGCGATAGGTTTTGAGTAATTTTCCCTGGTTATCGAACAGGTTAATGCTGTCATAGTAGTGGATTTCCCCGTTAATAATTGCCTTTTCCGGGTAGGGACAAATGATGGCAATGCCATATTTTTGGGCTAGTTGCTCCACCTGGGCCATCACTTCCCCATCCTTGGCGATCGCCAATTGGTGTACTTCCTGGGGGGAAAGGGCGTAACCAGTTAAATAAAGTTCGGCAAAACTGATCAGTTGGCCACCAAAACTCCGGGCAGCCTGGATCGCTTCCTCCATTTTCCCTAGGTAATAGGTGATCGCCTCGGCATTACCAATGGGGCCACCTTGGTTTTGGTAAATGGCTAGTCTTACCCCCATACCTGGAGCGGGCGGTTGGGGCTGGAGGCGGGTTAGATAAATCATGGGCAATAAGGGTAAATTAATGAAAAATCAATAAAACTGACTGAGCTGGGTAAAAATATCCTTTGCTTCTTGGGTGGAATTTCCCCGGTAGCGGGCAATTAAGCCCTGGGTAGCGGTCAAACTTAGGCCAAACTGTGGCGATCGCCCCTGGCAATTAATTATCTCCCTGGCTTGATTAACCAAATTCTGGTCAAAGGAACGACTCAAATCCACATAGGTGCCCAGACAAGTAAAGCCCGCCAAAGCGTTGGGGGATTCGTAAAGTTGTTCCGCACCGATTAACTGTTGCCTTTCTCCCCAAATCAACCTCTCTCCCTGCCAAATTTCCCAACTGGATCGCCAATGGCCTTGGGTAAATTTTTCTCCCCTGGCAGTACGCCCCAAACGGACAATTTCCCAACCTTTGAAACGGGCCTGCTCCTGGAGCTTAATGCAAAAATTCTGTTGATATCGAGCCTGGTCAAAAATAATTGTTTCCTGGGGACACCAGAGCACCGAAGCCCCGATTCCCACCTCTAGGTTCACCCTCTGCTCACTCCAGGGGCCCAGACTACGGTAAATTTTCCCCGCCGAAGCACTGGTAAAGCACACATCACTCTGGGCTTCTAACACAATATCGTACCCCAGGCGATCGCCCCCCACCATGCCGCCGCCGGTATGTAGCAACATGGTTTGACATTGCCCCGTGTCATCCGGATAAAAAGACCGTTGTACCTTGAGGGGGGCCTGCACCAAACATTCAACCATGCGGGTACGGTGCCCAGGGCGGTCATAGCGGAGCCAAAGATTGGCCCGCCAAGGCGCAGAATTGTTGACAGTGGGAGCAGTGACCAAAGAATTAAATCGCTGGATTGAACTAGGTAAAAATCGCTATTTTGCTATTAATATTAAAGCCGGTTGGAAAAATTTAAAAAGAACAATTAAATTTCCCCAGTGCCCCTTCCCAAAGGAAGAGATGGGAAAAATATTTCCTTTTCAAAGGGCAAGTAGAGGAATATTGTACTATTGAAGCAACTTCTCCAACATTTAGCTATTAGGCGAAAAACCATGGCCGGGGGATCCCCAGCCGATGGGAGAACACAATGCCCAGGGAAAACTAACTGGCCTGGGGCAACAAACTCAGGAAAGCATCAAAATCCGCCAGGGCTTCTTGGTACTGGATTTTAGCTTGGGAACTATTGCGATCCTTGGCTGCCGCATCTAGTCGTTCCAAGTGGCCGAAAACTTCTTTGGCCAAGGTAGTGGCCTTATCTTGATCCTTGGGTAACAGGGAATTGGCCAGCCCCAACATATCTCGGCGTAGTTGTCCCAGGGGCCCGTGGATATAGGTTTGGGTATCCACCCAGTTCTGGTCCGCAATCAAACCCTGTAACTTATCTTCTATGCCTTCCCGGGCCACGGCGATCGGATTAACATAGACCTGTAGTTGGGCAATTTTTTCTGGGCTATAGGTGGTGGGAATTTCCACCTGGGGGCTACTGCAACTAACGAGGATCGTAGTTACTAAAACTAGAACGAGGGAAAGTAACGAACGTAAACGAGACATAAGCTTGGGTTACGGTGTTATTGACATTGAAGGTAATTGACAAGGAAAAGTTATCCCTGCAATTTTTTCCAATGATACGTGCTTTTCCGGCCGAAAACGAGCAACAGCCCCCAGTGGATGTCCAGGGGGGATTAATCTACAAGTATATTTAAGTATAAATTACTGAATACCCAAATTATTTGATTGACCCAATCCAGACGTTAAAAATATTTACAAAAACTTTCCTAAGTCGCCATTGTTTGCCCGGTAAACAATCCAGAAAAATGAGCTAGGATGGCCTCAACATGAGCATTGAGTAGGTTCACCATGGGTGCTGTTATCTCGGCGATCGCCGCCTTGGCTAGTTGGACAGTATTTATCAGCGTTAAAAATCCCGATAACCCGAAAATTCCTAAACTTTTACGGCCCCTAGTTTTTTGCATTGCCCTTTTAATGTCTGCCTTATTTTTACAACAAAGTTTGGGTAGGGCGGTGGTGGTTATTCCTGCGGGGGAGGTGGGGGTAATTGAAACTATGGGCACTGTGGATACCGTTCCCCTCACTTCCGGGGTTTATTTCCTCAATCCCCTCTCCAAAGTGGTTACCTACTCCACCCGTTTACAGGACATCAAAGAGACCGTGGATACGTCTTCCAAGGAGGGTTTGAACTTTAACATTGATGTGAGTTTGCAATATCGTCTCAACCCGGAAAAAGCTGGGGAGGTTTTTTCTAGCCTTGGCAACGAAGAACAGCAAAGGGAAATTATCATCTCCCGCTTCCGTTCCTTAATTCGGGAAAATACCGCTAAGTATGATCTGAGTTCCATTTATGGTGATAAAAGGGCAGAAATTTCCCTCGACCTGGCCCGGTCAATGAAAGAACAACTGGAACCCATTGGTTTTTTGGTGGAAGATGCCCTAATGAGAAATGTAATTCTGCCGGAAAATATCCAAAAAGCCATTCAAGCCAAGGTGGAGGTGGAGCAAAGTAATCAAAAAAAACAATTGGAATTAATTAGTGCCCAAAGGGATGCGGAAAGAAAAATAATCGAAGCCCAAGGAGTAGCAGATTCCCAAAAAATTCTTTCCCAAAGTTTGACAGATCAAATTATTAAATTAAAAGCCATTGAAGCTACCCAGAAACTAGCGGAATCGCCCAACACAAAAGTATTAATTATGGGATCGGGAGAGGGAAATTTACCCATTATCATGTCCGATCCTTAGCTGGAAGTTCTTCGCCTCACTGCTGGAGTGGAACAGGGACGATTGCCAAAGTAAAACGGTGGCTTGCTAGCGGTCTTCCCACCTTAACTACTACGAGCCTAACCTGAATTTATTGTTGGCCCAAACCTTCAGCGGCGTGGGCCTTGGCTAGACGAACATAATTTTGTCCATGGTCTAGCAGGCCCTGGACTTGCTCTTCACTCACCTGTTTAATAATTTTTGCTGGTACTCCCATCACCAAAGACCGGGGGGGCACATCTTTAGTTACCACCGCCCCAGCCCCGATGATGCTGCCGGCTCCAATGCGGACGTTATCTAAAATCGTAGCTCCAATGCCGATCAAGCTGCCCCGTTCAATGTGGGCGGCGTGGATCACAGCCCGATGGCCAACGGTGACCCAATCTTCTAGCACGGTGACAATGCCTGGATCGCCATGGAGTATGGCCCCATCTTGGATGTTAGTACCCTGACCGATGGTGATAGCTTCTAAATCTGCCCGCACCACTGCTCCGTACCAAATACTACAATCCTTGCCTAGGTTGACTTTACCGATGACTGTGGCATTGGCCGCCACAAATGCTGCTGGGGACAAATCTGGGGGAGTAAGGTAAATGGGAAAGTTTGCTTCCATAACACCCTTTAGAGCCTGTTTGCAAAGTTTGATGGCAATTAATCCCGCCAGCCATCCTTAGTAAGGAAAGAGAAAAACTGAAAGCTTCTCTTTCAAAGGGGGATTTAGGGCTGACCATACCATTTTTCAAACCTAACTCCCACACTGAATATAAAGACACTTTCAGGAGGTTTTTCCATTATTCCATCCACTACCGAGAGATAAATCTGGAAAAAGGGACTCCCTTACCCTAAACTTAAAAATGGATAAACTTATAGGTCAGTGTTATTAATGGGGGTGGTGGCCATGAACAAAACGGAGGCAATCGAGTTTGCCGCTAAACTTGGATGGACAAAAGCTGATGCGAAAAGGGCCTATCAAGAGCTCAATGTTGATTTTTCTGATCTTCAATCCACCTTAGAATATTACAAGCATGAATACAGCATAGAAGATGTTACGGATAAAGACATAGCCATTGTTTCCCTTGTGTTAGCTGATTTTGCTGGAGAAGTTTTATTAGACAGACAAAGAAAACAAGCTGCTCAAAAAGCTGAAGTTACAAAAAGGAAAAAAGAAATTCAAGAAATACAGGAAAGTCATGTAGAAGAAATTTCTAGTCTTAAGCAAGAAGTTCAGGACAAGGAAAGCTTACTAATGAAATTCATTATTAAATTGTACGGTATAGCTAGAAATCTAGGTTGGAAATCTGAGCCATGGGTTGAAGCAATGATCTCGGCATACGAGGATGATAAAAATGGAATTAATAACACAAAAGCAGTTAGTTGAACTTGGTTTAACCAAATATCAAGCCAAGCAAGTTATAAGAAAGCTTAATCCAGTCACCAAAATCAAAAGAGCTAACACTTATGGTGTTCAAGAAGTTATTTTTTCTATAAACGAATATCTAAATAAAAAAAAAATCAAGGAAACAACTAGAGTTTCTCTTGAAAGAGTCAAGTCTGTACTAATGCCAACCCTGGAAAATCTAGTTCAAGGGGAGTTTGGAGCCGATAGCATTTCAGAAATTGGAAAACTAGCTCAGATAATTATGGCTAAATCAAGTCAAGTGAATAGAAAAATAGCTAAACTGGAAAGAAGATCCCAAGAAATCAAGGGGCGATATGAAAAAAAATAGCTTTCTGGAATTATTTTGTCAATATAAAATAGCTCAGGACAAGGTTGAAGGTAGTCTTAAGAACCTTGATGATAAGGTTGAGCGTATCAAAAAATACTACTCTCCCCGTAACCAATTTAACCGCTGGAGAGATTCAGGTGATGGTAAAAATTGGAAAAAAAGACAACATGAAAAGCAAAAACATAAATGTGCAAATCCTAATTGCAATTTTGTTTACGAAAAGTCAGAGTATTTTGACATAGATCACATCAAGCCCATTAAAACTCATCCTCATCTGGCAGTTGACAAGAAAAATTTACAATTACTCTGTCCTCCTTGTAATAGTCGCAAAGGAGCATTGGAGAGGTAATTGCAGGATTTTATTTAGCTCTCTAGTTATGACAGTAAACCTGTAAATTTTTTTAAGTTGAAAAGAGTTAAGAGAAGAAAGTAGGACTTGATCAACAAATTCTGAGATAGGCTAGGAGTTGTTATTTCCGGGTACGTTATGACTGTTGATATTAAGACAACCCTAGTTAATATTCCCAACCAGGATTTGCAAATTGCGGGCTATTTGGCCCAGCCGGTGGCCGTGGGTCACTACCCCGTAGTGATTGTAATTCAAGAAATTTTTGGGGTTAATAGCCATATCCGAGACGTGACTGAACGCATTGCCAAAGAAGGTTGCGTGGCGATCGCCCCGGCCATTTACCAACGGCAAGCTCCGGGCTTTGAAACCGGTTACACTCCAGAGAGCATTGAAGCGGGCAAAAAACTCAAAGATCAAACCGATAGTGCAGAAATCCTCAGTGACTTAGAGGCAACCATTGCCTATGGGCTGAGTTTACCCAACGTTAAACCCGGCGGAGTAGGATTAATTGGCTTTTGCTTTGGTGGCTGGATCACCTATTTAGGGGCTAGTTTACCCACCGTCAAGGCCACCGCTTCCTTTTACGGTGCGGGCATTCCCCATTGGGCTCCGGGGTCAGCGCAACCTCCCATCGCCTATACCGATAAGATTGAAGGCACGTTATACGCTTTCTTTGGTTTGGAGGATGCCAGCATTCCCATGGCGGATACAGAGCAGATTGAACAAGCTCTAAGTAAGTATCAGGTGAACCATAAAATTTTCCGTTACCCCGGTGCAGACCATGGCTTTTTCTGTGATCAGAGGGCCAGCTATAACGCCGAAGCGGCCGCCGATGCCTGGCAAAAGGTAAAACAACTTTTTCAAACTGAATTGCAATGAAATTCCTGATTCTCAATGCCGGTTCCAGTAGCCAAAAAAGTTGCCTCTACGAGTTAGCTGGCGATCGCCTACCGGAAACAGTACCGGAGCCCTTGTGGGAGGCTTTCATTGATTGGACGGTGTTGGAAAATCAGGGGCGGCTAATGGTGGAAACCCCTGGCCAAAAACAGGTGATCATTCTGGAGACCGGCGATCGCCAACAGGGTATAGCCCAAATGTTGGACACTCTGGTAACAGGGGACTGTGCCGTTTTGAAAAGTTTGACAGAAATTGACCTGGTGGGCCATCGAGTAGTGCATGGGGGCACGGATTACGCCGCAGCCACCTTGATTACCCCAGCGGTGAAACAGGCCATTGCGGACTTAATTCCCCTCGCTCCCGCCCATAACCCCGCCCACCTCGAAGGCATTGAAGCCATTGGCGAACAATTGGGAGACGTGCCCCAGATCGCTGTGTTCGACACCGCTTTTCACCGCACCATTCCCACCGCCGCCGCCGAATATCCCATTCCCCAAGCCTGGACTGAGTTGGGTATTCGTCGCTATGGTTTCCACGGCACTAGCCATAAATACTGCGCCCAGAAAACGGCGGAGATTTTAGGCCAACCTTTGGCAGAGTTAAAACTCATTACCTGCCACATCGGGAATGGCGCCTCCTTGACGGCGATCAGAAATGGAGTCAGCATCGACACCACCATGGGTTTTACCCCCTTAGAAGGGCTGATGATGGGGGCCAGGAGTGGTTCCATTGACCCAGCCATTGTGCTATTTCTGCAACAAACCCAAGGTTTAACCCCAGCAGAAATCAACGCCACGTTAAATAAAAAATCTGGTTTATTGGGAGTTTCCGGGCGATCAGCGGATTTACGCACCATTTTGCAAGCTAAAGCCGAGGGGGACGAACAAGCCCAATTGGCCTATACCATGTATATTCACCGTTTTCGTCGTTGTTTGGGGGCCATGGTTGCTTCCCTCGAAGGTCTGGATACGTTGGTGTTCACCGCCGGGGTGGGGGAAAATGCGGCCACTGTGCGGGCTGATGTTTGCCAAGCTTTTCAATTCCTGGGTTTAAAACTTGATCCAGAGTTAAACGACCGATCGCCAAGGGATACTGTTATTTCTCACTCCGACTCCTTGGTGAATGTGGTGATTGTCCACACCGAAGAAGATTGGGCGATCGCACAGGATTGTTGGCACTGGTGGCATAGCCAGGGACTGGGCAAGAAACCGTAAATTGCGAAAATGTTAGAAAATGGCCATGAAATTAAATGTTGAATTAGGCTAAATTTCCTTGGCTAGAGTCCGCATCCGCCAACACGTTAATCCCCTCAGTCAAAAATATCGGCAGGTGTTGGCCTGTCCTGATTGGGCCACCGTTTATGACAATGTTCAACGGCCATTACATTTAGATATTGGCTGTGCCCGGGGTCGCTTTCCCCTGAAAATGGCCCAGGAACACCCCGATTGGAATTTTTTAGGTGTGGAAATTCGTCAACCCTTGGTACTAGAAGCAAATGAAACCGGCGATCGCCTGGGGCTTAAAAATCTCCATTACCTGTTTGGCAACATCAATGTGGAACCAGAAAAATTCTTGTCCGCCTTGCCCCCCACTCTGCAACGGGTGAGCATCCAATTTCCCGACCCCTGGTTTAAGCAACGACATAATAAACGCCGGGTAGCCCAACCGGAACTGGTCATGGCGATCGCCAACGCCCTGCCCCCGGGAGGGGAAGTATTGCTCCAATCTGACGTGGAACCCGTCGCCGAGGACATGAAAGAGCGTTTTGCTGAAAATCCTAACTTTGCCTTCACCCATGACACCCCCTGGTTGGAGAAAAATCCCCTCGGGGTGCCCACAGAAAGGGAAATTGCCTGTTTTAACCTCCACCGTCCTGTGTACCGCTGTCTATTACAACGAATTGCCTAGTCGGTGACAATTTTGCCACGAAAAACCAGGTAATTATAGATGTTGTAGAACAGCAGGATCGGAATCAGGAAGCCAATGAAGGTCAGCATAAACACCAGAGAACTAGGGGCCGCCGCCGCTTCATAGATGGTGACACTGGGGGGAATGATATTGGGGAAGATAATGAAACCCAAACCGATGAAGGAAAGGGAAAACACTAAAAAAGTCCAGATAATGGGGGTATTTTCTTCCCGCAGATACAAACTCCGCAACAGTAGGCCAATGAACAGTAACCCCACCAGGGGAATGGTGGCAAAAATGTACACCAACGGAGCGGTAAACAATTGGGACCTGGCCTCTTCGGAAAAAGCTGGGGTACTAATGGTGATAAACACCGCCCCCGCCAACGTGGTCCAAGTGGCGATCGCCGCCGTTTTGAAATAGGTTTTTTGCAATTCCCCTTCGGTTTTCAAAATTAGATAGGTGGAACCGATCAGTACATAACCTTGGATTAACGTCAGGGCCACAATGACAGAGCGCCAGGTGAGCCAGTCCCACATAGTGCCGGCAAAATGTCCTTGGGCATCAACGATAATACCTTCAAACACACTACCAAGGGCAAAACCTTGCCCCAACGCGGCTAAGAAACTCCCCACTCCAAAGGCAATATTCCAAACCAATTTACGGTTAGCATTTTCCCGAAACTCAAAGGAGACCGCCCGGAGAATTAACCCCACCACCATGATCACTGCTGGTAAATAGAGGGCATTCAAAATGGTGGCATAGGCCAAAGGAAAGGCCCCAAATAATGACCCCCCCATCAACACCAGCCAGGTTTCGTTGGCATCCCAGACATTCCCCAAACTGGTCATAAGAATGCTACGCCGTTCCTCCGTGGAAGCGGTGAGGGATAAAATACCTACCCCCAGGTCAAAGCCATCTAGCAGGACATAGAGAAAAAGGAAAAGCCCCAAAATGAAAAACCACACCTGGGGTAAAAAATGTTGTAACGGTTCTAAAGGTTCCATGGTTCCTACTCCTTAATCTCGGCAACTTCGGCAATGTCAGCGGGGCGGCGGTTAGTGGCGTGCTTGGTAATGTTGCCCCAAAGGGAGGCTTCCGAACCCCGGGGAGCAGGCAAATTCAGGTCGGGGCCGTTGCGAATAATCCGACTGCCAAAGTAGAGAGTGGTAATTAAAAAAACAATGTACATCACACTCAACCCTGTCAGGGAAAAGAGAATTTCACCGGGGGGCAAGTTGGAAGCGGATTCCGCTGTACGCATTTCTCCGTAAACGATCCAGGGTTGGCGACCTACGCAACGGACAATCCAACCCGTTTCCACCGCTAAATAACCCAACGGAGCGGCAAAAACCCAAGCCCGCAATAACCATTTTTGTTGGCTAATGCTTTCTGGGCTCAGTTTGCCCCGTAGCCATTGCCCCACTGTGACCGTCATCAAAGCGGCAAAAAAGAGCCCAATGGCTACCATAATGCGGAAAGAATAGTAAATTAAGCCCACCATCCTCGGGCGATCAACCGGGGCCCATTCCTTCAGGCCCTGAATGGGTTTGTCCAATTGAGGCTTGAGTTCCAAAATATAGCTCAATGCTCCGGGAATGGTCAGTTCCCAGTCATTTTTTTCTGCTTTATCGTTGGGCAAAGCTACCACACTCCAAGCCGCTGGTGTTTCCGCTGGCACCGTTTCCCAGAGGGCTTCCATGGCGGCAAGCTTAGCTGGTTGATGCACCGATACCTGTTCCGCGCTTAGGTGGCCAATGAAAATTTGTAGGGGAGCCACCGCCATCACCACCACCAAAATTACCTGCAAAGAGCGGGCAAAAAATTGCGGTTGCCGACCGGTGAGAATACACCAGGCACTGACGCCCCCAATGACAAACATAGAGGTTTCTAAGGTGGCAAAAAACATATGCAGGAAACTATTGACCATAAATGGATTGGCGATCGCCGCAAAATAGTCCTGCACCACAAATTTTCCATCGACAAAAATGCCCCCGGCGGGGGTTTGTAACCAGGAATTAGCTGAGAGAATCCAAAAGGTAGAAAGATTTGCCCCAATGGCCACCAAAATAGTGGAAAGGTAATGAATTAATGGGGGAACTCGGTCCCAACCAAATAGCATAATGCCCAAAAAGCTAGCTTCAAGCATAAAGGCCATGGTGCTTTCAAACCCAAGCACTGTGCCGAAAAAATCCCCTACAGATTCTGAAAAAGGGGCCCAGTTCAAACCAAATTGAAAGGCCATGGGTAAACCAGTGGCTACCCCAATACCAAAATTTAAAACGTAGAGCCGAGCCCAAAATCGAGCATGGTGATAATAGTCTAAATTACGGGTTTTGAGCCATAAACCTTCGATAATTACTAAATAAATGCCCATACCCGTGGTTAATACCGGCCAGAGCATATGAAAAATGGCAGTGACGGCAAATTGTAGCCGTGACAACGCCACCGTATTACTGAAAAAATCCTGCATTGGCAAAGAGCACTCCTAAATGGTTTTCTGATAGTTAGAGTTTAAAAAAAACAGAGAATTTTGCCCACTCTATCCCCTGTCCAAAACTAGCAGAAGCCAATGGGAAAGGCTCTGTATTATCAGCTACATTCCCTCTATTTTCACCCAAGCCATAGGCAAATAATTGACGAAGTTATATCTTTTGATGGACTTATAGTTAAGCTTCTTACCAATTGCCCAGGACATCCTGACTGAGACGGGACACGAAAACCATTGTTTGTCTTTGTTGATGCCAGTGCTAAGTAGTAAAAATTTCCTCTGGGGTCAGCACCAATTCTGAAAAAGTCCCAGACACGATGGTTTGTTGTCCCTGAAAAGCTTGGCGATCGTAAACACCTTCGCCATTGAGGGTATAGATGGAAACGGTGGGTTGCTTAGGTTCCCCCAAAATATCCCGACTACCGATCGCCAGATAGTCAACAATCCAATATTCTTTAATGCCAAGGCGTTGATACTCGTCCAATTTATCCAAATAATCCGTTTCCCAATTACTGGAAACCACTTCCACTGCTAACTGAATTGGCTCAGTTAAAGCCCCTAAAGTGCCACGATCTGATCGCCACTGGTCTCGATCAATCACACTTATGTCTGGTATACGCCCCTGGGTCTTGCCCGTTGTTAGGGAGGTGCGGATATAAACCTCTTGACGGACAACGTAGTTCAGATTTAGTCGATCCACTTCCCGATCAAGCATTTTGGTCAGGAAGGTGGCAATGTCGATGTGTTCTCGGGTGTTTACCATTTCGATAATTTCTCCATTGACCCATTCAAAGCGGCCTTCTTCGGGGCATTGCTTTAAAAATTGGTCAAAGGTTTGGGGAGTGCTGGTTTTAACTAGGGTGGGGGTAACCATAGCAATCTAATTCTCTCCGCACAGTGTGATTACTTATAATCTAACGACCTTGAGGCACTGCCTGGGGGGCCATAGCTGGACTTTCCGATGCTTGGGGACTAATCTCCACCGGCTCCTGTCCTGGATCATCCGTGAGCAGACCCACTCGGGGCACAGGCCAAAAACGGACAAAGGCACGGCCGAGCAATTTTTCCCGGGGGACAAAACCCCAGTAATGGGAGTCGTAGCTGTTGTTACGATTGTCCCCTAGCACCAAATATTGATCCTCTGGCACTTTCACTGGGCCGTATTCATAGCTGGGGGGGGCGGCAATGTAGTTTTCGTCCAACATTTCGCCGTTGACGTAAACGTTGCCTTGGGAAACCTTAACTTCATCCCCTGGTAAACCGATGATGCGCTTAATGAAAGCATCGTGGAAATTTTTTGCCTTGAGGGCGTCGGTGGGGTTAAACACAACAATTTCCCCCCGCTCTGGACTCCGCAATCGATAGGTGATCTTTTCAATGATCAGGCGATCGTTAATCTGGAGGGTGGGCTCCATGGAGGAAGAGGGAATGTAACGGGCTTCGGCCACAAAAGTACGAATGCCGATCGCCAAAATAACCGCGGTGACCATGGTTTTGCCCAATTCTAGCCAAGTATTTTCCGGTGGGCTTTCCTTCTTTTTGGTGGTTTCGCGGACGATATTTTCGGTCATAGGGGGGCCGGGAAAAATGGGGAGATTTATCTTAACCTGTTCCAGTCTAGTCGCAGTCTTCCTCTTCTTCTTCCTGGTGTGACTTTGGCGATCGGGCCAGCAACTGTTCCGCTTCTGGACAATCTTCAGAAATTAATAATTCATGACCAAGGCGGGAAACGGAGGCCAACTTACGGTTAACGGAGCCAATACTTTCCAGGCGCACCATTTCTTCCCAGGCACAGACCTCATCCTCTTCTTCGGTTTCGTAGCGAAAAGTCACTAAGTCTCCTTCCAGTGTCAGGATTTTGGCATTTTCCACCCACCTTTGTTGGTCCCTTAGGTAAAGGCTGACTTCGTGGCCATCGGTACAAAGTTGATAGATTTTCCGGTGTAGCATGGGCAAGCTCCTAGATAGCAGTGGGGGGACAGGACACGGCGAAACAAGGCCTTAGGGTATCCGTCTGGGGGGGTACTGGTGGGAGGTTGGTGCCGGATGGGCCAAAAAAAGTAACATATGGATCAAGAGAAAAATCCCTAGTGGGGAAAACTTACGAGAATTTTAACGCAAATCAGCGGAAATCTGAGTCTAGGAGCTAGCTCCCTCCTTCGGTGCGATTTTGAAAGGCCTTCTCTATAGTCCAATGGCGATCAGAGGATTGGTAAAGGCGTAAGCCGAGATGGGTACCATCGTCATGGACCCAACCCAAGTGCTGGAGATATGCCTCCACCTCTGCCATGGTGAGGGAGGCCTGGAGGGAATCAGCAAAAAGTTTCCTCTGTTGACCATTGTAGTCGGAGCTGATCGCCGTTACCAGAGCAGCCAACTTTTCTGGGGATTCGGGGCGAATTAAATCCCTAATTAATAAAAAACCGTGGGGCTTGAGCACCCGTTTTACCTCCCGTAAAAAATCCAGGGGCCTGGGTAAATGGTGACAGAGGCTATTGGCAATAACTCCATCGAAGGAACCATTGGCATAGGGCAATCGTTTCGCATCAACAAATTCTAGACAAATTTGAGTTTCACACCCCGCCGCCACGACATTTTCCTTGGCGATCACCAACATGGAACGGGCAAAATCGATGGCGGTGATTTGCCATGCAGGACGTAACTGGGCGAGTAGAATGGGGATACGGGCCGTGCCAGTACCGGCATCTAACACTGTGGCTTTGGTGGGGCCGAGTTGGCAAGCTCTCTGGGCAAAGGCCAGATTAACCGCTTGAAAGTCCATGGCATCGTAGTCCATTGCTTCTGCTTCGGTGTCCATCACCTCTGGCTCCAGGATTCTTTCCAACATCGGTCAATTACTCCAACTGGTTGCCCTGTTATTGTAAACACCCCACCCCACCACCAATGGCTAATTCTCCCCCCCCCAGTAGCGCAGGTAAGTCAGTACCGATTTTGTTCTATGCTGGGGAAGCCCTAGGACAAAAAGGTCAGGGAGCGGCGGTGGCCATTTTGCTCTTGCCCACGGGCAAAAGGACCAGCGTCAAACAGTTACTTGCCTCGGTCACCAGCGCCGAAGCATCCTATCAAGCTTTGTTAATTGGTTTGCAAAAAGCGCGGCAATTGGGCATCCACGAGATTGAAGTCAAGGGACACAACGAAAAGGTCTTTAACCAGGTGAACGGGTTAGAAGAAATTGACCAACTGCCCCTGCGCCACCTCCATCGGGAAGTGGTAACGGTAATGAAGCAATTTGAGCGGGTGATGGTGGAATGGATTCCCCTCGATCAAAACCGTCCCGCCTACCAGACAGTGCAAAAATGTTTGGCAACGGCGGCAGCAGCTCCCAAAATTAATGGATTGCCCCGACCGATCGCCCCGGAAATTGTGCGATTAGTCAAATTAGGCCATCGGGCCACAGCCAGGGATTTTCAGGCGTTACAGAGTCAACTCGACGAATTTTCCCGGCAATCTCTTGCAGCGTTGCGTCGCCGCATCCCCGTACAGATACAGGATAGGTTGGCTCTGCAATGGAATGGTGATGAGTCCCAATTGGCAGAGATGTACCGCTGGTATTTAAGGGGACTGCCCCCCGACTTCATTGTCCGCAAATTTCAATTAGAAGCCCCAGCCCCCGGCCAGAATCAAAAATTACCCTGGGAAGACCAGTTACTGAGCCAGGTTGCCGCCCCGACCTTTACCGATGCCAGGGATGAAATTGGCCATATTCAGTTTGTGCCTCCTCCACCGCCTCCATTTTTTGTCCCCTTGGAGGAAGAAAACCTGGCACCTGGGGAAGATTTTTCTTTAACGGAGCCTGGTCTTGCTGAGCAGGCCTTGGCTTCAACTGTCCCCGATCCCTTTGCCACTGACCACGACGATCTTTACCAAGAGCAGCTCAGTCGAGCCAAAGATACATTGCCCACAGTGGACCAAGTCCAACAAATTGTTAGCATGATTATGGACTTGTCCCCAGGGGAAAAAACTAGGCTAGTGAAGGATTTAGCCCAGTTGCCTGAATTAACCAATCAGTTCCTCACGGCGATCGCCGACCGCCTCAAACCTTCTGGAAATTGAAAAACCTATGAGCTTGAAAAAATTTAAGGAAGAATTCTTGCAACAGTCCCAACAAGCGGAAGGAACCGAGGAAGAGAAAAAAGCAGTGCAGTTGGTGATGACTCCTCTGTTTGAAAAAATTGGCAAAAAGCTGAATGTGGATAAGCTTTATATTTGGACTGGTCGCCACAATGACAATCTAGTTAAACTCACCCTGAGCGCCAAAGGAGGCAGTAAAACTGCGACGGCCATATTTTGCTTTGGTAATAAACAAGATGCCCAAAGACACCCCAATTTTTCCAGGGAAGAATATCAAATTCAGTCCATTGACATTTTTAATTTACTGCTCCACTTTGCCACCCTGCCGGAGCTTGATCTGTTGCTGGTCTACAACCAAAAAGGTCACCTGAATAAGTATTCTCAAATTGAGCGGAGTGGGTTGATCAAAGATTTCCAGCAACTCTGTTGGGAAACGGGACTAGTGCCCCGTCCAGTGGCGGAAACAGGACATTTTGGTTTAGCTTAGGGTCAAACGTGGTTCATCCACGGGGTTTTTGTTCAATTCAATGGCCATTAACAACTCAATCCTGACCTTAAATTATCCAACGTTGTAACAATGACTACCAACAACAGCACTTTGTTAGATACCATCCAGCAAGGTTTTCGGATTACGGTGGGGGCCACCGCTACTTTGGTGGAAACATTGCAGGATCCGCAAAAACGCCAGGGCACTTTCCACGATTTGCAACAGGAATGGGAGCAACGGGCCAGCCAATGGGCCCAAAAGGGTACCACTACGGAAACGGAAGCCCGTCAGTACGTGGATCAACTTCTGGAGCAATGGCGGCGTTCCATGCCCAGTCCCCTCGCTAAAACCACTGACACCGCCTCCAATAACATCATTGACTTTGCCACTGCCAAAAGGGAACTCGATCGCCTGACGGAGGAAATTGCCACCCTGAAAGGGGAACTAGCCCAAGGTAAACCGGGAACGGAGGGCTAATTTTTGACCAGTGCGGCCCCTTTTACTCCCCAGTTGACGGCGGATGGATCTTTTACGTTCTATTCGCCCCAATTTGGGGAAACTTTCCATTCCCAGCGAGGAGCGAAGGCGGAGGCGGACGAAAAATTTGTTCATCCCTGTCTTTTGCCTCGATTAGCGGCGGAGCGTTCCCAACTCACCATTATTGATGTGTGCTATGGCTTGGGCTACAACACAGCGGCTGCCCTGACAGCTATTTGGCAGGTTAATCCCCATTGCCACGTCACCCTCTACGGCTTGGAAAATGATCTCCAAGTACCCCGTCAGGCGATCGCCAATGGTCTCCTCCAGGGTTGGCCGGATCTTGTACGGGAAACTTTGCAGGATCTAGCCCAAACAGAAACGGTCACCAGGGAATTTCTAACAGCCCACCTGGCGATCGGGGATGCCCGGCAAACCTTGCTGTCCGTTGTGCCCCAGCAGATAAACGCCGATGCTATTTTCCTCGATCCTTTCTCTCCGCCCAAATGCCCCCAACTCTGGACGGTGGAATTTTTACGCCATCTTGGCGATCGCCTGGCCCCAACGGGTCGCTTAGCCACCTATTGCAGTGCGGCGGCGGTGCGTAATGGTTTACAACTGGCGGGACTACACCTGGCCACCATGGCGGACGGCCACCCCCCCCATCCCCGTCGTCGGCCCCTGGGGACCCTGGCTAGCCGCCAAATCCTGCCCCCTTTAGACTTTACCCCCTGGGAAATGGAGCATTTACAAACTAAAGCGGCCATTCCCTACCGTGACCCCCTGGGCACAGACCCGGCGGCAGTAATCCTGGCCCGTCGTCGAGCAGAACAGAGTCAGAGCGCCTTGGAGCCCACTAGCCGCTGGAAAAAACGTTGGCTCACTTCCGACCCGAAAAAAATTGCCAGCGCCCTTTGATTGCTATTCCTCAAGCAGCCAATGACTAAGCTTAATCAATGCCCAGAATTTCCTTCGCTTGGGCCAATAAATCCCTAGGACGAAAGGGTTTAGTCACATAGCAATCCGCCCCCACCGCCAACCCGGCCTGGCGATCAAATTGTTGACCCTTGGCCGTGAGCAAAATCACCGTAGTGCCTGCTAGATTAGGATTTTCTTTGATTCCTTGACAAACCGCCAAACCACTAATCTTAGGCAACATCACATCTAAAATTACCAATTGGGGTTGATGTTCCGTCGCCAAGGCCAGGGCCTTTTCCCCATCCATGGCGGTCAATAACTCCACCCCATAATCTTCTTCTAAAAGCTCAAATACCTCTTCCAAGAGAATTACAATGTGGGGTTCATCGTCAACAATTAGGATTTTTAGTGCAGACATTGGTAAGGTTGTAGTGAATTGAGCATCGCTGAAAAGTTAATTCCCCCTTAACTTTCCCAGCATAGAGCACCATGCACCATATTTCTATTCGTACTGCTAATATCCATCGGGCGATCGCCTTTTATGAACTACTGGGTTTTACCGTAGAGGAAAGGTTCACCACTGGTTATACCCTAGCCTGTTGGCTGACTGGCCTGGGGGGACGTATTGAATTGATTCAAATTCCCCAACCCAAACCAGCCCCTGATGGCTTCGCCGATGAACATTATGTGGGCTACTACCATATCTCTTTTGATTTAACAGACCAGGTGGAGAGTTTACCGGAATGGTTAACAAATCTCAGTCAAAAATTTAGCCAGGCCTATCAAACTAACCCAGAACAAATTGAGCCATTAAAAATCCTTTTGGCTCCCCAGCAACAACAAATCAGTGACTACATTTATGAAGTTACATTCATTGCTGACAGTGATAATCTCCCTTTGGAATTTATTCGTCGCCAGACTTCATCTAAGCAATAACAGGGGTTATATTTCTCGGCGTCAAGGCTTAAATTTACTCAAACTAATTACCATTGCTCTTCTAGTTTTTTTTTGCACCATAAGTACAGCTCAGGGGCAAAATTTTTTCAGCCAATTACCAGATGCAATCGATCAAGTAGAGCCCATAGATCTTAATTCTCCCGTCCAAAATAGGCCCTTTAGTTTGGGTTTTGATCCAAATTTGTCCGGTAGCATTGGCAACCTAGACTACACCACCGTTAGGGTGGACGGAGAGCCAATTTTTCTAATTGCCGTACCTACAGGTAACACCGATAAAGAAGGAGGCTCCGCCCTAAGTCCGATTGTCTATCGTCAACAACGAATTGAAAGTAAATTTAAAGAAATTATTCAACGAGGCTTTGATCCAGATACCTTAAGCGTTGCTAGTTCCATTCTCAATGGGGCGATCATTATTCAAATTAGTGATGACAAAAATCTCCGCCCCCAAATTCTCCGCACCATTACTAAAGCCGATGCTGACTTATATGCCCTCACTCCGGAAGACCTAGCTTCAGAAACTGTCGACCAGGTTCGTAATGCTCTACTGCGGGCCCAGCAAGAACGCCAACCGGAAGCTCGAAGAAAACAAACCAGAGTTGCCTTGGTAATTGTCTCCATTGTGATCACAGTTTCCCTGACAGTACTATTTATTTATCGTTGGTTAGGCCATAGAATTTATCTAATCAAGATGGCCATCAATTGTTTGATTAAAGCCGAAGAGAAAAACCCTGATTTTGACTACAATCACATTGACCCGACCATTTTTAAAGATATTGTCACAATTCCCCGTTACTCCTTTGCTTTTCAAGTCCTAGACCGGATAGCCATTTTTCTTTACTATTTGAGCGCCTATTGTAAGGCCATATTATTTGGTGACATTAATCGGGGAGATAGCAAAAAAAATCCGCCGCTTAATTTTTCCTTAGACAACCAAAAGATTTTTGAAAATATCCTCGAACTTTTTCAAGGTAAAGATTTTTATGATTTTCTTAAAAATCGTCTCAAACAAGTGGTATTCAGCCGGAGATTATTGATTTTTTTCATATTTATTATTTGGATCCGTGGCGGTGCATTTTTGTTGCAGGTTTTTCCCGATAGTAGAAGGTTGGGTAAACAATTATCTGGCACCCCCATTTCCCTTACTTTAATTTGGTTATCCGCCATAATTTTAATTAGAATATCCGATTTTTTAATTGAATCTTTTTTTCATACTCTGGAAAGTGACTATGCCATTTTACAAACCGCTAAATACACTAGACGTAAAATCAGAATTAACACCATCAGTAGCGCCATTAGAGGCATTAATTTAGTGGTCTGTATTTTTACAGCCTTAGTTTTTTCTCTCAGTTTGTTCGACGTGCCGGTGGCGACGGTGTTGGCGGGGGCCGGGATTATTGGTTTTGCTGTGTCTTTTGGCTCCCAAAATTTAATCAAAGACTTAATTGCTGGCATTTCCAATCTGATGAGCGATGCCTTTGCCATCAACGACTTTGTGCTGATCGGTCAATTTGAAGGGGTGGTGGAAGATACAAATTTATTTGTCACCCGCATCCGTTGTCCGAATGGTGATTTAGTCACCATTCCCAACGGCGCCATCGGTACAGTGTGTAATCAAACGAAGGATTGGTCCAGAGTCGATTATTCCGTTATGGTGGCGGCTGATGCTGACCCCAAAAAGGCGATCGCCGTTTTGCAACAGGTGGCATTGGGTTTGTACCACGACCCCTGGTGGCATCCCAAAATGCTCCAGGCACCGGAACTAAAGGGCATTGAAGAAGTTTCCCATCAAGGCATTCTGATTCGTATTTGGCTTAAGACCCTGCCGGGAGAACAGTGGGACGTGGCTAGGGAATTGCGACTAAGGGTGAAGGTCGCTTTTGAATCCCAGGAAATTGCCATTGGAGTGCCCCAACAACAGTGGTTAATGGCAGGGGCTTCCTCCTTAGATGAAGATGAAAAAGAAAGTGCTATTACGGATAGGGAAAAATAGTACCGACAGTTAGTTTGTTCTTACAAACCCCCGGGAGCAGATTCCCGCCGAAAAATGTAAATTATGTAGATTAAGGTCTAGTGCTGATGGGTAGATTACGTTCCCATATCCAAACCTATTTGTTGCGAAGGAAGGGAGAATTATTTCCCCGAAGTTGAACGCCCAGGCCAGTTTGGCGTCAACAGGCAACAAAATGAGCTAAAAACCCAGAAACTTTACTGTATGTAGTGTTTGGTTATGCCAGGAGGCGGACTTGAACCGCCGACACGAGGATTTTCAGTCCACTGCTCTACCAACTGAGCTATCCCGGCTTTTTTAGTGCATTAACAACATACCAAGAAGTATCACCCTTGACAAGCTCTTTGTTTAAATCCCCTGGCTGTGGCATTAACTACCCTGATCGCCAGCCGTTATGGGAGTGTGGCAAAATAGAGGGCGGACAATCCCTCAACAGAGAAACAAACAGTGATGCAGATCCGTGGAACAGACTACACAGCTTTGATTTGGCAGGGGGATGCCCTGGCCCTAGGATTTTTTGAAAATGCGACGGAAATCAGCGGTGATCTGGCCCAATTGGATGACCGCCTGGAGGGAGTATTGCGGGAACTGATGGAGGAAAAGGAGTTTAAGGGTAAAGCTGGACAAAAGTTGGTGGCCCGGGTGGGTAGTAAAACCCCAGTTAAAAAGCTAATCCTGGTGGGCTTGGGGGAAATCGAAAAATTTAACAGCCAGGTTTTAGGGGATGGAGCGGCGGCGATCGCCCGGTTAGCAAAGACAGAAAAAGTTAAAACCCTGGGGGTGAGCTTGCCCCAACGGGAGCATGATCCAGCAGCCACAGCGGCCATTTTAACGGAAGGTATTTTGTTGGCTCTGCATCAGGACAATCGTTTTAAATCCGATCCTGAAGATAAGGAAATTAAACTTACCACCGTGGAATTGTTAGGGCTAGGGGAGCAGGCAACGGCCATTAGTAAAGCGGAAAAAATTGTCTCTGGGGTCATTCTGGCCCGAGAAATGGTAGCAGCACCGGCCAACGCAGTTACCCCCCTAACCTTTACGAAAATTGCCACGGAGTTAGCCCAAACCTATGGCTTGGAGTTGGAAGTGCTGGGGCAGTCGGAATGTGAAGCCCTGGGCATGGGCGCATTTCTGGGGGTGGCGAAAGCTTCCGATTTACCGCCCCAATTTATCCACCTCACCTATCGCCCCGCTAACCCGACCAAAAAGCTAGCCATTGTCGGGAAAAGTCTGACCTTTGACTCCGGCGGTTTGAACATTAAAGGGGCCGGCAGTGGAATTGAAACGATGAAAATGGATATGGGAGGCGGCGGTGCTACCCTGGGGGCGGCCAAGGTGATCGCCCAGTTGAAGCCCAATGTGGAAGTGCATTTCATCTGTGCGGCAACGGAAAATATGATCAGCGGTAAGGCGATGCATCCAGGGGATATTCTCACTGCGTCCAACGGCAAAACCATTGAAGTTAATAACACCGATGCGGAAGGCCGTCTCACCCTAGCCGATGCCCTGGTGTTTGCGGAAAAATTAGGCGTAGAGGCGATCGTCGATCTAGCCACCCTCACTGGGGCTTGCATTGTCGCCCTGGGGGATGACATTGGTGGTTTGTGGAGTCCTAACCAAGAATTGGCCGATCAGTTGAAAACAGCCGCGGAGAAGGCGGGGGAAAAATTCTGGCAAATGCCCATGGAAGATAAATATTTTGAGGGTCTGAAATCCCCCATTGCCGATATGAAAAATACTGGGCCCCGGGCCGGTGGTTCCATTACGGCGGCCCTATTTTTGCAACAGTTCATCAAGGAAACTCCCTGGGCTCATTTGGACATTGCCGGGCCGGTGTGGACAGATAAACAAAACGGGGTTCATAATGCCGGAGCCACGGGCTATCCAGTGCGAACCCTGGTGCAATGGGTATTGGGATTAGCGGAGTAATTTTCTTCGTGTTGTAATTTGGGCAGTATGGTCGGGCGATCTATTTCGTCTGTATGCTTAAAGACAATTGTTTGGCTACTATCGGGATAGTCAACATAGCTCTATCCTTGCTGTATCACTTTTTTTAGATTTGGTGAACCGAAAGATTGGTTTTTGGTTCAAATTTTTTTTGCTGATTAGGTCTCCTCATAAAATTAACTAAGACGAGATAGCGGCAACTAAGAAGCAAAAGGATAATATCCCTCTTCCGTCAGACTGAGGGAAGAGGGATATAGAGCATGACTTTAGTGCATTAAAGAGGGCGAGAATGTATGCACTTTTGGGTACTAGCATAGATAAAATTATTCGAGATTAATGCACAGCTTGATGTCTCATAATTATCCTAATTGGCTATAAACGAAAAAGTTGAATTAGTTAAGGTGAATTTTCACTTTGACAGTTGTCGAGACAAGAAGGATAATTCTCTGCTAGATTTGGCAGTCTCAGGTAATGCAAATTATTTGGTGACGGGAGATAGTGATTTGCTAGCATTAAACCCATTTCAAAATGTAGAAATTGTCTCCTATCAACATTTTCAGACTCTTATTCTCGCCATCATAGATAATTAGTAACTATTGATCGGCGGGTTAACATTTAAATTAAGCATCATTCACAGCGGTGATTTTAACCTCCGTTTCTAGTTCTGACTGCACCGTCAAACCTGTTTCCAGGAAAGTTTTTACGGGCGCTACTTCTCCCCCCACCGGACTGCAATAGGCAGGAATGGCACTGGCCACCAAAGCAATGTGGCGATCGCCAACTGCCAAACCATGGGTGGGATCATAGCCCCGCCAACCGGCTCCTGGTAAGTACACTTCCGCCCAGGCATGGAGTTCCCATTGATTAACTTCCGGATCCCCCGCCTCGTAACCACTGACAAACCGGGACGCCAAACCCATAGCCCGACAAACTTCCATAAATAACACGGTTAAATCACGACAGGAACCCTCTCGACTGCGCCAAGTCACCCCCGCTTCCCAAGGTTCTCCTGTGGCTCGCACTGTATAAGTACAATGTTCGTATAACTTTTGGGTCAAATTTTGCAGAAAAGTAATTGGTTGCCGCTGACAGTCATGGGCAATATCCTGAGCTAGTTCCACTGCCACCGGATCAAGGCGACCTTCGTAGGGGACTAGATAGCTCCGCAACTGTTGGGCTAAGGATTGGGGATAATCAAACGGTAACTTTAACGCCCAGGGTTCGAGCAAAAAGTTAAAGGGATTTTCCATGGTGGTTTGCACAATTGAATCCACGACGATCGCCAGCTTTTCTGTGGGATCAGTGAACCAAATTTTTTGTTCTCCATTGCCATCAAGGGTGATGATTTCCCCTAAACTGGCGGGGAGAGGATCAATGGTTAAATTATACTTAAGCAGATTTTGCCAACCATTACTGCGGGGCCGCAATCGTAAACGATGGGGCCGTAAATAAACCGGTTGATTAAAACTATATTGGGTATGATGTTCGATGCGATAGGTTGCCATAAAAAATAATAATTTTAATACAATTTCTGGGTAAAATTTAAACTGGTGATGGCAATATTTAGTTTGATAAAATTTGATAAACTTCTAGGGTTTTGCGGGCAGTGTTTTCCCAGGAAAAATCCTTAGACCTAGTTAAACTTTTTTGCCTTAGGTGATCCCGCCAATCCGTATCGCTAACGATTTTTTCCAATGCTAACGCTAGAGTCTGGATATCTTGGGGATCTACTAATACGCCACTGTCTGCCACCACTTCCGGTAATGATCCACCATTGGATGTAATCACGGGTAAGCCAAAGTTCATGGCCTCCATCACCGGCAAACCGAAGCCTTCGTAAAAAGAAGGATAAACAAAAGCGGTAGCCCGTTGATAAAACATCGCTAACCATTGGTTAGGTAGATAGGATAAACGATGAATTTCATTGTTATGAGGAGAATTGGTGATCGCCTCAAGAATTGGTTCATATTTCCAGCCCAGTTGACCGATGAGCACTAACTGGTGGGGCGCTTTGGTGGCTTGTTTGAATAAATTAAAGGCTTTAATCAAACCAACTACATTTTTGCGAGGTTCCAGAGTACTAACGAAGAGAAAATACGGCAGATTAAAATCATAGGGGATTGGCTGGGGTAAAGCAACTAAATTTTCTGGAGTTAAAGTTAGTCCTTGATAACGGCTAGCCTGGGAAGTAACAAAAATTCTTTCTAGGGGAAATTGGTAATATTCGTTAATTTCTCGTTTAGTGCTCTCCGCAAAAGTTAAAATGCCCTGGGTAAAGGGCAAACAACGTAAAATTCTTTGGTGGTAGCGTTGGACGATGGGAGGTACAAATTCTGGAAATTTAAGAAAAGTTAAATCGTGAATTGTCAACAAGTTTATACTTTGTCGGCTAGGGAAAATGTAGTGATCGGTACCATGGATAAGATCGGGCTTGCCTAGGCGTGTTTCCAGCAAATTTAAAATGTTTAAAATGGGATTGGGAAAGCTAACTAGATGATCGCTCAGGGTAACTGGTAATGGTAAACAACTACAATCTTTGAATTCAGTCAGATGATGATTTTTTTGCCACTTTCCCCTTAACCAATCCTTTAAACCAGGCTGGTAATAAATTTGTAGGCAAAACTGCCCTTGAAACTGTTGGCTATGCTGGAGTTGATCAAGCGCTCGCAGGAGACTGAGATTATAAAAACCAATACCACTCAGTTGGCCCCGTATTGCCGTAGCATCCACACAAACTTTTAGCATCACCAATCAATCTTTCTCACTGTTGATAAATAATCACTAGATGCCAAAATCTTAATATTCTTCGGGGTAGAAAGCAGTTCTTTGGGTAGGAAGCCTAAGCCGTAATCTTCGATTCGGCGTGGGTAGTTCACGCAGGAACTTTTTCCAGGGGGAGGGTAAAGTAAACCTCTGCCCCTTTATTAACGGCGGTATCAAGGCCAATTTGCCCCCCGTGGGCTTCGACAATGAGCTTGCAAACGTATAGCCCTAAACCTAACCCCAGGGGATTATTATCTCGATCGCCGCGCTGATAGCGGTCAAAAACTCGGTCAGCTATGGCCAGATCCACACCTACCCCATTATCTTTGACTCGACAGGTTAAAGTTTGGCCTATGGCCGTAACTGTGATGGTAATGTTCAAAGGTTGAGAGCGGGGCAATGGATTGTATTTAAGGCTATTGGTCAACAAATTTTCCAACACCCGCCAAAGGAAGTTAGCATCCCCCATGATTAAGGGTAAATTTTCCCCCAAATTCAAACTAAGGGTTACTTCCTGCTCCCCTAGTCCCAACGACCACTCCTGGGCAAAATCCCTCACTAGGGTGCCCAGATCAAGGCGTCGCAATACCAAAGGAACCCCCTGCTGTTCCCAATGTTGACTTTCCACTAGAGAATTGATCAAGGCTAGTTGACGTTCACAACTGCGGGCCATCTGCTCCAGGGTTTGGCGGGGTAGAGAAAGTTCCGTTTGGTTTGGATCAGCCCGTTTGAGGCAATTGTTGAGTACCATGGACAGTCCCAACACAGGATTGCGGAGATCGTGGGACACCACCCGCAGGGAAACTTCCAGGGATTGTTCCGCCCGCTTCCGTTCTTGGATTTCTGCTCGCAGTTGATGTTTTTGTTGTAGCAGTAGTAGTTGATGTTCAATGCGGGCCAGCACTTCCTCCATTTGAAACGGCTTGGTGATGTAGTCCGCTCCCCCCAGGTTAAAGGCTTTGACTTTATCAAATACGTTATCTAGGGCACTGATGAAAATAATTGGGATTTCCTGGGTATCGGGATTGGACTTTAACCGAGCACACATTTCATAGCCGTTCATGGTGGGCATATTAACATCAAGTAAGATCAAATCCGGCGGGGATTGTTCAATACTTTTGAGGGCAAAATTGGCATCCAACGCTTTGCGGATTCGGTAACCATGGGCGGACAAAAGGTTAGCCAGTAGCCGTACGTTGTCCGGGGTGTCATCGACAATAAAAAGGGTTTTACAGTCCTGGCCCATGGCGATCGCCTGCGGGAATTGATGGAGAAGGAAGAAAAATTAAAGTTGAGCCGAATTTCAAATATCCGTTGGTACAGTTAGGGATAATCAACTGGGTTGCCCCGCTAAGGTTGCCTCCCCAAGACTAGATTCAATCGTCAGGAAAATCTGCTCAAAGCGGTATTCCCTAGCCCAGGTGGCCAATAGGTGAGCCAGGGATGGGGACAAGGTTGGCAGGGACTCAACCAGGGCAATCAGGTCATTGTCATTGCATTCTAGAGCCATTTTTGCCATCTGTTGTCGCCAGGACGGGGGGGTTGTCGTCAATTGTTCTGATAGGGACGGGGCCGTGATCACGGGAAAGGGTCGGAGAGGGGAAGCTAGTGGTTGAACCTGGGAAGGTAACGATACGGCCAGGTGTTTAGCCAGGAGGGCAATCAATGCTTCGGGGCGGAAGGGCTTACTTAAAAAATCGTCACAACCAGCGGCCAGGATTTCCGTTCGTTCTTCTTCAAAGGCACTGGCGGTGAGGGCAATGATGACCGTATGTTGCCCCTGGGGGGTGGCCTTAATTTTTTCGGTCGCGCTCCGACCATCCAACACCGGCATTTGCATATCCATTAAAATCACCTGGGGCTGCCAACTTTCCCACAGGGCGATCGCCATTTCTCCATTTTCCGCCTCTTGGACAACGAAGCCTAGACTGGTGAGCAATTGCCGCAGTAATAGCCGACTTTCCGGACGGTCATCTACCACAAGAATTTTTTGATTGTAATGGTCCAGGGTCGGCAGAATTGCCGCTGAAATTTCCGGAGTCGAATGGGGGGCCGCCATCACCTGCACTGGAATAGCAAAAAAGAAAGCACTGCCCTGGTCGACCTTACTCCTAACTTGAATTTGTCCCCCCATCAACTGAACAAATTTTTGGCTGATGGGTAGCCCTAAACCATTACCTTGACAAGATTTCAGCCCCGTTTCTGTCTGGGCAAAGGGCACAAACAATTTATGCATTTCATGGGACGCAATGCCCGCCCCCGTATCCGATACCAAAAAATGGAGCCAGATGGATGCGCCCTCACCCCCATCGGACTGGGGAGTCTTTGTGGTGGTCAGACATTTAACTTTGAGGGTGACACCGCCCTGGGCAGTAAATTTAATGGCATTGGCCAACAAATTAATCAACACCTGCCGCAACTTGCCCCCATCAGTCTTAATCCATTGGGGCACCTCTGGCGATCGTTCCACCTGGAGGAGAAGTTGTTTTTCCTGGGTCCGTAGTTGAAAAAGGGCCTGGAGATTATCTAACAGACGATGGCAATCAATGGTTTTTTCGTTGAGGGTGGTACGGCCTGCCTCAATTTTGGACATTTCCAGAATGTCGTTAATCAGTTCTAGTAAATGCTCGCCGCTCCGGTTGATGATATCCAGGGTGGGACGGTGGGGGGCCAAACTGGGATCCCGATGTAACAGTTGACTAAAACCAATGATGGCATTGAGGGGAGTGCGCAATTCATGGCTAATGCTGGCCAAAAATTCCGTTTTAGCCCGATTGGCCGCATCTGCCGCTTCCTTGGCTTGGGTCAGGGTTGTTTCTGCTTGGTGCCGGGCCTGGGCGATCGCCAAAAATTGCCCCACCAGCTTGGCTAGGTTTAATTCCTCAGGGTTCCAGCTATAGTTGCTATGGAGATGGACCATGCTAATGTAGCCCAACACTTGGGCATCCTTGACCATGGGCACCACCAGGATGGATTTCACCAGATCAAACTGTAGGGAGACCTTATCCATCTCAGCCTCCGGGGGCATTTGCTCCACATCTTCCACTAAAACACCGTCACTGTCCTGCAAATTAGCCCAGATCCAGGGATAGGTGGCCACCGGCACCCCTTGAAAAGTTGATAACCGAGGAGCAGTACCCACTGCGCACCATTCTTCCGCCATATGTAAACAGTCTTTGGCCGGATCGTGGTAAATCACATGGACCCGCTGACAACCAAACAACAGCCCCAGTTGCTCCATGGCAAAATGTACCGCCGTGGCCCAGTCCTTTTCCAGCAGAGTTCTCGCAATCGCCCTCAGACAATCTTCTCGTTCCAACTTTTGCTCCAAAACTTCCCCCCGGCGATCGCCTATCAGCCTAGGATTTACACCATCCCACCAGTTGGGAACAGCCCCAAAGTGATACCCTTAAAGATGGCAAATTTGACTAAAACTAAACAGTAATCCTGTAGTCTAACTATAAACAAATTCCTAGACAATCAGCATGGTAGCCGTGAAAGAAGCAACTAACGTTGGCAAAATTACCCAGGTCATCGGGCCTGTAATTGACGCCCAGTTCCCCAGTGGTAAATTGCCCCGTATTTATAATGCCCTTAAAGTCCAAGGCAGAAATTCTGCTGGTAACGAAGTAGCTGTTACCTGTGAAGTGCAGCAGCTTCTCGGCGACAATCAAGTCCGCGCCGTAGCCATGAGTACCACCGACGGCCTCGTCCGGGGTATGGACGTTGTGGACACCGGGGCCCCTATCAGCGTTCCCGTGGGAATCGGCACCCTCGGTCGCATTTTCAATGTTCTCGGTGAACCCGTGGACAACAAAGGTCCCGTGCCCAGTGGAGAAACCTTCCCGATCCACCGCCCCGCCCCCAAACTGGTGGACCTAGAAACCAAGCCTCAGGTATTTGAAACCGGCATTAAAGTAATTGACCTGCTCACCCCCTACCGTCAGGGTGGCAAAATCGGTCTGTTCGGTGGCGCCGGTGTGGGCAAAACCGTAATTATGATGGAATTAATCAACAACATCGCCATCCAACACGGGGGAGTATCCGTATTTGGTGGTGTGGGGGAACGGACTCGAGAAGGGAATGACCTCTACAACGAAATGATTGAGTCCAATGTAATCAACGCCGACAAACCGGAAGAGTCTAAAATTGCCCTGGTGTACGGTCAGATGAACGAACCCCCCGGGGCTCGCATGCGGGTAGGCTTGACGGCCCTCACCATGGCGGAATATTTCCGGGATGTGAACAAACAAGACGTATTGCTCTTCATCGACAACATTTTCCGGTTCGTACAAGCTGGGTCTGAGGTGTCGGCTCTGTTAGGTCGGATGCCTTCTGCGGTAGGTTACCAGCCCACCCTTGGTACCGACGTAGGGGATTTGCAAGAACGTATCACCTCTACCAAGGAAGGTTCCATCACCTCCATCCAAGCGGTGTATGTGCCGGCGGACGACTTAACTGACCCCGCTCCCGCCACCACTTTTGCTCACTTGGATGGTACCACTGTTCTTTCCCGTGGTTTGGCGGCTAAAGGTATCTACCCCGCCGTGGATCCCTTGGATTCCACCAGCACCATGCTCCAGCCTTCCATCGTTGGGCAAGAGCACTACAACACCGCTCGGGAAGTGCAATCTACCCTGCAACGCTACAAAGAATTGCAAGATATCATTGCCATTCTTGGTTTGGATGAATTGTCTGAGGAAGACCGTTTGACCGTAGACCGGGCTCGGAAAATTGAGCGTTTCCTTTCCCAACCCTTCTTTGTGGCAGAGGTGTTCACCGGTGCCCCCGGCAAGTATGTGTCCCTCGCCGACACCATCAAAGGTTTCAAAGCTATTTTGGCTGGCGAATTGGATGATTTACCGGAGCAGGCTTTCTACTTGGTGGGAGACATCGAGGAAGCTAAAGCTAAGGCAGCCAAGCTCAAAGAGGGCTAAAGGCTGATTTGTCTGGGGTCTAAGTTAGGAGAATTGGGGGTAATGGGAATGGTTTTCTAGGATGACCATTGGTTTATTCCCCCTCCTTTCCTAGCCGGCGATCGCCAGTTGTTTGCATAGAAACGCTATCAAAGGGAAATTCCTAAAAATGACGTTAACAGTACGGGTAATCACACCGGATAAGGTGGTTTGGGATGAGGAAGTGCAGGAACTAATTTTGCCCAGCACCACCGGCCAACTGGGTATCCTCAGCAACCACGCTCCCCTACTCACCGCTCTGGAAATTGGGGTAATGCGGGTGCGCCCCGGTAAGGACTGGAAAAATATTGCAGTCATGGGGGGCTTTGCCGAGGTGGAAAATAACGAAGTGAAAGTATTGGTCAATGGGGCCGATTTGGGCACAGAGATCGATGCTGAATCGGCCCGCCAAGCCTACACCGAAGCCCAAAGTGCCTTGGAAGAAGCCAACCGGGGGGAAGATAAACCCAATCAACTGAAAGCTTCTAACAATTACAAAAAAGCTCGGGCTCGCCTGCAAGCGGCCGGTGGCGCTGTCTAGTTGCGACGGTTGTCGTTGGTCGACACAATGGCCCAACCCGGCTTGGTTAGTCAAAGTCTTCCCAGTGTTAAAGCACTGTTAGCATTGGGGAGGCTTTTGCCTTGGTACTAGTCACCGTTTTTGCTTCTGCCCCAGCCCCACGACAGATTTAACCGATAACCAATGGGGACTGTGGATACTAGATCGCCTTGTTTGCCCTATGAAAAATCCTTGGAAAACCCCCAAAACAGTGGCCCCTAGCCCCAATCCCTGGCAACGGTTCGTCCTGGTGGCCACCTTGGTAATGGCGATCGTCGCTTTTAGCAATCTTTCCCTGGCTCCCGCCACTGCGAGGGACCTGGGAGCCCAGCCCAAAACCCATGACCAGTTAACCTTTCCTCCCCTGCCGGAAATCAATCTGCCGGAATACGAACGTTACACTCTGCCCAACGGTTTGGTGGTCTATCTCATGCCTGACCGGAGACTGCCCCTGGTATCGGGGTCGGTGGTAATGCGGGCAGGATCCCGCTGGGAACCGCCGGATCAGGTGGGGTTAGCCCAATTGACGGGCACCACTATGCGCTTGGGAGGCACAGAGCAGTACTCTCCAGCCCAACTAAATAATTTATTGGAGCAAAAGGCCGCTGCCATTGAAACCAGCATTGGCACCGCCTCTGGCTCTGCTAGTTTTTCTTCCCTGGGTAAGGACTTTGACTTGGTGTTTGACCTCTTTGCCCAAGTTCTCCAAACCCCAGCCTTTGACAAAGCCCAAATTGCCCTGGCCAAAAACCAACTGCGGGGAAGCATTGCCCGTCGCAACGACGACCCTGGGGATATTGCCAGCCGAGAATTTAGCAAAATGCTCTACGGCCCCACCAGCCCCTACGCCCGCACGGTGGAGTATCAAACCTTAGCCAATATTGACCGCCAGGATATTGTTGATTTTCATCAACGCTACGTCCGTCCAGACCAGATGATTTTAGGTATTGTGGGGGATTTCGACGGGGAAACCATCAAGCAAACCATTGCGGAAAAATTTGGTAATTGGCAAGTACCAGGAACGGCTCCCCAGTTAACTCCCCCAGCGCCAGCCAAGTTAATGACAGTGAAGTTTTTTTAGTTAATTTGCCCCACGTTACCCAGAGCAATGTGCTTTTGGGGCAAATTGGCGGCATGGTAGACAGCCCTGATTACGCCGCCTTGTCGGTGATGAATGGGGTGCTGGGTGGTTTTGCCGGCAGATTATTTAACAATATCCGTTCTACCCAGGGCTTAGCCTATAGCGTTTCCGGTAGTTGGCAGGCCCGCTATGACTATCCCGGTTACTTCCTGGCTGGGGGCCCTACCCGCACGGAAACCACGGTGCAGTTTCTCCAATCCCTGTTACAAGAGTTTGAAAAGTTACGCATCACCGAAGTGAGCCCCGAGGAATTGGCCTATGCCAAGGACTCAATTTTGAATTCCTTTGTCTTTAATTTTGAAAGACCGGGGCAAACCCTTTCCCGTTTGATGACCTACGAGTATTACGGTTATCCAGATGATTTTATTTTTACCTATCAACAGGCGGTGATGGGCACCACGGTGGCAGACGTACAACGGGTGGCGGCCAAGTATCTCCGCCCCGAACAGATGATTGCGGTTATTGTGGGTCAAGGCGATCGCCTAAAGGATGAATTAGAAGCCCTAGACCGGCGGGTGGAAATGTTGGAAATTGCCATTCCCGAAGCTAGCAGCTAATCGGGCCATGGAAGGACGGGGGAAACAAAAAACGGTTCCAATAGATGCTCCAGCCATGGAGGTGGTAGTTACGGGCCTGGCCCTGGACACTGCCCTGGGCGATCAATCACAAACCTGGGGGAAGTTGTTACAGGGACAAACGGCCATCAAGCCCAAGCAACCCTTTACTAACTTGCCACCGTCACCTTTGGCACTCCAGGGATATTATCCCCGTTCCCTGGGGCAATTGGTGCCGCCATTAGTCCAGGCCGCCATGGATGATGCCCAACTTGATCCCATGGAAGAACCCTGGGGTGTGGCGATCGGTTCTAGTCGAGCCGGCCAAGGCCATTGGGAAGATTGGATTGGCGCTAATACTAAGCCCCCGGTGGCGCCTAACTTTGGGCTGGTGGACTGGTGGCAGACCTTACCCGATCAGGCCGCCCGTCTCGCAGCTCAACTTTTGCAAGAAGTAACAGTAATGCAATGTCCCATGGCCGCCTGTGCCACTGGATTATGGGCGATCGCCCAGGGAGTGGAGTTAATTAGAACAGGCCATTGCCAACGGGTTTTAGCCGGAGCAGTGGAAGCGCCCATCACACCGCTCACATTGGCTGGTTTTAGGAAAATGGCCACGCTAGCTCCGGATGGTTGTTATCCCTTTGATCGCCAGCGCGAGGGTTTAGTGTTGGGGGAAGGGGGAGCTTTGTTGGTGTTGGAAACTCGAGAATTAGCTGAAAGGAGAAACGCGAGAATTTACGGTGAAATTTTGGGTTGGGGCTTTAGTTGTGATGCTCTCCATCGCAGCACCCCCGCCTTTGATAACCGCAGTGCCCAAAAAGCAGTTAAACATTGCCTTGCCCGTAGTGGTTTAACCCCAGAGAAAATTGACTTGATTCATCCCCACGGCACCGGTACCTTTTTTAATGATCAGCGGGAAGCTGCCTTAATTCAGGCCATATTCGCACCCAACACGCCAATCACCTCCACCAAAGGGGCCACTGGTCATACCCTGGGGGCTTCCGGGGCGATCGCCGTGGCCTTAACATTACTGAGCCTTTACCGACAACAATTACCCCCCTGTGTTGGTTTGATCACACCGGAATTTCCCCTGAACTTTACCAAGGTTGAATCAACTCAGCATTTAACTAAACCTTTGCGCCATGGACTCTGCCTCAGTTTTGGCTTTGGGGGGCAAAATGGGGCGATCGCCGTAGGGGCATAGTCTTATCAATAAAATGAACCGGACGTCAAGTCTCGTTGACAAAAATTAACATTATGTTTACTATAAGGAAGATAAGGCTATGGAAACCCGACAGAATTCCTTTGCAAGAACTATTAAGGGCACGGGTTCTAGGGGTTTCGGTACCTTCCATTGACATTGAGTTCTCCTAGATATGCCCTCGGTTATACCGGGGTATTTTTTTGTCTAATTACGCCTGCTTTTTGTCCTGGCGACTAGTCCCGCCGAATGGATTGAATTACTTCCCCCTGGGTGTTCACTAAATCAATCATCAATGGCATTTGCCCCGCCGCGTGGGTGGAACAACTAAGACAGGGATCATAGCAACGAATACCCGCCTCTACCCGGTTTAAAAAGCCTTCCTGCACATCATGATTGCGAATGTAATACTTGGCAATTTGAGCCACGGTTTTATTCATAGCCAAGTTATTGTTACCCGTGGCGATGATCAGATTAACTTTCTCAATCAGACCATTTTGATCCACTTTGTAATGGTGAAATAGGGTTCCCCTGGGTGCTTCACTTACCCCCACTGCTTCGGTACAGTTAATTTCCGCCCTGGCTCGACAGTTTTTGGAAAAAATATCTGGATCATCCATCAACAATTCGATGGCTTCTAAACAGGCGAGGATTTCCACCAAACGGGCGTAGTGATAAAAGAAGGAAGACGTGGCTACGCCTCCAGCCCGTTGACGATATTCCTCTAATTCTCGGTCTGCTTCCGGGGTGCCAATATGATGACAAACATTAAGGCGGGCTAGGGGGCCAACCCGATAAATACCTTCGGGATAACCCAGGGGCTTATAGTAAGGAAATTTTAAATAGGACCATTTTTCCACCGACTCACCAATAAAATCAGCGTAATTATCTTCACTGAGATTATCGGCCACAATATTGCCTTCACTGTCGGTAAATCGCAAATGGCCACCGTAATGTTCCCATTCATTATTTTTGCCCACCAGCCCCATAAATAAAGAGGGAAATTGACCAAATTCCGCCACTTCAGTTTGGAAGCGGTCTAGGAGATTTTTAAACAAATTTAGAGCGACATAAATGGTCTCTTTTGCCTCCGGTAAACGTTCCACAATCCACTGCCTTCCTTCTGCAGACAAGGGCGATCGTACTCCCCCAGGCACAGACCAAGCGGAGTGGATTTTCTTGGCTCCTAAAAGTTCAATCACTGTCTGGCCAAATTGTCGTAAACGGATGCCGGCCCTAGCTAAATCGGGATCAGCGGCGATTAAGCCAAACACATTCCGGGTAGCGGGGTCACTGTCCCAACCAAGCAGAAAATCAGGACTGCTGAGATGGAAAAAACTAAGGGCATGGGATTGGGTAATTTGCCCCAAATTCATTAACCGTCGTAGTTTTTCGCCAGCCGGAGGGATCTGCACCGCCAGTAACTTGTCCCCGGTTTTAGCTGCACAAAGGAGATGGCTCACAGGGCAAATGCCACAAATGCGGGCGGTAATACCGGCCATTTCCCACATGGGGCGGCCTTCACAGAATTTCTCAAAGCCCCGATACTCCACCACATGGAAGCGGACATCATCGACGTTGCCTTGGTCATTGAGAAAAATAGAGATTTTAGCGTGGCCTTCAATGCGGGTAACGGGATCAATAACAATAGTTTTAGACATGATAGTAAGTCAATTAATGTAATTTTTTTTGATATGATAACTGAACAAAATTAACTGCTATTAGTGGCAACTAATTTTATTCTAGGAAAATTTTGTTGTACGGAATTGAACAATTTTTTGTCACAAGTATAAAAATCTATCTTCATTTTTTCTGCTAAAGCTAAATAATGGGCATCGTAGGCGGCCGGCAATTGAAATCTTTCGGCGATCGCCAAAGCATCTTGGTGCAACTGGTCATACTCATAGATCTTGATGTTCAGTTTAAAAACAAGATTAAGTTTTTCTTGAGCGGAATCAATTTGCTTAAATCTCTGGAGACGGTGTAGGACATTACTGGCTTCGTAATAAATTAATTTAGGGGCGATAATAGTGTTGTTTTTTGTTTGCCACTCCCTCCACAACAACTGAGCTTTGTTAAAACTATCTTCCTTGGTAAGCAAAAGAATTAAAAAACTGTTGTCGATACAGATATTTACCATTGAATTTAAACTAGTTTAATTATTAAACCTAATCAAGATTGCCAAGTTTCTAGCAGCTGTTGGTCTCTTTCTTCTCGCATTTGATGAATAATTTCTGTAATAGAAAGCTCAATTTTTTTTCCTTGACGTACAGATAGATCTTTTTGTTTGCTAGCTTCAATCTCTTCTAAAACCTCTTCCCAATTATCTTTTTTTTCTTCTATTTGTTCTAGTTGACTCTTCAATAATTTTTGTTCCTCCGGGGAAAGACTCTGAATTATCTGAACCAAGGATTCTACCAATTGAATATTCATTGTTCAATCTCCTAAATACTGATTTTGCAAACCGTGGGAAAAACTTAATTTTAGCCAAACTTAATCATTGCCCGTCCCTCCATCAGAGGATATTCTCCATTTAATAGCGGCTCCAATGTTGCTCGAATGCGGTGGGCGTCGGGGGGACAACCGGGCATAAAAATATCCACTGGAATTACTTGGTGTAAGGGGACAACTTTGTCTAATAAGGGCGGGACAATGCCAGGTTCATCGGGTAGTTGGGGAGTGCCGTCCCCCAGTTCAATATAGGCTCGACGCAGAACCGGATCGCTGCCTTTGAGCATATTGCGCATACCTGGGACATTGGCGGTTACAGCACAGTCGCCAAAGGAAATTACCACTTTCGTTTTTTTTCTCAACTCCAGGGCCAATTCTAAATTTTCTTCGTTGGCGATCGCCCCTTCCACTAGGCAAACATCAACGTTGTCGGGATATTCTTTTAAGTCACAACCAACGGGGCTGAAAACCACATCCACTTTTTGGGCCAAATCGATTAACCATTCGTCCATATCCAGAAAGGACATATGACAACCAGAACAACCGGCGAGCCAAACAGTAGCAAAACGAATTTTAGACATATTTTTAAGGTTTATTTAGGTTACTTTGGAAGCAAAAGTTAAGTTATGGAAATTATCGAGTCCATTGCTGATCTTTACGGGCCGTAGCTAAAAATTCCACCTTACGGCGATCGCCAATTTTTTCAGCGGTGGTTTCTCCCTTGTGAAAAATAGAGCCAGTGGGACAAGCATCGACACATTTGCCACAGGAAGTGCAAGCATCCACCGTTCCCCAGGGCTGATTTAAACCGGAAATAATTTTGCATTCAGCCCCCCGGTAGGCCACATCCCAAACGTGAGCTCCTTCAATTTCATCGCAAACCCGCACACAACGGGTACAGAGAATACAACGGTTATGATCAATGCCAAACATGGGATGGGATAAATCCACTTCTCGCTTGGGAAATTGATATTTAAATCGGCTGTGATCCATGCCCACTGTAATGGCCATATCTTGCAATTCACAGTTGCCGTTAGCTACACAAATGGCGCAAACATGATTACCTTCAGAAAACAGTAATTCCACCGTCATACGTCGGTAATCTTGCAACTTTTCTGTGTTAGTGTGGACTACCATTTCTTCGCTGACAGCAGTAACGCAGGCGGGCATTAACTTATTGGTGCCTTCCACTTCCACCATGCACAAACGACAGGCTGCCGCTTCCGAAATCCCTTCTAAATGGCAAAGGGTAGGAATGGGAACCCCTGCTTCTTTAGCCGCTTGCAAAATACTTGCACCTTCCTCAATGGCGATCGCCTTATCATCAATGGTTAAAGTAACAACAGACATTGGCCAAAAACTCCTCTGAAAAATAAATTAACTAAATTGCTGAAGTAGCCAACGCATGACTTCCCCATGATTCGTTTGGCGTGTTTTTTGCAACGCCTCTTCCAAAACAGCTAAATTTAATCCAGGTAAAACCAAAGATTCTCGAATTTGGTAGCTCCCTTGATTTTCCATTTTAAACCCCAGAATTTTAGTGGCGTTCACATCCACAATCCAATATTCTTTAACGCCTAACTCTTCATAAAGTAGCCGTTTTTTTCCTTGATCATCAGCTAAGGAAGTATTGGCAATTTCGATAACCAAATCTGGGGGAGGATAATCATTTAAATTGACAATACCCGTTCCAGAGGGGATAGCCATAGCATTATCCCCCACATGGCAAGAAATGTCGGGTTGTACCTCCCATTGACTAGGTTTACGGTAACTGCAGGTATCTCTAATCGTTACCGGAATATTTTTTAAGGCAACATAGAGACTGAGAGCACCATTCACAAGGCCATGATCTCCGGCATGATCGCTGCTAATAGGGGACATTTCTATCCTCAACTGGTTCTGATAGTAGTAAAATTTTCCCTTTTGGTAATCAGGGTTTTCGGTAGCTTGGATAAATTCTTGCCAAGTGGCTTTAGTCCAAATATCACTTTTGATGGGAGCAGTTAAAACATTCATGGCGTTTTAGAAAGGGTAAATGAGTGGATAAATTACCGAACTAGGCTTTGAGTAATTCTTCATATTCATGGCGAAAATAGCGCAGGGTACTTATTACCGGATTAGGCGCACTCATCCCCAATCCACAAAGGCTAGTTTCCTTAACCATATGGCAAAGATTTTCTAGTTTGATCAAGTCTTCTTGGGTTGCTTCCCCTTCTAAAAAGCGAGTTAAAAGGTCATAAAGCTGCACCGTGCCAGCTCGGCAGGGAATACATTTACCGCAGGATTCCGATTTGCAAAAATCCATATAAAACTGGGCCACGTCCACCATATTGGTGGTTTCGTCCATGACAATCATGCCCCCGGAACCCATCATGGTGCCCAGGGCTAATAGGGTGTCATATTCGATGGGGGTGTCTAATTTATCGGCGGGGATACAGCCTCCAGAGGGGCCCCCAGTTTGCACGGCTTTGACTTGGCCGCCATCGGGGACACCGCCCCCCATTTCTTGCACCACCTGCCGCACCGTTGTACCCATGGGAACTTCAATCAGACCGGCATTTTCCACCTTCCCTGTCAGGGCAAAAACCTTGGTACCCTTACTCTTTTCGGTGCCAATGGCCCCATACCAATCGCCCCCTTCCCGAATAATTGGTACGACGTTGGCGTAGGTTTCGACGTTGTTAATTAGGGTGGGACTGGCCCATAAACCCGATTGGGCCGGATAGGGTGGTCGCGGTCGGGGAGTGCCCCGTTTTCCTTCCACTGAGGCAATGAGGGCTGTTTCTTCCCCACAGACAAAGGCGCCGGCCCCCACCCGGATTTCTACCTTAAAGTCAATGGGGGAATCAAAAATCTGGGTACCCATTAGGCCGTAACGCTTGGCCTGTTGAATCGCTTTTTGTAGTCGTTGGATGGCGAGGGGATATTCGGCCCGCACGTAAATATAACCATGGTTGGCCCCCACAGCATAGGCGGCGATCGCCATGCCTTCGAGGATGCGATGGGGATCACTTTCCAACACACTGCGGTCCATGAAAGCACCGGGATCACCTTCGTCAGCATTGCAGATAACGTATTTTTGTTGGCCGGGCATTTTGGCCACTGTGGCCCATTTCAAGCCAGTGGGATAACCACCCCCACCCCGACCCCGCAGACCACTTTTGTTCATTTCTGTGATCACTTTCTCCGGCGTCATTTCGTAGATAGCTTTATAAAGCTGTTCGTAGCCCCCCAGGGCAATGTATTCATCAATGGACTCAGGATCAATCTGGCCAGAATTTTCTAGGACAATGTTCCGTTGCAGAGCGTAGAAGGGATGGTGCGGATCGCCACTGATTAAGCCGGTTTCTGGAATCCCATCGGGTTCTTGTAATTTTTTGACAATATCCCCCACCTGTCCCGGGGTGACAAATTCGTAGAGTTGGTTCCGGTCATCCACCGCTACCAGGGGCCCCCGACCACAAAACTTCATACAGCCCACTCCACAAACTTCCACCTTGTCCCCTAGGCCTGCTTCGGCGATCGCCGTGGTGAGATTTTTTTTCACCGCTTCCCCTTCAGAAGAAAGACAACCAGCGGCACTACAACAGCGAATGCGAATTTTTGCTTGTTTCTCCCGGCTTTTGGCGGCAATTTCCCTTAATTCTTTGATATCCATAAAACCTCAAATCCTCAGTTGATGGTGGAGCAATGGAATTTAACTAAAAAAGTTGAGTCAAACTTGACTAATCAATGGCCATAGATGGCAATGACAAAAAACAATTACTACTAAAAATCGCCCGTTATTTAGACACTTATCCAGCATTGATAACTTAAGTAATAGCAACTGCCTCATAAATCAATGCTTAAGCTTTAATTAAACTTCAGTGTTGCCTAACCAAGGTTGGATCGCCGTCAACACCGCATCATCAGTTTGCTTGCCCAAAACCTTGCCATCATAGACCACCGCTGGGGCAATGCCACAGGCTCCAATGCAACGGGCCGTCACCAAAGACATCTGACCATCTTCGGTGGTTTCTCCAGGCTGGAGGTGGATTTCTTGATCCAGGGTTTTCAGCAAATTCCCCGCTCCTTTAACGTAGCAAGCTGTTCCCAAACAGACCACACAGGTATGTTTACCGCTGGGCTTGAGGGAAAATAAATGATAGAAAGTTGCCACCCCAAACACTCGGCTTAGGGGTAATTTGAGTCCCCGAGCTACGTAGAGCAGGACATCTTCCTCCAAGTAACCAAAAATTTCCTGGGCTTTGTGAAGAATTTCAATGAGGGCATCCTGATTAAATTGGTTGCGCTTCATGGTGGCATCTAACACCTTAAAACGCTTGTCTCCACTAGGATGGGCCGCAGACGGGGGCGTAGTTTGGCGATCGGTGGCAACGGTCATGGAAAAACCCTCAAAAAGGAGCAATACAGCCGATAAAAGATGATGAGGAAAGCATAAACCAGGAAGTTTAGACTGCAAAAATTAACCTGATTATCACCCTTGATTGGGGAAAAGTTTTCGTCTCTCCACAATCTTGCCCACAATAACGAACTGAATCTTTATCTGGTTGTCTTCATTGTTACACCAACTTTTTAAAAAGCGAGCAAATCTTTAGGTTTCTTCAATATCGATGGTTTAATGGTGACAATTTAGACAATAAAAAAATTGTTTTAGTCCACAAAAATAGTTTGAATAAACTGCAATAGTTTTTATTAATATTTCGCAACAAAACCAATAGCTTCTGCTCTTTTTAAGTGAATAAAGTTAAATATTACTTGCCATTCTTGATGGGATTTTGTACATTAAATACATGGAGTCGAAGGGCTTCACTGGCAGATAAAAACAGCCACTTACGTCCGAAAACCCTAGTTTAAAAAGAGAGGTAAAACCGAGCTGTTTCTTTCTAAATCTGTCTCTTTTGTTTCTCGTTTCATCGCTCAGATAGCGGACAACACCCAAACCGAGAATAGTCACAGCCCCAATTGCTAGCCATGGGAGATAGGCATTAACCTTTTGTCAGGTATTTGCAGCTCCAATCATGCTCGAAGAAAAGAGGGTTGGTCAGACTAGTTACTAGGTTCTGGGTGTTGTTTAATGTTGGGATAATTTTGTGGATTGGCAATCAAGACTCTGGTTGGCTTCGTGTAATTATAATCCTTAGATAATTCAGACAATTAAAATCATCTGAACTCCACTGTTATTATTCGCCCTGTTTTCAGTTAGCTTTCTACCTGGTGATGGTAAATGACTTTGTGGGTAATTTGGCTGTGGCTATAGAAGGGTTTAGCCGTCTGCAAAATTTCTTTGACCCAGTTTAGGGTCATGATGGCGTCTAAATAATCTTGTCTATTATTTTTGGCATCGGGATGGTCGAGAAAGCTAACTGCCAATTCCTGCATTAGCGCCCTAGCAGTGCCGCTACCATAGGAGCTTTCGTCCGATGATTGCTTATGAAAGTCCCAGTCAATAATCCAGGTAAGAATTTTTGCTTTGGCTTGGGTAACCCGATAACCCTTGATGCGATGGGTGTATGTAGTGATGTCAACGTTGCGCTTTTGACGAATGTATCGGTCGGCTTTGCGGAGATGACCTTTACTTGCTTCTTGCAAAATTTCTTGGTCTAACATTTTATTGAATTCCCGCAGGTTATCAAGGGTGATAAGAATGGAACCAACAGCGTTTTTGTGTCGTACTTGGTAAGCTGCAATGGTAAATTTGTGACTAGAAGGCAGTCTGTATAATTCCCCCTTTTGGTCCAGGGATTTTTTGATCAAGCTAACTTTTTCCGCCGATGAGGATCCGACTTTGGCTTGGCGGTTAAGGATAGTATCCAAGCCTTGCTGTACCAATGATTCAACTTTTAGACTGCTTAGCTTCGAAAGATCAAAACTCATTTTAACTATATTGGTGGGTGAGTGGGAGGAAATAAGTAATTAAGCAGGGATTATTTCGGTATAATTTTTCTTGTCGTAAGAAGATATTAAAAACTACATCAACGAACCCTTTAAAATGTTGTTTTTTGTTTCTACTTTAGCAATAAAATTCCCTGCTTGGGGCCATTGCTCCCAGGGTAAAAAACGAGCAAGCGTGGAAAAAAAGCATTATCAAGTAAAAAACAGCCTAAATAACCTTGCAAACAGAAGCTTGCCAAATATTTGTCTCCTATGGAGAAGGACTAGGGAAAATTAATCATCATATTCAGACTTTTCCAACACACTCTACCTTGGCCAAAATTAACTATTACTAAAAATTTTCGTTAACCTTGGGATCAGTTCGCCAAGTTTTAGCCATGAAATACGTTGATGAATATCGGGATGCCCAGGCGGTGGCCCATTACCGTCAGGCGATCGCCAGGGAGATCACCCAACCTTGGACGCTGATGGAGATTTGCGGCGGCCAGACCCACAGCATTGTCAAATATGGGTTGGATACCTTGTTACCCAAGGATTTGACTCTGATCCATGGCCCCGGCTGTCCTGTGTGCGTCACTCCGATGGAATTAATTGACCAAGCTTTGTGGTTAGCTAAGCAACCGGAGATCATTTTTTGTTCCTTTGGCGATATGTTGCGGGTGCCCGGCAGTGAGATGGATTTGCTGAGCGTTAAAGCTCAGGGCGGCGATGTCCGCATTGTCTATTCTCCCTTGGATTGTTTGGCGATCGCCAGGGAGAACCCGGAGCGAGAAGTGGTGTTTTTTGGGGTAGGTTTCGAAACCACGGCCCCCGCCACCGCCATGACTCTCCACCAAGCTAGGGCCCAACAGGTGCGTAATTTTAGTCTGCTTTGCGCCCATGTGTTGGTGCCCCCGGCCATGGAAGCTTTATTAGGCAATCCCGATTCTCTTGTGCAGGGCTTTTTAGCCGCAGGCCATGTCTGCACAGTGACCGGGGAAAGGGCTTATCAACATATTGCCGAAAAATATCAAGTGCCCATAGTCATTACTGGCTTTGAACCGGTGGATATTATGCAGGGCATCCTCGCCTGTGTGCGCCAACTGGAGTCGGGACAATTCACCTGCGACAATCAATATCGGCGATCTGTCCAACCCCAGGGCAATGCCCACGCGCAGAAAATTGTTGACCAAGTATTTGAGCCAGTCGATCGCCATTGGCGGGGTTTGGGGTTGATTCCCGCCAGCGGTTTGGGTTTAAGGCCAGCATTTGCCCCCTGGGATGGGGCAGTCAAATTTGCCTCCCTACTACAAACTATGGTTCCAACGACGGAGGAAACGACTTGTATTAGTGGGGAAATTTTACAGGGACAACGGAAGCCCAGCGATTGTCCAGCCTTTGGTACCATCTGCACCCCAGAACAGCCCTTGGGAGCCCCCATGGTTTCCTCGGAAGGAGCCTGTGCCGCCTATTACCGTTACCGCCAACAGGTGCCGGAGTCCGTGGGAATAGGAGTAATGTAGTGGTTTTGCTATCAGAAAATGCCCTCGTTGATGCTTTCTTGTAGCATGGTCCGCAATGATGCCCGCCAATGGGGAGGGGCACAGCCTAAAGCTTGTACTATTTTTTCATGGGATAGGACGGAGTAGGCTGGCCGTCGAGCCGGCGTGGGATAGGCCGCTGTGGTAATGGGCAGCACCCGACGTACCTGAAGGGAAATGCCTAAATTTTCAACTTCCTCAAAAATCGCCACCGCAAAATCGTACCAACTAGCCACCCCACTATTGCTGTAATGATAAATGCCCTGGGCCCGTTGTTGAGCTAAAGCGGCGATCGCCTGAGCCAGATCCTTTGCCCAGGTGGGACTACCAACTTGATCCGCCACCACCCTCACTTCTTGCCGCTCTTTGCCCAAGCGCACCATGGTTTTGACAAAATTGCCGGAGCCTTTGGCCCCATAAACCCACGCCGTACGGACAATGAGAAATTCACCGCCACTTTCTGCCACGGCCCTTTCTCCCTTGAGCTTGCTTTGGCCATAAACCCCGAGGGGATTGGTGGCATCCGTTTCCTGGTAGGGGGAACTCTGGCTACCATCAAACACATAGTCGGTGGAGATATGCACCACGTAGGCGCCGATTTCCTTGGCCGCGTTGGCGATCGCCTGGGGAGCAAGGGCGTTAACTGCGTAGGCTAATTCCGGCTCCGTTTCAGCTTTATCCACGGCAGTATAGGCGGCGGCGTTGACAATAATATCGGGGGCCAAGTCCCGAATTTTGTCCCCCAGGGTGGCCGGTTGGGCCAAATCAAAAGTTGCCCTGGTCCCCGTCTGCACCTGACCCAAACGGGATAAGGGCAGGGCCAACTCCTGACCCACTTGCCCCATTGCCCCTAGTAAGAGAATCTTCCTTGCCAACTGAACTAAGCTCCCAGGGAAACTTCCGTGCCAATGGGACAGGCCACATTAGTGCCCCCCAAACCGCAGTAACCATTGGGGTTTTTAGCTAAATATTGTTGGTGATAATCTTCGGCATAGTAAAAATCTGGGGCCGGTAAAATTTCCGTGGTAATTTCCCCATAGCCCTCCTGTTGGAGAGCTGGTTGATAGGCTTGCTTCGATGCCAAAGCGGCCTGTTGTTGGGCTTCAGAATAGGTGTAAATGCCGGAGCGGTATTGGGTACCCACATCGTTACCCTGGCGCATGCCCTGGGTGGGGTTATGGCTCTCCCAAAAGACTTTGAGTAATTCCTTGTAGCTCACTTGTTGGGGATCAAACACAACGAAAACCACCTCATTGTGCCCAGTCATTCCGGTACAAACTTCTTGGTAGGTGGGGTTAGGGGTATAACCGGCGGCATAACCCACCACCGTGCTGTAAACCCCGGGAATTTGCCAAAATTTGCGTTCCGCTCCCCAAAAACAGCCTAAACCAAACATAGCCGTTTCCATTCCCTCGGGAAAGGGAGCTTTGAGAGGATTGCCATTGACAAAATGTTTGTCTGGCACGGACATAGTGGCCGATCGCCCGGGGAGAGCTTCATTGGGTGCAACCATGGCCGTTTTTTTACCGAATAAATCGAAGAATCCCATAATGTTTAAGTTGTTGTTATTTATTAACGCTGAACGGAGCTATGGCCAACGGCTTTTGCTCCGCCTATGGACTAGTGTAACGAAACTGTTACAAACCCGAAGGGTTAAGCCCGGATGTATTCGTAGGCTTCCACATACTGGAGCCCCGGTTTATTCCAAGAGTAGTCGTAGGCCATGCCCTGCAACGCCAGGGTTTTAAACGCCACGGGATCATCCTTATACAAGGCGATCGCCCGACCAAGGGCCGTTTCCAAAGCATATTGATCCGGCTGATAGAAGACAAAACCGTTGCGTTTTTCTGGAGGATGATTTTGGTCATAATCCCGGTCAAACACGGTGTTCACCAAACCACCCACTCCCCGCACCACTGGAATGGCCCCATAACGGAGGCCGATCATTTGGGTCAAGCCGCAGGGCTCGTAGTTACTAGGCACCACAATGATATCCGCCGCTCCGTAAATTAGGTGGGCCAACTCCTCATCAAAGCCCAACTCCAGATGGACATTGGGATTATCGTTGAGATGTTGTTTTTCGTGCCAGAACCATTTGCTCAGATTGGGTTCGGTGGCGGAGCCGAGCAGTACGAATTGAGATTCCTGGGCGAGGGCGTAGTAGAGGGAGTGGTGCACCAAATGCACACCTTTTTGTCCATCCAAGCGGCCAATAAAGCAGACTATTGGTTTGTTGTCGTCCTCTTCCAGCATTAATCTTTCCCGTAAAGCTTGCTTATTTTTTGCCTTATCGCCAAAGGTTTTGGGACCGAAGTTGCTCGCCAATAGCGGATCAATTTCTGGGTTCCACACTTCGTAGTCCAAACCGTTCAAAATACCGCCGAATTTGTGCTGATGAATTTCCAGGGTATGGCCCAGGCCACAGGAAATATCGGAAAAGCGGGCTTCCCAAGCGTGGTGAGGGGAAACGGTGTTGACATAGTTGGAATAGACGATGCCCCCCTTCATGAAGTTAATGGCATTGGGATTGAAATTATCTTGCAGGCGATCGTAACTGAAATAATAACCGTCATTATTAAGCCCTGTGGCGTGGAGAATATTGGCTCCAGCAATCCCCTGGTGTTTGAAATTGTGGATGGTGTAGCAGACCCGCTGATGATCCATGCCGTGGAAGCGGTAAATTTCGTACAACAACACCGGTACTAGCCCTGTTTGCCAATCGTGGCAGTGGACAATGTCTGGGCGTTTGTTGCTACGTAGCAAAAACTCCATGGCCGCCTTGGAGAAAAAGGCAAAGCGCATATGGTCATCGAGGGCGCCGTAATAATGACCCCGGTTAAAAAAGTTATCAGAAGATTTGGGCTGAATGAAGAAGCAGAGTCTACCGTGGACCCAGCCACAGAAAACGTCACAAAAGATTGAGCTGCCATGCCAGGGCACCTCTAGGTTACGGTAGGCATCGTGTAAACCCCAGATATGGTCGTAGCGCATGCAATCATACATGGGCAGGATAAGCTCGACGCAATGGCCCCGCAGTTCCAATTCACGGCTGAGCCCGTAGATAACATCCCCCAATCCTCCGGCCTTAATGACGGGGGCGCATTCTGAGGCAATTTGAACGATGTACATAGAGGCTCCTGATAACAGTTTTTACTCGACGGCGATCGAGTTGATTGTATTTTCCTATGTTAAATGTCAAAAGAGGACTCCCGTTAAAGCTGAAGGCTTAACTGTGAGATGAATTTCGACCAACAAAGAAACCCGACCGAAGGGAATCAGCTTAACTCGGGAACCAGGGATTCCGCCCATTGTCTAGCCGTAAGACAAGGTAGTAAAAGGCGCAAGTCTTCCACTATTTTGCAGGCTATTGGATAGGAAGCTCCGATCTCAGTGCAAGCGGGTAGGGGGAGTTCACCCCAAGAATGAAAAGCTAACCGCAGTGATGATGCCGCAGCAGTAATGTTTCCACCAACCATTGGGCAGTTTTAAGTCTTTCTGGATCATTGGACTGGGTCACCCAAGCGGCCAACTCATTCAAAGAACCATTGACTAAGTGGGCAAAACCCTCAGCATCGACGGCGTAAAGTTCTCCTTCGGAAACGGCGGTCTGAATTGACTCACGGAGTAAACCAAAGCCATATTGATCAATTTCAGTGAGGTCATCCGCTGCCAAAACGGCGGGAGCTTCCACAAATACCAAGCGCCGCAGTTCGTCCTGTTGAGCAACTTCAAGAAATGCCCGACAGCCGACGATTAACTGTTGCCAATTGTTATCTAGGGGTCGAACTTTTGTTTTGATATAGTCGGTGATTTCGTCATAAGCCTCAACGATGACAGCCTTGAACAGCCCCAGCTTGTCGCCGAATTGATGGTATGAAGCTCCCCTGGTAATGGCTAGCTCACTAATAATTTCTTCGGTGCCCGTGGCGGTATATCCCTGGGTGGCAAACAGGTGACGGGCCCGATCAAGGATGGCCCGGCGAGTGCGTCGAGTTTGTTCCGCTTTGGTCAACTTAGCCGACATGGTGAGCAGATTTAACATTCATACAGTATGTATCTTGACAAAGAAAGGGGCTTCCTTTATTTTTGAGGTACATGCAGATTGTATTTTTTATGGGGAGTTTTCCCAAGGGAGCTGTGATGTCAACTATGCTAAATACCCGCCAAGCAACCACTGCGGATATTCCATTTCTCGCCAGGATTGAATACGAGGCTTCCCTGCCACCGTTAAATCATTGCTTTTGGGAAGATTTATTAGAAGGGACTGGTACCACGGCCTTGGACTTTATTGAGGCGGAACTGAAGGCCGATGCTTGCAATTGGGGCAATGTACCAGATTTTCTGATTTTGGAAGCTGAGGGCAAACCTGTTGCGGCGGCCGCCGGGTATGTACCGGAGACGGAGGACTACTGTCCATTGCGTCTATCCCAGCTAGAGGCGATCGCCAAGGAGCTGAACTGGACGAAGGAAAATTTAGCAGCTTTTCGTGGGCAGTATCTGGGGCTTTGGGGCGGAAATTTACGACCGTTTTTTCTCACCCCCCAGGCGACTTGGATTATTGAAAATGTGGCCGTATTACCGGAGGCCCGGGGCCAGGGTTTGGGCAAAGCGTTACTGAGGGCTTTACTGGAAAAAGGGCGATCGCAGGGCCATGAATTTGCCGGCATTATGGTGATCAATGGCAATGACAGGGCCCGTCATACCTATGAATCCGTGGGATTTAAGCCCTATCAAACCTTTTACCAGGATTATTTCTCGGAGCAATTCAAGATTGATTTTCCGGGCGTTACCAAGTTTGGCCTCCGTCTCAACTAGCAGGGAGAACTACGGAGAACTACCATGTTTGATAAGGGGTAAAACTGCCCGGCTTTAACTACTTGTAACGTGTGGTTGGACTATGATCGATTCACCCACATTTCTTTGATTGTGACCCCCATGGAATTAACCCCCGAAACCAAGGCCGCTGTGGTTACCCAAGGCTTGACTAAACGTTTCGATCGCCAGGGGGCGGTGACCAATGTGGATTTAACCATTGCGGAGGGGTCGGTGTATGGTCTGATTGGCCCCAACGGTGCTGGCAAAACCACCCTAATCCGTATGTTGGCCACGGCAGAGGAACCCACCAGAGGAGACATTTATTTGTTTGGCGATCGCCTGGTGGCAGGGGCAGACAATTTGCGGATCAAGCAATATTTGGGCTATCTGCCCGACGATTATCCCCTCTACGAAGACCTGAACGTTTGGGATTATCTGGATTACTTTGCCCGGTTATACCATCTGAAAAATCCCAGCCGTCGCCACCGCATCCAGGAAGTGTTGGAGCTGGTGCAACTAACCAGTAAACGCCACAGCCGCATCCATAGCCTTTCCCGGGGGATGAAGCAACGGTTGAGTTTGGCCCGCACCATTATCCATGAGCCCATTTTGCTCCTGCTGGATGAGCCGGTTTCTGGGCTAGACCCTCTAGCTCGGCAACAATTTCGTGACATTATTCGGGTGTTGCAGGCCGCGGGCATGACCATTCTGATTTCCTCCCATGTGCTCAGTGATCTGGCGGAACTCTGCACGGCGATCGGAGTGATGGAACTGGGGTGTTTGGTGGAAAGCACCACTTTGGCAGATTTGTATAATCGCCTGGGGCAACGCACTATCACCATTACCGTGCTGGCGGGAGTAGAGCAATTGCAGTATTGCCTGCAGGATCAACCCGGTGTGGAGGATTGGCAGATAAACTATGATCAGGGAGATCAGCAAAATTCCGCCCCAGGGATCCATTGCTCTGTGATTTTTTCTGGTTCCCCCGAAGACAGCGCCAGCCTACTCAGGAATTTGATCTATGCTGGTTGTCAAGTGAGCCAATTCCATTGTCAACAGGAGGATTTAGAAAGTATTTTCCTCAAATTAGGACATCAACAGGTTTCCTGACAGTAATAATCATCGTTCCGCCCTGGTTAGTGAAGATTATGTGGCTATTCTTCACTCAAACCACCGTTAATTTTTTCATCACTAATTTTTTTTCTGTCTAGTTTACTTACTTTCTAATTTAATATTTAACCTGAGATTCATTTGACAGTTAAAAGCTTTCTCAGACTGGAATTATTGCTCTAATTAAGGAGCTAACTGAAATCACCAACCCCCAACCTTATCGGTATTCTGCTGAACGAATTGGGGGATGAATTAGGACTTAAATAGTGACTAATTAACTTTACTTCTTGCTTTGCCCTGCCCCACTTCGCCATCACTACCATGATCAATCTTTTCTCTACCTATGTCGATCGCCTGGGAGATTGGCATCCCCAACTGTACCGGGAACTCAAAAGCCGTTTTACTACTACAAAGGTGCGCTGGCTGTTGTTGGCAAGTTTTATTTGCCAGGGCATAGTGTTATTTTTTCGCACCGGAGAAATTCCCGTACTAGATCCACTCAGACCCGCCGGAGAGCAATTTAGTCGCTACTGCATGGGCATCCCACCGGAGTGGGAATATAACCAAGGAATTTTTGTTTGCACCCAGGATCTATTGGGGCAACTATCGATCAATTGGCGGCTGTGGTGGTTGGATGGCTTTGCTTTTTTGAGCTTGGCCGGGCTAGTGCTATTGCTGGTGGTGGGGATTTATTTATTGGTGGCGGATTTACAAAAGGAATGCCAACGGGGCACGTTAAATTTTATTCGCCTTAGTCCCCAGTCCGAGGGTAGTTTTATCTGGGGCAAAATCCTCGGAGTGCCCAGTTTGTTGTATGGATTTTTGCTCACCCTGTTGCCTCTCCATATGATTGCCGCTGGGGGGGCGGGTGTTTCTTTGTTTCTGCTGGCAGGTTACTACGTTGTAGTGCTGGTGGGGGCCAGCTTCTTTTTCCACATTGCCCTCTGGATTGGTTTAAGCAGTAATGCAAAAAGTTATTCTCTTTCTAAAAGTGCGGCGATCGCCGGCTTATGTGCGGTGGGGACGCTAATTGGCACGGTCGTGATCATGCAAGACAATGATTGGGAGCCATTTTTCCTCTCTTGGTTATCTCTGTTTTACCCCGGTAAAGCTCTAATTTATTTAGTCCGCTCCACTTTTTTGTCCATACCCACCGTTGGTTACCTCGGCCCCAATGAACTGGATCAATTGCGCTGGTATGGCTGGGATTTATTCCGGTCGGCTCCCCTGGGCATGGGATTTATGGTGGCGAATTTTGCAGTGGGAACCTATTGGATAACCCAAGTATTACGCCGTCGCTTCCGCCGTCCCCTCAGTACGGCCTGGAGCAAGCCCCAAAGCTTAGGGGTAACCCTGTCCCTGGTGGCGATCGCCAATGGCTTTTTACTCCAAAGCTATGACAAAAGCGACTATCTCGATTTTCTCTTATTGAACCTGGGTAGCTGGCAATTGACCCTTTGTTGCTTCTTTTTGGGGTTGACCCTGGCCCTATGCCCCCAAATTAACTATTTACGGGATTGGAGTCGTTATCGTCACGAAGCCCCCCGACATTACCGCACCTGGAGCTGGCAAAATCTGGTATCTGACCATAGTCCTCCCCAAGGGGTGATCGCCATTAATCTTTGCCTCACCGCCCTTTTAACGTTGCCCATGGTGTTATTGTTGCCCTGGCTTGCTCCAGCACCGGTCGGGGTGACCATTCCCCTGAGGAGCATAGTGGTGGCCTTGGCCATGGGTCTGTTGTGGAATTTTACCTTCGCTTCCCTCATCCAGTGGAGTCTGCTAAGAATGCGTTTTTCCCGTCTGCTGGTGTTGATTTTATCGGTGGTGGTGATGGTAGTTCTCCCCCTGGCGATCGCCATTGGCGCGGGCATTAAGGAAAGCGTCGTTATGTGGTTTAGTCCCCTGCCTTCCATTGCCCTGGTGGAAGGAATTAACGTTCAAACGCCCCTCTTTTTCCTCACAGTCCTCAGCCAAACAGTGGTGATTGTGGCCAGCACCTGGCAGTTTAATCGCTACGTCCAACGTCTCGGGCGATCGGAAAGCCAGCAATATTTTGCCCCGGTTCAGCCGGAGTGAGAAAGGGCAAAAGTCCATAGCTAATCAACTACAACGCGACCTGCCATCACCATGACCACGCCTCTCGATAAAAAATCAACCATTGCAGACATCCGCTCCCGTTTTGATAAAGATGTGGCGCGTTTTTCTTCCCTTGAAACTGGCCAGGCAACAACCATTGACGCTCCCCTCGCCATGGCCCTAATTACCGAGGCGGCCATCTCCTGTACTAAAAATATCCGCCATGTACTAGATATTGGTTGTGGTGCTGGCAACAATACAATTCGACTGCGTCAATCCACCAATCAGGATTTCAATGTTGATTTACTTGATCTAAGCGCCCCCATGCTGATCAAAGCGGCGGAACGTATCCAACAATTAAACGGAGGTGCAGTGCGTACCCTACAGGGGGATTTTCGCTTAGTAAGCCTGCCAAATTCGACCTATGATGTGATTATTGCAGCGGCAGTGTTGCACCATTTAAGGGATGACGAAGACTGGTTACAAGCTTTTCAGAAAATTTACGATTTACTTGCCCCCGGTGGTAGCGTGTGGATTACCGATTTAGTTTTCCATGAGCAACCAGCCGTCCAAGCAATGATGTGGGATCAATACGGTGACTATTTGGTCTCCCTTGGTGGTGCGGAGTATCGGGAGAAGGTGTTCAGCTACATTGACCGTGAAGATTCCCCCCGACCTGTCACCTATCAAATTGATTTACTCCGTTCCGTTGGCTTTGACACGGTGGATATTCTCCATAAAAACTCTTGCTTTGCTGCATTTGGGGCGGTGAAGTGTGGACAGTAAAGTGTTTAAAACTAAGGATAAAACTTTATCTTTTCTTTTCTTAATGTTAGTTAGCTAAAATTTATTAAATTTCATCTTGATTGATTTAATATTGCCTGGAAAATATGCCTGTTAATCTAGACCCGATAGCATGGAAAAGGGGAAATTTTTGGTCAACAAAAACATCATCAAACAATACTGTCCCGCACTGGAGCTAACTGTCCATCAGCGGGACTCGAATTAACCAAAATTAAAATTCTGATCAGCTACATTCTCTGCCAAAATTGCTCCCAGGGGCAATAAGATTGATGGAAAATGTCATACACCAATTCCCTTAATAACTCCTGAAGAAAAAATATGTTGTTCTATCACAGGCTAAAGAACTGGTTGCGGAATGGTTTAATTATTTTTCTGCTCAACCTAGTTATGGTGGTGGCGACGGCATATTTGGTTTATCCCCAAACCGTTAACCCAACGGGAAGTAAGCCCACAGGGGCGCCGGTGATTTTAGGGGACGACACTCTATTTTATATTCAGGCGAGAATTGCCTCCTTCTCCCCAGAATTTCGGGCCCAGGTGGTTTCCAATCGTATAGCTAGCCTGGCTAAAGATACCGAAGTTAACCTGGACACGCTCAAAATTGTCGACAATGAAGCGGCGGCAACGGTTGATATTTTAACAGGAGACGAAACCCTAGTGACGATCACCGATGTGGATGCGGTGGCGGCGGGACAATCCCGTCAAGAGCTTGCGAACCAATATTTACAGATCATCAAAGAATCAATTACTGACTTTAGGTCTTCTTATAGCATCCATAGTTTGGTGCGGGGAGTAGTTTATACACTAATTGCCACAATTGTCCTAGTTGCTAGCTTAATTGGTATCACCAAATCGGTGCCTATTATTTATCGTCAATTGAGACGTTGGCGGGGTACCCGTATTCCGGCGTTAAGACTATTTGACACCCAAATTTTATCTGCCCATCGGGTAGTTGATCTAATTTCAGAAATTATTAAAATTGTCCGCCTTACTCTCTTACTAGGGCTGCTTTATCTTTACATTAATCTAGTTTTGAGCTTCTTCCCCTGGACTAAAGGCGTCGCTCGGATACTATTTGACTATGCCAACACAGCAGTTAATACCATCTGGTCTGGATTATTAAACTATCTTCCCAATTTATTTTTTCTGGTTATTATTTGGCTGTTAACTTTTTACTCTTTGAAAGTAATTCGCTTTTTGTTCACCGAAATTGAGCGAGATAATATCAGGTTTCAAGGATTTTACCGAGAATGGGCTAAACCTACCTATAAGCTAGTCCAATTTCTGGTCTTGGCATTTGCGGCCACGGTGGCTTTTCCCTATTTACCTGGCTCCCAAACTCCTGCTTTCCAGGGAATTTCTATTTTTTTGGGATTACTAATTTCCCTTGGTTCTTCATCGGTAATTGCCAATATTTTTGCTGGTATTATGTTAACCTACACCAGGGCTTTTTCCGTCGGCGATCGGGTAAAAATCACTGATACCATCGGGGATGTGGTGGAAAAAACATTATTTGTTACCCGTATTCGTACCATTAAAAATGTGGTGATTACCATTCCCAACTCGGCCGTTTTAGGTAGCCATGTAATCAACTACAGTGCCGCGGCTAGTGATCCGGGAGCGCTACCTTTAATTCTGCACACCACCATCACCCTAGGCTACGATGTGCCCTGGCGCAAGGTTCATGCCGTAATGATCGAAGCGGCTTTAGCAACAGATAAAATCCTAGAAAATCCTGCACCTTTTGTGTTGCAAACCAGTTTGGATGATTTTTACATTGCCTATGAATTAAATGCGTATACCCACGATCCAGGCATCATGGCGAAAATTTATTCAGAACTCCATCAAAATCTTCAAGATAAGTGTAACGAAGCTGATATTGAAATTCTTTCGCCCCATTACCGTGCTGTGCGAGATGGTAACCAGACTACCATTCCTGCCGATTATCTACCGTCGGATTATGAAGCACCCGCATTTAGACTTTCATCCCTCAATGCCCCGTCTACACAGGATAATGGAGTAAATACATCAAAATCTGACCAGGCCTAGGGCGAAGCATTTTATCTCGGGCAACAGTCGACAAAGCAAAATTATGCATTGGGCATTAACCTATGGAAAAGTTAATCAATATAATTCAAAGCTGGCTCAGTGATCCCAACGTCGTCAAGTTAATTGAAGTTGCCATTGGTATTTTAATTGTCTCCATTGTTTTTAAGATGGCGGCCCAGGGTTTATCCAGTCAAGTTCAAGATGGGGATTTACGTTACCGTATCCGCAAAATTCTGGCTTTTATTAGTTATGGATTCATTGCTCTCCTAATTGTGACTATTTTTAATGAAAACCTCAGACAGTTAACCGTTATTTTTGGTGTGGTGGGGGCAGGGATTGCCTTTGCCCTGCAGGAAGTGATTGCCAGTTTTGCCGGTTGGACGGCTATTTCCTTTGGAGAATTTTATAAGACCGGCGATCGGGTTCAGTTAGGGGGCATTATGGGGGATGTGATTGATATTAATCCCTTAAGAACGACGCTGATGGAATGTGGTGATTGGGTTAAAGCAGATCTCTACAATGGGCGTATTGTCAGAATTGCCAATAGTTTTGTCTTTAAGGAACCAGTTTTTAATTATTCAGGGGATTTCCCTTTTATTTGGGATGAAATTGTTGTTCCGGTAAGGCATGGTGGCGATCATCGACTGGCCAGAAACATTTTGCAACGGGTAGTTGAAGAAGTGACGGGCAGCTACATTGAACCAGCTAAAGCCGAGTGGAGTCGCATGATCCATAAATATCTAATTGAAGATGCCCAAATTGAACCATTTGTGACTTTGATTGCCAACGATAATTGGTTAGAGTTTACCGTCAGATACGTCGTGGATTATAAAAAACGTCGGGCAACAAAAGATCGACTTTTCACTCAGATTTTAGAAGAAATTGATGGTACTAATCGACGAGTTGAGTTGGCATCCACAACGGTGGAACTTATCTCTACCCCTGGTTTACATGTAAGCCTGGAGTCAGGTAATGGTGCTAATTAGGCGATCTTACAACAATCTTTAAACAAACTTTATTTATCTCAAAGGGCTTATTAATTATAGCTACTTGAAATAAATTTAAGATAGCTCTCTTCCGTCATTCTAAGCAGACGAATAACAAAAATCATCCCATAAATTTACCAGATATTGTAATTTGTCAAGCTTATTAACCCTGTTAAAAAGCTTAGTCAATTCTCTCAAAAGATGGGCAACTGGGAATACTCTCACCCATTTTGTAATAAGACTTACTGCATTAAGTACGCAGGTGACAAGCCTAAGATTATTTAGCCACGTCTTCCAGCCTTTTTCTCCCTTCCATTGCTCATGCTTTTGATGAGATTTTGTATGGAATTAACTGTCGGATTAAAATCCTCATCATAAAGGCAAATCATACAATATGCACACATTACTAATTCCCCCCATTTTTGGATTTGTTTATAATGAGTCATCCTAAAATCTGCCCATCCTAATTCACTTTTGCATTGCTTAAATCCATATTCTATCCATACTCTTACTCCATATATTCTGCCGACTTCTTTATATTTAATGCTTGGTATTCGAGTCATTACGAACCACCCTTCTTTTTCCTCCTCTTTCTCTTTTTCTGTTTTAATTTCCCAATATCTTACTTCTCCTTTTTTATCATAAACTATTTCTCTTATATGCCTATCTTCCTGTTTTCCATCCCATCTTATGTGATCAAACTTTCTCCACTTATTTGCCCTTACTTTAACTTCTGAAGGAAGCCATACCCCATGATTACTGCGGATTACCACTGCATATTTTATTTTTAATTCCTCTATAGCACTGACAAAATTGCTATGACTTTCTCCATATAAACTATCTGATACTACTCTTTTTATTTTAAAGCGACTTTCTTTTAGTTTTTTTATTATTTCTACTGCTAATTCTGGTTTCGTTTTATACTTATCTCCCTCTTTTAATCTTTCTTTTGGTTTAAACACTTTTGACTCTAGAGGAAACGTTACCCCATCACAGTAACCATAGGCATTTACTGACACTATACCGTTTTCTATTTTTCCTAAATTTCCAATGTATTGTCTTTTTACATAATCTGTTGTTTTTCCTTTTTTGAGATCTCCCGTTTCATCTATTATTACTATTATTTCTCTTCCTTCTAAAACTTCTAAGATGACATTTAACCTTCTTTTTTTTAATTCTTTTGATTCCCAAGGAAAATCTGTTATGAAATGCAGTAGTCCTTGTTCATTTTCAAATCCTAATGATGATGCTATTGCCGGTAAACTTTTTCTTTTTATATCACTTAATATTCCCACAATGATATATTTAAATGACTCATAAGCCCTCACTTCTGGAAAGATATCTTTATACGGTTCACTGTATGTATCTACACACTGTACTGTCTTTTTTGCCTCTCTTGTCCTTGTCATACTCCCTCCGGGCTTTTCAGCCTTTTATCTCCATTCTAATTCACCGACTTTGATGGAAGAGGGATATAGCAAAGGACGAGATAGTTAGGACAGTTCTCTCAACGCTATATCCAATGCAGAAATCAGCGATTCTCCATTACTAACAAGTTGGTAAACATAACGTTTTAGTCTCGCCCAGAACTTCTCAATTTTGTTCAAGTCTGGTGAATATGGTGGTAAAAATATAACCTCACACCCAGCTTTTGCTACCAATGCCTTTATTCTTTCTTTCGGATGAAAGCTTGCATTATCCATGATTAGTATCTGACCTGGTATTAACTCTGGTAATAACATTTCTTCTATCCACGTGCATACTACTTGAGCGTTACAGTATCCTTCAAATATCATTGGAGATATTGTTGTTCTATTCCACCAACAACTTATTATGCTGACTCTCTTGGTTCTATGTCCTAATTTGCTCGCCTTTAATCTCTCTGATTTATGACAGTACCCATAGGGGTAGTCTAGAGTGTCATCTAGACCGGCTTGATCCATATAAATCAGTTTTTCTGCCGCATATTGCTTGATTCCATCTTCAAATGCCTTTCTCGCTTCCTCTTCTATTTCCCTGTAAATATAAGTTTTTTTTTCTAGTAAGCCCTATTTTCTTTAGAGCCTTACTTATTCTTATTCTACTTACAGGCTCTGGCCATTTTTCTGCCATTTGTTTTTGCGTTAAATGACCGTTCTCCTCCGCAAATTCTCTGAATTTATCCAAATCATCTATTTTCGGTCGTGGACCACGCTCATAATCTCTCTTCGCGGCCACACTTCCTGTTTCTTTCTTCTTTTTTATCCATAGGTCTAAGGTGTTGCGACTAATGTTCAGTGTTCGGCAGACATGGCTTTTCTTCTCTCCTTTTTCTACTGCACTTACCGCTTTCTCTCTTAGATCTATACTGTAGGGGGCTGGCATCGCTTTTTTCCTAACTCTTTCCCTACATTATGTCCTAACCTTAGCAATCTTCGCTATAGCTAACAAAAATGCGCTGCAATCCTAGAACCAGCTGTCGGGACTGCTCCAGTGTCTTTCATCCCCATTGCCAGGCATACCTTTGGGCCGATTGCGGTAAGAAATTGGTAGGAAGATTTATTGAGAACCGCTATAATCGAGAGACAGAAGGAATTAGAAGATTTTCTTAACTTCGTTCGGGACGAAGGGGCCGCAGGTTCGAATCCTGTCATCCCGATGCTTTGAACCCATTGCCATTAATATTTCTCGGAATAAGAATTTTTGTCCTTGGGGATGAACTGCCTGCAATGACTGGGTTATTCCAGAACTGGCGTTTTTTTGCTTCCATGCCGGGGGAATGGATTCCCGTTGTGCCTTTGGGCAGGAAAATTAAACAAACGCAGGGCGTTGAGGGTAACGAACAGGGAAGACCCCATATCCTCCAAGACAGCAATGGGCAGGCCAATCAGCCCCACAACCCCCAGGAAAACGAAGGTGGCGTTTAAAATTAGGGCGACAGCAATGTTTTGTTTAATCACCGATAGGGTACGACGGCTGAGCTGAATGGCATAGCCTAATCTTTCCAGGTCATTGCCCACCAACACCACATCGGCCGTTTCCAATGCTGTATCCAGTTTACCCACAGCAAAGCTAACGTCTGCGGCGGCCAGGGCTGGAGTGTCGTTGATGCCGTCTCCCACCATGCCGACTATGCTCGATTGACGCAGATGTTGAATGACATTTAACTTGTCTTCCGGCAGCAATTCAGCTTGGTAGCTGTCAATGCCTACCTGTTGGGCCACCCGTTGAGCAATGGCCCGCCGATCGCCAGTGAGCATGACGATGTTGTCCAAACCCAGGCGCTCGAGTTGACGCACTGCGGCCGCTGACTCTAACCGGATGCCATCCGCTACGGCGATCGCCCCCAGCAATCCCCCTGAGGAGCCCACCAACACAGGAGTTTGCCCCTGGGACTCAATTTGTTGGAGTAAGGCTTGGGCGTCTTGAGATAACCCAATGCCCTGGTCTGCAAATAGGCGACGATTGCCCACAAAGTAGGTTTTACCCATCAATGTGGCCCCAATGCCCTTACCCGGCACTGCCATGAAGGATGCTGGGACAGACAATTCTATTCCTCGGGCCACGGCCTCCGCGGCGATCGCCTGGGCAATGGGATGTTCTGACCTTTGTTCTAGGGAAGCGGCAACCATCAGCACCAGATCATCCGCCAGGGTTCCTAAATTATGCACCCGTTGTACCTTGGGCATACCTTCGGTAATGGTGCCAGTTTTATCAAAAGCGAGGGTTTGCAATTTCCCCGCCGTTTCCAGGGCATTACCCCCTTTGAACAGTACTCCCTGCCTTGTGGCCGCGCCGATCGCACTAATGAGGGAAACGGGGGTAGCAATCACCAAACCACAGGGACAAGCAATTACCAACAGCACCAACGCCTTGTAAAACCAAATCTGAAAAGGTTGGGCAAACACTAGGGGGGAACTACTGCCATGGTGGCGGCCAGGGCTAAGACGATGGGAGTATAGATGGCAGAAAAGCGGTCTATCCACTGTTGAATGGGGGCACGACTTTCCTGGGCTTCTTCCACCAAATGAATAATGCGGGCCACGGTGGTATCTTCAGCGGTATGGGTAACCTCCACTTCCAAAAACCCGGTCTGGTTGAGGGTGCCCCCAAACACCGAATCACCAACTGTTTTATGTTCTGGCAGGGATTCTCCAGTGATAGGAGACTGGTCAATAGTGCTTTCCCCAGAACGAACTACTCCATCCAGGGCGATGCGCTGTCCGGGACGAATGGTTAAAATTTCCCCTAGCCCAATGACTGTAACGGGTAGGGATAATTCTTGGTCGTCACGTTTGACCGTGGCCGTGATAGGGGTTAAATCCATCAAATTGCCAATGGCGTTGCGGGTGCGACTGAGGGCAAATTTTTGTAGTGTGGTACCCAACCCAAACAGAAAAATAACCAACGCCCCTTGAAACCACTGCCCTAGAATGGCTGCCCCCACCGCCGCTAAAGTCATTAGCAGATTCATGTCCGCCCGACGCAGTTTCAACGCAATCCAGGCCGCCCGAATAATCGGCGCGATCGCCACCATCAAGCTAACGGCATAGAAACCTTGGGCCACTAGGGATAGGAAAAAGAACCGTTCGGCGATCGTCCCTAGCAGTAGGCCCACGCCACTCAGCAAAACAGTTTGTCCCCGGCGGGTGGTGAGCCAGAACCGCCAACCCACTAGATTAATTGGGCGAGCCGGTAAAAGCGTAGGGGAGTCAACCGCAGTAATGGTATTGGCGGCAGCTTGGACTTCAGGGGTGACAGTGTAACCCAATGTAGTCACTCGGCTAATAATGTCCTTTTTATTAGTGAGGGCGGGGTCAAACTTCACCTGTAGGCGCTCGGAAGCAAAGTTAACGGTGGCCTCTGCAATGCCCGGTAACTGTTCCAGATTGGACACAATGGTTCTCGCACAACCGCCACAATCCATGCCACCGACATGAGCCTGGAGAGTCTGCTGTAAAGGGGTTGACGTCATGGGCAGGCACCTGGGATTAAGGGACATATTAGCCATCACTGATATCTTAAGTTATATCAGTAGATAGTGATATGAAAGTGCAAAGAAAAAATAACCGCGCTTTGGGTAAACGCGGAGGTGATGTTACAGGAAATAAATTTAGGTGAATGGTTGAACCCCAACCCCAATGAGTTAATAGGTTTACTCACAGCGGGGAAGTCGTCATTATTGTGGCGATACCAACCAACTAAGCTTGATCCACCACTACAGTCTGATTTTGATCGTCTTCCGGATTTTGCCCCGACCGCTTGCGCCATTCCTGGGCCAAAATGCCATACTTAGGCGCACAAATCATGGCTATGGCAAACAGCGTTGTGAGCAGGACGACAATCATGCCCCCTGTCGAGACGTCAAAGTGATAGCTCAAATAGGTGCCGAGGACACAGGATAGGACGCTGCTGGCGACGGAGTACCACAGCATATGATCAAAGCGATCACTGAGTAGATAGCCAATGGAGCCTGGGGTGACCAGCATGGATATTACTAAAATGATGCCCGCTGTTTGCAAGGCGGCCACAATGGTAAGGGCTAGAACCGACAACAGCGTGTAATACATCACCTGAGTGCGCAGACCGATCGCCTTGGCATGGTTCGGATCAAAACAAAACAACAGCAGATCCTTGCGGCGCAACAAAATCACTACCAGGGTGATGGATCCGGCGATCAAAGTTTGGATGATGTCTTGTTGAGAAATACCCAGCACATTGCCAAACAGGATATGGAACAGGTCAACATTGCTGGGAATTTTGGTCACCAATACGAGGCCAAGGGCAAAAAAGCCTGTAAAGACAATGCCAATGACCGCATCCTCCTTTAACCGCGTTTTGGACTTGACGTAACCGATCGCCACCGTTGCCCCAAAGCCAAAGGTAAAAGCCCCAATGGCAAAGGGAATATTCAGGGCATAGGCCAGCACCACACCGGGGACCACCGCATGGGAAATGGCATCTCCCATTAGGGACCAACCTTTGAGGGTGATGTAACACGAAAGCACCGCACACACCAGGCCGACAAAGGCACTCACCCAAATTGCCCGGATCAAAAACCCATATTGCAAAGGCTCCACCAACCAATTCCAAAAAGAAAAGGCCACCACTAACTGACTCACGCATCTACCTCTGTCGTTTCAAACATCTGATTCAGGCTCATCACTGGTAGCCCGCCAAAGGTCAATTCTAAATTTTCTTTGGTGAAGGTTTCCTCGGTTTTCCCCTGGGCCAAAATGGTGCGGTTGAGCAGAATAGTGTGGTCACAGAAGGTGGAAATGGAAGCTAAATCATGGGTAGAAATCAGAATGGTGTGACCCTCATCCCGCAGTTGCATCAATAAGTCGATCATCCCCTTTTCCGTTTTCACGTCAACCCCGGTAAAGGGCTCATCTAGGAGAATTACCTTGCCTTCCTGGGCCAAGGCCCGGGCCAAAAACGCCCGTTTCTTTTGACCGCCGGAAAGTTCCCCAATTTGGCGATCGCGGTATTTCACCATGCCCACCCGCTCTAGACTTTCCATCACCAAGCGACGGTCTTTGGGGCTGGGAATGCGTAGCACATTCATATGGCCATAGCGCCCCATCATCACCACATCAAACACACTGACCGGAAAGTTCCAATCCACTTCATCAGCCTGGGGGACGTAGGCCATCAACTGTTGTTTTTGGGCCTTTTGCACCGGAAAACCACCGATGCGAACCCGTCCCTGACTCGGTTGCAAAAACCCCATAATGGATTTGAACAGAGTCGATTTACCACTGCCATTGGGGCCCACTAGGGCAGTAATGGTGCCAGGTTCAACGGTGCAGGTGGCATTGTAAAGGGCCAAACGAGCGTTGTTATAGGTAACGCTGACGCTATCAACGGATATATCGAGACGGGGGAGAGTGGTTGGCATCACAAAAGAGGGGTTCAGGTTTTAGGGAGCGGTCAATCGTCAACATTGAGTTGGGTTGATTAAGAAAAACTCAACACTGAATAAAAGGCAAAACTTTTGTCATTGTTTGGCATTAGCACCGGCCAAAAGACCGTTGGCAATCACCCGGGCATCATATTCCAACAAATCCAAAAAGGTGGGTACAGGGCCTTCCTCTGTGGAAAGGGAATCAACATAAAGATTGCCTCCAAAACGGGCTCCGGTTGCCTTAGCCACCTGTTTTTGCCCCTCGTCACTGACGGTGCTTTCACAAAAAATTGTTGGTACATTATTAGTCTTCACCTCCTCAATCACAGTTTGTACTTGCTTGGGGGTAAACTGCTGTTCGGCATTGATTGGCCACATGTAAATCTCTTCCATGCCATAGTCCCTGGCCAGGTAAGAAAACGCCCCTTCACAACTGACCAAAAATCTCTGCTTGGCGGGCACCTGTTCCAAATCGGATGCCAGTTGGGTATCGATCGCCTTTAACTTCTCGCTATAGGCCGCCGCATTGGCGTTGTAATATTCGGCATTGTCCGGGTCAAGTTCGACGAAGGCTTGGCGGATATTTTCCACATAGACCAGGGCATTGCGGGGCGACATCCAGGCGTGGGGATTGGGTTTATCGGTATAGGGACCTTCGGCAATGGGAATCGGTTCAATACCTTCCGTTAGCACCACAGAGGGCACATCCTTGACATTGCCCAAAAATTGCTCGAACCAACGCTCCAGATTCATGCCGTTGTAAAGGATTAAGTCTGCGTCCTGAGCTTTGACAATGTCACTGGGAGTCGGCTCATAACCGTGGATTTCTGCACCAATGCGGGTGATGGATTCCACCACTAACTTATCTCCGGCAACATTCTGGGCCATGTCGGCCAGTACGGTGAAGGTGGTTAAAACTTTCTTTTTCCCTTCGTTTTCCGCTTGGATTTCGGTGGTTACTTCTGTCACCTCTTCGCTGGGAGCATTGGATTTAGTGATTTCCGCTGTCCCGCAGCCGGTCAGCCAAAAGGCGATCGCCAAACCAGATGCCAGCATCTCCCCCCGGCAAGCAAGTCGTATTGCCATAGTGCTAAGGTCGTTTCATGATCATTTCATTTTTCATTATCCTCTCATAATTGGAGCAAAAATAGGGAGTTAAAATTTCTTAACTTTTGTCAACTACTAAGCCAGCTAATTTTTTTTAGCTACTAAAATTTACTATTGTGAATCTTATGTGCTTATTGTCTGTTTTTAAATGGCGATCGCCTCTCAATGAAGTCAGTATGTTCACTAAGAGATAATTTTTAAAGAAAGTGGATAAAAAATCTGTTTTTATGGTGAGGGGCAAAAATTGAGTATTGTCAATGAGTAGTTTGCTGAACGTAAGCGCAAGCCATATGTCAGTGATATGAGTCATGCGGAGTGGAAGATAATCAAGCTCAAGTTACTAGTATCAAAAAAATTGGGGCGTTCCTGAGAGGTAGACATGCGAGAAATTATTTTTCATGTACAGCGTACAGGATATTAATGGGAGATATTCCCCCATGATTTCCTACTCCATCAGACAGCGTATAAATGTGTAAAGCTTTTCACAAATGGCAAAGGAAGGGAGTCAGGCAACAGATTCACGATGAGTTAAGCAACGAGGTGAGAAAAAAGAAGGGAAGATCCCCTGACTTTAGCGTGGTAGTGGCTGACCCCCAATCCATTAAAACAACGGGTTTGCTCTTGGGATTATTGGTAACGGAAGCCAATGCTTCAGAGCGCTTGGGTGGTGGGTAGAGCGCACTTGTGCCTGGTTAAATCACCATTGGCGATTGAGCAAGGATTACGAATTTTATCCGAAATCAGCGAAGCCATGATTTAAGGAGTCAAAGAAATGATTGAAGCATCAGGAGCCAAGGTGATTTATTTACCACGCTACTCCCCAGATTTTAATCCCATTGAACATTTTTGGTGGGAACTCAAGGCTTTTATTCGGAGATTTAGACCTCAAGACGAAGAATCTGTTGAAAACTTAGCAGCAATCGGCATTATCTTAAATTCTGCCACAATTAGACGGAACTATTTTACTCATTGTTGCTAGTATGACAGTTAGACGCCAAATCCGCCGTAACCCCCTTTCCTGAATCTCGGAAAGAATATTTTTCAGTAAGTCTCACTGTGGAGGCGTTTCAATGTTTTCAAGACTCGACAATCATGGGGGACAATATTTTATTAAGTGCACCACATAAAACCGTTGTTGCTAAAGGCTTTCGATGATTTCCAGCAAATCGACTTGCCCAGTCTGACGCAAGAGGGGTAAGGCCGAATTGAAAGTTGACCTTATCCTCGCCCTTGCTAAACATGGCTACCCCCCCCGTGGCCAATAATGAGGTTTACAAAGACACCCTTGACCGGACCAAGAACTTCAAAAAGTATCGGCTTGCAACATCGTTCTGATAGGGGTGTTGATAGAAAAGTTAAACCAAGGGGCAAAATTGAAAAAGCCCTCTCCAGAAGCTTACAATGCTTGCAGGGAAGGCTTTTCAGTTGAATCGGAGCGGCGGGATTCGAACCCACGACCCCCACTACCCCAAAGTGGTGCGCTACCAAGCTGCGCTACGCCCCGAATTTTACAGATTCTAATCTTAGTTCTCCCCTGTGGCCCTTGGCAAGTTTTTTGGCAAAAATTTTCGAGTCTTCATTTTGATGAAATTTATTGGCATTGATTTAGGTTGGAGTTCTGGGGAGAGTGGACTATGTCGTTTACGGCTAGAATCAGCCCCCACTGGCGATCGCCTTTGGGTGGAAGACATTACCTGTCGCTTGAGTTTGGAGGAAATTTTCTCCTGGCTGGACAAAGGTTTAGGTGAAGCGGAGGGAGCCATGGTGGCGGTGGATGCTCCGACCATTATTCCCAATCAGACTGGGACTCGTTTACCCGATCGCCTGACCCACAAATATTTTGGCAAGTACCATGCGGGTTGTTATCCGGCCAATTTGGCTCGACCTTTTGTCGAAAGAACCATAACAGTGGGCAATCTACTGGAAGAACGGGGTTTTCTCCATGCCCCGCAGATAGAGCCCCAACGGCCAGGACGTTACCAAATTGAAGTGTTTCCCCATCCCGCCATGGTGCAGCTTTTTCAGCTAGAGCGGATCATCAAATACAAAAAAGGGAACCTAGCCCAAAAAAGACAGGGTTTGCTGGAGTTAGAGTCCTACATTGAAAATATTTTGCCCAGACTAACCCCGGCTCTGGAGCTTACCCTCCCCCCTGGCATAGAGCCTTGGCGATCGCCGTTGACATTGAATGGCAAGGAACTGAAACGCCAGGAAGACCAATGGGATAGTCTAATTTGTGCCTACATTGGTGCCTATTGGTGGTACTGGGGCCAGGAACGGAACTGGGTTTTAGGCGATGAAAGTACGGGTTATATTGTGGTGCCCACTTTGAGCGTGAACCAACCTCTACCGGATGGGTAATAGGCCTAAAAACTAGCCAGGGATTGCTGTTGGGTCTGACTTTGGCTTTGCACTGGCACCGGCGACAGCACTGGCTCATTGACAAAGAACGTCTGGGCCATTTTTACTCCCACTTCATTCACCTTGGCTTGGATCTCCTCCAGAAATTCGTGTAGTCCTTGGCTAATAACGTCCTCGATGGTGATATAGCCCATTTCCCCACAAAGCCGACCCAGGGCCCTTTCCGCATCATTGCGCCAGGAACCGAGGGGCGTACCAGTAACCTCATGCAATGACCGCTGTACCTGGAGTAGGCAAAAGTGGATGGAACGGGGAAATTTTTGGTGCAAAATCAGAAAACTGGCCACGTTGGCGGGGGTGATGCGCCGCTGGCTCTTGCGATACATTTCATAGGCACTAGCGGATTTGAGCAAAGCTATCCATTCCACCTGATCCAGAGGAGTACCTACCCATTCCACCGAAGGCAGTAGATAGTAATATTTCACATCCAAGATGCGGGCGGTTTTATCAGCCCTTTCTTGCAAACGACCCATCTGGCCAAAGTGCCAGGCTTCGTTATGGGTCATGGTGGCGTCCATAATGCCGGCAAAGCGATGGCTAGATAGTTTCACCTGGGCAAAAAAGTCAGCAATGTTGGCCGGAGGGCGATCGCCAGCCTCTTTGACCATGAGGTAAAAGCGGTTAATTTCCTCCCACATTTCCGAAGAAATAATTTCCCGAATGGAGCGGGCATTTTCCCTGGCCATGTTCAGGCAGGAAAGGATGGAGTTGGAATAATGCTGATCGAAGGTAAGGAATTTGATCACATTGGCCTTGGTGACTTCGCCGTAATGCTGTTTGAAAAAGCCCAAATCCCCAGTGGTCATGACCAAAGGCTCCCATTGCTGTTGGGCACCGTAGGGCAAATCCAACATTAGGTAAAGGTTCACGTCCACAAAGCGGGCAATATTTTCCGCCCGTTCGATGTAGCGATTCAGCCAGTAAACGGAGTCAGCAACACGGCTTAGCATAATTTTCGGTTTTTTCCAATTACGGATCCAGGGCCCATTGTACAAAGCCCTTGGGGGTTCAATATGTTGCCATTCTGACGAAATTGTAGACTATCTTCGCTTGTCAACAGTCCAATCCGCCCTACAATTACCCACCCTCCCCATTGGCGATCGGGGTATCATGGATGGTTACTAGCTCAGAAAAGTCTGGGGAGAAATGCCATTATGCAGGTAAAGACAAAAACAAGTCATGACACCAGTTATAACCAAGACTATTGCTTGTGGTTAGAGCAAACTGCTATCGCCCTGAAAAACAAGGATTTTAGCCATCTTGATTTAGAAAATTTAATTGAGGAGATCGAAGGTTTGGGGAGGAGTGAAAAACGCTCAATTTCTAGCTATCTAATGCGTCTTTGTGAGCATCTTCTCAAAATAAAATATTGGCAATTGGAACGGGAACAATGTTTTCGGGGCTGGAAATTAGAGGTACAAAATTTTCGTTTAGCTATTGAAGCTGAGTTGGAAGCAAGTCTAAGTCTTAAACCATTTCTGCAGGATGTTTTTATTAAGCAATATCAAAATGGCCGAAAGCTGTTTTTAATTGCCAGTGACCTAAATAAAAAAATAATTCCTGAAAAACCAGATTTTACGTTGGAGCAAGCTTTAGATGAAAATTGGCTTCCCTGGCAACCGGAACAATGGTTTAAGCTTCAGGAAGAAAGAAAAAGTCTATAACAGTAAATTAATTGAGGACAATGGGCGATCGCCAGGTTGGGGGTCAACTTTCCAGAGGTTGCCCTTAACCCCTACACTAAAGTCTTGACAGATTGAGGTGCAAGCAACGATGAGTCAGGATTTTGATTACGATTTGGTGATTATTGGCGCCGGCGTTGGGGGCCACGGAGCCGCTCTCCACGCCGTTAAATGTGGTCTGAAAACCGCCATCATCGAAGCCAAGGATATGGGGGGCACCTGTGTTAACCGGGGTTGCATTCCTTCCAAAGCTCTCCTGGCCGCCTCCGGTCGAGTGCGGGAAATGTCCGACCAAGACCATCTCCAACAGTTAGGCATCCAGGTCAATGGCATTACCTTCACCAGAGAGGCGATCGCCGCCCATGCCAATGACCTAGTAAGCAAAATCCAATCTGACCTGACCAATAGTCTTACCCGTTTGAAAGTCGATACCATCCGGGGTTGGGGAAAAGTGTCTGGGCCCCAGGAAGTGACGGTAATAGGGGAGAACGAAACCCGCATCCTCAAAGCTAAAGAGATCATGCTGTGCCCCGGTTCAGTGCCCTTTGTCCCCCCAGGCATCGAAATTGACCATAAAACGGTCTTTACCAGTGACGAAGCGGTAAAACTGGAAACCTTGCCCCAGTGGATTGCCATCATTGGCAGTGGTTACATCGGCTTGGAATTTTCCGACGTCTACACGGCCCTGGGTTGTGAAGTAACCATGATTGAAGCCCTGCCGGACTTGATGCCAGGGTTTGATCCGGAAATTGCAAAAATAGCCGAACGGGTGCTGATTAAATCCCGCGACATTGAAACCTATATCGGCGTATTTGCCACCAAAATCAAGGCAGGCTCCCCGGTGGAAATTGAACTCACCGATGCCAAGACTAAAGAGGTAGTTGAAATCCTCGAAGTAGATGCTTGTCTAGTGGCCACTGGCCGCATTCCTGCCACTAAAAATTTAGGCTTGGAAACGGTTGGCGTGGAAACCGATCGCCGGGGCTTCATTGAGGTTGACGATCAGATGCAAGTGATCAAAGATGGCAAGCCGGTGCCCCATCTCTGGGCGGTGGGGGATGCCACGGGTAAAATGATGTTAGCCCATGCTGCTTCTGGCCAGGGCGTAGTAGCGGTGGAGAATATTTGCGGCCGCAAAACTGAAGTGGACTACCGAGCCATTCCGGCAGCGGCCTTCACCCATCCTGAAATTAGTTATGTGGGTTTAACGGAAGCTCAAGCTAGGGAATTGGGGGAAAAAGAAGGATTTGTGGTTAGCAGCGCTAAAACTTACTTCAAAGGTAACTCCAAAGCCTTGGCTGAAAAGGAAACCGATGGCATTGCCAAAGTGGTTTACCGCCAGGACACCGGGGAATTATTGGGGGCCCACATCATCGGCATCCATGCATCGGACCTGATCCAAGAGGCCGCCCAGGCGATCGCCGACCGCAAATCAGTACGAGAATTGGCCTTCCATGTCCATGCCCACCCCACCCTATCGGAAGTCTTGGACGAAGCTTATAAACGGGCGGTTTAAACCATGGTCACCATTACCGTTACCCCAGAGCAACTGAGTGGTTTGGATCTGGCCTCGGTGCAATCATGGCTGGAGCAGACCATTGATTTGAGCCTGAATCGCATTGATGAATCTGCCCTGGCCACCATCGAAAAACAGGTGCAGTTTGACATTCAATTTGCCAGGCAAGAAGGCGATCCTAGGGAATTATCGGAGATTCCCGAAGTTCGTCTCTGGTTTATTCGCCTAGATAGTGTTCATCCCTGGTTTCCCCTTTGTTTAGATTGGCAAGCCGGGGAATTTACTAGGTATGCGGCCATGCTGGTGCCCCACGAATTCCATCGGGTGGATGGCATCCAGTTCAATCCTGAAGCCTTGGATCTGTTTGTTATGGGCAAAGTGTTTGTGCTAGCGGACTGGTTAAAAAAATATCAACTACCGGCCCAGTTCCGTCTGAAGTCTTTGGCTCAACTGTTGGGCTACGATTTGGACGAGAATTTTTTAGCCCAGCTCTAGTTGCCTCGACACAATTTACGATCCGTTACCCCAAGATAATATCCGGTTCAACCGGAGCAAAGCAGACCACGGTACCCCAGCCAAGGGGGTCAAATTTCGTGCGAAAATATGGAGCTATGCGTAACCAAGATGATGTGCTACTGGAGGACTCCTGGGTTGATCCCCTGGATCAATTGGACGACGACGTAGCCCCCCCACCCCCGGACCCCGATGAAATGTTGGCGCTTCTTACCAGTAGGGAAGCCCCACAGAGGATGCTGGCGGCCCGGGCCTTTTGTGAAATTGCCGATCGCCGCGCAGTGGAGCCGCTGATCAATTTATTGCGGGATAGCTGTCCCCTGGTGCGGGTAAGCGCGGCCTATGCGTTGGGGCGTAATACTGACCAGACCATAGTGGAACCGCTAATTCAAAGTTTGCAAACGGACTTTAATGGCTATGTCCGCAAAGGATTGGTCTGGGCCCTGGGCAATTGTGGCGATCGCCGGGCCCTAGCTCCATTGATCCATGCCCTTAAAACCGACATTTCCGCTGTGCGTCTCTGGAGTGCCAGCAGTTTACCCAACATTGCCAAATTGGCCTACGAAGATGTTATTGCTACCATTCCCCCTTTAATAGAGGGTCTGAGGAGGGACAAGATGGCCGCTGTCCGCAGTAATTGTGCCTGGGCAGTGGGGCAACTGTGCCGGGAATTGCCCTCCAATGTGGTCTATGCCACGGCGATCGATGCTCTCTTGGAAGCCCTAGTGGAAGATGAAGATTTCGGTGTGAAGGAAGATGCCAAATCCGCCCTACTACGACTGGGGGACGCCAGGGGGCTACAGATGATTGAAGACCTGGAAATGGACGGTCTGATCTGATTTGCCACTTAATTTGTAAAGAGAAATAGTTAAACATTAATTAAAAATCAACACACCATGGCACAACCTTTGATTTTGGGGGTCAGTGGTGCCTCTGGGCTAATTTATGCCGTCAGAGCCATCAAGCATTTACTGGCGGCGGACTACACCATTGAACTGGTAGCTTCCAGGGCCAGCTACCAAGTTTGGCAAGCGGAACAAAATATTCAAATGCCAGGGGAACCCTCCGCCCAGGCAGAATTTTGGCGGCACCAAGCTGGGGTGGAAACCAGAGGAAAACTTATTTGTCACCGTTGGGGGGATGTGGGAGCCACCATTGCCAGTGGTTCCTACCGTTGCGCCGGGATGGTGGTGATGCCCTGTAGCATGAGCACGGTGGCTAAACTAGCGGTGGGTATGAGTTCCGATCTGTTGGAGCGGGCCGCAGATGTGCAAATCAAAGAGGGCAAACCCTTGGTGGTGGTGCCCAGGGAAACGCCATTCAGTTTGATCCATCTCCGCAATCTCACCAGTTTGGCTGAGGCCGGGGTCCGTATTGTGCCCGCTATTCCCGCTTGGTATCATCGCCCCCAATCCGTGACAGATCTGGTGGATTTTGTCGTAGCCAGGGCCTTAGATCAATTGGCGATCGACTGTGTTCCCCTAAGCCGTTGGCAAGGAGGACCGGTGTCCGATCTGTGATGGACAGGAACACCAGGGCCAAACCCATTGCTTTTAGCCCATGGCAGCATTGACCCAGGGCTTTGGTTGGGGCCATTGTTACGTCATGGGGATTAGCCGCTAAGCTATAAAAAAACCGCCCCATGTCGGCGGCGGTGGGCAAAGTTTGGCATTGCCGCCAGAAAGGTTGAGGGGAGGTTATTGATTAGGGCGCGGTTGTCAAGCAGTTTGTTCTACAGATGCTCACTCTCCACCTAACTGTAAACACTATGGCAAGACGTAAAAAGACTTTTCCCTGTGGCCATAAGGGTTATGGCCAAGAATGTCATCGCTGTGTGCAAAAACACATTGACCAAGAGGAAAGGAAACAGTCCCGGGCCGCTTGGAAAGCTACCTTTGAGGAAGATCCAATTGATTTGACCCATCTCCCCCGCAACGTGGTGATTAAGGCTAGGCAAATTCTGGCGGGGTTGGCTGAACAAAATGACTACCGCGAATTTTATGGCAAACGCCTTAGACATGATCGCCTAGTGATCAGTATTCCAGTCACTAGACATTACCGGCTAATTTGTCAGGACGATGGCGATCGCCTAGAACCAAAAGAAATAGTCTCCCACGAAGATTACAATGTATGTAAACCAGGGCATTGAAAAAGCATTCTGTCCTGTGGGAAATAAGGCGCAAATCATTGCCCACTGCTCAACGCCTTGGAGGGTTACCTTGTTCAACCGTATTCTCGTTGCCTTGGATCTGTCCCCCGCAGGTCAAGAAGTTTTAGAAAAAGGTTTATCCCTGGCCAAGGCCTATGGGGCTTCCCTGTTATTGCTCCATGTGTTGTCCGCCGAAGAAGAGGGCAGTCCTTTGCCCATCCCGGTCAATATGGATGAAATTTATCCTGCTGTGGGTAATGAGTTGACCATGGAAGTGTGGCAACAGCAATGGCAAGCCTTTGAACAGGAAGGGTTAGACACCCTGGAAAAACGCCGTCAGCAAGCATTGAATTTGGGCATCCACTGCCAAGCGGAACAAATTTTGGGCAGTGGCAGTCCCGGCAAAATTATCTGCCAGCGAGCCAAAGAGGATAACAGTGACATCATTGTGGTGGGGCACCGGGGCCGGTGGGGACTGAGCGAAATTCTCCTCGGTAGTGTGAGTAACTATGTCTTTCACCATGCCCACTGTTGCGTGTTTGTGGTGCCAACCCTGGACTGAGAGGCGATCAGTCCCTGAAGTTGACCGCGGAGTTTCCCCAAGTTAAATAAAACTATCCCCTGAGCCATGCCCCCCATGAGTAACGATTCCATTGTCCGCCACGTTCTGGTCATTGAGGATCAGAAGTCTCGCCGCATCGTTTCCCTGGAAGAAAACACCTACGACATTGGTCGAGACCCCGGCAGTGCCATCCCCATTTACGATCGCCAAGTTTCCCGCCACCACGCCACCCTGATCCGGGTTAACGACTACCAAAATCATCAATACACCTATCGTCTAATTGACGGCAATCTCCAGGGCAAACGCAGTACAAATGGAATAGTGATCAATGGTCAATATTGTCTTTCCCACGAGTTGGAACACGGGGACGTAGTTCGCTTTGGTAACAAATCCAAAGCCAGTTACCACATTATGAATTTGACCACGGAGTCGGAGGAACAACCCTATGGAATCGAACCAGTATCGGTAGCGGCCAACCCGATCATGGGGGAAACCTACGTGGATCCCCTCAACTTTGCCATGGCTGACCACGAGTATGGAGAGGGAGCCGGGTTTGACCATGAAGCAGTGGAAGTAGAGGAAGATTCATCCTTTTCTACTGCAGTGGTCTATAACGAGGAACTGCCAGATGTGGGCCGCCGTGCCCCAGGGCAAAGCCATCGTCCGCCGGTTACCCTCAGCGAAAATAGCACCCAGTTAATTGTTGAGTTGACCACAGCGGGGCGGGTGCTCTACGCCAACGGAGCAACTAAAGCCTTATTTCCAGAGTTGATGGCCATCCAGACCCAACATCCCCTGATCCAGGGGCTCTCCAATTTATCCCTCACCAGGGAGGGCTTGCAGTTGGAGCGGGACATTGCCATCGGCCAACAAATTTTCCATCAGCGGGTTTTCCTCGGCCCTGACCGTAGCCGTTTGCAGTGCTACAGCGAGGACGTAACCGAGTATCGCACAATGGAGCAAGGGTTAAACGACCTCCACCACCGTTTGCGCGCCTATCGGGAATATACGGCCACCGGTTTTCTACTGGTGGATGCCCGCACCAAAACCGTGGTTGAAGCCAACAGTGCTTTTTGTCAATTATTGGGCTACGAAGAATCGGAAGTTCTTGACCTCACCCTTTATCAATTGATGGCCGCGGAACGGCCGGTAATCGAAGAACTATTAATTAACTTGGAAACCCAAGATTACCTGTCGGTACCAGAACTGGAGTACCGCAATCGGGAGGGACAAACGGTGCAGGTGAAGGGGGAAGTGTATCGCCAACCCTGGGAAGATAGGGAAGTGTACTGTTTTGTCATGCGCACTCCCCGGGGTCGCCAGGGCTATTCAGAAACCTTGGCTAACCAGGCGTTGTATGACCCCATTAGCAAACTCCCCAACCGGGTCAACCTGCAGAAGGAGCTATCCCTCGCCATCGATGCAGCGGCCCACCATCAGCATCTCATGGGGGTAATGTTCATCCACCTGGAGGTCCTCAATCGCATTAATCAAGCCTATGGCTTTAGCTTTGGGGATGAGGTGTTTATGGCCTTCCACGGGGCGATCGCCGATTGTATGCGCTCCGGAGATACCGTCGGGCAATGGGATAGCAGCACCTTAGTGATTATTTTGGCCAAGATCAAAAGTCCCCAGGATTCCATTCGTCTAGCGGAAAGAATTTTAGAACGTCTGAAAAACCCTCTAACAGTGCGGGAACGGGAAATTATTTTTAACATCAACATTGGTATTTCCGCCTACCCCAACGATGGTAACCGGGCCGAAGATTTGCTCTCCCGGGCCAACACTGCCCTGCAAAAATTATGCCAGACTGGTTTTAATCGCTACCAGTTCTATGATCCGAAGTTTAGCACCGCAGCCCTCCATCAAGCCCGCCTAGAAAATCTTCTCCAACAGGCGATTTCCAAACGTCAACTTACCCTGCAATACCAACCGCAAATTCATCTCCAAAGTGGGGAAATCACCGGCATGGAAGCCCTACTCCGTTGGGAACATCCCGAAGTGGGGGAGATTGCCCCCGAAAAAATTATTCCCATTGCCGCCCGTAGTAATCTCATTTTTGAACTCAGCGATTGGATTTTTCGCACCGCCTGTCAACAAAACGTAGATTGGCAAAAAGATGGTTTGCCTCCCCGGGCGATCGCCATTAACCTCTCAGTCCGAGAATTTTATCGCCAAGACCTAGTGATGATGGTGGGCAAAACCCTAGAAGAAACAGGCTTGGATCCCCAATGGTTGGAACTAGAAATCACTGAAAATACCCTGCGACAACAACCATCCAAAGCCCTGGCCATTCTCCGAGACCTCAAAGCCTTTGGCGTAAGAATTGCCCTAGACGACTTTGGTCGGGGCCAAATGGGCATTGGTTTTATCACCCAGTTTCCCCTCACCACCATCAAAATTCATCAAGGATTCATGGCCCAATTACGAGGCACCCCCCAGGAAATGGCCATTCTCCAGTCCATACTTGTATTGAGCCAGGGCTTCCAATATCGTTTGGTGGCCGAGGGAATAGAAACCGAAGCCCAACTCAGCCTGGTCCGGCAACTACAATGCCAAGAAGTACAAGGATTTTTGTTAAGTCGTCCCCTACGGAAACGGGAAATGGGACAATTTTTACAGAAACAATTACACCAAAGCTAAGTCTTGTCACCCCCGTTAAAACTAACCGCAACTTGCCCTCATTGATGGTCCACCCAAACCTCGAGTAAACCGTTAATAAAGTTTGCCTAAGAAGTACGATCAAACCGCTAGGGGTTATGTCAAACTAGAGGTGGGGTCGCAATTTAGCCAGATTTTGTCTCCATCATCGGGTCAAGATAAATATTTCCCTTGCCCATCCGCCCATCCTTGCTGTTATGACTAACCTGCCTGAATTTCGACATATATTTGTGATCGAAGATCAAAAAGCCCGTCGTATTATTTCTTTGGACGAACCCACCTATTCCATCGGACGGGAATCCAGCAATGATATTGTCATTTACGACCAGGTGGTATCCCGCCATCACGCCACCCTGATTCGTATCAAACCCACCCCCCAAAATGAAAGTTATTCCTACCGGATTTTAGATGGGGATTTGGAAGGTAATCGCAGTACCAATGGTCTGGTTATCAATGGTCAGGATAGTGAATCCCACGACCTGCAGCACGGAGATGTGATCCTATTTGGCAGTCAGTCCAAAGCCAGCTACTACATCGTTTCTACTTCCTTGGAAATCGCTATGTTCAACCCCTTGGAGGCCATGTCCTTAGAAGACCTGTCCCGCCAAAGTTTAGGGGAATACACCAGCAAATCTACCATTATTAATGAAGAGGAACAGGAAGCCTCCCGTTTGGCCCCCAGCTCCGCTGACTTGGTGCGTTTTTCTTCTTTTGCTGAGCTTAGTCCCCATCCCATTGTGGAAATTGATTTCAATGGCAAGATCGTTTATTTAAATCCCCCCGCTAGCATTAAGTTTCGGGATATCAATGACCAGGGGGCTAGCCATCCTATCCTGGAAGGTCTCCTTAATCAAGCCCAAAATGTACGGGGCAATTTGCTTTTGCGAGAAGTAAAAAATGGGGATGAATGCTATGAGCAATATGTCCATTATTTAACCGAAAATCAAATTATTCGCAGTTACTTAATTGACATTACCCGGCGGCAACAAGCAGAAAATAGTTTGGCTCAGCATACTTTCTACGACCCCATGACCGGGCTACCTAACCATGCTTTTTTCGAGGAGCAATTGGCGATCGCCTTGGCAAAAGTACAGCGAGATCAGAGTCGGTTAGCTATCCTATTCCTCAATTTTTATAATTACGAACGGATGATCAATGCCTTCGGACTGGGGTGTGGAGAAATTCTTCTCAAAACTGTAGCCAAACGCCTGAGCCAGTGGACGGAGAAAAAAGGCTTGGCCTGTCGGTGGCAGGGAAAACAATTTGCCATTTTGCTCAAGGAACCAGGGGACGATCAAGCCCTCACGGAAACCGTTAAGGAAATGCTGGCCATGCTAGAGGAAGGCATTGACGTGGCCAAACAAAAAATTCACCTCAAGGGTAAGGTGGGTATCGCTGTTTATCCTGATGGGGGGAATGATGGGGCTAGCCTATTGAAAAATTCCCACACCGCCCTAGAGCAGATTAAAGAAAAACACTTTGATTCCTTTGCCTTTTTCAACGAAAAGGCCGCCTCCAAAGCCAACCTGTTTTTTCGCTTGGAAAATCTCCTCTACGAGGCCCTGGACAAACATCAATTCTATCTGACCTACCAACCCATTCTCCAGATCAACACTGGGGAAATTACCGGCATGGAGGCCCTGTTGCGTTGGCACCATCCCGAAATTGGCGAAATTTCTCCGGTTAATCTGATTCCCCTAGCGGAAAAAACTGATTTGATCGTGCCCATCGGTGAATGGATTTTAAGAACTGCCTGTCAACAGAATCGGCAATGGCAACAGGCAGGACTTCCCCCCTTACCGGTGTGTATTAACCTCTGCCTCAACCAATTTCAAAATCCCCACTTGATTGCCAATATCCAAAGTATCCTAGAGGAGAATCAGTTGAATCCCCACTGGTTGACCATTGAGGTGACTGAGAGCATCATTATGGAGAACATCGATTATTCCCGTCGGGCCATCGAACAGTTGGCCACCATGGGAGTTAATCTTTCCCTCGATGATTTTGGTGTTGGCTTGGGTAGTCTATCTTGCTTGCAACAGTTTAAGATTCCCGCCGTCAAGATCCATCAGTCCTTTGTTAGGGATTTGGAGCATAGTCCCGTTAACGAGGCAATCGTTACTGGCATTATGACCCTGGGGGAAAAATTGGGCATCCGCATAATCAGTGAGGGCGTAGAAACCCAACAACAGTTGGAAGTACTACAAAGACTACAATGCCAAGAAATACAAGGTTTTTGGTTCAGTAAGCCCCTCAAAGTTGATGCCGCAACTGAACTTTTGAGTCAAAATACAATTAAGGCTGATCCCCTGGCATAACTTAGAATTAATAGTTCCCTAATTCTCTATGAAGCAACACATACTAGTTCTAGAAGATGCCAATCAAAGAAGAACAATAATCTTAGACGAGCAACAATACTCCATTGGTCGCCATTCTGGTACTAGCATCCAGATCCACTCCCGGCAGGCTTCCCGGCACCATGCCACCCTGATGCGGAAGACCAATAGTAAAACCAACGAAGAGTGTTTTTGGATTATTGATGGGGATCTAGAGGGGAATAAAAGTCAAAACGGCGTCTTTGTGAACGGAGAAAAACGCCTCATCCATGAGTTAAAAAATGGCGACCTAATTAATTTCGGCTGTAGTATCAATGCCAGTTACCACATTACTGGAGAGGGGCTTGGTGAGTCTTCCTCCCAGCCAGTGGAAATATTGCCCCAGACTTCTCCCTATAATGAGGCGGTTTCTGCCCAGATTGCTTCCAGCTATAACACGAGGGAAGGGGTTGATTTGTTGGCCGGCTCCAATGATGAAACGTTCCATGAGCAATCCTACCTGGATACGGCAACGGATTTGCCCAACCAGACCCTGTTTTTAGAGTACTTAAATATTGCTCTCTCCAATGCCCGCCGCCACCATGCCCAGGTGGGAGTCTTGCTCTGCCAGATTAATAATTGGTCTGACCTCAAGCGCAAACGGGGAGATGCGGTAGCCAATGCTTTTCTCCAGGAAGCAGGGCAAAAACTGAAAGCAAATCTACGCAATGGAGATATTGTTTCCCGTTGGGATAAGGATGAGTTTATTTTCCTGGTGTCCAAGGTGCAGGATACTAGCAGTCTGTTGGGAATTGCCCAACGCCTGATGAAGCCAGTTTTAACTCCGGTGACGGCAGGGGGAAGACCGTTCCAGCCAGAAATTACCTACGGGGTAGCCCTCTATCCGCTGGATGGGGAGCAAGTGAATGACTTGATTGGCCACATCAGGGAAAATCTACAGCAGTTGTTACTCCAACCCACTAACCCTGGGCTAGGGGAAGCGGATGACCATATCGAAACGGCAGTGGATGTGCGCGTCGATGCCCCCCAGCCGGTGCCAGAACTTTCTGACTCTGATCAGAAACGCTTGGCGATCGTGGAAAAGCGTTTACTGCGGGCCCTAGAACAACATGAGTTGGAATTGTACTATCAGCCCCAGATTAATTGGCGTAAAAAGAGCATTGAAGCCATGGAGGCGTTTATCCGTTGGCAACATCCCCAAAAGGGCTTACTACCCCCGGGACAGTTTTTGCCCTGGAGTGACCAAACCGAATTTATGGTGCCCCTCACCCGGTGGATTTTAGAAACGGCCTGCCAACAAAATGTGCTGTGGCAACAGCAATTGCAAACTCCCTTTTTGGTTTCCGTTAATATTTCTGAAAAGCAGTTTTACCATCCTTTGCTCAAAAATATGGTCATGGAGGCGATCGCCATGGCTAAGATGGAGACCCATTATTTAGAGTTAGAAATTCAAGAATCCACTGTGATGAAGGATTTTGGCCTGGCACAACAAATTATTACTAACTTACACAACTATGGAGTGGGCTTTTCCCTTGATGATTTTGGCACCGATTATATGTCCCTGCGTTGTCTCCAGGATTTGCCCTTCCAAAAGCTGAAAATTGACAAATCCCTCACGGCACAGTTGCTGGAACAACCAGATAATGTTCCAAATCTGACCATGATGGAAACTCTGATCAGTCTTGGTAAAACCTTCAATTTGAAGGTGGTGGCCGAGGGGGTCGAACAGGAGGAACAAATTAATATTTTAGATAGCCTTAATTGCTTTTTCCTGCAGGGCTACTGTTTCACTGAACCATTAAATATTTTGGCCGCCAATAGCTTTTTACACAAATACATTGCAGATAATTAGGTTTAGTTTTAGGGGCTTTTTGCGCCAGAGAAGCCAACGGTAGGATAGACTGAATATTACAAATTGTTAATGCGGACCCTGAAGCCGCTTGCCCGTTATGTCTCTTCCCATCCGCAATGTCGCCATCATTGCCCACGTTGATCACGGTAAAACCACCCTTGTTGATGCCCTGTTGAAGCAATCAGGCATTTTCCGGGAAGGGGAAGATGTACCGGTGTGCGTGATGGACTCCAACGACCTGGAGCGGGAACGGGGTATCACCATTCTCTCCAAAAATACAGCAGTCCGCTACCAAGATACGTTAATTAATATTGTCGATACCCCTGGCCACGCCGATTTTGGTGGGGAAGTGGAGCGGGTATTGGGTATGGTGGACGGTTGCGTCTTAATCGTCGATGCCAATGAAGGCCCCATGCCCCAAACTCGCTTTGTGCTCAAAAAAGCCCTCGAAAAGGGTCTGCGTCCCCTGGTGGTGGTCAACAAAATTGATCGTCCCCGGGCTGACCCTAACACCGCAGTGGATAAGGTGTTTGATTTATTTGTGGAACTAGGGGCAGACGATGACCAATGTGATTTCACCACTTTGTTTGCTTCCGGCTTAGCAGGCTTTGCTAAAGAAAGCCTCGAAGATGAGTCGGAGGATATGAAGCCCCTGTTCGAGGCGATTTTGCACCATGTGCCGCCCCCTGCCGGCGATCCCAGCAAACCTTTGCAATTACAGGTGACCACCCTGGATTACTCCGATTATTTGGGGCGCATTATCATTGGTCGCATCCATAATGGCACTATTAAAGCCGGGCAACAGGCCGCTTTGGTGAAAGAAGATGGTTCTATTGCCAGGGGGAAAGTAAGCAAGCTTTTGGGCTTTGAAGGTCTGAGTCGGGTTGAGTTGCCCGAGGCTAGTGCTGGCTACATTGTGGCGATCGCCGGTTTTGCCGATGCCAATATCGGTGAGACTTTGACTTGCCCCGACGAACCCCAAGCTTTACCCCTGATCAAAGTGGATGAGCCCACATTGCAGATGACCTTTTCGGTCAACGATTCTCCCTTTGCGGGCCAGGAAGGCAAATTTGTTACCTCTCGTCAGATTCGGGACCGCCTCAATCGGGAATTGGAAACCAACGTTGCCCTGCGGGTAGAAGACGGAGAAAGTGCTGAACAATTCCTAGTTTCCGGTCGGGGGGAACTACACCTCGGCATTTTGATTGAGACCATGCGCCGGGAAGGTTATGAGTTTCAAGTGGCCCAGCCCCAGGTGATTTATCGGGAAGTAAACGGTCAGCCCTGTGAACCGGTGGAATATCTAGTGTTAGACGTACCGGAAGCCGCTGTCGGATCTTGTATCGAGCGCCTAGGACAACGGCGGGGGGAAATGCAGGATATGCAAACCGGCGTGAACGGCCGCACCCAATTGGAATTTGTCATTCCGGCCCGGGGTTTACTGGGTTTCCGGGGGGATTTCATCCGCATTACCCGGGGGGAAGGCATCATGAACCACAGCTTTTTGGAATACCGTCCCATGAGCGGCGATTTGGAAACCCGCTATAACGGTGTGATGGTAGCTTTTGAGGAAGGGGTTGCCACCTTCTATGCCATGAAAAATGCTGAGGATCGGGGGGTGTTTTTCATTACCCCCGGTACCAAGGTTTATAAAGGCATGATTATCGGTGAGCATAATCGGCCCCAGGACATTGAACTGAACGTATGTAAAACTAAGCAGTTAACTAACCATCGTTCCGCCACTGGGGATGAATTGGTGCAACTGCAAGCACCGGAGGATATGAACTTAGAACGGGCTTTAGAATACATTGGCCCGGATGAATTGGTGGAGATTACCCCGGAATCCATCCGTCTCCGTAAGGTAACCCGCAAAAAGTTGGTCAAACGTTAGAAAAAAATTAACGTTATTGGGGTTGCTATTCTCAGTACACCCCCACTCAATTCTCCTGGCGATCGGGAGAATTTTTTTGCAAGTCTTTGGTAAAGCGTTTGCATTGCTCAAAATAAATCTGTGTTACTATACCTTTCAAACCGAGTTGTTACCCACCTCCCTGCGATATAACTCCTAGTTAGCTAAAGGAAAATGACAAAAGACAAATCAATCTCCTTGGTAAATCTGGGAGAGCTTTCTAAGCCCGCAAATACTCTCATAGAAAAATTATCCTCTGCGGTTGGTGGCTTATTTGGGCCATGGCAAGTTGAGCGCGTAGCTAAGGCACAGGCAAAGGTCGATCTCATCAAAGCCCAATCTGAAATACAAATTACGGCTCTGCACAGGAGGGCAATGCACCGCTTTGTTGAAGAGGAAGCTCAGCGTCAGCAGAATATGGAAAAGATAACCGAGAAAGCGATTCCTCAACTTGAAGAAAAGTCCGACCCGAGTCAGATCGAGGATGATTGGGTGACTAATTTCTTCGATAAGTCCCGGATTATTTCAGACAACGAAATGCAAGAAATCTGGGCGAAGGTTTTAGCCGGCGAAGCGAATGCCCCCGGGACTTACTCTAAGAGAACTGTGAATTTTCTGGGAGATCTCGACAAGAGCGATGCTGAACTATTCCAGAATCTCTGTAGCTTTGGATGGATCGTGGGCGAATTCACTCCGTTGATTTTCGATTCAGAAGCTGAGATCTACAACAAGGAAGGAATCAATTTTGCTTCTCTAACTCACTTGGATAGTATTGGTTTGATTCAGTTTCAGCATCTTTCCGGCTTTAGGAGAACTGGGCTTCCAAAGAAGTTCGCCGTTCTGTATTGTGGAAAGCGACTTGTTTTAGAAATGCCGAACGAAGAGAATAATAATTTGCCAATTGGCAAAATACTCCTGACCAAGCTCGGCAAAGAAATTGTTTCTGTTTGCAGTGCCCCTGGCGTGGATGGATTTTACGACTATGTCAGCGAGCAGTGGAAAAAGTTTTTACCCAAAACCAAAGAGATCGAACAAGTTAGTACAGGCAATGGCTAACCTTCCGCTAAATACACTCCCATATGCGGAGAATGCAGTAGTTGATATTCATAAATTGCGTGACTATTGCCTTAATCCAAAGCATGATGATGGAAAGCATAAGGCCCATCTATTTTTGTTAAGTTTGGGTATGACTGCAAGCCATGCTGAAGAATTGCGCCAAATTTTGCTACAAATTAGCTATGGCCTATGACAGTTAGCACCACAAAAACTCCCCCGATTATTTGGCCCGCCATGGGTTGTGGTACTTGGGCCTGGGGTAATAAATTGCTCTGGGGCTACCAACCGTCCATGGATAGGGAATTACAACGGGTGTTTGAGCAATGTGTGGCGGCGGGAATAACCTTTTTTGATACTGGCGATTCCTACGGCACCGGTCGACTCCAAGGACAAAGTGAAAAACTGTTGGGGCAATTTTCCCAAGCCTATGGAGGAGCAAATCAGGACAAAATTTGTCTGGCCACCAAATTAGCTCCCTACCCGTGGCGACTGACGCCCCAGGCCATGGTTAAGGCGGGCATTGCTTCTAGGGAACGACTACAGCGACCGATTGATCTGGTGCAACTCCATTGGTCCACTGCTAATTATGCCCCCTGGCAAGAACAGGCCCTGCTCAAGGGTTTGGCTCAACTCTGTCAACGGGGCCATGCTAAGGCTTTAGGTTTATCTAACTTTGGCCCTAAACGTCTGCAAAAAGCCCATGACTTTTGCCAGAATGAGGGGATTAGAATTACCAGTTTGCAAGTACAATATTCCTTGCTTTCCACAGATCCCCTTAGTAAATTGGGTTTGAAGGAACTTTGTGATCAACTGGACATTAAGTTGATTGCCTATAGTCCTCTAACCCTGGGACTGTTGACCGGCAAATATGGCCCCCAAGGGCCTTTCCCTCCAGGGATCCGCGGCCTATTGTTCCGACGACTATTGCCCAAAATTCAGCCTCTGCTGGACACTCTCCAGGCGATCGCCACGGAGCGGGAAAAGACCATGGCCCAGGTGGCTTTGAACTGGTGTATATGCCAGGGAACTATGCCCATTCCAGGGGCAAAAAACTGCCAACAGGTACAGGACAATTTGGAAGCGCTGGGTTGGCAACTAGACAGTGGGGAAATGGAGGAACTGAATAGTAAGGCAGCTTCGTTTCCCCAAACTATGGTGCAAAATATTTTCCAAAGTCGTTAGTCTAACAAAAAACGAATAGGGTTCATGGTTGCGGTTGCTTATGGGGGCCTTCAGTTTCATTGGCCCAAGTCTTCAGGAAAGGGCCCCGGTAGCACTGCAATCATTTGTGGTTTTTGGCCGCGCTTAACGGCGATCGCCAAGGGCTGGCCGATTTGGCTCCCTTCCACCCGTTCTTGAACATCACTAGCGGTTTTAATCTCCATGCCCCCCACTTCGAGAATAATGTCCCCTGGGGCCAACCCTGCCTGGGCCGCTGGGGAACCTGGGCTGACTTGAACAATTAAAACCCCTGTGTCCGCTGTTACCCCTGCCGGCAACTCTCCACTGGCCCGCAACTGTTTAGCCGTATCTGGGGTCAGGGTAACCATGTGAATGCCTAGGTAGGGGTGCTCCATTTTGCCCTTGGTGAACAGATTTTCCGCCACATTTTGGGCGGTTTGGATGGGAATGGCAAATCCCAATCCCTGGGCGTCAGCTCGAATCGCCGTGTTAACCCCAATCACTTCCCCTTTAGCGTTGAGCAGGGGGCCACCGGAATTCCCCGGATTGATGGCCGCATCGGTTTGGATAAAGCGCACCCGTTTATCTGGTACCCCCACCTCGGAACTAGAGCGCCCCAGGGCACTGATAATGCCAACGGTAACAGTGTTGTCTAAACCCAAAGGATTACCAATGGCGATCGCCCATTCCCCAGGCTGTAGGCGATCGGACTGGCCGACTTCCACCACAGGCAAATTTTCTGCTTCAATTTTTACCACGGCCACATCGGTCATGGTGTCGATACCCATCACCTTGCCTTCCAGGACGGAACCATCTTTGAGGGTCACTTTAACGGTGCTGGCCCCTTCTACCACATGGGCATTGGTCAACACTTCTCCGTCAGGGCTCAAAATGAAACCAGAGCCGGTACCCTGTTCCCTGGGGTCGGGGTTGGTGGGCATTTCATCGCCAAAAAAGCGACGGAAAAAAGGTTGGTCTCCCATGGGGCCACCCTGGGGTGGGGCGCTTCTTTCTGCGTCAATTCTGACTACTGCAGGGCCAATTTTTTGTACAGCCCTGGCAATGAAATTTAACTCCTGATCATCTTGGGCAGAACGGGGGAGGGGCAAGGGGAGAGCACTGCGGTAATTACTCTCGACGGGTAAAGGAGTAAGACTTTGGGGGCCGGTATTGACGGAAGAATCAGGGGAGGAATGGTTTTGGCCTGAAGACAAGAGATAACCCCCCCCAGCGGCACCGATCGCCCCACCAAAGAGGAGTAGAAGCACGGCCACGCCTAAATGTGATGCCTTCAGATGGATTGCCATGGAAAATTGTTAATAGTCAGTGCTTTAACTTTAACAAACTGGAGCTGGGGAAATTGTTGTTAAATGACGAAACCCTTCTTTCCCCTAAGCTCGGCTAAATGGCAACCCTAAAAATTATTCCCAGAAAGGATTACTTTTTCCGTGGGTACAGACCATATTTTGATTATTAGCTAAGTTATTCATCCAGCTTGTCATTTCTGCTTGACCGCCTTCCCCTTCTAGCCAAAAGACACTGATCAAGCCCATGGTGGCGTTAGTTTCACAGGAAAAAGTGGCATCGCCAGGCTCAACGGAGGGAATATTTTGTTCGCATTCCCAAGTTTGGTCTGGGTTGACGGTTTCTTGCCAACCTTTTAGTTCTTTAACTTCCACTGCTACGCTTTTACTGCCGTTTTCACATACCCAAGTGATTAACTGGTCGGGTTGGTCGGTGATGTCGTCTACGTCAGGGGTATCCAGGGCCTCTTCCACGGTGGGTATGTCATCCCCTGGAGCTACCTGGGCTGAGCTGGTCAAGCCATAGCCCCCTGTGGCCATCAACACCGACACCGATAGGGCAATTCCCCGCAGTAAAGATTTCATCACAACCTACCCTCTGGAAAAAGTGATTCAAGATATTCAAGACACATTGACCATAGCATTTTTCCCTAAAAAGCTGGGGCTAAAGGGTGCTATTTCTGCAACTGGACTGGCCATCAGGCTAGGTAATTTTAACTAGCTTTTTTATCTGCTTTGATCCAGTCGGCTAAGGTAGGAACAACGGTGGCGATCGCCAGATTTTGAACGCTTTTATCGGCCCGCTTGACCACTTCTAATTGTCCCTGTTTGAGGGATTTGCCGGTAACCACCCGATAGGGAATGCCAATGAGTTCGGAATCTTTAAATTTGACCCCAGCCCTTTCGCTGCGGTCATCCAATAACACATCTACCCCGGCGGCTTGGCATTCTGCGTAAATTTGGTCGGCCACTTGCATTTGTGCCCCGTCCCCCACGTTGGGCACCACAATGACCACTTCGTAGGGGGCGATCGCCGTGGGCCAAATAATGCCATCCTTATCATAACTTTGTTCCACGGCGGCCTGGGCTAAACGGGAAACCCCAATGCCATAACATCCCATCACCAAAGGTTTTTCTTCCCCCTGTTCATTGGTAAAAGTAGCCCCCATGGCTTGGGAATATTTGGTGCCCAATTGGAAAATGTGCCCCACTTCGATGCCCCGGGCAGTTTTTAGTTTTCCCTGGGGATCATGAACTGGGCGATCGCCGACCAGGGCTTTACGCACATCCACCACCAATTTGGGCAGGGTAAAGTCGGTGCCCCAGTTAGCTCCGGTGACATGGTAATCAACCTCATCAGCACCAGTGGCAAAGTTAGTTAAATCCACTGCGGTTTGATCCGCCAAGCGGAGAAATTTGTCAGCTACCGATGTATTTTTAGCAATGTAGTCATCACTAATGCCAGGGGAAATATAACCCAAAGGTAAAGGTTTAGCCGCCCATTTTTGCTGTTCCTTTTCATCGGGAACGGTCAGGCTCAAAATATTAGTGCTTTCATAGTCAGACGCCAACTTAGTTAACTCATTGGTTAATTTGACTTCGTTAACTTCTTGATCACCCCGGATGGTCACCAGCACCAAAACCGTTTTGCCCGCATTGTACACCGCTTGATATAAAACGTTTTTCACCACATTACTGCCATCACAGTCCAAACAGTGGCACATCTTGGCGATCGTGGCAGTGTCAGGGGTTGATTGTTTTTTGAACTCCTTAAAAGGAGAGGGTTTAACTTCCGCAGGGAGGGACACCGCTTTTTCGATGTTGGCAGAATACTGACCATCTTCGGTATAAAGAATTTCATCCTCCCCCGCATCCGCTAGCACCATAAATTCTTGGGAGCCGGAACCACCGATCGCCCCGGAATCCGCATCCACCGCCCGGAAATCTAGGCCACAACGGCTAAAAATATTTCTGTAAGCCTGGTCCATGGCCCCGTAGGTTGCCTTTAAACTGGCTTCGTCGCAGTGAAAGGAATAGGCATCTTTCATAATGAATTCCCGCCCCCGCATTAAGCCGAAACGGGGACGAATTTCATCCCGAAATTTAGTCTGAATTTGATATAAATTCACCGGCAATTGGCGATAGGAACGGATCATTTCCTTGGCGATCGCTGTGATCACTTCTTCGTGGGTGGGACCCAGACCTAATTCCCGTTCCAGCCGATCCCGTAGGGCGAACATAATTCCTTCGGACTCAGTGTAGGTGTCCCACCGTCCCGACATTTTCCACAGTTCCGACGGCTGTAACTGGGGCAATAGGCACTCCTGGGCCCCGGTGCGATTCATTTCTTCTTGGACAATGTGCTTCACTTTCTCCAGCACCCGCCACATCAGGGGTAAATAGGCGTACAAACCACTGCCCAAACGACGGATAAACCCGGCCCGCACCAGGAGTTTATGACTGGGGATTTCCGCATCCGCTGGATCGTCTCTGAGGGTGACAAAGAGCATCTGGGACAGTCGCATAATGAGCCTAGGTAAATGACGCAATGTCACATTATCCCATACCGGTTAAATTGTGTTGAATGACTGCGCCGAGAATCCCTTAATTCAGCTAAAATCGGAGTGCTACTTGGATCCGGAAATGTATTTGCCCTGTATTTTCCCTTCATTGTTTTGCCCCCGCTCTCCTGTAATAATTTTTCTCGTCTAGTCGTCACTTTCCCCAACTCTCTGCCATGGATTTTCTCGCCTCCGAGTCCCCAATCCCCATCAATCCCGGCGTTCATGTCAATGTTATGGAAACGTTGGTCTATGAAGAAATTGATAAGCAACTGCGTTTCTACCCCAAAAATCTGAGAAATTATCTCAATCTGACCGAGGTGGCTACCTATGCCCTCAATCGTTTACCTCCCCTCTATGCTTCCAGTGTTAAGGGAGTGGAGGAACAGCGTCGGGTGGCAGGACGCCAGTATCGCAGTGAGTTGACTTCCGCCGTTCGTCGGGCGATCGCCGCAGTGGAAAGGGATCCTTTACGTCATTCGGAACCAATTGTTTCGGAAATTGAGGTGAACTATCGAGGCGCGGAAAGCACCCTGGGGCAAATTCAAGAGTTGCTCAGGCGCTACCATCTGTTGGAGCCGGTGAACAAAGAGGTTACCTGGGATAATTGTCTGCCCCTCCTGCGCCAAGCTTTTTTAAAGTTAACTACCTCCCAAGCCCCGCCGCCGTCAGGTGTTACTGAGCGAAGAGCCTTTCCACCGCCGCCACCGCCACCGATCAGAACCCCCTCCATGGATGACCGTCAGATTGACCCGAAAAATACCCTTTGGTAATTGGTTAATCAGTTTTATTAACCTTACGAGTCGGATTTGTTGTGGGTGTATTTCCAAAGTTGGTCGGCGGAACTAATTCTCAAACATGATTTCATTGCCCCTCAAGGCAATAATCCTGATTTTTAGCGGTCCCACCACCGACGTATTCTCAGCGGCGATCGCCCGCACCTCATTAGGGGGATTATCGGACTGACGACGGAGTTGTTCAATAAAATCAATTAGGGTTTTAATGCGGCCATCTTCTACTTGGATGGGCCCCAGAATGCCTTCCCGACGGGCTCGGAATTGGGCGGCGGCGAGGAGATAGTCAATCCGTTTTTGGACATCAACTTCGCTAAAATCGGAAGATTCGAGGGAAATGGTGGCAATGGTTTCAGATTCTCGGAAAACTTGACGGTTGGGCACCACGTCGAAAAAGACCCGAATTTCCCTTTCTTCCTGCACATAATTTCCCGCCGACAACACCCGGATCACATATTCCTGCCCTGGTTGCAGTTGGTTCTTAATACTATTTACCTGGGCCGTGGTCACCCGGACAATGGGTTCATCGGGCACTGGCATATTGGGGGTTTTGACCAATTGCAGAGCGGTGCGATTGGCCTGTCGTAATAATTGATCTACCGCACCACTGACAGCTTCGGTGTTTACCACCCTTAGGCCACCAAAGGCCAATAACTGACCCCGCAGAATGGCAATTTGTTGTCCCCGCAACTCTTGGTAATCTTGGTAATAACGCTCTAGCTCTTCCACTTCCCTTTGCAGGAAACTGAGTTCCGTTTCTAGCCCCTGTAATTTTTCTTCCCGCACTTGGATGTCATTATCTTTGGCGGCGATCGCCTGGTCAAGTTGATCAATTTTGGTGTCCCGTTGATTGATTTCTGCCTGTAGTTGTTGGCGCTGGGCTTCCAAAGAAGCAAACCTCTGCTCCAAAGACTTCACCTGTTCCTGCTGACGGGCAAGAACCTTTTCCTGTTGAGCAATACGTTCTTGGCGTTTGGACAATTCCTGATCCCGCAACTTCACTTGATCCTGGAGCTCCGTGGCTTCCGCCAATAGGGAGTCCTTTTGTCGATTTAACTCCGCCCTTTCCGCCGACAGATTAGCCACTTCCTGACGTAAATTACGAGACTGCTGGGACACCCGACGTAACAGTTGCAATGCCCTGGTGTAATTACGGTCTAACTCTTGACTGCGCTCCTCTACTAGCTTTTGCTCCTGACGTACCTCACTCAATTCTGATTCGATCTCTTCCTTGGCTTGGCTAGCCTGCTCTAATTCTGCTTTGGCCACCCTCAACTGACCCAAAATATCATCCAGTTGAAATACCCCTTCCCGCAGGGATTTACTAAAAGTGAACAAAATACCCAGGGTAGAAGCGGAAATTAGGGTGCCAGTAATTACCGTCAACACCACCGCCGTTTGTCGGGGTCGTAGTTTAAACAAACGCAGGCGAGCTTTCCCCACCTTACTGCCCAAATGATCCCCGAGCGCAGCAATGATCCCGCCCAGGATCAGGACAGAAAGAACCAGAATATAGGCACTGGTCATAGAGGTTGGCTAGGTAAACTGTTGACTAAGAGCAACGGGATTGTGCACGGTAATTTTCTTTTTCGTGATGGAGATCATATTGCCTTCCCGCAAATCTCCCAGGAGTCTGGTTACCGTTACCCGGGTGGAACCAATCGCCTCGGCGATCGCCTGATGGGATAACTTGAGGTCAATGCGAATGCCGTCCGGGGCAGGTACACCAAAATCTCGACAGAGGATCAACAAAAAGCTAACCAAACGAGAACCCATGTCCCGGTGGGCTAGGGTTTCAATCATCATTTCCGTCTGGAGGATCCGGGAAGAAAGGCCCTGCAACATTAACAATGACAGGTCGGGATGCTCCTTGAGAGCCTGTTCCACCTGTTCAATGGGGGCAGACAGTAACTCCACCGGAGTAAAAGCCACTGCGTGATAAAAACGGTCAGAACGTTGTCCTGTAACTAATGATAATACCCCAAAAACACTGTTCTCCCTCAGCAGAGCAACGGTGATCTCTTCCCCCGCTTCGTAGACTCGAGATAACTTAACCGCTCCCTTAAGCAAAAAATAAACCCGTTCCGCCGGATCCCCAGGAAAAAAAATTGTTTTACTCCGATCAAAAGTTTCCACCACCGGGGGCATCAACTCACTGCCTAAGCGTCGAAACACTGCCGCTAGGGGACGATCTTGGGTTAAGGACTGATCCATGCACATTCACGGTAATGGGGGCATCAAGGGAAGTGCAAAACCCCATTCTGTATCAAGATTATACACAATGGACTACATGCGCTCCACACTGCCAAAGAAAATTGGTTCCACCCGGATGGCAACGATCGCCGAGGGTCGCACCACCATGTACTCGCCTTGAATATTTTTAATCGGCACACTGATAAATTCCTGGGAGTCGTGCTTGGGTACAACCTCGTTGCTATACCATTTTTGAAAATCTTGAATGGTCATGAAGCGGACTTCTTCCCTATGGCCATTGGACAAAAACAGGTGGATGGCAAATTCGTCGGCTTTCTGCATGGTCAGGGTCCCTAATGATCTCGTCTAGATTATCTCCCATCCTGTGGACAGAGCAACCGTGACCAATAGTCCAGTCTAGATTAGCTCCGTTAAATTTCGGGTAACAAAAGGTAACGAAGAAAAAAATAACTTTTACGTTGGGGGCAATGGCAAAAAAATTGCCTAGAATTAGCTCAGGTTTCTCACCTATTGCTCCAATCCAGCAACTTGGTTGTTGCCGCCCTTTTATTAACCCCAATATGGCTTCCATGGTCACTTTCCCCTCAAATCTCCGTCGTTGGTTCCAGTCCATTTGTTTGGGAGCCCTCACGGCGATCGCCATCCAATTACCGGGCAAAACTGCAGAAAATATCTTTTTTACCTACGGGCCAATCAAGTTGACAGTGCGGGTGGAATCCCTGGAACGATTTGTGCAAGATGGCACTGTGGACTCCAATCTCAGCTTTTTATTCAACCTAGTGGGAGCCTCCGAAGAAAAACTAACCAAGTTAAGGGAAATTATGGGGCTCCGGGCAGAGGTGGACCCCGTTGTGCTCAGCAACTTTTTTAACACTAGTCTGGGGGAAGATTCCTTAGCTCGGGCCGCGTTTATTCTCAATGCGCCTTGGGGAGCTAACTCCAAATATGGTATTCGGGCGGCGATTGTCCAGGCCGCTCAGGATCCCGAGGGGGGATTAAGCCTGATCAATTTTATTAGAAAGTATCCCACCGACATTCATTTCCAAGGGGAAGTCGTAGAACAGAGGGCCAGGGCAGCCCAACTGTTAGTCGATGCGTCCCAACATTTTATCCAGAAAATGATTGCCCTCTCGGAAATTGAAGCCGCTTCAGAAGGGGAGATTGACTTTAGCGTCTTGCCTGACCCCACCGAAATGGGCCCCTACGGTGTGGCTCCAAAGGAAACCTGGTGGTTAACCGACCAAAGTCGTAACCGTCGTTTTTACGTGGATGTGTACCGCCCCCAACGGTGGAAACCGGGTAAAACTCCAGTTTTAGTTTTTTCCCATGGTTTAGCCTCTCGCCCTGAAGATTTCGATGTTGCTGCCAAAAAAATGGCTTCCTATGGTTTCGTAGTGGCTCTGCCCCAACACCCCGGTAGTGACATTCTCCAGGCCAAGGCTCTGCTCAACCGCACTTCCCGCCAAGGTTACTATCCCACGGAATTTATTGACCGACCAAAGGACATCAGTTATGTCATCGATGAGTTGGAACGCCTTAATGCCAGTGAATTTGGCGATCGCCTTAACCTAACTGAAGTGGGGGTGGGGGGGCACTCCTTTGGCGGTTATGGGGCTTTGGCCGTGGCCGGAGCCACCATCGATTGGAATTTTTTGGAATCAGAATGTCAAATCGGTCAAGGAGTCCCTAATACCGCCCTGCTACTACAGTGCGATGCTTTGACTCTACCCCGGTCTGACTACGACTTTCGAGATTCCCGGGTAGCAGCGGTGCTAGCAGCCAATCCAGTTAACAGCGCGATCTTTGGTGTATCAGGACTACATAAGGTTACGGTACCGGTTCTATTACTTGGAGGCAGTTACGATCCAGCCACTCCCTTTGTGTTGGAACAGGCCCGTTCTTTTCCCCGTTTGGCCAGTCGTGATAAGTATCTAACCTTGATGGAAGGGCAAGCCCACGTAGACTTCTCCAAAATTGATGCCAACATCAAAAACGTAGTGGAGTCAGTGGAAGCAATTAACTTAAACTTGCCTGACCCCAACTTGCTCCATGCCTACGGCTCTGCTGTCATGGTGCCTTTCTTCCAGTTGTATGTAGCTGGGGACGAAAGTTTCCGCCCTCTAGTGGAAAATGGAGCCGCCCACGCCGCTTATTTAAGTCGGGATCAGGAATTCAAGTTTTATCTAATTAGCCAAAAATCTGAGGGAGCCTTAATCAAAGAAATTGATCAGTTCCGTCGCACCAATGGCATAATCGCTCCCCCCAATGAGTTCCCCACCCAGACTATTTCTGACAATTTTTAAGGGGGTGTTTTACCAGCGCCGGGACTTCCACAGACGATCTAGGCTGTTATAGTCAAGTGAGTGATGCCTGATAGATCTTTTGAATGGATTTATCCAACATCGTGTTGAATTCGGCATCGGTTTGCTGGGCAGTCAGCTCTTCAGTCAAGGCCCGGGAAAAGCTTGCTATGACACCGTGATTCTTGCCCAGGCGTTCATTGGCTTCCACTTGGGAGTAGCCACCCGACAAAGCAACCACTCTCAAAACACTGGAATGTTCAATGCAATCGCCATAAAGGTTGTCTCGCTCCGGCAAGGTAAGTTTGAGCATCACCCACTGTTCTTTAGGTAATTGTTCAAGATGCTTCAGAATGGCTGCTTTGAGTAGTGCTTCCGCTTGGGCTTTCTCTGGGCAGTGAATGTCTACCTCCGGCTCAATGATCGGCACCAGTCCGGCGGCAATAATTTGCTGAGCTAGCTCAAATTGCTGGTTCACGATCGCCTCGATACCGGCCCCATTGGCCTGTTTGATAAACGACCGCATTTTCGTGCCGAAGATGCCTTTTTTCTTGGCCCTCATTAGCAGATCGTCAAGCTGGGGTATGGGCTTCATCAACTGGACCCCATCCTCCTCTGGGGCCAGTCCCTTGTCGACTTTCAGAATCGGTACGATTTGCTTCTGCTTCCAAAGGTAGTTGACAGTGGGCTCTCCCTCAACTTCCCGGTCCATGGTGTCCTCGAATAGAATCGCCGCCAAAATCCGATCGCCGCTGAAGCCTGGACTAGTCATGATGCGGGTCCGCATTTGATGCACCAGTGCGAACATCTCGTCGTCACCAGAATAGGTATCCTGTTCGATTCCGTAATCGGCCAATGCTCCCGGTGTGCTACCCCCACTTTGGTCTAGGGCGGCAATGAAACCAGGATGGGATTTCATTTTTTCCAGTTGTTCCTGGTTCAGTTCGAGAGTCATTGTGCTTCCTTCCTTTTGCGGTAAATTTCTCTAATATTTTAATGGGGAAATATGGTAACTAAGACCGGATTGTTTGGGGCTCTCCAGTTCAGATTTCATTCCATAGGTTTTGTAAGGTATAGGGGCTTCCTGGCATTGTCCAAAACTCTCCTGACACGTAGCGATAATGACGGTCTAGTGAAGCAATTTTTGCCATTTGGGCATCGGTGAGGGTAATATCTGCCGCCTTTAAATTCTGCTGTAATCGTTCAGGATTAACTGACTTGGGAATGGTTACAGTTCCCCGCTGAATTGCCCAGGCCAAAAGGACTTGGGCCGCACTGCATCCCTGTTCAGTTGCAATCGCAGCAATCACTGGATCAGCTAGTAACGTCGGTTCTTCTGCCCTCTGGAAAGCCGCCGGGCGATCGCCAGAACCCAGGGGTGAATAACTCGTTAGTAAAATGTTTTGGGATTCAGCAAACGCTAGCAAGTCCGATTGCTGGAGATAAGGATGAAGTTCCACCTGATCGACAGCGGGGCGAATGCGGGCCATGGACAGAAGCATTTCTAACTTTTTAAGGCTGAAATTAGACACCCCAATATGGTGGCAGAGTCCCAAATCAATTGCTTGCTCCAAGGCTTGCCAGGTTCCCTCTAGGGAAGCTTGGGTAAATGGCAATAACTGGTCACCGGATTCAGGGAACCCAACGCCGGGCTGAATGACTACCGGCCAATGGATTAGATACAAGTCCAAATAATCTAGACCCAAATCCTGCAAAGTTTTTTGTAGAGCAGGTAAAACCGCGTCGGGATGATGGGCATTGCTCCACAGCTTGGAGGTAATCCAGAGATCCTCTCGCTTTACCAAACCCTTAGTGAAAGCCTTGGCTAAAGTGGCTCCAATTTCTGCTTCATTGCCATAGATGGCAGCACAGTCAAAGTGGCGATATCCCAATTCCAAAGCTTGCTCAACGGCTTGACCCACTACTTGGGGCGACGACTTCCACGTTCCCAGACCTAGGGCAGGCATCTGCTCCCCATTGCTCAAATGGAAATATTTCATTGAATTCATCCTAGTCAGGTATTTGAACAAAAGTTAACGTTGTTGGCTCAGCACTTGTCGCACTTTAGTTGCCAGTTCCAAACGATTATAGGGTTTACTTAGCAGGTTCACCCCCGGATCGAGGCGACCGTGATGAACAATGGCGTTCTCGGTGTAGCCAGAGGTAAATAAAATCTTGAGTTTGGGATACATTGCCTTGGCACGATCAGCTAATTCCCGCCCGTTTATGCCACCGGGCATAATTATGTCGGTAAGCAAAAGCTCGATATCGTTATGGGTGCCCAAGACTTTTAGTGCATCGGGGCCGGATATGACGGCTGTGACTCGATAACCTAGGGAGCGCAACTGAGCTTCAAGGTGTTTCAATACTAAATCGTCGTCCTCGGCAATCAAAATATGCTCCCTACCACCTTCCGGTAATGATTCCTGGGTTGGTGGATAATTTACTTGCTGGGCACCTCTCACCATCGGGAAGTAGAGTTTAACTGCCGTGCCTTCACCGGGTTCGGAATAAATTTTTATATGTCCACCCGATTGTTTGGTAAAACCAAAGACCATGCTTAAACCAAGGCCACTGCCCTTGCCCACCGATTTAGTGGTGAAGAAGGGTTCAAAGGCGTGGCTTACCGTATCTGAATCCATGCCAATGCCAGTGTCCGAAACACAAATCATCACATACTCGCCCGTTATCACTTCAGAGTGGCGATCGGCGTAATCACTATCCAGCACAGCAGTGGAGGTCTCAATGGTTAATTTACCCCCATCTTGCATGGCATCGCGGGCATTGACCACCAGATTCAACAATGCTGTTTCCAGTTCACCAGCATCAATTTCTGTAATGCCTAGATCGGGGTCAGGGACAAATTCAAGTTCAATATTTTCCGGCAGGGTGCGACGAATAAGCCCCCACATCGCCTCCACTAAATTATTAACATTCATCGCTTTAGGGTCAAGGGGTTGGCGGCGGGCAAAGGCTAGCAAATGGCGGGTTAGTTCGGCACCACGCTTAGCGGCCGATAATGTCATGTCTGCCATACTTTGTAGGTTTGGATCCGCCACCAGTTCTGACAACATTTCGGCATTACCCAGAATTATTGTCAATAAATTGTTGAAATCGTGGGCCACACCACCGGTTAAATGTCCCACAGCTTCGAGTTTTTGAGATTCCCGTAGCCTCTGTTCCATTACCATGCGCTCAGTGACGTCCAGGACACTGCCCACCATACGGGTCGCTTTACCTTGGCCATCACGGGCCACAAAACCACGATCTATGACATTAGCGTACTGACCATCGCTTTTTATAAAGCGATAATCGCATTCCCAGTAATTTTCTTCACCATCGATAACTTGATAAATACTCTGGAGAACACGCTCTTTGTCATCCGGATGGATGCGTAGCGTCCAGGATTCTGGTCCCGGCTCCATATCCGACAAAGCATAGCCAAACACATCTGTTATGGAGTCATTCCACCAGACTTGATTGGTAGCAAAATTCCAGTCCCAGATCACATCATTGGTGGCTTTGGATATTAACTGAAAACACTCCTGGGCCTCCCGTAGGGTTGAAATATCCTGAAACGCCCCCTGGACAACAATTATCTTGCCTTGGGCGTCCCGTTCGGCCTCGCCAATGGCCCTTATCCAAGGTCTGCGTCCGTCAGGCACTTGAAGTTGGCAGATGACATCAAAAGCTTCGCCTTGCTGCACACAACGTTCAAAGACTTCCATGATAAATTCACGAAATTCGGGGGCATAAAACTGAACTGCGGTGCTCACATCGGGGGGGGAGTAATCGGGGGGCATACCATGAATCACCGCGGTCTCCGGCGTCCAAGTGACAACCGGCGGATCTAGTTCGACCCGCCAACCTCCTAGCCGGGCTTTTTCCCCCGCCAGATGTAGAAGGTATTCCGCTTGGGTAAGTTTGTCGCGATTTCTAATAAACGAGGTAATGTCCTGAACACAGCCAACCACGATTTCACCGTCCGGTGTCCAATGACGTTCACCAAAGCCTTTAACATATCTAACATCGCCATCACGGGTGGTCACACGATGTTCAAAAGCAATTCGGGGGGCATTTTCTTCCATAAAGGACTGATAAATGGCAATGGATGCTTCCCGATCATCCGGGTGGACCATGGCAAAATATTCTTCGACATCCAGTGCTTTTTGAGTAGGGGTCATACCGTAGATGTCAAACACCTGCTTGGACCAATTCAAAGTGCCGGTCTGTGGATTATATTCCCAAGTACCAAGACTCAGAATCCGCTCTGCGGTGCGAATACGAGCCTCATGTTCCTGCAGTTTTGATAGAGTCTGCTTGAGTTCTTTTGATCGCAGAATAATATCCTGAAGGGCAATGCGGTTTTCCGTTTTGGTAATTTCCGTGAGGATGGCAAAACTATTTTCATGAACTATCTCCGTCACATCCTCTACCCTGTGCATAATAAACTCGACTGCTCCGAATTCACCTAACACGGGACTATTTACCGAACTCCAAAACCTTTCTTCAAACGTACCATTGGGTAGGCATATGGGATAGTGTTGTATACCCATTATATCGGCTGTTTTCAGCGACATAACTCTCTGCAGGGAGGCGGACATGCTGTTTACCCCATCTGCATTGGGGTCATTGGGATCGTCGGGAAATACATCAAACAGAGTCTTGCCGACAATATCACTTTCTTTTGTAGCGGTCGCCTTCAGGTATTCGTCAGTGACGGCGATGATCTCAAATCTGTCGGGTTGGAGCACCAGGATTTTGCTTGGTGACGCTTTGAAAAGTCTCTTGTATAGAAAGTCCATTGATTGATTCATTATGCCTACTTATCCGATAAGCCGCTCCAATTCCCGACGGTGACAACATCCATGGGCTTGCCGATAAAGTAGCCCTGGGCTTCGTCGCAACCAAGCTCTCGCAACAACCCCAGAGCGGATGCGTTTTCTACCCCCTCAGCTACTACATTCAAATCCATGGACTTCCCAAGACCAACCACAGCGGCGACAATTTTCCGAGACTCTTGGGAGCCGGCAAGGGTTTTGACGAACATTTGGTCGACCTTCAGTTCCGAAAAAGGTAACCGTGCCAGTTGCACAAGGGAGGAGTAGCCAACACCAAAATCATCAATGGACAACTGAAATCCATGGATGCGAAACTGAGTCAAATGCTCTAATAGCACCAGTGGATTTTCCATGCTAGCTGTCTCTGTAAGTTCCAGAATAATCTGTGATGGCTTAATACTATGCTCGCGGCATTTATTTCTTAACCAGTGGGGAAAATTTGTATCTTTTAAGTTGATTGGTGAAAGATTTAACGCATATTTCAATGGAGATCTATGGTTCCGTAGGGGCAAGTTGGCAAAGGCGTAATGATAGACTTGTCGCGTTAGTGCATCAATCATTCCTTGTTGCTCAGCCAAACCAATGAACTGATCCGGGGGGATCATAGTACCGTCCTTTTGGGGCCAACGGGCGAGGCATTCAAATCCGACTAGTTCGCCAGTCAGACAGGAAATTTTGGGCTGAAAGTGGGCCACAAAAGCTTTGGCCTTGAGCGCATCGCTGATTTGCTCATCAGAAACAGAATATGTTGGGAATTTCCGCGTTGAAACAGTCTCATGGACATCCTTTGCCAACAATTCTAAAAGTTGAGCACGGGAAAAGGGTTTGGCTAAGGTGCCCAGAAGCCGAAGCCCGTTTTCAGTAGCCGCTCTGGCAGAAGATTCTATGATGCGCCCTCCTAGACCGGACATGATGATCACCGCTGCTTTGCAGTCCATTTCCGCTAGTTTACGGATAACTTCTATGCCATCACGATAAGCTAGTTGCAAATCCACCGCCACGTGGGTCGGTGCCGAGGAGGCCACTTTCTCTAGAAAAATATCGGCATCATCAATATAGTCAGCGGCATAGGCGGCGGTGGCGGCCATCATGCAGATTGTGGCAGCGACATCTTTTTCGTCGTCAAGGACTAGCAAGCTTTTTGAGATTCGCGTTTTTTCCACTACAGCCACCTTAATATTTGCTGTTAATGCTAAAAACTCCAGTTATGAACGCCTGCTGTAATTTTAGGTCATGAAGTCTGTAACTTGTTGATATGTTCTCTAAATCGTTACAAGTCCGCTTGAATGGTGGACTCCACCACCCGACAGAGAAAACAAAGCAATGTCAACCAGCCCGGTGTTACAGGCAATGGTGGGGCGGACACTTAATCGAGCGTTTGGGGGGCTAAAATTTCTGAAATAGGATCGAAAGCTGGTGGCCCGGATTATCTACTCCAGTTGTTGGAATCCCGCCATGTAAAAGAAAACATCCAATGTCAGGGCTTTGCCTCCATTAAGAGCCTGTTTGGAAAATTGAGTTTTGGCTGTTTAATCCCCCCTAGCCCCCCTTGGGAAGGAGGGAAATGTCACAAAAGTATCCCTTTTTAAGCCGGAGCTTTAGTGAGGAGATTTAGGGGGATAAATACCTAGCTTTGTACTTTTCAAACACTTTCTAAGGGGGCGGATCAGTAAGTTAAATTGAGAATGGGGAGCGTGATTTTAATTCTTAATCCACCCCCCGGGCGCAAATATTAAACCCCACACCGATCATAGACCTAATTAGTGGTCTGCTTTCTTAGAAAATTCCCACAAACATTAATAACATAAATGCGACGAAAAATACTAGAGAAAAAGCAGCAAAACCCAGCCAAGGTTCGTGGTTAACTCGGTCTAGATATTTGTTGACTTTTTCATCTTTTTCTTCTGGGTGCCAAATCATTGGTTTCATAATTTTATCCTCTTAGATAACAAAAAATTTATCCGCTTAATAACCAAATATTCCTAAGCTTTTTGCCCCTAGCTATCGAGACATAAATAATTCAATTCATTACGAGAAATTGATAACATTAACCGGTGCGTCATCACTTATGTAAGCCCCCGTTAAGTCTGCCTCGCTAAAATCCGTATCTGTTAAGTTAGCTTCGATTAAGTTCACACCACGCAAATCTGCTCCTCGAAGACTAGCTTCAGATAAATTCGCCCTCCGTAAGTCTGCACCTCCTAATTTCGCATCTGATAGATCTGCATTGGAAAGATTTGCTCCCACCAAACTTGCACCACTAAGGTCTGCACCACTCAAATCAGCATAGGTTAAACACACCTCAGTCATATCAGCTAAAGCAAGATTTGCTTTTTTTAAGACTGCATTATTGAGGTGTGCACGATTCAAGTTTGCACCACTAAGGTCTGCAAAAACCAGTTGTGTGCCCATTAAGTTTGCATTCGACAAACAGACTTTAACCAAGTTTGTATGACTAAAATCTCTCTGTCCTTCGGCGTAACACTGAAGAATTTCCTGAGCATTCATAATTTTTATCCTTTTCTACATAACAACTTTTTCTTCTTAACTTATACTGATTCTTTTATTAAGCTTGAAGTAATTCCCTCCCTCTATTGTAACTCAAAGCTCATTTATGGCTAGGTGTATAAACTTACACCAACTGTTGAGGGCCGCTAGAGGAGGTGCCCTAATTCCGGGTAGGGACACTCAGGTTGGCTACAACTGTTATGTAGCCTGTCTTTCTAGACTCATTCCCTTGACTACTCCAGGATAGACAATACAAACTAGATATAGACAATACAAACTAGATGGAGATCTTGTTTGTGAAATTGGCATCGATAGTTTTGGGATATTAGTTAAAAGAGAGCAATATTGATTTATCAAAGTATGGCACGGGAAAATCCTCACTAAAGCTCCGGTGCCGTACTAAAGCTCCGGTGCCGTTCACGGCGGGGATGTGCCGAGTGCCTTAATTTCTTGCTAGTCAGACCACCTAGTTTTGCAAATAAGATGCTAAGATGCAAGGTATGGAAAAGTCACATCGGTATCGTTTTTACCCGACATCGGAGCAAGAAAGTCTCTTGCGCCGCACGTTAGGTTGCGTCCGCCTGGTGTACAACAAAGCTCTCCAGGTCAGAACCCAAGGGTGGTATGAGCGCCAAGAGCGTATCGGCTATACCCAGACATCCTCAATGTTGACTGGATGGAAGAAGGAAGAAGAATTAGACTTTCTTAATGAAGTCAGTTCCGTTCCCCTTCAACAAAGTCTGCGGAATCTTCAAACTGCTTTCACCAATTTCTTTGCGGGTCGGGCGAAATATCCCAACTTCAAAAAGAAACATCAAGGAGGTAGTGCGGAATTTACCAAAGTCGCATTCCGATTTAGGGATGGGCAAATTTACCTAGCCAAGTGCTCGAAACCTCTGGATATTCGTTGGTCGAGGCAAATTCCCAAGGGATGCGAACCAACCAGTGTAACGGTACGACTTCATCCATCGGGACGGTGGCACATTGCCATTCATTTTGATGATCCGAACATCAAATCATTGCCTGTTAACGAAAATGCTATTGGTATTGATTTAGGGGTGACAAGCTTGATTGCTACCAGTAATGGTGACAAGATTGCCAATCCCAAGCAATTTAAGAAGCATCATCGTTGTTTACGGTTGGCCCAAAAACGTCTAGCCCGTAAACAAAAGGGGTCTAAGAATAGGGATAAGGCAAGGCGTAAAGTTGCCAAAATTCACCTTAAAATTACTGATTCCCGTAAAGATTTCCTCCATAAATTGACTACTCAACTCGTTCGTGAAAACCAAACGATTGCAGTTGAGAATCTCTCCGTCAAAAATATGGTCAAAAACAGAAAACTCGCCTTCTCCATTAGCGATAGTGGCTGGGGCGAGTTTGTTCGTCAATTGGACTATAAATGTCGTTGGTATGGAAGGAATCTGGTCAAGATTGACCGTTGGTTTCCTTCTTCCAAACGCTGTAGTTCCTGTGGGCATATCGTCGATAAGATGCCTCTCAATATTCGAGATTGGCAATGTCCTGAGTGTGGAACCAACCATGATAGGGACATCAATGCCAGTCGTAATATCTTGGCCGCTGGACTAGCGGTGTCAGTCTGTGGAGCGACCGTAAGACCCGAACAGAGTAAATCTGTGAAGGCAGGTGCTATGAAGCAGAAACTTAAATCGTGAGGTTTAGGAATCCCTGTCCCTTGGGGCAGGGAGGATGTCAAAAGGAATATTTACCCAAGAACAAATAATGGGAATCAAGCAATGATTGTTTCCCCCCGCAAAAAATCCTGTAGTTGTTGGTCGTGGTCGTGGCTTAATGCTCCCAGAGGTAAATCTTCCACAGTAAAAGCTTGTACCTGGGACACCTCCTGGCGATCGCCAACGAGCAAATTACCTTCTGCTTTAACCACCAGGGAAATGGTGACGGAGTGCATACGGGGATCTCGGTCAGGACTGGAATAAACCCCAAGCAGGCGATCAATTTTGACTAACTGTAAACCAGTTTCTTCCCGTAACTCCCGAGCCGCCGTTATTGCCACTATTTCCCCCCAGTCGATCAGACCCCCCGGTAAACTCCATTGCCCTGTATCCTGTCGCTTAACTAAGACAATAGAACCACTAGGCAAAACGGGAATTAATGTCACCGCTGACAGGGGACGGCGGAGCAATAATTTGATGAAAACCTGGGCATATCTCCACACTGGTTTAACCTAGGCCTAACTCGGCTTTGGCATTGGCGATCGCCATTTTTACCTGTTCAAAACCCGTGCCGCCGTAACTATTGCGGGCCGCCACTACTTGCTGGGGAGTAATGGCTTGGTAAATGTCCTCTTCAAAAGCTGGATGGAGTGCTTGCCATTCGTTTAGAGTTAAATCTTTGAGCAATTTCCCCGCCGCTAAGCTGGTTTTAACTACCTTGCCCACTAGGTTGTAGGCTTCCCGGAAGGGCACTCCTTTAGCCGCCAGATAATCCGCCACATCCGTCGCATTGGAAAAATCTTCCGCCACCGCTTCCGCTAAGCGTTCTTGGCGAAAAACAATGCCTTCATCGAGCAAAATGGTCATGGCCTCCAAGCTCACCTGCACCGTTTTGACCGCATCAAATAGGGCTTCCTTGTCTTCTTGTAAATCTTTGTTGTAAGCCAGGGGTAGACCCTTCATCAGCACCAGCATGCCCTGGAGATGGCCAATTACCCGCCCTGCTTTGCCTCGAATTAACTCCGGCACGTCCGGGTTTTTCTTTTGGGGCATAATGCTCGACCCGGTGGCACAACTATCGGTCAAACTGATGAAGCTAAATTCCTGGGAGGCCCAGAGGATCATTTCCTCGCTTAACCGGCTCAAATGCACCATGATCAAACTGGCGGCATTGAGAAATTCGATGGCAAAATCCCGATCGCTGACCCCGTCTAGGCTGTTGGCATAAATGCCTTCAAATCCCAACAATTCCGCACTGTAATGGCGATCGATGGGGAAGGTGGTACCTGCCAGGGCCCCGGAGCCTAGGGGAGAAATATTAGTTCTGGCTCGAATTTCCCCCAACCGTTGCCAATCCCGTTGGGCCATCTGGAAATAGGCCAGTAGATGGTGAGCCAGACTCACTGGTTGGGCTCGCTGGAGGTGGGTATAGCCGGGAATCAGAGTTTCCACATTGATTTCCGCGAGTTGGAGCAACACTACTTGAAAATTTCTTAACCGTTGGCGGATGTCGTCAATTTGGGCCCGCAGGTAAAGACGAATATCAGTTCCCACCTGGTCATTGCGAGAACGGGCTGTGTGGAGTTTTTTGCCCACGTCCCCCACCAATTCCGTTAATCGTCGCTCCACCGCAAAGTGAACGTCTTCCTGGTCTACCCCTGGGTTGAAATTACCGGATCGGTATTCCTGGCGAATTTGCTCCAGGCCCTGTACCAATTGTTCTGCTTCCCCTGGGCTGATAATGCCCGTTTTAGCCAACATTTTGCCATGGGCGATCGAGCCATCCAGGTCATATTCAATTAATTCGATATCAAAACCAATGCTGGCATTAAAAAGGGTGATGGCAGGGTGCAACGTGCCTTCAAAACGATCGCTCCAGGTTTTTTTTGTCATTGGGATTGGGGAATTTTGTGGTAATGATGAGCAGATGGTGGCGGAGCAGTTGGTTTTAGGCGGAGAAAAATATTAACCGCCAGTGAAACCCCGGAATCCCCAACCGAGAACAAAACCAATAATCAAAGCCCAAATTTGCCCAGATTTGACAAAATTATCCCAGGCACTCTGAAAATCTCCCAGAATGTCAACATCTCTAACATTTTGGGCGAAAAACAAGCCGTGGTCTAGCCAGGAAGAAAAAGCGGCGGGGGCAGTGGGGGAAAAATGCTCTATTCCTCCATGGAGGGGCAAAATATTCAAGGCTAAATCTAGGCACTGCCACATAAATCTTGACTCCCAAACAATAAGGCTCACTCCGTCGATTTTACCCGCAGAACGACCAATGTCATATCGTCCCGGGCAGGGATTTTATCGGTTTGATGACTATTGTCTGAGCCCACAAATGCTTCCACCGCAGTGAAAATTGCTGTCAGGATGCCCTGGGCGGTTTGGGCGGTTTCACAGGCCTGTTGGAAAGCAATGCGGAGATTTTTATCGTCGAAGCGATCGCCTTTGGCGTTACCGGCATCGGTCAGACCATCGGTGTAGTACAGCACTACGTCCCCGGGAATAAGTTGAATTTGGGCATCCCGGTAATCGGAATCTGACTCCAGGCCGATTAAGGCACCTTCTGTGTCTAGGGGAATTAAACATTGGGGAGTGTCACTGCCGGCTCGCCACAACAGGGGAGGGTTATGGGCGGCGTTGCTGTAGGAAAGCACACTGGTTTCCGGGTCGTACTCAGAATAAAACAGGGTGACAAAACGATGGGAATTTTCCAGGTCGGCATACATTACCCGGTTGAGGTGGTTGAGAATCTGGGCTGGACTATGGCGATTTAGCACTTCTGCCCGGAGCATGCCCCTGGTCATGGTCATAATTAGCCCCGCTGGCACCCCTTTACCCATGACGTCACCAATTACAATACTCCAGGGCACCCCCAAATGGCTGGTGTTGCGACATAACCAATCCCCCTGGCGCAGTTGGTCATAGTTGGCAGGAATGAAATCGTAGTAGTCTCCCCCCACCCTGCTAGCGGTTTTACACTGGGCGGCAATGTCCAAACCATCAATTTGGGGACAACAACGGGGTAATAGTTGATTTTGAATTTCCGAGGCGATTTCCAATTCCCGGTCCTGACTTTCCCTCGATCTCAGTTTTTGGTTCAAGTCACTGTTGGCGATCGCCACGGCGGTTTGGTCAGAAATTAGTTGTAGTAGTTTGCGACGGGTGGGGGTCCAGCTATAGTTACGATCCTGGCTGAAAATGTACAAACGCCCCACTTCCTCCTGGTGGCTCAAAATGGGGGTGTTATAACAGGCGATCGCCGGTAACTCCTGGCGCAATTTACGGTCAAAATAACTAAGCACAGTGGAGGAATCTGGTGCCGGACTAATCCCGATCTGGCGGGCCCTCTGCAAGGCGCCTTTAATGGTCCCCTTGAGCCCATTTTTGTTGCCATGGATTTGTTCAAAAATAGATATTTCCCCCTCCCGCATTAACACCAACACACTACCATCAGCATCGGCTACCCTAGTGGCCATTAGGGGGGTCAATTCCAGAAACTGATTGAGATTGTGCAAACTCCGCAGGGCATAGCCCATGGCCGCCAACAAATCCTGCACCTTATTTTGTTCCCGGTACAACTTAGCCACCAACTCCTTGAGAATAACCACCGGAGAGGTAGGGGGTTCAACAAAGTGACCGGGGGAAATAACGGCATCGGTGGAAGGCAAGCTAGGCAGGGGGGGCATGGAGGACATCCAAGAAAGGTTAGTTGGAGCGATGCAGGAAAAAGTTTACAGAATCCATAGATGGACAAACTAGTAAATCAGAGATCGGTGCAGAAAGTGCAAAGCCGGGGCGAAAATCGGCTAGCCCATCGAGCAGTTTTACCAATAGTTTAATCAAAGCTATTTTTAGCTCACTATCTGTTGGGTAAAAACTATTGTTCTCAGTGAAGGCAACTGACAACAACTCTGCCCACTGAACTGCCAAATTTCCCCATGGGGAAGAAAAATTAGCTAGGTTTTTTAGCAATGGTGGGGGACAGCCATGGGCTGAACACAATGTTCCAACAAATCGGGCACATCAGCCACAGGATAGATGGTTGTGGCCAACTCCTCGGCCACGTCAGCCACCCGGAGGTCATCCAAAAAGCAAGTATCATCGTGTTTCAACATCAGAGCAGGCAATAGAATGCCATCCCCTAAATCTCTGCCTGTCAATTTAGCGATTAAATCCTGTCCCGTCAATAGTCCCGTTACCGTAATTTCCTGGCCCCAATAATCACTGTTCAAGGGAGCTAAATTAATCGTTAAACCCTCCACTTGATTTAACTGTTCCACCAGGGGCTCAAACACGTGTTCTACAGCATTGCCCACCACCCAGGTTAATGTCTTGGCTTTGGCGATCGCCGGGGGGAGAAATGCCTCAGCCTGTTGTTGAAATTCTTTAATAAATTGACGGATAGAGCCGACCCCGTTGCCAATTTGGGGATAGTCTTCGTAATGGCTTTCCGGCGGCAAGGGTTGACGGGCAATGAGAAACCACTCATCGGCCAACCAAGCAAAGTTACTACCTAGTTGCTGGGCAAATTCCTTTTGTAAAGCTTGCACCTGGGCAATTACCTCCCTGGCTCTAGCTTGACTGACGGGGCTTAATTCATCTTCCTGGGGACGAAAACGGGTCAGACCCACCGGTACCACCGCCACGGAAATGACTGCTGGGGTTTCTCCCTGGTGAAACTGGGCCAAATCCCGTAGGCTCCGTTCCAAATGGATGCCGTCGTTGATGCCTGGGCACACCACCACCTGGGCATGGATCTGTAACCTTCTAGCTTGGAACCAAGCTAACTGATCAAGAATTTGCCCCGCTCGATGATTTTTTAACAACCTTTCCCGCACCGATGCTTCCGTAGCGTGGATGGAAACGTAGAGGGGAGAAAGCCTTAACTGCTCTATGCGCTGCCATTCCTTAGCACTCAAATTGGTCAGGGTGAGATAACTGCCATAAAGAAAACTGAGGCGATAGTCGTCATCTTTGTAATACAGACTCTCCCGTTTCCCTGGCGGTTGTTGGTCAATGAAGCAAAAAGGGCAACGGTTATTGCACTGGATCAACCCGTCAAATATGGCCGTTTCAAAACCTAGTCCTAAATCCTGATCAAATTCCTTTTCCACCGCCAGTTCGTGCAGTTCCCCTTGACTATCCAGTACGTCCAATTCCAAATAATCGTCGGCGCAAAGAAATTGGTAATCAATCAAATCCCTCGGTGCCTGACCGTTAATGCGCACAATGGCATCCCCCGGCTCAAAGCCCATTTCTTCCCCCAGGGATCCCGGTAACACAGTACTGATTTTGGCGGGACGTAGGGAAGCTTCACTCATGGGTTGGGGGACAAAGCAGTGGTTTGATTGGCAGAATAGTTATTGAAAATTAGCGAAGACCGCATTAATTCAAGGGATGATTTATCCTGACCCATTCTACCTTGGCCCATGGAGCCCATGGTTTTAGCTCCTGTCCGGTTGGGGAAAAGGCGATCGCCAGAGGAGAGCAAATCGGGGGAGGATTGTCGATAGTGTATTATCAATAGTGAATACTTCTTACACTAATATTTTATGCACAATCTGATTAAAGCAGTGGTGAATAGCAATGAAAATACTCTCCTGAGGGAATTTCTCCACCAACTGCGGCAACAGAAACGTACCTATTGGCTAAGGAACGACATCATTGTTTTTTTTGAACAGTTTTGTCAGGAGCAAAAGGAAGAAGAAAAATTATCTCCGACCCCCCAAAGCACCGTCCAGATTGAAAAAATCCTGCAAGTTATCCAAGAAATTATCCTCGAGTCGGAAAGTTATTGCATTGTTATTCGCCCCAAAATTGCCCAGGAAGAATTCTATCGTCTCACCAATGCCCTGGAAGTGGAAGCCATTTCTGTACAAGAAATTCTCGCCATCCGTGACCGCTATGTCAACCACCATCATCCAGCAGATGGAAAAATTTTTGAAATTGATTTTCGTCCTTTTTATGACTATTCTCCCCTGATTCGAGACAGTAAAAATATTGGCAATGGAGTGCAATATTTAAACCGCTTTTTATCCAGTAAATTATTCCAAGATCCCCAGCAGTGGTTGTCGGAGCTGTACAAGTTCTTGAGCCTGCATAACTACAATGGCACCCAGTTGCTAATCAATGAAAGAATCCAAAACCAAGCCCAATTATCGAATCAAATTAAAGAGGCGATCGCCTTTGTGGAAAGTAGGCCCGCAACGGAACCCTATCCTGAATTTCGCTTTCCCCTCCAATCCCTTGGTTTTGAGCCTGGTTGGGGCAACACTGCCGGTAGGGTTCAGGAAAGCCTTGAATTGCTAGAAGCCTTGCTGGATTCACCAGATCACCAAACCCTAGAGGCCCTGCTGTCCCGCATTCCGATGATTTTTCGTCTAGTACTGGTATCCTGTCATGGTTGGTTTGGCCAGGAAGGGGTATTGGGGCGGCCTGATACTGGCGGCCAAATAGTTTATGTGCTGGACCAAGCTAAAAGCTTAGAGCAACAATTGGTGGAAGATATTACCTTGGCAGGGCTAGATGTGCTAAAAATTGTCCCCCAAGTAATTATCCTCAGCCGCTTAATTCCCCAGAGTGACGGTACCCGCTGTGACGAACGTTTAGAAAAAGTTTATGGCACAGAAAATGTCTTTATTCTCCGGGTTCCCTTCCGTAGCAATGGCCATTCAACTGACTACTGGATTTCCCGCTTTGAAATTTGGCCCTACTTGGAAACTTTTGCCATTGATGCAGAAAAAGAATTGTGGTCGGTTTTAAATGGTCGTCCCGATTTGATTATTGGTAATTACACCGATGGTAATTTAATTGCCTTTCTCCTGGCCCGTAAACTTAAGGTAACCCAATGTAATGTGGCCCATGCCCTGGAAAAGTCAAAATATTTATTTAGTAATCTCTATTGGCAGGATTTAGAGAGTCAATATCATTTTTCCCTGCAATTTACTGCCGATTTAATTGCCATGAATGCGGCCAATTTCATTGTCAGTAGCACCTACCAAGAAATTACAGGCATGCCCGATAGTGTGGGGCAGTATGAATCCTATAAACATTTCACTATGCCGGATTTGTACCATGTAGTGGATGGCATTGAGCTATTTAGCCCCAAATTTAATGTGGTTCCCCCCGGTGTAAATGAGTCCTATTTTTTCCCCTACAGCAATGACCAAGACCGCACCATGGGCGATCGCCAACGGTTGGAGGAATTGTTATTTACCCTCGATGATCCAACTCAGGTCTATGGCAAATTGGACAATCCAGAGAAACGCCCCCTCTTTTCCATGGCTCGGTTAGACCGGATCAAAAATCTGACCGGATTGGTGGAAATTTTTGCCCAAAGTGCCCAATTGCAAGAACAATGCAATCTAATTTTAGTGGCGGGGAAATTACGCCTGGAGGAATCGGAAGACCCCGAGGAACGCAGTGAAATCGAAAAAATGTACGCCTTAATTGACCAGTATCAACTCCAGGGCAAAATTCGTTGGTTGGGGGTACGGCTCTCCAAAGGAGATACGGGGGAAGTGTATCGGGTCATTGGCGATCGCCGGGGCATTTTTGTCCAACCAGCTTTATTTGAAGCCTTTGGTTTGACTATTCTTGAAGCGATGATTTCCGGCCTGCCGACTTTTGCCACCCGCTTTGGGGGGCCCCTGGAAATTATCCAAGACGGGGAAAATGGTTTTCTGATTAACCCCACCCAAACTAAGGAGACAGGCGATCGCCTAGCAAAATTTGTCCAGCAGTGTGACCAAGACCCCGATCTTTGGTTGAAGCTCTCCCAAGCCGCCATGGCCAGAGTTTACAGTACCTACACTTGGAAAATTCATACCACTAAACTCCTTTCCCTTTCCAGGATTTATGGCTTTTGGAATTTTGTTTCCCAGGAAGAGCGGGAAGATATGCTCCGTTACATTGAGGCCTTGTTCTATTTGCTCTACAAACCCAGGGCTAACCAACTTCTAGCAGCCCAGTACAGCCGCTAACTAGCCCCTACTAAGAGGGAGTTTTAAACGTTTGCCGGCCCCCTCCAAGCTCAGAGGGCAAGGAGATCAAAGCCCCCATTTAGGGCGTCAACCAAAACGCCACCAACAGGCCCCAACCATAAAGTTGACGTCCTCTTTGATACAATTGGGGGTTGTTATGGATTGTCATCGTCGGATTTGCTTCCATCGGTACATTGCCCTTAATACTGGTTTACTTGCCCTCCGCCATGGCTCACCCACCTTCCAGGGATTGGGGGAGGGGGAAACACCGTTCCAAACATCTGTACATCTGCAGTTGACATAGTTCAGTAATTTACTGAGGACGGCTTTCCACTACAAACTTTATGGTCAATGGCAAACCCCGGCAATCCTAACGCTTCCCTTCACCCCGTAAGCCCACCTCAGGATTCAGTTTCATGGATTATTCGATCGCCACACTTTTGTCCTATTTTGTTGATGACAAATTAGTAGCGGGTAAATTTCTCGAGAAAAAATTAGGTTGTGAAAGTCCTGAGGCCATAGAAGCCCTGCAGATTGTCCTCGATGCCCTGGAAAAAATGGGCGTACTGGTCAAGGAGCGGGGGAAGTATAAACGGGTATCCCGGGAAGATGTGGTGGAAGCACGGCTGCGTTGCTCCAGTAAGGGTTTTTGTTTTGCCATCCAAGACGATGAAGATGCCACCGATATTTACGTCCGGGAAGGGAATCTCAGCAATGCCTGGAACGGCGATCGGGTTTTAGTCAAAGTGATTAAAGATGGTACCCGCCGTAAATCCCCCGAAGGAGCCGTCCATCTCATCCTTGATCGGGCCAATCCTTCCCTGTTAGCTCAGGTGAAAAAAAGCGAAGATAATTACCGGGCTGTGCCCCTGGATGACCGCTTGCTATTTGAGCTAGAACTCAAAGATGAAGAGCAAAACCTCGCAGAGGCAGTGGATCACCTCGTCCATGTTTCCGTTCTCCGTTATCCCATTGCCCAGCACCCGCCCCTAGGAGAAGTTACCAAAGTGCTGGGTAGTGACGCTGAAGCCGCCGCCGACACCGATATTGTCTCCTGTAAGCATGATTTGCCCCTAGGCTGGACTCCCGAAGCCATAGAAGCTCTGCAAAATTTGCCCAAGGTAATTGAACCAGGAGAACTGAAAAAAAGGCAGGATTATCGCAAACTCCAGTTAATTACCTTTGGCGATCGCCCCCGGGGAGAAACCTTGCCCTGGCAGGAAGTGGCCCTGAGCCTAGAAAGCCAATCAAACCAATGGCAAGTGGGTATTCACATCACCGACATTGCCCACTACATTGCCGAAGATAGTCTGTTAGACCAGTTGGCCCGTAAACGGGGCACCACCGTATATCTGGAAGAACAGGTTTGCCCTCTTTTCCCCGAAGGCTTGACCGGACGCTGTTCCCTCATCCCTGATGAAGATCGCTTGGCCTTATCTTTCTTTCTCACAGTGGATGACCGGGGGGAAGTAACCGGGTTTGAATACCACAGCAGTGTGGTCAAAGTCGATCATCAACTGGACTTCAGCGAAGTGCAATCGGCCCTGGCGGATATTGAATCCGTCAATGACAAGTTGAAACCCTACAGCGGTCTGCTCCAGGAACTATTTTTCCAAATTTGCCCCCTGATTAAATCCCAACGCCTACAACGGGGGAGTTTCAACCTCCAAACAGAAACGGCTTCCCCCCGCCTGGATGAGGGCCGTTTAGGGGTAATCATGACCCAAGAAACCCTGCCCATTCGTAGCCTGTTAGCAGAACTGATGGTGGTGTTGCAACAGCAAGTGGCGCTCCAACTCCAAGGCCTGGGGATACCAGGTCTCTACTGTGGGCAAGTGGCACCGGAAGCTGAGGATCTGACGGATATTGTTAAGTTAGTGGAAAACCTAGATTTAGGGGTAAAAATTGACCTAGAAGGGGACATTATTCCTCAGCATTACCATCACCTCAGCCAGGCATTTGAGTCCCTCCCGGCTAAAGCGGTGTTGAACCATTTGCTGGCCAATACCCTCAAAATTGAAAAGTATTTTAGCCATCCCGCTCCCCACTTTGCCCTAGCCTACGATTCCGGTTACACTCACTGTGTTTCCCCTGCCCAACGATATGGGGACTTGGTGGTGCAACGGTTACTGAAACTGGTATTGGCGGAGGGGCGCGATCGCCGTACCAAACAAATGAAAACCGGGGTGGATCTCAATGCCCACACCTGCCGCAACCAGATTAGCTGGAATGTGTTGCCGCCCAACCTCCAGGAAACCATTGAAGGGGATTTGCACCAGTTAGTGTTGGGACTCAATGACCGGGAACAAACCGCTGAAGATGCGGAAAAAGATCTGTTGGGGCTGAAAAAAGCCGAAAAAATGAAAGCCCGCACCGGGGAAATCTTCCGGGGGTTAATCACCGGCGTCCAGTCCTACGGCTTCTTTGTGCAAATTTTCGATCTACTAGCTGAAGGCCTCGTCCATGTTAGTTCCCTCAAAGATGACTGGTATGAGTTTCGCAGCCGTCAATGTGCCCTAGTAGGACGCAAAAGTCGCACTTCCTACCGCTTAGGCAACGAGGTGGACGTGCAGGTGCGCAGTGTGGACTATTACCGTCAACAAATTGACCTCGGAGCAGTTAACAATGCCCCCAAAGGTTCTGCCAATATCGATTTGGATGATGATGACGAAGATGGGGATGATCGCGATGAAGAAGACACCATGGATTGGGATGCCATGGAAGATGGAGATGATGACGAAGGAGGGGCGGTAATTTTCTAGCTGTTGTCCAGGGACAAATCTTGCAAACCAAAGCAGACTGGGGCAAAGGCCATTGTCGCCTGGGCAAAAGTTGCTAAAATTTAACAATTCGCAATAAATTTTAACAATTATCCCAGGAGCAACGATCAATGGCCGGATTATTTGGCTTATTTGGTAAAAAAGCACGGTACGTCGAAGACATTGAAACCAACCCCAGCGCTCAACCAGAAAAAAAAGAGGCATTTTTCCTCGAAACCGACGATGCCAAAAGCTTAGGCAATGCTGAATATATGCGGACTCCCATCAAAATTAAACGGAGTTTTCCCAAAACCCTTAATTCCCAAGGGGGGGAAGTGGTGAAGGAGGTTTCTGCCATGGAAGTAAAAAAAATCCAGGCTAATGGTCAAGCGGCTCCCAGTACAGCAACGGATTCTGCCCCATATCCGACCAACTCCCCCCCTGTAAACGACGATCGCCGTTCCAGCGATAACAGTTTGGATATGTTCCGCCAGATGGCTAAGGATTTGAAAAAATAAAATGGCAAGGGGCAGCGAAAATTTCTGAACTTGCACACAGACCATGGCCGGGTGTCTTGACCACTCTCTGATGGCAGAGGAGTTAGGACACTCGGCCAACACTAATTAAAAGGCACTGTAGTTCCGGCAGGGCAAGCATTAAATTCTTGCCTGGGCTGGGTAACCTATGATGGTAGTGGTAATCTTTGCTTTTCTTTCCAGACCATGAGCATCATCGAGCAAGTTCTCACCGCCACCGTCACAGCAGAACAAACTTTAGAGCTTCCTCCGGAAATCAGATCCAAACTTGTTCCCGGTGAACAGTACACTGTTATAGTTCAGGAGGATACTCTGACCTTTGCTAAAAGTCCGAGATTGACATGGGATATTGTTCGGGCTAGGCATGAAGCATCAGAAGAAGAACTAACTGATGAGATTATGGAAGAAATTTGCGAACTTGTCCGAGAAGTACGCCGTGATCAGAAAAATCAATCTAGGGGATAATGCTTACAGTTGTCCTTGATAGCAATATTTGGGTATCTGCAATTCTTTGGGGAGGGTTGCCGGAAAGGGTTGTTTTTTTACAAAAAAATAGCACCATTAAAATTGCGTTATCCCAAGAAATATTTGATGAAACTAAACAGACATTTTTTAAACCCAAGCTACAATGGAAGCTAACAGATTTGGGTTTTACTGTTGACGCTTGTCTAGATCTGATAGCTAGAACATCGGTAATGTACACTATCCAGACCCTAGACGTTCCCGAACTGCGAGATCCCAAAGATGCCATGGTTTTGGCAACGGCGATCGCCTCTCAGGCCGATGCCATTATCAGTGGCGACAGCGATTTGCTCATTCTCGAAACGTATCAAAATATCCCCATTTTGACCGCAAAACAATTTTTAGATAGTTTGTGATTCTCCAGAAAGATTATGGCCATGGCAACAAAATCCATTCCCCAATTAACCACAGATATTTTGGTAGTGGGAGGTGGCACTGGGGGGACAGCGGCGGCAATTCAGGCGGCCCGGCGGGGAGCAAAAACCATCCTAGTTAGCGCAGGGCCTTGGTTGGGGGGGATGTTAACTTCCGCTGGGGTAGCGGCCCCCGATGGTAACGAATTAGCCGTCTGGCAAACGGGATTATGGGGACAGTTTTTACGGGTTTTGAAAGCCCAACAACCCGGCGGTTTAGACCATAGCTGGGTTAGTTTATTTACCTTTGATCCTCGTCTAGGGGCTAAAATTTTCGCTGACTGGGTGGCTGAATTGCCCACCTTGACTTGGATTACCTGCCAGTCCTCGGTGGAGGTGTTAAGAAATGGCGATCGCCTGGTGGGGATGAGGTTTCCAGACTATGAAATTCGGGCTAGGGTAATTCTCGATGGCACGGAGTTGGGGGATCTACTAGCTCTGGGAGACATTGACCATCGCTGGGGTTGGGATTGGCAAGATAAATTTGATGAACCTAGTTGTCCCGTTGCTCCTAATGGCATGACAGAAGAGTATCCAATACAGTCTCCCACTTGGGTATTTTTGCTACGAAAAACAACAAATAATCAGATAAATATCATTGCTGAAACTACCATTGATGTGACCCAAGATTTCACCCATACTTGGCAGAACCACGGGGAAAAAGATTTCTTAACCTATGGTCAATTGCCTGGTGAGCATTACATGATTAATTGGCCGATCGCCGGCAATGATTATGGCCGGGATTTAGACCGTTTACTGGGTAATAAAAAAGAAAGGCAAGCCTATTTACGGGAAGCTTACCAATATAGCTATGCCTACGCCCATTATTTACAAAAATATCATTCGGAAAATTTAGAATTAGCTACAGGAATTTTTCCACAAACGGGGGAGCTATCTACAGCCTTTGCCCTCCATCCCTACTATCGAGAAAGTAGACGTTTGAAAGGTCAACAAGTGATTACGGAAAGGGATATTTTACCCCAGGGCCAGGTGGCTCGCCTGCCAATGTATAACCAAAAAGTTACTAGCATTGCGGTGGGAAATTATGCCAACGATCACCACTATCCTGGTTACGAGTTTCCCCTCGCTCCTAAATCCTTAATTTGGGGGGGACGGTGGACAGGAACTCCCTTTACCATTCCCTTCGAGGCCCTTTTATCCCCAACAGTGCGGGGCTATTTACCCTGTGAAAAGAACATTTCCGTCAGTCACATGGCCAATGGCAGTACCCGTTTGCAACCCCTCGTGATGAATACAGGGCAAGCGGTGGGTATGATAGCCGCCTTAAGTATTGAAAAAAATTGCGACCCCCAGGATTTGGACGTGCGGGATGTGCAGGAGGCCCTCATTGGCGATCGCCAAGCTCCAGCGGCGGTAATTCCCCTCTTTAATTTGGTTCCCGACCATCCTGAATGGTTGCAATGGCAAAGGTATTATTTGGACAATCCTGATCAATATCCCCAGTCAGGCCATTGTCCAGTGGACGTCAACCTGGCTCGATTACCCTTTTCTACCAGTCAATCTGTTTACAGCGGTGAGTTACAAAAAAGCGGAAATCAAACCTATCAGTTAACCTGTCAACAATCGGGCAAAGTTCTAAAAGTAATTACGGAACGGCCAGAAGTGGCAGAGCAATTAATCAACTGTACCCATGGCCAAAGGATTACCTTCGGGGGGCGCTACAATCCGGCTGGCAATTGGTTAGTGGTGGAAACCATCACATCAGGTAAAGACCTGGGGGGCAGATAGCTCAGGGGCGTATAAATAATCAAAAATAGGCAGACGAATAATCCCCAAAAAAGCACATTAATAAACTCAGGGCGTTGACGGTCTAGCAATAGGGAAGTCATCGCCAAAGTTAAAGCCAACAAAACTAGCACTAATATAGTGAGCACTCCGTCCTGGGCAGTCCAATTGGTTAAATTGCCCTGGCTATAGGCACGATAAACTGCCATGGCCCCTAGGCCAGCACAACCCCCCAGAATTAAGAAAAATCTCCGCCACCAGGGAGGATAAACCCACGTAAGGCTTTCCTGTCTCACTTCCGCTAAAGTTAACCCCGCCGCCAATGCCAGAACCACTAACAGGGGCATCACCAAGGAAGTGTTATACCAGGGGGAAAGAATCACCAACATGCCATACACTCCCCCATGACAGAGGAGAAAACGGGCCCAACTCCAATGCAAAGCCTGTTGAGCTTGGGGAAAGGTATGCAGAGCAAAGATCAAACCGGTGGCACTGGCCAATAACCAAAACCAACCCCGCAGTTTAGTTGGCCAGGGGGAACCAGTAATGAAATCGAGACCAGTAAGCAAGTCGTTACTGTGGGCTAATACGCCATAGCCTAGCCACCAGGCGATCGCCGGCACCAAACCTAAAATGAAACCGATCCAAAAGAGGAGTGAGGACTTTAAACGGGGTGTATCCCAATAAAGAAAAAGTAGACCAGTGGCCAATAGTAGGATGGCGGTGGGCAAATTCGTTAATGCCAGGGCACTGAGGGTCAGGCCCAAAGGTAGGGCTCCCCGTAAATCCCGACGGCAAAACAAGGCGCTAGCTAGGTAGGCAATGGTTAAAGGGAAGACAAAACTATTAATGCTGGCTACCCTGACCCAATAAACCACAGTGGGGGCAGTGCCATAGACCACCACCGTTAGCAAAGCGGGGCAACGGCGGCCGTACAGTTCCTTCCCCAGCCAATATAACAGCGGCAAACTGGCCCCATTGAGCAAGGCTCCCAGTAAACGATCGCCCCATAATCCTTGGCCAAAGATTATTTGACTAAGACTAATTAACCAAATGGGCAATGGCGATCGCCCTAGGTTATCAAACAAGCTAATCGGGGTGAAGCCGTAATTTTGTAATGCCGTCCACCAATAACGGGCTGATTCAACTAAATTTGTTTCCTCGCCCCGCCGTAGGTTATGGAAGTCCAACCCCCAACAGAACAGCAAAGCGATGGGAAGCATCACCAGCACTAAACCGAACCATTCCTCCACAGGCCAACGCTGGAGTTTTTGCCCCAGATTTGCCATTAATTTCCTTAAGTTGGGCTTACTCATCGCCATAGGGCATCCGCAACCCTACAGACCTTGGCCATGGCTTCCACGTCATGGACTCTGACTACATCCGCTCCCCCAGCGATCGCCCGACAGCAGGCTGCCCCAGTACCCCAGACCCGTTGCTTAGGATCCGGTTGATCGAGAATTTTGCCAATGAAACTTTTGCGGGACGGCCCCACCAACAGGGGAAAACCAAGCTTTTTTAGCTCTGGCAACTGGCGCAGTAGGGTGATATTTTGCTCAGCGGTTTTAGCAAAGCCAATTCCTGGATCGAGGATGATTTGTTGGGGCAACACTCCGTAATGGTGAGCTAGGTCGATTTGTGTGGTGAAAAACTGCTTCATTTCCTCGATTAAATCCCCATAGTCCGTTAAATTTTGCATGGTTTGGGGAGTGCCCCGTATATGCATCAGAATAATCGGGGCCCTATGCTGGGCGGCGATCGCCAAAATTTCTGGTTCAAAGGTAGCCCCGGAAATATCGTTGATCAGAGCTGCTCCGGCCTGGAGGGCTTGTCGTGCCACTTCCACCCTGGTGGTATCGATGGAAATGGGGATGGCCAATTCCTGGCGGAGAGCTTGAATAACGGGAATGGTGCGTTCTAATTCTTCCGTGAGGCTAACGGTTTCTGCCCCCGGTCGAGTGGACTGGCCACCAATGTCAATAATGTGTGCTCCCCCCTGCACCATGGCCTTGGCCCGGCGGATGGCCGTTGGCAGAGCATTAAACTCGCCTCCATCGCTAAAACTGTCTGGGGTGGTGTTCAAAATCCCCATCACATAGGTGCGTTTACCCCAATCAAAGCGGCTCTGCCCCACCTGGAGGGGAGGGGGAAAATAATCACTCAATCGATCCGACTGATCCATGGGCTATTGGGACGTAAGGTTGGAGCACCGGGAGCGCTCTTGGTAGAATGTACCCAAGGGCAATGCTAGTTGGCCTGTGTTTGCTGGCTCCGGTCATAGCAAAGCTCCATGATCCTAACCATACAATTTTCGCTGATTTTTCGGGTTTTATTTCTCCAGTTGTCTAACCATGCCCCTGCATTTTGCCTCCCTGATTCCCATTGACAGCTTGTTTTCCACCCAAGGCATTATGGTGATGCTGCTGGGGGCCTATGCCCTGGCCATGTGGTTATTTCTCACCAGTGCTCCCAAGGTTTACACGGTGATGGTGTCTGACCTGGCGATCGCCAAAGCTTTTTATGAAGGCATGCTGGATCTAAACGTGGCGGATGTGCCTCTGCACTACTACTACAACTATGAACAAACCCTAGGCACTGCGGGTTGGGATTCCTTTGCCATGGCGGCTAACCCCCAAATTCCCCCCGAAAATCGCTATAGTGCCCAGGACGGCCTCTGGTATCAGTTGAAAAAAAATACCCAACTGCACATCATTGGCGGAGCTAGCTTTGGCAGTAAAAATCGGCAACGCCATGTCTGCTTTGACCACGATTGTTTGGAGCAGATTTTTCTGCGGGTGCAGTCCCGTCGACTCCGCTATAAGTTACGCAGTCGTAAACCGTTAAATTTTTTGGTCAAGGATTACGATGAACGGGTTATCGAACTAATGGAAGCCCAAAATTAGAAAGCTCCACTGTGAAAATAGCCCTTTTTGGCACCAGCGCCGATCCTCCCACCCTGGCCCACCAAGCCATTCTCGTTTGGTTAGCTCAACATTTTGACCAAGTAGCGGTGTGGGCCGCCGATAATCCTTTTAAGCAAGGCCCCAATCCCAACACAGGCCATTGGGCCAGCCTAGGCGATCGCCAAACAATGTTGAAATTGCTGGTGGAGGACGTACAGCGTCATTATGGCACGGTACAAATTTGGGAAGATTTGAGCGATCGCCGCAGTTTAATCAGTCTGCACCGGGCCCAACAACGGTGGGGTTTGGAACCGGACTACGCTTTGGTGGTGGGGGCCGATTTAATTGCCCAAATTCCCCAATGGTACGCAGTGGAAAAATTATTACCCGCTGTCCAATTGTTGATTTTTCCCCGACCGGGTTACGGCATTAATCAAGCTGATTTGGATAAATTGGCACATTTAGGAGGGCACTATCAAATAGTAGGTGAAAGGGACAATCAAGACATTACTCCGGCCATTTCCTCCAGCATTTACCGGCAAGTTAAAGATGACGATCTAATTCCGGATACGGTGCAAAGCTATATCGAAAAAAGGCAACTTTACCGTCAGTGAATACCAACGAATATTTAATGCCCACCGCCGCCTACATTCACATTCCCTTTTGTCGGCAACGTTGTTTTTACTGTGATTTTCCCATTGCCGTCACGGGTTTTCAGTCTTTAACTCTGGACGGTTGGGTGGGGGAATATGTGGAGGCAGTATGTAAAGAAATTGCTGGACAACAGTATTTAGGCTTACCCCTGAGCACCGTTTTCTTCGGTGGAGGCACCCCTTCCTTATTACCGATCGCCGGTTTGGAAAAAATTCTAACAACGGTGGATAAACATTTCGGCATTGCGACGGAAGCTGAAATTAGTATGGAAATTGACCCCGGCACCTTTGACCAAGTCCAATTGCAAGCCTATAAAAATTTGGGTATTAACCGCTTTAGTTTGGGGGTACAGGCTTTTCAGGACAACTTACTAACCCTCTGTGGCCGCCATCACCGTCGTCGGGATATTGACCAGGCTTTCACGGCGATCGCCAAGGAGGATATTAAAAATTGGAGTTTAGATTTAATTACGGGGTTACCCGAACAAACGGCAGAGGATTGGCACAATTCCCTAAACCTGGCTCTGGAAGCTGGACCTAACCACATTTCCTGCTATGACCTGGTGTTGGAACCCCAAACCGTTTTCGATAAGTGGGAACAGCGGGGAAAATTGGCTGTACCTCCGCCTGAGCGCAGTGCCGACTTTTATCGCCATGCCCAAAAAGCATTAACCCAAGCCGGTTTCCACCATTACGAAATTTCTAACTATGGCCGCCCCGGTTACCAATGTCGCCATAACCAAATCTATTGGCGCAATTTGCCCTACTACGGTTTTGGCATGGGGGCCACCAGTTATATTGACGGCAAACGTTTTGGTCGTCCCCGTACCAGGAATGGTTATTACCAATGGCTGAACTCTTGGTTAAACCAAGGGGATAAAACTCCGGGGGAAACGGTTTCTATCCTAGAAAATTTGTTGGAAAGCCTGATGTTGGGATTGCGCCTCACCGCTGGAGTGACTTGGGAGCAATTGCCTGCCATCAGTGAAGACACAAAGCAAACTATCCTGAATACCCTAATGTCCTTTGGCGATCGCCGTTGGTTGGAATTTTACGGCCGGGACAACGAATTACTTTCCCCAGAAAAAATTACCACGGCATCGGTGCAAAGATTCTGCTTTTCAGATCCGGAGGGAATGTTATATTCCAACCAAATTCTAAGCGCCCTCTTCGCTGCCTTGGAGGAAGATTAATGGAATCAGCCAATGGTTGTTGCTAGTAATCGACAAAATTTTGATCAAACGCCATATTTTTCTTTCAGGCGATCATCATGGTCATCGGACAATGTTGCCACTAAGGTAATGGCCCGGGAAATTTCACCGGGGGAAAGATCAGCCACGGTGCGCTGATGGAGGGCAACTAAATGATTTTCCCGCACGGCAAAACAGGCCTCAAAGGTATCCGACCAGTTTAATTGCATCACTTCCGTCAATAATTGGCCCGGATCTGTTGGTAAGGGCATCACCTCGGCCCAGACCCGAAACAGATCATTTTCCCCTTCTCCAGTGAGCTGTACTAGCACTTCCACACTGCCATAGGCAAATTTCCAGATGCTGCCCTGGTCGTTATCTTGCACAAAGGCGCTATTTTCCTGGGCCATGCCAGAAATTACTGTTTCCACTACATCGTGATGACTAACCGGGGTCATTTCATCCATGGTTGGGGGGGCTAACTCTGGTGCAGGGGATGCCATAGTCCTATTCTCAACGCGAAGGTTCCAACCCAAGTCTAGCGGTGAACCGGCCCCAGGCATAGTCTAGGACAGTCGTTGCTTGATGAAATTTACCAGTTGCCCCAACTGTTTTTTCAGTTGGTCGATTTCCCCGTGCATTTGGGCTACCTGTTGCTTGAGTTGTTGAACTTCGGCAGCCAAATCTCCAACCGGGGCGGCACTGCCCACACTGGCCACGGGGGCGTGTTTTTTCGCTTTGACCATGGCTTCTTTAATGGCCGCCACCAATTCCCTTTGTTCAAAGGGTTTTTCCACAAAGGCAAAATACTCGAAGGGTTCGGGGATTTTTTCGAGCACCTCTTCCTTCCGCCCAGACATTAGCACTAGAGGAATGGCCTTGAGTTCTGGTCTTTCCTGCACCGATTGGAACACTTCCCAACCACTCATTTTGGGCAGAAGAAAATCCAACATGATCAGGTTAGGCCGTTCACTCTGGATCAGGTTGAAACCTTCGAGGCCGTCCTTGGCTTCAATCACCTCGAAATTTCCCTGGGGCAACATATCCCTAACTCGCATACGGATAACTTTGCTGTCATCAATAACTAGAATCTTGTGGGCAGACACGGTAGACTCTCCTTCGAGAAAATTGGGTGAAATACAGCTATGGCAGACTTGTTGGATGCTGCCAACCCGTCAAAATTCTTGCTTGCTCTGTACATATTAGAGGAATTTGGGGTGGTAACAAACTTCCAAAAGGTCAATGTTAGCAAGCTCAGATGGAAGAATGGGAGACCTAGGATAATGTGGGATCAAGTTTCAATGTGTCCCCTAGACGTGTTTAGAAAGTTTTATTCCGCCCCCTCCCCTTAAATCTTCTCACTAAAGCTCCGGCAATACTGGGGGACTTTCACTCAGTTTTCCCCAAAATTTGGGGAACCGGAGGGGCTTTTAAAACAGGCTCTTAAACTGATCCCTTGAAGATCGGGCCATGGTGGGAGTAGGAGATTTTGACTTGGATTTTCGCCCAACTTGGGAGAACCAGGGACTTTTAAAACGCCTCCTAAGGGGAATTCAAATCCTCCAACTGCTTGATGTTTTTCAGGTTTAGATCAGGACAGGTGCGTTTGCATAGGCCAGTCAGCACTTTGCCTGGACCCACTTCCCAATAGTCCGTTGCGCCAATTTCCCCTAAATTAACCATAGTTTCTCGCCAGCGTACGGAGCCGGTCATTTGTTGAATTAGTTTTTCCTTCAGGCGATCGCCGTTTTGGGTAGGGCTGGGGTCCACGTTGGAGAGGACGGGCACAGTGGCATCCTGGAACTGACAAGCGGCTAGGGTTTGGGCAAAGGCTTGGGCCGGTTCGTTCATAAAACTGGAATGGAAGGCTCCGGAGACTTTCAATGGCACGGCTCGACGGGCTTTAACGTTAGCCAAAATAGCTTCTACCCCAGCCACCGTACCGGAAATGACCACTTGTTCGAGGCTGTTATCGTTGGCTAGCACCACCTCTGGGTTATCCGTCAAGGCTTGCTGTAACTGATTTTGATCAAATTTCATCAGGGCGGCCATCATTCCTCCCGAAGCTCCAGCCATTACTTCCGAGCGTTCCTTGACCAGTTGTAAACCCGTGACAAAGTCGAACACTCCGGCAGCGTAGAGGGCAGAATATTCCCCCAGGCTATGGCCCGCTACATAATCAGGCTCAAAACCCTGATCTTTGAGCAAATCGGTCAAAATTGCTTCGATAACGTACAGACAGGGCTGGGTATTTTGGGTCAGGGCTAAACGGGCTTCGTCCCCCTGACATTTTTCCACCACTGACCAGCCGAGAATCTCCTCTGCTTGCTGATATTTTTCCTTGGCGATCGCCGTTGGGAGCAGATCTGCCCCCATGCCCACAGCTTGGGAACCTTGGCCGGGAAACACCCATGCGGTTTTCATGTACTTATCTCAATAAACTAAAAATTTGGTCATTGCCAACGACTTTGCCCGCTGATACCGTCCGCCCTTGGCTAGGCAATTATACCAAGGCAAGGCCCAGCACCATTCCCCTCTCTGGCGATCTAGGACGGCTAGAATTGAAGATAAGCTTTTCTGTGTACTGAGTATTACCTATTAACCATGGCCCAAACCATCAATTTGCAGCTGGAGGGAATGCGCTGTGCGGCCTGTGCTTCCAGCATTGAACGGGCGATCGCCAAAGTGCCGGGGGTGCAATCCTGCCAGGTGAATTTTGCCCTGGAGCGGGCGGTGGTTAGTTACCAAGGGGACATCGACCCGGAGAGCCTGACAGGGGCAGTGGCCAGGGCCGGTTATCACGCCCAACTGATCGAATCAGAAATGGCCTCTTCGGAGCAAACAAAGCAGGCCAAGCCGTTATTTTCCGCCAAACTCGTGACAGGTTTAATCATTAGTGGAGTGCTCTTTTTGGGTTCTCTACCGATGATGCTGGGAGTGGATATTCCCCGTTTTCCCCATATTTTCCATAATGCTTGGTTGCAATGGCTCCTGGCCACCCCAGTGCAGTTTTGGTGTGGGGCGGAATTTTACCGGGGAGCCTGGAAATCAGTACGAACCCGCAGTGCCACCATGGACACCCTTGTGGCCTTGGGTACTAGTGCGGCCTACTTTTATTCCGTGGCCATTACCCTTTTTCCCCAATGGTTGACCAACCAAGGACTAGCGGCCCATGTTTATTTTGAAGCGGCGGCGGTGGTGATTACCCTGATTTTATTGGGAAGGTCGTTGGAACAGCGGGCCCGACAGGAAACTTCGGCGGCGATCCGTAAATTGATGGGGCTACAACCCCAGACGGCTTTGGTAAAAACGGAAAATGGCTGGGAAACCGTGGCGATCGCCGATCTAACTATTGATGATGTGGTGCGGGTAAGGCCGGGGGAAAAAATCCCAGTGGACGGTGTGGTAAAGGCTGGTAACTCCACAGTGGACGAATCTTTGGTGACGGGGGAAAGTTTACCGGTGGCTAAAACCGTGGGGGAAGAAGTAATTGGGGCCACGTTGAATAAAACCGGCAGTTTGGATGTCCGAGTTACTAAGTTGGGGCAGGATTCCGTGCTCGCTCAAATTATCCAATTGGTACAGCAAGCCCAGGCTTCCAAAGCTCCAATTCAACACTTTGTTGACCGCATTACCCACTGGTTTGTCCCGACAGTGATCCTGGTGGCGATCGCCGCTTTTTGTACTTGGTGGATCACAACGGGAAATATTACTTTGGCGGTTTTAACCCTGGTGGAAGTGCTGATTATCGCCTGTCCCTGTGCATTGGGTTTGGCTACCCCCACCTCCGTCATGGTGGGTACGGGTAAGGGGGCGGAATATGGCGTGTTAATCAAAGAAGCCCGCAGTTTGGAAATGGCGGAAAAGTTAACAGCCATTGTGCTAGATAAAACCGGCACGTTAACCGAGGGTAAACCCAGTGTGACCAACTTTTTTACCCTACCCCCCACCTCCACTGAGGAAAGCTTGCAGTTAGTCCAGTTAGCGGCCAGTTTGGAACAATATTCTGAACATCCCCTGGCGGAAGCGGTGGTCAATTACGGTCAATCCCAGCAGGTGAGTTTGTTAGACATACAAAACTTCCAGGCGATCGCCGGTTGTGGCGTGGAAGGGCAATGGCAGGGGCAATGGGTCAGGTTAGGAACCCCAAAATGGTTAGCAGACCTAGGGGTGAATAAGACCGATCATCAACCATGGCAAAGCCAGGCTCAGCAATGGGAAAAAGAACAAAAGACCGTTATTTGGTTTGCCCTAGGTACGGAAGTTAAAGCCCTCCTGGCGATCGCCGATGCCCTCAAGCCCTCTTCTCCCCAAGTGGTACAAGCTCTGAAAAAATTGGGTTTATCAGTTTATATGCTCACGGGAGACAACCAAGCCACCGCCGAAGCTATTGCCGACACGGTAGGTATTCGCCATATCTTGGCCCAGGTTCGGCCAGGGGACAAAGCCCAACAGGTGGAACAGTTACAACAACAGGGTAATACGGTTGCCATGGTAGGGGATGGCATTAACGATGCTCCGGCCCTAGCCCAAGCAGATGTGGGCATCGCCATTGGTACTGGCACCGACGTGGCGATCGCCGCCAGTGATATTACCTTGATCACTGGAGATTTACAGGGAATTTTGACCGCCATCAAACTTAGCCGGGCCACCATGGGTAATATTAGGCAAAATCTCTTTTTTGCTTTCATTTACAACGTTGTGGGTATTCCGGTGGCCGCTGGGGTGTTCTATCCCCTTTTTGGCCTACTACTCAATCCCATCCTGGCCGGGGCCGCCATGGCCTTTAGCTCCGTTTCTGTGGTGACTAATGCCCTGCGGCTGAAACAATTCCGTCCTTAGGGTATGGCCAAACTTTAATTTTTTTGGTAATGACAATTGGTGAAAAGATCGCTTATGATGGCTCCTATCGGCTTTAGTCAATATATCCGAGTTTTTGGCATTACAGGCAATGATTTTGCTAGACTTTCCGGCTTAGAGGGCTTTCAGGAACTTTTTTCCGTCCTTGCGCCCCAAAACTGCCAGTATCTCCTCGCTGATAAGCCGCCCTTTTTCGTGAATTTACTGTCATGGCTAAGTCCCCCTGTTCTCAGTTACTAGGCGAAATTTTAAGGGATGCTGATCTAATCACCGAGGCTCAGATACAGGTTGCCCTGCAGGATCAACAATACTCACCTCTACTCATCGGGGAAATTTTGGTGGTGCGGGGTTGGCTACACCAGGAAACCGCCGACTTTTTTGCCGAGTCCTGGCCCCGAATGGTTAAAACTCGAGATCGCCGCCCCCTAGGCTACTACCTACAGCAGGCCTATTTGCTACAGGAGGCACAGGTTAATTTAATCCTAGAAGAACAACGTAAATTGGGAATCAGGTTTGGTTCAGTGGCGGTGCTCAAGGGTTGGGTGAAGCAAAAGACCCTTGATTATTTCCTCGAACATTTGGTACCGGAAGCTAAAACTACCTCCGCTTTTCAGGGCAGGAACACCCAGGCCAACATCGCTTTGGGCCGGGATACTCGCCTGCAAACGGAAACGGGCCACGAAACCCAGGGAATTGGCGATCGCCGCGCCCCCATCAATACCCCTTCCCGGGACCGAGTCACCCCCTCCCGTGCAAACGATAATGGTGGACGTATTATCCTTAATCCCTTTGCTAGCAGTTCTGGTAACGGTAAGACTCGCACCGGTAAAACCAAGCAAACTCCTGCAAATGATAGTTCTACCACCAATTCCAACCGGGAAGATTTCGACCTAGCTTCGGTTTTGGGAGATAGCGCTAAATCCACTGCAGAAAAGGATTGGGAAGAGCGCATCTGGATCGATTAGTCCCATTGGGTAAGGGTAGGGATTTCAAAAATCCGATTATCTCCAGACTGGAGCTAACTAACCCCACTCCTCAAACCGGTTTGCACCCGCCAGAGTTTGGCATATACTCCCTGCCTTGCCAGCAAGCTTTCATGGTTGCCCATTTCCTCGACCATGCCGTTTTCCAGCACATAAATTTGGTCAGCGTAGCGCACAGTGGAAAGACGATGGGCAATGGTGATGGTGGTGCGGTTTCTGGTAATTTTTTCGAGGGAACGGACAATGGCCGCCTCCGTTTCATTGTCCACCGCTGATGTGGCTTCATCCAAAATGAGAATGGGGGGATTCTTCAAAATGGCCCTGGCGATCGCCAGCCGTTGCCGTTGACCCCCGGAAAGTTTTTGTCCCCGTTCACCGATGATGGTGTCGTAACCCTGGGGCAATTGCTCGATGAATTCTTCTGCCTCTGCTAAGTTGGCCGCCCGTTGAATTTGGGACAAAGTGGCATCGGCACTGCCGTAGGCAATATTCTCCCGCACTGTGCCATGGAATAAAAATACATCCTGGCTCACCAAACCAATACTGCGTCGTAAATCCCCCAGAAAATATTTTCTTAGATCTACCCCATCGAGCAAAATATCTCCACTGTCCCACTCGTATAAGCGCAGTAATAACTTGACCAGAGTGCTTTTCCCTGACCCCGTTGCCCCCACAATGCCAATGGTTTGCCCTGCCGGTACCCGTAGGGAAATATTTTTTAACACCGCTGAACGTTGGGGATAGGCAAAGCTAATATTTTGGAAAACTACTTCTCCCTGAACTTGGCTGGCATGGAGACTCAATTCCCCCGGATGGGCTTGAATGGGGGTTGTCAGAAGTTGCATTACCCGCTGGGTGGAGGCCATGGCCCGTTGATATAGATCGAGAGTTTTACCCAAACCCGTCAACGGCCAGAGCAGTCGTTGGGTTAAAAAGACCAGCATACTGTAACTGCCCACAGCCAAGTTGCCCCGCACCGCATCTAAACCACCGAAGTAGAGAATGGTGGAAAAGCCGACAAAAATAATCACCCGAATCAAGGGCACAAAGGCCGCACTCAAGGCGATCGCCCGTTGATTACTGTCTCGGTAGGCATCACTATCTTGCCGGAGCCGTTCCACCTCTTCCGCCTCCGTGGCAAAACTTTTAATCGTCATAATGCCGCTGAGGTTATTGGAGAGGCGGCTGTTCAAATTACTAACCTTTTCCCGCACCAGGGCATAACGAGAAGTGAGCAAAGACTGAAAGTAGATTGACCCCAACAGAACAAAGGGCATGGGCACCACGGCCATCCAGGCAATGTCCGGGGTAATGACAAAAAAGGCGCCGCCAATCACCACCACCGTGGTCAGCACCTGCAAAATTTCGTTGGCCCCCACATCCAAAAACCTTTCCAACTGGTTGATGTCATCGTTGAGAATGGCCATCAGCCGCCCGGTACTCCTTTCCTCGAAATAGGCCAGGTCTAGCTGTTGCAAATGGGCATAGGCATCCAAGCGTAGATCGTGTTGGATATCCTGGGCGAGGTTACGCCAAAGCCGCTCGTAGGCATACTCAAAAATTGATTCCAGGGCCCAAATAACCGCCGAAACCACCGTCAGCACCAGCAGTTGGCTTTCCACTGCCACAATGCCCCAGCGGGCCAAGAAAGAATCCTGCTGTTTGATCACCACATCCACCGCTAAACCAATTAGGGCGGGCGGGGCCAGATCAAAAATCTTATTCAGCAGGGAGCAGGCGATCGCCCAGTAAATTTTGGTACGATGAACCCGACTGTAATTTAACAGGCTGAGGAGAGGAGCAATGGGTTTGGTCACAGTATGGACAGAAAAATAGACAGAGACAAAAAAACAGCGATTTTAGGCTGAGGCACCATCTAATACAGTACAGTGGAAGTCCTTTTTCTGCCCAAGAGTATGCTTGAAAAGCTCGGGGCAATAAATTGGCACCACTAAATTGCAATTTTCCTTAAAAGAGAACGCCTACCAAAAATTTCCCCCCTTAATAAGGGGGGCTAGGGGGGATTAACCACTTTTAATATGAGGGCTAGAGGGGAAGGTTAATCGCCCTTGTCAAGGAAAGCTAGGGAAGATTAATCACTTTTATCAAGGGAGGCCAGGAAAGATTAATCGCCAAAGCTCAAGGAATTTTAATTACAACTACTCAAACCAATTCTAAACAACGCTCAAATTTGACAACTGAAATAGTGACTTCCCAGGCAATGATGGAAGAGCAATGTGCAAATTTTACTGATCAAATTTACGGGAGAAGCCCTCTTGTTTCAGAAATACAAATCGGGGAGACAGGGGCGGTAAATTCTTCGCATTATTGAAGCGAGTCTCGTAGGCCCAAGCCCGAGTCGGTGCACCGTATAGCTGATTGCTCCATCGCCCTGTAACTTTCTCCGGCGTGCCTGTACTAACAAAAGATCCGGTATAGGTTAGAGTACCCCAATTTTCATGGAAACGAGGATAGTTCTCCAATCCACCATTGTATCCGGGGGTCTCAGTTGAGTTAGTAATATCCGTACCCGAAAGAAAGGCAGAATTGATCGTTGTGTTAAAAGCACCGCCACCGCATCCCGTACCGCTCGCCTTGCGAAGTTGCTGATCAGTATTATCTATGCACCGCCGTGAAAGAACATTTAATGAATCAGCCAAAATACTCGCTGGTTGCCAAGTAGGATTAGTACCGGATACATCCCTGTGATTATAGTCTCCCACAAGATAAATCGCTTGGTCACTAACAAAAGTTAAACCAGTAGGATCAAAGTTATTGGTAGTTTCTGCTAGTCCAGGCAATTGTCCGCCCCCTACCAAAGCAAATCCGTAGGGGCTAGCATTGGTGCTAGGGTTTGGGGTAGCACCGGCACTGACAGTGGCATGGAAAACCAGACCATTGCTGCTGGTATCAGAACCAGCCAAACCCAATCTTTGGAAGGAATTAGCCGGAGCAGCAGTGTCCGCTGTTGCCGTAGCAAATAACAGTTGATTAGCAGAAACTAAGCCCGTCCCAGTGTCATTAAGGTAAACTCCCTGAAAATTCCAAACAGTCAGACTTTCTATGTTGATCTGCATCAGGCTCATGGCCCTGAAATTATTGCCAGGACTGCGTTCACGGTTATTGATAAAACTCACTCCACCGGTATAGCCTGTGGTGTTGGGATGCTGAATGGGGGCACTGATAAAACAACCACCAGCCAGGGCGGCAATTTGATTAGGAGTCAAGGCCCGTATCAGAGTTTGTTGAGCAGTGGTTAAAACTCCAAGATTTGTCTCTAATGCATTCCTGACCCCAACAGTGCTATTTAAAGCCGCTCCCATAGCAGAGAAAGGAACTGGAGTGGTCTGGGACAGAATTGCCCTGCGGAGTGCATTAGGTAAATCGGTAATTTGGCCTGGGAGCAAACCGGTGACAACTGGGGCAGTGACAGGGGTACAAACCCCCGCCGTTACGGCGGCTCCCGTTGCTAAAATTGGTTGACGTAAACTGGCTAATTGGGCATTAGTCAGCGGTGTGGCAGTCCCAACCCCCAGCGCATCACGTTTGGTGGCTGTGACGTTATATGGAATGATAGTCGTGCCAATACCAGGGACATTAACACCAGTTTTCTCTGGAGCATAAACAAAGTTAATATCAGCCTGTTGAGAATAATTGCCCCCTGCCCCCAGGGAGCTGATGGTGGGAATGGACAATGCTTCAACATCTAGCTGTACCTGACTTCCCCACGTGGCATTGACATTGGCCGGTATCATAGCTGCTGTTGTTTGGGCAGTACTCCCGGTTCCCCCCTCTAGGAGATTAAGCAAAGTCCCTGCGCTATTAGCTATTCGCACCCGACCATTGGGATAAGTACTGTTGTCGTTTTTACGGCGATTGAACAAATCTTGACCCACTGTCACTTGCCCTGTAATCGCTAGTACGTTATTCGCCCCCAAAAACAGACTGCCGTTGGTGTGCACTGGCCCCCCTAGGGTCATATTTGGCCCAGGTAGGATTTCCAAATCGTTGAGATAAAAAGCCGCAAACTGGAACATAGGAATTTGCCTACTTTTCACCGTCATTTCCGTCATGGCGATTACTTCGTCAGGATTGGCATTTTCCTTGGCAGTAACGGAACTGATGTCATAACGACTTTCCAGCATATTCAAGCCCTGAAAAGTCTCCCCAGGGGGCACTGTGCCCTGGATGGCCACACCACCGTTCTTGGGCACCACATAGCTGTAGGCCATAATGTTGGCCATATTTTTGTCAGGGGAGGCAAAGCTTGCCACCTTACAACGGAAATCTCCACTGCCCATACTGGTCTGTTGTAGACATTGATCTAAAGAGCTTGGACTGGTGCCACTGGGGTTTCTATCACTGAGAAAAACATCCCGCAATTCCTCCACTCGCATATTGAGGGCGCCTTCTGCACCGTAGAAACCGCTACTTCCCGTGGCTGTTCCTTTGGCAGATAGGCTATGAACCTTAGCCAAAATTGCATAGGCCACCAATAAACCGGATAGGGTAATCAGTAGGGACACCACCAGAAAGAGCATATAGCCCCTAGGGTTACCCTTGGGATTTCTAGAAAATAGAAATAGGGTGAGGCGAATATTACCAACAGCGTTAAATTTAGGTTTCATGGTTTTGACGAATAGGAAGAAAGATAAACTAAGTTAGAGCAGAAAATAAAACAATAGAAAATAATTAAATTTTGCCCATTTAAAAATTAATCAAATTACGGGGATAAAAAATTTGGGTTTGGATTCGGCTATTAATGTTATCAATGTTGGTAGTAGACAGCCCAGGAGTATTGCTAGCAAGGCTGGGTTTACTGGTAACTTCAATGCCATCAATTTGGGACCAGTTGTAGGTTTCCGCCAAAGTGGGACTGCAAGTAAAGCTACTGGTTTGGGGAAGAAGTCTTGTACATTGGGAGACAGTACTGCCCTGTCTCACTGCCGCCCTAACGGTGAACTGGCCAACATTATTGATGAGATTAATCGGAGATCCACTGTCAATAATTGTCTGGAGAGTATTGCCGTTGAGTTGATAGGTACGCTCTTCCACAATTATTAATCTGGTTGCCCCCCCGGCAGTGTAGGCATTAGCAAGAGTACCTGTAACATCAATGGAAGCTGAAGCAACTTGGTTTGCGCTAGGGGTACCTGTGATGGCCGCCCCGCTAGCATCATAGACTTTTTCCCCAGTGTAATTAAGCGGTTCAAGCCTTCCACTACCATCGTAAATATAAATTCTCAGAGTGCCGCCATTACTTTGTCGATAGCTTCTCCACTCCAACCAATCATCGGGATAATTATCCCCATTGCCATCCACCGGAACACAACCTGCCGGTGCGGCAAGGTCGGATGTCAGCACCGTAATTGATGTCTGGGCTCCAGCCGCGAGATCCTGACAAATTCTCAGTTTAGTTGATACTTTCAATTGACGAACAGTCAGTTTTGAATTGTCAGAACTAGTGGGAAAAGGTTCAATGGAAATAACTGGAAAACTCGAATCAACGCCGACGCCTTCCCCCGCTTGGGTAATGGCGGGACCTACTACCTCAAATACCGTTTTCAAATTCTGGTTAGTGTCATTTTTTGCCGCATCTTTCAAATACATTTCCCGGTTAACAGAAAAAGCAAAATAGGCTAGCTGAATTAAAATGCCAGCGATAACCATCCCCACAATCAGTTCGATTATGGTCACCCCCCGATTATTTTTACGGGCAAAATTAGGAGCGGATGCGGAGGCGAGCAAAAACAGTTTGTACACGGTAGATAGTTTCATTGGGATTATTGGGGGCTTTAACTTCAAGTAAGATTTGGCGGGCAAAATCGTTTTCCCCCACTGTTGTGGAACAGGTTCCAGCGGGATTGGCTGGATTTAAAGTGGTGCCCTTAGTGCAGATATACTGATCAACCTGATATTTATCGCCATTTTGTCCCGGCACATTCGTTAGCACTGTTTTGCCCAACTTGCTGTTCAGATCATTCATCGGTTGACGGCGGAGATCGCTCATCAAGTTATTGGCCACAGCAGTAGCTCCACTGAGCTGGCGATTCTTGGCATTCTGCATACCAAAGCTCATAAAGGCAGGCAACATTGCCGCCAGGGTAATGCTGAGGATAATGAGGGAAACGAGGTTTTCTGTCATGGTGAAGCCCCCGTCCACCGCTCTGAGTTTGAATAGTTTAAGTCGTTGTTTTGTTTGCATTGCCTAGAGTCCTTTGACTAAAAATTTCCCAAAATTTGTTTTAACAACTATTCATTTTATTCATTTCTAATTTCCCATGGCTCCACCGGGGGCAACGGTGACTTTTGCCTCTTCATTAGTACGAGAATTAGTTAGAACTAGATTGAGTTCACTATTGACTATGCCATCGGCATTAAATAGACTCACTAAACCCCTGCTGTTAATGCAGATAGACCATCCAGTCACTGCCGTACCGCCAAATTTTCCTGCCAAGCGGACATCAGGGTCAGTCTGGGAGCTTTTTTTGTTGATGTTAAGGTCTTCTTCTAGGAACGCCCCATCATTCTTCCAGTTTTTAACGGTTGTCACCGTCGTCCCCGTCGCTTTCGCCCCTACGGTGCTTCCCAAGGTTAAGGTGTTATCGCCGAAGTTGACTGAAAGCACATCTGCCTGGGTTCCCCCTACACTCACACGATCACCAATGGCAAATCCAGTCACACTATTCAGGGCAATGGTGGTATCGGTCGCCAGGGCGTCTTGACGGAGGGTGGCATTAGCTTGACAGCTACCGCTTCTAATCCTTTGTACCTTGATAGCCTCATTGGGATTGCTGGGATCAGCATTAATACGATAGGTGGAGGTCGTGTTCACGGCACGGGTTCTAGCCAACTTAATTGCACTCTGGAGACGGTCTTGACTATTTTTCAGCGGATTTTCGTACCATGGCCTGGCGTTTATCACTATCCCCGACAGGATGCCAATCATCACCATTACCACCACCAACTCCATGAGGGTGTATCCGGAAGCCGGAGAGGCCCTTTGGTAATTCCTGGCCAAAAGTAAAATTGAGTGGAATTTGGGAAATGGGATTTTGTACATAGTCAGCGGGGATTCTGGCGAGTAGGGGAAGGCCGTTGGCGGATTTTTATTACTTATTTTCCGTTAAATTACAGTGTAATAATGGAATTTAAAGCTTAAATAAAGGGATTTTAAGTTCCTCTTAAAGACAACCAAGGTTAGTCAAATCATCGGAAACAGATGGGGGGTGGGGGGATTTTTGACAACAAAGTATAAGACTTGACAATGAAGTTTTTAAGAAAAATCTCTGGGTTATTTATAGTCAAATCAAACACACATTGGCATAGGATGGGTGACAACTAACATCACCTACAATGTTAATTTAATTTACAGCATATGATTGTTAATCAACGCACTTAAGGTTGTGATGCTGAGCACTAAAATAGTCTACCTGTTTGCAATTTATCCCTGTAATCAGTGGGATGACGGTGACTAGAGGGGGATTTGGTTATTATTTGGACACATTGTAATGGCACCGCAAAAGCCTGCAGCAAAACAACTTAAACAATTGGCCAACGAAATTTCTTTTTTCCGGGCCTTATCAAAAGATTTGTTGATGCAAACTATTACTTACCTAAGCTTTCGTAATTATCCCTGTAGTCAGTCAATGTTATTTGAAAATTATTACGGGGGTTCAATTTATTTTATTGCTGAAGGTTGGATCAAGGTATGTGCCATTGATGAATCTTCAAAAAATAATATCTATACTCTTTACGGTCCGGACGAGATGGTGGGGGCGATCGCCGCCGTGGAAGAAGACTGGAACCCCAAGGAAGCGGTCACTCTGTCCCCTGCCAAGATCTGGAGTATTCCTACCCAAGATTTCCTAAATTTGCTCAAGGAAGATCCCCAAGCTAGTATTCAGGTAGCTATTTTTGCGTCCAAACGTCTGAGAAAGTTAAACCAATATTTTCGTCTAAGGGAAGCAGATAGTATGACCAAAGTGGCGCATATTTTGCTGGAATTGGTGCAACAGAAGGAAAATAGAATAAGCACCAAAAAACATAGGGTATTAATACCGAATTTGCCCCACCGAGAAACAGCCATTCTCAGTGGAGTTACTAGGGAAACCGTCACCCGCACATTGAGTAAATTGGAGAAAAAGGGCCTAATTTTGCGCCAGGGGGCCACGATTGAAATTCTCAATTTGGATTTTCTTCAGCAACTGGTCAGTGGCAATCCTACTTCGGTCTAATTTCGGTCAATTCCCCCATGGGCCTAGGAATCGGTTGGAGATGTTGAGTTGTCCCCTAACCCCCCTTGATAGGAGTGGTTAATCTCGACTGACCTTTCTTGAGTGTATTTAATCCCCCCCAACCCCCCTTGATAGGAGTGGTTAATCTCGACTGACCTTCCTTGAGTGTATTTAATCCCCCCTAACCCCCCTTGATAAGGGGGGAATTTGATGGTGATTTGGGAGGTATAGAGCCATTACTTTGAAGCTTTCAAGCACACACTAAATGACTAAAGCAGGGTGCGGGCTTTGAGTTGTAGGTAACGATCCACCAACTGTTCACTCACTTTGTCCGCCGGGGCATCTAAGACTAAAACTCCTTTTTGCTTCAGTTTCGCCAGGGCCAATTGCCGCTGTTGCAATAGATTAATGGCCACTGCTTGTTGGTAAGCACTACTAACTGTAGCGGCCGGGGAATGGGCTAATTGGTCCACCTGGGGATCCCGCAAGGTAACACAAAAGGGCAGATAACGGGGGGCTAGCTGAGTGAGGGCAGTGAGCAATTCCCGTGAAGCAGTGGGATCAATTAAATCGGTGATGCACACCACTAGGGCTCGCCTAGTTTGTTGTTGCACCAGTTGACCGATCGCCGCACCGTAATCCGGTTCTTGCAAAACTGGTTGAATTGGACTCAAGGTTTTCAATAATTTAGGCAAGTAATGCAAACCCCGCTCTGGGGGCAACCAACTCACCACTGTCCGGTCAAATACCCCGATGCCCAGGCGATCGCCTCGATGTAAAGCGGTCACTGCTAGGGCCAAACTGGTGTTCAGTGCCCAATCAAAGCGCTGTAGTCCCTGCACCCAAGCGGTCATTAACCGGCCCCGGTCAAGCAAAATAATCACCGTCTGTTCCCGTTCTGGCTCCAACACCCGCATAAGGGGAATGCCCCTTCTGGCACTAGCTTTCCAATCCAAATACCGCAGATCATCCCCCGCTTGGTAGTCCCGTAGTTCCCGAAATTCTGTGCCTAAACCAAGCTTGCGCATTTGTCTTAGGTTCCCCGTAGTGGCCTGGGCCAAGCGAATAGTCAAGGATTTGAGCCCCATTAAATCGGGGTGGACAGTCACCGTTTCCCCCTCGCCCACTGCCCATTGGTGCCAAGTCAGTTGCCAGGGACATAATTGCCGCACATTCACCTTGCCCCAACGGTATTCCCCCCGCTGATGGGGTTGTACTTGGTAACCTAACTGAGTGCTGCCCTGGGGTAAAACTTGGGCCGTCTTGATCTCATTCGTGGCCAAAAATGGGGCGGGATAATCATCTTTAATTTTGGCGATCGCCGATGGGCCAGAATTTGCCACTGTAATGGTAACGGGATTTTCTCGACCAATGGAAAGGGGTGCCAGGGGCTGCCGTTGCACGGTTATTTTTCGCTTCTTGCCTCGCATATAGTCAATTGCTGTCAGCAAAAAAAGTAAGCTATCTGCTATGGCCAAAGTCCCCACTGCGTTAGGAATAGTACTCATCCGGGCCACCACCATGGCCCCTCCGCCAATGAGCAGCAGGCAGACATAAAAGCGGAGAGTGGGAACCATAGCCTTGGGGGGAAAGGGGGAAAAGAATCAGGTTGCCATGCCATGGGGCTGGGGCAGTATTTTGACCACTACCACCATGCAACGGGGAAATTCCCCAGGGCGATGAACCATCAACTCACAATAACCCCCGGTAACGAATAAAGACCAAAATTGCCCCCCAGGAACCGATCGCCACTTTGAGGGCCACCAGGATATTCAACCAGGGAATCCAACCGCCACTAAGTTGGGCTCCCATTTCCCCCATAGGCAGGGCCAACCCCAGTAAACTACAGGCCGCTAGGGCAATGAAGAGGAGCACAGAAATTTTTTCTAGGGTGGCGGCCCGCCAACGTTGGTAAAGCTGATGGAGCCATTCCGGTGGTGCAGTGATGGCCACCAGTCCAATGGCTGTGCCCCCGGCTACCCCGGCCGCAAATCCTCCCCCTGGACTGAGATGGCCTCGCAGGGCCAGTTCCACACCGATCAAAGCGGCAATGGTGGCCCCCAATCTGGCTAAAACAATGGAAGGATGGTCGGTAAATTGATGCACCACTGCAACGGGTTGTTCATCCGCCAGCAAAAACCTCACTCCCATAATGGCAATGGTAAACACTACCACCTCAAATAGGGTGTCGTAGAGACGGTTGCGGAAAATAATCCCTGATACGACGTTGGGTACGCCACTTTCCTGGGCAATGGTTTCCACAATGGACAGTTCGGAAAACTCCTCCACCGGTACTACCAGGTTGGGGAGCAGGATCATTTTCAAGTAAAAGCCGATCGCCGCCAGCACATAAATCCATTTCATCGGACTACCTCCTGGGAAGAAGGAATGGGGTTAATGGGAGTCAACACCACTTTTAGTTGACTGGAAGGAATGGTGGCGGAGAAGATTTCTGCCAAACGCTCAATGGGGGTCAACAGGGCCGGGGCGGCCGGGTCAAAAATAACCTGGGGAGATTGTTGGGGAGACACAGTTTCACTATCTAGGGGACAGGGCACAATTTGTAAGCGGAGATGGTAGGGGGCGATCGCCGCTGAGATGGCTTGGTGCACATCGGGGGGTAAGGATTGGGGGGATGGGCCTAGGGGGGGCAAAATTCCCACCCGTAAAGTGAGGGAAGACCGCACTGCCACCGCATAGAGCGTAATCGACAACATGGTGCCCACCAACGCCTCCGTTAATGCCACATCCGCCGCCCCCAACAGGGCATATACCAAGGCTGCCACCGCCCCTAAAATCCCCCGCATCACCAGGGCCTGATAGGGATTGCGTTGCACCACCACCAAACTGGCACTTACCGGCAATAAAACGGCGATCGCCAGGACAATGCCATCGGTATTTTGTAACCAAGCGCCAAAATCAAGCATCACTAATTCTCTCCTCCCCACCGCTGGCACAATAGGCCAACACGTAGCCCAGTACCGTATTCCACAGCGCCAGGGAAATGAGCGCCAGCAACAGCAATGGCCATTCCCGCGACAGTTTCAACAACAAGCCCACCACGATCGCCATCGATCCCAACGTGTCAGAGATGGAAAGGCTATGGAGCTTGAACACAGAGGAACGTTTTCCCAGTAAAGGGGCGGTGCCCCAAAGCCAAAAAAAAGTCCCCATGGCAATCAAAATATTGGCAACTAAATTAATCATGTCTGTTCCAACCGTTTTAAAACCTGGGCTAATAACATCAAGGAGGCATTACCGACGCTGAGAATCAAAACCCCCACCACTCCGATCATCCAGTCATCCCGCATGACGGAAATGATCAAAATCAACACAGAAGTTTTGGTGGCCACACTGGCAAAGGCCAGCATCTTTGACCAAACATCTTCCTGCTGCACCGCTGCCACCAGGGGAATAACCAGAGCCAACACCATCAACCACACCAAGAAAGTCATGGCCGCCTCCGTCTTGTGACTTTGTGGACCTCATACCACCCCGCTTCATGGTACTTCAGCACCAGTGTTTTGGGGGTAAAGGTAATGAGGAAAATATCAAGAAAAACTAGTCCTGGGGTGCGTTGGGGTTTGACCCGTTCCATTTCCACCACTTCCTCAGTGTGGGGTCGGAGAATCATTTGCCACGCTTCCCAATAGGCCTGGGGAATGGCGATGAGAATTTCCCGCCCAATGCGTAGTCCGTCTCGCCACACCGACGAAGCAACGTAGCGACGGGGGATTAGCAACGCTACGGTGATGCCAATCAAAATATTCACCAGACTCAAGTCCGATGTGAGCAAAAACCAAATCGTGAGCCGTAGCCCCAAATCTAAGACACCAATCATGTCAAAATCCAAGCGAATAATAGGGTTAAGCTGATGCTCATCATGCCGATCAAGTGGTCGACCTTTTCCCCGGCATCGGGGAGTTTCAGTCCGAGTTTTTTTACAACCAGTACATAGACTCCGGCTCCTACACCACAAATCACAATGGCCTTGAGGACATTAATGGGGGTAAAAGCTTGCCAGTAGACGATGTTTCCCACGGCCAATGCCGTCAAGAGAAGCCCCAGAGCAATGGAAAGATTTGTGGGCAAAGATTTCCCTGTAGAGCTAGGCCGGAGAAAAACAAACTTGCAAAAAATAATTGCAGTCCCGATCGCCGCGACGTTTAAAGAGATAGCCAACCAGGGTGGTAATCCTTTTAAGGTAAGGGTTTTAGCTTCAAAGCCTGCCAAGAGGGGAAACCCAGCAATGGAGGAACTGGCAAGGACAAGGGGAACCCAAAAGCCAAAGGAGATCGGATTCTTCTGTAAAACTTTGAATTCCCGACTGGGCAAACTGCCTGCCAACAAAAACAAACTAGCTTTGGCCAATCCATGGGTCAGGGCATAAAAACCGCCGGCAACAGGGGCGGCGAGGATGAAACCCATTTGAGAGACCGTACTAAAAGCCAGGGTTCTTTTGCTATCTTGGGCTGGGATGGCGTAGGCCACTCCAAACAGGGCCGTTATTATCCCCAAACCCTGCACCAGCATCTGTAATTCGTCCGACAACATACTGCAGCGCAACAGGGGCAAAATACCTGCTTTGACCACCACCCCAGATAGGATGGCCGAAACCGGTGTGGCCGCTTCTCCGTGGGTCTGGGGCAGCCATAATCCCGCCAGAAAAATACCCCCTTTGGTCATTAAACCCAAGAAAATTAAGGCGATCGCCTCGGGGGGAGCTTCCGTTAAACCGCTAAAGGCAAAGGACCCATTGCTGGTGTACACCAAGGCCACACCGATTAGGTAAAACAACATGGCCGTGTTGCTGAGCAGGAGATAGCGCAGTCCCAACCAAATAATCCGGGGTTCCCGGGGATAGGTCATCAGGCAAAAAGCGGCGATCGCCACCACTTCCAGGGCCACATAAAGACTCATGAAATCCGCACAGAGAAAAGCGGAGTTCAGACTAGTGTGCAGAATAATTAATTGGGCATAGAAAAAAGCTGAACGGCCGGTGTTCCAGCAATAAACCAACACCGCCAAGGTAACCAGGGCATTGGTGAGCAGGAAATAGCCCGCCAGGGCATCTAGCTGTAGGGTGACGCCAAAGCTGTCTAGTAATACCCAGGACTGGACATCAGGCACTGTAAATGCCAAATAGGCCAAACCGAGGGTCAGCAAACAAACAGCCAACGTTAAAAATCGGACCGTCGCCGGCAATAGGTAGCCACTAAACCCCGCCATCAAAGACAGGCAAATAATCCCGGTTAACCAGGGCAAAGCATTAAATTCCGCTGGAATTGCAAATAAGGTCATGGCCAGTACTGTTTCTCAATCGCCCTTACTTCTAGGGTGGGATTCTCCTGGGCCAACTTCATGGTGGCCACCAACATCAACGCCTGAATCGAAAGGCCAATGACAATGGCCGTTAAAATCACTGCCTGGGGCACAGGATCGGCATAGGTCAAAGTCGATTTTTTCCCAGTGATAATGGGAGTGAGGAAGCCGGTGCGGGAAGCGGTCAGGCAATAATAGGCAATTACCCCGGTACTCATCACATCCATGGCAATGATTTTCATAAACAGATTGGGTTTATAAATCAGGGCCAAAAAGCCGATGATCACCGTCACGAAAATACAAGCCTCCAAACCGACCATGGCCAGTTCCTCCTTTTTACACTAGGTTAAAATCACTAAAAACCAAGAATATGTTCAAACATTTCCCTAGGGATTCACTGGGAAGCTTCCGGACACCAAGTTAAATCCTGCCGGTGGCTCCGTAGACCAACAGGCCGTTGAACATTTTTAGGTGACATTCACCTTTGGTTATGTAATTTAGGTTTTAGATTGCTTAGATTCTATCTTTGTCTGGGTCACAATAGCAATGGCGATCGCCATAAAATCCCCTGATGGCGGGGTTAACCTGGGATAATTAGGATTAATGGTTATCCGTGGCTAAAAATGGCCCTAACTGTGCTGATTTGGGAGCAACGATTATGTTGGAAAGTACCACTGTCAACCCCACCTACCAAGGGCAATTTGGCCCCTTCACTGTCAATGACCACGATCGCCGGGAGGTCATGCTCTACCGCACTGGCTTGGCCCTGGCCGCCGGAGGATTTAGCCTGGGGGTGGGCATAGGTTTAGCCCAACCTTTTCAGCCCTTGGTCGTTAATTTCCAACTGGCCACAGGTTGCTTTTGGCTAATGACAGCGGGTTTGGGACTGAGCCTCTGGACGATTCATATTTACCTAGTCGTACTTCACCGCACTTTGCAAATTTTCTGGGCGATCGGCACTGCCGCGGCTCTTTACTTCAGTTTTGCCTACCCAGAAGTCCTAGTGACTACAGTCTATGGTCGACCCTGGACTGTCCTTGGTATTGGCTTTACCTTTGCCGCCCTGACGGGAATCTTCTTTAAGGAAGCCTTTTGTTTCAATCGCTTGGAAACTAAATTTTTAACCGCCCTTATTCCCCTCTTGCTATTAGGTCATTTGGCTGGGATATTGCCGTTGACCGTGGCCAAAACAGGGATGATTTTAGCCAGCGTTTTATTCCTCATTTTTGTGGCCAGGAAGGCAAGGCAACCCCTTGATCCAGACATTGGGGATAAATCTGTATTTACCTACCTAGCGACGCAACGCAAAACAGGGCAAAGTTCCCTGTAGGAAGTCTGCCAAAAAGTCTGATTTCGTTCTCTGCAAGTTTGCCGGTGCCTCTTAGGCTAACAATCCCTGTTCACTGAAGATGCGGATCAAGGTGCCTTCCGCTGGCAGATTATTGGCCCGAAGGGAGAGGCGGTTGCTATTAATCCGTTGGATATTCATCCCTTCCACCAAATCCAAAAAGGGTTGCAGAGTTTGGAGGTCACAGTTCGCCCGGTCAGCGGCAGGAGTGGCGTACTGGGTAGGTACTACCATGCGGGGATTGAGCACTTCCATGGCGGCCTTGGCTTCGGCGGCGTCGTAGTTTTTCGGCCCGCCCCCCACAGGAATTAGGGCTAGGTCGGGACTGCCCAAAAGAATTTTTTGTTCTTCGGTGATGGGAGAAGCCGCTCCCCCCATGTGTACCACCCGAATGCCTCCCTGACTCCAACGCCAGACTACGTTTTGACCAAACCTTCTTCCTCCCAGGCGATCGTGGGGCGCACTGATGCCCTGAAATTGGATGCCACCAATATCGTAACTGCCCGGTTCAAATAAAATTCTTGGGTTGCCTGGTAAGTTCTCCGCTGCCCCTTCGTCCCACAGTTGGGAGCTAATGAGTACTAAATCCGCTTGTACCCTAGGCAAACGAAATCCCTTGGTGCAACCAATGGCCCGAAAGGGATTGGCCAGGATACGGAAGCCGTTGGCGGAAAACAAAAAAGCGCTATGACCCAACCATTCCACCTGTAAACCAGAGCTAGCCTGGGCAGTGGCTGGTCTGAGTCGATCGCCAATTTGGACTCCAGCAACGGCCAGCAACCCGGCTCCAGCAGTACGAATAAGTTTTCGTCGTTTCATGGAAATGGAGAATGGAAAAATTTTTAAGATTCAAGAACTCTAGGGACAAACCTTTGGCGATCGCCGAATGCACTCCCAGCATAATACCAGTAATGGTTTTGGGCTTTGGAGCAGGGACAAAATTTAAGCTCCCATTAACCCTGTCTCAAAACTTAACATCATTAACGGAAATATCCTTTAGAATTTTGGCCAATTGCCGCTTTGACCATTGGTCAATGTTGTTAGCCCTGGCAGGGGTTAACGTTTCCCCGTCAACAACATAGGATTTTTTAATGATGGAACAAGACTTACCTAAATATCGCATGGTCTGTACCCTATCCTTTGGGGATATTTACGGCCAAATTATTGTCTGGTTGATTGTAATTTTTCTTTCCTTGGCATCGGCCCTAGCGTTGGCCAGCAGTACCAGGCCGGTCTATGCCCTGGCCACAGTGGGTTTGGTGTTGGTACTTTCGCTGCCGTTTTTACTGTTCAGCTTTGTCACCACCCTATTTAACCATTTGGATTTTGTCCCAGTGGAATCGGATTAAAGGTCAAAGGCTACCCATGGGGATAAGGGGGAAAATTAGGAGCTACCGTGGCTTTTGCGGCTCTGTTTGCTAGAGTTTGAGTGGCAAATTCTTGGGATGCATTTTATTGGCTTGATTTGCTCTGCCAATGCTCCCTCGGGATTTGTAAGAAAACTGCCATCATCTCCTATTAGCAACTTTTCCCCTCCCCAGAGATCTATGAATGACCCGATTTTGGCTGTGCGTCAACTGGAAATTGCTTTTCCCGATGCTGATACCAGGGAAAAATTGTTGGCAGTCAAGGCCATTGATTTTGGGTTAGAACGGGGGGAAATCCTCGGCATTGTGGGGGAGTCGGGGTCTGGTAAATCCGTTACTTCCCTGGGAATTATGGGCTTGGTGCCGAAACCCGGTTGGGTGGAAACCAGCAGTGAGATTAGTTTTTATCCCCAAGGAAATGGGCCGGCAGTGGATTTGATGACCTTGTCGGAGGGGGAAAGGCGACGGTACCGGGGGGGCAAAATTGCCATGATTTTCCAGGAACCAATGAGTTCCCTCAATCCAGTCTATACCATTGGTTTTCAGATTGTTGAGGCCATTCGTCTCCACCAAAATGTCAGCCCAACCCAGGCCCAACAACAGGCGATCGCCCTTTTGCAGGAAGTGAGGGTTCTGCCGAGGGATGAGGTACTGGAGGAAGAATTTTTAGCTCAGGGTCAAACCCAAACCAAGGGCAAGGTAAGCCAAAATTTAGCCAATTATATCCAACAGCGCAAGCAAAGTTTTCTCCGGCGTTATCCCCACGAATTGTCTGGCGGCCAACTGCAACGGGTAATGATTGCCATGGCCATTTCCGCTAATCCCCGCTTGTTAATTGCTGATGAGCCCACCACCGCCTTGGATGTGACGGTACAGGCAGAAATTTTGCGGCTCCTGCGGGATTTGTGCAAACAGCATCAGGAAATGTCATTAATTTTCATTTCCCATGATCTGGGGGTAATCAACGAAATTGCTGACCGGGTAGCGGTGATGTACCGGGGGGAAATTGTCGAACAGGGGGAGAAGGAACAAATTTTACATAGTCCCCGCCATCCCTACACCAAGGGTTTATTGGCCTGTCGTCCCCGGCTGGAAATACAATTAGACCATTTACCCACCGTGGGGGATTTCCTTGATGCCGATGGCCCAGCCCCCAGTTACCAAGTGATTACCCCCGCCCAGGAAGGCGATCGCCTGGCTCGATTGCAGCAAAAACCAGCTTTGTTGGAAGTACAAAATTTGACTGTGAGCTATGGGCAAGGAGGATTTTGGGGTAAAAAATCTACGTTCACCGCAGTTAATGATGTTTCTTTCACCGTTTATCCGGGGGAAACCTTGGGGCTAGTGGGGGAATCTGGCTGTGGGAAATCAACCTTGGCCAGGGCTTTATTACGCTTGACTCCCATTCAAACTGGAAAAGTTATTTTTGATGGCCGCAACATTATCACTTTGCCGGAAAAATCCCAGCAATGGCGGAGCCTAAGGCGGGAAATGCAAATTATTTTTCAAAATCCCTACAATTCCCTGAATCCCCGTATGACCATCGGCCGGGCCATCCAGGAACCAATGATTATCCATCAACCCAAGCAACCGGCTAAACAACAACGGCAACGGGTGACGGAATTACTAGAACGGGTAGGCATCAGTCCCCAATGGTTCAACCGTTATCCCCACGAATTGTCTGGGGGCCAACGGCAACGGATTTGCATTGCTCGGGCTTTGGCGCTCAATCCCCGCTTTATTATTTGTGACGAGTCCGTTTCGGCGCTGGATGTGTCGGTGCAAGCCCAGGTTTTGAATCTGCTCAAGGAATTGCAACGGGATTTACAGTTGACCTACATTTTCATTTCCCACGATCTGAGTGTGGTTCGTTTCATGGGCGATCGCATTATGGTGATGAACCGGGGGCAACTGGCGGAACCCATCAACACGGCCCAGGAAATTATTGAAAATCCCCAGAGTGCCTACACCCAAAAGTTAATTCAATCCATTCCCCGCTTTCCTGAAACCCTCAATTGGTTGCAATCTGCTTAGGTTATCCCCCCGATCGCCAATTCCAGCCAACGTGGGATAATTGGTATAACTACCCAATGGAATTTTCGACGAAGTTAGCCGTGGCCAATAGTATGGATGCCAGTATGGACTTTAAAACCAACCTCCTAGAGGCGATCGCCGGCAAGAATCGGGGACTATTGGCGTCGGATCGAGACCGGGTAACCATTCTTTCCGCTGTGGAAAAACTGGAGGACTATAACCCCCACCCCAAGCCACTCCGGGAGAAAAATTTGCTAGATGGTAACTGGCGGCTCCTCTACACCAGTAGCCAAAGCATTTTGGGGTTGAACCGTCTTCCCCTTTTGCAACTGGGGCAAATTTATCAGTACATAGATGTGGCGGAGTCACGGGTGGTAAATTTAGCGGAAATTGAGGGCATTCCCTTTTTTGAAAGTTTAGTGTCCGTAGTGGCATCCTTTCTGCCCGTTTCTGATAAGCGTATTGAGGTGAAATTCGAGCGTTCCATTCTCGGTCTGCAAAAGCTCCTTAACTATCAGTCTCCCCTGAAATTCATCCAACAAATTTCCACAGGCAAACGTTTTTTACCGGCGGATTTTAATTTGCCCAGTCGGGACAGTGCCGCTTGGCTAGAAATCACCTATTTAGACGAAGATTTACGCATCAGCCGGGGTAATGAAGGTAATGTTTTCATCCTGGCCAAAGTTTAGATAACCCTCATTACAACGACGCAAGTTGTCGCATATATTGACCCCAAAGACTGGCGGCCAAACCGCTACTGCCCTGGGTGGGACTACTGTCATCATTACCCAACCAAATACCGGTAACCAGATTTTTTTGCGGTAAGAAGCCGATAAACCACAAATCCACTGCCTTGTCTGTGGTGCCGGTTTTACCTGCGGCTCCGTAGCCAATTTGGGCGGCCTGTCCTGTGCCATTGTTAACGGCGGCCTGTAACATTTGGGTCATGGTGGCGGCGATCGCCGGGGAAACCACTTGTTTTTGTCCCCGGGCATCCTGGCTGACCTGATAAACTTCCCGGCAGTTTTTCAGTTGCTCCGGATTGGGACAATCCCCCCCATCGCGAATATTGACAATGCCGTGGGGCCGATTCCACATTCCCCCATTGGCGATCGCCCCGTAGGCTCCAGTCATTTCCAACACCCTGGTTTCACTTTGCCCCAACACTAAACCAGGTTCTTTACCCAGGGGAGAGTTAACGCCAAAATCCTTAGCCAGGGCAATAATTTCATCTAGCCCCACCGTTTGGGCCACCCGCAGAGCCACCACATTTTCCGACTGGGTAAAACCTTCCGTAAAGGTAATGGCCGGGGCCGCCCCACTCCGTTCACAGGGCTTGTAGTTTTGGCCCTGCCAGGTAAAGGGGCCACATTCAAAAGCTTGGTCCGTTCTCACTCCCTTGGCGATCGCCGCTGTGTAGGCAAAAAGCTTAAACGTGGAACCTGGTTGTCGTTGGGCTTGGCTGGCTCGATTAAACTGACTTTCCCGATAACTTTTGCCCCCCACCATGGCCAAAACAGCCCCTGTGCGACTGTCGAGGGTGACCACAGCCCCCTGGGAAACGGCATACTTTTTTCCCTCCGTGGTGAGGAAGTTTTGTAAGCTTTTCTCTGCTAAGGCCTGCATTTTCAAATTGAGGCTAGTTTCCACCACAAAATTGCCTTCGTCGGCCACGTCTTCCCCTAGCAACTGATTCAACTCACCGAAAATATAGCCGTAGAAATAGGGGGCTTGCCGTTGGGATAGGGTTTGGGTGGCCTTGGGACTAACCTGAATACGCGATCTCCTAGCTCGGTTAGCCTCCTGCTCGTCAATCATGCCCAGCATGGCCATGCGCTCAATGACTCGATTCCGCAACTGCACTGAGGTTTGGTAATCCTGCACGGGGTTATAAAGGTTAGGAGCCGGGAGCATAGCCACCAGGGTTGCCGCTTCCCCCACATCCAAATCCTGGGCAGATTTGTCGAAATAAAACTGAGCCGCATCTTCAAAGCCGTAATTGCCCGCCCCTAGGTAAACCCGATTCAAATAGGCTTTTAAAATCTCATCTTTGCTATACACCGCTTCCAACTTGAGGGCGACAAACATTTCCCGAATTTTGCGCCCCGCCGTGTTTTCCCGCCCCACTTCGCTGAATAAACTGCGAGCCAACTGTTGGGTGAGGGTGCTGGCCCCCTGTTTCACATCCCGGTCCTGGAGATTGATATAAATAGCCCGGCCTAAACCGTAGGGGTCAACGCCAAAGTGCCAATAAAAACGAGTATCTTCCGACGCAATCACCGCCTGGGGTAAATAGGGCGAAAAATCACTTAAATTGTCAAATTCCCGGTGAATTTCTTGCTTAATGGGGTTGATTTCCGTAACTCCATCCCCCGCATAGACCTTGACTGGCCCGGTCACACCGCTGGGCATTGGTTTGACAGGAATTTTGCTCCATTGCCAGGCGATCGCCCCGGTAATAATCAGAAAAAACAGAATACCAGTGGAAAAAAAAGTGCGCATTCCCTTGAGCCACAGTGGCGGCGGGTTGAAATAAACAAGTTTGGGCACATCCACCAATTCCGGTGGCCCCAGGGTAATTTCATCGCCATGGTGGAGGCGATAGCTTTTCAGGCGACGACGTTGGAGATAAATACCGTTGCTAGAGCCTTCATCCCGAATAAAAAACTGGTTAGGATGGTCAGGGTCCCGCCGCAGGGAACAATGGGTTTGGCTCACGAGGGGATTTTGCAGTTGAATATCGCAACTGGAACTGCGACCAAGGAAATATCGATCGCCAAGGAGGGGAAACACACGACGGGATTGGGAATTTTTGCCCGATTCCTGCAGACGAATTTTGGCCACCCTCGATCCTTTTTTGAGGGCTACCTTTTGGCTGTTGCCGCCCTGGGAAAGGTTAGTTTGACTTTTTTTAGGGGCAGAAGGGGCTTTGCGGGAACGGGTAGCCATGGCAAATTAGGGCAAAAGCAGTCCAATTTTAGACCGATACAGTGGTGAAATCAGAATCAACTATTTCTATGCAGACGCATTTATTGCCAAAAAAGGTTGCCTCCTGGATTACAAGCTTCGGTCTGGCGGGGCTCTCCATTCTAGCTTTAGACCCCCTGCCTAGCCGGGCTGATAGTCCCCTGACTTCCACGGATCTAGCGGGAGCCTACTCTGACCTGGCCGCAGTGGAATGGGCCCGACAGTATCGACTGATGTCCCCCCTGATTGTAGATTTTCTCCTTGGCGATCGTCCTTTGGGGGAAAAGGCCGCAGTGATCAATGCCCTAGGGTGGAATATTGACGGCACCAATAATGCCGAACAATTCCTGGTGGCCCTGGCCAGGAAAAGGGGGAAAGCCCCCACCCACCTAGATTTAGGGGATTTAACTCCGGAGGAATTATTTCTGGTCGGCTATCTCCTGGCTTTGGACGATTATTTAAACCTTGGCCCCCTCAGTACCCAGGGCGGCAATGACCTCTGGCGATCAACCCCGGTGCAACTGCTGTCTAAGGTGGCCTATGCTCTGCCAGAGAATTTCACAGTGCAATTTGTCCGCTCCCTGGTGACGGGGCAGGCTTGGTTTGGCTCTTCCTGGTGCGCCCTGTATCTAGAGCCGGTCAATGTGTTGGCCAATTTTCCCCCGGAAAAGCGTAATTTACGCCCCCAGGCGGTGCAAAATGCCATGGAATACCTCAATCTATATGAATCCTATTGTTTACAGGGGGATATTTAGTTATTCGCCCGTTGGCCACCATCGGGAAAACGGTTGTAAAGTTTTGAAAAAATTGTAATGACGTGGGCGGATTATCGTGGCACCTTACCGGAAAATTTTGCTGAGATTCCAGGCGATCGGGGTAGAATCCAAGCAATAGTTCCTGTATTTTGCTCGTCGTTATGTCTAAGCAACCTTCCCCCGGTGGCCTAACTAGGCTCAGCGTTGGTGATGTGGTTTCCGGTGCTCTAAGGGTTTACCGGGACCATTTCAAATCCTATCTCTGGCTAGCTGGTCAAGCTTACCTTTGGTTGTTAGCACCATTTTTGATCACAGTTTTAGCAGTGACAATTCTGGCCGGACTGTCTGCGATAATGGAACCGATCGCCTTAGCCGGTTTGATTATTTTGGCGATCGCCGTTTTATTGATGCCCTGGGGTTATTGTCTGGGCAAATTCTTCGCCATCCAGGGAGTATTAGCTAGGCTGGTTTTCTTTGAAGTAGGGGAACAACCGGAAACGGTGGCGGCGGCCAAAATTCAGTTGATGCCAAGATTTTGGCGATTTCTCTGGGTCAGTCTGCTCACTTCCCTAGTGTTTTTTCTGTTCTTTATTCCAATTATTTTGGGCTATAGCGTTGTCTTTGCCGTGTTTGCCTTTCTATTCACAACCAATGACCCCGATGTAATCACTATTCTGTTGGCGGTATTATTAACTATTGTTTGGAGCCTAATTTCCCTTTACATTTACATTTGGGCCTTTGCCCGCTTAGCCTTAGTGGACGTTTGTTTAGCTTTGGAGCCTACCCTTAGTCCCCTCAATGCCGTAGGCCGTAGTTGGGCTTTAACAAAGGGTTATGTTTTGAGTTTACAGGTAATTTTCTTCCTCGCTTTTTTGATTACTCTGCCCCTTTCCATGGTGACCAATATTGGTTCCATCACTACCCTCATTCTCGATATTGACCCTGCTTGGGGGTCGGTAATTGATGTGCCCTTAAGTTTAATTATTAGTGTTTTAATTGTACCTTTTTGGCAAGCGATTAAAGCATTAGTTTACTATGATCTCCGCATTCGAAAAGAAGGTTTAAATTTATCATTAGATTTGCCGACGATGGATAGTTTTTGATCATATTGTTTAGAATTGGAAAAGATTTCTCTAGATTTGGAATACAAAATTTTAAATATTTTTAAATATAAATAATTGCCGTCGTCATGGTTAAAGTTATCGGCCGTCGTTCCCTCGCAGTGCAAAAAGTATTTGATATTGGTCTCGCCCAAGACCACAATTTTTTCTTGAATAATGGGGCGATCGCTGCCAATTGCTTTAACAAATCCCATTCCACCGCCTACGCCTACGTTACCTACCAAACGGCTTATTTAAAGGCTAATTATCCGGTGGAGTACATGGCCGCCTTACTCACCGCCAGTAGTGACAGCCAGGACAAGGTGGAAAAATATCGGGAAAACTGTCAGAAATTAGGCATCACTGTTGAGCCGCCAGATATTAATCGCTCCCAGCGCCATTTCACTCCCCTAGGAGAATCCATTTTATTTGGACTTTCCGCTGTGAGAAATTTAGGGGAAGGGGCGATCGAGCAAATTATTACTGCCCGGGATAATTCCGAACAAAAACGCTTTAAATCCCTAGCGGATTTCTGCACTCAAGTGGATTTACGGGTCGTTAACCGTCGGGCGATCGAAACATTAATCATGGCTGGGGCATTCGATGGCGTTCAAACCAATCGTAACCAACTTCTCCATGATTTGGAATTGGTCATTGCCTGGGCCCAAAAACGGGCTAAGGAAAAAGAAACAGGACAATTAAATATTTTTGATAGTCTAACCGCAGGGGAATCGATTAAAGCTAAAGAAGCCTCTAATAACGGTTTTGAACAGGAACCTTCTGCTCCCCCAGTGGCGGAATTTTCTCTGCAAGAGAAGCTGCAATTAGAAAAAGAACATTTGGGCTTTTACGTATCTGAACATCCGCTCAAATCCGTACAAAGTTCTGCCCGATTACTATCTCCAATTAATTTAATTGATCTAGATCAGTATAAGGTACGTCAAAAAGTTAGTGCAGTGGCAATTTTGGTGGCAGTGAAAAAAATTATTACCAAAAAAAGTGGTCAGCCCATGGCTTTTTTAACCTTGGAAGATATGTCGGGACAATCAGAGGCAGTGGTGTTTCCGTCCAACTATGAACGCTTACAGGATGTATTAATAGAAGGCAGTCAACAAATGGTTTGGGGTAAAGTTGACCGCCGGGATGATCAATACCAGTTAATTGTGGAAGATTTAGAACCAGTGGAAGAGGTAAAAATGGTCATGTTGGATCTCACTCCCCAGGAAATTACCAACACCAGCACCCAAGCCCAACTGAAACAAATTTTGCAAAGCCATTCCCCCCAAAGGGAACAAATGAGAATACCAGTGGTGGCCTGCATCAATGAAGGGCCAACTAAACATTTCATTCGTTTTGGTGAAAACTACTGGGTAAATGATTACGGTGCTGCAGTGGCATCCCTACAGGAGTTGGGTTTCCGAGCCCGATTAGAACCATTGTTACCCCAAAGCCAGAGTGTCGGTTAGCATTAATTTCATGGCTAATTTAATTGAAAGTGAGATGAAATTACGGGCCGAATCTTTTTCCTATTAACTCGACTAAAGTTGATATTCCCCCATCTTGTTTTAATCGTTTAAGCTATTGCCATGGTCAAACAAAAAATCCCCGAGTTGGATGCACTCAGGGAATTGAAACAATGGGAAGCAAATCAGCAGTTTTATTGCGGCTGTCCGTTGTTTAGTTGTTTAACTTTGGGATTGGAGATCAGCTTGGGATTGGGCGTATTTTTGGGCCGCCATCAAATTAGCTAAAGCCGCTTCCAAATGGGGGCCAGCGTCAACTGCTACCCAACCATCGTTAGTCAAGTGTCGCCATTCAAAGTGTAAATGGGGCCCAGTGGAGAACCCAGTGCTACCAACTCGGCCGATCACTTCACCCCGAGCCACCTGTTGTCCGCTTTGTACAAAGGCTTCTGATAGGTGGGCATAACGGGATTCCTGGGTTCCATCTAAGTGGCGTAGGGTCACCATCAAACCATAGCCGCCGGACCATTGGGCCGCTTCCACTATGCCGTCATAGGCCGCGAGCACCGGAGTGCCCATGGGAGCACCGATGTCAGTGCCATTGTGCATACGCCCTTGGCCACTGATAGGGTGAATTCGCCAACCAAAGGCGGAGGTAATGGGATTAACACCGGCAACGGGGAACATCAGATCTGTGCCTTGGCCAGGCTGGCCCTGGGGAGAGTACAATCCCGTGGCCCTGCTATATTCCGGTAGCGGAGCTAGGGCAATTTGAATGCCCCGATTAGCCATGGGATCAAGACTGAAAACCTGATTAGATCCCACTGGTTGCCCGATCGCCAGGGAACTAATTTTGGGTTGAATATTGAGGGGATTGAGGGGAGCAACGGAGTTATTAGTGGGAGTCGTATTGCGGGCATTGATCCTCTGGCGACGGGGGGCGATCGCCGTGGGGGGATTAACCGGACTGGACTGCTGACGGGCCACGGGGGCGCGATTGGTGTTACTGCGATTGGCGGCGGGATAACGGGTGTTGAGGGGAGCCTGTTGCCCAGAGCGGGGAATGAACTCCACCTCCGTCCGAGTGGGCAAGTTGGGGGCCGCCGCAGTGCCCTGGGGAGCAGCGTCGATGTAACTATTCTTTTGCAAACCTTGACGTATCTGGGCCGGTTGGCTGGATACGGGGGCTGGGGGCAAAATGGTCGGTGCCGCCAGTTTGGGAGTTGCCGGTTTTGTGGCCGCCGGAGCGGGAGCCGGAGTAGATTTACTTTGCACCGGAGTTGGCGCCTTTACTGGGGTAGGGGGAGCGGCGGGAGTCGCAATGGGGGCTGAGCCTGAGCCCTCCACTTCCAAATTTCCCGTAGTGCTACCGGGTAAAGACCAGATCAAACCACCAAGGAGGATAAGACCACCTAGGGACAGGTTGTAGAGGCTGTAATCTCGGCTGGGCTTACTTTTTAGGTCTTTCACCTTCCATTGGGACTGCATTGTTCAGATCCTCACACACATACGGGTTGCAAAATACTCCCTCGATTGTAGAGGGTTGGGTTATAAATGCAAACCAGAACAGTCAGAACGAAAAATTGTCACTGTCTGGATCGCCACTAAATTTCATTCAACTTCATGCCCCGCCGAGGCGATCGCTGCCCGGATTAATTCCTCTGTCACCGCACTGGTGATGGTAACTTGCTTGCTGGCCACATCCACTTGCACCGTTGCTTGGGCATCCTCATTTTGCACAGCTTTAGTGACGGCGGCGGCACAGGCTTCACAAACTATGGTGGGTACAGTTAGTTGAATGGTCATAATTTAAAGTTATGGAAATTTGAATCAAGTATGGATTTAGTCAGGCTGGAGATAGCAGTCATTACCGAGAATCACTAGTAACGCTTCCTAGTTCCAGTGCAATGATAATGGACTCGGAATTATTGCGGCTCAACATACCCCTGATCTTGAAACCAATGCACTGCATCGGCCAAGGCTTGTTTAATGGAGGACTGGGGCAGACCCAATTCCCGCGCCGCTTTACCAGCATCGTAATACATCTCTTGGGCAGACATTTTAACCCCGTCCATGGGCACCGACGGCGATCGCCCCAGGGGAGCAAGAACTTTTTCTTCCACCCAGGCCACCGCTAGGGGTAGCCAAAGGGGTACTGTATTTTTGGGGGCCGGTAATCCGGTAATGGTGGATAGGTGGGCCAAAATTCCCTGGAGACTGATATTTTCGTGTCCCAGAATATATCGATCGCCCCTGGCAAGAGCAGTTTTTCCCTTTTGCCAAGCTAGGAGATGCCCCGCCGCCACATCCCGCACGTCAATTAAATTTAAACCAGTGTTAACGTAAGCTGGCATTTGTCGCCGCAGAAACCGCAAAATTATTTCCCCCGTGGGGGTAGGTTTAATATCCCAGGGGCCAATGGGGGTGCTGGGGTTAACAATGACAATATCCTGTCCCTGCTGGGCCGCCGCCAACGCCTCCTGTTCCGCCCAATATTTCGACTGTTTGTAAGCCCCAATTAATTTTTCCACCGGACTTTGATAGGTTTCGTCGGCGCTTTCTCCTGTTTCTTTAACTCCGATCGCCGCTACGGAACTGGTGTAGACAGTGCGCTCAATGCCTGCCTTCTGGGCACAGGCAAGGATGTTTCTGGTGCCTAACACATTGCTGTGATAAAGAGCCTCCCGGTCTTTTTGCCAAAGGGAATAGTGGGCGGCCACATGGAATAGGCCCCGACAGCCCTGCATTTGTCGATGGAGATCAGTATCATTCAAATCCCCCACCACCCAATCGATAGGTAAATTTTGTAAATTATCGGGACGACTGGAAGCCCGCACCAAAGCCCTTACTTGATAACCCTGGGCCAACAGATGCCGGACTAAATTGGCTCCAACAAAACCCGTGCCCCCAGTGACAAAAAAACAATCCGCCATAAGCTATCCAGTGACTGATCTGCCCATAATGCCATCAAACGTTAGCTTAAATTTCCCACTCCATTGATCGCCAAGACAACTTCTTACTATTTTTTCAACCCGCCCACTACGCAAAAATTGTCATTAAGCCATCAAATAGCAATGGTTTTCCGCTGAGTTAAAGCCATGGCTATGCCTTTTTCCACATAGGCCGCTTCGCCAATAAAGACAGGATAAACCGTTGAAGCCCCCTGATAGGGAGTGACATTACCTCGGCGATGGTAAAACAATGGTGTGCCTGGTTTAATCGCCTGGTAATCCCGGATATGGGGCGCAATTTCCGCCACAATTTGCCCCTGGGCATCCCTGGGGTAGTCGATGGTTTCTATTTGTTGATAGACGGTGCAATTATCCGCCGAACTCACATTACCGGATGTCAATGCCTGAATATAGGCCAAAATCCTGCTTAAAGTCCTTTGGGTTTTGGCGATCGCCGCCGGGTCATAAACTCCCTGGGGCACAGGGCCCAATTCGATGGTTAAGCCCAATTCACACAGACCACGAATATAGGGCAAATCCTTTTGGGGAGAGTATTGCAACACCCGAATTTCCTCGTCCTGGGCGCTGAGGTGGGCCGCTAGGTTGAGGAGTAGAGGATGGGGACAGTTTAGGATTAAAGTGGTGCCCATAGCCGCAGTGGTAGTGTGCAAATCCACAATAAAATCAATGCCCGCCAGGGAAATTTGATGGGCCAACTGCCGGGCCCGCAACTGCTCATAGCCCATCAGATAGGGGTTTTTGCGGTCTTGGGGCCGAAAACAACGGTTCAGATCCTGGTGAATATACCTACGATTAGCGGCGATCGCCCGGGGATTAGCCAAGAAATAATGACACTTCAATGCCGGAAAATACCGAGCAAAATCTTTCTGTTGCCACCGACGCACCACCTCCACCCCTGTTCGTTCATTACCATGCACCCCCCCCACAATGGCCAGGGAGCGAACTGCTGAATTTATCATTCCCCACTTAGTCCTATAAAAACTTAAGATCCAATAAAATGTCCTTATATTGTAACTTTGACTACTGTTCTAAAACAACAATATCGTTGTTTTTATCTATTTTTTAACAGTTTTTAACTCACCCTCCGCTGACCAAGCCAAATGTCGGCAATTATAGTGTGGATTTTTTGTAATATTTCCTTAGGTCACTGCCAGAATTAGGGACAATGGAGTTGCACCAAACAGGAGAAAAACACCTTGGCCCACACTTTCCTATTGGAGCCAGGCCGATGGCATCTAGCGGGCTTTTGGCTGGAGCGCGATCAACCCCCCCTAGAAATCAAGGGAGGTGCCCTCATAGCCTGGAATCAAGAAGATTGGTTTACTATGGTGACTAAGTTTAGCTTTCCCAGCGGTGGCCACCAAGATATATCCTGTCAATATCGGGGTCGCCTCAACGGTGGAGAGTCCCAATACACTTACGTTTTACAACACAGTCAACTAGGTAGGGTAGAAGGGGAAGGCTGGATCTCCAACCATGCCATTGTTCAGCGCTATTGGGTTCTAGGCGATCGTCAGCGGCAGAGTGGCTTTGAAACCTTTTACCGCTTCAGTGATCACCGTTATTATTTAGCTAGTGGAATGCTCACTGGCCACTACTTGACCAGTACAATGGAAGCCACCCTGGAAAGACAGGGCTGAGGCTAGAGAACCATACTGATCGCTTGTTGTTCGAAAATTAACATCACCGCTCGTCGCTGAGATATTTGCGCTATGACCCCTGACTCCCGTCACCGCCGCTTATTGGCCAATCGCTATCAACTGGTTGAGTTGGTGGGCAGTGGGGCCATGGGCCAAGTTTACCGAGCGGAAGATAAGCTCCTTGGGGGAGTAACCGTCGCAGTCAAATTCCTTTCCCAAGCCCTGCTCAACCCCCGCATGAAGGAACGGTTTGAACGGGAAGCTACTATTTCAGCCCTATTGGGGGAAAAGAGTATCCACATTGTGCGTGTGCGGGATTACGGCCTGGACGAAAAGGAGATCCCTTTCTATGTCATGGAGTACCTCCAGGGGGAAAATATCAGTGACGTAATTAAATACCGACCCCTCAAGGTGGAACGCTTTTTAAAAGTAGCTAGGCAAATTTGCTTTGGCCTGGATTGTGCCCATAAGGGAATTATTTACCAAGGGGAAGCCTGCCCCGTTGTCCACCGGGATATTAAACCCAGTAACGTACTCTTGGTGGAGGACCCGGCCCTGGGAGAACTGGTTAAAATTCTCGATTTTGGTATTGCCAAACTAGTACAGGCAGCGGAGGAATCGAAAACCCAGGCCTTCATGGGTACCCTCGCCTATTGTTCCCCAGAGCAAATGGAAGGCAAGGAATTGGACAGTCGTTCAGACATCTATAGTCTGGGGGTGATGATGTACGAAATGCTAACGGGGGAAATGCCCCTGTTCCCCGACAATTCTTCCTTTGGGGGTTGGTACGAAGCCCATCACCACACTAAGCCCCATCCTTTCTCCGCCCGTTATAAAATTCCCGCTTCCCTCGAAGCCTTGGTGATGAACTGCCTGGCAAAAAGCCCCAAGGGTCGTCCCCAGTCAGTGGATGTGATTATCCGGGCGATCGATGCCATTGAAACAGAAATTAAAGCTCCCCCCATTTCCGATACAGAGAAAACCCAGATTGCGCCCCATTTACTCAACAGTGACATGGAAGCAACGGTGGTAGCTCAACGGGGCCCAGGGACGGCCCCAGAAAAACGGTTGCCGCCGGTAAGTGAACTCTATAAACAATTGGACTGGCCCTCCGACAAACCAAAACAGAAAATTGTTTTTCCCTATGTGCTCAACGCGGCGGAAGGAAAATTAGCTAGTTTGTGGGTGATGTTGAACCAAGAGGATATCCTCACCCGTATGTCTAGCATCCGCTACAACCAATTTTTGTTGATGACGTCCCCCCATCCCATGGTGCTCTGGATTACGGTGCTCTACCATCGGGAATATGGGCCTCGTTGGTTGCCTTGTTATCTAGATTTAAAGACTAAATCGGGCCAAAGTTTTGCCCAAATGTTGGGGGAATCCGGCACCTACTGGTTGCTGTTTTTTGCCTTGGAAAATCCTACTCGCTGTCAGCATATGTTGACCGCCACCGTTGCTCCTAATCAGTGTAAGCTGCTCAAGGAGTGGGCCCAGTCTAGTCAATCCTTGCCCGGTGGTAAACCCCAGGTAACTAAACGCTTACTCAAACAGGAGTTGGACCGGCTTAAACCTAAAATTGAGGCGAAATTGTCCCAGGTTAAGCCATCCTTCAATAAGGAAGTGTCGGGATTGTAGGGCGATCACCAAAATTCTCCAAGGACGAGAATGGGACGGACTGAATCCCTCAAACCCTTTTCTTCTAGATGATAACGAGAGCCCAGGTCTCCTATGGCCAATGTCATACACAAACACAGGAAAACTGGGCGGGATCTGATTTACTTAGTTGACCAAAAACAATTCGGGCGCAAAAGCACTAATCATAATAATCTTGGCTAGAAACATTACCGATCGCCGCTTCATCTTGATTGATGCAACTGCTGTTGCGGGCAAAATTGCAGACCCTGGCCCAGAGCCGGGCCCTCGTTCCCGCTGGCCCAGAAGAAAAAACCACCTTAGAGCCATTTTCAATGGTGACGCCACATACAGGACAGGTTTCTGCGGGGAAAACACTCATGAGTATTTATTCCTAGTGAATGAATTAGAAGCTACGTTAGGAGATTTAACCAGAGTAGACCGTCACAAATGTTACTGTTTACCCGATTAATTTTAAGAAAATTTAAGTTATATTGACAAAAATGTCACTTTATATTTCAAAAGTGACAATCCATACGAGGTTATCTGGTTTGGCGCTGTCTACCAACTAGCACTGCGCCAGTTGCCGTTGTTGTTGTTAGTGGGCACCGTTTGTCCTTGGCCATTGCCGATGCGGAGGGGCGATTGCAACATCAGGGTCAAATCTCGGCTGGAAACGGTTAACAACTCCTCTGTGCCACCGCCAACAATGCCCGCAGTGGGTAAACCCCAACCGGCCAGGGCCCCCGCTGCCGCTCCCCCCAACACTTCCAGGGGCGTAATGCGACGATCACCAGTGGTGCCGGAAATGATCGTTGCCGTGCCAGCCCCAGCCAAGGTTCCCATAATCACATCAGAAGCACTCGCCCCCTTATTGACCGTTTGAAAACCTACTAATTCGCGGGAACGGGCATTGATGGGAATATACTCACCGGTATTGAGCACCAACTGTTGGGCCATAAATTGCATTGCATTGCCATTGGCGATCGGGCGGAACTGGCCAATAATTTCACTACCAGCGGGAATAACCGTAACACCGTCGGATTGACGGAGAGCCGTTGTGGTGCGGAGACTGACCGCCCTCGTTTCTCCCCTTTTTAAAGTGATCTGTCCTTGGTCAACCGCCACAGGAATCATCGTTTGGGCCGGCACTTCCACATTGTAAAGTTGGCCGATGTTATAGCCAGAACGAGGAGCGTAGGGATAGGGGTTATTCTCATTCCATCGCTTGGAATTTTGAGCGGCATTGCCACGGTTAGGACGGGGACGGGCTTCCACCGGACTAGCGAAACTAGTAACCAATCCCCCCATTAATAAAGCAGTGGTCAACAAAGCAGTGGAGCGACGGGCTTGCCAGTGCAGCTTAGGGAACGAAAAACTATTAAACATCCTAATTTCCTCACCTGATTGCGGATATGGGTTGTGGGAAAATCTTTCCCCACTGCATCCAGATTAGGTAAAGGAAAAAGGAATGTCAGTCCCCGTTAACATGGAAGTGTTTAGCCAAACATTTACCAATCAAGTGGAAAAAAAGGGAGCTCTCCGCCCAGGCAAACCCATCAACCACGCTTTTGTTTGACCTGCCCAATCGATAGGCGGCGGACATAGGTCATTTTTCCCATACGGCTGGCCACAGAGCGAACAATTTCAGCCCTAGTTTCCTGGTCAACCGTCAGCTTGTCCGGTACAGAATTTAATGATTTTTCCAGGTTGGCAATTTTTCGCTTGAGGGCAAGGTCATCGGGCAGACTAAAACAATCAGCAGTACAATCAAACATGATTAAAAAAAGACTTGAATGTCACTAACTACATCCAGTCTTTGCCATGGCCAGTTTTTCCACCAGAGAAACTATCACATTGACCAAGTGATTTAGGTCACAGACAAACCCCAGGGCCGTTGCCTAGATTAAATCCCATGGAATAATTTGCTCTGGCGATCGGAGTGGAAACCCATCCAGGTCTTAGAAAAAGTAGAGTTATGGCGGCGGTGGGGTTATTTAACCCATCAGTTAAGACAAATCAAACACTACTCCTACTTCATTGTAAAATAAACTTAACAAAGCTATTCCCTCCCACAGAAGCAAGTAACTGGGTATTAAGACAAGGGGAAAAGAAACCAAAAAAGCAAAGCCGATTCTGATTCCGTAGGCTGCGATCTTCTTTGTCTTGGCAGAAACTAAAAAACGAGAAAAGTTCGCACCGAACATCAATCACAGAATTTTAGCCCTAAAACATAAGCTGAACAGAAATTGTTGTCCTCTCTCCGCATCTAGGACAACCTGAGAATCCCCTGCAACATTACTTAACAAAAAAGCAGGAATAAAATTAACAAGATGTAACAGACATAAGCCCCATCAGCGTTGTATAAAGTTAACTGTGGGATTGCAAAAGCATTCAAGCCTAGGCGTTGAGCTGTTTGAGCATCCCGGTGGCCCTAATCGCTGCCTCCGTGTTCTCCCCTGGATTTATTTAGGTAAAATCTCTCATAAATCCCTGGGTGGTTAACGAAAGTTCATGGAGATCAGTAACAATAACTCCAGGGTCATTACTTTGAACTCCCTCCGTTTGTCCGGGGGAATTGTGTTTAAGAAAATCCCAACTCATAAAGTCAAGTAGGAGATTAATTCAATGTTCGACGTATTCACTCGGGTTGTTTCCCAAGCTGATGCTCGCGGCGAGTACCTGTCCGGTTCTCAAATTGATGCGTTAAGCGCCACCGTAGGCGAAGGTCTAAAGCGGATTGATGCTGTTAACCGTATGACCGGTAACGCTTCTGCTATCGTTTCCAACGCTGCTCGTGCTTTATTTGCCGAACAGCCCCAACTCATCCAACCCGGTGGAAACGCTTACACTCACCGTCGGATGGCTGCCTGTCTTCGTGACATGGAAATCATTCTCCGCTATGTTACCTACGCAACCTTCACCGGTGACGCTTCCGTACTCGAAGATCGTTGCTTGAACGGTCTCCGTGAAACCTATGTTGCCCTGGGTGTTCCCGGTGCTTCCGTAGCCGCTGGCGTTCAAAAAATGAAAGAAGCTGCTTTGGAAATCGTCAACGATCCCAACGGCATTACCCGTGGTGATTGCAGTGCCATCGTTGCTGAAGTAGCTGGTTACTTTGACCGTGCTGCCGCTGCCGTAGCCTAGTTTGGTTATTTTAAAAAACCAACTTTACTCAGGTTTTATTACCAGAGAAAATCCAGCACATCGCTGACATATCTAGGAAAATTTTCACATTTTTAACGGGAGATACCTGAACAATGAAAACCCCTTTAACCGAAGCCGTTGCTATCGCTGACTCTCAAGGTCGCTTCCTGAGCAGTACCGAATTACAGGTTGCCTTTGGTCGTCTTCGTCAAGCCAACTCCGGCCTCCAAGCCGCTAAAGCTCTGAGCGACAACGCCAAGAACCTCGTTAACGGCGCTGCCCAAGCTGTTTATAACAAATTCCCTTATACCACCCAAACCCAAGGCAACAACTTTGCTGCGGATCAACGCGGTAAAGACAAGTGTGCCCGGGACATCGGCTACTACCTCCGCATCGTTACCTACTGCTTGATTGCTGGTGGTACCGGTCCTTTGGATGAGTACTTAATCGCCGGTTTGGATGAAATCAACCGCACCTTCGACCTCTCCCCCAGCTGGTATGTTGAAGCTCTTAAGTACATCAAGGCTAATCATGGCTTGAGTGGCGATGCCCGTGACGAAGCCAATTCCTACCTCGATTACGCTATCAATGCTCTAAGCTAGTCAGTTTTCAATTCTAGCTGGCCTGGAAGGGTGGGGAAGTGTTAACAACTGGTTGACAATATTCCGCTTTTCCAGGTCTTGTCGTATTTATTGACACTCACCTAGGAGAACAAAATGACTAGTTTAGTTTCAGCCCAGCGCTTGGGCATTGTGGCGGTAGATGAAACTGTTCCCCTTGAGCTTCGTTCCCGCAGCACAGAGGAAGAGGTGAATGCCGTGATCTTGGCGGTTTACCGTCAAGTTTTGGGCAACGACCATATTATGTCCCAGGAACGATTGACCAGTGCAGAGTCTTTGCTCCGGGGCAGGGAAATTTCAGTAAGGGATTTAGTCCGAGCTGTTGCTCTGTCGGAAGTGTACCGGCAGAAGTTTTTCCATTCCAACCCACAAACCCGTTTCATTGAGCTTAATTATAAGCATTTATTGGGACGGGCTCCCTATGATCAGTCGGAGATTGCTTTCCACGCTGATCTCTATCACCAGGGAGGCTATGAGGCGGAGATCAATTCCTATATTGATTCCCCGGAATACACGGAAAGCTTTGGAGATTGGATTGTTCCCTATTTCCGCGGTTTTTCGACCCAACGAAACCAAAAAACCGTTGGTTTCAGCCGCTCTTTCCAGGTGTATCGGGGCTACGCCACTAGCGATCGTTCCCAGGGGAATGGTTCCCGTTCTCGATTGACGCGGGAGCTGGCTCGCAATACGGCTTCTCCGGTGTATTCCGGTTCGGCGGCCGAGAGCTTGCGGGGTGCTTCAGCGGGTAGTCGCAACCAAATGTATCGTTTGCAGGTGATTCAAGGGGCGGCCCCTGGTCGTGGTACCCGAGTGCGCCGAGGTAAAGCGGAGTATCTAGTTTCCTACGATAATTTGTCTGCCAAGTTGCAACAGATTAATCGCCAAGGAGATACGGTCACAATGATTTCCCTTGCCTAGAATCAGGATTTTTTGTCAACCTAGTTAGTAAAAGGAGATTATTTAGTGGCAATTACAACCGCAGCCTCCAGATTGGGGGTGGCTCCCTATAACGAGTCCCGCCCTGTGGAGTTACGGCCTGACTTTAGTCTTGATGACGCCAAAATGGTGATTCGGGCTGTATATCGTCAGGTTTTAGGCAATGATTACATCATGGATTCTGAGCGCCTCAAGGGTGCGGAGTCTCTTTTAACCAACGGCTCTATCAGTGTGCGGGAATTTGTCCGTACCGTGGCCAAGTCCGAACTTTATAAGAAGAAATTCCTTTATAACAACTTCCAAACCCGGGTCATCGAACTCAACTACAAGCATCTGTTGGGCCGTGCTCCTTTCAGTGAAGATGAGGTGATTTTCCACCTCGATCTCTATGAAAACCAGGGTTTCGATGCGGATATCGACTCTTACATTGATTCGGTCGAATATCAAGAAAACTTCGGGGAAAATATTGTTCCCTATTATCGTTTTAACAATCAGGTAGGCGATCGCACCGTGGGCTTTACCCGCATGTTTCGTCTCTACCGTGGTTATGCCAACAGTGACCGTTCTCAGTTAGAGCGCACCTCTACCCGTTTAGCAACGGAGTTGGGACAAAATACTGTTTCGGCGATCGTGGGCCCCAGTGGCAGTAATGCTGGTTGGGCTTATCGTCCCTCTCGGGCGGGCAACACCCCGGCCAAAGCGTTGGGCGGTACGGTTCCCTTTGGTCAAGCGAGCAAACTGTTCCGGGTGGAAATTACGGCTATTTCTGCACCTGGTTATCCCAAAGTGCGTCGTAGCAATAAGGCGGTGATTGTTCCCTTTGAGCAACTCAACCAAACCTTACAACAAATTAATCGTTTGGGGGGTAAGGTTGCTAGTATTACCCCGGCTAGCTTGAGCTAGATTTTTGTTTAGTTCAGGAGGAGAAGTGGCTTGACTTTATTTTCCCTCTGGGGAGTAACTTGGGGTCGCTTCTCTTTTTTGTTTTTGTAGATGATTTTGCAAATTAGCAAATTAAAAATTTAGTGTTTAGGAGTTTTTAGAATCGCCATGTTAGGTCAATCTTCTTTGGTGGGCTATTCCAATACCCAAGCGGCTAACCGTGTCTTTGTCTATGAAGTTAGTGGACTCCGCCAGACTGATGCCAGTGAAAACGTCAACCATGATATTCGTCGCAGTGGCAGTGTGTTTATTAAAGTTCCCTATGCCCGCATGAATGAGGAGATGCGCCGCATTTCCCGTTTAGGGGGAACTATTGTTAACATTCGCCCCTATCAAGCCGATAGCAACGAAGAAAATTAGGCTATTTTGTTAATTGCAATTTGGGCTGGGTATGCAATATTGTACCTAGTCAAAAGTTCTAACTAACAATGACTAATTCATTTTTCTGATTGAATTTCAGACTAGTCAGGTCAGTCCATTTGGTTCATTTTTAATAAAAATTTGTCAGCGGTGGTTTATCAATACCACCGTTTTTGTTTTGGTAAAGAATAGTTTTGGTACAGTGATGGGGTCAAAGATAATCTCGTTTGAGGAAATTCTGCAGGACAGGGGGAACTTTAACTTGACCAGTGCTGGGTTCGTAATAATTTTCTAAAATTGCCGCCATGGTGCGCCCGATCGCCAAACCGGAGCCGTTGAGAGTATGAACAAATTGGGTGCCTTTTTTGCTCTTTTCTCTGTAGCGGATGTTAGCTCGGCGGGCTTGGAAATCGTGGAAGTTGGAGCAACTGGAAATTTCTCGGTAGGTGTTGGCCGATGGCAGCCAGACTTCTAAGTCGTAGCACTTAGCCGCCCCAAAGCCGAGGTCGCCGGTGCATAGTTCCACCACTCGGTAGGGTAATTCTAAAGCTTGGAGAATGGCTTCTGCATCAGCTACTAGGGCTTGATGCTCGGCGGCGGACTCCTCTGGCTTCACTAATTTGACTAATTCAACTTTATTAAATTGATGGAGACGAATGAGCCCCTTAGTATCTCGACCATAACTACCGGCTTCCCGCCGAAAACAAGGAGTATAGGCACAATGTTTGACGGGCAGTTGTTCTAGGTCTAAAATTTCATCTCGATAAAGGTTAGTCACCGGCACTTCTGCGGTGGGAATGAGCCAGAGATCATCTTGCCGACATTGGAAACTTTCTTCGGCAAACTTGGGCAATTGCCCCGTTCCCAGCAGAGAATCGCTGTTAACCAAAATGGGGGGCATAATTTCCTGATAGCCTACCTCGATGTGTCGTTCTAGCATGAAGTTAATTAAGGCTCGCTCCAAGGCGGCCCCGGCTTTCATGAGGGAAATAAAACGACTCTGGGCTACTTTAACCCCCCGCTCACTGTCAATAATGCCTAATTTTTCGCCAATTTCCCAATGAGGTAAAATACCTTCTTTTTCCGTTCTTAGGTATTGATCTCCCCAATGTTTTACCTCCACGTTATCGGTTTCATTGGCTCCGATGGGGGTAGTTTCACAAGGTAAGTTTGGTAGTTCCAGCAACAGCTTTTGCAACTGCTCTTTGAGGTCTTTTTCCTGCGGTTCCAAATCCGCTAATTTAATTTTGATATTATTGCCTTCTTCCCGCAAAGTTTGAATTTCTGTGCCCTTGGGATCGGCTCCTTGGCCAATTTTTTGTCCAATTAATTTGCCAATCTCATTACTGCGACTTTGGAGCAGGGTTCGTTCACTTTCCTTGGTCTTTTGTTTAGCGGCGATCGCCAAAATTGGTTGGAGATCATAATCAGTGCCGCTTCCCCGTTGATTGAGACGATTTTGGATAGCGGTGGGATTTTCACGAATTTGCTTGAGGTCTAACACGAACCAACTCTACTTAAAATTCTGATTTTTTTAACTATTAACGGTCAACCCCATACAGTTTAAAACGTCGGGGCGGAATTCTAACCGGACTATTGACTGAGGGCTTTGAGAAAACGATTCAGGTTGGCCATGATGCCTCCCCGTTTAGGACTGGGGCCACTACTTTCTGAGCCGGGCTCCTGGGGATTGCTACTTTCCATTAGTAGGCGCTCTAGAGCTTCCCCCACGGGCTTTTCGGCTAACTCTGTTAAAAGTTCGTACTCTTCTCCCTTTTCCAGCAATACTTGCCATGGGGAAGGATGGGAACGCAACACCACTGCTCCTTCGAGGGGACGGAAATAGTAGGCACTGAATAGGGTGCTCAAAAACCGTTGCCGCAGTTGTCTGGCTGCATAGCCAATGCCAACAATGGACACATCTTCAAGTTGGGGAATGAGCAAAATCACCGGGCGATCGCCGGCCAATTCACAAAGTTTTTCCACGCTCTGAACTTCCACTGCAGAGGGGGACACCACCAAAAATACTTGGTCAGATTCAGCAATTTTGCGGTCGATGGGGGTGTAACGACTGCCCAAATCCCCGATCTGGAAAGGAACTTCGCCCCAGTCTCGTTTCGCTAGGGCCGCCGCCCCGGTATCGGGAAAAATAATCCGTAGCCCCAATCCTTGATCGGCAAACAATTGGCTAAATTCCAAGGCAATGGCCTGGGCTTGGAGGGCAATTTCCGGCACTGATAATTCCACCTGGATGCGGCGGTAACCGTCATCTAGGGCCCTTTGGGTGGCGGCGATTGCCTCGGTGATGGCCTCGTCAATGGTGGAGGGAACGGGGATGGACATGGTTAGGGGCAGTGATGGTTAGTGACTCGCAGGCTATTTTAGCGTTATCTGATCTTCCCCATCCTTTTCCATGACTTGGAGAGGTTGCCAGCCTGATCGCCAGAGCAAATCATCTTTAAGTTGTTGGGCATTGAGCCAAAAGCGGACTTTAGGATCACAACTAGCCACCATTTCGGCAAAAACCCACCGCCCTTCCTGCCGTCGATTGACCACTTGGAAGTGTCGCCAGCCCCAGGTTTTTTGTTGGGCTGTCCATTTGGAACCGAGGAGATGAGGAAATTTTTGCTTGTGGGTCATGGGTTCACAAAAAGCTGGAGGATAATTTTCACGGCGGTTTCCCCAACATATAATATGTACCTACGATATGCCCAGGCCATTGGGCTAATTCACCCCAGCCGGAAACTAAAAAGGCAATAATTGTTTCTTGTAGTGGGATGAAAACCTTACTTTTGACTGCTTTGGACTTTTCTCCGTTGGTGAATACAATGCTTCCCTTGAATCCGATCAATCCCAGTCAATCCTTGCCCTCAAAGCTCAACAGCGCAGTGTTACTAATCGCCATGGCCTGGGTGGGCTTGGGAACCCCGAAAGCATTGGCCCAAATTGGTAGTCCTGCCCCTGGTCAATTACAGCAATTTACGCCCCAAAATACTCCTTCAGTGCTGCCCCCGGAGAGTGAATATACCCTCGGCCCCGGCGATCGCCTCCGGGTTGATGTGCTGCAAGTGGAAGGGTTATCCGGGGAATATCAAGTTTTAGTGGATGGCACAGTGGGTTTTCCCCTCATTGGTACGGTCAGAGTGGCAGATCTCACCATCCCGGAGCTTAATCAACTTTTGGCTAATCAGTATGCAAAATACATTCGCCGCCCCCTAGTCACGGCCATTCTCACCAGTCCCCGTCCTCTCAACATTACCCTTTCTGGTGAAGTCAATTCCCCCGGAGCCTATGCCTTGGCGATCGAAGGTGGGCAGAAATTTCCCACCATGACCCAGGTAATTCAACAGGCCGGTGGTCTAACTCCCGTATCGGACATCAGTCGAGTACAACTGCGTCGACAAAAAGGTGATTACCAAGAAACCTACAGTATTAATTTGTGGGAACTGTTACGGGAAGGAAACTCCCGTCAGAATGTAACCCTGCGGGATGGGGATATTGTGGTTATTCCCAGCAAAACCGCTACAGATCCCAGGGAAGTGCGACAGTTGGCTGATGCAAATTTTGGGATTCGTTTTGAACAGGAAATCAATGTTGCTGTGATTGGGGAAATTTTTCGTCCTGGTTCGTACAAACTTTCCCCTGCCATTCGAGCTTCCAGTATCACTGAGGTGAGTGGTGACAACAGTAACAGAGCTGGCACCGGCAGCCGTGCCAACGTAGAAAATACTCAACCCGTACGTCTGACCCAAGCAATACAGGAGGCTGGAGGCATTAAATCCCAGGCCGACATTCGCAACGTCGAAGTACGGCGGGAAAATCGGGACGGTAATTTTGAGTTAATTGTGGTTAATCTCTGGGAACTGTTGGACGAAGGCAACTTAGACAAGGATGTTATCCTCCAAAATGGTGATGTCATCACTGTGCCCCAGGCCAAGGAACTTTCACCAGATGAATTTGAAGCCACTGCTACTGCTAACTTTTCACCTCGTTCCATCACTGTCAACGTTGTCGGGGAAGTACGACGGGGAGGTGCCATTCAGTTGCAACCCAATTCCACTTTAAACCAAGCAATTTTAGCCGCCGGTTCCTTCGATCCTATTCGGGCAGATAAGGCCAGTGTTGATCTGATTCGTTTAAATCCCGATGGTACAGTCACTAGGCTTAATATCGCCCCAGATTTTGGTCTCAATATTAGTTCTGACAGAAATCCAACTTTAAGAAATAATGACGTAGTTTTAGTCAATACCAGTGGTTTAACCCAAGCAACCGATACGCTCAGAGAATTATTTAGTCCTATTGGTGCGCTCCTAGGAGGAGGGGGGCTAAGCCTAATTAACTTAATTAACAATTAAACCTATATGTCTCTTTGATAACTATTAGTAAATAGATCAGTGGAATAGATTTATGACCTAGATTCATTTAGAGACTTTAGGAGTGAACTGTTCGAAGTCGAACAAAAATTGCAGACTAGAGTTAATTTTGACAGTAATATTGGGCAAATTTTTCTGGATATAATCGATGAACAACAACAAAACGATTGTAGAAATATCTCAGTCTCTGTTGGTGCTTCGTCCATTTCAATCTAGTTTAAAAGATAGCTTTTCTGCCATTTCAGGGCTGTTTTATCAGTTAATAAACATGCTTACTGACTCTGAAAATATAGTCTTTAAAAATTTTTATGCTAGGTTTAGATATTGCCTTAGTAAAATCAATTTAGATGAGCAGGATGTCAGTAACCTGGATGCTTTTCGCCGGTTTATCCGCAGAGGTTTTTCTGAAAAAGTCAATCAAGTGGCAATTGACCAAGGGATTTTATTGATCCAAAGACTGTGTTTAAAGGTGATCGAAAATCCTGAATTGCTAGAATTTGCTATTGAGAACAATCAATATGATAATCAATATTTCACAACCCTTTTCCAGGCAAGGCGATCGCCCCAGCCAAAATACCTAAAACTTTTATACACTGGGCATCATCAGAGTAAATCCCGACGAGCTTTTCGCCTGTACGGCTTTAGCTTAGATGATCTTCAAACAAGCATTATCCTGGAGTGTGATTGGTTTAAGGCCCCCCACTTATTTTATTTAACAGATTTATTAAACGAAGATACATTAATCGCTTGTCACAATTTAGTGCCAGTAGCTGAAAATAAATACCAAGCTAATTCAGAATCACTAATTGTTATTGAACCAGACTTTCTTATGGACGCCAGTGGCATCAGTGAATGTTTTGGTAACAGAAACACGAGTAGTGATATTTTTTGGCTCAGTAAATTAGTGGGAGAATTAGCTGGGGCTCCAGCTTTTAAGGGGACTATTGTTGGTTACTATCTGGATGAATTAGTCAGAAATGAACAGATTGATGTTGCTAAAATTTTTACAGATTATAAGAAATCAGATGCTTTAAGATGTGCCTATCTTGGGGAAAAAGAAATGGTCGACATTCAAACATCCATCATCCAAGAACATCTTCCCAACATTATTAATTTAGTCAAGAGATTACATCAAGAAAAGCTGCGTATTTGGATTGAACCAACTTTCTTTTCACAGCATTATGGTTTGCAAGGAAGATTAGATTTATTGACTATCAATTCAAAGAGATTTAAGGATATTATTGAACTTAAAAGTGGTAGCGCTCCCTATCCGGGCAGAGAATGGAAAAATCATAAAATGCAAGTGGTGGCCTATAACATGATGCTGGAAAGCACCTATGGCAATTATGTAGGTAACAAGGAAATATTTTACTCAAAATCAGACCAACCCCGTAGAAATATCGTCAGTGAATCCCGGGAAAAAAATGAATTGATTAAAATCAGGAATAAAATTGTTGGCAAAATTTACCAATTAGCTAACGGCGATTTTACCAGCTTAAATAAACTTAAAACTAATGGAGCTGGGGCATTACCAGAGTATAATCAACGACGTTTAAACCGTTTTCAACAATGCTATCAGCCCGGTAGATTAACCACAAATTATTATCAACAATTAATTTCCTTTACTCTCAAGGAATTAATTAACAGTAAAACATCAGATTTTCAACAGTCGGAATTAGAAAATAAGCATCAATCATCCACAGGATTTGCTAGTTTGTGGTTGGACAATTTTAATACCAAACAAAGTAACTATCGACTACTTTATGGTCTCAGAGTAATGGAAGTTGACAAGCGGAAGAGTTATCTTTCTCTGGCTATGACCCAGGCTGATATAGACCATTCATTTCGAGTCGGTGACATGGTAATTATCTACCCTAAAATAGACGGGGATTATGAACCTTTAAAGCAACATATTTTTAAGGGGTCAATTAAAGTTATTAATCAAGAACAAATTCTAGTTTCTTTATTTAATAAGCAAACTGATTATTCGTTTATTGAAAAGTATGAGTTTTGGGCTTTAGAGCCAGATATTTTTGAGCGCAATTATTGGAGTAGTATAGCTTGCTTGTTAGAAGTGTTAGTTTGCTCCATGGAGAAAAAACAACTGCTTTTAGGGCACTTAGAACCGCAAACATTATCGATAAATTATCAAGAAAACGATTTTTTGACTAGCAATCAAAATCAAATTATTTGTCAAGCCCTCGAAGCTAAGCATTATTATTTACTCCAAGGACCACCTGGTACAGGAAAAACTAGTATATTTTTAGTTAACTATGTACAAAATTTATTGAAGTTAGACAAGAAAAATATTTTTATCCTAGCTTTTACCAACAAAGCTGTAGAACAAATATGTAAGGCCATTAAACATCCACGCCATGGGGAATCAATAGATTACGTCCGTTTAGGCAATAAAACCGTAGTTGATGAAAATTTATTCACTAAAAAATTAACTGGTAATAATGCAGATCAATGGCGAGAATTACTGCAGGCAAGCCGGATTTTTGTTACTACTGTTTCAACTTTTAAGGATAAGTATTTATTACTCAGAGAATTTGTTGGTGAATTTGATCAGCTAATCGTTGATGAAGCTTCCCAACTAACAGAGGCTGATGTGGCAGGGATAGTGGCATTATTCAACAAGTTTGTTCTAATTGGCGATCAAAAACAATTACCAGCAGTGATTACTCAAGGGGATGGGGATTGCCTGGTAAAAACGAAAGAATTTTCTCGTTACAACATAAATTTTGCAGATCTGAGAGTGTCTTTGTTTGAAAGATTAATTACCAATGCCAAAAATAAAAAATGGAACCATTGCTACGGTCAGTTAACTGAACATTACCGTATGCATAGAGATATTACTTTGTTAATTGCTCATCATTATGATCGCCGGTTGCTGGAACAACGGGAGCAACAGAGGGAAACGGAGCCAAAACATAAAAATTATGAGAATTATCTATTAAAAGAATTAAGTAAGAGCAGAACTATTTTTGTGGAAACACCGTCCGAAATTGGTCTGCAACGGAAGAATACTGACGAAGCTATCATTGCGGCTGCAATTGTTAAAACTTACTGGGATAATAATCTTTTTCCTGCGGAGGAAATTGGTGTAATTGCTCCTTTTCGAGCTCAAGTGGCAGAAATCAATCAACAGCTAGAAAAAATTCTGGGTAATGCTGATTTACCCATTGTTGTTGATACGGTGGAGAGATTCCAGGGGGATGAACGGGAATTAATTATTTTTTCCACCACCATTTCCTGGTCTAAGCAAGTGACAAATATTCAAAGTATTGCCGACCACGATCGCCAAAACACAGACCGTAAATTACTAGTTAGTATTTCCCGGGCTAAAAGCAAACTAATTATTTTAGGCAACTCATCTCAATTGCAATTTGCCTCTGCCTATAGGGAACTAATTAAACACATTGAGCAAACCAACGGAATGATTGATCTGGCAATAGGGCAGAGAATATTAACCTGCTTCGGCTCAGATTCTTAGCATAGGGACGAAGCGAAGTTGGGGAAGTTCAGTCCAGGGTGTCCTTACGGTGAGACCTCGATTAAGTTTTGCGACTATTTCTCCCTATCCCTCCATAAAAGGTTCCCAAACTTGCTATAAGAGGATCTAGAGTCCAGTCCAGTGGCGATTGGCATTAATGTTCTTGATCGAGGAGACGGTGGATGACCCCATTGGAATTGAGCTACCCCTTAAGCGGATTGGTTTTGGCCCTAGGCAGTGGCATATATGTCTGGAATAGTCGTCGTGCCCTGGAAAAAAAACTGGCCCAGTCTCCACCTTCCGATTTGCCGTCAACCATACCCACCAGTTCCCCAACCCAGGCGATCGCCAAGGAAGTCAGCTCTAACCATGACAATGGCGAGGAATCCCCTGAGGGCATCATCCACACCAAGGGGAAATTGCGTCGTCTAGAGAAGGAGTTACAGTCGATCCAAAGCAGCCTACAAAATGCTTTAGCTGAACGGGATCAGTTGACAGAGAATTACCAAGCTCAGGAAAAAATGGTGGCCGCTCTGCAACATCAGTTGGCTCACTACGATGACATCCAGGGTGGAAAACTAGCGGGCTTGCAAAAACTCAATCAAGAATTGCTCCAGGAAAATACCAACCTTTCCGATCGCCTCAAGCAAGCGGTGAATGAAGTGGCGGAAACCCGCCCTAAATTGGTGCAGTTGCAGTCTCTAATGACCAGAAATCAACAGTTGAGCGACCAACTCACCCACGTAGAACAAAATCAAGCCAAGGCGATCGACCAACACTTAGCTTCCCAGGAAAAACTCTGGCAACAACAACGCCGGGAAGAGCAGGAAAGCTTAAAGAATCGGCTTGTCCAAGCAGAGCAAAAGGTACAAACATTAACCACGGAGCGGGATCAAGCCCAGCAAGAATCACACACTTTAAAAGAAAAAACCCAGTCAGTCCAGGCAGAGGTAACAAATTTACAAACCGCCCTTGCTCGCCTAGTGCAGCAGGAAGAACAGTGGCAAGGGGAACGGGAGCAACTCACCGCCAAACTAAACCAACTGGAGGAAGCGCAAAAAGAATTGGCCCTAGCCAACGCCGAATTAAAACTCAAACTGGAAACTACCCAGGCCGAAGGCGATCGCCTGAAAGCGGAGAAAAAAGAACAGACTGCCGCCGTGCAATCTGCCCAGGGGGAAGTGACCCAACTGCAGGAGGAATTGGCCACGTTGAAAGAGGCCATAGCCAAAACCCAGCCCACAGCTCCGGAAGTGCCGGTTAAAGCTAACGTCGCCGCAACTAAGCCTGCTCCAGCAAAACCAGCCGAGGCCCCCGCCCCAGTCAGTGTTGAAGTTGAGCAAGAATCAGCTAAACCGACCAAGGCTGAAAAAGTTGACCCCACCCCTGCTAAAACTACAGCAAAACCTGAACCCCAGCCCGCCAAAGTTGCTAAAGCGACCGTGCCCCAGCTATCTGAATCAAAGACAAAGTCTAGTCCGGAGTCAGAGCCCGCAGAAAAGGCCCCGGTTAAAGTGGAAAAAACTTCGGTAGAGGCACCCCAGGGAGAATCAAAATCAGAGCCAGCCCCAGCCCAAACTGGCGATCGCCCGCCGGAAGTTGACCAAAGCGGAGTCCATCCCCTGGCCGAGAAAAAAATTGTCATCCTCGGTACCCTCAACGCCATGAATCGGGAGGAAGCTAAAACCAGACTCCAAAATGTGGGGGCTGAATGCACTGGCACTCCCAGCGGCAAAACCGATTATGTGGTGGTGGGCAAGGCCCCCGGCGCGAAACTGAAAAAAGCTCAGAAGCTCGGCATTGCCCAATTGTCGGAAGCTCAATTCTTGGAATTGTTGGGCGAATAGGAAAAAATTCATAGGTGAACTTGGATTGCCCACTAAATTAACCAAACATGGTCGATTAAACCTGTTACCTCCCATAGTTGCTCTGATTGCTCTTTGGGAGGGATGGGGCGACTTGAAAAAACCTAACAAAAAAATCTCAGAGTACAAACCAGATAATCGCCAAGCCCAATAGGGTCAATACCATCATTAAATGGTTCATCCAGTCATCAAAGTTCCAATCTTTAAACATAATAATTTGGGGGGCAGGGCCATTGGGCTTCGTTCTCTCCAACTATACGGCGATTATTCAGTTTTGGCCCCCATTCCCATGGACAATTTCTTTCCCATAACCTCTCCAGGAACCATTGTTGATAGTTGTCAACGCCTCGGTATTAACCGCATTCAACGACACCTGTTTCTTTGCTGTGACCAGACCAAACCGAAATGTTGTAGCAAAGAAGATAGCCTCGCCACCTGGGATTATCTCAAAAAACGCCTACCAGAATTGGGGTTGGATTGCGCCCAAGCCAGTCAAACAGGGCATATTTTTCGCACCAAGGCGAACTGCTTAAGAGTTTGCCAACAGGGACCTATTTTGCTGGTGTATCCCGATGGAGTTTGGTATCGCAATGTCACCCCCCCAGTGATGGAACAAATTCTCCAAGAACATATTTTGCAAGGCCATCCGGTGGAAGAATACCGTTTTTTCACCCATCCACTTCCGGTTTCTGAAGAGACTGACAGAACCAACAACTAGCCAGGGAGCCTGATGATCGGACTATTCTGACTTTCCGGCAATCCTGGGGCATCCCACTAGAAGGAACAAGGGGGCTTTTGAGAGTAATCTATCAGTTACTAGAATTGTCAAAATGACTATAAAAACGGGCGGGTTCTAGCCAACGGAGAATTTCCTTTTGCAGTCGCCTTAAGTCTTGGGAAAGGGAGTTTTTTAACCATTGCCCCACCGCATCCAGGGGGGAAAATTCCTGGCCCGTTTCCCATTGAATGTCTTGTCCTAAAGGAGTCAAATGATTGCCGGGAAGGGGACAGTAGGCCACTAGGTCGGCAGTTTGTTGATTCAAAATCGGCCGGAGCCCCAGGGTTTGATCAATGTCATCGTTGGAAAATTTGATTAATAAATTCCGTCGCACCCGATAGCTTTCGGCAATTAAAAGATTCGTTTCCTCCGGTGAGGGGGTAAATTCAAAATTTAAATCCACCTGGAGATTGAACTGTCTCAGTTGTTTTTGCACCCCGGTGAGAAATTTGTCCAATTGCAGTTGGGCTAGTTGCTCCCCAAAGGGAATGGCCTGTTTAACCGGATAGTTATTAAACGCAATAAGGATATTGCCGGCCCGTTCCACCTCGTACAAACTGCCAATGAGCAGATGTAACTTACAACCAAGGCTATGGCCTAAGCCGTACACCGGCAATAAACCATTGGTAATTTCTCCCTGTTTTCGCAATCTTTCTAGAATAATTTCAAAACGATTCAGCACACTGCGGGCGATCGCCTGGTGGTCGAAGGTATTGAGAAAAGGGGTGGCCACCACCACATAACCAGCTTTACCCAGTTCCGTTAATAGCCAACGATAGGCCACATTGGGGGCAGTACCCACAAACGCTCCCCCGAGAAAATGCACCACGGCGATCGGTTGGGGCGGCACCAGAACCCAACTGCCAGAAATTTCACGCCATTCCATCGAAATCTATTTCCTCTTTGAGAAACTGACCCATTCCATAACCACCGCTATTTTAACGATCTTTCCCCCTTTGGTCGGCGCTGCAACTGGCTTGGCAAAATCCCCGCCAACGGCTACCTTGGTTAGGATTGACCGGTAGATTGTGCTGTGAGGAAAATTTGTCATGAAATTGACGACAAAAACAGGGGGTTCCCTGCCAACAAACTTACGGGCTCTCCTCCCCTGGTTACAACTAATTGGTAAATCTGGTTTTTTCAGTTTAATTATTTCCCTGGCTTGGACTTTATCCGCCCAGGCGATGGAATTGCGGGTTGCCATTAATAAAGGGGTTGGCAATGTCAGAGTGGGCAGTTCCACCCCGGCCCTGGTGAAAAATGCTGGGGGGGCCACCATTGGTCGCCTAGATTCCCTCGTCCCCGCCAATGCCACTGCCTCCGGTCGCAACATTAACCTGGCTGGCATGCAGGCTTCCCAAATCACCATTGAACCCAGCGGTGACGGCCGCATTTGGATCGGCGATCGTTGGTATCGGGGTAAGGTGCGTTTAATCCGTCAGGGCAATGGGGTCAGCGCTGTTAACCTGGTGGGCATTGAAGAATATTTATACAGTGTGGTAGGTTCCGAAGCCATTCCTTCCTGGCCTTTGGAAGCCCTAAAAGCCCAAGCTGTAGCCGCCCGCACCTACGCCATCTATCAAACCAGCAAAGATAGTAACCGTTACTACGACCTGGACACCACCACTGCCACCCAGGTTTACAAGGGAATGAATAACGAATATGTCAGCACAGTGGAGGCCGTAGAAGCCACGGCGGGGCAAGTAATGACCTACAACGGCAAGGTAATTTTGGCTGCGTTCCATGCCGCCTCTGGGGGCCATACGGAAAATGTTGAAGACGTATGGATGTCACCCCTGCCCTATCTACGGGGAGTAGTGGATTATGACCAAAGTTCGCCGGTGTTTAGCTGGAACCAAACCTTCAGTAACCGTGATTTAAGCCGACACATTGGCGGCATCGGCACTGTCACCGGCTTAACTCCCCTAAAAGTTACCCCCAGGGGTCGCATTGCTTCTATCCAAGTCAATGGCACCGGGGGGCGCAAAACGTTAACGGGCAATGCCATTCGTCAGGCTTTGAAACTCCGTAGCACTCTGTTCACAGTGTCAAAAAATGGCGACAATTTCACTATCATCGGTCGTGGTTCTGGCCATGGCATTGGTTTGAGTCAGTGGGGAGCCTACGGTTTAGCCCAAAAAGGCACCCCCTACCAACAAATTTTGTCCCATTATTACCAGTCCGCTAGTTTGACCCAGTTAAATCGCTAGGACTGTCCTGCCATGGCTCTACATTTTTCGGCCCATTCTGCAGCGGATCTCTCGGCGATCGCCTATCCTGACCGAGGAAGTTCACCGTCGCAGTCTAGCCGTTTGCTAGTAATGCTCCATGGTTGGGGGGCCGATGCCAGGGATTTGGCGGATTTAGCCCCCATGTTGGACTTGCCAAATTGTCAGTGGCGCTTTGTCAATGCCCCCTTTGCCCATCCCCAAATTCCCGGAGGGCGGGCTTGGTATGACCTGGAAAGTCAAACTTTTGAGGGACTATCCCAGGCAAAACAGAGTTTAAGGGCCTATTTATTGGGTTTAGAGGCAAAAACAGGCATTCCTCTGGCCAGAACTGTGTTGGGGGGCTTTTCCCAAGGAGGAGCTATGGCCCTGGATGTGGGTTTGACCTTACCCCTAGCAAAGATTTTTTCCCTGAGTGGTTATCTCCATTTCCAACCTGAACCCCAACTTCAGGCGATCGCCCCTATCTTGTTAATCCATGGCACCGAAGATCCGGTAGTACCGGTGCGGATGGCTCAACAGGCCAAGGCTGAACTAGAAGGCATTGGGGCGACGGTGGAATATCAAGAATTTCCCATGGGCCATGCCATTCCTCCCATGGCTTTGGCGCGGTTAAAGTCTTTTTTGAGTTGAAGTGTGTTGCCCATCACCTACAGTCCCGCCTATACCCTGGTTCCCACCTACGAGTGTTTTAATCGTTGTAGTTACTGCAATTTTCGGCAGGAGCCTGGACGGGATCAATGGTTAACCGAAAGCGCTGCTAAACAGCGGCTGGAAAGTTTGGCAGGGCAGGGAGTAAGGGAAATTTTAATTCTGGCCGGGGAAGTGCATCCCCAATCTTCCCGCAGAAAGGCTTGGTTTGAACTTATTTATAACCTTGGCAAAATGGCCTTGGATTTGGGTTTTTATCCCCATACCAATGCCGGGCCTCTGAGTCGGTCAGAAATGATTCGTTTAAAGGAGGTCAATTTTTCCCTGGGGTTAATGCTGGAACAGGTTTCTCCCCGGCTATTAACCACTGTTCATCGCCAAGCACCAAGTAAAGAACCCCAACTCAGGTTAGAACAGTTACAACTAGCGGGGGAATTGGGTATTCCTTTCACCACCGGTCTACTATTGGGCATTGGGGAAGCTGACCAGGAAGTAGAAGAGAGTTTAATGGCGATCGCCAATGTTCACAGCCAATACGGTCATATTCAGGAAGTTATTTTGCAACCCCACAGTCCTGGACAAAAACAAACAGATAATATTTACGCCTACAGCCCACAAAAATTGGTGCAAGTTATTACCTTAGCAAGGGCAATATTACCCCAAGACATTACTTTACAAATACCGCCCAATTTAGTGCCAAATTTCAGTGATCTACTAGCTTGTTTAGCGGCTGGAGTTCGGGATTTAGGGGGAATTGTTCCCATTGATGAAGTTAACCCTGATTATCATCACCAATCGGTGAATCAATTGAGTCAATTGCTAAAAGAGAATGGTTATTCATTGCAACCAAGGTTTCCAGTTTATCCCACTTATTTTTCCTGGCTCAATCCTAACCTACAACAACGACTACCAATTTTTATCAACTAATTACTAGCCGATCTGGGCAACAATTTTTTCTGCTATCTGGCGACCCTAACGTTGCTGGCGATCGCCATGGACGATTGCAAAAGCACAGAGGCGCTTACAGTAAGAAGCTGGTGACGAAGAAGTTCTGGTGGGTAGGTCGTAAATTTTGTATGCGGCCTAACGGCCCTGTTCAGTCCCTGCCCGACTGCAACATTTAGTTGGTCGTGATTGAAGAACTAATTCTAAATACATGACCATCGGGATGTCTTATGTGGCATTCCCTAACACCCCAAGGCATATCTTCTGGCTCACAAGTCACCTCAATCCCATTCTCTTTTGCAATGTGAAATATTTGATCTACATCTTCAACCCACACTGACATCCACGTCCCACCATCTCCTAATTCGTCGCCTGTTTTCTGGAATGTTGTTAAATTTTGGCTCTTTCCTCGGCCACCTTGACCATTTAGGCACAGAAATATCTCACATTCACCAGATCCCACGCAACCGAAACCAGCAGGATCGCCCCATTCCCAATTCTTCGACCATCCCAACTTCATAAACCACTCAAAGCTAGATTCCATATCGGACACATTCAGGATTGGTGTTATGCATTTTGCTTTCATAGTTAATCCCTGAGCTACAAGTTATGCATTTATACACTACCAGCTCTCAATTTTGGTAATTGTTTTTGGCTAATATAATAACCATCTGGACTGCTGCGCCCATATATACTCGCAAACTTGATACCCCACGATCCATCTTTATAAAAATAAAGTTTGCCTACACAACCATACAATCCAAGCCCTAATAATGTATCTAGATGTCGCTCAATTGAGGGGGATAAATTGTCAGGCGTAAACACCGCAACAAAACGAGGCTTAACATTGCTACCATTCACTTCAAAGATAGACTGAGCGTATGTAATGCTTTGCCAAACAAGCCTTGTTGTTTTTGATGTCTGTGCATTTATGCCTTCAACCCATTTGCACTCAACACCAAACCACTCATTGGTGAAGCCTTCAGCTATTAAGTGAGGCTTTGCACGCAAGAAAACGTCAATCCTTAGACGGACATCGTATATAGGATGATACCCCCAAACTTCTTCTAAAATCTCAAAGTCTCGTGATAGCTTTGGGATTAGCCCCATTTTTAGCAATTGCTCTGTCATTTAATTTCATGCATAACCATTAATTAAACTTCAATGGGAACCCTTAATGCACATTTATCATTTAACTTGTAAGGATAAACAGCATTAAAACCCATACTCAGTCTTCTAATGCTGAGAGAATGCCTGAAAAGAACCACTAAGTCAAATTATTTGGATTAAGTTTTATCCCTCTTTCATCAATCTAGGCAGAAGAAGAATAGAATGTATTCCATGAATTTAGCAAATACTTTAATCGATCTAGCTTATCAACCTTGTTGTAAAGTTTAGTTAACTCATCCAAAACATGGGCAAATGGAAATACTTTTAACCACTTTTTGATAAGATTTATTGCATTAAATACAGAGATCACTAATCGTAGGTTGTTTAGCCATTTTTTCCACCCTTCTTCTTTATCCCATTTTTCATGCTTTTGATGATACTTTGACGTTGAATTTAGAGTCGGATTAAAATTCTCATCATAAAAACAAATCATACAATATGCACACATCACTAATTCCCACCATTTTTGAATTTGCTCATAATGAGTTACCCTAAAATCTGCCCATCCTAATTCACTTTTGCATTGCTTAAATCCATATTCTATCCATGACCTTACCCCATATATTCTGCCAACTTCTTTATATTTAATATCTGGTATTCGAGTCATTACAAACCATCCTGCTTTTTCCTCCTCTTTTTCTGTTTCTGTTTTAATTTCCCAATATCTTATTGCGTTTTTTTTGCCATAAACTATTTCTCTGATATACCTATCTTCCTGTTTTCCATCCCATCTTATATGTTCAAACCTCCTCCACTTATTTGCCCTTACTTTAGCTTCCTTTGGAAGCCAGACCCCATGATTGCTCCGGATTCCCACTGCATATTCTATTTTTAATTCCTCTACGGCACTGATAAAATTGCTATGGCTTTCTCCATATAAGCTATCTGACACTACTCTTTTTATTTTAAAACCACTTTCTTCTAGTTCTTTTATTATCTCTACTGCTAATTCCGGCTTTGTTTTATACTTATCTCCCTCTTTTAATCTTTCTTTTGGTTTAAATACTTTTGATTCTAGAGGAAACGTTACTCCATTGCAGTAACCATAGGCATTTACTGACACTATACCGCTTTCTATTTTTCCTAAATTTCCAATATATTGTCTTTTTACATAATCTGTTGTTTTCCCTTTTTTGGGGTCTCCTGTTTCATCTATTATTACTATTATTTCTCTTCCTTCTAAAACTTCTAAGATAATATTTAATCTTCTTTTTTCTAATTCTTTTAATTCCCAAGGAGAATCTGTCATGAAATGCAGTAATCCCTGTTCATTTTTCAATCCTAGTGATGATGCTATTGCAGGTAAACTCTTTCTTTTTATATCACTTAATATTCCCACAATGATATATTTAAATGACTCATAAGACCTCACTTCTGGAAATATATCTTTATACAGTTCACTATATGTGTCTACACACTGTACTGTCTTTTTCGCCTCTCTTGTCTTTGTCATTCTCCCTCCGCGCTTTTCAGCCTTTTATCTCCATTTTAATTCCCTCAGTCTGACGGAAGAGGGATAGCAGGAAGACTTAATAGCGCGGATGTTATTCACCGGAAGCTTAAATGCAACAGGTTTTGAAGGATGGCTTGAATTCTTTTTGATACCAGCATTAACAATGGGACTGAACAGAATTTTATGTAAGGGGAGTAAAATCCAATCAAAAAAAGGAGATCCCAAACTCACCGATACAAAAATCGCAATCGTATCCCCCAAATACTCCGTTCCAAAACTGAAATTTTTGTGAAAATTGGGGATTACTTCCAGTTTTCAAAACTGGTGAAAATAGATGTGTTAGGGAAAGCTGTTGGGTTACCAGTACGATCAATTTTGCGTCGCAACTGCAACAATTTTGGATTAGCAATTAAAGCAGTTTGGTTCACCAATTGATAGGGTAAATAATCGTTTTGCAACGCATCCACTGCCACAATACCTGCCGCTGCCCCGGAAGACCACTCAAAGGAATGAACTCGATAGGCCGCCGCCGCAATGTGACTAGTGGCAATGGTTTTTCCCACCACTAATAAATTATCAATGCGTTGGGGAATCATAGCCCGCAACGGAATTTGGAACGGGTAAGAGGGGGTATGGGCTTGTCTTTCCCCAGGCCGTTCAATGTTGCCGGGTTTTTCCACCGGATATTCCAAATAACAGGGATGGAAATCAATATTGTAATGGCCAATGCCCACAGAATCCGGGTACATGGTGGCCCGCTGACGACGCTCCACTGCATCGGGGGAAAGATTACCATCCAGCACATCCAAACCGTCAATGCCCGCTAACTCGGCGTGTAAACGACGGTAATCCCTAGGGGAAAGATTTTCCCGGTAAAAATCCTCCTTAAAGTCCTGGCGGGAAATGTCTGTTTCGTTGATTTCAAAACCGTTGGGATAAATAAAATCCGGCCGACCAATAATTCTACGTCCTTCCCGAATATAGGGAAATTTGGAAAGACCATGTTCAGTCCCCATGGGACTATCCAGCCCCGTTAGCAAACGATTATTCGGACTGGGAGTTTTGATGTTATCCCCCAGTTTGGCATCGGTGGTGCCCGCCACTAACCAATGGTAAAAACCCAAAGCAATTTTTTCGCCATTAGCCAAGCTTTCCGTCCGCAGGCCTCCCAACCATCCCCCTGATTCCAGTTGTCCCGTTTGTTGCAGTTGCTCCCTGGTGTAAACAAAATTGTCCCTAGGGGTACCAGGGGTGTAATCATTACCCGGCAACCAATTTTGCATGGAAATTTCCCCCGGCTGGGTGGGACTGACGCCAAAGCGATTTTTTGGTTGATTAGGGGTAGCAGGCTCAAAAATGCCTAGGCCATCGGGACTCCAAATACGTCGATAGGTAAATAAAGCATCAAAATCAAACCGGGATTGGTCGTAGCTGTAGTAAGGGGTAAATCTTTGGTAAAAATCTGGTTCCGGCTGGGGTTGGGGCTCGGCGGTGGCCTCCATGGCAAAGGTGTAGGTGAAGCCCTGGGTACAGTAGGCAAAACCTTCCACACTGGAGGAAGACGGGTCTAAATAGGTGCGGGGATCTACTCCCACCCGGTAGGGCACATCGGCCAAAGCAATTAATTCCCCAGTTTCGGTGGCTTCCACCACCAACCATTGGGCTGTTTTACCCTGGTTATTGCGGGGAGCGGTGAAGTTAATGATGGTTTTAGTGAATTGTTCAGAATCTTCGTAGCGGTAACTGTCTTCAATGGTCTGAGACAAAAACTGACTGTTTAACGGTTGAGCGTTGGAGGCCGGTTGATGCTGAATGGCGATCGCCCGGATGATTTCCTGTCCCTCTTCTCCTGGGGCGGTGGGGGCCAAAACCAGCTCTTTGATGACAGTATTCGGAAACCATTGCAGGGTGCCTTGGCCTTTCTTTTCCGCATTCTCCAGCATCGCCATCAGAATGTCATGGCCATCCTTGGGTAAAAAACAAGAAGAACGACTTACCCAACATTTGCCTGGATTTTGGACACCGTAAAAATCTTTGATTCGTTGCCTTAATTCTAGATAACCCCGGGGATAAAAAAGTTTTTCCGTTTGGGTAGGCCGTTCATCGAGGGCGGCGGTGCCTTGGGAAGTGAGTTGGCCCCCCACCCAATCCGTTAGCTCTGTCATGCAAACATTTTTCCCCGCCAACAAACCTTCATAGGCCGTGGCTGTGCCGGCCAATCCACCACCCACTATCAAAATTTCGCACTCCACTGTCTCGTCCACTGGCCTAGGGGGAGCAGCTTGCCCAGGGGCGATCGGCCAGGAAAAAATTGCCAGAAAAATAGCCGCAACAGTTCGGCGGCAATGGGTAGTCATGGAGATTCTCGCTACTCAAAACCAGAGCTTTTCTCTGGGTAAAACGCAAAGCTAGGCAGTTTACAGAGACCAACAGCAAGTAAATGGTAAGTAACTAGCGGTTAATACTCACAATCCAAGTGCCTAAATAAACCCGGACAGGGATATCGCCGGACACCATGGCATCCGCCACCATGTAATAAGTTCCTAAGCTGGGGTTAGTAACATTGGACAGGGTAATGGTAACTTGACTATTGGGTTCTGCCGGTTCCGCCAAAACAATTTGCAGAAAGCGACTTTCTTTGTCCCAAACCACATCTTCAATTTCAATGTTTCCCTGGCGTTTATTTTCCACCCGGACCTTCTCCACATCGAAGGTGCCATCAAAATTTTCGGGGTAGGAAACGTATAAAACCTTTGCCCCCTGGGTCATTTTCTTGGCGGGGATGTAGAGTTTGTAGCGGTCCCTTTGCCCTGAACGGCCGTTGAATTGGAGGTAGTAATCCAAAATATCGCTACGATTGTCCACTCCACTAAAAATAGTGAACCCGGAGTTACCCTGGGCAAAACTGATGGTGGGTAAACCCATTACCAGAACGCCACTCAGGGAGAGGAAAGCAAAGAGTTTTTTGTGGAATTTAAATCGAGAAGATCTGGGCATAGACATGGCTTGGCCTCCGAGGAAATTGAGATGGAAGTGGGGAATGTCCAGGGGCAATCTGTTCGAGACTGCATCAATTGCCAAAATTCCAGAATTTGACAAAACAGACCCCGGGGAAATATAGGCAATGATTGCATCACCTAACTACCAGCATAGCCAAAGACAAGGTTGAACCAAGGCGGCATTAACTGTAAATTGCTTAACCAAGACTATCATCCAGCCCAAGCTTTGGCCAGCTCAGCTATCCAGCTTTGCCATTGTCCACAGAAAAAACTTAAAACTCATCCCTAGCGGAACATACTGCTGACGGAGCTTTCTTCATGAATGCGCCAAATCGCCTCCCCAATTAAATTGGCCACTGAAAGAATAGTCAGTTGGGGAAAATGATGATCGTCGGGCACAGGAATGGTATTGGTGACAATTACCTCCTCAAACAAGCCACCGGAAAGACGGTTAATGGCCGGCTCGGAGAAAACTGCATGGGTGGCACAGGCATAAACCTGGCGAGCGCCCTGGGCCCGCAGTAAACGGGAGCCTTCCGACAAAGTACCGGCGGTGTCGATCATGTCATCCACCAGTACAGCAGTTTTTCCGTCCACATCACCGATGAGATTTAATACTTCTGCCACGTTATGGCTCTGACGACGTTTATCGATAATAGCCAAGGGAGCGTCGTTTAATTTTTTGGCAAAGGCCCGGGCTCGAGCTACCCCGCCCACGTCCGGGGAAACCACCACCAGATCAGTTAGTTGCTTACTTTTTAAGTAGTCAATGATGACAGGGGAGCCATACATATGGTCGCAGGGAATGTCAAAGTAACCCTGGATCTGGGCAGAGTGGAGATCCATGGCCAATACCCGTTGGGCACCGGCACCGGTGATGAGATTGGCGACTAACTTGGCGGAGATGGATTCCCGACCAGCGGTTTTACGATCCGCCCGAGCGTAACCGTAGTAGGGCAGTACCGCGGTGATCTGGCGAGCCGAGGCTCGACGACAGGCATCGATCATGATCAACAATTCCATTAGGTTATCGTTGACCGGATGGCAACAGGGTTGGATAAGGTAAATGTCACCGCCCCGAATGGACTCCTGGATTTGGATGTAGAGCTCTCCATCGGCAAACCGTTTACGCAACATGGGGCCGATGTCCATGCCCAAATAACGGGCCACTTCTTGGGATAAAGATGGGTTGGATGATCCGGAAAAAAGACGTAAGCGATTGTTGTCAGATAAGGCAGACAGCATCGATTGACGTGTTAAAGTAGCGATACGGCTCACGGCAGACACTTTACCCCCATGTCATGGCAGATTACTGGTGCTCCCCTTAGTCTTATGCCCGGAAGCTAACCCAGGGGACTCCGATCCAATCATAGCGGATTCTTCCCTCACCAATCTCCTTGGGTTTTGCAAAACTTAAATTAACTTTCACTTTTTCCCCTCGGTTTTTGCTCCCCCATGTCCCATTCTTTCCGAGCCGTTGACCAGAAAACTTTATTAGTTGTGGGTTGCGATACCGGGGTGGGCAAAACGGTAACTACTTCAGCTCTGGCGGCCTACTGGCAGAAGTACGGCAAAGATCAGTCTTTCGGATTAATAAAGTTAATGCAGACGGGGTTGGGGGATGACGAGCTTTACCAACAACTTTTTAGCCATCTGACCCACTGGGATGTGGTGACGCCACTAAAATTTGCTGAGCCCCTAGCCCCTCCCTTGGCCGCTGACCAGGAAGAGAAAACCATTGATTTAGGGTTAGTCTGGCGGACTCTGCAGACAATGCAACAGAACCATGGCCATGTGTTGGTGGAAGCCCTGGGTAGTTTAGGTTCCCCCGTTACCCATGAATTAACGGTGGCAGATGTGGCGGCTCTGTGGCGTTTGGAAACTATTTTGGTGGTGCCGGTGCAACTGGGAGCCATGGGCCAGGCGATCGCCCAGGTGGCTTTGGCGAGACAAACTAAAGTCAAGCTGAGGGGGTTAGTGCTCAGTTGTGCCAGTCCAGAGGCGGAGGCCAAGATAGAAGACTGGGCCACACCAGCTATGTTGGAGTCTTTTACCCATTTGCCGGTTGTGGGGATTGTGCCCTATCTAACCGAGTCGGAGCGGGAAAATGTATCCTGTTTGGCGGAGGTAACGGCCCGGTTTGATCTGGAAAAATTAGCCTATTTTTAGGTTAATTCAGTTGAATACAGACCAATTTGAATGGTACTCAGCCCTTGGTTTTTTTGAACTTTTCCCTAAAGCTGGCAAGCTTCCGGCAAAATTACCATGGCATCTCCAAAGGAATAAAAACGGTACCCTTTGGCGATCGCCGTTTCGTAAATGGCCATTAACCGGAGGCGACCGATGAGGGCACTGACCAACATTAATAAACTAGATTTAGGCAGGTGGAAGTTGGTAATTAATCCATCTACCAAGCGCCATTGGTAACCGGGGTAAATAAATAAATCCGTCTGGCCCCGAAAGGGTTGCAGGGGTTGCTTGGGAAAATTACTTTCCTGGGCCATGCCTTCCAAACAACGCACCACCGTGGTGCCCACCGCAAAAATTCTGCCCCCCTTTGCCCTAGTTTGTTCAATAGCTTGCACCGCCATTGGGGGGACATCAATCCATTCCTGGTGCATAACGTGGTCGAGAATATTTTCCGTTTCCACCGGGCGAAAGGTGCCAATGCCCACATGGAGAGTAACTTTTGTTGTCTGTACTCCCTGTTGAGCCAACTTTTCCAACAAATCCTCGGTGAAATGTAACCCTGCTGTGGGAGCCGCCACCGCCCCTAACTTTTCGGCATAGATAGTTTGGTATTGGTCATCCGTAGCTTGGCGATCGCCAATATAGGGCGGGAAAGGGATTTCGCCATAGTCTGGCAACACATCCCAGAGCCGTTGCCCAGGCTCCAAGGTAAACTCCAATAATCGACCCCCGGTGGCCTCATCCCGTTGCAAAATGGTCGCCCAAAGATCGGGTTTATCATTTCGCTGGGCGGGAAATTTAACTTTTGCTCCCAGCTTTAATCTTTTTCCTGGCTTGACTAGGGCAATCCATTGGTTTTCAGTACATTCTGTCAGTAGCAAAATTTCCACTGCCACACCATTTTTTTTGTGGCCATGTAGGCGAGCAGGCATTACTTTGGTGTCATTAAGAACCAGTAAATCCCCGGGTTTTAAATAATTGCCCAAATCATAAAAATGTTGGTGCTCCACCGTGAATTGATCTTTCACTACCAACAGGCGGGAATGATCCCTGGGGACGGCGGGAGTTTGGGCAATGCATTGGGGAGGCAGTTGGTAATCGTAACTACTAAGGTATTTATCCTGGTCCATGGATGGTCGAAACGTAAAAAATCTAAATGACAGAGACGGCAAAAAAAAGAAGCCCGACAAGCTTTAACAATTATCCGAAAATTTAGGTCGAGCTGACGGAAACCTCAGCGGACTTTTCCACGGATTTTTCTGATAGCCCCCGCAGGCGATCGCTACTGGCCTTAATAACACTGGCCATGGGCACCGCCACCAAAAGACCCAAAATCCCGCCTAATTTACTCCCCACAAACAAAGAAACAATGATCCAGGCCGGATTTAAACCGGTGCGGTTACCCATTAAACGAGGGGAAATAACGTTATCATTAATTTGTCCCACAATCACCGCTGCCAAAAGAATTTTTATCCCCAACCAAAAGTTTTCTAACATTAGTAAAAGGCTAATGGTGATAATGCTTAAACCGCTGGCAAAAGGAATCAACGTGCTCAAACCAATGGTGATGGCAAAAAGGATGGCATAGGGAGCCTGGAGTATGGTGAACACCACCATCTGCGCTGCGGTGAGAATGCCGGCTAAAATCGCTTGGGTGGCAAAATAGCCCTCGAAAGTTTCCCGAATTAGGTTCTGCAAATCCCTCTGCCAGGGATGGGGAAACCAGCTAAAAATTCCGTCCCAAATTTTCTCCCCCCCAAGGACAAGGAAAATGGTTAGCACCAGTAAAATTAATCCGTTAATACCGGTGCTGATAGTCACCCCCACCAGGCCCAACAGTTGGTTGCCGACGGAGTTGAGAATGCGGCTCAGTTTTTGAATTACTTGACTGATCAGGGGTTGGAGGTCTACCTGGAGGTTAGCATAATGCTCGTTTACCCAGGCTTGTAGTACCAGCAGTTGGGCGTTGCCGGAACGGAACCAGCCAGGCAGGTTATCCAACAGTTGTCCCAATTGGTTGATCGCCAGGGGAATGACAATCAAGAGGAAAAGACTGATCACAATCAGGGCGATGAGGAGCACACTAGCCACGGCCCAGGGACGTTTGAAGCCTTTTTCCACCAAAATTCTCACGGGGATATCCAGCAAAAAGGCCAGTAGGGCCGCCGCCACCAATAAACTACTGAGGGGTTGCAAAAAACCCATGGCTTTGTAGAATAACCAGCCGTTGAGGAAAAAGAGGGGAAATAGTAAACTCAGCCGGAGCCAGGGGGGGGATTGTTTCAGTTCTTCCAACATGGCAAAGGGAATGGATGGACATCCAGGGCAACGCAATGTTCACCTACCTTAACCCGGCCTGGCCTCGCTGGCGATCGCCGATGGAGGGCGGCTCCAATTGATCACCATCAAGGTAAGAATCTGGTCAATGGGACAACTGGGCGAAATTGTGGCTAGTTTTCCGTCAAAAACCGTTGATAACTTTCACTTAATTCCTTCACTGCCACTTCATAAAACCTTTGGCCATGTTCTGGGGTAGCGAGGGCGGGATTGGAACCCATGCGCCCGTCGACATAATGCTCCCGGAAATCTTGGGCGCTGTAAATGCTATGGCCCGAGGCAACTTCCGCATTTAATGGCGCTGTTTTAATGGCTTCGGGGTAAACAAATTGGGTCAGGGCCACTTCGCTGGGGGTGGCGTGGTGGCCTTCTTGGTCACCGTAGAGTTCCTTGGCTAACTGATAAACTCCCCTGGCCATGAACCAATTACCCAGGTGACAACGGACATTTTGACTATGGCCGAGGCTACCCAAATGGTGATAGGCTTCGGAAAAAGCGGCTTTGAGGGTGGCAATATTCCCTCCATGGCCATTGATAAAGTAAAACCGGCTAAAACCGGCAGGGGCTAAACTGCTGACGTAATCGACGATCACCCGGATCAGAGTACTGGGGCGCAGGCTAACACTGCCAGGAAAAGCCAGGTGATGCAAAGCCATGCCCACATTAATGGTTGGCCCCACCATGGCTCCGGTGGCTTCCCCTACCCCCTTGGCGATCGCCTCGGCACAGATGGCATCGGTACCGATCAGTCCTATAGGACCGTGTTGTTCGGTGGAACCAATGGGGAAAATGATGCCGGTGGAAGATTGTAAATAGCTTTCGACTTCGGGCCAGGTGGAGAGGTGTAATTGCATGGTGGGCTTGGGCCAAATGGGGCTAACTGTTTTCATCTACCTTAAAACAGGTTCAGAAAAAATAGTCTTACCATTCTTGGTTACCCGCAACCATTGCTGGTTCACCCAATAGGTGTAGGCTCCATTGGTGGCGTGGTAGGTGCCGCCGTCGGTGCTGAGCACATCCATCACATTAATCTGGTCGCCGTTGTTTTTATTCACACCCCGGTAAAAAAATTGTCCGTCGTAGGTTTGGCAAATATAGGCCAGGTAGGTTTTGGTTTCATAGGCTTCCACCACTTCCGCCCTGGGACAACCTCGAATAATTTCCGCCAGTAAAAATGGGGATGGTAATATTTGCAACCCAGTTAGGGGAGAGGCGATCGCCGTTGCGCTGTAGACCTTCAGTGGGGTTAATGACAGCGCCGCAATTCCCAGCGTAAAAACGCCAAGCCATCGACAACGATACCCACGGTTTGCCCAGACCATAGCCATTTTCTCAACTGTGCAACAACTAAGTCCAGGCTATCAAAAAATCCTTGTCCTTGGCCAATTCGGTTTAAACTTTAGAGCCTGTTTGTAAAGTCTTATTTTGACCCCTAAATCCCCCCATTAAAGCTCCGGCAATACCGGGGGACTTTGCCTCTGTTTCCCCCCAAATTTGGGGTCAGGGGGGCTTTTCAAACACGTCTTTAGTTTTCCAAGGCAACCACCAAATGGCGATCGCCATCTAAACTTACTTTTCCTTGGGCCTGGAATTCTCCCAGCAGACGGGTGACCGTTACCCTAGTAGTGCCAATGGCATTGGCCAACATTTGATGGGTGAGGCGCACCGATAAACGCATGCCCCCGGCTCCCGGTTGCCCCAACTCCTCGCCCAATAGATTCAATAATCCTTGGAGTCGTTCATCCACCCTTTTACAACCGGCGATCGCCAGTAGAGCTTCCCTCTGCCTTACTTGTTGTAGGGTTTGGTCAAGCACCAGGCGACATAGCCTAGCATTGTTGGTGATCATCTCGAGGGAATAGCCCCGTAGATATACATCCGTCAAAGCCCGAATCTGATAAGTTTCCCGTTGATTAGCGCTGAAATCCAAGCCCACAAAGCTACCGGGCTGGGCCCAACCCATCAGCACTTCATCGCCTCCTAATGTCCATTGACTGACCTGTAAAACACCCCGGTAAATTTGCCAACAACCTTGATCTTTGGGGGGAACGATCTCACCCCTTTCATAAAACTGTAGGGGCTGGGAGTCTAATCCTACCAATGCGGTCAAACTATCGGCGATCGGGGAACTGTTCACAAACATAAAATCAGGCAACCCTCAAAAATCAATCCAGGCGATCGGGCTTAGTCCCCATTGGTCAAGCATCCTGTTGGCACTACCCAAGCATTACTCCCATTGGGATAAACTCTTCCAAGAGTCAGCATAACCCTTCCCCGCCATTCCCAGGTAAAGACAAAGTTAACAAAACAACCCAAAATGTCCACTTCCTAGGACTGGGCCGCATAGACCGCCGCTCCAATGAGGCCAACTTTGGCATTGAGTACTACCTGTACAGGAATTGTCCCCATTAAGCTTTGCATCCTACCTTTGTCGCTAAAGCTCCGTATGAAACTACCCTTTTCCAGCAGAGGAATAATTTTAGGGGCAATGCCACCGGCAACGTAAAGTCCCCCTCGGGGCAGAAACTTGAGGGCGAGGTTACCAGCCTCGGCGCCATAGGCTGCGAGAAAAAGCTCCATAGCTTGGCTGGCTAAAGCATCTGTACCTTCTAGGGCCGCCTGGGATACGGCCGCCGCTAAATCGACGGTTTTGGCTTCTTGCTCTTTTTCCCGGTGCCAGGTTTGGTACAGTTGCTTGAATTGGGCTGATTCCTGCTCTGGGTATTGGTGCCGCAAAAATTCATAAATCACGGCGATGCCCATGCCCGATACCACCCGTTCAATGGAAACCCGTGACAGGGCATACTGCTGTTTGAGATACTCCAACAATTGCCACTCCAATGGCGATCGGGGGGCAAAATCGCCATGGGCTCCTTCGGAGGCAAAAACTCGATAGCGTCCTTGACCCTGGGGAATAACGTAGCATTGTCCCAAGCCGGTGCCCGCTCCCAAGATGGCGATCGCCCCTGACGGATCCACCGGCGCGGACTGGAGTACGGTTAAATCCTCTGACCCTAGGCCTAAAATGCCGTAGCCCACAGCGGCAAAGTCATTGATGAGGTCAACCTGGGCAATGGCTAACTCCTGGGCCAGGCGATCGCCGCTGAGGTGCCAATCTAAATTGGTGAGGCGACAGGTGTTATCGACCACGGGGCCGGCAATGGCAAAACAAGCTTTGGCAACGGAGATTCGGTTATCCAACACAAAAGCCGCTTCTTGGCGGAATTGTTGCACCATGGGCACCAGATCGGCAAAAGCTGGACTGCTGTAGGTCTGTTCAAACAGGGTCACGGGCTGACCTAATCCAGGGCTGTCATCCTTCACCGTCACCAGAGCCAGAATTGTTTTAGTGCCACCAATATCCCCTGCCAAAAAATTTACACCCATTACGCCCATGGCCCCAATGCCATCAAAAAACTACACAAAATACGATCTTTTAGCAGTTTAGGCTACGGGGGAAATGGTCACCAAACAAAAAGCCAAAATTCTCCTATTTCAGCAAGGTTTAGCAGTGTTAGTAGTGCAGTTCCCCCACCTGAGCCAGAGGAAATTAACCGTTAAATGGGTTAGGATCAAGGCTGTTTTCCCTTTAGGTTCCGTCCATGGCCGCCCCCAGCGTCAAGCAGTTACTCCGTTATTTAACTCCCCATTGGCGGGCGATCGGAGCTGGAACTTTTGCCCTGTTTTTGGCCAATGCCCTGGGGGTTTACATTCCCATTTTGATGCGGGATAGCATTGATGATTTAATGCCCCCCTTTGAAGCGTCGGACGTGGCCCGCATTGTGGTGCTGATTATTGTTCTCGCTTCCCTGATGTGGTTTATCCGCATGGCCTCCCGCATTTTTATTTTTGGGGTGGGGAGACAGGTGGAATATGAACTCAAACAGAAAATTTTTGACCATTTGCTCAGGCTAGAACCCCTCTATTTCACTGAAAATACCATTGGGGACTTGATTAACCGGGCCACCAGCGATGTGGACAATATTCGCCGTTTGGTAGGCTTTGCAGTGTTGAGTTTGATTAACACCATCTTTGCCTATGCTCTGACTATCCCGGCCATGTTTGCCCTCCATATTCCCCTCACTTTATTGGCGATTTCCGTTTATCCGTTGATGCTGATGAGTGTTAATCTTTTCAGCGGTAAGTTGCGGGATTATCAACTGGAGGTGCAGGAAGAGTTATCTGCCCTGAGTGAACTGGTGCAAGAGGATATGAGTGGCATCAGTTTAATTAAAATTTATTCCCAGGAAAATAACGAACGGCAAGCTTTTCAGACGAGAAACCAAAAATTGCTCCAGTCGAACTTAAAGCTAGCCCGCATTAGAAATTTTCTCTTTCCCCTCATTGAAGGTCTGGCTTACCTGAGTTTGCTGATTTTGCTAGCCTTTGGCACAGGTTTGATTCAAGATGGCAGTATCACCATTGGGGATTTTATTGCCCTGATTATTTTGGTGGAACGGTTGGTGTTTCCCACCGCTCTGCTGGGTTTTACCATCACCGCCTATCAACGGGGGGAAGTGAGCATTCAACGGGTGGAGGCTATTTTCCACACCACTCCCAAAATTTTAACTGTGCCCCAACCTTTACCCTTTAGTCCGGCTAGAGCAACAGGTAAAATCACCGCCCGCGGTCTGAGTTATTGCTACCCCGGTAGCGACCTGCCAGCCTTGGAAAAGGTGGATTTCACTGTTTACCCTGGGGAAATGGTGGCTATTGTGGGGCCCATCGGTGCCGGTAAATCTACCCTGGTTAATGCCTTACCTCGTTTGTTAGATATCGCCCCCGGCCAGGTGTTCATTGATGACTACGACATTACCCAGATTGCCCTCAGCGATCTACGGTCGGCGATCGCCTTTGTGCCCCAGGACAGCTTTTTGTTCAGTACCACCATTGCGGAAAACATTGCCTACAGCGATCCGAGTCAAACCGACACGGCGATCGAGCAGGCGGCCCAACAGGCCCATTTAGACCAGGAAATTACCAATTTTCCCCAGCATTACCAAACCCTAGTGGGGGAAAGGGGCATTACCCTATCCGGTGGGCAAAGACAACGGGCCGCTTTGGCCAGAGCTTTGATTCTCGATGCGCCCCTGCTGGTGCTAGACGACGCCCTTTCTAGCGTAGATAATCAGACCGCTACCCGCATTTTGCATTACCTGGCCCGCCGCAACAACACAGTGCTCTTTGTTTCCCACCAACTTTCCGCCGCCGCCCAGGCTGACCGTATCTTTGTCATGGACCATGGCCGCATTGTCCAAACCGGTAGCCATGAAGAATTGCTTCAAAAATCAGGATTGTATCAATCCCTATGGCAACAACATGAGTTAGAAAAAGTTTTAAGTTGAGTTTCATTTATCTCCCCGTGGTTTACTGTGTTGAATTACCCTGTAACGGAACAGATTTTTGGGTAAATTAATGGCAACTTTTAAGATTAATTCTGGTTAAGGAAATCCAGGCAGTTAAATCATTGAATGACCCAAAAAAATATTAAATTTCAGGGGATTTTAACAACCAATTTGCCTGACTTAAGGGTTAATTAATGGGAAAGCCTCGTTTTTTACCCAACAAATTTTCAACCGGTTGCCCATTGGTTGATAACATAAATAGAAGCCAGATACATTTGGCTTTTTTCCTACATACTTTTTATCTTTTGGCAATCCGCCGGCCAAGACTTTTAAGTCCATCTCCAACCCATGCGTGAACTGCTCTACTGTGAAGTCCCCACCCCTGCCACCGCCGAAGTTGTTGCTTGGCTCCAGGGAGCTTGGTCGCCCTTAGTGGGGCAAAAGTTGCCTACTCAACAAGGTTTAAGGCTGCGGGGTTCCTCTGGCCAAAGCAGTGAACTATCTATTTTTGTTTGGTCTTTACAAAGAACCACCTATCTTAAATGTGTGCGTTGGGGTGACACCAGCTTCCCCCAAGAAACGGCGATCGCCAAGGAATTGCGGCGGGCATTAGAACAAAAATTTCCCCCTACCTATCCGGTCCCACCGGCGATCGATCTGGAACAGCAAAATATTTTCCAGGCATTGCAAGACCGGTATCCTGAAACGGTTAAATTCTTCCAGAAATTTCCCCAGGGGGAATATGACCTCAAACGGGTTTACTGGTGGGAACAACGGTGGCGAGAAAATGTGGCCAACCCTCAAACCCCCAAAAAAGTGATCAGTCAAACCCCCACGGCGAAGGTGTTGGCCCCTGCAACTCCTGAGTTTGACCTAATTTACCTAGGCGGTGCCCTGGGCTCAGTCCATGCGGCGGTGATGGCCCGGTTGGGTTATCGGGTACTGATCATTGAACGATTGCCCTTTGGCCGAATGAACCGGGAATGGAATATTTCTCGGGATGAATTTCAGCGATTAATTAACTTAAATTTATTCACTCCAGAGGAATTTGAAAGCATCATTGCTCGAGAATATCGAGACGGTTTTAATAAATTTTTTGATGCCTACAATCCGCCCCACCTCAAAGCCAATGTCCTCCACACTCCCACTGTGTTAAACATTGCCCTAGATTCAGCTAAATTTTTGGCAATCTGTGGAGAAAAATTCCAAGAAGCAGGGGGCATTATTTGGGATGAGACTGAATTTATGGACGCCACCATTGACCCGGAAAAAGTAGTAGTCCATTGTCTGAACCTGCAAAATAATCAAACAAAACTAGCCCAAGCCCGATTGTTGGTGGATGCCATGGGCACCGCTTCTCCCATTGCTTGGCAGTTGAATGGCGGTAAAACTTTTAACAGTGTTTGTCCCACCGTGGGAGCAGTGGTAGAAGGCATTGATCCAGTGGTTTGGGACAATGCCTATGGTGATGTGCTCAATTCCCATGGGGATATTTCCCGGGGTAGGCAGTTGATTTGGGAATTGTTCCCCGGAGCAGGGGACGAAATGACAATTTATCTTTTCCATTACCATCAAGTTAACAAACAAAATCCAGGCTCATTGTTGGAAATGTACGAAGACTTTTTCAGCATTTTGCCGGAGTATCGCCGCTGTAATTTAGAAAAATTAACTTGGAAAAAAGCTACCTTCGGTTATATTCCTGGTCACTTTAGCACCAGCGCCCAAGACCGCACCATTGCCTTGGATCGATTAGTGGCGATCGGGGATGCCGCTTCCTTACAATCCCCTTTGGTATTCACTGGGTTTGGTTCTCTGGTAAGGAACCTAGCAAAGTTAACGGACTTGTTGCACACGGCTTTGCAGTACGACCTGCTCCAAGCAAAGCAATTAAATCAAATTCGAGCCTACCAAAGTAATATTGCTGTGACTTGGATGTTTTCCAAGGGAATGATGGTGCCGACGGGGAAACAGTTACCGCCCCAACAGGTTAATGCTATGCTCAATACTTTCTTTGGGCTGTTGGCTGATTCTTCCCCAACGGTGGCGGAAACTTTCATTAAAGACCGCACGACTTGGTGGTTGTTTTCCCGCCTAGCGCTGAAGGCGGCCCGCAAAAATCCCCAACTATTGTTTTGGATTTGGCAGATGGCTGGTACCACGGATCTATTAAAATGGCTGTTAGTTTATTTTGATTTTTCCCGTCAGGCTTTGCTCAATGCTCTGTTCCGCTTTTGGTATCCCCAGTGGCTAATTAATTCCCGTAGTTGGTTGGAAAAGCTTTCTCCCCAACTATGGTTTTCTTTGTTGTGTTTCGGTTATCAAATTCAACCAAAATTAGCTCAACAATCTAAGTAGATTAGTGTGACATTAAAGAAAAAATGTTTGCTTTAGCACATTCACCAGGGCAGGTATTGCTGTTAATCTAATTATGGGAATGTGTCCAGCACCAAAGTTCTCAAAACGCTAGGCTAGGCCCATGGCGATCGCCTTAGAGAGTTGAATTGACAATGACCTTTGACCGACGGACATTTTTACGTAGCGGCATAGCCCTGGGGCTTGGTTCCTGGGCCTGGGGATGGTCCGCCAGAACTATGGGCCAATCCCTCGCATCCACCACGAATCAAAAGTGGGCCCTATTATTGGCGGCGGGGCAAGGTGATGGAACCAATGGCGATCGCCGGGCATTGATGGGGTGCCGCACCGATAGGCAATTGCTAGGGGGAGTGTTAACAGGACGTTACGGTTTTGATCAAGCCAAAGTGGCAGGCCTAGACCCCCAAGCTATGACGTTGCCAGCCCTGGAAACTTTGTTTGATAATCATCTACGGCAACAGGTGCAAAAAGGCGATCCGGTGGTGGTGGCCTTTAGTGGTTACGGCAGTTACAATCCGCCAGCGGCCATGACCCCCAGCCCCACTTGGGAACAGGCTTTGCCCTATTTGGGCCTATTTTTAGCCGGGGAAGAGGAAAATAATCTTCTGCCCCTCACGACCTTAGTCAATTGGTTACAATCCCTTAAAACTAAACAAATCTATCTTGTGCTCGACTGTGGCTTTAGCATTGGAGGGAAAGAGTTTGAGGGGAATTTGCGGGGTCGCAGTGGAGGCCGGGGAGGGCAGATGCCTCCGGAAGTCAATGCTAGTAATCCCCCAGCCAAAGCAAGCTTAGGCAATATCACCCTAATTAGCGCCACCGGCCCTGGACAAACTGCGGTGGAAGTTCAACTGGGCAAACAGTCAGCGGGACTATTTACCTTGGCCCTAACCCAAAGTCTTTGGGAAAACAACTCCGCCAGCGCGATGGCAAGCCTCTGGGAGCATAGCCGCAATTTACTGGTTCCCCGTCTGGGTGCAGAACAAATTCCCCAATGGCGATCGCCGAATAATTCTCCGGATTTCTTAGTTCCCACAACCCTAGCAATGGGGGGAGAGGGCATGGTAACTGGCTTAGTCAGCGAGAATTCTCTCCAAAGTCAAATTGTGGCCCTGGCTCCCCTGGTGCAAAAGCGAGCCCTAGTGCATTCCTGTTATTTAACGGTTCCAGCCATGGGGGCGGGAAGCGCCCTGAATAATGCTAATGCTCTCTGGCAAGTACAAAGCGTCAAAGGGCAAAGCGCTACTTTAACGGCGATCGCCGCCCCTGCACCAACCAAAGCAGAGTCAGCAGCACCCACCCCAACGGCAGCCAATGACGAAAAAGCCGAAAAGGAAACTCTTGTGGGCAGTGGCCTACGGGAAATTTACCGAGCCATTCCCAGAACCCTCGCCTTAACGGTTGCCCTAGCCCATGACCTGGAGCGCATTGAGCGAGTGGATGCCACCAGCGCCTTTGGGGCGATCTCCGCCGTGGAAGCAGTCATTAATGCCGGAGACAGCAGTGCAGATTGTGTGTTTGGTAAGTTGGAAGTCCACCGCTACAGCCTATTTACCGAGGGGGGCAATCCCCTGCAACCCCTGACCAAGTCCGAGTCTAGCGGAGCAGTGAAAACCGTCATTAGTGCCCTGGACCCCTGCTTGAACCGTTTGCTAGCCCTGAAGTGGCTGACCCTGCTGGCCAACGGAGATAGTACCCAACTGGGGGCCGCCCTCAAATTGGTGCAACAAACCAGCGGCGATAATCCCCTGCCCCGTTTGACCTACCAATGGCGATCAACCCGTTACCCCCATCCCCCCCAGGACAACAGCACCGGCAATGGGGCCAATGGTGTTCCCAATGCGCCCCCTAGCTTCCTGCCCACTGTGGCTACTAACCAAGCTTTACAGTGTGAATTGGAAAACTTTGGTGAGGAACCCCTCTACGGTTGTTTAATTGGGGTCAATAATCGCGGTCTGAGTGTGGCGGCCATTCTCCATCCAGACCTCAAGTTATTGCAAGGTAAAGAACAACTCACCTGGCCTAGCCCGGAGGATCCCCTTTGGATCATTGGGGGAGATAAGGCGATCGCCCATTGGTTTTTAATCCTTTCCCGTTTTCCCTTACCTGCCACCGTCACCGCCCTGGGCCAACAAATAACTGGCAACAACTCCACCAATCCCCCCAGCCTAGAAAACAATCCCCCCCGGGTGCTGGCGCTGAAAAATTTGCTCCCTGTGGTCTTGGCCCTGGTGCAGGACTTAACCGCCCACGGGGTAACGGTGGCCCCAGTCCCCGACGACATGGTATTGCTATCCACCGCCGATTGGTTAAGTTTGCCAATTATGTATCAAGTCATTTAGAAAAGCTCGCAATCTAGGGATTCCTTGTTAGGATATTAGACGTTTCAGGGTTGGTGGAGCTTGCCTTAACCAGGGGGGTCTGATTCTGTCTATGCCATTGTCCTTGATGCGGTCGTTAACTCTGGACATTACTTTTCCCTCTGAAAATGCTCCCCACTCCCAGCCATTGTGCTAACTATTATTTTTGTCCGTCCATTGTTCATCTATGACATCTTCCTTGCCCTCGTCTACCCAGCATCGGCTGCAGCAATTACCACAGATTCCGAGTGTCTGGGAAGGCGATCGCCGCCCGTTTAATGGGGGAGCCTTGGGAGAAAGGGAAGACGGGGAAGCAGGGGAATGCATTCTCTGGGTGGATGGTACCGAGGGATTAGTACGTTCCATGGACGTAATTCCTGAAACCTCCGGTATGGAAACCGTGGTTCGTACCCTGATCCGGGCCATGGAGATGCCCCGATCGCCAGCGCCTCCCTGTCGGCCCAAAAAAATTGTTGTCCGCAATCGGGAACTACAGTTTTTACTGCGGGGTATTCTCCAGGACTTGAATATCAATGTGGAATACCAAGCCCAACTGCCCCTAATTGATGAACTTTTTCGCACCTTTGACAGCATCGATGACCGCCGCCCAGACCCCATTCCCCCACCGTTCGATGCTCCCCTCAAAAAGTTGGCTCGGGAAATTTGGCATTTAGCCCCCTGGGAAGTGTTGACTGACCTGGATATTATTGCCATCCAAATCCCAACCCTAGAGGAAGTCCCCCCGCTCTACGCCTGTGTGATGGGGATGTTGGGAGAAGAATATGGCATCATCCTCTATCGTTCCTTAGAATCCCTGAAAACCTTTCGGGAAATGGCCATGGGGGAGGACGATAACCAGTGTTTAGAACAGGTTTTTCTCTCCCAGGACTGCTGGTTTATTAACTACGAAGCCGGCGGCCAGGGGGGAACCATGCCCAAGGAAACCCCCCTGTTTTTCTCTGCCAGCCAAGATAGCCAGGCCATGGCCATTTTTGGCAGTATCCATCCCCTTGAGGGCATTCGTCCCTTTATTGACGAAGGGGAAGCCCTAGCTATTTACTGTGCTCTGGAAGGGTTGGCCCATTTTATCAAAGCCCACCACACCGATTTTGAAGCGGAAAATGTGGACTTAATCACCAAAGAGGTAAAGGTTAAACATCCCCTTAAACCCAAGATCAACCGGGAACAATTATTGGTGCGGCTGTCTACCCAACCGGATCTAACAGCGGAATTTTTAGCGCAACTGGGCTTTGAGGGGGAAGACGAAGAAGACGACGATGACCTGTTGGAAGATGATTTAATTCCTGACAATTCCTATATGAGCTTGGGCATGGTGCCTTGGGATCTAGTACACAGCCTGCGTTCTTCCCCCATGGTTCATTACCAGGCCGGTGAATTTCGGCAAAAGGGGGACGGAATGCCAGTGTTGATGATCCAAACTAGCCGTCCCAAAGCCAAAGATTTGATTCGTCGCCTCCAACAAGAGGGAGAAATCGCCGGACTGGGTTTTAATGTGGGGCGAGACCCCTGGACGGAAACTAAATATGATCTGGGCATCCTGAAAATCGGCCAGGATAAATTGTTTCTCTTTGGAGAATTTCTCCTCGACGCCCCGGCCCACCGCCAGGCGAAAAAAAATTGGGAACGTCGTTGTCGGGATACCAAGGGTTATTGTGCAGTTTTGATTGCCATGGGGGTAACGGGACAATCCAAGGGCAGGCCGGAACTACGCCATATGTTGGGCTATTTTGAAACCCGCTTCCTCACACCCCAAGAATTGGGATTAGGGCACCTGCGTTTGTCCTTGGGAGTGGACCTAGATTTTTAGGGATTTTGTAAACTTTTATTAAAAGAATGCCACCATGACTACCCAGAAATCCAGTCTTACCTACGTGCTCGGGGCAACGGTGGCGGCGATCGCCATTGTGGTGGGGGGAGGGCTTTTTCTCTACTCAAGGATGAATCGGGGTCGGGATTTAACCCCCCAGACTGGAGCCCAGGTGCTCCCCTCGGACACCATGATGGCAGGGTTTGTGGAAACTGATCAGCAACGGTGGTTATCCCTGGGCAAATTCCAGGTTTTTGCACCGGAGCAATGGGGCGATGCGTTACAGGAAAATTTATTGGCCAACGGTGACATTGACTATGGCCAGGACATCCAACCCTGGCTGGGCAATGTGATGGTGGCCATGGTACCAATCCCTGGGGAAGCCGATCAAACCGACCTATTGCTGGTGGTGGGGGTTAAAGATAAAACCAAAGCACTGCAATTTTTCCAAAAGCTAGCGGCGCAATGGCAGTCGCCTCCCCAGGAGTTGGAGTATGAAGGGGTAAAACTCTGGGAGGCGGTGACGGGCGATGGGGAGACCATTAGCTATGCCTTGGTGGACGAAAAGTTGGTGGTGGCATCCCAAACCAGCACCATTGAAACGGTGATCGCCACAGTTCAAGAGGGCAATTCCCTGGGGGCAGCATCCCAGGGCCGGGGGTTATGGGAAAAGACTTCCAGCTTGAAAAATCCCATCGCCACATTTTATGTGTTGGATTATGGTCAACTCCTGACGGCCATGGCGACCCAGTCCGGAGAAAACTTACCACCGGAGACCCTAGAACAATTAGCCCAAATTGAGTCTCTGGTGATGGGGGTGAGCATCGCCGACCAAGGGTTACACTTCCAGGCGATCGCCAATTTGGCCCCTGGAGCCCCAATGGATTTTCCCCCCAGTGCTAATCGCATCCTGGAAAGGGTGCCCGCCGATACCCTGATGGCCCTCAATGGCACCGATATCAAAGGACGTTGGCAACAGTTGGTCAGTCAAGGAGAGAGTGTGGAGCCCCTGGGCACAACAGTGGAAGAAATACGCCGAGCTTTTGCCTCGGAAACTGCCTTAGATCTGGACAATGATGTGTTTGGTTGGATGGATGGGGAATTTGCAGTGGGTATGGTTCCAGCTCGGGGAGGCATGTTGGGGGATTTTGGAGTTGGCGGTTTGATTCTGCTGGAAACAGGCGATCGCCAGACGGCGGAAAATACCATTAGCCAATTAGAGAACCTAGTCCGACGGGAATTGCCCCCAGGGATGGACTCCCGCCAAGAGGATGTGCAGGGGGTGAAAATTACCCTATGGGACAGCCCTGACCAAAGAACAGCAATGGGCTATGGGTGGTTAGATGAAGATATTTTCCTGCTCACCATTGGTTTTGCCCCCAATCCCCTAGTGGATCTTCCTCGGGAAGATTCCCTTGCCGATGGAGGAACTTTTGCTGAGGTCACATCTGCTTTGCCCCAGCGCAACCATGGTTATTTCTACGTTAATTTAGAGGAGGCCTGGCCCCTGTTTGGCGCTCTGTCCGGAGCTACGGCAGAAGTGCCACCGGAAGCCCAATCGATTCTAGAGGGCATCACCGGCTTAGCCATAACCACCAGTAATGTTGATGGAGAAACGGGACAGGTGGACTTAATAGTGGTGCTTAAGCAAGCGCCGACGCAATAGTTTTTGCCAGGGTGACCAGAGGAGGAGAAAAGCCTCATTTCCCCCGGCTTACCTAACGATTTGAGAAATTGCTTGCAAGCTTTTAACGGCGTGTCAAGGTACCGCAACCCAAGATGAAAGATTTGTCCCTAAAACTTTTGCCCAAACTTGGATGGCCCAGGGAACTTCGCCAAGATCATCTTACAGACTGTTTAACCAACCGATGACGCCGTGCCCTGTAACTACTTCCATAATTAGGAGGGAGGCAAAGCCGATCATGGCAAAACGACCATTCATTTTTTCGGCGTATTTAGTCCAACCCGCTTGTACGGAAGAGTCAACGTAAACTTCTGGTTCGATGGCAAAGTTGTTGAGACGATTGTCCTGATCCAAGCGGAAGCCACGGGTGGTCATAATTGGATTACTCCTAATAAAAACTTATGTTAACTATTGTAACACTTTTTTAAGGAATGTAACAATGTCTCCTTCTTCCCATGGCACCGCAGTCCAACAGGCGATCGCCGATCAACTGCTGGAAATGATTCTCCAGTCCCAGGATTTACATAATGTTTATCGACTGGTGGTGGAGGGGTTACAGCAGGGCTTAGGGGTAGACCGGGTGTTGTTGGTGCAGAATGCAGTGTTCCCGAGCCATCAATCCCGCCTTGTGGCCCAGGCCACTGCTCCAGCCAGGGATATTCTGCCCTTGGATGAGCCTTACCATGACTGTCTTTGGCTTCATTTACTGGGGCAATTGCCCCACGAAGGCCTGTGGACAATGGGGGGTCAGGGGGATGAATTTGTCGAACTAGATCCGGTTCAGGGGGAATTTTGTCAGACCCTGGGGATTAAAAGTCTATTGCATTTACCTTTGGTGATTAACCAACGCCATTGGGGGGTTCTCAGTCTCCAATATCTCCACCAAGCCCGGCCCTGGCCCCTGGGGAATCAGCAATTTGCCCAGCGCATGGCCCATTTATTCTGTTTGGGTTTGATGAAGACGGAGCTTTGGATTCATTGCCAGAACCACAAAAATGCGTTGCAGACTATGGTGGCTGAGGGCCAGACCCAAAAGGAAACTTACCTTAAGTCCGCCCAGCGGGAACAAGCGATCGCCGATGTCATCGACAAAATTCGCTTTACCCTTGATCTACGCTCCCTATTTCAAACCACGGTGACGGAGGTGGGGAAATTGTTGGCGGCAGACCGGGTGGTCATTATTAAAATTAGGCAGAATAAAAATTTTTCCTGGGGAGAAATTCAAGCGGAAGCCCAGACGGGCGAAAAACTATGCCCCTTACCTCCACAAGAGAAAGTACCTTTGTCTTCCCAATGGATCGACCATTTTGCCAGGGGATTGATTTTGGCCATGGATGACACAGACGAGCAGGGGGCGGATTTTGCTCAATCAATATTGGGATTAACCAAGGCTAATTTAGTGGTGCCCCTCTTTTCCGGCGATCGCCTCTGGGGGGTGTTATCAGTCCACCAATATGGAGAGTCCCGGGCGTGGGAAAGTTCGGACATTGAGTTTACCTTCAAAATTGCCCTCAACTTAGGGGTGGCATTGCAACAGGCAGAATTGTTGACCGAGTCCCAACGGCGATCGGCTGCTCTCCAAAGTGCCCTAGGGGAAGTGGAGGCCCAAAAAGATTATCTCGCTCGCATTGCGGAGGAAGAACGGGCTCTCACCAGGGTAATTGAAGGCATTCGCCAGACGTTGGAGTTACAGACTATTTTCCGAGCCACCAGCGACGAAGTGCGCCATTTACTCAGTTGTGACCGGGTGTTAGTGTACCGCTTTAACCCGGACTGGAGTGGGGAATTTATCCATGAGTCTATAGCTCAAATATGGGAACCCCTGCTAGATGCGGACAATAATTTTCCCCTCTGGCAAGATACCTATCTCCAGGAAACCCAGGGGGGGCGTTACCGCCAGCATGAGAGTTTAGCGGTGGGCGATGTGGAAACAGCGGGTTTCAGTGACTGTCATTTGGCTAACTTACGCCAGTTTGAAATTCGTGCTTTTTTAACTGTGCCAGTGTTTGTGGGGGAACAACTCTGGGGACTGTTGGGGGCTTATCAAAATGGGGCTCCCCGCCATTGGCAAGCAAGGGAAATCCATTTGCTCCACCAAATTGCCAATCAGTTGGGCGTAGCAGTGTACCAAGCTCAGTTGCTAGCCCGCTTTCAGGAGCAGTCCAAAACCATGGAAAATACCCTAGCTGACCTGACGGCGATCGTTGATAATCTGGCCGATGGCCTGTTAGTGATCGATCTGTTTGGCCGCATTACTCGCTACAACCCGGCTCTGTTGGCCATGTTTGACCTGGAGGGCCTAGAACTATTGGGCGCGGGGGTAGATGCCTATTTCCCTGCGACTTTGAATCAGTTGTTAGCTAAACCGGAAAGACAAGAGCAACAGGTGGTCACCGCCGATGTGGCATTAAGTCAGGGTCGCCAGGGGCAAGCTTTGATCACTAGCATTACTTCCAATGAAGATGGATGCAAATATTCCCAATGTCTAGGGGCAGTGATTATGATCCGGGACGTTACCCACGAACGGGAAGTGGAGCGGATGAAAACGGACTTTTTAGCGACAGTGTCCCATGAGTTACGCACCCCTCTCACCTCTATTTTGGGTTTTGCCACGGTAATTCAGGACAAATTGCACCGAGTGATTATCCCAGAGTTGGATTTGGCTCAGCCCCGCCTTGGTAAGGCCACGGAACGGGTGATGAGGAATTTGGCCATCATTGAGTCGGAGGCCCACCGGCTCACTGCTTTGATCAACGACGTGCTGGACATTGCCAAAATGGAAGCGGGACAGGAATCCTGGCAGGAACAACCCTGTGCCATTAATCCCATTATTGAGCGGGCGATCGCCACCATTACTCCCCAGGCCCAAAAGAAAAATATTAGTTTGCAAGGGGAGTTGGAACCGGATTTACCTGATTTTATTGGCGATGAAAACCGAATTTTGCAAGTGGTGCTTAATTTGCTCTCCAATGCGGTCAAATTCACGCCTAAAGGTTTAATCATTACCCGTAGCCACCGCCATCAAGATTATCTCTGGGTGGAAATTATTGACCATGGCCCCGGTATCGATCCGGCGGATCAAGCCAAAATTTTTGAGCCCTTTCAGCAGGGGGGGGATGTACTCACCGACAAACCCCAGGGCACCGGTTTGGGCTTACCTATCTGCAAGAAAATTGTTGAACACCATGGCGGCACCATCGGCGTCAATAGCAGTCTGGGTCAGGGTAGCACTTTCTATTTTTCCTTGCCTATCCCCGGCCCTGAGGTGGAAACTCCCCCGGTTGTCTGAAGCTGGTTTAAGGTTATTTTTCCTTTGGTGTTCAAGGCCAGCAACGGCGATCGCCTAAGTTTAAGGTATGGTTGATCATGGTAGTTCAACCAAGGCCGGCCTTTTTCCAGCCTGCATTATCTATGCAAGATTTTGGCGCAGTATTCCACAACCAAGTGCTTCTGATTTCCCTGGCGGCCTGTTTTTTGGCCCAGGGCATTAAGGCGATCGTGGAAATTTTCCGCAACGGTAAAATTAATCTCCGTTCTCTCGTTTCCACCGGAGGAATGCCCAGTGCCCATTCTGCGTTGGTGGGGGCCCTAGCCACGGGGGTCGGCTTGCAAAAAGGGTGGGGCAGTAATGAGTTTGCCATTGCTTGTTTATTTGCCGTCATTGTCATGTACGATGCGGCGGGGGTAAGACAGGCCGCCGGTAAACAAGCCCGCATTCTCAATCAATTAATTGATGAACTGTTTCAGGAAGATCAAAGCCTCACGGAGGAGCGTCTAAAGGAACTACTGGGGCACACCCCGGTACAGGTTTTTGCTGGTTTAGCATTGGGCATTGCCATCGCCTTTTTTGCCGTGCCAGCCCAGTGAATGGGAAATTAGGAGCGTAAATTAATGGAAATTGTCCTTTTCCTAGCCACTATTGTAATTATTGGTTTGGTACTAAGATGGTTTTTCAACGTAACAGCAGCAACTTTAAAAAATGGGGCTATTATCGCTATCATTTTGGTGGTGCTTTACGTCGGTTTTAAAATCACCCCTGCTGAAGTGTGGGAACAGATGAAACAAATTTTCCAGGGCAAACGTTAAAACTTTTGCTATTGATAAAACTTAAATTTTTCGTCCTAGAATGCTATTGATACAATTTTGGTTCACTGTCTTGATTTACCAAGGTTGACAGTATTTTTGGAACCATTCTCAGAAAGTGTTTGAAAATTGCAAGGCTAGGTGTTTATCCCCCTAAATCTCCTTACTAAAGCTCTGGCTTAAAAAGGGGGACTTTTGTGACAGTTCCCCCCTGCTTAAGGGGGGGCTGGGGGGGATTAAACAGCCAAAACTCAACTTTTCAAACAGGCTCTCAGGTTTGGTTAGAATTTGTCAGGGTTTGATTAATCACATTTTTTCGCCTTTGGCCAATACTCCATGGAGAAAAATATCCGCTAACCCCTCCGCCATTTCCTGCAAAGCCTGGGGGGAAGCGTGGGGGTCAATTACTGTTTGTTCCGAAAAACCCGCCACTGCAAACATGCCTAAGAAAACCTGGGCAACAATTTTGGGATTCATCGGTCGGTAAATTCCTCGGTCCATGGCAGTTTGGAAAAAGGCCTCTGCCACATCGGTCATTTTATCGATAATTTCCGACTGAATTTTTTCCCGTAACTCTGGGTGATATTGGGCTTCCACAAAGCAGACTTGCAATAGATATTTGTTTTCTCGCAAATGGAACATCCGCCGCTTCATTACCTGGGCGATCGCCTTATAACTACCCATCTCGCTTAATTCCGTTAGCAAGTCAGTGAGAATTTCCACCCAGCCGGCGGTGGCTACTTCTACTAAAATGGCCTTTTTATTGGTGAAATAACGGAACAAAGTCCCTTCAGCCACATTGGCCGCTTGGGCCAAATCCTTGGTAGTGGTACCTTCATAGCCCTTAGTGCCAAATAATTTCAAAGCTCCCTTCAAAATGCGATCATGGGTGGAAGCTTCGGCCGGATTGGTAAAGGTCGATGGGGCGGTGTAACACTTTTTGCTCTGCATGGACTTTACCTCTAAACTCACCCAGTTATTACTGTTATTGTGCGGGAAAAATCCCGATCGCCCCACTGGTCAACAGAAATCTTCATAATTCTCACCTTTTTGCATGAAACGTCCCACCCTCTACTGTGCAATTACGGGCCATGGTTTTGGCCATGCGGTGCGGACTGCTTGCATTGCCCGCCGGGTCCAGGAACTTTGCCCTGATGTGTTGATAATCATGGCTACCCGTAGCCTCCGTTGGTTGCTGGAGTGTTATTTGGAAAAACCCTTTATTCACCGCCCAGTGGCTTTTGATGTTGGCGTGGTACAGGCAGATAGTTTACAGATGGATGAAAAGGCAACTCTGCAAGCCTTACAAGATATTTACAAGCGGGAAAGTGCCCTGGTGGCCACGGAGTCTAACTATTTACGTAACAATCAGGTAGATCTAGTGCTGGCGGACATTCCGGCCCTAGCAGTGGCGATCGCCCATCGAGCGGATCTGCCCTGTTGGATGAGTAGTAATTTCGGTTGGAATTTTATTTATCGGGACTGGGGCGATGAATTTGGGGAAGTTATCGAAAAAATTGAACGGGATTATCGGCAATGTGATTTATTATTTCAGTTACCTTTAGCCGAACCAATGGAAATTTTTCCCAGGAAAATTGCCACAGGATTACTAGGGGGAGATCCCCGCTACGGCGAGCAAATGTTGAGGGAAAAATTTGCCATTAAAACTACCAAAGAAAAAACTATTTTACTAACCTTTGGCGGTTTAGGTTTAGAGGCTATTCCCTATCAAGTGTTAACAACGTTTCCTGACCATCAATTTATTACCTTTGACGCCCAAGCCCCTAGGTTAGATAACCTGACCATTATCAAGGATAAAACCTATCGCCCCGTGGATCTAATGCCCCTTTGTGGCCGAATATTTTCCAAGCCTGGGTTTGGCACTTTTGCTGAAGCATTAAAGTTAGAAGTCCCAATTATTTCCCTGACTAGGGATGGTTTTGCGGAAGCGCAAGTTTTACTGGCAGGTTTACAGAACTACGGAGAGCACCAAATTGTGCCCCACCAGCAGTTTTTTGCCGGGAACTGGGATTTTTTGTTGGAAAACCCCAAAAAACCCAGGCTGACTCAGAAGTTAGACAAACACGGCGATCGCCAGATAGCCGAAAAAATTGTTGCCCAAATTAGTTGATTTTGTCCCCCAACTCGGAAAAGGTCAGGGGATTTTGGTAAACCATAAACCTGGGGTTAACCTCTGGGAAGCCGCTCATGGCTGTTCATGCCATATATCTTTACAATCTAAATGCTATCCGACACCTCCGTTGACTTAATATCCCTCTTCCGTCAGACTGAGGGAATTAAAATGGAGATAAAAGGCTGAAAAGCGCGGAGGGAGAATGACAAAGACAAGAGAGGCGAAAAAGACAGTACAGTGTGTAGACACATATAGTGAACTGTATAAAGATATATTTCCAGAAGTGAGGTCTTATGAGTCATTTAAATATATCATTGTGGGAATATTAAGTGATATAAAAAGAAAGAGTTTACCTGCAATAGCATCATCACTAGGATTGAAAAATGAACAGGGATTACTGCATTTCATGACAGATTCTCCTTGGGAATTAAAAGAATTAGAAAAAAGAAGATTAAATATTATCTTAGAAGTTTTAGAAGGAAGAGAAATAATAGTAATAATAGATGAAACAGGAGACCCCAAAAAAGGGAAAACAACAGATTATGTAAAAAGACAATATATTGGAAATTTAGGAAAAATAGAAAGCGGTATAGTGTCAGTAAATGCCTATGGTTACTGCAATGGAGTAACGTTTCCTCTAGAATCAAAAGTATTTAAACCAAAAGAAAGATTAAAAGAGGGAGATAAGTATAAAACAAAGCCGGAATTAGCAGTAGAGATAATAAAAGAACTAGAAGAAAGTGGTTTTAAAATAAAAAGAGTAGTGTCAGATAGCTTATATGGAGAAAGCCATAGCAATTTTATCAGTGCCGTAGAGGAATTAAAAATAGAATATGCAGTGGGAATCCGGAGCAATCATGGGGTCTGGCTTCCAAAGGAAGCTAAAGTAAGGGCAAATAAGTGGAGGAGGTTTGAACATATAAGATGGGATGGAAAACAGGAAGATAGGTATATCAGAGAAATAGTTTATGGCAAAAAAAGCGCAATAAGATATTGGGAAATTAAAACAGAAACAGAAAAAGAGGAGGAAAAAGCAGGATGGTTTGTAATGACTCGAATACCAGATATTAAATATAAAGAAGTTGGCAGAATATATGGGGTAAGGTCATGGATAGAATATGGATTTAAGCAATGCAAAAGTGAATTAGGATGGGCAGATTTTAGGGTAACTCATTATGAGCAAATTCAAAAATGGTGGGAATTAGTGATGTGTGCATATTGTATGATTTGTTTTTATGATGAGAATTTTAATCCGACTCTAAATTCAACGTCAAAGTATCATCAAAAGCATGAAAAATGGGATAAAGAAGAAGGGTGGAAAAAATGGCTAAACAACCTACGATTAGTGATCTCTGTATTTAATGCAATAAATCTTATCAAAAAGTGGTTAAAAGTATTTCCATTTGCCCATGTTTTGGATGAGTTAACTAAACTTTACAACAAGGTTGATAAGCTAGATCGATTAAAGTATTTGCTAAATTCATGGAATACATTCTATTCTTCTTCTGCCTAGATTGATGAAAGAGGGATATAGCAAAGATTGCTAAAATTAGGACATAATGTATGGAAAGAGTTAGGAAAAAAGCGATGCCAGCCCCCTACAGTGTAGATCTAAGAGAGAAAGCGGTAAGTGCAGTAGAAAAAGGAGAGAAGAAAAGCCATGTCTGCCGAACACTGAACATTAGTCGCAACACCTTAGACCTATGGATAAAAAAGAAGAAAGAAACAGGAAGTGTGGCCGCGAAGAGAGATTATGAGCGTGGTCCACGACCGAAAATAGATGATTTGGATAAATTCAGAGAATTTGCGGAGGAGAACGGTCATTTAACGCAAAAACAAATGGCAGAAAAATGGCCAGAGCCTGTAAGTAGAATAAGAATAAGTAAGGCTCTAAAGAAAATAGGGTTTACTAGAAAAAAAAACTTATATTTACAGGGAAATAGAAGAGGAAGAGAGAAAGGCATTTGAAGATGAAATCAAGCAATATGCGGCAGAAAAACTGATTTATATGGATCAAGCCGGTCTAGATGACACTCTAGACTACCCCTATGGGTACTGTCATAAATCAGAGAGATTAAAGGCGAGCAAATTAGGACATAGAACCAAGAGAGTCAGCATAATAAGTTGTTGGTGGAATGGAACAACAATAGCTCCAATGATATTTGAAGGATACTGTAACGCTCAAGTAGTATGCACGTGGATAGAAGAAATGTTATTACCAGAGTTAATACCAGGTCAGATACTAATCATGGATAATGCAAGCTTTCATCCGAAAGAAAGAATAAAGGCATTGGTAGCAAAAGCTGGGTGTGAGGTTATATTTTTACCACCATATTCACCAGACTTGAACAAAATTGAGAAGTTCTGGGCGAGACTAAAACGTTATGTTTCCCAACTTGTTAGTAATGGAGAATCGCTGATTTCTGCATTGGATATAGCGTTGAGAGAACTGTCCTAACTATCTCGTCCTTTGCTATACCCCTCTTTCCTGAATCTCGGAAAGAATATTTTTCAGTACTACACAAAAAGTCTCACTGTGGAGACGTTTCAATGTTTTCAAAACTCGACAATCATGGGGGATAATATCTTGTTAAGTACACTACATAAAACCGTTGTTGCTAAAGGCTTTCGATGATTTCCAGCAAATCGGCTTGCCCAGTCTGACGCAAGAGGGATACCAGTAATAGCACAGCACAGGCTTTATCCATGAACCGTCAGAATTTGCTCTCGATCGCCGGAGATTTTGTCCAACCCCAGGGTTCTCCAGGCCTTGTCTTGCTTTTGAGTAGAGAACTAGACAAAATGCGGCGGGTTGGACGACTTGCTGCGAACCTCCTCAATCATCTTGGATCAATGGTGCAACCTGGAGTGAGTACGAAAGCCTTAAATGATGAGGCGGCGCGTTGGATGCAAGCTCAGGGTGCAACCAGTGCCACCCTTGGCTATGCGCCTCCCGATCATCCCCCCTTTAACGGCTCAATTTGCACCAGCATTAATGAAGTAGTTTGTCACGGAATTCCGAATCCAAAGCACATCCTTAAAGACGGGGATATCATTAATATCGATGTGACGCCACGCCTAGACGGTTATCATGGCGACACGTCTAAAACATTCCTGGTTGGCAATGTATCCGCAACCGCCCGGAAACTGGTTGAAGCCACTCACGGATCGATGATGCTGGGGATTGCTGAAATCAAGCCGGGGGCAAGAATTGATGATATTGGGACTGTAATTCAAGAATATGCAGAGGCAAATGGGTTCTCAGTTGTTCGAGATATGGTTGGGCATGGCATTGGCAGGCAGATGCATACAGAGCTTCAAATTCCTCACTTTGGCGAACGAGGCAGTGGATTGAAGTTGCGTCCGGGAATGGTTTTTACGGTTGAGCCGATGCTAAACGAAGGAACGAGTACTCTTAAGTTTCTTGCAGATCGTTGGACTGTGATTACAAAAGATAAGAAACTTTCAGCTCAGTTTGAACACACCGTTGCTGTGACTGAGGAAAGGGTAGAAATTCTGAGTCTTCCTTGAATTTCAAGATACAACTCCTTATTTATTTCTTGAGAAAGAAGTACAATATTGCTCTAAAGATAAACCACTGCTCAGGGACTCGGTTCCTATGGGGACAACCAACTTTTAACATCATCGTCATGGAACCGAGTCCCTTGGCCTATCTATCCCTTGCCCTAAGTTTTTATCATTGGAGGTAGCGCGACAACGTCATGAACGATTGGTATAAAAAGTCATTGCAGCAGACTCTTGAGGGCAAGTTTACCAGCTCTGGTTGAGTCTCGAAAGTCTTTACCAATGGTCGGTTGAAACCGTAAAAGGGGCCAAAAGATACTCTTCAATAAAATCCCGCCTGATTAGTAGCTGCCTGTATTTGGAAGTTTTCGAAGACTTCTGAAAATATCATAAGAATCTGATAAATCACGAGAAGAATCTGAAAGAACTTTAGAATTGGAAATCATTACACTCAAGTTAATTACACCCTTATCGCTTCGCAAACCGCGTTAGGTCGAGTGGGTGTTCCTGATGATATTGGCGGGTAGATCGTATCTTTACTCTCCGAAGATAACCGCTGGGTAAATGCTCAGAGAATTGAAGTCTCTGGCGGCATGTTACTTTAATTTACACTGACTAAAACTCAAGGAAACTCAAACAAAAGGAAAACTCACCATGTTGAATGTAGAAAACAAAGTAATTGCTATTACTGGAGCCAGTAGCGGTATCGGTGAAGCTACCGCAAAACTGCTCGCCCAAAATGGCGCAAAAGTCCTTTTAGGGGCACGGCGGACAGAAAGGCTGGAGAAGCTAGTCGAGGAAATTCATGCCTCAGGTGGCACAGCAGAATTTAAAGCAGTCGATGTCACCGATCGCGAAAACGTAAAAGCATTTGTTGAGTTTGCCAAAGACAAATTTAACCGCGTTGATGTCATCTTTAACAATGCAGGTATAATGCCCCTATCGCCGATGAACGCCCTGAAAGTCGAGGAATGGGACAACATGATTAATGTGAATATTCGGGGCGTATTGAATGGTATCGCAGCTGGGCTACCGATTATGGAAACGCAAGGTGGCGGGCAGTTCATCAATACCGCATCGATTGGGGCTCATGTAGTCGTTCCGACGGGGGCCGTCTATTGCGCCACAAAATATGCGGTTTGGGCTATCTCCGAAGGACTGCGCCAGGAATCACAAAATATTCGCGTCACTACGATCTCTCCGGGTGTCGTTGCCACCGAACTTGGCTCTGATATTACAGACGGGTCGGCGAAAGGTGCTTTGCAGGAATTTCGCAAAATTTCGCTCAGCCCAGATGCGATCGCGAGAGCGGTGCTGTACGCCGTATCCCAACCCGATGATGTTGACGTGAATGAAATCATAGTCCGACCGACGGCGAGTGCGTTCTGAAGGAAATTGGTCAAAGCATAGGAGCGTTACGGCGGATTTGGCAGGCCACCATATGTTCGGACAAATGGTCTACCAAAAACCTGTCTGCTCTAAAAAGCGAGAATATTCCGGCTGAGACCAAGCTAAGGGCAAGCCACTATCTATCCGGATGCCCTGGGTAAGATGAAACTTGAACAGCCGCTCAGCGCCTGCATAGGCTTCAATTTCCGGGTCTCCGTCCCAAACCACCTCAGCTCTGCCTGTAAGATAAAGCAAATTGCCACGATCAAAGTCAATGAACAACAGGCCAGCTCTAGGATTAACCTCAATGTTACCAAAGGTGTTGAAGTGGCAGTTGCCGATAAAATCGGGCACAGTGAGGGTATCGCCGTCAACTCGCACAAAGCCAGGTTTGCCGCCCCGGTGAGAGACATCGACACCTTTGCCCATTCCGGCAGCATCATCCAGATAAGCGGTGGTGATAAAGAAGGTATCGGCAGCCAAAACTATCTGACGTTCAGTTTCTCCCAAGGTGGTGAGGGTATGCAGGGGTTTGGCCACAGCCGGGTCAAATATAACTAAATTGAACTGTCGCGCCTGGATATACTTGGGACAGTTGCCAAAGGTTTGACTCACTTGCACCTCGAAGCCATCGGGCCCGATGTTGCTAACCATGCCATTAACGCGGTTGCGACGACGAGTATGCAATTCAACCCCGAGAAAGCCAATATAACTACCAACTTTCAGGGTCTTAGTAAGCGGATCGCCATAGAGAGGCTGAGCGGCGATGTGAAGAGTGTGGTCATTTGGCGTTGAAATAAAGCCAGGTTCACCCACCAGGATGGATGCCCACGGATTTCCTGCAGCATCCACTGTACCAACCAGAAAGTAGGAAAGTTGGGCGTAGAATTGGCGATGCTGCTCGGGCAAAAATTCGCGAATAATCCTCCGGCCGAAATTATCCATTTGGTCTAAGGCGCCCAGACGTTCTTGAATCGCCCGCTCCCCCTGATGAAAGGGAGAATCTGTCCGTTGCCAGCCGGGGATTGCCATGATGTCGGTCTCCCAAATTTTGAAAGTGATGGTTGTCAGTAAAAACCGCGAGTCGCGCTGGATGGACTTCCCAGGATAGTGTCGGTCAGCCCATGCCAACGTAGGTACTCTCGTCCTTAGGTTAACGGGCGGGAGCGGTCAACTCCATGCGGATGCCGCCAGGAATGGCAAACATCATGTGCTGAGTGGGGCCACCGCCCAACAGTTCCGGCGCGAATTCAATCTCGACACCTGGGGCGGTTTTGAGCTTTCTGTAGATGGCCTTGAGGATTTCGACCCCGTCTACTTTGAAGGCAAAATGGTGCAGGCCGATGTTGGTTTTGCGGTTAAAAGGAATCGCGTGATCCGGCTCTGTCGCCTGCCAGAGGGTCAGTAAGCTGGTGCCGTCAGAGAGAAAGTAAGCAGGGTAGTCGGGCACTTCACCGACTTGTTGAAATTCTAGTACATTTACGAAAAAATCGCGGGTGGTATTGATGTCGGGAACGGTCAGACCGATATGATGGGTGCCTTGAGTCAAAGCCATGATCAAAATTCCTCGTAGGGATAAAAGGTCAGTCGAAGCAAGATGGAGGCTAGGGATCAGATCAAGCTGTCCCCTTCTTGAGCAGAGGTCGGAAAAACACGTCCAACGTCATCAACGCTGTCGTCAGGGCCAGGGCAGAAAGAAAGAGTTGCTTTTTCATGGGAATGACCTCGTGGCGATGGGAAGGTTACGCAGCGACGGTAGGGATGCCTACTTTTTGGCTGAGCTGTTCCACCAGTTGAGGAATGGCCGCATAGGCTGCCGCTTTGGACTGCTGGTGGCGATCGTCGCCAAACTCCTGATATTCAATGCGAATGACGTGGTGTTCGCTCACACCCAGTAAGCGGGAAGCGGTAATGATGGCCGTATCCAGATGATTCTGTGCCGCGTGCACGCCGCCAAATTCAAAGCCCCCCTCGCCAGAAGCCGTCAAGATGACCAGAATTTTGCCGGTTTGAATGGGCTCAATCGGTTGCTCTCCCCGCGCTAGATCGAAAGAAAAGGTGCGTCCGATGCGAATCACCTGATCAATCCAGGCTTTGAGTGCTGACGGCATGCCGTAGTTGTACATTGGGGTGCCGATGACGATAACATTGGCGGGCCCTAACTCTGCCAGTAGTTCATCAGATTCTCGCAGGGCGGTGACTTGTTCAGGAGTGCGCTGATCGATGGGTTTGAACGCGGCGGCAATCCAGTTCTCACTGATGGCGGAGGGGGGATTAAGCCCCACATCTCGTGTGATCCACGTGTCGTTGGGACGGATTTTTTGCCAGTGTTCAGCAAACGCGGTAGTCAGTCCGCGACTCAGAGAACGGGTGACGCGAGCACTGGCATCAATTTGCAGAATCGTTGTCATAATGGATGTCCTCAAATAGTGGCTAAGCTGATTACAGAAATCCGGTTTTCCTTCTGAGTAGAGCCAAAACTCGGTCGTAGACTCTCGGTTGTATACTGACGAAGAAGCCAGATTTCTAGCAATGTGGAGGGGCAAGTTTGGTACTCATCCCCTAATGACCGTTGCTCCTTACACAGGCTGTAAGCTAGGCAGGCTTTTTCCTAACACCTGTAGCGCCTCCTGAGTGGACCAAACTGTGTTGGCTAACATGCGATAGTTCACCAGCGCCGAGGCATAGCCATCACCCTCGGGGACTTTCACGCCAGCGGTGGCGTCTTTCACCACGGCGACTTCAAAGCCTTGCTCCAGTAGCTCTCGCAGGTGCGATTCCACACAGAGGTTGGACGACATGCCGCCGAGAATGACTTTGTCGATCCGCTGTTTACGCAATTGCAGAATCAAGTCGTTATTTTCGGGACAATAGACCTTGTGCGGGCTACAAATGACAGTTTTGCCACCTTCGATATAGGGTTTATAGAGATCAACCCAGTCAGCGCCAGAGCCAATCAGGCCATCCAGTTGGAGTGGACCAGGACGATCAAACATGCCAATGCTATGCATGACATTTTCCAGTGCCCCTTCAAACTTCCAGCGATGATCGGCAGGGAAATAGTAATGGGGTGAGATAAACAAAGGCAAGTCGTAGGTTTTAGCGGCTTTCATTAAGGCCTCAATATTGGCGACGGTGTTGTTTTCAGTGACGCTTTCGCCTACAACTCCCCAGGCAACACCAGTGGGGCTGAGAAAGTCGTTTTGCGGATCGATGATAACGATTGCAGTTCTTTCGGCATCAATAGTCATGCCAGGATTAGGTAAGGCCATGGTGGAAAACTCCTAAAGTGTTTAGCTGGATGATTAAAATTAATTCGTTGAGTAAGTTTGCATTTGTACTATCAGTTGCAGGGGAGCACCAAACTATGCAGATGCCTACACTGCCATCAGTTGCGACGCCCCATCGGGGACTGCCAGCGTGCCAAAGTTGCTCTTGAAGCCGGGTTGAAGAATATTCATACCGACTTGCACAGCAGGACGTTGCTGCATGGTGTCAACCCAGCGGTCAATATGGGGAAACGCTGCCGTGGAAATGTCCAAGTAAGAGGTCTGGGCCGCAGCCACCCAGGGATATGTGGCAATGTCAGCAATGGAGTAACCCCCTGCAATGTAGGGAGAATTCTCAAGTTGGCGATCGAGCACATCGAGCAACCGGAGGGTCTCACGGTGATAGCGTTCAACTGCATAGGCCATCTTTTCGGGTGCCGCATTGCGGAAGTGTCCGAGCTGACCGAATATTGGTCCCACACTGGCCATCTGGAACATCAGCCACTCCATCACCTTGAAGCGACCGGCTGTGTCAGTGGGTAGAAGCTTGCCGGTTTTTTCGGCTAGGTAAATCAGGATGGCACCGGATTCGAAGATAGTGAGGTCGTTGTCACGATCGCCAATGGCAGGAATCTTACTATTGGGATTGATGACCTTAAATTCGGGGGTAAACTGGTCGCCTTTGCCAATGTCAATTTTGTGAATGGTGTAGGGCAGTGCAAGTTCTTCGAGCAGAATGGCAGGCTTGCGGCCATTGGGGGTGGTGTAGGTATACAGGTCAATCATGGATCAATTTCCTTAAGGTCAAGTAATCATTAATCAATGGGAGTTAGTAATCGAGGCAAGTTAGTCGATGCGGAATGTTCAATTTGGCGGGTTTTGGAGATAATTGGTCAGGCCGACAGTTCCAGGATGGGCGTGGGATCTGAGGAAGGTCGAGACGGCATTCCATGGGGAGGCTCTCTCGTTCTGCACCCATCTGGAGCGGCAGAGTATGCAGACCATCGCAGGGAAGGAATTTGTCCATTTTGAAATTAGTTAACATGGCAGTCCTCTCGACTTGGATTTAGAACTAGGGGATGGTTTACCTTTCCCAGCGAAATTTGCGATCAGACTCTTGGATGGGCACGTCGTTGATGCTGGCTTCGCGGCGCTGCATTTGACCGTTGGGGGCAAATTCCCAATTTTCGTTGCCATAGGCCCGATACCACTGGCCCGAGTCGGTGTGGTACTCGTACTCAAACTTGACGGAGATACGGTTTTCGGTGAAGCTCCATAGGGTTTTCTTGAGGCGATAGTCCAACTCGGCATTCCATTTGCGAGTCAGAAACTCGCGAATCTGGCTACGACCTTTAATAAATTCCGAGCGATTGCGCCATTCCGAATCAACGGTGTAAGCCAGGAGCACTTTGTCGGGATTGCGGCTATTCCAGGCATCTTCTGCTGCTTGTACCTTGGCTTTTGCTGTTTCCAGTGTGAAGGGCGGCAGTGGTGGCCTGTTTTCAACGGTGTCAAAAGTTGGATTTGTGGGTGTTGTGGGTTCGGGCATGGGGGACTCCTTAAATTGCATGTTTTATGTAGAACGGTCTGTATGATTTTAGGCGTGCAGATGGGTCTGTATGTTGTCAAACGAGTGATGTCATAGTTTCATAGCTTGAAACTAAAAATGTCCCTAGTTTAAATGGGTATCATTGAGATTCAGTAAGACAAACTAGGGGTCTGTTGTAGGGACGATTCATCGGAGAACTGCTTGAGGATGAAATTTGCTACATCCGCCCGAGAAATCTGTAGGGTGATAGTTCTGTCGGTGCTGGGGAAACTATGGCGATACTGCCCGGTCAATGGCCCATCAATAAACGCTCCGGGGCGGACAATCGTCCAATCCAGACCACTGTTTTTCACTAGAGCTTCCTGCCTTTCATGATCGGCAAAGACCTTTCGTAGAATGAAGCTAAACATGATGTACTTCCAATAAAAGTCAAGGTTGCTCCAGCTATCTCCGACCCCGAGGGTAGATTGGCAGATTAAGCGGCGCACGCCAAGACTCTTCATTGCCTGGATGATCTGCTGGGTGCCTTCTGAGCGGATAGTTCCCGTTAGTTTTTTCCCAGAGCCCAGAACACAAACCACCGCATCTTGCCCACAGATAGCAGATTCTACTGCCACAGAATCCATTACATCTCCCTGGACTTGGATAAGTTGGGGATGCTGGATATTAAGTTTCGCCAGATTATGGGCAAAGGCAGTGACAGTGTGACCTTGGTCTAGAGCTTGCTGAACCACCTGACGACCGATGGTTCCAGTTGCACCGAAAGTTACGAGTTTCATAGGAAGTTTCCTTGAAAAATGTAGATTTGTTTGTCTATACCTAGAGTGCAGACAGGTCTGTATAATGTCAACCAGCTTATGTCATAGTTTTATGGCTTGGGTTTGAAAGTGCCCCTACTTTGGAAAAAGTGACGCATAGTTTTCTGGAGTCGGAATGGGCTATTCAAGTCGAACGGAGGTGTTCTTCCCATGCATCGATGTCAGCCTATAGCAAGGGCTTGATGAAAATTGGCCACGCTGGCAACAGCTTAATTGCATGCAAATCCGAGGTAAAAACATTATTATGTAGACAGTTCTGTATGAATATATTTCTGACATGTCCAATACCAAATTATCTTCCAAGCCACCTGCACGTGAACGCATCATGCAAGCGGCATCCACGTTGTTTTATCAAGAGGGGGTGCAGAAAGTTGGTATTGATCGCATCATCGCCGAGTCGGGCGTAGCGAAAATGTCGCTGTACAACCACTTTAAGTCCAAAGACAGCTTGATTGCTGCTTGGTTAGAGGAGCGTGATACTAGCTGGCGGCGATGGTTTCAGAAAACGGTGGAAAAACGGGCAACCACACCTACTGATCGCCTTTTGGTCATGTTTGATGCCCTGGAAGAATGGTTTTCTCAACCTGATTTTCGTGGCTGTGCTTTTATTAATTCATCGGTGGAGTTGGTGGAGCCTGAACATCCTGGCTATCAGGTCGCGCTCAAGCACCAACAAGCAATTTACGAATATATTCTGCAACTGGTCTATGAAGCCGAAATTCCCCATCCGGAGGCGGTGGCGGAGCAACTTTTACTATTAATGGAAGGGGCGATCGTAGTAGCGATGATGCGTCGTCACCCTGGTGCTGCCACCCAGGCCAAGGCTGCCGCGGCGAGGCTCATTTAATTAGTGTATAAACCCCTCTTCACCGTTTCTAGCTGGCCAGAAATTAGGTTGGGAACTTGACCATGGTTGGCCCTTAGTTTATTGAGAAGGAAGCCTAGCCGGAGAAAAGTAGTTTCCGCGAAGGGTGTGGAGATTGTTGTACCTTCTGCCCTTAAAACTTGGCAAGGAAACTAGAAGAAAATCTTCCCAGTACTGCAAGGGCTTTAGTGGGTTGATTTAGAGGTAAATTTTGGGTTGCCTGTGGAGGCTCTGAGTCGGACAGATCAGACCCTATAAAACTCAGCATCAATAATTATGCATTTTCACCGTTGTTGCCGGTGCTTTTAAAAGCTTGTTCAAAGCCCAACCGTTGCTCAGCGTTACGGAGAAAATACCCACTCATCATGGCGGAAGCTAAAAGACGGCCCAGATTTTCTCGGCTGGTGCTGATGGTCACTCCAAAATGGTCCGGGGGTAGATTGCCCAATAAGCCAATAATATTCCGTTCCATTACCTGAAACACTTCTTGGGAATCGGGGCGGGATAGTTGGGCAATGGTTTCGGGGCTCAACTCTTGAACGTATGTCCACAAACTATCTTTGCCTGCCGTTTCATTGCCGGCAAACAGCGGTTGGGGACGTTGGGGTTCATGGGTCACGACGGATCTCCTCTTCTAGTAATGGAACTTGATTTGGGATTGATCCCGATGGGATAACCACACTCTAACAATTTCGGGAAAGAACCGGAGGGCAAAGAACCGAACTTACTTTGGTGTTGACGCCGACCATTGTTGACGCCTGGCTTCGTACAGCATTACCCCGACGGCGATCGCCACGTTGAGGGATTCCACTGCTGGGGCCTGGGGAATGGCCACTTGTTGGGTGGTCAATTCAAGCACGGGGGCACTGAGCCCTTGGCCTTCACTGCCAAAAATTACTACGGTGGGAAGCTGAAAATCAATTTCCCACAGGGTTTGTTGCCCCTGGGGTACGGTGGCAATTAGTTGCAGTCCCTGGGCTTGGAATTTTTCCAACACTGACAGCAGGGATTCTTGTTGTTGTTGGGGCAAAAGTAAACTACTACCGGCGGAGGAACGTAACACTTTAGGACTAGTGGGATCAACGCAGTCGGTGGTTAGCCAAATGCCTTCCACTCCGGTGGCGGCGGCGGTTCTCAGAATGGTGCCCAGGTTACCTGGATCCTGTAATCGTTCCAGTACCAAGCCCAATTGAGGCCTGGGGGGAGGCGATCGCCAAAACTGATCCATGGCCAAGGTAGCTACCACGCCGTCGGGGTTAACGGTGCTGGCCATTTTTGCCAGAACTTCCCCACTTACAAGATAACTTTGGTTGGCTTGGGCCACTAGGCGATCGGCTAGGCTGGGATTTTTGCTTTGCCAAACTGCGGTGAAACAGCCAGAATTAAAGCGTTTTCCCTCGGCTAAGGCCACCTCCAGCAAATGGGTTCCTTCCAAGAGAAGCTGACCCTGTTGTTTGCGTCCCTTGGTTTGGTGCAGTTGCCGCAGTTGTTTAACCAGGGGGTTTTGGGGGCTGGTGATGGAGGCAATGTCGCTGGGCAATGGGTACACCTTCCTGAATGGGCATGGGCAGAAATGGACAATAAATTAAGCCTAAGCCTATTTTTCCGCAGTTAGGGGGCCAGAAAAACCTACTCCGCTGCCGACTCGGCCCAATTTTTTGCTCGACCAACGGCCTCCTGCCAAACCGCAAAATTAGCCCGGGCATTGGCAGATCCTTCCCCAGGCTCGAATACCCGGTTAATGGCCCGATTTTCCACTAGGGAGAGGTAATCCCGCCAGAAACCCACCGTTAACCCAGCCCCAAAGGCGGCCCCTTGGGCTGTGGCATCCAACACCACCGGGCGCTCCACCGGAATGCCCAAAACATCCGCTTGGCATTGCATCAAAAAGTCATTGTTACAAGCTCCCCCGTCCACTTTCAGTTGTTGAATGGCAGCGGGACTGTCTTGGTTAATGGCCTCCACCACTTCCCTAGCTTGGAAGGCGATCGCCTCTAGCACAGATCTCACGAGATGAGCTTTAGTCACCCCGGCGGTCAAGCCCAGAAAAGCGCCACAGGCATTCATGTCCCAATGGGGCGCTCCCAAGCCACTCAGGGCGGGCACAAAGTAAACGCCGCCATTGCTATCCACACTGCGAGCGAGGGTTTCACTGGCCGCCGCCGAGTCAATTAAACCTAATTTGTCCCTCAGCCATTGCACACAGGAGCCAGCGGTGAACATACTTCCTTCCAGGGCATAGTCGGTTTTTAGGCTTTGGTCGGAGTTGGTTTGGGTCCAGGCCACGGTGGACAGTAGGCGGTGCTGGGAACGGGTAATCTTTGCCCCTGTATTGGCCACCAAAAAGGCCCCCGTGCCATAGGTGCATTTCAGTAACCCAGGGCGATCGCAACCGTGGGCATAGAGGGCCGCCTGTTGGTCACCGAAAATGGCGGTGATGGGAATTTCTACCCCCAAAATGGCCGGATCCGTCACCCCGAAATGCCCTAAGCTAGGCCGCACCCCCGGCATAATCTGACCGGGAATGGCGAACAGATTCAACAGTTTTTCATCCCAAGTAAGGCTGTCCAAATTGAGCACCATGGTGCGGCTGGCATTACTGTGGTCTGTGCGGTGAACTTTACCCCCGGTTAAATTCCAGAGGGCCCAACTGTCAATGGTGCCCGCCAAAAGGTTAGCCGGATCAACATCTCGGTTATGTTTGACCCAATCCAATAGCCAATGGAGCTTGGTGGCGGAAAAATAGGCATCCAACACAAGACCAGTGCGGTCATAAATTTCCTCCACATAACCCTTGGCTTCCAAGGCCCGGCAAAACTGGGCAGTGCGCCGATCCTGCCAAACGATCGCCGGGTGGAGGGGTTGCCCGGTGGTTTTATCCCAGAGCAGACAGGTTTCCCGTTGCACTGTGAGGCCGATCGCCACAATTTGTTGGGGTTGGATAGCGGTTTTTTGCACCACTTCCTCCATGGCAGTTTTAGTATCCCGCCAAATTTCCAGGGCATCATGCTCCACCCAACCGGCCTTGGGATAGGACTGGGTTAATTCCTTATAGACTTGTCCCGCAATGTTGCCCTCGTGGTCAAACAAAATGGCCCGATTGCCCGTGGTACCCAAGTCCAGGGCCATTACATACTGATTGTGTTTCGCTGTCATAGACAGTAACCTCCAAAAAATTAATCAACAAATCTCTAAATCCCTGCCCCGATGGGCCCTAGGATGCCCCCTGGGAACGACTGTTGCGTAAAATCAAACCCTGGCCGTCTCGCAACTCAAACACCCGCAACGAATCTGCGGTGGAATCCACATTCACCCCCGGGGTGGCGATCGCCACTTCCCATTCCTGCAAATCCAGTTGCAACCAGTCCCCCAAGGTAACAATGGCCGGATCTCCCTCCATATGGGTTACCATCACCACCCGGTCAGGATCATCACTGTGGGCCGTGGCCGGGTTGGTCCTGAGGCCATAAAAAAGAGTGTGGCCATTTTCATGGATGCGGTTAAAGCGATCGCCGTCTTGGAGATTGTGATGTAACCAAGGATGTTGCCGTCGGTAATTGCGTAAAGCCAAATTAAAACGACTTCTTTCTGGGTCCACCTGGTCTAGGTAATAGGAAACACGGCAGGCCTCATGGCCATCCTCCATAAAGGCCCGGGCAAATTTTTTCAATTTGGGCACATCCAAACGGGTGACAAATTCCGGTTGCTCGGCATGCTTGAACTGACTAAGCAATTCCAAATCACAGGCCGCCGCTTCCCCATCTTCCTCCGGGTCGTAGCCCAGGCAATGGCGACAGGCCTTTGCCACTGCTTCCAGGTGAAAATCTTTTTTGACCATCGCATCGGCCACCGCCTTCATGAACCGTTGCAGTAGCTCCAAATTACCAAAGCCCAAAGCCTTCAGTTGGGGGAATAACTGGGGATGTTGGTATAACTCCGGGGAAATTTGCCAGTCCAAAAATCCCGCTTCTTCAAAAGCCACTTTGACGCCGTACCGTTCATCCGTGTTGCGGAAAAACCCCCAGGGACTGTGCATCATCGCATTTAAAAAATCCATCGGTAGCCCCGGACAAAAACCATACACCCACAGCAACGTCGCCGGATTATCGTAGGCATTGTGCAACACTTCCGGTAGGGTTTTGCCCAAGTTCCAGTTGATTTCCGCCTGGTGATGGTCAATTTGGTTGCCCCGGCGCACCGTATCGTGGTTGCCACAGCCGGTGATCCACCGATCGCCTTTGTACATGACTTCACAAACCCGTTCCCATTTCCGTTGCCAAAAACCCTTGAGGGAAGGGGTGTTATGGGCAAAAATCAGGGGCCCCCACTGGTAGGATTCCGGCCGCAGTTCAATTAATTCCCGGTAGGTGGATTTCTCTTCCCAACCGTCCTCTGGCCAGGGGCGGCCATCTTCAAAAATGGTAAACAGTAACCGTTTACAACCTTGAATTTCCTGCACCACATCACTCATGGCCAACAGATAGGCATCGTCCTGTTCCACCCTCCCTGTGAGGGGATTAAAAAAGCGAAAATCCTGGCCCCCATCTACCCGAATGCCGTCGGCACCAGTGTTAATTTTGCGCCGTTGCATTTCCAGCAAAAGAGCCCGCACCATGGGTAACTGGTGATTTAAATCCTGGCCATACATATTGGGCCCTTTGAAATATTGCCGATTGAGCAATTCCAACGCCTGGTTATCGGCATGGCCATAAACCAAGTCGTAAATTATCTGGATGGGGCCACCGGGAAAATTGTGTAGCGTAGCAATGAAATCTACCAATTCATCCGGGCGTAAAGTGCCCAATACCGCTGGATTGGTAGCTCCAGAACCGAGAATTGGCACGTCGTAGCCCCAATTTTGGGTATTGGGTTTGCGGAGGGTAACTTTAATTTTTTCTTCCACCACCACTTCCACTTCCGCGCCTTCTTCCACTTCTATTTCCTCAATCTCCTCCCCGGCGATCGCAAAGAATTCGTGGTCTTGGTTAAAATCCTCCAGACGATATTCAATGGTGGGTTCGATGGGTAACAGTTGGATAGCGTCGTAGCCCACATAGTTATGTTCTCCATCATTGAAAGGTTCTTCCCGGAGTATTTTTTCCCCTAACCGTTGGTAAATTTTGGTGAGCCCTGCCAGGGTACCCTCCGGGGAAGCGGTGTTGATGTGGATTTGCAAAATGTTAGTCATTGCCCCCACCCGACAGATGGCCGCCTCGCTATCTTCATCGGGATGCAAATTTTGATCCACGGCAATGGCCGGGTTGAGCACCGCCGCCCGCTGGGCTTGAAGTTGCTCCGGGTCAAAAACGTTTTCAGGATGTTCTTGGCATCGGTTCAGGGCTGCCGATCGCCGTAGGTAATCCAAATCGGCCCGTTCCCGCTGTATCTTTTCCATGTCGTACAGTTCCGCCGGGGCAAAAATACCGTAGGGCAGGGAGTAGGCCAGGGGGTCCCGAATCACCAAAGTTTTAGACAAAATGGAATCGTAATAGCGCAACCAGTAGAAAGAACCTGCTTGCTCCCGTCTGCCGGGCCGCATCCCCGACAGTACCGCCCAGACAAATTCCCCCTGCTGGGGCAGTTCAATACGTTCCCACCGGAATGATGTCGTTTGTTCCGGGGCTTGGAATTCAATCTCCCCCAGGGGCGTGAACACCTCCAGGTAAATTAATTTTTCGGTAAAAGCTCCTTCCCCCGCTAACCGGGGCACCCAAAAGCCCACCTGGGTCAGACCATCTTCTTGATAGTGGGCCCCCAATTTTTTTGCCACTTCCCGAGCCGCTTGGAAATAGTTGTCTGGGGATTCGGTGACGGTGCGGGCCCACTCCATTAGTTTTTCTGTTTTGTCTTCAACAAGATGGATGCGATTTAATTCTTTCATACTTAAAAATAAGCCCAAAATAAGCCGAATTTGTCGGGGGAGAAGGGAGCTTTAGCGCCGCTATTCCCTATCCAAGGGGGTAAAACCAGTGGCAATCCTAGGATAGACCCTGGGCAAACTAGTTCACAGTGTTTATTGTTTTTCCCGGGGCGATCGTCGGGGGCAAAGCTCAATGTTATCAAAACTCCATAAAAAAACTGCAAAAATTATCCTGGCTGTGTGGAAGTCAAAAAGACTAGAAAATGAGATCAAACAATAACAAAAAATCAATTCACCCTAGCGATCGCAATAGTTTTAAGGTTAACAAAAAAAATAGAATTTACCGCAATCAATGGGTAAATTCCCAGTGGATGCCCCCAACTCTAGAAGCAGAAATCTTGCCAGAAAAGCTTTTTCTGTTACTATACTTAACAAGTAACTACTTTTCCCATAGTCCGGGGGCGGCTTTCCAAAAACCAGAGATTGGTGGCTTGCCGCTGCTGTTCTCCCCTGGAGCAAGGGGGAAAGGTAATTAGTGTTACGGCATTTTACCGGCGGGTTAAGTAATCTTTAACAAAGATTGTATGAGCCGTCACCGTAATTGCCCCCACGGGGGAACGCGATGTCTGCGGACTCGCCCAGGACGTAATCAATTTTTCTGTACCGATATTAGCGGTGAAAAGTTTTATTCAACGTACTAAACTGCCCCGGCGGGAATTAACTTGGGTTCCAAGAAGTCGGGTACATTAGCCGTACTAGACCAGCCCAATAGTTACTTTGTTTGATTCTTTCTTTTGGAGACCGCTGATTTTATGAATTCATCCCTTGTGATCCTTTACCACCGTGAGCCCTACGATGAAGTTAGGGAAAATGGCAAAACGGTATATCGGGAAAAGAAGAGTCCCAACGGGATTTTGCCCACCCTCAAAAGCTTTTTTGCTGATGCCGAACAGAGTACTTGGGTGGCCTGGAAGCAGGTAACCTCAAAACAGAAGGAAGATTTCCAAGAGAAAATGTCCATTGAGGGCCTTGGCGATCGTTGCACAGTGCGCAGGGTGCCCCTAACGGCGGATCAGGTGAAAAATTTCTATCACATCACCTCCAAGGAAGCTTTTTGGCCCATTCTCCACTCCTTCCCCTGGCAGTTCACCTACGACTCTTCCGATTGGGAAAATTTCAAGCAGATCAATGAAATGTTTGCCACGGCGGCCTGTGAAGATGCCGATGACGATGCCCTGTTTTGGGTTCATGACTATAACCTCTGGCTGGCTCCCCTTTACATTCGTCAGCTCAAACCCAACGCCAAGATTGCCTTTTTCCATCACACTCCTTTCCCCAGCGTTGATATTTTCAATATTTTGCCCTGGCGGGAGGCGATTGTGGAAAGTCTGTTGGCCTGTGACCTCTGTGGCTTTCACATTCCCCGTTATGTGGAAAATTTTGTGGCGGTGGCCCGCAGTCTCAAGCCAGTGGAAATCACAAGAAGGGTGGCGGTGGACCAAGCTTTTACGCCCTACGGCACGGCCTTGGCGGAACCGGAACTCACCACCCAGTTGCGCTATGGCGATCGCCTAATTAATCTCGATGCATTCCCCGTTGGTACCAATCCGGCCAATATCCGGGCGATCGTGGCTAAGGAAAGTGTGCAAGAAAAAATCAGCGAAATTAAACGAGATTTGGATGGCAAAAAACTGATCGTTTCCGCTGGTCGGGTGGATTACGTTAAGGGCACCAAGGAAATGTTGATGTGCTACGAGCGTTTGCTGGAGCGTCGTCCTGAACTCCAGGGGGAAATTAGTCTGGTAGTCCCCGTAGCCAAGGCCGCTGAGGGAATGCGTATTTATCGCAACGCCCAAAACGAGATTGAACGACTGGCAGGGAAAATTAACGGCCGCTTTGCCAAACTGTCTTGGACGCCGGTGATGCTGTTTACTTCTCCCCTAGCCTATGAGGAACTCATTGCCCTATTCTGTGCCGCCGACATTGCCTGGATCACTCCCCTGCGGGACGGTTTGAACCTGGTGGCCAAGGAATATGTGGTGGCCAAAAACGGTGAAGAAGGGGTCTTAATTCTGTCGGAATTTGCCGGTTGCGCTGTGGAACTGCCCGATGCGGTGTTGACCAATCCCTATGCTTCTAGCCGTATGGACGAATCCATTGACCAGGCCTTGGCCATGGACAAAGAAGAACAGAAAAAACGGATGGGGAGAATGTACACCGCCATTAAACGTTACGACGTTCAACAATGGGCCAATCACCTCTTGCGAGAAGCCCACGCCGATGTGGTGCTAGGGGAACCTCCCCAAATGTAGGCGATCGCCAATGCCGGTTGTTGTCGACGGATTGCAGCCCAATAACCATTGTCCCAACCCCCTAAAAATTACCCAGAGTTAAAGTTTAGGGGGCTTTTTTCCATTTCATTGCACTGATTACAAGACTTATTCCTCATTGGAGCATTACCCAGCCATGCGTAATTTCCCAGAAATCCAAAATACGGCCTATGACCTAATTGTGATTGGGGGAGGCATTAACGGGGTTGGCACTGCCCGGGACGGGGCCCTACGGGGCCTAAAAACTCTCCTGATTGAAAAGGATGATTTTGCCAGTGGCACTAGTAGTTGGTCTACCCGCTTAATCCACGGCGGTCTGCGCTACTTAGAATATTTTGAATTTAACCTGGTGCGGGAATCGTTGCGGGAGCGGGAAGTCCTACTCCACACTGCCCCCCATTTGGTTCATCCCCTGCAATTGACCATTCCGGTATATGACTGGTCAAGCCGAGCCTATTGGGAAATCCAAGCGGGCATGATTCTTTATGACATCCTCAGTTTTGATAAAACCCTCCCTCCCCACCGGATGTTGCGCCCCCAACAGTTTCAGCAATTGTTCCGGGCGGCGGAAAAGCAAGGTCTGAAAGGGGGAGCCCAATATTTTGATGGCCAGGTGGAGTATGCAGAGCGGTTGGATTTAGAGGTGACCCTGTCGGCCCAAAAGGCGGGGGCTGAGATGCTCAATTATGTGGCTGTGAGGGGTTTGGAGAAAGGAGACAATAATCTGATCACCGCCATCCATTGTCAGGATCAACTGAGCGGAGAAAAATTTACGGTTAATAGCACCCAGGCGATCGTCATTAACACCGCTGGCCCCTGGGTCGATGAGGTTTGCGGCCTAGCCCGTCGGGGTTCTGAACCTATTGCCATCGTCAACGAAAGAAAAATTGGTGGCACCAAAGGCAGTCATATTGTGGTCGATCCCTTCCCTGGAGCCCCAGCTTCAGCTTTATACGTAGAGGCATTTGTGGATAAGCGGCCCTATTTCATCATTCCCTGGTTGGGTAAATATCTGATTGGCACCACCGACCACCGCTATGATGGTTCCCTCGATCAGGTTAAAGCTAGTGATGACGAGATTGATTACCTCATTGCGGAAACTAACCGGGTCATGCCAGCGGCCCAGTTAACTAGGCAGGACGTGCGCTTTACCTATTCCGGGGTGCGGCCTCTGCCCTACACCGATGGGAAGAAAGCAGGCAGTATCACCCGCAATCATATTCTTTACGACCATAGTCAAGACGGAGTTAATAATTTGATTTCCCTGATTGGCGGTAAGTTGACCACCTATCGTCAGGTGGGGGAAGAAATGGTGGATAAGGTTTATGCCAAGTTGGGACGCTCTGCTCCTCCCTGCCCAACTCTCACCCAACCCCTACCCGGGGCGGAAGCCTATCCCCTGTCCTTGGAAACTGCCATGGATAAATACGGTGATCAATTAGAACGGCATTCTATTCAACATTTATTTTGCTTGTACGGAGCTAGGGCGGGAGAAATTTTGGCTTTAGTGCATGGGGCACCGGAGTTGGGAGAACAAATTATTCCTTCCTTGCCAGATATTAAAGCCCAGGTGGTTTTTGCGGTACAAGCAGAAATGGCCCATACCCTGGTGGACATTTGCCGACGACGCACGGCGATCGCCATGGTGACCGATGATTACGGCTTTAGCGCCCTGGCCGGCATTTGCCAAACATTAATGAACCACTGTGGCTGGACCCAGGGGCAATGTGACGAACAAATTCAGAAGTACCATGAATATATGGAGGAAAACTGCATTCCCGACTATTGTCTTAACTGAAAAGGGAGGATTTGAAAACACTCTTTGAAAGGGTGACAAACTTTTGACTTGCCGGCCACAGTAAAGAAAAGCTGACAGGATCATCCAAGGAACTCTCGCCTAAAATTAAGGCTATAGAGGGCAATCGCACCGCTTGATTTTTTCGGAGCAGTGCACTAGGCTAATTGGCGAACTCCTGCTCTGTTGAATCATTTCCATTATTGTCTTTCTGGGTTGTTGTGTGAAAAGCTGGATTCTCTTCTCGGTGTTAGTGCTGACCTTAGCTGGCTGTGGTCAAAGGGGAGGTTTGCCCTGTGTGGAAACAGATCAAGGAGTGGTGGAGCGCAGAGATGAAGAATATTCCCCAGGTCCCTTTGAGAGCTTGAATGTGATGGTCGGGGTAGATGCCAGTGAATCCATGGTTGGGTTTGTCAGCCAACCCGGTAGTCGCTACGGCCAGGCGATCGCCTCTTTGCATACGTTGCTGCAAAACAAAAATCTGCCCACCTCCTATTGGCGGGTGGGGAGCAATGACACCATCAACCAAGCCCAATCCATTTCAGCGACCCAATTCCTTGCCGCTAGTAAAGCACCCTTTTATTGTCGTCGGGATCAACCCATAGCTGAATATCCCTGTGTTTCTAGTACCTTAGGGCAACTTTATGAGTTGGAAGCCCAGGCCACTGACGGAGCCAATCCAGCCCCAGAAAATGACAATGGTGAAGGGGATAGCAACAATGCCACCGCTCCCCGTAGTCTGAAAATTTTGCTCACCGACTTGGAGCCTGACGATGCCGCCGTTGGTCAAATTTCTGGGTTAATTAGCAAAGAATTAAAGGCCAATCCCAACTACAAGGCGGTACTTATAGGGGTTCGTAGTCAGTTTCGGGGCAATGTGTACTCGGCCAATGCTAGCTATCCTACCTTTGTTTACGATACTGCTGGCCAAGATGTGGACCAAAAAGGCCGACCTTTTTTCATCTTGATGACTGGTCCCCAGGACACGGTGGATGAATTGGTGAAGGAATTTCGTCGGCTTCCGTTAGATGTCAATAAGGCTTTTCAGGCTTCTGCCTTTGAATTGGGGCAAGGGGATACGGTAACCCTAGACAATAGTTCTTTAACAGGTACTATTCAAGAATGTGTCATCGAAATCGGCTCTGTGGATGGCCAAAGGCCAAATCAAGACCAGGAAAAGGATTGGCTCATGCTCGAACAAACCAATTGCGGCGACAATTCTGCTACCCCTCTGCCTTCTTTAGAGTTGAATATTCCTTCTAAAAGTACCGTTTCCCTCACTGGTGGAGAGCTAACCCCAGATCTTTTCAATGTTTCTGAACCCTTTTTGACGGTGAAAAAAGCAGAAATTGTCCAAAATCCAGGGGGAGAGGACGCCCGCCTTTTATTAACCGCTGTTTTTGATGGTAATCAGTTACCCCAGGGACAAGGCAAACTGGTTTACGTTACCCTTGGCGATCGCCAGTTGGATCAAGCGGTGTGGCAGGATTGGGACATGGACATCAGCAACCCCAACGGCGCCAGAACCCAAAATTTACGGCTTTTTGTGTCGGGATTGCGGGGGGCCGTGGCCAATGATCAGGACGCTGTTAAGTTTTGTCTCGGCTACAGCCACTATTAGATTACTTAATCAAAATTTTTGCTAATCTTCACGTATTAGTTCGTCAGGATAGGGGTTATGAAAATTGCGGAGATAGTGGCCCTCGTGGTGACAGTGGCGATCGCCACCATTGTGATTTTTGGGCTACAGCCATGGCTATTGGGCGGGAGTGGACTGCCCCTGAGCTTATCCCGAGGGAACTTGGACAAATGGGCCTCGGAGATTTTATTTCCCACCCTTTACCTGGTTTATGCCCTGGGTGCCCTACTCCTCTTCTTCTGGATTACCAAAGCCCTCAATGGCAGTTTTACCAAAGCCCAGGACGTACTCAGCACCGGTGGCCTTTGGTGGATTTTTGCCATTGTCCTTGGTGTAGTGACCATGTTGGCCCTAGTGGGTCTAAGTTTCTTTAACGGTTGGTTTGACGATACTCGTAACTTAGAACCCTTCTTCTGGCTACTGGGCTTCATTATTGTCGATGTGTTGTTAATTTTCTGGCTGCCCACAGCCCTAGCCACCCCCAAATCCATGCGCTATGTGCCACCAGGGTCAATGTTGTTACGCAAAATTTACGGAGGTTAAAGCTTAAGCCATGCGAAAAATTTATGCCATCGGCGTGGGGGGCAGTGGGGCCAAATGTGTGGAAGCGGCCATTTTTCTCCATTCCCTAGGCCTGTACGGCGAGAACTCCGAACTAAAAATTTTATTGGTCGATGCGGATACTTCCAACGGTAACTCCCAAAGAACTGGGGTAAATTTCCGCACCACCGACGATGCCCAAAAAGCCTTTGGCCAAGGGAAAAGTCCCCTCATGGGCGGGCAATTTTTCCATTACGGCACCTGGAATCCCTTGGGAGATCAAATCCACAACACTAACCTAGCGGCAGTTTTCAACAAACAGGCTTTGCGGGCCGGCGCTCCCCCTTTGGCAAAATTATTTGATGCTCTCTACAGCCCAGCGGAACAAAATGCCGATCTGGGGGTGGGATTTCGGGGTCGTCCCCCCATCGGTTCAGCAGTGATGAGTCGCTTGGAATTGAACAGTCTCGGACAAACCCAAGCCGGGGGCTGGCAACAGCTATTTAATAATTTGACCACGGATTTAGGGGTAGGCCATGGCGATGAAGTAGTGGTGCATTTCTTTGGCAGTATTTTCGGGGGCACCGGTGCGTCTGGGGTTCCTACCCTAGCGAAGTTGGTTAGTAATCAATTAAAAGAGGGGGGGCTCCAGGTTCGTATTCACGCATCTTTACTGTTGCCCTACTTTGCCTTTGAGCGGCCCGACGACGGGGATCAAACCGTATTTGCCGAAACTCGCTTTTTTGCCCTTAATACTCAGGCGGCATTGCAGTACCTAACCGAGCAATCAGAAGGTTGTTTCGACAGTGTGTATCTCATTGGGGACAATGCCCAAACTAGGTACGATTCCCACACTGGGGGCAAAAATCAGGAAAATGGGGCCCATTTCGTCGAACTGTACGCCGCCCTGGCCGCTAACCATGGCTTTGGTCAACCGATGGGGGAAACGGTGGCCCACTACATTAGCAAAGCAGATATTAATAGTCTAATTTGGACTGATCTACCGGACAGCGAAACTGCCAAGTTGGCCCTCAGTAAAGGAGTTAAATTTGCCTATGCTTGGTTCTACAACTTCTCTTTGGAATTAGAAGCGGCCCGTAAGTTAGGGGGCAAAAAGTTTGCAAAGGGTGCTCCCTGGTTCCAGCAGTTTTTTGCCCTTAGATCCGGGGAAGGGGATAAGCCCCTGGTGGACAATGCCCAGGAAGTGGCCAAAAATGATCTACTCACAGCCTGGGCCAAGAAGTTTTTGCAATGGGCCCAACAGGTTTCCTCTGCCCATGTCAATGGCGAGCAACTCTTCCAGCTCAAACATTTGGACGATCTGAAACAAAACCCCGGTTACCGTGAACATCTCCATCAATTAATTATTGACAAAGAACGCAGTCAAGCGGCGCAAAGTGGCGATCGCCTAGACAATATTAAGAACCGTTTGGCTGATGAGGGCAGAAGTTACGATAACGGCGTTTTTGGTTTGGCTCACGCTCTGTTTGCTTTGCTTTAGTCTGCTTTACATTGATTTAATTGATTTAACTGTGAATCAGCTTTTTGACCTAGGCTAATTCCACCCTATTTTCCCCTTCCCCCAGCTTTATTTTTAATTGCCTGACTAACCATGACTAACCAACCCCTACTTCCCAAAACTAATCAAGATTTTGCTGGTGGTGCTGCTCCGGGGGAATGGATTGCTGATGGGGTGGGACTCTTTAACCGTTTGGGTAATAGTTTGGAGTTTGAGGCGGGGGCTTACCGGGAAGTGAATTCTATCCCTAGTCCTTGGTCTCGACCTTTGCAATTAATTTCTGCATTTCGGAATAATCAGTACCCCAGTCGGGATTGGCTGATTGAGCAGTATCGGGGTTTGTTGACGGCTTTGGCCCTGGCGGAAAATTTAAATCTTAAGATCACCGCCACCCAGGTACGGCTCAAGGATTATCAAGATAAGGAATTTGCTCGTTGTCTGTGGAAGTTGCGCCCCAATGATAGGGATAATGTGTTGTCCATGGTGCCCGCCGATGGCCCCTGGGCGGAGTTGTATTTGTTTGAACTAGACGGAGTGGCGATCGGTATGACCAGTCCGGCCACCATTGTCTGCCCCACGGGTTATTTTCCCGACTCCTTAAGTCGGCGCATTGCTTGGATTAAAAATGGCTTTTTCAGCAACCCCATCAATAATGGTTTAGCTCCCAATCAAAAGGAAGTGTTGTTGCCTTGGTTGGAAAATTTAAAAGGTAATCTGATGCGTAATCCCCAAAATCAGGCCTTAGCGGGGCGGGTCTCCGGGGTAATTGATGACTATATCCAAGATTTGGGTATCACCACCAGCAATGTGTTTCAACCTACCACCAAAAATTTACCGTTTGGCATTCCCCTTACCCCAGCCCCGTTGCCAGCTCTTTACCCAGCGAAGGCGGTACAAACTCCTTCTAATGTAAGGTTAATTGCTTCAGCCGGTCGAAACCCTAGTAAGCAACTTTATATTATTGATCAAGTACAACTACCAGGACTTTTGCATAAAGGAGCCGAGGAAATTAATGTCATTGATGCGTCTCCTCTGCTCAATTTCGATCCCAATCTTCACCGCCGCTCCGATGCCATCTTTGCTACCCCAGCGGATATTTTCCAAGACAATCTTTATTTTCATAAAACAAAGGGTTTATTGCCAGGCACATGGTTAGACCAAAAGTTAAATCTGGATAATCTCACCATTTTGTTGCCCTTTAAACCTTTTCTGCGGGAATATTTCAGCAGTGAAGATCTGGAAAAAAAGGTGGAGTTAGCCCCCGTTTCCACTCCCGAAGGCCCGGGGATACGGATTTCGCTGACGGTGCAAATATCGGGGTTTGATCGTCCTGTGGCCTATACCATGTCCCAAGAATATGCCCTCAAGGCGGAAAACGAAATCAAGCAGGATTTTCCCACCCTTGCCCTCTGGCCCAATGTGCCCCCCGATTTGTGGAAGGAGTATTTCCTACTGGTGGAAACTACCGAGGAGTATGGCGAGTTAGCTTTTCGGGTGGATCAACCCACCCCCAATGCCCAAGCAGAAAGTCGGCGATCGGGTCAAGAAAGTTACCAGTACTGGAAATGTGATGCCTACCCTGATGTCATCCTGGCGATCGATAAAAATGCTCAGCCGCTTGGACTTATTCCTCTACGGATACCCAAAGCCCAGGGGGGAAATGCCACCACTTGGACGGTGGGAGTAGATTTCGGCACGTCATTTACCAATGTTTATGTGCGGAAAGGCTCCAGCGGCACTCCAGAAAGATTGCAACTCCAAACTAATTTGCTAAAAATTACCCACAGTTTGGAGGATATTCAAACAGTAATTTATCGAGAATTCTTCATTCCTGATTTGCTTTTACCGGAGGGGAATAATCCCCCTATGTCAACGGTGCTGACTACCAGAGGATGGGCGGAAAGTGAAGGAGAAATTCCTAATTTAATTACTAATGCCCGTGTTTATATTCCTCGTCTTGATAAATACGAGTTTGATAAAGAATATATCAAGACTAATATTAAATGGAAACAGGTGCAGTACCAACGGCCATTCCTGGGGCAATTGGTGCGAATGATTTCTGCTAAAGCCGCCCTGGAAGGAGTCCGCAACATTGAATGGAGTATATCTTATCCGTCCGCTTTTTCCCCCATGGACATTAATCGATATAACGGAGCTTGGCAACAGGTATTAAAAGATCTGGATATAACCTCAAATCAAAATCATAATTTACAAGGACACGGTCTAAAAACAGAAAGCATTGCCTTTGCACAATTTTTTGGCGATGTTTTGAGTAAGCATTTAATTTACACTACTTGTGTGGATATTGGTGGAGGTACATCGGATATTTCTGTTTGGCAAGACAACCGACTGGTTCATCAAGCATCAGTTCCCTATGCAGGAAGGGATATTTTTCACAGCATTTTAGAGCCTAATCTTGTCTTTATTGGTGATATTTTTGGACTACCTCCAGAAGCGGGAAGATCGGTGGCTAACGTGCTAGGAAATCAGCGTAATTTTAATGCCTCTTTGGACATTTATCTACGAGCAAACTCGGAAAGAATTTTGTCCGAAGGGTACATCATGAATGCAGATAAGCCTCGCAATCGGCAGTTTCGTACTTTGCTAGCTTTGTCTTTTGGTGGACTTTTCCATTATTTAGGCATGATGCAAAAAGAGCTTAAGCGAGAAGAACTTTTTAGTGATGTCAACATTATTACGTCAATTTTAATGGGAGGCAACGGTTCCCGTTTCTTGCATTGGCTAACTCCCAGTGGAGCCTATACTCAAAATTCGGAAATCAACGATCTAGTCAGTGGTATTCTAATGCGAGCTTCTGGCTTAAACAAAAATCCTGATTTACTAACCCTTTCCTCCCAACCTAAAGAAGAAGCTTGTGGTGGGCTAGTTGTACCACCAGTAGGAGCTAAGCTCAGTGGTTTTTCAAGCAAGAAAAAAGATTATCCTTTTACCGGGGAAAATTGTATTATAAATGGAGAAAAGTTTACTTCTAGTGACCGTTTGAATGTCTTAGATCGTGGCTGGGAAGAAATTAATTCTTTTGAAATCATTGCCTATGATCAACTGGAAGAATATTTGAAGAATTTTAATGACATCTTACGAGAAGAATCTATCCAAGAAATTGATCAGCTCAGAAATTTTAATCAGGGTGGTCTCTTTAATATGGATAGCGACTTCCGCATACTGCTGGGAGCAAAAATTAAACAAGCTTGCTTAAGGAAAGTAGGACCTGTTTCAGAATTTGAAATTGATCCTCCATTTCTAATAATTCTTAAGTGCTTTATTTCTATTCTCGCTGAACAATGGTCTAAAACTGTAGGTTAAATAAATGAAAATTACTAACAAATTTATACACACTTTTGTCCTTTGTAATTTGGCGGTATTTAATTATTGTTCTTTAGCACAAGCTTTTATAGATCCACCGGAACTAGGTCGGCGAGTAAATCCATATTTCATTGGCAAAGATAATCAAACAAGTAGAAATGAGTTTGCAATAGATCAATGTAGAATAATTCTACAGAGAACTAAAAGTAATTTCTTATTAACGACTGCATATCTGGGTATAAAACCCAAAGAAAACAGATCAATTTCAAAAATTAGTAGAATTTGGAAAGGGTTAATGGAGTTTAAAGCTCCCTATTTAATCTCATTTTTATTGTTGTTTGTTTTACTGGGCTTATATGTCTGGTGGCTAAATAAAAGCCTACAGGAACTGAAAGAAAAAATCAAGAAAAATTACGCATTGACTAAGAGTTCCCAGGACAAACTAGCCAGTGACGTTTCAGTAGTCAAAAATTATTCAGATAATCTATCTCGTCAACTCGAGAAAATACTTCGGGAGATGGGTAAAATCGAGAAAGAGATTATTCAACTAAGATCAAACCAGTCAACATCTCATCCATCCAGACAATATGGTGAGGAATGGGACAATCCATCTGACTACAACGATTATAGTTATGACCCAGCAAGGGCATCAGTTTTTCCAAGGAAAGTAGAAATTTCTCCCTCAGATACTTTAAGTATAATTGTAGAAAATTTTAATAAGGGCAATGAAAGCCACTTTAATAATGACTTATTTTTCTTTTTAAAGCCTACTTCTGCTACCAATTTAGGGAGTCAGGGTGTTGATATTAATGCTTCAGCAAAAGTAGAGTTTGAAAGGGCATCCGATAATACGGCTCAGGCTTCCTATATTGGATTTAAACTTAATGATCAAAATACCTATATAGTTCCAAATTTGTTTAATAAACGTTGGAAACAAGTAATAACTAATGATGAAAATAAAATTTTTGAATGGTACGATTCTAGCTATGTTTTGGCTGAACCAGCAATGATAGAAAATACTGGCAATGATATTTGGCGGCTGGTCAAGTCTGGGAGGTTTGATTGATTTTGAATCAATGTTGAATTCTAAATGCATTTTCATTTTTGTCATTCTAACAATATGGGGGGTTAAGTCGACCAACGCCCAGGAAATAAATCCTTGTCCAGTGATGAGTGATTATCAGATGTCATTTTCTGATTTTAATTTGGACGTTTACGAGATTCCCAATACTAATGGGGAAATTATTGCAGAAATTCCTGCTGGTAGAAGATTTTCTTTATCTGACATTTATGCCAAGTATTATGATGGCTTTTGTTGGTATGAAATCATCACTTTTTCCGTAGACGAAAGAGGGTGGATTGCTTTTCAACCCAATGATACTCAACTGAGTAATATTCCTTCCAATCAAAATGAATCTTTAACACAATCTCCTAGCCCAAATATTGCACCAGAGCCAAGCCCTACAGTAGATTCAAGTAGAGCAGAAGCTACCACTGAAACTAACTCTCAGAACAATGAAGACTTGCTAATTATAGTTTATTTATTTGTTGCTGGTACCATTGGTTTGAGTATCGTCATTGGCAAGCTGGCAGTTGACTTGTTGAATGCTTTTTCAACTAAGCCTAGTAAAAATAAATCTCTCCAACAAATGGGAAGCAAAACTTTAAAGAAAATTACCGCTTCTAGGGTTACTGGCGGTGCAAAATGCAAAGTTATTAATGTCACCCAAACTGATATTGTTTTACCAGATAAAAATCAAATAAATACACCAGATTCAATTATCGAGGCAGATGTTTATAATTATTTTTTAGAAAATAATTTTATCGATGCCAAAGGCCATGTAATAAGCAATGGAGAACAAGCTATAGATGCCTTATTAGAAGTAGAAAATACCGAAAAACCAACCCAATCTTTTGGCTTCAGCTTGGAATATTGCATCACTAATTTTAACCAGGGCAACAAAGATTTTTTTGATGATCAATCCCAGTTCCAATACCTTAAGCCCACAGAAAGTGTTATCCATGGCAAGGCAGGCAATCTTAGTCTTGGCGATCGCCAGGAATTTGAAGAAGGAGAAAGGAGCCAAGCTTCCTATTTGGCCTTTACCATTGGGGAAGAAATTTGGTTAATTCCGAATCTAATGCTCAGCCGCTGGCAAAGACTAATGACTAACAGTTACTTTTTTGACAGCTATGGCAATTTACAAAACCCTAACCTAGTCAAGCCCGCTAAACTTCTCCTAGTCGGCGATCGCCGTTGGCAAATAGTCGAAAAAGGTATGTTTAATTAAAGTTATTAATAGTAAGAGATAAATTAAACAATATGGCTGGCAATCAACCGGATAAATTAAATCAAGCTAAGCTGATTCAGTTGGAGAAAAATCAACTTAAGTTACAACAGGAGTTTGCAGCCCTACGATTTTTTGAAGCACAAAAAAATAATGAAGTCCAGAACCAGAGTAGCACTGAGTTAGTCAAAGAAATAGAAGTCCTTAAACAAAAAATTAGTCAAATTGAAACTACGGTTAGCCGACCCGCCACCATTCCCGCCAATGCCTATCCCCATTTAATAGTTGAAAATCCTCCCCCCTTACTAGATTTATCCATTAGTAAAATTATTGATATTTACCATGAAACTCCTCAAATATTAGAGGTTTACTGTGAGCGGGTATCCTTACTCACTGACCAGCAAGATATTCTAGAAAAAAATAATGTTGGTAACTTTTGGGTAATGCAACTCAAAAATCAAGGATTTTATCTCTTTCCTCGGCCAGAATCCTTTAGCCGTTTTAGTTCCTTGACTAGTTTTGCCAAACTATTTAGGGCAACTAATGAAAACCCAGCGGAGAATTATCAATTTACCCTGCAATCAGCAGCAAAATTAGACGTTTTAAAAATTGGTGAAAAATGGAAATTACTCAAAGCGGGCAAAATAGTTTTGGGTGAGAGTCCATTGGAATATGCTTGGCAACAGGAAATTACCACCGTGAGAAAGGAATATGAAAAATTCAATAAGCTATTGGAGGTGAGGGGGAGTGCGGGGCTAGATTTCACTTTGATTACCCAATATTGGCAACAGTCATTGATGCAAAAATATGGCGAACTAGTGACCTTAGCAATTAACACCTGTATGCCGATCGCCTATGCCATTTATAAAGGCCCGATGCTAGTACCATGCCAGATTTTGTTGGGGGCTAATCCTTTGGTAGTACCGGGTTGGGACCGGGGAGTGCCCTGGGATACTTCTATTTATTCCCAATCCCATAGTAAATTTAACAAAGATTATCTCCGTACCACTGCTGACCATCCCCTCTTGCCTAATCAAATTTACCTGCGGGAAAGTAATGGCAAAACCCATCACACCTGGGCGATCGCCAAAAGTTATGAAGAAGCAACGGCGATCGTGCAAAGGCTAAACGGCCATTGGATTTCTTTGGATTGATAATCCTATTTAGTCCACCAAAAACTACCAAGCTTTGGGTTTAAAATTAGCATCATTAAGAATGGCTAAACTTTCCCCCGATTGGGCAATGACAAACAATCCTTGACGGTAGGCATAGCGTGCCACTTCCTGGGGGATTACCATGCCGGCCACCGCCCCCAATACATTAAAAGACTGATAACGGGGTAGCAGACGCTTAAATTTAGCTAATCTTTCCAGATGCTCATCCACATCATCTCGCCCCAATTTACTCTTTACTTCAATGGCAATAGCTTCCGTGCCATTGACCACTAAAATATCAATTTCAATACCTTCATTTCCGCTTTGGAGAGATAAATCGGAAGAAATTTCCCGTACTTCAATGCCTCGCTCTCTAAATAAACGTACTGCGGCAGGTCTGACTTGATACTCCACAAATTCCCCCAGACGATTGCCCAGTTTACCCAGTTGCTGATCCACCCTCTGGCTTTGCTCCTTAAGCAGGCGTTCCGTTGCTTGATTCTGTTCTTTCAGAAGCCGCTCTGTCTCTTGGCTTTGTTCCCTAAGTAGTCTTTCCGTTTCCTGTAAACGGCGATCACTGGCTTGAAAACGTCGCTCAGTCTCCTTTTGCGCTTCCACCAATTCCCCTAACAATCGCCAAACATCATCCGCTGTAGTTGCCATAACCGACCTTCTAAGCTTTTTAAAGTTACCAATCGACCAGTCTACAATGGTCTGTATTATCTCCAGTTTACTTCCCTACTCCGTTTCTATTAGCCTTTTATTCGATCAGGAAACCCGAAAAATGCCACCATGATGGATTAGAAATAATTGATTTTCTTTTTTCTTTCAACACCTTGCCTACCGTCACATTTTTGTTGTCTTCACCATGACCGATCGCCGTCAATATTCCCCTGCTACCCAACGCAACCGAGAGGCGATCGCCGCTGTTTTGCAGGAATATTTACCTCCCCAAGGCAGTATTTTGGAAATTGCCAGTGGCACCGGGGAACACGCTTGTTTTTTTGCGCCCCTATTTTCCCCTCGCTGGTGGATAACGTCCGATCCTGATCCCCTTTGTCGGGAAAGTATTCTTGCTTGGCGGGAGCATGAAGCATTGGACAATTTTCAGCCACCTTTAGATTTAGATGTGCAATCATCGCTGTGGCCGGTGGAAGCAGAAGTTTTACCAGAACCCATCACTGCCATGGTGGCAATCAACTTAATCCATATTTCCCCCTGGAAATCCTGCTTAGGGTTACTGAATGGGGCAGAACGCATTTTACCGGCGGGGGGCATTCTCTATCTCTACGGTCCCTATCGTCAAAAGGAAGTACCAACGGCCCCTAGCAATGAAGCGTTTGACCAATCTTTGCGGAGTCGCAACCCAGCTTGGGGTTTGAGAAATTTGGAGGATGTGATTGGGGAAGCGGAAAAAAGGAATTTACATAATCAGGCTGTGATTGCTATGCCCGCCAATAACTTATCGGTGATCTTTGAGAAAGGGCCAGAGCAAAATACTTTTTGAACATCGTCGATCATCAGCAAGAATCCGTTACTGAAAATCCAGTAAATTTGATTAGATTCTTTTCCCTTAGCCCGCTATGATTTCAGACCAAACCCATATGCGTCGTTGCTTGACCCTAGCAAAAACGGCGATCGGTAAAACAGTGCCCAATCCCATGGTGGGGTCGGTCATTGTCCAGGGAGATCAGATTGTCGGCCAAGGTTTCCATCCCCAGGCAGGGCAACCCCATGCAGAAATTTTTGCCCTCTGGGAAGCTGGCGATCGGGCCAAGGGAGCGACCCTATACGTCAATTTGGAACCCTGTAACCATCAAGGGCGCACTCCCCCCTGTACCGAAGCAATCATCAAAGCGGGCATATCTAAAGTGGTGGTGGGCATGGTGGACCCCAATCCCTTGGTGGCGGGTAAGGGCATTGGTCGATTGAGACAGGCTGGCATTGAGGTGAAAGTGGGGGTGGAAGAAGAAGCTTGCCAGCGGTTGAATGAAGCGTTTTGTTTTCGCATCCAGCACCGACGACCCTTTGGCATTTTCAAATACGCCATGACGTTAGATGGCAAAATTGCCACTGCCCAGGGCCACAGCAGTTGGGTGACCAGTAGCTCGGCTCGCCATTGGGTACATCAATTGCGTAGTCAATGCCAGGCGGTGATTATTGGGGGCAATACGGTGCGGCGGGATAATCCTTTGTTAACTACCCATGGGGTGGGGGCGGTGAATCCTTTGCGGGTGGTGCTGAGTCGCAGTTTAGATTTACCTTTGGAGGCTCAATTGTGGGATCAAGGTGTGGCTAAAACTTTGGTGTTTACGGAAAAAACCTGTGATCGAAATACGCTGAGCCATCTGGAAAAATTGGGGGTAGAGACCCTGATCTTGGATCCGTTAACTCCCCTGACAGTAATGACGGAGTTGTGCCAACGGGATTGTCTGCAAGTGTTGTGGGAATGTGGCGGTATCCTAGCGGCTCAGGCGATCGCCATGGGAACAGTGCAAAAAATCCATGCTTTTCTGGCACCAAAAATTATTGGTGGGGCCACGGCCCCGACTCCGGTGGGGGAACTGGGTTTTCAACAAATGACCCAGGCGTTAAATTTAACCGATCTCCATTGCCAGGCGATCGGGCCCGATTGGTTGTTTACGGGCTATCTGGCTGGGAACGCTGGCGACGGCAACGATCAGAGCAATATTTAACTTCATCCCAACAACTGGCCCATTTTTTGCGCCAAGTGAAGGGCCGTTGGCAAACAGGGCAAATTTTACTGGGAAGATGGGCCTTATTACCTCGGTGAGCCATGGTTGTTAACGTTGATCGATCTTATTCTGGCAAAGCAATAACCTTGCCGTAGGCGGTGGGGGAAAGATACGTTTGGGCGGACTGTTGTAAATCCTCGGCGGTCAGGGCTTGAATTTGTTCGGGGTAGGTCAAGGCTGGTTCCAAATCGCCAATTTGGGCGTAGTAATAGCCATATAAATTAGCCCGATCGCCGGGGCGTTCATTGCCAAAAACAAAACGATTGGCCACCTGGGTGCGGATGCGTTCTAAGTCCTTTTCCGGCACCAGTTCATTTTGTAGTCGTTCAATATGGTCCAGAATGCAGCGCTCTACGATGGGAATATTTTCCGCCGGTAACTGGGCCGAAATATAGAACATTCCCTGGGTGGCCTGGGTGGAATTGCTAGCCCCGATCGCCGTTACTAAACCCTTTTCTTCCCGCAATTCTCGAAACAAACGGGACACTCGACCCCGACCTAAAATCACCGCCAATACCCCCAGGGGTAAGGTTTGCTCAAACTGGTCCAACCCCGGCGATCGCCAAAGCAAAATTAGACGGGCCTGTTGTAAACCCTTATCCACCACAGTGGTTGTTTCCACTGCAGTGAAAGGTGGAGGAATATTAACCGGCGGCGGCGTTAAGGCTTGGGAAGGGGATTTCACTCGATAACAGTCGGCAAAACTGCTGGCTACCGTTTCCACTAGATGGGCCACGGGGCGATTACCCACCACGGTGGCGGTGATGGCCTGGGGCTGATACCAATGGGCATGAAAATCCCGCATCTGTTGAGCTTGGAGATGGGTAATAATTTCCCTGGCCCCCAGCACAGGGCGGGCGTAAGGAGTGTGGGGAAAAGCCAACTGCACCACCTGCTGAAAAATGCGCCGTTGGGGATCATCCTGCGATCGCCGAATTTCTTCTAGCACCACCAACCGCTCCCGCTCAAACGGCCCATCGGCAATGGTGGGATTAAGCACCACATCCAACTGCAAAGGGGCCAAATGTTCAAAATCCTGGGGAGCTGAAGTGAAGTAAAACTGAGTGTAATCCTGGCTAGTGGCGGCGTTGGTGCCCGCTCCCCTAGATTCAATGGCCCGCTCAAATTCCCCCATGGCGAGGCGGGGAGTCCCCTTAAACACCATGTGCTCCAAAAAATGGGCTGTGCCATTAATGTCGTCCCCCTCCCAACGGGAACCCACCCTCAACCAGAGTTGAAAAGACACCGCTTCCACTGGCATCTGCTCCGCAATAATGGTTAAACCATTGGGTAACACTTCAATGTGGGGACTATTGAGGCGGGGAGGCAATAGGCTGGGGGTCATGGAGGGAAACGGATAGGGTTTGCTCTATGTCTATTTCCACTCTGACACAATGCTTAGGTTTGGGGGGGGATTTTCCGCACTTTGTCGAGTTACCAATCAATGGTGACGCTTACCTATCTCTGGGGTCTGCCTGGCCAGAAGCTGTCCAAAAACCTTTAAGATCAAGGGGCAGACTGTAATCCCTCAGAGAATTCTCCCAATTTTTGTCATCAATTGTCACTATGTTAACCACCGATGCCGTTTTAACCGTGCTCCGTCCCGTTCAAGATCCCGAACTACAAAAAAGCTTGGTGGAACTGAACATGATCCGAGATGTGGCGATCGCCGGGGGTACTGTTAGTTTTACCCTGGTGTTGACCACACCGGCCTGTCCGTTGCGGGAATTCATTGTGGAAGATTGCGAAAAGGCGGTTAAAACTTTGCCCGGGGTGGAAAAGGTAGAAGTAACGGTGACAGCGGAAACTCCCCAACAAAAATCCTTGCCCGACCGCCAATCCGTGGAGCAGGTGAAAAATATTATTGCCATCTCCAGCGGTAAGGGAGGGGTAGGAAAAAGCACAGTGGCGGTGAATGTGGCGGTAGCCCTGGCCCAGACCGGCGCGACGGTGGGACTATTGGATGCAGATATTTATGGACCCAATGCCCCCACCATGTTGGGCTTGAGCGGTGCAGCGGTGCAGGTACAAAACAGTCCCCAAGGGGAAGTGTTAGAGCCGGTGTTTAACCATGGCATCAAAATGGTTTCCATGGGTTTTTTAATTGACCCCGACCAACCAGTCATCTGGCGGGGCCCCATGCTGAATGGCATTATTCGTCAGTTTCTCTACCAAGTTAATTGGGGAGCTTTGGATTACCTGATTGTGGATATGCCCCCCGGTACCGGCGACGCCCAGCTCACCCTAACCCAATCCGTCCCCATGGCCGGCGCAGTCATTGTCACTACTCCCCAAACAGTCTCTTTGTTGGATGCTCGCCGGGGTTTGAAAATGTTCCAACAGATGGGAGTAAACGTATTGGGCATTGTGGAAAATATGAGCTACTTTATTCCCCCGGATCTGCCCGATCGCCAATACGATTTATTTGGTTCCGGCGGCGGTGAAAAAGCTTCCAAAGAATTGAATGTACCTCTGTTGGGCTGTGTGCCTTTGGAAATTGGCCTGCGGGAAGGGGGAGATAAGGGCATTCCCATTGTGGTATCCCACCCTGAATCAGCTTCAGCCAAAGCCCTAACGGCGATCGCCAAGCAAATTGCCGGGAAGGTTTCCATGGCCGCTCTGGTTTAGCATTAGAGAGCTAAATGCTCTTCAATAAAATTGGTGTACACATCCCCGGCCAGAAAAGCTGGGGTTTGTAAGCTCGACTTTGTCCATTATCCATTTTTTAAAAACCTTACTTGTCCATCGGTAATATGGCCAATCGCAGCTGTTACCAGCCAGCGGCTTCGGCCTTTTGTTGGCGCATCAACTGGACAAAATCGGCAAACAAGTAATCGGCATCATGGGGGCCTGGACTGGCTTCAGGGTGGTACTGCACCGAGAAAAATGGTAGTTCCTTATGGCGTAACCCCGCCACCGTTTTATCGTTGAGATTGAAATGGGTAATTTCCACTTCTTCGACTAGGGAGCCCTCTGCCACCGCAAAACCATGGTTCTGGCTAGTAATTTCCACCTGTTGCTCCAGGCCACAGGGTTGATTGAGCCCCCGATGACCAAATTTGAGCTTAAAGGTTTCCGCTCCCAAAGATAACCCCAACACTTGATGCCCCATGCAAATACCAAAAATGGGCTTTTTCGCTGCCAACAATTCCTTAGTGGTGACAATGCCTTCCTCCACTGCTGCGGGATCACCAGGGCCATTGGAAAGGAAAATGCCGTCGGGGTTGTACTGGAGAATTTCCGCTGGGGAAGTGCTGGCGGGCACCACAATCACCCGGCAACCGTAACTAGCTAAGCGACGCAGGATATTACGCTTAACACCAAAGTCCAGGGCCACCACTGTGAGGGCAGGTTTTCCCTTTTGTTCCGCCACTGGCCCAAACTGCCAATGGTTATCAGTAGGGTCAGTCCATTCGTAAACTTCATGGGTGGTCACTTCCTTAACCAAGTTCAACCCGGCCATGGAAGGAGCTGCTTGGATGTGGTGTAACAGGGCTTCTGGTTCCAAAATTTCCGTGGAAATGCCGCCGTTCATGGCACCAACGGAACGCAACTTGCGGGTCAGGGCCCTAGTGTCGATGCCATAAATGCCGATAATTTTATGTTCTACCAAATAGTCGGGTAGGGATTGGGTCGATCGCCAATTGCTGGGGCGGCGGGTGATGTTGCGGGCCACTACTCCTTTAACGTGGGGATGGATAGATTCTTCATCCTCCCCATTGACTCCGGTATTGCCCAATTCAGGATAGGTGAACGTGACAATCTGGCCACAATAACTGGGGTCGGTCATCACTTCTTGGTAACCAGTCATGCCGGTGTTGAATACCACCTCTCCCACTGTGGTGCCATTGGCCCCAAAAGACCAACCGGGATAGGCGGTGCCATCCGCAAGGACAAGAAGGGCCGGTTTCGCCGCAGCAATTGGCATAATGATATATTGCAAGGTAGCTGGAATAGAACCATTCGGCCGTAGTGGGAAAAAGTCATATCCTTGGAATCTTGCCCAGGGTGATTGGCTTTCGCCCGGCCGCCGCCGAATCAACCACATATTAGCAGATTCACCCCTGTCGTCTGTTCCACTAATGTCAAATTGTCCTGATGGTTACTGCCATGAGTCCCGCTAAGCTGACCGACACCGATAAACAAGAGTTGGTTGACCTTTACCGGCAAACCCCCGCCACCACCACTACCCTCGCGGAACGTTTTGGGGTGAGCGTTTCCACCGTTAGTCGTCTCTTAAAAACGGCGATCGCCAGTGGGGAATATGAAACCTTAGTGCAGGAGAAAAGGGGGGGGAAGGGACCCAAAAATGACGCCCAGTTGACGTTGCCTTTACCCAAGCCCTCCAGGAAAAAGTCAGAGGGGACGGAAACTAACAGTTCTTTGGACTCCGTGGCCGAGGTTTTCCCTGTGGCTGAAATAAACGATCAAGATCAAGATAGTAGGACTATTGAGGCCACCGCTAGTAGCCAGGGCCGCCGTGTGCGTTCCCGTCGTCGAGCCACCGCCAGTTCCGTCGACCCAGGAAGTGATGGGTTTGCCGATGCCGTAGAAACCATCGATCCGCCGGCGATCGCTACCTCCTCCCCAGCCCAGCCCGACCGAACGGGATTTGGTGACAGCCCAACCGCCATGCCAATGGCTAAAACCGAAGTGCCATCCGATGCCCCCATAGGTCGGCGCCCCCAGATTGTTTCAATTAAATCCTCCGCCCTAGATGAAATTGTCAAGGACATAGACGAGGACTTAGATTTACTGGATGGAGAAGACATTGATGATCTGGACGAAGAGGACGATGAAGATGACGAGTTTGAAGATGAATTAGACGATTTTGACGAAGACCAGGGAGAAGAGGATTATGCCCCCGCCCCAGTTACCATCAAACAAACTCAAACAAACACCGCAGAGCTAATTTCAATTTTGCCCCTGATGGAAGCCTCTATGCCCAAAAACTGCTACCTGGTGGTGGACAGGAAGGGTGAATTGATCGTCCGTCCCCTGAAGGAATTCAGCCTCGATGGAGCTCTACCCCCGGAAGAAGTCCAAGCCAAAACCCTACCGGTGTTTGATAACCATCGAGTGGCCCGGCGCTTTTCCCTCAAAACCCAAAAGGTAATTCGCTTGCCCGACGCTAGCATCGTCCAAAAAACGGCCCAAGCACTCAAGTCCAAGGGCATTACCAGGGTGTTTCTCGGCGGCCAGGTCTATTCTCTTTAACTTTATCGATCCACTGGCGATCGCCTTAGTGATTTGATTCCCGACGGGGTTTCACCCATCCCTAGCATCAGGAAAAATGTTGGTAGGATTCCTCCTGGGCATCGCTAATAAAATTCAATACCTGAGCCTGGTAGTAACGTAATTTGTCATCTACCCAGTGGCGGTCTTCACTGTTGGCGTAGATATGGACTAGGGGCTCCCCAGCATCGGGCAAAATCAAGACCCAATTGTCTCCGTTGGGAAAAGTTATTTTTACCCCGTCCACCAATTCAATATGCTGATCTCGATGGATTTCCACTAAATGGCGCATCAGGGCCCCTTTAATTTTCCAAGAACAACGGACACTGCAACTGTTGTGGTAAACCGTCGGCAATTCTGCCCGAATTTCCCCCAGGGTACGTTTTTGCACAGTCAGCATTTCCATCACTTTAGCAATGCAGAACATGGCATCAAAGCCGGGGTGTAAGCGGGGGAAAATAAAACCAGTTTCCCCACTGCCCCCCAAAACCACGTTATGGCTCGATTGGGCGGCGGCCATCAAAGCGGTGGGATTGGCCTTGGTTCTCAAAACTTTCCCTCCATGGCGGCGGGCCAACTTCTCCACTGCACTGGAGGCCTGCACTGGCACCACAATGGTTCCCCTGGGAGAGGCAGTTAACATCATATGTACCATCAAAGCAGTTAGCAGTTCCCCCCGGATGGGCAGGCCCCCTTCGTCCACTAGGGTAAGTTGTTCGCCATTGGCGGAAACTTGCACCCCCAAATTAGCCTGGAGCGCCGATACTACTTGCCCCAACTGACTGAGTAGGACTTCCTTTTCTTCGTTGGAAACGGCGGTTTGCCGCAGACTAGCATTGAGTACCACCGCGTCGCAGCCGAATTTGGTTAATAGCAATGGCAGAATGGCCCCGGACACCCCATAGGCATAATCGATGACAATTTTGGCCCCATCATTATTGATGATGTCCATGTCCAGCAACTTTTCAAAGGTATGGCAATAGGTTTCCAACACCTGGGCCGGATAGGACATGTCGCCGATTTGGGGAATACTCACCCGACGTAAATCTTCTTTGAAATAGGCCCCTTCAATTTTCTTCTCGGTCTTTTTGGAAATGTTGATACCCTGGCTATCGAGAAATTCAATCAGCAAATAATCTGGGCGATCTGGATGAATACGCACATGGATGCCACCGGCCACTTTCAACTTCGGGGTCATGGTGCGGGCAATGGGAATCGCTGTCGCTTCCAGGTTTTGAATGTTTACCCCCACCGACATCAGGCCGGCAATGAGGGAACGGGTAACCATGCGGGAGACGTTACGTTGATCCCGGGAAACAACAATTTCCGCCCCGGGCTTGAGGGAAGAACCGTAGGCCGCCCCCAATTTAACGGCAAACTCCGGCGTCATATCAATGTTGACAATGCCGGAAACGCCTCTCTGACCGAATAGGTTACGGTGACCGGTACTTCCCCAGATCAAATTGATGTTGAGAATGGCCCCCGGTTCCACCCGTTTACTAGGCCAAACTTTAACGTTGGAGTTGATCTGAGCTTCTTCTCCAATGATGGATAGGGGGCCAATTACTGCCCCTTCCAGCACCTGTACCCGTCTTTCTATGCGACAGCCCCGTCCCACCACACAGGCGGCTAGATAAGCTTCATCGCCAATGAGGACTCCATTCCAAACAATAGCCCGTTTTAATTCTGCTCCAGCGCCAATGGTGACGTTATCGCCAATGATGGTACCGGCTTCCAATCTAGTGCCCGGGCCGATGTTGCAGTTATCGCCGATCGCCAAGGGGGGAATCAGAACAGCGGTGGGGTCGATGGTGGTGTGTTCCCCGATCCAAATATCGGAGTGCCTAGGTAGATTACCCAATTCCAACGTGACTTTTTTTTCTAGGGCATCGTATTGGGCTTCCCGGTAGGCATCTAAATTACCGACATCACACCAGTAACCATCAGCGACAAAACCATACATGGGCTCGTCATTTTCCAGTAGGAGGGGAAATAAATCCTTGGAAAAATCCATTTCCTCCCTGGGGGGCAGATAGGCCAGCACCTCCGGTTCGAGGATATAGGTGCCGGTGTTGACGGTGTCGGAAAAAACTTCACTGGTGGAAGGTTTTTCTAAAAATCTTTGTACCCGTTGGTTTTCGTCGGTTATGACCACGCCAAATTCAAGAGGGTTGGGAACCTTGGTTAAAATCAGAGTTGCCTTGGCCTGTTTTTGTTTGTGGAAGGCGATCGCCTGGGTGAGATTAAAATCTGTAATGCTATCCCCGCTAATTACCAAAAAAGTATCATCCAATAACTCTTCAATGTTTTTGACGCAACCTGCCGTACCCAGGGGATGCTCATCCTCTACGGCATAGGTCATTTGAACGCCGAATTCACTGCCATCGAGGAAATAGTCCCGCATGGCATCGGGGAGGTAGTGGAGGGTAGCCACCACTTCGGTGATGTTATGGCGACGGAGCAAATGGATAATATGGGCGGCGATCGGTTGATTAACAATGGGCACCATGGGCTTGGGCAGATCGCAAGTCAGGGGTCTCAAACGGGTGCCTGCCCCCCCTGCCATCAACACAGCTCGCATTCCTTTACCTCGGTGACGAATTTCTGTTCCCATCTTAAGGTAAACCAATAACTCTAACCGGTTGCCGTTGCGGTTTCAACCCCATCAATATTGCGGACAGTTAGAGTGGCTATAGACAAACCCCAGATGGCCCCTGGATCTATAGAGGGTTTTGACGACGGCAATGATAATATTTTCCATTGCAAGGCCGCAGATTCTCCGTTTCTCAAGGTCAAGGACTATTCAAAAGCTTGACAGTTAATTGCTAAGGCAATCTAGCGGGGGATTCTTGCTTCAGTGACTCTTGACTAGATCAAACAACGTTAATTGCTTGACCCCTGCCAGAACGTATCCACTCCGCAAGCATTTTGAATCACGGACTATCCGACCAAAACTTTTGCGCTGGCAGTGTCACGGCTGTCAATATGCCTACAAAATTGGCAGTTGTGTAATCGTTGATTTAACTTTGTTTTACTTGTTGCGCCAATTAATAAATTAAAGTAGCACAATGGCTGAATTGTTAATTTCATATTATTGAGTATATTTTTCCGGCTCTGTTCTTTATTTCACCATGGATATTTTTGTATGTTCCGGTGAGACCTCTCTTCTCCTTGTTTTGATAGAATGGCGACAAAAAATAGGGGAAGCCGGAGGTAATTTCCGCTTCCCCTGTAATAGGCGATGGCAATGTCAAGATTAGAATTGTTTCTTAACCTGCTCAAATGTGTTGGACAATTCGTTCCAACTTTTTTCTAAGCCTGCTTGCAACTCTTCCCAAGCAGCTTCACCAGATTGTTGAAGATCGTGCCATTTACCCATTAGGGCGTCCCGTTGGGCCTGAAGATCCTTAAGGGCTTTTTGGTAGTTAACATTGGCATCTGCGGCTTTTTCCCTAGCTTCGGCAGACATTTGATCAATCTGGGCATTGAGCTTGTCAATTTTTGCTCTTACCTTCTCTTTATAGGCTTCTTTTTCTTGGGCAGTCATCGTGGTGGGGTTGGACATAAATGTTATCCTCTCTGTTTTTATTTACTGTAGGTTTTCTACAAAAGCTACACCAGCCGGCGATCGGAAGGAAAATGTAGAACATCTCCCGGTATCACACCAGTGGGGACAGTTAATGTTGTTTTTCTAGAATGCTTAAATTTGACTGAATTAGCCAAGTCCTGGATCGGGACTAGAATCTACCAGTGATGGATAGGGCGATCACAATTAGGGCTAAAGCCAGGTTAGCGGCCAATCCGAAACCAATTAACTTGCGTCTAAACTGTTGCTTAGAGTCTGGATCAATTTCTGATACGGGAGGAGAAACTGGGTAAGCGTTAATCAAACCTGAATCGGTGACCCGGTAAGCAGGCTCAACGTTGGGGGAAGAGGGCGCATCTGCTTTGCCTGCGTTTTCTTTCATTTCTGACTCTGGAGTCAGAGGCTTTTCCCTCTCTGTCAATCCCTTAGCGGCAACTTCAGAGGGAATCAGCTCGCTCCCATCGCTGATATGTTGACCACGGTTATTTTTAGCAGTGGTTTCTTTTTCCAGTGCTGTGTTTTGGCTATCCATTGATAACCCTCCATCTAACGACAGCAAGTATTTGCCTTGCTATAATTCCATTGTAACTCCCCGTCGTGCTTTTGTCAACTCAAAGTAATTTAACTTTAAATATATTGTCGTAACTTTATAATTGCTTTGTTATTACAAGTGAAATCATTAAAGCCCTATAGAATGCCGTGTCAGTCCGCTGAAAGTTGCTATGCTGGGGAAAGAGAAGGACTCTGTGAGGGCAATGATTAGAACAAAACCGAAATCCGATAAAGTGCTGACGATTCGTTTACCGGAAAAAGATTTGATTCATTTAGAGCGTTACTGTACGGCGGAGGGGCGGACAAAAACCGAGGTGTTGCGTCAGCTAATCCAAAATTTACCCACAGTTCCAGACTAGGAGCATATTTTGCTATAATCGTGGGTCGCTCAAAATAGATAATTCAATAGTTGGCATTAAGCACTATGTACAATCCTTCCCTCCGTCGAGAAGCCCGTTATGAGCCAGCGGCGGTTTTGCCTGTTACCCGTGAGCAGTCTCTGATTGACTGGCTAGAAAGTAATAATCGTTTGATTTATCGGGAAATTGAAGAGGGCACCACCAGCAATATGAGTGACGAGGATGTTGATATTGCTGAGTTGATGGATGGGGATGACAATCTCTATAGTGACGATAGCAGTGATGATATGGATGAAGACTAAGCCTGAAAAGCTAAGTTAATTCAGATCTGTATCAGTCAGTTTTGGAAAACTCTGCCCGCCGGGGGGGGGATTTTCGTCCCGGATGTTGAGGGGGGCATTCCCATGGGCTACCTGGGAGTGGTTGGCAAGGATATTTTTCGGAAGTCCCCATCTCATCCCAGGGGTTGGGGAGAATCTTTGTGATAAGGAGGATTTAACCTTCCCCTCGCTTTGGACAGTTTAATTGTCAAACCAATCTCGTTAGGAAAGAATTCCACCATGGTAAATGCACAAATTGGCATCATTGGCGGCAGTGGATTGTATCAAATGGACGCCCTCAAAAATGTTGAGGAGGTGACTATTGATACGCCTTTTGGGGCGCCGTCAGACAGCTTTATTGTGGGGGAATTAGCTGGGACATCAGTGGCTTTTTTGGCCCGCCATGGCCGGGGGCATCACCTTTTACCTAGCGAAATTCCTTTTCGAGCCAATATCCATGGCATGAAACAGTTAGGGGTTAAATATTTAATTTCTGCGTCGGCGGTGGGTTCTTTGCAGGCAGAAGCAAAACCTTTGGATATGGTGGTTCCGGACCAGTTCATTGACCGCACTCGCCAGCGGATTTCCACTTTTTTTGGGGAGGGTATTGTGGCCCACATTGGTTTTGGCAACCCCATTTGCCCCCAGTTAGCTCAGTGTCTTTCCACGGCGATCGCCGGTTTGGAGTTGGAGGGGGTAACGCTCCATGACCGGGGAACCTACGTGTGTATGGAGGGCCCAGCCTTTTCCACCATTGCGGAATCGAATTTATATCGTAGTTGGGGGGGGACTGTGATCGGTATGACTAATCTGCCGGAGGCCAAGTTAGCCAGGGAAGCAGAAATTGCCTACGCTACTTTGGCCCTGGTAACGGACTATGACTGTTGGCACCCAGACCATGACCATGTGACGGTGGAGATGGTTATTGGTAACCTACAAAAAAATGCAGTCAATGCCCAGTGGGTAATTCTGGAAACGGTGAAACAATTGGCGGCTAATCCCTTTGATTCCATTGCCCACAGCGCTTTACAGTATGCAGTGCTGACTCCCCCGGATAAGTTTCCCACTGCCACCTACGAAAAGTTATCTTTGCTTTTGGACAAATATTATTCCCCTTCCCGGTAGAAACATGGCGGAAGTTTCCAAATTGGGCAAATTCTCCCACAGTCTGGAGATCATGCACTTGAGGGGCAAACCTGCCGCCGCCGAGCTTTTTCCCTAACCAGTACAATAGGGATATTACCCTTTAGCCTGTATGACTTTTGCCCATGCACCCGGTTGTTAGTTCCGCTGAATATCGCCAACGTCGCGATCGCCTGATGGCCAAGCTTGGTCAGGGAACGGCCATTTTTGCCAGCGCCCCCCAGGCGGTGATGCACAACGATGTGGAATATGTATTCCGTCAGGATAGTGATTTTTACTACCTAACGGGTTTCAATGAACCGGAGGCGATCGCCGTTTTTGCCCCCCACCACGAAGAACATCAATTTGTTTTGTTTGTGCAACCCAAGGATCCGGCCAGGGAAACCTGGACTGGCATTCGCTACGGTGTGGAGGGGGCCCAATCAACTTTTGGGGCGGACATTGCCTATCCCATTGGGGAACTGGATGAGCATTTACCAAAATACCTGGAAAAAGCAGATAAAATTCATTACCACCTTGGTCGAGATGAAGCGTTAAACAAAACTATTCTTCACCATTGGCAACGTCAATTGGCCGCCTATCCCCGGCAAGGCTATGGACCCCAGGCTTTGGTCAATTCCCATGGCTTGGTGCACCCTCTGCGGCAAGTGAAAAGCGAAACCGAATTAGCCCTGTTGCGGCGGGCCTGTGACCTGTCGGCGATCGCCCATCAGCGGGCCATGGAATTTGCCAGACCTGGCCATTATGAATATCAGGTACAAGCGGAATTAGAAATTATTTTTCGGTGGGAAGGGGGTTTGGGTCCAGCCTATCCCTCCATTGTGGCGGCGGGTAAAAATGCCTGCATTTTGCACTACATCAACAATGATTGCCCTTTAGCCGATGGGGATTTACTGCTCATCGATGCCGGCTGTTCCTACGGCTACTATAACGGTGACATCACCCGTACTTTTCCGGTCAGCGGCAAATTTAGCCCGGAGCAACGCACTCTGTATGAAATTGTTTTAAACGCCCAGGAAGCGGCGATCGCCGCAGTGCAAGCAGGCAATCCCTACCACCAATACCATGATGCCGCGGTGTCAGTGATTGTGGATGGCCTGATGGATTTGGGTCTGCTGGCGGGCGATAAGAAAGAAATTATCAAAGAAGAAAAATATAAACCCTTCTACATGCATCGCACAGGCCATTGGTTGGGTCTTGATGTCCACGATGCGGGCAATTACAAACAGGATAAGGATACCTGGACAGTGTTGGAACCAGGGCAAGTGCTCACCGTGGAACCTGGTATTTACATTGCCCCGGATATAAAACCTGTGGAAGGGCAACCGGAAGTGCCGGAACAATGGCGCGGCATTGGCATTCGCATTGAGGATGACGTATTGGTCACCGCCCAGGGCCCCGACGTTTTAACCAGTGCAGTGCCCAAGGCGATCGCCGACTTGGAACATTGATTATTGTTTAGACACCCTAACTCCAGTCAAAACCCAAGACTAGAGGGAGTTTCGTACTCTGACCCAGGGTTCTGACTGGACTCCATTTTGTTATCGATTCTCAGAGCAAGAAGAAAAAATCTCCCCAGGTTTGCCTTAACTGCAGTGGGGAGAAGGAGGGGTTATCTTAGAACCTTGCTAACGGTTTTACCAAGAAACAATGATTGGGCTATTAGTTATTGCCCATGCTGGAGTTTTCAATCACTTTATCGATCAAGCCATAGTCTCTGGCTTCCGCCGCTGAGAGAAAATAATCCCGGTCAGTATCCTTGGCAATCTTTTCCACGGTTTGGCCGGTACGTTGCGCCATAATTTCGTTCAACTGTTGACGGATACGGAGAATTTCCCGCGCTTCAATGTCAATATCCGTTGCTTGACGGCGACCGGTACCTCCCATGGGCTGGTGGATCATAATCCGGGCGTGGGGCAGGGCTAATCGTTTTCCTGGCGCCCCGGAGGCTAACAAAAAGGCTCCCATGGATGCGGCCAGGCCCACACAGATGGTAATCACTTCTGCTTTGATATATTGCATGGTGTCGTAAATGGCCATGCCCGCAGTGACAGAACCACCAGGGGAATTGATATAGAGATAAATCGGCTTACTCGGATCATCGGAATCTAGATATAGCAAAAAAGCCACAATTCGATTGGCGATCGAGTCATTTACCTCTTGGCCAAGGAAAATAATCCGTTCTTGGCTCAGTCGAGTATAAATATCAATCCACCGTTCATACTGACTGCCGGGAAGACGAAACGGAACACTGGGAACACCGATAGGCATGGGTTTTTTCGCTTAAATTTGGGAATAGATTTGAATAGTCAACAAAAGTCGGAACTTAGCTGATGGGGGACAATGGCCCCGATTTGCTCAGTAGGGGTAGAGTCTTTAGGCAAGATTTAAATGGCCTAAATCACTGCCATTGGTTTGGGCAATTCCGCTGGGCTTTCTAGCACCCGGTCAATCAGTCCATACTCCTTAGCTTGGGCGGGGGTGAGATAAAAAGTCCGGTCCATGTCTTTGGCTAACCTTTCCTGGGTCTGGCCAGTGTTAAAGGAAAGAATTTCCAGCATTGTCTGTTTGTTGGAAATTACTTCCTTGGCGCGAATTTGGATATCCGTAGCCTGGCCCTGGGCCCCAGTGCGATTTTGGTTAAGGACGATGGTGGAGTGGGGCAAACTCGCCCGATAACCTTTGGTGCCGGCAGAAAGGATCATGGCGGCGGTGCCCATGGCTTGGCCAATGCAAATGGTATGCACCGGGGGCTTGATGTAGTTGAGGGTGTCACAAATAGCGAAGGCTTCGGTTTCAAAACCCACCGCATCGCCGGTGTACCAGGAAGTACCAGTGGAGTTGATATAAAAATAGATTGGTTTATCGGGATCGTCGAATTGGAGATACAGCAGTTGGGCAATAATCAACTGGGTCACATCAATGCCGACCTGTTGCTTCACCTCGTCGGAGGAGAAAAGCGGCATCCCCAAGTAAACGATGCGCTCTTTAAGCAAAAGGGATTCCAGATCCGGCGGCGGCGTTTTGAAAGCCATGTCGCCATAGTAGGAGGATTGAACCGCAGTTATTTCCATGCTGTCAGGTTGGTGTCGATGGATAAAAAGGCGAAACCAGAGGAATGCCTTATTTGCCCGTGGATATTGGTTATGATCATTTTATTCTAAGCTAGCAAATTACAGACTAAATAAGGGATCCTAAGAAAAGACCCCTACAAGCCAGAATTAATCAGTAACGTCGAGAGTCTCCCTAACCTCATCTAGAGCACGGTAAAGAAGCTTAGCGGCATAGCCTCCGGTCTTGTTAATAACCAAGTTACCCACCAGATTATTTTTAGCCATACCAGCAGGTTTCTTAGCAGACCAGTCAATCTCTGAGAGTAGAGCTTTAACCTGATTAACCGTCATCAGACCAGAAGACGACAGAGAGTTAAACATCTCAGACCGTAGCCGAGCTTGGTATTTAGCGGCCGCCTGTAAGGCCAACTTATCAGGGTCTGCCTTGAGCTGGGCCGTTTTCTCATCGTGATAGTCCTTAATCCTTTGCAACTGCTCAGAGTATTGAGTCTTAGCACCAAGCTTGAACTGCGAACTAACCCAGCAGTAGAACTCAGCCCGACAGATGGAAGAACTAGAACCAGTCTTAGAACCTTTGATGCTAGTCCCTGACTGTGTCTCTACCCTTGCCAACCCGATACGACGCTTAAACGCAGGCAGACTAGTAAAACGTTCACTAAAAGGGTAAATCAGAGTAAGCAGAATACCCCGCAGAGGAACGCCAAAGTTAAATCGGTCAAAGACCAGGTCATAACCCGCAAACTGGGGAGAATGAACGAGGTCAGAGAGCCTGCTATTAATCTCATTAACTTTTAAATCAAAGTCATCAGTCAAGCCAGCAAGATAGATCGAAGTATCTGAAATCTCTATGCCATATTCCCTCGCAATGGAATTATTCAAACGATTCACCCAAGGAGACCTACGAGTACCCCGTTGACGACCAGCAACTACTGAAAGCAATGACCTACGACCATCAAGACGAGTTTTACCTAAAGGATCTGAATAGAGGGAAGCAGATTCAGGGAAATCAAAGGCTAGATGATGTTGGACTCTATTACAAGCTCTAACAGACATCTTTATACAAAATTTTCTCAGATGATATAAATCTCGAATCTTAGCAATAGAGCCATTCTCAAAGCGGATAAAATAACGCCAGTAGTCTTTAAAAGTTTGAGTATAGGCACAAAGAGCATAAGCGTCAGCAATATCATTCTTATCCGGTAGTCCGTGGGTTTGCCGCCAATTTCTACAGCTATGGTGATTAACCCAGAAAACCTTAATACCGTGAGATTCACAAACCTTAGCAATGAACATCGAGTAGTGAAGCCCCGTAGGTTCTAATGCAACTGCATCGACCTCCCAACTGAGGAAGGTATCAATACCCCGGACATCTAAAACCCTTTCAGCATCTTGAGTTCGATAAACATCATGGCAAAACCAGAAGGTATAAGGATCATCAGATGGTTTCTTAAACCGTGACCTAAATCCTTGTTTCCATACCTGCTTAGGATCAGCAGGAAGCTCATCAAGAATCCATGCCACAGCGTAGCCTTTACAAATGTCAAGACCTGCAATTCTCATTATTAAATTGTCTCCAATAGGAAAGAGAAAGTTAGCTTTAAATTAATCCCAATAGAAGCCAGAAACCTATAAATACAAGACAGTTTATTCTTAAGCTTATTGGGTAGCTAGGCAATCAATAATCAGACATAAAATGATAAAACTATAAAGCCATTTTCCTTTAAATCGTCATATCAATTACCTAACCGATGAGACGGGAAGCTACTCCGTCCCTAGTGACCCCTCAACCTAAGCTCAGAGGTCAGTAGGGAAGGGCAACTACAAAGAATCAATCTCACCTAGTAATTCAATAAAACGAACCGTATCCAAAGGAGAACAAGAAGAAATATAAGCAGGAGAACGACTAGCAACATAGGTAAGAACCTGGTCAATATCAATAGGATGATCAATCTCTAAAGCATTAAGAATCATAGAAATATGATCTCTACACCAGGAGCAGGGAATATTATGCTCCGCAGACAATAACCCATCGAAGTCTGGGGAATTAAGACGAGCACCACAAGAGCAGAAGTAGTGGGTAGAGGAATCTATATCAAGAGGAGACATAAGAGAAAACCTAGCCAAAAGGGGAAAATTTATGCTATGTTCGACGCAGTGTATTATAAAAAAAAAAAACTACTTGTCAAATTTTTATAAAGAATTTACAGAAGTTTTACATTTCTTTACAAGGATGCAAGAACTATGGCTAAAAGAGGCAGAAAGCTAGGTAGCGGTGAAACCCGCATTGTCAAAGGATTTAGTCTCAAGCCCGACACCGTGGAAATGATCCGCATTGGTGCCCACGCCGCAGACATGAAGCACAGTACCTATTTAGAGACGTTAATCAATTCCAGTACGGTAACACTAGCCATAGCCGCTAAGGATTTAGCAGAATTAGCCACCGAGTTAGAAGAATCAGTAGAAAATCTAAATAATCAGATGACTAAGACAAATGATTTAATTACACGGGTAAAGGAGTTATCGAGAAGATTGGGGGGGAAATAGAGAAGACGGGAGAAAGTAAGTTAAACGACCTTAAATGGGGCGCTAACGCTGTTGGTCTCGGCATTAGCGGTCAGGTTATAAGGCTTAGTTATCTAGTTTCATTGTCTCTATTGTGGCGATGAGACTTTTTTTTTACTGTTGCTGGCATTGAGATTTCACGGTTTTAGAGGGCTGTTAGCACGCCCGCGAAATTTTTTATTGGTTTATTCTCTTTTACCCAGTTATGGCCCCTAAACACCTCAGCATTGGCATTGACTATCTGCAAGGCATGGCCCGTTTTTCAGAGTTTCGCCAGTTGGAGAGCTTTTTGCAGGAAGTACAAGCGGGCATGGTCAAAGGGGACAAGTGTTTTTTTGACCAGGAAGGAGTGACCATTGGCAGGAAGTTTAACAACCGTATTCGCTCAGTTAAGGGATTATGGGGAGGCTTTACCGTCCATGATGATTACATCGACTGCCATTTACAGTTTCCCGGTACTATTTGCTGGGAGTTTACGGATCAGTTAAAGAGCTTAGAGCTTATCAAAGAGAGGCTTAAAAAGCTTACCCGCATTGACATTGCCATTGATGACGAAAAGCGGCGCATCAGCCAAAGAAAGATCCAAACCCTAGCAGAAAAGAAGCACTACAAAGGCTTAGATAGTTTTAAATTCATCGAGTCCAAAGCTGTAAAGGGGGAGGAACCAATAGGGACTTGTATTTTTGGTAGCTCTGAAAAAATTGTCAAGTTCTACAATGCTGAATTTATGCACGGTATCCCCGCCGACCGTTGGGAATTATTACTGCGTGGAGATTATGCGGAATTTTGTGCCGATGAGATTATCGAAAAAAGAGATATTCGTGCCGGTGGCAAATTTTTGACCGGAACCCTTGATTTTATTAAGCCTAGCAAGGATTACAAGTCAGATAGAAGATACAGATTTTGGGAACAATTTGTCAAAGAGGTTGGCCAATGTCGGCTCAGAAAGCCCAGAGACGAACCCACCCTAGAAAGAGCTTTGGATTGGTTGGAGCGACAAGCTGGGCCCACTTTTGCTGTTATGTATTTCGGTCTCGGACAGACTGAATTTACTAAAAGTATTAGCCGCATAGCCGAACGATCTGGCGAAAGGCTCCAAGAACACCATCTAGCCTGGATTAACTACCTACAAGAACAACGAGAACAACCCTATGCTTAGCACTTCCAAATATTTAGTTATTGGCGCTTCCCAAGAGGAATATGTCATCGAAGGGGAAACCATTAAGTCTGGTTTTATCCAAGTAATGAACCTTGAACAAACCAATGATGGCGTTATCAAGGGTTATCAACCCATGAGAATTAATCTCAGAAATTCTGCTCTAAGAATTGAAGATTTTTCGGAAGCACCCGGAATTTATGAAATTGAGCGCCGACGCACTCCAAAGAAAAAGTTAGGCGAAAAAGGCTACAACCTAATCCCCATCAGAGCCAATTTGCTTAAGAAGATCAAGTTTCCCGAACGAGAGGAGATTCTTTTGATTGGAGCAAAGATGGTCAAAATGGAGCAATGGAAAGGGCTTGTTACCTATTTAATTGACCCCATGGGAGAGATGGAAGCTTTAAGCGAAAAGGGGAAAGCTTATGGCTATCTGGCAATTGAGGAAACTTTTGAACATTGGAATTTTAACAACCTCCAATTTATCCCCGGTTGGTATGAAGCAGAGTTTAAATCTGTCCGTGATACCAAGGGGCAAGAAATGGAACGCATTGCTGACATGAATCCCATTGAGCAATTAAACATGGCAGAGCTTGCCGCTTAACACCATGAGGAATCGCACACTATGGACAAGCTTAAGCTTATACACCGGGTCTCTAATCATTACCGGATGTTCCGATGCGTATTATCAGGATTGCACGAACTACATAGAAACAGTTTCAAACCTACAGCTAGCCATTGAAGCTACTTTATCAACTCCCTTTCTTTCAATGTATACCACTGCCTGGTTAGTGATTTTAGTTAGGAAATATGTATGGATATAAGCCAAATTTTTACGGGAATTTTGTTATTAGCTCAAGACCCTCCAATTGAACCAACTACCAGCACAATTGACACTCTATGTGTCGCTGAACATTGGAATCTAGCTACCAGTCTTTTTAAGGCTGTAGTAGTCCATGGGAGTCTAGCTTTTCTCACAGGAATTGTTTACAGATTATGAGCTATCAATTTTATTACGCTACCAATCTAAATTTACCTAGCAATTTTGGACAGGAAACCGCCGCTAAAATTCTCACTGAGGGAGCAAAGTACGCCACCGCCCTAATGGGAGTAATGGTCATTGTTTTCGTTGTTAAGTCTTTTACCAGAGGTTAACTATCATGATTTTAGCTAACTCTAACCTAGAACAAATAAACAGTACTTTACAGTCTGGTTATGAGTGGGGAACCAGCGCCGGTTTAGTTATTTTTGGCACCACCTTAGCCCTCACTGTAGCCGCTTACTTTTTCTATAAAATCTAGCCAATTAATAACAATCTAATATTAGCGGGAAGTTGGGAGGGTAAGTTTAGCCGAAAGCTAAGCTCTATTCTTTACCGGAGATTAAACCAATGCAATCTTTCAAACTTCACTTAACTGACACTGACAAACGCATTCTAATCGGTGCTGCTGCTATTGGCGCTTTAACCTTACCCGGAGCCGCTATGGCTAGCCCTGAAGATGTTGGTAACACTGTAACCGCCATTGGCACTGTTACTGGTGGTGTTGCCGCTATTGTTTTAACTGCTATGGGTTTTCGCATTGCTGTTAAGCAAGTCAACCGCATGACGACCAAAGGTTAATTGTCAATATTAGCTCAAGCAAATTACTACTAGGAGGGTAGCTTATGAAATCTGCTTTTTATAAGTTACCCATTATTTTTAATAAGTTTAAGAAGAATTTATACAAGAACAGACGCAAGCTAACCAACAGAATTGTTTCTTTCTCTATTCTGTTTCTAACGACTATTTCTATCTTTATTGGAGTTAGCAATAAACCTGCAGAAGCTTTTGTTACTTCACTTGACGCTTGTGCAGCTAATGCTGTATGTGCTCCAGGTATTGCTCCAGCTATTGCTCCTAGTGTAACCACGGCAGCAACTTCAAATGCAGGCTCCACTTTAGCTTTAATTGGGATGGGTGCTTCTGGTGGTTTAGTTGCTTATTCTCTACTAAAAAATGATGCCAATACTCTAATTGATTCTGTTCCTACTGGTAGGGTTAATGGCCGTCTTTATAACGTTAATTCTAGAATTACTAGTAGGATATGGCATAATTGGCAATTTTATTACATGTCTGGCCCTTTCGACGATTTCAAGCAACAGCAGTTGGTTGGGCCTATCTCCTATTCCGTTGGTTTTACTTCTGATAATCGCCGTGAAGGTTTATTCTTTACTCCTGGAAATCCTCACTATTGTAGTAATTATTTAAGATCCTCTCAGGATTGTCATTTAATTAGTTATCATGTATCCATTGTTCCTGCTGACGGCAAAAGTGAACTTGAAGACAAATTAGATGCTTATGAATCTGATCCAAATTTAATACCTGTTCTTAATGTAGTTGGAGTTTTACAAGAAGCACCTATTAATTTTGCTCCGGGTACACCATTACCTGTGCCAGGCATTTTTATCGACCCCGAAACTGGAGAGGTACGCATAATACCAGCAGGTGACCCTATGCCTAATCTAAATCCTGACCCACCACAAGAACCAGAGCCAGATCCATCACCAACTACAACCCCGGCTCCCAGTCCTTCTCCTTCAGAATCTCCAGATCCACCCATAGAACCAGAGCCAGATCCATCACCAACTACAACCCCGGCTCCCAGTCCTTCTCCTTCAGAATCTCCAGATCCACCCATAGAACCAAGCCCATCACCGTCACCGACTACAACCCCGGCTCCCAGTCCTTCTCCTTCAGAGTCGCCAGATCCAAATCCTGACCCTGAACCAGACCCATGGCCCTCTCCTGGTAATCCAGATCCTAATCCTTCTCCATCACCTAGTCCTTCTCCATCGGAATCTCCCAGCCCATCACCGTCACCGACTACAACCCCGGCTCCCAGTCCTTCTCCTTCAGAATCTCCAGATCCAAATCCTGACCCTGAACCAGACCCATGGCCCTCTCCTGGTAATCCAGATCCTAATCCTTCTCCATCACCTAGTCCTTCTCCATCGGAATCTCCCAGCCCATCACCGTCACCGACTACAACCCCGGCTCCCAGTCCTTCTCCTTCAGAATCTCCAGATCCACCCATAGAACCAAGCCCATCTCCATCACCGACTACACCCCCGGCTCCTAGTCCCAGCCCAGATCCACCCGACCAACCAGATCCACCCGACCAACCAGATCCACCCGACCAACCAGATCCACCTGACCAACCAGATCCGCCTGACCAACCAGATCCGCCTGACCAACCAGATCCACCTGACCAACCAGATCCGCCTGACCAACCAGATCCACCTGACCAACCAGATCCGCCTGACCAACCAGATCCACCTGACCAACCAGATCCACCTGACCAACCGGAGGAACCGGAAGAACCGGAAGAACCGGAGGAACCGGAAGAACCGGAAGAACCGGAAGAACCGGAGGAACCGGAGGAACCGGAAGAACCGGAGGAACCGGAAGAACCGGAGGAACCCCGAATCTCTTTCATCAGAATCTTTACTTTTCTACAAAAGTTTGACCCACCACCACCACCACAATTCGATGGACAATTTTTTGTTACCAATGCTCAAAACAGATTTAAAGATAAGTTTCCCTTTGATATGCTCGGAGGCCCATTACCCGAAGGTTTACCAGATTGCCCAACTTACACTTTTTTTGAACAAACCACAGAGCTATGTTTCCTAAGAGACGCTATTCTTTCCCTAAAAACTCCCCTCGAAATCGCCGTAGTAATCTACTTTTTCTTCAAGCTCTAGCAGTAGCAGCAACTATTGTTATCACCATCACTCCCCCATCATTAGCTCAGGAGGAAGAGACTTTAGACATACCCCAATTTGATTTCAGTGACCAACCATTTTTTCTAACTAATGCAATTGATGAGTTAAGCACGAAATTTCCCTTTGATATGCTCGGTTCTACCACTGGGGGAAGCTCTGGTGGTGATTGTCCCACCTATGAATTTTTTGGAGAGAATATACAGTTATGCATTCTAAGAGACATTATCATGGCGGTAAAAATTCCGGCACAAATCGCCGTGGCTCTCATGTTTTATCAAAGAATCTAATCATAATTTTTGTGATTATTTTCATCATTTTACTAATCACAGGAGTTGCCAGTGCTCAGGACGCACCACCCACACCAGATGCTAGTGCAGTCATTGAAAATGATGGGCAAGACATCAGTGTTAATGTCACTGTTAAGCCTTGGCCCCAAGCCCTACTAGAACTATTTGCCACTACCTACAGTTTTTTAGTGGCAGTCATCACTAATCCTTTCGGTGCTATCAATGCCGGAATTAATGCTGTAGTAGATGCCATGGCTAATGTTCTACCATCTACCCCTGAAAATCTTAAGTTAAGTAATATTGCTAGTGATTTAGGGGAAGCTGTACCCCTAGTGGGAACGGCAGTTATCAGAGCAATTTTAAACACTTTTATTGAGCTAGGAGGCTTAGCTTTAATAATCAAGATTTACAAGTTGATTCCCTTTAAAGCAACATGACGATCATTGGCATTTTTGGCGCTATTGGCTCTGGTAAGTCCCATAGTCAACTGAAGTATGGGCTAATGTATGCTGACAAGCGAGAAAAGCAAGTCGTTGCTAATTTTGCCTTAAATGTTAAAGAGGTATATCGGTATGCTTGTTTACCTGCTTATCTTGACGGTTTTTTAGGAAGCTTTAGGTATGAGTTACACAAATTAATTTATGTTCTATCAAGCAGTTTTAAGAAAGCAATCGGCAGAAAGCCTAAAAAGTTTACTTTTAAACCTATGCTTCCTTTTTTAAAAGAACAAATTGAAAAGGGTAGGGGAATTAGTTGGATTATCAACCCGGAAAATTTACAAGACTTAATGATTCCTGAAAGTGTTGTGTTATTAGATGAAGCTGGTATTTTTCTTAATGCCAGAGAGTTTGCCAAAACACCGAAGGAGTTATTATCTGACCTGGCCCAATCAAGGAAAGATGGGGTTGATTTAATTTACTGTGCTCAGTTTGACGAGCAAATAGACAAGCAGTTAAGATTATTAACCCAGTTTTTTTGGTATTGCTCTGGAATGACTTTTTGGAACAAGAAGATGAGAAGACCTGAGCTAAAGTTTAAGAATGTTCACATTTTCGATGCCGCTACTTTTAAGGAGTGGTATTACAACCCCAAAGCTAGAACCAATGGTATTAAGACTAGGTTTGCCTATGCCATTGATACTTTTTCAGGAGCTTTAAGCGGTGCTGATAAGCAGATTTTTAATTGTTTTAATTCTTTTAGCAGGTTAGATATTATTGATGGCAAAAATTTAAACATTATCAGCACCCTTGACCAGTGCTTATTGACAGAAAGACCGGACAACTGGCAAGAATTATCAAGGGCTTATTTTGAAACAGAACACCACAAGCAAGAAGAAAAGCTTAAGGAGGAAGCCAGAAAACCCCACCACCGTAATGGCAAAGGGAAAACCAAACCTATTGATTTATCGGAGTTATTAGGCTAATGATTTTTAATTGTCATAATTGCCAGCACCCAATCAACACTAAAACAGTTCAATGTTTTTATGAGGAAAGACTAGGATTTTATTGGAAGATTTTCCTTTGTCCCAACTGTGGCATTGAAAGATACAGAAGAATGCCTACAAGACCCCAATCCCTTACAGGTAAGGAGTCCAATCAGTTAAACATTTTTGAGGATTTTAATTATGAAAACTAAGTCTAGTTTCAGTTTCAAAACTCTTTATCTTTATGTTTTGACTTTCTTTTTAATTGTTTCATTTTTTATTAGTTGGAGGCTATACACTGAGTTAAATAATTTAAAGACGGTAATCAGTTTTACCCAAGATTACCAGGACAAGTACCTGTACGAGACTTTAAAGGCTAACAATTTAAAGGTTTTAACGATGGAGGAGGTTAAGGCTCCCCCCATTAGACCCCTTAACCCTATCAGAATTTTTGGTAAGTAATTATGAGCGTTAAACACAAGATTTTTACCATTGGCATCAGTTTAGTTATTATTTTTCTGTCTCTACGCTTTGGTGGTGGAAGGCTGTGGATCGGCGAACGACTCTGTTTAATGCCTAGGGTCTGTTTTTATCTTGGTACTCCTCTTAATTTTGGCCCAGAACGTCACAATCAGTCCCGATAACGAGAATACATTAAAACTTAGAAAGATGATTTTCGCTCTAGCTTGAACTCTATTAAAGCTTGTTTTAACTTAGTCAAAGGAAAAACGCCAGTGTCGTTATTTGACAAGGTTAATTTAATCAATTGATCAATTCCTTTGATTTTAGGAAAATAAGATTTAAGACAAAATCCAGAGCCAGAAGAATAACAACTAACTTGAATAAACTCACCATATTTTGCTTGTCTAAAAGCAGATAATTGTTCATAAAGATTAGTCAAGTATATCATTACCTCATTTTGAGAATTGATTGATAAAGAAATAAGATGAGGTCGTTGTTTATCAAAAGGAGCATAATTTTTAAGAACTAACTGATGAGTATCATAGATAATAGAACGAGTTGAAAAAACAAAGCGATCTCTTAGTTGAATCATAATGATATTACAAGTCTAAATTTAATTGATTTTCATTGTCAAAAAGAGATTTTCTATAATCTTTGATGATTTTTTCTATTTGTGGTTTTAAGGGCAGTGGAACCCTCATAAGAATTGTTTCATAAGGAGCACGACAACCACGACCACCTTTTGGTTTATACATACGTTGTTTAAATATTGAGTTTATAAAAAGGAATTATAAAGGAAAGAAAATAAAAGTCAAGAAAGATTTAGTTCCCGGCACTTTATAGAGGCGCTCCGCTTCTTTTTTTTCTGCCTCCCCACCCCCCTAACCCCCCGTGTGGGGGAACCGGAAAGCAAGAAGGCAAGACAGCTAAGGACGAGCAAAGCTCGATTTATTTCGATTTTTTTTGCCAGGACAGAATTTTAGCAGATTCGTCGAAAATTGGGGCAAGTTAGACGTTTAATGTTTGGCAAATTTAAACAAGTGAAATTTGCCTTTTTGAGGTTGTCTTTTTTATGTTGGCATTTTTCTTACGCCTAAACCTCATCAATTTTTGGCCCAGATAAGGATCGGAAAAATGCGTTAATTTTCTTTGGAACCCGCTTTTGTTTTTTTCTTGGGGCAAAAAAAATCTAGTGGGGGATTGCAGAGAGAGAAAGGAGAGGAGAGAAAGGGCTGTCTGTATGTACTGGTTTGCTAGCGATAATCTTTGCTGATCTTCTGGTTTACAGCTTGATTTATTGCACTCGAAGGATATCCAAATTGTTTTCTATTGTATCATTTTTAACCCGTATCAAGGGAGTTAATCTAAGGCTCTAACTTTTTCTAATTAAATAGGCTAGCTGAAATTTTTCTAAGTTCGTCCCTCACCAAGAAAAATAACCAGCGACCGTATTTAGTAAGAAAAAATAACTCGCCAAGATTAGCTAGACCCTTGACACTAGGACGCAACGAAGAAAGATATAAATTTTGGAAATGATAGGGAAAACGGGTAATTTGATTGAGGATTTTGATTATGTTAGATTTGTTTTTGTTTTGTTTGATTTTTGTGTTTTTTAGTTGGGGTATTTATGGAAAGAGTAAAAATAAGGTTGAAAGTGTGAATTATAATGTTTTAAGTGGAAATAGTGTTGGTTTTAGTGTAGTTGAAGAAGTTAAGAGCATTAAGTATTTTTTAGATGATGAGGATATGATTAAGATTTATAAGAAGAAATTAAGTAAGTTAGGGATAAGAGAATTATATAAATTAAGTAGTGGAAAAGTTAAGAATTATAAGAAGTTTAAAAAGGTTGAATTAATTAATAAATTGAGTAGTTTTTGGGAGGATTTAGATATTTAAAAATTGGTAAAATAAAAATAGGTAGTTTTTAGAGTTTAAATTCTAGAAACTACCTAAAAATTGTAATTTGATTTAATGGAGATTTTAGCATGGTTTACATGATTTTATCAAATGGTAAAAAGTTAGAGGTTAAATTGATTGGTAATTTAGTTTTTGTTAAAGATAGTTTAAGTAAATGGAAAAGGTTTCCATGGGATAAGGATGGTTATTGTAGGTGTGAGCTTTGGAGTTATAAAGGGAAGTTAAGTGATTTTGATAAAGGTTTGAGTATTAATGGTTATTATGTATTGTTTGATTTTTAGCGGAGGTTAAACTGGTGGGTCTGGTGGGTAGCCAGGCTCACTTATTTTTTTTGGCTACCCCAGAAAAATTGGAACAATCGAAGACAATCCGGATTAACCCCCCTCACCCCCCACCATTGGGGGGAGCCGGAAAAAGGCTATATCATGAGGGATTAGCTTTTCTTATTTGTTTAAAGTTATAGGTTTCCTTTAAGTTTAACCTTCTCTGCAAGTTTACCCAGGGGAAGCCTGCCCCCCAGGGCTTGATTTCGTCGCCCTTCTCTTGCGTCTCATCGCTAGTTCCTAAGTCTCTCCAGTAAGGCGTTTGCGGAAACTCCTCAGACTTCAGCCTTCATCATAGTTAGCAGTAAAGGGAATAAAAACCGCCGATGTCTTAAGGTAATGCTGGCGATCGACGGGGCGTTTCAAGTATCGCTCAAACTGGGTTGTCACCGGCAATCAGCAGAAGGCAGAGCGCTGATATTTTTTGAGTTACGCCCTGCTCTCTTTGCAACCACAGCGGTGACAATTCAATTACTAATTAACCCAACTGATCAAAGATGGCAAACATGGGTAGATACATGGAAAGCAAAATGGTACCGACCATACCGGCAATCAAGACCATCATGGCTGGCTCGATGATACTGGTCAGCGCTTTAACCGTTTGCTCTACCTCATCCTCATAGAAGTCCGCCACTTTCATCATCATGGCATCCAGTTCCCCTGTTTCTTCCCCGATACTAATCATTTGAATGGCCAAAGAGGGAAAGACTTTACTTTGTTGCAGAGCCAAACTCATCATCCCCCCCTGTTGGATTTCACTAATTGCTCCGGAGATCGCATCGGAAATTATTTTATTGGGCACAGTGTTACAAACAATTTCCAAAGATTGAATGATGGGAACCCCCGAACGGGTAAGAGTACCAAACACGCGGCAAAATCTAGCTACGGCGGTTTTTTCATTCAAGGGGCCAAACAGAGGCAGTTTCAACATCACCGCATCCACCTGGCGCCGCCCGGTATAGGTTCCGTAATATTTTTTGAACAGAAAAACAGCAACCACAATGACAATTACAGGAATAATGGCCATGGGACTTCTTAAAAAGTTACTTAGGCCAACCATAAATTCGGTTAAAGCAGGCAGTTCCCCCCCTAGGTCATCAAAAATTCCTGCAAAGACAGGGATGAGAAATATAGTCATACCCAGAAAAGCCACCACTGCCAGGAAGCCCACCGCCACCGGGTAAGCCATGGCGGACTTAATCTGGTTTTGCAAACGGGCCATGTCTTCCAGGAGTTTGGAAAGCCGATTGAGCACTTCATCCAAAACCCCCCCAGTTTCCCCTGCTTCCACCATGCTGACGTAGAGATCGTCAAAACAGTCGGGATACTTGGCCATGGCTTCGGAAAGGTTGGTCCCCTGTTGCACATCGCCACTAATACCAGTTAATGCCCGTTTCAGTTTGGGGTTAGGACATTGCTCCGACAGCACGCCCAAACAACGAACGATCGCCACGCCGGCATTGATCATGACGGAAAATTGACGGGAGAAAACCGCTTTGTCCTTAACGCTAACGTTGTTAAGTAAATTCTCGAGAAACTCGAGGTTGATTTCCCCGCCGGCTGGCTTAATAGTACCGATCGCCGCGTATTGTTGGCGGAGGATGGTGCGAGCCTGTTCCGGGCTCATGGCTTCCACCTTGGCTTTGGTGGTTTTGCCCTTACGATCTTTAACTTGAGCGACAAACGTGGCCATGGTTAATTATCTCCGTCACTGGATTTACTAGGCTTGGGTTGGGTGATTGATCAGATAATCAGTGGTGATCGAATATGAAAACTGATAAGCAGTTGCCAACAGGGTATTTAGGTTATTTAACGACGTTTGCCGGCGGGCTGGGGGGCCATGCCACCGATCAATCGCTGCAGTTCGTCGGGCTTACCACTCTTAGCCAAACCTTCTTCTAGGGAAATTACCCCCGATACCACCAATGTGGCCAGGCCTTGTTCCATGGTCTGCATGCCCAACTTGGCCCCGGTTTGAATGGCGGAATAAATCTGGGCCGCTTTTCCTTCGCGAATCAGGTTGGCGATCGCCGGGGTAATGACCATAATTTCCTGCACCAGGGCCCGGCCAAATTCCCCAGGTTTGGGGGCTTTTTTCTTAACCAAATTCTGGGCAAACACCGCCAATAGGGAGTTGGAGAGCATAGCGCGGATTTGGGCCTGCTGATTAGCAGGAAACACATCCAGCATCCGGTCAATGGTACTAGCGGCAGAATTGGTGTGCAAAGTACCAAACACTAAGTGCCCAGTTTCCGCCGCCGTGATAGCGAGGGCGATGGTTTCTAAATCCCGTAGTTCCCCCACCAGGACAATGTCTGGATCTTCCCGTAGGGCGGCCCGCAGAGCATTGCTAAAACTTTTGGTGTCTTCGCCCCGTTGCCGCTGGTGAAATAAGCTCCGGACATTGGGGAACACATACTCAATCGGGTCTTCGATGGTGAGAATATGTTCGGCCCTGGTGCGGTTAATTAAATCTAAAACTGCCGCTAGGGTGGTGGTTTTACCAGACCCTGTTTGTCCTGTGACCAGAATCAATCCCCTGGGACGTTCTGCCATTTCCCGCACAATGTTGGGGAGTCCCAATTGTTCAAAGTTGGGGATTTTGGAGGAGAGGGCCCGTAAACAGGCGGCATAACAACCCCGTTCTTTATAGACGTTAATGCGGAAACGAGCTAGCCCCTTCACCCCATAGGAACAGTCCAATTCCCAACTTTGTTCTAGTTCTTTCCGTTGGGAATTGTTGAGCATGCTAAAGATCAGCTTCTGGCTTTCTTGGGGAGTTAAAACTTCCTCGTTAATGGGTTCTAATTTGCCGCTTACTCGAAAATAAACTGGTGCCCCTGCTTGAATATGCATATCGGAGCCGCCCATTTCCACCAACTGCTCCATCAGATCTTCGATCATGTATTCCAATGCCATGACTTTAATGCTCCTATAAGTTCTTAACCCACAGCCAAAGCAAGCACAGGGGCTAACAAAAGTTTAATGCCACTTTCCTCTATTTGTCCGGCGATCGCCACAAATGGTCACAATTGCCCAATTTCTTTCGCTAGGATCTCGACTTGGCGCTTGCACAGGCAAAAACAAAGAGAAGTTAACTGGCACAGATGGAATCAGAATCGGCCACCTCCTGGGGGAGTTTTGTAAAGTTGTTTGTTACTTTGTTAAGGTAAAGCAACATTACTGGTTAGTCCTAGGTCCATGGGCCTTATTAAACCGATCTTTTCCCTGGGACCATGGTTCTTCCCTGACTTGGATCACTGGTTCAGTACTAATTTTTCCTCCCACCATTTCTATGAATAAGTACTTCTCCCATCAGTGTCTGCGGCGACAGTTATCCCTCCTAAGTCTATTGAGTTTTTCCCTTATGGGTTGCGGTAATCTCTGGGAGCAGAACGTCAAAGCCCAAACGGATAATAACGAATCAAACCAGCCGATCGCCGTGGATGTGGCCTTGGCTAAGCCCGGGGACCTGGGGGGAGAGTTGGAATATACGGGCACCACTGCCCCAGTGCGGGAGGTTTCCATCAAGTCCCAAATTGAAGGACGCTTGCAAAAGTTATTGGTGGATGTGGGCGATCGGGTGAAGGGCGAGGAAGTGCTAGCAGAAATTGAAGATGATTTACTGCTGGGGGCGGTAGACCAAGCCAAAGCGGAAAAAATGGCCCAACGCTCGGAGGTTTTGACCGCCCAAAGTCAGGTGGGTGACGCCAAAATTCGGGTGGAACAGGCCCGTCTCCAACTGCAACAGGCCCAGGCGGACATTACCAGGTTAGAAACGTCCCTCAATGCCCGCATTGAACAAGCCCGGCTGGAAGTGGATCAAACCCAGGCTGATGCTGCTCGCTTCCGTTTACTGGCCGAAGAGGGAGCTGGCGGTGTCCAACAGGCTGAACAGGCAGAAACCAGAGCCCGCCAAGCCAAGGAAATTTTACGCAACGAACAGGCCAGTGCCAGTCAACAATTGAGCCAAGCTAAAACAGCAGCCAAAACTGCGTCCCAAATACTCAATTCGGCGATCGCCCAGGTAGAGATTGAACAACAGAGGGTGGGGGCGGCCACGGCCCAGATGAATGCCCAACGGGCTTCCATTGACCAGGCGCAAACGAGGCAGGAATACGCCACCGTCAGGGCCCCATTTCCTGGTAGGGTATTGCGGCGATCGAGTGAATCGGGCAATTTAGTGCAACCGGGGACGGAAATTTTGCAACTGGGGGATTTTCGTCAGCTAGAAATTAACGTGCAGGTATCGGAATTGCAATTAGCCCAAATTGCGTTGCAACAACAAGTTAGTGTCAAGCTAGATGCCTTTCCTGGCGAGAGCTTTACCGGGGTGGTAACCCGTATTTCCCCCCAGGCCGATGTTAGTTCCCGCTTAGTGCCGGTGGAAGTAACCATGGATAATCCCGGCGAAAAAATTGGGGCCGGATTGTTAGCTCGGATCAGCTTTGGTGCTAGTAATGCCACCAATGTAGTGGTGCCGGAATCCGCCATTGTCGATGAAGATGCCATCTTTGTGGTGACCAAGGAGGGAGAAAAAGACGTACTGGAACGGCGATCGGTCACCCTCGGAGAAATTGCCAACGGCAAAGTGGAAGTTGTGGCAGGACTAGCTCCCCAGGAACGGTTTGTTGTCCGTAGTAGCAGACCTTTACAACCAGACAGTCCCATTCGTCTCAGCGTGCTATCAGAGAAATAGCCAGTTGCGAGGGGTTGGTCAATGGTTGTTTTATTTCGCCCCATTTATATTCCTTTCCTAAGCTTAACTGCCTAATCTTTCCCTAGCGCCAGCGACTGTTTCTACCCCCACTCCCCATCTTTTCCAAGCCCATGTCCTCCCCCAATTCTGCTTTTAGCCTGAGTGGCCTGGCCATCCGTCGGCACATTGCTACCCTCATGCTCACCCTGGCCATTATTGTGTTGGGGGTGTTTGCAGTTTTTTCCCTACCAGTAGATCTGTTACCTTCCATCACCTATCCCCGCATTGGGGTGCGACTAGATGCCCCAGGGGTTTCTCCGGAAGTGGCGGTGGATGAAATTACCCGACCTCTGGAAGCGGCCCTATCGGCCACGGAGGGAGTGGTTCAGGTTTATTCCCAGACCAGGGAGGGGCAGATCAGTCTCGATCTATTTTTCGAGCCCGGGGGAAATATTGACCAGGCATTGAATGATGCCACGGCGACTTTTAACCGAGCCCGCAATCAACTACCGGATAATTTAGAAACGCCCCGATTATTTAAGTTTGACCCTTCCCAATTGCCGGTGTACGAGTTTGCGGTGACTTCCCCAGAATTGTCGGGGCCGTCGTTGCGGGTATTTGCAGAGGAAGAGTTAGCCCGGGAACTGGGGGTAGTGTCGGGGGTGGCATCGGTGAATGTGTCGGGGGCGGCCCAAGAGGAGGTGCGGGTAAATATCGATTTACAACGGCTACAGCGGTCGGGGATGAGCTTAACCCAGGTTTTGGATGCTTTGCAAAGTCGCAATGTGGATATTTCTGGGGGCAGAATTGTCGGCACGGAGTCGGAACCCCTCACCCGTACGGTGGGAAGGTTTGCTTCAGCCCAGGAAATTGAGGATTTGGTAGTGGGGACGGTGCCGGGGCCGGACGGACAACCCGCCCAAAAAGTCTATTTACGGGATGTGGCTAATATTATTGATGGCACAGAAGAGGAACGAATTTTTGTCACCCTCAACGGTAGCCCCGCAGTGAAAGTGAGTGTGCAGAAACAACCAGAGGCTAACACCATTGAAGTGGTGGATGGAGTCAAAAAACGCTTGGATGAGTTACGCAGGGAGGGGATTATTCCCCAGGAGGCAGAACTTACCACTACCTTGGATGATTCGGTCTTTATTCGTAACTCGGTTAACAATGTCGTAGTGTCCGGGCTCATTGGCACTACCCTGGCGGCGATCGCCGTTTTACTCTTTCTGGGCTCTTTGCGGCAAACGCTAATCATTGTCTTGGCCATTCCCCTGGCCACCATGGCGGCCATTATTGTCATGAAGGCCTTTGGCCTATCTCTGAACGTTTTTAGTTTGGGGGGCTTGGCTCTGGGGGTAGGCATTGTGGTGGATAACTCCATTGTGATGTTGGAAACCATTGCCGAAGGGGCGGGCATGACCCCGGGCAAAGTTAATTCGGTACCCCTGACTAAAGGGGAAATGCGGCATCAGGCGATCGCCAGCAGTCAAACAGTGGAGTCAGCTTTGGTGGCTTCCACTAGCACTAACCTGGTGGCGGTGTTGCCATTTTTAATGATCGGTGGCTTCATTGCCCTGATTTTTAACGAATTAATTTTAACCATTAGTTTTGCGGTGGCGGCTTCCATCCTGGTGGCGGTAACCCTAGTGCCCATGGCCGCTTCCCGTTTACTGGCTATTCGACAACGGAGTGGTTTAGGTAATTGGTTTTTCTTTCGGGAATTTAATCGACGTTTTGCAGGAGCCACAGCGGCCTACGCCCGTTTCCTCTCCATTTTGATCCGCCATCGACTGGTGGCTGTAGCCTGCATTTTCATCGTTTTTGGGGGCAGCAGTATTTGGATGATCCAACAAATTCCCCAGGAAATTTTGCCCCGCATCAACACTGGGCAAGCCAACATGTTTGCCCAGTTTCCCCCCGGCACTCCTTTGGAAGACAACAAACGTCTGATGGCGATCGTGGATGACATTCTGATTAACCAACCGGAAACGGAATATGCCTTTACCACCGTGGGGGGCTTTCTCTTTGGTAGCAATGTCAATGCCAATGCCCTCCGTAGTTCCAGCACCATTACTCTTAAACCCAATACTGATGTGGAAGCTTTTACGGAGCGGGTTACGGCGGAACTAGAAGCATTGAACTTGGTGGATATTCGCCTGCGGGTAGCGCCGGGGCAGTTGCGAGGCTTAATTTTGAGTAATTCGCCCTTGCGTAATGTAGATGTGGATGTAATTCTGCAGGGCAATGATGCTGATGGGTTAGATCAGGCGGGGCGGGCCGTGTTGGCGGAATTGGGGGAAAAAGTGACATTGGCCCGCTTTCGTCCCGATGCAGATCCCCGACAACCGGAAGTACAAATTCTGCCGGATTGGGCTAGGGCAACGGAGCTAGGTTTAACCACCCAAGCCATCGGACAAACCATCCAAACTGCCTTAGATGGGGCGGTACCCACTCAGTTGCAACGGGAAAATCGCCTGGTGGACGTGCGGGTAAAATTGGACAATGACCTCCTCTCTGGCCCTGGAGACCTGGCCCAAATTCCCCTATTTATTGATGGCGATCGCCCAATTCGTTTGGGGGACGTGGCCCGTATTGACCAAGGCCGAGCACCGGGGGAAATTCAGCGCATTAACCAACGGCCGGTATTTTTAATTGCCGGAACCTTAGTGGAAGGGGCCCGCCTCAGTGAAGCCTTGGAACAGGTGGATCAAGTTTTATCTGCCATGGAGTTACCCCCTGGGGTTTCCCGACTCCCCAGTACGGCGGCCGCTAGCAATGAACAATTACAGTCTTCCCTGGTGGTTTTAGGGGGCTTGGCGGCGTTCCTCGTTTTTGTGGTCATGGCGGTGCAATACAATTCCCTCCTCGATCCCCTGGTGATTATGTTCACTCTCCCCTTAGCCTTGGCTGGGGGTATTTTGGGTTTATACGTCACCCAAACGGCGATCGGGGCCACGGTAATTGTGGGCACAGTTCTCCTAGTGGGTATTGTGGTCAACAACGCCATCATTATGGTGGAATTAGCCAATCAAATCTGGGTCCAGGAGGGCATCAGCCGGGAAGCCGCTATCTTGCGGGCAGCTCCCCAACGATTACGCCCCATTTTAATGACTACCATCACCACCGTGTTGGGAATGTTTCCCCTGGCTCTGGGCATTGGTCAAGGCTCGGAATTACTGCAACCCTTGGGCATTGTGGTTTTTTCTGGTCTCTCCCTAGCAACTTTGTTGACTCTATTTCTAATTCCTTGTTTATACGTGTTGCTACACCAATGGGAAGGGGTAGATTTAGAAAAAGTCAAAACAGATTTGGAGTCCCGCTTAACCGAGGAAGATATCCCTACCAAAATTTAATAATCCCTCAGCTTCACAAAGTCTCATGTACCAAAAATACTTTTGTCTAAAACTTGTTTTATTATGGTAGTCAGACTTGGTAGTCCTAAGTATTGTCTTCTAGTAAGTCGAAAATTGACCGAATTTTTTATGCAAGTTCAACAAATTCCTATTTACCAATTTCTTGAGAGCGCAGGCAAGAATTTCATTATTCCTGTGTATCAAAGAGACTATTAACATAATGAACACTATTACCCTAAAACTTTCTTCTGTACTTTATCAAACGTTACAAAATTTAGCAGTTCAAACAGGGCGATCGCCTGAGGAAATTGCCACAGAATTTTTAGAAAAAGACTTAGAAATTATTGATGATCCTGTGGATGAATTCATTGGAGCTTTTCAAAGTAATATTCCTGATTGGGGAGAAAATCACGATTATTATTTAAGCCAAGAATTACAAGAAAATCATCATGACTAAACTATTTGTAGATACATCAGGTTGGGCAAATCTGATTGATATTAGTCAGCCCTATCATAATCTTGCCGTTGAAATATATCATGAGCATCGTTCCCAGAAATATAAAATTATCACCACAAACTATATTATTTGTGAATTAGTTGCACTACTCTCTAGTCCTCTCCGTATTCCCAAAGCTAAAGTAATCGCCTTTATTCAGAGTCTTAAAAAATCACCCTTTATTCAAATTATTCATGTCGATCAAATAATTGACTCTTACGCCTGGGAATTATTAACTCAACGTGAAGATAAGAATTGGAGTTTAGTGGATTGTTCTAGCTTCATCATCATGAAACAAAATAAAATTAACGAAGCACTCACAAGTGATCATCATTTTGAACAAGCTGGGCTGATAAAATTGTTATGAAATCACAATTCTATGTTGGAAATAAACATTTATTATGATCCTATGGGCAATACCTTAACCTTTTGGTTTGGCGATCGCCGTTTAAACACTTAGAAGGAACCCTTTGAGCTATCATTGGACAAGTAAATTTAGATATTGAAAACTTCCTGACTACACTAATAGAAGAGCGATAGAGTAGACGATATAAAGAAGTGGGATTACGGAGAAAGAACCTCGACTTCCGCTACCGGGACAATTTCCTCTGGTTCTTGGCAAACTGCTTCCGGCTCCCTTTCTTTATCAAAAATCAATTGATTATCCACACAATCAATTAAAATTTTATCCCCAGCCACAAACACATTTTCCAAAATCTTGGTAGCAATGGGATTTTCCAACTGCCGTTGAATTGCCCGCTTTAGTGGCCTAGCTCCATAGGTGGGGTCGTAGCCGACATTAACAATATGATCAAGGGCTGCATCAGAGAGGAAAAGGGTGATTTTCTGCTCGTCCAATAGCCTTTCAATGCGTTTAATTTGCAGGACCACAATGCGCCGCAATTGCTCCCGTTTCAGGGTATGGAAAATGATTAGGTCATCGATGCGGTTAAGGAATTCCGGACGGAAATGTTTCCGTAGGGATTGGAGCACCTGTTTCTGCATTTTGTCGTAATCAGCATCGTCGGCGGAAAGGCTGAGAATATGGTCACTGCCGATATTACTGGTCATGACAATGATGGTGTTGCAAAAATCCACCACTCGTCCCTGGGAATCGGTGATGCGGCCATCGTCCAACACCTGCAAAAGAATGTTAAATACGTCTAAATGGGCCTTCTCCACTTCATCTAAAAGAACCACGGAATAGGGCCGTCGGCGCACTGCTTCCGATAACTGTCCCCCTTCCTCGTAGCCCACATAGCCTGGGGGAGCCCCAATGAGACGGGAAACAGCATGTTTTTCCATATATTCCGACATGTCGATGCGCACCATGGCTTCTTCACTGTCGAATAAAAAGCCAGCCAAGGCCCTGGCCAATTCTGTTTTCCCTACCCCGGTGGGCCCCATAAAGAGAAAAGAACCGATGGGACGACTGGGGTCCTTCATGCCGGCCCTCGCCCGTCGAATAGCCGCAGACACCGCTGCCACAGCTTCCGTTTGCCCAATCACCCTTTGATGTAAATGGCCTTCCAGTTGCAATAACTTTTGCCGTTCCGTTTCCATGAGCCGATTCATGGGAATGCCTGTCCAACCGGCAACAATTTCGGCAATGTCCGATTCCGTTACCTGCTCTCGCAAAAGGGTATTACCAGAGCCTTGAATTTCTAGTAATTTACTTTCCTTTTCTTCAATGTCATGTTGGAGGACTTCTAACTCTCCGTACTTAATTTTGGCGGCCTTTTCCCAATCAGTGGCCCGCTCAGCTTTTTCTACCTGGAGTCTTAGCTCTTGCTCCTTTTCTTTGAGGGTGTTAATTTCCTCCAGCATTTGCTTTTCAGAAAGCCATTGTCCTGATAGTTCCTGTTGCTGGCCCTCCAATTCAGTAATTTCCTGCTGAATTTTTTCTAGCCTTTCTTTGGAAGATTTGTCAGCTCCTAAACCAGGACGTTTTTCTTCCCCTTCCAGGGAAACTTTTTCCATTTGCAGTTGCATTAAGCGTCGGTCAATATCCTCCAATTCCACCGGCTTAGAGGTAATTTCCATTTTTAATCGGGCGGCCGCTTCGTCCACCAAATCGATCGCCTTGTCAGGCAAAAATCGGTCTTGGATATAGCGATGGGAAAGGGTGGCGGCGGCTACTAGGGCGGAGTCGGTGATTTTAACCCCATGGTGCACTTCATATTTTTCCTTTAGACCCCGCAGGATGGAAATGGTGTCGTCCACGCTGGGCTGCTTGACATAGACCTGTTGAAATCTTCTTTCTAAAGCAGGATCTTTTTCGATGTTTTTGCGGTATTCGTCCAACGTAGTGGCCCCGATGCACCGTAGTTCCCCCCGAGCCAACATGGGTTTAAGCAAATTCCCCGCATCCATGGAGCCAGAACCTTCCCGACCACCAGCCCCCACTACAGTGTGAACCTCGTCGATAAATAAAATAATTTGCCCATCGGAGTTGGTCACTTCTTTCATCACTGACCGCAGTCTTTCTTCAAACTCCCCCCGATATTTAGCTCCTGCAATTAAACTGCCCATGTCTAGGGAAATCAGTTGACGATTTTTTAGCGATTCCGGTACGTCGCCATTGATAATTCGTTGGGCCAAGCCTTCGGCGATCGCCGTTTTGCCCACCCCCGGTTCTCCAATTAACACGGGATTATTTTTGGAACGCCGGGACAGGACTTGAATTACTCGCCGGATTTCCTCATCCCGACCAATAACAGGATCTAATTTACCTTGGCGAGCCTGCTCCGTCAGATCTCGCCCGTATTTATCCAGCGCTTCATATTTTTCTTCCTGATTGGGCTCCGTCACCTTTTGGGAACCCCGGATCGCTTTGATGGCCAGTTCCAAATCCTGGGGGTCAAGGTTAAATGTACGCAGGGTTTTACGCCCCATCCGGTCATCCTCTGCAAAACCCATCAATAGATGTTCAACAGAAATGAATTTATCTTCCCAACTACTGCGGGCGGCATCGGCCCGGTCTAGCATCACATCTAAGCTACGTCCAAGGTAAAGCTGTTCTACATAAGCCTGTTTGGGTTGTCGATTGGTGAAAATTTCCAACTGTTGCCTCAGACCCTCGCCATCCACCCCGGCGCGCTGGAAAATCCTGGCGGCCAAGCCCTTGTCCTGCTCCAACAGTGCTAGCAGAATATGTTCCACTTCCAAATTTGTGTTTTTATAACGGCGGGCCACTTCTTGGGATTTAACAATGGCGTCCCAGGCTTGCTCAGTAAATTTGGTTGGATCAGTAGGTTGCATTCAGACTAGCTTGATGGATATGGGCAAAACTGCTCATCTATTGTAAGGGGGACTGAATCATTTTCCTAGTTGTCTGAGGTTTGCTTATTCAAGTAAAATTCAAAAAAAGTAGTCGTTTCACAAAAAAAGCACAATGAACTACGAAGTTATTGTCTTAGCTTGTCAGCAACTAAACTATAGAGATAAATTACGTCTTGCACAATTGTTAATACAGGCAGCAAGAAAAGAAGAAGAGAATTTTAATCCTCAAAGTCGAACCGACTCACAACCTATTAAATATAGTTCAAAAACAGAAGAAAAATTCCAAAAGAGATAGACACTATTAAATAGGCTATTGAAAGACTACGAAAATTAAAACCAACAAAAAAAGTTCATTAATTAATTCCATAAAATCTATGTTTCAATTCCAGGGTGGGATTTCTGACAGTGAAATCAATGAAATTATTATTGAGTTACAAAAAAGAAAATATATTAAACTTGAGCAAAATAATGTAATTTATCTATAATTTAACGAAAGTTTAGATAAAATCTATTAGTAGAAATCAGATCAACAAGAAGTTTTAGCGTCTATTATTCTGGAAGAAATTCAAGTAAATCAACAATGACATCAGTTTTTTTTAACACAAGCAATGAGAGATTTAGAAAATGATAACTTACCCGAATATACTGAAGCGGATCTAATTGAACAATAGCAATAGCAGGACAGATAGTATTATTCAAATTTCCTCAAACCGATCTTCCTGTAGAAAAGTCTCCCCGAAGGGATAACCATTGGTAGACACTCAAACCCCTTGCTGAGCGCCGAAGGGATACTGGACATCTGAAAAAATCGTTGCAGGTTCCCCTTGGGTGCTATGGTATGGGGGGAATTTTGCGTTTAAGCCCTCTTCTCTAGTTTTTTATATCAATGTATCAATGGTGATGGCGGCATGAGTTACCAGCGAGTTTTGTTGAAATTGAGCGGTGAAGCCCTTATGGGAGACCTGGGCTACGGCATTGATCCCGCTGTGGTGGGGACGATCGCCCAGGAAATCAAAGATGTTCTCCAGGCTGGGGTGCAGTTGGCCATTGTGGTAGGGGGAGGCAACATTTTCCGGGGAGTGAAGGCCTCTGCTGCCGGTATGGACCGGGCCACCGCCGACTACATCGGTATGATTGCCACGGTGATGAACGCCATGACCCTCCAAGACGCCCTTGAACAAATGGGCATTCCCACCAGGGTGCTAACGGCGATCGCCATGCAGGAGGTGGCGGAACCGTATATTCGCCGTCGGGCAATCCGTCATTTGGAAAAGGGTCGGGTAGTAATTTTTGGGGCTGGTTCCGGTAATCCTTTTTTCACCACCGACACCACCGCCGCTCTCCGGGCCGCTGAAATTGATGCGGAAGTAGTTTTCAAGGCTACTAAGGTGGACGGGGTCTACGACTCTGATCCTAAAACGAATCCCAAAGCTCGCCGTTTTACCACTTTGACCTATAGCCATGTGTTGGCGGAAGATCTCAAAGTCATGGACAGCACGGCGATCGCCTTATGCAAAGATAATAATATTCCCATTATGATCTTCGACCTAGGGGTTCCCGGTAACATTGTACGGGCCATCAAAGGCGAAGCAGTCGGTACGTTAGTTGGAGAAAATTGTGCAGTTAGCTGAACTCAAAGACCACATGCAAAAAAGTGTTGAAGCGACCCAGAGATCCTTCAATACCATCCGCACCGGCCGGGCCAATGCCTCCCTGCTAGACCGGATAAGTGTCGAATATTATGGAGCTGAAACTCCGTTAAAATCCCTGGCCACCATTGGCACCCCCGACGCCAGCACCATCGTGATTCAGCCCTTCGACATGGGCAGTATTGGCACCATCGAAAAGGCCATTTCCCTGTCTGACTTGGGACTAACTCCCAACAACGACGGTAAAGTAATTCGCTTGAATATTCCTCCTCTCACGGCGGAGCGCCGTAAAGAATTGGTCAAAGTGGCTGGTAAATTAGCCGAGGAAGGCAAAGTGGCCATCCGTAACATCCGCAGAGACGCAGTGGATGAAGTGAGAAAACAGGAAAAAAATTCGGACATTTCCGAAGATGAAGCCAGGGATTTGCAAGAAGAAATCCAAAAATTAACCGATCAATCCACCAAGCGCATTGATGAATTGTTGGCTGCCAAGGAAAAGGACATCACCACGGTGTAAACCCTTGCAGAACTAGCTCCCAACGGTGGTCAGAATAAACCCTAGGCACCTTAGCCGAAAATCATTGCTTTCTTCAATCCTATGAACTTTGGCTATCTGATTTTTTTGATCACCTCCGCCGCCACCTATGGCATTTTTGCCCTGGGTTTGAATTTGCAATGGGGCTTCGCTGGGCTAATTAATTTTGGCCATGTGGCTTTTATGACCCTGGGGGCCTATGCCACCACTTTGCTAAGTTTACGGGGTTGGCCCATTCCCCTGGCTGTGTTGGTGGGGATGGGATTAGCCATGGCGTTGGGTTTGCTCATTGGCACTTCTACTCTGCGACTAAGAGAAGATTATCTGGCGATCGTCACTATCGGCGTTTCCGAGTTAATTCGTTTAATAGCCAACAATGAAGAATGGTTAACCCAGGGGACTTTTGGGGTGCAAAGTTTTCCCTGGCCGATGGACTTTAACCCCACCCTATTGAGCCGGATTGTGTTTGTTATTTGGCTCACAATTCTGGCTATTTATGCAGAAAGTATTTTAATCAAAAGCCTCTTAAGACAGTGGAAAGAGGGTAAGAAAATTCAAGGCAAAAGTTATCAGCCCCGCAAGCTTTGGGCTTTGCTGGTTTGGGGAATTATCACCACAGTGCTGATTTTAACTGCCTATGTTCCCGGGGTGGTTTCCTTGTATAACTACTCTGGTAAAGCAGGATTAATGTTATTAGCTTTAACTTTGCTTGCTCTTACCTATGCCGGTTTGGAGTTTTGGGTTCATTCTCCCTGGGGTCGTATTCTCAAAGCGATTCGAGAAGACGAAGAAATTCCCCGGGCCCTGGGCAAAAATGTCTTTTGGTATAAGTTGCAAGCCTTCATGGCCGGCGGGGCGATCGCCGGTTTAGCAGGGGCATTATTTGCTTGGCAATTAACCAGTATTTACCCCGGTAATTTTGACACTTTACTGACTTTTAACGCTTGGATCATTGTGGTGTTGGGGGGAGCGGGCAGTAATGCAGGCACTGTGTTGGGTACGATCATTTTCTGGGCCTATGATTCCTTGACTAGGTTTTTGTTACCCCAAATCCCTTTCCTAGACCAGAGTCAGGCCGGAGCTTTGCGGGTAATGGTTATCGGGTTAATTTTAATGGTGTTAATGGTATGGCGACCCCAAGGTATTTTGGGTAAAAAAGAAGAGTTAACCCTAGGGCGCTAATGGTTAGCTGGCAATTTGTTACTGGAATTTGAGCCTTTACGCCCCCTCAAAGTTGCTATTAATCACTCCGGGCCAGCGGCCATATTTGAGGTAAAAACCCCCTAAACAAAGGACGACTATCAAAATGGTGCCGATCGCCAAATAACTAGGCACGAAAAAGCTCGTTTCAATAACGTTAATTTGTCCGGGTTTTAACTGCCATTGCCCAGGTACTTCTGTGCCCAGTTCTTCCCCCGGAGCATTGGAACTCTGGAGAGTTAGGGGAGTTTGTAAATTAAAATTCAGATCAATTAGGGAGCCGGGACTAAGGATAATGTTGCCTTGGTTGGATAAAACCCCCAGGGCCCGTAGGTCCACAGTCAACTTGAGGTGATTGCGATCCACCAATAGCCAATTGCTTTGTTCTAGTGCTAGTTCCGCTTTCAAATTAAGTAAATCTAACTGGTCTGGCTCTGGCAATCGCCGTCCTTTGGGGGGTTGGGGATTAAAAAAGCGATTGAACTTTTCCACCAACTCCTGGCCGCTACCAAAGGGAATGGTGACCACAAGGGTTTCCTCTGAAGGGCGATCGGTGTGGCCGTTTAAGTCCTTGGCCCGCTGGTCTAAACTTTTCAGCCACCGGTCAGCCTCTGCTTGGCTCAGGGTGGTTAGCTGTTCCCCCAGGGTAATATGTTGGACAATTTCCCCATAATGTTGCTCAGGAAAATGAATGCCCACATCATAATCGACACAGCCGGTCAGCAAACAGCAAATGCCCAAAAGCATGGGTAATAAGCGTTTAAACCATTTCTGGGGGCACATCATCCGGGAAGCCTCATGAGCAAATGACATCAAGGTAAATCTAAGACTCGACCGCCAGTATATCAATCTAGACCATCCCATAGTTAGTTTTTTGTACCATTCAACCTGTCAATCGCCGTTAAACTCTATGACAAAACCATTACCATATGACCTCATAATCTTGGGTGCGACGGGATTTGTCGGTGGGATTGTTTGTCGATATTTGCTATCCCACTGGGAAACTGCGGCAGGGAAAAACTGGGCGATCGCCGGCCGTTCCCAAACCAAACTTGATCGTTTGGTGCAGTTCCTTAGTCCTCAAGCTGCTCATTTGACCACCTTTGTGGTTGATGTTGAAGATGAAGCTGCCGTCACCGCTCTGTGTTCCCAAACCAAAGTTGTGGTTTCCACGGTGGGCCCCTATGCCCTTTATGGGGAAACCTTAGTCCGAGTTTGTGCTACCACCGGCACAGATTACTGCGATCTCACGGGGGAAGTCCAATGGGTGCAACAAATGATCCAAAAATATGAGGCGATCGCCCAGCAATCGGGGGCTCGCATTGTCCATTGTTGCGGTTTTGATTCTATTCCTTCTGACCTAGGGGTGTATTACTTACAACAACAAAGTCAACGGCGTTGGGGGGAACCCTGCATCCGGGTCAAAATGAGAGTTAAAACAGCCCAAGGTGGCATTTCCGGAGGCACGATCGCCAGTGGCATCAACCTAATCCAAGAGGCGATCGCCGATCCTTCCACCCGTCAGGCCCTCAGCAATCCCTATATCCTTTGTTTTAAACCTAATAACGGGTCTGACCATCCCCCTACCCTCATCCCTGTGCAAAATGATCCCCTCTTTCATGGGTGGATTACGCCCTTTGTGATGGCCGGCATTAACACCCCGATTGTCTTACGTTCCAATGCCCTCCAAAACCAGGCCTATGGTGAAGGATTCCATTATGACGAAGGGATCTTGACAGGGCAAGGCATAGCAGGTTGGCTAGCAGCCCAGGGAATGAAATGGACTTTGGACCTCATGGCCCTTGCTTTGGCGATCGCCCCTAGTCGGTGGTTATTAACCCAAGTTTTACCTAAACCAGGAGAAGGCCCCACCGAAGAAGATCAACAACAAGGCTTTTATGATTTACGTTTTTGGGGATAAACTGCCTCTGGCCATTCCCTCATGGTCAAAGTTACAGGTGATCAAGACCCCGGCTATGGTTCCACGGCAAAAATATTAGCCCAAGCTGCATTGTGTTTGGCCAAAGATAAACCCCAATCATCTCTCCAAGGCGGTTTTTGGACTCCTGCAGCTAGCTTTGGTCAGGATTTAATTCAGCGTTTAGTTGACCATGCTGGATTGACTTTTACTGTCACATCGCCGTAGGCTCCACCAGTGTTAAGACTCTCCATTCACTGATTGCCGGCAAAAATTAGGGAATGGTGGGGAGTTGCCGTTCTCCCCTTGGTATTCTGACCTTGTTTTTCTACATCCCCTGGGGTACTGAAATACCTGGCAAAGCATTTAACTGGGCCGCCGTGAGGGGATTACCGCCAAACTGTTCCACAGACCAAGCCAAGGCTCCAGTCAAGCCAGCATTGTAATCGATCGCCACTTCGTTGCTGATGTAGTCATCCCGGGAATCGTTGTAACTAAAATCATTGGCGGCAGTGGGGCCTCCCACAAGGGCACCAAACAAAATGTGTTCATTGGGCAAACCGTTACGAAAACCGTCCCAGCCTACTCCCGAAGCGGCCCGATGGTGGGGCTGTTGGGGGAAATCATTGCCGTAGCCCACCATATAGCTAGCATTACGGGGATTACTGCCCAAAATGTAATCCACTGTGTCCTGGGCCAACTGGGCATACTTCCCGGTGGGATCAGTTAGACCATCCGAGTACACCGCTGCTAACATTGCCGTGTTAGCGGCATAGCGCAAAGAACCCCATTGACTGATGAATCGTAGCCCACCGTCAGTGATTTGTACTCCATCGGTACCATTGACCCAGGCATCTAACCAGCGGGTCACATCTTGCTTGATGGCTTGATTGCCGGTGTCTTGGGCTAGGATTACCGCCGTGCCATAGGAAGCATCGTCCCAATTGTGAGTCCAGCCATTGCTCAGTCCACCGATGGAACTGTTGTAGATATTTAGGGCTTGATTGAGATAGGCAGAACCATCTCCCCCTGCACTACTAACCGCCCGGGATAACCAAGCCGCCCCATAGGCCAACTCATCTTCGTAGCCACTCCAGGAATTGTAATAGTTCCGCACTTCGGGAATGGAGTCAGAATATTTACCCCGATAGGTGTCGGCAAAACGATACAAAGATTGGGCATTGACCAACAATTCATCGGCATAGGCAAAATCCCCCGCTTCTCGGAACAGAATGGAAGCCGCCGCCAGGGCCGCCGCCGATCCCGCTGCTACATCGGAGCCCGGTTTATCGGGAGTGACGGCCATAGCTGGCCGGGCAATGGTTTGACTTTCCGGGGCACTCCACAGAGAATGATCCGCCGACACATTTCCCACCTGAGCCACAAAAAATACGGTTTCCCCATTGGCATTGGTAACGTGGGCTTTGAGCAAATAATCTGTGCCCCACCGTATGGTTGTCAGGAGGTCATCCATTTGACCGCTAGCTTGATAACCGTCGCTAAATTCCACACCGCCCCAGGCCAGGGTGGTCAAAGTAGAAGCGAGGGGTAAGCCAAATTTGCCGTGGTCCCCCGCATCGTGGTAGCCGCCGGTCAAATCCAGGCTCAAACTGGCCTGCAAATTACCGCTGTTTTGCCCACCAAAATAAATGCCATCCCGACCATCCCTCAAGCCAGAATCTCCGCGCCAGTCAATGCGTTTAGTGTTTTCATCCAAATCCCCGGAACGGTTGGCTTCGTAAAATAGGAATGATTTCTGTAGGGCTTCGCCGTAATTATGTTCCCCATTGGCGATCGCCGGAGGATCCACGGGATTAGGGTCAGGGTTAATCGGGTCAGTGGGGGGATTAGGATTAGTGGGGGTTTCCCCTCCATTACTACCGGAACCTGTGCCAGTTTGGCCGACAATACCACCACCGAGGAAAAGTAGATCAGCATTTAAACCGCCATCATTACCGATCACCGTTCCTTGGGTACCATTAAAGCCAACTTTGACCGCACCGCCAGGGGCAATGGAAGCAGCCCATTCACTGCCGGTAACAGTATAGCGAGTGACACCTCCCCCCAGATCTGTACCTTGAACCGTGGCCCCCCAGGGACTACCGGAAATTTTATGGACAGTGTCGAAGCTGAAACTCCAATTATTTAACTGACTCCCCGAAACATTAGTTACAGTTAATTCCGCTGTAAAGCCATTCCACCAACGATTGCCGGCCACCGTGACGGTAAAGGGATTATTGGGAAAAACGGGATCAGGGGGTGGGGGAGTAACTGGACCGGGATCAGTTACCGGAGGCTCGGTAGTGCCTCCCCCCATGCCATCGTCCGGGCCAGAACCGTTGTCCATACCGCCGCCGTAGTTATGATCATGGTGACTGTGGTCATCGCCACTGCCATGGCCTCCAGCCCCACCGCTAAATTCCCCACCACCAATGGGGGTTAAGCCATTACCAGGACGACTTTGATGACCGTCGGTAATTTGCCCCGCTGGCCCCTCGGGCGTAGCTAAACCAGTGCGGCTAACAATGGTAACTTGATCAACCGTGACCCCAAAAGCATCTTCTAGTCGGTCTTCCACCACCTGGTCATGGTGAAATTCCAAATTGGCGGGAATCAATTGACTACGGGTAATTCCCACCAGCAATAAAGTTTGCCCTGTGGGTTGGGTGGCAATTAACAAACCCTCCGCTGCATCGCTGACAGTCAATCTTTCCCTTGTGCCGTAGTAGAGAAAGCTCAGCTTCATGGTGGTAGGGTCAAAATTCTCAATGCGTTCCTGCACTCCATACTCATGGGAACGAACATAAACGGTGTTGCTATTCCTCGCTCCCAAACCCAATTCCCAGGAGATTACCCCGCCAATGTCCTGCCGTAAATGCTCGTTTTGCACAATGCCAAAATTTGCCGCCGTCAGATCGGTAAAACTGACTCCCCGAATAACCTGAAACTCGGGGGTCCAAGCCCAGGGATTGATAATAGCCACTTCCCCAGTACTGGTTTTACCAACGATGAGGTTATGCACCGACACATCGCCAAAATCCAACCTATCCAAAGCGGGATTGAAACCGATAATATCGGCGGCTGCAGGATTGATCGCAAAAACTCTGCCGGTATCAGTGTTGGGATTAGGGTCCACCACAGGATCGGTAGGGGTTACAGGATCAGGATCAACTACGGGATCAGGGATAGGATCTGGGTCGGGATGATGATGTTCCCCCCCATGGCCCCCAGTATTGGCATCAACATTGGTGAATAGCAGACTAGAAGTCAAAGAGCCACTGTTACCGATCGCCTTACCTTGGGCACCGTTAAAGCCAATGGTGACGGAACCACCGGGGGGAATACTCGACGCCCAGCCAGCCCCGGTGAGGGTATAGCGGGTAATGCCATTGCCCAAATCTACGCTAGTGAATGTAGCTCCCCAGGGATTACCGGAAATTTTGTGAACCGTGTCGAAGCTATAGGTCCAGCTATTGAGGGGAGTGCTGGAGGTATTGGTAATGGTGAAATCAGCGGTGAAACCATTCCACCAGAGGGAACCACCCACGGCTACGGTGATGGGGGATAGGGTACTGTTCATGGCGAGGAGCATTAAAGGGAACTTCTACAACCTAATCAAAAATTCCTGAAAACCTAAACCCTTCAGGTGGAGGGTTTTTCGCTACTTCGTACTAGGCTAACCGCCACCGGGGGATCGCCCATAGGTGAATCCCCTCAAGTTAATCCAGCCCTGGGGCGATGGTTTGAATATTTCCACGGAGAAAATCTAGAATAGCTACATCCGATTTCCCCAGAGTCCAAACCCCATTGTTGTGATGATTTCCCTTTTGCGAAAATATTTCCCTTTCCTTGTCTCCTTTTTATGGGCAATTTTACTGGTCGGTTTACTAATTCTCTGCCCTGCCCCGGTGTGGGCAACGGACAATGTCAGTCCCGTCACCGATGAAGAGTTACAGGTCGGGGATAGCCTCGCCGATCAAGCCTTTGCCGCCACGGAAATGGGGGATTTTGTTACCGCTGAAAAATATTGGACGGAATTGATTGAGAAGTTTCCCCAGAATCCGGCTGTGTGGAGTAATCGGGGGAACTCCCGAGTGAGCCAAAACAAATTGGACGAGGCGATCGCCGATTTTAACCGAGCCATTGAGTTAGCACCAGGGCAAGCGGACCCCTACCTCAACCGGGGTACTGCCTTGGAAGCGAAAGGGGAATTCAACGCGGCCATCGCTGACTATAACAGGGTTTTAGCTGTTAATCCGGAAGATGCCTTTGCCTACAACAATCGGGGCAATGCGGAAGGGGGTTTGGGCCATTGGACCGTTGCCCTAGAGGATTTTCAGCGAGCTACGGCGATCGCCCCTAATTTTGCCTTTGCCCAGGCCAATACTGCCCTAGCGTTGTACGAATTGGGACAAAAAACCGAAGCTATTCAAACCATGCGTCGTCTGGTGAAAAAATATCCCATGTTTGCGGATATGCGGGCCGCCCTCACCGCTGTGCTCTGGGTAGATGGCCAACAGGGGGAAGCGGAAAGTAATTGGGTGGCCGCTGTGGGGGTAGATAGTCGTTACCAGGATCTGGACTGGGTGAAACAAATTCGCCGCTGGCCTCCCAGCGTGATAAGTGCGTTGGATAAATTTTTGAGTCTTAGTTAAGGCATCCCCACCCACGAGGTAATTGATAGCTCCCGGCCCCGTCCATTCGTTAAATTGGAATTATTCAGTCCTACTAATCACAAGACTATGCTCGATATTCAGGCGATCGCCGACCATGCCCACCAGGGAGCCGCTGCACTGGGAATTAAACAATATGACATCTACGGTTCTTCCGTGGATGATGCCGGAGTGGAGGTTGATTCTGGAGAACCGAAGCAGGTGGAAGCGTCAAACCGGGCCAGTGTAATTGTACGAGTCTGGAACGAAAAGGGTTTGGTGGGGGTAACCAGCACCACGGATTTGGACCAAGCCGGCATTAGTTTAGCCCTGGAAACCGCCGCCGAAGCCAGTGCTTTTGGCATCACCGATAATATTCCCGACTTTAGTCCCGAAGCCCAAGTACCCATCGGTGGCGCAGAGAATGACGTGGCAGAACCGGCCCCCATGGGGGACTTAATTGCCACATTGGTCAAAGCAGAACAGGACTTGCTGTCCAGCCATCCCGCCATTACTGGAGTGCCCTATAACGGTTTATCGGAACAGACCACGGAGCGGTTTTATCTCAACAGTGCTGGAGCTAAACGCTATGAATGTCGTTCCTATGCTTCCATTTATCTTTACAGTCGGGCAGAACAGGAAGGCAAAAAGCCCCGCAGTGCCGGAGAAATGAAGATCAGCCGGGATTTAGCCAGCCTGGACATTGATGGTTGCTTGCAAACAGTCAAAGAAAAAACCCTCAGCCATCTTGATTACCGCCCTATCTCCACCGGTAAATATACTGTCGTCTTTTCCCCCCGAGCCTTTTTAAGCTTGCTCAGTGCTTTTTCTAATCTTTACAACGCCCAAAGCATCCTCGATAAACAGTCCTTAGCTACTAAGGAAACCCTCGGCACGGCGATCGCCAGTGAACTGCTTTGTGTCAGTGATGATGCTCTGCACCCAGGCAATATTTCGGCGGAACGCTTTGATGGTGAAGGTACCCCCACCCGGAGAGTGGACATTATCAAAAACGGCATTTTAACTGGCTTATTGCACAGTGCCGGCACTGCCAAACGTTTTAGTACCCAGCCCACCGGCCACGCCAACATCGGGGCTAAAATCACCGTCGGGGCCCACTTCTACCATGTGTACAGTGAGGAAGCTTCAGAAAAAAGCTATAGCTTGGACAAAGCAGAAAACGTAGTTTACATAGACAAACTTCAAGCCCTCCACGCCGGGGTCAATTCTCTCCAGGGTTCTTTTTCTCTACCCTTTGACGGCTGGTTAGTAAACAAAGGTGAAAAGCAAAGCATTGATGCGGCCACGGTGGCAGGGGACTTTTTGGAAGTTTTAAAAACTATTGTTTGCCTAGAACCGGAAGCGGAAGTTACCCCAGGGGGAGTCTGTCCTCGGGTTTGGGTGGAAGGATTGGCCATTACCGGAGAGTAGGTTAGGTACTGAAATATTTGGCACTGGGGTGGTAGGTGATGATCGCTGTGGTGGATTGCTCTGGGTAGAGATAATCGGTGTAATTATCGCCAGCAAATATTTCTCTCGCATATCCCGCTACTATTTCCCCTACTGTCACCGCTTGCATAGGAAAAATATCAGTAATGCCTGATTCCTTGGAGGCAAATAAGTCCGCAATACAAAGCCTTCGCCCTGATTTTGCCGAGGAAACTCGAATTTGGCGATCGCCATAAAATCACTAAATCGTTAAAATAAAAGCCTAATTATCTCTGAAAACGGTGGCATATGTTAGCGCTTCAGCCTCGCTTTAAAAGCTTTGCAGAGTATCTTGCTTACGAAGACGATACTGATCAACTCTATGAATTATTCAATGGGGAATTAATTGCTGTGCCAACAGAGTCAGGATTAAATTTTCAAATTGCCAATCGTTTATTTCTTGTTTTTGCCTTAATGTTGGGCACGGATCGGGTGCGGGGCAACGGTTTGGAATTAGAGGTTCACGGTGAGCCCAAAAACCGTTTTCCTGATTTGACGATTATTCGAGAGGAGCATATTGCCCAATTAGCTAAACGCAATACGATTCGGTTATCGATGTTGCCGCCCTTATTGGTGGTGGAAGTTGTCAGTCCGGGGGAATTGCAACGGGAGCGGGACTACATTGCCAAGCGTCAACAATATCAAGCCTGTGGCATTCCTGAATATTGGATTGTTGATCCTCAAACGCAATCAATTTTGGTTTTAGAATTGGCTTCAGAGAATTATCAGGAAGTCGGTAATTTTGAAGGCTCTATGGCAATTCAGTCCCCTACGTTTCCCCAGTTATCGTTAACTGTTAATGAAATTTTTAAGGATCTTTGAGATAACGGCAATACCCCTGTGACTCCCTACATTAACCAAATGGTGTTCTTGCCTTAATCCCTGATGCTAGGGGCACATAGATTATAATTAATAAAGTTTCAGAGAAATTTATCCTTAAGTTAAAAAGTTTTCCCGTTCGGCTGAGCATGTCGCAACAAAACTATAATTGGAAGCGGTTCTGGTGTCCTCGCTCAGGCAACATAAGTCTGAGGGATGGCGGTTACTTAGACGATCCAAATACAGAATGGGGCAAAGCATGTAACCCAGACTTAGTTAGTTTAGAGGAATTTACTGATGTCCCCTGCCTTATTTTATTAGGTGAACCTGGCATTGGAAAAACCAACGAACTGGAAAAGCTGAAAAAATATACCGAAAAAACAATCTGCGAATCTAACAAAGTCCTAATCTTGAATCTTCGATCCTTTACTAATTTAAGAGAGGATTTATTTAAGGATGAAACTTTTATTAATTGGTTAAAGGGCAGCCATCACCTCTATCTGTTTTTAGATAGTCTTGATGAGGGGCTTTTGAGCATCAAAAACCTGGCAATAGGATTGGTAGATGAATTTAAGAAACCTCAGTACCAAAGCCATATTAATCGTCTTCATCTCCGTTTAACTTGTCGAACTTTCGTGTTTCCAGCCATTTTAGAGGATGGTCTAAAGGCTTTTTGGGGAGAAGATAACTTTGCATTATGAACTAGCTCCACTTCGCCGTATAGACGTTATCAACGCTGTGGAAGCTGAAGGTTTTTCTTCCGATGACTTTCTGAAAGCAATTAACCAAAGGGATAGGGATATTGTACCCCTAGCGATTAAACCAATCTCTCTAAGATTTTTATTAAACACCTATCGCCGTCATAAATCTCAATTTCCTCTAGAACAGAAACGTTATGAATTTTATCTTGAGGGATGTAAGTGTCTTTGTGAAGAAGTAAGCAAATGTCGTCATGCCTTAAAGGAGACAGGCAATTTAGATATTGATCAACGTTTGATTATTGCAGCTCGAATTGCTGCTGTGACAATTTTTACCAACCAATTTGCTGTGTGGACTGGCGTTGGACAGGAACAAGTTCCTGCTGAAGATGTTCCTCTTCAAAAGTTGTGTTTCGGTTGTGAAGGATCAAATGGAAAAGAATTTGAGGTTACTCAAGAAGTAATTAAAGAAGTTTTAGATAATGGTTTATTTTCATCTCGTGGATCGGATCGAATGGGATGGGCACACCAAACCTATGCTGAGTTTTTGGCTGCTTGGTATTTGACACAAAAAAATATTGATTTATCAAAGATAAAGGCATTGTTTTACTCTTCTGCCGATTCCAATCCTAAGCTTATTCCACAACTTCATGAAACGGCAGCTTGGTTAGCTTCCATGAGAAATGATGTGTTTGAAGAGATAATTAGAACTGATCCTGACGTCCTTTTGCAAACCGATATACCCACCGATTCAGAGCTTCGAGCGTCAATTGTTGCTAGTTTATTAGCGCAATATGAGGAAGAAAAACTATTTGATCGAGGATTTCACAACGTTCGTAATTACGCAAAATTAAAACATTCTGAGCTAGCTGAGCAGTTGAAAGCTTATATTTGTGATTCCAGCAAGAAAGAGGACACACGAAGGATAGCAATTGATATTGCCATAGAATGTAATCTCTCTGAGCTTCAGGATGAATTAGCGGATCTGGCTCTTGATTTATCACAACCAATAAGTGCAAGAGTTAATGCCGCCCGTGCTATTAGTTCAATAGGTGACTTGTCTACAAAATTAAGGTTAAAGCCACTCGTACTCAATGCTCTACTAGAAGATGAGGAAGATGAACTAAAAGCCTATGCGTTGAAAGCACTCTGGCCAAGGCAACTAACAGCCGAAGAATTATTTCAGGCGCTCACTCCACCGAAAAGGATAAATTTGCTTGGAATGCATCGATATTTTCTTGAGTCTGAGTTAGTTCCACAACTTGATTCCGAAGATTTAGTTATTGCTCTCGACTGGCTGAAAACTCAAGGTGTGCGATGCTTTGGGCATCCATTTGAAGAACTAGGAGATGCAATTCTGTTAAAAGCATGGGAACACTTTGACATTCCTGGAGTACTGGAGGGTTTTACGCAAGTAGCATTATTACAATGGAAAGAGCATCAGAAAATCATTAGCCATTCTCCAAGTTTACAAGCTGAATTTCAAGAATCACTTTTGGGAAACAATCAAAAGCGTTATGCTCTTATTGAAAATTTGGTTGAAAAGATTGCGGAGAAAAATGAAGATAAAGATTTTTATTTTTTAACAAGCTCAATGACAGAGTCAATTGTAAGCTCAAATGATGTTAGTTGGATGTTAGAAAAACTCCAAGATTCTAACGATGAAACAAAACAAAGAATGTGGGCTAAACTAATTAAGATAATATTTGATCGCCGAAATACAGGGCAGATAATTGATGTTATTGAAGCTACTAAAAAGAATTCTATTCTCAGTACTGTTTTTTATTCTGACTTTGCTCCAATTGAGTTGGACTCAGAAGAAGCGACTCAATTACGTGATCATTATTTTAAAATGAGAAATTCCTGGAATAAGCCAAACTTGCTAGATCCTCCACCAAAAGAAAGAGTTATTGACTGTTTAGAGCAGTTAGAATCGGGAGATTTATCCGCATGGTGGCGACTAAATCGAGAAATGACTTTACTGCCACAAAGCAAACGTTATGGTCATAACTTAGAATTAGATCTGACTCAGCTTCCGGGATGGAAAGAAGCAGAGCAAGCAACAAAAAAAAGAATTATTCAGGGGGCAATTCAATATATTCAACAGCAAACAGATATAGATTATAGCTGGATAGGAACAAATACATATAATTTTTCCGAATTGTATGGTTGCAAGGCATTACAGTTAATCTTGACGGAAGCTCCAAGAATTTTAGACAATTTTTCAACGGATATATGGAAAAGATGGACACCCATAATCCTGTCAGTTCCTAATAGTTTCATTGACTCAAATCCAAGAGAAAATTGCCGAAAATTAGTCAGCCTCTCATATCACCATTCTCCAGATGAATTTTTGACAACGCTTTTAAAATTGATTGACAAAAAAATCAAGATAATAATATTTTTGTGATTGATCGCTTAGAGATGTGTTGGGATGAAAAATTAGAAAATAACTTGACAAAAAAAGTAAAAGATTCTCAATTAAAGCCTAACGTATTTAGAAAGCTATTAGAAAAACTTATTGAGCAAGGAGCTGTTCAAGCCAAAGATATCGCTTTATCCACAATACGAAATTATACTAATAGTGAACTTGATAGTGAACGACAAAAAGCATTGTTCGCCATTAAAGCACTTATCACTTATTCAGATCCAGATACCTGGAATGTAATCTGGGAAAAGATTACGGCAGATGAGCAGTTTGGACGCGAGGCATTTGAATTAGCCGCTTCTTATAATTTAAGTGGAATCAAGCTTGACTTAAATGAAAAGCAAATTGCAGACTTATATGTCTGGTTAGTCCATCAATATCCTTATGATGAAGATCTAGATCACCGTAATGAAACAATGGCTCATATAGTTAGCCCTAGAGATAATATCACATGGTTTCGAGATCAAACTCTATCACAATTAAGAGACAAAGAGACTATCGAAGCTTGTGCTGAAATTGAACGTCTTATCAAAGAGTTGCCCCATCTTCCTAGATTAAAAGAAACACTGATTTATGCACAACAAAATATGCGCCGTGAAACCTGGAAACCTTTTACACCAGAAGAATTTCTTCAATTTTTAATTATCCCAGAGCCCTCTAATTTAGATTTATCCAATCAACTTAGTACCATAGACAAGAGGACAGAAAAAATGCAAGATGACCCTAAGATTACTAACAACATTTCCAATTCAAATGTTATTTCAAATTCAACAATTAACGCTCCAGTCGGCACAAATAGTAATGTGACTTATTCTAGCGCAGAGAAACAAAAAAGATTTAATTGGGAGATTATGCTTGCTGTGATTGGAAGTATTGCCGCTTTTATTGCTATACCATTCTCTGGTGTATTTAATGATGAACTAAAGGAATGGTTAAACGGCTCTCCTTCACAAATTGAACAACAATCTGCGCCCAAAAATTAACAAATAGTTAATCTCTGAGGGAAAAGAGAATGCAAATTACGATCAATCTACCGCCAGACCTTGAATAAAATTTACTCCGTCAAGCAAAAACATCAAATGTCCCTTTACAAACCATCATTTTGCAAGCCTTACCCCAAATAATTGAAATACCTAACGTTCCCACTTCCCAATGGCCAGAAGTTATTCTGTCTTACGACGGTTTTCCCGATTTCCCTGAATTTGAGTCTTACCGAGATGAACTTCTCCCTCCCTGGGAACCGGAGTTATTCTAATGCGCTACTTGCTTAATACTTGTGTGATTAGTGACTTTATTAAGGGAGAACCGAGAACAACAATTAAACTAAAACAAATCCCACCCATTGAGATTACCATTTCAACAATATGGCTTAGCCCTAAATCCCCAACGTGCATTGAAAATTGAACAAGCAATTGCCAGCATTTTAACGTCTGTCAATATTTTACCTGTGAGCACAGCAGAGGCAGAACAAGCTGCTCAAAATTATTAAGCTTGAAAAATTAAATAGCATTGCTATATACCTGGGTATGAAAAGTTAATCATGTTTATAAAATTATTTACGTTCTTTAATCTATTTCTTAATTGTACTTGTCTTAACTTAAGTCGTAACTAATGGTTGTTGAAAAGATTGAGGAATAGGCAAAATATTCCCTTCCTCTAGCGTAGTTTTAATTAAAAAATCCAACAACTCCTTCCCTTGTTGGCAAGCCTCCTCATAGGTATCCCCATGGGTGTGACAAAAATCACCCCATTCAGGTAAACTGACTACAAAGCAGTTATCAAGATCTGACCATTGAATAATTAAAGAATAATGGTTTTGAACATTTTCCATCATCAATCTTCTCCTTTTTGTTTAACAATTTGAATAGCTTGTAAAACATCCTTTTCTTGATAAAACTTAGCATCACTGCCGTCTTTACCAGAAAGTGTAACTATTCCATCCAGTAGGGGATGATACCATTTTGTATGACTCCCCTTGCCAGATTTACAAGTAAAACCTGATTGAAAAAGCATCGTTTTTAATTCTCTAATTTTCTTGGGCACAATGTCAAATAAGAGAGTATGGGAATTTTAAGCGCTGAAATATTTAGCCGCAGGATGGTAGGCGATGATCGCCGTGGTCGATTGCTCCGGATAAACCTGTTCACTTTCATCCATATACAAGCCAATTCGTTCTGTTTGTAACAGTTCTAATTGGGTGTACTGATCTTGCATATTGGGGCAAGCGGGATAACCAAAACTGTAGCGAGAGCCTTGGTAACGTTGTTGAAGAATATCGCGGATATTATCAGGATCTAAATGACCAAAGCCCAACTCCTGTCGTACCCGTTGGTGGATCCATTCCGCTAAAGCTTCCGCCATTTGTACCGCCATACCATGGAAGTAGAGGTAGTCGGTGTAATTATCTCCGGCAAATAGTTCCCTCGCATATTCCGTTGCTATTTCCCCCACTGTCACCGCTTGTAAAGGAAATACATCCGTTAGTCCCGATTCCTTGCTGGCAAAAAAGTCCGCAATACAAAGTCGCCGCCCTGATTTTTGGCGGGGAAATTCAAACTCGGCGATCGCCGTTGCATCCGGGGGAATTTGGCCATTATTTTGGCTGACTAGTTCAGGATCGTAAATTAATAAGGTATTGCCCTGAGATTGACAGGGAAAATAACCATAAACCACGGTGGGATGGAGTAAATTTTCCGCCATGACTTTGGCTTTCCATTCCACCAAAATTGGGTGAACTTTCTCTGCTAAAAATTGATCGTACTCTTCCCTGGATTGCTCCCTGGGTTTGCGGAATTGCCACTGGCCGACGAATAAAGCTTGCAAGTCCAAGAGGAGAAATACTTCCTCTAGGGAAATATCACTGGGTTGTAAAATTTTGGTTCCCCAAAAGGGTGGCACTGGCCTTGCAATATTAGAGTCCACCGCCTCGGATCTGACTGTATCAATTACCTCTGGCTCCGTGGATTGTTCACTGGCATCAATTAACTTTTCTTCTTCAATGCCAAAGTTAGTTTTGGCATCATTATCTGCCATGGGGGCGTGGCCATTTTCTTCGGCATATTCGCCCAAAAATCCTTGGAAATCATCCCAGCTAGCAGCACTTTTAGCGGGCATAAGTTTATCCATGAAATGCAAATCAGCAAAGGCATCCTTACCGTAAATTACTTGGCCTTTGTAAGTGTTTTGACAATCTTGATGGACAAATTTAGGAGTTAACGCGGCTCCCCCTAAAATTACTGGCACCGTAATGCCTTCTTGATTGAAAACCTCTAAATTTTCCTTCATAAAGGCAGTGGATTTGACCAATAAACCACTCATGGCAATACAGTCAGGCTTATGTTCTTTGTAGGCTTCGATAATGTTTTCCACTGGCTGTTTAATGCCTAAATTGACCACCCGATAACCATTGTTGGAAAGAATAATGTCCACTAAGTTTTTGCCAATGTCGTGGACATCCCCCTTAACGGTGGCAATTAAAAAAGTACCCTTGGCATTGTCGGCCGAATCATCCTTATCCATATGGGGTTCTAAAAATGCTACCGCCGCTTTCATGGTTTGGGCCGATTGCAACACAAAAGGCAATTGCATTTGTCCGGAACCAAATAATTCCCCGACTATTTTCATCCCATCTAATAAATAGATGTTAATAATATCTAGGGGAGGGTAGAGTTTTAAGGCTTCATTTAAAGCATCTTCCAAGCCCAATCTTTCCCCATCAATAATGTGGCGCTTGAGTCGTTCCTCCACAGGTAAATTAGCATCACCGGACTTATCCCGTTTGGTGGTTTTGCCTTCAAATAAAGTGGTGAGTTTGGTTAACGGATCATAGGTACAGCGCTCCCCATCAAATTTCCGGCGATCATAGATTAAATCTAGGCACACTTGTTGTTGTTCTGGGTCGATTTTTGCCAGAGGTAAAATCTTATTGGCACTGACAATAGCTGCATCCATACCCACCTGCATACATTCGTGTAGAAAAATGGAATTGAGTACCTGGCGGGCGGCGGGATTCAAACCAAAGGAAACGTTAGAAACTCCCAATAAGATATGGCAACCGGGTAATTCTTCTCGAATGCGTTTAATGGCCTCCACCGTTGCTTTGCCGTTTTCTCTATCTTCTTCAATGCCTGTGGAAATGGGTAATGCCAGGGGATCAAAAAATATTTCCGTGGCTGGTAAACCAAAGGCGATCGCCGCTTCGTAGGCCCGTTTGGCAATTTCAAATTTCTTGTCGGCGGTACGACCCATACCATCTTCATCAATGGTACCAATGACAATACCCGCCCCATATTCTTTGGCAATTTCTAGCAGTTTATAAAACCGTTCTTCCCCGTCTTCGTAGTTGGTGGAATTGAGGATACATTTTCCCCCAGCAACCTTCAGCCCTGCTTCCATTTTTTGCCATTCGGTAGAGTCTAGCATCAACGGTAGGGTGACATTATTAACCAGCCGGGAAGCTAATTCTTTCATGTCATGCACCCCATCCCGGCCAACATAGTCCACATTGACATCAAGGATTTGGGCCCCTTCTTTTACCTGGGATTTAGCCAGGGAAACCAGGCTGTCCCAATCTTCCTCGTTGAGCAGATCCCGACATTTTTTGGAGCCACTGGCATTGAGGCGTTCGCCAATAATTAAAAAGGAATTTTCTTGGGCGTAGGTTTGGGTGGAATAGATGGAAGCGGCGCTGGGTTCGTACTGGGGTTGACGCTCTTTGGGATGCAAGTCCTTGGCAATGTCCGCCAAAGCCTTAATGTGATCGGGCCTAGTGCCGCAACACCCGCCGATGACCTGTACCCCCAAATCTTCGATGAAGTGCATCAGGGACATTTGAAGTTCCACCGGGGTGAGGCGATAAAAAGCTTGGCCGCCAACGTTTTCTGGCAAACCAGCATTGGGAATACAGGACACCACAAAGGGAGAATGTTCAGAAAGATATTTGACGTGCTCCTTCATCAAGTCCGGCCCGGTGGCACAGTTCAGCCCCAAAATATCGATGGGATAGGGTTCCAAAATGGCCAAGGCCGCCGCCATCTCTGTACCCACCAGCATGGTTCCCATGGTTTCCATGGTTACTGACACCATCAACGGCAGGCGATCGCCTTTTTCGGTAAAGACCTGTTCAATAGCGTTCAGGGCCGCCTTAATTTGCAACACATCCTGGCAGGTTTCAACTAGCAATAAATCCACCCCGCCGTCGTATAAACCCCGCACCTGAACCACATAGGCATCCTTGAGATTATCATAGTCCACATGCCCTAAGGTAGGCAGCTTAGTGCCTGGTCCCATGGAGCCGGCCACAAATCGAGGCTTTTCTGGGGTAGAAAATTCCGCCGCCACCGACTTGGCCAACTCCGCCGCCGTTTTATTTAAGTAATAACTTTGCTCTGCTAAATCGTACTCCGCCAACACCAAGGGCGTCCCCCCAAAGGTATCTGTTTCCACCACATCGGCCCCCGCTTCATAAAAAGCACGATGCACCGTGGCTACGGCCTCTGGCTTAGTATGGACTAAATATTCATTACAGCCTTCATATTCCGCCCCCCCAAAATCCGCCGCCGTTAGGTTCTGCACCTGCAGGTTTGTACCCATAGCCCCATCAAAGACTAATACCGGGCGATCGGGACTGTGGAGACGGTCTAAAAAAGCACTTTTCATAGGGAGGTCGGAGACCGGAAGCTAGATTGGATCAGGGTTATGGCATATTATATGAGGCTTGGCGCCCATCTAACAACGTGGAAATGTAGCCATGGCATTATGTTTGAGCAATAAATATAGATAAATTAGTTGTTAACAACGAAAATTTAAAGATTAATTCAAGTCCCAATTGAAAAGTTGTTATTCTGTGATCAATAGTTACTAATAAATGATGAAAAAGTTGCTTTTAACTCTGATCAAAATCTATCGAATTTTGATTTCACCATTGTTTCCGCCCAGTTGTCGTTTCCAGCCCACCTGCTCTCAGTATGCCCTAGATGCGATGGAAATCCACGGAGTCTGGCGGGGGAGTTATTTGGCTCTGAAAAGGATTTTACGCTGCCATCCCCTCCATCCGGGGGGTTATGATCCCGTCCCCAATCCAGACCAAGAGAAAGCTTCTTCTTAAGATAATGTTTAAACAATTAAATTGTTGGAATTTAGTCTTCTCAGCCCCCCTCGATTGGGAAAGATATTACACAAAGACTTCCCAATCTTAGTGAATTAAGTGGGCAAATTAGGATGTTACCAACAGGCTTTTAACTTTATCTGAAGTTTAAATGTGATGGCCATTTTCCGGTAAATCTTCATGCCCTAAATTAGCCTGTTTATCTTGATTATCTGGACGGTCCTTTTGGGATTTTAACGGCAGATTTAGTAGGGAAATACGACTGGGAATGGGGGTGCGGGGCAATGGTTGTAATCCCTGTAATACTTCGGAAAGTTGCAATCGCTCTGGCTTAGTTTCTTTGAGTTTGTGCCAGACGGAACGGGACATCAACAAACGATGTTGCTGACGCTGAGCCCCCAACTGTTCCAAATATTCCTCCCGTTCATGTTGATAATCCGCTGATTCTAACATTAGGGCCTGGGGGGGAAGACCTTGCACTAGTTGGGCCATTTTCACTAACAATTTGGGATAGAGCCAAGTGTAGGCAGGATGTACGGTTAATTCTGCTTGGTGGGCCTGTTGACCATCGGTGGACAGAGTAAGTTTGAAATAGGCGATCGCCGCTTTACGCTGGGGTTCAAAGACGTAGCCACTAACTTCTTCCTGGTGGGTGTACCAATTGTGCCAACGGTTTAATAAAGAACTCAGAAAGCGCCGTTTGAAATCCGCCACATGGCGGTCAAATACCTGACGCATCAAAGGAGGCATGGAAACACAATCAAGCTGACAGAGTAGGGCCGCATCAGCATTGCTGACAGGCAGTAAATTGGGTAAATCAGGATCGTTCTGGGCCAGATTGGTCAACAGTTCCGCCGACAAAGACCAATGGGTAATCTGGGCTAGGGGCTGAAAACCATTCTGCCGGTAAAGAGCAAGGATATTTTTATCGTTTACATCCACATCCAACACCCAGGTGCGAGCTTCCCAGACATTTTGAAAACAGTAGCGCAATAGCTGGGATCCCATACCTTTCGGGTCTGTTACCAATTCCGGTTGAATGGCCTGGGTTTGTACCGATAGTTGCTCTATTTTCCAAGTGGAGCGACTGGTGTTGAATGGGGCCACTTGCACAAAGCCACTGATGGTACCCTGGGGTTTCTGTTCCGCCACAAAGCAATGGAAAAGATGTTGCAACGGATTGGGAAAACAACCCAAGGCCCTGAGCATGCCGTACCAGAAAGGATTATGCGGTAATCTACTCGCTAAAGAACGTCCCGACGTTGCCCCCTGTTGGTCGGTCAGTTTATCTAAATTTTCCAGGTCCCGGAACTGAACTCCCCGAACCACCAACAAGTCAGTTTCATTAAGGGTAACCATAGGGCGGCAAAGAACGGCGTCCTCTCCATCTTAACTGCTTTTCCCGACGTTGGGACTCGGCGATCGCCGGTTTATTGGACGGTCCACCAGCCAAAAGTGGGGCCAATAAATCTGACTGTGACCCACAAGCCGGCCATCACACCAATGCCAATCCAGGCTCCTTTGGTAGTCCATTTATAGAAATCCTCGGCTTGTTTTTTGGTTAAAGGCAACCACTCGACAACCCGTTGATCCTGGCCATAGCGATCGCCAAGGGATTGTTTACGACGCTTTGATTCTCCCATGTTTGTTTTTATCCTAAGTTCAGTAAATTGTGATGATTTTAACAACAGAATTTTATCCATAAAACTGCCAATTTTCAATCACTCCATTGTCAAGTTTGGTGATTTTTGGCCGGTGTTTTCAGGGGCAGAATAGCTGAAAAACAGCTACCAACCCCAGGAGTTGAAGTTAATTGAATATCACCGCCATGGAGTTGGGCCAGGCGACGGGAGAGGGCCAGCCCTAGGCCCGTACCTTTTTCAGCAAAACTAAGGGGCCGGGAAATTTGCTTAAAAGGTTGAAACAAATCCCTCTGGTCTTCCGGGTTGATGCCAATGCCAGTGTCAATCACGGAAAAAATTAATGCTTCATCGGTGGCTTTTACCGCCAAGGTCACACTCCCTTGGGGAGTAAATTTTACTCCGTTGGAAAGGAGATTAATTAAGATTTGTTTCCAACGCCTTTGATCGACATAGCAAAAATCTACTCCATCATCAATGGTCAAATTTAGGGCTAATTGCTTTTCCTTAGCTTTAGTTTGCACCATGGAAATTACGGAAAGACATAGGTCTTCCACTGCAACCTGTTCATAAAATAATTCTTCGCAACGGGCATCAATTTTTGATAGATCGAGAAAATCATTCACCAGGGATAGTAAGTGTTCAGCGGAGTTTAAAGTGCCTTGCACATATTGGTGTTGTTTAAGGTTTAATTTGCCATAAAGTTCATCCCTTAGCATTCTAGCAAAACCAATGATGGCTGTGAGGGGAGTCCTAAATTCGTGGTGAATATGGCTCAAGTTAATCGTCATGGGGGTCTCATTGGAACTTCCTTGGGGAGCCAAAGTTTCAGATCTGCCATGGTATTGGTAGGCAAACACCGTACCCACTTCCTGCAGGAACAAATATTGCTCAAGACGCCATTGATCGTGGGGCCCAACTAAACAAATGCCACCAACATATTGATTGTGCTGAAAAATAGGTAAGAGGAAATAAGGCAAATCGTTATGGATGTTTCCCTGCCCTGCCCCAGAAGCAAAACTAGCTGGGTTAATTTCTTGCCAGTGTTGTTTTAAATCGGTTAATAAGCTCTTTCCCCGTTGTAACTCTTCTTGGCGATCGCCAATAAATTTGAAGCATTTTTCCGCCACAAACTGTGGGGCATGCTCAGTCTGGAGAACAATGGAGAGGGTCGGGATAAATTCTGCTTCGGCAGGGGTAGCCCTCAAGTACCAATAATAAATTGCTTGCACCGGAATAATGCTCACAATCAATCTAGCTATGGATTGCTCAAACCCATCTCCGGCCATTGGCAAACTTTTCCTGTTGGGGAAATTGGAACCCATAGTGACACTCAAAGCCGAAGAAATATTGACGCCATAGACAATAGACGGACTGAAAAATAGGATTGTATCCATATTAGCTAATTAACCCAAGTCCATTGTCTAATTTATCGGGGACTACATACCCAGGGTGAGATTGATCAACTTTTAAACCACTCACTATGGAAAAAACTTAGTTTCAGTGTGCCGAATAGAGAACTTGGGCAAGTCAACTAGAAACTTTAAAATTTTGTTCGTTAATTAGGAATAAAAGAGATAAAATTTCCTAAATTTTATAGAGGTACATTTTGTCCCAGGTCATAGTAATAAATTTGTTGAGTTTTATCTGTTAGAATATTCAAGTATTTTCGATAAATTTTTTCTCCCGCAATTAGTTCAGCAAATTCTGGTGGTTGTTTGTAGTCAGCTTCAGGATAAGCTTGTTGAATATTGATAATTGAGTAATAATGCTTTAACCATTGCCGCAGTACTTTAATTAATTGTTCAAATTTTAGGGCCGTATTGCCATGTTGATGGTTAAGAGCAATGAATTGTATCATTAAAGCAAAGGAACGACTATTATTTTTTTCCGCTGGTATCTGAATAATTTGACTAATTTTATCAAAAACGGCAATGTTTTTGTTGACCAGATGAGTTAAAATGGCAAGGTCATGAATATTGCGAATTTCAATATTACGAATTAAGTCTGAAATAGTCACTAACACAGAATAGTCAGACTGTTCAAAAGAATGAAATCTTCTCAGCAAGTTGAGTCCTAGGGGATTATCTGAGATTTGCTTTAGGTTATCAACGTAGTGGCTGAGAGCATCTTTCCCCTCCGGGGTTTTTGTTTGGTCAATAGCTTCAACTACAGTGGCTTCTAGCTGTTGTTTGAAAGTGTCGGCATCCTCAGATTCTTTAAGGATATGGGGCACCTGGTCATAAAATTCCTGTTGCTTATAACCCCGGTATCTAAGCTCAGTTTGATTGATAAACAAGAGTAAATCTTTGACATCAATAGCTAGCTCCAAGTATCGGTAACTTTGTTTAAGTCCCGCATATTCCCCCAGATCATTGTCCAACATATATTGAATTTTGATATAGGTGATGAATTCTTGGTCTAAAAACTGGGGACTGTCGATCGCCTCAGCCGTTTTAGCAAAAATATAGAGATCATTGGCATGTTTTCTGCGCTCAATTAAAGCTTCTTCCGGTACCATTGGTTTGGTCTGGATAATACCTTCGATTAGGCTTCCTTTCCCCAACACAGGACGATTCCACCAGGGCTGTTCCCTACCTGATTCTGGGGATGGATTACCTTCTTTCTCTGATTTAGCCATGGGCAAAGCTTCTGAAGAATCTCCAATGTTACTGAAAAGAGTCAAATCTCACTCAATCAACATTCTAATCAATTTGATTGAGTAAATAATTGAAAAAGCCACAGCACTCCATTGAAGAGAAGTAGATTAACCCTCAATAATGGTGACTTCATCAGGGCGGAAATGGGCTTTGAACCGTTTTTCAAATTTCACCAACACTGGCAAATTGGCACTAATGGGTCTGCCCTGCCATTCGGTCAATACGGCGGCCACTTCTCCTTCCATATCCTGCAAATCAAAGGCTATTTTTTTATGTTCTGGATGGTGGTAAACCACAACGGAGGAGGTGACTCGAACACGATCGCCGACATTCATAGGGCTTTTCTCTAGGGTTGGCTTGGTTGATTGACAGGGTCTACGGGCACAGAAGCCCAAAAAAGGCACTGTGGGCATAGAGTTTCCATTTTTGCATAGGTTAGCCCCCGCTAAGCAAGCATTCCCTTGGGGAAGGGCTGCCTAAGACAAGGGCAAAGGGCTAGGGCTGGTTATTCCTGAGTTACGACCAAATCAGTATCTATCTGCGATGCTTCAGGGGGAGAAGGGACAGCAAACTCGATTTTGGTTTGGATTTGTTGACTCAACCAGGTTTGGAAAAGATCGTTGCGCAACCGTTGCCGGATATTGTCATCCAGTTGACTAGAAATGTATTTTTCTAGCCTGAGCAGAATCCACCACTCTCCCACGGCGATCGGCAGACAGAGTTGTCCGGCGGGGGTACCTTTCAGTAGTTGTACTATTTGGGGATGGGGCACATTTAGCTCAACAGGGCCAATCAAGCCGCCATTTTGGGCCTCTGGCCCCTCGGAATACTGCCGAGCTAAGGAACTAAAATCCCCCTCTCCTTCCTGAATCCGAAAATATAGTTCTTGAATAATGCCGGAATCTCGACTACGGATCAGGGAATAGATGACCTGGTCTAATTTATCTTTGCTGTTGAGGAAATGCCCTTCCAGTTGGTCGTCCCAGGTTTGATGTTTAAATTTTTCCAAACGACCGGTGCGCAGAATTGACTTTTCCAGTTGCTCCAGGGTCATGCCGGATTGCTTTAACCAGGCCTGTCTTTGTTCTTCGTTGGTAATCTGGGTTTGTTGGTAAAAAAGCGCTAAATTCTGCTGTTCTTCTTCCGGGGTCAGTTGGATGTGGGCCACTGCCTGATCAAGTAAGATTTCCCGGGCTAAATGGGGCAATAGTTGATACTCCACCAGTAGGGAATACAATTCGTCCTCCCTTACCTGGCGATCGCCGACCGTCAACACCACCGACATAATTAGCCAACTCCTAACGCACAATATAGCTTCATTGCTCCATAACCGTAGCCCAAGCTGACCTAAACATCAATCAGACGGGGGGAGAAATATTCGTAAAAGTTCTTCGGGTAAATGGTTTTCTTCCACGCTAGAGGTATCGAAGTAAAAAATCCACGGTTCTTCCGATTCGGTGAAATCTTCCCAATCTAGGGCCTGGAGCAGTAACAACGTCTCAGTAGCATCGGAAATATCTCCCCGGCGAGACTGCAGACGTTTGGTTAAAACTTCTATGGGAGCATCGCAATTGATAATGGTTAAAGAAAGCTGTTCCCGTAACGCAAATTCGACAATTGGCGATCGCCATGATACCCGGTCAAATTTGGCATCGAGAATGATATTAAAACCGGAGTTGACCACTAGAGCAGCTAAATCAAGCAATTGGTGATAAACCTTTTCTGTCATAGCCTTGCTGTACAAATTGGCTTTCCCCGGCTTGTTTAAGTTTACTCCTCCCAAATGTTTACGTACCGCATCGGAGCGGATATGAACAGCGGGTAAAAGTTGACCAAGTTGCTGGGCAACGGTGCTTTTTCCTGACCCAGACAACCCAGCCATTAAAACTATTTCTCTCTTTATTTGTTGGCCCTGCTGACTATACTGCCACGCCAAGTGGTAATAATCTTTAGCCGTCCCTAAGGCTTGTTCCTTTTCTACCTTAGTTAAATTGGCATCATCTAATAGAAAAGAAGTTACCTTCGCCCGCACATAGGCCTGGCGGCAGAGATAAAATGGTAACACCTGTAAACCATGCCAATCCCCCGTTTGTTCAAGATAAGTATTGAGAAATAGATAACCCCAATCTGTTCGACCTTTTGCTTGCAAATCCATCACCGTAAAGGCAATGTCATACATCACGTCCACAAAACGAAATGGTTGGTTAAACTCAATACGATCAAATAATTGAATCTTTCCCCGCCACTGACATAAATTTCTCAAATGCAGATCACCATGGCATTCACGGATTCTGCCCATGGCCTGTCTCTCTCGAAAGATTTGCTCCTGGCTTTGGTAAAAATTCTCGCTAAATTGGCGAATTTGTTGATATTTATTGGGCTCCTGGGCAATGCCTAAATATTTTTCCGTCGCCGAGAAATTAGCTGATACAGACTGCCGAATTACCTCCGGATCGCCAAAACCAGTAATTTCAGCATTGGTTACCGTACCCTGGTGAAATTCCGCCACTCTTTTGGCCAGGGCAATAATGTCTTGGCTAGATAGCTTCCCCTGTTCAAACAAAGATAAAAGCAAACAGTCTTGGGGAAATTGAGCCATTTTTAGCAGATAATCCTTCGGCTGAGAGTTATTATTATCTCCAGTGGGCTCTTCTTTCTCCTGCCACTGCCATTGGTTATCTTTTAATTCAACTGCTAAAACTTCCTGGTAAATATCCGGTGCCACGGGGGAATTTAAACGCAACTCTTCTTCTAAAAAATGTTTGCGCTTCGCCGGAGTTGAATAATCTAAAAAGCCTAAATCAACCGGCTTTTTTAACTTGTAGGCATATTTCCCCGTCAAAAACACCACCGAACAATGGGTTTGTAGACACTGAATCGGTTTTTGAACGCGGTGGGGATAAAAATCAGTGCGCTGCAAAGCCTGCAACAAACTAAGAAAGGGGTCTTGGGAGGACGAATCCAGTGGCGCAGAAATGCTATTCATGGGTAACGGTAAGTTAACTCCCTCACCTCATATTACTCCCATCACCAAGGAAAATTGGCCATGGAGTTTAACTCCCGCCACCCTCCCACCATCAATGGGTGCAAAGCTTTGGGGTAGGATGAATAACCGCCCAGAAAATTATTGCAACGAGGAAAACCTGTGACTGTCCGTGTCCGCATTGCCCCCAGTCCCACCGGAAATCTCCACATTGGGACTGCCCGCACCGCCGTTTTTAATTGGTTGTTTGCCCGCCACACCGGAGGCACTTTTATTCTGCGGGTGGAGGACACGGATTTGGAGCGCTCCAAGCCGGAATACACGGAAAATATTCAGTCGGGACTGCAATGGTTGGGCCTGAATTGGGATGAGGGGCCTTTTTTCCAAACCCAACGGCTGGATCATTACCGCCAAGCGATCCAAAAGTTGTTGGACCAGGGCCTAGCCTACCGCTGTTACTGCACCAGTGAAGAATTGGAGCAAATGCGGGAAGCCCAAAAGGCCAATAACCAAGCTCCCCGTTACGATAATCGCCATCGTAATTTAAGCCCGGAACAGGAAGCGGCTTTTCTCGCGGAAGGTCGCCAGCCGGTGATTCGTTTTCGCATTGACGACGATCGCCAGATTATTTGGCAGGATCAAATCCGGGGACAGATGGTTTGGCAGGGCAGTGATCTGGGGGGAGATATGGTCATTGCCCGGACACCGGAAAAAGCTGAGGATGGCTTTGGCCAACCCCTGTATAACCTGGCCGTGGTGGTGGACGACATTGACATGGCCATTACCCACGTGATCCGGGGGGAAGACCACATTGCCAATACTGCTAAGCAAATTTTGCTTTACGAAGCCCTGGGCGCAACGGTGCCTACCTTTGCCCACACGCCGTTAATTTTGAACCAGGAAGGCAAAAAATTATCCAAACGAGATGGGGTAACTTCCATTGATGATTTTCGCTCCATGGGTTTTCTGCCCCAGGCGATCGCCAATTATATGTGCTTGCTGGGCTGGACTCCCCCGGATTCGACCCAGGAAATTTTTACTTTGGCAGAAGCGGCGGAGCAGTTCAGTTTGGAGCGGGTTAACAAGGCTGGGGCTAAGTTTGATTGGCAAAAATTGGATTGGATCAACAGCCAATATCTCCACGCTTTACCGGCGGCGGAATTAATGCCCCTATTGATTCCCTACTTAGAAGCCGGGGGTTATCAAGTTGATCTAGAAAAAGATCAAGCTTGGTTGGAAAGTTTGGCCAGCCTAATTGGCCCTAGTTTAACTAGGCTCACCGATGCGGCCACAGAAAGTCAGTTACTCTTTGGCGATCGCCTAGACCTCAAAGAAGATGGACAAAAACAATTGGCTGTGGAAGGGGCTAAAGCGGTGTTAGAAGCGGCGTTAACCTTTAGTCAGAATATGCCTGAGTTAACCTTGGATGAAGCCAAAGGGGAAATTAATCGTTTGACCAAAGAATTGGGTCTGAAAAAAGGCGTGGTGATGAAATCCCTCCGGGCTGGGCTGATGGGCACAGTGCAGGGGCCGGATCTATTGCAATCCTGGTTATTACTACACCAAAAGGGCTGGGCCACAACCCGTCTTAACCAGGCGATCGCCCAAGGATAAACCAGAGACCGGCTCCACTACGACAAACTAGGGCAGATCTCCCCGACGCGTTTCCCACACTTTAGTTTTGATTAGGGGGATCAAGAGGATAGGGGAAAAAGCGGCTAGTGTCGTGCCAATTCACCGCGAAGCTGGGGGAGGCAAATTAAAATTTGACCAATAGTCCTTCAGCCCCTGTGGTTGAGCATTGTTGCTTTTTTGAACGTCGCCACCGAAGAAATCATCTTTTTGTTCCTTTGTTTCCTCTTGCCTCTCCCGATCCTGGGTAGCAACGCGCCATTGTCCCGTATCAGGGTCCCGGTAGGCCGTGTAAGGGGAAGGTCGCAACGGTTGGGAGGATATTTTCACGGATACTGCTCAAAGCGTAGACGATCGCCAGATCGCCAGGCAAAGTCTCACCAAATTCAAGTCTAATGCTTCCATCTAGTTTGACAATGACCAAAGTCACCCCTCAATGGTGATCTACGTCACCGATCGCCCCTTGCCAAGCGGGAGGTAATGGCGCTTTTTTCCTAGCTGGCAAGGCAATGCAGACGTGGTGGGTTTGGGCCCGGGCCACCACTTGCAAAGATTCTGCCTGGCTGATCTGATAATCACAGCAAAAGCGATGGGCACTGGCCTGGGTAATGGTCAATTTCACCACCAGGCGATCGCCACAGTAGGCAGGGGAGACAAAATCAATGCTTGCACGAACCAGGGGTATGGCCAGATCCCCGGCACTAATCACTTTTTGTAAAGACAAATTTTCTGCCATGAGCCAGCTTTCATAGGCTTCGTGGCACATCTGCAAAAACTGATTGAAATAAACCACCCCGGCCCCATCAGTATTCCCTAGGTAAACCCGTCGTTCATAGGTAAATGTCGCCATAGTTTAGTCGATTTCTGTAGACTCTCACCCAATTCTGGAACTGCCTTCCCGAGTCCGTAGTCTAGTCCACCGGGGAGCTAGCAACAATTGCCAGAAATATTAAGAATTGTGAGCTCATCAATCCCTGAATTAGTGGATAGAATAACCTTAACTGACCGTTCTTACCGGCTTTTCTCGGCTAGTTCGTTTAACTAAGTGACTGTTCCCGTTGCGTTGTTTTTCGGCTTTTAAATTTCCATGGTTAAAAAACGCTCCCAGTTCCCCATGCTCAGCTCAATGGTGGCCCTTGCCCTGCTCAACACAGCCTGTGGAGGGGATAAGCCAGGGGCCAGTGCTCCCAAAGCCATTCCAGTGCAGTTGCAAACCCTAGAAACTAGCTCCGTGACTGACAGTAATGAATTTGTCGGTAACCTGGTGGCAACCAAATTTGTCGAGCTAGCACCCAAAATCGACGGACGTATTTTAAGGATTTATGCCCAGTGGGGGCAGCAGGTGAATGAAGGGGATCCCATTCTACTCCTGGAACCCACCCAGCAACAGGAAAATGTCAATGCTGCCGTGGGTAATCTCAACATCCAGCGGTCCAATTTTCAGGTCAGTGAAGCTAATCTTCGCACCTCCGAATCGGAAAGGGATGCAGCCCAGTCCTTTGTTACTACCCAAGAGGCTAATCTCGCCCGGGCGATCGCCGATTTAGCCAATTCCCAGGAGGTATTAAAAACCAGAGAAGCGGATTTAAAGCGAGCCCAAGCTAATCTGAATTTGGCCCAAATTAACTTTAAACGGTCTCAATTCCTGGTGGAAACGGGAGTACAACCCCAACAGGATTTGGACAATCGCACCACCCAACTGGAAGATGCCAAAGCTAACACCGAAGCGGCTCAAAAAACAGTCCAAGCGGCCAAAGCTACCGTTCAAGCTAACCAGTCCAGCGTCTCTGCCTCCAGATCCGCCGTGCAACAGGCCAAAGATAATTACCAAGCCGCCGTGCAAAGGGTGAACGCTTCCCGAGCTACTGTCAGCTCCCAAAAAGGCGCGATTGAACAGGCCCAGGGCCAACTTGGCGCTACCTCCCAGGAATTAATCTACAACAGAGTTTTGGCCCCGGTTAGTGGTGTTGTCGGTAACTTACCGTTGCAGATTGGCGATTTTGTCCGCACGGGGCAGAGCTTCACCACCATCACCAACAACACAGAATTTGAGCTGGACATCAACGTACCAGTGGAGCGATACAACGATCTACGCATCGGCCTGCCAGTGGAAATTGTCCGTAGTGATGGCCAAGCAGGGGAAGTGGGGCGCATCAGCTTTATTTCCCCCACCGCCAACCGCAGTGACCAGTCCATCCTCGCTAAGGTGATTTTCAAAAATGACGGGAGCCTCCGCAATAACCAGTACGTCCGGGTCAGAATTATTTGGGACCGCCAGCCTGGCTTTTTGATCCCCACCACAGCGGTTACTTCCATCGGTGCCCAGCAGTTTATTTTTGTTGCCCAACCGAAAAATGCCCAGGGTGACAGTAAAGAAGGCACCAGCAGCATGGAATTGGTAGCGAGACAAACCCCGGTGGTTTTAGGCGGTATCCAGGGGCAATCCTACCAAGTCATTTCTGGAGTTAAGGCCGGTGAACGGGTGGCGGTATCAAGAATTTTGGAATTGCGGGATGGCATGGCCATTGAGCCCGCTAGTGCGGCTACCCCTTCCAGTAACAGCGGCAGTGGTGCTGGGGCCGACAACAAACAGAAACAGCAATCCTAATCCTCTTCCTAGTGCTCCGTTGACATTGAATTTAAAGCTAAATTCCATCCTTCTCTGGTGATGATGCCTAGTAATTGACGAAAAATTGCTGGGAAGAGCCCTGTGGGGAACTGTAAGATAGTCAGTGGCCCTGAGTGGTTGCCATAGTTGATTTTTTGGATCTGAGAGCCTGTTTCAAAAGTTGAGTTTTAGCTGTTTAATCCCCAATCCCCCCTAGCCCCCTTTGGGAAGAGGGGAACTGTTACAAAAATCCTACTTTTAAGCCGGAGCTTTAGTGAGGAGATTCAGGGGGATAAATACCTAGCCTTACACTTTTCAAACACTTTCTAAGAAAAGTATCCATCAGCATCAAAATCTTTTGCTATTGACCAAATTTCCATGACCCAAGCCCAAGCCAAGCGTTTTCAGTTTGACCGCCAACTGTGGCACCGCTTTGTTGAAACAGCCCAGCCCTATTTTTATCCCGTCGGGCAAAAGCAAACTCGGATTTTTCTGATTCTGATCCTGGCCCTGATGGTGGTGGTGGTGGCCTTGACCCTATTTTTATCCATGGGGTTGACCCTCTGGGCCACGGCGATTTTTCCCGATTTTTTTGCTAAATCCGGTAAGGGCTTGGTGGATGGGGTGCAAAGTCTGATCAACTCCCCAGCTCCCTGGATTGGTTTAGGGGCCTTAGCCCTAGCGGGGGCAGTTTTTGCCAGCCAGAGACAAAAGCTACAACAACGATGGCTCCAGTGGCTATTGTTAGGCATACTGCTATCGTTACTATTTATTGTCAACGGCTTAAACGTTATTTTAAGTTTCGTTTTTCGCTTTATTGATACAGCTTTAAATGGCAAAGATGGGGAAGTATTTTGGCAATTTCTCTGGATCTATGGCATCGTTATTGTGGTGGCTATTCCCATCATTGTTGCCTATCGTTACCTACGACAAAAGTTGGGAGTACTCTGGCGGGAATGGCTCACAGAACATTTTCTGGGTCGTTACTTTAAGGGGCGCTCTTACTATCACTTAGATTCCAATTCTGCCTATACATTAATTGACAATCCAGACCAAAGGATAACCCAAGATATTCAATCTTTTACTGGGGTTACTCTAGACTTTTTACTGGATATTCTTGATTCCATTCTCACCCTAATTTCCTTCACTGCCATACTCTATAGCATTTCCCAAACCTTGATGTGGGGACTAATTGCCTATGCGACTTTCGGTACGGTGGCGGCGATCGCCATTGGTACCAGGTTAATTCGCATTAACTATGAACAATTGCGATTGGAAGCTAATTTTCGTTACGGTTTGGTTCGGGTGCGGGATAACGCCGAATCCATTGCTTTTTACCGGGGGGAAAGGCTAGAACGGAAACAAGTTACGGAGCGTTTGCTGGGGGCAATTAGAAATTTTAATCTCTTAATTATTTGGCAGGCCCTAATCAGCTTATTTCAACTGGGCTATAACTATTTCACCCGGTTAATTCCCTATATCATTATTGCTCCTCTTTACCTTGCGGGAGACTTGGATTTCGGGGCGATCGCCCAGGCTAGTTTGGCATTTGGCATGGTGCTTTCTGCCCTATCTTTAGTCACTAACCAGATTCAAAATATTACTGAATTTGCCGCCAGCATTAACCGTTTAGGGGAATTTTACGATGCCCTAAACGGCCCCGGCCATGACCGAGAAAGCTCCCCTAGTGCCATGGTTGACCACATTACCACCCACCTTGGCCCCACCGTCAGTCTGGATAACGTCACCCTTTCTCCCCCCCATTCCCCAAGGGTTTTGGTGCGTAATTTATCCCTGGCGGTAGCTCCGGGCAACCATTTGTTAATCATGGGTCCCAGCGGCAGTGGCAAAAGTTCTCTCCTCCGGGCGATCGCCGGTTTATGGGACAGCGGCCAAGGCACCATTGAGCGTCCTGAACTGGAAGACCTATTATTCTTACCCCAACGCCCCTATATGATTTTGGGCACCCTGCGGGAACAATTGATTTACCCTAGTTCCCAATCCATAGCGGATGATGATTTTCTCTTGAATACATTAAAAAGAGTCAATCTACCGGACTTAGCCGAGCGTTTTGGCGGTTTGAATAGCCTAGAAAATTGGTCTAGCGTCCTTTCCCTAGGGGAACAACAGCGCATTGCCCTAGCCCGAGTTTTCATCAACCAACCCCGCTACGCCATCCTCGATGAAGCCACCAGCGCCCTGGACGTGGATAACGAGTCAGATTTGTACCATGCTCTGACGGATTTGGGCACCACCTTCATCAGCGTGGGGCATCGGCCTACCCTGCGAAATTTTCACCGGCAATGTCTGGAAGTCCAGGCAGAAGGACAGTGGCAGTTAAGCTCCATCCAAAATTAAATTAACTAAATTAATGCTCAACTATCAAGTTTAACCATGGGCTTGGGGGCAAAAGAAAACCGCCTCCTTTGCTAGAATTGTCCAATCCAAAATCAGGTAGCCATTATGATTTTTCCCGGTGCAACGGTGCGGGTCACCAATGTTGATGATACTTACTATCGCTTTGAAGGCTTAGTCCAACGGGTCAGTGACGGTAAAGCGGCAGTTCTATTTGAAAATGGTAACTGGGACAAATTAGTGACTTTTCGGCTCTCGGAACTGGAGGCGATCAAACCCATCTAGGCATTTTGCTCCCTGCCCTGCCATAGCCCAACTCATCGGTGACCTAGCTGGGGGGATTGGGGGTGGGGACTATCCATATATTTGGCTAGAATGGAGAGCAATTTTGTAGTGAAGTCCCCTCGGCGTTAACCCATGAAGATTCGTCCCTTTCTTGTGGCCCTGGGCCTAACCACCTTTGCTGGCGCCGCCCACGGAGCTAACTTTGAAGATCTGACCCAATTACTGTCCACTAAAAAATGTCCTCTCTGTGATTTACGGGGAGCCGGCCTGGTGATGGTTAACCTTACCCGAGCGGATTTGACGGGGGCGGATTTGTCGGGGGCAAACCTATCGGGGGCCGATCTGACGGGAGCGAATCTTTCCGGCGCCAATTTAACTTCTGCCTCGTTGAACGGGGCCAACCTGTCTGGGGCCAATTTAAACGGAGCGATCACCGACGGCACAGATTTCCGTGAAGCTTATTTTGACCGGGCGACATTTATCAACACTAACCTGGAAACCGCCTATATGCAGGGAGCCCAAGCCGTTCCCAATACGGCCGGCACTCCTCAACTATTCTATGGCTGGGGCCTGTTGGAAACCAGTAAGGGAAACTATCAATCCGCCCTCAAACACTACGACCGAGCCTTGGCCCTGGATCCGGAATTTGCTCCGGGATATTTAGGGCGGGGTTTGACCCTACTGAAAATTGGCAATGAAGCTTCCGCCAAACAAAATGTGGAATATGCTCAGTTATTGTTTGAGGAAAACCAGGATGAGGTGGGGGTTAAAACTTCAGAGCAATTTTTAGAAGATTTGGCCAGTATGCAGGAAGCCCGGCGCAAGGGAGCGGGAAATCCCCAGTTGGATGCCATTGTGCGGGGGGTAGCTTCCATGGCGTTTAAGTATTTACTGCCCCTGGTGGGCCTCTAAGGAGACCAAACTGCAGTTGGCCACGATCGCCAACCCAGGCAGAAAAAACCAGAGCAGTAGTGGCCAATAGGCAGATTATAACCAAGGCTAGATCGTTGCTGCCCTAGATCACCATTTGAAGATTGATCGCCAATTTGCCTACAATCAGATCAGACCTTTTTGTCAAAATCTCGGCCTAGTTGTGGCACAGAACAAATATGAATTATGCGGCGATCGCCGGCCAGGGCTTAGGAATTCTGCTGGCACTGATGACGGTGTTATTTATTTTTCGGATTATTCTCACTTGGTATCCCCAGGTGGAACTGACTAAATGGCCCTGGAAACTCATCGCCCTACCGACGGAACCATTGCTAATTCCCCTGCGTAAATTAGTTCCCCCCATCGGTGGCGTTGACCTAGCCCCCATCCTTTGGGTCTTCATTTGTACTTTTCTAAGGGAAATTCTCATCGGACAACAGGGACTGATCACCATGGCCAGTCGGTTGCAGTAGAGCTGCAGTAAAACTTGAGTAAGACTGAGTTGCGCTCCATTGGCTCCAGGCAAATTTCTAGACCAATCTAGATCAACTAGGCCAGACCAAGCTTGGCTAACACTGGTGCAGTGGAAACCACATGGTGGTCAAGTCCTAGATCTTTGGGATTAATGCCAAGGGCCAAACCCACCAATTGGGGCAGATGTAACACTGGCAAATTTAATGCCTGCCCCAACACCTTACCAATTTCCGGTTGACGGGAATCCAATTGTAGATGGCATAGGGGACAGGGAGTAACCAAACAATCGGCCCCAGCGGCGATCGCCGTTTGTAAATGTCGACCAGCCAGTTGGAAAGATTGGGCCGTGGCATAACTGGAAATAGGCCAACCACAGCATTGGGTGCGACCTTCGTAGTAAATGGGATTAGCCCCTAGGGTAGCAAAGACTTTTTCCAGGGATTGGGGATCAAAAGGATTGGCTTCCGGTAAATTTTCCTGGGCCCGGAGCAGGTAACAGCCATAGAAAGAAGCACAGTTGAGGCCGGCTAAATTTTTCTTCACCCGCTGGGCCAGGGTTTCTAAGCCAAAATCTTGCACCAAAGCCCAGAGTAAATGGGTCACCCGACCGGAACCTCGATAGGGAGCACAGCTTTCTTTTTTTAAATAACCGTTGATTTGCTCCACATAAGCAGGATCATTTTTTTGAGCTTTTTTAAGCCGTTCGTCCACATGGGCAATTACCCCCTGACAGGTACTGCAATGGGTTAATAAAGGCAACTTCAACTGTTCCGCCAAGGCGATATTGCGAGCATTAACGCTATCTTCCAACAGTTGGGAATCTTCCTTAAAGGTGCCGGAACCACAACAGGAAGCTTTTTTTAGTTCCACTAATTTAATGCCCAAAGCTTTGCTCAGGGCGGTGGTGGCCAGGTGCAGTTCCCCACAGGCCCCCTGGGCAACGCAACCGGGAAAGTAGGCATATTCAAGGGCAGTAGTCATGGCGGCGACGGGAAGTGTTCTCTTCTAGGCAGTATATCGTGGGCTTTTGGTCTAGGAACAAAAACCAGCGGTGCCTATTGCTCCCCAACAATGCCCCTAATTCGCTCAATTTCTGGCCCGGTCGACTATCGTAATTCAGCTTTCCGTATCAATGTGGAGTAGATAACCTGCCCCCACCACCGTTTCTAACCATTGTTCGCCAGTAGAGGTTTGGCCAAAGATTTTACGAATTTCCATGGCCAAGCGATCCAGATCCTGTTCGTGGGAACCAAAATCATTCGGGCCCCAAATTGCTGTAATTATTTCCGCCCGGGGGCAAACGATGGCAGTGCCCTGGTTAGCTAAATTTTTACTGGCAATGTGGTGCAACATTTTTCGGACTTGAGGGCGCACATGAACTCTCTGGCGATCGCCATTTTGCACTTGGAAAAGAGTTTGTTGACTAGTGTTAAAAATCCAGGACTTAGAGGGGGAAACCTGAGAACGGAGCACCGCCACCCGCTTGGTTTGACTTGGATCAATAAACTGCAAACGCCAATGGTGAATCCAGATCACATCTTCCGATACCATGGGCAACATCCTTACCCGCTGATGGATCAACTGCAGCCGCTGGCCCTGTCTTTCCACCGTGGTGCCATTGGTGCTCTGGTCGATAATTTGCCACCCTTCCACTTCCCTGGCCAGGACACAGTGGTGAATGCGGGTAATGATGCCATCTTCCTCGGGCAAAACAATATCATTGCACTGAGGCAAACGACCAATGGTATAGCGGGTTTTGATGAGATTAAGCCGTTCCTCTTTGCCGTCGGGGGCTTGAATTTTCAGGTAGGGAATCAGGCCGTCGATCATAGCTTTTTGGAAAGGTTTACAATGGGGGAAACCCGAGATAGAACCAGATTGTCCAGGGAACCCCCAACTGCCATCGGACTAGTTTACTGTGCCGGTGCGGACGAAAAATTAAACAATTAAAGAATGTTACCCTTGACTTAACATCGAGCCCCAGTCACCCCCGGACCTCCATGACTAAACCGAGCAACGATGAGCCGCCACCGACTAATGTACGAAATTTGGAAGCTATGTCGCCACCGGAGGAGGAGGATTTAACGGCAGATTTGCCGGACTTGGCATACACTGCTGTTGCCCATCGTCAGCAATTTAGCACTGATTTAGTGCGCCTTTACCTCCAGGACATTGGACGCATTCCGCTGTTGAAGCGGGACGAAGAGGTGCAGGTGGCCCAGCAGGTGCAAAGCTATCTCCGTCTGGTGGAAATGCAAAATCAGGCCGCAGGATCTGAGCCGGTCATGGAGCAATATCAAACGGCGATCGCCATCCATGATCAATTGTTAGCCCAATTGGGGCATCGTCCTTCCTATGAGCGTTGGGCCAAAACCCTCGGGCAAACCGTAGCGGTTCTCAAGCAAACCCTCAAAACAGGCAAACAACGATGGGCTGAGTTAGCAGGGTTGACGGTGGAAGAATTGGACAAAGTTGAAAAGCAGGGCATTACGGCCAAAGCTCACATGATCAAAGCCAATCTAAGGCTAGTGGTTTCCGTTGCGAAGAAATATCAAAATCGGGGCTTGGAACTTTTAGACCTGATCCAAGAGGGCACCCTGGGGTTGGAGCGGGCGGTGGAAAAATTTGATCCCACCAAGGGTTACCGTTTTAGCACCTATTCCTACTGGTGGATTCGCCAGGGCATCACCAGGGCGATCGCCACCCAGAGTCGCATGATTCGTTTGCCAGTGCATATCACCGAGAAGTTAAACAAAATTAAACGGGCCCAAAGAAAAATTTCCCAAGAAAAGGGCCACACCCCCAAAATAGATGAAGTGGCGGAAGAATTGGGTATGACCCCGGAGCAGGTGCGGGAAGTACTGACCCAAGTGCCCCGTTCCGTCTCTTTGGAGCTAAAAGTTGGCCAGGATAAGGACACGGAGCTGATGGATTTACTCGAAACCGACACCCAGTCACCGGAGGACGAGTTGATGCGAGAAGCTCTCCAGAGTGACATGCAGGAAATTTTGCTAGATTTGACCCCTAGGGAACAGGAAGTGATTGCCCTACGTTTTGGTTTCCAAGACGGTGTGGCGCACTCCCTCTCGGAAATTGGCCGCATCTTGAATTTATCGAGGGAAAGAGTACGACAGATTGAAGCCAAAGCTCTGCAAAAGTTACGCCATCCCCGCCGGCGAGACCGCGTCCGGGACTATTACGAAAATTTGGGTTAGGTCATTGATCTGCTAAAACTTTAACGGCGATCGCCTCTGGACTGTTAATCGCCAAAATACTTTGGGGCGGACAGGCATGCCATTTGGGGTCAGTAAATAGGGGTTCCGAGGCAACAATTACTCCCCCCGGACAGCACTCACTATCAGCCAGCCAATATAAACTCGGTTCCGGTTGACGACTGGCATAACGACAGGCCACAATGCGCTGACCATCGGCCAGGAGAATATTAGCGGAAAAATAAGTGTTATGTTGTCGGGCCAACTCTGCCAACGTTAACAAACTTGCTTCTAGCGCCTCCCCCAAGCTAGTCTTTGCCTCATCGTTATCACCCAGGGAAGCCTGCCTTGACCGTCGGAGATTGTCCAAAATTAGGGCAAAAATATGTTCCGAGTCGGTGGTGCCATGGATGAACTGATAACTAGCATCGCTCAATAAATTGCGTAGGGGACGGTAGAGAGTAGTCCGGAAATTATTGATAAATCCATTGTGGACAAATAAAAGCCCCTCCTCCGTAAAGGGCTGACAATTAGTCAAATCCACTGCCAAAGGCGGCGTTGCACTGCGGACATAACTTACAAAACAACTGGACTGGATATACCGACTCAGGTGGGGAAGATTAATGTCACTCCAAATGGGCAGGACATTCTTGTAGAGATAGGGGCGGGGCTGATGCCCCTGGTCAAACCAACCCAATCCAAAACCATCGGCATTCAACAGCCCCGCTGTCATTTCCTGGGGTTGATAGCTCTGGACAATCAGGGAATGTTCCGGGCGATAAATCAGTTGCTCTGGTCGCAGTGGTTGACCCAGATACCCTAAAAGACGACACATAAAAAATTTTCGATAATCTTGGCAACCCGCTTCAATTCTCCCAACCGAAGGAAAACAAATCACAGTGGTCGCCCATCCTGGATCTTGATGGGGAGCATAGAACCAGCTCAAAAAGCCCTTGAGGGCAAAAAACGGCAAGAAAAAGCCCCTGGGCGTCTTTCCTTGTTTCGACTCCGGGGGCTTCAACTTACTCCTCACACACCTCTAGATAATAACCCCCTCACCCTCCACCCCCATGGGCACTGTGACAGTTAAAAGATTGTCATAATACCTTGGGTGATTGTCAGGAAAAATTGACTTTTTGTGATTTCGTCCCAGGATTGGTGGGGTCGAATCATACAAAACTTCACAGGATAAGTCAGAGTATGATGACACAGGATTTGTCATAATGCCTGGAAATCGTTAGTGGCAGTCGATTTTAAAGTCTTGATCCCCTTGACGTTCCGCCGCCACCCTATGTTACAAAAGGTGAAGCTTGTGATCCCCGTGGAAATTCCTCCGGCGATCGCCCTGATCAAAAATCAACAATGCTCCCCCGGTGTTCACCATTGGAAGTAACTAACCCTGTCCTCTTTCCACGGGCTGATTGTGGAAACCCATAGTATGGACTGTCCCATAAACCCAAAGTAATTGTTATGGCTAAAGAAGACCGACCCTCCCTCGAAGACATGACGCTGCGACAATTACGCCGAGTTGCCAGTGAATGCAATATTTCCCGGTACAGTCGGATGCGTAAATCCCAGCTCCTAGCAGAGGTGGAAAAGGCTCTCAACAAACCTGCCCCTGCACCATTTTCTGTCAAATCCGTTAACCGTCCCCAGGAGGAACAAGCTGTGGAAGCTTCTAAATTTGAACTTGGTCAAGATGATAAAATTGGTGCCCCCCTCACCGCCGTCGATGAAGTTTTGGGAGATTTGCCCGGTGGTTATGGTGAAAGCCGCATTACCCTCATGCCCAGGGATCCCCAGTGGGCCTACGCCTATTGGGATATTCCCAAAGAACATAAGGATTCTCTCCGTAGTCAAGGGGGACAACAGTTGGCCCTACGACTCTACGACGTGACCGACCTGGATTGGCAGACCGCAAGCCCCCACAGCGTCCAGGAATACCTCTGTGATGAATTGGCCCGAGAATGGTATTTGCCCATCCCTGTAAGTGATCGGGATTATGCCCTAGACATTGGTTACCGCACCTTTGATGGTCGCTGGCTCACCCTGGCCCGTTCCACCCCCATTCGCATTCCCCCCGTTTATCCCTCCGATTGGGTAGAAGATGTGTTTGTCACCGTCAACTGGGACGAAGACCTCCAAGGCAAAACCATTTACCAATTGGTGCCCCCCAGCAAGCGTTCTGTGGGAGTTTTCACCGCCGTCTATGACCAAGTGTTTGACATGGCCCAAGGCGCTGAAGCCCTACGTATGGCTGGCTCTCTCTACGGCTCCATGCAGCACATCCCCGGTTCCGTTACCCATGAACAAACCTTAAGCTCCTATGTGTTTCCCTCCGGAGTGGGACTGTGGGCAGCCCCCAATGTTTCTGGCTTAAATATGTCCGGCATTGGCATGGGTTATGGCCTTTCCAGTAGCGAATTTATGGCCTCGGAAGCCCCAATTCGTCCCCGACAATTCTGGTTAGTGGCCGATGCTGAGCTGATTGTTTACGGTGCCACGGAACCCGATGCTACGGTGACCATTGGTGGCCGTCCAATTAAACTCAATGAAGACGGTACCTTCCGTTTCCAAATGTCTTTCCAAGATAGCTTAATCGACTATCCCATCATGGCAGTGGCGGTGGATGGGGAACAAACCCGTAACGTACATATGAAGTTCACCCGGGAGACTCCTTCCCGTAACACCAACACGAAAGAAGAAGCCGTACCGGAATGGTTTAGCTAGACTTCCTTAATTTCCGTTCGTTTTTCGTTATTTGAATTATAAATTCCCCGGCCAAAGGATCTGAGTTATTGCCGTTTCCTTGGTCGGGAATTTTTTTACCAGGTAACTTTACCCCGCAAACCCTCAATCTTACTGGGCCCAATGCCCTTAACCCGGGCCAAGTCTTCTAGGGAAGTGAAAGCTTTTTGCTCTCTGGTGGCAATAATTTTTTCAGCGATGCTGGGACCAATGCCCGGTAAACTTTCCAATTCCGCTTGACTACCTCGGTTGAGGTTAACTAAGCGGTTAGGGGTGGCGGTAGCTAGGGGTTTGGGGCTTGGTTGGGGGTTGGCACATTCCTGCTCTTGGCGTTCGATGCGAGCTTGCACGGTGGGGGGTAAACCGTACTCTGTGATGGCATAGAGTCGGTCTAATTCCCGTTGGTAATGGGCCCCTATTTGGGCATTCTGTAAAACCAATACCGTTTCATCGTTGCTGTGGTTAGCGGCGGGGGACCAATTATGAGAACCGGTGATCACTGTGTAATCATCCACCAAGGCAAATTTATGGTGCAATTTATCCCCCCTTGGCAGGGCCGGTGTGCCGACAAATTCGGTTGGCAAAGCCCAGGGAAGATTACCAGGTTGTTCTAGGCAGTCTTCTAATAGTTTTACCCCCAATAGATCCAGCCCTTCACTGTAGTAACGAAAGGCAAATCCTCGATCGATTAAAGCTTTAACCTCCGTACCCGCTTGAAATCTTTGGTTGATTACATTGGATAATGCTTGTTCACTAAAAACAAACAATGCTAACTGGATTTTTTGCTGGGCCTGATTCAGGTATTGGGCAATTAAACCGTTACTTGTTTCTGTAAAAGGTATTGCTCGGCGATCGGGGGAAAATTTTACTGTTACCGTGGTCTCCCCTACTTTTAATGCTTTAGCTGGTCTGCTGGGCTTATTAATACCAAATAGACTGTCTTTTTTTGCTCCAGGGCCATCTCCCCAAAGTAGGTTAAATTCCTCTGTAAAAAGATGGGCTACAGCCGGGGATTGTATCACCAATAAGTTATTAGCATTGCCCCGGGTGAAGTGATCATCATAGTCGCCATACTGATCGCTGGGGGTGAAGTTGGCAGAGGTTACAATGACCGTTTTATTATCCAGCACCACAAATTTATGGTGCATCAAACCCGATCCTTTACTGCCATCTTCTGTGTCGTCAATGAGGGGAATTTTCTGGGTGCGGAGAATCTCAATGGCATCCCGTTCTGCACTTTCTGCAGGACTGATGCGACCATCCTGATTTTGGTCCAAATAGGCAAAGGGGGCACGGTAACGGTAAGGATCTTTTTCTGCTTCTACTGCTTCTTTAATGGTTTGGTTATAGATATTTTCTAGCACTAACCGGACTCTAACCCCGGCCCTTTGTTTCTCGACCAATGCCTGGGCAATACGGGGTAGGCGTAATTCTTGTACCGCTAGGTCGATGGTGGACTGGGCTTCATTAATTTGATCTAGGATTATTTGCTCAAAATTGTCCCCCTGCCGTTTAAAGTTGCGGTCAGGATCAATGAAATCTGCTCCTTTGGCATCGTTGAGATTGAAATAAATTTGGATATCTTCCTGCTGGGGCAGAGGATCTGGGCGGGCCAGCGATTGCCCTAACCCCGATGGATCAACTTTGCCAATGCCAATAATGGCGATCGCCACTAGTAGGGCTAGGGCACCCAAAATGACAATGGGGCTGAGGTTTTGTTTCCCGCCTCGGTTTAGTTTTCCCATGGTTCAATTTGGACGATCGCCAACTCGGTCTTACTTTTGCCACAGGGTTCGTTACTATCACAATCGTTAAAGGATGCCACTTGATAGGTTAATTTGACCGTTTTGCCAATTAGGACAGCCTGTTCACAAATTTCAAAGGTGGCGTATAGCCCCTGATACTGATTTCCTTGATTGTCCATCAAATCTACATAACAGGCTAAGTCTCCATTGACCAACTCCGTAATGGTGGCGACCGCGGGCAAATTCGCTTCCATTTGTTCGGCCTGCACTGGGGGCAGTTCTTTTACTGCAGTACAGGCAACAACACCGAAGAGGAGAGTCGGCCAGAAGGGAACGGAAATAGGTTTCATTGTTTTACTGTTTTCTCCATATTTTAATCTCCCCGGCCTGGAAACCCTACAAACTTGTTACGGGGTGGCGATAATTTGGCCCTGGGTATCCATTACCATAATGTCCCACTGGCCGTCCTGGGCCACTTCAAAGGCAATGCGATCGCCGTTGGCATTAATGACGGGATTCCTCGTGTCGGCGGCCAGATCGGCGGTTAAATTACGCTTTTGCTCCGTTTGGCGATCGTAGAGCACAATGTCAGTTTTTCCCTGGCGGCTGAGAGTAAAGACAATGTAGCGTCCGTCTTCGGTAATGCTGGGATGACTGGCCACCTGGTCTAGGGAATTGAGGCGGGGCAGGGTTTCCAGGCGGTTATTTTGGAGATTGTACAGATAAATTCCCTGGGTGCCGTTACGGTCGGAGGTAAAGACCAAAAAGGGATAACTCACCTGGGGAAAAATTTCCTCGGAAGCACTGTTAACGCCCCGGCCACTGCGGTCAAAGGAAAGGCTCAGGTAACGGGGATAGCCACAGCCTGCCAATAAAAACACCAAACCTACCCAAGTTAAAGAGAACCTGAGCAAGTTGGCCAATGTTTGGAGGTAAAGTCCGGGGGCAGGGGTATCCATATCCCTTTTATTTTTCCACCTCGACCCTAGTTAATACGATGCTGTTTAGGGGAAACTAAAATTCCCGCACCGTGGGTTGACCGTCAATAATTTCCCCTACTAAAATCACGTCCGCTACTCCCACAAACAAACCGTTTTCCAACACACCGGGGAGATTGTTAATGGTTTTTTCCAATTCCGCTGGGTCGGCAATGGCATCAAATTTAACGTCAATGACGAGGTTGCCTTGGTCCGTGACAACGGGGCCAGCTTTTTTAATCCCCATGCGTAGTTCTGGTTTACCACCCAATTTAGTCAAAGCCCGTATTACGGGGGTCAGGGCCATGGGAATCACTTCCACCGGCAGTAAAAAGGTGGAACCCAATTTGTCCACCAACTTGCCACTGTCCACCACTACTAGAAAAGTTTCCGCCAAGGCATCGACAATTTTTTCCCTCGTGTGGGCGGCCCCTCCCCCTTTAATTAAATTTTTCTGGGGGTCAACTTCATCCGCTCCATCAATGGCGATGTCAATGCGATCAACCACATCCAAAGTCGTCAGGGGAATGCCATATTTACGGGCCAATACTTCCGCTTGAAAGGAGGTGGGAATGCCCACTACATTTTCCAATTCTCCTTTTTTGAGGCGATCGCCAATGAACTCTAGGGCGTAGGCGGTGGTGGAACCGGTGCCCAAACCGACAATGGTGTTGGACTTAACCCGGTCAGCGGCGGCTTTCCCCACTGCTTGTTTCATCAAGTTGGCCGCATCTAGATCAGCCATAAAAATTTAACCTCCGTTGCTTTATATTTTAAATTTTTTAATTAATGAGTTAGTTAGCGTGAATTAGACAAAATCCTATCACTCCCAATTACCCAAGCTTTATCTAGGCTCTATGTTTTCTATAAAACCCCAATCAGGAAAAAAAGCCCGGCGATCGCCGAAATTTGTACACGGCAAAAATTATCAGAATAGTTCTGGCCAAGAAAAGACCGTGGGCCTACTGGGCCGCTGTCAATTTTTCCTTCAGTTGGGCCAACTGGTCTGCCCAGCGGGGGTCAGGCTGGAAGCCTTCAGAAGCGCTACTGGCATTGGCACTGGTGCCTGCCGCTTTTTTATTACCCCGTTTTTTATCGGTGCGGGGTTGCTTAGTTTTTTCTCCACTGGCCACCGGAATTTCACTGCCTCCTTCATCATCATCCTTGGAGCGGGGGTTAGCTTTTTCGATTTTTAAAGGGCTGTCCATAAAGGATTGGCCATTGTATTTCTCGATGAATTCATCCGCCGCTTCGTCAGTGGAAACCGTTACAAAAGCAAATCCCCGGCATTTACCCGTTTTACGGTCTTTGATAACTTTGGTGGAAACAACAGCATTGGCTTCTGCAAATACTTCCTGTAGTGCTTCCCGCTCAATGGATTCTTTGGGTAGGTTACCGACGTAGAGACGAATGGACATGATCTAAATACCTCCGGGGATATTTTCTGTAGGAGAAATTGCTTGGGCAAAGGGCCCTGTTGGATATTAAAAAAGTTGACTATTGACTAGCGGGCTAACAGTTAACCAAGTTGACGATAATACTAGACACCAGGCCATGGGGACAGTCCCGTCCGTCCCGGTTACTTTTCTTAATAATATCGGCTATTGTCCTCAAAACCAAACAGTTCGGTCCCCTGCAGTTATTCAATGGGAGTTAATAACGGGGAATGGTGGCATCAATCAAACGGGAATAAGCATCAATTCCCCCCACTACGTTTTTAACTTTACTAAAACCTTGATCCACTAACCAGTGGGCCATTTGGTCTGAACGGATGCCATGGTGACAAAGCACCACAGTTTCCCGGTCAGATTCGTATCGTTCTTGAATGTTATCAGACCAGTGGGCAAACTCGCTCAAAGGTAGGGTTTCAAAGCCTGGCAGGGTCGCAATTTCCACCTCATGGGGTTCCCGCACATCAATCAACTGGCGATCGCCATTGGGGTGAGCCAACATCAGGGCTAAATCCTGAACAGAAATTTCGATGGGCATGGAAGTCATAAGTAATGGGGGGAAATTAGTTGGGAAAAGAGGCATCAAGGGCGGGGAGTTTGCCCCAGAATTTGCTCATTGAGTTGTCTGATTTGAGTGCCAGGATAATAAAAAGCTAAGATTTGTTCCGCTGACCACCCCAATTGGGAGAGCTTATAGGAGCCAAATTGACTCATGCCGACCCCATGGCCAAAGCCTCCCCCAACGAAAAAGATGCTTTGGAGTCGCTGGTTGGCATCGTAGGTGGGTTCCAGGTAGAACAGGGTACTGCGGGGAGGCCCAAAAGCGCTACGGGCTTCGTTTTTAGCCAATTCCACCACACCCTTGTCCGTCAGCACCTCCAGCATTAAAATTCTCCCCGATGGCGATCGCCTGGTGACCTTCATATCGTAGATGGTGGTGAAGTCCGCCAAAGGATGGCGCCGGTTGGTCAGATATTTTTTCAGATCCTGATTCAACTCCGCCAATGTAGCTGGATAGCGCCAGCGCAAAAACTTCCGCCCCGTTTCGTTAAATCCTTCCTTGAGGTTGATAAATTTACGAAAAGTTGCTTCATCGGCCAAGCTTTGGCTAGACAAATTCCAAATGGGTTGAGCCGAGTCGATGACCGCTTGCAGATAGGGCCGTTCTTCCCCATTCCAGACATCGCTAAACTTGGCTGTCACCCCCCCAGCCGTAGAGGAGTAGAGGGCATCCACCAATTGATTGTTGTAGGTTAAAACTTGCCCCGCCGTTTCCCTAATCGCCTCATCGGCCCTGGGACTAGTGCCACTTAAGCCGTAGTAAACCTGGCAGTGGGTGGTGGCACACAACTCATAGTCATCGGCGGCAAAACGACGCCGGTTCTGCAGGGCATAGGTGCGGGCAATAATAGTTTGGGCTTTGGCCGCAGTGGGGGGAGCACCGGGGCCAATTTCATGGGGCACTACACCCCGCAGGTAGGTTTCCAGCGGTACATGGTTAACCAAGGTGTAATTTCCGTAGGAGTTGGGTTGGAGCTGCAACCAACCGCCATAGACAAATTTTTTCTCCCCTTCCGTAACTTGAATTTGATTTTTGGTCGCAGTGACGGTCACCCGGTCAGCGGGATAGCTTTGACCATTGATCACCACCATGGCCTGGGGCTTACTGTCCAATAGTACGCTTTCCAGGTAGGGCAATTGGTAACCCTGCTCTTTTAAATCCGCCAGCAACCAACGGCGCACCAGGGGACTGTCATATACGTCCCTTTTAGCCCACACCTGCCAACGCCCTGGCTGGGTAACTTCCACTGCAATACCTTGAGCTTGCCAACGGAGGGCATCGTCCTCCGCGGTTTCAAAGGTGGCATGGTCCCCCAGCACCAATACTTCCGCCAATTTCCTCGGCACGGCCCGGCGGCTAATGGCAATGGTGCCCTGTTTGCTCTGGAGGGTGACCTTTTCCCCCTGATTATTAACTGCAATAAAGGTTAAGTCATCGTTGCCCACCCCGCTTATGCTCAGTTGATCCCGGTCTTCGTCCCCAAAGCGTTGCACCACCCCCACCTGGAGCAGAACATCCTTGGCGAGGCTCGGTAAAGCTCCTCCAGCCACTAAGCCCAGGGCGATGACTAAGCCACCCACACGTTGGACAGCAACCTTCAGTAAGTTACGGGGGGGAGAAATAAACATAAACAATCAACGGCGATCGATATTGGCTAGGGGATCAAAGGCAATCTAGCATCCTAACCTATCATTTTTGCTCCGCTATCTGGGGGGCAGGGGGACAGTGGCTAAGGACTAACACCGATCGCCAAAGGGTTTGTGTTATTTTGAGGGAACTGTGTAAACGGCCTCCAGCACCGGCATTTTTCCTCACTTTGTCCTGATGGAGACTGGGACCGTCAAAGTTTTTCTAGATGGCGATCGATCTATGGCAATGGATTTACCCCTCAGGTTAAGCAATGCTCCCTCATTGGGCCAGGTTTTCACTCCGGTGAATGTGGCTATTTTGAGTTCCCTCGGTATCCATGGCTTCATTTTGGGCTTGGCTTTACCCCATTGGCAGTGGCAAGAATCCACCGGAGATAATCTGGCGGACCGCAATCCTGTGGGGGTAATCGAATTAACTCCGGCGGAACAAAGTCGTTTACCGGAAACAGATATTTTTGCCGGCAGTGCCCTGTTTCCCACTGCTCCCGGTGGTAGTGACCCCGGCACCATTCCTGCCGACCCCAATTTGTCCACTCCCCCCAGTGGCGACTATAACTATTCCTTACCTCCGGGACCGGGCATTATGCCACCGCCGCCGGCCATGCCCAATCTGCCGTCTTACCCTAATTTGCCCCCCCTGACCAGCTATGGCAATTTGAGTCGGTTGCCCATTACCAATCCCCCCATTCCTTCCCTACCCCAGTTACCTTCCACCAGGCAAATTCCCCGCCCCCCCGGCCTATTTGCTCCCACACCAGACCAGGGAATGAACCCCCTCGGCCCCAGCCGACCTGATTTTGGTACTTTGCCCCCCTCCCAGGGCACCGGTTTTATTACCAGGGCTCCCCAAGGCGTCAATCCTTCCCAGGAACCGGGTTTGATGGCGGAGGGAGAAGACACTTCACCGGAAAAACTACGGGAAAATACCTTGGTTTCCATTGCCCAGCAGGGCCAAGCTCTGAAGGCAAAGGACACCATCAACGGAGCTTATCCTCCGATCGCCTGTCGTAATCGCACGGAAGCAACGGTGGTCTATAACGTTTTTCCCGGTGGGCAAAAGGATCTGGTGGGCCGCTCCCGCTACCCCATTTTTAATCAACTGGCTCAACAAGCGATCGCCAACCGTAGTTATGGTGAACCTACCCAGGTGACGGTTTCCTTTAAGTATGACGCCGAGATCTGTGGGGGCATAGACCAATTCATTCCCTCCGGTGGAGAAACAAACAATCCATCTGTTCCTGCTCCGGCTGTCCCACCACCTTCTCAAGCTATGCCGGCCCCCACCGTTAGCCCAGCCCCTGGCATTGCCCCCTCTCCGGAACCACTACGGCCCCGACCAACGACGCCACCGGTTAGTCAGCCCCAAGCTACTCCAACACCGGCAGTGCGACCTTCCCCCATGCCCGATGCCCCAGCCCCCCGGCGACAACCTGCCACCCCAGCCCCCAGTGCGCCTCCGGCTAATGTGGCTCCGTCACCTATTCGTTCTGTTCCTGCCCCAGAACCTGCCCCTGCAGTTAGCCCTGCCCCCAGTTCCAGTCAACCTTCTTTGCCGAAAACGAAGGGAGAAATGTTGCTGCAACAAAATCAGGCTCCATCTATCGTGCCGCCCCAACCCAATGTTGATGCGGGGGAAACAGAAGTAGAAACCCAGAGCCAAGCTCCCAGCTCCAATAATGGTTTGCCGGGCCCCATCCAGTCGAAGAAGTAGATTTAATAAGCAAACCACCGAAGAAAGCAATCAAAATTGGCTAGGGCAGCGATGGTGGACTTAGGACAAGCAGGGGAAAGTTTGGTAGCAGCTTGGCTGGAACAACAGGGGGGAGAAACTCTACAGCAACGCTGGCGATCGCCGTGGGGAGAAATTGATCTGATTGCCCATTTTCCGGCAACGATGATGCTGGCTTTTGTAGAGGTGAAAACCCGTAGCGGTGGCAATTGGGATCAAGGCGGCTTACTGGTAGTTAACGCTCGCAAGCGGGAAAAGATATGGCAGACAGCGAACCATTTCCTTGCTACTCAGCCCCAGTGGTGTGATTTGAACTGTCGGTTTGATGTGGCGATCGTTTTTTGCCAGGGCCGATCAGGGGACGTGGGGTATGGCGACCTCGGTTTACCGGCCAATTTACAATTGGGTCAAAGCCTGCACTGGCAGGGTCACCGCCTTCGATTAGAGCAATATTTAACCAATGCTTTTGGATCTTAGCAAGAGACGAAGAAAATTAAAACTCAGCTACTCTACAAACGCCGTCTGAGATAATCCAAAGCCTGGCAAGCACTCAAGTGCCTGATCCATTCTCGACTCCGGCGATCGCCAAATCGCAATAAAACATGGCTAGTATGACCACTGGGATCCGCTAGGCCAACGTATACGGTGCCAACGGGTTTTTGCTCCGTCCCACCACCCGGGCCAGCAATGCCGGTAATGGCAACGCCCCAGTCCGTACCTAGTCTTTCTTTCACTCCCAGGGCCATGGCCTCCGCTGTAGCTTCACTAACAGCTCCGCAATGTTCGATAATTTCTGAATCTACCCCAAGCAGTTTAATTTTCACCTGGTTATCGTAGGCAATTACTCCGCCCCAAAAATAGTCGGAACTGCCTGGTTGATCGGTCAACAGAGCACCTAAGCTACCACCAGTACAGGATTCTGCCACCGCGACCGTTTCTCCCCGTTGCCGCAATAGAGTCCCCACCACCGACGCAATGGTATCTTCATCCTCACCGAAATAATCTAAACCGGCGATAGCCTTAATTTGATCCACCACCGGCTCGATAATTTCCCGGGCCAGGATTTCGGAGGACGCAGCACAGGAAACCCTTAAACGCACCTCTCCCTTCCCGGCGTAGGGGGCCACGGTGGGGTTAGTCAAATTGAAAAAATCCGTTACTTTCTCCGCCAAAGACGATTCCCCAATGCCCCGAAAGCGCAGCACCCGGCTGTAAATACTAGTTTGTCCCCAGCCTTGACTTCTGAGGTAGGGCACCGCCACCTCCTGCCACATCTGGTGCATTTCCGAGGGAACTCCAGGGAAAGTCAAAATTAACAAGTCCGGCTGGGGATGCCAAATCATGCCGGGGGCCGTTCCCGTTCCGTTGGCCAATACTTCTGCCCCCACCGGCAGCAGGGCCTGCTTGCGATTATTAGCCGCCATGGGTCGCCCCGTTTGGGCAAATTTTGCCTCAATGTCGGCGATGACAGTAGTGTTTTCCTGCAAAGGAGTCTGGAAAAAATCTGCGATGGTTTCTGTGGTCAGATCGTCCGGCGTCGGCCCCAAGCCCCCGGTAAAAATGAGAATTTGGGCCCGCCCCCGGGCAATGGCGATCGCCTGCTTGATGCGTTCTGGGTTATCCCCTACCACCGTTTGGAAATAATGGGCAATGCCAAGGCGGGCCAATTCCTGGGCCAGGTATTGACTGTTGCTATTGAGGATTTCCCCTAGCAATAATTCGGTGCCAACGCAGATAATTTCAGCCGCCATGGAATAAGCCTGTCAACAAGTTAACGTCAATGCCGCCTTGCCATGTCCAAAATATTTCTAGGGGATAGGTCAGATTGGATTAATTGGAGCAAATTTAAGTGTTTTCATTCAGCTAGGGAATGCTTCAGCAGTCTTAAATTTATATTCCAATATTCCATCCCCCCACTAAAAATCCAGCAACATCTAACCAAATTTAGTGGGGCTTGTCCCCTGGAAAAATTAATAGAAATTGGGTTGATGACGAATTAAATTTAAAAACTCTTCCCGGGTTTTTTGTTCATCTTGGAAAGAACCAATCATGGCACTGGTAACTGTCCAGGAACCTGGTTTCTGAACGCCGCGCATCACCATACACATGTGGGTTGCTTCCATCACCACCGCTACCCCCCGGGGATCGAGAATTTCCTGTACCGCTTCGGCGATCTGCCTGGTGAGACGCTCTTGCACCTGCAAACGACGGGAAAACATTTCTACAATACGAGCCAACTTACTGAGGCCTACTACTTTTTGATTGGGAATATAGGCCAGGTGAGCCTTACCCATAAAAGGTAACATGTGGTGTTCACACAAACTGAAAAAGTCAATGTCCCGCACCAAAACCATTTCATTATGGCCTTCGTCAAAAATGGCCCCATTAACTAATTTTTCTAAGGACTGATCATAGCCTTGGGTCAAAAACTGCATTGCTTCCGCCACTCGCTTGGGGGTTTTTAGCAAACCTTCCCGTTCCGGATCTTCCCCCACCGACTCCAACATGACGCGCACGGCATCCATCATTTTCTCTTTATTCAACTCAACATTTTCGGTGTGGTATTTCACCTCTTGCCCATTATGGGTATTACGGTCAGGTAAGGAGGAAACTTGATTCACTAATTTGCCGGTGTTCATGCCGTTATTGATGGAATGGGAAGAAGCGATGGTCACAATAAATTGGAGGTTATGGGTGTATTTGTTTAGCCCTAATGCCCCAAGCGCCTTGATTGTATCGAATGATGCAGTCTCTAAAATTGTATCCGTAAAAGACCTCCGCACCGTCGATGGGTCGTAATCAGAGCCGGACTAAGCAAGTCTCTGGAGACGGATCCCTGGGAGCAGTAGCAAAAAGATTAGGATTTCATTAAGAAATGTAACAATTAGTCTTTCAAATCATACCATGCTCCCACCGTCCGGGGGGTGAACATTGACGACTTTCCCCTGTTACAGTGTCAATGACAGGATGACTTTATTACATTGGTGTAGGTGATGGTCCATGGCGACACAGATCATTGAGATTCTTTCCCCAGAGGAAATCCGGCGGACCCTGACCCGTTTAGCTTCCCAAGTAATTGAGAAAAATAGTGACCTGTCGGAGTTAGTGTTATTGGGTATCTACACCAGGGGCGTTCCCCTCGCCTATCAGTTGGCCCAACAAATTGAAATGTTGGAGCAGGTTAAGGTACCCGTCGGGGCGATCGACGTCACCCTGTACCGGGACGACTTAAAACGTATTAAAACCCGTACTCCTGCCAAAACGAAAATTCCCCTCAGTTTGACGGGCAAAAGGGTGGTTTTGGTGGATGACGTGATTTATAAAGGTCGCACCATCCGAGCGGCCCTCAATGCAGTAACAGAGTACGGCCGTCCCCAGGTGATTCGTTTATTAACTTTGGTAGACCGGGGTCATCGGGAGTTGCCCATCCATCCTGATTTTGTAGGTAAAACTTTGCCTACAGCGGCGGAGGAACAGGTGAAAGTATATTTACAGGATCCCGACGGTCGGGACACAGTGGAATTGATTAAGGGTTAAGCGTGAGCAGTGATGGAAGCTTTTTGGGTGATTGGGCTGCGTTCCTGTTTGCGGCTTTTCGGTGCGTTTTGGATTTTTGGTGGTTTTTTGACCCTACAGGCGGCCAGGGAGTCTTTATCCCTAGATCGCGCCCTGGAGGCGATCGCCTTGGAGAAACAGGATCGGTTACTGAGTTATTTCCTATTTTTGGGCGGTCTGTTCACCCTGACTACGGGAATAGGGTTGGTCTTAGCCAGTCGCCTGGTTTTTATTCCTTTAACCCTATCCGTTATTTCCCAGTTGGTTTACTTTTGGTTGCAAAAACGTCGCTTTAGTCGGGCCAAAACTGAGGAAGAAAGGGAAGATGCCCAGGTACAGCCAACTACCATCAATGCTTTTAAGATTTCTTGTGTGGTGGCAATCGCCTGTGGCCTTGGTTGGGCAGTGGGGTCTCTTAAATAGAGTCAAGGCCGGGATTTTTGGTCAATAAACCTGGATATGCGAACGGGTGGCGATCGCCGATAAAGCCTATACAATGATTGGGATCGAACACCCCATCACGTCTCGGACAGTTTTACCTATGCCACGCCGCAACGACTTAAACAAAATTATGATTTTGGGAGCTGGGCCCATTGTTATTGGTCAAGCTTGCGAATTTGATTATTCGGGCACCCAGGCGTGCAAGGCATTAAAGGAAGAAGGCTACGAAGTGGTACTGGTGAACTCCAATCCCGCTTCGATTATGACCGATCCAGAGTTGGCGGATCGTACCTACATCGAGCCGCTGATCCCAGAAATTGTTGAAAAAATCATTGAAAAGGAACGACCGGATGCGGTTTTACCCACCATGGGGGGACAAACGGCATTAAACCTGGCGGTATCTTTAGCCAAATCCGGCGTATTGGAAAAGTATGGAGTGGAATTAATTGGGGCCAAACTGCCGGCGATCGAAATGGGGGAAGATCGAGAATTGTTTAAACAAGCCATGGCCCGCATTGGGGTTCCCGTTTGTCCGTCGGGCATCGCCAGCAGTCTTGAAGAGGCTCGGCAAGTGGCCCACGAAATTGGTTCCTATCCTCTGATTATTCGCCCGGCATTTACCTTGGCGGGAACTGGAGGGGGCATTGCCTATAACCAAGAAGAATATGAAGAAATGGTGCAGTATGGCTTAGACCAGTCCCCCATGTCCCAAATTTTGGTGGAAAAATCCCTATTGGGCTGGAAGGAATATGAGCTGGAAGTGATGCGGGATTTGGCGGACAACGTGGTTATCATCTGCTCCATTGAAAATTTTGACCCTATGGGGGTGCACACCGGCGACTCGATCACCGTCGCTCCGGCCCAGACCTTAACTGATAAGGAATATCAACGGTTGCGGGACTATTCCATTGCCATCATTCGAGAAATTGGCGTGGAAACGGGGGGATCTAATATTCAGTTTTCCGTTAACCCCGCCAATGGGGATGTGATTGTTATCGAAATGAATCCCCGGGTTTCCCGATCTTCCGCCCTGGCTTCCAAGGCCACGGGGTTTCCCATTGCCAAATTTGCGGCCAAGTTAGCGGTGGGCTACACCCTCAACGAGATTTCCAACGATATCACGAAGAAAACCCCCGCTTCCTTTGAGCCCACCATTGACTATGTAGTGACCAAAATTCCCCGGTTTGCCTTCGAAAAATTCCCCGGGGCAGAGCCGATTTTAAATACCCAAATGAAATCTGTTGGGGAAGCCATGGCGATCGGGCGCACGTTCCAAGAATCCTTTCAAAAAGCTCTCCGGTCTTTGGAAACCGGGCGGTTTGGTTTTGGTTGCGATCGCCACGAAACCTTGCCGACTTTGTCCCATTTGCGTTCCCAATTGCGGACTCCCAACCCGGAACGGGTATTTTCCCTGCACCATGCGTTTAATTTAGGCATGACAGTGGAGGAAATTCACGAGTTAACGGCGATCGATCCTTGGTTTTTGGACAAGTTGGAAGACTTGGTCAAAACCGAAAAATATATGAAACAACGGCATTTGAAGGATCTCACCGCTGAAGATCTGCTCTATATCAAGCAACAGGGTTTTGGCGATCGCCAGATAGCCTTTGCCACTAAAACCACGGAAGACGAGGTGCGAGCTTACCGCAAATCCCTCGGCATTACCCCCGTATATAAAGTGGTGGACACCTGTGCAGCGGAATTTGAAGCTTTCACCCCCTACTACTACTCCACCTACGAACCGGAGGAATGCGAAGTATTACCTTCCGAAAAACCCAAAGTAATGATCCTTGGTGGTGGCCCCAACCGCATTGGCCAAGGGATTGAATTTGACTACTGCTGTTGCCATGCCGCCTTTTCCCTCAGTGATGCGGGCTACGAAACCATCATGGTCAACTCCAACCCCGAAACCGTTTCCACCGACTACGACACGAGTGATCGCCTTTATTTTGAGCCGTTAACTAAAGAAGACGTTTTAAATATCATCGAAGCGGAAAATCCGGTGGGCATCATCATCCAATTCGGCGGTCAAACCCCCCTCAAACTGGCAGTCCCCCTACAGGAATATTTAAACAGTGCTGACTGTCCAGTGCAAACCAAAATCTGGGGCACTTCCCCCGACTCCATCGACACCGCCGAAGACCGGGAGCGGTTTGAAAAAATTCTCCACGAATTGGAAATTAGCCAACCCCCCAATGGCATTGCCAGGGATTACGAAGAGTCCAGGGTTGTCGCCAACCGCATCAGTTATCCCGTTGTGGTGCGCCCTTCCTATGTGCTGGGGGGACGAGCCATGGAAATCGTCTATTCGGATGAAGAGTTGGAACGGTACATGACCTTCGCAGTGCAAATTGAGCCGGACCACCCCATTTTAATTGACAAATTTCTAGAAAATGCCATCGAAGTGGATGTGGATTCCCTCACCGATAGCACCGGCAAAGTGGTCATCGGTAGCATTATGGAGCACATTGAAGAAGCGGGCATTCATTCTGGGGACTCCGCCTGTTCCATTCCCTACACCAGCCTTTCCGATGACGTACTAACCACCATCCGCCAATGGACCGAACAATTGGCCAGGGCTTTAAACGTGGTGGGTTTGATGAATATTCAATATGCTGTCCAAGGGGATCAGGTTTATATCCTCGAAGCTAACCCCCGGGCTTCCCGTACCGTTCCCTATGTGAGCAAGGCCACCGGCCGTCCTTTGGCAAAAATTGCTTCCCTGGTCATGTCTGGCAAAACCCTAGAAGAACTCGGGGTAACGGAGGAATTTATTCCCCAACACGTAGCAGTTAAGGAAGCAGTGCTCCCCTTCAGTAAGTTCCCTGGGGCAGATACCCTACTCGGCCCAGAAATGCGTTCCACCGGAGAAGTGATGGGCATTGACAGTGACTTTGGTAAGGCCTTTGCCAAAGCAGAATTAGGGGCAGGGGTAATTTTGGCCACCAGTGGCACGGTGTTTGTTTCCATGAGCGATCGCACCAAAGAGACCGCCGTACCTGTGGTTAAAGATTTGATCGAACTTGGCTTTAAAGTCGTAGCCACGGCCGGTACCCAAAAAGTTTTGCAACAGCATGGCATTGAAGGGGTGGAAGTGGTGCTCAAGCTCCATGAAGGTCGCCCCCACGTCATTGACTGGATTAAAAACGGCCAAATTCAATTTATTATCAACACCCCCAGCGGTGAGGAGTCCCAGTTGGATGGCCGCACCATTCGCCGGGCCGCTTTGGACTACAAGTTGCCCATCATTACTACCATTGCCGGCGGAAAAGCTACTGTGGCCGCCCTCCGCAGTTTGCAGGATCACCCCTTGGACGTGAAAGCATTGCAGGATTATCTCGGCTGATTTGTTAGGATCAAACGAGATAGAGTAAATCAATTAATCAGTTTGATTAGCTTATCTCTGAATACAGTAAAAAGGTAGAGCAATGTCTTTAACCGCCGTAGCTAAAAGCCTTTATGAAAAAGACTATCTCCTTTGGTTAGAAACGACCTTGGAGCAGCTTAAACTACGCCAAGTTGATCAAATAGACTGGGATAATTTAGTAGAGGAAATCGAAGGTTTGGGCATTCAGCTACGCCATGAAGTTGATAGCTATCTGCGGCAATTGCTGATTCATTTACTCCTCTATCGCTATTGGACAACAGAACGGGAAAACTCCGGTCGGGGCTGGCGTAGTGAAATCGGTAACTTCAGAGATGAATTGGAGACTCTGTTAGAGTCAAAAACTCTTTACAATTTTTTCCTTGCCCGCATTGATTTGATGTATGTCAAAGCGAGAAGACGTGCTATCGATAAAACAGGGTTAGCGGCGCAGACTTTTCCTGAAAATTGCCCGTTTTCAGTGACGGAATTATTGGATCCGGATTTTTATCCCGACGCTGAAAATACCAACTGAATAAACCATATCTAATGTCCTCCTCTGATTCTCCTCGGAATTACCGTCCAATGGGTGGTGAAATTTTTCCCAGATGGATTGATTGGGGATTAACGTCTGAAAATTTGGTAGCCTAGCAAAGCCGGGGGTTCACATTTTGGTGGGCATTGCCCCTTGGTCTTGTTAAATTTTTCGATGGTGTTATGGAAGTAGACGGCATTTGGTTGCGGTTAATCTGGTTGGACTATCGCTTAGCGGTCATTGTTTCTGTGTTTATCCCCTTGCTGCTGATCATTTGGTCGGCCTTTAAACGGGTAGATGCCATCAATCGCTTGCTAATCATCTATTGGCGGGTGGCCAGCCTGTTGGTGGTAACGGTCTATCTCCTGATTCCTGGCTGGTCATTAGCTTTCTTCACTGGTTTTGCCGCCCGTTGTCTAATTCCCATCAGTTTATGGTTTTGGGTGGACCTCAATGATGAAATCAAAGATTTACCCCCTTCCCCTTTGAAATTGGCCACCACCACTTGGCGCTGGGCCATCACTATTTTTTCCTGCTTTGCCATCTTGGTAAATATTCCTTTCCTTTCCTGTGGGCTGAATGGCATTGGCGGCGCAGAAAGTTTCTGCCAGGTTTGGCTCCAGCCTCCCCTACATTACAAGGCTTGGTTCCACGCCAATTCCAACACCGGATTTCTCGGATTTTTGGGTATTGTGGGCCTAGTGGCCTATGTGATGTATTTCCTCTCTTTCCTGATTTTTCGTTTGGGTCGTCAAGGGCGATCGGCTCTCGATCATTAAGGCCATTGCCCTAGTTAAAGTCGTGAATATTTTCCTCTGTGCCTTGCTGTTCGCTCCCCACGGTTGCCCCGTCCTGAAAAATAACTCAAGTAACTGCATCGTTAACGTCAACGTCTAACCCATGGTTGTTTCTCCTAGCGTTTCTGCCCTCCCCACCCTGGCCCACAATGCCCGCCAAGCGGCCCTCCATTTGGGCACCCTCAGCACCGCCGAACGGAATCAGGCGATCGCCGCCATAGCTGATGGTTTAACGGCCGCCATGCCGGAAATTTTAGCTGCCAACCAGGAAGATTGTGCCGCGGCAGAAGCCATGGGCATTGCTAAACCCCTGTATAACCGCTTGCTGTTGGGGGAAAGTAAGCTCAAAAGCACCATTGCCGGGGTTAAAGATGTGGAGCATTTACCCGATCCGTTGGGCCAAGTTACCCTCCATCGACAATTGGACGAGGGTTTGGTGTTAAAACGGGTTGGTTGTCCCCTGGGGGTGTTGGGGGTGATTTTTGAAGCGCGCCCGGAGGCCCTGATCCAAATTAGTAGTTTGGCCATTAAATCCGGCAACGCCGTCATTCTCAAAGGGGGTCGGGAAGCCACCCGTTCCTGCCAAGTTTTAACCGAAGTTATTCAAACCGCTTTGGCTAAGACTGCGGTCAAACCCGAGGCGGTTAATTTACTCACCACCAGGGAAGAAATTCGGGGATTGTTGGCCCTAAACCAGTATGTGGATTTGATTATTCCCCGAGGTTCCAACGAATTTGTCCAATATATTCAACAAAATACCCAGATTCCCGTGTTAGGCCACGCCGATGGCATTTGTCACCTTTATTTAGACGCCCAGGCTGATTTGACTAAGGCCATTGCTGTAACAGTGGATGCCAAAACCCAATACCCCGCCGCCTGCAATGCCATTGAAACCCTTTTGGTCCACCAGGCGATCGCCGCTGAATTCTTACCACCCTTGGCCCGGGCTCTGAGGGAAAAAGGAGTTAGTCTGCGGGGAGATGGTGAAACGAAGCAATTAATTGACTGTGAACCTGCCACCGAAGCAGATTGGAGCACCGAGTACAGTGATTTGATCCTCTCCATCAAAATTGTTGATTCCCTCGAAGCGGCGATCAATCACATTAACCAGTACGGTTCTAAGCACACCGATGGCATTATCAGCGAAGATTTGGCCGTGGCAGAACAGTTTTGTCAGCGGGTGGACTCCGCCGGAGTTTACCACAATTGCAGTACCCGTTTTGCCGATGGTTTCCGCTACGGATTTGGGGCGGAGGTTGGTATCAGTACTCAGAAAATGCCTCCCCGGGGCCCAGTCGGTTTGGAGGGTTTGGTCACCTACAAATATCAACTGTGGGGCCATGGTCAGATTGCCGCCACCTATACCGGCCAGGGGGCCAAAGCGTTTACTCACCTTGACCTTTAGCCGCATTCCATCGCTCCGGTTCCAGCCCATGGGAAGGGTATAATTAATAAAGGTTGACGGGAGGTTTGAACATTCTGGATAGCTATGTTATCCTTTCCCCCATTCTTGGCTAATTGGATCATCCCCATGCTACAAATTTCCGACCTGAATGTGTATTACGGAGAAAGTCATATTTTACGTAATGTGGACATGTCCATTGCGCCGGGGCAGATGGTATGTTTGATCGGACGCAACGGGGTTGGTAAAACTACTCTCCTCAAAACCATTATGGGACTGCTTTCCCCCCGCAGTGGTTATGTGGTTTATGGCGATCGCCAGTTGAATTCCGTGCCGACGGATAAACGGGCCCGTTTAGGCATTGGTTATGTGCCCCAGGGCCGGGAAATTATTCCCCGCTTGACAGTGCAGGAGAATTTGCTGCTGGGATTGGAAGCCTGTGCGGATAAAAGTCAACGACAAAAAGGCATTCCCGACGAAATTTTCGAGCTTTTTCCTGTGCTAAAAACCATGCTTTCCCGCTGGGGTGGGGACTTGAGTGGTGGTCAGCAACAACAATTGGCGATCGCCAGGGCCTTGATGGGTCAACCCAAACTATTGCTGTTGGATGAACCGACGGAGGGCATTCAACCATCCATCATTCTGGAAATTGAAGCGGCGGTGAAAAGGATTATTGCGGCCACAGGCATTTCCGTTCTTTTGGTGGAACAGCATTTACACTTTGTCCGCCAGGCTGATCGTTACTATGCCATGCAAAAGGGAGGCATTGTAGCTTCCGGGGAAACCCAAACCTTGAGTCAGGAGGTTATCCAAAAATTCTTGGCTGTTTGATTGTATTTTCCAACCTATTTTGGGGAGGAAAATGGCAGAGATCACTTTAATCCTGGTGCTAAGCTGATAAAGCAGTGAATGGTGCAGACAATTATGGATTCTCTAACAGAAATATTGGAAATTAAACTACAAAAATGGCAACCAGACATAGCCACCCAAGTTCGAGAGAAAATCAGAGAAATAATTGAACTAGCTGATCAAGATGCCCTAGATATTCTTCGCTCCCGAGCAATCGAACAAGAGGTATTAGATTTACTCGATGAGTCCTAAACCTGGTGACGTTTGGCTTGTTGACTTAGGCATAGCCGCAAAGACTCGTCCTGTTGTTGTGGTATCTCGTTATGACACAAATCCTCCACGAGCTTTAATTATCTATGTTCCACTAACCACCCAATATCGACACAGTCAGTATGAAGTTTCTTTACCAAAACTAAGCTTTCTGAAACAAGACTCCTTTGCGAACATTCAGGGCTTAGGATCTATTCCAAGGACAAGACTAGATCGGAAATTGGGTGAATTATCAAGTGAGACCTTACAAAAGATAAGACAAGCGATAATTTTTGCATTGGGTTTGCAGTAATAATCAAGGGCTTGATCAGCGCAGATCGTTACTATGCCATGCAAAAGGGAGGCATTGTGGCTTCCGGGGAAACCCAAACCCTCAGTCAGGAAGTTATTCAAAAATTCTTGGCAGTTTAATGTTTCCAGATTTTCCTCTACTGGCCGATTAATGGTATTTTTTCGGGTGTCGTAACCCTAAAGAGGAATTTGATCTGTGAACGTGATTCCCACGGCGATCGCCGATGTGTTGGTTTTGGAGCCCAAAGTCTTTGGCGATGAACGGGGTTTTTTCTTTGAGAGTTACAACGACAAAGTTTTTCAGCAGGCAGTGGGCATAGACCCCCATTTCGTCCAGGATAACCATTCCCTTTCCCGCCAGGGGGTATTACGGGGGCTACATTACCAAATCCAGCATCCCCAGGGAAAATTAGTACGGGCCGCCCGGGGAGAAATTTTCGACGTGGCAGTGGATCTGCGCCGTAATTCTCCCAGTTTTGGCCAGTGGGTGGGTTGCGTGCTTAATGACCAGAATAAAAGACAGCTATGGATTCCCGCCGGTTTTGCCCACGGTTTCGCTGTCCTTTCCTCAGAAGCAGAAGTGCTATACAAAGCCACAGATTACTATGCGCCGACCTATGATCGCACCCTACTGTGGAATGACCCGGCCATCGGCATTGACTGGCCCCTCACAACCCCGCCTCTGTTATCTCCCAAGGATCAACGGGGTCTTCCCTTCGCTGAAGCGGAGGTGTTTGATTTTTCAAGACCTCCTTTTTCTTGAGTTGCCCAAAAGTCTGCCGTAGGAGAATGAATGGTTCCTTGGCCGCAAGCTTAGGGAGAAGGGGGCAAAATGTCAGCTTTCCCCGTTCCCTGGCCGAATTTTTGCCGGAGCCATTGCCACACTTTTGCCAGTAATTGTTCCAACCCGTACACCAGACGGTCAAGCCATTCCAAGCACCAAACTAAAACGTGTCTGTCATAACCCAAACTCTGGGCCTGGGTTTCAATCCAATCAAAGGCAGTTTCCACTTCCTGGGGCGATCGCTGTTGTTTGGCCATTGGCCCGGTGGAGTGAAGAAATTGTCCTTTTGGTTTAATTTCCCCTTGGTCAGACAAAACTTTTTCATCTAAACCCCAATCCTCCTCCAGCCAGGGATCTTGCACCACCATTCCAGGGACGCCAGGAGAAACGGAATTTACCAAGGCAGATTTTTTCCGGCCAGGGTGTTTACTACGACGGTGGCTAGGAGCGTCGATCGCCGGGGAATGATTACCGGGCACCGACAAAGCAAAATTGTGGGGGTTTTCAATGCTTTCTTCTGTCCATTGCTCAACAGCATGGGCTCCGGTGGTTGCTCCATTGCCTTGGCCCAATAGGGGCGTAACCATGGCCGGCATGGGTAAATCAGCAAACAATTCTTCCCAAGCCAACCAAGAACTGGAATTTTCCCCCGGCAAAACAGGCTTATTTTCCCCTTCTCCTCCCAATGATTGGGCTGAACTACTGCCCTGGGGAGCAAAAAAGTAGGCGATCGCCGCTTGGAGAATAACCTTTAACTCAAAGGGGTCTGGGGCATTCGTGGGATGGCGATCGGGATTGAATAATTGCTCCAGAGTTTGTTGTACCCGCTGCTGTAAATCTTGCCCTAGATGTTGCACTGTGGGGGGTAACACTTCCACAATTTGCTGGGACAGTTGTTGCGATTTAACTACAGTGGCTTCAATGACTGGTTGTTGTCCTAAATTTTTGAGATGGCGATTTGTTTGCCCCAGCCAATGTTTAATGCCTGCTACATTAGCCTGGACGGTATTAGTTGCCACAATGGCCGTAGATGAAGGTAAAGCGGGGCTGGTTTGCCAACGGTAAATGCCCTGCCAGAGCCAATCCAGGGGGGCAAGTACCTTTCCACTCTGTTCCCCTGGACCATTGCTATCAGCGCCGGTAATTAGAGGAATACCCCGCCATTGTTTGGCCTGCAAAGCCCATTGCCGACGACGTTGATAATGCCATTGGGCCAACTCCCGCCGGATTTGTTGTTGCAATTGTTGTTGTTGCTCCGGGGAAAACACATCCAGAGTTAAATTTTCTTTGGTGGTCAGCACTAAACGGCGATCGCCACAACGGGAAGCTAAACCTTGAACGACAATGGCATTGTTGTCGGTTCGGAAAATGCTTTTTACCTGTTCGCCAAAGTTAGCCAGTGGGGACGGATTATTGCTGGGGGGTAAAGCCGGTTTTTTTTGCTCTCCAGGCAGAGTTAGGTCTTGGTTGTTAACCGAAACACCATCTTCCCCAAGGGATTGATTATTGATTAAAGCTGAAAAATCTTGGGATAAAACTAAACCCTGACTGGTTTGATTAACCCCGGCATGGTCAAACCAAGCTTGTAGGGAAGTAAGCACCGTTTCAATGGGTTGGTCAGCGGCGATCGCCAAATGTCCACCATCTTCCGAATTGACCTTGTCTCCACCTTGTCCGGGGGGTAAAGCCGGTGCGCCCTGGTTACCGTCTCCCCCTAACACGGGCCCTAACCACTTTTCTGGATGTAGTAGCCAGTAAAAGGGATAAATTAAAGCCTGTACACCCCATTCCGCCGCCACCCGCAGATGACGCACCGTTTCCCCCAGGCGATCGCGCAACCGTTGAGATTGGCGATTGAGATTGGTAAAAAGACGACTCTTGTAGGGGCCACGGGAACTAGACATGGGAACTACCGATTACCAATGGAATGCTCACAATGATCAAAGACCAAAGTGATCAGATTGTGTTCTATCCTACCCTGACTAGATGGGGCTGACCGACTTCGCTTAGAATCTACCATGGGGTGTAAACCTGCCCTCCATTCCACCTACTGCAAATTGTACTATGGTCTCAGAACGCATTTTGCCTGAATTGAACACCACAGAAATTTCCCTAGACCGAGAAACGGCCCTAGTCCTCTACGAAGATATGATCCTGGGTCGCTTCTTCGAGGATAAATGCGCTGAGATGTATTACCGGGGCAAAATGTTTGGTTTTGTCCACCTCTACAACGGCCAGGAAGCGGTGTCCTCCGGTGTCATCAAGGCCATGCGCCAGGATGAAGACTATGTTTGCAGTACCTACCGAGACCACGTCCATGCCCTCAGTGCAGGGGTGCCCGCCAAGGAAGTAATGGCGGAACTGTTCGGCAAGGAAACCGGTTGCAGTCGGGGAAGGGGGGGGTCCATGCACCTATTTTCCTCGGCCCATAATCTGTTGGGGGGATTTGCGTTTATTGGGGAAGGGATTCCCGTGGCCCTGGGGGCGGCGTTTCAAACCAAGTACCGCCGGGAAGTTTTAAAAGATGACAGCTACAACCAAGTTACGGCCTGTTTCTTTGGGGATGGCACCAGCAATAACGGTCAATTTTTTGAGTGCCTGAACATGGCCGCCCTGTGGAAATTACCCATTCTGTTTGTGGTGGAAAACAATAAATGGGCGATCGGCATGGCCCATGAGCGGGCTACCTCCCAACCGGAAATTTACAAAAAAGCCAGTGTGTTCAATATGGCTGGGGTGGAAGTGGATGGCATGGATGTGGTGGCAGTCCATAAAGTCGCAACGGAAGCGGTGGCTAGGGCTAGGGCCGGGGAAGGGCCGACGTTAATCGAAGCATTGACCTATCGTTTCCGGGGACACTCCTTAGCGGATCCCGATGAACTACGGTCGGCGGAAGAAAAACAATTTTGGGCCGCCCGGGACCCCATTAAAAAGTTTGCCGCCTTTATGACGGAACATGAGTTGGCCAGCAATGAAGAGTTGAAGGAAATTCAAAAACGAATTCAAGGGGTGATTGATGATGCGTTAACCTTTGCGGAGTCTAGCCCCGAACCCAACCCAGAAGATCTGAGGAAATATATTTTTGCCGATTAGTGTCCTGGGGAAGCGGCGCAATTACGTTCACCGTTTGGGAGAATGGAATGACCAGCCGTTGGAGCTTGCCGATAATCTTGCGGCCAACGAGTTGATTGAGTATTTTTCTCCCACCCCTGTGCATGGAATCCAAGTTGCTAAGTGCAAATCAAGGCTTTGGCCCGGTTTTAAGAAATTCCCGCTTTTTGTTTCTCTGGGTTGGCCAAATTTTTTCCCAGTTGGCCGATAAGTTTTATCTAGTTTTGATGATTGCCCTGATCGCCAACCATTATCAGGCGGAAAATCAGTCCATCAGCGGTTGGGTGTCGGCCATTATGATCGCCAATACCATTCCAGCGGTGCTATTTGGTTCCCTGGCCGGGGTTTACGTTGACCGTTGGCAAAAAAAACAGGTGTTGGTGATTAGCAATTTTTGCCGGGGTCTTTTAATTTTGCTGTTGCCTTTTCTCCTCTGGGTCGGCGATCGCCAGAATATTAACCTGCCGGTGGGATGGCTACCTAGTTTTCTGCGGCGTTGGCAAACGGAGGAACATCAATATTTTGCTCTGCCCTTGGGTTTTGCAATTTTGTTGGCAATTACCTTTGCCGTGTCCACCCTCACCCAGTTTTTTGCCCCAGCGGAGCAATCGGCCACCCCCTTGGTAGTACGACGGCGGAATCTATTGGCGGCTAATTCCCTCACGACCCTGACCATGATGGGGGTGCTGATCATTGGTTTTGCCATTGGGGAACCCCTGCTTACCTTAGCGGATAGTCTTTTTCCCCAGGCTGGAGATGTGGGGCCGGTGCTGGTGGTGGCGGGTTGTTACTTGGTGGCAGGCATTGTGTTGCTAATGCTGAAAACCGGGGAAAAGCAGGCCGATCCAGATTTGGTTCACCCCCATGTACTGAGTGATATTCAAGATGGCATCCGTTATCTCCAGGAAAATCATCGGGTACGCAACGCCCTGATTCAGTTGTTAATTTTATTTTCTATTTTTGCCGCCCTGTCTGTATTGGCTGTAAGTATGGCGGCCCATCTGCCGGGTTTGAAGGCTTCCCAATTCGGCTTTTTGCTGGCCTTTGGCGGTTTAGGCATGGCGATCGGAGCTTTGAGCATTGGCTACATAGGCCAACGGTTTTCTCCCACGGAATTAGCCCTTTGGGGGTCCCTGGGCATGGGGGTCTGTCTAGCAGGATTGGCCTTGTTTGACCATAGTTTAGTGCTGACTTTTGTCACTATCACCATCATGGGTTTTTTCGCTGCCATGGTGGGGGTACCGATGCAAACGTTGATGCAGGTGGAAACGGATCCGGAATTTCACGGCAAAGTATTTGGCTTGGAAAATAATGCCAATAATATCGCCCTATCCTTACCCCTAGCCCTGGCGGGGGTGGCAGAAAGTTTATTTGGTCTGACCCCGGTGTTGTTATTTTTAGCAGCGGCGGCGATCGCCGGGGGAGTTTTAAGTTGGTATATCAATGAAAATAGTCCCCCCGTGGCCTCCCGTAAAGCGAAAGGCTCTTCATCTTCCAGCTAGTTAAGTTAATCCTTGATGGTCACCACCACTGGGGCATGGTCACTGGGCTTTTCCCAGCCCCTGGGTTCCTGGTCAATCCAACACCGTTGGGCTTGGGCGTAAAGTTGTGGGGTTAGGTAATGGTGGTCAATGCGCCAACCCCGGTTGCGAGTAAACCCCCTGGTGCGATAATCCCACCAACTGTAATGGCCCGTTTCCTCGGTAAATTTGCGAAAAGCATCCTGCAAATCGGCGATCGCCAACACATCTTTTAAGGCCTGTCGTTCAACAGGGGTGGACATGATGTGATTTTCTCGTCCTTTAGGATCGTGAATGTCTCGATCCTCTAGGGCAATGTTGAAATCCCCACAGACTAAAAATTCCGGTGTATCGCTCTTGCTCAGGTTATGGAGATAGGTTTTCAGCGCTTCTAACCAACGCAGTTTATACGAATATTTTTCACTGTCCGGGGCAGAACCATTGGGTACATAGAGATTGACAATGGCAATATTGCGGTAAATGCCGCTGATGACCCGTTTTTGTTCATCTAAATCCCCCGTCCCTTCTGACCCCACTAGGGGAGCAAAGCCAATTTTCACATCCTGCAACGGTTCACGGCTGAAAATGGCCACGCCATTATAGGACTTCTGCCCAGAGATGGAGCAATGATAGCCCGCCGCTTCAAACGGTTGCCGGGGAAAATCTTCATCCACCACCTTAGTTTCCTGCAAGCAAAGCACATCAACGGTGTTTGTGCCCAACCAATCAAGGATATGTTGTTGGCGACTGCGAATAGAGTTAACGTTCCAACTGGCGATGTCCATGGGAAAACCGAGAAAAGATAGATTGGCCATAGCCCCGGCCTACCCCCCGCCAGCCTAGATCAAAATTAATTTCCGCTCTTTCTAGCACCCATTGGGCATAGGTGTTGCTATTGGGGCCAGGCCAGTAACGATAGTTGTAACAGTGGGGATAGAGTTGGGGGCTATTAAGAATAATTTCCCCCAGGCGATCGCCAAGGGCACCAGACCAGTGCTGGGTCAAAAAACTGGGGCCGTTACCCACCCCACCATAGGGAGTCAACAAATTTTGGTGGAGATGACCCCAACTTGGGGACTTCAACTCTCGCCGTTGCCACACTTCCCATCTTTGTAAATTTTCCAAACTTTGACCATGGCGATCGCCGACCACATACCAATAATGGACAGCCCAGCGACCAACGAAGGGAATTTTGGCCCACAACAGTTGCACTTCCATCGCCATGGCAGTTAAGCAAAAAGCTACGGGAATAATCTACTCATACAGCCAAGGGTTAAGGGTGGCATGCCATTCATTCACTTCTTCTTCCTTGAACCAGAGGGCAATTTCCCGTTGAGCAGTTTCAATGGCATCGGAACCATGGATAATGTTGCGGCCCACAGAGACTCCGTAATCTCCCCGGATAGTGCCAGGGGCGGCGGCGTGGGGATCCGTAGCGCCAATCATTTGCCGGGAAGTGGAAACCACAGAGTCACCTTCCCACACCATGGCCACCACAGGGGAAGAACAAATAAATTTCACTAAACCAGAAAAGAATGGTTTATCGTTGAGAGCTTCGTAATGTTTTTCTGCTAACTCCTGGGAAACAGTCATCACCTTCATGGCGACTAATTTGAAGCCTTTTTTCTCGAAACGGCCGACAATTTCCCCAATTAATTGCCGTTGTACCCCGTCGGGCTTGATCATGATAAATGTGCGTTCCATGGCAACCTCCTTTTGCTTTTTCTGTTAAAAAAACTTAACAATCACCCTGTATTTTACATGGTTTGGGCATCTGGATTATCTATGGTGACCAGTCCCAATCGGGAGGGCAAAAATGGCTCTGGCGATCGCCGTTGACCCTGACTGGGGAGAGGGGCGCAATAATAATCTTGGCAAAAAGCTTGACAATGGGCACCACTTTCAGCACAATGGAATACTGTGACTCGGGGCTATAGCTCAGTTGGTAGAGCACTTGCATGGCATGCAAGGGGTCAGCGGTTCGAGCCCGCTTAGCTCCATAAGGTTTTATATTCGTTCTTGTTTGTTGGGGTTCAGGGAATTTTCCCTAATTAGGCCAATTCTGCCAATACCCCATAGTTTCGGTTGTCCTCAAGAGACGCCCGTGCAGAAAATTATTAATGCCATCTTCTAGGGGAAATGCAAAAGATGTCAGTGGGAAATGCTGCTCCATGATTTTCTGCCCAACAAATGGTGGGAGCACTTCAATCAAAATTTAAATATTGTTTTAAATATAGTTAAATTAAAAGGGAAAATTTTATTAAAATGGCAAGCTATCCAGTTTTTCTTTGCCTTGACCAAGCTGAAGGCTCTAGATTGTTCACATAACTAATATAGTGGGCTAATGGTTTATCAACACTCAATAAAATATTTGGCTTAAAGTGAATGTTGTCATAAATCAAACCGTCTTCATGGCGCAGAAAATAGTAAGCTAATTTTGTACAGAGTAAGAGAAAGTGACTGACCAAATAACCCATAATGCCGGGACGTTTTGCAGTGACGTAAATGGGTTGAATTTTGATTTTACTCAACTCGGAATTGACACCATCAGCCTGTAAACTGGGCAGAGGCGTGTAAGCATAGATCATGTGTAGAGGAGGAAAAAAACGAACATTTTTCATAATGGTCAACAAACCGATGCAACCATTGTCATAACGCATGGAATATTCATAGTTTTCTCCCAAAAAATAGTGCATTAAGCTCTCCCTTAAGGTGGTATTTGGCACATCACCTTTCATAGTGAAATCAATCTGGGTTCCTGATTCATTTTGCCGCAAGGATAAATCCATTTTGATATCAAGATGATGGACTGTCTTCAGATGTTGGGCATCAATGCCATTCATCATGCAAATATGGTGGTGACACTTTCTTTCAAAGGCTTTATCTGCTTGGGTGATCAATTTTTTGCCCTGGAGTTCGTCAAATTCTGGTAAATCATTGGGGGCAATTTCTTCTGGAAAAACCCAAATAAAACCATATTTTTCGGCGGTGGCATAGGATGCTAACTTTGCTTTGGAGGGAATTGTTGGCTGGCAGGGAATATGACGACATTTGCCCGTTTCATCAAAAGCCCAACGATGAAAGTTACAGCGAATCCAGTTGCCTTCAACCCGTCCTAAACCTAGGTCTGTGCCAAGATGGGGACAGTAAGCGTGTAAAGCCCTTGTCTTTCCGTCTTCGCCCCGAAATACGACAATTTTTTGCCCACAAAGGGTTATGGATTTAGCTTGGCCCCGCCCCAATGTCTGACTAGGACAAATAATATACCAACCCTTGGCAACAATTTGCCAATTATTAAAGATGTCCATGGTTGAGCAAGATGAGAAGCTAAGATTGGCAAGGGAAACAATTTTCTATTTATCGCTCTGCTAAGAAGTTACTTTCAACATGACCCAATCTACTAATTTTGCCGATGTTTATCCAGTACAGTGGCGAGATGATCAAGTAATTTTGATTGACCAGACCTGTTTACCTTTGGAATACAAGGAAGTGGCGATCGCCGATTATGAGGCCATGGGCCATGCCATCAAATCTATGGTAGTGCGGGGGGCACCGGCCATTGGGGTAGCGGCGGCATATGGTATGTATTTGGGCGCTAGGAGAATTCAGACGACGGAATTAAGGGAATTTGTGGCGCAGTTGGAATTTGTGGCGGACCAGTTACGCCAAACCCGGCCCACAGCGGTAAATTTATTCTGGGCCATTGATCAAATGTTGAATGTGGCTTACCACAGTGGCGAAAATGTGGAGCAGGTCAAGGCCGATCTCCTCTCCCGGGCTCAGCAAATTCAACTCGATGACCTCCGTACTTGTCAGGCGATCGGGGCGGCAGGACTCGAGGTGCTACCAAGGGAACCCCAGCAGTTAACCATTCTCACCCATTGCAATGCTGGCGCTTTGGCCACCGCTGGTTACGGTACGGCGATCGGTGTTATCAGGGCCGCCTGGTCTGCGGGTCGATTAGCCAGGGTCTATGCCGATGAAACTAGACCTAGATTGCAGGGAGCGAAGTTAACAGTGTGGGAATGTGTGCAAGCGGGCATCCCCGTCACCCTCATCACCGATAATATGGCCGCCCATTGCATGCAACAACAACGCATTGACGCCGTAGTGGTAGGAGCTGATCGCATTGCCAGAAATGGTGACACGGCTAATAAAATTGGCACCTATGGTTTAGCCGTGTTGGCCAAAATGCATGCCATTCCTTTTTTCGTTGCCGCCCCATTATCCACTGTGGATTTTGCCTTGGATGATGGCAGTCAAATTCCCATCGAAGAACGGGACCCGGTGGAAATTTACCAACCAGGATCGACCCGCATTACCCCAGAGGGAGCGGAATTTTATAACCCCGCTTTTGATGTCACCCCCGCCACTTTAATCACCGCTATCATTACGGAACAGGGCTCCATTGCGCCAGAACAGTTGGCAGATCTACAAGCTTAATTTGGTAGTCTATTTCCCCATAAAAGTAACTTTTTCCACATTTTTGGCAATAGTTTTCCACAGAAAATCCCCCTCTGGATACCGTTACTAATTCCTCCCTAAATCCAGCATTTGGTGAATTTGTGCTTGGCAAGCTTTAGTCACAGCTTCCAATTCCGGTTTCTTATTCTTTACCGGCGGGGCGATCGCCTTCCCGATGCGAATGGTTAAGGGGACAGGATGGGGCCAGGGGGAACCAGACTGGAAAATTTGTTCTACCCCCCCCAAGCTAACTGGAATAATGGGTACTTGGGCCTTGCCCGCAATCATGGCGGCCCCCAATTTCGGTTGGTGAATGCGACCATCCTCTGTTCTGGTTCCCTCCAGAAATACCCCCACTAACCAACCATCCCCCAGGGCTGTCAAGGCGGCCCGCAACGCCCCTCGATCGCCACTGCCCCGTTTCACCGGATAAGCTCCATAGAGGCGAATGGCTGGGCCCAGCAGGGGCACATTAAATAATTCTTCCTTGGCCATAAAAGCCACCGGTCGGGCCATGGCACAGGACAAAAATGGTGGGTCAAAGTAACTAGCATGGTTGCTCACCACTAAAGCTGGGCCCTGGGTTGGCACCAATTCCTGGCCATACACCCGAGCCTGGAACAATCCATGGAGCAATGGCCGCACCACTCCCCACTTTAAACCCCGGTAGAGAGCTAAATTGAGTGAAGTTTCCCTCGGACGGGAGGCACTCAAACCACCACTATGATTAATCTCGGAATCCACTGAGCTTTCCCGGAAAATATTTGCCTCCACACTTTATCAAAACCATGGCCGGGAAATCTCCCCATCAACGGCTAGACTCTCTGTCTGTGCCAATAATGGGACAACCTGGGCAATAAAAACTATCGGCGGGGAACTGGACTAACGGGATATCCCCACCGCAAATCGCACAGATAATGGCAAGGAAAATTAAGCAAAACGCTCTTCCATAGCTCATATTGGGGGTGGGAGAATGGAATTTTTGCCTCCATACTGGTTCCGGCTCCTCTGTTCTCGTTTCCCCGCTTTTGCTTCCATGAATGCCCATGAAATTGCTGTGACCCTGCAAAAGGGACTTAAGGCCCTCCAAAATCAAGAATATCAGTCGGCGATTAAAGCTTTAGAAATGGTCTGTCGCCGGGTACCCAATCAGGAATCCCCCGAATTTCTCAAAGCTCAGATGGCTTTGGTGCGGGCCTACCGAGCATTGGGAAGATTTGATCAGTCTCGGGAACTATGTGAATACTTGACCCGGAATCCCAACCCAGAGGTAGAAAATTGGGCCAAGACAATGATGCTCATGCTCTTGAAACAGGAAAATGCTGATGAGGGAGCAGGGGAACAGGATGATGTGTTGTCCACTGATTTGAAAGCCGGTCGGGCGGAAAATAATCGTGTTAAGGTGGCCCTGCCTAGGGTGGCGGACAGTTTGCCTTTTATTTTTGGTGTGGGCCTGTTGATTCCCCTCTTAACCACTTCTGTACTGTTTACACCGCTGGCATGGTGGTTAGCCCAGGGACAGTGGCAAAAATTGCTGGCCATCAGTCTGGGGCTGGGGATTGTGGTTAATTTCCTCGCTTTGTTTTACAGCGTCCCCATGATTGACCTAATCAACCGGCGCATTTATGGCACTGAATGGGTCAACCTCGGCGCAGTGCAAAAATATAGCCCCGAAGCCGGGGAACTAATGTTGCGGGTGGCCCGAGCCAAGACTTTTCCCATTCCGAAGTTGGGGATTATTCCCGATAATCGTCCGGTTATGTTTGCCTATGGTGTGCGACAACAAAATAGTCGTATTGTGCTCAGTCAGGGGATTTTTCGCTATCTAAGCGCCGAAGAAATTGCCACCCTCCTGGGCCATGAGCTGGCCCACATTGTCCGTCAGGATTGTGTCTTATTGACCTGTATGAGTGGCTGGGGACAAATATTCTATTGGTTATATTGTGAGCTACAAATGCTTCGGAGTTCCTGGTCGGCGATCGCCAAGATATTGATCACCCCGTTGGTCTGGATTTGCTTAGTCCTGTTTCGCATTAACCAGAGCGCTAATCGTTACTTCGCCCGCACAAGGGAATATTACGCTGACCATTTTTCCGTCAACTACACCGGTAATCCCAATGCCTTGATCCGGGCCCTGGTGAAAATGACCAGGGCTTTGGTAAAGCAGGAGAGACAGGCGGAGAAACAAGCTTTGTTTCTAGAGGGAATGCGCAACTTTGCCAACTATGATGTTTACACAGCGGCAGCCTGTGAGCGGGGGGAAAGATTTGATCCGAAGATGGTAGGTAATTTACTCCTCTGGGACTGGGGCAGTCCTTGGCGGGGCATCATTACTTGGTGTAGCTCCCATCCCCTTTTGGGCAAGCGGCTCCAGGTGTTGAGCCATTATGCCGAACAGTTAGACCTGGACACGGAATATAACCTTGTAATCAGCCGTCGGCAAATCTCCCTCGAAGAAGCAAAAAAAAGAACTTTATTCTTTTACCTTGAGGTATTTATTTGGCTGTTGCCCCTCTGGTTTGCCCTGGGCTTAGGCTGGTGGATTCAGCAGGAAGATAGTGTTTTTGACCTATCTTTCCGTCAAGCCATACTGGTGGGACTAGGAGCGGGGATTCTGCTCCGTACCGCTTGGCAAAGTTTGGGGCCTAGAAAAGTAGCGGCCCCCACTGTATTGAGCGTGCTTAGCGACGCTAATTTGAGTCCTATCTGGGGCACTCAGGTTAATTGGCAGGGCAAACTCCGCTTGGTGCAAGCCAGTGTTTGGAGGGCACCCAAATTATATTTTCACGACCGCACCGGGGTAATTCCTGTGCGTTATCCCTTTTGGACCAGACTATTACCCCCCTTTCGTTCTCCTCAGGCCCGATTAGAGGCGATCGCCTTGGGAGCAGTGAAAGTCAGCGGTATGGTGGTGCGGGGTTTATCCCCCCAGTTGCAGTTTGCCACCATCACCAATGAGGAAGACCAAATGTTAATTGGCTATCCCCTTTTCCTCGCTTGGACAGGGGGATTGTTATTGGTCTTATTGGGGGTTTTGGTCCCGGGGTAACCCCAGATTGCCAAACCTCAGATGGTTTAGGGCGGAACCAACTCCCAACTTCCCCCAGTCAAGGGAATTAGTTTGGTTTCCGTTTAAACCTGTGCCACAATTTCCCATGGGTTTTTGCATTGCAAGGAGAATTAATTTGCGTTTTGCCTCCATTTTGGCCCTGGCTATTCCCCTTAATCTAGTTGCCACTAGCCTGACCGCCACCCCTTTAACCAATGGAGAATGCCTACTTCTAGCCCAAGCCAGCCAACGGAGAAATGTCGGTTCCGTCGGTGCACCGGGAGCTAGGGGCGTAGAGGGCCAGGATGGTGCCGACACTGATAACCTCACGGTTTTTAGTGATGGTTCTCCCATGACCCTTAATCTGGCCGGTAGGGATGGGGCCCCAGGTACTCCGGGCGCAGAAGGATCTCCGGCCAATTGTCCTGCTTTAGACACCAGTCAACGGCAAGATGTGCAAATGGCCAATGGCAGTGACGGTGGGGATGGAGGTAATGGGGGGAACGGTGGCAACGGCGGTTCTATCACCATTTACACCCGCAATCTCAACAGCCTCAACCAAATTTTTGTTGGGGCCGCCGGTGGTAAAGGGGGCCCTCCTGGTCTGGGGGGAACTGGGGGGCAGGCCTGTCAATGTAGCCAGCCCTATTGGACTGTGGAAAATTGTTCTGGACGTCCAGGGGACAGTGGTTACCGTTGTTCCACGGAAGAATTTCGTTGTTTTAATGGCCTAAATGGCCGGGATGGGCGATCGGGCATTGCTGGGCAGGACGGTTTAACTGGGCGGTTGACGGTGTTGAATCTAGACCGGCCCTTAGAAGAGGATCGACCCGGAACCACGGTGAGTTTAGACGTGTTAAAAAATCAGGGCTTTAATCTATCTAAAAATATTTGGGAAACCCGAACAGGGGCGGCCCAGTTATTGGCTCCAGGCTCCGTCATTGCCGACGAATATTTAATCCTATTAGACCGCCTAGAAAGGTCTTTTTTGGTGGTGTGGAATGCGCCCCAACCCTTTGAGCGTTTTGCTAACACCAATGTTAGTTTAACCCTAACGGGCGATAATCAAATTGCTCCGGAGTTACCGGGTAATCTCTGGCTAGAAGGGACCACCCAGCAGAGAAATAATGTCACAGAATTTGTGGTTTACAATGCCATGTGGGAAGGGGATGCCACTAGTTTAGGACGTTTAACCTTATCCGGTAGTGGCAGTAATTTACAGCTTTCTCTGGTAGATGAAGCCAATCAATCTAATTTAATGGCTACTAAGTTTAGGCTTAGGTATCGGGTGACCAATGAAGATCCTAGGTTTCGCCCCCCTTCCACCTATACTCTGCGCTATGAAGGTGAAATTGAAGATAGATTGGTCACAGTTAATGGTAATCAATTCACCATTGACATTGGTCAACTGCCAATTCCCCCTAAGGATTTAGAATCCGGCACAGGGGTAGAAATTGAGCTAGTAGCCGAAAGAACTTTTTCTGGTAATACTGCTGAACAGAAGCTGACTATTCGAGATTTAATTAGGAGTAGAAATTAAGAGAGTCTCACTAATTTCATCGACTGAAAATTGACTTAGAGCCTGTTTGTAAAGTCTGATTTCTCCCCCTAAATCTCCTCACTAAAGCTCCGGCAATCCTGGGGGACTCTGCCTGTATTTCCCCGTAAATTTGCGGGGTCGGGGGGGCTTTTCAAACACGTTCTTAGACCCAAGTTTCTTTGGTAAAGGCAATTTTCACCAAAGCGATATAACAAAACAACAAGGCGGTTCATGGTTGAGTTTAAATTTCTAGAGAGCTTTGCCAGGGGGTTTCCCTTTTTTTCCATGTGGACATCGAACTAATTAGGGCAAAAAGGGGACTGACATGGAAAATGTGACAGTTTTATATTTGCTCCATCGTCATTGAAATCACCGCGCCTTTTGAATCCTCCGAGATTTTATTAGTAATCTGCTGCAAGCTGAAATATGACCATCAATAGCAATGCTATCCTGATTTCTGACTTAGACCGTCAACAGGTGCGGGATTTAATCCAATGGCTAAAGACCAACCGTCCAGACCTGTGGGAACAGGCCCAGAAGCCAAATATTTCGACCGTTGCCGCCCCCCAAACCCGTTGGAATGTGGTTAAACATTGGGCCAAAGACCATCTTTTGGTTAATTCTGAGTCACTCCACGGTTCCTACCATGTTACCCATGATTTGGAACGCTCCGCCCGCAACACGGCCAACATGATGAGCATCAGCAATTGGATTGATGCGGTGGGAAATGGGCCCCTATTCTTTTTTGCTTTTAAGTCTTTGACTTTTGTACCGGCTTTGGGAATAACTTTGTTGCTATCGGGTCTGACCCTGTTGGCGGGCAATGCTTTATCCAGTGCGGTGGCCCAGGGGCGTCCTGGTCGCTGGTGGTGGGCCAGTTCCGCTCTGGTGGGCCTAATTGCGATCAACACACTACAAACTGTGGCAACGGGCATCGGAGTGGAAGTGATTAATAACGCTTCTGAGTTGGCCCAAATGGCGGCGGGTCAGGCCCTAGAAAAAGTTGTTCAGGCCAAGGAAGAAAATCTTCAGGTTCTACAAAATAGTACACCGGTAGATATTCAAAAATGTGAGCAGGAACGGCAGGCTCTGGACGCTATGCCCCGCAACACGGCGATCGCCGAAAAGTTATTTCAATCCCGCTATGTGCGGCTCTATGGCACCTTTGCCAGCCAATCTGAAGCGATTAATGTTCCTTTTGAAAAATTGCCCCTTTGTGTGAAGGCTAATCGGTTGGAGGCTGACCATCGGCAAAAACTAGACCAATTACAGGGAAAAGTCCAACAATTTAAGTTAGATCGCCAATTATTGGGCAATGATGTGGCTTTTTTAAAGCAGGTGGCACCAAACCAGTACCAAAAAACTTTTATTGAAAAACATCCCTTTTTCCTCTGGGGTGGTGATCCCATGGTGGAGGTGCGCTCCGGAATGGAATTGGTTACCTTGGCTACGGAAAGTTTCCTTGATAAACTCGCCAGCAGAGAGTGGCAACAACTGGGTTTAAATGGGTTTTTAGTTGGTTTGTCTGCTATTACTAGCTTTGCTTCCATTGTGATGGGGGTTAGCTTTGCTTTGTCCAGTGATACCCAAAAGTCCTACGACGATAGCCATCGGGAAAAGGTAAACCGTTTTTTTCAACAGGCCCGCATGACCCTGTCCACTATCCACGATGAACAACAGCAACAATTATTAAATTCGGAGCAATCCCTGGAGGTGGCCGATGAGCTTGGTCGAGATAACTGATTTTGATGAGGCCTTAGCCCTATTGGGTTTGTACGAGCAGGAGGTAATGAAAACCGGCGTTTTGGACTATCCTGCCCAGTGGCCTGAATTTTTGTCCTCCCCTGCTGACCCTCCCCCTGAAATACCTGAACCAATTGAGGAAAAAGTTGAACCTAGGGAGGAAATTCCCACGGAGGCGATCGCCAAATCTCCCCCGGCAGCCAAATCCTTACCTCCCTTGCCCCCTAGCGTTAGCGTGGACAATGTGGACAATCTGACCGTAATTGTCAATGAAGTCCCCGAAATCCCCCCTCAACCCGATGATGCGCCCGAAATGCTTCCCCCGGCCCCGGAACCGGCGGCAATGCTAGAGATGCCAGAGCTGACCTACGATGCCCGCAGGGAGGCATTGCTAGAGGAACAGGAAAAGGAACGGCGGCTATTTTATTTATTCGTGCAGGAATTGGAAGGTACAGGGGATTTACGCAAGTTACCCACGGTTTTACACTCCCCTTCTCGTTCTTAATTCACCTCCTCCAATGGCGATCGCCTAGATGAAAAAACTACTCAAATTTGCCAAGTGGCCGGCTCTGTTAGTGGGCATTATCCTCCTGTTGGGTGCTTGCCACCGGGCTCCGTCCCGTAATGCGAATTCCCCCAAACACATGCGGGGGGTCTGGCTTACCGATGTAGGCACCATGGCATTAACCTACACCACCCTATTGGATGAAACCCTGCACCATATCAGTAAATCAGGCTATGACCGGGTTTATTTCAGTGTTTATAGTTTGCGGGGCCAACTTTATGCCACCAAACAACGGGGAGAACTAATTCCCAAACTGCCATTGATTAACCCCATAGCGGCCATGGCCAGGGAATCCCGCCGCCAGGGGCTCAAACCCTATGCTTGGTTTGAATACGGCTTAATGTTGCCCCAATCCGATCCCGTTGCTAAAAATAATCCAGATTGGCTATTGACCATGGCCAACGGTGAGCAGGTAATTGAAAATCATGGCATTTCCATGGTCTGGTTAGACCCCGCCCACCCCGGAGTGCAAGCTTACATCCTCGGCCACATGGATGACATTCTCCAAGAGCAATCCCTTGCCGGCATCCAACTAGATGACCATTGGGCTGTGCCCCGGCAATTTGGCGATCGCCAGGGTGATTTAACCGCTCTCACCGCGAAAGTTTACGAACACATCAAAGCGAAAAATCCCGCCCTGCAACTGAGTCTTTCCCCTAATCCCTACCAATTTTCCCGCAACGAGTACAACCAAGATTGGCTCGGTTGGGTTAAACAAGGCATTATTGACGAAGTGGTGGTGCAGGTTTACCGCTCTACTCCAGCGGAAGTACAACAAACCGTTGCCAATTCTGGCATTCATACCGCTTCCCGTTACGTACCTGTGGGCATTGGTCTTTACACCGGGATCAAAGCCCAACCCTTTAATTTGCAACCCATCCAAAACCAAATCCAAGCGGTGGAAGAGCAAAATCTAGGTCATTCTCTTTTTGTCTGGGAATTTTTGGTATTGAGAGCGATTAACGCCCACCTCAATGTTCTATGAAAATTGTGAAAAACTTCCCTGGGGAAAGGGGCCATAGCTGATGTTAGACTCCACCCTTTTTCCCAAGCTTTCTGTCCTCAATTTTTTACCCCTTACTTCCTAAATTTCCCCTGGGTTGAGGGGAATCATGGCCCAGGTAACATAGGTGCCAATGGGACTCCAAAGTAAAAAAGGTACCAAAAAACCAAAAGCAGTGCTGGAAACTTGGCTAACGGCGATCGCCAGAGCCAGACCGACAAAGAAGCCCGTAGCACCGATAATACTGCCCACCCTTAAACTGCGGAGCTTGCACATCATGGGGGTATAGGCCATGACGGTCAATTCCAGCAAAAGATAACCCAACATCAATCCCCAGCGGTGTCTGGGGTCCACCGTTGCATTCCAGGCTAGGGTAGCGGAGATGGCTCCAGCAATGAAAATGGCAATCCAGATGAAGGGGATGGCCCACTCGAAGGTTAACCAAGGGGGGCGACGTAGGCGATTGAACCAGCGCAAATCCCTGGGGGATAAACGGTTACACACAAAGGCTAGGGCAAAAGCGATCAACCCAATCCACAGCCAAGCTGGAATCATAAACACTGTCCATTAACTTGTGCAAATTCTATCATTGCCCCTTGGCTGAGAGCGGTGGTATCGGTGGCATTGTTAACACTGGTATAATTCCCGTTGGTTCCGAATACGAATAGGTGGCGGTGAACGGATGTTAGAGCAAGAGACAGATGGCATTGAGAAGTTGGAAACAGGTATTCCAGGCTTTGATTTTCTGTCCGATGGTGGTCTCCCCCTTGGCCGCGCCACCCTAATTGCCGGGACAGCGGGGAGTTCCAAAACTATTTTTGCTTGCCAATTTTTGGTGGAAGGCATACACCGTGGGGAAAACGGTGTTTTTGTCACCTTCGAGGAACCCCCTAAAGCCCTACGGAAAAATATGCGGGGTTTTGGTTGGGACATTCAGCAATGGGAAAACGAAGGTAAATGGGTTTTTGTCGATGCTTCCCCCCAACCAGGCGATCGCCCCATCGTCAGTGGTGAGTACGACTTGGGGGCCTTGATTGCCCGCATTGAACACGCTGTCCGTAAATATAAAGCCAGCCGCATTTCCCTCGACTCGTTAGGGGCAATTTTTAGCCATCTCAGCGACAGTGCCCAGGTACGGAGTGACCTATTCCGCCTAGCTTCTGCCCTACGGGAGTTGGAAGTCACCGCCATTATGACCGCAGAACGGGTGGAGGAATACGGTGAAATTAGTCGCTATGGGGTGGAAGAGTTTGTGGCCGATAACGTGGTCATTGTTCGTAACGTTCTGGCCGATGAAAAACGCCGTCGCACCATTGAAATTCTCAAATACCGTGGCACCGACCACCAAAAGGGAGAATTTCCCTTCACCATCATCAATAAAAAGGGCATTGTTATCATTCCCCTGTCGGCAATCGAGCTGGAGCAAAAGTCTTCTGATATCCGCATCACCTCCGGCAGTGAAGAATTAGACCGCATGTGTGGCAGTGGTTTCTTCCGGGATTCCATTATTCTCGTTTCCGGCGCCACGGGCACAGGTAAAACCCTGATGGTGACTGAGTTTATGGACGGTGGGGTGGCTAATGGGGAACGTTGCTTAGTCTTTGCCTTTGAAGAAAGTCGCGAACAGTTAATTCGCAACGCCACTGGCTGGGGGGTAGATTTCAAACAAATGGAAAAGGAAGACAAACTAAAAGTGGTTTGTCGTTATCCAGAAACCACCAATTTGGAAAATCATCTGATCATGATGAAGGATATTATTCAAGAATTTAAGCCTAATCGGGTGGCGGTAGACAGTCTTTCCGCCCTGGAACGGGTTTCTACCCTGAAAAGTTTTCGTGAATTTATCATCGGCTTAACTTCCTTTATTAAACAGCAAGAAATTGGTGGTTTATTCACTTCCACTACCCCCAATTTATTAGGGGGAGCTTCCATTACCGATGCCCATATTTCCACCATTACCGATTCGATTATTCTTTTGCGTTACGTGGAAATGTATGGCGAAATGCGTCGAGGAATTACAGTGCTAAAAATGCGGGGTTCTATGCACGATAAAGATATCCGCGAATTTTCCATCGACCATAAGGGCATGCACATTGGCAAACCATTTCGCAATGTCACCGGTATTCTGGCCGGTACCCCCATGTATACTGCCCAGAGTGAGGTGGAAAGATTGAGCGGTTTATTCGATGAGAAAATATAGTTAATTCTCCCCCTTGCAAACCCGGAGGCAATCAATCCATGCAGTGGCAAGAATCCTTACCCTGGACTCCCGAAGCCCGGCAAAAGTTGAAGAATATTCCCTATTTTGCTCGGGTGCAGGCCCGTAAGCGGATCGAGCAGTTGGCCCGGCAGGCCGACCTAGATGAGGTCACCGTGGATTTGGTAGAACAAGCCCGTCTGGAGTTTGGCCAATGATTTGGTCTAACTTTTGGGGCTAAACCCACAGGTAAATCCTCTTTCACCATGGTTACAAATTCATCAGACCGGTCTGACATCAGGGTTGATAATGGCGATCACCAGGGGCCAATGTATTCTTTGATTGTGCCAATTTATAACGAAGAAGATAATATTCCTGTGTTATATGGTCGATTGAAGACCGTCATGGATCAATTGGGCAGTACGGAAATAGTACTGATTGACGATGGCAGTGGCGATCGTTCCCTAGAGATAATCCGGGCTTTGCATGGCCAGGATAAACGGGTCTGCTACCTGAGCTTTGCCCGTAACTTTGGTCATCAAGTGGCGGTGACGGCGGGGTTAAACTTTGCCCGGGGCCAGGCGGTGATTATTCTCGATGCAGATTTGCAAGATCCCCCCGAATTGGTGCCCCAATTGGTGGAACGGTGGCGAGAAGGCTACAGCGTGGTCTATGCCCAACGGGTCAAACGTCGCCAGGAAAGCTGGTTTAAGCGACTAACCGCCTATGGATTCTACCGGCTGTTGCAAAGGTTAGCAGACGTAAAAATTCCGGCCGACACAGGAGACTTTTGCCTAATAGACCGCCAAGTGGTGGATTTGCTCAACGCCATGCCGGAGAGAAATCGTTATATTCGGGGATTGAGGGCCTGGGTTGGCTTTCCCCAAACCGGGGTTAAATTTGAACGGGATCCCCGCCATGCAGGGGAAGTAAAATATACTTTTCGCAAATCCCTTCGTTTAGCTATCAATAGCCTGGTGTCCTTTTCTATTGTGCCCCTGCGTTTGGCCACCTACCTAGGACTTTTAGCCGCTCTTTTGGCCATGGCTATGATGGTATTAGTTTTATACTGGCGGCTGTTCCAAACCAATTCCCCTTTAGATGGATTTGCCACAGTAATCATTGCCAATCTGTTTTTTGGTGCGGTTCAGCTAATTTGCATTGGCATTTTAGGGGAATACATTGGTCGAATTTACGATGAAGTAAAAGGGCGGCCCCTATACACCTTGGCAGAGGTGGCCGGCTTTGAACAACTTCTTTAAAAAACAGTTTTGGATAACCTCAAAAAATATCCTCCCCAACTGATCTATCACTTTATTGCCAGATTAATTAACAATTTATTTTTCTGATGCCATGATTAACTTCAAACGCTTTTTAGGAATTGCCCTTACCTCCAGTTTTTTGATCCTAGCTGCACCAAGGGCAATCAGGGGGGCAGAAACCATTACCTTTTCGATTATGCCCCTGGGACAATTTGATATTTCTGTGCAAAGCCTGACAACTTTTGCCGAAACTGGCACCATCGACCCGGATTTCAAATTTTATACCCAACATCTCAAACCGGAAGAACTAGAAAAATTTCGTGGTTTATTAAACCATTCTTTTAAGCTCAATTCCATAGAAGCTTTTCGGTTTTTTAATACAACTTTTGGCAAGGAAATTGCCCAACAATTGAGCTATATTATTGCCGCCCCAACCAATGAAAGTCAACCCTTTTTAGAAGGGGCAATTATTACGGCGGCCCAAAATCCAGACGGTTTTAAAATTATTGATGTTATTAATGCCTATGGCGGCTCAGACTTGGTTTTAAACCTAGATACCTTTAAAAATACCATTGACCAAGCGGATAATTTGTACCAAGCCACTGATCGCATCTTTACCTGGTTGGGCAAACAGGACAGTCCCTCTCCCCCCGTGCCCCCAAACCTAAAACCCTTAGCCTTGGCTGAGCCTGGAACACAACAGTGGAAAACCAGTAATCTCACCATCTCCCGTCCCGACGGTCAACCAGTCAAAGTTTTTGTTTATCTACCCCAGGGCAACACTAAGCCTGCTCCCTTGGTGGTGATTGCCCCTGGCTTAAATTCTAATTTTCAGGCCTTTACTTACATTGCCGATCATTTGGCTTCCTATGGCTTTGCGATCGCCGGCATTGATTTTCCCGAAAGTGATGCAGCTCGGATGCAGGATTCCCTCCAGGGCTTAGATGCGTTTCCCAATCCCAACGCCTGGCTAGAACAACCCAAGGATGTCACCTTAGTGCTGGATACCCTGGCCCAAAAAGCGGCCACAGACCCCGCTTGGCAAGGCAAATTTGACATTAACAATGTGGGGATTTTGGGCCACTCCCTCGGTGGCTACACGGCGATCGCCAGTGGAGGAGCCAGTTTGGAATGGCCCGCATTGCTCCAAGAATGCGAAAAGTTAAACCAGCCCAACCAAATCAACCTCAACCCCGCCCTACTCTGGCAATGTCAGGGGGTAGATAGTGCCCCACCCCTCTCCGACCTCCAGGATAAACGGATTAAAGCTGTGCTGGCCATTAACCCCGTCACCAACCCCATTTTTGGCCCCGATGGCATGAAAAACCTGGCCGTACCCACCCTGATTGTGGCCGGTAGTGATGATATTTTTGCTCCACCAGTGCCGGAACAAATCATTCCCTTTTCCCTGATTGAGGACACGGATAAATATCTGCTCTTAGTGCAAAATGCAACCCATTTATCCTTCATTGCAGGCACTGACAATCTGCCGGAAAAAATTGTTGGCCCTGGCCAGGATTTAGCCTATACCTACCTAAAAAGTTTAGGATTAGCTTTCTTTGATCTTTATCTCCAGCAAAATAGTGATTCGGCAATGTATTTGACGGATGAAGCAGTGCAAAGAATGAGTCAAGCTCCCCTGCCCTTACAACTAGTACAAAGCCTAACGCCGGCCCAACTTGAGCAGGCCATGGATATTAACAACTAATGCTTGGCCTAGGGCGGTAGTTGCCCCGGATGTTTTTGATGGTATTATCAATGGCATCTTTTGCAGACTTTTAACTGTAGTGAGGCAATAACCATGGCAGAGGCACCGATCGCCCCGGTGGTTCTGGTCATCCTAGATGGCTGGGGCTATCGCCCAGATACCCGCGCAAATGCAATTGCCCAGGCTAACACCCCCATTATGGATAGTCTGATCACGGCTTACCCCAATACCCTGGTGAATACCTCCGGGAAAGATGTGGGTTTGCCCAAAGGTCAAATGGGTAACTCCGAAGTTGGTCACCTCAATTTAGGCGCTGGGCGGGTGGTGCCCCAGGAGTTGGTACGTATTAGTGACGCCATTGAAGACGGTAGTTTTTTTGAGAATGAAGCCTTGGTGAAAGTCTGCCAACGGGTGCGCGATCGCCGTGGCAAATTGCATTTAATCGGTCTTTGTTCCGACGGGGGAGTTCACTCCCACATTGACCATCTTTTAGGGCTAATTGACTTGACTAAACTCCAAGGCATTAGTCAACTTTGCATCCACGCCATTACCGATGGCCGGGATACCCCCACCAATGAAGGGGCCCATTTTGTCCAACAAATCCAAGCCCATCTCGACAAAATTGGTTTGGGGCGTATTGTCAGTGTCAGTGGCCGCTATTACGCCCTCGACCGCGACCGCCGTTGGGACCGGGTGGAAAAGGCCTATCGAGTCATGACAGAGGATGGGGTAGGGGATGGCCGTAGTGCTGCCCAGGTGGTGAAAGATTATTACGCCAACGACATTACCGATGAATTTATTCCCCCCACTAGAGTAGGCACCGGGGCGATCGCCTCTGGGGACGGGGTCATCTTCTACAACTTTCGTCCCGACCGGGCTAGACAACTTTGCTACGCTTTGGTTAACCCCAGCTTTGATGGTTTTCCCAGGGAAAGGATTCAGCCCCTAGATTTTGTCACCTTCACCCAGTACGATCCTGCCCTGCCAGTGGTTGTGGCCTTTGAGCCGCAAAATCTGAATAACATTTTGGGAGAGATTGTTGCCCGCCACGGAATGAAGCAGTTCCGCACGGCAGAAACGGAAAAATATCCCCATGTCACCTACTTTTTCAATGGCGGTTTGGAACAACCCTTTGCCGGGGAAGACCGGGAGCTAATTCAAAGCCCCATGGTATCCACCTACGACAAAGCGCCCCAAATGTCTGCCAAAGCCGTTACCGATACGGTTTGTCGAGCCATGGAAAAAGGCATTTACTCCCTGGTGGTGGTCAACTATGCCAATCCCGATATGGTGGGGCACACCGGTAAACTCAAAGAAGCGATTCAGGCGATCGAAACCGTCGACCTCAATGTGGGACGCCTCCTGGCCAGTGCCGCTAAAATGGGGGGCACCGTGTTAATCACCGCCGACCATGGCAATGCGGAATATATGAGCGATGAGTCGGGTAATCCCTGGACCGCCCACACCACCAACCCAGTGCCGTTTATTTTGGTGGAAGGGGAAGGACGCAAAATTCCTGGCCATGGTGGCGAAGTCAAGCTGCGGGAAGGGGGGAAGCTGGCGGACATTGCCCCCACGATTTTGGATATTTTGCAGTTGCCTGTTCCAGCAGAAATGACCGGTAAAACCCTAATTGATCAGCCCTTGGTGGAAATTAAGACCAATCGCACTCCGGTTAACCTCTCCCGTTAGGTAGGGTGGTTAAACGCGCTAAAATGGGAAGCCTGCACGATCGCCGAGGGGCGCTAGATTGTTATGACTTTAATTACTGTTCTAAGAATTATTTGGATGGCTTCCGCCGCCCTGTTGACCGTACTGGTGTTGCTCCACAGCCCTAAAGGGGATGGCATTGCTGGCATTGGTGGCCAAGCCCAATTGTTTACCAGTGCCAAAAGTGCAGAAAAAACCCTCAACCAAGTGACCTGGACCCTGAGCATTATTTTCATTGGGCTGACCATCATTTTGAGTGCTGGCTGGCTAGCCAATTAAGTTAGGGGATATGGGGGACGATTTGACTCTTCTCGATCGCCAAAACTTCTTTGATCTGGCCAGGCTTTGGGCGATGCTGCCTCCGGCGTTGGCGGTTGAGGGGTTTGCTCCACGGGGGTAAGAATTTTGAAAGAACGCATAAAACCCTGGGCACGGTTCCTGGCCCTATTGTTGTTGGCTTTACTACTGGTTAAGCTACCGGCGATCGCCAGCAATGGGGACAAGCCGACTTTACCAGCACTCCAAGTTCATCCCCTCCCCCCTGAATTGGTAGATTTGGGCATTAGCCTGGAGAATCGCAGTCTCCCTGGGGATGATGGCAGTGACTATTTTGCCCAAGTGCAATCTTCCCCCCTCGGGCATCTAGTCTGGTCTAGATTTCCTGTCACTGTAGCGGTGGATTATCCCCCCGCATTAACCCCCGGCAGTGCTGCCCAGAAACGTTACTACACCTGGCAACAGGCCATTAAAACGGCGATCGCCGACTGGCAGAGTTTTTTCCCCCTCACCATAGTTGAAAACACCACCGAGGCTGACATTGCCATTTTTTACCGAGAGCCGCCCCTGGCCCGTACAGTGGACCCGGAAACGGGCTTGGTTAGTTTTGGTCGAGCCCGCACCGCCCAGGCTAGCTATGAATTTTATTGGACTGACATATCTCCACCCCAACTGCGTCACCGCATGGCGATTGCCATCAAACCAGGCCTAGCCCCCCTTTCCCTCCAAGGTACCGCCCGCCACGAATTAGGTCACGCCCTGGGCATTTGGGGGCACAGTGACCGCGAAGAAGATGCTTTATACCCAGCCCAGACTGCCAATGTACCGGCGATTTCCCCTAGGGATCTAAGAACCCTATACCGGATTTATAAACAGCCGACCCGTCTGGGTTGGCCAGCACCGGTTACTGATTAGAAAACTTGAAAAAATTTTGATTCTTTTGTGAACTCGTTTGCCCAGTGCCATCTTGGACTTCAAACTTCCCCAGTAGCTGGCAAATGCGCCAAAAGACAGTCCCCCAAAACTGAACGAGTTGGGGGACTTCTCCAGCCAAACTGACCTAGTTGGCAAAGGATTACATAGTCAAAGACTGAGCATTCTCTTCAATAATGGCGGCCAAATCCTTGAGGAAGGCGGCGGCGTGGGCCCCATAGATGACCCGATGGTCACAGGTGACGTTAACTCCCATTTGCCGTTTGGTACCAATTAAACCTTCATCATTGGCCACCACCTGGGGGCGGGAAGCGCCCACGGCCAAAATTCCCCCCTGTCCCGGTGGCAGAATGGCGTCAAACCGGTCTACCCCAAACATACCAAGGTTAGAAATGGTGAAAGTACCACTGCTGTATTCTTCGGGTTGTAACTGCTTGGCCCGGGCCCGGTCCACCAATTCTTTCCAACGGCGGGAGAGGGAATAGATATCCACTTGGTCTGCGTTTTGCAACACCGGGGTAATTAAACCGCCATCCGGCATGGCCACCGCCAGGGCAATATTTATATCTTTATGGTAAGTAATACCTTGGTTTGTGTAGCTGGCATTGACAATGGGATGTTTTTTCAAAGCCAGGGCCACTGCTTTGGCCAACAGGGCGGTCATGGTCACCCCTTTGCCCTTGATTTGCTTATAAAGTTGGTCCAACCCATCGGTGGTAATGGTGTAGCCCACCCGGAACGTGGGAGCGGCCATGGCGGCCACCATATTTTGCACCAAAGCTTTTTGGAAAGTGGTCAGAGGCACTGTCTGACCGACGGGAACACTGGGGATAGTGGGGGTAGAGGTTGCCGCTGGAGCAGGGGCGGGAGATGCTTTCGGGGCAGGGACACTGGGGGAAGCGATGGGAGCACTGACGGGTTTACCGGCGGCACCTTCAATATCGGCGGCCACAATTCTGCCGTGGGGACCGGTGCCAGCCACGGTGGCCAGATCAACTTTTAATTCTTTGGCTAGTTTTTTTGCCCGGGGGGAAGCAACAATCCTGCCACTACCCTTGCCATTGCCATGGCCATTACTGCTGGGGGTAGGGGCTGTTTCTGTGGTAGTTGCAGTGGCGATCGCCGCTGGTTCCGGTTGTTGGGGGGCTGGAGCAGGGGGCGCACTGGAGGAACCACCAGAGCCTGCTTTAGCTTGGGCTTCGGCAATTTCTGCTTCCGTTTCCGCCACTAACCCTAGGGTTGCTCCCACGGGGGCTTCTTCCCCTGCGGGGACTAGAATAGCGGCCAGGTAACCTTCATTAAAGGACTCCACGTCCATATCGGCCTTGTCCGATTCCACCACCAAGACAGTTTCGCCTTTTTCCACTTTGTCGCCGGGGGACTTAGTCCAGGAAACAATTTTCCCCTCGGTCATGGTGGAACTCAGGGCCGGCATGAAAATGTCGTAGATCATGGTGGTTGTATCTCTTAAATCTCTTGGGGGATCCCTTGGTATGCAGGGAGTTAAAACCTGGGCAGACGGTTTAAATTCTATCAAATCATTGCACGAGAAAACCCTGACTAAAGCTCCGGTGTCATTTGGGACGGGGGTGGGTTGATCGCCTTAATTGCCTTTGAGGTGGTCAGGTGGTTATAGCAAAAAACCAAACTTAATGCTTTACCTAGCATCAGACCCCTGAGAGATTGAGGGCGATCGCCGTTCTTGAATATTTCACGCTGTGGCTAATGTAGCCTAATACAACTAAAGTACTGCAGTCAATCAAGAATAAATATTTCTGGCTCAGACTATCGCATCCTCCAACAACAAATTCTTCAAACTTTTATTGCTTGTTTGGTTTCTTGTGGTTTGTTTAAGGCTAAGTCATAATTAGTCTGTAAGTTCATCCAAAACTGTGGTGTAGTATCAAAAGCTTGAGCTAATAACCAGGCTATTTTGGGGGTAATTTCATTTTTTTCTTGAATAATTTCATTGATTTGTTTTACTGAAATATTCAAATAAGTGGCTAGGGTTTCTTGAGTGATGTTCATGGGTTCAAGAAATTCTTCTAAGAGAATGATTCCGGGATGGGTGGGGAGGCGATTGGTTGGGAGCATATTATTTAATCGTGATAATCAATAATTTGGACTTGACTGACATTACCATTTTGCCATTGAAAAATGATTCGCCATTGGTTGTTAATCCGAATACTATAAAATCCTTTTAAGTTTCCCTTGAGTGCTTCTAAACGATTGCCGGGGGGACTATTTAGTTCTTCCAACTTCTCAACAGCGTTTAAAATATCCAATTTATTCAAGGCTTTTTGTGTAATCTCAGATGGGATTCTTCTTGAATTTCGGCTATTGATACCGTTGAATAGGTCAGCAGTTGCTTGGTTGCCAAAGGACGTAATCAATTTTTGCTTTGAAGTTAGTTAACCGTGTGCATTTGACGTAAATATTATACACTTTGCGTTATAGGGCGCTGCCCTATCGCTAACACATTCCACTGGGCTGATTATTTCTAGTCACACAAAATAGACCGATGCAAGCGGGAAAACATTAATCAAACTCTGGCTCAATCCAGAACTAAACGAAAACCGCTGTTGCTGAACCTATTGTTTAGGCTGTTACCGAAGCGGAAGGAAGAAGAGCAGTTTATAGGATTGTCGATACAAGAACCACCTCGAAGTAGCTTAACTTTACTGCTAAATATTTTTTTGTCCTCATCTCCATTGATTAGTGCCTCTTGATCATTATTATGCCAATCATAATCGCACCATTCCCACACATTGCCGTGCATATCATACAATCCCCAGGGATTGGGTTTCTTTTGACCTACAGGATGGGTTATCCCTCCTGAATTGTTGCTATACCAAGCGTAATCCTCCAACTGTACTTCATCATCCCCAAAGGAATAGAGGGTTTGGGTTCCGGCTCGGCAGGCGTATTCCCATTCCGCTTCCGTGGGTAATCGATATTTTTTGCTAGTTAAACTTACTAAATCTTTACAAAAAGATTGGCCGTCGTTCCAACTGATCTGCTCAACTGGATTTTTAGGATTAGGCTTAAAAATACTACCACTAAAGTATGAAGAATTATTTCCCATTACTGCTTGCTACTGTTCTTGCGTAACCGGATATTTACCCAAATAAAATTCCCTCAAGGTGACTCGATGGATTGGTTTTTCATTATCCTTTTGATTCGAGCCCATCATAAAGCTGCCAGCAGGAATTTTTATCATTTCTAATTTCACTCCCCCAGGCAAAATGTCAATTAGAGTTTGTGTGTTTCCTGACTGCAGTTTGGTTTTGGGTATAGTCGGTATCTTGACGTTCGTCTGGGTGGAAACTTTTGGAGTTATAAAGCCCAGATCTTTTAGCGCATCGGCAGCACTTTGATAGCGTTTTTTCATTCCCAAAATCACCAGCTTTTCTAAAATATTGCATAACTCATTGCTCACTGAATTATTGACTAAATAATCCCGCCAGCACCATTCATGTTCTCCCTGGTCAAATAAGTCAAAGGGGGAAATTCCTGTCAATAAATGTAAGCAAGTGACACCTAAGCTGTACAAATCACTGGCATTGACCGCTTTCCCATTCATCTGCTCCGGGGCAACATATTCCGCCGAGCCAATTATGGTTCCCGTGACCGAGCGTTTTCCAGGCTCGACAGCCTTAGCTGCGCCAAAATCCACCAAAACTAATTTTTGATCCGACTGACGACGAATAATATTTTCCGGTTTAATGTCCCGGTGAATTACCTGATGACTATGAATAAAGTCCAACACTGGCAACAAGTCCATCAACAGTGCTCGAATTTTTTCCTCATTAAAAACCCCCTTACTTTCTAACTCCTGGGCTAAATTTTCTCCCTCGACATATTCTTGAACTAAATATTGACGCTGATCATCGGCAATGAAATAGGCCAGCAATTCTGGTATTTGCCCATGATTGCCCAAATCATCCAGGCGTTTTGCTTCTTCCTGGAATAACTCCGCCGCCTTGCCCAAAGATCCAGTTCCCTGCCCCTGGGGAAAAAATTGCTTAATCACACAACGGGGCTGGGATGGCTTATCCAAATCCACCGCCAAAAAAGTTTTACCAAATCCTCCCTGGCCAATCAGCTTTAAAGCCTGATAACGATCCTTGAGCCAAAGCTTTTGACCGCATTTTTGACAAAATCTATGGGTGACTGGGTTAACCGCTAGACAATCGGGGTTAAGACACTGGCTCATGGCTTTATCAATACAGACCTATGACTTACTATGATGCTCCAAATTCATCAACTCAACCCATGAAAAACGAAATTTATCGGGTTGCTGGCGATCGCCTTGGCGGTGGGCCAAAGGAAAATGTCAAAATGGGTTAGGATTATCCAGATCCACTGTTGATCAGTCAAGAAAATAGCAAACTGCCATGACCTCCTACTCCTCTGCAACGGCCCGCGCTGAAATGAGTGAACTACGGCGCTTGAAAAGTTTACTGCCGCCGGAACTCCAAAGTTGGGTAATGGTGGAAGGTAGCACCGAAGTTAACCCGCCCCTGATCCGTTCGGAGGAGTTGGGCCGGGATGAGATTGAAATTCAGGTGGATTTGGCCAAATGGGAAAACCTGGCCATTGACCAGCGGAATTTACTGTTTTGGCACGAAGTGGCCCGCGTCCAAAGCGATACCATTCCCCGGGAAGGTTGGGAAATGGCGGCCCTGGCCATTGGTTTAGGGGGGGCAGTCGGAGAACTGTGGGTGCAAGATGGATTGCTGTTGCTCCTGGCCTTGGGACTATGTGGCATTTCTGGCTATCGGCTCTGGCAAAAAAATAACGGCGACAAACGCATCAAAGAGGCGATCGAGGCGGACGAAAAGGCCATTACCCTTGCTACCCGTTTTGGTTACACCTTGCCCAATGCCTATAAAAGTCTTGGTAGTGCTTTCAAAACTTTAATTGAACAAACCCCGAACCGCCGCCAACGTAAACAGTATGAAACCCGTCTTCAGGCTTTGCGCCAAAGTGCGGCCAAAATGAAAGCTAAAACCCAAAAGGCTAAAGCTCTCTAAACATTGTTAGTTTGCATACTAATCAGGATTTAATTCCCCTGCCCTGGCGTAGGCTGACACTGCCATTGATTGAGTATCTGTTCATAACCGTTGTTCCTAAAGGGGTCTGTGAGCTGTTGAAGAGAGTTTGGTACATAACTTGCGACCATCCACATCCATTGATCAATTGAGGATATGGAAGCCCTTAACTTCAACAAGGAGCGGGAGTGCCGGGGCAGATAGCAAAATTGCTTGGTAAGGTGGAAAAAATTCCCCCATGATTGGGACTGATGCCCTGTTTACTTTATTACCTCTACCATGGTTCAACTTTCCCCGACCCCTGCATCAACCCTGACTGACAACGATGACAATGGGCAAAATCAGACCAGTAGTTTAACCCTCGATGTGGGGGGCATGAAGTGTGCGGGTTGCGTAGCGGCGGTGGAAAGGCAATTGGGTCAATTAGCCGGGGTGACAGACAGTTGCGTCAATTTAGTTACAGCAGTGGCGGTGGTACGCTATGCTCCGGAAAAAATTACTCCCCAGGCGATCGCCGAACATTTGAGTCAGCGGGGATTTGCCAGCCAAATTCGTCAGGGCCACGGGGGCATTGCTTTACCAAGGGCGGAAAACGGCAGTAAAGAAAACGTTAACTGGGGCTTGGCCATTGCCCTGGTGTTACTGCTCCTATCGGCACTGGGTCATCTGAGCCATTTCGGTGGCCCCATGATTCCCTTTTTCCATCACCCTGTATTCCACTGGGGTCTGGCTACTTTGGCGATCGCCATACCGGGGCGGGAAATTTTCTTCGATGGTTGGCGGGGTTTACGATTTGGCCATGCCAACATGAATACCTTGGTGGCCCTGGGTACTGGCAGTGCCTACCTCACCAGTTGCATTGCCTGGATTTGGCCCGGGTTGGGCTGGGAATGTTTTTTCGATGAGCCAGTGATGCTATTGGGGGTGCTACTGCTGGGCAGAACCCTAGAAAGTAAGGCCAGACAAAAAGCTAAATCTGCTTTGACGGAACTGTTAGCCCTGCAACCTTCCTTAGCCAGACTGGTGGGCAGGGGAGATACAAAAGGGGAAACTGGCATTGAAATTCCCGTGGAACAGGTGCGGGTGGGGGAATGGGTGCAGGTGTTACCAGGGGAGAAAATTCCGGTGGACGGCATTTTAGTGGCGGGAAAAACCCTGGTGGATGAGTCCCTCTTGACGGGGGAATCCCTGCCCGTGGAGAAAAAAATTGATGACGCGGTCATTGCCGGAGCTTGGAATCAGTCCGGGGCCATTACCATTGCGGCTACCCACATTGGGGCAGACACCACCTTGGCTCGCATTATCCAACTGGTGGAAACGGCCCAAACCCAAAAAGCCCCCATGCAACGGTTAGCGGATCAGGTGGCGGGCTGGTTTGCCTATGGCGTGATGGCGATCGCCTTGGGAACGTTGACCTTTTGGGCCACGGTGGGGCAATCATTTTTCCCCCAGATGGTTACGGACACAGGACTTTCTCCTCTTTTATTAGCCCTTAAACTAAGCGTTTCGGTGTTAGTCGTGGCCTGTCCCTGTGCCCTCGGCTTAGCCACCCCCACTGCAATTTTGGTGGGCACCAGTTTAGGGGCTGAACAGGGCATTCTGATCAAAGGGGGCAACATTTTAGAAATTCTCCAGCGCACTACGGTGATGGCCTTCGATAAAACGGGCACCCTCACCCAGGGCAATTTACAGCTAACGGATACGTTTCCGGTGATAGATATTCCAGCGGCCCAGTTATTGACCTTAGCGGCCTCGGTGGAGCAGGGAACCCGCCATCCCCTAGCCCAGGGATTAATCTCCAGTGCCCAAGATCTGGAACTTTTGCCAGTGGAGAATATTGAAACGGAAGCGGGGCAGGGGGTGCAAGGTTGGTACCAAGGCGATCGCCTATTGGTGGGGAATCAACAATGGCTCATGGAAAAGGGAGTAATGTGGCACTCCCAATGGCAAACAGAGGTGGACCAACTGCGTAACCAGGGAAAAACGGTTATTTTTGTGGCCCGCAATCAACAATTGCAAGGATTTTTAGCCCTGCAGGATACCCTCCGCCCGGAAGCTAAGGCCACCATTGCCCAACTGAAACATTGGGGTATTACTCCCCTATTGTTAACCGGTGACCATCCCACCATCGCCGAGGCGATCGCCATGGAGGTAGGTATTGCAGAATTCCAGGCCCAGATGACGCCCCAGGCCAAGGTGGCTAAAATTAAGGCAATGCAAGCGTTAAATCCTGCCTCGGTGGTGGCCATGGTGGGGGACGGCATCAATGACGCTCCAGCCCTAGCCCAGGCCAATGTGGGCATTTCCCTCTCCGGGGCAACGGCAGTGGCCATGGAAACGGCGGATGTGGTGTTAATGCGCTCCCAATTGTCCGATGTGCTCAAAGCCTTGACCCTGAGTCGTAGCACGGTGGCTAAAATCAAGCAGAATCTACTTTGGGCCCTAGGTTATAATCTGGTGGCTGTGCCCCTGGCCGCTGGGGCGTTTTTGCCTAGTTTTGCCATTGTACTGACTCCGGCGATCGCCGCCGCTATGATGGCCAGTAGTTCCATTGTGGTGGTGTTGAATGCCCTGAGCTTGCGGCACCAATTTTCCGCCGTAGACTAATCTCCGGGTTGGTAGTTTAGTTAGCCCGTCACCGTCCGCCTTTGTTCTTTTTTCCCCTGGCCATGTCTGATCCCTCGGCAAAACCCCTGCAAGAGCACGTCCTGATCATTTCAGATGACGGTGGCCATCGAGAAGTTTTACTCACTGAAACCTTCTACACCATTGGGCGATCGCCAAGGGCCGACATCCGCATCAAATCCCAATTTGTTTCCCGTATCCATGCGGTGCTGGTGCGTAAATCCTCCGACGATGTTCAGGCTGCTTATCGGATTATTGACGGCGACGAGGATGGACAGAGTAGTGTTAATGGTCTCATGATCAATGGGAAAAAAAGACAAGAACATACTATCCAGACCGGAGACGAAATTGTCATGGGTCCCCAGGTCTCTGTGCGCTACGAGTACCGCCGCCGGGATCAATTTGGGACCATTCCAGGCAACGAGCAATTTGATATTACCCTCATTGACCCTGGCATGATCGAAGATGAGGAGGAGATCCCCACCTCTGTTTCTTCCTCTCCCCCAGAAATGGAATAATTATGGGGGTGTTCGTTAGACGGTAAGGACCAATGGGCGGTCGTAAATGGCAAAGTATTAAACGGCAAAAGGCACGGGTGGATGCCCAAAAAGGTAAAACCACCACCCAATTATCCCGGGCCATTATTGTGGCCGCCCGTCAGGGCCTTCCCGATCCGGCGGGCAACTTTCAACTGCGGACAGCCATTGAAAAAGCCAGGGCCGCAGGGGTTCCCAATGACAGCATCGACCGGGCGATCGCCAAGGGGGCAGGGACTTATGAAGATGGGGAAAGTAACTACGAAGAAATGCGCTATGAAGGCTATGGCCCAGGGGGAGTAGCGGTGTTAATTGAAGCCCTCACCGATAATCGCAACCGCACAGCGGCGGATCTGCGGGCGGCATTTAGCAAAAAAGGAGGCAATTTAGGAGAAACCGGTTGTGTCAGTTGGATGTTTAGCCAAAAAGGAGCAATTCGCTTGGAGGGGGAACTGGAGGAGGAAAAATTGCTGGAAGCTTTGCTGGAGGGGGAGGGGGAAAGTTACGAATGGCTAGATGAGGAAGATGGTGGTGGTGTGGAAGTTTTCAGTGCAGTGAGTCAACTGGAAAGCCTCAACCAAGTGTTACAGAACCACGGCTTTGCCATTGCAGAATCGGAACTGCGTTGGTTGCCGGAAAACACCATGGAAATTGCTGACCCAGACCAAGCCAAGGCCCTCATGCAAATGATTGAGACGTTAGAATCCTTGGACGATGTGCAATCAGTCACCAGCAACTTTGAGTTAACGGAAGAGTTGTTAGCCCTGGCGGGGTAGGCGGTGAGATACTAGGGAAGCGGAGTGTTGATCCATTTTCAACGCCTTTCCGTATTTAATGTTTCCTGGTGGTCTTCCCCCCAACTAATTTTAAAGAGGCGAGTGCAGTGCAGTTGACTAAAGGGTTAGAAGTCGAAATCTATACCGGCAAGAAGACCGGGGAGATTGTGGGGCTTTCCGACCGCATTGTGCGGGATTTAAGTGGATTTGTGCGGGAGCCGGACAGCCGTAATGTGGAATACACTACGCCCCCTATAAATAGCTATGATCGCCTGTTGTGTGCCATCCTCCAGCCCCGTCGTCAATTGCGCCATTACCTTAGTCAACTGGGGCAAGACTACACGTTAATACCAGGCAGTTGCCTGGCCCTGGGAGGGACGGACACCTTTTACCGTTCTGACCCCCAAAATCCCTACCACACTTACATCGAACAAACCTACGGCACCCAGGTGGTCACCGCCAGCATTCACATTAATATAGGTATCCCTGATGTAGAGGAATTGATGCGGGCCTGTCGTTTGGTGCGGATGGAAGCACCCCTATATTTGGCCCTTAGTGCCTCTTCTCCTTTTTTAAATGGCCAGGTAACCGGCTACCATTCCAGTCGTTGGCAGATGTTCCCCAAAACTCCCCGGGAAGTGCCCCTCTTTACTAGCCATGCTCATTTTGTGCAATGGACTGAGGAGCAATTGACCCTGGGCACTATGCAAAATGTCCGTCATCTTTGGTCGGCGGTGCGGCCCAACGGCGATAATCGACCCCATAATCTGAACCGTTTGGAGTTACGGATCTGCGATTTGGTCACTAATCCCCTTTCTCTTTTGGCGATCGTGGCCCTACTGGAAGCCCGTTTACAACAAATGCTGGCCGACCCCACCCTGGACCCCCTCCAACAAAGTCAACTTACCCCCTCGGAATTGTTGGCCCTAGCGGATCAAAATGAAATCTCCGCCGCCGTTAGTAGCCTGGACAGCACCCTGCACCATTGGCGGGATGGTCGGGCGATCGCCGCCAAGGAATGGATTGAGGAGTTATACCAGTCCGTACAACCAGAAGCCAAATACCAAGGCTTTGCTTGCTTTTTGCCACCATTGCTGAAAATTCTGCGGGAAGGCAACACCGCCCAACAATGGTTGAGCCAATATGAGCAGGGTAAAAGTCCCCAAACCACTGTCCAGGAGGCGATTCTCCAAACGGAGACAGAGGAAGCCATGCTGGCCCAGGACCTCTGCCTACCTCTAACCAAAGCCCGGGATGAAACACTGAGTTTAGTCTGATGGCCTCAGTAGCTGATAAAAAATCATAAACTTTTGCTGAGGGGACAGTTTAATAACTGTTGTTTATCAATAGTTTGTGATCTCCGTTACTGACATGGGAAAATATTTTTGACCATTTTTCGGATAAATCCTGATTAAATCCTGTAAAAATAACCTTTATGGTGAAAATTGTCCTAGTTAATCCCCAAATTCCCCCTAATACTGGCAATATCGCCCGAACTTGTGCTGCCACTGGGACAGAATTGCATCTGGTCGGGCCCCTGGGTTTTGAACTGGGCGATCGCTATCTCAAACGGGCGGGATTAGACTATTGGCCCTATGTTGACCTCCATTATCACAATAGTTGCGAAGAATTTATTGCCCATTGGCGCACCCAGGGGGGCAACCTGCTCGGTTTTAGCGTCACCGGCACGGTTAATTTTTGGGACTACACTTACCAACCCACGGATTGGCTGATGATGGGCAGTGAAACAGATGGTTTACCCCAGATGATGCGGGATTTATCTACCCAGTTACTTTGCATTCCCATGCCCCACGGTAAGGTGAGAAGCTTGAATTTGGCCTCCAGCACCGCCATTGCCCTGTTTGAGGCCCGGCGACAGTTACGCAGTCTTGGGGAGGAGATTCTGCCACTGCAATGGGATGGGGCAAAAGTGACAAAATCGAACTAGTGAACTGATAAGGAATTGTGATGGCCGGAGCGAATTAGCCAAGGGCTCGATTCAATTAAAATTTCTGATTAAAAATAGACCTAGGACTAATGGTTCTCGGCGATCACCGGGGGATTTTTTCCGAGAAAAGTAGGCAAAGCAGCTAGGGAAAAAGCTTGGCAGGGCAAGGAAATTTGCCAGAAACAAAAAGCGGAGACCTACGTCTAGGGGGTCAGTTAACCACTGATCTGAATTCGTTACTATTTTTCACAACTCTGTAAAAACAGGAATTTCTACCAGCTTGTCGAATCATTGAAAGCAGGTTAATCTTTCTTAGCAGTCTTCATTCTTCATTAGGTATATTGGCTCAGTCAAATTCAGTAGTGGAATTTAATCTCCCATCAAACCTGAAATGGCTGTGGCGGTCTAACAATCTAGCTCTAGGTTTTAGGCTCATTCACACACAAGGAGGTTCTTCTTGAAAGACGTACTCAATCAACCGGCGACATTTTTTCCCTCGTGTTCATCCCCTTTGATGGAGACTAGTTCTTATAATGGAAGCACTAAACAGGAGGGTACTGTGCCCCTGGGCGAAGGATACCGTCGGGTTCGCCGCTCTGCTGCAATGGTGGGTTTAGCTGTTTCCATGGGAGCAACGGGAATGTTGTTTTCCCAAACCGCCACCGCCGCCACCAGTTCTGGCAACTCCCCCTTGGTTGCGGTGAGTAACTTGTCCCTAGACCAATCCCATGGCTCCCCCACTGAGCCCGTGCTGGCTTCCCCTTCCCTGAAGCACCAAGTCAAAGAAGGGGAGTCCCTTTGGCAAATTAGCCAAGCTTTTCAAGTGGACGCCAAAGCCATTGCCCTGGCCAATAGCATCAGCACTGATACGGCGTTGCAGGCAGGACAAGTACTCAGTATTCCCAGACCTAGTTCTTCAGTAAAAGCGGCCAACGACCAAGCTCCTGCTGCCACTATTCCGCCCCTAGCTCCCCTGGAGCAGACTGATTCCCTGGTTGTCTCTTCATCCTTAGCTCCCGGTCAGTCTTCTAGCACCGCTAATACCATTGCCGTTAAGCCTAAGGCCCAAACTTTAGTTGCCGATGTGAGTCGCCCGATGCAGGGCACCGTCGTTGAACCGTTGGAAGAAAAGTTAACTTCCCAAAGAATTAAAAGTACCGCTGAAGATGCAGGCATTAAGCTCGACACAAAAGCTTCCCTGCCCAGCCCCGTAGAAGTGGCCGCCGCCGCCCATGGCGATCGCCCCATTCCCATTGCCGTGGTAGCGCCGGAAGAGTTTACCGCCATTGAAGTTCAGCCTAGCTCCAGCCCGGCCAATCCCCAATCTATGCCCGTGCCTACTCTCCCCGCTGTGGCCCCAGCTCCCAGTAAAGCCCAACGGCAAGATGAATCCTTAGCCTCTGGGGAAGATATTTCCTTAGATAATTTGCGTCAGAATGGTATGGCCCAGCCGGCCCAACCAGTGCAAACGGCGTTAAACATTGACCAGCCCGTGGCGATCGCCGTTATTCCCCCCGACACAGCCCCGGCGATCATGGCCCAGCCTCCATTGCCCACGGCTCCGGTGGTGCTGGAAACCAGTCCGACCATGGCGGCATTGCCCTCTCCTTCCAGTGTTAGCCCTGATGTTGGCGATCAAATATCCTATCAAGTGAAGCCAGGGGACACCCTCAGTCAGATTGCCCATTCCCATGACATTCAGCCAGAAATAATCCAACAAGCAAATGGTCTGAGTAATCCTGACGAGATCAAAGCAGAGCAGATTTTGGTAATTCCCCCTCCCACCACCGTGGCGGCAGTTCCGGAATCCACTACCCCCAGCCTGCCTAGTTTTGTTTCCACCCAGCACCCAGCCCAGACAACGGTGGCCAGGGCCCAGAATGAGCCGGAGGCCCAGTACCAAACCCAACTAAAGGCAGAGGTAACCCAGCTCAATCAAACCCAACCGACCAGAACTCTCATGGTGCCCCAAAGGGCCGTGACCGTTGCCCGCCAAGTTAACAACGAAGCGGTTCCTGATTGGCAAGCCCGTTCCCCCCAAGTCCTACCTGCCAAGTTCAACCAGCCCCGGCAGGATTTAGCCCAATTGCAACGGCAATATTCTCCCCAGGGACAAAGGAGTCAGTTTTCTACTTCTGTCGGTCAGTCCCAAATTGTTGGTGCTGCCCCCAGTCCAGTGCAGAGTTACAACGACAGTATTCAGATTCCGGTTATCCAGGAAGTTAGCCCCGAATTGCCGGGTTTGAGTACTCCTGATTTTCCCCGCGGCCCAGCCCAGTTTAATGGCTACATCTGGCCTGCTAAGGGAGTCTTCACTTCTGGCTTTGGTCCCCGTTGGGGTCGCATGCACCGCGGCATTGACATTGCCGCCCCCATTGGCACCCCTATCATGGCAGCGGCCTCCGGAGAAGTGGTCTTTTCTGGTTGGAACTCCGGCGGTTTTGGTAATTTGGTTAAAATTCGCCATGGTGATGGCAGTGTTACCTACTATGCCCATAACAACCGTTTGTTGGTGCGTCGGGGAGAATACGTCGAACAAGGTCAACAAATTGCGGAAATGGGGAGTACCGGCCGCAGTACTGGTCCCCACCTCCACTTTGAAATTCGGGTAGGCGGAACTAATGCCGTCAATCCCGTGGCCTTGTTGCCCCGTAGTCGCTAGATTCTATTTCGTCGCCATACTGCTGGATCGTACCTCTTAAGTGTGTTTATTCCCCTGGGCCTGACGCTGTGAGTAACAGCTATAGGCTAGCCCAGGGGCTTTTATTTGAGGGGGCCATGGGATAAAGTTTTTGAGCAACAACAAAAAAGGACAGGTCTTTCGGACCCATCCCTGCTTTATTTGAGGTTAAGTTTCAGTCATTAACTAGTTGGCTTGGTGGGGCTGAATAACGCCATAGCCGCCATGGTTGCGGATGTAGATAACGTTAATTTCATCGGTGTCCTTATTGCGGAACATATAAAAGTCATGGTCCACCAACTGCAGCTGTTCCAGGGCTTCTTCAATGGCCATGGGGGGCATGGCAAAATATTTCATCCGCAATACTTCTGAAGGTAATTCGGGAGCCCGATCGCCAATTAGATTTGCTTCCACCGGCTTGTCTTCAACAATTTCGCTAGTTTTGACATTGCCATGTTGCTTATCTTGGATACGTTCTTTATATTTCCGCAATTGACGGGCAATTTTATCGGCCACCAAATCAATGCTGGCGTAAAGATTTTCACTGCCTTCCTGGGCTCGGATCACTGTACCGTTGGCATAGACCGTTACTTCCGCCTTATGTTTGTTAGTAATGCGGGCGTTGCGGGCCACGGAAAGATGAACATCAACTTTGGTAGTTAGATTTTGAAAATGTTTAACTGCTCTCTCGACTTTTTCTTCCACGTAATCATGAATCGCTTCAGTAACTGTGATATTATTGCCCTGAATTAACAGTTTCATACTGAATTCTCCCTTCGTAAAATTAATAAAAAATGAGCAATGGTTGGGTTTTTGTGGATCTACCTTGGGTTCTAAAAACCAGGTTAGATTAGGCAACTATTCCCAGAAACAGTGGGGTGGAATCATTACTTGAAACGCCTTGTCGCTAAGGATATTGAAAGTATGGATCATTGAAGAAAGCACCATAAATTTGGGCTTAGTGATGAATTATAACCCTGACATTGTTATTCTTTGGTTCACTTTTAACCATCCCTAGGGTAGAGGTAAAGTCTTCCAGAGAATTGTGGTGGTAAATAATCAACCCCTAAGACTATCTTCAGATTAGCACTATGTATTGAATAAGACTTAATCCGTTAGGTGATTTTGACTTTCCTTTGCATCTCTTTACGTTTCTTAATTTCTGGCAACTTTAGCTTAATTCTGTTTCCGTTGTAGCTCCATGGCCAATCCTTCCTGTCGTCTATTATCGTTGGGGCTGGTGCCCTACTGCCAAGCCTGGCACTATCAACGCCAATGGGTCAGGTCCAAACAAGGCGATCGCCAACGGGAGGACGGACTGATGCTGTTGGAGCATCCCCCGGTCTATACCCTGGGCACTGGTTCCCAAACCAAGTATCTGAAGTTCGACCCGGAACATCCCCCGGCGGAATTGTGGCGCACGGAACGGGGCGGGGAAGTAACCTATCATTGTCCCGGACAATTGGTGGGCTATCCCATCCTGGATTTAAATCATTTCCAGAAGGACTTGCACTGGTATTTGCGACAACTAGAAGAGGTGTTGATCGTCACCCTGGGCAAATTAGACCTACCGGGGGAGCGTATTCCTGGTTTAACGGGGGTTTGGTTAGGGGGCCATAAGGTGGCGGCGATCGCCATTAAGGTCAGTGGCTGGATCACTTGCCATGGTTTTGCCCTCAATATTTGTCCTGATCTGGCAGGATTTAGCCAGATTGTGCCCTGTGGCATTGGCGATCGGCCGGTGGGAAGTTTAAACCAGTTCCTACCTGGTCTCACCGTTGAGGAGATTCGCCCCCTGGTTATTCAAGCCTTTGCTGAAGTCTTTCCAGTGACCTGGATCACCACTGGGGGAGTGCCCCCCTGGCTCAGCGACGATGTTGCTTAGTTAACATAGGTAAGGGTTGGCGCTGGGTGCCACCACTAGGGGGTAAATAACGGCGAGGAGGCTGTTTAACGGCGATCGCCTTAGTTTTTTCCGACTGCCACCAACGCACTCCTACCCCCAGCAGGGCCACCATCAAGCCTAGGGAAAATAAACTCCACTTACCATCTACTCCACCCATAACCATATCCACCGCCGCCACAACTAGAATGAAGCTGGAAATCGGCTCACGGCGATAAAAGACTTTAACAAAACGGGGCCAGTAAAAATTCATTCCTAAATGGTTCCAAAACCCTCTGGGGGAAACTTAACTACAATATAGCCTTTATTTGCAATTTCTCTCGGCTGTGAACGGGAGGATTAAGCCAGCAGCAACCAAGGAGGAAAAGCATGGCAAAAGAAAAGTTCCAAGGGTGAGCGACCGAGACTGCCTTTAGGTAAGATGTTTGGAGAAATATGGGTCGCCTGGGATTCGAACCCAAGACCAATCGGTTAAAAGCCGAGTGCTCTACCGCTGAGCTAGCGACCCGTTGTGCCTTATTGGCACGATTTATAACGTTAACATAGCTTTTGTTTTATCACAAGCATTGGGCACGAAAAATTTTCAAATTTGCCTATGGAAGGAGAATCTGGGTCGGCAGTGGAGCGGGGTTCGGGTTTAAGGTTTTAGTTTTACTTCACTGCCGGGAGTTTGTTAGCGATAGGAAGCCGTTAACTTGGCAATTTTTTCCTCTTCTGTGGGACTCAACTCCTGGGGCTTGCCCAACACACCTTTATAGACCTTGATATATTCTCCGGCGGAACGGTACCAACTAAAATCTGCCTTCATGGCCCGTTGCTGTAATTTTTGCCAATCGGCCTTGAAGCGAAAACCTTCCCAGGCCCTCACCATGGCGGTAAAGCAGTCCAGGGGTTCATAGCGGTCAAAGCAATAGCCAGTGCCTGCTTCATTGATGGGATCATAGAAAGATACCGTATCCACCAATCCACCGGTACGCCGCACAATGGGGATACAGCCATAACGCATGGCCATTAGTTGACTCAAGCCACAAGGCTCAAAGCGAGAAGGCATTAAAAACACATCCGCTCCGGCATAGACTCGACGGGAAAGGGCATCGTTGTGGAGTAATTGCACCGCCATCCGTCCAGGAAATCGGGACGCCATCTGCCAAAGTTGGGTTTCGTAATGGCGATCGCCAGTGCCGAGGATAATTAACTGGGAATCGGTATAGGACATGAAGCGGTCAAGAATCTGAATCACCAGATCAATACCTTTCTGTTCCACCAAGCGCGCTACTATGCCTACCAGCATGGCATTACGGTTAATTTCTAACCCCGTCTCCTCCTGGATGGCAATTTTATTTTTTACCCGTTTATCTAAACTTTCCGCGTCAAAGGCGCTACTAATAAAGCGGTCTTCGGCTGGGTTATAAGTCTCCGTATCAATGCCGTTGAGAATGCCGACTAAATTACCACTGAGGTAGGACAATAACCCCTCTAGTTTTTCCCCATAGGCAGGGGTTTGAATCTGTTGGGCATAGGTGGGGGAAACCGTGGTCACCCGATTGGCAAACTGGATCGCCGCCGCCATTACATTATCTCCCTGCATATACCAGGGACACCAAGTCATACTTTCCAACAAAGCCCGCCAGGGCCCTTGGTAGGCAAGATTGTGGATGGTAAATACAGTGGCAATGTCTGGGGATTGGTGCATCCAAACAGGGATCATGCCGGTGTGCCAATCATGGCAGTGGATAATTTCTGGCTTCCAGTGGTTCCAGGCAAATTCCGCCGCTCCGTTGGAAAAAAAGGTAAAACGCCAAGCCTCATCTTCCCCCCCATAGATACGACGGGAATCGAACACAGGATGGCCAAACAAATAAAGGGGAATGTCGGTATCGGGGAGGTTAGCTTGGTAAACGGCAAACTGCTGGAACATGGCTTCCCCTTTCCAGACCGGCTCCAAGGGCACATCAATTTTGTCGCTAATGAAACCGTAGTAGGGCATGAAAACACGGACATCATGGCCCAACTGATGCAGAACTTTGGGCAGGGAACCCACCACGTCCCCCATACCACCTACCTTTGCTAGGGGGGAGACTTCCGCCGCCACAAATAAAATCTTCATACCGTCGTTAATTCCACTAATTGAGTTCGGGGCCTGGTTACCATGCTTTCCGCTCAATTATATGATGGTGCCGGTTCTCCATCGGGGAGTATGTCAGGTTAACGGCGACTTTTTTTCACTCTCTGGTTTGAGTTTTCCTAGGCTACTAAAGATTGGGAAGGGATTCCGGCAGAGTCGTTTTGGTCTTCTGGTTCTGGGGAAGCAAATCCTTCCGAGTCCAGTCCATCGGGGTTGATGCTGAGCTGTTCACAGGGAATGGTGTCGGAAATAATTGAGCTCGCCATCATGCCAGTGTGAATTTCCAACTGGGCACTCGGCACCGCCTCAAATACTAACCGTTGACCAGGGAACACAACTCTTTCAAAATACCAATTGGGGACATTGGTAATGCGAGCCACTTGAATTTGATTGGTGGCATTAACGTAGCAACAGAATAGGGCTGACGGCTGGTCGTTGGGGATGGGATCAAGAATTTGAGACATGGCAGGCATGGGATTTTATTAAAAAAAGGTCTTTTTACTATTCTGGACAAAGCTAACACCCGCTGATCCCGATTCGCTGTAAAGATAATTACAATCAAATTTTTTGACTCTGGCTTTGCCATGGGTTTAGGAAAATTTTTTCTGGGTATTTTATTTTGTCTTTGGCAATTACCCGGGGCTGGAACAGTTAAAATCTGGGCTCGGCAGCCCCAGCCAATCATTAAGATATATTACAATTGTGAGGAGGTGGGGCTAATCCCTCCCGTCGCTGATCTCACCCTACCAGTGTCCCAACGCCATGACTGATCGCTTTTTGTACGTTCGTCTTCCCTGTAACCCAATTTTCCCCATTGGGGTGGTTTATCTGGCGGACCATGTCCATAAATGCTTTCCGGCGATCGCCCAGCGAATTTTTGATTTAGGCACTATTCCTCCCCTAGATTTCAACCGCGCTTTGGATGAATGTATTGATGAATTCCAGCCGACAATTTTGGTTTTTTCCTGGCGGGATATTCAAATCTATGCCCCGGTGGGGGGAAGGGGCGGCAATCCTCTCCAGAATGCGTTTGAGTTTTACTACGGCAAAAATCCCCTGGTGAAACTGAGGGGAGCTCTGGGTGGTTTGAAAGTTACCAGCGTCTATTACGGCGAATTATGGCGCAATTTGGGCTTAATCAAGCGGGGATTGCGGAGGGCAAAGCTTTATTGCAGTGATCCCCAAATCATTGTCGGGGGCGGCGCCGTCAGTGTTTTTTATGAACAGCTAAAAACCAAGTTGCCAGCGGGCACCATTGTGTCAGTAGGGGAAGGGGAGACGTTACTGGAAAAATATTTGCGGGGGCAAGCCATTGAGGATGAACGATGTTACGTGGTGGGCCGCAGTCAGCCCCGGCCCCGGTTAATCCATGAACAGCCCTCCCCCATGGTCAAAACCGCCTGTAATTATGGCTACATCGAGTCCATTTGGCCGGCCTTCGACTATTACCTCCAGGAAGATGATTTTTACCTAGGGGTACAAACAAAGCGGGGTTGTCCCCACAATTGCTGTTACTGCGTTTACACCGTCGTAGAAGGGAAACAGGTCAGAATTAACCCCGCCGCTGAAGTGGTGCAGGAAATGCGACAGCTCTACGACCGGGGCATCCGCAATTTTTGGTTTACTGATGCCCAATTTATTCCAGCTAAAGTTTTCATCGATGACGTAGTGGAGCTGTTGGAGGCGATCGCCGCTTCGGGTATGGAGGATATTCACTGGGCGGCCTATATCCGGGCTGATAATTTAACCCCACGGTTATGTGAACTGATGGTGCAAACGGGGATGAATTACTTTGAAATTGGCATCACCAGCGGCTCCCAGGAATTGGTGCGGAAAATGCGCATGGGCTACAACCTCCGCACCGTGTTGCAGAACTGTCGAGATCTAAAGGGAGCGGGCTTTAACGATTTGGTTTCCGTCAATTATTCCTTCAACGTTATCGATGAAACCCTGGATACCATCCGTCAAACCATTGCCTACCACCGAGAATTGGAAGCTATTTTTGGTGCCGAAAAAGTGGAGCCGGCCATTTTCTTCATTGGGCTACAACCCCACACCCATTTAGAAACCTATGCCCTGGACAAAGAAATCCTTAAACCAGGCTATGACCCCATGAGCATGATGCCTTGGACGGCCAAAAAATTACTCTGGAATCCAGAACCCCTTGGCTCATTTTTTGGTGAAGTTTGCCTCCAGGCTTGGCAACAAAACCCCAATGATTTCGGTCGGGAAGTAATGGATATTCTGGAACAACGCCTGGGCAAAGCTGATCTGGAAACCGCCCTCAATGCTCCCCTGCCCAAGCAAAAAAATTTCCCCCCCACCATGGCAGAGGGAAAAAAACTCAGTCCTATTTAGCTTGGCCAGATGCTGGCCGAGTGGCACCGTAATTGGGCAACTAACTGGCGATAATATACTCTGCCATATTAGCCCGCCGACGCTTCAGTTGGGTAAGAGCTTGGTTTTCTAATTGGCGGACCCTTTCCCGGCTGATGTTGAGATGCTGGCCAATTTTGGCTAAAGACAGCTCCTGGCCATCGTTAAGACCAAAGCGCATGGTCAGCACCGCCTGTTGTTGGGGCGTTAATTCCGCCAGCAAATTTTGCAAGTCCTGGCGCATGGACTCCTGGGTGATGTAGGCATCGGGGGAAACTCCTTCGTCCTCCAGCAGTTCCGATAATTCCGTGTCCTGGTTATCTCCCACCCGCACATCGAGGGAAATGGGTTGGCGGGACAGGCTGAGGTACTCGCGAATTTGACTAGGATCAATTTCCAGGGCCTGGGCCACTTCGGCGGGGGTGGCACTGCGACCCAACTGTTGGGAGAGTTCCCGTTGGGTTTTTTTGATTTTGTTTAACTTTTCGGTGATGTGAATGGGCAAACGGATAGTCCGGCCCTGTTGGGCGATCGCCCGGGTGATGGCTTGGCGGATCCACCAGTAGGCGTAGGTGGAGAATTTATAGCCTTTGGTGGGGTCAAATTTTTCTACTCCCCTTTCTAAACCGAGGCTACCTTCTTGGATCAGATCCAAAAATTCCATATTCCGCTTCTGATATTTCTTGGCGATCGCCACTACCAAACGGAGGTTAGCTTCAATCATCTTGCGTTTGGCCCGTTCCCCTTGGCCCAGGTAACGCTGTAGTTTCGTCACCGACAAATCCGCCGCTTCAGCCCATTCCCCATCGGAGGGCTCTCGGCCTAGCTTGTCGGCCAGGGCTTTTCTCTGCTCCAGCAGAGCCATCATTTGTTGGACTTGTTTGCCGAGGATAATTTCTTGCTCATGGGTTAACAGGGGTACCCGACCAATTTCATGGAGATAGGACCTCACCATATCGGCGGTGAAAGTGGGGGTGGAGGTAGGGGAGGAGAGATTGGCGGTGGGCATTCGGAATGACTCCTTAATGAAGAGCAACAGAATAACTGTCACTGTTACCATCTTTCCCAAAAATGCCTTAGACTAAGTCATTGATGGTGGAGAATAGGGTAGGTAGTGCAGTCGTCAATTTTTTACACCGTGTCCTAGCGAGTGGGCCTCTAGACGCCGCAAATGGTGACAAGGTTCAGGGATAATCAATAATTTTTGTGATCTTAGTCTGGGGTATTGCCACCGAAACCAACATCACGCTCCTACAGCCGCATAGCTAAAAGATACCCAAAAAATCAATATCACCATGATGACGAATTATTAAGGGATTCCACAAGGGCTAGGATGAAGGATTACCGAATGGCACAGGGGGGTTAACCCAACATATTTTTTTGTCAAGCTGGCAAGCCGTTTTCTCTTGGGATGGTTTACTCCCTTGACTTTTCCCGTGGCTGATTAATTCAGTGGCATTTTTAAAGTTTTTCTTCCCGATCACCATAAACTGCGGAATTTTTAGGCTCAATTTTTTTGATGGATATCCCCAACACCACTGCAACTATTCCCCAGGCTCCTCCAGATTTTCGTTCCGGTTTTGTGGCTATTGTGGGCCGTCCCAATGTGGGCAAATCAACTTTGATGAACCAATTGGTGGGACAGAAAATTGCCATTACTTCTCCGGTGGCTCAAACCACCCGCAATCGACTTCAGGGCATTGTCACCACCCCTACCTGTCAGATGATTTTGCTCGATACCCCTGGTATTCACAAGCCCCACCATGAGTTGGGGAGAGTATTGGTGAAAAACGCCATCCAAGCTATCCATAGCGTTGATCTGATCGTTTTTTTGGTAGATAGCAGTGCAACTTTGGGTCGGGGAGACCAGTTTGTGGTGGATTTGCTCCAAAAAAGTGATGGGCCGGTGGTGGTGGGACTTAATAAACAGGATCAACAACCCCCAGACCAGCGCGAAGAACTTAACGCTAGCTATGAAACCCTGACAGAAGACCATGGCTGGCCCTGCTTTAAATTTTCCGCCTTGACGGGGGAAGGTTTAAGTGATTTTCAGAGTGCCCTGGAAACAAGACTGGAGCCTGGACCCTATTACTATCCGCCGGATTTGGTCACTGATCAGCCAGAACGCTTCATTATGGGCGAGTTAATTCGGGAACAGATTTTGCTGCTTACTCGCCAGGAAGTGCCCCATTCCGTGGCGATCGCCATTGAGAAGGTGGAGGAAACCCCCCAGCGTACCAATGTTTTTGCTGCCATTACAGTGGAAAGGGGCTCCCAAAAGGGCATTATCATTGGGCAAAAAGGTAGTATGCTCCAGGCGATCGGGAGTGCGGCCCGGCAACAAATTCAAAAATTAATTTCCGGGGACGTTTATTTAAAACTATTTGTCAAAGTTGAACCAAAATGGCGGCAGTCTCGCCAGCAGTTGTTAGAATTTGGATACCGTGTGGAAGAGTAGCAAGAAGCAATGACTAGCGATCCCAACCCAGCCCAGGCATTTGAAAATTGGTTTGAGGAAGAGGAGGGGGAAGATGCCTTTACTTCCCTCATTGGTGGTGACGAAGAAAATAATGGCATTGAGGAATTGGATTTTGGTGATCTGTTTGAAGGAGAACCCACCGTTATCCAGGAAGAAGGGTTTGGCCCATCGTCCCCAGGGAAGGAAGAGCCACCGGTTCGCATGACCCTAGATTTCAATTCCCCGGAAGCGGAACTAGACGCTCTCTTTACCGATGAAGATGCCCCCACAACGGTGATCGATCCTTTTGAAAGCTCCAGTTGGCTAGAAATTGACCAAATGATGGAAGCGGATCCCCTTGCTTCCATTCCCGAAACTACTGCCCCCGCCTATCAAACCAGTGGTAGACTCAATGACCATGACCTGGCGGAGTTGCAGGACTTATTAGGGGTAGGGGATGCTGAGCCCGCCATCACCAGCCCTGGTTTGCATACCTTTGCCGGTGCCGATCTGGCGCCCCCATCGACAGGCAAAGTAATGCTGTTTGCGGCGATCGATGATTTGGATGGACTGATTGATGCCCCTGTGCTGGACGAGAATTTTTCCTTCACCGAACTAGAAAGCCTCATCGATACCCCAGCGCAAAAATCCTTTGCCACCATCAGCCATCCTTTTCGCTTGCCCGTGGCTGTGGAAGAGGAAGATGAGGACGAATTCAAAGACTTGGAAGCCTTGCTAGAGCAAGCAGATAGCAATCTTGGGGGAGGCATAGCCAGTATGGGAGGGGCTCGATTGCCCGCCCGGCCCCGGCAAGTTAAATCCCGTAGTTTTGAGCAGACCATGCGGGTCCCCATTAAACAACTGGATAATCTCAGCAACTTAATTGGAGAACTAGTAGTCAAACGGAACCGCCTCGAACAGGATCAAGAACGTTTGCGGCAATTTTTGGATAATCTGCTTAACCAGGCCCAAAACCTCAGCGATGTGGGGGGGCGTATGCAGGACTTATACGAGAGAACTTTGTTGGAGGGAGCTCTATTAGCTAGCCGCAACACCAGCAACCGTTATCAATCCTCGAAAACGACCTACCCTGATGCCAGGGCCACGGCCTCCGGTTCTTCCACTATGAATGAACAGCCCTTGGATGCCTTGGAAATGGACCGTTTTACAGGCTTTCATCTACTTTCCCAGGAGATGATTGAACTGATTGTACGGGTGCGGGAGTCTGCGTCAGACATTCAGTACTTGGTGGACGAGACTGATCAAGTTGCCAGAACCCTGAGACAGGTAACCACCCAACTCCAAGAGGGGATGACCAAATCCCGCATGGTGCCCTTTACCCAAACTGCCGATCGCCTGCCGCGGGCCATTCGGGAAGTGTCCATGAAGCTCAATAAAAGGGTCAACCTGGAGGTGGAAGGGGGCGATGTGCTAATCGACAAAATGATTTTGGAGCACCTCTACAACCCCATGACCCACCTGGTTAACAATGCCATCACCCACGGCATTGAAACCCCAGCGCAACGGCAACAATTGGGCAAATCTGCCGAAGGACATCTCGCCGTGCGGGCCTTTCTTCAAGGAAACCAGACCCTGATTACTGTCTCCGATGATGGAGCTGGCATCAACACGGAAATGGTCAAACAAAAGGCGGTGGAAAAGGGTCTCATCACCCGGATGGAGGCCCAGAGTCTATCCCAATCGGAAGTGTATGACCTCTTGTTCCATGCCGGCTTTAGCACCAAGGATACGGCAGACGACTTTGCCGGTAGGGGGGTAGGTCTGGATGTGGTACGCACCAGTTTGATTGATATCCGGGGAGCCATTAACATTGACTCCACTGTGGGTAAGGGCACCACTTTTACCATCCGTTTGCCCCTCACCCTGAGCATTTGCAAAGCCCTCTGTTGTCTGAGCGATCGGGCTCGCATCGCCTTTCCCATGGACGGGGTGGAAGATACCAGGGACTATCTGCCCAAGGACATTGTCACCGATGAAGATGGTCAAAAGTGCGTCAGATACGGCAAGGAAGCCTTGCTTTTACCCCTCTATCCCCTCAAAGATCTGCTCAACTATAACCGTCAATTGAGCCGGGGGAGTGTTTATGGCGGCAAGCAAGAGGACGATGTGGTGCGGGTCATCATCGCCCGAGGCAGTTCTGGTAACCTCCTAGCCCTGCAGATAGACCAGATCCTAGGGGAAGAAGAAATTGTGATCAAACAGATTGAAGGACCCATTCCCAAACCCCCTGGTATTGCCGGGGCTACTGTGCGGGGGGATGGCAGTATCATGCCCATCGCCGATGTTTTAGAACTGATCGAAATTGCCCAGGGTCGTCTCCGCACCGACAGTAGTGGCGGACTATGGCGCAAAACCCTCACCCCCACAGCCAATGAAGTCCACATGGACCCCACCGTACTGATTGTGGACGACTCCATTACGGTGCGGGAACTGCTATCCCTCAGCTTCAAAAAAGCGGGTTTCCGGGTGGAGCAAGCTCGGGATGGTCAAGAAGCTTGGGAGCAGTTGAAGTCTGGGCTACCCTGTGATTTGGTCTTCTGTGACATTGAGATGCCGCGTAAGAATGGCTTGGAATTGTTGTCGGAATTGCAAGCAGACGAAGAACTTTCTTCCATTCCAGTGGCCTTGCTCACTTCTCGGGGAGCCGATCGCCATCGCAAAGTGGCGGCCAAGCTGGGGGCAACGGGTTATTTCACTAAGCCCTATACAGAAAAAGACATTTTGGATGCGGCTAACCGGATGTTGAGTGGAGAAGTATTACTCCCTGGCAGTACCCGCAAAACTAATTCCATTCTGTCCCGCTTCAAAAAAGCCCGGGGCAACTTTTCTGAGGAAGCTCCTACCATTGTGAAGAGTAACCCTGGCACCCTACGTTCAACGGTGTTAATTATCGATGACTCGGTAATGGTACGGGAAATGCTTTCCATGACCTTTAAAAAAGCCGATTACCACACAGAAACCGCCCGGGATGGCCAGGATGCTTGGGAAAAACTCAAGTCCGGCTTACCCTGTGATTTGATTCTCTGTGACATTGAAATGCCCCGCATGAACGGCCTGGAATTATTGGAGCGCATTCAAGAAGATCCCAACCTTTCCCGTATCCCAGTGGCCATGATTACCTCCCGGGGAGCACAAAAAATGCAGCGCATGGCGGCGGAGAAAGGTGCCAAGGGATACTTTGTGAAGCCATACATTGAGGAAACTTTATTGGAAGCCAGTCAAAGGTTGATAAGAGGAGAAGTGTTGCTGGATTTGGCCGCCCTAAGTGCAGAAGAGTAATGACAGAATCGTTGAATCCCTTACTGCCGGAAATTAGTATCGCCCTGGTGCTGGATCAACTAAGGCGTTTATGTCAGCAAAATTGTCAAAACCGTTGGTATTGCTTACCTGATGCGCCTTGGGAGATTGCTGATTGGCAAACTTATCCATTGGGTAAAGTTAACAAGAAGGGTTATTTAATTTGGGAAAAAGGCGAAAAAATCCAATGGTTTGCCCAAACTTTTACCGTGCCTAAAGCTTTGGCGAACTATCCTTTAGATGGTTTGACATTGCGTTTAGCTTTAACTTGGTGGGCCAAGGATGCTAAAATTTTTGTCAATGGTAATTTAGCTCAGGCTGGGGATTTATTTGACTCTAAAGCTAGAGTTTTGTTAACTGATAATGCCCAAATTGCCCAAGCGTTTACCGTGGCTTTAAAGTTAACTAGCCCGGGCCATGACATTGGTGGATTGATGCAGTCCCAATTAATTTTTGAGCGGGAATATCCTGACCCAGATCCGGGTTTTATTGCTGATGAAATTGAAGTTCTAAGCTTATATTTGGCTCAATTTAAATCAGGAAAACTGGCTCAATTAAGTCAGGCTTTAGAAGCAATTACTTGGAATAAAATTTCAGATCAAGAACAATTTGATCAATCATTACTGCAACTTCGTCAAGGATTACTGCCGTTAACTGAAGGATTGAAACAACAACAAATAAATTTACTAGGCCATGCCCATCTAGATATGGCTTGGTTATGGCCATTGGAGGAGACTTGGGAAGTAGGGGAAAGAACTTTTCAATCAGTCATTAATTTACAAACAGAGTTTGCTGATTTGGTATTTGGTCACACCAGTCCGGTTTTATACCAATGGATTGAAGAGCATCGACCGGCATTATTTGAGCAAATTCAAAAAGCTGTTCAACAAGGAAACTGGGAACTGTTGGGGGGAATGTGGGTTGAGCCGGAAGTAAATATTATTAGCGGTGAATCTCTAGCTCGCCAATTGCTTTATGGCCAAAGGTATTTTGAAGCAAAATTTGGTCAAATTAGCAAAGTTGCTTGGCTTCCCGATAGTTTTGGTTTTTGTGGTCAGTTACCCCAGATTTTTTGTCAAGGTGGGATAGATTATTTTGTCACGGGTAAACTCCACTGGAACGATACCAATAGTTTTCCCCATGGGGCTTTCCACTGGCGATCGCCGGATGGGACAGAAATTTTCACGGTGATGGCACCGCCCAACTTAGCCGGGGTGATGGACAATCAACCCTTATCCATGGCCAATTATGCTAACCGGTGGCAGAAGCAAACTGGACTGAAGGAATGTCTCTGGTTACCAGGGGTGGGAGACCATGGTGGTGGCCCGAGCCAGGATATGTGGCGCATGAAGCAACGGTGGCAAAATTCGGAATTTTTCCCAACCATTAACACCGGAACAGCGGAGAATTTTTTGGCTAGAATTAAGCAAAAACTACCACCGGAGCAATCTTTTCCTCTGTGGCAGAAGGAATTATATTTAGAACTGCATCGAGGTTGTTTCACTGTTCATGCTGACCAAAAATTTTATAATCGTCAATGTGAGCATTTACTATACGAAGCGGAACTTTGGAGTAGTTTTGCTAGCTGGCTAGGGGATTATGACTACCCACAAAACCGACTAGAGTCAGCTTGGAAGAAAGTTTTGCTCAATCAATTTCACGATATTTTACCAGGCACATCTATTCCTGAAGTTTTTGCAGTGGCTAATCAAGCTTGGCAAGAAGTTTACCAAACTACTAATGAGATCATTGATCAAGCCTTGGATTGCCTCAGTACCCAAATCAGCTATGCCGATAATCCAAGAAAAAAAGGGACTCCTTTATTAATTTTTAATCCTCTCCATTGGTCGCAAAATCAATTAGTGGAAATCCCAGTCCAACCAGGCAAGCAATATCAAGTTTATGATTGGCAAAATAAAAAATTAGTTGATACCCAATTAACAACGGCAGACACATTATTATTTATGGTCAATTCACCGCCTTTAACCTGTAGTGGTTACTGGTTGCAGTGTGAAGAAATTTCGTCAGATAGTCAACAACTACAAGTTTTTAGTCAAGAACCTATTCTGGATAATGGTTGGTTAAGAGTTGAAATTAGTCCGGAAAGTGGCGAAATAGTAAGCATCGATGATTTGATTAACCGCCGTCAAGTCTTAGCTGGCCATGGTAATCAGTTGCAATTTTTTCGAGACCAAGGGCAATATTGGGACGCTTGGAATATCGATCCTGATTATGAAAAATATCATCTCCATTCAGGAAAATTGATTAACTGGCAATGGCTAGAGCAAGGCCCCCTGCGTTGGCGTTTGCGGGTAGCCAAAAAATTTCAAAAATCTACCTTCACCCAAGATTACTGTCTAAGCCAAAATTCCCCTTTGCTGGAAATTAAAACTGAAGTGGATTGGCAAGAAACCCATGTGATGGTGAAAGCGGCTTTTCCTGTGGCTTTACAAAGTGAATTTTTTACTACGGAAGCTCCCTGTGCCGTGGTGGATCGCCCGATTAATCCCCAAACGGAGATGGAAAAAGCCCAATGGGAAGTGTCTCATCAACATTGGTTTTCCCTAAATGATACTGAGAAAAATTACGGAGTTAGTATCCTCAACAATTGTAAATATGGCTGTGACGTAAAAGATAATTTAATGCGCTTAACTCTTTTGCGTAGTAGTGTATGGCCCGATCCTAATGCTGACCAGGGTAAACATACATTTAGTTATTACTTTTATCCCCACCAAGGAGATTGGCGATCGGCAAAAACGGTAGCCATGGGTTATGGCATTCATCGTCCCTTGAGGCCTTATTTTCCTGAAAATTGTAATGCAACATCAAATCAAGTAAGACCATGGCTAGGTAAGTCTTGGCTGACCATTAGTAGTGAAAATCTTTGTTTAATGGCCCTAAAGCGACAGGAAGATAACCCAGAAAATTGGATAATGCGTTGCTATGAAACTATCGGGAAATCTGCCCAGTTGTTCGTAACCACAATTTGTGACTACCGTGTTCAAACCAAAGTAAATCTGTTGGAAGAACCCCAACCAGGAGACAATACGGTTAATCCTTGGCAAATTGTTAGTGTTTCTCTCGTCCATGACTAAGAATTTTCCCGTTTCCAAGCCATCGCCTGTCAGCGATCGCCAGACAAGCTTCAGGTTCAAAAAAATTATTTTGCAAAAGCCGTTAGCTTCCTTGAGCTTAATTGCCCTGATCATAATTGTTTTGGCGGTGGTTTTTGGTCCGATCTTTTATCGGGTTCCCATCGACCAAATTGATTTTACTCAAACAGCGGCCGCCCCTAGTTGGCAACATCCCCTGGGAACTAATGATTTGGGACAGGATCAATTGGCTCGCTTACTTATAGGTGGCCGGATTTCTCTGGCGGTGGGGCTGAGTGCCATGGCGGTTTCCCTCACTTTGGGCACCTTAATCGGGGCGATCGCCGGTTATTTTGGTGGTTGGTGGGACGTAATTTTAATGCGAATTACGGATCTATTTTTAGCTCTGCCCCAATTGCCTTTGGTGTTGTTGGTAGTTTATTTATTTCGGGAGCCGGTGACCAGGGCCACTTCCCCCGAAAAAGGCATTTTTATTTTGGTGGTTTTGCTCATTGGTTTGCTCAATTGGATGAGTGTGGCTCGGTTGGTACGGGGCAATATTTTACGCCTAAGGGAAATGGAATTTGTCAAAGCGGCGATCGCCATGGGAGCGGGCTCTAATCATATTATTTGGCGTCATCTACTCCCCAATGTCTTGAGTTTAATCATTGTGGCAGCTAGCTTAGCGGTGGGTAATGCCATTATTACCGAATCAACCCTGAGCTTTTTAGGCTTAGGTTTTCCCCCGGATGTACCCACCTGGGGCCAGATGCTTTACACTGCCAAGGATTATTTGGAAACGGCACCATTAATGGCAGTTTTTCCTGGCTTAGCTATTTTTATTACTGTTTTAAGTGTTAATTATTTAGGGGATGGCATTGGCATAAAAAATAGTTAATATGTAAATCCTATTTGTTAATTTTATTGAGCTAAAAATAAACTCCATGATCCGCCCAATCCCCGATGCCAGTAATCAGTTTTATCTGGACCATATTAATTTACTGCGTCAAAGCTATGAACGCTTAATTGGTAAAACCTTTGGCCCTAGCGATCTAACTGAAATGGCCCTAGCCCAGGCGATTTACGAAGCTCCCTACGTAGTAGTTTCCCATGGCACAGAGCCTGACCCTATTTTTAACTACGCCAATCTTGCCGCCCAGAAACTATTTGAATTTCCCTGGGTTGAATTTTGCCAATTACCTTCCCGTCAGTCTGCGGAAGTTCCTAACCAAATGGAACGACAAAAATTATTAGATGCCGTTAGTCGTCAGGGTTTTATGGAGAATTACCAAGGTATTCGTATTGCCAAGGGAGGACGTCGCTTTTGGATTAAAAATGTTACCGTCTGGAATCTTCACAATGCTGATGGCGTTTACCGTGGTCAGGGGGCAATTTATAGTTCCTGGGAGGATATTTTTGAAAAGATTTAAAATTTAGGATAGCCAGAATAAGTTACTAAAATTTCTCCAAAATTTTCAGCTTAAATTGACAAGTTTTAGGCATTTTTAAACTATCTGCAACCCAAACTGTCCCTGGTAGCTATCCCTGTCACTGGATTAACTCCCTCTGCCCGTTCACACATAAGCTTGACTTGGTAGGCATCAATCACCGCATCGCTGAAGTCCGCCCCGGTGATATCGGTATCATAAAAACGGGTACGGGTGGCGATTGCCTCGGTGAAAATGGTGTCCCGCAGATCAGCAAAATCTAGGGTAACCCGGTCCACTAGGGAACCACTCAGGTTAGCTCCCCGTAGATTGGCATGGAGAAAAACTGCATCGGTCAAAATGGAGAAGGTGAGATCACTGCCCTCAAAATTGCTTTCTCGCAAATCTGCCGCCGCAAATACTGCCTTATTCAAATCCTGATGGGAGAAATCTGAGCGGGCTAAATCTCCGTAGGTATAGTTAACTGTATTGGCTTGGGCCAGCACCGACGGGGCCCAGAGCAACACCAAGGCGATCGCCAGGACAAGAATTTGTAACCACCGCCGCCAACCAGAAAGAAGCAAAGAAAACATAGGGGCAAATTTGGGCAAATTTTGCAGTATCTTTATCTTTCCCCAGCCTAGCAAAACAATCCAGTGAGGCAAAGGCAATTTGGGGCAGCCAAGCTTTCTATTCCGAAGAATAGCGAGTCTTATATTCTGGCGATAGGCGGACTCCCCATCCCCAATTCCTGAGGACAAAACTAATGGTCACAAAAAATATTTTGTATGTGTCTAGCTTGGCTCTCGCTATCCGTCGCCATGTCAACAGTATCATCATAGAAGATTGCGCCCCAAGGGGCGGGGATTTCAGCCCATTGCCGTTAAAAATGACTTCTTAACCCCATTGAATTAATTTTCATCCATTAGCAGGCACAATTGTGACTCTTCGTAACCCCCTTCCCACAGTGGATTTGATTATCGAAATGATTGATCAACCTCGCCGACCCATTTTATTAATTGAGCGGCAAAATCAGCCCCACGGCTGGGCCTTGCCCGGAGGCTTTGTGGACTATGGGGAAACCCTAGAAGCGGCAGCTCTGCGGGAAGCTAAGGAAGAAATTTCCCTCGATGTGCAGCTAATTGAAATGTTTTACGCCTACTCCGACCCCCGCAGGGATCCCCGGCAACATACCCTGAGTGTGGTATTCCTGGCGGCGGCCACTGGTAGACCCCAAGCTGCGGACGATGCTAAAACCGTCGGCTTTTTTGATCTGTGGGAATTTCCCGATCCGGTTTGTTTTGACCACGGGCAAATTTTGCAGGATTATCGTCGCTACCGTTATTACCACCAACGCCCCGATCCCCACCGGCATTATTTGGGCGACTGAGGGCGCAAAGCATCGATTTTCTCCAGATTAGTGGGGTTGATCCGATCAATTTATTTGGGCACTGGTGCCGAACAATTGGTGTTGATAAATCGCACCCCCTGTTCTTGGGGAATTAGTTCTTGTAAATAAAAATCCACCGTTTCATTGCTTTCATCAGCCACCAACACCTTAGCTTGGTGTCCAGTCTGCAACACCTGATTACGCTCACATAGTTCGTAGGCAAAAATAATCAGGCGATCGCCTGGTTGACAAAGCAAGGCGGCTCCACCGTTGGGGCAAATTTCCTTGGAATGGGCTTGACCGGGTAGGACATAGGTGGAAAAGCGATTACCGTTGCTGAGATTGATAATATCCACCTCCTCTAAGGGCAACAATCCCACCCGCTCCAACATTACTGGGTCAATGGTGATACTGCCCACATAATTAACATTGGCCTCTGTCACACAGACCCGATGTAATTTTGCGTGCATTAGACGGATGCTCCCCATTAAGCCCTAACCTCGGTGAAAAAACGGTATTGGCACTGCCCGTTAATCGCGTTAATCGTCGCTAACCATGGCCAACGCCACATCAATATTACGGCGAACCGCTTCAGCGGAAAGATGGAGGGCATCTTTTTCCTCGGGGGTTAATTGCACTTCTAGGATATCTTCCACCCCTCGGCAGCCCAAACGACAGGGTACCCCCAGGAAAATATCCTTCAACCCATACATACCGTCAAGGTAGGTGGCGGCGGGGAGAATCCTGGACTGATTCCGCAAAATGGACTCCACCATCACCCCAGCGGAAGAGGCCGGGGCGTAATAGGCGGTACCCGTTTGTAGCAAGGCGGCAATTTCAGCTCCACCGTTACGGGTGCGCTCCACTAACTCCGCAATGGTTTGGGAAGGTATTAACTCCGTAATGGGAACCCCACTGACGGTGCAGTAGCGGGGCAAAGGCAACATCAAATCTCCGTGGCCCCCAAGTACTAGGGTGTTGATATCCGAGGGACAAGCCCCTAATTTCATGGCAATGAAGGCTTTGAGCCGGGCCGAATCCAATACCCCAGCCATGCCGATAACCCGTTGGGAAGGTAACCCGGTCACTTTCCAAGCCAAATAGGTCATCACGTCCAGGGGATTGGTGACCACAATCAGAATGGCATTGGGGGAATAACGCAATGTTTCCCGGGCGGCCTGGGCCACAATGTTGGCGTTTTTGCCCAACAAATCATCCCGACTCATGCCGGGCTTACGGGGCAAACCGGCGGTGATCACCACCACGTCGGAGCCAGCGGTGGCCTCGTAGTCGTTAGTGCCAACAATTTTGCTGTCGTATTCTTCCACACTCTGGGCGGACATCAAATCCAAGGCAATGCCCTGGGGTAATCCCGGCACAATGTCCAACAAAACTACGTTGGCAACGTTCTGTTGCACTAACCTCTGGGCCAGGGTCCGGCCGACATTACCGGCACCAACCACTGTCACTTGTAAGGACTGACAGGCGATCGGGGAATACTCCAAACTATTCATGGCACCCTCCGGGGTGTTGATGGTGGAGGAAAGCAACCTAGGCCAGGGCTTCGATTTGGTCTAAGCGCAGCCAGACGTTGGGAGTGGGGACATAAAATCGCACTAGGGCATATTCTTCATTTAAATCCAACACCTCCCCTTTGCTATGGAAAAGGTAGTCGGGTAAACGGCGATCGCTGGCTTGGGCTTCAAGGCTGTTTTCCAATTGGGCGCGGATAACCCGCACTAAACTGCCCTTTTTCATTTTAGCGGCCATGGTTTTGCCCTCGTTGGGAGACTGGGAAATTAATTCTAAATTGTTACATAACCCCAAAATTTTGTAATTCTTATTTTTGGCTATTTTCTCCCCAGGCCATTCCCCAGGTTTTCCCCAGCCATTCCCCTGGTTACCGGATTTTATCCCCAAGAGGTTAAGGTTTTTGAGCTGTTTCTTAACCCTGACTGGGCCGTGGGCACCCCAGGGGTGGGGGAATTTTTTCTGGTTTTCACACTAGGGATAGTAGGGAGATTTTTCTGGCGATCGCCTCCTGGGGAATCCCGTAAAAAATTAGAGAGAGTTGGTTAAACGGGTTTTATTGTTAAGTTGAGTTAAGTAAAAATGGCTGAAAAGCCTATAGTCTCGTTGACAAAAATGAAAAATGCTCCCTTGAGCAAAATTTTCCACCATTGACAGCCAGGGGAATTCCCCGATAAAACTATTGGGCACACAGCAGAAAAACTTTGGGTGTGGGGCCGTAATCTTCAGCCGGCCCAGTTATTCCCCAAAGCAGTTCCGCCCTTTGAAAGAGAGAAGAACCATGGATACCTCCGTTAGTGTTTTTGCTGAAATTCCCGAAGATCTGCACGAGTCCCTGACCACCTATCTAGATAAACATCCCCATTGGGACCTGGACCGGGTGTTTTCCGCTGCCCTATCCCTGTTCCTGTTGCAAAATGAGGCGGGCTACGGCACCAAACCCATGTCCACCAGCTACAAGGCTTGTGCCCGGGTTTATCTGGAAACCTTATTGCAAACTGCCGAATGATTCCCAAGTTAATCGTGGGTTTGGGTAACCCTGAGCCGAAATATGATCAAACTCGCCACAACATCGGTTTTGCCGTAGTGGATGCGTTGGCGATCGCCTGGCAGTGTTCTTGGTATGACCATAAGCGCTTCCAAGGTTGGTTTGGGGAAGGGCTAATGGCCGGGCAAAAAACCTGCTTGCTCAAACCCCGCACCTATATGAATCGTTCTGGCCAAGCTGCGCGGGCGGTGGTGGACTGGTACAAACTAGAGCCGCAGTCAGTGTTGGTGGTCTATGACGACATGGATTTACCCCTGGGCCGACTACGCCTGAGGCAAACAGGGTCCGCTGGAGGCCATAACGGCATGAAATCCCTGATTAGCCATTTGGGTACCCAGGACTTTCCCCGTCTACGGTTAGGCATTGGTAAAAGTGATGTCACCAAAGACACCATCGCCCATGTACTGGGTAAATTTACCCCCTCGGAATTGCCCATTGTGGAGAAAAGCTTAGACTTGGCCACGGAGGCGATCGCCCACAGTCTGCACCATGGCATTGCTAAAACCATGAGTTTATTTAATAACCGTAATGTCGCCCCCTAAGGGGTGGAGACAATGGGGTACAATAACAAATTGGCAAATTATTACATTTCTTGGGAATTTCGCTTGTGACTACAGCCGAAGCAGCATCTACCATACACACCAGTTTCATCCTCAAAGTCCTCTGGCTTGATCAAAACGTGGCGATCGCCGTGGATCAAATTGTGGGCAAAGGCACTAGTCCCCTCACTTCCTACTTCTTCTGGCCCCGGGCCGATGCTTGGCAACAACTCAAAGATGAACTCGAAGCCAAACATTGGATCGCCGAAGCGGACCGCATTAACGTGCTCAACCAAGCCACCGAGGTGATTAACTTCTGGCAGGACTTGAAAAATCAAAACAAACAGATTTCCATGGCTGAAGCCCAGGGCAAATTCCCCGAAGTGGTGTTCAGCGGCAGTAACTAAATCCCCCCAGGGTGAGGAAGAAAAAATATTTCTATATTCCGACTTCCAATGGCCGTGGCGGGGAAATTGTTGCCTTGGGGACAGTCAAAAAACAGCACTGTTCCCCCCCTGGCCGCCTCAAAAAATCAATATGCTACCGTAAGGTCGAGGGGAACTTCTCCATGGCCAGACTGTCATAGCCTCTGGTTTAGGAGGGCTGACCATGCCTCGGCTACCAACCTTTTCGGCGATCGCCATTTTCCGTGGCCCGCAGACATTTAAAAAACAAGATTTTCGTGAAGATTAAATCAATATTTTTATTGTCATTACTTTTTGAGGCGACAGCAACAATGAAATCCTTACTCCGCATCGGTGCAACCCTTGGTCTGATTGGCACCACCGCCGTTGGCACCTGGTTGGGTACCACTTTCCAGGCCCTGGCCCTGCCCACCGAAGAAGTGGTCAAAATTCTGCAAGGGGTACCGGTTTTTACCATTGTCGATGCCCAGGGAGCTCCCTTGGTGGCGGTGGGTGATGACAACGAAAAAGTCACCGGAGTTTTCATTAGTCAACAGGAAGCCAACGGCTTTTTACAGGAACTAAAAAAACAAAAACCCGACGTCGGTTCCCAGGTCAGTGTCCAGCCCGTTTCCCTGGGGGAAGTGGTGAAAATTGCCCAAACTAACGCCAACCAGCCAGAACCCTTGGGGTTTGCCTATGTGCCTATTCCCGCCCAGGTACAGGCAGCTCAGCAAATGCCTAATTCTGAATACCAAGGGGGAGTACCTTTATTTGTAGCCAGAGGCGGGGAAGACCAGGGTTACCTCACTATCCAACAGGAAAACGAGCAAATTATTCCTTTCTTCCTTGAAGCTAGTCAGATTCAGCAGATGGTGGAACGATTTAAGCAAGAGCAACCGGCCATGGCCAACAGCATTGTCATCGATGTCATTGCCATGGAGAACGTTATTTCTACTCTACAAAGTAGTAACGATGAAATGCTCAAGCAAATCCGCATTGTGCCCACCCAGGAAGCAATTCAATTTATTCGCTCCCTTTCTGCCCAACAGCCCCAGTAAGGCCTGGGGTTTAGAACTGGGGAATTGGCGAGAAACTTCTGGTTCCGCCGGATGGGGGGTAAAGGATAGAGATTAATCTTAGTTGCTCATCCATCCCCCTGGCAGTGCATTGATAGAATTACCAAACTGGGTTGCCGAAGAGACCATGGCTAACTATATTTAACCCATTAATAACCTTGTGGGAGATTTTTTCAGGATGCGTCTACTTTGGCCCCAGTCCCGTCGTCGGTTAACGGCGATCGCCTTAAATCTAGCCCTTGCTGGCACCACCGCCGGACTAATGTTTGCCTGTGCTGAGTCCGAGCCGGCTCCTGGGGATGGAGCTAACCAACCCAGCACCGGGGGAGAAGGAGGAGCGCTGAAGCTAGGGGCCCTACTACCGGCCACGGGGGATTTATCTTCCATTGGCCAGAATATGCCCCTGGCAGTGCAGTTGGCAGTGGACACCATCAACGCCTGTGGCGGAGTCAATGGCCAAGATGTAACGGTGATTATCGAGGATGACCAAACTGATCCCACCGCAGGGGTTTCTGCCATGACCAAATTGGCGGAAGCAGATCGGGTGGCTGGGGTAGTGGGTTCCTTTGCCAGCAGTGTTTCCAGTGCGGCGGTGCCCATTGCAGTGAGAAATAACATTATGATGATTTCTCCGGGTAGTACTAGTCCTGTATTTACTGACCAGGCTAAGAAGGGGGAATTTAAGGGCTTTTGGGCCCGCACGGCTCCCCCCGATACTTACCAAGCCCAGGCCCTAGCCGCCCTAGCCAAAAAGCAAGGTTTTACCGATACTGCCACTGTTGTTATCAATAATGACTACGGTGTGGGTTTTGAGCGGGTATTTGTGGAATCTTTCGCCGCCGACGGTGGCACAGTGACCAATAAGGATAACCCCGTGCGCTATGACCCCAAAGCGGCAACGTTGGATACGGAAGCCGGCCAAGCCTTTGCCAATAGTCCCGATGCGGTGGCCGCTGTCCTGTATGCTGATACCGGCAGTGTGTTGGTGCAATCCGCCTACCGTCAGGGTTTGATGGATGGAGTGACCCTATTGCTAACGGACGGGGTTTATTCCCCCGATTTTGTTGAAAAAGTTGGCAAGGATGCCAATGGCGTTTCCCTTTTATCCGGAGCCTTGGGCACAGTGCCCGGTGCCGATGGCAAAGCTCTGGAGGCCTTCACCGCCCAATGGAAAGATGCCACCGGCGGTAAGGATGTAACGGCCTTTGTACCCCATACCTACGATGCCACTGTTTTGATGATGCTGGCCGCAGAAGCCGCTAAATCCAACACAGGGACGGCGATTCAAAGCAAAATTCGAGAAGTGTCCAATGGCCCTGGGGAAGAGGTGACCGATGCCTGTGAGGCGATCGCCATGGTGCGGGAAGGCAAAGAAATTAACTACCAAGGGGCCAGCGGCAATGTGGACATCGACGAAAACGGCGACGTAGTCGGTAGTTATGATGTCTGGACGGTGAAAGGGGATGGCACCCTAGAGGTAATTGATAAAGTTACCCCCGGTTCCTAATGCTCCTCAGGAAATTGTTTTAGTCAACTTCTGAGAATTGATTACCAAAAAATGGTCCCCATTGGTTTATCCAGGGGGCTTTCTTAGTTTATCCCCCCCTAGTACCTAGTAGATGGGTACCTCTTCCACTTCCGCTAGGGGTTCTGGGGTCAATACATCCAGCGATCGACTGCCGGAAAGTTGTTTGAGCAGTTGGGAGCGGGGATCATGCAGTAGGTAGAAAACTTCGTCCCCAATTTGGGCATTTTCAGTGGTCTTCGCTAATTGCAAATTACCGTGCCGTTTTAGCATTAGGGGCAGTAATTCCCCAGAGCGGATTAGGGCTTGGGTATGGGCCTGTTGCAGGGCTAAACCAGCCTCCTTAAACAAAGTTTTGCCTAGTTTAATTTGCCCGTCTTTGAGGTACTGATTCCAGGTTTTGAAAGTTTTTTGCTCCATGAAAATTCTTACCCCTTTATTTTTTAGTAGGGGATTGTTTTCCGGTAAATTATCCGGGGCAATCACACACACCCGGGGAGGATTAAACTCGTTGATGGTGTTTTGGGCCAGTACTAAATTCACTTCCCCATTATTGGTCAGGGCTATAAAGGCACCCATTTCCTCAATACCTGCTTTTTCCAAGGCGTGGGAGTCCAACGCACTGGTTTGAATGGCCGTTAATCCTTCGGCGATCGCCGTGGCACAGGCTTCCGGGTCACTGTCAATCAATACCACCGATTCCCCTTGGGCTTCAAATAAACGGGCCACCAATCGCCCTAGGGGTGTGCAACCGATAATTACTGCGCCGGTGGTGTGGTTGTCGGTAATGCGTAGCAGTTTAGCCAAAGGCTTGGCTGTTAACCCCTGGATAAACACCGTCATCATAATGGTGAGAAACACAATTGATTTAATCGCATCTCCACCGTTAATGCCCCGTTCGGTTAACAGGAGGGAAAATAGGGAAGCAACGGAAGCGGAAACAATACCCCTGGGGGCGATCCAAGCCACAAAAAGTTTTTGTCGCCAGTTGAAAGTGCTCGTCCAAGTACAAATGGCAACGCTAAAGGGACGAATTACCAACATCAACACTGCCACAGTAATCACACTGCCCCAACCCAAAGCGCCAAAACTGCTCAGGGACAATTCCGCCGCCAGCAGAATAAATAGTACTGACACACAGAGCAAGGTTAATTTACCTTTGAATCGTCGCAACAGTCGGTTATCTGGCAGGGCAGAGGAGTTGAGATAAATACCCATGGCTACGGTGGCCATTAAGCCCGATTCACTGAGGGAGGCCTGGGCCGCGCCAAATACCCCCCACACTCCGGCTAGCACTACTAGATTACTGACATCTTCTGAGAGAAAGGTGGCCCGTTTGAGGAAATTACTTAATAACCAACCGCCCCCAACACCGATCGCCAGGCCGACCCCAAGGCGCAATATCAGGCCCATGGCAATTTCAATAATGTCGGTTTCGACGCTGACGTTGGTGTTAAAAATAGTTTCCAGTACTACCACCGCCAGGATGGCCCCCACTGGATCGATCAGTACCCCTTCCCCCTCCAGCAGGGTAGCCACAGACTTCTGCACTTGCACCTGCTTGATCAGGGGGCCTACCACCGTTGGCCCGGTTACCACCACTAAGGAACCGTATAAAAAGGCTAGATACCAGGGAAATTCTGCCAACCAATGGGCCGCTAAACCTCCCCCTATGAGAGTAATTAGGGTGCCGATGGTAACCAAATTACGCAGACTACCGGAAACCTGCCCCAATTCCCGCAAACCCAGATTTAATCCCCCTTCAAATAAAATAATCGCCACAGAAAGGGAGACAATTACCTCCAAACCGTCACCGAAGTTGGCCGGTTGAATCCAATGCAGACCGCTGTTACCTAGGCTGACCCCAAAAATGAGCAAAAAGACAATGCTCGGCAGTTTGAGGAATCCCGCCAACACTTGGGCCCCAATGCCAAACAGGACAGTGAGGATAATCTGGAGGGTAAGGGAAAATGATCCTTCCATAAGGCTCAAGGGAATTGGTTCTGCCCATAGGTTAACGGTAAATCATTGGCAGGGCTGTGGTTCTTTAAGCTAAAAGGCCGACTTCCTTCCAAGGTAAGGTAATCCGCCACCAACTTTGGAGCTTGCCTCGGGAGAATTGTTTACCAACCTAAAATTTATCGCCAATTCACTCAAATCTTGGGGCTTTACACAATTTGTCGGTTAAACAATCAGAAAAAATTAAAGGCGGCACCCAGATTCGAACTGGGGGTAAAGATTTTGCAGACCTCTGCCTTACCACTTGGCTATGCCGCCATGTCCGGCCAATAATTATAACAGAGTTGGCAACCTAGACCAAACGGCGATCGGTTAACAATTCATAGCCCGTGGCTGTTACCAATACGGTGTGTTCAAACTGGGCTGAAAGACCATTGTCCACTGTCACCACCGTCCATCGATCGCCGAGGGTGCGGGTAAAACGGGAACCAGCATTAACAATCGGCTCGATCGCCAGGGTCATGCCCGGTTTGAGTTTGACGTTGGGTAAATCCCGGCAACGGACATTAAACACATGGGGGTCTTCGTGGAGGGCCTGCCCCACCCCATGGCCGGTGAACTCCTCCACAATGCTGTAACCGCTGGGCTTGACATAGTCTTCGATGGCTCCGGCAATGTCCATCAGATAATTCCCCGGTTTCACTTGTTCGATGCCCGCATATAGGGCCCCCTCCGCCACTTCCATTAACCGCTGGGCCTGGGGAGAAACTTTGCCCACCGCAATGGTAATGCAGGAATCCCCGTGGTAGCCCTGGAAATAGGCTCCGGTGTCCACCTTTAGCAAATCACCGGCACGAATTTTTTTGCGACGGCGGGGAATGCCATGGACTACTTCATTATTCACACAGGCACAAATGGAGGCGGGAAAGCCGTGGTAACCCTTAAAACTGGGCGTAGCTCCCAGGGAACGAATCCGTTCTTCGGCTAATTGATCCAAATCCGCGGTGGTCATGCCCGGTTGCACCGTTGCGGCAATCTCTTTCAACACCTGGGCGGCGATCGCCCCGGCTTGGCGCATAATGGCAATTTCTGCGGGGGTTTTAATCTGTACCCCTCGGCGGGAACGTTTTTTGGCCTTGGGAGTGGGGGACGGTACTGGGGAGGGGGGCGCAAATAACTGGCTAAGTAAGTTCATAGATATAGATACCCAATAATCTAGGCCATGCTGGCCTTGACTTCCTCCAAGGTTTCCATGGGAATATCCTGGGCGTCCCCAGCAAAGTCATTGTCCGGGGTTAAAAACAACATGCAGTGACATTCTTTGCGCTCCCGCATGGGCACACAGGGGCAATTCCAAAAGGTATTTTTCACCTCCGCCTCCTTGTCTTCGTAGTGGCGACAGGGGCAGAGGGGAGAACCTAATTCTTCCTTATGGCGAGCTAAACCCTCGATAACAACGGCGGTGACGGAAAGATCACTACAGAAATAGGTATCCGTACGTTTAGCGTACTGCTCCGCAAAATTTTTCATTGCGGCCAGTGTTTTGTTGTTCTGGGTGTCACTGCTGGTCATAGATTTTCAAGGGAATTAGATGGTCGGCACAAATGCCAATTTTGCCGTCGGTGTATTTATCTTGACACACTATTGGAGCAGGGCCAAAAACCCACGGAGCACCCCAATTGTTACCCCAGGTAATTCTAAATGGGGCGTTAAACCCACGTCTTTAATTTCCACAAAAGCTTTAATGGCATTGGGATTTAAAGCCGCCAAACGCCGACCGATCGCCGGGGGCGTAAATTGGGCATATTCTCCCCAGAGGATGGCCGTAGCAATGGTTAAATCCGGCATAAATTGGGCCAGATCAAAGCACAAATCTCCTCGCACAAAGGACAGGGCCGCATATTCTGCCCTCGGTTGGGTGGCGGACTCTAGATAGGCATCGATAATTTCTGGGTAAATGCGCCGGGCCTGGGCAAATTGTCGTTGCTCTAAAAAATTAACAATGCCCGCTGTGTTGGCAATGCCGGTGGTGTAGATAAATCGATCAAGTACGGGGACACTGACCAGTTGGGCAAAAAAGTTACTCCGGTAATCTTCGCCAAAGTCCGATAGCCCCGTGGGGGTAGCCAGAATTAAACTGGCAAACAATTCTGGATATTGCACCGCTGTCCGCACGGCGATCGCCGCCACCAAGGAGGAAGCAATCACCACCGGGGGCTGGGCACAGGTTTGTTGCAAAAATTCTTGAATAATCTGGATGTAGTCCTGGGGAGTATAGTTTTTTACCGGATGGTCGGAACGACCCCAACCCAACAAATCCGGAGCTAACACTCGGTAATCAGCGGCAAAGGCAGGATAAACCTTTGACCATTCGTAGGCAGAAGAACCACCGCCAAAGCCGTGGAGAAAAACCAAAGTTTGGCGATCGCCAAGGGACTCCCCCGCTTTCACCCAGGGGGCCTCCGTTGCTTCGTAATAAACAATGGTTCCCAGGGAAGTAACTAGGGAGTTGCGGGTAAAGCCAAAGGGTTCAATCATACTTTTTCCTGATGGTTATGGCATAGAGCAAAGCTGCCGGCCTTCTTCAGTATGGTTTAGTTTTTTTGCCCATGGCGGGATTTAGGACCAGAAATCGAAGTGCTAGCCTTTCCCCCCCGACCCAATAATCTCTGCCCCCAGTGGGGATATAAACTCAGATAGATTAACAAATTGCCCCAAAATAGCGCCCCCAGCAGTAGGTAAGTTTTGAGCCAAAAATTACCCTGGAAATCCTCCATAATACCCACACTGGCCAGGCTAAACGCTAGGGTTAACACCACTAACAGTAACCGTTTGGAAATCCTCAATTGCTTTCTTCGAGATGGTTGCTTACCCACAGATTTTGCCCTTGATAGAATTTGCCACCGTTGAATTGGAACCGGGGGTTGCCCCTAGAATGGATAAAAGTGGTCGGGGAAGCCATGGCCGTTGGTGTTTGTAACCATGCCCCACCGGGGACTAGGGCGGTCAGCTTATCCCATGGCGGGTTTTTGCTAACCTGGTTGTAAATCAATTGCTCTTTTAATTTATGGTTCGTCGTCGTTCGGTGCCTTGGATTCATCGCTATTCCCGTTTCATTATGGGGGCGATCGCCGTCCTGGGGATCTTGATCACCTCCTACCTGGCCTATATTTCCTTCACCGGGGGAGAAGCCCTTTGTCCCGTTGACCAGGCCACCGGGAGTTCCAGTTGTGACCTAGTGCTGCAGAGTGTCTACGCCAAAGTGTTTGGCCTTCCCCTAAGCGTTTTTGGACTGGCGGCCTACATTGCCATGGCCATTGCGGCTCTGGTGCCTTTTTTAGTGAGCGAGGAGAGCAACAAAAAACGGCGCAACTCCTTGGAAGACCTCACCGGCAAATTCCTCCTGGTGGGGGGCACTTCCATGGCGGTGTTCAGTGGCTACTTAATGTACATTTCCTTTTTCCGGCTCCAAGAGGCTTGCTGGTACTGCCTAACTTCTGCTATTTGTTCTTTACTGTTGTTCATTTTGGCGATCGTTGGTCGGGAGTGGGAAGAAGTGAGTCAAGTATTTTTTACCACCGTCGTGGTGGCCATGGTAACTATTGTCGGCACCTTGGGTCTTTATGCCACCGCTGAAGGGCCTGGGGCCGGGGCCGATGGCACAATTCCCATTCCCGCTATTGTTGGTCAACCCAAACCTCCCAGTGGTTGGCCCGTCACTACCCAATCGGGGCCAGCGGAAATTGAATTGGCTGAATACCTCACCGCTCAAGGGGTGCTTAACTATGGAGCTTTCTGGTGTCCCCATTGCTACGACCAAAAACTGCTTTTCGGTAAAGAAGCATTTGAAAAAATTACCTACATCGAATGCGACCCGGCTGGGAAAAATCCCCAGACCCAAGTCTGTGTGGATGCAGGCATTCAATCCTTCCCCACCTGGGGTATTGACGGAGAACTCAACCCTGGGGTCAAAACCCTCCGGGAACTGGCCGAGCTCACCGGCTATGAAGGCAATATGGACTTTAAATATGGTCTGAGGAATTAGAGCTACCATAGCTTCACTCACTTGAGCTAAAGTGCCCCATGTTCTTCCAGTTGGTAACGCCATAATTTCTAAAAAAAACTCCCCCCAATCGGAGATGGCCTGGGGGGATTGTTCTTGACAGTTTTGCGCTTTGATTACATTCGATTAGTAGTAGTTACCCACTTTGCGGTGATGTACGGCGGTTAACCCTTCCGCTTTGGCCACTCGGCCATTGGTTACTTGACTGTAGACAATCCAGTGGTCACTACATTCCATGCGACTGGCCACCTCACACTCCAGGTAGGCCAACGCATCGGTCAAAATCGGAGAACCATTGGCGGCGGTTTGGATTTTGACACCGGCAAAACGATCTGCCCCAGGGGGAAAGCGCTTGAGGAAATGTTTCATCAAGGATTGATAATTACCTTCTTCCAAGATATTCAACACAAAGCGATCGCCAACCTGCATGAGGGATTCAATGGCCCGATCCTTAGCCACAGCGACGGTGAAACCAGGGGGACTAAAGCTGGCTTGGGAAACCCAGGACGCCAGCATGGCCCCTTTGACTTCCCCTTTTTGGGCGGTGATGATATAAAGCCCGCCGCTGATGCGACCGATCGCCTTTTCCAGATCGCTGTCGAGGGATTTGAGCTGTTTAATTTTGGCCGCTTGGATCAGATTTTGTCCCAAATCAGTGCCAGACTCATCACAAAGCTGATAGGTGCTTTCGCTGGGGGTATCTTTGACCTTGATAACCGTGAAAGCTTCCCGCAAACCCAGGTCTAAAAATTTGGTGCGGAGGGGATCAATGGGTTCGTCATCTCCACCATAGGATTCGTATAAGCCAAAGACTTGTTTCGGTTGCATGGCGGCCAACACCGCGCCGAAATTAGTGCTGAGGTCACCACTGGCCTTCAAAGGCGGCATCCCCAGAACCACCCCACTGGCATGGCCGACCAATTCTTGGATTTCCTGGGGATCTGCGGTGCTTAGGTCCACCATATCCACCCCCACCCCAGTTTTGGTAATGCCCTTGGCAATGGCCTGGGAAAGGCGATCGCCATAGCCGTAATCGGCCACATAGAAAACCACCACGGTTTTTTCCGCTTTGTTTTGGGATTCACTCCAATGGCGGTAGCGATGCAATAATTCAGCGACGTTGTAGCGCAGTAGGGGGCCGTGGCCGTTGGCAACGGTGCTAATGGTGCCCAGGTTATCCATGCGTTTCATGGCTGCCAGCACAGAACGGGAGTTGGGGCCCATCAAACAGTCGTAGTAAAACTGGTAATCCGGCTCAATTTTGCCCAAATCGGTGTCGAAAACCGCATCGGAGCAGTAATGCATGCCAAATACATCGCAGGTGAAGAGAATTTCCGTGGCGGGGTCATAGGTGAGCATGGTGTCCGGCCAGTGGAGATTAGGGGCGCTGACAAATTCCAAATTATGGCCCTGGCCCAAATCCAGGCGATCGCCACTTTTAACCTGGATGCGTTCAAAGGGTTGATGGACAAAGTTATTCAAAAATTGCAGAGCCACTTTGGTGGCCACCACCGTAATTTGGGGATTGAGTTGCAGAATATCCTTTATCAATCCACTGTGGTCCGGCTCCGTGTGGCTGACGATGAGGTAATCAATTTCCTTGGGATCAATTAGCCCCTGCAGTAAATCCAGGTATAGGCGGCGGAATTTTTCGTGGGAGCTATCCACCAGGGCCACCCGATCAGCTTGGATGAGATAGGAATTGTAAGTGGTGCCGTTTTGCAGGCCAAATTCGATGTCAAACCGATCTCGATCCCAGTCCAAGGAACGAATAGCAATAATATTTTTGGCAATCGCCTCGGTCTGGGTAGAAAGCCGCTTTTGGGTAGCTAGGGGGGTAGTGACCATGCCGTACTCCTAGGACTGGTAATGGAAAACTCTCTGTCCAGTGTATCCCAGGGGCCAGAGCGGGGGAAAGTTAACAAACATTGATATTTTTAAATCAAACCATCACAACCTGCACCATTGTGGTTTCATGACGAATACTCTTCCAATTCCCCAATGATGCTTGAAAATTAGCCCGTCCCCAAGTTTATTCTCTGGTTAATTGGGGGATCCCACGCTTTAGATGTCCCCGCGGAGGATGGAAGGAGGTTAGAGGCGATACATAATGCTTTCCCCATGGCTATCGGTGCCACAGGTGCGGAAAAGGTTATACAAATCCCCCAGGTAACAGACTTCTTCCATTTGGGGCACAGAACTCTGCCAAGGCTTGGGGTTGCCGTAGGCATAAAAAGCTTCCACCCCATCAATGCCATGGCGGGCCGCTGCTGGGATCAGTTGACTGGCCGGCTGACGGTACCTGGCCGGGTGGGCCAACACCACTAAACCACCGGCATCATGGAGAGCCTTGATTACTTTAGCCGCTTGGGCATAATATTTATCCGGGCGATCGCCAGTCAGGTAGGGGGTTAACACCGGTTGGGTCGGGTCAAAATCGTAGCCAAGGATGTGGACTTCGGTGCCATCTAAATTAGCGGTAATCTCAATGCCAGTCCACAGTTGGGGCCTGGGCCCTGGATAGTGGCAATGTTCGGTGAGCCAGCGTTGGGCCCGGTAATAGCCCGCCACACAGTGGTGGTCTGTGATGGCCAAGCCCCGCAATTCTTGGTGTATGGCCTGTTCGATCAAGCCCTCCGGGCTCATCTGGCCATCGGAACATCGGGTGTGGAGGTGAAAATTATAAAACCGTGGACAACTGGTGGGGGTCAAAGATTGCCAAACAGTTGTAAGTTGGCGCTCCATCTGTTGAGACTGCGGAGAAATAAGGTCGTTAACCATAAATAAATGCCATCCTGACAACGGGTTGGTGCTGGATATAGATACATCCCACCTTTTTCCCACAATAACAAAACTTTACATAATTGGCTTTTACTCCTCGTCCCGTCCCCCAAGTAAAAAGTTCCTCAACCAGAACCCTCCTAATTGCCCTTTTCAAAGACAGACTAAAAAAATCACAGAGCCCAGGCTAGGTTACATTAGGTTGAGACTGGAAATTATTTTCTTCCAAAGCTCGCCAGGGAATGGTTTAAGCATAACATCGGTAGAGTGAACCCCGTCCATTTTTCTCTCTGCTCAGAACCTGCGTTTTAAGGTTGGGTTTCTATGGAGTCGGCCACCATGTCTTTTCCCATCAGCAAGACCTACTTTTTGGCAGGGTTGCACTGTCCGAAACGTCTATGGTTGTCCATTTGTCGTCCAGAAGATGCTTCCCCCATGTCCTTGGCCGCCGAACAAAGAATTAAACAAGGTAAGGCGATCGGAGTGGCGGCCCGGGAATCTTTTAAAAATGGCATATTGGTGGATGGAAGTCTGAAGTACTGCCTAGAAAAAAGTTGGGAATTGACAGTGGTGGAGGCAAGGCAAGGGGGGGAGTGTTTATTTGAGCCGGCTTTTTTGTATGACGATATTTTGGTGCGCTGTGACGTATTGCGACGCTTACCTTCGGGCAATTGGGAAATTATTGAAGTAAAATCCGCCACCAAGCTCAAGGACGAACACATCGCCGATTTGACCTTGCAACATTACGTGTTGGAGGGGTTGGGGTTAACGGTGGAGAAAACGAGTCTCATGGTGGTAAATCCCATGGCGAGGAATTGGAGTGTGGTGCAGGAAAGGTTTTGTTATCAAGATGTGACGGCGGCAGTGGTGCGTTGGCGTCAGCAGTTGCCCCAAAAACTGGCAGAATTCCGCAAATTGTTGACGGAACCGACCGCCCCCCAGGTCCCCATTGGTAGCCATTGCGATCGTCCTTACCGTTGTCCGTTTAAGGATCATTGTTGGCAGAATGTGCCCCCGATTTCAATTTTCGACATCCCTCTGTTGAAACAAGATAAATTGCAAAGGTTGATGGAGTCTAACGTCTGGCACCTGGATGACATTCCGACGGACTTTCCTTTAACCCAAAGGCAAAAAGCATTCATTGACCGGATGACGGAAGCAAAACCCCAAATAGACCACGATTTGCTAAGGCGATTGTTGGGCCAGATCTCCCTCGATCAACCGTTGTATTTTTTTGATGTGGAAACCCACAGCAGTGCCATTCCTCGTTTTGCCGGTCTGCATCCCTACGAACGTTGCATTTTTCAGTACAGTTGTCATTGTCTCAATCTGGAAGGTTCCCTGGAGCACTTTGAATATTTACATACGGAAAATTCCGATCCCCGCCTCCCCCTGCTGATTTCCCTGATACACCACATTGGTGATCGGGGCTCCGTGGTGGTTTATAACCAATCCTTTGAAAAGGGCGTATTACAACAATTGGCGGCGGCCTACCCCAACTATGGGGCCAAAATTAATCAGATCATCGATCGCCTGTGGGATTTACAGGTGGTTTTTAAAAAAGCCTATTTCCATCCAGGTTTCCAGGGTTCCTATTCCCTCAAAAAAGTTCTGCCGGTAATGGTGCCCCAGCTTTGCCACGACAACTTGGCCATCAAGTCTGGCAATGAAGCTCCCCTGGTGTGGGAAGCCCTCCTGGAATGTTCTCTGCCGGAAAAAAGGGAAGAAATGGCCCAGCAACTGCGGGAGTATTGTGGCCTAGACACCCTTGGCATGGTAAGAATTTATCAGGTTCTACAACAGGAGTTGAGGGAGGAGTAGGAGGGATCAAAACGCCATGGATGGTCTAGTCGCTATCCGCATCCTCTTTGCCCTGGCTTGGGTGGTGGTCATCAAACAAGATCAGCGTTTCCGCCGCCTGCCGGGGAGAATCAGTGGTTTTCCTCGATGGGACTGGGATTATGGGGGGCATATTTTCCCCTTGTCCGGTCGGTAAACGTTCCTGGTGGTAAGTTTCCTTGGCTTGGGCCTCCATCAACTCAGGCGATCGCCGTCGGGGGATTTTTAATTGAGAAGCTGGAGGAATTTGTAATTGGGGAACGGGGAGAACCAAAGCCGCTGGGGGGTCATCTTCCTTAGTCGTACCGGCAATATTTTTCACAAAAAAGTTAATTGTTTCTTCCTTCAACCAGCCCTTGAGCACCGCCACTGAACCAAAGCGTACCCCCAACCGTTGTTGTTCGCGCAAAATACGTTCAATCTGGTCTTCATCCAGCAGATGGGCCATTTTCAGGTAGTAACCAATGGGGCCCTGCACCGGTTGCCCCACCATTGCGGGCCAGAGGTCAACGAAAAAATCCGCCGTTTCCTGGGAAATCCAGCCATGGTGAGAAAGAATTTCCCCCAACAACATCTCGAACTGCTTTTGTTCATACAAAGCCACCTCCAATTGCCCAGAGGTAATTAGTTTTGCTTCCTGGAGAATAATACCGATGGGCTTTTTGTTACTGACCATGGCGGATGGGGGAAGAGCATGTTTCAGAATCGGACAAGATAGACTCTGAATGAAAGAAAAAAGACTTAATTAGGCGTAATTGGGCTTTAATAATCTAACCACCGCTAATTTTAGCTTTGTATCCCTGCTTTAACAAATAAGCGAGAATTTTCTCCCGTTGATCACCCTGGATTTCCAAACAATCCTCTTTCAAGGTGCCCCCACTGCCACAAAAACTTTTCAGAGCCTTGAGCAGAGCTTGCCGCCCTGGGGTGGACAATTGCAAACCATGCACCACTGTTACCGTTTTTCCTTTTCGACCAGAGCGAGTTGCTTGGATCCGGACATTATGCTGTTGGGGAGGAAGGTCAATTTCTTCCTCCGATGTGGGATCTACCACCGGGCCAAATTCTTGGTAAACAATACGGGCTGGGGGTTTGGAGCTGGCCATAGGACTGGAAAAAAATACTGAGTAGCGCCAACGCTAATGAGCAGGAAGCAATTGGAAAATTAGCGTCTGATCGCCTGAATAAAATAGTACACTTACTAACCAGAGTACCAGATTCAACGCTGTCAGTGGGAGAGTTTGTTTGTAAAGTTTTGATCTATAGCATGTTGGCAAAACCGGTGGAGCGTTTTAGTTTTAATGAGATTGCAAATAAACATCGGGCTTTTCCCGCTTCAGCAAGAACAAGCTAATAGTTAACCAAATAAAGCCCACCCCATAGCCGGCGAGGATATCTGTTAACCAATGAACTCGGCAATACATACTGGCAATGCCGATGAAACTCACCCAAAGGGTTGCACCAAGATAAATGTGCCAACGGTATTGGGGAAAATGGGAAGCCAACAAAAAAGCCAGATAAAAATAAAACACCACCCCTCCCGCCGCGTGGCCACTGGGGAAACTGCGCCCATCCACATCTACCAAACGGGGTAAAGGGCGAGTCCGATTAAAAAAGGGCTTCAATACTTGGTCAATGACCAAAAGAATGCCCAGGGTGGCAAAAACTAGATATTTAATCTCCGACCAATAGCGTTTCCAAGCTAAAAAACCGAGGGTGAGGGCAATCATTGTAGCGGTTAGTTCCACCCCTGTTCCTTTGTAAACCTTGATCCAAAAAGGGGCCATCTTTTCGGGAATCACTTGACGGAGCCAGTCTAAAAAGGCAATGTCAAAGGCAATTTCCTTCAGTTCGTTTACTTCCTTAAAATTGTGACCCAGGGCAATTAATAACCCCATGATCGCCAAGCAGCAGAAAAAGGGAATTCGACCGACAATGGTTAACCAGGGAGGCAAAGGAGTATGGGCCGACGGCTTCATTGGGCAAGGTTTAAGAAATGACAATTTCCCAGCATAGGGCCATTTGTCGACAGACGGAGATCAATGACGACGGTGCATGGGCTGGAACAATGACGAGAGTTCCATCACCTTAGTTTGTAAGCTTGCATAGGGATCCGCTCCCCGCTTTAGTTGATACTCCAATTCCAGCAACAGAGGTAGGGTTTTGAGCAATTGCCCGCCGGTAATGCCACGTAGTTCCTTGCGTAAAAAATATAAACGTTTAGGATTACTTAGATCGGCCTGGGCGGCGATCGCCTTATCATCCTTTTCCCCTGCTTCCAAGGCGAGCTTAATCAATGTCCAAGTGCGGAACTGGCCGGTGAGGGTAGCCAAAATTTTTAAAGCCGGTTCGTTATGGGTGAGCAATAAATCCGCCGCCAATTGCAAGGCCTGAGCCGTTTCCCCATCCCGGATCGCCTGGGCTAATTGCAAGCTATTTTGAGTGCTGGTACTGACCAACTGCTCCACCTGGGACACCGTTAAAGAGCCAGGCTGGCTCTCGCTATAGAGTTTGAGCTTGCCCAACTCATTCCAAATCAGCCTAGTGTCATTACCCAACGCTTCTGCTAAAAAACCTTCCGTTTCCGCCGCCAAGGGCAGTTGCAGATCCTGGGCGATCGCCTGGATTTGATGGATGAGGGCGTCCACATTCCAGGGAGAAATGAGGGCAAATTCCCGGATAGTGGCATTACCCTCCAAATATTTAGTCGATTTCAGGCGGCGATCAAGCTTTTTACTCGAAGTGAACAGTAGATGGCAGTCGGTAGGGATGGCGGGCAAACTTCTTTGCAGCCTAGCCAGTAGAGCATCATCACAACTTTGTCCCAAGGTGGAATCCACCACCCACACTAGGCGATCCCCATTGCCAAAGGGAGGAGTCAGGGCTTGTTCCAGACCTCTTTGGGTAGCATCAGCCTGTTCCCCCGGAATTTTCTCAAAATTAAACGCCTCCCATTGGGGGTCTAAACAACGTTTTTGCAATTGCTTGACCGCTTGGTGCAGGGTAAATTGGTCTTCGCCCCAATAAAAATAAACGGGCATGGCAACATTGCGGAATTTTTATCTAACTCCCCCCAAGCTTTGGCCAGGGAGCTTTTCCAAAAAACTTTTAACGACCTTTGAGGGCCTTCTGAAAATTTTTGCGGTAGGAAGGATTGACCAGGAGTAAACCAGGCCAAAGCAAAGCCAGGGAGATGCGGGTTGCCAAGCTACGGTTAAAGTTAGTGTGGCGATAACCAGAAAGAAAACGCCAGACTCCACCGACGTAAACCACCAACAAAACAAACGAAACTAAATATCCCATAGTGCTTGAGGCGCCGAGAGTAGAAACAATGCCCAAGGGCAAATGCCGTCCTCATTCTAGCAAATTAACCACCAGGAACCGTCAGCCGACAAGGCGATCGCCGCTCTTGTCATCAGAGGAGATGATAGTTGCTGAGAGTAACTTCAAGAAGTTTGATGCCGAAGAATTACGTCAGATTCTACTGGCAGTAGTTCAAAGTAATGAAGTCAAACTGGGAAGAAAAGACGCATTTGGTCAGCGCTACACTTTGGATTTTGACATCGAATGGCAGAATAGAAGTGGAACGCTTCGTAGTGCCTGGATTATCGAGCACGGCTCAGAAGTGCCAAGATTGACGACTTGTTATCCGCTATAGTTCGGTGGAGATAGTCTAATGAATAGTACGGTAAATTTATTGGATGTGGTGGCTTTAACCGTTGATTTACCCCAGTACAATCTGTGGCGAGGGCAGGTGGGCACAGTAGTGGATATCCTAGCAAATGGCACAGCATTTGAAGTCGAATTTAGCGATCGCCATGGGCGGCCCTACGAGTCTTTAGGACTACGACCAGAGCAAGTAATCGTGTTACATTTTAAACCAAAATCCCTTGATAAAAAAGCGACGGTAGTTGCAACCTAACAAGACTGTTTTTAAAGATGGCATCAGTTTTACTCGTCACCGATGCCCATAAATTACTCTCTTTAAATATGTCTAAACGATTAGAGCTTTAGACTAGGGCGCTAACCAAGAAAAAGGAGCCAAGGGGATATTTCTGGCCACCCAGTAAGCTAAAATCGCTTGCAATATGAACCAGATTACCTTGGGGGGAATAAACCAAACCAATAAAGTCTGCCCAGTAATAGTTTTTAGGCCATAGGCAACGTAGGAGTAAACCATAAAAGGGAGGGAGATGATCATTAAAGGATTTAGTCCAAAAGCTCCCACTAAATTGCCATGTAGCAGTTGGTGCAACGCCCGTAAAGTGCCGCAACCGGGACAATAAAGCCCAGTTAAACTACGAAAGGGACTGGGGGGAAATAACTTTGATGAAGCGGGATCAAAGAGGAAAAGGAGAGTGCCAGCAACGACAATGGTGAGGGTTACCAAAGTGAATACTAAATATTCCTTGGCCTTAGGGGATAGTAATGGAGAGGGGAAGTGATGCTTCAAGCTAAACATAGTATTCGTTGATGAATAGTGGACAACAGCAAAATCAAAAAGCCTAACTTTAATTACTGACCAAAGATGGCGGCAAGCACAGCAAGAACGATATAGATAACTACAAAAATTATGCCGGCACCAAATGACCACCAACAAAACTTTTTCGCCTCATTGGAAGCCTTAACCGCCCCTTCATAGTCCCCGGAGGCTAAACGGGAGTTAACTTCCGATGCTTTGATAATGGCCACAATGCCCAAGGGCAGGCAACAAAATAGAGTTACTAGGATCGACTGCGCCAAGTAATTTGGTACATTTTGATTTGTCATATAACAAACTCATTTTTCATTAGACTGGAATATACCAGCCAGGATAGACAGAAATTAGCTTAATGGTTCATTTTGTTGCGTTTTCTTCATAATTTACCAAGATTGGTAGGCTATTTTTGATTTCACCAATTTTTGTAGGGATGCTTAGTTAAATTGACATTGTAATAGCGGGCATCGTCAGTTACTTCTTGGCCAATCCAGGGGGGTAAATTTATTTGTTCATCGGCGTGGGTTAATTCCACTTCCGCCAAAATTAGACCCTGGTTATCACCCAAAAATTCGTCCACTTCCCAAGTTTTTCCTTGATAATCGAGACAATAACGATATTTTTCAATCAGGGGCGGTGAGCAAAGCTCTGTCAAAATTTGATTGGCTTCCAGGGCCGGAATTTCATACTCAAATTCCAAGCGAGCCATGCCGGTATTTTTACCTTTAATGGTGAGATAGGCCCGATCGCCAATGGTACGGACTCGAACCGTGGTTAAATCTTTGGTGGCAATGTAACCCTGACGGTATAAATGACCCTGGGCCAGACTCCGCCAACGGTCATCTTTGACCAGAAATTTACGTTCAATCTCGACGGCCATAGCCTCCCCCTCCCGGTGTTTTAACGATTAGGCGATCGCCAGGGACCACATCCACCTGAGCACAACCATCTAACCGTAACTCATCCCCAGAATGACGCAGTAACCAATTTTCCCCCACCGCTCCCGGTTCTCCCCCTGCCAAACCAAAGGGAGCCACCCGCCGCCGATTGGCCAAAATGGCCACAGATAGAGACTGACGAAATTGAAACTGGCGCACGATGCCATTACCACCAGAAAATTTACCTGCACCACCACTGTGAGGCCGAATGGCAAATTGTTCCAGCAACACGGGGAAACGACTTTCCAAGATTTCCGGGTCGGTCAAGCGGGAATTGGTCATGTGGGTTTGCACTGCGTCACAACCGGCAAAACCAGGGCCAGCCCCACTGCCCCCAGCAATAGTTTCATAGTATTGATATTGTCCATCGCCGAAGGTGAGATTATTCATGGTGCCCTGGCTAGCGGCCAGACATCCTAGCGCTCCGTATAACGTGTCGGCGATCGCCTGGGATGTTTCCACATTACCGGCGACTACGGCCGCTGGGTATTGAGGATCGAGGAGGCAACTGGGGGGAATAATAATCTTTAACGGTTTGAGACAACCGGCATTGAGGGGAATCGGTTCCTGCACCAGGGTGCGAAAAACGTATAAAACCACTGCTTGTACCACCGCTTTGGGCGTATTGAAATTATGCTTACCCTGGGGAGAAGTGCCAGAAAAATCAATGGTGGCAGTACCTTGGGAAACGTTAACGGTGATAGCCACCGCAATGCGAATACCATTGTCCATTTCCGTCACAAATTGACCAGACTTTAACTTAGCGATCGCCTGGGTTACGGCTTGTTGGGCATTATTTTGCACATGGAGCATATATTGCTGCACGGTGTTTAAGCCATACTGGGCCACCATATTTTCTAAACCCATTATGCCCCGTTGATTGGCGGCAATTTGAGCAGAAAAGTCAGCTAAATTTTGCTCCACATTACGGGCAGGGTAGGGACTATTTAATAGATGCACTCGAATGGTTTCCGTTTGTAATCCCCCCGCTTTAACTAACAATTTATTATCAAATAAAATACCTTCTTGGTTAATATTTTGACTGTGGGGAGGCATGGAACCAGGGGTAATGCCGCCCAAATCCGCTTGGTGGCCACGGGAGGCAACATAAAACAAAATTTCTTTACCAGCGGAGTCAAATAGGGGCGTTATTACCGTCACATCCGGTAAGTGGGTGCCACCGTTATAGGGATCATTGGAGAGATACACATCCCCCGGTTGCAATTGCTGACGGCGATCGCGCAGAAGAGCTTTAACACTTTCTCCCATGGAACCCAAATGGACAGGAATATGGGGCGCATTGGCGATCAAATCCCCGTGGGAATCGAAAATAGCACAGGAGAAATCAAGCCGTTCTTTAATATTTACTGAGCTAGCGATATTTCGCAAAACAATGCCCATTTCTTCAGCAATAAATTGATAAAGATTTTTAAATATTTCCAGCCGCACTGGATCAACTTGAATATCATTGTTGAGAGCATTTAGATTAATTTTAAATTTATTTTTGTTATTAATTAAATCCTCCCCATCTTCTGTGTTGTTAACTCTTTTTTCTAATACCAAATGGCATGGCTGGGGTTCCCCTGGTTTTGCCGATCCCAACTGGGCTTGCCAACCCGGATCAATCACAATGGTGCCGGTGCCTTCCACAATCATTGCTGGCCCGGTAATTGCCTGATGGGGCCCTAATTGCTGACGTTGATACACAGGAATGGAATGCCATTGGCGATCACCATAGAAATCCACCATTTCCACAGCCTGGCCCGGCTTTGTTGCTAGAGTTAAACAGGGTTCCGGCGGTAAATCCAGCGGTTGAATATACTCTAAGCTAATGGAAGCAATGGTGAGGGGAGTGCCGGTTTGACTAAAACCATAACGTTGCTGATGCTGATGGGTAAATTGCTCCGTTAAACTGGCTAAATCTTGGCAAAAATCGAGACTTAAAGTGGTGTCAGTACCCTGGTATTTCAGATCAATTTGACGACGTATGGTGGGCGGATGATTAGAACTTTGTTCGTCATGATTGCTATTGTGGTCAGTGGTAAAAGTTCTAGTCAATTGTGTTTTTAGGGTTTGATAATGGGTGAGTAAGTTACTTAAATTTTCTGCCGTTAAAGGTTGCTCAATGGTCATGGCCCGCAGGGCTCTCTGTTCCGCCAAACCCATGCCATAGGCTGAAAGTACGCCACTGTAGGGATGGAGAAAAATTTTGCTAATGCCCAGGCGATCGCCTAACCGACAAACTAGTTGTCCCCCTGCTCCCCCAAAGCAACAAAGGGTGTAATTTTTTAAGTCATAGCCCCGTTGTAGGCTAATTTTTTTAATGGCATTGGCCATATTTTCCACGGCGATCGCCAGAAAACCATCTGCCACTTCTACCGGGGTAGGTTGAGTTGCGGTGGATTGGGCAATTTGAGTGGCTAAATCGGTGAATTTTTCTTGAACAATATCAATATCTAAGGGTTGATTTCCTTCTGGACCAAACACAGGGGGGAAATAGTTTTTTTGCAGTCTTCCCACCATCACATTGGCATCGGTCACTGTTAACGGCCCATCCCGACGGTAACAGGCGGGCCCAGGGTTCGCCCCCGCAGAATCCGGCCCCACTTGGTATCTTTGCCCGTCAAATTGCAAAATGGAACCGCCCCCCGCCGCCACGGTATGGATGGCTAAGCTTGGTACCCGCAAACGGACTCCGGCAATTTCCGTTTCCCATAATCGTTCATAGGTACCATTGAAGTGGGCGACATCGGTGGAAGTCCCCCCCATGTCAAAGGTAATAATATGGCTAAAGCCTGCTCGCTGTGAGGTTTTGACTGCGCCAACAATGCCCCCGGCCGGCCCGGAGAGGATGCTATCCCGCCCCTGGAAATGATTGCCATCCACCAACCCCCCATGGGACTGCATAAACTGTACTGTTATCCCCGGTAATTGTCCCTGCACTTGGTCAACGTAACGCCGGAGCAGAGGGGAAAGGTAGGCGTCAACTACGGTGGTATCCCCTCGATAAATGTATTTAATTAGGGGGCTAACTTCAGAAGAACGGGAAATTTGAGTAAAGCCAATATTTTGGGCAATTTCAGCAATGATTAATTCGTGGTCAGGATAGCGATAACTGTGCATTAAGGCGATCGCCACACTGCGAATTCCTTGGTCGTAAGCCTGTTGTAAGTCCCTATTAATTTGATACTGGTCTAGGGGGTGTAAAATTTCTCCTTGTGCATCAATTCTTTCCACCGCTTCAATGACTAGGCTATAGAGCCGACTAGGTTTTTTAATCTCCAGGGCAAAAATGTCCGGTCGATGCTGATAGGCGATCGCCAACCCGTCCCGGAATCCTTGGGTCATTACCAAAACGACAGGGTCCCCTTTGCGTTCCAGGAGAGCGTTAGTGGCCACCGTAGTGCCCATTTTTACCAAACTAACTTTTTCTGGAGTAATGAGTTCGATGGTTCCTAAACCCAAAATAGTGCGGATGCCATGAATGACTGCATCGCGATAAAGTTCAGGATTTTCTGATAATAATTTAAATAAAATTACTGTTTCTTTTGTGGGTAGGGCAAATACGCTAAATCGTCTATCTTTAACGCACTGCTGGGCTAATTTTTCATCTTTGGTGATGGCAACAATATCGGTAAATGTTCCGCCCCGGTCCACAAAAAATTTGGTCATGTTGAATTTGATTGGAGGGAAATAATCTGTGGTTAAACATGGCTGGCTAGATCCGGTTTGTAAAGCTTTAATCTGCCCTCTAGATTTTCCCAGTAAGGCTTCAGCAATACTAGGACTAGGGCTTTTTATCTAGTTTGCTTCCAACTTGAAGAGCAGGGGGGCATTCAAAACCACTTTTAGACCGGGGTGGATTGCCTAGCCATGTATTAGTTAGTGCAGACTAATTTTCCCGGGCAATGACCCAAATTGCATGGACAAGGCCAAGAATGTATAGCCCAAAAATGGTTAGTAGTAAGTTAATCCAAAAGTCTTTGCCAATACCCACCTGCAAGAAGACCCCCAGGGGTGGCAAAAGAATCGCGCAAATGATTTTAACAATGTCCATCAGTTCACTCCAATGTGTTTTGATAACCAGGATTGTTTGAGGGCCCAACAGCAAAGGCAGGCAGAAGTGTCCCATGGACTATGCTATCCCATCCCCCCATATTGACAAAGTTGGGTTTATAAATACTAGCAAAATTAAGGTAAATACCCCGGCGTTGCCCGATCAGATCCATTCCCATCCACGGCGATCGCCATGGCATTTAATCTGTGTTACACCACGGTTAATTTGCTCTGCACTGTCCTAAAGCCGGAATTGACCCAGAACTATACCGCATCAATTCTGGTTTATTTTGTTGTCAGTTGGATGGGGTTGAGTGAGCAACAATCCGGCGCCATTGCCCCCGCCGCTCAAGGTACAGCTTTAGAAAGTGTTTGAAAAGTACAAAGCTAGGTATTTATCCCCCTAAATCTCCTCACTAAAGCTCCGGCTTAAAAAGGGGGACTTTTGTGACATTTCCCCCCTTCCCAAGGGGGGCTAGGGGGGATTAAACAGCCAAAACTCAACTTTCCAAACAGACTCTTAGTGATTTTGTTTGTAAGGAAATAATATTTGATTGGACTCTCAGCCAGCGTTTAAACATTGGGCTTTTTTCCCGCCGCCATCATCAACGCCACCAATCCATCTGCGAGGCGATCGCTCTCCAGGGGCAAAATGTCTTCCCCTTGCATTAACTTTTGCACAATTAAGAAGTGAACCAAAGACCCCGCAAAAATCCGGGCGGCCACCATTGGATCAGGGAAATGGAGTTGGGGTTGGGAACCGAAATAGGTTGCTAAATTTTCTAACATTGGTTTTTGGATTTCCCGCACAAAGCTTTGGGCTAGGGTCGGAAACCGTTCGGATTCGCCAATGATCAAGCGAATCAGGGTTAATAAGGCCGGATTCTGGGCAAACCCGGTCAGGGCTTTATCGGCCAATTGACGCAAAAACATTTCCGGGGGCAAATCCACATCGGCGATCGCCGGTCGATGGGGAAACAGGGGATCACAACTTTGGCTTAGGTTCTGCACCAAGGCCATGAATAATCCTTCCTTATCCTGAAAATAACTGTAGAGGGTGGGCTTAGAGACCCCCGCCGCCTTGGCAATGCGATCCATACTGGCCGCCGCATACCCTTGGGTTGTGAAAATTTTTAAGGCACCGTCCAAAATTTGCTCGGCTTTGTCATTGCTGGGGCGTAGCGGTTTAATCGGGTCTAACTCGTTCACAGGTTTGGCTTGCATCGGATCTTCCTCAGCATAGCAAGGGGACTCTCCTTCCTCTAGTTTACTAAACGGTATAGTCAACTTTACTAAACGGTGTAGTAAAATAAAAATATAAAGCTTTCACCCCAGGGGAGCAAAATGGGATCAATTGCAACGGACTTTCAAACATCTTCTCCGGCTAAACCATTGGCTAAAAAGTCTCCTTTTGGCCGTTGGCAGATTGGTGTTGGGCTAATTGGGTTGACATTGTTCGGGGCGATCACCGCTCAGCAAGGATGGTTACCCTTCATATCGAAGACGGAACCCGTTGAGATGGAAGTTATTCCTTCCCCCTTGCCCACCGTCACTGCCCTAGGTCGTTTAGAACCCCAAGGGGAAATGATTTATCTCAGTGCCCCCACCGCCAGCCAGGAAACCCGATTGGAAAAATTGTTGGTCAAGGTCGGCGATCGGGTAGAAGCGGGTCAAACCATCGCCCTGTTGAGTGGTCGGGATCGGTGGCAGGCGGCATTAACCCAAGCCCAAGGGGATTTGCAAGTGGCGGAAGCTCGCTTGGCCCAAGTCAAAGCCGGGGCAAAAAATGAAGATATTACGGCTCAATCGGCCCAAATTGCCCAACGCCAAGCCCAATGGCAAGAAGATGTCAAAGCCAAAAATGCAGAGCTTAAACGTTTACAAGCCCAGTGGGACGGCGATCGACAAATCCAACAGGCAACCTTGAAACAACTGCAAGCGGATTGGCAGGGGCAAAGGACAGAAATTGAAGCCAAATTGCAACGACTGCAAGCGGAATTGGCCAACGCCAAAATGGAGTACCAACGTTATCAACAGCTTTATACTGCTGGGGCCATTTCCGAATCGGTGTTTGATGGCAAAGCCCTCGCGGTGGATAGTTTACAGCAACAGGTTAAGGAAAATCAGGCTAATTTAAACCGGGTTAACCGCACCTCCGTGGAAAAAATTAGCGCCGCTGAAACGGAATTAACCAGCCTTAATCAGACCTTTCCCCAACAAATTCAAGCCGTCCAAGCTGACCTTCGACGGTTGCAAAAAACCGGAGTTGCCTCGGTGCAGGAAGCGGAAGCCCAACGGGAAAGTTTAGCCAATGTGCGTCCGGTAGATGTCCAGGTGGCCGATGCTGAAGTGCAACGGGCTAAAGCGGCGGTGCAAAAAGCCCAAACGGATTTAGCCCAAACGGTGATTACTGCGCCAGAGGCAGGGGAAATTTTGGCAGTCTATACCCGTCCCGGTGAAAAAATTGCGGATCAGGGCATTGTCAGCCTAGGGCAAACCCAACAAATGATGGCGATCGCCGAAGTTTACCAGGGGGATATTGGCCGCATCCAGCTTGGGCAAATGGCAAAAATCACCTCCCCTATTTTGGATGAATCCTTACAAGGCAGGGTGCAACGCATTGATCCCCTCGTGCAACGCCAAACCATTGTTAACGAAGATCCCGCCGCCAATATTGACGCCAAAGTAATCGAAGTCCGCATTGAGCTTGATCCCGAAAGTTCTAACCGGGTGAAGAATTTAACTAACTTGCAAGTCACCGTCACCATCCAAACCCCGGTGCAATAAGGGCGCATTTTTGAACAATACCACCGGTTTATCCCATGTTTCGTTTTCGTCAACTGCTCCATACCCTCCGAGATCGCACTCCACTGGGTCTCTTACAACTCAACCATGACCGCCTCCGACTGCTAACGGCGATCGCCGGCATTACCTTTGCTGATGTGTTGATCTTTATGCAATTGGGCTTTGCTGATGCGTTGTATCGTACTAATACCCAATATCCCCGGACACTCCAAACGGATTTGGTAATGATTAGTAATCAAGCGGATAATTTCAACGAATTACAAACTTTTTCCCGTCGCCGTTTGTACCAAGCCCTCGATGTGCCGGGGGTGAAATCCGTGGATACGCTTTATGTTAGTTCCGTGCAATGGCGTAATCCCCAAACCAGGGAAAAGACTCCCATGTTAGTTATCGGTCAAGATCCCCATCGAGTTGCGCTGGATTTGCCGGTGGTTAATCAACAATTGGATCAATTAACGTTACCCAATACGGTGTTATTTGACCAAAAATCCCGAGGCCGCTACGACAAAATGGTGGAGCAGGTAGAACGGGGGGAACTGGTAACTACGGAAATTGGCACAAACACCGTCACCGTAACGGGATTATTTAGTGTGGGGGCATCCTTCGCTGATGATGGGGCCTTAATGACCAGTACAGAGACCTTTTTGAGGCTTTTTCCCAAACGTCAAGCCAACACTCCAAGCATGGGCTTAATCTATCTCCAACCCGATGCTGATCCCGAATCTGTGCGGGCAACCCTAGAGGCTTATCTCCCCGATGATGTGCAAGTGTTTACCAACCAGGGTTATGTGGATTTTGAAATTGCCTATATTCAAAGGCGATCGCCCATTGGCTTTGTGTTTGGTCTAGGCACGGTAATGGGTTTTATCGTCGGTACGGTGATTGTCTATCAAGTGCTTTCCACCGATGTCAACAGTCACCTAGCGGAATACGCCACTTTTCGGGCCATGGGTTACCGTCAACGTTATTTGTTGGGGGTCATTTTTGAAGAAGCGTTAATTTTGTCTGTCCTTGGCTTTATTCCTAGTTTGGCGATCGCCCTGGGGGCCTACCGACTGACGGCCTTTGCTACGGCGTTACCAATTTTTATGCCTGTGGGCCGGGCAGTTTTTGTTTTTGTTTTAACCCTGGCGATGTGTAGCTTCTCCGGTGTGATAGCCGCCCGTCGTCTCCAAGCCGCCGATCCCGCCGATATTTTTGCCTAAAATGCCATGAACAATCCTCCCATTATTGTTATTCGTCAACTGAACCACTATTTCGGCAGTGGCGATCTCCGTAAACAAGTGTTATTTGACATTGACCTAGATATTCACGCCGGGGAAATTGTGATCATGACCGGGCCATCGGGGTCAGGAAAAACCACCTTATTAACCCTAATTGGGGGACTGCGGGCGGCCCACAAAGGCAGTTTACAGGTATTAGGGCAAGAACTCTGTGACGCCAGCGAAATCATTTTGGTCAATAATCGGCGGCATAACGGCTATATTTTCCAAGCCCACAACCTCCACCACAGCTTAACTGCCCTAGAAAATGTGCAAATGGGGCTAGAAATCACCGGGAAAATTGCCAAGGCAGAACGCCATCACCGGGCCGCCCAGATGTTAGAACAAGTCGGTTTAGCGGATCATTTAAATTATTACCCCGCCAATTTATCTGGGGGACAAAAACAACGGGTGGCGATCGCCAGGGCCCTCATTAGCCATCCCAAAATGGTTTTAGCCGATGAACCCACGGCGGCATTGGACAAAAAATCCGGTCGGGATGTGGTGAATATTATGCAAAAACTCGCCAAAGAACAGGGCTATACAGTGCTATTAATTACCCACGACAACCGCATTTTAGACATTGCCGATCGGATTATTTACCTTGAAGATGGCCGTCTTTCTTTGCAACCTGCGGTTGTTTAAAGCAATAAAAAACCCGCCGAAGCGGGGAGAATATTGGATTTAGGTAAGCATTAAGCAATTAGCAAAGCCGTAACTTAGTAGCGACCTTGATTTTGGTTGGGTTTATGAACAATGAAGCTCACGGTTTGACATTGTTTAATATTGTCAAAGCCGATTACCCGAATGTAACAATTAGGGTTCTCAGAACGACATTCCCGCACTTCGGCTAGAACTTCATTGGCGGTGGCACCACCGAAGAGAGGTAATTTCCACATAGTCCAGAAGTGAGTATCGGGTTGGGGATCTTCCTCAAATTCCACACCGGGAATAAAGCCTTGGTCTAACAGAAACTCAACTTGCTTAGCAATTTGTTGATCCGTTAAAGGGGGAAGGTAGGAAAGGGTTTCGTAGCGGCGCTCTTTGGGTAAAGTTTTCATCGATTTAAAAGTTTTCCTTGCTGATGACTACGTTAGGACGGGGGAGAATCTTTACTGTCTGATTCCCCGTTGGAGGTTTCCGAAGGGAAATTATCGACTTCGGCTACAGTGCGGGTCAGGCGTTCAAGCAAATGACGGCGGTGAGCAATGTTGGACTCTGTTAAACTACTCCGGGTCATACCGGGCAAAAAATCTAACACCGATTCAGCAATGTCTTCCCTAACCGCCAGGATTCTGAGCACCAGTTCCTTATTTTCATCCAGGAGTTCCGTCAAAAACGTTTCTCCATTTTGAATATTGTGACTGGCTAAATATTGGTTTAACCAAATGGCCTGGGGAGGGTTGGTTTCCCCTAGTTCACTCTGGATCCTGAGGACGGCTTGGTAGGTGAGGTAACTTTGCAGTACTTTCACCGTTGCCTGAGCTATATGCTTAGTTTGCATGAACGCCTCCCATCAGTTTTCAGGTATCAGTTAAACAGTTATCAATGATTTTTCCTGTATCATCAGTACCAAGACCGCGATCACTAGCCATGAAGGCGATCGCCAAAATCGGCTTACTAACAATTAGGGAAAAGATTTGTGCTATTTAAACACAGGTGCCTGATAACTGTTCCCTGATCACTGAATGTTGATTAGAGGGTATCCATGGCCTCGAACTCGAACTTGATTTCTTTCCAGAGTTCACAAGCCGCGGCCAATTCGGGGGACCAACGACAGGCTTCGCGGATAACGTCATTACCTTCCCGGGCTAGGTTACGACCTTCGTTCCGAGCTTGAACACAGGCTTCCAGAGCTACCCGGTTGGCAGTTGCACCGGGGGCATTACCCCAGGGGTGACCCAAAGTACCACCACCAAACTGGAGGCAAGAGTCATCACCAAAGATTTCCACCAACGCGGGCATGTGCCATACGTGGATACCACCGGAAGCTACGGGCATGGTGCCAGGCATGGAAGCATAGTCTTGGGTGAAGAAAATACCCCGGGAACGGTCTTCCTCAACGTAATCTTCCCGCATGAGGTCAACGAAGCCCATGGTGATGCCCCGTTCGCCTTCCAACTTACCGACCACGGTACCGGAGTGGAGGTGGTCCCCACCGGACAGACGTAGACATTTGGCCAGAACCCGGAAGTGGATCCCGTGGTTTTTCTGACGATCAACTACGGCGTGCATTGCTCGGTGAATGTGGAGCAGAATGCCGTTGTCCCGACACCAGCGAGCCAGGGTGGTATTAGCGGTGAAACCACCAGTGAAGAAGTCATGCATGATGATGGGGGTGCCAATTTCTTTGGCAAACTCGGCCCGTTTCATCATTTCTTCGCAGGTGCCAGCGGTAACGTTCAGGTAGTGACCTTTCATTTCGTTGGTCTCAGCCTGGGCTTTTTCGATCGCCTCTTGAACGAAGAGGAAACGATCACGCCAACGCATGAAGGGCTGGGAGTTGATGTTTTCGTCGTCTTTGGTGAAGTCCAAACCACCCCGCAGACATTCGTAAACGGCCCGACCGTAGTTTTTGGCGGACAAACCAAGTTTGGGTTTGATGGTACAACCAAGGAGAGGACGACCGTATTTGTTTAATTTGTCCCGCTCAACGGTGATGCCGTGGGGGGGCCCTTGGAAGGTTTTAATTAAAGCAACGGGAAAACGAATATCTTCTAAACGGAGGGCCCGCAGGGCTTTAAAACCAAATACGTTACCGACCAAAGAGGTTAAAACGTTGGTGACGGAACCTTCTTCAAATAAATCTAGAGGATAGGCAATAAAAGCAAAATATTGGTTATCTTCGTTGGGAACGGCTTCCAGGTCATAGCAACGACCTTTGTAGCGATCCAAATCGGTTAGGTTGTCAGTCCAAACGGTGGTCCAGGTACCGGTGGAAGACTCAGCGGCCACCGCAGCAGCGGCTTCTTCAGCAGGTACACCCGGTTGAGGGGTCATACGGAAGCAGGCGAGCAGGTCGGTATCCTTGGGGGTGTAGTCGGGGGTATAGTAGGTCAGGCGATAATCTTGTACGCCCGCCTTGAACCCTGCTTTGGCTTGTACCATCTAGGTCAGTCCTCCATAAACATTGAATAGCCTAGCTTTCTCCCACGGGCGAAATTTGGCAAAATAAAGCCTACTGTCGCCCCAGAGACAGTCATTATTTACAGTTATTTGGTTGCAAGAAGAATCTGCGATAACCTAGCAACTATCTGTTTTCTGAAGGTCATCTTATCACGCAGGGGATGCCTTTACTTATGGCAATGCTCTCCATTGACTGTTTTTTAAATTACAATTTTTGGACTTTCTGATTAGAATTTCTGATGTTTTGTTCAAATGGTGATTAGTTGGGCTTGTGAGCCGTTGCCATGGCGGGGATTGAAGGGGACTTATTGGCGATTGCCGTTCCTCCGGTGAGTAAATCGAGGGCAGCTTGGTATTGCACATCGGCGGGGGAAGTAATTTCCGCAAAGCTAATTAAAGGCTGTTCCACCACTTCGTCGGGCATGATGCCCAATTTATGGATGTCGTGATGCTCAGGGGTTTCGTATTTGGCCACAGTGATAGCAATGCCGGCCCCGTCGGACAATTCAAACAAGGATTGAATTAACCCCTTGCCAAAGGTTTTTTCTCCCAGCAAAGTAGCTCGATGATTATCCTGCAAAGCACCGGCTAAAATTTCGCTGGCACTGGCAGTGCCTTGGTTAACCAACACCACCAAGGGGCGATCGGTTACCGCTTCTCCACTGGCGGTGAAGCTTTCCTGGGTGCCTTGGCGATTAACAGTGTAGACAATGGTGCTTTCCGGCAGCCACAACCGAGCAATGTCAATACCGGCCTGGAGTAAGCCACCGGGATTGTTGCGTAAATCGAGGATATAACCGTCGGCCCCTTGGTTTTCAAGGTGGTGGAGAGCATGGACTACTTCTCTATAGGCATTGGCACTAAACTGACTCAGGCGAATATAACCCACCGATTGACCGGGGCGGGAATCATCTAATCGGGCCACCACGGGACTAAGGGAAATTAATTGCCGAGTCAGGGTAAGTTTTTCGGGGACTTCGGTGCCCGCTGGGAGAATTTCTAGGGAAACCTTGGTGTTTTTGGGACCCCGCATTCTGGCCGCCGCTTCGTCTAAGCTCAGGGTTTGGGTATCCACGCCGTCGATCGCCAAAATTTGGTCATGGGGCTGCAGACCGGCCTCCTCTGCAGGGGAACCGGCCAGGGGAGCCATAATCTCTAACTGGTTAGTTTCCGGGTTGATGTTGATCTGTAGACCTACCCCCGATAGCTCACCGGTGGTGGTCACCTGGAGATTACCGTACTGTTCTGGACGCAGTAGGCGGGTGAAGGGCTCATCTAGGGTGGCGAGCATTTCTTCGATCGCCGTATAGGTTTCTTCCCGGTCCCGGAGGGGGCGTTTAACGTACTTTTCCCGCAACAGCCACCAATTTTGATGGTTAAAGGTTTCATCGAGATAGGCTTGATTCACCAGGCGCCAAGATTGTAGCAGTAGCTTTTGTTCCTCGGTGAAGGCCAGGGCCGGCGGTGTATTGCCCAGATAAATAACAGTCCCAATAACCAAAGAGAAAACCAAAGCCCATAACCGCCTTGTCTGTTTACCCATTCCGATGCCTGCCCCCGTAAACCAAAATTTACAAAACTTAGCTGAGTTCTCATTTTAGCTAATGTCAGCAGGAATGCTCCTTTCTAGCCTGGGGGGGAATTACGGTTTGGTGCTATTTCCCCTGATCGTCCATTTGGTCAAACATGCCGAGGGATTGGATAAATTTCCCCGCCTGGGCCAGGGTTGTTGGAGTGCCAATGTCTAAAAAGGGAGCTTCCACGGCATGGACTTTGATTTTGGCTCCCTGGGCCAACAATGTAGGGAAAACATCATACTCAAAACTTAAAGGGCGTTGAGGGGGAAACTTGGCCAAAAGGCGATCGCCAATTAGATAAACCCCACTATTAATTATCCCTGCTCCCCCCTGCTTTTCGGCAAACTGTTCCAACTCTCCTTGGTCATTGACTTTCAGGGAACCAAACCGGGATGCATCGGGCACATGAACGCCCAAAATTACCCCATCAACGCTGTCATCGGCCAATTCCGCTAACAGAACTCGATAATCCGTCACAATTAAGGAATCGCCATTGAGCACCAACCAAGCCGGTGCTGGTTCTTTGAAACCATGGTGACTAATCGCATTAACAAATCCCCCCGCCGTTCCCAACGGTTCCTCCTCCGCCACACAGGCGATCACCATGTTAGCAATGTCGGCATTTTGGGCATAGGCCGCCACCTTTTCCGCCAAATAACCCGTAGAAAGGAGCGATCGCCGAAAACCTTGCTGTTGCAGATAGCGCAATTGCCAATCTAAGAAAGGACGGTGGGCCACCGGGGCCAGGGGTTTAGGCAAATCTGGTAACTGTTGTTTAATGCGGGTGCCAAAGCCCCCAGCTAAAATGACCACGGTAACGTCTGCGGGGGAAAGGGCCATAGGATCAGAAAAGTTAAATTACTAGCACTGGAGGTAGAACCTAGGAAATAGGTTACCAATTGATGATCCCGTCCAAAGTATTAGCCCAAGTTAAATGACAGTAATTTTGGCAACATCGAGGTGAAAAAATCTGCCTTAGGGACAAAGCAGACGGTGGATAGGACATTGCTTCCAATTGTCCAGAACAGGAATGATTCATTTCATCAGATGGGAAGGCAAAATGATTTCCGGGACCAGGGGGCGCAGGTCGTCAAAGGAAATAGGACCAAAATTCATAATTGTAGGTAAGGGCAAAGTACAGTCGATCAATGTTCCCCGTCGGGCATAACGACATCGGCCACCATCGCCAATTAAAGGTACCCGACCTTCAAAATAACGGCTAGCTGCCGCGAAACTAGTTACGGGTTCTCCCCCTACTTTGGCCGTGGCACACACCAACGGAAAAGGCATCGCCCCCACCAAATCGAAAACAAAGGCATCGGGACAGGCGATAAAAAGATTGCGAAAGCCCTGGGTAATGCCTGGGTCTAAATGGGGCAAGGCTTCCACAATGAGGGTTATGGGTAAAGGAAAAAGACCCATCAATTTTTGGGCGGCGGGGGAAATTTTTGCCACATCCATGGCCCGATCGCCCCGGGTGAGAATGCCTAGAGGTTGGTCTTTGTCAAATTGCTTAAAGGCCCGCAACTGGGCCACTGCCCTAGGACTGGCACCATTGACTACTAGCACATAGGTAGTGGCTAAACCTAATAAGACCATTGCTTCCTGCTCCAAGACGGATTGAATTGCAGGAATTGCTCCGGAGTTTAGCTTGATGATTTTTGTTGCAGTTTTATCCAGTGTAACCATTGAGTTTTCCCTTGAAACTGCTTCCAGGTTAACAGAAATTTTCGGCTCACTCCATTGAGTCTCTAGGTATAAAAACGCTTCTAAATAGTTGAATTTTTACATAATCTAGTTAGGGAGCAGGAATTCATCGTCTTTTTAAAATAGTTTTGACTGCCATTATTTAAACTTATCATTCTTGATTTTAGAGTAGTTTGCCTCGGTGAAAATACTCAGGTATATTCATCGGGATGGCCCTATTTTTTCTTCTTAAAAGTCAACAAACACAAGTTCTTAATAATGCTATTAGCCTAGCCATGATAATGTGCTAGCCTGCGGTCTGGTAACTCCTCATGCCCCATTCCTGGCGGAGCGGGTAAACTTAACTTTCGTCAATGGTTAGGTAATTTTCAGAAAACAACAAATGATTAAACAATCTTTCCCGCTCTTGGCCTTGATGTTGTTTTTTGCTGTCCATGGCAGTGGTCTTGGGGCCCAGTCACAACCATTAACCCCAGTGACGGGGGCAAATTTAACGCCAACAGTGGGTTTTGATGAACAGTTGTGGGGTAACCATTGTTCGGCGGGGGATAAACAGTCCCTAGTGCGGGCCATTGACCATAGTTTGGCCTATTTGAAAACGGCCAGCGCCGCCCGAGCCTATCAGAATTACCCTGTACCGGGGGTGACCAGAGAACGAGTAACCCGTTCCCTGCAGAGATTTAAGATTTTGTTGCAACAGTCTCCCAGCCCGGAAGCTCTTCAGACGGCCGTGGCCAGGGAATTTCAGTTTTATCAGGCGATCGGTAACGATGGCCAGGGAACAGTGCATTTCACTGGTTATTTTGAGCCGGTCTATACTGCCAGTCGCCAACGTACTGCTGAGTATCGTTATCCCATCTATGGCCTACCCAATAATTTTTCCCGTTGGTCTAAGCCCCACCCCACCAGGGCTGATTTAGAAGGGTTGGACGGCTTAGGAAAATCGAGTCAGTTGCAAGGGCGGGAAATTGCCTGGTTTCGTAACCGTTTAGATGCCTATCTAATCCAGGTGCAAGGTTCCGCCAAAATCAACTGGGTGGGAGGCGGCCAAAGTTCGGTGGCCTTTGCTGGGGCGACGGATTATCCCTACGTAAGCTTGGGGAAGGAAACTATTCAGGAAGGCATTTTTCAACCGGGGGAAGTTACGTTGCCAAAGTTAATTGAGTATTTTGAACAGAATCCCGGTGAACTAAGCCGTTTCATTCCCCGCAATAACCGTTTGATCTTTTTTAAGGAAACCTCCGCCAGCACCCCCGCCAAGGGCAGTATCGGTGTGCCGGTCACCGCCGAGCGTTCCATTGCCACCGATAAATCCCTTATGCCTCCAGGGGCGATCGCCGTTTTAGCGGCCCCTATTCCCGATTGTCGGGGTCAAAAAGTCAACGTTAGTCGTTTTGTGGTGGACCAGGACACCGGCAGTGCCATCAAAGGCCCCGGTCGGGTCGATATTTTTATGGGCACTGGCCAAACCCCAGGCGATCGGGCCGGTTTAATGAGTGACGACGGGCAAATTTATTATCTACTCCTGCGCTAAAAATTTTCTCCTCTTTCCCGGGGAGCAAAATCTGAGAGTTTTCAACGTTTTCTCAGAACTGGGCGCTATTGGTCACAGGAATAGAGACTGGCTGCGATAGCTTCTTGGAACTGTCCTCAGGGACTTCGCTTTCCTAGCCAGGAGGTTAGAAATTTGTTTAACGGGGCACCAAAATTCTGTACAGTGGAATTGTCCCCGTCTGTGTTTTTAATGCGGGAACAGGTTCAATGAATTTACATAGCCAGTCTTTACACCCAAAGGAGACGCGAATTGGTTAACGCAACCCCTTTTATCACCACTAAGTCAGAGGAAATTTTTACCGCGGCTCAACATCTAATGCCTGGGGGGGTCAGTTCTCCGGTGAGGGCATTTAAGTCCGTCGGCGGTCAGCCCATTGTTTTTGACCGAGTAGAAGGGGCTCAGATTTGGGACTTAGATGGCAATCAATACATTGACTACGTAGGCACCTGGGGACCGGCCATTTGTGGTCACGCCCACCCTGATGTGATCAATGCCCTCAAACAAGCTTTGGATAAGGGCACTAGTTTTGGTGCTCCCTGTGCCCAGGAGAACGTCCTGGCGGAAATGGTCATTGATGCCGTGCCCAGCATTGAAATGGTGCGGTTTGTCAACTCCGGCACTGAAGCCTGTATGTCCGTGTTGCGTTTGATGCGGGCCTTCACTGGCCGGGAAAAGATTATTAAATTTGAGGGTTGTTACCACGGCCACGCCGACATGTTTTTGGTTAAGGCTGGTTCTGGGGTGGCCACCCTTGGTCTGCCGGATTCCCCTGGGGTGCCCAGCAATACCACTAAGGCAACTTTAACGGCTCCCTATAACGATTTGGAAGCGGTCAAAGCCTTGTTTGTGGAAAATCCCGACAGTATCGCTGGGGTTATTCTTGAGCCGGTGGTAGGCAATGCGGGCTTTATTCTCCCCGATGCAGGCTTCTTGGAAGGGTTGCGGGAATTGACCAAGGAGTATGGTGCTTTATTGGTCTTTGATGAAGTAATGACCGGCTTTCGGGTGTCCTATGGTGGTGCCCAGGCTCGATTTGGCGTTACCCCCGATTTAACCACCCTTGGTAAGGTGATTGGTGGCGGTTTGCCGGTGGGGGCCTACGGCGGTCGGGAAGACATTATGGCCATGGTGGCTCCAGCCGGGCCAATGTATCAAGCTGGGACTCTGTCCGGTAACCCTTTGGCCATGACCGCGGGTATTAAAACCCTGGAAATTTTGCAAAAGCCCGGCTCCTACGAATATCTGGATAAGATTACTAAACGATTAGTGGAAGGGTTATTAACTGCGGCCCAGGAGGCTGGCCATGAAGTTTGTGGCGGTTCCATCAGTGCCATGTTTGGGATTTTCTTTGCCCCCGGCCCTGTGCGGAATTATGAAGATGCCAAGCTAGCCGACACTGCCAAATTTGCTCGCTTCCACCGGGGGATGTTGGAACGGGGTATTTATCTTGCCCCTTCCCAGTACGAAGCTGGTTTCCCTTCCCTGGCCCACACCGAAGCCCAGATTGACCAGACCATTGCGGTGGCAAAGGAAGTGTTCCCTACCCTTTGAATTGTTTGATCCCCGATGGCGATCGCCGTGGGTCATATTGCTAAATACCTAAATTTTTCCCCATCCTAAACTTGGTTGTTAAGCCATAGACTAGGGTGGGGATGTTGGTATGGGCTGATTTCAATGCCTTAGCACAAATTTCCTGAGGCGGGGCAAAAAAGATCATTAAAAATTGTCAAGGGACAGAAACTAGCCTAAGATGAGACCCATATAAAGACTTGTCTTGCGACCCCAATACACATTAGGCAATAGAACTTAGGAGGATTTATGGCTCTCGTCCCAATGCGATTGCTGTTAGACCATGCAGCGGAAAATGGTTATGGCATTCCCGCTTTCAATGTCAACAACATGGAGCAGATCATTTCGATCATGCAGGCCGCTGATGAAACCAACAGCCCTGTAATTTTGCAAGCTTCCCGTGGCGCCCGTAGCTATGCCGGGGAAAATTTTCTGCGCCATTTAGTTTTGGGGGCGGTCGAAACCTATCCTCACATTCCCATTGCCATGCACCAAGACCATGGTAATAGCCCCGCTACCTGCTATTCCGCCATCCGTAATGGTTTCACCAGTGTGATGATGGATGGTTCTTTGGAAGCCGACGCCAAAACCCCCGCTAGCTTTGAGTACAACGTTAATGTAACCGCTGAAGTCGTTAAGGTAGCCCACTCCGTTGGGGCCAGTGTAGAAGGGGAATTGGGTTGCTTAGGTTCCTTGGAAACCGGTCAAGGGGAAGCGGAAGACGGCCACGGTTTTGAAGGGAAATTAGACCACTCCCAACTGTTGACTGATCCCGAGGAAGCGGTGGAATTCGTCAACAAAACCCAGGTGGATGCCCTCGCCGTGGCGATCGGTACCAGCCATGGTGCCTATAAATTTACCCGTAAGCCCACTGGGGAAGTTTTGGCCATTAGCCGCATTGAAGAAATTCACCGCCTGTTGCCCAACACCCACTTGGTAATGCATGGTTCTTCCTCCGTTCCCCAGGAATGGATTGACATGATTAACCAATACGGTGGTGCCATCCCCGAAACCTATGGTGTGCCCGTAGAAGAAATTCAAAAGGGTATTAAGAGCGGTGTTCGCAAAGTAAACATCGACACCGATAACCGCTTGGCCATCACCGCCGCTTTCCGGGAAGCCGCCGCCAAGGATCCCAAGAACTTTGATCCCCGTCACTTCCTCAAGCCTTCTATCAAGTATATGAAGCAGATTTGTGCCGACCGTTATCAACAGTTCTGGACTGCTGGTAATGCTTCTAAGATCAAGCAATTAACCTTGGATGACTACGCTGCTAAATATGCCAAAGGTGAGTTGACTACCACTTCCCGCACTTCTGTTGCTGTTTAGGGTTTACAGGACGCTGGCAAAGTCTTCGGGCCTGGCAATGTAGTCCAGATCCTGCCCTTTCCCCTCCTGGCTGGGGCTTAGCGAAATAAAGTTAGCAGGTATCAGCAGGACTAGAAAAATGGTTTCCCAATGTTAGCCATGGTGCGAATTGGGAATACTGATCCCTCTTAATAATTTTTGCTCCTCCTTGGTTTGACCTTGGGGGAGTTTTTTCTTCTCAGATGGGCGGCAACCCCGTAAGATTGGGAAGATTAGTTTTGATTAAGCAACGGCGGTAATGGTGAAACGCATTTCTATCCTTGGCTCTACGGGGTCCATTGGCACCCAAACTCTGGACATTGTTACCCATCACCCCGACGCTTTTCAGGTGGTAGGCTTAGCGGCCGGAGGCAATGTGGCACTCCTGGCCCAACAGGTGGCGGAGTTTCGCCCAGAAATAGTTGCTATTCGCCGGGAAGAAAAGTTAGCGGATCTAAAAACGGCGATCGCCAGTTTGACCAATTACGAGCCGGAATATGTGGTGGGGGAAGCGGGGGTAGTGGAAGTAGCCCGCTATGGCGATGCAGAAAGCGTGGTCACAGGCATTGTTGGTTGTGCGGGATTATTGCCTACCATGGCGGCCATTGAGGCAGGGAAAGATATTGCTTTAGCCAATAAAGAAACTTTGATTGCGGGGGCTCCAGTGGTATTGCCCCTGGTGGAAAAAATGGGGGTGAAACTATTACCAGCAGATTCCGAGCATTCGGCTATTTTTCAATGTTTGCAGGGGGTTCCGGAGGGCGGACTGAGGCGGATTATTCTCACCGCTTCCGGGGGCGCATTCCGGGACTTGCCGGTGGAGCGTTTACCCTTTGTGACCGTACAGGATGCCCTCAAACACCCGAATTGGGCCATGGGACAAAAAATCACCATTGATTCCGCTACTCTCATGAATAAGGGTTTGGAGGTGATTGAAGCCCATTATTTGTTTGGCTTGGATTACGACCACATTGATATTGTTATCCATCCCCAGAGCATCATCCATTCCTTAATTGAGGTGCAAGATACTTCTGTCTTGGCTCAGTTGGGTTGGCCCGATATGCGTCTACCTCTCCTCTACGCCCTATCCTGGCCAGAAAGGATTTACACTGACTGGGAGCAGTTAGATTTAGTAAAAGCTGGCAGTTTAAGTTTTCGGGAACCGGATCACGACAAATATCCCTGCATGATGTTAGCCTATGCGGCCGGCAGGGCCGGGGGCGCCATGCCAGCGGTGTTAAATGCGGCCAATGAACAAGCCGTAGCTTTATTTTTGCAAGAAAAAATCAGCTTTTTGGATATTCCTCGTCTGATTGAAAAGACCTGTGACCTCTACGTTGGTCAAAATACAGCTAGTCCTGATCTAGAAAAAATTTTGGCGGCAGATCAGTGGGCCCGGCGGACGGTGTTGGAAAGTAGCGCCTGTGTGGCCACTTAGCAATAAAGTGTGCTTGACTTCAACTTTGACTGGAATTATTTGCCCAACGATGGTGGGGGATTCTGGTCAGCTTTGATGGGCCATTGCAGCGATCGCCAGAATATTTTTCATCATTTAACTAGTCGAAACGGAGATCCCCCATTGCTCTATTACCTCTGATTCTGTTAATTGTCAGGGTCAAAAATAGAGAATCTGGGCATAGGATTACAAAGACTGAGGTAGGGAAAACCCCACAGACGCAATTCGCCATTCCACCGTTAAACCTACATCCACGGCTGTACCCAGGGCAACAGCACAATAAAAGCGCTATGTTAGAATCAGCAATACACAGGGCACGCTGAGGTGATGGATTCAGGTTATGTTTGAACGCTTTACGGAAAAAGCCATTAAAGTAATCATGCTTGCTCAGGAGGAAGCTCGTCGCCTCGGACATAACTTCGTTGGCACGGAACAAATTCTGCTCGGCTTGATTGGCGAAGGGACTGGCGTCGCCGCCAAGGTTCTCAAATCCATGGGGGTTAATCTCAAAGATGCCCGCATTGAAGTAGAAAAAATTATCGGGCGGGGATCAGGCTTTGTGGCTGTGGAAATCCCCTTTACTCCCCGGGCCAAGCGAGTGCTAGAACTTTCCCTAGAGGAAGCAAGGCAACTGGGCCACAATTATATCGGCACCGAACACTTGCTGTTGGGTCTGATTCGAGAAGGGGAAGGGGTAGCTGCTCGGGTCTTGGAAAACCTTGGGGTTGATCTATCCAAAGTCCGCACCCAGGTGATTCGTATGTTGGGAGAAACCGCCGAGGTGGCCGCTGGAGGGGGATCCTCTGGCCGCACCAAAACCCCAACTCTAGACGAGTTTGGCTCTAATCTCACCCAGATGGCCGGGGAGGGTAAGTTAGACCCCGTGGTGGGCCGCCAGAAAGAAATTGAGCGGGTAATTCAAATCCTAGGACGCCGCACCAAAAATAACCCTGTCCTGATTGGGGAGCCAGGGGTAGGTAAAACGGCGATCGCCGAAGGTCTAGCCCAGCGCATTGCCAACAAAGATATTCCCGACATCCTCGAAGAAAAACGGGTCGTCACCCTGGACATTGGTCTGTTGGTGGCGGGCACCAAATACCGGGGGGAATTCGAGGAACGGCTGAAAAAAATCATGGATGAAATCCGCCAGGCCGGTAACATCATCCTGGTGATTGATGAAGTTCATACCCTGATCGGAGCCGGGGCCGCCGAAGGGGCGATCGATGCCGCTAATATTCTCAAACCCGCCCTAGCCCGGGGAGAATTGCAATGTATTGGGGCCACCACTCTCGATGAGTACCGTAAGCATATTGAACGGGATGCCGCCCTGGAACGTCGTTTTCAGCCGGTGATGGTGGGGGAACCCTCCGTGGAAGAAACCATCGAGATTCTTTACGGTCTGCGGGAACGCTACGAGCAGCACCACAAACTGAAAATTTTAGACGAAGCCCTAGAAGCGGCCGCCAAACTTTCCGACCGCTACATCTCCGACCGCTTCCTGCCTGATAAGGCGATCGACCTCATTGACGAAGCTGGTTCCCGGGTGCGGTTGATTAATTCCCAATTGCCCCCTGCGGCAAAGGAATTGGATAAGGAATTGCGGCAAATTCTGAAAGAAAAAGATGATGCTGTCCGCAATCAGGACTTCGAGCAAGCTGGGGAACTCAAGGACCGGGAAGACGAAATTAAAAAACAAATCCGGGCGATCGCCTCTTCCAAAAAAGCGGAAGGGGATAACGGCGAACCGGAAGTAACTTCCGAAGAAATTGCCCACATTGTCGCCTCCTGGACAGGGGTGCCGGTGAACAAGCTAACGGAATCGGAGTCGGAAAAACTGTTGCACATGGAAGATACCCTCCATCAACGGTTAATTGGCCAAGAAGATGCGGTTAAAGCCGTTTCCCGCGCCATCCGTCGAGCTAGGGTCGGACTGAAAAATCCCAACCGTCCCATTGCGAGCTTCATCTTCTCCGGTCCCACTGGGGTTGGTAAAACGGAGCTGACCAAAGCCCTAGCGGCCTACTTCTTCGGTTCCGAAGAAGCCATGATCCGCTTGGATATGTCCGAATTTATGGAACGCCACACCGTTTCTAAATTGATTGGTTCTCCTCCGGGTTATGTGGGCTACAACGAAGGTGGTCAGTTAACGGAAGCGGTACGCCGTCGCCCCTACACGGTGGTGCTCTTCGACGAAATTGAAAAAGCCCACCCGGACATCTTCAATATGCTCCTGCAAATTTTGGAAGATGGTCGCCTTACCGATGCCAAAGGTCGCACAGTGGACTTCAAAAACACCCTGTTGATCATGACCTCCAACATTGGTTCCAAGGTGATTGAAAAAGGTGGCGGTGGTTTAGGCTTTGATTTTGCCGACGACCAAGCCGAGTCCCAATACAATCGCATTCGCTCCTTGGTGAATGAAGAGTTGAAAAACTACTTCCGTCCTGAGTTCCTGAATCGTTTGGATGAGATTATCGTCTTCCGTCAATTGAACAAGGACGAAGTCAAGGAAATTTCCGAAATCCTCCTGCGGGATGTGTTTGCCCGGTTGGTGGAAAAAGAAATTTCTTTGCAAGTCACCGACAAGTTCAAAGAACGCATTGTGGAAGAAGGGTTCAACCCTGCCTACGGTGCCCGTCCCCTGCGCCGGGCCATTATGCGCCTGCTGGAAGACGTGTTAGCGGAAGAAATTCTTTCGGGCCGCCTCAAGGAAGGTAGTCAAGCCCTGGTGGACATTGGCGAAGACAACCAAGTGGTGGTCATCCCCGGTGAAACAAGGGAATTGATTGCCCCCGGTGTGGAATAGTTAGCTCCCCTCAGTGGGCCACTACCATGGGATTTTAGGGAGGACAAAACGTCTTCCCTTTTTTGTTGGAGTTATTGGAAGATTATTGCCATGTTAAAAGTCCTGCATCTTTCTGACATTCATCTGGGCAGTGGTTTTTCCCATGGGCACATTAATCCGGCTACGGGGCTAAATACGAGGTTAGAAGATTTTATCCAGAGTTTACGGCTTTGCATTGACCGGGCAATTCAAGAGCCGGCGGATGTGGTGCTTTTTGGGGGGGATGCTTTTCCCGATGCCACCCCGCCCCCCTACGTCCAGGAAGCGTTTGCGGCTGAATTTCGCCGTTTGGCCGATGCCCATATTCCCACTGTCCTATTAGTGGGCAACCATGATCAGCATTCCCAGGGCAGTGGGGGAGCTAGTCTTTGCATCTATCGCACCCTGGCGGTACCCGGCTTCATCGTTGGCGATCGCCTGGCCACCCATTTAATTCCCACGGTGAATGGGGATTTGCAAATTGTTACCCTGCCTTGGTTGACCCGTTCGACTCTGTTAACCAGGCCGGAAACGGAGGGATTGTCCCTAGAAGCAATTAACTTGCTCTTGCTGAAAAAGTTACAACCCATTTTGGAAGGAGAAATCCGGAGCTTAGATCCCCAGCTACCCACAATTTTGTTGGCCCATTTAATGGCAGACCGGGCCACCTTTGGAGCGGAGAAAACCCTCTCCGTAGGTAAAGGTTTTACTATTCCCCTAGCCTTAATTAATCGGCCCGAATTTAATTACGTTGCTTTGGGCCATGTCCACAAACACCAAAATCTCAATCCCCACAACAATCCCCCCATTGTTTATCCCGGTAGCATTGAGCGGGTGGACTTTGGTGAAGAAAAGGAAGATAAAGGCTATATTTGGCTGGAAATTAGCAAGGGAAAAGTAAATTGGCAATTTTGTCCTCTGTCCGCCCGTCCCTTTAAAACCATTAAGGTCGATGTAACGGAGGCCGAAGATCCCCAGGCTGAATTATTAATGGCGATCGCCAAAACAACCATTGATGATGCGGTGGTACGGCTAATTTACCAAATTCGTTCTGAACAGCTAGAACAAATAGATAACCGCAAATTACAGGAGGCTTTGAAACCGAGCCATTCCTACACCATCCGCCCAGAATTGGTGAGTCAGTTGGCCAGGCCCCGATTGCCAGAATTGGGGGTTGGTTCCGCCCTTGATCCCCTCGCCGCCCTGCGCACCTATCTGGAAAACAAAAAAGACATTAAAGGACTAATGCCCGACCTAATGGAGGCGGCCGAGCATTTACTCAGTGCCAATGAAGAGCATTGGCTAGAGACAGTGGGAGACTGAGGGCATATTGGTTCAGCCTTAATAACTCCTGTTGATTCCTTTCAGCGACCAAGGAAAAACCTTGGCAAAATCCCTAACCTGATTAACCGCCGTAGTTCCAGCCGGTACTTTCCAGCAATAAAGGCTCTCCTTCGTTGAAAACTTGGGCGCCAATCACTTCACCGACAAAAACGGTGTGATCGCCGTGGGCCACAGAGCCTACCACCCGGCATTCCACATAGCCTAAGCAATCTTTGAGCACAGGGCAACCAGTTTCGGGGGCATCAAGCACATCAAAGTTTTCAAACTTGTCTCCGACCCGGCGTTGGGGCTTAAAAAATTGCGCCGCCACATCTTTTTGGTCCGCCGCCAGAAAGCTGAGGGCAAACTGACCACTTTCCTGCAACAGCCGATGGGAAATAGAGTCAGTGCGCACGCAGTTAACCACGAGGGGAGGCTCAAAGGAGCCCTGCATTACCCAACTAGCGGTGAAACCGTTAGCTTCGTCTCCAGATTTAACGCCACAGACGTAGAGTCCGTGGGGAATTTTACGCAGGAGAGTTTTCTTGGCTTGTTCGTCTAGCACGGTGTTTTCTCAAGATTGAATGACAATTTAGCAGTCCATATTTCCCTAGCTTAACAATCCCTGACGCCTAATCAACCCTATTCAGAACTCGTATTTGCCCCCAATGGGGCTGAAATTGGCTAATTTTCATGATTCTTTCGTAAATAATTTTTACCAATTAGTTTATCCCCGGAAAATCTCAATACAATGATTCCATCATTACTGCCCGACCCGGCGATCGCCATGGACCCCAATCATTTCTCCGGCAACATTTCTCGGCCCATTTACCGCAAACAGGTAAGGCAATATCTCGCCATGGTGGCGGTGTTGGCCATGGTTAGCACCAGTTGCAAAGGCAATAATCCCAAAACTAACCAGGGTAGTGGAGCCGGCAATAACGAGAAAATTGAAGCCCTTTATTACACCAGTGTGGCGGAATGTAAAACAGACACCACCAATCAGGCCCAGGAGTATCAGGTTTTGGTAGAGGCCCACAAAGCCGGCAAATTACCCAATGCCCCAAGTCCGCCCCCAATTCGCCCGGAGGAATGTGAGGCCCAAATGAAGGCGGCCCAGGCGGAACATCAACGCAATGCACCAGTCTATGGCAGTCGAGCCGATTGTCAAGCCGATGGGATAACTTGTGAACCAACCCCCAGTGGCTACCACACCAGTGGTTACCGTCCAGTCTTTGGGGGGGCCTATTTTTATCCCTACGGCAACAGTTACACCTACATTTATTCCGGCGGTGTGCAGCGACGGGTATTGCAACCGTCCATCGTTTATCGGGGGACGAATCCAGACCAGTTGATCACCCCCAATGGGGTCACTGTACCCCGCACCACCACAGGCAAAGTTTCCACCTCCAAGGCGGTCACTGCCCCCGCTCCCCCCCGACCTGCGGGTACCGCTGCCAAGGGCACCATTTCTGGGCGCAGTAGTAATAAGGGTTTCGGTTCCACCTTTAAGGGCACTGGCCGGGGAGGCAAATAATGCAACCGATCAAAATTAGTCGTCGTCCCCGCTGGCGTCAGCATATTCAGGACAATGCCTATCAAGCGGATGTGCTCAGTGATGCGGCCCAGCAATATTGGGTGGAAACCCTGTCCCAACCCTTTGCCATCCAATTCAGCCCCCAGGAAGAAACGGCGATCGCCATTGCGAGTGAAAAACTTTGGCAAATGTGTGTGGAATTTCTAGACTGGTTTTTTGATGAGGATGATGATTCCGCCGTTGATGAAAGGTTAGCCCAGTTAAAAATTCGCTCTGAATATTGGCCTGCTCTGAAAAAAAGTTGGCATCGCACCGATCCAGTGGAAGATTTGAGTTTAGCTACCCGTTTTGATCTAGTGGTCACCGAAGATGGTCAGATTAAATTAATTGAAATTAATGGGGAAACGCCACTATTGGGAGCGGAAACGGTTTACCAATGGAATTGGTTAGTGGACTACCAACGCAACCACAATCAAGGGGCCTATGCTTTACCGGCCAATGCTAGTCAGTTTAATGAATATTGGGAAAGAACGGCGGGGCAATGGCGCAGAATTTATGAAGAATATGATTTACTCCGCACAGGCATTTCCTTTCTGGTGGATGAACAACTAGAAGAAGATAGTGAAATGGCAATGCAATTAATCCAAATTCTGCACGATGAAGTGGATGAAAATGTTTACACCCAATTGGTTTATCTAAGGGGTTTAGAAAATGATCGGGGTCAATTAATCCAAAGGGGCTTGGGTTTAGATGAGGACGGTTATTTCATTGACCATGCTAATGAAAGAATTTCTATTTTATGGAAAATATATGATTGGTCGGATTTGCAAAATGATATGGCCAATGCTGGTTGCACTGAGGCGTTAGCCCAACGTTTAGCGGTGGGAGATACAAAAGTAATTGAACCTTTATGGAAACAAATTTTATCTAACAAAGGGGCCATGGCTTTAATTTGGCAAGAATTCAAACAGAGTGAGTATGCTGAATATCTCCTGCCCACTTATTTTGAGAGTGATATTTCCCTAGAAGCAACCCGTTTATTATTGGAGGGCTTACACGTTCGTAAACCTTTGTTGGGTATGGAAGGCATTGGTGTTTCCATTGAGTTGGGGGCTGGAGCAGTGGAAAAACGGCCTACCTATGGTTATGGTGAGGAGGGTTTTATTATCCAAGAATATATTGAACTGCCCCAGGCCTTTGACTACCATTACATGGTGGGGAGTTGGGTTATTGATGATACGGCGGCTGGCATTATTTTACGGGGAGATACTTCGCAAATTACAGGTCGTCATTGTTTGATTATTCCCCATATTGTGGCCGAAGACTTTTTATCGATTAGTTAAGCGATAGTTTCTAAAATATAAGGTGAGCAGTCATGGAAATTACTTGTTTAAAACACAGTCAGATCAATATTAATCACAAGAATTGTTTAAATAACTGGAATGTAGATAAATCGATCTCCATGGATTATCAACTCCCTGCTGAGATCTTGGACAATATAGTAACCAGTCTAAAAGATGATTTCTGTATTTTATTAAGTCGAGATGTTTATTCTGAAGGGGATGCTCAATTTTTATCTGATTATTTATTATCTCGTTCACAGGAATTATCCCCAGATTTTTTAGCTTTATTACCCCGATGGCTGGGAGATGAACAAAAACATTATCAAACTCTGCGGCGGGTTTACCGTTGTTTGTCCGGACTAGATTTTGTCACTATGGATGAAGATTTTCATCGACGATTGCCTAGTTTAGAACCCATTGCTTGGGTTTTACAAGACGAGTTTACCATTGTTAGCACCCTAGTGTTTGACGAATTGGGGTCTATGTTTTCTTACCGTCGGGATCTACGGGAATATTATCAACCTTTTGGTAAAGTATTTAGTCGTGTGGGACAACATTTAGTCCAGGATGAAGGTAGTCATTTTCGCCACTTTTTAAATATTCTCAAGCAGAACTATTCCCATCGCCTCAAAGAATTACCGGATTTTTTCCATAATTTAATCAAGCTGGAAAAATCCCTGGGGCGTTATTACCACACCTTTTTGCTAGACCATGCCCAGGAAATGCACCGTTTCCCGCCCTACTTTAGCGAAGTTATTGTCCAGTTAATTTTGGCTGAGCTAAACCTTAGCGATCGCCCTAGCACTGCTGTGATTAAATCCTTAACTCTTGTTTTGTCCTAATCTATCAGTTACTTAATTCCTCCCATGGAAGTTGGCGATCGCCTAAAAATCACAACTCACAATAATGGAGATCGCCCTGGCACCGATGTTATAAAATCTTTGACCGATTCCTCCTTTGTTTCGCCCTAATCTATGAGTTACCTAATTCGTCCCATGGAAATTGGCGATCGCCCGTTGGTAACCCGTTGGGCCCAGCAAGAAGGCTTTTGTCCAGGCATAGGGGATCTGGGAATTTTTTGCGACACTGATAACGGCGGCGTTTGGGTGGGGGAATGGGAAGGTACAGCAGTGGGTTGCATTGCGGGCATTCGCTATGACGAACACTATGGTTTTATTGGTTTATTTCTCGTCCAACCAGAGTATCGAGGGCGGGGTTTTGGGGTTGCTCTCTGGCAAACGGCGATCGCCCATTTAGAAAATGTCAGTTGTGTTGGTTTGGAAGCGGCCCTAGCAAGGGTGGAAGATTATCAAAAATGGGGTTTTCGCCCCGCCTACTACACCCGTCGTTATCGTTTGCCCCCCGCAGATCGCCAGTCCTGTGTACGGCCAAGTTTTGCTCCCGATTTGCCCCCCGGTTATCAACTGATGGCTAGGGATAAATTAACGGAAGCCAGAGTGCAAAACTATGATGCTCGCCACGAAGCTACCCCCCGTCCCCTGTTTTTACACGAATGGTTGGGACGGCCGGAGGGAAAGGTGATGGTTATTTTGGACGATCAGGGGGATTGTTGTGGTTACGGCCGCATTCGTCCCTGCCTATTGCCCAACGATGAAGATGGTTTTCCCCAGGGTTGGCGTTTGGGGCCCCTGATGGCGGACAGCACTGCTTTAGCTGGGGCTTTGCTAGATGTGTTACTTGGCGATCGCCAGGGGCCAGTTTTTATTGATGTGCCAGAAGTGAATCAAGATGCCATTTATCTGTTGGAAGAACGGGGCTTTGAACTGACTTTGTTAAATCTACGCATGTATAAGGGCAATCCCCCCCAACTTCCTTTGGAGGACATCTACGGCCTGGCCTGTTTGGAACTGGGCTAAGCGCTGGTTAACTTCGGGGGCAAAGGAGATTGGGAACGGCGGGGACGGTGGTGCAATAAGCTCAGCATTTTACTGGGATCGGGCAGATCCAAATGCACTGGCCGACGATTCTCGTCCACCATAACCGTAATGTCCACCTGGATCGGATTTTCCAGTTCTGGGTAGATTAGCTCGACGGAGTAACTCACAGACCGGAATGGGGTGAACTGGCCTGATTTTTCTGGATTAGATGTGGCATCTGTATTTAATGGAGCGGCCGCGACGGGCTCTAACAGCTGCTCGTTTTCATCTTCGATCGCCGGTATGGTAGCTATCGCCGGTTCTAGAATCTCCTCTTCTTCAGCAATTATCGGGTCAATCAACACTTCGACCGGTTTTATTTCTTCTTTCTCCTCAGAAGTTCCAAATTTTGGCACTTCCTCTACTCCGGCTCGAACGATCTCTTCTTGGGCGGCGATCGCCGGATTAGTAAGCACTTCTGGCTCCAGAACCTGCTCCTCGTTAGTTGCTTCTGTTCCCAACATCTCTAGGGGACTGCTGGACTCCGCCATCCTGTTTTCCGTCAGTTTCGCCCTGGTTTTTCTGCTCCACTGCAGTACCGGCACCGGCTCTGGATCAAGCTCTGGCACCACCATGGGACGTGGGGGATGGGGCACAATGGCGTTATTTTCCCCATCCGTTTGAGTGTTATCAATATGAACTTCCGACTCCGATTCCCCTGGTTCAGCACTCAATTTGGGTACTGTGACCGTGGCCATGGCGGGGGTAACCACTTGAAATTGAAAACGGATTTGCCAATTTTCCCCACAGAGTTGATCAAACAAATCGGGCTGGGCGCTGAGTTGCCAGGTTCCCGGTTGAACCGTGTGTAAATCTAACAGGGAGATTAGACCTTCTTGATTGGTGCGGCCTTGGAAATCATGGTTTTCCACTTTGCCGGTGGCGGAAAAAAACTTCCAGCGCCATTGCACATACTTTGCGGATATTGGCAGGCGGGCCGCTAGACGGTAATGGCCCACAGGCAGGGAACGGCAAGGGTCTAGAGGTTGCCAACTGGGGTTATCGTCGGTTTTAAACCAAATTGTCCATGGGGTCATGGCAGGTCACAGAAAAATTAGAGGTGAGGTAGGGTTATTTTTCCCTATGTCCCGCTAAACGTTGTTTGAGTTCCGCAATATCCCCCATTAAATCCTCTAATTGCAAGGTTTCCTGGGCTTTACTGGCCAGCCATTTAAGCTGAACTGTACCCGTTGCCATTTCCCCTTCCCCCAGCACTAAACAGGCGATCGCCCCGGATTTGTCGGCCCGTTTAAATTGTTTGGCAAAGGCACTGGCGCTCAGATCTAGGGCCACGGTAAGACCTTGATTCCGTAATTGCTGGGCCAAAATTAGGGCTTGGGGTTCCGCTTCTTCTCCTTTGGAAATGAGGTAAAAGTCCGGGCCAGAAACGGGGGGCGTGGCCATTTGTTGCAAAAGGATAATTAACCGCTCCAATCCCATGGCCCACCCAACGGCAGGGGTAACGGGGCCGCCCAATTCCGCCACTAAGCCGTCGTAACGACCGCCGCCGCAAACCGTGGCCTGCGCTCCCAAGTCGCTGGATTGAATTTCGAAGGCAGTGTGGGTGTAGTAATCCAAGCCCCGCACCAGGGTGGGGGTAAGTTGGTAGGCAATGCCCAAATCCGTCAGTAGTTGTTGCACTTGGTCAAAGTGGCGTTGGGAGTCTGGCCCTAGGTGCTCCAAAATGCTGGGGGCATCCTGAACAATTTCTTGGGTACGTTTAGCTTTACTATCCAAAATTCTGAGGGGATTGCGATCCAACCGGTCTTGGGAATCTGGGTCTAGCTCATTTTTAAAAGGAGTTAAGTAGGCGATCAAAGCTTCCCGGTATCTTTGGCGATCGCCGCCATTGCCAACGGAATTTAAGGCGAGGGAAAGGTTACTCAATCCAAGGGCTTTGAGAATGTCGGTGCCTAAGGCAATCACTTCCACGTCAGCCCTGGGATCGGCACTGCCCAATACTTCTACCCCCAATTGATGGAATTGTCTTTGCCGACCGGCCTGGGGTCTTTCGTAGCGGAACATAGGCCCGGTATACCACAATCGTTGTACTGCTCCAGCGGCCTGTAAGTTCTGTTCAATATAAGCCCGTACCACCCCCGCTGTGCCTTCGGGTCTTAGGGTAATAGGGCGATCGCCCCGGTCGGTAAAACTATACATTTCTTTGCCCACAACGTCGGTGGCTTCCCCAATGCCCCGCTCAAACAGAGTGGTCTGCTCAAAAATAGGGGTGCGAATTTCTTGGTATAAAGCCCGGTCTAAAATGCGTTTGGCGATCGCCTCTACCCATTGCCAATAGTTGGTTTCCGGGGGCACAATGTCACGGGTTCCACGAATGGCTTGGATAGCTCCCATAGTTCGGCTCAGTTCCTGTCAAACAAAATACGTTCCTAACCTTAGCGGATTCCGATGACCCATGGCCCCTTGGCGATCGGCAGGCAATTAATTAGACTCGGTTTCCGGTAGCCAATCTTCCAGCACTTGGTCAATGGCAAAAGGACACGATTCAGGAAAAGTATTCAGGGCTAACCCCGTTTGTCGGGAGGCTTCCCGCCGAGCCCTGGCATATTCCTTCTCCAGAATTTCTTCAGGATAGTTCCATAAGCTAGGGCTATCTTCAATTTTGCGACGGATTTGGGAGCGGCCATCATTAATAGAATCGAGCCAACTATCTGATCGCCGTTGGGGTTGATATTGCCATTTCAGTAGATGCACCATGATGCGCTCCATTTGGAAACCGATGGCACTGCGCTCACTTTTGCCCAAATCCTCTATCTCCTCAATTAGGTGGGGCAAGTCAATGGCTTCCCAATGTTTTTCCCGCAATAATTGGGCTGTTGCCTCGGCCCAAAGTACTAAATCATGTTCGTAGATAGTTGACATATCTTTGTGATGGCAATGGATACCGTAAATTTTACAAATCTTCTAGGAATTACAAGGATTTTTAATCCTTTTTTTGCACTTTTTATTGCCAATGAATTATCAACAAAAGCAAAAGTGTTAGTCGCAAACATAGCAAAACTAGAATCATTTATTCCAGATAGAATATTGACAGAACCAAAAATAATTACCGAGATAACTAAGCCGCCCCATCTTCTCGTGTAAATATAAGATGAGACAAAAGTCAGCAAAAAAGTCAAAAAGAAATTAGCTGAAATTGAGCGATTCGACAAATATTTATCTTGTACTTTAGCTGGAATAATACCAGGTTTTTGAACAGATTTATTTTGATTCTCATTGTTAACAACTGCTTCGGGATGTTTGACCAACTGCTGTGTAAAAAGAGGATCTAAGTCGGCAAGAATTAACTTCAATGGGGGCAAAGCATTACTTTCTAGATTTACGCACCATTGGTATTTTCTTGAATCATGCCTGTAGTAAGAGATTATGAAAGACAGACTGTTTAAGCTATCAATAGCGGCTAATAAAGATCCATACTCCTTCACTGTTTTCAAGTAATCACTGAGATTTGAGTAATATCGAGAAATTACTTCAGCTTCAGGCTTAGAAGCATAATGATCTTTATGATATTTTATAATTTTGCTTGTCATATCTTTTAGATAATCGCTGATTTTATTAACAGTTGCTTTATCTAAGTCTGTCAAATAAGCTAAATTGGAATATTTTTTTCTAACAGGACGTTCAACTAGTACTAGATTCGGTTTTGAATTAGATATAATCATCCTTAGTTTATCCAAAACATTTTTTTCTAGTCCATAACTCCATTGATATTTTCTACTACTGTGACGATATCTATCCGTCATTTTTTTTAATCTTTGAACACGATCAATTATTGATTGAATATCATCTCTTGACTTGATTTTTCGTAAAAAGTTCTCAATGTCATTGTAATATCTTGACAACACTTCAGCTTCCTCATAGGAAGCATTATGATCTGAATGATAACGTAAAATTTTATCGATCATGAGTTTAAAGTAATTTGCCACACTGTCGATCAGAGCCTGGTCTAGTTCCGACAAAAATCTTGATTGCTGACATTTAAATATAAATTTTTCTGAATCAAAATAAGTGTTATTTTGATTTCTTATAAATTGGCTATTGACATTTGGTTGTATTTTTGAGTCTTTTTGATAAAGATATAAGTGCTGAATAATATCATTAACTCCTTTGTATCTTTCTTTTATTTTAGTGCAAATCATCTTGTCTAGAATCTTGCCTAGTTTTTCATCAACAAGATTATCAACCAGGTAGTCCCTCCACACCCATTCATATTCATAACTGTTGAATAAATTGAGGGGCGAAATACTTGTCAGCAAATAAATACAAGTGACTCCAAGACTGTATAGATCGCTGGCTGTAACTGGTTTACCAACCAACTGTTCCGGCGCAACATATTCCACAGAACCAATTTGAGTACCTGTAACTCCTTGATTTTTTTCAGTAATTTTTTTAGCGGCACCAAAATCCACTATTACTAATTTCTGATCCTTTGTTCGACGAATAATATTGGCAGGTTTAATGTCACGGTGTATAACTGGTACCTGGTGGATAAAATTAAGTACTGGTAGTAAGTCTAGTAATAACTGCTCAATCTTATGCTGGTCAAACGGTCCAAACTGTTCTAACTCTTCCTCCAGATTTTGACCCTCAACATACTCTTGAACCAAATACTGCTGTCCATCAATAGTGAAATAAGCTAACAACGATGGAATTTGGTCATGGTGTCCCAACTCATCTAGCCGTTTCGCTTCTTCGGCAAATAACTGCTCTGCTTTGGCTAATCCTTCCGTACCTGACCCCTGGGGGCAAAATTGCTTAATTACACAGTAGGGTTTAGATGGTTTATCGTGGTCGATCGCCAAAAACGTTTTGCCAAAGCCACCCTGGCCGATCAGCTTAACCGCCTGATAACGTTCCTTAAGCCACAAAGGTTTGCCACAACGCTGACAAAATCTGTAATGGTCTGGATTGACCGCTAAGCATTGTGGATTCAGGCACTGGGTCATAATAGATCGACAACACTACTGTTCATTTTTAATGATAGTTGCCCAAGTTGAATTTGCCCTACATCAATTGAGTGTTTTTTCAATCATCGGCATCGAGAAAAGCCTTAAGGTATATTGACTAGATGTAATCTCCCCTATGGTAACTATCCCAGCAGTTCCTAATTCAGTAATCCATGCGTAATCCCCTCCGTTGGCTCCAAAATGACGACTTAGCCTATGTTGTCCAGCGGTTAATAGAAGGACTGATTACCTTACTACTGGCATCCCTATTAAGCTTTGCCATTATCCAGTTGGCCCCCGGCAGTTACCTCGATACCCTCCAGCAAAATCCAAAAATTTCCCCGGAAACCATCCAACAACTCAAGGTTCAGTTTGGCTTGGATCAACCCTGGTATGTGCAATATTGGCGCTGGCTGACCCAAGTGCTTACCCGTTTCAATTTTGGTGAAAGCTTTGTCTATAACCGTTCCGTTGCTTCTCTACTGATAGAACGGATTCCCGCCACCTTGCTACTGGCAATAACTTCTATCATTCTCACCTGGGCGATCGCCATTCCTTTGGGTATTGTGGGTGCTGTTCAGCAAAATACGTTGTTAGATCGAGGTTTGCGGGTAATCAGCTATATCGGCCAAGGATTTCCTAGCTTTATCACTGCCCTACTCCTATTATTTCTTGCCCAATCCGTATCGCCCCTGTTGCCAGTGGGAGACATGACCAGCATTGATTTTGCCGAATTTTCTTGGCCCCATAAGGTCTGGGATGTGGCTTGGCACATGATTTTACCTACTCTCGCTCTGAGTATCACCAGTTTTGCAGGATTACAAAGGTTGATGCGAGGCCAACTGCTGGACGTGTTACGCCAGGACTATATTCAAACTGCCAGGGCCAAAGGTTTGCCGGAAAATCGGGTCATTTACGTCCACGCCCTTCGTAATGCCATCAATCCCCTGATCACCATTCTGGGTTTTGAATTTGCCAGTTTGCTCAGTGGTGCTTTCATCGCGGAATTTTTCTTCAATTGGCCAGGCCTAGGTCGATTAATTCTCCAGGCGGTCACCGCCCAGGATCTTTATCTAGTAATGGGCAGTTTAATGATGGGGGCAACTCTTCTTATTCTTGGTAATCTTCTGGCCGATCTATTGCTGAAGTTCACCGATCCCCGCATTCAGTTGGCAGACCTAAAATAGAATTCACACCCATTTTGTGAATGGTTGACTGGCGATATTACCAAGTTCCACCTCGATAAAACTGAAAGCGGGCCACTCCCAAATCCATCGCTTGGGAATTTTCCCCCGGTGGTAAAGCAAAAACTCGAAATTGGTAAACTCCCGGCACATCAGGATTCTTCCAGGGCTTCAGACCAATGGTGACAATTTCTCCAGGGGGGATGGCTTGGGTAAACGTTACAGTGATTTTTCCCGTACTTCTGTCCCAGTCCACCGACTCAAGAGCCACCTGCGTCCCCCGATGGTGGCGATCGCCTAAGAAGGCAAAGCTTTGATCAGGGTAAAAATTAATCGGATCTGGGTTAGGTTGCTGTTGAAAAACAACCCTGTCGAGGGGTTCTCCGGCCTGCTCCGGCAGGGAAATGGTGAAATAATACTTCGCCGCCGGAATGGAAACCGCATTAAAAGTAGTGGCGCTATCCATCAACTGCGGAGGACTACTGAAAAACAGTACTCCCCCTGGCAATTCCCCCGCTCCCGCAACGCCCATCTGCGGTCCGCAACTCCCATAGGACTGAGTCAAAACCAGCCCAAGGGCGATCGCCAGGCCGAAGCCCTTTCTTAATCTGGTCGAAAGTACTTGTGTCATAAAGTTTTGGATCGGTTGAAGGAATTAGGGCTAAGGGATAAACGCACCTCACCAGCAAAAACGGGCCAGGGAGAAAGATAAGGGCATCTACCGCACAAACTTGGGCATCACATCAGCCGCCGTGAATAAACCCATTGAACCTTGACGGTGTAGGCCATAGCCCGCTTTTAAATAACCAAAAGCTGGGCCGCAAACATTGGCCGCCATGCTAGTTTCATCCCCCAGAGTAAAGGTATGGGTAGAAATTTTGCCCTCAAAAGTTCTGCCTGTAATTTTCACATGGGTACTCAATGGCTTCTTCGGATTACGGGTATCTACCACGCCTCCCACCGTCACTTGGTCTCGGTGACAGATGCCCGCCAATTCCAACATGATGTCGTCAGCATGTTCCATATCCTCCAACGCCAAAATGCCATCGGTTTGATCCAACAGAGCCGCCACTTCTTCATCAGTCATAGCCTGGGCCTTATCAACATTGTACCCAGGCATATGGGCAATATCCTCTCGAATGGTCGCCCGATAAGCCTCCCAATTAGCAATACCCACCCCAAACGTGATTTTTACCTGGTGAATTTCCTGGAAACTTTGGGCTGCCACCGCCGCCGCCGCCGTTAGTAAACCTGGGGTCGCTCCACAACCCGTCATATAAGTTATGCCTGCCTGGGCCAAATCATCCCGTAACCCTAATAACTGCTCCACTGCACTGGTGCGTTTTAGCGCATCTACCAATACTCCCTGCCAGCCAGAGATAATAAATTGCCTAGTCACATCTGCCATAAAAGTATTGGGCAAATTAGGCAACGCCAAGAAGTAACCATCCACCTCCCCCTCACCGATTAAGTCTTCAATACTCTGCTCACTCATTTGTCCCTTGTCGGTCTTACCCACGGAACCCTGCTGAGTATAGGCCTGCACCGCATTATCCACATCAATGCCACCAGCATTATATAGATACCCATGGCGATCGGCGATCGCCACCAACACCATTTCTCTTTTAGGGGCTAAAAGCCTAGCCGCCGCTTGCCCTAAACCTCCAAAACCAAGAATGCCAACCCTTAAAGGCGCAGAAGAAGAACTCCCCATTTATCCAACTCGCAATAATAACAACGCCCCCATTATCTGATGGAGAAGGTCATGGGAGAAAGAGAGTATGTTGCCTGAATCGGGTAAAAAGTGCCCTGGGAGGAAAAAAGCCACTACTGGAGAAGTTTTCTTGTAGTTGAAAGGCTTGTGGAGAGGGAGTTGTGAGGAGTTGGGAAAAAAGATTTGGAAAAAGTGTTGACTTTTCTTGTGGAGGTGAGTATATTGATAAATGCGCGGTTGAGAGCGAAAGCGACTCGAAAGCGCCCCGAACCTAGACAAAGAAATAGTTTGAGAGACAGAAACCAGACCCTTGTTAATTCAATTAACAAACCAAAGTCTGTTTCTACTTGACAAAGAGTGTAACTCAAGTCGGGTGAAATAGCAATAGAAAAGAGCCGAAACTTATAAATTGGTTATTTTTAACACAATGGAGAGTTTGATCCTGGCTCAGGATGAACGCTGGCGGTATGCCTAACACATGCAAGTCGAACGGGAATCTTCGGATTCTAGTGGCGGACGGGTGAGTAACACGTGAGAACCTACCTTCAGAATGGGGACAACAGTTGGAAACGACTGCTAATACCCAATGTGCCGAGAGGTGAAAGATTTATCGTCTGAAGATGGGCTCGCGTCTGATTAGCTAGATGGTGGGGTAAGAGCCTACCATGGCAACGATCAGTAGCTGGTCTGAGAGGATGAGCAGCCACACTGGGACTGAGACACGGCCCAGACTCCTACGGGAGGCAGCAGTGGGGAATTTTCCGCAATGGGCGAAAGCCTGACGGAGCAATACCGCGTGAGGGAGGAAGGTCCTTGGATTGTAAACCTCTTTTATCAGGGAAGAAGTTCTGACGGTACCTGATGAATAAGCATCGGCTAACTCCGTGCCAGCAGCCGCGGTAATACGGAGGATGCAAGCGTTATCCGGAATTATTGGGCGTAAAGCGTCCGTAGGTGGTTTTTCAAGTCTGCTGTTAAAGAATGGAGCTTAACTCCATAAGAGCGGTGGAAACTGAGAGACTAGAGTACAGTAGGGGTAGCAGGAATTCCCAGTGTAGCGGTGAAATGCGTAGATATTGGGAAGAACATCGGTGGCGAAAGCGTGCTACTGGGCTGAAACTGACACTGAGGGACGAAAGCTAGGGTAGCGAAAGGGATTAGATACCCCTGTAGTCCTAGCCGTAAACGATGGATACTAGGCGTGGCTTGTATCGACCCGAGCCGTGCCGAAGCTAACGCGTTAAGTATCCCGCCTGGGGAGTACGCACGCAAGTGTGAAACTCAAAGGAATTGACGGGGGCCCGCACAAGCGGTGGAGTATGTGGTTTAATTCGATGCAACGCGAAGAACCTTACCAAGGCTTGACATCCCTGGAATCCTGCGGAAACGTGGGAGTGCCTTAGGGAGCCAGGAGACAGGTGGTGCATGGCTGTCGTCAGCTCGTGTCGTGAGATGTTGGGTTAAGTCCCGCAACGAGCGCAACCCTCGTTTTTAGTTGCCATCATTAAGTTGGGCACTCTAGAGAGACTGCCGGTGACAAACCGGAGGAAGGTGGGGATGACGTCAAGTCATCATGCCCCTTACGCCTTGGGCTACACACGTACTACAATGGTCGGGACAACGGGCAGCGAGCTCGCGAGAGTAAGCGAATCCCATCAAACCCGGCCTCAGTTCAGATTGCAGGCTGCAACTCGCCTGCATGAAGGAGGAATCGCTAGTAATCGCAGGTCAGAATACTGCGGTGAATTCGTTCCCGGGCCTTGTACACACCGCCCGTCACACCATGGGAGCTGGTCACGCCCGAAGTCGTTACTCTAACCTTAGGGAGGAGGGCGCCGAAGGCAGGGCTAGTGACTGGGGTGAAGTCGTAACAAGGTAGCCGTACCGGAAGGTGTGGCTGGATCACCTCCTTTAAGGGAGACCTTTACCCCTTCATCTTGAAAGCAAAGTGCAAATAGAGAGAAGTTGGTCAACCAAAAGGTCGAGCAAGGGATTAGCCGAAAGGTTGAAGAGTGGAAGTCTTTCAAACTATTGCCTAGGCGAGGTAAAAGGCAAGGGCTATTAGCTCAGCTGGTTAGAGCGCACCCCTGATAAGGGTGAGGTCTCTGGTTCAAGTCCAGAATGGCCCACCTAACCAAAAACAAGCCAAAAAGAAGGATAAACCCTTCAGCATCCTGTCTGATGAGAGTCAGAGGGAATGCTGGATGTAAGTCCAGTAAGAACCTTGAAAACTGCATAAAGAAAAGAGAAAGCAGGGAAAATCTTGCTCTTCCTAACCATTTCTAGATTAACTACGATGCTTTTGGCTGAGTGGAAGATTGAAAAATGGTAAAGGTAAGAGAAAAGATAATCCTAGTTAGCAAAAGAAGATCTTAATAAGGTCAAGCTACAAAGGGCTAACGGTGGATACCTTGGCACACAGAGGCGAAGAAGGACGTGGTTACCGACGAAACGCTTCGGGGAGCTGGAAACAAGCATTGATCCGGAGGTGTCCGAATGGGGCAACCCAAGTGAACTACCCGCTGAATAAAATAGGCGGGAGAGAGCGAACCTAGTGAACTGAAACATCTTAGTAGCTAGAGGAAAAGAAAACAAAAGTGATTCTCTAAGTAGCGGCGAGCGAACGGGGAACAGCCTAAACCAATGTCTTCGGAGATTGGGGTCGTGGGACAGCAACGTGGACTGAGTAGATTAGACGAAGCAGCTGAAAACTGCACCAGAGGAGGTGAAAGTCCTGTAGTCGAAAATCGAAGCAGCCTAGCTGAATCCCGAGTAGGTCGGAGCTCGTGGAATTCCGATTGAATCCGCCAGGACCACCTGGTAAGGCTAAATACTACTGTGTGACCGATAGCGTAAAGTACCGCGAGGGAAAGGTGAAAAGAACCCCGTTGAGGGGAGTGAAATAGAACATGAAACCGTTAGCCTACAAGCAATGGGAGCTCGATTAAACGAGTGACCGTGTGCCTGTTGAAGAATGAGCCGGCGACTTACAGGTTGTGGCAGGTTAAGGTGTGTTGCACCGAAGCCAAAGTGAAAGCGAGCCTGAATAGGGCGTTAGTCACAATTTGTAGACCCGAACCCGGGTGATCTAACCATGGCCAGGATGAAGCTTAGGTAACACTAAGTGGAGGTCCGAACCGACTAATGTTGAAAAATTAGCGGATGAGCTGTGGTTAGGGGTGAAATGCCAATCGAACCCGGAGCTAGCTGGTTCTCCCCGAAATGTGTTTAGGCGCAGCGGTTGTAAAGTCAACTTGGGGGGTAAAGCACTGTTTCGCTGCGGGCGGCGAGAGCTGTACCAAAGTGAGGCAAACTCAGAATACCCAAGAAGAAACGACCAGTAAGACGGTGGGGGATAAGCTTCATCGTCGAAAGGGAAACAGCCCAGACCACCAGCTAAGGTCCCCAAATCATCACTAAGTGAGAAAGGAGGTGGGAGTGCATTGACAACCAGGAGGTTTGCCTAGAAGCAGCAATCCTTAAAAGAGTGCGTAATAGCTCACTGGTCAAGCGCTCCTGCGCCGAAAATGAACGGGGCTAAGTGATGTACCGAAGCTGTGGACTCAGATATGAGTGGTAGGGGAGCGTTCTGTATAGGGTGAAGCACTAGCGGCAAGCAGGTGTGGACAGTACAGAAGTGAGAATGTCGGCTTGAGTAGCGAAAATATGGGTGAGAATCCCATACCCCGAAATCCTAAGGGTTCCTCCGGAAGGCTCGTCCGCGGAGGGTTAGTCAGGACCTAAGGCGAGGCTGAGAAGCGTAGTCGATGGACAACCGGTCAATATTCCGGTACTGATTATAAATTGTGGCGGGGGACGGAGAAGGCTAGTGCAGCTGGAAGTTGGTTACCAGTCCAAGCATTCGAGGCGATGAGAGACGGAGAAAACGTCTTGAGCGGAGGTGTGATGGGGAGTCTCTACGGAGACGAAGTGCATGATGTCAAGCTTCCTAGAAAAGCCCGAACCACGTTAATTTATAGTCACCTGTACCCGAAACCGACACAGGTAGGAAGGTAGAGAATACTAAGGGGCGCGAGGTAACTCTCTCTAAGGAACTCGGCAAAATTACCCCGTAACTTCGGGAGAAGGGGTGCCTCCAGCAATGGAGGTCGCAGTGAATAGGCCCAGGCGACTGTTTACCAAAAACACAGGTCTCCGCAAAGTCGTAAGACGCAGTATGGGGGCTGACGCCTGCCCAGTGCCGGAAGGTTAAGGAAGTTGGTTAGGAGTAATCCGAAGCTAGCGACTGAAGCCCCGGTGAACGGCGGCCGTAACTATAACGGTCCTAAGGTAGCGAAATTCCTTGTCGGGTAAGTTCCGACCCGCACGAAAGGCGTAACGATCTGGGCACTGTCTCGGAGAGAGGCTCGGCGAAATAGGATTGTCTGTGAAGATACGGACTCCCTGCACCTGGACAGAAAGACCCTATGAAGCTTTACTGTAGCTTGGAATTGGGTTCGGGCTTTGCTTGCGCAGGATAGGTGGGAGACTATGAAGTTGCTCTTGTGGGAGTAATGGAGTCAACGGTGAGATACCACTCTGGTGAGGCTAGAATTCTAACTTGTTCCCGTTATCCGGGAGAAGGACAATTTCAGGTGGGCAGTTTGACTGGGGCGGTCGCCTCCTAAAAGGTAACGGAGGCGCGCAAAGGTTTCCTCAGGCTGGTTGGAAATCAGCCGAAGAGTGTAAAAGCAGAAGGAAGCTTGACTGTGAGACTGACAAGTCAAACAGGGACGAAAGTCGGCTTTAGTGATCCGACGGCACTGAGTGGAAGGGCCGTCGCTCAACGGATAAAAGTTACTCTAGGGATAACAGGCTGATCTCCGCCAAGAGTTCACATCGACGCGGAGGTTTGGCACCTCGATGTCGGCTCATCGCAACCTGGGGCGGTAGTACGTCCCAAGGGTTGGGCTGTTCGCCCATTAAAGCGGTACGTGAGCTGGGTTCAGAACGTCGTGAGACAGTTCGGTCCATATCCGGTGTAGGCGTAAGAGTATTGAGAGGAGACTTCCTTAGTACGAGAGGACCGGGAAGTACGCACCTCTGGTGTACCTGTTATCGTGCCAACGGTAAACGCAGGGTAGCCAAGTGCGGAGTGGATAACCGCTGAAAGCATCTAAGTGGGAAGCCCACCTCAAGATGAGTACTCTCATGGTGTTAAGCCAGTAAGGTCACGGGAAGACTACCCGTTGATAGGCTCTAGATGGAAGTTCAGTAATGGATGAAGTCGAGGAGTACTAATAGACCGAGGGCTTGACCTTTTTCTTCTTTCTCTTTCTTTTTTCTTGTGCAGTCTTCTGGGTCTCTTCTCAGCTAAACCCAACAATCTTTCTTGGTGTCTTTAGCGTCATGGAACCACTCCGATCCCATCCCGCACTCGGCTGTGAAATGTGATAGCGGCGACGATACTCTGGGGGTTGCCCCACGGCACAATAGTCCGATGCCAAGTTCCTCTTTCTTTGAACCCTTCAACTTAGTGTTGGGGGGTTTCGCTTTTAGTGCCAATGGAATGATAAACATGGATAGTTGGCAGAAGTAGGGTTTTCTTTCCTGTGCCATTGTTTGATAATGGTGTTATGAGATGGCTATATGGCTGACTTAGCGATTTTCGTTGATTTATCCCTAGATAGGTATAAAGGCTGTGGTAATTCCAACCCTTAAGGCACCCAATCGTAATGGACGAGCAAGCATTATTGTGAATGCCAAGGTGAAGCAGGAGGGTCGCTTAATTGCGGCTTCCCCTGTTACGGAAAGGATGGTCAATGCTTTAAAGGAGGCGATCGCCGGTTGTTCCCCGGAAACGATTATTGAGACAGTTGCGGTGGCTAGTTTATGGTCGGATCAGGCCCAGCAACAAACCCAAATGGGAGGACGAATTTACTGCCCTTTGACAATCCAGTTACCCCGTTGGCTAGATTTTCCAGGACAAAATATTTACCAGGCATGTCAGGAAATTAATGCCCGCCGTCAGTGGGTGAGCCAACAGCTTAATTTGCCTTTGTGTAGTGACGCTAATTGGTTGGGGGATCATTGGTTGCCGATTATTGTGGCGGTCAATGGTATACAATTCCTACCCCTAATCTATGAGGGGATGATGCCCAATGCCTATGAGATGGTGTCCTGGGATTTACCCCCCTACCAACGCTACCAACGTAGTTTAGAGAATTTGGCACAGGCTTTGATTAAGGAGTTGAAGGCTCCACCGGCAGTTTATTTGCTACAGTTCAGCCTTGCCCAGGGACTATTATTTGACCGACTTTGGCCATTTCCAGCAGCGCCGGCCATTGCCACCATTAACCACGGCCACGCCAATCTGTACACTTACCATTGGTGTTGTTTAAATAATTTGCCCCTACCGACTAGTTTGGGCGATCGCCAACCGCAACAATTACTGAGTCTTTGACCTATGCCCCAACCCACTACTCCTGAGCCGGGGCAAGAATCGGTCTAGGATTATCCCCGTCCTCCCAGAATTGAAGCTTCTGGCCAAAGGGCGGTGATTATATGTGACGGCATTACCATTGCCGATAGTTGCTCGACTCAACGGGTATTAGAGACTAGCCATCCACCGGTTTACTATTTTCCTCCCCAGGATGTCCGGATTGAATATCTGGAGCTTTCCACTAGACATTCCTATTGTGAATGGAAAGGGGAGGCCAGCTATTATCATCTCAATTTAGGCGATCGCCGGCGGGAGAACGTGGCTTGGTATTACCCCACTCCCAATACTAGATTTAGCGTGATCAAAGATTACATAGCCTTTTATCCCAGTAAAATGGATGCCTGCTATGTAGATGAAGAGTTAGTCACGGCCCAGCCGGGGGATTTCTACGGTGGCTGGATTACGTCAAAGATTGTCGGCCCCTTTAAGGGGGGCATTGGCACCTGGGGCTGGTAATTGGTATTGGTCAGATGTTAGAACTTTTAGTTGCGACGGGGGACAATATTCGTTAAATTACCGAAAACTGTCTGATTGCTGTTCTGATTAACCATGGCCAAGTCCCATCCTTCTGGTTTGACAGTGCGTTGGCACCATGCCTTGGCAGAAATTCCCCAGCCCCAGTGGGATCGATTGGCAGTGCCCCTACAAACCCCCTTTCTGGAATGGCATTGGCTCCATAACCTGGAAACTTCCGGCAGTGCTGTTCGTAATGCCGGTTGGCAACCTTGTCATCTGACTGTATGGCAGGGGGAAACCTTACTAGGAGCAGCGGCTTTATATCTCAAAGGCCATAGTTACGGCGAATTTGTTTTTGATCACCAATGGGCGGACTTGGCCCAACGACTAGGCATTGACTACTATCCAAAGTTGTTGGGTATGGCTCCCTTTACCCCTGCCGAAGGCTATCGTTTTTTAATTGACCCTGAAGCTAATGAATTTTTGATCACCCAAATTATGGTAGAAGCCATTGATCATTTTTGCCAAACAAATCAAATTTCCGGTTGTAATTTTTTGTTTGTCGATCGCCAATGGCAAAAGCAAATGGAAAATTTAGGCTTCACTGGTTGGTTGCACCATAGCTATATCTGGCAAAATCAAAATTTTCAAAGTTTTGACGATTATTTGCAAATTTTTAATGCCAATCAACGGCGCAATATTAAACGAGAACGTAAAGCGGTGCAAAAAGCCAGCTTACGAATTCAAGTTTTACAAGGAGATCAAATTCCCCATCATTTTTTCCCGGCAATTTATCGTTTTTATAGTAATACCTGTGACAAATTCTATTGGGGGAGCAAGTACCTAACCAAAAAATTCTTTCAGTCTTTGTACGAAGATTACCGTTCTAGGGTAGTTTTGGTGTTAGCCTTCCCGGAGCACGACGATCAACATCCTGTTGGTTTATCTTTTTGTTTACGCAAAGGCGATCGCCTCTATGGTCGCTACTGGGGAAGCCTGGCAGATTATGATTGCCTCCATTTTGAAGCTTGCTATTATCAACCCATTGAATGGGCCATTGGGGAAGGCATTCAACTATTCGATCCAGGGGCTGGGGGTCGCCACAAACGCCGTCGAGGTTTTCCCGCCACAGCTAACTACAGCTTGCATCGGTTTTACCACCCTAAAATGCAGCAAATTTTGCAGATCTACATTGACGAAATTAATGCTATGGAGCAAGCAGAAATTGATGCTATTAACCAGGATTTGCCCTTCAGTAGAAAAGAAATTAGCCTGGCATTAGAACAATAAAAGCTGACTCAATTATTCTGGTCACAATAATGACAAAATGGCTCTCTTCTATTGGGAGAGTATCATTTTTACCGAGTCTTCCGGAGTTCCAGCAACTCGAAAAGAAGACAAAGGCTGTGGCGAACCGAATTACCTTTGGAAAACTTGCCAAGTTGATAGCAAACCTTGATCAGCCCGAGTAGAGTTAGGATGCGGAACCCGGGACTTGAACCCGGAAGTCCTTACGAACACTAGAACCTGAATCTAGCGCGTCTACCAATTCCGCCAGTTCCGCTTGCGGTGGTTTTTCTTACCGAAAGAACATCATCCCCCAGGATTGACCGGAAGTCAACAGGCTTTTACCAAGAAATAATAGCGGCTTAATTTTTTTGATACCATGGGGAACTTCCGACTTTCCCCCGGCCCTATCCCGAAATCACCATGGCACTAATCGTTCAAAAATTTGGCGGCACCTCCGTTGGCACTGTGGAGCGTATTCAAGCGGTGGCCCAACGTATTAAGCGGACTGTACAGGGTGGAAACTCCCTAGTGGTGGTGGTGTCGGCCATGGGCAAAAGCACCGATGTGTTGGTGGATTTAGCCCAGCAAATTTCCCCCAACCCCTGTCGTCGGGAGATGGACATGTTACTCTCCACCGGGGAACAGGTTTCCATTGCCCTATTAAGCTTGGCTTTGCAGGAAATAGACCAACCCGCCATTTCCCTCACCGGAGCCCAGGTGGGCATCGTAACCGAAGCCGAACATAGCCGGGCCCGCATTCTGGAAATTCGTCCCGATCGCCTAGAGCGCCATCTACAGGAAGGAAAAGTGGTGGTAGTGGCTGGATTCCAGGGCATTAGCAGTGTGGAGCATTTGGAAATTACAACCCTAGGGCGGGGGGGGTCAGACACTTCTGCAGTGGCCCTGGCGGCGGCGTTGAAGGCGGATTTTTGCGAAATTTACACCGATGTCCCCGGTATTCTCACCACCGATCCCCGTCTGGTGCCCGAAGCTCAACTCATGGCGGAAATCACCTGTGATGAGATGTTGGAATTGGCCAGTTTGGGGGCCAAGGTACTCCATCCCCGGGCGGTGGAAATTGCCCGCAATTATGGCATTCCTTTGGTGGTGCGTTCTAGTTGGAGTGATGAACCGGGTACCAGGGTGGTGGCTCCCCCGGTGCAAAACCGTTCCCTGGTAGGGCTTGAAATTGCCAAAGCAGTGGATGGGGTGGAATACGACGCCGATCAAGCCAAAGTCGCTCTGTTGCGAGTGCCCGATCGCCCGGGGGTAGCGGCCCGATTATTCCGGGACATTTCCCAACAGCAGGTGGATATTGATTTGATCATTCAATCCATCCACGACGGCAACAGTAATGACATTGCCTTCACCGTTGTCAAAGACCTATTGGGCACCGCCGAGGCCATCACCAGCGCCATTGCTCCAGCTTTACGCAGTTACCCTGAAGCGGATCAAGAAGCGGAAATTATTGTCGAAAAAGGCATAGCCAAAATCGCCATTGCGGGAGCCGGTATGATTGGTCGCCCTGGCATTGCCGCCAAAATGTTTAAAACCCTAGCCGATGTGGGGGTCAACATTGAAATGATTTCCACTTCCGAAGTGAAAGTTAGTTGTGTCATTGATCAACGGGACGCAGACCGGGCGATCGCCGCTTTGTCCAACGCCTTTGGGGTAACCCTATCTCCTCCCAAGAACCAAACGGACACTTCCCATTTACCGGCGGTGCGGGGGGTAGCCCTGGACCAAGACCAAGCCCAAATTGCCATTCGCCACGTACCCGATCGCCCTGGCATGGCTGCCCAACTGTTCACCGCCCTAGCGGAAGCAAACATCAGTGTGGATATGATTATCCAATCCCAACGCTGTCGCATTAATGCGGGCACCCCCTGTCGAGACATTGCCTTTATGGTGGCAGAAGGGGACAGCCATCAGGCCGAAGCAATTTTGCAACCCTTGGTGAAGGATTGGTTAGATGCGGCCGTAGTGGTGAACAAAGCCATTGCCAAAGTCAGCATTGTCGGTTCCGGCATGATTGGTCATCCGGGGGTGGCGGCCCATTTCTTTGCTGCTCTAGCCAAGGAAAATATCAACATTGAAATGATTGCCACGTCGGAAATTAAAATTAGTTGTGTGGTGCCCCAGGATCGGGGAGTGGATGCCCTGAAAGCGGCCCACAGTGCCTTTAATCTGGCTGGCACGAAAACCGTCACTGTTCCGGCTTAAATCGCAAGTTACTTGATTTTCACGTCTTGGGTAAAACTAAATAGTGAAAAGAGTTGATTAAAGTTATCAATATTTTCCTTTCTTCCCCCAGATATATTGATGTAAAGCCTGTGCCGGTTAGAATCGTATAAGTCACCCATCTTTGCTATGCGTTTGCCGCTCCTGCCTGCTGGAATTCTTTCCAGTAATTCATCTGATGTTCCTATAAAGCTCAGCGACTTTAATCGCTCAATATGATGGGGGTCGTCAGAGCTCAGAATTTTTTCAGATATATGATCGATTAAAAATTGTATTGCTTCTTCAAGAGTTGAATATTCTAGCTCTTTTTGACCGAAACTTACTATAGCATCTGTTTTCATCGAATTTCTTGTTGAAGAACGACGAAGTTCTAATTTAGGAGAGTTACTCTTATGATAAATTTTTCCATCGCAGTAATCACATTCTTCAAAGCTTAAAATTTCTTCCCCTGATACCTTGCAGATGGGCGTTGAATTAAAGGCTTCCTTCTTTTCTAAAAACTCGGACAAATAAGAATCATAATTTTCGACTATTGATTTTAGTGTTTGTTTCCAAGGTGTTAAACGCCCATTTACTTTTGAATTAGTTGACCTTATGATAGAATCTGAAAAATCCCGATCAAAAGAACATAAATCTATAAAAGCGTCGTAAATAACTTCAGCTTTATCTAGTATTTCATTAATTTGATAATCAACAAAACCCAGCATTTGAACGTCAAACACTGCTGCGTTTAGCTGTTTGGAAAAAGAAGCATAATTTTTTGAAGGTTTGACGTTAAAGCTTTTGAATTGATTGCCATTAAAGCAAATTTTCACCATTTCAAGAAGTCTGATAAATAAACTCTCTAGTTCTTCCTGTGAAGAAACAGATGGGTCATTGTCAATCCGCTTCCTCATGTAATCATTTAAAATTTCACTTCTTGATTCTGGATACTGCTTAGTTTGCTGGTTATAGAAATCATATAAAGTAAATAAGCGCAAGATTAGTTCAACATCAAACATTCTGTTTTTATCTGGCTTTCCCTCTGGAGCAGGTTTCAACCTGGGAAATGCGTCTAGAAGTTCCCTATAAGTTCTGTTTTTATTTAAATCTTTCAGGAAATCATTAAATTCTCCATGAAACATACAATTTCTTAGCTCTTGGGAATTTAGAGATACTGATCCCATATTAAGTCGCCCGAAAACTTCAAATTGAATTTCGGGGTGTGTATTACTCTCTATAACTACATTAGTCAGCTCTCTTTCAAAAAACAAATTACTAATATTAGCTGGTAATGTCTGAAATTTAGCTTGATTTAGATGAGGCAAATTTTCAAGATCAGAAGGTTTGAGCTGTCCATTTATAAAATTACAAAGAGTCGTTATTCTTTGAACTCCGTCAATTATTTCATACACAACCATTTCCTTTTCTTCATCATATTTTTCTAGGAAAAAAAGTGGAGGAATTGGTATATCCATAAAAATAGATTCAATAAAACGATTTTGCTTATCTATTGGCCAAACAAAACTTCTTTGATAAGTAGGGATTATAATTTTTGCACTTTGAAAATCAGATATGACATCACCAATTTTTCTGGTTATTACTTTTTTACTTACTCTAACTTTTCTGAGTTGTTCTACAAAGTCTTGTCCTACTGGCATAGTTTTTACCCACAACTATACGAATTTTTATAGAAGTAATTCTAGCCCAGCCTCCAGTTATTTAAGTACGGTTAACCCTAAATATTGCAAAATATTTACATTTAAAGTTTTAATGTTCGTAACAGCTAACATTTTCATATTTTACTGACAGACAGACACACACTTCTGTTTGTCAAGTGCGGTTCCGCGCCCTGAAAATATTCCTGACGATTGTTAATCTAGGAGCATTACCCACCATTGGTTGTGGGGCTTTCCCTTCCGTCAAAATCTTCGACCATATTTCCCTATGACTACTGCCGCCGTTGCCAATCCTCTCCTTCAAGGCCGGGGTTTACCTGCCTTTGACAAAATTCAAGCCACTGACGTGGAGCCAGCGGTGACCACCCTGGTGCAGGAGCTAGAAGCTCAATTGACCGAGTTGGAACAGTCTGTGCAACCCACCTGGGAAGGATTGGTGGAACCACTAACGGCCCTGGAGGAAAAACTGAGTTGGACTTGGGGCACCATTTCCCATTTGATGGGGGTGAAAAATAGCCCCGAACTGCGCCATGGCTTTGAACAAGTGCAACCTTTGGTGGTGGGTTTCATTAGTCGTTTGGGGCAAAGTCGTCCCCTTTATGAAGCCTTTGTGGCCCTGCGAAATAGTGCCGAGTGGGACACATTGGAGCCGGCCCAGCAACGCATTGTGGAAAGCAATATCCGGGAAGCGGAATTAGGCGGTGTCGGCTTAACGGGGGAAAAACGGGAACGGTTCAATGCAATCCAGTTGGAATTGGCGGAACTGGCCACGAAATTTTCCAATAATGTGTTGGACGCCAGCCAAGCGTTTGAATTGAAATTAACGACTGAAGAGGAAATTGCCGGGTTACCCCCTAGTTTATTAGCCCTGGCGGCCCAAACGGCACAACAAAAGGGAGAAGAAAAGGCTACTCCAGAAGATGGGCCCTGGGTAATTACCTTGGACTATCCCAGTTATCTTCCCTTTATGAAATATAGTCAGCGGGCGGATCTCCGGGAAAAAGTTTATCGTGCCTTTATTCGTCGGGCGGCGGATGGACAGTGGGATAACCATCCCTTGATTGAAAAAATTTTGGCATTGCGACTGGAAAAAGCGCAGTTGTTGGATTTTGACACCTATGCGGAGTTGAGTTTGTCCCGCAAAATGGCCCCCGATGTGGCGGCGGTGGAAAAATTGTTGGAGGAGTTACGGCTCCCAAGTTACAAGGCGGCGGAAAAGGAATTTGCTGATTTGAAAAAATTTGCTGGGGTGGAAGAACTACACCATTGGGACATTGCCTACTGGTCGGAACGGCAACGAGAACAGGAATTTGATTTTGATGCGGAGGCTCTGCGGCCCTATTTTCCCCTGCCCCAAGTGTTGGAAGGTTTATTTTCTCTGGCAAAAAGGTTATTTGGGGTAACTATTCAACCCAGTGTAGATCCGGTTCCGGTCTGGCACCCCGATGTGCAATTTTTCCAAGTGCTAGATGAATCGGGTATGGCGATCGCCAATTTCTATTTGGATGCCTACAGTCGCCCAGCAGAAAAACGGGGCGGTGCGTGGATGGCGGATTGCTTAAACCGGGGTCAAGAGTTGATAGATGGTCAAAAATCCCTCCGTCTGCCGGTAGCCTACTTGATTTGTAACCAAACGCCGCCGGTGGGGGACAAACCCAGTTTGATGACCTTTTACGAAGTCACCACTTTGTTCCATGAGTTTGGCCATGGGTTGCAACATTTGCTGACTACGGTTAATTACAGCGGTGCGGCGGGCATTAATAACGTGGAATGGGATGCGGTGGAATTGCCCAGCCAATTTATGGAAAATTGGTGCTATGACCCCACCACCCTGTTTAGCTTGGCCAAACATTACCAAACCGGGGAAACTTTACCCCAGGCGGAATACGAAAAAATCCTTGCCACCCGCAACTTTATGACCGGTTCCGCTATGCTCCGGCAGATTAATTTCAGCCTGGTGGATTTGGAATTGCATCATCGCTATCGTCCCAATGGCCCGGAAACCATTGAGCAAATTGGCGATCGCCTGGCGAAAATTACTACCATTTTGCCTTCCCTGCCGGAAAATGCCTTTCTCTGCTCCTTTGGCCACATTTTTGCTGGGGGCTATGCCGCCGGTTACTACAGCTATAAATGGGCGGAAGTGCTCAGTGCCGATGCCTTTGCCGCCTTTGAAGAGGTGGGTTTGGACAATGAAACCGCTGTGCAAACCACGGGTAAGCGTTTTCGGGAAACGGTGTTGGCCTTGGGGGGAAGCTTAGCCCCCGCAGTGGTTTTTGAAAAATTCCGGGGGCGACAACCGCAAACTGCTCCCCTGTTGCGCCATAACGGTTTATTACCTAGTGCAACCTGATCAATTTCCCGATTAATGAATTGAGTAATGAACCTTACCAACTCCCTGTCTCCCCGACTTAGCCATAGGATCGGTGGGGTTGGGGGTTCAAGGTATAATTCTGAATACTATTGGGAACAGCCTAAATTACAGTGTCCATTCAACTCGGTATCATCGGCGGCGGGATAATGGCGGAGGCCATCCTGTGCCGCTTAATTGCAGAAAAAACCTACGCCCCGGAGGAAATAATTGTGGGGGAGCCCCACGGTGCCCGGCGGGATTATCTCCAAAAAACCTATCAAGTTAGAGTTTCCCCCGATAACCAAGAGGCGGCCAATGTTTCTGAAGTGCTGCTGTTGGCAGTCAAACCCCAGGTACTAGACCGGGTGCTGGCCAGCTTAGCGGGAGGAGCTAACCGTCCCTTAGTGATTTCCATTTTGGCCGGGGTTTCTCTGCAAAGAATTCAAAAAGGCTTTCCTGACCACGCCATTATCCGAGCCATGCCCAATACCCCCGCTACTGTTGGAGCCGGTATGACGGCGATCGCCGCTAATAAAATAGTGGAGCCGGATCAGTTAGCCAAGGCCAAAGCCATCTTTTCGGCGGTGGGCAATGTGGTGGAAGTGCCGGAAAATTTAATGGATGCGGTGACGGGGGTTTCCGGTTCGGGCCCAGCCTACGTCGCTTTGATGATCGAAGCCCTGGCGGACGGTGGCGTTTTGGCCGGATTACCCAGGGCGATCGCCCAAAAATTGGCCTTGCAAACGGTGTTGGGGACGGCCCAGTTAATCAAAGACACCGGGGAACACCCCGCCCAAATTAAGGATAAGGTCACCAGTCCGGGGGGCACCACTATTGCTGGAGTGGCAGTGCTGGAGAAAATGGGTTTCCGTTCTGCGGTCATCGAAGCTGTGCGGGCCGCCTTTCGCCGTTCCCAAGAATTGGGCAAAAAATAAATTAAGAAGGGATTTTAATGCAACGCTTGATGCAAACTTTTCAGACTAGGCAGGTCGAACATCAAAGCATCGTCAGGGTTAACTTCCGTAAAATGATGTACCAACAATAGACCCACAATAGTCCAGGTTTGGTAGGAACGGGATTGTTGCCCAACCCAAAAGCCCGTGGGGCCATCAAAATATTCGGCCCATTTATGTTTGGGTAAACGGCGCAAAAGCACTTCGTAGTTATTGCGGATGAGGTTACCCATTTCCGCATACTCCACTGTGCCGTAGTTGGAGTGACAGCTATGACGGAGCACTGCCACCACCAAAAACCAGAATAAACAGGGCCAATGGCCGGCATTGTGATAGCACCAGGGTAAATTTTTGCGGTCAAAGCCGGTTTTACTGCGCCAATCGTCATCTTTGAGGGGGGGATGGCAAATTCTCAGGGGCATTTGGGCACACAGTTCCCGCTGATTATTCAATACCAAACGGAAAAAGGAACGTTGCTGGGCCAAACTAGTGACATCAAAAATTGCCCCCAAGCAATTGCCCAGGGAGAAAAAGCGAAAATCGGGGCGGCCTGTGCGGATATTACCAATTAAATAACCCCCCCGATCGCCGAGCCAGTCCTGGAGCCAGTTGGGAATAGTTTCGGTGTGGACATTATGTTCGTTGCTGGCTTCTTCACCGTACTGTTCCGTGGGACGGCGACGCAGGGTTTGGACAATGTTGCAATTAATCCAGTAATGCTTGAGCAGATAGGTGCGGAGTTTTTTCAGCCAATCCACACTCAGGTCAAACTGATGACTCTGCTCCACAGTAAAGCTATCGAAGGGGTGGTCATTATGGCTCGAATAACCCTTCGCTTTCAGGTCAATTAATAGTAACCCCGCCGCACTTTTTAGGGCCCCGTAGAGCAGGGTTTGGATTTCTAGGGGCGCTCCCCACACATCCATGGGACGGTCAATCATAAAGGCCCCGTCCGGCACAAACAAAGTCGGCGCATCCCGAAACACTGGATGGAGAATGAGGTTTAAAAACTTTTGTAGCCCCAACTGCACATGGGTTTGCCTAGCCCAAGCTTCATTGCCGGTTCTTTGCACGTAGTAATAGGCCAAAATGGGCCACCAGAGGGACGCATCCACCGAACAAACCCGACCGATCGCCCGTTGGCCATAGTCCGCCTTGAGTTCATGGTTTTCTGTTTCCACAAAACTGGTGGGGAAAATGCCATAGGTGGGAAAGCCCTTACTCTGGAGGGTCAGGCAAATTTCCAAAAAGTTTTGGACAATTTCCGTTTCATTTTGCAGTAACAAAAAGATCATCACCGGCACATTGTCCCGAATGAAAACCTCCGTATAGTTCAAATCATGGTGATCCGATTGGGGAATAGCCGCCACGGTGCCCACATATTGCCCATTAATTTTGACCATAGCCTTTTCGTAGAGCAAACGGCGGGCCTGGTCTAGGATTTGTTGAGCCTGGGGGGATTTCATAGCGGAAGATTAGGATTAATCTATGGGGCAAATTTAATTTTGCTGAACTAGTCCAACGGTGTAAAGCATTTTGCTTCTTGGAAGCCTGGGGGCAAAGTCCTAGTTCGCATCCTCAATATTTCAACACTGACGGACTTTCATCCGGCTTGCTCCTAAACTTGGGGGATCAGGGAGCTTTTTGAACTTAACCCCGGATCTACAAATGGGCGATCGCCACGTTGCCAATGGAGCTATCAAAACTAACATTGAGCAATGCTTGCCAACGGGTTAGAATCTCCTGCTCCCCAGCTCGGTTAATGTCATCCAAAATGATAGTGCTGTGGGGAGCCAACTGACTTTGGAAGAAAGGCACTGCAGGAAAACGGGAATATTGAATGTCTTCTTGGTAGGCCGGCGGTCCGTCCACCAACAGACAATCAATGGTTTTGCTAGCGGGTAACTGGTGACGGATTTTCTGGCGATCGTACCACTCCCCATTGCCCAAGGCCAGTTCGCAGGGTTCCAAGGGGGCATGGATAAGCTGGACGTAGGTGGTCAACTCTTCCCTCGCCAATGCATCCTGCAAAAAATTTAACCAATCCAAATTATTTTCAATACAGTGGAGTCGGCCCTGCAAACCATTGCGACGAAATAAACGGGCAATGTACAACGTAGATACTCCACCACCGCATTCCACAATGGATAGGTGTTTGCGAATTAAAATCGTGTTGAGAATTTGTACCAATCCACTGGGGCGGAGGGCATAGCCACTCCAAGGCAAATAGTTGCCTGCCAACGGCATCAAGTACTGCATGGCCAAGCTATCTTCCCAAATTTCTTGCAATCTTTGGTGGTCTGTTTCTGGGGGCAGGAAAGAAGGGTTGGGCATACAAATTAATTACGACGGTCAGGTTAACATCCGTTTAAGCTATGGCAGAAGAAAGCCTTGCCGAAGCTATTCTATGCTAGATTCTGTCGGAGGAATGTAACAATCGAAAGCAGTTATTTTTTCTTGGGGCAAGCCATGGAAGGGCAGTCAATCGAACTAGAACTAAACGTCATGGCAATGCCGGAGTTAACCGACAGCACTCAGGCGGGGGAAACTGATGCGGCTCCCCAGGCGATCGCCGACCGTCGTTGGACCATTGACGACAGTGAAAACCTCTACCGCATTACCGGTTGGGGGGAGCCCTATTTTTCCATTAATGCGGCGGGCCATGTCACCGTGTCTCCCCAGGCTGACCATGGGGGGGCGTTGGATCTGTACGAACTGGTTAAGGGTTTGAGGCAAAGAAATATTGGTTTACCCTTACTGTTGCGCTTTTCCGATATTTTGGCCGACCGTATTAATCGCCTCAATGCGGCCTTTGCCCGGGGCATTGCCCGGTACCGCTACCCCAACACCTACCGGGGGGTTTATCCCATTAAATGCAACCAGCATCGCCATATTGTGGAATCCCTGGTGCGCTATGGCACTCCCTACAATTTTGGCTTGGAAGCCGGTTCTAAACCGGAATTGATGATTGCCCTGGCCATGCTCCAGCCCCAGGAAAATCCAGAGCCGGATCAGCAAAATCAGCCTTTACTAATTTGTAATGGTTACAAGGATCGAGAATATATTGAAACCGCATTGTTAGCCCGTCGTCTGGGCCATCGACCCATTATTGTGGTGGAGCAGGTGGCAGAAGTGGCTTTAGCCATAGAAATTTCCCGCAATCTGGGTATTAAACCAATTTTAGGGGTGAGGGCCAAGCTTAGTACCCAGGGCATGGGCCGTTGGGGCATTTCCACCGGCGATCGAGCTAAGTTTGGTTTGACCATCCCGGAGATGCTAACGGCGATCGGCCAACTGCGGCAGGCGGATATGCTAGATAGTCTGCAATTGCTCCATTTCCACATCGGTTCCCAGATTTCTTCCATTTCTGTGATTAAGGAAGCGATGACGGAAGCCAGCCAAATTTTTGTGCAGTTGGCCAAGCTGGGAGGCAATATGCGCTATCTCGATGTGGGGGGCGGCCTAGGGGTAGATTATGACGGCTCCAAAACCAATTTTTATGCTTCCAAAAATTACAACATCCAGAATTACGTTAACGATGTGATTTCAGCGGTGCAGGATGCCTGTGTGGCCGCTGAAGTTTCCTGTCCGGTGCTGATTAGTGAAAGTGGCCGGGCGATCGCCAGCCATCAGTCGGTGCTCATTTTCGACATTGTGGCCACTAACGATATTAATCCCCCTTTGCCCAAGGTGAAGGCCAAAGACCATGCCATTTTGCGTAATTTGATGGAAACCTGGGAAACCATTACGGTGGATAATTACCAAGAGGCGTACCATGACGTGGAACAGTTTAAAACGGAAGCCATTAGTTTATTTAACTTTGGTTATTTAGGGCTGAAAGAAAGGGCTAAGGCAGAGGAAATTTATTGGGCCTGTTGCCATAAAATCTTACAAATTTGTCGTCAGCAGGAATATGTCCCCGATGATTTAGAAAACTTAGAAGTTAACCTAGCTTCTATTTACTATGCCAATATGTCAGTGTTTCAATCGGCTCCAGATTCCTGGGCGATAGACCAACTTTTTCCCATCATGCCCATCCATCGTTTGGATGAAGAACCCACCCAGCGTGGCATTCTAGCGGATATTACCTGTGACAGCGACGGCAAAATTGACCGATTTATTGACCTGCGGGATGTTAAATCGGTGCTAGAACTTCATCCTTTACTGGAAGTAGCACAGGAAAATGCTCCCCCCAGGGTGGAGCCCTACTATTTAGGTATGTTTTTGGTGGGAGCCTACCAAGAAATCATGGGTAACTTACATAATTTATTTGGTGATATCAATGTGGTGCATATTCAAATGAATCCTAAAGGTTATCAAATTGAACATTTAGTACGGGGGGATACCATTGCCGAAGTATTGGGCTATGTGCAGTACGATCCCGAAGATTTGCTGGAGAATATGCGCCGCTACTGTGAGCAGGCCATGGAGGATAAACGTATGAGCCTGGAGGAATCCCAACTACTGCTGGAAAATTACGAGCGCAGTTTGTTGCAATACACCTACCTCAAGCCGACCTCAGGCATCCAAACCAGCTAAATAGACGGCGGCGGCAGAAAGCTTTACCAAAGTCCCAGCGTCTTGATCTAGAAGGGGGTTTTATTTTGCTCCTTCAACCTATTTGCGGAGGCGTTTATGGGGCAGAAACTGGTCGTCAAAATTTGGTCTGGCCTGACTAGGGGGCTGGGCGGTGGCCGAGTCGGCGATCGGGCGGGGCGCTTCCGGATTGGCCACTGGAATGGGGGTGGTGGTATTGCCACTAGAATTAGCAGGAGGCATGAGGTTAGCGGCCGTATCAGAAGAGGCTGGGGTTTCCGTGGTGGTTACTTCCTCCACTACTTCTTCGGTTACCTGGGTTGTTTCCGTTGTCCCACCCGGTTCCGCTTGTTCTGTGGTTGTTTCTTCAATAACGGCAAGGTTCGTAGTGCTTTCTGTTGGGGCGATTGCCGTGGGAGTTTCCTGGGCGGGGACACTGGTATCAGGGCCGTCATTGCTAGCGGTGGCTTGGGGATTCGGGGCGGTGGTTTCCACCAGATAAGATTCCCCCAGTTTTTCGGGGCCAATGAAAATGGGTTCAAAGGCTACTTCTCCCCGGATGCTCAGCACTGTGCCTTTGCGGGGTAACTGGCGATCGGTTTTGACCCACACCCTTCCAGTTTTATCTTGGATTTGGTAAGCGCCCCCTTCTAAAAATGGAGCCACATTGACCACAATGCCCTGGACATTAACTGTGCGCTGATTGGAAATTTCTTCTAGCTTGGCAATGTCCAAATATTCCTGAGCTAAGCCAAAGGGATTGAGGGGGCTACAACTCACCATCCAGCCGCTCAGGAACAGGGGAAAGAACAGTTTTCGGCCTACCCAGGATAACTTGGCAGTCATCATCGCCCTCACAATCAATAGCTTCTCGACCACCATACTAGCCTATCTGGTTGACCATCTCGGAGCCTGGTTATGCCACCATTAGGACATGGCCAGCATTCTCTGGATCGGTTTCAGGGCCGCCGCCATGGTGGCTTCCGGTAAGGTAATCTCCGGCGATCGCCGTTTCATAGCCCAGTAGAGTTTTTCTAGGGTATTCAAACGCATATAGGGACATTCGTTGCATTCGCAATTGCTGTTATTGGGCAGGGGAATGAATTGCTTAGAGGGGGAAAGCTTTTCCATTTGGTGAATAATGCCAGGCTCCGTACCGACAATAAATTCCTTACCTTGGGACTGGTGGGAATAATTGAGTAACGCAGTGGTGGAGCCAATAAAGTCCCCATGGCGCAAGATAGCTTCTTCGCATTCGGGATGGGCAATAATTTCTGCCTGGGGATATTTGGCTTTCAGCTCCAGCAAACGCCGTTCCGAAAAAGTTTCATGGACAATGCAACTACCCTGCCACAACACCATTTCTCGCCCGGTTTGCTCCATCACATAACGACCTAAATTGCGATCGGGGGCAAAAATTATTTTTTGATCCTGGGGTAATTGTTGAACAATTTTCACCGCATTGGAGCTGGTGCAGATAATGTCACTCAGGGCTTTAATTTCCGCTGTGCAATTGATATAGCTAATCACCAAATGGTCAGGGTGGCGTTGTTTAAACTCGGCAAATTCCTGGGGAGGGCAACTGTCCGCCAAGGAACAGCCCGCTTCTAAATCCGGCAAAAGTACCAACTTATGGGGATTGAGAATTTTGGCCGTTTCCGCCATGAAATGTACCCCAGCAAAAACAATCACATCGGCATCGGTGCTGGCCGCCTGTTGGGATAGCCCCAGGGAATCCCCCAAGTAATCAGCAATGTCTTGGATGGCCGCTTCTTGGTAGTAGTGGGCCAAAATTACCGCATTCAACTCTTTTTTCAACTGTTGAATAGCCCCCACGAGGTCACGGGGCTGGGTTTCTTGGGGTGGGGCAACGGCGGTAAACACTATTTTGGGACTCCTGGAATATTTATAGTTAAAACTACCATAAATATTTTAACACAGAAATTAACCTGGCATTGGTTAGGGTGCGGGGGAGGACTCTATGACAACCACTGTCCCAGGGGGAGACGGGAGAGGAGGGTAATGACCCCAAAACTGAGCAAAATTGTGCCACTAATGGGATTGAGCCAGCCAGACCATTGGCGCAGTTGCAACAACCGTTTTAAACTGCCAGCAAACAGGCCAACCAAAATGAGGGGGGTGACGTAACCGACGGTATAGGCCAACAAAAGACCACTGCCCAGTAATAGATCTTGGCGACTAGCCACCCAAGCTAGCAGGCTGGCCAACACGGGAGTACTACAGGGGGAGGCGATTAGCCCAAAGGTTAGCCCTGCCAATAGGGCCCTCAATGCCGGGGGAAAATCGTCTTTAATCCAATCCGTTGTCCCCAAACTAGGAAACCGCAGGGGTAATAGTTCCAACAGGTTTAATCCCATTAAAATGGCCACTACGCTCACCAAAATGGGTAACCCAAGGCCAATTTGTCCATAGATTTTACCCAAGGCCGCCGCCCCCAGCCCCAAGCTAGCCAAGGTAATGGCCAACCCCAGAGCAAACCAGAGGGATTGTTTGAATGATTGCAGGTGATCGCCGTCGGCGGTACCACCAATGTAGGCAATGGTTAAAGGTAAAAGGGAAAGTAAACAGGGGGTCAAACTAGTGACCAGTCCCGCTAGCAGGATGATAAGTAAACTAAGGGGAGTTAGTTGCCCCAGTTGTTCCACCACCAGGCGATCGGCCCATTGCTGGAGGAAATACAGTTGATTTTGCAGAGATTGCCACATTACACAATTGTCCAAAAAGCCAAAAATTAAGCTTGAAATTTGCTGGTTGCCATTTGGTTCCTGGTTTATTGGCGGAGTTTAACCAGAGAGAAGATTAAACCCAGGAAAAATTGGCACTTGTCCAACAATGCTAAGCAATTCCCCGCCATCTCGCCAAACATCATCGTCCTTCTGCCGCCATGCCCCAAACCGTTTGTCGGTAACTTATCCCGTTCCCCTGCATAAAATAGAATATTCACCGTCGACCATGAACTAATATTGCCGGAAAGAGAACCGTCCTATGTTGCAAGACTACCGTCGCCACGCTACCGATCGCCAAAAGTTAGGCATCCCCCCCCTGCCCCTCACCGCCGAGCAAACCACAGAACTCTGTGAACTGCTGAAAAATCCCCCCGAAGCGGAAAAAGAAGAATTGTTAATGTTACTCCAGGACCGGGTTCCCCCTGGGGTAGATGAGGCCGCCTACGTTAAAGCGGGATTCCTCACGGCGATCGCCAAAGGCGAAGTAACCTGTCCCTTGATTAGTAGCCAAGGGGCGGTGGACTTATTAGGAACCATGATCGGCGGGTATAACGTTCAATCCCTAATCGAACTGCTCAAATCGAAAGATACTAGTATAGCCAGTGCGGCCGCCACAGCCCTGAGCAAAACCCTGCTAGTCTTTGATGCGTTTAACGATGTGCTCCATTTGAGCGACACCAACGCCTACGCCAAACAGGTGATTGACGCTTGGGCCGAAGGGGCTTGGTTCATTAATAAACCAGAAGTTGCCGAAAGTATTACCGTTACTGTTTTTAAGGTTCCCGGTGAGACCAATACCGACGATCTTTCCCCCGCTCCCCACGCCACTACCCGCCCGGACATTCCCCTCCATGCCCTGGCCATGCTGGAATCAAAAATGCCCGACGGTCTGCAAACCATTGCCGAACTCAAGCAGAAGGGCCATCCTGTGGCCTATGTGGGCGACGTGGTGGGTACTGGCTCTTCCCGTAAATCCGCCATTAACTCGGTGCTCTGGCATATTGGCGACGACATTCCCTTTGTGCCCAATAAACGGGCCGGCGGCTATATTCTGGGAGGAAAAATTGCCCCCATCTTTTTCAACACTGCCGAAGATTCCGGTGCATTACCCATTGAGTGCGACGTTAACCTACTCAACACCGGGGATGTGATCACCATTTACCCCCAGGAAGGCAAAATCACCAACGAGGCTGGAGAAACCCTCAGTACTTTTCAACTCAAACCGGAAACCATCTTGGATGAAGTGCGGGCCGGTGGCCGTATTCCCCTCTTAATTGGTCGTGCTTTAACTGATAAAACCAGGGAAGCCCTAGGATTATCCCCCTCCACGCTCTTTGTGCGTCCCACTGCCCCTGCTGACACCGGCAAAGGGTTCACCCTCGCCCAAAAAATGGTGGGTAAGGCCTGCGGCGTAGACGGTATTCGTCCCGGCACTTCCTGTGAGCCGATTATGACCACCGTGGGTTCCCAAGACACCACTGGCCCCATGACCAGGGATGAGTTGAAGGAACTAGCTTGCCTTGGTTTTAATGCAGATTTGACTCTACAAACCTTCTGTCATACCGCCGCCTATCCTAAACCCGTGGATATTAAAACCCATAAAGATCTGCCAGACTTTTTCTCCACCAGGGGGGGCGTGGCCCTCAAACCAGGGGATGGCATTATTCACTCCTGGCTCAATCGTATGTTGCTGCCTGATACGGTGGGTACGGGCGGGGATTCCCATACCCGTTTTCCCTTGGGAATTTCCTTTCCTGCTGGCTCTGGTCTGGTGGCGTTTGCGGCAGCCTTGGGAGTAATGCCGTTGGATATGCCGGAATCGGTTTTGGTCAAATTCACGGGGGAACTACAACCGGGGGTCACCCTGCGGGACATTGTCAACGCCATTCCTTGGGTGGCTATGCAACAGGGCAAACTCACCGTGGGGAAAGGGGACAAAATCAATGTGTTTAACGGTCGGATCATGGAAATGGAAGGATTACCGGATCTGAAAGTTGAACAAGCGTTTGAGTTGACCGATGCCACCGCTGAGCGTTCCTGTTCCGGCTCCACCATTAAGCTGAGCGAAGAAACCGTAGCGGAATATCTGCGCTCCAATGTGGTGCTGATGAAAAATATGATTGCCCGGGGTTATCAGGATGCCCGTACCCTATTACGACGCATTGCCAAGATGGAGGAGTGGTTGGCTAATCCCAGCTTGATGTCCGCCGATGCCGATGCGGAATACGCCGATGTGATCGAAGTTAACCTCAATGAAATCAAGGAACCCATTGTGGCGGCCCCCAATGATCCCGATAACGTCAAGCTGATGTCGGAATGTTCTGGAGATGTCATCCATGAGGTGTTTATTGGTTCTTGTATGACTAATATTGGCCATTACCGTGCGGCGGCCAAAATCCTCGAAGGGGCCGGAACGGTGAAGGGGCGGCTTTGGATTTGTCCCCCCACCCGCATGGATGAGCAACAGTTGCGGGATGAGGGTATATACGGCATTTTTGCAGCGGCCGGAGCCAGGACAGAAATGCCCGGTTGTTCCCTTTGCATGGGTAACCAAGCCCGGGTGGAAGATGGAGTAACGGTCTTTTCCACCTCTACCCGTAATTTCAATAACCGCATGGGTAAAGGTGCCCAGGTTTATCTCGGTTCCGCTGAGTTGGCCGCCGTTTGTGCTCTCCTAGGTAAAATTCCCACAGTGGAAGAATACCTGGCGATCGTGGCGGAAAAAGTTGCCCCGTTTGAAGGTGAACTTTACCGTTACCTCAACTTCAATGAGATTGATAATTTTGAGGACTTTGGCCGGGTCATTCCCCTGGAGCAAATGCCCAAGATTGAAGATCTTTTGGGGATGCCAGTGGGCGCTAAGTAAACCGTAAAATTAGGGTGGGCCTTTTATGGCTCACCTTCTGAATTTATCTACCCTTAACAGTGAAATATAAGATTAGATTTAAGCCAAAAGCGATAAAAACTCTAAAAAAATTACAGCCCGCTGACAATCAAAGAATTTTGGCTAAAATTGAAGCGTTAACTGATAATCTTCAGGGAGATGTCAAAAAACTGACAAACTTTACGCCGGAATATCGTTTGCGGGTTGGCAATTGTCGCATCCTGTTTGAAATCGAAGAAGATGCAATTCTAATTTATTGAATTAAACACAGACAAAACGCTTATCAGTAGAAAATTTATGCTAGATTTACATCCTAATTTTATTGCTAAAAATGGAAAAAATGAGTTTGTTGTACTTCCCTATGAAGAGTTTACACAGATTCAATCGCTGTTGGAAGATTTGGAGGATTTAGAAGATTTAAGACAAGCCAAAAAGGAGCAGGAAGGCGAGTCGATCTATTCTTTAGAGGAAGTGAAAGCAATGCTTGATGATTCATCGCCATGAAACACCCCATCTTCATGGTCGCATTAAATGGGAAAGCGATTCGGCAAAATTATAGCTGATTAGGATAATTATGAGACGCTAAGCTAGAGAGTGATCTAAATTTTGCGTAAAGAGGAAAATTAAAGAGAAAAGCGTTCAGGAAAAAGAATAGCAAAATGGAAAGCAGCAGCTCGCCAATCTCGGATAAGGCGTTGCCATTTTTTAGTGAAGTTCCTCATGGCTAAATGTATCCCTCTTTCATCAATCTAGGCAGAAGAAGAATAGAATGTATTCCATGAATTTAGCAAATACTTTAATCGATCTAGCTTATCAACCTTGTTGTAAAGTTTAGTTAACTCATCCAAAACATGGGCAAATGGAAATACTTTTAACCACTTTTTGATAAGATTTATTGCATTAAATACAGAGATCACTAATCGTAGGTTGTTTAGCCATTTTTTCCACCCTTCTTCTTTATCCCATTTTTCATGCTTTTGATGATACTTTGACGTTGAATTTAGAGTCGGATTAAAATTCTCATCATAAAAACAAATCATACAATATGCACACATCACTAATTCCCACCATTTTTGAATTTGCTCATAATGAGTTACCCTAAAATCTGCCCATCCTAATTCACTTTTGCATTGCTTAAATCCATATTCTATCCATGACCTTACCCCATATATTCTGCCAACTTCTTTATATTTAATATCTGGTATTCGAGTCATTACAAACCATCCTGCTTTTTCCTCCTCTTTTTCTGTTTCTGTTTTAATTTCCCAATATCTTATTGCGCTTTTTTTGCCATAAACTATTTCTCTGATATACCTATCTTCCTGTTTTCCATCCCATCTTATATGTTCAAACCTCCTCCACTTATTTGCCCTTACTTTAGCTTCCTTTGGAAGCCAGACCCCATGATTGCTCCGGATTCCCACTGCATATTCTATTTTTAATTCCTCTACGGCACTGATAAAATTGCTATGGCTTTCTCCATATAAGCTATCTGACACTACTCTTTTTATTTTAAAACCACTTTCTTCTAGTTCTTTTATTATCTCTACTGCTAATTCCGGCTTTGTTTTATACTTATCTCCCTCTTTTAATCTTTCTTTTGGTTTAAATACTTTTGATTCTAGAGGAAACGTTACTCCATTGCAGTAACCATAGGCATTTACTGACACTATACCGCTTTCTATTTTTCCTAAATTTCCAATATATTGTCTTTTTACATAATCTGTTGTTTTCCCTTTTTTGGGGTCTCCTGTTTCATCTATTATTACTATTATTTCTCTTCCTTCTAAAACTTCTAAGATAATATTTAATCTTCTTTTTTCTAATTCTTTTAATTCCCAAGGAGAATCTGTCATGAAATGCAGTAATCCCTGTTCATTTTTCAATCCTAGTGATGATGCTATTGCAGGTAAACTCTTTCTTTTTATATCACTTAATATTCCCACAATGATATATTTAAATGACTCATAAGACCTCACTTCTGGAAATATATCTTTATACAGTTCACTATATGTGTCTACACACTGTACTGTCTTTTTCGCCTCTCTTGTCTTTGTCATTCTCCCTCCGCGCTTTTCAGCCTTTTATCTCCATTTTAATTCCCTCAGTCTGACGGAAGAGGGGTATAGCAAAGGACGAGATAGTTAGGACACTTCTCTCAACGCTATATCCAATGCAGAAATCAGCGATTCTCCATTACTAACAAGTTGGGAAACATAACGTTTTAGTCTCGCCCAGAACTTCTCAATTTTGTTCAAGTCTGGTGAATATGGTGGTAAAAATATAACCTCACACCCAGCTTTTGCTACCAATGCCTTTATTCTTTCTTTCGGATGAAAGCTTGCATTATCCATGATTAGTATCTGACCTGGTATTAACTCTGGTAATAACATTTCTTCTATCCACGTGCATACTACTTGAGCGTTACAGTATCCTTCAAATATCATTGGAGCTATTGTTGTTCCATTCCACCACCAACTTATTATGCTGACTCTCTTGGTTCTATGTCCTAATTTGCTTGCCTTTAATCTCTCTGATTTATGACAGTACCCATAGGGGTAGTCTAGAGTGTCATCTAGACCGGCTTGATCCATATAAATCAGTTTTTCTGCCGCATATTGCTTGATTTCATCTTCAAATGCCTTTCTCGCTTCCTCTTCTATTTCCCTGTAAATATAAGTTTTTTTTTCTAGTAAACCCTATTTTCTTTAGAGCCTTACTTATTCTTATTCTACTTACGGGCTCTGGCCATTTTTCTGCCATTTGTTTTTGCGTTAAATGACCGTTCTCCTCCGCAAATTCTCTGAATTTATCCAAATCATCTATTTTCGGTCGTGGACCACGCTCATAATCTCTCTTCGCGGCCACACTTCCTGTTTCTTTCTTCTTTTTTATCCATAGGTCTAAGGTGTTGCGACTAATGTTCAGTGTTCGGCAGACATGGCTTTTCTTCTCTCCTTTTTCTACTGCACTTACCGCTTTCTCTCTTAGATCTACACTGTAGGGGGCTGGCATCGCTTTTTTCCTAACTCTTTCCCTACATTATGTCCTAACTATCTCGTCCTTTGCTATACCCCTCTTCCGTCAGACTGAGGGAATTAAAATGGAGATAAAAGGCTGAAAAGCGCGGAGGGAGAATGACAAAGACAAGAGAGGCGAAAAAGACAGTACAGTGTGTAGACACATATAGTGAACTGTATAAAGATATATTTCCAGAAGTGAGGTCTTATGAGTCATTTAAATATATCATTGTGGGAATATTAAGTGATATAAAAAGAAAGAGTTTACCTGCAATAGCATCATCACTAGGATTGAAAAATGAACAGGGATTACTGCATTTCATGACAGATTCTCCTTGGGAATTAAAAGAATTAGAAAAAAGAAGATTAAATATTATCTTAGAAGTTTTAGAAGGAAGAGAAATAATAGTAATAATAGATGAAACAGGAGACCCCAAAAAAGGGAAAACAACAGATTATGTAAAAAGACAATATATTGGAAATTTAGGAAAAATAGAAAGCGGTATAGTGTCAGTAAATGCCTATGGTTACTGCAATGGAGTAACGTTTCCTCTAGAATCAAAAGTATTTAAACCAAAAGAAAGATTAAAAGAGGGAGATAAGTATAAAACAAAGCCGGAATTAGCAGTAGAGATAATAAAAGAACTAGAAGAAAGTGGTTTTAAAATAAAAAGAGTAGTGTCAGATAGCTTATATGGAGAAAGCCATAGCAATTTTATCAGTGCCGTAGAGGAATTAAAAATAGAATATGCAGTGGGAATCCGGAGCAATCATGGGGTCTGGCTTCCAAAGGAAGCTAAAGTAAGGGCAAATAAGTGGAGGAGGTTTGAACATATAAGATGGGATGGAAAACAGGAAGATAGGTATATCAGAGAAATAGTTTATGGCAAAAAAAACGCAATAAGATATTGGGAAATTAAAACAGAAACAGAAAAAGAGGAGGAAAAAGCAGGATGGTTTGTAATGACTCGAATACCAGATATTAAATATAAAGAAGTTGGCAGAATATATGGGGTAAGGTCATGGATAGAATATGGATTTAAGCAATGCAAAAGTGAATTAGGATGGGCAGATTTTAGGGTAACTCATTATGAGCAAATTCAAAAATGGTGGGAATTAGTGATGTGTGCATATTGTATGATTTGTTTTTATGATGAGAATTTTAATCCGACTCTAAATTCAACGTCAAAGTATCATCAAAAGCATGAAAAATGGGATAAAGAAGAAGGGTGGAAAAAATGGCTAAACAACCTACGATTAGTGATCTCTGTATTTAATGCAATAAATCTTATCAAAAAGTGGTTAAAAGTATTTCCATTTGCCCATGTTTTGGATGAGTTAACTAAACTTTACAACAAGGTTGATAAGCTAGATCGATTAAAGTATTTGCTAAATTCATGGAATACATTCTATTCTTCTTCTGCCTAGATTGATGAAAGAGGGATAATAGCGTAAAGACAGAATCTTCGTCGGGAAAAACGGCTTTGGTTTTAATTACTTTACGTAAAGAACGGTTCATGGACTCAATAGCATTGGTGGTATAGATTACCCGTCGAATTTCCATGGGATAGTCAAAAATGGGAATGACATGCTCCCAATGACGTAGCCAGATTTGAGTGATAGCGGGGTAAAGTTTATCCCATTTCTGGGAAAAAACATCCAGAGCCGCTTCAAATCTGTCGCCACTGCCTTGGGGTCTTTCCAGGGGACAGAGTTAAGGCAATTACGCATCAAATGGACAATACATAGTTGGTTGGACTTAGGTTTGGGGATAAACTGCCTCAATCGCCTCAGGGAAGCTCCTTAAGCCATCACAACAGGCAATTAGAATATCCTTTAGCTCCCGATTCTTGAGCTCTGTCAGGATTCGTAACCAAAATTTGGCTCCCTCGGCTTCTGCTTCCCCAGTCCATAGTCCTAGTAGCTGTTTGTCTCCCTCCCGGTCAATACCCAACGCTGCATACACTGCCCGTTTGCTCACTCGACCTGAGACTTTGATGTTTACATACAGTGCATCTAGGTAAACAATGGCATACACCTCCTCTAATGGACGAGATTGCCAGGCTTTAACTTCCTCCGTTACTGAATCTGTCACTTCGCTAATCAAGCTGGCTGACACCTTTGCCCCATACAATTCCTCCAGTTCGGCACTTATGTCCCGAGTACTCATGCCCCTGGCATACAACCCCAGAATTTTTTCGTCCGTTGATGTTCGGGTAGGCACTAACACTCGCTCAAAGCTACTCTCCCTGTTTCGAGGGATTGCTATTTCCATTTCACCCTGGTTTGATTGAACTGTTTTTTTTGAATAACCGTTCCGGCTATTGCCCTTTTCTTCTTCTTTCTGGTTATTCAGATGAGCATTCAGTTCCCCACTCAGGGCTCTCTATCAACCTTTTGATTAGTTGTTTTAGTAGTCTAGTCCTGACTCTCTCAAAATTTCTTCGGGGGTTTTATGCTCTTCTAGCAACTCATCTAGTAACACATCGACGCGATTCGGTTCTTGTTTTTTACGTACCATTGGGGTCTCCTTTTTTTGATTGGATTTTACTCCCCTTACACAAAATTTTGTTCAGTCCCGTCCGTAAAATTTGATCCATCCCCCGTCAGCAATCCAAACATTTGGGGCGACGCTCTTGAGCTGATACAGCGGTTCATAGCCCGTTGCTCTACTTTCAAGCATAGATAAATCCTAATCAATAACCTATTTTCTATCCAAGTTTAACTAATGCTCGCGTTAAATTAGGACAAACGAAAGATTTTTTAATCTGCTCTGACCGCAAAAAATCCTCCAATGCTTCTTCACTTTTATTTGGTTTTCTCCACCCAGGCAAATTTGAAAAAACTCAGACCTGGGAACTGTCATCCAGATTCGGCCGATGGAGTAATTCAATAGTGAACATTGCTCCGCCGGTTTCATAATTAGCCGCCGTTAAATTTCCCCCGTGGGCCAGCACAATCTCCTTGGCGATCGCCAAACCTAGTCCACTGCCATGGCGTTGACTTTCGGGGTGTAGGCGGGCTCGGGAACTGTCCCCCCGATAAAGTCGCTCAAAAATATAGGGCAAATCCCTCGGTTGAAAACCTAAACCTTGGTCCCGGATCGTCATGGTAATGCCTTGTTCCCCCAGGCCACCGTGGACAAAAATCACTCCATCCGGCGGACTATGTTTGAGAGTGTTATCCAAAATGTTCATCAAGACCTGCATGAGGCGATCGCCGTCCCCTTCTAGATTCAATTCCGGCGGCCCTTGGTAATCCAGGGTGATATTTTTCACTGCGGCGATCGGGGTTAACCGCTCCCAAGTCAAGGCAAGTAAACGGCGTAAATTGATTGGTTCCGGTTCCAGATAGAGGTTGGGATTAGCGGTAATTTGGGTTAAATGGAGCCAACTTTCTACCAAATTTTGCAAGCGATAAATTTCCTTCAGTAACCGTTCCGCCCAAGCCCCATCTTCGGCAGGTAACCGGGTTTGTAACCGTTCTGCAATTAAAGCCACCGCTGTTAACGGGGTTCTTAGCTCATGGGCCAGATCGGAAAAAGCTTGGTCTCTACCCTGGCGCAGGGCCGCTAAAGTTTGGCGATTTTCCACAAATACGGCCACTTTGCCTTCTTTGAGGGGAAATCCCGATCCCCTGAGAAAAATTGATTCTGGCGTTAGGGGACGGCCATTCTCCCGACTTTCCATGGCGGCGGTGAGGGGCGGAAAAAATGACCATTCCCGAGTTTGGCTTATCTGGGTTTGGCGGGTACGCTCAATTAATTGGTCTAATTTGTAGGAGCGAATAAACTCCAAAAAAAGTCTGCGTTCCCCCGGTTGCCAATAGCGAATGTGTAGCAAACTCTCAGCCGCAGGATTACACCATTCCAAGTTATTTTCCTGATCAATTAACAAATAACCGAGGGGAGAAAGGGACATAACTCCCCGCCAATGAGCAATGGTGTCTAAATATTCTGCACAAAGATCATTTAAATGGCTAATCTCTCGCCGCACCAAGGAAACAAGGGACAGGGAATGGGAAACTTCTTCGGTATCCGGTAGTCCGGTGAGTAATTTTTTAATTTTATTATTCAGCCGAAATCGTTCGATCGCCCCGATGCCAAAACCAATTGCCCCACCAATCGCCAACGTAATTATTTCCATGTTCTAGCAGTTGCCTAGTCCGGAGCATCATTTTGCCATCAAGTGTAGCTAATAGGAACCCATTGAATTCTAGTCCTTTTGCCAAATTGAATCACCGTCAGCAATGATGATTTAAAATTTTTAACTATCTTGATTGACGGAAATTTGATTATCCACCGCCAGGGCCGTATGGCTGAGCACCAACTCCGGGCTAACCTGTTTGGGGTCAGCATTGAGGGGGGGCAAAATCGGATAAAAGGGTTGATGGAGGCTAATCAACTGGGCCAAGGTTCTTTTCAGTTGGGGTCGGGGCACAATGGCATCGACAAAACCGTGGTGCATTAAATATTCAGAAGTCTGAAAATCGTCGGGTAATTTTTCTCGCAACGTTTGTTCAATGACCCGCCGCCCAGCAAAACCAATGGTGGCCTTGGGTTCTGCCAAAATCAAATCCCCCAGCATGGCGAAGCTCGCCGTCACTCCGCCGGTGGTGGGATGGGTGAGCACGGGGATGTAAAGTAACCTTTGCTCCCGATGTTTTTGCAGCGCGCCAGAAATCTTGGCCATTTGCATTAAGCTCAACATTCCTTCCTGCATTCTGGCTCCACCGGAGGCACAGATGATAATCACCGGTAGTCTTTCCAGGGTGGCATACTCAATCAGGCGGCAGAGTTTTTCCCCCACCACGGAGCCCATGCTACCACCCATAAAGCGGAAATCCATCACCCCCAGGGTGATCGGCAGACCATCGAGGCGACCATGGCCAGTTTGCACTGCATCCGTCAATGCCGTTGTTTTTTGGGTGTCGCGGATACGGTCTTTATAGGATTTGCGGTCTTTAAATTTGAGGGGATCAGTGGGTTGCAAATGTTCATTGATGGGTTGCCACGTCTTAGCATCAATTAACTGACGAATCCGTTCGTCACTGTCCACCCGGAGATGGTGTCCACATTCGGCACACACCAGCCAATTGCTCTGCAAATCTTTGGTATAGGTCAACACACCGCAGGCTGGACATTTAGTCCATAGCCCATCGGCCACCTCCCTTTCCTGGGGGGATTGGGGCTGGAGCATGGGGGGCTCAGCTTTTTCACGGTTGGCAAACCAATCAAATAGAGACATATTTGTTCGGGGACAGTGGCGATCGCAACGGTAATCCAAGACACATTTGCCATTCTACCAAGATCGTTGCCGGTGCTTTGGCGATCAACCGGTTGTCAGGACAGCAAAAGCCATTATTGCCCGGAACCTTGCAATACCCAGGTATCTTTACTGCCTCCCCCTTGGGAAGAGTTGACCACCAAAGATCCCTTCCGCAGAGCCACCCTAGTCAGGCCACCGGGATGGACGTAAATTTCATCTCCCCGATTCAGAATATAGGGACGGAGGTCCACATGGCGACCTTCCACTTGATCACCAATTAAAGTGGGCACCCGGGAGAGATTGAGCACCGGCTGGGCAATGTAGTTACGGGGATTATGGCGGATGCGTTCGGCAAACTGCGCCCTTTCCTCCGGGCTGGCACTAGGGCCCATCAACATTCCGTATCCCCCGGCTTCGTTAGCGGACTTGACCACCAATTCCTCCAGATGGTCCAGCACATAGTTTCTATCCTCTTCCCGCCAGCATAGATAGGTGGGCACATTGGCCAAAAGAGGTTCTTCCTTGAGGTAGTAATTGATCATCTCCGGCACATAGGCATAGATAACTTTATCGTCCGCTACCCCTGTACCGGGGGCATTGGCTAGGGCCACCCGCCCTTGGCGATACACTTCCATTAAGCCTGCTACCCCCAGGAGGGAATCGGGACGGAATACTTCTGGGTCAATGAAATCATCATCCAGGCGACGATAGACCACATCCACTCGCTGTAAGCCTTTAGTGGTACGCATTTGTAAATAGCCGTCGGCCACCACTAAATCCCGGCCTTCCACCAACTCTACCCCCATCTGTTGGGCGAGGAAGGAATGCTCAAAGTAAGCGGAATTGTTAATACCAGGGGTTAACACTACCACCACCGGGGCTGCCAAATGGGGCGGGGCCAGGTTAAGCAGAGTTTCCAATAATTGGCTGGGATAACTATCCACCGGTTGAATTGGAATGGTTTGGAACATGTCGGGGAAAGTACTTTTCATCACTCGCCGATTTTCCAAGACGTAGGAAATGCCGGAGGGCACCCGTAGATTGTCTTCCAGCACAAACCATTGACCTTTGCCATCTCGAACCAAATCAGTGCCGGTGATGTGACACCAAACTCCGGCGGGGGGCTTGATACCGATGCAGGGCTTCAGGAATCCACTGGCGGATTCAACAATGTCCAGGGGCATAATGCCATCTTTGACAATGTGTTGGGGGCCGTAAATATCGGTCAAAAAACAATTCAGGGCTTTGATGCGTTGTTTCAATCCTTTTTCGAGCGATCGCCATTCCGCTTCAGCAATAATGCGAGGAATAATGTCCACTGGAAAAATACGCTCTACCCCCTGGTCATCGTTATAAACCCGAAAAGTGACCCCCAGGTTAAAGAGGGCAATTTGAGCCGTTTCATGGTGTTGTCTGAGGATTTCCGGTGATAACTGCCCCATCCAATCAATGAGAGGAGCGGCTTGAGGTCGGGGTTGCCCCGGGGCGGAAAAAAGTTCGTCGTAGAAATTGCCTGGGTCGTAGCTCTGAAGTTGCATTGTTCCCCATTGATGGTGGTCTAGACTTGGGCCATGGTGCCATTGCTGATCAGTTTTTGGTGATGACAGGGGGGCAGTTTACGGGTCAAATAAGTAAAAATCTCCCCTCTCAGAGTCCGTTGACAAAGTTCTGATCTGCCCCTTAAATCCCCGCATTCTGGGGGACTTTGAAGTAATTTCTCCCTAAAAGTGAATGGCTAAGGGACTCTAAAACAGGTTCTTGGCCACGGTTCCATTATTCAGCTTGGAAGGAAACGGGGACAGCGATTGTAATTGAAGCGACAATTTCCTTGGCAATTTAGTTTTTGTAACGAAATATTACAAAAATGCAGGCATAGTGGCATAGTGGCTTGACAGGATAGTGGCGCGTGATTAAATTGGGGTACTATACCCGATGGGTAACCTAATCATTAGTGATATGCAGGACAAGCAAAAGGTCACACTTTATATGCCGCCGGGCATCCATCGGCAACTCCGAATTCGCTCAGCCATTGACGCTGAATCTATGTCGGCGATCGTAGAACGGGCCATTGATTTTTACCTCAAGCACCCGGACAAGGTCGAAGCCGAAGAAAAGTCAACCTATGGCAAAACCCATCAGGTGCATATCTGCCCCGAATGCGACGCCGCAATGGTGATGCGGGACGGCCAGATGATGTCCTTGAAGGATCAGCCCAGTGTCCTGAACGATAACGAAGAGTCATCCGTACCTCTGGTGGAGGATACTCCGGTGACTGCCGATGTCGATGGGGAAAAAATGTTGATTCCCTGCTAAGTTGACCAGTTTTTGGTTGGCCCTAGGCAAAATCATTCGCATCGATTTCCTGTTCATTCCTTCCCCCAATTTTTGGTCGAACCCATGCAAGAAGAGCTGAGTGTACTCCTGAAAGCTCAATACCCCCTGATTTATCTCGTTACTTCCGAGGAAGAGCGGGCTGAGCAAGCGGTGTACCGCATCGTTCAGGAGGTCACCCAGCATCAACGGCTATTTGTTTGGACTGTGACCCATGGCTTTCGGGAATACGGTGCTACCCAACAAAAAACCCACCACAATACCATCTCCCCCGAGGCGGCCATTGAGTGGGTGGTGCGCCAGGAACCGGGCATTTTCATTTTCAAAGACCTCCATCCTTTCATTTCTTCTCCGGCGGTGACCCGGTGGCTCCGGGAGGCGATCGCCAGCTTTAAGGGCACAGAAAAGGCGATCGTGCTCATGTCCCCCTACCAGGAAACCCCCATTGAACTGGAAAAGGACGTGGTGGTGTTGGACTTTGCCCTGCCCGATTTGGCTACCCTGGATGGGGTGCTGGGGCAACAGTTGGGTAAGTCTCGCCATGCCCTAGGGGAAGATTCCCGGGAAAAACTGCTGAAGGCGGCCCTGGGATTAACTAAGGATGAGGCGGAAAAGGTCTATCGCAAAGCCTACGTCAAAGCGGGACAGTTAACCGAAGGGGAGGTGGAAATTGTCCTCTCCGAGAAAAAACAGTTGATCCGTCGCAACGGCATCCTTGATTACATTGAGGAGGATGAAACCATCCGGGCCGTGGGGGGACTGGAGGAGCTGAAAAGATGGTTGACCCAGCGCTCCGACGCTTTTACCGAGCGGGCTCGGGAATACGGTTTGCCCCAACCCAAGGGCATGCTGATTCTAGGGGTTCCCGGTTGCGGTAAGTCTTTGATTGCCAAAACCACTTCCCGGCTCTGGGGTTTGCCCCTGCTGCGCTTGGATATGGGGCGGGTCTATGACGGTTCCATGGTGGGGCGATCGGAGGCTAATCTCCGCAATGCCTTGAAAACCGCCGAGTCCATTTCTCCAGCTATTTTGTTCATTGATGAATTGGACAAAGCATTTGCTGGGGGAGCCGGTTCCGGAGACTCTGATGGGGGAACCTCCAGTCGGATCTTCGGTAGTTTCCTCACCTGGATGCAGGAAAAGACCTCGCCGGTATTTGTAATGGCTACGGCCAACCGGGTCGATCGTCTCCCCGGAGAATTTCTCCGTAAGGGACGCTTTGACGAGATCTTTTTCGTTGATCTACCTTCTGCGGAAGAACGGGAAGCCATTTTCCGTATTCACCTCCATAAACGGCGTAAAGACACCTCCCGTTTTGACCTGGGGGAACTGGCCCGCACCTCCGACGGTTTTTCCGGAGCAGAAATTGAGCAGGCGATCGTAGCTGCCATGTACGAAGCCTTTGCCCAAGAAAGAGAATTTAACCAGCTCGACATTATTGCAGCGATCAAATCGACGTTGCCCCTGTCGCGCACCATGGTAGAGCAGGTCACCGCGCTTCGAGATTGGGCCCGACAAAGGGCCCGGCCTGCCTCCGCTTCCGTGGCTGAATATCAGCGACTGGAGTTCTAACAAGCTTTCTCCTGTTGTTGCAGGAGCAAAGACTAGCCCAAGGGTTAGTAGTTTAAGATAAGCCGTTTTTATGGCGGCATTTCCCACTTCTCAATTGTTGTTGTTGACTTTTTTCTCTGGAGGAAATCCACCATGTCTCATTTCAGCACTCTCCGTACTAAGATCACGAACGCTGAAGTTTTAACATCTTCCCTTAATGACCTCGGTATCACCACCAAAACCGAAGCTGATGTGCGGGGCTACAACGGCCAACGCATCCGGGCTGACATTGTGGCCGTTTTAGATGGTGATTACGATTTAGGTTGGTCCCGCAACAGTGATGGTTCCTTCGACTTGATCGCTGATCTTTGGGGTGTAGCCAAAAAACATAATCAAACTGAGTTGATCAATTCCATCAACCAAAAGTACGCCGTTAATCAAACCTTGGCTGAAGTAAAACAACGGGGCTTACAAAATGCCAATGTGAAGCTAGTCGTCCACTAAACTGCATTCCTTTGTTTCTGCTGTTTCTGCAAAACGATTAGGATTTTCGGTGCGTTCCCAAGCCTCTTTCGGTAGCTGTCTTGATTGCAGGACGGCTACTTTTTTCTGGCCATATTCCGTTAAGCTTGGGTATGGGCGGGTTCCATTGTCATAATTAATTAAGCCGGTTTTTTTTGGTTGTTTTTTGCTCCCATGTCTATTCCCCCCAGTGCTCTGGCTGATGTAGCCCACTATCTTGAAGAACAGGATGAGGGGCAAAGGATCAAGAAGTTATTGTTTTGTTTGTCGAAAAAATACTGGGAGAACGATCCCAATGTGCTCGACACTAATGGTTTAGATGCCCTACTGGCGGAGTTGGTAGTACAGAAGCCGACAATTGAACAGTTTACTTTCTCTCTTTATAAGCTAGTTAAAACCCTCAACCGTCCCAAGGTTTATGCGGCGGTGGCCAAAACCATACTGGATCAGTTGGGGCCAATTTATACAGCCTATGGGGAAACGGCCATTCCAGGGGATGCTAAGGGTGAAGAAGGGGCGATCGCCGCGGTGTCCTCTGCAAATCAATCCCCGACTCCGGTGCATCGGGTGGTGGATCCGCAATATCAGGCGACCCAGATAGCCCACATTCTGGCTCAGCACCGAGAACAGGTCCGCATTCAAAAGTTAGTTTTCGCCGTGGCCCGGGGTTACTGGGAAAACAATCTCCAGGCCATCGAGGAGGTGGGGTTAGCTAATTTATTGTTGGAGTTGCGGCAACGCTATCCCACCCCTAGCCAGTTAAAGGAAGGCTTTAGCCAAATTGTCAACAATATCAACAAATCCACTTTCTATTTGGCGATCGCCAAGTTGATTCTTGAGCAAATGCAGGTTCTTTATGATGGAGAATCCCACCAAGGTGACCACGCTTCCGTGCTAGAGAATGAGCCCCAAACCAATTTGACCATGGCCCCTTCCCCGGACGCATTAGCAAATAAGGCCCAAGCAACATCCATCGTCGATTTTAACGCTTTGCCCATACCGACTCCTCCCCCCCGGCCCCGCCAAAGTGAACCAATTCTGACGGTGTTGGGGGCTGTGGTGCCTTCTCCTCCGGGTACTCTCCTCCAAGCCCAAACTGAGAAGAAGGAATACGATCTGTTTGAGATCCGCTCGGAGATTATGCAATATACCAATCCCTTACGGGCAAAAGTTTTGCTGTTTTCGGTGCTGTTTCAAAGTTGGGACGAACATAGCCCAGACTGGAGTTTAGTACGCAGTTATGCTCTAGATGACCTGGTGGAGCAACTTATCCTGAGCCGTAGACGACCCAACGAGGTGGAAATTAAGCTCAATGCCCTGGCCAGCCAAATGTTTGACCAGGAGGAATATCAACAAACCGCCCAAACTCTGATCAAAATTATTAAACCCCTATTCTAGTTTCGTTTAAAATTGAACCGCCAACGGAGATTTTCAGGACGGATGCTGGTGCAAATAAGGGGTAAATTACGGCGGGGTTTAGGACTGGTGTTGCTATTTGTGCTGGCACTGGGGTTGGGCATTGGTAACCCTGTCTGGGCCAATAACAAAACAGAAATTTTTTGGGATAGCTGGGGAGTACCCCATATTTTTGCGGCCAATGAAACCAAGTTAATGGAAGGTTTCGGTTGGGCCCAGGCCCAGGGCCACGGGGATTTACTCCTGACCCTGTACGGGGAAGCGAGGGGTAAAGGGGCGGAATATTGGGGCATCGATTACCTAGATAATGATCAGTATGTGCACACGATGAATATCCCCCGACGATCGGCAGTGTGGTTAGATGCCCAAACCCCTGCCATGCGCCGTGACCTAGAAAGTTTTGCCCAGGGTATTAATAACTATTTCCAACAACACCCGGATTTTAGTCAGCCCAGTTTGCGCCGAGTACTGCCCATTACCGCCCAGGATGTGGTGGCCCATGTGCAGAGGTTATTGCTGTTTGAATTTGTGACTAGTCCCCAAGCCATTGCTAGCCTAGCGGGCCAAATACCCGCCAGTAATGTGCCCATTGCCTCCAATGCCTGGGCGATCGCCCCCAAACAAAGTGAATCAGGCCATGGCTTGTTACTGATTAATCCCCATTTACCTTGGGGGGGACGGTTCCGTCTCACGGAGGCCCAATTGGTGGCCCCTGGTCTGGATTTAACTGGGGCGGCCTTTGTGGGAACTCCTGTGCCGGCCATGGGTTTTAACAATAATCTGGGCTGGAGCTTGACGGTCAATTACCCCCATAACGTCGGCAAATATGCCCTCACTTTGACAGAAGGGGGCTATGAATGGGACGGGGAAGTTAAATCCTTTGATCGCCATAGTCACCAAATCAATATTCTCCAGGGCAATGGTAGTTACCAAACCCTGCAATGGGAAACCCTAGGCAGTGCGGCGGGTATGGTGGTGGCCCAACGGGGAGGTAAGGCTTACACTCTACAAATTCCTGGTTTGGATCGCAGTGGTGCCATCAGCCAATTTTTGCGCATGGGTAAAGCCCAAAACCTAGAGCAGTTTGAAGGGGCTTGGCAAGAGCAGCAAATTCCCATGTTCAATGTGCTCTACGGCGATCGCCAGGGTAATATTTTTTATCTTTACAATACATTGACCCCCATCAGGGAAGGCAGTTGGCAAGATTGGGACCGTCTGCAACCGATTAACAGCAGTACGGATTTAAACCCTGGTTACTACAGTTATGAACAATTGCCCAAGCTGACTAACCCCAAGAGTGGTTGGCTGCAAAACAGTAACGATCCCCCCTGGACCAGTACCTTTCCCCCGGAGTTAGATCCAGCGGATTATCCCCCTAATCTGGCCGCTCCGGACTTGAGTTTTGCCCCAGCTTTGTTGCGGACCCAACGCTCCATTAAACTACTAGAAAATACACCGCCCTTGACCTTTGAGCAATTTAAGCAAAAGGCCCTCAACAGTCAGATGGAATTGGGCGATCGCATTGTGCCTTTGTTGGTGTCGGCGGCCAAAGCCTTAGCTAATCCCATTGGCATTGAAGCGGCGGAGGTACTCCAGGCTTGGGACAAACAGGCCAAGCCAGACAGTCGGGGGGCGGTATTGTTTATGCTCTGGGCCCTGACCATTGGGGCCGATAAAGTACTGGGGGGAACTTGGGACCCAAGCGATCCCCTCCATACCCCCAGCGGTATGGCGGACATTAATAAATTTATGGCAGTGCTAGAAGGGGTGGCGGCCCAGGTGAAGTTTCTCTACGATGACTTGGCTATCAGTTGGGGAGAAGTGGTGCAAATGCAGGCAGGAAACTTTACCTCCCCGGCCAATGGGGCTCCCAGTAACCTAGGAAGTTTTCGGGTGTTGACCCTGGGCACCATTGCCAACCAACGATTCCAGGCCTTGGCCGGGGACAGTTACCTGAGCCTAGTGGAATTTGCCGATCGCCCTAGGGGCCAGAGCATTTTGGTCTATGGCAATGCTAGCCAGCCCGATTCCCCCCATAACGGCGACCAATTATCCCTGTATAGTCAGAATCAACTGCGCCCAGTCTGGCGATCGCCAAGGGAGATTAAAGCCCACTTGGAAAGAATGGAAACACTTTAGCAGGGAAGATTGGCAAAAGTTATGGCGGCATTATTTATTGTCCTAGAAGGCATTGACGGATCCGGGAAAACTACCCAAGGCGATCTCCTGTTGGCCCATTTCCAACGTCAAGGCATGGCGGCCGTGCTCAGCCCCGAACCCACCAACGGCCCTGTGGGTCGCTTAATTCGTCAAGCTTTACAGGGGGATCTGTTTACCTACAATGATGCCCAACAATTTGAAGCCCAAATGGGTTATTTATTCGCGGCTGATCGCCATTATCATCTCTACAATCCAGGGGATGGGGTAGAGTCCCAATTGGCCCGGCAATGCCATGTAATTACCACCCGTTACTACTTTTCTTCCCTCGCCTATAATTGTCACACAGAGTCAGATTGGGAATTTGTCCAACGCTTAAATCAATCCTTTCCCCACCCTGACTGTGTAATTTACCTAGACCTACCGGTGGATTTGGCCCTACAACGCCTTGGCAATCGCCTGCAACGGAGTGACCAAACTGCAAGGGAGTGCTATGAACAGAGGGAAAAGCTGACCAGTGTGCATCGTAATTACGGCAGAATTTTTGCCCATTACCCCGGTCAATGCTGTCGTCTGGATGCTAGCTTGTCGATGGAACAAATACACCAGGCTATTGTCACTAAAGTTGAGGAAATGTTGTGAATAAATCAAATAAATTCCCATTTCCCCTTGGCCAATGGGGACGTTTCGCCGCAGGAGTCTTCCTGGGACTATTTCTCCTGGTAGGATTCGCCCCTTGGGTAAAAGCCCAGGTAAATTTTTCGGCCCCGATTTTGGTTAGTTTGCAACCCAGTAACGCTCTAAACATCCAACAGGTCAATGAGCTAACTACCGATCTAGAAGGTAAATGGGCTGGTATTTACGAAGATTATTTTCGGGAAGATTTCTCGAGCCTGGGTTTAACCACGGAGGAAATTGGGCGAAAATTAGCTTCCCTACAGCAACAAACTGGACAAAAAGCGGCTATTTTTTGGATTAATCCCCAAGAAAAAGGGGTTTCCATTTGTTTATTAACTGGTGATCGCCCACCGGTGGGGGTGAAGGTGCTCAACACGGCAGAACAAAATCTGTTGGCCACCGTGCAAATGTTTTCTCTGCAAGTGAGTGATCCCCGCAACCAAGATTATCGGGTCACCGGCAAAAAGTTATATGACTGGTTGATTGCCCCTGTGGCGGATGAATTAAAAGCCAATGCCATTGACACCCTGATTTTTTGCGTCGGCCCCAAGCTCCGTTCCCTCCCCTTTGCCGCCCTCTACGATGGAGAACAGTTTTTAGCCGAAAAATATGCCATCACCCGCATTCCCGGCTTCAACCTCACGGAATGGAGCCCCACCGACCTCAGCCAGGCCAACATTCTTGCCATGGGATCTTCGGAATTTAGTGACGCGGAACCCCTACCGGGGGTGGCTTTGGAGATTGCGAACATCACCCCCCAACCCTGGCCTGGGGTTGCCATGCTAAACCAAAAATTCACCGTCAAAAATTTGCAAGCGGCCCGCCAAGAACAGCCCTTTGCCTTGGTCCATCTTGCCACCCACGCAGAATTTAATGCCGGTTCCCCCGCCGACTCCTACATTCAATTTGTGAACAGTCGTTTGAACCTCAAGGAGATTAGGAATTTGCAATGGCAGGATCCCCCCGTTGATCTTTTAGTGCTTAGCGCCTGCACCACGGCCCTGGGTAATACTCAAGCAGAATTGGGCTTTGTGGGCTTAGCTTTGCAATCGGGGGTCAAATCAGCCCTGGGGAGCTTATGGCGGGTGAGTGACCTGGGTACCATGGCGTTAATGAGTGAATTTTACTGGCAGTTGAAGGCCAATTCCTTCAAGGCCAAAGCCCTGCAAGAAGCCCAAATTAAGATGATTAACGGGGAAATTGCTCTCAATGGGGGAGAACTACAGGTTTCCCGGGGGGCAATCGCCGTGGAGGATGAATTATTAACGTTGAGAAATCCCGAACTCTCCCATCCCTACTATTGGGCCAGCTTTTCTCTGATTGGCAATCCCTTTTAGACATGGTGACAACGGTTCACCACCATTGAACACTGGAAAAATTAAGTCCAAGGGTGATCGCCAAGATTTTGTTAGGATCTGCCTGTTGGGCAAACTTAGCTTATCAAAAACCTATGTTCTTACTACACACCATGATTCGGGTGGGAGATTTAGACAAATCCCTCCAATTTTACTGTGACATTCTAGGGATGAATTTACTGCGCAAAAAAGACTACCCCAGTGGGGAATTTACCCTCGCCTTTGTGGGTTATGGCAAGGAATCGGATAATGCGGTGATTGAGTTGACCCATAACTGGGGCACCGATAAATACAATTTGGGTAATGGTTTTGGCCACATTGCCCTGGGGGTGGAAGACATCTATGGCACCTGCGACAAAATCAGAGCCAAGGGGGGTAAAGTAGTGCGGGAACCGGGGCCAATGAAGCACGGCACCACTGTCATTGCGTTTGTGGAAGATCCAGACGGCTACAAAATTGAATTGATCCAGACTTCCTCAAAGAAGGATTAGGTTCACACTGCTGGGTGGCCTATACCGATGGGCATTGGAGTTGGGCAATCTGTTTAATTAGACTGTCCGCTACTCAATTGCGAAGAAAAGTTTTGCCAGTCCCCCAAACCTAATGGAAATACAGTGAGTTGATGGGGGAGCATGGAGAACTTTTTAGAACGACCCTTAACGTTTGGGATAGAGGGCCTACTCGGAAAAGAGGATCAAACCGATTGGGGGGTAGCCAACAGCAGTACCCGCTCCAATAATTGGGGAGCAAAGCGTTGGCACCACACTGCCAGATGACTCTGCCAACCCACCAAGATTTCACTACGGTTTTGTTTTAAACCTTTAACAAGGGACTGGGCCACCCGGCCAGCGGTCATGGCTCTAACCCAGCGGAATTTTTGCAGACCCTTGGCCATATCCGTATCGGTGAGGGTGGGTAAAAGGGTAACCACCGCGATGTTATGGCGGGCCAGTTCCCCCCGCAGAGCTTGGCTAAAGCCCAGAATGGCAAACTTGGTGGCGGAATAGGTAGCCATGGTGGGGGCCGCCACTTTGCCCATCAAACTAGAAACATTGACAATGGTGCCTTCTTTTTGGGAGACCATGCGCCGGGCCACGCAACGGGTGACGCAATATAACCCCATCAAGTTAAGGGAAATTTCTTGGTAAACGTCCGGGAAGCGGCTATGGAGAAAGGGATTTTGATGGGCTACTCCGGCACAGTTCACCAGTAAATGAATGGGACCATGATCCCGCCAGGTTCTGGCGATCGCCGTGTTAACGGCCACGGGTTGGGTCAGGTCTAGAGGCAAGGCAATGGCCTCTAATCCGGGATGTCGTTGTTCGAGCTCACCAGCCAATGTTTGCAGACTGGTGTGGTTGCGGGCCACAAGGATAATTTTTTCTAGACCTTGTTTGGCTAATTCTTCGGCGATCGCCCGGCCGATGCCCCGGGAAGCTCCGGTCACTAAAGCGGTTTTGTTGAGTAAATTCATTGCTTACCTCCTATGGAATATGAGGCGTGTTCTCCCTGGGGATAGATACAGAACGAATACCGACAGGGAGAGATTTTTGGGTTGAGTACGGTATTGGGAAAATGGGTTCTCGCTAATCCCAAGGCGGAAAACTAACCTGCCATTCCAGGTGCTAGCGGGGAATGGGCCAAGGCAGTGCCAGGAACTAGGCCTACCTAGAAACTATGGCCATGGTTCAATCTAAACGCGATGGGAAAAATTAACGAGTTGGGCGGAGACAAACGGTGCTCCAGACAATGGTAGGCATGACTCTTGACCTAGTCCCGAACCATCGCCTCGGATAGTTCTTCAGTCTAGGGTGTGGTGGCTTGACTGGCACTGATGCATGGGGAGCATGGTAGACGCCTCCTAAAATTGTTTCAGCGCGGTTAAATGCACTCTCTGAAGCACACGTTAACAGATGAAACAAGAAACAGCAATAATTCTTAATATTTCAGGGACAGTTTGGCGATCGCCCCTAGTCAGAGGATTAGTTTCTGCCCCCTTTCCTTTCTTGCCCCGATGTGAGAATTTGAAGAATTCCTTCTGAGTTTGCCTGAGCAGTCAGCGGTAGGAGGATCAATTTTTATTTGGTGCTATGCGTATTTATGGCAATCGCCTCCTGAAAACCCTACCGGGGCAACAGACCAGACCCACCACAGGTAAAGTCCGGCTGGCATTGTTCAATATTTGGCGGGGAGAAATTCAGCACTGCCACTGGTTGGACATCTGTGCGGGCAATGGCACCCTGGGGGCGGAGGCCCTCTGTCGGGGCGCGGATAAAGTAGTGGCGATCGAGCAGTCCGCTAAAGTTTGCACCATCATCAAAGAAAATTGGCAAAAACTAGCCCAGCCTGAGCAACAATGGTCAGTTTTGCGGGGAGATGTGCTGAAATTGCTCCCAACCCTGGCAGGACAAACTTTTGACCGCATTTATCTTGATCCCCCCTATGCCAGTGGCCTGTACAACCCCGTTTTGACCCTAGTGGGGGAGTTGCAACTCCTCAGCTCCACTGGGGAAATAGCGGTGGAATATGACCGACGCCATTGGCAACCACCGGAGCAGATTGCTGGGTTGGAGTTGATGCGCCAGAAAAAATATGGTTTGAGTAATTTGGCCTTTTATTGGCGGGAGCAAGGGGAAGTTTTGCCGATATAGTATTGTAGGTTGGCCCGCCGCCGGATTGTGAAGTTTTGTTGTGAAGGGCGATCGCCGGATATGAACCGGACTTTAGATAGTGCTTCCCATTTTGTTGAATTTTGTCGACCTGATTTACCCCCCCATCTAGCTATGCGTGTTGCCCTGTTTACGGAAACGTTTTTGCCCAAAATTGATGGAATTGTCACCCGTTTGAAGCACACAGTGGAAAATCTCCAACGCCAAGGCCATCAGGTGTTGATCTTCTGTCCGGAGGGGGGACTCAAGGAATATAAGGGGGCAAAAATCCATGGAGTGAAGGGCATGCCTTTACCCCTTTACCCAGAATTGAAGCTAGCTTTTCCGTCGCCCCAAATTAAACAGGCCCTGCTGAAATTCAAACCGGACTTGATTCATGTGGTCAATCCGGCGGTATTAGGTTTGGGGGGTATCTATTACGCCAAAAATTTGCATATTCCCTTAGTAGCTTCTTACCACACCCATTTACCCCAATATTTGCAACATTACGGCCTGGGGGCCCTGGAAGGGGTGCTGTGGGAACTGTTAAAACTGGCCCACAACCAAGCGGAATTAAATCTTTGCACTTCCTCCGCCATGGTGCAGGAATTGGTCCACCACGGCATTGAACGGGTAGATCTATGGCAACGGGGAGTAGATACGGAACTGTTTCAGCCCCACCTGAAGTCGGCCCAAATGCGGCAAAAATTGTCCCAGGGTCACCCCGATGCCCCCCTATTTTTATATGTCGGCCGAGTTTCGGCAGAAAAACAGATCGATGAAATTAAGCCTGTGCTCGAAGCCATTCCCCAGGCCCGCTTGGCGATCGTCGGGGATGGGCCCCATCGGAAAAATTTAGAAGCCCACTTTGCTGGTACGAATACCTATTTTGCGGGCTATACGCAGGGACTAGAGTTGGCGGCGGCCTTTGCTTCCGCTGACGCGTTTATTTTTCCCTCCCGTACCGAAACCCTGGGCTTAGTGCTATTGGAGGCCATGGCGGCGGGCTGTCCCGTAGTGGCGGCGGCCTCTGGGGGGATTTTGGACATTGTCACCGATGGTGAAAACGGTTATCTCTTTGATCCCACTGTGGAAAGGGGAGTGGTGCAGGCTACCCAACGGTTAATGTCTGCCACTGGCGATCGAGAACTGTTACGACAAAATGCCCGGCAAGAAGCGGAACGATGGGGCTGGCCAGCGGCCACAAAGCAGTTAGTGGATTACTACCAACAAGTAGTCTATGGGGAAAATGATGCTCCCTTGGCGGCTTAGGGCAGAGCTTGAACCTCGGTAATTGCTGGAATTAGGTCATCAAAAATTTCCCCCCAGGGATGGGGGGTGACGAATAGGACAAACAGGAACTAATCAAGCCATTCCGTGTGGAAAAATTCTCCCCTGGGTTTATCAGTGCGTTCATAGGTGTGAGCCCCAAAGTAATCCCGTTGCGCTTGGGTTAGGTTTTGGGGAAGCACCGCCCGCCGGTAACTGTCAAAGTAATCCAACGAGGAACTAAACGCTGGCACTGCAATGCCCATGTCGTTGGCTAGGATTAATACCTCTCGCCATGGCCCCTGGCGGTCCAGAATACTTTGCTTGAATTCCGGAGCGAGGAGCAGATTAGGTAACTGAGGATTATCCTTAAAAGCCTTCTTGATCTTGTCCAAAAAGCCGGCTCGAATAATGCAACCCCCTTTCCAAATGCGGGCAATTTCCGGCAGGTTAACGTCATAGCCAAATTCCTGGGAAGCTTTGGCAATTAAGGCCATGCCCTGGGCATAGGAACACATTTTCGAGCAGTAGAGGGCATCCCGCACCTTGGGAATCCAGGCTTCCATGTCCCCACTAAAGCTTTTGCCCGGCCCCGACAGTTGGCTGGAAGCGGCTACCCGTTGTTCTTTGAGGGAAGACATTACCCTGGCATTAACGGCGGCGTAAATGGTGGGAATCGGCACCCCCAACTCTAGACCACTCATCACTGTCCAGCGCCCCGTCCCCTTTTGCCCAGCCGCATCAAGGATGTAATCAATTAAATGCCCCCCGGTTTCGGGATCCTTTTTGGCAAAAATGTCGGTGCTGATTTCAATTAGGAAGGAGTTTAACTCATCAGTCTGATTCCACTGGCCAAAAACTTCGTGGAGTTTTTCGTTACTCAAGCCCAAGCCGTTTTTCAAAATGTCGTAGGCTTCAGCAATTAGTTGCATATCGCCATACTCAATGCCGTTATGCACCATTTTGACGTAATGCCCCGCCCCTCCAGGGCCAATGAAAGTCACACAGGCAGGATTATCGGGATCTTCCACTTGAGCGGCAATTTTAGTCAGAATCGGCTCCAATTCCTTATAAGCGGTGGGGGTGCCCCCGGGCATCAAGCTGGGGCCTAGCAATGCGCCCTCTTCCCCTCCACTGACTCCCATGCCAACAAAGCCCAGGCCGGTGGCTTCCAGGTCTTTGGTGCGACGCTCCGTATCTTCATAGAGGGAATTACCGCCATCGATGATCATGTCCCCTGCTTCTAAAAGGGGTTTCAACTCATCGATCACTGCATCCACGGGCCCTCCAGCTTTAACCATTACGAGGATTTTGCGGGGACGTTCCAACAATTGGACAAATTCTTCTACGGTGTAGGCGGCTTTGATGTCTTTGTCCACAGCCCTTTCGGCCATGAATTTTTCGGTTTTGTTGGGGGAACGGTTATAGACGGCGATGGGAAAGCCTCGACTTTCCACGTTGAGGGCGAGATTTTCCCCCATTACTGCCAGTCCAATTACCCCAAAGGTTCGCTTAGTCATAATAGCTACGTTAGATTGCACAGTCGGGCAAGGTTAATTTCCTTAAGGGTACATCGCATTTTTTATTTGCTACCTCTGGGGAAAAATTTTTCGCAGGGAATAGACGAGACCATTAGTAAAAAAGAAAATTTTCCCATGGTTGCCAGGATTCACTGGGGATTTCCCAATGGTCGGATGGTGATTAGATATAGTTGGAGTCGATGTATATCCGTCAATAACTGAATTTTTCCGCAATCATTTTATTCTCCATGGCAAAATCTCCTCAAAATAAACAATGGCTAGCCAATACCTTACTGGTGCTGGGCAGTTTATGTTTTGCGGTGGTGGTGACGGAAGTGGCCCTGAGGCTGATGGGGATTAGTTATCCCAGCTTTTACCAAGTAGATCCCCAACGGGGTCATAGCTTAATTCCCAATTTCACCGCCCGTTGGACCCATGAAGGCAATGGTTTAGTGAGCATTAACGCCAACGGCCTGCGCGATCGCCATTACGAAAAGGAGAAATCGGCGGATACGTACCGCATTGTGGTGTTGGGGGATTCCTTTTCCGAAGCAATTCAAGTTAATGAAGATGAGACCTATTGGAGTGCCATAGAAAAAAATTTGGCCTCCTGTCCTGGCTTAATGGGCAAAACGGTGGAAGTGATTAATTTTGGCGTGGGGGACTACGGCACTGCCCAGGAATATTTAACCCTCCAGCACCATGCTATTGAATACCAACCGGATTTAGTGTTGCTACAAATCTTCACCGGCAATGACATTGTCAATAATTCTCGACAGTTAAGCCCTGGCGATCGCCTAGCGCCCTTTTGGGAAGAGGTGGAAGGTAAATGGCAAATGAAGTTCGATTTTAAGGAAACAAGTGCCTATCAACGGCGGGATAGTACTCCAAGAAGATTGCTGTACGGCTTGATCAACCGGGTGCGGCTGTTGCAGGTGCTCAACGAAGCCAAACGGCAATGGGTGACCCAACGGACTTTAACCACCCAGCAAGAGGCTAATACTGACATCATTCCCGCTCTGGATTTCGACGTTAATTTATATCGGGAACCCACTGATCCCGCCTGGAAGCAAGCCTGGGCCGCGACGGAGTCCCTAATAACGGCAATTAGTCAGCTAAGTAAGGAAGAAAAGGCTGATTTTCTAGCAGTGGTAATTAGTAACCCTCCCCAGGTGTACCCCGATCGCCAAGTGCGGGAGCAATTAAAACAGTTGGGGGCGCAGAATTTGTTCTACCCTGACCAGCGGTTGGCACAATTAGGGCAAAAGGAAAATTTTGCTGTGTTGACCCTGGCGAAAACCATGCAACAAAAAGCCGATGCGAAGCAGAGCTATTGGCACGGTTTTGATAACACCATTCCTGGGGTAGGCCATTGGAATGTTCAAGGCCATCAACTGGCCGGTCAGTTAATTGGCGATCGCCTTTGTCCAATGGTTACAGAGCCAAAAAAGTAAAACGTTATCCTTAAATTTAAGTCTCCCAAAAGTTGAACAAAATTAGCCAGCGATCTAGGAACTGCCGGGATCAATGAGCTGAGGAAAGCACCATGGAACGGCCCCTTTACTTCGACAACCACGCCACCACCGCCCTCGATCCTAGAGTACTAGAAGCCATGCTCCCTTACCTGAGAGAGCAGTATGGCAATGCGGGCAGTGCCCATTTTTACGGTTGGCAAGCCTCAGCGGCCATTAAACAAGCTAGGCAGGAAATTGCCGAGACCATGGGGGCCCAACCAGAAGAAATTATTTTCACCAGCGGTGCTACAGAAGCTAATAATTTGGCCATTCGGGGAGTGGCGGAAGCTTACTTTGCCCAAGGGAAACACCTGGTGACCGTAGCCACGGAACATCAAGCAGTGTTGGCTCCCTGTCTTTACCTGGAATCCCTGGGGTTTGAGGTGACCTATTTGCCCGTACAGCCCAATGGTTTACTGGATTTAACCGAGTTGGAAAGGGCTTTACGGCCCGATACCATTCTTGTTTCCGTGATGGCAGCCAACAATGAAATTGGCGTGGTGCAACCCCTGGAGAAAATTGGCAGGTTATGTTACCAAAAATCGATCATTTTCCATTGTGATGGGGCTCAAGCCCTGGGCAAAATTCCCCTGGATGTGGGGCAATTGAACATTGATCTATTGTCCTTCACTGGGCACAAAATCCATGGACCCAAGGGCGTTGGCGGACTATATCGGCGTCAAAATCCGGGGGTGAGGTTAGCGCCCCAACTGTTGGGGGGGGGACAGGAAGGGAATTTTCGTTCGGGAACTCTGCCGGTGCCGTTGATTGTCGGTTTAGCCAAAGCCTTGGCCATAGCAGGGGAAGACTTAGTTTCAGAAGGCGATCGCCAGCGGGCATTGCGGGATCAACTCTGGCAGGGTCTAGCAAAAATTACGGGGGTGGTGCTGAATGGGGACTATGAACAACGGTTACCGGGCAACCTCAATGTCAGTATTACCGGAGTCGATCCCAAGGCGTTGCTGACTGCATTGCAACCCCGCTTGGCCCTATCTTCTGGTTCCGCCTGTTCTTCCTACCGCACCGAAGCTTCCCATGTGTTGTATGCCCTGGGCCGGGATAAAACCAGTGCCCAGGCCAGTCTCCGTTTTGGTTTAAGCCGGTTCACCACCCAGACAGAAATTGACCAGGCGATCGCCATTGTGGCGGATACAGTATCTAGGTTATGAGCCGATACTTCTTCTAACTAGCGTTAAATTCCCGTAAGTTTGTCTTCCATGTGGCAATCAATTCGTTCCCTCTTGTTTCAAACTCCTTGTCCTCTTTGTCAAAAACCTAGTCAAGATAATTTTTGTCGGGATTGCACTGGACAAATTTTGAGCCACCGTTTTCCCTCTAACCTTCGGCAATGGCAAGGAAAATTTCCCCGCTTTGTTTGGGGCCAGTACGAAGGGCAACTGCGGCGAGTTTTAACGGTCATGAAGTTTGAGCAACAACCCGGCATTGGCCTCTGGTTGGGAGAGCAGTTGGCAGAACAATGGTTACAACAACCCCAAGCTAAACTTAAAATAACTCCCCAGGTGGTGCCTATTCCCCTTAGCAATCGCAAACAGGCTGAACGGGGATTTAACCAAGCGGAAAGAATTGCCGTCGGTTTTTGCCGCCTCACAGGTTATACCCTGCGCTCTCAGGCTTTACAACGGCCCAAGGATACCCAAGCGTTGTTTGGTCTTAGCCCCGGCGATCGCCAACGGGAATTGCAGTCTGCCCTCGCTACGGGGCCAGGGTTTAACACTCGCCAGCCTTGGTTAATTTTGGATGATATTATTACCACCGGCACCACCGCCCTAGAAGCCCGACGGGTCATGGAAGAAAAGGGAGCTAAAGTGTGGGGCATCGTGGCGATCGCCACACCGTCTTTTTCCCAGCCCATGGAACTTAGACAGCATCGATAATGATCCTCTAACATAGTATTTCTATTGGTCTGTATTCAATCTCGTATTGTTAAAACCCTATCGTTCCCTTTAATTTTGTCAATCCTATGCAGAAACAAGTCTCTCCCCTAGCCCGTGTCGCCCTTTGGTTGGGTGGTGTTAGTTTGACTGCAACTAGTCTGGTTATCCCCAGCACTGTCCAGGCCCAAAGTAGTCTCAATGGGGGTAGTGCCATTCCTCCCCTCAAACCGATTCCCGAATCCACCTACATTCCCCCAGCAGCTCCCGTCAGTACCCCCACCAATCCAGACAGCCAGGCCTTGGCTACCCATATTGTGTTGGTGTTAGGGGAACGAAAAGTTTACGCCTACCAAAATGACAAAATTTTGGCCAGTTACCCCGTGGCAGTGGGAAAAAAAGGCTGGGAAACGCCCCAAGGTAATTTCCAGGTAATTCAAATGGTGGAAAATCCGGTTTGGGAAAATCCCTGGAATGGCAAAAAGGTCGCCGCCAGCTTGGACGGCCCCATCGGTATCCGTTGGATCGGTTTTTGGAGTGATGGTAAAAATACCATTGGTTTCCATGGCACTCCGAAAAAACATGAGCATTTCCTGGGCACAGCGGCTTCCCATGGTTGCGTCAGAATGCGGAATCAAGATGTGGTGGCTTTGTTCGGCATGGTACAAAATGGCACTCCAGTGCGGGTGGTGCAGAAAAAATAGGTTAGTTGAACTGACTGCATCAAAACGGCGATCGTGTACAACCGTGGAGTTTATTTTTGGTCGGGAGTATGTTGCTTAACACTCCCGGCGATCGCCACTGAGGGTAATGGTGCAATACAGAGGAAATACTAATGGCGACAACCCTAATCAATCATATTGAGATCACCCCAGGAACCTGGGTCGAAAAACCCCGCATTGCTGGGCACCGGATCACAGTTCAAGACATCATGATCTGGCATGAACGCATGGGATTATCTCCCGACCAAATCGTCCATCATTATGGTTAACGGAAGTACGTCTCTTTAGATATATTCCTGTAACCACTGTCGAAACTCACGACGTAAAGCACTCATAGGAATCACCTGGCTTTTTTTTAAACAAAGGGAAATTCCTTCAATAATGGGAATAGAAGGAAAAGCTTTGCTCATAAAAGAGTTAATGTATTTTCCTTCTTCTAGTAAACTAATTTCCAATTTTCCATCTTCATATCGCCAAATTTCAGGAATGCCCAATGCCTCATAGGCACTGACCTGGGTAATAGAGGTGAAATCTACTTCGATCGCCAAATCGGGTACAGGATCAACCTCTAGATTCAGCCGTTGTTTGCCCACCACAGCTTGATAGTTGTCAATATAAAAACAATCATCAGGCTCAATGCCTGCTTGCATAGGTCTGCTTTTAAAAGTAGTGGAGCCAAGGGATTCCCATTCCAGGCCTAGTTCTTCTAGTAAAACCACAAGTAAATGAGAAATCAAAACTTTAGTGCGTTCATGGCCAGGTAAAGGCATCCGAAATTCTAAAACTCCCTTGTAATAAGCGATATGGGAATGACGATGTTCCCCCAAATCTTCCAAAATCGCCTCAAATTCCTGCCAGGAAATTTGATCTAGAATAATACGCTGACCCGGCTCAACTTTTATTTGGGCGATCGCAATTTTGACAGGCATAACCTCAAACTCCAACCTTTAATTGGTTTAATCATAAATCTAAAAAAACACCTAACAACAGCCTCCGTAGTGGCGATCGTCAGGGTGGCTAAATCATATCTGTGGCCGTGCCCCGTCTTACTAGGAATTTCATTGCTCCCTGTTGAAAATAGTCTGCTCCCCGCTGAAAGCTTTTAGTGGTAGAACAATTGACAATATGCTGTTCTAAGATTTGAGGTAAATCAGTCATTAAATTAGTTTGGTTGTTGTCTTAAAATTAACCATATCCGTACCGAGATTGTGCAAAATATACGATGCTGACTTTGGAGTATTGACCCCCAGAACCTAAGGTTATGGTCATAAATACTTATGGCGATCATGTCTAACCATTAAGAATTGTATGGAAAACCATAAAAAATAATTGAGCTAAATAAAGCTGAAACTCAATCATAATAAGCATTATAGAAAGCTAAAAGCCCACTCAAAATGTAAAGTTACTGCTCGACAAGGCCAGGGCTTTTACCGACAATTTGAGGGTGAATTACGCCCCCGGAGTCTGACCCTATGAAATTGGCCTATTGGATGTACGCTGGCCCGGCCCACATTGGCACCCTACGCATTGCCAGTTCCTTTAAAAACGTCCACGCCATTATGCACGCTCCGTTGGGGGATGATTATTTCAACGTCATGCGCTCCATGCTGGAACGGGAACAGAATTTTACCCCCGTCACCACCAGTGTGGTCGATCGCCAAGTATTATCCCGTGGCTCCCAAGAAAAAGTAGTGGATAACATTGTCCGCAAGGATGGGGAAGAAACGCCGGATTTGATTGTGCTGACCCCCACTTGCACTTCCAGTATTTTGCAGGAAGATTTAGAGAATTTTGTTGACCGGGCCCAGATGGATGCCGTCTGTGATGTTTTGCTAGCGGACGTGAACCATTACCGCTTTAACGAACTGCAGGCCGCCGATCGCACCCTTAAGCAGATTGTCGAGTTTTATCTGAAGAAAGCCCTTAAACAGGGCAATATTGCCACGGAAAAAACTGCCAAACCATCGGTGAATTTGATTGGTTTCACCACCCTGGGCTTCCATAACCAACATGATTGCACCGAATTAAAGCGTTTAATGGCAGATTTGGGCATTGAAGTGAACGTAGTTCTACCAGAAAAAGCCACCGTGGGCCAATTGGCCAAAATTCCCCAAGCCTGGTTTAATCTCTGTCCTTACCGAGAAATCGGCCTGATGACCGCGGCATATCTCCAGGAAGAATTTGCCATGCCCTATGTGGACATTACCCCCATGGGAGTGGTGGAAACAGCCCGCTGTATCCGCAAAATTCAAGAGGTACTCAATGGCCAGGGTTTCGATGTTAACTATGAAGATTTTATCCAGCAACAAACCCGTCACGTCTCCCAAGCGGCCTGGTTTTCCCGCTCCATTGACTGTCAAAATCTCACCGGCAAAAAAGCAGTGGTCTTTGGGGATAATACCCATGCGGCCGCTATGACCAAAATTTTGGCCCGGGAAATGGGCATCCACGTTGTCCTAGCAGGAACCTATTGCAAATATGATTCGGATTGGTTCAAGGCCGAGGTTTCCGAATACTGTGACGAAGTCTTGATCAGTGAAGACAACGGGGCGATCGCCGATGCCATTGCCCGCATTGAACCGGCGGCTATTTTTGGCACCCAGATGGAAAGGCACGTGGGTAAACGCCTGGATATTCCCTGTGGCGTCATTGCGGCCCCCATCCATATTCAGAATTTTCCCTTGGGCTATAAACCATTCTTGGGCTACGAAGGCACTAATCAAATCGCTGACTTGGTGTACAACTCTTTCACCCTGGGCATGGAAGACCATCTGTTGGAAATTTTCGGTGGTCATGACACCAAAGAAGTGATTACCAAAGGCATTTCCAGTGACTCCGACCTCGGTTGGCACAGCACCGCCCAAGCTGAGTTGAACAAGGTACCAGGATTTGTGCGGGGTAAGGTCAAACGCAATACGGAAAAATTTGCCCGGGAGCGGGGCTTGTCGGAAATTACCCTGGAGGTTATGTACGCAGCCAAAGAAGCAGTGGGAGCCTAGGCTTTGTTAGCAAGGGGTAAATTAATTTATCCTCTTCAGCTAACTTAGCCAAACTACGACAAGCGTGGAGCATTTTCACAAAGACTTTTCCCCATCATCGGCAGGTGGGGGGAGCTTTTCGAGCCAATGCCAAAAGCGACAGTCATCAATTTCACCTAACTTCCACTACAATCAAGCCTGTGGTGCAAAGGGTGAAAAATGTACGTTCTCATCGGTGGCATGGGGGGCATTGGCTCCAATCTGGCCAAAAATTTGCTCAAAATGGGCCACACGGTGGCGGCAGTGGACACCGATCCCCTGGCCTGTAAGTATGCCCGGGAAAAAATTGGCGTGATGGCGTTTGAAGGTAGTGCAGTCAATACCTCAGTTTTACTAGAAGCAGGGGTTCGTAAAGCGGGGGCTGTGATTGCGGCGCTCCAGGAAGATGCCCTAAATTTGGCTTTAGTCACCCTGTCCAAGCATTATGGGGTGCCTCAAATTGTCGTCCGCATGAGTGATGGGGATTTTGCTGAACCCTACCGTTTAGCCGGTGCGACCCACATTATCAGCACTACAGAATTAACCCTCAACCGGGTGATCAATGCCATTGAGTATCCCCAGGTGGATGCCATGATGCACTTTGAGCAGGGACAAATTGAGGTGCTAAAACTTTCCATTCCCCCCAATTGCAGCATTGTGGGCCGCAGTGTGGCGGCGATCGCCCAGGATCCCCGTTTTCCTTCCGGCACTCTGATTATTGGTTACCAGGCCAATGCTCATGAAGACTTAAAAATTCCCAACGGCAATACGTTACTCGAAGACGGTTCGACTATTTTGGCAGTGACCAAACCGGAGTTGGTGCGGCAGTTAATCGATTTTATGGGGCTGTGCCAGTCTTGATGGCTGGGGGATCAGAACAGAAAGCTAGTGCGTATATGCCCCACATATTGGGTGGCGTTATTGCTGTTAGCTTCAGGGTTTAGCACTACCCAAAATCCGGGGGTGATAGAAATATTGTCATTGATTTGAATGCGGTAAAACGTTTCCAAATGGTAGGGAGTGGTTTGTCCCACTGCTCCAGGTAAGTTACTAGCCGTGACTGTGGGAGGAATACCCAAGGCAATGCCCGGTAAATTCCCTTCTCCCCCCACATCGGGGAAACTAATGCCAAGCAAACCATACCAAATAGCGGAACGATTCCAGGACACTTCCCTCAACACCGTGCCTCCCACGCCATCGGCCAAGTTGCTCATTCCGCCGCCCTGGGCCTGGGCGTCCACATAACCGCCCCAGGCATGGAGCTGCACATGGGGAGTGATGCGATAATACCCTTGCAATGTGTAAAAATCCCCCGCCGTGGCGATCGCCTCTCCGAAGGGTTGAATAGCCAGGAAACTACCGGTGCCCGCCATTAAATTGGTCTCGCCAGCAGGAAAATAGGAACGGGAATAGGTAAAGCCAATACCTCCATCGGCGGTTTGGTAGGCTAATTGACCAAGGGCATGGTGGCCGCCATTGAACAAGCCATTACCACTGTCGGGATCATTGGGGTTAGTGGCTAAGTAACCCGCACTCAGTTGTAAAGTCGGGGTTATTTGCCAATTCAAGCCCGCCCCTCCCCCTCCCCGGCGGTAAATGGGGTCATACTCCCCAAAACGGGAAGGAATTCCCAGGGCATCATCGGCAATGGTGGGGGGCGTTAATGTATCCACCAAGTCTGTGTAGCCCACCCCAACGGAACCCAAGCGCAGGGTGAGATTATCCGTCAAAGGAGTACGGTACCAAAGATGGGTTACTTCCACATTATTGTTGGAATTATCGTCATAGTTAAAACGGGTCATATTGGTGCCAGTTTGTGCCACTCCATTGAAGAAATTGGAGAATTGCAAACGAGTTCTGAGCAAATCCTTACCTGTGAAACTGGTTTCTAGGTTAAAGCGCACCCGGTAGGCTAACTGCGGTTGAAATTCATTCCTATCTCCCCCTACCCGATCGCCAAAGACGTCGTCGAAGGACACAATGGTTTGGCCATAAAGCTTAGTGGTGGTGGAAAATTGATGGTTTTCTAAAAAAGCGGTGCGGGTGGCCAAATTGTCGACCCTAACTGCCAATTGTTTTAGCTCGGCTTGGAAATCCTGGGCTAATTTTTTTAGTAAGTCTAAATCCCCCTGAACCACGGAGACATTTGCCTGTAACAGTTGCTCAATGGTGTTTAAGCAAGCATTTAATGCCGCCGCAAATTCATAACGGCTGAGGGCACGGGCACGCAGTGTGCCTTCGGCATCACCTCGATAGGTGCGGTCTGGATAACCCACTATACAACCGTAACGTTCCACTAAACTTTGCAGAGCGGCAAAGGCCCAATCATTGGGTTGCACATCCCGTAATTCCGCCACTGAGGTAATTTGATTGACTTTGTTACCGGAATTTTCACCACCTAATTGGTAACGATTAACCGGGGCAAAGGGTTCATCTCCAGGAACAGCTTGGGCATGACTGGATAACGTCGCTGTTAGTCCACTGGCGATCGCCAAACCACAAATCAAACCCATGGATTTAGTCAATCTTGCTAATGACAATTCGGTACCCTCCCGGAAAATAAAGTCAGTGCTGGATGGTTAAATTAACTTAAAAAGAAATTAGAGCAGAATTAAATTTCAATAAAATTAAGTGGACTAAGCTAATGTCAATTAGTTTGCTCCAACAACAAAAACCATTACATTTGCTCAAGGGTTTTACCTTTAGTTTCCTTCACAAAAAACCAAATAAAGAAAATGGAAATAGCCGCTGAAGTGGCATATAAACCGTAGGCTGGGCCTAAACCCACCGTGTCCAGCAGAGGAGGAAAAGTAGTGGAAATAATAAAGTTCGCAATCCACTGTACCCCCGCCGCTACCGATAGGGCCGCCGCCCGAATTTTGTTATTAAACATTTCCCCCAATAACACCCAAACAATGGGGCCCCAGGAAAAGCCAAAACTGAAGACGTAAAAATTAGCTGTCACCAAGGCAATTACCCCAGCGGCTCCCGTCAGGGTAGGTTGGCCATTGACCACCGTTGCCTCCCCAAATACCACGGAAAGGATACCCAGGGTAATGGTCATACCAATGGAGCCCATGAGTAACAAAGGCTTACGGCCAAATTTATCCACAAAGGCGATCGCCACTAGGGTGGTGAGGATGTTGATAAAACCAGTGATCACGGTGATTAACAAAGACTTTTCTTCGGTAAAACCCACCGATCGCCAGAGCACACTGCTGTAATAAAAAATTACATTAATGCCAACAAACTGTTGTAATGCCGATAGCCCCATGCCAATCCAGACAATGGGCAATAATCCTCCCCGACGAGTGAGCAGATCACGAAAGCGGGGTTTGTGGTCTAGGCTGACCGTTTTCCGGATTTCTTCAATGCGACCGGCCACGTCTCCCCCCTCCACCTTGTGCAAAATGGCCGCCGCCTTTTCTTCTTGCCCTAGGGCCATTAAATACCGGGGCGATTCGGGAATCAGGAAAGCACAAATGCCGTAGAGCAAGGCGGGAATTAGTTCCGTCCAGAACATCCAGCGCCAGGCCGCCGCCCCGAATAGCCAGGAATTTTGGGCCGATCCCCCTGCCATCGAGGCAATAAACCAATTACTCAACAAGGCAATGAAAATACCGGAGACAATGGCCAACTGTTGCAAAGACCCTAAACGCCCCCGCAGATGGGCCGGCGACACTTCCGCAATGTAGGCCGGGGCAATCACACTAGCGGCCCCCACCCCAATACCTCCCAACACCCGCCAGAAAATAAAATCCCAAATGGTAAAAGGTAAACCTGATCCAATAGAACTGAGGGTGAATAGTACCGCCGCTAGAATCATGGTTTTGACCCGTCCATGGCGATCGGCGATCGGGCCCGCACCAAAGGCTCCCAATGCTGATCCCAATAGGGCCAGGGACACTGATAAACCCGTTAACAGACTGTCAGTCTGAAAATGTTTTTGTAGAGCCGCCACGGCGCCATTGATCACCGCTGTATCAAAGCCAAACAGAAACCCCCCCAGGGCCGCTACTCCCGAAATCAGGAGGACAAACTTAACATTAGCCGTAGATTGGGGAGGGGAAGAGGAGGGGTTCATGTTAAGCAGAAATTTCAGAAGTTGGCCTATGGCAAGTTGTGCTTGCCCAAGGACTAAATCCTACCAAGTAAAAAAACTTCGTCATGAATTCTTAACTAAATGTTGCAAATCCCCATGGCCGATATAAAAAATACGGGGCCATGGATTATCTCCTACAAACACAGGTGCAATCAGTGTTGGCATTAACAGAGTAATTTTCTTTACTAATCTTTATATCCTCATTTGGTTAGCGAACCTATGATGGTTTCCAGGAGGGCATGGTTTGTGTAATACCTTTGCTTGTTTCTGGTGAAAGCCTATGTTTTTGTCGTCCTGGAAGAGCTTGGAAGGAAAATATTTGGAAGGAAGCTATGTCCTCCAGTTTTTACTGGGAACTGGTGGTTTTGGCGCAGTATTTCTGGCGGAGTCCGTTGGGGAAATGGCGATCGCCAATGTAGCAATCAAGTTGGTGATCTGGGATGACCAGAGGGAACAACAGCAGATCCAAGAGTTGGAGTTGGCCACCACCCTCGAACATGAAAAGTTGATCCGATTTTACAGTTCCTTTCTGACCGAGATGGAGGGACATCGCTTTCTGGTGTTGGTGATGGAATTGGCAGAATATTCCCTGAGAAATCGTTTGGAGCAGTTGGCAGAGGGGGAATTGTTGCCAGAGTCAGAACGGGATCAGGTGATGGGGTCAGTGTTGGAAGCGCTCTGTTTTCTCCATGGGCAGGGCATTGTCCATCGGGATATTAAGCCAGACAACATACTCTGGGCGCAAGGCCATTGGAAGGTGGCGGATTTTGGTATTTCCCGTGTTCTGGGGGAAACGACTAGCACCAAAACCAGTGTCGATGGCATGAGTGTCTGTTATCGCTATATGCCCCCGGAGGCGGTACACGGAATTATTTCTCCCCATTGGGATATTTGGTCTTTGGGAATTCTAATGACTATCTTGCTGACAGGGAAGCACCCTTTTCCCCATACGGATGCGGTAGGTTTGTTGTGGAAAATCAGCCATGAGTTGCCGATATTTACGGACAAGATTGATCCTCTTTACGAAAAAATTATCTCAGGGTGTTTGGTTAAGGATCGCTACAAACGCTGGAATGCGAAAAAGTTATTTTCCTATTTCACAATTGCTAGGGGTACAAGAAATACCCAAGACGAGATAGAGCATTTTCTGAATGAAAGGTTGGAGGAGATTGAAGTTTTGAGAGAACATGATGATTATCAGGAAATTATTACTATTTGTGAAATTATCCTAGGACTTCAACTGGATCACTATGAAGCTTGGTATATCAAGGGAGAGGCCTATTCTTGTTTAGATCAGTATCGGCAAGCCTTAGATGCCTATGAGCACTCGATTAGCTGTAATCCTAATTATGCGATGGCGGTACACGCTAGGAATTACGTTAAACAAAAACTTGAAAATCTCACACTTTCTTAGACTTTTAGATTATGTATTCTTACTATCCAGAACTGAAAATTAAAGATCCTCAGGGCAATGTTAGTTATTTTAAGCTAAATAAGCGTTATCCAGAAACAAGATATTCTATTGGTAGATATGGAGATACTGTTGACAGGGATGGAAATGATATTGTCTTACCGGATAATGAAAAAAAGTTAATTACTCGCTGGGATCACTGTATTTTGAGCCGAGAATCTGGGGGATGGGTCATCAAAGACAATAGTACTTGGGGAACAAGCATAATCAGAAATGGCTACGAAATTGATTTGAAGGCTGTCAAAGACGGTAAGGAATATCTTTTGCATGAGGACGTTATCAAAATTCAGGACTGGCAGTTACAATTTCTGGATCTCGACCCAGATAAAACTAAAAAGCCTGTTCATAATATGATCGTCGGGCCTTGGGTTTTCAGTGTTAGTGAGCTTAGTCTTTATGAAATGGTTAATGGCCAGCGAATCAAGGTTAATTTAGCTCCCCAGGAAGAACGCCTACTATGTTTTATGGCAAAACGTAATTTGGAAAATAATAAACAACCTACTGTCTGCTTGTATGAAGAGCTAATAGAAGCCATGTTAGGTTATAAAGATGTTGAAATAGAAAAGCACAAACCACAAATTCATAACTTAATTAAAAATATAAGAAAAAGGATGAAAAAAATAGGAGAGGAGGACAAAGGTCAATGGCTCAGGACTGAATCAAAAATAGGTTATTCACTTAGGATTTACTGTGAATAACCTATAAAGGTTGCGGGATAAAAACGATAATCTGAGGTTTATCCTTGTTGTTTATCGTCAATAATAGCAACTAAGGCAACAGGAATTGGAACAAAGTAAGTATCATCTTCAACATCCTAATCCCATTCAGAACTGGGGGTTTTAAATGCTTTATTAACCCAATCAGAAATTAAGGTCGAAGCATGGCTGATTTCGTTAATAAGGCTGGTGTCTGGTTGAATGAATCCTGTGAGTGCTTGTTCTTCTAAAAAGCTAATCATCCTGTATATTTCGCTGGCTGATGCCCCAATTACGTTAGTTGAATACTGAAAATCACTTGGAAAATTGTAATAAGTTAAGTATTTAGCAACTTTTTGAGGATCAACATTTTCAAGCTCTCTGAGAGGATGAGTTGCAAACATTAAAAATTTAGTGTTTTCTAGTTCAGGAAATTGAGAGACAAAAGCTTGCTTTGAAATAGCAATAAAGTCAGAATTTTTTTGTCTTGCTAAAGTTTCACAAAGACTCCCAATATAGTCTTTTGAGCGATTTGATTGATAACGCCTCATCTCCATATTTTTTCCAGGAACATCCCAAGGATAAAGACCAGCTAAGCTATCAATTTCTTTTTCTTGACCAAAAAGACCAAATTCTTGATCAAAGATAATTCTTTTCGTATTTTTAGAGCTAGGTTTTTCACAGATAACTCTTTCCTTCATTCCACGAGTAGATGTAAAAGATAGTATTTTTGATTCTTCTTTCTCTGATGTGGTGCCAGAATTAGTAAAAATTGGACGTTCCCATTGTCTTGTTTCAAATTTCATTTGATGTTTATAAATATCAAATTTTAAGTAGTCTAGCTGTAACCAGTTTTGGAGGCGTTTTTTAAGCTCATCTCGTCCAATAACAAACTCAATATTTAATTGATGAGTGCTTAATTCACGAAATTGAGATTCCATTAGATCGTTGATTTCTCGAGCTTTTTTGATAATTTGATCAATAGCTCCCGTTTCAAAATCTTCATCATTGGAAATAGTGACTGCAATACCATAAATTTTCTCAAGCATTTTTGGATCAGTTATTCCTGCTTTCGATAAGCGACGTAATAAGGCACAGTCTCGTTTATAAGCTAAAGTTCCCTCCAGAATCAAGTAATAGGCTGTGACATCTGAAACTTGACCTAATCGTGCAACTCGTCCATTACGTTGCATAAGAACTGATGGATCCGGGCTTAAATCCCAATGGACAACTTTATTGGCTACTTGAAAATCTAACCCTTCATCTGCAGCAGATGTAGCAACAAGAATTCGATAATTTTTTTTCTTATCATAAAATTTCCTGATAGCTTCTCGTCGTTCATCTAAACTCATATTTCCTGTCAAAGAAACACTTTCTTTCTTGAAAGTTGCAGTAATAATTGCAGTGGTTTGTAAGACTTCTGTAAAAACCAGAAAACGAGAGTTAGGATAGGCCAAGAGCATCTGCTTTAACCAATCTAACTTAGCATTCTCAATTATGCCATTTGAACGTAAAAGTTTAAGTGCTAGATCTGCTAATATAACAATTTCTTCTGAATCAGCAACAAAAGGTTTTTCCTCATCTTTATTAAGCATTTCAATTTGAAATTGACGAACCTGCGGGACTTTGCCCTGTAAATTTGAGCGTTGAAATACAAAATTATTGTCTGAAGGAAACCGAACTTCTGACGCAAATTCATGATCTCGATTCTCATCAAAAGAAGCCATTTGACGAGAAATTTCCTTTATTAATTCTCTTAGTTTTTCTGTATCTTCCGATATATCACTGCGATATACTTCATCGTTATTCCATACTGAATGATGGCGAACACACCATCGAAAAATCCAACAAGCTCCAGCCAAAGAACTGCTTGTTAAGCACGTTTCTAAATGAGCGGAAGAAAAACCTCCAAAATTTTCATCATGAGTTTGATAAATTTCTTTGAGAGTTTTTTTGATTTTATTTAGGTCATCTAAATAATTCTGATCAACTTTTGCCAAACGTGGTAGATTTTTGTACTTGTCATTGTTGTTTGAGTTTTCTTCACTGACATAATAAATATCACTATTGTCCCCCTGTTCTTCTAATTGATTATCGACTATGATTTCGTGTGCTAAATCAGGTCTTTCTAAATGAGGTCTTAAAATGGTCAATTTGGGAAATAATTTTTTGTTCGACCAACTTAAAATTTCATCCTGTTGCCTCCAAAAAATGGAAACAGGAGAATCCTCTTTTTTAATTGCTTCTAATAACTCCTCTTTTCCAATATTGCCAGCAAACGCATTATCAATTGCAACTTGATGGGCTAAAAGACGAAGTAAATTGGTAAATTGTGATTCAGATCGAAAAGGAGTTGCACTCATTAAAATAACTAACTCAGGAGGTTCTGAATCTTCCCAATATTCACCATTGATAATTTGACGCACTGCCTTATAAGACTTGGTGGCAATTTGACGAGAAATATCTTTTGGATCTGTGCCAATCAAGTCAATTTTACTCCCACAATGATGGCATTCATCAATGATGACAATATTTGGTCTAACACGACTGGGAAGTTTCTTCTTATCTTTTTTATCAAGATATCGCCTTGCTGCATTAAGGCTTGCAACGCAAATACCATCACTAGGAATATAACCACCGTAGTTTTTAAAAGAATCAACAACTCGAATAATTTCTTTATCTTCAGGGCTTTTAATGACGCTACTAAGTTTTTCTTTCACATCTTCTGTTAATCCACCCGGAGCTAAATAAAGACAGCGAAAGTTATTGGGCTGAGCTATCAATCGATCTCTTAAAATCAATCCTACTTCAATTGTTTTTCCAAGACCAACTTCATCAGCAATCAAAACTCTTTTTATTCTTGATTCATTATTTTTAATATATTGTTGAAGTGCAAGTTGGTGAGGAAATGGATCTTTGTCGCTTGCTGTAATACGACCGGAATGAATATTTGCTAAAAGCTCTAATGCTCCAAGTCTCAGGACAGTTCTGATATGCGCATCACAGTCACTAAAGCTGTTAGCAATAGCAGATTCTGCAACTTGGTACGGTTTTCTTGCTTTGAGCCTTTCTAATAAATCTGGATATCGAGACAACAACTCGCTCGGCATTAAAGCGTTGAAGTCTATCACTCTTTTTTCTAGAACATTATCTTTTTTATGGTTAGTCTCTACAGTATATGCAAGATGGCTAAAAGCCTTATCTATTTTGCCTTTTACCCAAACAATATCCACAAGATTCTCGCCATTGGATGGCACTTGAAAAAGTTGATAGTTCATGTTGTTTTTCTAGGATGTGGAGATAGCAGAACGATGAAGCAATAATTGAAGGATAGATTTTCGCCAAAAAATAACTAACGCATCTTGGGTATCTGCTTCATAAATTTGCTTATAAAACTAGGTTAAACCAATAACTCTAAAAATTAGTTGGAAATACTATTCAAAAAACTATAAATTTCTATCGTCTTTTTTCAAGGATTGATTACGTCAAGCATTCGGGCTGATCTGTAGATTAGCAGGGAATACCAATCTCGGACAAATCAGCAAGGAAGCTGATCTAGCTTTTAGTTCAAACTTCGGTCAACCACAACATCCATCCACAAATAGGGTAGACTATCCAACAACCTATGGACGATAATCAGGATATTTAGCCCCCCTTTGACCATGTTTGCTCCCCCAAACCGTTATTTGACCCCCGAAGAATATCTGGCCCTGGAAGCTGATAGTCAAGTCAGACATGAATATATTGATGGTCAAGTCTATACCATGGCAAGGGGGAGCAAAGCCCACAATCTCATTAGCCTGAATATCGCCGTCGGGTTGCTTGCTCAACTAACAGCCCCCTGTCAAACATTCATGGTGGATATGAAAGTGATGTCTCAGTTCCCCAGTCAATGACCGCTCTATCAAGCGTTAGCTTATTGTTAACGGATCTGACCTTTAGCCATTCCTCTTTGATAGTAATTTTTAATTGATTACAACCTGGCAAATTTTCTTCAATCCTAAGTTCTGTAAAAACTGCTTCGGGAATATAAAGCTCATGAAATTGGTGTTTAACAAGATGAAGATGATCGATAATTGACAAATTGAGCAGAGGTGATGTATTACTAACGGCGAGCATAATCTAAATCTTCAGCTAATTCCATTTCAGTGTAATGGCGGGTAATCTTTCTCTCTCCCAATAAAGCCGAAAAATCACGGTATTCTATCTGGGCTAGTTCCCGAGCTTTACCAAAAGATAACAATTCTTGTTGATACAAACTGAGTGCTAGTTCTTTGAGCAGTTCCTTTTCAATGCGTTGTTCAGGAAGTCGAATAGATTGGAGAATTGACTCAGGAATTGAGATTTGCATTATCGTTACATTAAAATTAAATTTTAAAGTTTGCTATCATATTTCGATTTACTTAACAGAAATGGTAATGACCTCAATCTTGATTTTCCAGAATTTTTCTTCCATTATATTAGTTAAGGCCTTGACCCTGATCGCCATACCTATAGAAGATAATCGAAATATTTAGTGCCTCTTGGCCATGTATGCTCTCCCCAATCCTTATTTGACCCCAGAGGAATATCTGGCCCTGGAAGCCCGCAGTCAGGTCAAACATGAATATATTGACGGTCACGCCCGTTGATTTGTCCCCAGACTGCTAATGATTGGCGATCGCCGAGGGATTGACCCGTGGCACGATAGAATCGAACATTGTCCCCGATCAATTCCTTTCCATGCAAAGACTGCGTTGGCTACTGCTTTTAATTGTTGTCTTGGTCATTGGGGCCAGTTTTGTGCTGGCCAAGTTGCCCCTGCAACTAGGTTTAGACCTGCGGGGGGGAGCCCAGTTAACCATTGAAGTCCAACCCACCGAAGAAATTCCCCAAATTGACAACGATAGTTTGGTGGCGGTGAAAACAGTGATCGAAAACCGGGTTAATGCCCTGGGGGTATCGGAACCCTTGGTGCAAACTGCTGGGGAAGATAAAGTGGTGGTGCAACTGCCAGGGGTGACCGACCCGGGTCAGGCGGAAAGGATTTTGGGGGGGACCGCCCAGTTAGAATTTCAGCAGCAACGGCCCGGCACAGAGGGAGAATTTCAAGCGGAATACAGTATTAAACGTCAACTGGATGCGGAACTGGAGAACCTACGCCGCTCCGGTGCTTCCCCGGAAAATAGCGATCGCCTCCAGCAATTGTTGACAGAGCGGGAACAGTCCAACCAAGCTCTACTGGGGCTGTTTGAACCCATGGGACTAACGGGTAAAAACCTCACCGATGCCCGCCCTAGTCCAAACCAATCCGGCACTGCCTGGGAAGTATCCCTCCGCTTTGACGAAGAAGGGGGCAAGAAATTTGCTGAATTGACCCAAGCTGTGGCCGGTACAGGGCGGAGCTTAGGCGTGTTTTTAGATAATGACTTGATCAGTGCTCCGGTGGTGGGAGTGGAATTTGCTAATACAGGTATTACCGGAGGAGCGGCGGTAATTACGGGCAACTTCACCATCGACACAGCCAATGATCTGGCGGTGCAACTGCGGGGCGGCTCCCTACCGTTCCCGGTGGAAGTGGTGGAAAATCGCACCGTGGGGGCCACATTGGGGCAGGAAAGTATCCGACGTAGTTTGGTGGCGGGATTCGTTGGTTTAGCCCTGGTGTTGATTTTTATGGCGATTTATTATCGTTTGCCCGGTATTGTGGCGGATGTCTCCCTCGTTATCTACGCAGTTTTGACCCTAGCGGCCTTTGCCCTCGTGGGGGTAACTTTGACCTTGCCTGGTATTGCCGGTTTTATCCTCAGTATTGGCATGGCAGTGGATGCCAACGTCTTGATTTTTGAACGGACTAGGGAAGAATTGCGGGGGGGCAATACCCTCTATCGCTCGGTGGAATCGGGTTTTTTCCGAGCCTTTTCCAGTATTTTGGATAGTAATGTCACCACCCTGATTGCCTGTGCAGCCCTGTTTTGGTTTGGCTCTGGCTTGGTGAAAGGTTTTGCCCTGACCTTGGCGATCGGAGTCATGGTGAGTTTATTTACCGCCTTGACCTGTAGCCGTACTCTTTTACTTGTGATTGTACTCGGTCTGCCTAAAGTCCGTCAAAATCCCAAACTGTTTTGCCCTAATCTCTCGGTGCCAGCTAAATCATAAATTAACTGTTTAACCAAAAATTCTTTTTCATCCTCCCTGACCAATCTGAAAAACTATGAAATTAGACCTGTTCAAATGGGAAAAACCGGCTTGGATTGCTTCTGCCCTTTTGGTGTTGATCAGCATCATCGCCATGGGAATTTCCTGGGTACAATTCCAAGCTCCTTTTAAACCTGGTCTGGATTTTGTCGGGGGTACCCGTTTGCAACTACAACTGGAATGCGCCAGCAATGATAATTGTCCTGCGACGATCGATGTGGCAAAAGTTCAGGATATTCTCAATGGGGTGGGGCTGGGTAACAGTAGCGTGCAAGTGATTGAGGACTATACCCTTTCCATCCGTCAACAAACCCTGGATGTGGAACAGCGGGAAGCGGTGCAAAAAGCACTGAATGAAGGCATCGGCAAGTTTGACCCGGAAACTATCCAAATCGACACCGTTGGCCCCACAGTAGGTAAGGCTTTATTCCGTTCTGGAGTGTTAGCTCTGGTGATTTCCCTCCTGGGTATTATTGTTTATCTAACTATCCGTTTTCAGCTTGATTACGCTGTTTTTGCCATTGTTGCCCTGCTCTACGATGCTTTGATCACCATGGGGGCTTTTGCTATTTTTGGTCTACTGGGAGGGGTGGAAGTGGACAGTCTATTCCTGGTGGCCTTACTAACCATTATTGGTTTTTCCGTCAATGACACGGTGGTAATTTACGACCGGGTGCGGGAAACCCTAGAGCGCCATCCCGACTGGGATATCAATCATGTGGTGGATGATGCCGTTAATCAAACCTTGACCCGTTCCATTAACACTTCCTTGACCACTTCTTTGCCTCTGGTGGCGATCTTTCTTTTTGGGGGCGATAGTCTGAAATTCTTTGCTTTGGCTTTGATTATTGGCTTTGCTTCCGGTGTTTATTCTAGTATTTTCATGGCCACTACCCTCTGGGCCTGGTGGCGTAAACGAAGATCGCCAAGGAGTCCTAAGGGAGAAGTGGTGGCGGAGGTTTAACGGCGTTTTTTTGATTGGCAACGGAAACGAGACACAATGTTCTCTGCCACAGTTAGCACCGGTCACAGGTGGAGAGAAAGATCAAAGCCTTGTGGGAAAATGGTCACAGTTTAGCTTTTAGCTCCGCCAATCTCCCATGGAATTTAGCCAACTAGTAGAACGCTTACAGCCCCAGATCCAAACCCATAGCTTAGTAAAATTTGGCGATCGCAATCCGACCATTGGGGGTGTTGCGGCCTTAACAGAGGCATTGTCAGGGCAAATTAGTTACGTCGACAGCGCCAAGTATGCGCCCCAAATGCAGGCGACCCAGGCCAGTGCGCTCATTTTACCCCCGGACGAAAAACTGCAAGCAGAAGCAGATGCCCTAGGCATAGCCTGGTGCGCCACCGCCCAACCCCGATTATTATTTGCGGCGACGATCGCCGTTTTTTATCAGCCCTATCGTCCCCCTGCGGGTATCCATGGCACGGCAGTCATTGACCCTTCGGTGCAATGGGGGGAGGAGGTGAGCATTGGCCCCCATGTGGTGATTTATCCTAATGTGACCCTAGGCGATCGGGTTTGCATCCACGGCAATGTGGTCATTTACCCAGGCGTTACCATTGGCAACGACACCATCCTCCACGGTAACTGCACCATCCACGAACGCACTCAGATTGGCCGGGGTTGTGTAATCCACAGCGGAGCGGCGATCGGAGCAGAAGGTTTCGGCTTTGTGCCCACGGCGGAAGGTTGGTTCAAAATGGAACAATCCGGCCAGGTGATTTTGGAAGATGGGGTAGAAATTGGCTGTAATAGTGCGGTGGATCGTCCCGCAGTGGGGGAAACTCGCATCGGCAAAAATACCAAATTGGATAATATGGTGCATGTGGCCCATGGTTGTCGTATTGGCGAGGCCTGTGCCCTGGCCGGTCAAGTGGGCCTAGCCGGGGGAGTCACCATCGGTAACCGAGTTATCCTCGCCGGACAAGTGGGGGTAGCAGATAAATCTCAGATCGGCGACGGGGCGATCGCCTCTGCCCAAACCGGAATCCACGGCAAAGTGGGAGCTAAAGAAGTGGTTTGTGGTAGTCCCCACATGCCCCACAAGCTTTACCTGAAAGCATCTACCATCTACAAACGTTTGCCGGAAATGTACGACACCCTGAAAAAATTGAAAAAAGTTTAATATTGCCCAGCGAAAAACCCCACCCTAGATCACCGGGATGGGGAGTTTCTCTATTTAGGTTCAATATCCAAACCAGCCAGCCTTGCCCAAAGGAAAAATAACCCTTTTTACTTCGCGGTGGCGGCTACTTTCACCACTTCGCTAAAGGCGGCGGGGTCTAACACGGCCAACTGGGCCAACATTTTGCGGTTGATTTCAATGTTGGCTTTTTTCAACTGCCCGGTGAGTTTACTGTAGCTCATGCCTTCTTGGCGAGCAGCAGCGTTGATGCGGGTAATCCACAGACGGCGAAAATCCCGTTTACGTTTACGGCGATCGCGGTAGGCATTACGCAGGGCCTTCATCACCTGTTGGTTAGCGGTGCGGAAAAGTTTGGAGTGGGAACCCCGGAAACCTTTGGCTAACTTGAGAATTTTCTTGCGGCGTTTGCGGGCGACATTGCCCCGTTTAACTCTGGTCATAGTAATTTTAAAAGACTAAAGATAATTTCAGCCCTGCCCAGGAAACTGGTTTGGGGTTAGAACCTGACTGAGATTCTTTCCATCCCAACTTCCCCTGGTGCCTAGCTGAAAAGTGAGCAAAAATAGCGTTAACTACTCAGTTACATATAGGGAAGCATGAGCCGGACATTTTTTTCATCGGCTTCATGCACCAAAGCAAGGTTGGAAAGACGACGACGGGTCTGTTCAGAACTCTTATGTTCCAATAGGTGATTTTTAAACGCTTTGCGACGGATAATCTTCTTGCCACTGCCGGTTGGGCGAAATCGTTTGGCGGCGGCTTTACGAGTTTTAAGTTTGGGCATAATGTGGCTGGTAATTGAACACAGTCTTCCACTATACCACGGCTAACCCAGACCTTGGACTTTTTCTCCCCTAATCTCCCTGGGGAAAGCGTTCCCACAAATCTGTGCATTGCCGTAAACTCTGGTGCTTGCCGTGGCCCAAAATGAGATGATCCAATACCGGAATTTGCAAGTATTGGGCCCCCTGGAGCAGCAATTCTGTCAGCCGGATATCTTCTGGGCTCGGATCTAGCCCACCGGAGGGATGATTATGGGCCACAATCAGCCTAGTGGCACCCTGTTTAATCACCTCCCGAAAAATTTCCCTGGGGTGAACTAGGGTCTCCGTGGCGGTGCCAATGGTGATCACTTTGGTGGCTAGCAAGCGGTTTTTTACGTCCAGCATGACAATGGCAAAATGTTCCTGGGTCTGCCACATCAAATCCTGGCTCAAGGCGATCGCCGCCGCTTCGGGGCTATCAACCACCATTTTTTCCAGGGGACGACTTTGAAACACCCGTTTACCCAATTCCACCGCCGCTAAAATTGTGGTGGCCTTGGCGGGGCCAATGCCAGGAAAAGCAATTAATTCCTGGGGATGGATATTACGCAACACATCCATGGGATCCTGACGATTTTGTGCCAACTGTTGCAGGATATATTGCCCTAGCCCCACCGCCGACAGCTTACCTTTACCCTGACCCGTGGCTAATAGAATGGCAATCAATTCTGCATTGCCCAGATGCTTAGCCCCATATTTGAGCAATTTTTCCCTGGGGCGTTCATCCTCCGGCAGATCGGCAATTCTCAGGCTATAGCTCATTGCTTCCCGCCACCGTTAAACCGCACTGGGGACAATGAATATCGTCGGAGCTGAGGGGATATCCACAACCGTCACAGAGGGCATGGGAACCCACCGTTAAACCTTCTTGCACCGCCACCCGTTGGTCAAAGACAAAACATTCCCCCTGCCACAAACTCTCCGTCGGGGGTACAGTTTCCAGATAATGTAGGATGCCACCCTGGAGATGGTAGACCTCTGCAAATCCCTCTTCCAACAGGTAGGCACTGGCTTTTTCACAGCGGATTCCCCCAGTGCAAAACATCGCTACCTTTTTATTTTTTTGCTGATCCAGATTATTTTTCACATAGTCGGGGAACTGGCGAAATCTTTTCGTGCGGGGATTGACTGCCCCTTGGAAGGTGCCGATCGCCACTTCATAATCGTTGCGGGTATCAATTACCACCACATCAGGGTCTTGGAGCAGTTGATTCCATTGCTGGGGAGAAACATAAGTTCCCGCTTGTTTTTCTGGGGTGACTTGGGGAAGGCCAAGGCTGACTATTTCGGGCTTAACTTTTACCTTCATCCGTTGGAATGGTGTGGTTTCCGCCCAGGAATGACGTTGGGGCATATTGGTTATTCCCAAGGCCGCCGCTATGGTCTTGACCATTTCCTCGATGGCTTCTGACTCACCGGTGATCGTGGCGTTGACCCCTTCCTCCGCCAACAAAATGGTTCCCTTCAGCCCCAGGCGATCGCATAACCCCTGCCAACAGCTTTGCTTTTCCTGCAAATCATCGAGCCGGGTGAAGTGATAAAAAGTTGTTACCTGGTGAGCCATAGGAAAGCAGAAAAATCCTTGCTTGTTGTGAACTTCTATGGCTATAATAGCTGAGGTTTGTTACCAAACGACGTAGCATGCGCCAGTTCAAGGGGGTTTAGCTCAGTTGGTAGAGCGCCTGCTTTGCAAGCAGGATGTCAGCGGTTCGAGTCCGCTAATCTCCATACTTTCCACTGTACAGTGACTAACTCTTTGTCATCAGTGACAAATTGTTGTCATGATGCCAAATTAGGTGTCGTGATGACAGATTGTTGTCGTCGAAGCATTGGTGACAAATTGCTGTAGTTTAACTCGATTTTGCAAAGAAGGCGCTTCTTTCAACTCATCTTAGACTAGATATAACGGGAACAAGAACAACTGAGACATGATTGCTTCCAACCCTTTCCCTGTTGGAAAGCCGTTGAAACTTTCTAATGAAGCCATCGGTAAAATGTATTCAGAATATAAAAAGAACCCTGATAAATTTGAAGGCCTCGCCATAAAAATTAATAGTCTTCAAGATTTTGAATTGGCATACAGCATTGAATTAAGAAACTTCAACAGTGCAGGGGGTGTAGCGGCAAATCAAGGACTTCCGCTTAGCAAAATGGATCACCATACCTATGAAGTCTATGGCGAAAAGATTCAGGTAGCAAAAGAGCAGAGAGAAAAATGTAAGGAAGCTATAAAATTTCTTGTTTCTAGGCTATGAATTAATGTAATGAGGTAGTGCAATGTATCTGCTCCACCTTGTTATACCGAGTGATCAAGATACTGTCCTTAGATTGACTGGATTTATTAATTTCTTTTTCCCAAAACCCTAATTTACAGAAAATTCCGCAAGTCCTGATCATCGCTTTTTGCAATGCACAGGAGCGTAAAAGTACCCTCAAATTTTAGGACGGCAATACCTTAGCTAGATACTTTCCTGTGTAAGAACTAGGATGTTGGGCCACAGTTTCCGGTGTTCCCGTTACCATAATTTCTCCTCCCCGATCACCACCTTCGGGGCCCAGATCAATAATCCAATCACTGCAACGGATTACATCGAGGTTATGTTCAATGACTAAAACGGAATTGCCTTTATCTACCAAGCGTTGCAACACATTCAGTAAATGGTGCACGTCGTAAAAAGATAGTCCTGTGGTGGGTTCATCAATCAGATACAAAGTTTTGCCCGTGGCCCGGCGGGATAATTCCGAAGCTAGTTTGACCCGTTGGGCTTCCCCCCCGGATAGAGTGGGGGCCGGTTGACCTAGTTTGATATAGCCCAACCCCACATCCACCAAAGTTTGCAGACGATTCACCGCCCTAGGAATATTCTCAAACACTGTCAATGCTTCTTCGGTGGTCATAGCCAACACATCCGCAATGGAGTAACCCTTATATTTAACCTGCAACGTTTCTCGGTTATACCTGGCTCCTTTGCATACGTCACACTGCACATAAACATCGGGCAAAAAGTTCATTTCAATCACATTGACCCCTTGCCCGGCACAGGCTTCACAGCGGCCTCCTTTGACGTTAAAGGAAAATTGTCCTGGTTTATAGCCCCTAGCTTTAGCCTCAACGGTTTGGGTGAAAATTTCCCGAATTGGATCAAAAATGCCGGTATAGGTGGCGGGGTTAGAGCGAGGGGTGCGGCCAATGGGGGACTGGTCAATGACAATTACCTTATCGATCGCCTGGAGGCCGATGATTTCCCCCAGATTTTTGGGAAATGCCACTTGGCGGGAAAGGTGATGTTGCAGGGCCGGATGGAGCAGTTCATTTATCAGGGTGGATTTACCGGAACCGGATACCCCCGTAATGCATACCAATTTCCCCAGGGGAATGGTGACATCAATGCCCCGTAAGTTGTTATGGGTGCAGTTTTTCAGGATCAACTTAGCCCCATTGCCGTTTCTCCGTTCTTCTGGAGTGGCGATCGCCTCCCGCCCGGATAGGTAAGCCCCGGTGAGGGATCGCTTATTTTTTAATAGGGTCTGAAAATTTCCCTGGCAAACAATTTCGCCGCCGTGGATACCCGCTTTGGGGCCAATATCGACAATATGGTCAGCGTGGCGGATGGTATCTTCATCATGCTCCACCACAATCAGGGTATTACCCAAATCCCGCAGTCGTTCCAGTGTGGCCAGGAGGCGGTCATTATCCCGTTGATGGAGACCAATGCTGGGTTCGTCCAAAACGTATAAAACCCCAGTAAGGCCGGAACCAATTTGAGTGGCAAGGCGAATCCGTTGGGCTTCCCCCCCCGATAAAGTCATGGCGGCCCGATCCAGGGTCAGGTAGTCTAAACCGACATCCAGGAGAAAGGTTAAACGGGCCTTGATTTCCTTGAGAGCCAACTCCCCAATCATGGCTTGTCGGGGGGTCAACTCTAGGTTCTCAATCCGCTCTAGGGTCTGGCGGATGGGCACACTGGTTAAATCATTAATGTTGTACTGCCCTAGTTTTACTGCCAGTGCTTCTGGCTTTAATCTTTTGCCGTCGCAGGTGTGGCAGGGTTGATTAATAATATATTTTTCTAATTTTTGTTTAATAGCATCGGAGTTAGTTTCGTCATAGTTTTTTTGCAGGATATTCAATGCCCCGGCAAAACGACGATAATAGCCCTGTTTGTTGCGGTATCGAGATTCGCCCTCAAACCAAATTTCTTCTTCCGTACCGTATAAAACCACTTCCTTTTGCTCTTGGGTTAATTTTTTCCAAGGGGTTTGCAGTTCAAACCCAAAATGTTGTCCCAAACTGTATAGCAACGATAAGTAATAGGAATTATCCTTCTCTGACCAAGGGGCGATCGCCGCATAGACGGGTTTTTCTGGATCGGGAATGACCAAATCAGGGCAAAAGGAGCGCACAAAGCCAATACCATGGCAATCAGGACAAGCACCGTAGGGAGAATTAAAAGAAAATAAACGGGGGGAAAGCTCATCCATTACTGCCCCATGTTCCGGGCAAGCAAAGTTTTCTGAAAAGATTATTTCCTTGGGTAATTCTGTGTGGTAAACTTGACCATTTTCCGCCGCTTTTAATGTTTCTTTGTCATCTTTTTTACCCCCACTTAACGCAGCCAAGGCTGGCTTGTCTAAGATGTCAACAATGGCCGTGCCCTCTGCTTGCTTTAAACAAGTGCTGAGGGAGTCCACCAGTCTTTCCTGTAAACCATCCTTTTTGATCAGGCGATCAATGACTATTTCAATGGTATGGGCTTGGTTTTTTTTCAATTCAATATTGTCACTTAATTCTCGTACTTCTCCGTTAATTCTTACCCGCACAAAACCCTGGGAAACCAAACTGGAAAATAGTTGCACATGGGTGCCTTTTTTTCCTTTTACCACCGGAGCCAAAATTTGAAACTTAGTTTTTTCGGGCAACTCCATCACCCGATCACACATTTGGTCAATGGTTTGGGGGGCAATGTTCCGTTGGCAGTGGGGACAATGGGGACTACCGGCCCGGCCAAATAACAGACGGAGGTAGTCGTAAATTTCCGTCACCGTACCCACAGTAGAGCGGGGATTGTGGGAAGTGGATTTCTGATCAATGGAAATAGCTGGACTCAGCCCCTCAATGCTGTCCACGTCCGGTTTATCCAACTGTCCCAAAAACTGTCGTGCATAGGCACTCAGGGACTCCACATAGCGCCGTTGCCCCTCCGCAAAGATGGTATCAAACGCCAAAGAAGATTTCCCTGACCCCGATACCCCTGTAAACACAATCAGGCGATCGCGGGGCAGGTCTAGATCGACATTTTTTAGGTTATGTTGTCTAGCGCCTCGAATACGGATGCTGTTTTGGTCAGGCATAGGGGGGCAGCAAGGCTCTTAACTTTTCTTCACGATTTTAAACTGTCTTTGCTAATCTTGGTCGGCGAACCGATGGGAAGCAACAGACGCAACAAATCAATTGAACCAGTTTAAGGGGCTATTAAAATTCTATTGAAAATCTAAGAATGTGTTTGAAAAATTAGCAGAAATCGGGATCACGCTAAATTCTGCTACGGTTAGACGGAACTATTTCACTCATTGTTGTTACTGTGATGGTTTAGATGTGAAATTTGTCGTATTAACTTTTAGCACCAAAAAATCTCTGTATACTGGACTTAATCTTAGCCGACTATACGCAGTGGGGTACTAACCATGACCAATCAACCTAACCAAGTCGATCCAGAAAGCAGAAACTGGGCCATGATTGCTCATTTGAGCACTTTTGCGGGTTACCTTGTGCCCTTCGGTAACATCATTGCTCCGTTGGTGGTGTGGCTGATGAAAAAAGATGAGCTGGAGTTTGTCAATGATCAGGCTAAGGAAGCCTTAAATTTCCAGATTAGTATTTTGATTTATGTGATTGTTTCCGGTGTTTTAATACTATTATTAATTGGCATCCCTCTTTTGATTGCTGTTTTAGTTTTTGATCTAGTAGTAACAATTATGGCGGCAGTGAAAGCCAATGAAGGAATTCGGTATCGCTATCCTCTCAAGATTACATTTATTAAATAGGGATTTAGCGAGCTAATAAAACTATTTATTATTAATTGATTGCGACTATCCACATTCCTTATAAATTAATTTGAATTCGGCAAACAAAAATAGTATTTTACCCAGCAATCATTTCTTCGGCACCGAGATAATTCTGGTTAACAATTGGCTTGTCCAGTAGATTAAATAGTCGTTAATTATCGCTAATCTCCTTGGGTCAAAGAATAAGTTTGTGTGTGTGAGAATTTTTTAATTAAACTCAATTAAACTGTGATTAACTTACTAGAATCTTGCTAGGAAGATAATGTTCAATGAAATTTACCACAGTGCTTAGTCCTGTGGCTGTTTTTAAATTAGTAAACACAAAGGGCTTTTCCCCACGCATTTTTTTTGCATCCCGGTTCATCACCTGTAAATCTGCTCCCACCATGGGGGCTAAGTCTATTTTATTAATCACCAATAAATCTGATTTGGTAATGCCTGGGCCGCCCTTACGGGGAATTTTGTCCCCCGCCGCCACGTCGATCACATACAGGGTTAAATCTACCAATTCTGGGCTAAACGTAGCTGCTAAATTATCTCCCCCACTCTCCAAAAACACCATATCCAGGGGCATAAAACGGGCCTCTAAATCGGCGATCGCCGCTAAATTAAGGCTGGCATCTTCCCGAATGGCCGTGTGGGGACAACCCCCGGTTTCCACCCCAAGAATGCGATCGGGGGTGAGGGCCTCTGCCCGGACTAAAAATTGGGCATCTTCCTGGGTATAAATGTCGTTAGTGACCACAGCTAACTGGTATTTTTGCCTTAGGGCTTTGCAGAGAGCTTCCAAAAGGGCCGTTTTGCCAGAGCCCACAGGGCCAGCAATACCAATGCGGAGGGGAGTTTGAGCCATGGTACTAACAAAAAAAAGATCAAGGGCGATTTTCAGTGTAACGCCTAATTTATTTTTCCTTCCGTTGATTTACTGGGGCGGAACCAGTTTGGCCGGTGTTAGAATTTGTCCATCAGCAAAAGTTCTGCGGTTCTCTCCATGCTTGATCTAACGGGCTTTTATCCCCTGGGAAAATCCCGAAAATATTGAACTGCCTAAGCCCAGGCATCAGATAATGTCAGTGTACTTAGGAAGTCTCCTGCTCGCCGCCATTGCTTTAGTTAACGTCTACCTCAGAATATCTGCGAATTTTTGTGACTTTTTGCCAGCGAAGACTGCAAATTTTACTGATTGAAGATCAGCAATGCCAGGTGGAATTGCTCAGGATTTTACTGGAAAGTCAATCTTTTTTTGGGGTACAGATCCAGGTGGCCCGGACCCTGGCTCAGGGTATTAATCGGCTCCAGAGTGGTATTTTCGACACCGTTTTGCTGGACTTATTTTTACCGGACGGTCAGGGCATTCCCGCTTTAACCACCATACAAAAATTTGCTCCCCATATTCCCATTATTGTCCTGACGACGGCCACAGATTTAAATATGGGTTTAGTAGCACTACAAAAGGGGGCGGAAGATTATTTAGTTAAAGAATACCTGCGGGAAAGTCAGATTGCCAAAGCAATTGTCTATGGCTTGGAAAGAAAAAAAACTAAACGACAATTACAGACACAAATTGAGCGGGAACGATTAATGGGTCGTATTTTGGAAGAAATTCGGCAATCATTGGATTTATCAGTTATTTTGCAGACCACGGTGGATGAGGTGCGCAAATTTCTCCAGGCGGATCAGGTGGTTATTTACCGTTGCTATTCCCCCACTGCGAGCAGAATTCTCGTGGCGGCACCTAGTTCATCTCTCCTAACCAGTGGCGATCGCCGTCATAGCCCCCAGCGGGAGCCGGATTTCAATGGGGAACCCACGGAGCCGATTCCTTGCCGAGCCATTGACCCCCTCCGCCAACCTCCTATTGGACAAGTAAGCCTAGCACCAAGGGCTAAAGATGGAGCGCTCATAGTCCCCATCCGGCAAAAAAAGCCCCATCAAGAAGATCGCATCTGGGGGCAACTGGTTGTCCGGGTCGGAGTCCAACACCGGCCATGGTTACCCTGGGAAATAGAATTTTTGCGTCATCTCAGCAGCCAAGTGGCGATCGCCATTCAACAATCGGCCTTATTTGCCCAGGTGCATTACTTGGCTAACATGGATGGGCTGACCGGCATTGGCAACCGCCGTTATTTGGATCATTTTCTGGAACAACAATGGCAAAAATTAGCTAAAAGCCATCAATATCTCAGCCTAGTTTTGTGTGACATCGACTTTTTTAAACAATACAACGACACCTATGGCCATCTCCAGGGGGACGAATGCCTCAAACAAGTGGCTAAGTTGATCGAAAAAGTGATCAGGCGGGGTACCGATTTAGCGGCCCGTTATGGTGGGGAAGAATTTGCCCTGGTGTTACCCCAAACCAATCATCAGGGTTGCCAGGTCTTGGTGGCCCATCTACAAGCAATCTTTAAGCAGGCTCGAATCCCCCACCGTGGTTCCATCATTCAACCCCATCTCACCCTGAGCATTGGCAGCGCCACCATGGTGCCATCCCCAAATATGGTTCCCAAAGAATTAATTGACCGGGCAGATCGGGCCCTATTTAAAGCGAAAAAGGCCGGCCGTAACCGTCACTTTAGTTTTGCCGATCAATTTGGTAAAGATAATACTGCTCCTCTCGGATAAAACTATCGCGAAATTCGTCTAAGGCAATGATGATTAAGCCGGGTTGGGTTACTTCTAAGGGTGAGTTTAAAATCAGAATTACCGGTGGAGCGAGCTTCAGCCCCAATTGTTGATCAATTTGTTGCAAGATTTGCTTTTGATCCACTTCCTGTCTTTGGGCTGTAAAAATCACAAAACTGCCTAAAGCCTGACTTTCTGGATAATAAATCTTTCTATTGAGATGGGCCGCAATGGGGCTGACCATAAAATCGTTACTCCCCACTAGGGTTGCATCTGCTAGATTTTGATCTACCAAATAGTTTGCCACTGCTCGACTAGCCGAATAGGGTAAAAGTAAATCTCTGGTGTACCCCACTAAACCACCAATTAATTGACAAACTAAAATTAAGCTAAATAAATAAGGGACTAGTCTTTGACTCCATTGCTTCAGTTTCAACCAAAATTTTTCCCGCAGCAAGGGGGTAGGAGATAGGTAAAATTTTAACCAATAGCTAGCAATTAAAACCAAATAAAGGCTACCAAAATGTCTGGGGGCACCTAAAAATCTACCGTAGGTGAATAGTAAAATCCCCCCACTACCTAACAAATAAAAAAGTAAAATCAGCGGATAATCACTAAAATATAATGACCAAATCACCAAAAAAATCAGGGAAAAAAAACTGAAAAGCCCCAAGTCCAAAGGTCGACGATCGGAAGGGACTAAAATTGTGATGTAACCATTCCAAACTCGGCTCAAAGCCTGCCCCAAACGATACCAATCCCAGTGCAAAATCCATTGATCCGCCCCGCCATGGAGGGTGCTGTCCCCCGGTTGTACCATTACCATCACCGACAGGGCCACGGCCGCAGTGAAGAACAAAACACTTACTGCCCTGTCCCACCAAGGAGCCTGGAGCGTAACCCCCAACGGTTTTTGGCAAATCCATTCCATCCCCAAGGCGATCGCCAGGCAGACACTGATCATTAAGGCATAGGCGTTGCTGTTGGCCATGAAGGCTAAACAAAAAGCCAAGGGGAGATAGGTCTGTTGGCGGCGGGGAAACAGGGCACAAAAGGCGAACAATCCTAGTATGCCCAACGCATAGTTACGACTAATGAGGAGATATTCATAAAAAGGCAAATAACCGAGACAGAAGATTAACTTTTGCCAGCGGGGAAAGGGACTATAACGCAAAAAAATGGCGATCGCCGCCATGGCCAAGGCCAGATGAAATAATTGCATGGCCAGCAAGTTAGGGGTCAATTGGTTTAGTAACCAAAGCAACCCATACCAAAGCAGAGGATGGCCTTCGTAGCGCACATTACGCCAAAAATCAGCAAAAGCAACACTATCTCGACCAATTAACCAGCCATTAACTTCATCTCGCCAAGGAGCATGGTTTAAAGTTCCTATCAACCCCAGGCAAAAAATGCCCAACCAGAGCCACCATTCAAAGTGTGGCAGGCGATCGAGACGGCGGGCAAGGTTCAGTTTGGCCATGGAGAAGGGGTTTAATTTGCTTGCTGGACACCGTAAATCAGCATGACCAATAGGGGCGTAGCTAGGGTCAGAATAACGGTCAAAGGAGCACCAATGCGGGCAAAATCTGTGAAGCGATAGCCACCGGGGCCATAAACCATGGTGTTGGTTTGGTAGCCAATGGGAGACATAAAGCTATTGGAAGCGGCAAAGGTAACCACAAACATAAACGCCAAAGGGTTTAAGGCCAAACTTTGGGCCACCTGGAAAGCAATGGGGAGCATGAGTACCACGGTGGCATTATTGGACAAAATTTCCGTTAGCAGGGCCGTAGCTAGGTAAAACAAAAGTAGCAGAGCGTAGCCGGAAAGGTGGCCCCCTGTGTCGGCCAAAAAACTAGCGAACCAGGCGGTGGTGCCGGAATTTTCCATGGCGGTGCCCAAGGGAATTAACCCTGCTAAGAGAAAGATCACATCCCAACGAATGGCCCCGTAAATTTCCCCCGGCTTCAGGCAACCGCTAATCACCATGGCCATTACTCCAGCCCAACTGGTGACGCTAATGGGCAAAATATCTAACCCCGCTGTGATAATTACCAAAGCGACAATGGCGATCGCCGTTTTGGCCTTATCGAGACGGAGATTATCGAGGGGTTTTTCCTCCAACACTAATAGTTCCCTGGTGGTCTGCAAACCAAGGAAACTTTCCCTAGGGCCCTGGAGCAGTAATAAATCACCAAACTTTAGGCGCACTTTTCCTAAACGCTGGCGGATTAATTCTTCCCCCCGACGAATGGCAATGACCGTGGCGTTATAGCGTTGACGAAAACGCAAATCCTTCAGGGTAGAACCAATTAAACGGGAATTGGAAAGAATCAGTACCTCCGCCACCTTTTCTTCGGACGATTCCAACGGACCTCCACTAATCCCTTCCGCATCAACAAATTGCACATCAGCTAGAATTTCTACGCCCCGTTCATCTTTAATTCTGAGTAAATCTTCCCGTCCGGCCCGCACCAACAAAATATCCCCCATGGTCAATATCCGATCGGCCAAGGGTTGAGGAAAATGGGTGTCGTTGTGGATAATTTCCAGCACGTCAATGTCAAATTTGCGCTGAATTTCACTCTGTCGCAGGGTTTGGCCAATCAGGCTAGAACGGGGGGGAATAATAATTTCGCTGACGTAATCCTTAATTTGATACTCTGCGGCTACATTGCCATCGGATACACTCCGCCTCGCCGGTAACAGAACCGGGGCCGCCAGGACAACATAGGTGATGCCAACGCTAAAAGTAAGTAAACCCAGGGGCGTGAACTGGAAAATACTAAATTCTTGCCCGGTGAGTTTTTCCGCCAAGCCACTGGCCAAAATGCTAGTGGAGGTGCCCAGGAGGGTGATCATCCCGCCCAAAATGGTGGCATAGGACAGGGGAATTAATAGCTTGGAAACAGAAATCTGTCTTTGTCGGGCCCACTCTTCCACAATGGGCAAAAAAATGGCGACGATCGCCGTATTGTTGAGAAAGGCAGAACTAGGCCCCACAATCAGCCCCATCAGTAGCAGTTGCCGCCGTAAACTATTGCCCCCAAATTTGATTAAACTATCCCGAATAACCTGAATGATGCCGGTGCGGGTGATGCCGTAACTTAAAATGAACATGGCCATGATGGTGACGGTGGCGGAACTGCTAAACCCCGCTAAACCCTCCGTGGGGGTGACTAAACCCAACACCATTAAAATCACGGCCACCAGAATGGCGGTGGTGTCGATGGGTAACCACTCCAGCACAAACATCACCAACGCAAAAACAATAACTGCCAGAGTGAGGGGAATTTGATAGTCTGCCAGCCAGGTTTGCAAAAAGGCCATAGTTATTCCAAAAGATAATTAAACAAATTCTTCCCCATTGCTAGCGAGTCCACAAGAGGAAATAGTCCGATAACAATGCGTGTCATTCTGTGCGGTTACTACGGTCAAGATAATGCCGGGGATGAGGCCCTTTTGGTCTGTTTACTGCAAATGCTTCCTGCTACGGTAGAGCCAGTGGTGCTATCTGCCAATCCCCAGACCACTGAGGAGAGATACGGTGTTGAAACCCACTACAACCGAAATTGGAGTAAAATTTGGCAACTTTTGGGGCAATGTGACGGTTTTATCTGGGGGGGAGGCAGTTTAATGCAGGATGTGACCAGTGTGGTTAGTCCCCTCTATTACGGTGGTTTGATGGCGATCGCCCAGATGCGGGGGTTAAAAACCATTGCCTGGGCCCAGGGCATTGGCCCCCTGACACGGCTACCGCTGCGCTGGTTTACCCAACGGGTGCTCAGGGGGTGTAGCGGCATCAGCGTGCGGGATGAAGACTCCCTCCAATTGGTGGGGCAATGGGGATTGCAGGCCTATTTGGCCGCCGATCCTGTCTGGTCCCTGGCCGCCGACCCCATGGTGCCTCCCCCCAGCCCCTTGCCCATGGTGGCGGTGAATTTGCGGGCCCATCATCTATTGACCCTGGAACGTTTGGCGGTAATTACCCAAGCCCTCAAGGATTTTCAACAACAGACCCAAACCCATTTGCGGCTCATTCCCCTGCAAAAATCCCAGGATTTAGCCATTGCCGAGGCGATCGCCGTGGAACTACCGGGCAGTCATGAAATTCTTTACCGCCCAGATCCCCGGCAATGTAAAGGTTTATTCCGGGGGGCAGAATTCACCATTGGCATGCGACTCCACAGTTTAATCATGGCGGCGGCGGAAGGCAGTGCCTGTTTTGCCCTTAGTTACGATCCCAAGGTTAGTCGTCTCATGGCAGAGGTGAGGCTACCAGGTTGGGAGTTAGTCAATTTGCCCATGGATAGCCAGGAACTAAGCCGAGTTTGGCAAGAATGTTTTCAACGGCGGCAACCCTGGACAGGGGGAAATCCTTTGCAAAAATCTGCCCTCCAACATCAAGCTTTATTGCAGAAAATTTTTGTTGGCTAGCTTTTGGGGTGGGAGTGTGGTAAGAATAGTAGCCCGAGGGAAACGATTCCTTGTTTCGCCCACGTCATTGCCGAACCTTAAGCTTTATTTAACTATTGCTTCGGTTCCAAAGCCCGAATATGTCGCAAGATAGATTGCAAGCAGAGAAGACTGTCCTAGGCTAGTATCTAGCTCGTGGCCTGTCTAAATTTGTCTACAGGACTTTAGTTCTAGAATGGCTGCAAAGTTTTGGTTGTTTGGGCTATGTCCCATGGTTGTCCCCTGTCCAAAACCTTCAATATTTGGGTGTGTGGAATAAAAAGTGAGTCCTTCTATCCATTGTCATTCAGCGACGACGGAGACGGGAGGATTGTTGCAATGGCCGTAGCAAAAGTTTTGGCTGCATTCAGCTAGCTAACCCGAAATAGAGTCCAAATTTTATAAAATTTTTTTCCGTCCCCCATGAGTCAACCCAACTATTATCAAAGTCTTTTAAATTTTCTCCGCCAAGACCTTTCTCTACCGGCAGAATCCCTGGCAGTCGCCGAACGTACCGCCTGTAACGCCATCGACAACAGTAATAACCTACCCATTATTCTCTGGCAGTATGGGTTAATTAGTTTAGAAGAATTAGACCGGATTTTTGACTGGCTAGAAAAGTTTTAGTAGGGCCATCGCCATGCGGACGATCGCCGAAATTAACGATAAACTCAGCCGGGGACAAGCAACAGTTTGGACAGCGGAGCAGGTCAAAGCTCAAGTAGGGGAACTGGGAATTGCAAAGGTAGCAGCACAGGTGGATGTGGTCTGCACTGGAACTTTTGAGCCAATGGAATCCTCCGGGGCGGTGATTAACCTCGGACAAACGGATCCCCCCATTAAAATTCGTCAATGCTGGCTAGATGGCATTCCGGCCTATGCAGGCTTTGGAGCGGTGGACTTATATTTAGGCGCTACGGCGGCGGCGGACATTACCAACACTGGCGATAACCTCAACGAAGGGGACAGCCTGGCCGAAAGGGGCGGTGGTCATATTATTGAAGACTTAATTGCTGGTAAAAGTCTGCCTCTGCGGGCTGTGGGCCAGGGCACCGATTGTTATCCCCGCACTACCCTGGAGACGGTGATTAGCACCGACCGCATCAATCAGTTTTACCTCTACAACCCCCGCAATCTTTACCAAAATTTCATTGTGGGCGTGAATGGTGGCGATCGCCTACTTTATACCTACCTAGGCCCTCTGCAACCCCGCCTGGGCAATGCGGTGTACTCCAACCCCGGCGCCATTGGCCCCCTGTTTAACGACCCCCTCCTCCAGGCGATCGGCATTGGCACCAAAATCTTCCTGGGGGGAGGCGTGGGTTACATTGCCTGGGAAGGCACCCAGCATTTTCCTTTGCAAAAACGTCTGCCCAACCACACTCCCATCGGCCCAGCGGCCACCCTCGCCCTCATTGGCGATGCCAAACAAATGGATGCCTATTGGGTGAGGGGTTGTTACCTAAAAAACTATGGCCCCTCTTTAATGTTGGGAGTGGGGGTACCCATTCCAGTGTTGAATGAACAGGTAATTGAGCAATGTGCCGTCAAAGATGAAGACATTGTGGCTCCGGTAGTGGATTTTTCCATTCCCCGTCGGGTCAGACCTACCTTCGGTTTGGTCACCTACGGCCAGCTTAAAAGCGGCAAAATTATCATTGAAGGCAAAACGGTACGAGTGGCCCCTTTGGCCAGTATTGCGCGTTCCAGGGAAGTGGCGGAAACCCTCAAGGCTTGGCTAGAGGCCGGCACCTTTTCCCTCACGGAACCCGTGGCATCTCTACCCACTGATCGCATGTTTATGGCCCAAGACCCCATCGGTAATTTGTCGATTTAGGCTAGCCTGGTTTGATGAAACCCAATTTTCCCTGGGCTATAGAGATCCTAGCCGGCATTAAGAATGAACCACCCGATGGTCGGGGTTAATAAGGCGGAAAAACTTCTGCTTCAACTGGCGATCAAACACTTCCCATTTTAGTTTGGTGTATTCCGCTTGGTCATTACATCCCGTTAGGAAACCGACGGGAATTTCAAATCCTCCAGCCATGTCCCGGCCACCGCCGTAGTAGCGCCCAGCACCGTCCATTCCCAAGCTATCTTTCAAAAATTCATCGGGGTCTAGGGTTAGCTTATTGGTGCGGAGGGAACCAATGACCAACTCAATATCATTGGCCCGGTCATGGACAATGCCGTAAACCAAAGCGGTGTGTACGTTTTCTTCCGTGGCTAAAAAGTCCGCCGCCTGGGGAATGGCATCCCGTTCCTCGTAGCGGAGATAACCTACCCCGGCCAAGGAAAAGTTATTTTGTACGACTCGATTTTGTAAAGACCGCTCAATCACTTCCATCACCCGTTTGGAGCGGGCCGATTGCAACACGGCATTGAGTAACTGGGCGTCATAGATGCGACTGAGGTAGGCCGCCGCCATAAACTCCGCTTCCTGGGCCTGGAGCAGGTTAATGGTATCGGAACGCAGGCCGTGCATCAAAGCTGTGGCACATTTAACGTGGGTGGGGTTACTGCTGTTGAAATCCAACATGCCCCCCTGGAGATATTCCGTCAAAATGGTGGCGGTGGAACGACTGCCCGGACGAATATCCACAAAGGCATTTTCTGCTTCTACTTCCTCCTGCTGACTATGGTGGTCGATAATCACCACAACGGCAATATCGGCTTCCTGTACTAAAGGCATTAGTTGACTATTGGTGCCCTGGCTATCCACCAACACACAACCTTGGTAATCGGAGAGGTCAATATCCTTGAGCGTTTGTGGACCCCAGCGCTTAGCGGGCAGGCCGGTTAACTTCACTAAAGCAATATTTTCCTGGTGGGAAAGGGTGCCAGCATAGACAATTTCACACTGGATTTCGTACTGGGCTGCAATCAGTTGAAATGCCCAGGCACTGGAGAGAGCATCGGGGTCAGGAAAATCTTGAATTACCAAGATAAACCGCTGGCCTCGGTGTCCTTCCAGATGGTGCTGGAGTTTGATAATTTGGGCTGTGTTGGCGGCGGGAATACGGGGAGAAATGGAGTCGGCAATATTCCTCTGGGCACTGATTTGCTGAGGGGAGGGAACAATGCTGGATTCTGGAGCGGAAAGACCATTACTAGGCCGGGAGGAAACAGAAGCCATTGCCAAAAAGTGGGATAGAAGGGTGTGTTAAATAGATCATAACATTGAGTCTAAACGCACCCATCCATAGATGGAATTTGCCAAGCTCCCACCAGATTTTTTGCTTTCTCCTCCTGGGATAATGAGGGAGATTGGTAGGAAAAAATATGGATTATCAGTGCTTACCAATACCTACCAAGGACTACTAAGCATGGTGAAGGATGCCCAGTAGTAGGGCGCCGAAAAATTCGTTTGCCCCAAGTTGATTAAGGATGGTGGCAGGGCGATCGCCCCCCGGGAAATGCCCGCCTGTTCCAGTTCAGAGGTCAATTCCCCCCGGAGCATTTTCAGTTGGGCCTGGCGCAGGGCTTCGGCTTTGGTAGAGGTTTGGCCCAATTGCCGGTAGAACTCAGTCATCAGCACCAATGTTGCCCCGTCATCCACATTCCAGAAACTGGCTACGGCCGATTTAACCCCGGCTTTCAGGGCTAGGCCAGCAAAACCTAGTTCTGCCTCGTCATCCCCCAGGGCAGTTTGGCAAGCACTGAGTACCAGTAGTTCCACCGCCGGGGATTGCCAATTGATCTGATTAACTTTGTCTAAAGCTAATTTATCGTTCCAAAATTCGATGTAGGAGTTGGCTGGTTTCCCGGAACGAAAGGAAGAATGGGTAGCTAAATGGACAATGGTGGGACGTTTTTGTTCTAGCTCCTTCTGGAGGCGATCGACGGTGAAATCTTGGTTGAGGAAAGTTTCTGCCTGCCAACGGTCTGTCGCCGGACGATTGACTGCCATTTCCCAGACAATATTCTCCAATTCCACTGGCACTGCTGGCAAAGGACTTTGGTCGGCAAACTCCGATGCCCCCATGGCTAGAATATTGCCGGGGCGGAGTGGTTTGTAATCACTATCAATTAAGTTGAAAGCGGGAATGTTGGTTAGACTGTATTTTTCCAAGAGATATTCCTGGCCATCAAATAGGGCCGCCATGGGTAAACCCCGCACCCCATTGCCCAAGCAAAAGAGCAGGGTGTCAATGCCTTGGGCTTCCAGGGTTTCAGCATAGGGGGCAATAATCCACTGGTACAGTTGCTGGGCGGCCTCCCGGCGATTGACGGTTTGAGATAGTTGTAATTCCCGCTGAAAAGTGGACACCACCGGCCTTAACACTGCCTCCGGTACGTCGTGTAAATCCACCACAATGGGGTCTAAGTCGGGGGTAACTAATACTAAATGTAAAAATTCTTTTTCGGGAATGACCCATAACACAGCGGGTTTTTTGCCGGTTTCTGCGCTAATTTTTTGTAGAGTGAGGGCAATATCCTCTGGGGTTTGGGTCACTTCGGCTAGACTTTCCCCAAAATAGGTAGCGAATTCCTGTTCCCGAGCTTTTTCCATGGCGACAATTTTTTCGCTCAAGGTTTGGGCAAAGGCGGGGGCTACACCGAAACTGAGCAAGGTCAATCCCATGCCCACCACGACTAATTTTTTTAACAAAGACCTAGACAAACTCTGGTGATCGCCGGAGGATGATTGGCGGATAACTCTGCAGTGTATGGTAGTTGTCATTTATTAGTACCTTTGATATGAAGCAGTTCCCGGACGATACTTTGTTTGAGTGCCGCGAGAATAGCTGTATTTCAATGTTACCAATTGATTTTGGCAGAAATTAGGCCAGTTTTGGAGATTCCTTTGTTATCTTCATAGGTAATTAGAAAATTTTATAAACCCAGCCCTTACCACCATAATGTCGGAACTTAGCCTGGCCCATCAGGATTACCCCGTTGACGACCTCGAACAGCTATTAACCATTCTGCCCCGCTCTATTCAAGCCATCATCGCTGACCATCCCCAGCGACAACAGTTAGTGGAAGTGGTGATGGACCTAGGAAGATTACCAGAAGCCCGTTTCCCGGGTACTGCGGTCTACCTAGGGGATAGTCCGATCGCCAAGGAGGATTTGCAATATGCCATCGACCGGGTTGGGCTATTCAGTAGCGATAACCGGGCGGGTATTGAACGGACCCTGCACCGCATCAGCGCCATCCGTAACCGCACCAATGAAATTATCGGCTTGACCTGTCGGGTGGGTCGAGCGGTGTTTGGCACCATTAACCTCATCCAAGACCTGGTGGAAACTGGGGAATCACTACTCCTATTGGGGCGACCTGGAGTCGGAAAAACCACGGCCCTGCGCGAAATTGCCCGAGTGCTAGCGGACGATCTCCATAAACGGGTGGTGATCATCGACACCTCCAACGAAATTGCCGGGGACGGGGACATTCCCCATCCGGCGATCGGTAGGGCCCGGAGAATGCAGGTGGCCAGGCCGGAATTGCAACATCAGGTGATGATTGAGGCGGTGGAAAACCACATGCCAGAGGTGATTGTCATTGACGAAATTGGCACCGAATTGGAAGCTTTAGCCGCCCGCACCATTGCGGAACGAGGAGTACAATTGGTCGGTACAGCCCACGGTAACCGTCTGGAAAATTTAATCAAAAATCCTACCCTCTCAGACCTAGTGGGAGGTATTCAAGCAGTGACATTGGGGGATGACGAAGCCCGGCGGCGGGGTTCCCAAAAAACTGTGTTGGAAAGGAAGGCTCCCCCTACCTTTGCCATGGCGGTGGAAATGTTGGAGCGGCAAAAATGGACTATCCACAGCGATGTGGCCCTGACAATTGATAATCTTCTGCGGGGCCGCCCTCCGGTGGAACAGTTGCGGTACATGGACGAACAAGGAGAGCTACAAATCGAAACGGTGGAAACCCAATCCCAGGAAAGAACGCCCCAGCCGCCCCCCTATTTTTCTTTAGGGTTAGTGGACGATCGCCAGTTGCGGCCAAGACCCACAGGTTTACGTTCCACTGGGCGGATGAAACCCCAAGCCCCCCTCCATGCCAACGCCGACCAAGTGCGGGATTTTGAGCGCTTACTGGAACAGTCCTGGCAACAGTGGGAAGGGGATGATGAACCCAAAGTTAGGGTACCGGGGCCCAACGGTGAAGATTTGCCGGTTTATGTTTACCCCTACGGCGTCGGGCGATCGCAGTTAGACCAGGTGATTGAAATTTTGCAGCTACCAGTGGCCGTCACCAAGGATGTCCATCAGGCCGATGCAGTGTTGGCCCTGCGCTCCCACGTCAAAGGCAATCAAAAGTTACGCCAGATGGCCAAGGGCGTCCAAGTGCCTATCTATGGAGTTAAATCCAACACCATTCCCCAAATTAGCCGGGCTCTGAAACGGATTTTGGGCATGGACGAACCCCACAAAGCCGAGGCGGCCGATCTACGTTTATTTACCCGCAGTGGCAGTAACGATGAGCTAGAAGCCCTGGAGGAAGCCCGCCTAGCGGTGGAGCAAATTGTCATTCCCACAGGGCAACCGGTGGAACTGTTACCCCGATCGCCCCATGTGCGGAAAATGCAACATGAACTGGTGGAACATTACCGTTTGCAGTCTGATAGCTTTGGAGATGAGCCGAACCGTCGCCTAAGAATTTATCCCGCCTAGCTGGGTCAACAATTGGGCCGTGGCCTGGCTAGGCTCTGGGGCTTCCATAATGGCCCGGACGATCGCAATCTGAGTGGCACCGGCCTTCATCACCTCTGCGAGATTTGACCCATCGATTCCCCCAATGGCAAACCAGGGCACCGAGGAGTGGGCGGTCGCATACTGAACATACTCCAAACCAGCAGGTTTTTTTCCAGCTTTAGTGGGGGTGGCATACACAGGGCCTACACCGATATAGTCCGCTCCCTCGGTGATCGCCTTGGCCATTTCTTCCGGGTTGGTAGTGGAACGGCCAATGATTTTTTCGGGCCCCAGTAGTTGACGGGCCACCGCAATGGGTAAATCCTGCTGTCCCAAATGCACCCCATCGGCATTGACTGCTAGGGCTAAGTCCACTCGGTCATTGACCAAAAATAGAGCTCCGTACTGGGTGCATAATTGTCGCAAATCCTTAGCCCGTTGCCACCGGAACTGATCTTCCGTGTCCTTATCTCGATACTGGACTAACTTCAATCCTCCTTGCAGAGCCGCTTCCACTGTAGCTAGTAAATTTTCTTGCGGTGAAGTGACTAGATAAAGGGAACATTGCCTCAATCTTTGCACTAATTTAGCCCCCAACAACTCACTTTCCAGGGCATAAACCCGGTAGCGTAACTGTTTGCAACAGGCTCCCATGGCCAGGTCTCGCAGTTTGCCGTACTCCTCCAGCACCCTTAACGCCTCTTCCACCCGACAGAGGTTCGCTTGTAACAGGGCTCGTACATCTGTCCGCTGAGCTTCCTGGGCATGGGTCAATTGGGTGCCCACATCATTCGGCGTGTCCCTGGCCGCCCGCAAATCATCCTGGTGCCAGGGAGCCAAGGCTTGCCGCAGTTGTTTGCATTCCTCCGCCCAATGTTGATGGTTCAAACCAAAACGGCACCATTCCTCCACCGTCCGTAACCCTTCCCGGGCCCGGTTTAAATTGGCATCCAAAATTCTGGCGATCGCCGTAGGAGAAGATTCTTGCATCTGTTTAGCTCAGATAGGAAAAAACGGGTTTTTCGCCACATTTACTCCCCAAGTTGATGCTAGGGAAACTCATTTGGCTAAATCCAGCAAAATTTTGTAATTAAACGACAAAATCCTCAACAGACCACTGATTTTGTCCCCGTGGGAGCATCCACCCCGGTTGACTTAGTGGGCTTGGTCTTTAACCCCTCGGCCATGGCTTCAATGAAAGCCGAGACCCGGATGGGATCAATAGCGTCGTTAATATTGCCGTGGCGTTTGAGGGAACTGGCCACAATTACTCCGTTGGCCGCTTGGATTAACTGGCTAATATTATCCTCGTCGGCTCCACTGCCAATGAACACTGGAGTGCCCTTGGCGGCGTTGGTGGCTAGCTCCAAATCTTCTAGATTGGGGGGACTGCCCGTGGCCCAGCCAGACAGGATAATGCCATCGGCCAAACCCCGTTCAATGGTATCCGTTACGGCGGTGGTTAAATTGGGCGTACCCAAGGGTCGGGCATGCTTCACCAACACATCGGCGAGGATGGCCACGTCACTGCCCAATTCCCGCCGATAGCGCAACAGCTCGTGGGCATTGCCTTCAATCAAGCCCTGATCCGTGGCCATGACCCCCGTGAGCACATTAACCCGGATAAATTTTGCCCCCACACAACTGGCGATCGCCAACGCACTATGGGCATCGTTACGCAGAACGTTGATCCCCACCGGGGCCACCACCAAATTTTGCAGGCGATCGACAATTAAGGTCATGGCGCTGACCACTGCCGGATCAACCCTTTGTTTGGGGAAAGGGGCATCGAAAAAGTTTTCCACAATAATGCCATCCACCCCCCCAGCGGCAAGGGCCGTGGCTTCTTGTTCCGCCCGTTCAATGACGGCGGTGAGATTGCCTCCCCAACGGGCCGAAGTTGGCAATGGTAGGAGGTGTACAACGCCAATAACAGGATTATGGGTCTGAAAGGTTTGAAATAAATCCACTGAACTCGATCCTAAACGCCCCTGGGTGCCGGTCGGGCCCTCGTTGTCCAAGACAGGCGGGTTGTAAATTAAACAAAGCTAAGCCAATTAAGAATTGTACCCTACCAGGGAAATTGACCGGGGGCCGGTTTCACCGCTCAGGGTATGATTTAGGGGATATGGCAGAATAAATTGTTGATATGAGGTTGTAGCTCAGACGGATAGAGCAAGCGCCTCCTAAGCGCTGGGCCGCCGGTTCGACTCCGGCCAACCTCGCTCCCTATCTACCATTTTCCCCTTTGCTGTCGACGTTTATCCCCCCCACCATGAGAAAAAGACTCACCCGCTTCCTATCCCTGACCCTGGTGCTGGGCCTACTCTGGTTTGGCGCCGCCGGCTGCACCAGCCAACCCCCTTCCCAATTTGACCAGGCCCAACAGGAAAGCACCCAACGGGGCGCAGATGCCGTCACCAAGGAATCCACCAAGGGGGGAGAATTCAATGTCTTTTTCCCCCAGGCTGATGGGGAGTATGAACGGGTTTTTGCTCAGGAGAAGCAGGGCTTTGCGGAAATTAAACTCAAGCAAAATGGCCAGGATGTGGCGGTGATGTCCATCAATGACGTCAAAAATAATCCCAACGCAGCGGATAAATTTAAGGCCAGTACCCAAGCTATTGACGGTTTTCCTGTGGTGCAACAGGGTACCACTGGCACGGCTCTGTTGGTGGGCGATCGTTATCAGGTCAAGGTTTTATCCCGATCGCCGTCGTTTACGCTCCAGGACAGGGAAGCTTGGTTGGGCCGATTTGACCTTAAGGGGCTAGAAAATTTGAGTGCCAGAAATTAAAACTGTTTGTAAAACTGCCCGCCCATAGTAAAGCGATTAAATAGGAGTTTTTCCCGTGAGTAAACCGATTTTTAAATTAGTGGATGACCTTCCTACAGGCGGGTTGACGGTGACGTTGCTCAATTCTCTCGATTTTGTCGTGCCGGGGCAATGGGAAAATTTGGTCGGTTTTGAAAATACGATTAAAAAAGTGACCGGGGAGACCGATCCTGCCTTGGTGAAACAAATCGGCGATCGGGCAGTGTGGTTGTTTAACGATAAGTCCCAAGGTTATCAGAATGCCCTCTGGCTCTACCAAACCGTGGACTCCACCGACAGTGCTCTGGGAGCGGCGGCCCTGGCCAATAAGGTGGGGGAAAGTATTAATTTCCTCGGTTTTTTGAATAAAATTACCCCCAATCCTCAAAAAGCCCAGGCCATTGACCTGTCCATTAAATTGGTGGCGGAATTGGTGGCTTTCTGCCAAATTAATGGCATTCCCGGCAATAGCATTGGGGATTTTGTCCGTTCCCTGACGGACTACAGCGGCGAGTCCTTGATCCGCATGGCGGCCCTGATCAGTTTTGACGGCATCATTCCCTTTGGCCCTAGTTTTGTCCTGACCACCATGGACTTTTTGGAAAAATTAACCCCCAAGGAGTTGGAAGAAAACAAGACTTTCAACAGAATTAAGCCCCTTATCCCTGGCAATAGCACCAGCAGTCAACTGGATTTTATCGGTGAAAGTTTTGGTTCTGTGCAGGGCTGGATGACTAGCTTTGCGGGCGATCGCCAGATTACGAGGGAAAAACTGCTGGGCAAATTGCGGAATTTCATGGAGGTGACGGAGGACAAGATGGATTACCTGGCCGCCTTCATTGACATGTCCACCAATTACTACGAACATACGGGCATTCAAACCCTGGCCCATCGTTTGATTGAGCGGGCGGTGGCGGAAATTTAGTCCCCCTGATATCACTGCCGATCTAGTTGAGCAACAACAATGGCCAAAAAACTGCTGCTGGTGGGGGGAGGCCATAGCCATGCTTTGGTGCTCAAACATTGGCGTCGCCGTCCCCTGGCTGCTGTGGATCTAACGTTAATCAGCGATGTTAGCCAAACTCCCTATTCCGGTATGTTACCGGGGCATGTGGCGGGTTTTTATTCCCATGTCGAAAGTCATATTGATTTACCCAGACTGTGTGCTTCAGCAGGGGTTAACTTTGTGGAAGATAGGGTGATCGCCGTTGACCCGGAGCGCAATTTGTTGACCACTCAGCAAGGGAAACAATTAAGTTTTGATTGCCTTGCCCTGGACATTGGTAGTACTCCCTTCCTTGATAATATTGCCGGGGCGGAGTATGGCATTCCCGCTAAGCCAGTGCCCCAATTTTTGTCCGCTTGGCAAGCTCTGTTGCAGAACATTGACCAAAAACGACCGGAAAAATTCACCTTGGCGATCGCTGGGGGAGGGGCTGGGGGCGTGGAGTTGGCCTTTAATGTGCAAGCTCGTTTAGCGAAGCTTTTCCCGGCCATGGCTTTGGATGTGCAAATTTGGCAACGGGGCGCGACCCTTTTGCCCCACCACAGTGCCCAGGGCAGAAAACTGATTGACAGACTGTTAGCGAAGCAAAATATTACCGTGTTACTAAATTGCCCTGTCACCACCATTGAGCCCGAGTTTTTCCCCGCTGATAGTCCATTAACCTGTTACAAACTTTGGAGCGATGACCATTGGCGATCGGTCAATAGCGTGTTTTTAGTTACCCAAGCCAGCTCGGCCCCTTGGTTACCCCAATCCGGCTTAAGTCTAGATGGCCAGGGCTTCATCTCCGTCAAACCAACCTTACAGAACTATGCCCATCGGCATATTTTTGCAGCGGGGGATGTGGCGACTATGATCGACCATCCACGGCCTAAAGCGGGGGTGTTTGCGGTACGTCAGGGAAAACCATTGTTTGATAATTTGCAACGATTTTTCCTCGGCCAAACCCTTAAACCATTTATCCCCCAATCCCAATATTTGAGTTTGTTGGGTACTGGAGATGGCAAGGCGATCGCCCTTTGGGGGCCTTGGGCTAGTTGCGGCCACTGTTGGTGGCAGCTTAAGGATTACATTGACCGTCAATTTATGGAGCAGTTTTAAATCTGAGATAGGCAGTTGACAGAGTTAAATTTACCCGACAAATATCAATGATTGGCAAAACAATAATAGCTTTTATTCAATGTCTGTGGCGAGCCTTACCTGGACTCCCCTCAAAGACTTTTTTTGTAACACTATGCTTAAGGGGGAAAATTGAGGAGCAATTGATTGGGAAATAAGCTTAATCAAGGTTGGCTTTACACTGACCGGATCAACGCCAAAGTGGTGGGTCAAACAGTGTTGGATTTCTACAGTCAACGCTATGGCCATTCCGATCGCCAGGTTTGGCAAGAACGCATTGAACTGGGGCAAATTGAAGTAGATGGTAAAACCGTTAATCCCTCCTATCCTTTGCAAGCGGGGCAGACTCTCACTTATTGGCGATCGCCCTGGGCTGAGCCGGATGTGCCCCTAACTTTGCCAGTGTTGTACCAAGATGAAGACCTCTGGGCCATTGATAAGCCAGTGGGATTACCGGTTCTGCCGGGGGGAGATTTTGTTTACCACACAGTTCTGGAACAACTAAAAATTCAGTTTCCCCAGGAGTCCTTGTTTCCCCTGCATCGCCTGGGTACCGGCACTTCGGGGCTTTTGTTGCTTGGTCGTTCTGCCCTGGGCCGGCGGGAACTCAGTCGTCAATTTCGGGAAAATCTTTGCCGCAAAATTTACCGCACCCTCATTGGTCCCTGCCCCCTACCGGAACAATTTGATTGTCATCAGGCGATTGGTAAAATTCCCTACCCTCAACTGGGATACATCTACGCCGCCACTGCCTACGGAAAATCAGCCCACAGTTACGGCCGCATTTTAGCCCGCTCCCCCGAAAAAACCTGGTTGGAAGTGGCCATTACCACAGGCCGACCCCACCAAATTCGCATTCATCTGGCCAGCTTGGGCTACCCTTTGCTTGGCGATCGCCTCTACGGCCCCGGTGGTTTTCCCATCAATCCCCAAGCCAAAGCCCGACCAAGTGACGGCGGCTACACCCTCCACAGCTACCAACTGGGTTTTCTCCATCCCCGTACCCAAGAGAGCATAATCTTGACTGCTCCTTTGCCCCCTAATTTATGGATCAAAGGTGATAGTTGATACCGACCATATCTACCAGTCGTGAATAGAATAAACTCAATTCAACTCCATAAAACCATTATCCGAACAAATGGGATGGTTCAAGCCCACTCCAACTTTGACTTCAATGACCCCTGTCAGCGTTTTGCTATCAAAGTCAACCTTAAAATGCAAGTAACGCAACTTCAACAAATCTTTTGTGCATATTGTCCCACCATCAAAAGGTAAACGTGCTCAATGTTACGGATTATCAATCGCCAGGCTAGTTAATATCCACTCCAGTTAATTGAATTTATCCACAAAGCCTAGGTTCTAGCTGAGCAAAGGGATTGAATCCATTAGCTGATTGCCTCCCTCCTGAAACCCTGTTACAATTCTTAACAGTGGCTTAACAATCTCTTAATAATCTTGGTGTAAAGTCTTAAGAAAATCTTAAGATTTTTCCTTATTAATCCTATGTGTTGATTCTGCTTTGTCCCTGGCCCTAGGTAGGACTCAACAGAGAGTCCGCCAGTCGCCAAACTCCTCCCCCGGAGTCATCTCCATTGAATCCCGGAAAATCTATGTTTATATTTCCACGCCTTCCCCGGTCTTTGTCTGAGAATAATTTTTCTCAGCCTGAGATTACCACTCCAGCTTCCACAGAGGAGAGCAATGATTATTTTGAGCGCAAGCAATATATTAAACAGGCTCTAACTAAAGCAGTGACAGAGCGTGGTTTCAGCCTGGATTTTCAACCCCAATGGGATGGGCAGGGAATTAATTTGGTGGGGGTAGAGGCCCTGATCCGCTGGCAAGATCATAGGTTGGGTAGTGTTTCCCCGACAGAGTTCATTCCCATAGCGGAGGAAGTGGGACTGGTGACGGCCATTGGCGAATGGGTGTTGGGAGCGGCTTGTCGTCAATATAAAATGTGGCAGGCCCAGGGGGTGCCTCCCTTTTTGTTGGGGGTGAATTTATCCTTGCAACAGTTGCAGAAAGCTGACTTTGTCGAGACAGTCCAGCGGATTTTGGAGGAAACGGCCATGCCCCCAGCCCAACTGCAGTTGGAGGTGACCGAAGGATTAATTTTTAAAGATTTACAGCACACTATTGGGGTTCTTTGTGACTTGCAACGGTTGGGAGTGCGTTTGGCGATCGATGATTTTGGTACTGGTTACTCTTCCCTATCGGTGCTGAAGGAACTACCTGTCCACACCCTAAAAATTGACAAGTCTTTTTTAGCGGATCTAGAGATGCACCAAAAGGCGGAAGTTATCCTCGAAAGCATCATCAACCTTGGCCAACGTTTGCATTTGATTGTGGTGGCGGAAGGTGTGGAAACGGAAAGCCAACTCCATTTACTTCAATCTTTGCAGTGTGATGTGCTCCAGGGCTTTTTCTTTAGTTGTCCCCTCAATGAAGACAGAATGACTCACTATCTCCACCATTGTTCTCCTGCCAGAACTTCGACCAAAGCGATCGCCGCTTAGTAGGTTTTCAAAATTGCGGGCATCGGCTCCGTCGTTTATCTCTAGCTAAATCGATACTAACTTCAAAATTTTTATGACCGCTTTGACCCTGCCCTTTTTCGAGGATCGTGCCATGGCTAATCAATTGCCGCTTCCTAGGCTTCCAAAATCTCAAGATAATGAGATTAAACGGGCAATTCCTCGGGAACTGTTGGAGCAGTTAATGGCCGAGCAATTCACTGGTCAATTGGTTATCCGCAATCCCTTTGACGAATTTGTTGATTGGCAGATTTACTTGGGCAACGGCAAGATACATTTTGCCAACAGCGCGGTGGGTAATGGCAAGCGTCTGAATTATATGTTGGGTAAGTTGTTCCAGCAGGGTCATCTGCAATTACCGACCCAGTTGGACAGTGATTACAACTATATCTGTGAGCTATGGAAAAGAAAATATTTTTCCTTTCAGCAAACCCGGTCAGTGTTAACCCAGTTTACCCAAGAGGCTCTAGTCCAGGCCCTTTCCCTACCCAAAACCGAGTATCGCCTAGATCCTAACAACAAATTAAGACATCTTTTTTTGAACCTAAATCTGGAGCAGGCGGTGAGTCCCATCGAAAAAAAGGTGAGCTACTGGTGGGAGCTACGCTCAGAGATTAACTCTCCCTTTCAACGGCCTTTGGTGCAGGATGTCCGGAAGTTGCAGGGGATTTTGACCAGATCTAATTTCGAGACCACAGAAGAATTCTGGAAAATTTTTCAGCAGAGTTTGGAGGATTTACACTGCCTTTATGACATTGCCAGTGCCACCAAATTGAGCACTCTTCAATTGGCGATCGCCATGCGAAACTTAATCAAGACGGGTGACATCACCATGCTCCCATATCAGGAAATTGCCATTGATAATCGTCCTTTGGTGGTCAGTGTGGATGAAAATCAAACTCACCAACGAATTGTTGAATATACCTTAGAAAAAAGCGGTTATCGAGTTAACACTATCACTGATCCATTTAAGGCTTTGGCTTCCCTCCAAGGTCAAAATCCTCATTTAATTTTGATTAACGCTGACATGGAAAAAATGGATGGCTATCAGTTGGCTTCCCTTTGTCGTAAATCTCCCCAACTCAAGGGGGTACCAATTATGTTGATGGTGGAGAATGACAATTTAGTCCATAACATCAAGGCAAAAATGTCTGGCGTTAATGATAATCTGCAAAAGCCTTTTTTACCCCAGGATTTATTACTAAAGGTCAAAACTAATTTGCGGGCAGTGGCCATAGCATAAACAAATTTCAATTCTGCTCAAATCTATAGGTTGTGGGCCCGTTGGATAATATTTAAGAGCCTACCCACCTGTTCTGTGCCGCGCACACTAATTTCACTGTGACAGAGCACTAGTTTTTCCGTCACCCTGGCTAATAAATCCCGCACGATTCGCTCAAAGCGTTCCTGGTCCCACTGTAATTGTTCCGGTTCTGTCCAGGGCTTGGGTTCTCGATGGCGTATTAACAGTGGTGATCCAAACAACTGGGATGCTCCCCCCATTTCCCAGAGGCGATCGCCAGCATCAAGCCAGAAGTGCCAGCGGTGTTGGCTACGGAGGGAACGATATTGATAAATGGTCGCCAGGGTAATAGCCGGCGGTGGGGGTAGCCAGTCGGGAATATCCGGTCGGGGCTGAGCAGTAACCGTACCTTGACCGAGCAGTTGTAAAAATAGGGCCAGCTTTTCCTTGATCTGGGGTAGACTTTCCCCGTCACGGCAAGCATCGCTTTGGAGTTTGCCCTGCACCCGCCAAAAGTGCTGGAGAGTTTCCATCAGTTCCCGTAGGGAAGTTAATTCCCCATAGGTGAGTTGATGTTCTGGGGGAAGTTGTTCACGGATCGCTCTATCTAGCATGGTGACCGGCGACAAAGTTTCCTGAATTAGGGCTTGTTTTTGCTTGGTCAACCAATCCCGTAAAGCGCCATAGGCTTGGCTGGCTTGGTAGCCGAAACGATCCCAGCGGGGATATTGCTCTATGGGCATCAGGGCCGGAGTTTGGGGGTTAATGGCGTAGCAAGTGTCTGCCAATAGCCCTGCCCGCACAGGATCGATCGCCAGCTTGATGTGACCTCCAGAACGCCGTTCACTCAGCATCACCAACATTTCCGCCACCTGCTCCCGGCGGGCCCATTCCCCCAGGTCATACACCAGAGCCAACAAAGTTAATAAACTGCGAATTAAGGGGGCACTGGTGAGGGGGCGTTGCTCATTGAGGGCAATGATGTCGATGCCAGCTTTGTTAAAAATTTCTAAAAAACTGTAGCGGGCAATTTCGTCCAGACCGGGGGCGATGATGGCAATGTCTTGGGGCTTGATTTCTCCTTGGTGAATCGCTGCAATGATCTTATCCGCCGTTTGCCGTAGCAGTTGGGCCCGGGAAAAAGTTTGTAAAGCTTGCACCTGGGGAGGCAATATATCCGGTGATCGGGGGTCTTTGAGCAAGGTCAACACTTGGGCCGATAACTGGGGGGCAATGCCCGTTGGTCGTTCCAACCGTTCCACCTTAGCTCCCTGGGCAAGCATCGCCAACGCATTGGGATCGGCGTTTAATCCCAAGCGCACCTGACCATCTGGGTTAAAACTAAATACAGCCCAGGAACAATGGGGTCGCAACTGATTAAACAAATCCACGGCGATCGCCGGATAGTCGTCCACGTCATCAGCAAAAATTGCGTCGTAGCGTTGGCGTAAATACTGCTGGTATTGCGGCTTTTTCAGTAAATATTGCCCATAACAGTGAAAAATTAGCCCATAGGTTAAAAATCCTTTTTCCAAACACCATTGCTGCCAATGTTGCCAAAAGGCGATCGCCTCTTCTGCGGTAATTTCTCCTGGGGTTACCCGGATTTTCCCCGCTGTCAATCGTGTCAGCACCTGGCGATCGGACCAACCTGCCGCCCCCGCCAACTGGCCCAAATCCAGTAAATTACGGACTAACCTAGACCTCTGGGCCGCATTTAGGGAGTTATCTCGCCCTGGATATTGACTCTGCCATTGTTCCATCGCTAACCATTGTTCTGTTTCCGGTCGCAACTGGGCAGGAAAAAGTTGCTGGGTAATCCCTTCCTCTAGCAATAGCGGCCAAAATAAATGCACATCCTCCCTCATCATTCCCAGGGGAGTTTTGCCCATTACCGGTGCGTCGCCGCCGATTTCCCCCTCCAAACTGCGGCTTAAGCGTCGTCGGGTTTGGCCATTAGCCGCCAATACCAAAGCCAAAATCGGTTGATCCAGACCCCGGCGAAATTCTAAACCTCGCCACCACTGGCCATATAACTGGGTTAATCGATGGGTTTTACCGCTGAGCGATAGCCCTTCTAGCCAGATTATTTCTGCCAAATTTTTTACCCCTGATAGTTCCCGTTTGTTCTGCTAAGATTCCCTGTATTGCTCAATCCCAAAACCTTACGGGTCAAACCCTCGGCCACCGTAGTTTGGGAAGCTTGAACGAAAACAAAAACTTTATCAGACAACCTTATCAAACAACATCTTAGCTGTTTTTTTACCCAATCATCAGTCAATGGATTTAACAAATTGGTGGCAAGGGGCAACCCAGTGGTTTGGCAGATCTTCACAAAAATCTCTGGAGCAAGCCTTCCGGTCTGCGCTAAAAATAAAGGAAATTGAAGATCAATACTTCCAAGGCAAAAAAATAGGGCCAGAAAATTGCGATTACAGTGCCGACACCGTCACCTATTTTGCTAACCAGATCCAAAGGCATCTGAGGAAAATAGAGCAGGAAATTTACCACCTCAACAGTGATCAAGAATTTGTCAAAATTTTGAGCCTAGATCCGGCAGTTAAACAGGATCCACAAACGGAATATATTCTCGATCAACTGCAATTTGTTGATGACATATTGCAACGCTACGACGGTGAACTCCCTCTGGTTAACCCCCCCAAGAAACTTCCCAATGGTGGTGTGCTAGATTTACCCGCCATAGCTGCTAACAAACAACGGCAAGTCAACAAAAAACGTCGGGAAGGTTTTCAATATATTCGACAGGAAGATACCCAACAAAAGGTGGACACTGCTACCCAAAAATCGGGTGTTTTACCCCGTTCTTTTTTACGCACCATCGACCGTCTGAAGCAGGAAATGGATCCCCAGTCCAGTGATACAGAGCAAAAAGTGCTCAAACAGTATCGCAATTCCCGCTATAAAACTGCCCTTTCCATTAAATTTGTTTTGACCTTAATTATTGTGCCCCTTCTAGCCCACCAATTAACTAAAACATTTTTTCTTTTGCCTTCGGTGGAATCATTTTTTGAGCGCAATAACGAAATTGTGTTCATTAACCAGAGTATGGAAGCAGAAGCCTATCAAGAATTGAGTCATTTTGAAGAATCCCTCCGCTTTCGAGAACTATTGGGTTTTGGCGAAAAACTTTCCCCGGCAGAAAAAGAGGAAAAGCTAGCGGAAAAAGCCAAGGAAATTTCCGAAACCTATCGCCGCGTCAGTACCAATGCGATCGCCAATATTTTTGCTGATATTTTTTCCCTGGTGGCTTTTTCGCTTGTTTTGGTCAACAGTAAACGGGAAATCGAAGTTTTAAAAGAATTTATTGACGAAATTGTCTATGGCTTGAGCGACTCGGCTAAAGCATTTTTGATTATTCTTTTTACGGATATGTTTGTTGGTTTCCACTCTCCCCACGGTTGGGAAGTAATTTTAGCCAGTATCGCCCGTCATTTTGGCTTGCCGGAAAATCAAGATTTTAACTTTCTTTTCATTGCTACTTTTCCGGTAATTTTAGACACAGTCTTTAAATATTGGATCTTCCGTTATTTGAATGGTATTTCCCCTTCCGCCGTGGCTACTTACCGCAATATGAATGAGTAACTGGGCAAAACAATTCCCCCCAAGCGTAGTGCTCAAGGGGGAAATAGGATAATTGAGGCGACTAATTAGTAGGTAAGAATAACTAACTTAGGGCCGGAAAGTCAAATCAAACTAGCTCATGGCCACGCCTTGACTGGCATAGTCGGAACGAAAATTCGCCAAAACTTTACCTTGGATGCGGACAGCACTGTTAACAGCTTGGTTCGTATTCAAACCAATTTCCTCGGCTAAACGTACCAACAAAGATTGCTGGCGTTTTTTAATAGCCTGGGTTTTGCTGTGCAGACGGGCCCGGACCCGATCTTGGAAAGAAATTTGGCTGGGGGCCGCAGCGACTTCCACTTTTTTGCTGGCAGTGTACAGTTCGGGCTGTAAATCCCGAGCGGGGTTAAAGGAAACTCCCCGATAGGTTAAATTGACATTGGGCTGAATAACGTTTTTGGCAGTGGTGCGGCGGAAACGATAGTCCAAACCACGGTAACTGCCGACTAGACCCAAAACTTCGGTTTCCACTTTGGGGGGATTGTAGTCGTAACTGACTCCACGGTAACTTAATTGCATAGTGCGCTCCTAATTGTTGTTGAAGGTAGAGGAGGCGCGTTCCTTCAGGAATATATCCCTACTTCCGTCTTCTTCAAAAAGAGAAGATGAACGATTTACTTTCTGTATCCATTTTTACGTTTTTGCGAAATCATGTCAAGGTTTACCCTGTTAAGTGAGCATTTCTTAACATTTATTTAAGGGCTGTCCACAGCAGAACAAAGAGCCATTGGCGCAGATTTGGCCCAACTTCATCTTCCTTCTGACGGCTCGGTCTGGCATGGCTTTCCCCGATGGGATCGATGGAATCCATTGACTTTTTATTTGATTATTGAGCTGGAACCTAAGACCGGGAGTGCTCTGTCTGCTAGAAGGGTTACCTACCATAGTCCCCCTTGCCTGTAACATTGCCAAAGTTTTTCATTACTCCTATTGCCCATGGCCAAAATCATCAGCACCGTCAATATGAAGGGAGGAGTCGGCAAGACTACTTTGACCGTTAACTTAGCCACCTGTCTGGCCAAATATTTTCAAAAACGGGTTTTGGTGCTGGACTTGGATTCTCAAATTAGTGCCACCCTCAGTTTGATGGCGCCCCATGAGTTCGCCGGTATTCGCAAAAAAGGTAAAACCCTCAGTTATTTGTTGGGCAATGCCATCCAGCCCAATCCTTACAGTAAGTTGGACATTTTTGACATTATCTGCCCGGAAATCTGCGGCATTGAGGGTTTGGAATTGCTACCGGGAGACATTGAACTTTACGATGAATATCTGGTGTCAGAAAAGCTCCACCAAGCGGCGATCGCCACGGAAAATCCGAACTTTGAGACGGTGTGGAATAAGTTTGAGGGGACGTTGATCAAGGAAATGTTGGCGCCGGTGCTAGAAGAATACGATTTTGTCATCCTCGACTGTGCCCCTGGCTATAATCTGCTGACCCGCAGTGGCATTGCGGCCAGTGACTTTTATCTGTTGCCGGCCCGCCCGGAACCTTTATCGGTGGTGGGGATGCAGTTACTAGAAAGAAGAATTGAAAAACTGAAAGAAAGCCATAAAGCGTCCGATGATCCCCTGAACATCAACCTAATTGGAGTGGTATTCATCCTGTCCGGTGGCGGCTTGATGAGTCGTTACTATAACCAAGTAATGCGACGGGTGCAAACGGATTTTACCCCAGGACAACTTTTTCAGCAGTCTATCCCCATGGATGTCAATGTGGCCAAGGCCGTGGATAGTTTTATGCCGGTGGTTACGTCTATGCCCAATACGGCGGGCTCTAAAGCTTTTATTAAATTAACCCAGGAATTTTTGCAGAAAGTGGAAGCTTTTGGCTAAAAAAAAGTCCCCATTATTATCTAACAGGGACTAAATAAGCACTAACTTATTGATTTTTGCCAACCCCAGACTGCCCATAGCAATTTAGGGGCCAGTGGGCTTCGGCTACTTGTCTTCATCAAAGGAATCCAGCCATTGACGAAGTTTTTCCCCGGCAACTTCCCGACCCCCAAGCCCAAACGCTAAGGCGATCGCCACGGCAATACCACCAGTCAAAAGACCAAAGGCTAAATTAACAATATTGGGGGCAATGCCCATTTGTTGCAGAGCCATGGCCGAAACCAATACCAGAATGGAAATACGGGCGGTGTGGCCAAGTAAGCGGGATTGATGGGTGCCGGTGCTGGTAATTAACTTAAACGCCAAATTGGCCAGATAGAGACCAAAGGTGAAAATTACCAAGCCAATTAACACCTGGGCCGCCACCTGGAGAATGACCCCCATCACCGTGGTGAGGGCGGCAATTTGCAGAATATCCACCGCCGTTAGGGTCGCCACTAACATGATGCCCACTAGGACGATGATGCCCCCCAACTGGGAGGGAGTTTTCAATGCCACGCCAGTGGGAAGGTTTGCCTTAGGTTCCCCCTCCACTTCAACGGATTGGTCAACGGAATCCTGAGGACTATTGAGATTAAAGCCAAGCAGTTCAAAGAGATTGTCAAAACCAATGGAACTCAACAGGCTACTAACTAGGTTAGCAACGTACTGCCCCGCCACAAAGGCTAAAACCATGACCACACTGGCGGCAAAAAGTTTGGGTAACAAAGCCATTACCTGGTCAAGCATGGCGGTGGCTGGCTCAGAAATGGCGTTAATCTGTAATGCATCCAGGGCTGTGATGGCCACCGGAATCAAGATTAGTACATAAACAAAAACACCGAGAATATCGGCCAAATTTTGGCGACCTTCTCCCCCCCGCAGTCCGAAACGCTCTCCTAAACTATCAATGCCGATGCCATCGGCCAAATTAGTAACCACTTGACTGACAATTTTGGCCACCACCCAGCCCACGGTGCCGATAATGACTGCGCCGAGGACGTTGGGCAGTACCAGTAGGATTTGGTCTAACAATCCCTGCACTGGCTCTAAAGTTCCCTGTAATCCCAAGGTGTTGAGAATGGAAGGTAGGAACAATAGAAAAATAAACCAGTACAGGGCATTGCCGATGGTTTCCCCCAAGTTATTGGCGGCGTTGGTGGCTTTTTCTGAGTCATCGTCCTCGGATGTCAGGCCCAGTTTTTGGGATAAACCCGATTCTCCCAGGGCCTTGCTGGAAACAAGCTTAACCAAAGTGGCGATCGCCCAGGCCAAGGCACCTAAAATTAAAGCCCCAATAATTCTTGGGAAGAAAACAGTAATTTGTTCAAGCAGACCGTTCAAAGGTTCCGATACTGCTTCTAGATCCAGAGCATTAAAAAAAGCTACTAGGGTGAATAGGAGCACAATCCAAAAAGCAAAGTCTCCCAACCATCGCTCCACAGGGGGAGTTTTGGCTTCGTCGCTATCGAGAAATTTAGCGGCAAGGATATTGTCCAAATGGGTTTTTTGGAATGCTTTGGTGGTAATACTTCTGCAGATATTGGCCACCAACCAACCGACAATTAGGATTACCAGGGCTTTACCCAAGCCAATTAGGGATTCCGTTAGATTCTCTCCGGCTACACCGACAATATTTGCCGTATCACCGGCAATTTGACTCAGCAATGGTGCTGTCTTGGAGAGTATTGGAAGTTCCAGAAAAATTCCTGATCTAAACATTTTCTATTAAAAATTAAGGCTAACAAGTCCCTTGGATAATATCTAAATATTTAAAACAAGACAAATTTTAAGTTAAGAAAAATTAATTTTATCAATTCAATTAAATTAATCAATATACAGTAACTTTATTAATTGTGTTCTTATAAAGAAAGAAAAAAATCCCCCAATCCCTAGGGAAAGGAGGTTTTAGAAATCTCAGATAGTGATTGCCCCAGCCAGGGGAATGACACTATTAACACAATTGAACTTTCACTACTTTATTTTTTGCTTCTTCCACTTTGGGTAAAGTGAGAGTTAAGATGCCAGCATCATAGTTAGCTTTAACTTCTGAATTTTGGATGGCCCCGGGCACGGGAATGACCCGGTGAAAACTGCCATAGCGAAACTCGGTACGCCGCACACCATCTTTTTCAGTGCTGTGGGTATCTTGGCGATCGCCGCTGACGGTCACCGCATCCCTAGTGGCTTGGATGTCTAAATTATCGGGGCTAATGCCGGGCAATTCGAGCTTGAGCACATAGGCTTCTTCGGTTTCAGTTAATTCTGCTTTAGGGTTAAATCCTTGGCGCTCCGAGGGCACAAAAACCTCATCAAACAGTTGGTTCATTTGCTTTTGGAAGCTATCCATTTCCCGCAGGGGATTGTAAAGAATGAGAGACATAATGTTAACTCCTAGTGTATGGGAGGGGTTGATTAACCTTTGATGGTTCCATCTTAAAATTTCCCCTCCTAGGATAGATTCGGTTTCCAGGAAAGACATTGGGGGGATTGCCGAAATTCCACTTCTGACCGCAATTTTTATCAAAAAAAAGATGTGCTTGCACACATCCTTAGGTAAATATTTGAACAGCAGACAACACAGTAAGGAAAACAGGACTGGCATCGCCCTAAAGATTTTTGGATGGTAGGCCTAGATTGTAAAAGAATTACAAAAACCAACCGTAGGAATGGAGACCTTTACCCAATAAATTGACGCCCAGATAACAAATCCAGACCACCGTAAAACCGCTGGCGGCCAAAATAGCGGGTTTGCGGCCCTGCCAACCTTTGGTGATGCGGGCGTGGAGATAGGCGGCAAACACTAACCAGGTGATTAACGCCCAGGTTTCCTTGGGATCCCAACTCCAGTAGGAACCCCAAGCTTCGTTGGCCCAGACGGCTCCGGCAATAATGCCAATGGTGAGGAGGGGAAAGCCCAGGCCAATAATACGGTAACTAATATTGTCCAAGGTGTCTGCCAGGGTAAGCAGTTGGGGAGAAAGGGTGATGGTGGGGGGGGAGGTAGTTTTTTCCAGCACCGCCACATTGCCAGAGTTACCGTTTACCCCTTCTAGGGCGGGACTTAGACCACTCAAGGCATTGAGGTTATTGCCTTTCACCAATCCTTGCCGGAATCCCCCTGTACCAACGGAACTACCCCGGAGCTCCACCGCCTGACCCCTGGTGACAAACAAAAAGGCGATCGCCAATAGGGAGCCCACCATGAGGGTGGCATAGCTGACCATCATCACACTGACGTGCATCATCAGCCAGTTAGATTTCAGCGCCGGTACGAGGGGAGCAGACTGTTGCATGTCCACCGGCAAGGTTAAGGCGGCAAAAGCTACAATGCCCAAGGCGATCGGACTGGTGACCGCCCCGACAAAACGGCTCTGGCTCATGCGCTCAGCAATGAAATGGACCGCCGTAATGCCCCAGGCCAGGAAAAATAGAGATTCGTAAAGATTACTAATGGGAAAATAGCCCGCTTCTAGCCACCGAGCCCCCAACAGAGCCGTAATAGTCAAATTGGCGATCGCCATGGCCCCACTAGCCCCCTGCACTAACCATGGTTTGGGAAATACCACCGCCACCCAGTAGGCAAACATGGTCAGCAAAAGCACAAGGAAGGCAGTATTGTCTAAAAAATTTTCCAGGCTGACTAGATTCATGGCGATGCACTCTAAACAAGATTAAGCGAATGGGCTTTTTAATATCCTAGCGGCTGTTGAGTTCCCGGCAACGGCGATCGCCAGTCTGGTATTTGCTTGGGCCACCACCATCTAGGTTGGGTCTAACAAGGGTTTCCATCTCCCTAGCTCCTAGCAATGCCCAGAGGGGACAAAATTTCATCGTTTGGTCATGGTTGGAGTGGGAAAATTGACTTAACTAATGAGAGGAAGCAAGCAGAAATTCCAGTCATCATGCAGAGTTGGCCCAGGAGCGAAAACATTGCAGGGGGTGTTAGTTTGCCCCTTCGCCGGTCACAATGCTACATTCACAAGATTCCTGCTCTAGCCAGTCGGAGCCCAGTTTGTGCATAGCGATCAGCACTGGCTGAATTTCCCTACCCCTAGCAGTAAGAGAATACTCCACCCTGGGGGGGATTTCTGGATACACATCCCGATTGATAATGCCATGGGTTTCCAGTTGCCTGAGTCTTAGGGTCAGGGTTTTAGTACTGCAACCGGGTAAAGCATCCAACAACTGGCCCGTGCGTCGTTGTCCCTTGAACAGTTCCCGCAACACCAAAATCGACCATTTATTGTCCAGTAAATCCACCACATGCTGAATGGGGCAAATATGTCCGGTTTCAAAACAGGGATCAGCATTGGCTTGTGTCATGGCGGTATGGGAGAAAATCTTGTCCATCAACCATTCTAACTTTTAGGGTTGGCTTGCTTAGAGAACATCAGGAGATAAATTTCCCGGTAGACCCAGGTATTTTCAGGGTTTCGTGCCTTGACCATGAATAGAGAAATGGAACAAAGTTTTCAACCATCAATCCAGATTTCCCCGTTTGTCTGGGTCAGTGGAACAGGACTCTTCCCTTGTCCCCCAGGTGCAGAGAAAGGCCGTTAAGAATTTTTGGTACAATCGGATCTCCCATAGCAGGAGAGATTGGACGTGACCGTCAAACCGGATTGGCTCCGAGTCAAAGCGCCCCAATGGCAGAGGGTGGGCAGTGTTAAGGATATTCTACGGGATTTGCAATTAAACACCGTATGTGAAGAAGCTTCCTGTCCCAACATTGGCGAGTGTTTTCAGGCCGGGACGGCGACTTTTTTGATTATGGGTCCTGCTTGCACAAGGGCTTGTCCCTATTGTGATATTGATTTTGAGAAGCGTCCCCAGCCCCTGGACCCGACGGAACCGGAAAGATTAGCGGCTGCGGTGAAAAGACTAAATCTCAAGCATGTGGTGATTACTGCGGTTAATCGGGATGATTTACCCGATGGGGGAGCCTCCCAGTTTGTTCGTTGCATAGAAGCGACCCGCAAAATTTCTCCAGGCACCACCATTGAGGTTTTGATTCCAGATTTGTGCGGCAATTGGCAGGCCTTGGCAACATTGTTAGAAGCAGCTCCAGAGGTGTTAAATCACAATATGGAAACAGTGCCCCGACTTTATAAACGGGTGCGGCCCCAGGCAGATTATGGTCAATCCCTGGAGTTATTCAACCAAGCTAAGCAAATCTTGCCCAAGGTTTACACTAAATCCGGCATTATGGTGGGGCTGGGGGAAACAGACACCGAAGTACGACAGGTAATGGAAGAACTGCGAGGGGTAGACTGCGATATTTTAACTATTGGTCAGTATTTACAACCTAGCCAAAAACATTTGGGAGTTCAGGAATTTGTCACTCCGGATCAATTCGATGCTTGGCGAGTTTACGGTGAGTCCATTGGCTTTTTGCAGGTGGTGGCTTCCCCTTTGACTCGCAGTTCCTACCATGCAGAACAGGTGCAAACTTTGATGGCCCGTTTCCCCCGTTAGGCCGCCGTGATTTATTTTTTGGAGCCAATCTTTTGCCGTGGAAAAATCTTTTTGCCAAAGGGAATATAACTTCCATCGGCGATCACCACTCCAGGGCCAAGACCTACCCCCGCACTGATAAAAACATTGTTACCAATTGTGATCCGTTCAACATAAAGCAGGAGATTATGCCGTTTTGGCTTGATGGCGTGGCCCACGAAAGTAACTCGATGACCAAATATCACTCGGTCGCCAATGTGTAGCATTCCCCGGTCCAGGATTTGTATGCTGGGAGTCCAGAGTACGTTTTTCCCGATGATGGAACCCCATAACCGGAGCCAAAGAGAAAATAAACCTGGGACAAAGTGCAGTAATCTTTCGAGGGCCGGAAAGGTGTTATAAATCAGTTGGATTTGATAGGTTCCCCACCAAGGAACATAATTTCTTCCCACCAAATAACTAAGTCCCGGTTGTAGAGGATAAAAGAGTTGGTGAATTCGATAGGTTAGCAAGGGCAAACCGTAAATAATTAACACTAGCAATAGTAGCCACCACCAAGCCTGAGTCATGACCAAGAAAATGGCACAAGTAAAGGCTAAAGTAACTACTAAGCCTGGAAATAATGCCAGGAGTTTACTCAACAAAGTCATGGCAGTTTAAAATAAATTAAATTGGATGGCGACACTTCTGAGTTTTTGGGGGAGTGATCATAAAATTTTTCCTAGAGTAGCTAACATCCTTGATTTTTTGTTTCCAACAACCTAGTTTACAAAAAATTTTATCATTCCCAGTTTTTTAGTTTGAGAAACTTGAATTTTGATTATTAAGGATGTTTTTAGATATTATTTTTTTGTAGAATTGAATTATTTTTCACTCCATTTTCAAGCAAATGGCCAAAAAAGTTGTTGCCATAAAGCTAAGTGTAGTTTAATACCTATCTTAGGAAGTTGATCTATCTGGGAATGTGGCATATCTCCCAAATAAGTGCCGTGAATTTTATCCCAAAACTTTAAATTAGCGCCAAAATTCCCCTTACTAATTTGGTGATGATGTAGGCCGTGGTCTTGGGGCAAAATCAACCAATCATTTAAGTAATAGTGTAACAAAGAACCTTTATTTATATTCAGGGAACTGTGTCGCCATAAATCCAGCAAATAGGTGCAACTAATGGCCAAAATATATCCTCTAGCATCCTGCAACGAATAAATTATGAGGCTATTTAACCAAACGTAGGGCAAAAATAAACTAGACCAGAGGGTATTGCGGGCACAGCTAACCAAATCCATTTGACTAACGGTGTGGTGGACTTGGTGAATGGGAAATAATAATTTACTGTGCAAGGCTCGATGGCTCCAGTAATAAACGTAATCAATGGCCACAAAGCCTAGTAAAAATTGCCATGCGGGAAACAGGTTAAAACTATGTTGCCACTGGGGAATAATAAGGGAATAAAATTTTATTACCAGTAACAATTGCAGCAGGGGAATAATTGCCCCCTGCACGGCTAAACCTGTGCCATCCAATAACCAGTCTTGCCAAGGTTTATTAATTAAAAATTGTCTTTGTTGGGGTTGTCGTAAACTGAAGGCAAAAAATAACCAAAAGCTAATCAATGATATCATTTGCCAAACCTAAATTGAATCTTTAAATTAAGCATGATTCTGTTACGAATATCTTTAAGAACCCAATTTGAAAGCTTCCAAAAATAAACTGTAAGAAACTCCCATTTTAAAAATATTGAATACGTCTGCCCGTATTTCTCCCATCTTCACCCCCCGGCGATAGAACCAACGGTTAGTAAATTCACAAAAAAGCAGAATAAAGGCGGCGCAAACTACGTCCCATTGGGCATTCTGACCGGCGGTGGTCGCTACGGCAGTCCCAACAAAAAAGCCTAATAAAAAGGCTAATAAACTTAGGGAAATACGCCGCCAGGGATTCCTGAAAAATTGAGCAAGTTGTTGGCCACGAACTTCAACGATGGTATTTAATCGGGTGCGCTGCATGGCAAATTACCTAGGGGGCGGGACGGTACAGAAACAGCAATACTCAATTCTAAGCCGTCTTTGGGCATAGGGGTGTGGGAAAATGTATTGTTTGTCAACTGTCACCGTTGGCGATCGCCGTTTCGCTGTTGGCCATTGACCCCGTACACTTTTCCATGGTTTTTGCCCCCTTTCCTCCGTTGAATCCTTTGGCCTTGTTTGATATTTCCTCCCCCTGGCCCTGGTTAACCCCTAGTCATGGCATTATTGCTGCCTATCTTTTGCTGTTTGCAATAGCTCATAGTGGCTTAGCGGCCCTACGACCCTGGGGGGAAAGCAAAATTGGCGCTAGGGGCTATCGAGTTTTATTTGCCCTGGTGAGTATTCCCCTGGCCACGGGTTTGATTATTTACTTTTTCAACCACCGCTATGACGGCCTCCAACTCTGGCAAGTGCAGGGAGTCACGGGAGTTAAACCCCTGGTATGGATTTTGTCTGCCCTCTCCTTTTTCTTTCTTTTCCCGGCCACTTTTAACCTCTTGGAAATTGCCGCTATCCAAAAGCCGGAAATTCACCTCTATGAAACAGGCATTATTCGCATTTGTCGCCATCCCCAAATGGTCGGCCAGGTAATCTGGTGTCTGGCCCATACGCTCTGGTTAGGAACCACTTTTACTTTGGTCACTAGTGTGGGGCTAATTGCCCACCATTGCTTTGCAGTCTGGCATGGCGATCGCCGTTGGTACCAGAAATATGGCGAGGCTTTTTTGCAGGTCAAGCAAAGAACTTCCATTATTCCCTTTCAAGCGATTTGGGAGGGAAAGCAGACCCTGGTGTGGCAGGAATTTATTAAACCAGCCTATGTGGGGGTAATGTGCTTCATTGCCCTGCTGTGGTGGGGCCATCCTTGGTTGATGGTAATGACTTCTAGGGTCAATTGGTAGGGCTTCTAGCTTGGTTTAACCGCACTGGGAAGATATTCTGGGGATGCACTGCAATGTAACCCTTTCCCTAGTTTTAGGTTTAATTCAATTTTATGGACGATACTAACAACACATTACTGCTCAAGCGTCCCGTCACCCTCAAGGTAATTGTTACCCCCCGCTGGAAAGAGGAAATGCAACAACAACTCCAAGCCCAGGTGGGTCAGATGGATAATCAGGTGCAACAACTTGATGCCCAAAGTCAACGGGCGATCGCCGAAATCAAAAAACAAAGCTTGGTGCCCCTGCCTGCCAATGTCAGCCAGCAAATTGAAAATATTCAAATGCAGGTCAATCAACAAAAGAGCGAAATCCTTGAGCAGAAAAACCAAGCCTTGCAACAAATGCAACAGGTGCAGTTATTAGAACTCAACCAGGAAGTGATCCAGGGGCAGATGGAGAGCTTTTTCCGCCTCCAAAAAGGGGATAACCTGGTGCAAAAAATGGGGGTGGAGTTGGTGCTCCGGGATGGCGTGGTGGAGGAAATCCGGGGAGAACTCTAGCCTAAAACTAGGTTATTCAGTTGGCCACCCTGGGGATAGGATTTGGGCAAATATCGAGTTTTCTAAAGACTTGTAACAACTTGTTTCCCAAAACTGCCCCCATATTGCAAAGTGTTGTTAATGTTTCTCACGATCTGTTTTTATCTAGGAGTTAACTATCCATGGCATTATCTGACACCCAAATTTTGGCAGCCTTAGTGGTTGCTCTCCTGCCTGCTTTCCTCGCTTTCCGTCTCTCCACGGAACTTTATAAGTAGACCAACGTCGGCCGTATAATCCGATCCTTAGGGCGTGATTTCGTTGCGCCCTATTGATTTTTAGGGGAAATGCTGGCATCTTTAGAGTCCGGTGTGAGTTGTCAGACCTCTTGCTATCTCCGGCTCAAAAATTACCCGCCATGACTGCCCAAACGTTCAAATCCAGTAATCCCCGCCGTCCCCGTTCCAGAAGTCGTAAGCGCCCCGAACAAAAGTTTCAACCTGAACATAAGTGGCTAGTGTGGGAAATTCTTTTCAAGCTGGGCCTCAATGGTGTTTTTGTGGTGGTTTCCATTATGGCGATCGCCAGACTTTTGCCCCATCAACAAACCCAACAGAATAAACTCAACGAAATTCAAATGCAGGTAAAGGAAACGGAAGCCAGGGTTAAGCAACTCCGCAGTGACTTCCACCGTAGTTTTGACCCCAGCCAGAGCCGCAAAATTATGGAGGAATTAAGCCCCCGTCACAATCCCCAGCAACGCAAAATTATTTTGACAGAACCGAAAGCGCCCTAAATCGACCGTTTTTAACTGTAGGTGTCGGCAATTTTCTGCGCCAACTGGGTATGGAGTTTATGGCTAGCTTTATAGGCGACAAAATGGGCTTGGGGAATCTTTTCCAATAGACTTAAATCTCCCAGCAAATCCAAGAGCTTATGGCGCACCGGCTCATCGGGGAAGCGCAACGGGGGATTGAGCCATTTCTCTTTATCGCACACCAAAGCATTTTCCAAACTGCCCCCCTTAATTAGTCCGGCCTGGCGCAACTTTTCAATCTGATCCGCAAAGCCAAAAGTTCTGGCTGGGGCGATCGCCGTGGCAAATTTTTCCTGGGCCGGTTCCCAAGTGTACCACTGTTTACCAATGGGTAGATAGGGATAATCTACTCCGTAGCTGAAGCGGGTAGTTGCACAGGGAAAGGCCGCCACAAACGCATCCTCAAGTTGACAGGTCAAAGGGGTTGTAATCACAATGGGCTGCTCTTGCTTTTTCTTTGATTGGGGCCTGGTCCCCACCCTGGCGATCGCCGCTAACCAACTAAGGGCAGAACCATCCAGCAGAGGCACTTCCGGGCCGTTAACTTCAATGCGTAAATCACTAATGTCCAAGGCCACCAAGGTCGCAAGTAAATGTTCTACTGTCCTGATCGTTGCCCCGGGTTCCCCTAGCTCCGTTGAAAGCATGGCTTCCCGCACCCAGGTCAAATCCGCTGGAATAATGGGCTTTTTGGGCAAATCCACCCGCTGGAAATAACGACCCTTTCCCGCCGCCACTGGGCAAAGGGTAACGGTGGTTTCCACTCCAGAGTGCAGTCCAACTCCCTGGACAGTCAGAGGTGCTTTGATAGTGTGTCCCATGGCATTGCTCAAGATGGTTGATGGGGATACTATAGCTAGATTTAGACCACTTCAGTAAATTTAAACGATTTAAAAGCAAAAATACTAAACTAGCTGAGCTCACCGGCATTGCTATTGAGTAAGGACAGCCAATTGTGGCATTTTTGCTTGGTTGAATTAATATCTGGGAAAAGAAACTTTGTTTGCTCCATGCCACCTCAGAGGAAAATGTCTCCCTAGAGTGTTTGAACTGCATTAAAAAATCCTGGCAATATGGCGGAGTTTAAATTCGAATTCCTCTCAGAGTTGAGCCCCGGGAAGCTGTTTAAGTACGTTTGCAAGATGTTCTTAACACCAATAAAAATTTTCATCCAATATCCCAACAACCTACATTTACACAAAACCTTAGATTGCTTACTTAAAATGAGGCTGACAATTTCTCTTCAATCCATTTTTTTAGCATTATATTCAATGGGAGGTTGATCCGTTGACTCTCTGCCTTTAATGCGAGAATAGTGGACGGCGGCAATGTCAGTGCAACAATTTCTTCTTCGTCTTCGTTATCATTCCCCCTTTGAATTCGGGATAAATCCAAGTATTCAAGAATTGATTCTCCTGCGTCAAACTTACGATCAAAATTCTCAGCCTTCATAGAGCTTTACCTCCTCTTTTCTGGAACAACTAACTGAAATAATCCGAATTCTTTCACTACGATAAGTAATCACCACTGACCAGTGCTTATCCTCGATTATACCAACTACAACAAAGCGAGGCTCATCATTGGTACGGGCTGAAATCTGAATTCTTTGATTGTCTGACCACAAAAATTGAGCTTCAGTAAAGCTTATTCCATGCTTGATCTTATTAGATTGGCTTTTTCGAGGATCAAATTCAGATCGTGGCCCACTCATTTGCCTAAATCATTAACAAATAAGACATTAAGTCATAAAAATACACTAGCCCTGGCCAAGTTAGGCAGAAAATAAGAAAAATTAAACCAAAGCAGAGGTATCTACAGGTATTAGAGATTTGAGGAAATGGTAAAAGTCAGAGTTCGATTAAAAAGGCAAACGACCCAACATGGCTGTCAACCCTTCCACCTGCTGGTACAGTTCCATTAGACGATCGCCGTTGACATGGAGTTCTGGGGTGGGATAATTTTCCAGCACTTCGATGAGCCGTACCTGATTATCTTTCTCTGCAGAAGTAATAATGGCTCCCCGCAGGGCTTCTTTATTGTCCCGCTTGGAAGGGGTGTGGATTACCTGACCGACCTGATTGAGCACATATTCTCCGGCAAAACTGTTAAGTACTCGGGAGAGGGTAACCGGATCTGCCTGAAACGGTTGATTGAGCCAACCCCGCAATTCTTCAGGATCCTTATTGGCCATTTTTAAATAGGCTTTGAGGGAGGAAGACACCTTTCCAGTGCGACTCAATTCCCCCAACTCTTCAATGGAGACCGATTCTCGGAAAACGCTATAGGTTAGCACCACCCGTTCCGCTGCGGCTAGGGGGAGAGCTCCAGCGCCGCATACCAAGCTAGCAAATATTAAGCCTAAACAAAAGTGAGGAAAACGCACATTCATAACCACTAAACCCACATATCGACAAAAAATCTTCTCTCTATACTAGAAGAATAATTTTAATGATTGTCACGTCCGAGGGCAGTGGAATGAGTGTCGCCTTTAATCCCCAAATTATGACCGCCGTGGAGCAGTTGGACTATGTGGTCACGGTGGGGGACGTGGCCAGCCAAGCGGGCCTAGAAATTAACCAAACCCAACAGGGGTTACTGACCTTGGCGTCGGAGGTGGAGGGCCATCTCCAAGTGGCGGAATCCGGCGAGATTGTGTTTGCTTTCCCCAAGCAATTCCGCAATATTCTCCGCAATAAATATTGGCGCTTGCGGTTTCAGAGTTGGCTCCAGAGCATTTGGCAGGTCTTGTTTTACCTGATCCGTATTTCCTTTGGTATTATCCTTATTCTTTCGATTCTGTTGATGTTGGTGGCCATTATTGCCATTGTCATTGCTGTCAATTCCAAATCTGATAATGATAACGATGGGGGCTTTAACTTTTCTGGGGGAAGCAATCGCAGTGGCGGTGGTGGTGGTGGAATATTTTTCTGGCCGGGGGATATTTTTTGGTTGCTCAGTCCCGATGGTGGGCGGCAAAAACGGGACAAGAAAAAGTCTGATAAAAATAAAAACGAGCTTAACTTCCTCGAAGCAATTTTTTCGTTTCTATTTGGGGATGGCGACCCCAATGAAGATTTGGAGGAAAAACGTTGGCAAACCCTGGGTAGTTTAATTCGCAATAACGGTGGGGCGATCGCCGCCGAACAGGCCGCCCCCTATTTGGATAATGTGACCAAGTTCAACCGGGAAAATGAGGACTACATGATTCCTGTCTTGGCCCGCTTTAATGGCTACCCCCAGGTTTCCCACAACGGTGAGCTAATTTACACTTTCCCCGATCTGCAAATCAGTGTCCAGGAGCGCCAATCCACCACCCTAGCTTCCTACCTGCGGGAAAAACCCTGGAAATTTAGTCAGGCTTCTGCGGGACAAAAAATAGCGGCGATCGCCTTAGGGGGAGTCAACCTAGTTTTGGCCTTGAGTTTGGGGGTCATGCTAAAAACCTACGGGGCTGAGCTTGATTTGGGAGAACTCGTTTATTTTATCCAGAGCATCTACGGCCTCCTGGTGGCCTATGCGGTGGGCTTCCTAGCCATTCCCTTGGTGAGGTACTTCTGGTTACAACAACGTAATCAAAAACTGGAACATCGCAACGGCGATCGGCAACAGCGGGCCAAACTTCTACAACCGCCCTCCCCCCCCCTCAAAGCTAAACTAGAATTTGCCCAAGATTGGGCCACCAGCACCGTCATCACCCAGGCGGACATCACCTACCGCACCGACCAGGATTCCCTGGAGCAGGAGTTTAAACGCTTTACCCCAACCCAGGGGGACTGACAGTAACATAGCCCGTACCCCTAGCATTTTTTCGGTACAGTGGCCAATTGTTTCTGAGAAGCGTTAACATAAGTTAACAACTGTTTATTCTCCACCACATCCATTGCTAGCTGGTGGAATATGATAACTACACTCACTATTGGAGAGTTCTAGCGTGAGCAAAAATAATAAAAAATGGCGTAACGCGGGCCTATATGCCTTGCTGTTGATTGTCGTTTTAGCGTTGGCATCGGCCTTTTTCGACCGTCCGACCCAAACTAGAGAAACCCTCAGCTACAGCGATTTCGTCAATCGGGTAGAAGCTAATCAGATCGAACGGGTTAACCTCAGCGCCGACCGGACCCAAGCCCAAGTGCCCAACCCCAGCGGTGGCCCTCCCTACTTGGTTAATCTGCCCAACGATCCAGACTTGATCAATATCCTCACCCAACACAACGTGGATATTGCCGTCCAGCCCCAGAGCGACGAAGGCTTCTGGTTCCGCATCGCCAGCACCCTATTTTTGCCCATCTTGCTCCTGGTGGGGATTTTCTTCCTCTTTCGCCGGGCCCAGAGTGGCCCTGGTTCCCAAGCCATGAACTTTGGTAAATCCAAAGCACGGGTGCAAATGGAACCCCAAACCCAAGTTACCTTCGGGGACGTGGCCGGCATTGAGCAAGCCAAACTAGAACTCACCGAAGTGGTGGACTTCCTGAAAAACGCCGACCGCTTTACCGAATTGGGAGCCAAGATTCCCAAAGGTGTGCTCCTGGTGGGCCCTCCCGGTACCGGTAAAACCCTTTTAGCCAAAGCCGTTGCGGGGGAAGCTGGAGTACCGTTCTTTTCCATCTCCGGCTCAGAATTTGTGGAAATGTTTGTCGGTGTGGGAGCCTCCCGGGTACGGGATTTATTTGAGCAAGCCAAAGCCAATGCTCCCTGTATTGTCTTCATCGATGAGATTGATGCCGTTGGTCGTCAACGGGGCGCGGGCCTCGGTGGTGGTAACGATGAGCGGGAACAGACTCTCAACCAGTTACTAACGGAAATGGACGGCTTTGAAGGCAACACTGGCATTATCATTGTCGCTGCCACTAACCGCCCCGACGTACTGGACTCCGCTTTGATGCGTCCCGGTCGTTTCGATCGTCAAGTGGTGGTAGACCGTCCTGACTATGCTGGCCGTCGAGAAATCCTCAATGTCCATGCCCGGGGCAAAACCCTTTCCCAAGATGTAGATTTGGATAAAATTGCCCGCCGTACCCCTGGTTTCACCGGTGCGGACCTTTCCAACTTGTTGAACGAAGCCGCTATTTTAGCCGCCCGTCGCAACTTGACCGAAATTTCCATGGACGAAGTCAACGATGCCATTGACCGGGTGTTGGCTGGTCCTGAGAAGAAAAATCGGGTAATGAGCGAAAAACGCAAAACCTTGGTGGCTTACCACGAAGCTGGCCACGCTTTGGTGGGAGCTTTGATGCCGGATTACGATCCAGTGCAAAAAATTAGCATCATTCCCCGGGGCCGGGCTGGTGGTTTAACCTGGTTCACCCCCAGTGAAGACCGCATGGAATCCGGTTTATACTCCCGCTCCTATCTGCAAAATCAGATGGCCGTTGCCCTGGGAGGCCGCATTGCCGAAGAAATTATTTTCGGCGAAGAAGAAGTCACCACCGGTGCTTCCAATGACCTCCAACAAGTTGCCCGCGTCGCCCGCCAGATGGTAACCCGTTTCGGCATGAGCGATCGCCTGGGCCCGGTAGCTTTGGGTCGTCAGGGTGGTGGGGTGTTCCTTGGTCGGGATATTGCCTCTGACCGGGACTTTTCCGATGAAACTGCCGCGGCGATCGATGAGGAAGTAAGTCAATTAGTAGACCAAGCCTATCAACGGGCCAAGCAGGTCTTGCTAGAGAACCGGGGTATTTTGGATCAACTGGCGGAAATGCTAGTCGAAAAAGAAACCGTCGATTCTGAAGAGTTGCAAACTCTCCTAGCCAGCAACAACGCCAAACTAGCTTTGCTCGTTTAGTGATTAAACTCCTCCAGCGAAACACTCAAGCTTAGGCGACCATATAGCCCCCTTTCTGAGCAATAGAGAGGGGGTTTTTGTTGAGGACTAAAATAACTCTAAACTTTCTCCCGCAGGCGGTGGAGGAAATTTCAAAATAGAAGACAACCATCTAGGCGGGGGCTCCCTAATGTTTTAAGATGGTGGAAGTCTTGCGCGGGTATAGTTTAGTGGTAAAACGAAAGCCTCCCATGCTTTAGTTGGGGGTTCGATTCCCCCTACCCGCTTTGTTTCTTGACAAAATTTTAATCGAAGCCCAAGATTTTTTCGGCAGGGTTATTCCCAAGCGGCTCTGGATTTGACGTGGTGCTTAGCCCACCACTTTGCTTTAAAAGGTGACTGGGGCAGTATTCCCCTCACATTTTGGCGATCGCCGTCCAGGGAAAACTTGCTTGGTAGACTTTGCTGACAGGCCCTAATCTAGGTCAATGGTGTTTCGATTCTACTCGACAGTACTAGCAATTATTTGGAGCAACGGCCTGATCGCTGTCTTCGGGCTAGTCCTAGCTCAGTCAGCCAGGGCAGAAACTTTTAGTGCCGATTTTCCCCCTCCCGATTCTGCTTTGGATTTATTGCTAGGACAGGGAACTCCCATAATGGAAACAGCCCCTCCAGGGCAGGGACCAACGGAGGAAGATAACCAGACCGTCACACCTTCTGAGCCTACACCAGCCAATCTGGGCAATGAAGATGATTTATTTGAACGGGTATTTGGTCGCCCCCGCCCCACTGGAGTGCAAAGACTAGTAGCACCATTTTTCATCAATGACCTGCAACAAGGGCAAATTGTGGTGTTTGTTTCCCTGGGAGGGAGCAGTAGCTTACAAATCACGGCTTCTACTTTGTTATCCAAAATGGAAGAGTATGCCAGACCTGATATACAAATAAGGTTGGCTGATTTGGTGGACAACAGTGGCAATTTAACCCTAGCGGCCCTGCAAAGTGTTGGTCTCGACGCCACTTTTAATGACCAGTTGCTAGAACTGAGGATTATTATTCCCCCCAATCTCCGTAAAACTATTGTTTATGGCTCCGGTAATTTACAACTTCCCCCAGGGGCCGCCACAGCCCTACGTCCCAGTAACTTCAGTGGTTTTGTCAACTTAATTGGGACCCAACCCTATGCCTGGGATGGCACCGGTGATTTGGGCCGCCAAGCCCTGAATTTGGGCGTAGAAGGGGCCCTTAATTATCAAGGCTGGGTTCTCGAAGGTAGTGCTAGTTTTGCTGAGCAGAGCAATAATCCCTGGACTCGCTCCGATATTCGTTTGGTGAAGGATGATCCGGATAATGCGGTCCGCTATGTTTTGGGTGATCTGTTTAGCACTGCCCGCAGTTATCAGTCCTTTGTGCCCATGGTGGGGTTTGCGATGTTTCGCAACTTCTCCCTCCAGCCCTATTTGACCACTAGGCCCACAGGGCAGTTTGAATTTTTGCTAGAAAGTCCAGCCAGGGTGGAAATTTTTGTCAATGGGCTCTTGCGACAAACTTTGCAATTACCGGCGGGGCCCCAGGATATTCGTAATTTTGGACTAAATACGGGTCTGAACAATGTGACGGTGAAAATAACCGACAGTGCGGGGCGGGTTGAGGAACTGTCTTTTTCGGCTCCCCTGGCGACGGATCTGTTGGAGGTGGGCTTGAATCAATTTGGCTTGGGGGTAGGGTTCCCAGCCTACACCACCAATGGAGTGCGTAGCTATGACACTTCCCGGCCCATTATTGGCGGCTTTTACCGGCAGGGTATTACTTCTACCCTAACTATGGGAGGTTATCTACAGGCGGCAGGTTCCCAACAGGTGATTGGCATCGAAGGCACTCTGGCCACTTCCGTGGGCAACTTTGGTTGGGATGCGGCCCTGGAGAATGATGGCAACGGTTTAGACCATGCGTTCCGACTACGGTATCAATTTTTGGCCCTGGGGGGGAACCAGGCCCGATTACCTAATTTTGGTTTGGAAGTGGAATATTTGGGTCCCTATTTTCAGCGTTTTGGCAGTTTTCCCATCGGTTTTACCCCGGACCCATTGGACTTTTTCGGCACTGCCACCAATGATATTTCCTGGTCTTTTGGAGCCAACTACAGTCAAACTTTAATCGATGGTTTGGGCATTAACCTCGGTTTGGGTTATCAGCTTGGTAGTTTCGGCCAGCCCAATGCCTACCGAGCGGCGATCGGTTTCACTACTAATTTGGGGAGGGGTTTACAAGTTAATTTGACCCTGAATAATCGCTTAGACCAGTCGGGACAAACAGAAACTCAGGTATTATTCAACTTTTTGCAAACCTCCCAGTTCCAATCCCTCACGGCCCGTAGTAACCTAAGCAGTCAACGGGAACAGGCCAGCACCCTGACTTGGACATCCCGTAGTCCCGCCCAATATAACAGCGTTAACACCACCGTTAATTTGAGCAACAATCCCAATCCGGGCTATTTTGGTACCGGCCTAGGGCTGACTTACCGGGGCTTTGTGGGGGATATTAACCTCAACCATGACTATGACCAGTCCAGTCATCGTACTAACTTAAATTTTGGTACGGCTTTGGTTTATGCTGATGGCCGCTTTGGCTGGAGCCGACCGGTGCGGGATAGTTTCGTCATTTTTAGCCGTAACCCCAATTTTGCCGATCAGCTAGTATTAATCAATCCTGGCTTATACGGTCCTGTGGCGGAAGCTAATTATGTCGGGCCCGGGGTAGTGCCGGATCTAAGCTCCTATACTTTAACCACAATGCGGGTGGACGCTCCTAATATGCCCCTTGGCTATGACTTGGGCAATGCCGTCTTTAATTTGTTGCCTAGCTATAAAAGTGGCACTTTAATCACAGTGGGTACGGAATCCACCGTGTTTTTGCGGGGGACTTTGGTGGATAAAGCGGGGGAACCCATTGCGCTTCAAGTGGGGCAAGTCAGGTCTTTATCCGATCCCAGTTGGTCGCCCTTGGAGTTGTTCACTAACCGGGCGGGACGATTTGCGCTGACAGGGCTGGGGCCAGGGGAGTATGAATTGCAATTGTTCAGTGATCCTCCCCGGACCATTCGCTTTGAGATTCCGGCCGATAAAACTGGTATTTATGACATGGGTACTGTGACTGTAGGAGATTAATACAATTTACGGTGTCTTGACTCCCATTATGGTCTCTCGTATTACCTCTTGATATTTGTCTTAAAAACCAGCTCTAATGTCCATTGCACCATTGTTATGGTCAATTTTAAACTCATTACCATATTCATCCAGATGAAAAAGATCCAGACTGGCGTCCGGTTGACCCTTTAGAAAATAATCGTTAGCTCCGGCTCCACCGATATCAAGCCAACCTTTAATGGTTTTACTAATGGGATCAAATCGGAATTGGAGGAAGTTATTACCCTTGGCCTGACCATTGCCGACGTTATCATAACTTGCTAATACTTGACCTTGATCATTAAGAATTTGCACTGTTAGTTCAGTTAAGTTTTGGAGTGTTTGCAATCCGGTTACCTGCACAATTTTTGTTGACTTGTCAGTAAATTCATCTGGGTAAGTCACATGGGCTCGAACTTGGTAACCCCCATCTCCCTGCCATAACAAATTTGCTTCTCCGGCGATCGCCTGGGCGGAAAAGCCCACGAGAGATATAAGCACAAAAATGGTAATTAAAAATGATTTAATCAATCGATGCAACATTGACAGCACTATTATTGCTTTAAAACTTAGGCAGTTAAGCCATGCTAAATTTTTAACCAATCAAACACCTCGGCGGCGGTAATGGACCAATTTTCAAGCTCAGCAAAAACGGTTAGGGATTCTTGAATTTCAGTTTCAGCTAAATACACCTGGGGTAGGCTGGCCGTGAAAACCGTAATGGATTTAGCCATAGGATCCACTAACCATGCCAATTCTGTGCCGGCTTTGAGAGAAAAAATAATTTTTTCCATCACCAGGGTGACTGACTGGTCCGGGGAAAGAATTTCTATAAGCCAATCCGGGGCACGATCAAATCGGTCGGATATCTCACCATCACTGTCTAAAGGTAGGTTTTGCCAACGGATTACTGCAATGTCTGGCACAATGGAGCGATCGCCAAAGGTACAACGAAGTTCCGGCAGAGCATAGGCAATTTTTTCGGGCTTCACTTGGGCATTGATAGCAACTGCTAACTCAAACTGGATTGTGCTGTGTTTACCTTTAGGCATAGGTTTCTGGGTAACAATGCCCCGGCAATATTCCTGGGCCGGTTTGGTTTCCGGCAGGGCCAAGAAGGATTCCAGGGAAAGGGTTGGTACTTTGGTGGCGGCTAAAACCATCTACTTTGCTCCCCAGGGGATTTGACCGTTAACTAATTGACTCAACTATAACGAATACCCGCCTGTTCAATGCGTTGTAAAGCTTCCCCGAGGCGATCGCTGTCGGCAATTAAACTTAGGCGGACGTAGCCTTCTCCCCCTTCTCCAAAGGCATTACCGGGGGTCATCACCACGCCGGTTTTTTCCAACACAGTAAGGGCAAAATCAGTGGAACTCATGCCCACCGGACAGGGAACCCAAAGATACATGGTGGCTTGGGAGGGAGTGATAGCCCAACCCAATTTACTTAAACCACTAATAACAAAATCCCGCCGTTCTTGGTAACGTTTTCTAACCACTTCAATATAACTTTCGGGTAAACTCAGGGCTGTTTCTGCCGCTTTTTGTACGACTCGGAAAATACCATAATCTAGGTTGGTTTTTAAGGTTCTCAAACCTTGGATAATTTCCTGGTTGCCCACCACAAAACCTACCCGCCAACCAGCCATATTATAGGTTTTAGAAAGGGTATGAAATTCCACACTAAAATCCTTGGCGCCGGGAATTTCTAGCAAGCTGGTGGGCTGATAACCGTCGAAGGCCAATTCCGCATAGCAGAGGTCATGGACCAGCATAATTTCGTAATGGCGGGCCCAGTCGGTCACCGCTTCGTAAAATTCCCTAGGAGCCGTGGCGGTGGTGGGATTGTTGGGATAGTTAAAGTAAAGAATTTTGGACTGGCGGGCGATCGCCTCAGGAATTTGGTCCAGTTGAATTAACCAGTTATCCTTTGCCGATAACATAATGGGATAAATTTTCGCCCCGGCAATCAAAGGCCCCCGGAAATGGGCGGGGTAGGAAGGAGTGGGCACTAGGACCAGGTCTCCTGGATTAACATAGGCCAAAGCTAAATGACCCAGGCCCTCTTTGGAGCCGATCAACGGTAACGCCTCGGAATCGGGGTCTAAATCCACTCCATATTGGCGGGCGTACCAGCGGGTAATGCTCTGACGAAAACTTTGGGTGCCTTCAAAGGGCGGATAACCGTGGGACTCAGCGTTTTCCAGCTCGGCGATCGCCGCTTCGATGATTGGTTGGGGGGCTTTGCCGTCGGGGTTGCCCATGCCCAAGTCAATTAAGTCCAGGCCTTGTTCCCTGGCCTTAGCTTTTAACTCATCTAGACGGGCAAAAACGTAGGGGGGTAAGGCTTGTAGGCGATCGGCGCGACTAATCCAATTCAGACTCATTACCAAGGCAATTTGGGGACGTAACCTCCCATTGTCGCATCGACCGGCACTGGTCTGATATCGACTCAGCAAAATTTTGGTTGGAATCGATGGCAACCATCACCTAGGCCGCATTGCGGATTTTGATGGCTGGGTTGGGCTGACTTTCCAAGGCCAGGGCCCATTGCCTGATTACCCTGGCGATCGCCCTTTGCAGTAATCCTTCCGCCACCTGTTGTCCCATCTGACGGGAAGTGGGGTTAACAATAATTTGACTCAACACCGGCACAAACTTGAGGGGGTCAAAACCCGGGGTATCTTTCAGGATTTGCCAAAGATTTTGCAGATGTTGCCATGTTTCCTCCTGTTGAGCGATGGCGGGCTGAGGTGCAACTTTTATCGTCTTGGTCTGATGGGTCTTGCCGTTGCCATTACCTAGGTCGCCCAGGAAACCAATTCTTTCCTGAATATTGTGGCTGACCTGTTGCCAAGTATTGCGCCCCAGTTGATCAATCCCATTCACTAATTCCGCCACTAGGCGATCGCGAATGAATTGCCCCCGGTCTGAAAGTAAAAATTCTGTTGCTTCATTAAGCACATAATCAAAATCAAATCCAGGGGAATTTTTGGCATTACGCAATAGATTCTCCAAACGGTTCCAGCGGAAACTGCCTTCTTTAAACAGTAATTCCTTCAGGGAAGTGCGTAGTTCTTCCGATTGATCCGTTAACAGTCTTTTAGCAATATAGGGATAGGCTTTACTCAACACCTTGAAGTTGGGATCAATGCCAATGGCAATGCCTTCTAGGGTGACCATGGAACGAATAATCAGGGCGTAATAGGCTGGTACCCGAAAAGGAAATTCATACATCATGGCCGACATTTGATCGGTGATGCTCTTAAAGTTTAACTCCGCCACACTGGCCCCCAATGCATTACCAAATACCTGGCTCAGGGCGGGAATAATTGGCTTCAAATCCGTATCCGGTTTGAGGAAGTCTAGTTTGACATAATCTTTCGCCAAAGAGTCAAAATCTCGATTGACCAAATGGACCACAGCTTCGATCAAACCATAGCGCTGGTAAGGCTGGATAGTACTCATCATGCCGAAGTCCAGGTAGGCTAAACGTCCATCGGCCATGGCCAGTAAATTACCGGGGTGGGGATCGGCGTGGAAAAAACCATGTTCCAACAATTGCCGCAGGGAACACTGGACTCCCACTTCCACTAAATGGGTTGCGTCAATGCCCTGGGCTTGGATAGCTTTAATATTGGTTAACTTAATTCCTTCCACCCACTCCATGGTCAAAACCCGCCGCCCGGTGTACTGCCAATAAATACTAGGCACATAAATTTCTGGCAAACCACCGTACAGTTGGGCGAATCTCTCTCCGTTAACCGCCTCTTGGAAGTAATTCATTTCCTCGAATACCCGGCTGGCCAATTCATCGGTAATAGCCACCAAATCAGAGCGTAATCTCTTCACTGATCGCCGGGCCCAGAGGGAGAGGGAACGCATGATGTAAATATCCAGGGTAATGCGCTTAACTAAATCTGGTCTTTGTACTTTTACTGCTACGTCTTCTCCAGTTTTTAACTTACCCTTATACACTTGCCCCAAAGAGGCAGCGGCAATGGGCTCCGGGGACAATTCTGCATAAATTTCCCCAGCGCGTGCCCCCAATTCTTCTTCAATAAAGCGATAGGCAACTTCGTTGGGAAAGGAAGGTAATTGATCCTGTAACGTTGTCAACTCATCCAAAAAAACTGGTGGTACTAAATCAGGCCTGGTGGAAAGGGCTTGACCAACTTTGATATAGGTGGGGCCCAGGTTAGTTAATAATTCCCGCAGTTGAATAGCCTTAGCTCTGGAAACAGTGGGGTCTTTGCCCCTCAATTTTTCCCACCAAATGCCCAGGACAAACTGGAGGAGGGGAAACAAAATATTAATTAAACGACCCAACACCTGCAACGGCCGCTTACGATAAAATTCCATGATCAAATCTGGGTTATATTCCCAACTTTCCGGGAACATATCACTAACGGGTCCCAAATCTTCCAGATGACTTTTAGGTAAACGGGGAGGACGAATTTCTTCCACCACTGCGTCGATCACCACTACATCGCGATCTTGTTCGGCGGTGGCAACGGGCGTGGGGACTGGAGGCATATTGATAGTTTTAATAATTACTTAATTTTGCTTGCTGGTTCCCATCGGGGCCAACAGCGGCACAGTTTGAGGAGGAGTCCTGGGATAAATGGCTAAATGTTGCCAATGCTAGGCTTCCAGTGGCATTCTAACGACAATGGGTCGGCCCTGGCTACCTGGGTTAGGATGGGGAAAACCGTCTTTGGCTAATCTTGAGTTTAGCTTGGCCGCAATTCTCTCTCCGGTTATGTCAACTCAGCCAACTCTTTGTTGAGTCTTTTCGTACTAAACATATTTGAGGTGGTGTTTTGGTATCGGCTAACCCAATCGCTGCCCCTACTGATAGCATGAATTTACTAGCAACCCTTGACATCAACATCCAAGGTTTTTAGTAGTTCTTCCGTTGCATTGATTATCTGATATGCAAATTCTGATGCACTTTGGGACGTTTTGAAACCATGGGCAATTTTATTGCGTAGTGAAAGCGCATCCATGAGTAACTGATACTCAGGACGGGAAATAACTCCCTTCGTTACTAATTGTTTGACTAGATAAAGTGGATCAAGCCCTTGTAAACTAATCTCTTCGTGCTCTGCAATAAGCCTTAAGGTTGCCTCAACAAGAGACCAGGAATAGAGAATAGCTGATTCCGGATGTTGTATTACAAGTTGTCTCGCCACTTGTAGTTTTGTTTTTATTTCAGGTGCTTGAAGGGAGTTTTCAGTTTGTGGAGAATACACATAATCCTCTGGATTAGTCATCACTAACTCAAGTCGCCAACCAGAATGCTGCTCCACAGATTGAGCTAGATTCTGCAAGTATTGTCTAGAGGAAGAATTAAGTGAACTACGAGACTTAACCTCAATGATCACAGCTTCATCTCCCTTCCGTACAATCATATCAGGGCGATAATTCCTAAGAAAATGAGGTAGATCTTCCGAATTGGGATGAAAAAAAATCTCGTATCCCTTGTTACGATATTCTTCCGCTAGTTGCAGTAATCGCTCTCTTTCTAGGTTTGCAGTTGGGATTGTCATTAGATAACTACCTCTTGATCAGGAGCCTCACTTACGACAATATGCAAAAATTCGTTTCCACGGGAAAATCCTTCTGCTAGAGTCGGTGTCATGTTTTCTACTCTAAAGTTACCTAACAAATTCCGCTTACTGACAAGAACGTCAGTAACTTGATCATCGTCAATGTAAGCTAATCCAATTATGGCATCCTGAATTGGCTTGACAATATTGTCCACATCTATAGCAACAGAATCATAAAAATAGGTTATTTTCAGCATGATTGGGCCAATGGCTGCTTTTTGCTCTGGTGGCCAGTATTTCTCCGCTTCTTCCCGCACCATTATTTTCCACGCCCTGAGACGTTCACGTCTACGAGCTTGTTGTGATACAGGAGGTCCATTCACTATGAACTCAAATCTCTCCAAGGTGCTATTAGTCAGAGGCAAAGTTCTGAGTTATTCTACACGATTATTATCGGTATTTTAAAACAGATGGAAAGTCTGCAACTCACAGGTTTCAGGTTGAGTTAGAAACTATACTGTACGGTGAAAGAATTAAACAAAGCAACTTAGTTGAGGTATCTGTGTCCGTTGATTGGCCTCGTTTACAGAAGGCTTTGACCGTAGAAGTGGAGCGGGGCTTTCAGAATTTGCAGGGTAAACAGCACCGCTTTGGAGACTTCCTTTGTTTGAGTTTTGGCAGTCCTCCCCCCCCTGGTACTCCCCCGGTTGATCGCCAAAAGTGGCGAGAGTTTGCCCAAAGGTTTGCCCAGTACGATCAACTGGAGCAGGCGGAAAGAAAAAGTTTAGTGGCCAGTACCCGTCGTTTTTTACATCAATTGCGCCGCAGTTTGGAATCTCCCTGTGTCGATGCGGTCGGGAAAACGGCTCCCCCAGCCCTGGTCAATCGTCCCCGGGTTTCTGAGTCCCGTCGCTCTCAATCAAGTCGGGTTGAACTCCACACCCCCTTAGCAACCGTACTTTCCCAGAGCCAACATCAAACTAAATTGCTCAACAGCCTGGGTTTGGCCACGGCCGAAGATTTGCTGTTCTATTTCCCCAGGGATTATTTGGACTATGCCCAACAGGTAACCATTGCTGAATTAACAGCGGGGGAAACGGTAACCATTGTGGGGCGGGTGGTAAATTGCACTTGTTTTACCAGTCCCAAAAATCAGAATTTAACTATTCTGCAAATCCAGTTGCGGGATCAGACGGGGCGCATCAAACTATCCCGTTTCTACGCTGGCAGACGTTTTGCCCATCGAGCTTGGCAGGAAACCCTTAAAAAACTTTACCCCCCCCATGCCGTCGTGGCCGCTTCCGGTTTGGTCAAAGCCAATAAATTTGGTCTGACCCTGGATAATCCGGAAATTGAGGTGCTCGATCGCCATAGTCCTAGCATTGACTCTTTTAAAGTGGGTCGGGTGTTACCCGTTTATCCCCTCACCGAAGGTCTAACAGCGGATTTTTTACGGAAATTGGTTTTAGCTTGTCAACCGGCGATCGCCCAATTGTCCGATCCTTTACCGAGGGAAATTCGAGCAAAGTATGAATTAATTGATTTAAAAACTGCCATTGCCCAAATCCATTTTCCTGACAATGGGGAACAGCTAAGTTTAGCAAGAAGGCGATTAGTGTTTGATGAATTTTTTTATTTACAATTAGGATTTTTGCAAAGACGTTACGAACAAAAACAACAACAACAGAGCGCTATTTTTACGCCCAGCGGTGAATTGTTAGAAAAATTTAGTGATTTGCTACCCTTCCGTTTAACCCAAGCCCAACAGCGGGTAGTCAATGAAATTCTAGAGGATTTAAGTCAATCTAGCCCCATGAATCGCCTCGTCCAGGGAGATGTGGGATCGGGGAAAACTGTGGTGGGGGTCTTCGCAATTTTAGCCGCTCTCCAAGGGGGTTACCAAGCGGCCCTGATGGCACCCACGGAAGTCTTGGCGGAACAACATTATCAAAAGTTGGTGGGTTGGTTTAATTTGCTCCATTTGCCGGTGGAATTGTTAACTGGATCCACTAAAACTGCCAAAAGAAGGGAAATCCACGGCCATTTAGCCACGGGTCAATTACCCTTACTAGTGGGAACCCATGCTCTCATTCAAGAGCCGGTTAATTTCCAGCGCCTAGGTTTAGTGGTCATTGATGAACAACACCGTTTTGGAGTGCAGCAACGGGCCAAATTGTTAGCCAAAGGCAATGCTCCCCACGTACTGAGCATGACCGCCACCCCCATTCCCCGCACCCTTGCTTTAACGCTCCATGGAGATTTGGAAGTGAGCCAAATTGATGAATTGCCCCCCGGCCGTCAGCCCATTCGCACCAATGTGATCACCACCAAGGAACGGCCCCAAATGTACGAACTGATTCGACGGGAAGTGGCCCAGGGTCGTCAGGTTTATATTATTTTTCCGGCAATCGAACAATCGGAAAAGTTAGATATCAAAGCAGCGGTGGAAGAGCATAAACATTTAAGTGAAAAAATTTTTCCTAACTTTAACATCGGTCTTTTGCACGGTCGATTAAAAAGCACAGAAAAAGAAGCAGTATTACAAGCTTTTCGAGAAAAAGTGACGGAAATTATTGTTTCCACCACAGTGATTGAAGTAGGGGTGGATGTGCCCAATGCCACCGTCATGGTAATTGAGAATGCTGAACGTTTTGGCCTTTCCCAACTGCACCAATTACGGGGTCGGGTAGGGAGGGGAAGCCACCAGTCCCATTGTTTATTGGTGACCAATAGCAAAAGTCCCGATGCCCGGCAAAGATTAGGGGTAATGGAACAGTCCCAAGATGGATTTTTCATTGCAGAAATGGATTTACGTCTGCGAGGGCCGGGGGAATTTTTGGGCACCAAGCAGTCAGGATTACCGGATTTTGCCCTAGCAAGTTTGGTGGAAGACCAGGATGTTTTATTGATGGCCAGAGAAGCGGCAGAACAACTAATTGTCGAAGATCCATCCTTAGCTCAATATCCCAATTTAAAAACTAAATTAGCTCAGAGGTATGAAAAGTTATTGAGGGGAGAAATATTAACCTAAGAGCGTGTTTAAAGGCCCTCCTGACCCCACAAATTTGGAGGGGAAACTAAGTGGAAATCCCCCAATATTGACGGAGCTTTAATGAGAATATTTAAGGAACTGGATAAAATTTTACAAACAAATTCTAACCAGAAATACATCGGTGGTTTCCATTGTCCTAGTCTTTCTTTGTTAGAATGGTTCCCCATTGATTAACTGTTTTGTAATCCCTTTTGCTATTAAAATCTATGATTTGGCCCTTCAAAACCAGTACCCGTAAAAAAATTGCTCGCATTGAAGTAACCGGGGCGATCGCCGGTGGAACCCGCAAAGCAGTGTTGAAGGCTCTCAAGACGGTGGAAGAAAAAAAATATCCTGCCCTATTAGTCCGCATCGACTCCCCTGGGGGCACAATAGTGGATTCCCAGGAAATTTACACCAAATTAAAGCAATTAAGTGAAAAAATCAAAGTTGTTGCCAGTTTTGGTAACATTTCCGCTTCTGGGGGTGTATATATCGCCATGGGTTGTCCTCACATCATGGCCAACGCTGGCACCATCACCGGCAGTATTGGCGTAATTTTAAGGGGCAATAACCTGGAGAGATTGCTAGAGAAAGTGGGGGTTTCTTTTAAGGTGATTAAGTCAGGGCCCTATAAAGATATTTTGTCCTTTGACCGGGAATTACTGCCGGAGGAACAGTCTATTTTGCAGGCTTTGATTGATGACAGCTACGGGCAATTTGTTTCCACGGTGGCGGCGGGGCGCAATTTGGCAGTGGAAAAAGTCAAAGAATTTGCCGACGGACGAATTTTTACCGGGCAACAGGCCTTGGAATTGGGTTTAGTTGATTGCCTGGGCACAGAGGAGGAGGCCAGGCAATGGGCGGCTACTTTGGCGGGCTTGGATCCAGACAAAGCAGAACTGGATACCATTGAAGACCCCAAACCTTTCCTCAAAAGACTCACCAGTGGCGACAGCCAACTACAGATCATGGCCGATAACCTTGGTTTAACGGAAACCTTGAAATGGTGTGAATTTGAGGTATCCACTAGCGGCCAACCCCTCTGGCTTTACCGATGAATGAAGCGGATTTCCCGACCAAATGATGCCGGATTCATAGACCACAATGGCCCAGTTACTCCGATTTGCGGGCTGAAGGAGGAGCCGGTAATCCACTATCGGCAGGAGACGCAGCAGCGGGGGCAGAAACCGGTGCCGGGGTACTGACTGTCCTGGGGGGAGCGGAGGACGCAGAAGCTGGAGCGTTAGTCCTAGCGGTTTGGGTATTGCTGGGGCGGGCTGTGTTGGTCTGGGTACGGCGACGACGGGGCCGATCCGTGGTGGTTTGGCCGTCCGTTTCCGTTGAGCTAGGGGGGGCAAGAACTTTCACCCGGCGCTTAATCGGCTCAGCTTTGATGCTGGGTTTGCGCTGGTCCGGATTTTTCGGCATGGCAGGAAAGGATTCAGCAGGAATTCCCTTGGTGACATCCCGCATAAACTGTCCCCAAACCATGGCCGCGGTGGTGCTGGCCCCATTGGTGGGGCGACTATTATCGTTACCCAACCATACCCCCGTCACCAGTTGGGGAATGTAACCAATAAACCACAGATCCTTAGCCTCGTCCGATGTCCCCGTTTTACCTGCCACCTGGCGATCGCCTAGTCCGGCTGGACGACCGGTGCCGGAGGTGACCACACTGCGCATCATGGAAGTCATAATGGCATTGCTGTCGGGGTCGAGGGCTTTGGTTTGTTTGTGCCCGGCTTTGTAAATTACCTCCCCTTTGGTGTTGACCACATTTTGAATTGCGTAGGGTTGCACATGGATACCCTTATTGGCAAAGGTTCCGTAGGCACTGGTCATCTCCAACGGCGTCATTTCCCAAGCTCCCAGGGCAAGGGAATAGGTGGGTTCTAGTTTGGAAGTAATGCCCATTTGCCTGGCTAGGTTAATGACCGGATTCCAACCCACATCCAGCAGTAAACGCACCGCCACTACGTTCACGGAACTGGTGAGGGCATCCCGCAAAGACATGTTGCCACCGCTGTAACTATCACCGTAGTTAGCTGGTTGGTAACCGCCAATATCAATGGGCACGTTGGGATAGCTTTTGTTGGGGGAAATACCCGAGGCGATCGCCGCTCCGTAGAGAATGGGCTTAAAAGTAGAACCTGGTTGCCGTTTGGCCTGGGTCACCCGGTTAAATTGACTGCCTTGGTAATCCTTGCCCCCCACCATTATCTTGATGGCTCCGGTGCGGGGATCCATGGCGACCATCGCCCCTTCGGAAAACCTTTGCCAGCGGCCATATTTTTTCACTGCATTGGTGAGGATGGTTTGGGCTTCCTCTTGCCATTGGCTATTGAGGGTGGTGTTCACCGTTAATCCCCCCTGCTGGAGTGCCTCCTCCGGTAATTTAGCCCGCAACTCATCCAAAATATAGTCGGTGAAAAATTCCGCTTCCCGGTTAAACCGTTTCAAAGGACTAGGATTTATTTTCAAGGGCTCGGCGATCGCCGCCTGGGCCTCTGCAGGGGTAATAAAGCCCACTTCCGCCATGCGATTTAGCACTTCATTTCGGCGACGGGTAGCCAACTCCAAATTTTGTCGGGGAGAATAAACACTGGGGGCCGGCACCACCCCTGCCAAGGTGGCCGCTTCCCCTAGGGTCAACTCCTCCGGGGTCTTACTGAAATAAGCATAGGCCGCATCCGCCACCCCGTAGGCTCCAGAGCCTAGATAAATTAAATTTAGATAGCGTTCCAAAATTTGATCCTTGGGCAGGGCGGTCTCAATTTTTTGGGCCAGTCGCACTTCCTTCAACTTCCTGGCTAGGGTACGATCTTGGTTCAAAAATACTAATCGAGCCAACTGTTGGGTAATGGTACTGCCCCCCTGTACCACTTCCCCGGATTGAACATTGGACAGGGATGCTCGGATAATGCCCTGGGGGTCAATGCCCCGGTGTTCCCGAAATCGACTATCTTCACTGGCGATGAATGCCTGCTCAATGAGGGCAGGGATTTTACCCATGGTCACCGTATCGTGGCTAACATTGCCAATTTCCTGGAGAGTGGCACCATTGGCCGATTTGATAGTCATGGTGCCCGGAGGAGCATAGGTCACCACATCGGCGATCGCCACTTGGGTCATGGTCTCCAACTGGTAAAAGCCCCAGGCCAAGGCAGAGGTACCGACCCCGGCCCCCAAGCCAAAACCAAACACAAACCAAAATCGGGGTTGTTGGGTAAACCGGGACACCGATCGCCCCAGGGTTTTCAGACCAGTAGTTAGGGCCAGGGGCGCTTTGGAAGAAGCCCTATTTTCTTTACTCCTTCTTCTTCGGCGCCGCCGCCGGTTGCTCCGGTCCAAAGAGGATGAAGGGGGGGCATCTGCCGATGGGGAAACACTGGGAGGCACCACCGCAACATGGCTATTGCCGGTGCCTTGACTGGATTCAACGGCTGTAATTTCTTCCGGGGTTGAGGCCCCATTCCGAACATTTTGAATATTGATGGCAGTCACCATTTCCCTGCCATGGCCCGGGTCTAGTTCTGGCTTTGCTAAGTTAGCCGCTGGCCCAGATAAGTCCTCCGATAACTCGGCGATCAGTTCCCCCTGGGGAGAAGAATCTGGCCCATTGGGAAATTCCCCTGCCTTAGCTGCAGACTTGCCCTCTTCCTCCACTTCCAATGTGTTAGCTAACTGGTGGAGAAAGTCGACAGTGGAACGCTTAAGCTTGCGGGAAAAGGATTTAAACACGGTAATTGCTGGGCACGGGGAGACCGAATCTGGTTAAAAAAGACAAACTTAACAGCGGAATAGTTTCGCCGACAAGCCCTTTCCTAATGTATCTCTCACCATTATGTCAAGAAAAATTTAGGTAAATTTCAGTAATGGCCAATCTCAGGGTCAGACTAGGGGCTGGGAAACAGTTTTGTCCAACTCTGACCAGCCCTCAAATCAACTGTTAGTTTTGCCGGTTTAGTCCTGATACGGAGAGGGGGGGATTCGAACCCCCGTTGAGTTGCCCCAAAACAGATTTCGAGTCTGCCGCATTCAACCGCTCTGCCACCTCTCCAGGGAATTTTTGAGAAGAACTTCTGCAATTTTCCGCCCCCATCTTAGCGCAGATTTGCGGTGGGTTATTCTGGGCTTCAGGTATTGGGGTAGAATACTGAGATTGTTGACGACCATGGCCTTGCCGTCAGTTAGACCCGGAAACAACACCACGAATCTAGTCTTTCTGAGGTTTGCCTGGGGATTCGCCCTCACCTCCAGTATAAATTCCTGACTGCCGATCGCCGTGACTACCCAAATCCCCATTCCCCCTGTTATAAGCGACCATCCTCTGCTGGACCGCGTTTCCGATCGCCTCAAGGGGCAGATCATCATCATTTTAGACTTTGGTTCCCAATATTCGGAACTAATTGCCCGACGCATCCGGGAAACCGAGGTTTACTCGGAAGTTTTGTCCTATCGCACCACAGCGGCGCAGTTGCGGGAAATTAAACCCAAGGGCATCATCCTTTCCGGTGGTCCCAATTCCGTCTATGACCAGGGGGCTCCCGAGTGTGACCCAGAAATTTTTCAGTTGGGCGTTCCCGTGTTGGGGGTCTGCTACGGCATGCAACTGATGGTCAAACAACTAGGCGGCCGGGTGGAACGGGCCAAGCGGGGGGAGTATGGCAAGGCGAGTTTGCACATTGATGACCCCACCGACCTGCTTACCAATGTAGAAAACGGTAGTACTATGTGGATGAGCCATGGGGATTCCTGTGTGGATCTACCCTTGGGCTTTGAGGTATTGGCCCACACCGATAACACTCCCTGTGCGGCGATCGCCGATCACCAAAGGGCCCTATTTGGGGTGCAATTCCATCCCGAAGTTGTCCATTCCGTAGGGGGCATTGCCCTGATCCGCAACTTTGTTTATCACATTTGCCACTGCGACCCCACCTGGACAACCGACGCTTTCATCGAAGAATCCATTCGGGAAGTGCGGAACCAAGTAGGCGATCGCCGAGTATTGTTGGCCCTATCCGGTGGGGTGGATTCCTCAACCTTGGCCTTTCTGCTCCATCGGGCGATCGGCGACAACCTCACCTGTATGTTCATTGACCAGGGCTTCATGCGTAAAGGGGAACCGGAACGGTTGGTGGAACTGTTTGATCATCAGTTTCATATTCCTGTCCAATACGTCAATGCCCGGGATCGTTTCCTCAAGCAGTTGGAAGGAGTAACCGATCCGGAGGAAAAACGTCGTCTGATTGGCCACGAATTCATTCAGGTGTTTGAAGAAGAATCCCAACGCCTTGGCCCCTTCGATTACCTGGCCCAGGGGACCCTCTACCCCGACGTGATTGAGTCCGCCGACAGCAATGTTGACCCCAAAACCGGCGAACGGGTGGCAGTAAAAATCAAAAGTCACCATAACGTCGGTGGTCTACCGAAAAATCTCCGCTTTAAGCTAGTGGAACCCCTCCGCAAACTTTTTAAAGATGAAGTCCGTAAACTAGGTCGCTCCATTGGCCTGCCAGAAGAAATTGTCCGCCGCCATCCCTTCCCAGGCCCGGGCCTAGCCATTCGTATTATTGGGGAAGTTACCTCAGAAAGGTTAAACATTCTCCGGGATGCGGATTTCATTGTGCGGGACGAAATTTCTAAACGGGGCATTTACCACGACTATTGGCAGGCCTTTGCCGTACTGCTGCCCATCCGTAGCGTGGGCGTAATGGGGGACAAACGCACCTATGCCCACCCCGTTGTGTTGCGCTTCATCACCAGTGAAGACGGCATGACCGCTGATTGGGCTAGGGTCCCCTACGATATTCTCGAAGCCATTTCCAATCGCATTGTCAACGAAGTTAAGGGCGTTAACCGGGTGGTTTATGACATCACTTCCAAGCCTCCTGGCACCATTGAGTGGGAATGATGAGAACAATGGGGAAGACATAAATAAATTCCCCACTTCCAGGCAACAAAACTAGATTTAACCGTTAATAAAAAACAAGAAAACATGGGCAGACCCATTGCCATCGACTTGTTTGCGGGCTGTGGTGGCATGTCCTTGGGTTTAGAAGCCGCAGGGTTTGACATTGCCGCCGCAGTGGAAGTTGACGCCGTACATTGCCTGGTTCATCATCACAATTTTCCCTATGGGGCCACCATTTGTCGGGATATTGCCCAGGTTTCGGCCCAAGAGATTCTCCAACAGCTAAAAAGTAAGGGTTATGGGGATGAAGTAGATCTAATTGCTGGAGGGCCCCCCTGCCAGGGTTTTTCCTTGATGGGCAAAAGACAGTTGGATGACCCCCGTAACTCGTTGGTGTTTGAATATGTGCGAATAATTCGGGCTCTCAAACCCAAATATTTTTTATTTGAAAATGTTCCAGGCATGCAATCTGGAAAACATAAAAAATTTTTAGAAGAGTTAGTTAGGGAATTTGAAGCCATTGGTTATCACATCGAAAAACCAATTTTAGTGCTAGATGCATCCCTTTATGGCGCTCCTCAAAAACGAAAAAGATTAATCATTATTGGCTCTAGAAAAGATGTCGCTCCTGCCACCTATCCATTACCTTCCCATCTCGATCTTGACAAAGTAGAACAATATGAAACTACTCAAAAATCATCCTCTACTATAAACTATCAACCCCTATTTACCTGTGGGGGAGCCATTGATGATTTAACTCCCCATGTTCCTTATTTAACTGGAGAAGATAGGGGTATTCCAGCAGATCTATTAGATCATTCAGCTAGGAGAAAAAGCTATACTATCCATCCCAATGGGGCATTTTTGCTCTGTCATAAACGTAAGGTTGATAGTGTAGTTTATGGTCATATTGGTTCCCAGCATACTGAAAAATCAATCAAAAGATTTGCTGACACCCTTCCTGGAACAGTGGAAAAAACTAGCCGATTTTTACGCCTATCAAAAACTGGTTTATGCAATACGCTGAGGGCTGGCACGGCCAGTGATAAAGGTGCTTACACTGCTCCTAGGCCAATACACTACGCCTTACCTCGATGTATTACTGTCAGAGAAGCGGCGAGACTCCATACCTATCCGGATTGGTTTCAGTTTCACAACACCATCTGGCATGGCTTTCGGGAAATTGGCAATTCTGTTGTACCTTTACTGGCCAAGGCTTTAGGGGAACAGGTTATGGATGCATTGAATTTTTCCATTAAAGATTTGCCAGTTTATGAACTGGAGCCCCAAGACCGCAAATTATTAGGCTACAATTTGCCCCAGGCTAGTCGATATTTGTCGGCAGAAAATTGAGTCCTATTGTTAAGAATTAAACTAGGATGAGTTTTGCACTAATTTCAACTATATAAAAGTGAATTTCTGGGATATCAATTTATTTTTATCTGTCACTTAAATATAAACTATCGTTAATCTTTTAGTTTATAAAGTAGCTATTACTGAAATATTCTCATCTGCGCCACTTTTTTTCAGGACGATGGTTGAACTTCCTCCAATAATATTTCCTGTTCCAAGCTGACAGTCTTGGGATACATTACGCCGATCGCCTTTAATCAATAGTTCTGCTATGCCATCTTGGTCAAAGTCCGATAATAGTATGGCTGAAAGTGTAAATGTATCGTTAATCACGCCACAATCTGCCGCAGTTGCACTCAGAATAAGCTCGACTGATTGATTATCCACAGCAATTTTCTGAAACTCCAGCTCTTCGAGAAGTTTGTCTTTTGTGAGTTGGCTAGGTTTTCTTGTTTCATTTTCCCAGGATTCCTCGCTATAAATTCCGCCTCTCATGGGAATAATTTGAGCCGGAAGTTGCTTCCACCAATGGGGAGAGTCTAATTGAAAATACTGCTGATCGAAGGAGTGGGCTTTTTTCATTAGGTCTATTTGGGCGCAGACATCAACATAATTTATCTCAACTGCTATTTCATATGTGGTGGCACCGTAACACCCTTGACTCCGGAGCTGTTGAAATTTTGAGCAATTATTAAATTGAATCTTTTCGTTAGGGCTGTTTTTACAAAAAAGCTGTCCTCCTTCTGATTCTCTCTCGTTAAGTTGTTGTTGATATTCTTCTACTGGGATTAAGTCAAGGGAAAACGTCTCAGCTTGAGTTGATTTAGAGCAACCGATTAAAAGACATGCCGTCAAAAGTAACTTAGTTTTATTCATTGTAGACATACTCAATTAGTCTATGTGAGTGAGTTTTCCTAATTTACGCAATGCTTACAATTGATTTTTTGCTATGGTAGCTTGCGATTGCAATCAAGAACTGAGTTATTAAGAGATTTTACAATTTATTCATTATCTTAGACAAAGAGTATTAATTTTGTTAGTCTTCCCTGTTAGGGGGGTTGCTTTGCTGAGTCCTGACTAGCCTGACTTGAAGGATAAATATAGTATTTTCATGTTTAAGCCAGGTAAGTCACAATTTCTTAACTTTATTTACTTTGTTTAAGGAGACTAAAGCAACTGAGTATTATTTACATCGGCGATCGCAATGTGGGCAAGACCCATTTGGCACTAGAGTTGGCGAATCCAAAGTCCAACTACGTTAGAGTAACTGGACAAGATTATGAGTTTCTTAAAGCTCTTTTATATTCTGAAGATGCCGGAAAGACTCTAGCAACAGGGGCCGATGTCGCTGTCCATGACCGCAGTTTCGACATTCAGGTTAAGCTTCCCTCTGGCCCAAAATCTATTCCTTTGCAATGGCTAGACACTCCGGGGGAAGTGTGGCGGAACTCCTGGCAAAAAGATAAATCCGGCGAGTGGCAGAGATTTTTGGACGAAATTAGACAAAGTCAGGGCATTTTGTTGATTATTCCGCCTTATCGAGAGTTAATTCGTTCTGAAGCTAACCCACAGGAGTTTATGACCAAACAGCAATGGCTCAACCGCTTTGATCAATGGGTAGAGTTTTTCAGCACTGATTGCAGAAAAGTTCGCCATCTATTACTCTGTCTGAATAAAGCTGATTTGTTCTGTAATGCGGAAAAGGAGGGCCGGCAACTACGGTATGAACCCCGAGGGGCGGTGATGAACTGGCAACAGCGAGATAACTATGTGCGCCAGCGCTTTTTTCACTCGGCAGAAAAGCAAATTCAGCAGATTAGTAATAGTTTGTCTGAAGGGTCGGTGCGGTGTTTCCTCACTACTATCCATAATCGAAGTTTATTAGAACTGCCCTGGATTTACTTAGGAACTTTTTTAGCAAGTAATTAGTTATGGGAAACATCTGCATTATTGGGCCAAGAATGTCAGGAAAAACGACTTATTTGGCGGCATTATCATATCTTCCTGAATTAGAGATACGAACAAGAAGGCGAAGTATTTTTAAAATTATGCCTTTAGGAGAGGATGGCAAAAAGCTTGCCGAAAATGCAGAAGATATATTGACAGCCGGACTGATGTTTAGGCCAACAGCGGAAGGAATATACGAAAGTTCGACAGTAGATGACCTACCATTTTATTCTTTCAAAATAGAAGCTAAGCACCACAGATTTCAAAAAGCAAAGGAAATTTATTTAAATGTCAAAGATTATCCTGGAGAGGTATTTGAGCATATTATTAATCCCAATATGGAAAATACAATATTTAAGGAATTTATTGAAGAATGCTTGGCAAAAGATATTGTTGGATGTCTAATTTTATGTACAGGCTTAGAGAAAGGAGCAGATAAATTTTATCGCTCGGTAATGACTCGTTTTTTAGAATTAATGGATGTTCATGAAAGAACTAATAATTTACGTCTTGCTGTTACTATTAGCAAATGCGAACGAGGAGAAATTTGGCCAGGTCGTATTGATCCAGAAACAGATTTTTTTAAGGTGTATTTACCCCGTACTCATAACTTACTTAGGGAAAGACTTAATTCTAAAAATCTCAGATTTTATGCTACTTCTGCCTTTGGAGTTTTAAAGCACAATGATCCTCGCCCTAATCGACAGATGGTTTCAGAAAATAGGGAAGGTTCTATATTGCGGCAAGCTGAAACTTGGCGGCCCTATAACTTGATTGAACCACTTTATTGGTTAAGCCAAGGGTGAAAACTATGTTGAATTGGTTAAAGCAAAATCTGAAACCTGGCACTATTCCATTAGTAGATCAAAATGCCACTATCAGAGTAATTGGTGATCGTCGCTCGGGGAAAACCACTTATATGGCCTCTTTAGCGTATTGGCCTAATGCTGACTCTAATAGTTTAGTGCAGATGGTAAGTCCCATTGGGGAAGGGGGAGATGAACTAGTTGCTAAGGCTCAAAATATTTTGGAACAGGGATTGCAACTAGAACCAACATTACCAGGACAAACAGCAGAAGACGTAAAAGATTACGCAATTTCGATTAATTTGAAGCAAAAATTTTTTAAGGAAAATATAAAACTAAATATCAATTGCAAAGACTATGCTGGAGAGTTTTTTGCGGATTTAGTTCATCAACCAAACAATCCCAGATTACAAAACTACTTAGAAGATTGCCTAGAAGGAACGGGCATTTTACTTTTGCTGGACGGCACAACTTACCGCAAAGATATCGAATATTCCCAAGGACTAGAAAAATTTTTAGTAGCATTAGATCGTGTTAATTTGCATAATAAAAAAAGACGAATAGCCTTGGTGCTCGGAAAATGTGAACAACCCGAGCTATGGGTTAATCGCCATCAAGCAAAGGATTTAACAATCATGAAATTCACTAAGGTGCAAAGAGTATTAAATGACTGGGCAGAAATGGGAGCAGGTGAAGTTGATTACTTTGCTACTTCTGCATTTGGAATGCTTGGAAATCGCTATCCTGAACCCAATGCCCTTAGAATATCTCGTGATATTGGCGGTACTATGTCGGTTCTTAAAGATCCAAAAAGGTGGCGACCTTTTGGGCTTGTTTTACCTATTTATTGGCTTTGTACGGGACAAAGACATAAGCAATTGGAGATTGATTAAATTGTTTAGCATTTACTATTTTTACTCTTAAAAAGTCATGAAAATCATAATCAATGAATTTAGTACTGGCATTAAAGTCATTGGGAGTGCTCATAAATGGCATTCTCAAGGTTTTACGGAAAATTATCTCAACAAAACTGTTGATAAAGTACCACCTGTAATAGAATTAGCTATTGCAAATAAGCTTCTTTCAGTTGCCGAAGGAGGTGCGCTTGAAAAACCATCTTTAATTGCAAGAGAAATTCAAGATGATCAAGGAGAGTGGTCTGTTGTAGCTGTAGTTACAAGAGCTTTAGACGAAGGAAACCGACCTTTACCCACATATCGTTATTTTTTTTCTTCTGGTCTAGGCAAAATCTCATTTATCTTGAGATGGTGGAGTCAATTGAGACCTATTTTTAATCCTTATGATGTTAAGTATCCTGGTGATGAAATTGAATGCGAAGTAGAAAATATAGAAATACCCACAACTAACTTTGAAGATTTATTAAATAACAATAATTATCCTATTATTTTTCATTCTAATAAAAAAGTAAGTGAATTAATCATTAATGCAGTTGCAGAGAGGATTGCAAAAAAAAATGATCAATTAGTTGCTTGGGCTTATAATGTGACTGCTTTAGAAACAATTAATAGCTTTCAGGTAATTTTTCCTTCTAGTGAAAAGTCTGAAGAAGTTTTACAGAAATTTTTGTCCCGGAGATCTAGTATAAACAATGTAGTCCAGGATGAATCGGCAATTAAAAAAGCAATTAGTTTACTAAGTCAAAATAAGATCAAACCTGAACACTTAAAGACTATAGAAAATGCCTTGGGAAATCCAGCTATTGATGATAAGTATTGTCGGTCAATGTTTGATAGTCAAGGGGCATCAGAGGCTATAAAGCAAGGTAATTACGGCCATTCAATGATCCGTTTATTAACTTTACAAGCAATGATGCTACCAGAAACTTTATTATCTTTTTTGAACTGGCTGGCTAAAAGAGGTAAGCAAAAGGAGCAATACGATATATCCAATGACTTCCAAGCTAAAGTTTTAGGGCATGGATTAAAGCTCTACCCCAAAATAGAAGACAAAATTTATAGGGGAACTCAAATTATCATATTAACGGTTAAAGATAATGATGAGCTTATAGAAACTGCAGCTAGGTTATTAACCTTTAATCATGGAGTATGGTGTCATGTTTATAGAAGTAATTTTCAAGATGAATTTGAATCAGTTATCAAAGGAAAGCTCAGATGGGATCATCAATGGACTAGAATTGCTTCAGATATAAGGGGTAAACCTGGAATTGATAAAGACTATTTAAGAATAGCTAAATTATTTGTTGAAATAAAAGACCCAGTTCCTGCTGCGCTTTTTTATTATTTAGGATGTGGGTTAATTCCAAGATGGTTATTCAATGATTTGGCTCATTTTCGAACTAATCAGCACTATATCAAAATTTACGGTTTCTCTATACAAAGAGAAATTAGCTCATTAGAATATGTTTGGCTAAGCTTAATAAAATTAGGAAAAACTATTATGCCAGTTTATTTATTTACTCCGCTTTTAATTATTGCGATTTTAGGTTCTGCTTTTATTACTTATTTTGGGGCAAGCCGTTGGTTTAAACCAAAGCCTTATGTTTCATCTTTAGAAATTATCACTTGGGAAATTATGAAACAGGAGCCAATAAAAAAATCAGAAAAAATTAAGCAGATAAAAGGCGAGCAGGAAAAGCTAAAAGCCGTTAATAAAGCACTAGCATTAGTTCTTGCTTCTGGGTTTGAATATGATTCCGAGAGCAAAAAACTAGATCAACTAAGTTGCAAGGTGGCAGAACAGATTAATCCAAATGAAGATTGTGTAGATATTGGGAATAATTCAGCTATATCGGAAACGAAAAATCTTCCTCCAATCACTCCTCAAGATATCAATTTAAACAACCAAAAGTCTTTTAATACAATAGTTCAAGAAATTAAAAATAGACTTAAAGTAGACTCTCAAAACGGTGGCGAAAATACAATCAAAAATCAAATCTTGGAAATTTTTAAACAGTATGATAACACTATTCCGGCCTTTGATTATTTATCTACGATTAATCCAGGTGAAGATGTTATTAAAAAATATCAAATCTCTAAAGGACTAGGTCGTGATGGAAAAATAGATCAGGATGGACAAACATTTAACGCTTTAAAATGTGATGTTGCTAAAAAGCTAACTGAATATCTTACTTCACCTATTTCTGGCTGTTCTAATTAAGTCTCAACTGCATTTGTCTGATTATGTCAATTAAACAATTATTTCCAGAAATAAAAAATGCAATCAAAGTTTTGATTCGGCGTGGGGCGGATAAAGACAATTTGCAGATTATTAACGATGCACTTTCTGATCCAGAGTTTGACAATTATTTTTGGGAGAATTTATTTGATAGTCAAGGAGCAAAAGATGCCATTGAGCAAAAATTTTACAGTACTGAAATGATTAGACTATTAACTTTGAGAAGTACTATTTTGCCGGAAACTTTAGGTGAGTTTATCCTGTGGCTAACTGACCGAAAAAAACAGTCTGATCACTTTCAGATTGCTGAACAATTCCAAAGCCAGATATTAGCAGAAGACGTTGTCAAATATTCCAATTTATGTACAAAAAATTATCAAGGAGTTCAGATAATCATCCCCCAAGTTAAAGATAATGTTGCCCTGATTGATGGCTTAGTTTGGCTTTTTTCGTTTAAAAATGGATTATGGCATCATTCCTATCGTTACCTATCTCAAACTAATTTTGAAAAAATCATAACTGGCGAATTAATTGTGGATGATATTTGGACTGGAATTAGTGATGACTTTAACAATGAAAATGTTGGAGATGCTAGCTATTTAAATATTTCTCAATTATTTGAAAAGATAAACAATTATAAGTTAGCATCATTTTTTTATTATCTAGCTGTTGGCTCAGTACCTGAAAGGTTATCTGAAAAATTAACAGGCTATAAGCCTAATAATGATTGGATTATAATTTATGGACACAAAATAAAAAAAGAATCTGATTTTATAAAATGTGGATTGACTCATCCAGAAGCTTCATTTTTGCTTTTCATGACAATCTTAATTTCTGTTTTTGTCACTCGTTTTAGTTCTGATCGTTGGTTTAAAACAAAAGCTTACAATTCTTCTTTAGAAATTATTACAAGCCAAGTAATGGGGCAGGAAATAATAAAAAATTTAAAAGAAAAGCCAGATCGAAAAAAAATTAATCAAGCAGTGGCAACGGTTCTAATGGAAGGGCTTAAAGAAAATCCACATGCAACGCCAATTCAGCAATTAAGTTGTCAAGTAGCAAAAGAAATTGATTCCAACAATAAGTGTGTTACCATTTCACCGGCGACAAGTACTAGTCAGCAAAGTCCACTTGCTCCTGTTTCACCTCTTGCTAATGACATTGACACAACAAACAAAACTGCTTTAGGACAAATAGTCAGTCAACTTAAGGAAATGATTCCTCCTGAGTCTCAAAGAAGTGGTGAACAAGCAATTAAAGAGACCATTCTTGAAATAATCAGAGAAAAAGATTCTAACATTACTAACTTTGATTATATTTACTCAATTAGCCAAGGTAAAGAAGCTATAAAAAAATATCAAACATCTAAAAAGTTGAATGTTAATGGAGTAATGAGTCCAGGTGGACAGACTGCTACTAGATTAAAATGTGACGCTGTTCAAAAATTGGGGAGTCAATATTTTCCAGATTCCGTTTCGGATTGCAATTAAATTATGTTAATTTTTAGCCTTATAAAATTTTGACTTGTTAAGATGACAAAACCTAAAACAATATGAGAATTTATCTTTATCTAATCGCCGGTTTAACCTCTGCCCTGCTGGGTTGGAACTTGGGTCAATTTCTTCTTACCGACCTGGGATTTCTCAGTAGTTTTCCAGAAATAGTCCTCTTTCCCTGCATGGCGATCGCCTTAGCATCAGGGATGGTACTTAATGAAATTTTTGTTAGCAGTCCAACCCGTCCTAAATTATGCTTGCGGAAAGCCATTATTCCGATTCTAATTGCTCTGGGCTTAGGTTTAGGCTTTGGCTTAGTAGGGGGACTAATTTCGCAAATAGTGCTCTTTCCCTTCATTCCTATTCCCCGTTGGTTAGTGCGAATTTTGAGCTGGCTTTTAATCGGCATTGCTGTGGGTATGGCCGAGGGCTTAACCTGGCGTTGGAAAAGTGTAGAAGCCGGGAATAAGCATAGATTTCGCCGTAGATTTAGGGCCAGTGTGATGGGAGGCGCAACAGCTAGCCTAATAGCGGCTCTACTGTTTGAATTAATTCGGAATACCCCCAACTTACCCAGTGGCTTTCGGTTAGTAGAAGATCCCCTCGGTTTTGCCATTTTAGGACTTTTGCTTGGCTTAACCTTTGCCATTACTGGATCCCCCAGTTATCTTGTCGCTCTGCGGGCTGGGGCTGGCTTTGAATATACCGGCAGAGAATTTGCCTATGCTCAATCAGTGTTAACTATCGAAGAAGAAATTACCCAGGCTAATTCAGGTATCGAGCCAGAGCAGGAGTTAGATGGGGAAGAGGAAGAACTAGCAGCAGGTTTAATCAAGCAAAAAGTGAAACAATTACCTGCCCGGAGAACATCAACACGGCCGAAAAAACCAAAAATTCAAAACTCTAGCCTTAAATTTTTACCAGAAATCGAAGGAGAAGAGGAGGATGTTATCGAAGAAGGCTTATCAATTCAGCTTCCAGCTAAGGCAACGCTGACCATTGGCTCTGATCCTGACAGTGATATTTACATTCCTGATATTTTCCCCCATGTTGCTGATTTAGTGATGGAAAATCGTCAAGCTTTGCTAAAACCAAAACTTCAATCCATCGATGGCATTACTATCAATGGCTCCAGAATTCATTCTGCAAAAAGTATTTCCCTCAAACACAACTATCTGCTCACTTTTTTTTCTATCAATGAGGACGGCATCAATGAAGACAAGTATTACCGCTTTGTGTACTACAATCGTTTCCTCGATCCCCAAGCTTAGTCTATCTAGCTTGATTGTTTTAGCTTTTCCCGGCATTTGTCTAGCCCAGGTGAAAAATGTCGAAATCACCCAGACAGAAACTTCTAACACCAACGAAAAAGTCACTGTGCGGGTCAAAGCCACCCAAGACGGCGATCGCCCGGCCTTGGACTTAACGGAAGATAATTTCCGCCTCACCGTTGATGGTGAACCCCTGGAATTTAACCCCAACGACTGGAAATCACCGGAAGAGTCAATTCCCCCTCCAGCTTGGATTGTGGTGCTATTAGACATGAGCGGTAGTATGAATGCCTTAGATAGCACCGGGGTCAGTCGCTTACAAGGGGCAATTGAAGCTGTGCGGGAATTCAATAACCAAGCCGCCAAACGAGGAGGCAATACCCAAGTGGCGATCGTGCCTTTTGGGGAACCCGGCGCTAATTGCCAAGGCTACCCCATGAATGACACTACCATTGACAGCTTTTTCCCTGCCGGAGACTTCAAGCTGGATAACTATCTCGATTTTTTAGCCAATTCTTCTCCCTGTGCTTCCACCAATCTCTATGAGCCGTTAGGTCAAACCATTCGGTTTTTAACTAATAGTGAAGATCCTCGCTTTGCTGTTCCAGAAAATACCAACGATCCCCAACCCCGCCTGGCAGTAATTTTGCTCTCCGATGGTTATCACAATGCCCCTAACGAACAGGCTGATTTTGATCGCTTACTTAAACAACTGCAGAGGGCCGATGGAGTTACAGTCCATACCCTAGGTTACGGCCTAACTGCGACCCAACTGGGACAAAAATATAAATTGGGGCGTCCCGCCACTAAAGGGGACATTAATGCGGGCAAAGTTCCCGAAGATGAGTTTGTTGATGAAAAACGGCTCCAGGAAATTGCTAAATCCACCGGCGGCATCTCCGAATTCTCCGGCAGAGCAGATGACATTGCCAACAGCCTTAATTTATTTCTCAATTCTTTGTTGGGGGAATACGAAATTTCCTATGAACAGCCCGATGCAGAACGGGGTTCCCGTCATACTGTGCAGGTGGAAGTGGTGGATAGCCCCAATGCTAAGCCAGTTTTGTCCCAGACCAAGGAATACATCATGCCAGCCTTTGGTCGTAGTGTTCCCCTAGCTATCCGTGTATGGATGGTGGTGATTACGCTCATCATTCTCGGCTTGGGGGGCATTCTACCTTTCTATTTTTGGGGACAACACCTCAAACAAGAAGCCATGGATGGTTGATCCCTATGCTCAATTTCAAACGCTTTTATTCACTACTATTCCTTGCCTTGGGCATATTGACAGGCTGTGTCCCCATGGAAAATAGCGAACAAAATTCCGCTCTAACTCAATGCCCCCCGAATCCGACCATTGCCCTACTTGCTGAAAACATAGAACTTGTCGATCCCTTGGGGGAATCAGTTGAACGGCAAGACTCCATTCACCAAACGGCGATCGGCTATCAGTTTACGGGGAAAGAGGGGGATGAACTCGACTATGCCATTGACCCAGGGCTATGTCTGTGGATTTTTGCCCCCAATAATCAACTGGTAACTACCACTACCCTGCCTATGGACGGAAATTACGTAATCCAGATTCAGCCCAAGCTCAAAAAAGAAGATTTTAATCTGTCATTCCGTCTCCAGCGCCCGAATTATTTTGCGTCCCAGTCCTTTCCCCAGACCACCTGTGGTGACCAAAAACCCCAAGCTTCCGATGTAGACTCAGTGCAATTTTATCCAGTTAATATTTCTTATAGTCCATCTTCCTTACAATTTGCTATCACTAACTATTGTGGGGACGCTTACCAAAAGACAGAACCTGACACCGGGCGAAAGTTAGTCCAAATTTCCTCTTTTCTTTCCCAGGAGAAGGCCCAAGAGTTTGCTGATTTTGTCAATGAGCGCATGAACGGTACTGTTGTGGGGGAACCAACCACTATTTATCTGAGGTAGTCAATGTATTTTTATGCATGGAAAAATACCAAAACACTAAAATTTTATTTGCCGATGGTCGCTACCCTTGTGTCTAGTTGCCAGGCTCCAGATTCCGCCAAAGAGCAACAAGTAAAGCAATGTCCCCAACAACCTCCACTAATGTTGACTAATGACGGAGTCAAAGAAGTAGACCTAGCCGCAAAACCAATGGTTGAGTCTGGTGACATTGGCCCCGAAACTACTATCGGCTATTTTTTTGCAGGTAAACAAGGACAAAAACTTCTATATCAAACTGATCAAGATCTCTGTATCTGGTTTTATGGTCCTGATAACAAATTAATCAATGATTCAAACATAGATAAAAATGGCAATTATATTCTGCAAATTAGTTCTCGTCAGGGCAGACAAAATTTCCAATTAGAATTGAGTCTTGATTCGAGTCAAATTCGCTCTAGTCCCGAGAATTTTATTAGCCAATATTACCAAGAAATTAATGACACAAGATATAGCTCTGCCTGGGAATTATTAAGTGATGAATTCAGAAAAATTAGTAGCAAAGATTCCTCTACTGCGTATCAAGATTATCAAAATTGGTGGAATAAAGTTAAGGTAGTGCAACTGTTAGAAGTCAGAGAAATACGGCAAAATGAAGATTCGGCTTTGGTAAAAGTAAGAATCCGTTATCTCATGAATGATGGACGCTTAATTGATGATAAAAAATCTTTTATTTATTTGCTCTGGAATAAAGATATTAACAGTTGGCAGATTCATCGTAAATCATCATCCTGAGGTATGACAATGCCATCAAAAATTTTTCGAATTTTATTATTATTCATCCCTCTACTAAGTGCATGCCAAGAATATGGCTCAAGCAACCAGGCGATCGCCAACGATAGCTGTAGCACCACTCCCCAAGGAGAACTAACTAGTGCAATGGTAGAGCAAATAACTCCAGGGCCAGCAGAAGAAACATTTACTGTTGATATTGATAAAGGAGAAAACCTTGGTTTTATTTTCTCGGGCAGGCAAGCCCAACAGGTCAAACTTAACCATTCTGATAGTCTCTGTGTCTGGCTTCTAACTCCAAATAATCAGGTAATAGATGGGATTTCTTTGCCAATGGATGGTAATTATATTGTGCAAGTAATGGCCAAAAATGCCAGTGATGCCCAAGAAGTAACTATCAGCTTGCAAGATACCCAAGCTAGTTTTAATCAACAACAAGCCCTTGCGCTTATCGAAAGTTGGTATGCCACCAAACCAACAATTTTTGCTTCTCCTTTTGATCAAGATATAGTTGCCCAATTAGCTACTGGAGAATTGTATAACAGAGTTTTAGTGAATAATAATGGCGGTTCTGCCGGTTGGTTAAAAGATAATGGCTGTTATTATGTCTATGACTATTCAAGAGTTAATGGCGTCAACTCTTTTTCCAATACGGAGGAAAAGCCCATACTCAACGCCAGTGTTTCCGAAAGATTAAAAATTCAAGGTTCTAGTGAGGCCTGTGGTGCCGGTGGATTCAGAGCCTATACCAAAGATGTAACTTACTGGTTTGAACAAGATAATGGTGTTTGGAAAATTTATAACTACGAGGTAGGTAATTAAAATGCAACAATTTTTTGAACAAATTAGACAACTGAATAACAAACCATTAATGTTTGGTATTTATGGCGCCTTAGGTTGCTTAATCGTGAACTTGCTATTGGCAGAACCCCTAAATTTCTTTGTCTATAGTTCTGTTCGAGAAAATGTAGTTAGCAACACTGAATCAATATTGAGTGCTTTTGTTTACATGATGGCTTTTACTGGTGTTTGGATGGGAATAATATCCGTAGGTATATCAATAGGAATAATGATTGGTCAAAATCATTATTTACATCGTCGCTTAATGTCAAAATCTGAAGTTATATTGGCAATATTGGGCGGGTTTATCTCCGGTCTTATATCTGGTGCCATTGCTCAAGCTATTTACTCAGTAATAAGTTCAATAACAGAATCAATTATTTTCGTAGAAATTAGTAGGATATTTGCCTGGGGAATTCTGGGAATAATGATTGGTGTAGGCATGTCATTTATTGTTCCTAATCTGAAAATGACTAAAGGAATTTTAGGGGGGGGATTAGGTGGAATAATTGGCTGTATTGGTTTCATTGTCAGTTCTTTCTTCTTTGCGGATAGTTTGGGTCGCTTGATCGGAATGACAATTCTTGGATTTTTCCTAGGCTTAATGATTGCTTTAATTGAGCAAATTAGTCGTCAGGCCTCTGTGCTGGTGCATTGGGGACCAAAGGAAAAAACTGTTCTTTCCCTTGGGGAAAAGGCTGTAATTCTTGGCAGTTCCCCCGATGCTCACATTTACCTACGCAAAGACCACGGTTATCCCCCTATAACAGGAAAAATTTATCAACAAGAGGAAAAAATTTATCTAGAATTTGACCTCGCCTATGCCAAGCAAAAATCGATGAAAAAATTTAAACAGGAACTTAAGAATGGGGACATTAGAAGATTCGATAAACTTTCTTTTGAAATTCGACTTAGCAATCCTAACTTACAAAAATCAACTTAAATTGTGATTATTTTTGCTTCAAAGCTTCATAATAAATGAAAATCTTAAACAAACTCAGACAAATTAATAACAAACCTTTACTATTTGCTATCTATGGCGCACTGGGATGCTTACTAGCAGCCCTATTATTGGGAGAGCCTTTTTTCGCCCTCTTTCCCCCGGCCTCTCCCCCAGCTCAAGCACTGGTTCTTTTAATTGATACTTCTGGCAGTATGGGTGGGGATAAGCTGTCCGAAGTTAAAAATGCGGCGATCGCCTTTGTGGAAAGACAAGATTTAACTCGGGATGAGATTGCGGTCATTGGCTTTAGTAGCGATATTCAACTTGGCAGTACCCTTACCAATAACCGTGAAGCTTTGCAATATGCCATTGATAATCTTAATGATGGAGGTGGCACTCTTATGGACCAGGGTATTAACGCTGCTGTCGAACAGCTAGAAAACAGTCTTTCAACTAAGAAAAATATTCTTTTATTTACGGACGGTCAACCTGGCTATGCAGGGGCAGATGTCAATGAAGAAATAGAGAAAACTTTAATGGCAGGCAACAATGCCAGAGATGAACAAATTAAAATTTTGGCCATTGCCACCGGCGATGCGGATATATATTTTCTGCAAGATCTAACCCAAGATCCAGATTTAGTTTTCTTTGTAGATTCTGGTGGCTTTAATGAAGCCTTTAAAAACGCCCAAACAGCTATTAATAGCCTTATTAGTTCCAGTGGAGAAGCTGGAGATTATAATTCCCTGTTTAAATCCTTGGTAATTATTGGTGTTTGGACCGGCTTTATTGGAATTGGAGTATGCTTAGCGTTAATTATCGGGCAAAATCACTATTGTCACCGACGTTTAATCTCGCAAAAAGAACTTTGGTTGGGTGTTGGAGGAGGCTTTATCGCAGGCCTTGTTGCGGGAATATTAACTCAACTAGCATTTGCCCTAGTTAGTCAATTTCCTGCCCTAATTACCATTAGTCGACTGCTTGCTTGGACTATCTTGGGCGTAATAATTGGAGCTGGGACTTCCCTAGTTATTCCAAACCTAAAGCCGATCAGGGGAATTTTAGGGGGTGGTCTAGGCGGATTTATTGGTTGCCTAGGATTTATTACTGTTCTTTATTTAGTTTCTTTAGGGACCCCTAGTCGTTTATTAGGAATGACAATTCTTGGATTTTTCCTAGGCTTAATGATTGCTTTAATTGAGCAAATTAGTCGCCAGGCCTCTGTGCTGGTGCATTGGGGACCAAAGGAAAAAACTGTTCTTTCCCTTGGGGAAAAAGCTGTAATTCTTGGTAGTTCCCCCGATGCTCATATTTACCTACGCAAAGACCACGGTTATCCCCCCGTAACAGGAAAAATTTATCAACAAGGGGACAAAATTTATCTAGAATTTGACCCTGCCTATGCCGAGCAAAAGTCGATGAAAAAGTTTAAACAGGAGCTGAAAAGTGGGGACATGAGAAAATTTGATCAACTCTCCTTTGAAGTTCAACTCATTAATTCTAACTTGCAAAAGGTAACCTAGATTATGGTCAAATATGCTCTCACCGTTGAGCCCACCAATAATCTGTATAGAGAATCTTTACGGTATGCCTTAGATTTAACTCCTCACCAAGAAAATAATCCTGCAACAATTTTTGACACTGAGATCAAAAAAAGTATGCTAAAATCACTTAAGAGCAGTGGTACTTATAAGATTCTTCCACTACAACTGGAGCAAATTATCCAGCGTTGGCAAGATGACATAGGCCAGGGTTACAGGGAAACTACCATCAAACTCAAGCTCTCCCTCTTGATTGACGCTCAAATTAATCAAGTCGTTGAATCCGGTTACCAGCTTGTTCCAGATCTGATAGAGCCAGATCTATCCTCCGTTGAACCCAAGGGTGGAGCTTTTCCGCCTTTGAATTTCCCCCTATAAGCGAGGCATCATGTTGAACTTTACTCTGACTCTGAACCGGGAGTTTTTGGAAGCAGACAAAGACCATCAAAAATTGTTTGCCATGCTCAAGGTTCGCCCCACCAAAGAAGCGGCGGAAACATCACCTCCCGTCAATTATGTATGTCTAATTGATACTAGTGGTTCCATGTATGAAGTAGTGGGAGGAAATGTTCAGGAAACAGGCCGCACTTTTAATGTTGATGGTTGTGACTACCGGGAAGTCAGCGGCGGCGTGACCAAAATGGATTTAGTGATTGAGTCTCTCCAAAAGTTAATACAGTCCCAACAATTCAAAGCAGAGGATCGTTTAGCTATTATTCGTTTTGATGATGAGGCGTCTACTCTGATGGAACTTGCCCCCGTTGGCGATCGCCAGAGAATGGAAGATGCCATTCAACAACTGCGCCTTTATTCTGGGGGCACCCGTCTTGGTCTGGGTATGCGCCACGTCCTTGATTTGCTCTCGTCCCAATCGATGGCAGTCAATCGAGTACTACTTTTTACCGATGGTCAAACTTTCGATGAGGATTTGTGCCGGGACTTTGTTAAAGATTTCAGTGGCAATAACATTTCCATTTCTGCCCTGGGAGTAGGGGAATATGAAGAGAACTTATTGGTGTATCTGAGCGATAACACGGCAGGAAAGTTGCGCCATGTGGTGGCCGAATCTGCCTCCGGTACCCAAGTGGCGATCGCCGATTTACCAAAGGAGATTTTGGGAGATTTCAGGGATGCCCAAAGAGAAGTGGTGACCAACATGGCCTTATCCGTCGCAACGGTACAGGGAGTCAAACTGACGCGATTAGCCAAGGTTTATCCCACCGTGGTAGAGAATCCCATGGTCCAAGAACCCTATCTCATCGGTAATATTATGGCTGGGGATGAAACGGTGTTCATTTTAGAATTTGATGTGGCAAGTAGGAGTGCTTCGCGGGTACGTATTGCCCAATTGGGTTTCACCTACGATGTCCCCGGGAAAAAACAACGTAAGGAAGTAGCACCCCAGAATATTGTGGCCCAGTTTGTTAATGGGACAGTAACTCCCCAAATGGATGCGGAAGTGATGGCCTATGTGCAACAACTCAATGTGGCCGGCCTGGTTAAACAGTCCATGGATGTGGTAGATAGCGATCCTATCAGGGCAGAAAAATTGCTAGAAACTGCCACTCGCATGACCAGAAAGTGGGGCAATGATTCTCTGACGGAATCCCTGAGTCAGGCCCAGGATGAACTGCGTAAAACCCGTAAACTATCCCCCGAATTTCGTAAAACGGTCAAGATTGGATCTAAAGGTAAAACTGTTCGTATCAATGACAATTTAGGGGAAGAATTGTCCCAGGATGCTATCCGTCAACTAACGGGAACTTAGTTTCTCCATCGAGTTTTTACGCCTGACGGGACAGATTCTTCAGCTACTCCAGCCATTTTTTCACATTCCTTTACTTACCTTTACTTAAACACAATTTATGTCTATTACCTGCGAAGCCTGTGGCTATACCAATCCTGCCGATGTCGAATTTTGTGCCGCCTGTGGCTCGGAACTAAGCCAAGTCGCCCCTCTACCACCTTCCCCTCCGGTGACAGAACCAGAAACACTTATTCCAGAGCCTTTACCGATCGCCGCGGATCTGGAACTTAATTTTGACGCCCCTTTGGCTCCTCCTCCCCCCCCTATCACCGAGTCGGAAGTGACTAACGTCCCTATCCCCCTGAAATCTTCAACCTCTTCCCCTACGCCAGACGATCGCCTGGGGACAGCAGACCTAGGCATGGCCAAATTGATTGCCCGATTACCCAATGCCCCCATTGCCGAGTTTTTATTGGATAGCACCAGTTGTCTAATTGGCCGCTTTGACCCGGACAGTGGCCCAGTGGAAGTAGATTTGGATGGTTTCCCTGGGGATGACACCATTTCCCGCAACCATGCTGAAATTTACCAAGAATCAGGCAGTTGGAAAATTAAGGATCTCGGTTCCACTAATGGAGTGTTTATCAAAAGAGCCGGAGAAAATCGTTACGGAGCTCGCATAACAACCCCTCAACCACTATGGTCAGGAGATGAAGTGGCGATCGCCAAAATTCGGTTTCTTTTTCAGATGGATTGACAACAATAAGGTTCACTAAATCAAACAAGGGAATAACTAACTTATTCTCTCCTTTTGTTCCCTAGTTAATTTAGGATTGACAAGGCTTAATTTATGCAAAGCAATAACTTGTGGCAACAGCAAATAATTACAGTCGGAGATATTGATGTCAAGATCGAGGCTTTTTGGGGTAACTTTAACAATGTTGAATACTATCAAGCTCGATTAATTAACGAAATAAACGAAGAAAAAATAGGATTACTGCGAATTGGTAGTGTCTATGGAGAGTTGTCGAAAGAACAGGAATTGAGAAAAATTTTGGGCCCACAAAAATTTCTCGCTCCTTTGCTAGGAATGTCAATAAAATCTTACCCTGGAAATGAACCTGAAATAAAAAGCGAAAATAGAGAAATAGAGGAACTACAATCCCCAGTTGGAGTTCAAGATACTGTTGTCACAAAAAATCCAGAAAATTCAGTTTCCCTGGAAGAAATTGTTGATGAATTTGTCGATATACCTAAAGAATCGGAAGAGGCATTAACCGAGTTATACCTAGCAGATGACCCACAATCAGAAATTGCTATCACCGAAAACCAGGGTCAGGTGAAAGAAATAAAAATTGAAACTGAAACTAACTACTTAGAAGAAGAAATTTATCCAGAACAGCCCTTGGGTATTGGTTCAGAAACCGAGTTATTACTAGTGTTAACTACACTGCCAAACGAAGAAAAAACATTAAAACATTGGTTGAAACAACTGCATACCCCTACAGAAGCCCTTGTGGTAGCGGGTCAAATTTGTCAGTTATTTTGCCTGTTGGCCCGCCATAACTGGTGTGTGTTGGCGATCGCCCCCCGATTTATGCAAATGGGCACACCCCTCACCGTCTTTGATTTGACAGCTATACATAGGCTTGATCAACCCCTAGAGATTGGTTTACAGGGAACCTATTTTCCACCCGAATTAATTACGGGTGGAACATTACACCCCCATACCAGCACCTATATTGTCGGTGTAATCCTTCTACAAGCTCTTTTTCCTGAAGTAGCGGCTAATTTTTTAGCCCGGGATTTTACTTCTTTGGGCCAGTATGACGAGCTGTCTTTGCCCCTCCAGCCCAAACTACGCCAATTACTAACCATTGCCCTAGCCCCCAGTCCCGAAGAACGCTTCAGCGTTGAGCAATTTTTGGAGTTGTTGATTGAAACTCGCACTCTTCTCGCGAAACCTCATCTTACTTGGCAGATTGCAAGTTATTCCACGGTAGGACTCTCTCTCCATCGTCTCCACAATGAGGATAATTTTGGTATTAGGCAATCTGTTACAGGTCAATCACAAGTTCTCTTAGCGGCGATCGCCGATGGTATGGGAGGCATGGCCCAGGGAGAAGTGGCCAGTCAATTAGCTATTGATGCGTTAATCAATGCCAGTCTGCCAAAAAAAATTAACATTGCCCTCGAAAGACAAAACTGGTTAGGAGAAGTGGTTAACCAGGCCAATCGGCATATCACCGCCGAAGTTAGGAATGGAGGCACCACCTTGAGTACTGTGTTGGCTGTTAATCAGCAATTGCACATTGCCCACGTTGGGGACAGTCGCATTTATCTCATTCGCCGGGGATTTATATGTCAACTGTCCGAAGATCACTCTCTGGTGGCCATGTTGCTCAACAGTGGGCAGATCAGCTATCAAGAAAGCCTGGAGCATCCTGACCGCAACGTTTTGACTAAATCCCTCGGGGGGCAACCCCAACTTAACTCTGGTCATCTGCAAACCCTGAGTCATTTTGGCCAGGATAATTATTTGACCCTAGAAGATGGCGATGTACTTTTGCTTTGTTCCGATGGGGTTTGGGACTTAGTTTCCGGGGATGAAATGGCGACCATCTTTACCAAGGCTGAAAATTTACAGATGTCAGTGAATCAGACCATTGATCAAGTGCTGAAACGGGGCGCTAACGATAACGCTACCCTAGTGGCACTACAACTAACCATGGAGCTTCCCCACCTGTAGCTATTCCCATGACCATTCTTTGCCCTGCCTGTTTAATCGAAAACTTCCCTGGCGCTCTTACTTGTAGCGTCTGTGGTTATAGTTTGGCTGATGAAAATGGAGATAGTACGGTTTTTGAATTTCCCATGGCTCTGCGGCCCCAGACAATGCTGAAACAGGGACAGTATCGAATTGAAAATCCTTTGGGACAGGGAGGATTTGGCATTGCCTACAAAGCTGTTAAAGTTGCTACCGGGGAAACTGTAGCAATTAAGGAATTTTTACCAGAACGTTCTGTCCGTCAAGGGAATCAAATAATTTGGTCTAATGCTGTTTCCCCCCAGGATCGTCAGGAATATATCCGGGAATTTCTGCAGGAAGGGGAAAGCATTGCCCGCTGTTCGCCCCATCCGCACATTGTCAAACCTTATGAGTGGTTCGAAGAAAATAATACTGGTTATATAATTCTGGAATTTGTGCCGGGTAAAACCCTGGATAAAATTCTCAAACAAGAAAAAAAACTATCGGAATCTAGAGTCAAAAAATATTTTCTTAAAGTTGCCGCTGCTCTCCAAGTTGCCCATGGTAAAAATCTACTACATCGGGATATTAAACCAGACAATATTATTATTAACCTTCAAGATGAACCTGTTTTAATTGATTTTGGTAACACCAGGGAATACATCGCCCATAAAACTCAGAATATGTCGGCGATCGCTGCTGTTGGCTATGCCCCTCCCGAACAATTTGTTGCCTACGCAAGACGTTCCCCCAGCATGGATTTTTACTCTGTCTGTGCCAGCATGTACGAGTTGTTGACGGGACAGCTACCGACTTCAGCAATTGAGAGAATACAAAAAGATGAATTAGTACCTCCCCGCAGTTTAAATCCCAGTATTAGTCCCCAAATGGAATCTATACTCCTAACAGGACTAAAAATGAAGGCGGAAGAACGGTTTCAAACTGCCGATGAATTAATTGATGCTCTGGAAGGCAATTTTATAACTCCTAGTTTAAAAAAAGCCCGACAGTTGGTCAATGAACGTAATTTTCCTGGAGCAATTAGTGCTTATCATAAACACCTACAAACCAACGTTGATGATTCAGTTGCAATGGCAGAACTGGCGGCAATATTAGTTTACTTTAACCAAGAGCAGGCGGAAACTGTGGCCTTTCAAGCTTTGCAATTAGATGGAAACAATAGTCTTTGTTTAGGAATTTTAGGCTTAATTAACTGTCGGCGGGGCCATTGGCAAAGTGCGTTCAATTATCTTAAACAAGCTACTCAAATTAGTCCCCGGGAAGGGTGGTTACAGGCCAACTTAGCCTGGGCTGCTGGCAAGCTGGGGCAGTGGTCTTTGGCCAGTCAAGCCATTGAAAAGGCGATGGCCCTGGAAAAAACTCCCTTTATTTTGTCCATAGGAGCTTGGATTGCCTTTGCACAAAAACAATGGAAAAATACTATTCGTTTTGCTCGACCGGCAATTTTTCAAGCTAAACAACAACATTACAGCCCCGAAACCTATAGCTGGCTTTATCCCCATCTGGCGATCGCTTTACAAAAATCTGTACTAACTGCCCATGCCCTCGATGTGGAAAGGTGTTTGGAAGAGTACGCCCAAGATGAACCTAATAGTGTTCATGGAATGGCATTACTAGCCTGGCACAAAGCAAAACAGCAACAATGGCAATTAGCATTGGATTATTTTCAACAAGCTAACCGAAGTAATGACAAATTATCTTGGGCGCTGCTCAATGAAGCAATTTTGCTGGAAAAAATCAATAAAATAACTGAAGCGATCCAAGTCTATCAAAACTATTTGAATTTACTCCCTCAGAATTACTTTGTCTATTTTCGCTGCGGTACTTTGTTAGGCAGAAAAAAACAATTTAGTGAAGCCAAGGAATATTTGACATCTGCTCTTGATTTAAACCCCAATCAACCCGAAGTGTACCACAATTTAGGCTGGGTGTTGCTATCCATGGGGATAGAACAAGGCATAATTGATCATAGTCATGAAATTATTCAATATTACCGCCAAGCAGTAGAACTTTACCGACAATCCAACTCCTCTGGCAACATTAATCTGGCTCAGCAAATTCAACAAGCGTTTGCTAAAGCTCATATCAGGCTTTAGAACGTGTTTGGAAAGTTTTATTGCGCCCCCTAAATTTCTTCACTAAAGCTCCGGCAATACTGGAGGACTTTCACTCAGTTTCCTCCCAAATTTGGAGGGCAAGGGGGCTTTTAAAACAGGCCATTAGGTGTTTGTTTGAAAAGCGGGTAGATATGCCAGAAAAAATCCTAAAGAACTAGTCTCTTATTAAGATAATCTTGTATTTTAAGTTCAAATTTTTATTGCCAAAGTCAACAGAATAATTATCCCGAAAATTAGACGGTACCAAACAAAAATCCAGGTGCTGCGTTTTTGCAAAAATTTGATTAGCCAGGCGATCGCCAGGTAGGAAAAAATAGCAGAGGAGATGGTACCAACAATAAGGGGCAAAATGGCATCGTTGCCCAAATGTTGGTCCATTACCCCTTTCAGTTCCACCAGACCAGCAATGGTAATGGCCGGAATGCCCAACAAAAACGAAAACCTGGCAGCGGCGGCCCGTTCCAAGTTAATAAATAAACCCGCCGTTAAGGTAGATCCAGAGCGGGATACCCCAGGAATCAGAGCCAAAGCCTGGGCTATGCCAATAATCACCCCATCCTGCCAACGTAACTTTTCAAAAGGACGGCGGTGAGTTCCCAACTTTTCTGCCAGGGCCAGCAACAATGCCATGACAATGGAGGCAATAGCAATGGTGGGCAAACTACGAAAAGGGGAATTGTCCAGGTCAGGGACCAGCACTTTCATTAGCAGTCCAAAGAAGACAATGGGAATGGTGCCCAAACCGATGCCTAAGCCTAATTTAAATTCGAGGGAATCATATTGGCGGGTTTGCACTGCCTTGATAATGCCCTTGGTGATGGCGGTCAAATCCCCCCAAAAGTACCAAAGTACTGCCGCAATGCTACCCAACTGGATAATGGCAGTGAAGGCCACTCCAGGATCTCCCCAACCCAAGGCCACGGGCACCGCCTTTAGGTGTGCCGTACTACTAATGGGGAGAAATTCCGTTGCCCCCTGGATAAATCCCAATATAAAGGCCTGGAAAAGATTAATTGATGCAGTTGCGGTCATTGTCCCTGTTTCCGCTCCCTCACTGGGCAGTACCGTTTGGGCCAATACGATGCCCCAGGCTTGGTGATAAATAATGGCGATCGCCACACTGAGACTGAAAGCACTGAGAAAATTTAATTGGCGAGGGGACATTCACTGAGGGTGATAATCGGGACTCAAAGATCCTAGCCTATAGTGGCAGAGCAATTTCTTGAAACGTTTTTTAAACTGTCTCCTAAAATTGTGATCGCCCCACCGTCGCATCTTCATGGCCCTTCCTATCCTCGTCACCGGCCCCAGCCGTTCAGGTAAAAGTGAATGGGCCGAACATCTTGCCGGCCAAAACCATCCATCAGTTATCTACATTGCCACTGGGAAGGAAAATGCCGCCGACCTAGACTGGCAAAACCGTATTCAACAACATCGCGATCGCCGTCCGCTCCAATGGCAAACGGTCTGTGTTGATCAGCATTTGACCGATACTTTAGCAACCCTACCGCCGGGAAGTTGTGCCCTAGTGGACTCCTTGGGGGGCTGGGTAGCCAATACCCTGGAGTTGTCCCCGGACCAATGGCGGACCAAGCAGAGAGACTTCATTACTTTTGTGGCAGATTTGCAAAATGTCCCCATCACCATTATTTTCGTTGCCGAAGAAACGGGGTGGGGGGTGATTCCGGCCTACGCCCTGGGACGTATTTTTCGAGACCGTTTGGGGGCTTTAACTCGCCAATTGGGAGGATTGTGTGGTCAAGTTTATCTAGTGACTGGTGGTTATGCGGTAGATCTACGCCAATGGGGAAAACCCTTGCCTCCATCGAGGGACTGATTATGAAAAATGAAGCAATCGTTAAGTTGTTGTGAACAAATGCCAGTCCCCACTCAGAAATCGTTAACATGGAGGCCAGGCGCACAGCAGGAGGGAACTTCTGGGTTTTTCAGGAGTATTATTCGCCATGGCAGATGCCATTGAAGTTAAAAACTATTTAGGCCAGTGGTTTCAACTTGGCCGGGGAGTAATCTTTCCCAAAAGTGACGCGGTGGTTTTGCCTAGCCCGATTTTTGCTGGACAAAGATTTTCCCGAGCCTTTGAAGACTGTTGGCAACTCATCCTTAGTAGCCGGGAGGATTGTTACCTAGAAGGGACGGAACAAACTCTACAAAGCTTGCTCAGCGGCGATTGGGAAATTATCAGTTGTGCCCGTTGTGCCTTGCCCGTGCCCCTATCTCGCAGCCAAATTCCCAGTTGCCTTTGTCCTTGTGCTGAGGTGGAATCCTGGCCGAATTTGGAGTTGCCATTGCCCCGTCTACCCGCCAATCAAGTTTGTACTCTAAGAAAAGTTCAGGAGCGGCTGATTCTGCAGGAAGAGGCAGACTGACCAGCCAGTGCTTTTGTTGTCCGATCGCCCTTGGGTAGACTAGGGATCACTAGCTAGGGCGGAAATTTTCGGCATCGATATCGATAATAGATAGAAGTGAATAGGTGTCAGAAAAGCACGGAGAACATCTGCCGGGACACCGCCCCAAAACCGTAGAAAAGGTTAAATTAACGGATTTTTGATTGCCAGCGCTGGCTAATAGATTAGAATGTAACGTAAAGGTTTACATTTTGTTACATATGTTGGTGCCCATTCTCATTTTTGATGTGGCTTTGGTGGCTTGGTCGCTCCACCTCATGCAACAGGCGATCGAAGAGCAGGAATTTTCTTTGATGCTGGCTGGAACTCTGGTAGCAGCAGCAGCGGCAGCCACTTTGGTGGTGTATTTTCTCATGGGCCACTGCCTATCCCAACTGAGTCAGACCCTTTGACCAGCGGCGGTGAGCCTTGATAGTTAGTTGTTGTTTGTTGTAATTAGTCCTTGATTCAAACGTATACTTAACCCAGCAGTGCTAAGAACGAATCCTCTCAATTCACCCGTTTAATAAATGCCTAGGACAGAAGGGAGATTTTACAGCAGTAATCATATCCGATAAGAAGCACTAGGGACATGTCGTATTAGGCTCTTGAAGAGATTGGACGGAAATTAAGCACTGCTTCAGACCTTGTTAACCGTTGACCAACTCCACAAACCCCAGAGTTAAAGAGCGACCAAAGGGCAAAAGCCATGCTTGACGGAAGCTTCCCCGATCGCCTCCATTTTATTAACGGAAATTTGGTTGCGGCCCCAAGAAAAATTAGTGCGCCAGCCCTCAAACTCCAACAAAATTGCCTCCGCAAAACAGGCGAACATTTGCCGGGAAGGAATATCCATATCCACAATTTTCATAATCTCCCAGGTGATATCCAAGGAATGCTCCACAATGCCCCCCTTGAGAATATGCACCCCATCCGCCTTCACCCGCGTATCTAAATTTTTGGGATAGCCCCCATCTACAATCAAACAGGGCTTTTTCAACATTTCTCCGGCAATTTCCACTCCCTTGGGCATACTCGCCACCCAAACAATAACGTCTGCCTGAGGCAGGGCCGTTTCCAAATCCATAATTTTGCCCCGACCCAATTCCTCTTGGAGGTTTTCCAGTCTCTGGCGGTTACGGGCAATTAACAATAATTCCTTAACTTGGTGTTTGCTATCCAACCAACGGCATACCGCGCTACCAATGTCCCCCGTTGCACCACAAACCGCCACTGTGGACTGACTTAGATCAATACCCAGTTGCTTTGCCCCAGCTTCCACCTGACGGCAAATTACATAGGCGGTGTGGGTATTCCCAGTGGTGAACCGCTGAAAGTCCAGTTCCACATTGCGGACTTGATTATTTTGCTTGAGGTTAAATTCTTCAAATACAATCGAAGAAAAACCTCCCAGGGCCGTAATATCCAAACCAACTTTCTGGGCCAGGGCCATGGCATTGAGAATTTTCCGAATGGCCGCCTTAATGCGCCGTTGGGTCAACATTTCTGGCAAAAAGCAGGACTCTACATATTTGCCTTCAATTACCTGCCCCGTTACACTTTTCACCTGAAAGTTATCAACTACTTGGGGGGGAGCAGAACACCAAAAATCTAAGCCTTGGTTGGCGTACTCAGGATAGCCTAAATCTTCGGCAACCGCTTGGGCGTGTTCTAAACTCGTGAGATGACCAATAAGACCAAACATTGATAATAGTCAGAATAAATAGGGGAAGGTATCGCTTTCCGCTCAGTTAACGACTCCGATCGCCATAAAGCTTTACACAGTATGGCACAATTTGACAAACTTCCCTTTGCCATGGGCCAGCTTCCTAAAAGTACCCGAAAATAGGGCAAAAACCCACAGATCCGAAGAAGTTCGAGATTTGTGGGCTTAATGAAATAGTTTGAGATATTGCCGACCTAGACTAGACTCCGGCTAAACCGTAGGAGGACATGCGCATAATTTCCCTGGTGCTAAAGCCAATGTTACTGAGGGCTTCACCGTAGCTGATCATAAAATCTTCTACCAGGGCTTCCTTCTCCATGCCCAACACCTTCGCATCCCCCTGCACTTGGTTGAGCATTTTCCACACTAGGGGTAGGTTTTCCTTGTTGGCCTGTTCCAGTTCCTCTTTAGCGGTGGCAAAGTTGGCTTTTAACCACTCTTCGCCATAGTTGAGGTGGGTGTATTCGTCCTTGACCACGCCTTCGGTGATTTTCCGGGCAAAGTCGTCCGCCACAGGAATGTAAATGTTGTAGGCGGCGATCGCAAAAGCTTCGATAATTAAAGCTTGAATCAATAAACAGGTAACAACTTTCCCTTCCCCAAAAGCTTTTTGGAAATTGCCGTGCAGACCAGCAAAAAATTCCTGGGCATAGGGCATATCAGGGCTAACTTTGAGGTTGTTGCCACAGGCTTGGAAACCTTTCTTGTGGCGGTTTTCCATTTTGGCTAAGCGGACTAACTCTTCCTTGTCCTCCGGTAAGAGTTCCGCCATCTGGAGATAGTTGCTGTAGGCTTCCTGTTCGCCTTCAATGACAATGGCGTTGATGCGGCTGTAGGCGTCTTTGTAGATTGCGCTGGAATAGTCAAATTCGGTGCGGACAGCAAGCTCGGGCATAGGGGCGTTGGACTCCTGTGGATGGACGGTAAACGGTAAAAAGATCGATGGGGATCTAAGATCTAAGGTAAAGAAAGGTTAAGAAATTAACCTCCGGTTGTCTTCATAATACACACTCTAGATTAATGCAAATCCCGGGGGATGGTGGCGCCATAACCATAGGAAACACCTATCCGGTTGATTTAGTAATCTACATGGCCAGATCCGCCACGATTTGAGTTGGCACCATTCTAGCAAAACTAGTCTAGGTTGCTGGGGAGTTTTAGTCTTGGGGGTAGGAAGATGATCCAATCAGTTCCACTTGAGAATCATTCCCAATCAGGAAACGTAAAGCCTGGGGACGGCGGGGAGCGGGGAAAATTTTGGCGTTTTTGCCGATGACACTGTCGACAATTCTTTGTTCGATGGCCACAATGCTGGCTCCCTGGAGCACGACACTGTGTTCGAGATCTGCATCCCTGATTTTAACTCCGTCGGCAATACTGCTGTAGGGACCGATAAAGCAGTTTTCCAAATGACAGTTTGAGCCGATCGCCACGGGGCCACGGATGACGCTGTTGATAATTTGGCTGTGGGGGCCAATGGTTACCCGACCGGAGATTTTACTTTGCTCATCCACAGTGCTCTGGATATCTTTCTCCACTAGGCTATCGAGGATAATTTGATTGGCGGCCAGCAGATCGTCCTTTTTGCCGGTGTCTAGCCACCATCCCTCTAACTCCAGAGATTCCACCCCATAACCATGGCTGATCAGATATTGGATCGCATCGGTGATTTCTAGTTCTCCCCGGGCAGAGGGCTCAATATTGGCGATCGCCTGGTGGATGGTGGGGGCAAAAAAGTAAAGTCCCACTAGGGCCAGGTTGGAAGGGGGATGCTCCGGTTTTTCCACCAGGGCTAGCACTTTGCCTTGGTCATCAACGGTGGCCACCCCAAAGGCAGTGGGATTGGGAACTTTTCGCAGTAAAATCAAGGAATCGAGAGATTTTGCTTGGAAATGGTCGAGGAATTGCTCTAAATCATCTTGAATTAGGTTATCTCCTAAATACATCACAAAAGGAGATGTTTGGAGAAAATCCGCCGCCGTTTTCACCGCATGGGCCAGCCCCAAGGGTTCTGATTGCAAAATGTAAGTAATCTGGGCGCCAAAATTTTCCCCGTTGCCGGTGACCATTTTAATTTCCTCCCCCGTTTCTGGGCTAATAATAATGCCGATGTCGGTAATGCCAGCCTTGGCGATCGCCTCAATGCCATACCAGAGGATTGGTTTGTTAGCCACGGGCACCAACTGCTTGGCTCCGGTGTAGGTGAGGGGGCGCAACCGGGTTCCTTTGCCGCCGGAGAGAATGAGGGCTTTCATAAAAACTTTGGTATTAAGGTTATATTTTCGGTCTAGGTTTCAGTGGGCAGTAAGCAGTAATCGGTCAACACTGACCATTAAAACCTAGTCCAGAAATGATGGCGCCAGCACCTGCCCGTAAATGGGCTGATTTTGTGCCATTGCTAAAAATCCCTATGCCCCACCTCAACTTGCCTGATATGGTTATTGGTGGTGGCTTTTGCCTTCCCTAACCGACCCATTGCTCCCTTGCCCTATGCCCCTGCAAACCTTTCTATTTGAAATTGGAACTGAAGAGTTACCCGCCGATTTTGTTCGTAGTGCGATCGTCCAGTGGCAAGGGTTAATTCCCCCAGGTTTGGCGGCGGAGTTTTTAGAACCGGAGTCGGTGGAAATTTACGGCACGCCCCGGCGCTTAACGGTGTTGATTAAAGGTTTACCGGAATGTCAGCCCGATCGCCTAGAGGAAATTAAGGGGCCACCGGCCAGTGCCGCTTTCAAGGACGGCCAACCCACCCCAGCCGCGTTGGGCTTTGCCAAAAAACAAGGGGTCAGCCCAGAGGATTTTGAAATCCGCTCCACCCCCAAAGGAGATTTTATTTTTGTCAATAAGCAACTGCGGGGCCAAGCGAGCCAGGATTTGTTACCCAAGCTAGCCCTAGGTTGGCTCAAGGCTTTGGATGGTCGACGGTTTATGCGTTGGGGAGATGGAGATTGGCGCTTCCCCCGTCCCATTCGTTGGTTGGTTTGTTTGTTGGATGACCAGGTTTTACCTCTACATATTGACAATGGCTCTACTACCTTAGTCGCTGATCGCCTTTCCCGGGGACATCGAATTTTGCACCCAGCACCAGTTAGCCTAGCCCACGGAGAAGATTATTTGGCTCAGTTAAAACAGGCTGGGGTCGTGGTGGATCCCAAGGAGCGCCGGGCCATAATTGAGCAACAAATTACCACCCAGGCGGCCACCCCAGAAGGCAAAGCGATTATTTATGACGATTTGCTCGATGAAGTGGAACAGTTGGTGGAATATCCCACCGCAGTGTTAGGGCAGTTTGATCAAGAATTTCTCAGCTTACCCAGGGAAGTGATTACCACCGTCATGGTCACCCATCAACGCTACTTTCCCGTGGTGGACAAAGATGGCCAGCTATTACCCCATTTCATCACCATTGCCAACGGCGATCCCAGCAAAGGGGAGATTATTGCGGCGGGCAATGGCCGAGTCATTCGGGCCCGCTTAGCCGATGCCAAATTTTTCTATCAGGCTGACTGTGACGATAGCCTCGACAGCTATTTGCCCCAACTAGAAACGGTTACCTTCCAAGAAGAGTTGGGCACCATGCGGGATAAGGTGGACCGCATTATGGAAATGGCCGCGGCGATCGCCGATCAGTTGGGGGTAACGGAGCAACAGCGGGGGGAAATTGACAGCACTGCCATGCTTTGTAAAGCAGATCTGGTAACCCAAATGGTGTACGAATTTCCTGAACTGCAAGGCATTATGGGGGAAAAATACGCCCTCGTTAGCGGTGAATCGGCGGTGGTAGCCCAGGGCATTGTGGAGCATTACCTCCCCCGGCACCAGGATGATGATTTACCCCAAGGCTTACCCGGTCAAGTGGTGGGCATGGCCGATCGCCTCGATACTCTAGTGAGTATTTTTGGTTTGGGTTTACTTCCCACTGGCTCTTCCGATCCCTTTGCCCTGCGGCGGGCAGCCAATGCGGTGATTAACGTAGCCTGGACGGCGGGTCTAGAAGTCAATTCACTGGAACTATTGAACCAGGGTTGCCAGGATTTTGTCACCTCCCACCCCGACAAAACTTCCCCCCTCCCAGCGTTAAAGGCATTTTTTCTGCAAAGACTACAAACCTTACTTCAGGATGAACAGGGCATTGATTATGACCTAGTCAACGCTGTGTTGGGCAGTGGGGAAACAAACTGTGACGATGCCGAAAGTACGATGCCTGACCGCCTGTTGGCGGATTTACAGGATGTCAGGGAAAGGGCTCAATATCTGCAAGAATTGCGGGACAACGGTCATTTAGACGCCATTTATCCCACCGTGAACCGTTCCGCCAAGCTAGCTAGTAAGGGCACCTTGCCAACAACTCAACTGGACCCCCGTCCTGTGGTCCAAGCTCCCCAACTGGTCCAGGATTCGGAAAAAGCAGTTTACCAAGCATTGTTGGCCATTTATCCCAAAGCGGTAGAAGTGCAAGAAAGCCGTGACTACGAAACTTTGGTAAACGCTCTACATGAGTTGGCCCCCACCGTGGCGGACTTTTTCGACGGACCGGATAGTGTGTTGGTAATGGCGGAAAATGACGAATTACGGCAAAATCGCCTTAACTTACTCGGTCTAATTCGTAATTATGCCCTAATCCTGGGAGATTTCGGGGCGATCGTCAAAGGAGCGTAATTCAAACTGTTAAAACTGTTCAAACCATTGCCTAATTAATTGCTTTAGTTAGGTATTTTTAACCTGAGTTCGAGAAGAAAGAAAAGCGGAAAAAAAGGCTGAAGGCTAAGCTCAAAGTGTTGAAATTTAAGCCCTCCAGCCATGCCGATAAAGAATGGGCTTGATTATTTTTCTCAGAGAGTTTGGCATAGTAGATGATATTTACTTGTTTAGGGGGATTTACTTTATCACCTTTTTTTACTTGCCATTCAGAGCTAATTTCTAAAGAAAATCTTAAGAGTGCTCAAACCCTTATCTAGTAAGTGTTTGGATTATTTGGAACTCTTGTCATAGCAAACACTGAAAGCCTTGTCATTGCTTGATCTCAGCAGACTTATAAAATCAGCTCTCAACACCATTTAAAATTTTGTAAGTAAATTCACAAGAAATTTTCCCGCAAAGAACTAACCCCATTGTTGGTGGAGGACTTCTGCAATACGGCGGGCGGCTCCAGCTTCCCCCAATCGTTCCCGGCCATTACGGGCGATCGCCTCTAGTTGATTCTGATTATGTAGTACTTTTTTTAGAGCTATGCCAGTTTGTTCCGGGGCATCTAAGAGGATTAAGGACTCCCCCAGGAGCCAGGTTTGACGACGGGCAAAATAAGGATTGTATTGGGGGCCAGCACCAGGAAAACTAATCACCGGTTTACCAAGACCGACAAATTGTTCCGTGGCGGTACCAGCCATGGCGATCGCCGCTTGGGCATTGTGCAGACAATCGGCAAACTGTTGTTGGCTAAAAACCAAATGGGCTTGGTTTTTTTGGAAAACGGGTCCCTCGATCAGGCAAGAAATTTTGTTGGTCAAAAGTTCCACGTTATTTTCCTCCAATCGTTGCCAACCCTGGGTTTCCACTTCAGCCATCAACGGTGCTAAGGGGAGGGAAGGGGCGATCGCCGCCAGGAAGGTTACAGAAACATCGGAAAAATGGGTTAACACGCTAGTTAAACTTCGCCCAATGAGGGCCCAATTCCGTTCCATTTCTGGCGATCGGGAACCGGGTAAAAGGGTAATGCTCAAACTCTGCCCTGGCTGTAACGGTTGGGGTTGGTAATCCTGCGAGTTTAAACCGTCCATCATCGGATTGCCCACGGGGTAACTAATCACGCCTTGGCTTAATAAACTTGCATGGGTGAGGCGATCGCGGGGAAAGACCGCTGTGCAATTTTTCCTCATCATTAACCACTGCTCCCAAGGGTAGTAGGTGGAACCAAGCCATTTTTCCCAAGCTTGGGTACTGGGTAACCATTCCCCAACGGGGGAGCGGAGATAATATTCCGACTTAGCTGTGCCCACAAAGGCGTAATCACCTCGGCCCAACCAAGCTAGGGCCAGGGGCACGATGTCCCCCACTGCTACAACTTTGCCCCCTTGCGCTGTCCATTGTTTCAAACTTCCCAACTGGGCTTTAGTGAGCCCCCATAGACCACCCTGAACATCCCGCCATAATTCCCTGGCATCCATGTTGTTAAAGCCACCGGAGGGCATGGTTTTCACCGGGCCAATTAGAGGAATATTTAAGCGTCGATAACTACTGCCTTTCCCTACCAAGGGTAATCCCACTAATATTTTCTCAGGCTTCATCCCCGCCAGAGCACTCCAAGCCTGGCCAATGCTAACGGCGATCGCATCTTCTCCGTGGCCATTGCTGAGCAGTAAAATCTTCGGCAGCATCCAAGACTCCCATCCGCTACACTAAAAATAAGCAGATTATTAAGAATTATTAAATAAGCATCACCATGGGTTGGGAATTTTTTTCGCTAGAGACATTGCAGGAATTGGCCCGTCAATATGGTTACGGAGCCGTATTCTTTGGCATTGCCTTGGAAAATGCGGGCATTCCCATCCCTGGAGAAACCATAACCCTGTTGGGGGGCTTTTTGGCCGGCAGCGGGGATTTAAGTTACGGCGGTGTTTTAATCGCTGCGATCGCCGGGGCTGTGTTGGGGGATAGTTGTGGTTACTGGGTGGGACGCTGGGGCGGTTGGCCCCTACTGACCAGGGCGGCCAAGCTGTTTAACATTCCCCAGGAAAAGCTTGATCAAGCCCGCCATAAATTTAGCCAAAATGGGGCGGCGGCGGTATTTTTGGGGCGTTTTGTCACCCTACTACGAATTTTTGCGGGGCCCATGGCCGGCATTGTCCGTATGCCCTACGGCAAATTTTTGCTCTATAACATCGGCGGTGCTTCCGTTTGGGCCACCATCACTGTCAGTTTGGCCTACTTTTTGGGAAGGGTGGTCACCATTGAGCAAATTATTGCCTGGACTACCCAATTTAGTTGGTTTGCCCTAGCTGCCGTGGTGGGAATGGTAGGCCTCTACTTTGTCTTTCACTTTCTGCAAAAGCGTTTTGATCAAACCATCGATTCGGCCATAGGCGATCGCCCCCAATAATTGCTAGAACTGGATTAATACCTTTGCGAGGGAAAATACTATGGCTGTCAAAAAACAGTTTGCCAATTTTGCCGACATGCTGGCCGGTTCCCCCAAGCCGGTGTTGGTGGACTTTTATGCTACCTGGTGCGGCCCCTGTCAAATGATGGCCCCCATTCTCGAGCAAGTGGGCAGTCATCTCCGCCAGCAACTCCAAGTGGTGAAAATTGACACCGACAGATATCCGGCGATCGCCACCCAGTACCAAATCCAGTCTTTACCAACCTTGGTGTTATTCAAACAGGGGCAACCGGTGCATCGCATTGAAGGCGTACAACAGGCCGCCCAGTTGATCCAACAGTTGCAGGTTTTTGTTTAACTTTTACAAGGTGAAATTACTCTTCTTCACCTGAGCAGGGAGGAATCGTTCACATATCATTCAGCCGTTCGGCGAATCCAACCGTTGACCGTAAACCGACTGTGGGCAAATTCCCTGGAAGGACAAATCACAGGCATTACTTCATGGCGACAACGGCTATTAAAAAAGATAATGGAATTATTGGTGGGGGTAATAGTTTGAAAATTTGGATGGGTGATAATGGTGTTACTTTTAAACTCCGTATCGTAAAGTTTTAACTCCCCTCCAGAAAAAGCCTTTGGTTCTTGGTAAAAATAATAGACATAGGTGATTTGTCGAGTGGCTGTTTTTTCACTACCGGCATCGTTATGAATTCTGTAATAGCAACCATCATTATGGGCTGTCAGTTGCACTTCAATTTCTGCAATTTCGAAGGGAGAAAAATTTAATTGACCCAGTAATCCCGGTAACCTTTGCTTGATCCGTTCTCGTATCAGGGCTGACAATGCAGGGATTTTTTTAGAAAAAAGCACATAGGATTGGCGATATTGATTTGCCTTAGTTGTAGTGTTTGACTCCATATATTGCCGTCGTCTATTGATTGCTTCTGTGATAAACTTTTCATTTTCTTCTGGGCATAAAAAGCCTTTAACTTCTACATAGTTAGCAGGCAAAAATATCGATTCTGTCTGTTGGGTTGCCGTTGGTTCCGGTAAATTGGGGTTGATTTGAGAATATTCTGGCTGTAATTGCTTAATTTCCCGCTGAGCACTGACTATTAATTTATCCGCTGAATGACCATTAAACTCGGTAAAAACCTCTGCTATTTCAAGAATTTTTAAGGCCACCGTTGCCCTTTCTTGAGGCGGCAGTTGGTCATCATCAAGAATTGCTTCTAAAGTGTCAAGAGATTGAGTTAACAGCTTTTTCACCCTAGCTGATAGGGCAAATTTATCTTCACTTACTCTTATTTTTTCTTCTCTGTCCATTATTGAACCCCCTGAATTATTTAAGATCAATGGTACTTTTACCGGACAATTTATGGTTGAACAATTTTAGCTGTTTTGCAGGTAACAAAAATCCCCCTCCCAGTTAGCTAGGGAAGGGGGACAACAGGCAACAAAGCCTTCAGATTAGCCGCGATGGACTAGTAATCCGAGCATGGCAAGGATGGGGCAATTACATCATACCCATACCACCCATGCCGCCCATACCTCCCATACCGCCCATGCCACCCATGTCGGGCATAGCAGGGGCCGCCGGTTCAGGTTTTTCCACTACCAGAGCTTCGGTGGTTAGCACCATACCAGCGATAGAAGCGGCATTTTGCAGGGCAGAACGCACCACTTTGGCGGGGTCGATGATACCAGCAGCAATTAGGTCTTCAATTTTGCCAGTGATGACGTTATAACCTTGGTTGCCAGTGGCTTCCTTGACTTTTTCGACAATGACGGAACCTTCTACCCCGGCATTCCTGCCCAACTGGTGTAGGGGGGCTTCCAGGGCTTTGGCAATGATGTCGGCCGCCACCCGTTCTTCATCGTTGCTAAGTTGGGCTTTAAATGCTTCAATTTTGCCGGCTAAACGGATTAGGGTGGTGCCACCACCAGGAACAATACCTTCTTCCACCGCAGCTTTGGTGGCGTTAAGGGCATCTTCAATGCGGAGTTTGCGGTCTTTGAGTTCCGTTTCTGTGGCGGCGCCGACTTTGATCACGGCCACACCACCGGCTAGTTTGGCGATGCGCTCTTGGATTTTTTCTTTGTCGTAGTCGGAATCGGAAGCGGCATATTCTTTGCGGAGTTGCTCGATCCGTTCTTTAACTCCGGCAGAGGCCCGTTTGTCTGCCCCGGCAACGAGGATGGTGTTGTCTTTTTCCAAAGTGGCTTTAACCGCTTGACCCAATTGATCCAAGCTGACGCTGTCAAGACTCAAACCAATATCTTCAGAAATTACACTACCACCGGTGAGGATGGCGATGTCCTGCAACACGGCTTTACGCCGATCGCCAAAGGCGGGCGCTTTAATGGCAGCAACATTGAGCACCCCCCGGGCTTTGTTGACCACTAGGGTGGCGAGGGCTTCCCCTTCGATATCTTCAGCAATAATCAGCAGAGGACGACCGGCCCGGGCAACGCTTTCCAGCACGGGCACCAAGTCGGCAATGGCGCTGATTTTTTTGTCAGTGATTAAAATCAGAGGATTATCAAACTCCACCAATTGGCGATCGCTATCGGTGATGAAGTAGGGGGAAATGTAACCCCGGTCGATCTGCATCCCTTCCACCACTTCCAATTCGGTATTGAGGGATTTGGACTCTTCCACGGTGATGACGCCGTCTTTGGTGACTTTGTCCATGGCATCGGCAATCATGGCCCCGACTTCGGAATCGTTACCGGAGGATACGGTGGCCACCTGGGCGATCGCCGAACCTTCCACTGGTTTAGCCAAAGCCTGAATTTCTTGGACGAGGAAAGTGGTAACTTTTTCGATGCCCCGACGCAGAGCTACAGGGTTAGCGCCAGCGGCCACATTGCGCAGACCTTCCCGCACTAAAGCTTGAGCAATAATAGTGGCGGTGGTGGTGCCATCCCCAGCAATTTCCTTGGTTTTGGAAGCAACTTCCTGGATTAGCTTAGCTCCAGCATTTTCTTCCGGGTTAGACAGTTCAATTTCTTTGGCGACGGTGATGCCATCGTTGACAATCTGGGGAGCACCGTACTGCTTTTCTAATAAAACGTTACGACCTTTGGGGCCGAGGGTAATCCGCACTGCATCGGCCAGGGCATTAATCCCTGCTTCCAGGGAGCGTCTGGATTCATCCTTAAAGGAAATAAGCTTAGACATAGACTAAAAAGTTACAAATAACGTCAAAGGTAGCGGACAAGTCCATAAAGCACTCTAGCACTCTTGGCAGTGGAGTGCTAAGCCAAACAAGGTTCGGTTTTCCGTTCTTTGGGACGCTTAAGATACTGAATTTTTTTGCTTACTGACTGGTGGTGATGCCCCGTTCCCGCAGTTGCCGGATGAAATAATCTTCCAGGGAAGGCCTGGCCAAATTGAGGCTGATTAAACTGGCCCCAAGACTAGGTAGAGCATCCACTAGCGTTTGGGGATCTCCCTGGTAATCACCATGCCAGACATCCTGTTCCTGACTGAGGTTACCTAAATATTTGCTTAATTCCTCTGCTTGTCCCCCTCGTAAGACCACTTGGTAGCCTTCATCGGTGCCCAACACTTCCGCTAAAGAACCGCTACAGAGCAATTCCCCCCGGGCCAAAATGGCAATGCGGTCACAAATTTGCTCCACATCCGCCAAAATGTGGGAGTTGAAAAAGATGGTTTTGCCCTGTTCTTTCAGAGAGAGAATAATCTCCCGCACTTGGTAACGTCCCAGGGGGTCTAAACCAGACATAGGTTCATCCAGGAATACCACCTCTGGATCATTAATCAGGGCCTGGGCCATGCCCACCCGTTGCAACATGCCTTTGGAATATTGCCGCAATTGCTTCTTTTTGGCGGTTTTTTGGGCCAGCCCCACCAGGTCGCACATGGCCATAATGCGTCGTTGCCGTTCCCGTTTGCCAATCTGAAACAGACTGCCGATGTAATCTAAAAATTCCCAGGCGGTTAAAAAATCATAAAAATAGGCATTTTCCGGTAGGTAGCCCACCCGTTGTTTGGTCTGGCGATCGCCGATGGGTTTACCCAGGAGGGTACCCCGGCCGCCGCTGGCGCGAATTACCCCCAAAAGAATTTTTAACAGGGTAGTTTTACCTGCTCCGTTGGGGCCCAGTAGGCCAAAGGTTTCCCCCGGTTGCACCGCAATGGACAAAGGTTTAAGGGACTCCACCTTCTGATTCATCCAAAAGCCGGTACGGTAGGTCTTGCTAATCTCCCAAGTTTCCACCACATGGCCCTGGATTGGTTCCTTTGCCTCGGCGATCAGAGTTGACGCGACCATTAACTTTTTTCCTCCCTGAAAAAGTCCTGCCCAGAAGAGCTAACCACTAATACTAAAAACACATCGATCAGTTTCGATCATGGTGGAAAAGGTCTTAAAAATGACCGCGCAGGATTTGACATACTGCTGAGCCCATTGTTGGGCCAACTCAATTTGAACTGGGGTCAACTGCTCCTGCTTTGGCCCTTGATAGTTAAGTTTAACGGCCTTTTTATCCACCTCAAACTGGGCAAACCATTCTTCCTTGGGCTGGGCCGATTGTAGATAACGACTAGCCATGGTATTGCCTAAGTAATGATTACCTAAACTACCCAAATATTCAAAAGTTAGTAACAAATCTTCCACCGTTAAGCCAGTGGGGAGGGAAGCTTGGCTAGACTGTTTCTCTTTGACTGGGGTTTGAGTCTTAGTTTGAGGGCTAGGAGTACTATCCCCCATCACCTTGATCAGACCGAAATTTTCTGGCTTAAAACCGGCATCGAATTGGGTTTGTTGATTATATTTAGCATTGGCTAACTTTGCCCCAGTTAAGTCCGCCCCTGTCAGCAGGGCCCCATGCAAACGGGCTTCTGCAAGATTAGCCCTGGTCAACAACGCTCCGGCACAAAGGGCATTTTCCAAGTGGGCTTCCTGGAGGTTAACTTTGAGCAAAAAAGTTTTTAGTAGGGATGCTTGCCCTAGATCCGCCCTAGACAAATTAGCGCCCGACAGATCTGCGTTGTTAAAATAGCAACCCTGCAATTTACAGCCCTGCAAATCTGCTCCCCGCAGGTTGGCCTCGCTGAAGTCTGAGCCACTAAAATCTGCTCCAGCTAGGGTGAAGCCGTGGAGGTCAATGTGCCGCAGGGCTAAGTTGGGAAAATAGCGCTCCCCTGCCTGGTATTGACTAAGAATCGCCTGGGCTTGATTACTGTCTACCATCGAAAATTTTTCCGCTGCCGAGACTGTCGGTCAATTAAGATTAACCCTATCTAGTGCAAACCATAACATTCAGTGAGTAACTTGTTGTTAACTCTTTATTGTGCCCTGTCAACAGGGGGCAAGGGTTTGCGTCCGCACTCCGGCACATCCTCCCAACGCGGTGGTTTTTGTCCTGCTTGAGCTATCTGCCAGGGAGCTAGAACTTTGCCCTTAAGTATCGCCAAGAGTGCAACCAAAAATTTTTTCTAGGAGGCCAACCATGGGCATATTTAGATTTTCTCGATTTTCCGCATCGGTGCTGTTATTATCCGGTACGCTTCTCACTGCCTTGCCCCCTTCTCCCCTGTGGGCCAACGAAATGCAACAACTACTCACTGTCACTGGCCAAGCTTCGGAGTCTGTTCCCACCACCCTAACTGAAGCCCAGCTAACGGTGGAAGTCCAAGCCGATACTGCTAACCAAGTCCGTTCGGCGATCGCCGAACGGAGTAACCGTCTGGTGACATATCTACGTAGTCAACGGGTGGACAAATTACAAACCCAGGGGCTCCAACTCCAACCCAACTATGTTTATCGCAACAATGAAAGAAGTTTGGAAGGCTACATTGGCAGCAATACCGTCAGTTTTCAGTACCCAAGCGACCAAGTGGGAAAAATCCTTGATGAAGCTGTGCAAGCCGGGGCCAGTCGCATCGATGGCATTCGCTTTATCGCTACCCCTGAAACCCTCAAAGTAGCAGAACAAAAGGCCCTAGTTGCCGCCACCGCCGATGCCCAGGCCCAAGCTCGGGTGGTGCTGTCCAGTTTAAATTTAACTCCCCAAAACATCGTCCGCATTGTTATTAATCCCAGCCCCGGCCAACCCACGCCTATTTTTCGGGGGGCCCTGGCCGCTTCTCCGGTAGCGGAATCTGCGCCCACCCCCATTATTAGCGGTGACCAAACAGTACAGGCCACAGTGACCCTGGAAATTGCCTATTGAATTTTCCCCTTGCTTTTCCCCCAAGTACACCATTGACGGCGAGGAATTCATGGTCAATACCAATCCCCTAATTTTCAGAATGATGGCAGGCCAACGCATTGGGCAGTACCATCTAGAAAAACTTTTGGGAGCTGGGGGCTTTGGGGCCGTTTTCCTCGCTAGCGAGGTGGTAATGGAACGGGCTTTAAGACAGGTCGCCATCAAAATCATTCCCAACGCTGACGAAGCCAAATTGGAGGAATTGATCGCCGCCGCTAATTTAAGCCACGGCAATCTGATCAAAACCTATGCCGCCGGGGAGGGGGAACTCAATGGGACAAAAATTTTCTACCTAGCCATGGAATTGGCCGCAGAAAGCCTAGAACATCACCTACAGCAGCGCCAACTTAGTCCGACTGAGATTAGGAATTTATTTACGGCGATCGCCAGGGGATTGGCTTACCTCCACGGTAAAAACCAAGTACACCGGGATCTCAAGCCCGCCAACATTCTCCGAGTGGGAGAGCAGTGGAAACTGTCGGATTTTGGTTTGATTAAACATCTAGACGAGCATAGTTATGCTCAAACAATTAATCCCCTGGGCACCATCCCCTATATGCCGCCAGAGGCTTTTGATGGCATTGTTTCCCCCGCTTGGGATGTGTGGTCCTTGGGGATCATGGTGGTGCAAATTACCGCCCAAAGGTTACCCTACCAGTTCGACAACCAAACCCAACTACTCAAACGGGTGATGGAGGGAGATATTGACCTGCCTCCTTTGCCCCCGCCCTGGGGGGAATTAGCCCTTGCTTGTTTGGCCAAAGACCGCAGGCAACGTTGGGCGATCGCCGATGTACTGCAATTTCTTACCCAGCCAACGCCCCGGTTTCCCGAAGAAGTTACAGAAGGTGGGGCTATAGGGGAAGACTCTAAGTATCCTAACCGCCGTAAAGTTCTAATTTTGTGCGGATTAATGGCCGTGGGTGCCAGCGGGGGCACCATCTTTTTTAGCCGTAGCCAAACCAAAACCCTGGCGGAATATCAGGAAACTTTACCAAACGATGTTGCACTGACCATGGTTACCCTGGCGGGGGGGGAATTTATGATGGGGTCAACGACCAGTGATAAAGATGCCCAAGAGTGGGAAACCCCCCAGCATTTGGTACAAATTGCCCCCTTTGCCATGGGCAAATACCCCATTACCAGACAACAGTGGCAAGCCATTATGCAGGTGGGGGCCAATTCTAAATACTTTCAAGATTTTCCCCATCACCCCATGGAATGGGTCAGTTGGTACCAAGCCGAAGAATTTTGCCAAAGGTTAAGCCAAATCAGCGGCAAAATTTATAAATTACCCAGCGAGGCCCAATGGGAATATGCTTGCCGAGCGGGAAGTAAAACCCGGTTTTATTTTGGCGATAATGCCAAAGAGTTAAATAAATACGGTTGGTATAAGGGCAATTCCAACGGTTGGGGCCAAATGGTGGGGCGCAAACAACCCAATGGCTGGGGACTCTATGACATAAGCGGCAATGTGTGGGAATGGTGCGAGGACACCTGGCACGAAAATTATCAGGGGTCTCCAGGGAACAGTGGTGCTTGGGTAACAGAGCCCGATGGATCTCCAAGGGTATTGCGGGGGGGCTCATGGAAAGTGGCCGCGCCCCTCTGTCGTTCCGCCAGCCGTATCCGTCTTTACCCGGATAAAAACGAGAATGATTGCGGTTTGCGAGTGGTTTGTTTAAGTGTTTGACATACTCCCAACACAACTCCCCTGGCAACAATTGCTTTCTATTGTTAAAGGTGTTAAGGATGTCTGGGCAGCTTAGTTTCTAGGGAGTGGGGCCATCGGTGGGATTGCCATTGTCGGGCTGAGTCAAATCGGGAGTATTGTCGGGGTTGACTTCCGGTTCCCTAATTTCAGGGATGGGTAGCCAGTAGATCACCAGGGCAAAAACTGCTAAGCCCAAGGCCCCCAAACTAGCCGGAATAGCCCGTTGCACAAAGGGTTCGTCCGGTTGGCGGTGGCGACGAGACAGGGGTTCTAAGGTCAGGGAAAAGTCTGGTAAAGTGTGCCGATCGCCAATAAATTGATCCACCGCTTCCACCAGATCAAAGAGTTCCACTGTGCTTAAGTCAACGGCGATCGCCTCAGAGGATTCATCAGCCGGAGGATGCCACAACAAACGGTGCAGGGCCTGATCTGGCAGGGGAGTTAACTCAGCCCATTCACCATTTTCCCCCTTGGTTTCTGTGGGATGGGGAATACCACTCAGACAACCCTGGGCGTAACTGTTGACCGCTTTGGCCAAGGCCTCGAGAAAAGCCCGGCCCCCTTCCAAACTTTGGTTGGTGCCGAGGAACTGACAACGGGCATTGAGAATAATCTGCAAATCTTCGTTGCTAGAACTGGGATCAGTACCGCTGGCCATGCCCTCCAGGGTGAGGGTGCAGTTGGGTAGGCGATAGGGTCGTTGAATATTCAAGCCACTTCTCCGTCAAACAAGCTGATCCATAAACGTTCCATGCCGATGGTACCAGTGCAAAACAGCAATTGGTTGAGCAAACCCAGGGCAAAATCGTCCATGGCGGATTCAGAAGCCAACAACACCGATACTTTAGCCCGACGCGGATTCATCCGGCTACTGAAATGGGAACGGAATTGGTCTAGGTAATCCGACAGTAAAAAATTAGTACCCACCGGCAACTGTTTAGCCCGCATTTGTCGTTCCGCAATGAGCAATTGCCGCATAGTCACATTCAACGGCTTGGCCTGGTAATGGGCGATCGCCGTCAGGGCTTTAGCTTGGTCTAGGGTGAGCAGAGTGCGGTTGTAGGAACGTCGCCAGGGATTAGTACAACGTAACCGCCACAACGCCAGGGCATGGGGCACAATGGACTGTAGCCCCAAATCTTCTGCACTGGCCAGCATTTTCGACGCTGAGCCAACATCCAAAGCTTCGATCGCCAGTAATAGCAAATCAAGGCGTTGCTGCAACTGACTGGCACACCGCTGATTAGACAGGGGAAAATCCGGCAAAGTTTTTAGCACAGCGGCCTGTTCTTCAACAACAACGGCGGCATCAGACATGGGCAAAGTTAACAGGCTGAGTTGGGCAAAGGAACAGAGCAGCCCAAAGGCCACCCAGAAAATAGTCTAAATTTTGACACTGCAGACCATGGTATCGCATCGGGTCAGACTCCCATCAAAAACCACGGCTGACGAAGAAAAAGCCACTCTGCAAAGCACCAATGATTAACCCCAGTACTCCCCCCAGATTAACAATGGCCTGAAGCTCACTACGGACAATGGCCTGGACAGCGGTTTCCAACTCGGCGGCGGGGGTTTCATTAATACGATTGATAATCACCTGGTCAATGGCCAAGATGGGGATAATTTGCTTCACAATTTTTTCTAAATCATCTTCCAAATACCGTTCCAAAATTGACGCCAACTCCTCACTTACCAAGCCCAGGGAGCCCGTCACCGCCGTGGAAGATTGGAGCCGATTGACAATAAGCACCGCCACATTATCCCAATCCACCGATTTACCAAAATCCTTCAGAAAAGGTTCCCCCCGCTCCCGAATATAGGTCCGCACCACTTCCCCTGTGGTTCGCCGCAATTGTCGCACCGTCGAAACGGGTAAATTTTCCAAGGATAATTGCTGGAGCCAGTCCTTGAGGCGATTCCGAATTTCTAGGGAGAGCAATAACTCCTTCAGACGCAAGTTGGCCGTTTCCTTTTCCTCCAGGCAAAAAGCCCGCAAACGGGTGAGGGAATTACGCACCCCAAATAAATTAGCCACAACCCAATAGGTGCCACTGGTTTTTTCGCGAAAACCCTCATCAATTACCTGGATATTGCGATCGCTCAAAAAATCCACCAACGCCAAACGAATCGTATCCGGAGGTAATACTGTGCCTAGTAACCAATCGGCGAACTGACGAGATTGCAATTCCGAGAGTCGAAATTCCAGCAGAATTTGGTCAAAAATACGGTTAATCTGATCCGATAGAAAATTATCCTGCCGAGCCAAGGCCTTCAATAAGCGGGGCAAAGATTCACTAAATAAATCCTGCAAAATATTGGCGAGAATTTGGGCGGTTTTTTGTTGCTTATCTTCCCGAATTTGTTTCAGGGCCAATTGCAACAGCCATCCCAATGCCCCCTCTACCCGTTCCCGTTGCAGCAGTTTTCGGGCCAGCCGTTGTAATTCCTCCGGGGTCAGCAAAGAACCCATAATGGTGTCGGAAACCCTCTTGGCCAGTCGTTCCTGGTTGCGGGGAATTAATCCAGGGGTGAAAGGCAGTCGATAGGGCCCGAGAAAAAAGGGTTTGTAGGGACGAAATAGCATTTTGATGGCTAAATCGTTGGTGAAATAGCCAATAATTCCCCCCGCAATGGGAGGTAACGCTAGGGTGAGGAGTAGGGAGTAATTAATCATCATCAATGGCAAAGCAATGCAGTCCCCGGCCCGGACTGATCAGTATTCAGAGAACCATAACCTTGTCCAGACCGGCGCGAAGAGGCAGAAGAATCAAGATTGCTGGTCACTGTAAACACAAATTTTGCCCCTCCTTCCCAAAATAATGAATGCCGCCATTGAAGATTGAAGATCACTGTCTCAGCTTTAATAAATTTTCCTGCACCACTGGCGGTAAACGGCGCATAATTTTTCCCTTGGCTGGGTCGATCGCCACTAGGGTAATTTTGCCAGTCACACAGAGTTCCCCGGTTTCTAGGCAAATAATTTGATTCTGCCATTCCAGCCGTACTTTCTGGATTTCTTGCATTTGCACCTTAATCACTGCCGTTTGTCCTAGGCGGATGGCGCGGTGGTAGCGGAGGGCCAGACTCACCACGGGCAAATCACAGCCCAGTTTGACCAAGTCGGCAAAATCCACCCCAATGGACCGCAAACATTCCACTCGGGCGGTTTCCAACCAAGTCAGGTAGGTGCCATGCCAAACAACGCCGCCATAATCGGTGTGGTGGGGTTGCACCCGAACCATAATCTCAAACCACTTTTCGGTCACAGCTTCCAGTTCCGGCCGGGAAACTAAGCTATTACGTCCTTGGGAGCTTGGGGGCAATTGGGGCTTTGGGGAATCACTCACAGTCAATCTCAAGGGGGCATTAAACAAAGCTGATCCCCATCATACCGAGTCCGGGGTAGCCTCTGTTATTGGTTCCTTTGGGGGAGCAAAGCCAACGGCATGGTCTGGTAAGTTCCACTTTTGGGCCAGGGCTAACACTTGACCCCTGGCGATCGCCGTTTCAAACACGGAGGAGAAAATGGCGGGTATGGGATGGGTTTTTAACCAATTGTTCAGTAACCGAGGATCTCCCATGATGGCGGCTTTGAGGATGTAAAGCCCCGGCCAACCTTTATCGTAGAGTTGCTGTAGTTGGGCTAAACTACATACCGTTTCGTCTAGGGCGATGGGGATAGCAAAATCCCGTTGCAATCGAAACATTTCATCAATTTGCTTAGGAGGTAGGGGTTGCTCCAGGTATTGAACTTTGAGCAGGGAATTTCCCCTTTGGCGATCAAGCAGGGTTAGCCATTGTCGGGCAAGGGCGGGGGTTAAACCACCGTTGGCATCGAGGCGTAAATTTATTTGTCCGGGTAATTGCTCCAATGTTGCTAGCAGTTGTAAATACAAATCCCGTTCTTTGGGGAAATCATCTACTGCAATTTTCCACTTGACGGTATTGGCAGTTAATTTCTGCCCTGAATTGAGGTAATCCAGTGCTCTTTTTCCCGTTGGCAATAACTGACAATAATTAATATTTTGTGGATCGGTTTCAATCAAATTTTCAGAGCTTAATTCTAACTCCGTTGAGCCAAAGGCAAACCCACAACAGGGTAGGCGACCGCCAATTTTCTTAATTTGTTCTGGGGTAATCCGACCGTTCAAACTACTGCAAAAGTCTGTGGCGCTGGCTAAGTCTTCCGTACCAAACCAAGGTAGGGGAGCAATTTCTCCTCGGCCAGTCTTGCCCTCTTGGTTTCTCAACTCCACAATCAAACCCTGTCGCCGTTGCCAATGGCCATGGGCTGTCACCACTGGGTTAGGCAGGGGAAAATTGTAGGAATAAAACTTGACTTGATAGGATTCCCCCATGGAGCAGACTGGGTTCAAGGGCTCTATTAATCTGAAAAAATAAAGAAAAGAGAGGTATTTTTACCTCCCTTAATCAAGTTTTTGACAATGGTTCACTTGTTTATTAACTATTACCGTTGATTAAATTGTCGGCACCGTCAACCACCTTGGCCGAGACAATTTTGTCCCCTTCGCTTAACTGTTCCAAGGTTTCTTTGCCATCCACTACGTAACCAAAAACGGAATAGCGGCCATCCATCAAATTAAACCCCGGCGGAGTTAGTTCCGTATCAAACTTAAAGAAGAAAAATTGGGAAGAACCACCGTTGGGTTCCATTTCCGGCCGGGCTAAGGCGATCGCCCCGTAGGCATTGAAAGGCAAAGCCAGTTCCGGTAAATACATACCGGCATCTTCTAGGGTCATGCCATAGATGGGCCCTTCTTCCCCTTTAACTAAAATTTCTAGGGGAATGGCGCGATATTGTTTAGTTTGGGGATCAATAAAACCCGCTTCTGGCCCTGGGGGATCCCCTGCCTGGGTCACAAAGAAATCTTCTGAACGGATGAAAGGTAAACCGTCATAGAATTTGCGTTGCACCAAATCCACAAAGTTACCGGCGTTAATGGGGGCGCTATAGCCATCCACCTCAATGGTCAGCGGGCCTTTATTGGTAGTCATTTCCACCGTGGCCCGGCCCTTCAGTTGGGGCAGATTGGCAAATTCTTCGGGAATGGCAAAGGGGAAATCCGTCACCATCAGAGCTTCCAAATCCCCGATCGCCGTTAGGGTCGATTGACGTAGGCCAATCACCTGTTCCTTATCCTTATCTTCCACCGCTGCGGCCAAATCAGTTAAATCAGTTTTGATGATGCCCAATAAGCTTTCCGCCTCCGATTGGCGATCGGCAGGCACCCCAGCGAGAATTTTATCTTCCTTCAGGGTGATGGTCAGATTAGCCGCCCGCACATCTTTTTTAATCGCCGGCCAACGCTTCGCCCGGATGTGGTTAGAAATATCCTCCAAACTATCCTGCAAACGCCGCACCTCTGGATTATCGATGGGCAGAGCGTAGCGCAAGATGGCATTGGGATCGGTAATGGCATTGCCCTGGGCCAAAGCACCCAACAGCATCGGCTGGTCCAAAGGCAAGCTCCAGCCCGGCATAGTCCAAGTCAAGGATAGTAAGGTGAAGATCAAGTACATCAAGCCCAACCGTAGGCCCTGTCGGGTAATTATCCCCAGGGGAATTTTAATAATTTGCATCATAATGATTGTGGTTTGTTCTCCAGCATAGGGGGCAACAGCAAAATTTTCCCACTTCAACGCCCCCATCCCCTAGTAGAATGTTGGGTGAACTTTTGAGTCTTTCTTGGCTTCCATGATATCCAGTAACGATTTTCGCACAGGTACAAGTATTGTGATGGACGGCGCAGTCTGGAAGGTGGTGGAATTCCTCCACGTTAAACCAGGCAAGGGTTCCGCCTTTGTCCGGACCAAGCTCAAAAGTGTTCAAACTGGCAATGTAGTGGAAAAAACTTTCCGGGCGGGAGAAACGGTGCCCCAGGCCAACATCGAAAAATCCGTCATGCAACACACCTATAAAGATGGCGATCAATATGTCTTTATGGATATGGAAACCTTTGAAGAGGTGAGCATTGCCCCAGACACCCTGGGAGACAAGGCCAAATTCATCAAAGAAGAGATGGAAGTTAGTGTGGTCACCTGGGATGGCACTATCCTCGACGTGGAATTACCCACCAGCGTGGTGCTGGAAATTGTTGAAACTGATCCCGGTGTGAAGGGGGATACGGCCACCGGCGGTACCAAGCCGGCTATTTTGGAAACCGGTGCCCAAGTGATGGTACCCCTATTCATTGCCCAGGGAGAAAAGATTAAGGTTGACACCAGAGATGGTTCCTACCTAGGACGGGACAATGCCTAAGCTGTGGTTAACTTGATCAATTGGGTAGATGGATTTTAACCCGTGGGCCCATTGGTCAGCTCAAGCTTTACTAATCGTATTTTGTTGTATTGGGGGGTGGGTAATTCGTGGCTATTAACTTTACGGAACTGCGGGAATTGTTGGGGGTAATTTCCCAAAGTAACATCACCGAGTTCAGCCTAAAAAGCGGCGATTTTGAGGTGTCAGTCCGTAAGGATGTTATGTCCGGCGGCGTTTCCGTTCCCCCCCAGGCCATTGCCCCCCCGTCTTCTCCTGTGGCTTCTACCCCGGTTACTTCCCCGGAAGTTCCGGCCCCGTCCCCGGCGGATCAAAAATGGACGGCGATCGTTTCCCCCATGGTGGGCACTTTTTACCGAGCCCCAGCCCCGGACGAGCCTCCTTTTGTGGAAGTGGGAGATGCAGTCAGCAAAGGCCAGGGGGTCTGCATTATTGAAGCAATGAAGTTAATGAATGAAATTGAAGCGGAAGTGGCGGGGCAGGTAATGGAAATTGTGGTGGAAAATGGGGAGCCGGTGGAATACGGCCAAACCCTCATGTGGATTAGGCCCTAACGTTGTTGGCTAGTTTGTCCGGGGCGTTGGAGGCTGTTTGGGTGCTTCCAACCCAGTGAGTTATCATAGAAGGCGATCGCCACAGCGGCCCTGATCCTCTCCGGTTGTGCCGACTTTCTTAACAATGACCAGCGTCCCTATTGCCCGTTCCCCTCGCCCCAGTTATCAGCAAATAAATCAGCATCAGCCCAGTGATAGTGCCCTAGGGTTAGTCTCCACCAGGAGTTTTCCGGCGATCGTGGGGACAGCGGACATGATGCTGAAATCTTCCCAAGTGACCTTGGTGGGCTACGAAAAGATTGGTAGTGGCTACTGTACTGCAGTGGTGCGAGGCAAGGTGGCCGATGTGCGTCTGGCTGTGGAAGAAGGGGCCAGAACAGCAGAACAGTTTGGTCAGCTAGTATCAAAATTGGTCATTCCCCGGCCCATGCCCAACCTCCAGGCGGTGTTCCCCATCGGTAGTCATCTAGTGGAAATTGCCCAACAGCAACGGGGTTACAGTCGTTTGAGCAATCGCTCCATTGGCCTTTTGGAAACTAGGGGTTTTCCTGCCATGGTGGGGGCCGCCGATGCCATGCTCAAATCCGCCGATGTACAGCTAGCTTCCTACGAAATCATTGGGGATGGCCTTTGTACTGCCATTGTCCGGGGAACGGTGGCCAATGTGGCCATGGCGATCGAAGTGGGTATGCAGGAAGCGGAACGCATTGGGGAACTCCATGCAGTAATGATTATTCCTCGACTTTTGGAAGATTTAGAACATACTTTGCCCGTAGCCACCTATTGGCTAGACGAAAACGAACCCCTACCAATGTTACTGCCCAATCAAGTGCGGGAAAAACAACGGCAATTGGTGGCCTTGCCGGAATTAGAAAAGGCCGTAGTACCCCAACGTCAGGCGGAACCATTACCTATACAAGAAAAAATAGAAGCCCCTCTGATTTTAGAAAAAGAGGCGGAAAAGCCCATAGTGGAAGTGCTAAGTCCAGAAATTGATTAGTTGATTATTCTTCTAAGGGAAATCGAAAACAGAGCCATGCAACCCCTATTTACCATCGGTCATTCTAACCATAGTCAGGAAAAATTCATTGAACTGCTAGAGTGCCATGGCATTACGGCCCTAGCAGTGAAGTGGCCCAACGTTTGGGATTCACCTCAATAAAAATGCTGTGGGGTACCCTACGGAGCGTTAGAGGGCTATCGGAAGCCGGCTTAGGTATTTTGGGCATCAAGGAGATTTCCCTGAAGGGATATGCTAGGCATTCTGCGAACCTCTATGATTTCCTTGCCCAACTTGTGTATGTCATCGTCTTCCGAGTAGATGCAGGATGCTTTCTGGGCTAGGGCAACAGCTAAGATCATCATGTCAATTTTCATCTTTTCCCGCTGGATGCCTAATTCTTCCCTCAGTCCCCACTTATTGATATGGATTTTGCCGTATTCAATACTCGCTGGAACGTCAAATGGTACTATTCTGGTCCTTCGAGAAATCTCTTCCATAACCCTTGGGTTGTCTTTAGGATTGCATCCCATCAGTAACTCGGCAAAAACAGGAGCAGGTATGATGACATGATCGCGGTCAGCTTCTAACTGATTTAGTAGGGCTTCTGCTTTGGGAATGTTTTCTCGGCGGTCGGGGGTAGATCGCTTTTGGATGCCCCACACAACAATGTTAGTATCAAGACAAATAACACTCATTTCAGTTCATTAATCTCCATTTTCGCTTTCAGCAAAGTAGGAGACTGGGTCATCGATGTGGGAGAAAGCATCGCTGATACTCTGTTTAAGATGATTAAAGGTCTCTGTTATTGGGGAGTCTTGGTAGTCGGTGAACTCGATGATTTGAAAAGACTGTATTTCCATGTCATTCATTCTCCATTCGACGTTCCCCCTGATGCCAACAATCTCATACAATCTTTGCCCAGCTTGACGGACGATCGCTTTTTTAGCATCACAGTAGAGTATTCTACCGGACATTATTTTGATCGCAACTTTGGGTTCACTGCCGCCGACTCGAATGATTTCTCCGTAGAGTGTGGTTTCCCCTTGCATTGTAATAGATGCAGGAATTTCTAATGTTTGATTGATTGAGGTTAGATATTTACGACTTCCATTGACGGCATAAAATTCCGTATTGAATCCTCCTTTCTTAGAGAGTTGACGAATTTTGGCAATGCTTTCAACGGTTTTTGAGGGAAGAATTTCGAGCTTGCGGGTCTCTATGCAATGGGAAACGGCTTCAAAGGCGGGAACCGTAATTTCGGGTAGACTAGGCTGATACTCCAAGATATAACCATCACCTTTAACGTTTTTCAGACCGATAATGATGTCATTGGCATGGATCTCGGAATGCTTATCATGAACGTAAGTGCTGATTATTTCTTCTGTCGCTGTAATTAATTCGCCAATATCCTTCGACCTGACTTTGCCGGGGGATATCCCTGCTCCAGTCAAGCTTGTTTCAATCGTGGTGTCTCCATAGCTTTGGGTCATTGTAGGTTGGCACGGAGTTGATTGCATGGCCTCTACAGTGAGAATAACAAGTAATCGACTCTGTGGATAGATGGAAGAGGGTCAGCTTATTTGCTTTTTTTGACACTGCGCTATGGGATCATTCTGTCTTCCCTTTCTTGCTCCGGAGTTGACGGGGCTTTTTCTTGGTGTTAGTTGCCAGTGGTAGCGATTAATTGCCGGCGTGATTGAGTTATACCCGGAATTAGAATTAATATTAAAGGAAATGAGGCGCTTGGGATGGACTGAGAAACAAGGGAGGGGTTATTTGCAGGAAAATTTTGGCAAGCGTTCCAGACATGAATTGTCATTGGAGGAATGTGGACAGTTTTTATTTTATCTGCAAAACTTACTATGATTATTTGTTTTTTTAGTAAATTTTTCTTGAATTATTGTTTGCTCGATTATTGAGAAAATTATTTCGTTGAGTGTTGGCAACTTCTCCACAACGGCGGGTTTCCTACCCCTCCACATTTTTAAGTGGATTTCTTGGTCGTAGGCGATCGCCAGATGTATGGGTTGATTTTTTACCAAAAAATTTCCTAAATTCAAATAACAGGAAACACCTTATAATAAATCATCACAAAAATAGTCAAGATATTGATGGCATAGTTAAACAAAAGGGGCCACATATTAGCATCAGTCCTTGCCTGCTCGTAAAGGACAAAAACTAGAGTGAGCACTTCCCCTAAAAACCATGAGCCTAAAAATAGGGGAGAAAGGCCGTTAGCATTGCCATTCAGCCAACATTCGTAGGCTTGGGGGATGCCACAAACCGCAAGCATAAAGGCGCCTATCCATCCGATGGCCCTGAGATTCTGATTTGTTGGTTCCTGTTGCATCAATGTTGGTTTAACGATGTGGGGCAATTACTTTAAAATATCTAAAGCTAATTTGTCCTAAAAGAAAATTATTTTTTCATTCAAGCATTACTCAACCTTACTAAGCTGTTTTGGAGCTAGAACAGATTGTCTTCATTGTTTATTTTGAGCTTAATAAATTTCCCCCATTTTTTCGTCCTGTCCTAAATTAAATCTTTGGGCATTGGCCACTTCACCACAACGGCGGGGAGTGGGAAAAAGCTTGCCGGGATTGGCCAAATTATCAGGGTTAAAACAGTGCCTTACCCATTGCATAGTTTCCAAATCTACTTCATTGAACATATTGGGCATAAAGCAATTCTTATCCATGCCAATGCCGTGTTCTCCTGATAAACTTCCCCCCAATTCGACGCAACGCTTAAGAATTTCTCCTCCCAATTCTTCTACTTTTTCCCAGGCTCCCGGCACTTTTTGATCGTACAAAATTAGGGGGTGTAAATTGCCATCGCCGGCATGGAAAACGTTAGCAATGGGGAAACCATATTTTTGACTCAACGCATTAATGTCCGCCAAAATTTGTACCAATTGAGTACGGGGTACCACACCATCCTGGACAAAGTAACTGGGGCTTAATTTACCGGCCGCCGCAAAGGCCGCTTTTCTACCTTTCCACATCTTCAAGCGGGTTTCTTGGTCGTAGGCGATCGCCGTGTTGCGGGCTCCATTATTACGGCAAATTTCCTCTACTTTGGCTTGGTTTAATTCCACTTCAATGGGCAGACCGTCCAGTTCCACTAAAAGAATGGCCGCCGCATCCCTGGGGTAACAATTGGTGGCAACTACGTCTTCCACGGCGTTGATGCTGAAATTGTCCATAATTTCCATGCCCGCCGGGACAATACCCGCTGCAATGATATCGGCTACAGATTGAGCCGTGGCTTCGAGGGAAAGAAAATCCGCTAATACAACACAGATAGATTCTGGGGTTTTAAGAATTTTTAGGGTGATTTCCGTGGCAATGCCTAGGGTTCCTTCCGACCCGATAAATAAGCCAGTTAGATCATAGCCAGGCATTTCTGTAATTTGTCCCCCCACTTCCACAATGGAACCGTCGGGAATGACCAGCTTTAACCCCAGCACATGGTTGGTGGTGGTGCCGTACTTCAAACAATGGACGCCGCCGGAGTTCTCGGCAATGTTACCGCCGATGGAGCAAACAATCTGACTAGAAGGATCGGGAGCATAGTAAAAACCTGCGCCACTAACGGTTTGGGTGACCCAGTTGTTTACCACCCCGGGTTGGACAACAATGGTCTGGTTGTCGTAATCCACTGCCAAAATTTTTTGCATGCGAGTGGTGACAATTAACAGACTATCTACCCCCGGTAAGGCTCCCCCCGACAACCCTGTGCCAGCCCCCCTAGCGATCCAAGGAATTTGGCGATCGTGGCAGAGTTTAACTATTGCGGCCACCTGCTCCGTTGTGCGGGGTAAAACCACCAGGGCCGGCCGTTGTCGATAGCCTGTTAAACCGTCGCATTCATAAGTGAAGAGCTCATCTTTGCGTTTAATTACCCCATCTTGACCCAATATTTTTTCAAGCTGGGGGATAAGGTCAACGGTGGAATTCACTGGGGAAGATACAGTCATGGGGTTGGTCAAAATTCAGGGAAATCAAACAATTCCAGGCTTGGAACTGCTAGATGGATCGTGGTATTATTCTACCGCTTACGGATAATACAGCGCTTTGGTGCTGGGCACTCTGGAGAAGTGGGCGGAGTGATTTACTTAGTACATTTATGAATGATTCTTGATGATTAATAATTTTTCCCCTATCTTTTCTGCAATGACACTTTTGAGCGTTTGCCCATGACTGAACCTGCCCCCAAACTAGCCAAAACGGAGCCAGTACCTCCCACTCCCCTGCGCTGTTTAGTTGGGTCAGGCATTTCCGCTTCCCTGGCCTGGGGGTTGTATTTGCTGACTTCGGCGATCGCCGTTAGTTTTGCCAGTAAGCCGGTGTTATCCGACAAGGCCATTGTCCAGCGCATTGCTTCAGCAGTGAGAACTTTGGTGCTGGGCTTAGCTTCCATGGGCACCTTTATCTTTGCCTTTGTGGCGATCGGCCTAATTTTGTTGATGATCCAATTAATTGTGCAAAAACGACCCTCCGGTAATGATGGAGGGAGCTAACAGATTGAAGATGTTAGTAAGAGTACGACTTTTAACTAAGCGTCTGGAAAATTGAAAAATCTGGTCAATATATCGTCGATTAACCTATTCCATGGGAGCGTTTTGACTTAAACGATAAAATCGCTCCACACCGAAGGGAACTGCGGCCAAGGTCAGCTTTAAGGCCCAGGGAGCAAAAAACAGGGTGACTAAAATGGATAACACTGCCACACATCCTAACGAGGCCCTGATTACGTCTTCCTGCACAGTGAAGCAAAGGATGGCAGAAAAAGAGGCTAAGGCCAAAGACAGGATGGAAAGTACCAACATAAAGCAGTAAATTTTGGGATGCAGAGGGGGTTCGATCAAGCCAAAAGCTAAGTCAGGCGATCGGATGTGGGCTAGGCAAATAAACCTTGGGGGCGGCAGACAGTTCCATGGAGAAATATCAATCCTTCACCGCTGTATTTGAATATACCATAAACTTTTGTTAACGCGCAGATAGGGCCCAGCCCATTGCTTGCTGATTTGGAGGATTGCCCATATTTTGACGGGAAAAAAATTTAAACAATAGGCGATTGTGTCGGGTTGAAATTCCTATGACCTGTTGAAACGGTTTGCGTTCTGCACTTCCAGGTTCTCTCAGGATAATCCTGAGCCTTGAAGAGGTCGGCGAGCTTAATTGGAAAAAATAGGCAAAAAAATAAGGAAGTCCGCAAGGAGTCTTGCCATGTTTCGACCCTCCGGCTGCTTCCTTATTAATCTTACTCCTCACACACAAATAGATACTAGCCGATCGCCCAAGGACTGGATAGCCGAATCTGTAGCAGTTTAATGATTGGCATAGTTTCTAGTTATGGTCACTTGGTCTGCTAACTGGGGCGGGGGTTGCCGTGAGTACGGGGAGAGGTGGGGTCAGCTTCAATGGTTCGGTTTTCCACCACCGAAGTTTGGCCTGTCACATTGGCGTAGGGGATCGGTTCGTGGGCTAACAGGGCGGTGATGTTTTGCTCCAACACTCCCAAAGGTTGTTCTCCAATGCTCTCGGCGATCGCCGTGCCGGTGTCATCCAGGTAAACAAAATGGGGAATACCATCCACCCGATAGCGCAACACTTCCGGCAACCATTTATTGTTGTCCACATTGAGCATGGCAAAGTTGACCGACCCGCCATAGTTTTTCTTTAACTCCGCTAAATCCGGGGCCATGGCTTGGCAGCTAGTACACCAATTGGCATAGAATTCTACCAAGGTGGGGCGACCATTCTCCAAAGCGGTGGCCAGGGGGATGGCCCGCTGAGCTTGGGCTTCCAGGGAAGTACCCTGGCTTTGGGTTTGGAAACCGAGATAAAGGGCCGCACTCAGGGCAATCGCCACCACGGCTAATAAGGCGTTACGAATTTTGGCCGGGGTCATAGGCTGGGGATATTTGAACAAGGTTGGGGATTCTCTTCAAGGTAACAAACCAACACCAGGGACTGACTGGCTTACTTAAATTTTGCCTAAGAACGTGTTTAGAAAGTTTTATTCCGTCCCCTAAATCTCCTCACTCAATGGGGGACTTTCACTCAGTTTCCCCCAAATTTGGGGGGCCAGGGGGGCTTTTAAAACAGGTTCTAAAGTCAAAACCAATTGGTCAAACTACTCCGTCAGCCATTTTTTAATCCGTTCAATGTCGCGCCAATCGGGCTTGCGCTGGAGACCGTCATCCAAGCTTTCCATCACCCCAGCGGCAATTTCCTGATCAAAGGACATCATTTGGGCTGCCAACTCCACCTGTTCCCGCACACCGGTCTTTTTATTAGCCAGCATGGCCAAGGCATAGTTAACTCTGGCCTGGGGGTGGTAGCCGTCGATTTTTACCGACCGCTGGGCCGCCTTGAAAGCCAAAGTTGGTTTGTCGTCCAGGAGATACAACCAAGCAAGGCAAGCCCACACCGTGGCATTTTTCGGGGAGCTATCGGCAATTTCCTTAAATACCGGAATCAGGGTTTCGGGGCCTTCCCCCCCGTTATATCTGGCGATCGCCTGGTTGAAGGCATCTTCTGGGGAGATTACGGACTCAGTCATGGTCACAATTAGCTAAATTTGGCAGTGGAATGGTTCAAGGCAGTCAAAAAGCAGGCAGACAATCCGCCCAACTCTTAATCTTAAGGGATCTTTTGGTCCCGCCGTGGTCAGGGCCAAAGCAGATTTCCCCTCCTCGGCAATGCTGTACGCTGATCCCCCCCTCTGATAGACTTTTGACTATTAACACTTAATCACAAGCTAGGGAAACCTAATCAGCAGTTGGGAGGATTCAATTCGTGGACAGCACCCTCGGTTTAGAAATTATTGAAGTCGTAGAACAAGCGGCGATCGCCTCGGCAAAATGGATGGGTAAAGGTGAAAAAAACACCGCCGACCAAGTGGCTGTAGAAGCCATGCGGGAACGGATGAATAGAATCCACATGCGGGGCCGCATCGTCATTGGCGAGGGGGAAAGGGATGACGCACCCATGCTCTACATCGGTGAAGAAGTGGGCATTTGCACCAGGGAAGATGCCAAATCCTTCTGCAATCCCGACGAATTGGTAGAAATTGATATTGCCGTTGACCCCTGTGAAGGTACCAACCTAGTGGCCTATGGTCAAAACGGTTCCATGGCGGTGTTGGCCATTTCTGAAAAAGGTGGTTTGTTTGCCGCTCCCGATTTCTATATGAAAAAACTGGCGGCCCCCCCAGCGGCCAAAGGTCATGTGGACATCGACAAATCCGCCACCGAAAACCTGAAAATCCTTTCCGACTGCCTCAACCGTAGCATTGAGGAATTAGTGGTGGTGGTCATGGACCGTCCTCGCCATAAAGAGTTGATCCAAGAAATCCGCAATGCCGGCGCTCGGGTACGCCTCATCAGTGATGGAGACGTTTCTGCTGCCATTTCCTGTGCTTTTTCCGGCACCAACATCCACGCTCTGATGGGTATCGGTGCTGCGCCTGAAGGTGTAATTTCCGCCGCCGCGATGCGTTGCCTTGGTGGCCACTTCCAAGGACAGTTAATTTACGATCCTGAAGTGGTTAAAACTGGCCTAATTGGTGAAAGTCGGGAAGGTAACCTAGAGCGGCTCGCTTCCATGGGCATTAAAAATCCTGATCAGGTTTACAACTGCGAAGAATTGGCCTGTGGCGAAACGGTTTTATTTGCCGCCTGTGGCATCACCCCCGGCACTTTGATGGAAGGGGTACGCTTCTTCCATGGTGGGGTACGCACCCAAAGCTTGGTCATTTCTAGTCAGTCCAGCACGGCCCGCTTTGTGGACACCGTTCATATGAAGGAAAGTCCCAAAGTAATCCAACTGCATTAACTTTTTCTCAGTAACTATCCCCGGAAGGTCAAACTCTGGGGAAATACATCGCCGTTTTCCTTGTCCCCTGAAGCACAGATTTTGGGGGACTTGCGTTTTTGTTGGCTCACAGTAACTGAGGTTTGATTGCCCGTCACTCATCATCCATATCACTGGTATCGGGTAGGCGCTGATCATTTGTGGCACTAGCTAAAACACTGAAGTTGAGATTCTCCCCTGGCTAAAAACAATAGGTTTGGGTTAATAATTGCCAATATGGAAAAAAAGGCGATCGCCGTGGAAATTAATTGGTCTTGGCAACGGTTTAACGATATTTCTGGGGAAGCAATGCACGAAATGCTCGCCCTACGGCAAAATGTGTTTATGGTAGAGCAGGGATGTTTATATTTGGACGCTGATGGGTTGGATAAACAATCATGGCACCTGTTTGGTCGCACCAATGATCAACAATTAGTGGCCTACGCACGACTGAATTTTCCCCATACCAGATACCCGGAACCATCTTTCGGTCGAGTTCTCACGAGTAAAGCAATCAGGGGAATGGGTACTGGCAGGAAAATTGTCGCAGCCTGCATCCAGAAAAGCTTGCAGGAATATCCAAACTTAGATGTGTGGATTTCAGCTCAGACTTACCTTACCAAGTTTTATGCAGAATTTGGTTTTGCAGAGGTTGGTGATCCCTATGATGACCACGGCATAGAACATATCAGTATGATTTTTCGTGTTCCGCCCAACAGGTGACCAATAGGACAATGCCTTTTGTTTACAATTGCCGCTTATTACTCTGGAAAAAGACTTCCGAAGGAGAGGCGTAATCACTGCTCATTGCAACTTTTGTCTTCAGGTATTGTGAGAAATCAATTGCCCCGGATCTTCTGGCGAAAAGCTAACACCGCATCGAAGGGTTCTTTCCAAGCAATATAACTAGCGAATAAGGTTAAATCTAGCCCCGGCAATAATTCGCTTTGATTAACTTTCTCGTAGTTTTTTTTGTTTAAGTAGTAAACGTCTAGCTGATTGTTTTGCCAAAACCAAACTTCTGGAACGCCCAAAGCCTGATAGATTTCCAGAGAGTCAATGCTGCCACTGGTTAGCACAATTTCAATGGCTAAATCAGGAATATTTTTTCGGCTCTTGAAACAGTAGGACTTATCTAGCTCGATGCCCCATTGGGTCAATGCAGACCGAAAAGTGGTTGAGCCGAGGGAATAAAAGCGAATGGATTTTTCTTGCAAATAAGCTTCTAATAAAATGCCGATTTTTTCTTTATAAAATTCGTGACGATAACTAGGGGACATAACTTGTAGCGTTTGCCGGGAGTATTTCAAAATAAATGTGGAATTATCTCCTAATAAGGTTAGTAGCCCCTGATAATCCTGCCAACTAACATCAGAAATAATAAAAATTTGCTCCCTTGTTGCTAGGGGAGATGGAATGCTGTCCAATAGTTGCTGGTAATCAGTTAAACCATGATCAATTAAGGCTATCATTGCCTTTCCTTTGTCAAATTAAGTTTTATTCTTAATACCAATTCGTTAAATTCCAGCGACGGACCAAGATATATCCCCCCTAGCCCCCCTTGAGAAGGGGGGCTAGGGGGGATTAGGAGTCGTATCTATCATTTTAAGATTTGGTATAACCTCCAACTATAGGTTTCAACTCCATACATTGAGTGTTCAAAAAGGCTTCCGAAGGAGGGGCGCAATCAATGCCTTTCCCCCGGAAGGTGATCGCTGGAGGCGAAATTTGGTCAACCTTTGGCCCTGGAGCGGTGGGGGCCCTCGGTTCACGCATGGTTTGGGCATAGCCTTCGGTGGCGTTGGGTTTGAGCACCAAATTTTTTGCCGGCTTGGGGATAACCACGGTGGTATTAACCGCTTCAGCCATCGCCAAGCTAGGACTCAACGTAATTGCCAGACTAAGGGAAAAAATAAATAAGCGCATGGGAATACCTCCGAGCCGAAGCTAGGGATGTCCCATACGCAGTCTCTCCCGGCGATCGGCTAGCAGTTAATTTGTGGTAAAGGTGGCAGTAACAGGGCCAACGGGTAATTCTTTGGGCCAGGGCAGAACAAAGCGGCGCTTATTGCCAGCTAGCATATTCTCGCCAATGACTCCTTTCAGTTGTTCATCTCCACTGAGGGTGATGGTTTTTCCCTCCGCAATAAGATTAACCTTCAACCCTCTGAGCAATTGGTGGGCTGTACCCTGATTTTCAAAATTTAGTACCAACTTCTGGGAACCATCTTCTGAAGTCAAAGGCTGGGCATTTTCTAGGACTACTTTGGGAGAAGCATTGGGAGGGGTAACATAGATCGTACCCACATACTTAAAAAGGACTTTGATATCGACAACTCTTGTGTCGGTAGGCTCGTCAATTTTTGGCTCTAGGGCATCAATGGGAACCTGTTCGGCCACAATGCGATAGGGAAGTTCCTCAGCAGGAGTTGGATCTCCTACCCACACTACCCTCACAGCCTGAACTTGGTTGGGCATAAGAATAATCTGGGGAGGATAAACCACAAAATCTTCCTCTTCCGGAGGCATTTCCTCGATCCCATCGATGGACATTTGGCGGCCCACAACACTTACTTGCACTGCTACAGGCTGGGTTCCCGTGCTACGAAGCAGAAAAGAACGACTTGCTCCACCGCCAGCTGGAGTAAATTGCATTTCCATGGGGGAAAGTTGGAAAGAGGGGGAAGCTTCTGTTACCTTTGGCATCGCCAAGTTAAAAGTTATACTTCCAACTAAACCACAAAGAAAGGCCACAAACGTGGATCCAGAACATCGATGAAAAGCCGTCATTTTAACCCTCCGTTGATAATAGTAAGCGCCCGGTCAAACTTCAGCTTAAACTTGATTTGATGCGAGCGCCAACTATCTTTAACTTACTTATTTGTTGGTCAGTGTAAAAGTAAGAGTATCGCTGTATACACCATGGGCTTTTCCATCAACATTAGATTGTAGAACCGAGATAGCAACATCACGATCACAACCAGTTGAAGAGGCGCAAGCACTAATCAATGCTGTAGGACTTTCGGCAGTTCCTTCTCCCGAAGTAAGTGTGACAGAGGCGGTGGAGCCAGTTGGTCCGTAGTAGAGGGTGTAGGGCATTTGCAGATAAGCAGCAATTCCATCACCTGTTGTTAGGATACCTTGGTTATCTGACGTAACTGCTACGGTGAAGCCAGCTGCATCGTTGGATTTGACATTAACATTACCAACAACAGTTTCAGAAAGTGCCGTGTACAGAGTCAATTCTTCAGGGCTGCCAACAGTTTTAGTTGCAGTCCAAGTTAAGATTTCAACTTCAGGAACTTGAACGCCAATGTCATCACCTTCAGAATTGGTAGGATTAGCAAAAGTGGCGGGGCTTAACATTACAGCGGAACCAATAACCAAACCAGAAGCTAGAAGAACTTGATTGAATTTAGTGAACATAATTTGTCGCCTCCTTCCCGTGACCTTGGTCTTGGGAAATGAATGTTGTTTTTTTCTTTACTCCTTTATTGTATGGAAATGGCAATTTGTACGTATTGGCACTAACACTGGACTTTCACTAAATTTGGATTTTTTACTGCTCCGTAGAAATACGATTTTTTGTAACAAAATCTACATAAACAAAGAAAAGTATTGTTCCTAGTCACTCATTGGTTGTGACTCAGATCACATACCCCCTATAATCTGGATCATTCTGTCTTTTTTCTGTAAAACAATAGCTTTTTCATCAATTCGAAATAGTTTCTTGATGGAGTGATTGTGAAGATATATTAACCAAGCCCCCGCCCTGGATCTAAAAAATATCTAAAAAATGTGGTCATCATCGGGTTAGAGAAACAACACCATCCGCAGACCCTCATCCACCTGCTCTTGTAGATATTTGGGTAAGGAACCGACAAGTTCTGTGAGGAAGGATTTATCCACCGTTAAAATCTGAGACACATTGACAACGGACTGCCTGGGTAAGCCCGACGCTTCCGGGGGCAAAACGACATTCCCCGGTGCTTCTGCTAACCGAATATTAGAAGTAATGACAACTACAATGACCGTGTTAATTAGGCTTTGGGTGAAAATATCATCTTGAACGATTAGCACAGGACGACGGTAGCCCGGTTCAGAGCCGACGGGATTAGGCAGATCCGCCCACCAAATTTCGCCCCTATACATTACCAGTCCTCGGAGGGCAGAGACAAAAATTGCATCCCGGCCATGATTGGATCTAGAGCAGAAGACTCTTCAGCGTAAACCTGGTTCAACCTCTGCAAAATTTGATCATTTTTATACTTGTCTAAGTGGGCCCTAATGGCATTTGTGTAAAGCTCACTGCGGGACAAACCTAATTGTCGAGCTAAGGCTTCCGCCTCTTGAAAAACCGAATCTGGAAGGGAAATTGCTGTTTTCATACTAATCTAGCAGAGTGTCCTACGCCTTTGGTTATACTATGGTTATACCCTATTTTTCTACAATTTATGGCCAGCAGAGCAGAAAATTGGCAACATACAAATTAAACGCCCCGCTGTTACCTAACCATCCATGGAATTTGACCCCGATTCCCTCGTTTTTAATGCCAGGTATGATCTGTTTCAGCTTTTGGTGAATCACTTTAACGTCATCGCCTGCCTGTATCCCCGCCTGTTCGCCGTCTCCATTGCCCGCATTTCCGCTCAGCGGCAAAAGAAAAAGAAAGTCAAAATTTTCACCCTACAAAGCGAAGCCCTAGCCTACTTTGAACAGCAACCAGATCCGGTGGTGGTGATCATTTGCCAGCGGTTAGAAGACGGTTCCGGTTTAGACCTGTTGCAACAACTCAAAGCCCACCCCCGATCGCCGCAGTGTTTATTGTTGCTGTTGAATGACCATGCGGCCATTGTGGAAGAAGCCCAGCAGTTGGGGGCCGATGGGATCTTTTTGGAGTCTAGTTTGGGTAATGGGGAAATTAACTTGGCTGTGGAATGCCTACTCCAGGGCAAAACCTACATTGATAGTCGCCTCCAGGCGATCGCCGATTATCGCAAAGCCCAGAAAGATGAATTGACCAAGCGGGAAGTGACGATTTTACGGTTAGTGGCCGAAGGTAAAACCAACAGCGAAATTGGCCAGGAATTACATTTAGCCAGCTCCACAGTGCGGGAATATGTGCAGACCATTATGCGTAAGCTCAACGCCAGGGACAGAACCTCAGCGGCGATCGCCGGGTTGCGGGAAGGCTACTTAAATTAGGCTGTTTTGATGGAAAGGGTTTGGGCTCTACCAATCCAGCACCGGCTTTTCTGCCCCCTGTTCCCGTTTTCTTTTGGCATCCTCCTCGAACCAAGCAATGATAATTTCTGGAGTCAGATCGGCGATCGCCAATTGTTCTTCCGCCGCAATGGTTTGCAAAAGCCGCAGGGAAGAAATAGTGAGACGGGTGAGGAACTTTTCCGACTGACTGAGCAGGGCCCCATCAACGGCGTGGGACTCGGCGGGGGTGAGAAATTGTTGTCCGGCTTCCATGGGGATAGGCAATTGGTGGTTGCAGAAAGTTTACAGACTGGGCAAAATTTGGATGATTTTTTCGGCCACTGTTTGCACCGTTTCGGTTTCCATTTCCGGCCAGATGGGCAAACTTAATACCTCCGTGGCTAGGCGATCGCTGATGGGGTTGGGGGCATACTGACCCCGGTACACCGGCAACTGATCCTGGGGCACAGGGTAATAGATCATGGTGCTAATACCTATACCTTGCATTGCCTTAGCTAGGGCATCCCTTTTGCCGTTCAAAATCCGCAGGGTGTATTGGTGAAAGACATGGCCAGCGGTGATGGTGGGGGTAGTAATGCCTTCCACCCCTTGGAACAGATCATTATAGGTCTGGGCCACCCGACGACGGCCCATGCTCCATTCCTTTAAATGGGATAGTTTGACGTTTAAAATAGCGGCTTGCAACGCATCCAAACGGGAGTTATAGCCCAGCATTTCGTTTTGGTAGCGTTGTCTGGAACCGTGCACCCTCAAACAGCGGGCCAAATCGGCGATCGCCTGGTCGTTAGTGGTGATCAAACCACCGTCACCGTAGGCCCCCAGATTTTTGGTTGGGAAAAAGGAAAAGGCACCCACATTCCCCATGGCTCCGGTGTATTGACCCATTAGGGCCTGTTTAACTTGGTCATCACAGTCCTGGTCACAACCTAGGCAATCACCGGCATAGACAGCCCCAAAGGATTGGGCACAATCTTCGATAATTTTTAGACCATGGTCATGGGCAAGGGCTTTAATTTGAGCCATGGCAGCCGGTTGACCGAATAAATGCACTGGCATAATTGCCTTAGTGCGGGGCGTAATGGCCGCCTTGATTTTGTCGGGATCAAGATTAAAATCGGCGATCGTCACATCGACAAAAACCGGTTTAGCCCCCACATTACTGATGGATTCCGCCGTAGCAAAAAAGGAAAAAGGGGTAGTAATTACCTCGTCCCCCGGGCCAATGCCCAACGCCCTGAGGCCAATCATCAGAGCATCGGTGCCAGAATTAACCCCAATGGCATACTTTACCCTCAGGTAATCAGCGGCGGCTTGCTCAAAATCTGCAACCGTTTTGCCCAAAATGAATTGTCCCGATTCCAAGACACCATTCACCGCTTGTTGAATTTCGGCTTTGATCCTTTGATATTGGGGCTTAAGGTCAAGGATGGGGATGTTCATCGAGCTGCTTAACTGAATATGTTGTGGAAAAATAGCGGCGTTGGGCTGAAAAGATGTCCATCAAATTCTAGGGCATGGCCGTCCCCAAGTTGAACAGATTAACCGCCCATCATCAATGTACTGGCCAGAAATTGCTTCTCCCACTCAATGCTTTTCACAAGAAAGAACAAAAGTTTTATTTTTTAAGACTTGAGATTCCGTTGGTAAAGTTGTAGTTTGTTCCCTAAATCGACCGCAATTTCGAGGGATTTTTTTGTAGTTTCTCCCAACTTCAGTCGTCAGGGTGTTTTTAGAACCCATTTTCAAACATTCAAATTTCCGCCTGGCCGCTGAAGACCCTCTGGGCTGGCCCCGTCATATAGAGCCGATTGTCCTGGGCAGACCATTCAATCTCCAAATTGCCGCCTGGTAATTCCACCGTGCAACGCCGAGCGCCCCTGCTGGTTAACACCGCCGCCACCACCGTGGCACAGGCCCCCGTCCCACAGGCCAAGGTAATGCCCGCTCCCCTTTCCCAGACTCGCATTTTCAGGCGATCGCCCGCCAAAACTTTGATAAACTCCGTATTGGTACGTTGGGGAAATTGGGAATGGTGCTCAAACAGGGGGCCAATCTCCGTTAAGTTAAGACTGTCCACATCGTCTACAAAAGTCAAACAATGGGGATTACCCATGCTCACACAGGTCACAGCCCAGGTTTGCCCGGCCACTACCAAAGGCAGATCCACAACCTTTTCCCCCGGTGCCGCTAGGGTGGTGGGAATAAGCTCCGCTAACAATTGGGGTTCCCCCATGTCCACTTTCACCTGGCCATCGGCCAACAGTTGGGGGGTGATTACCCCGGCCAGGGTATGGATGCGATAGGTTTTTTCCCCTACCCCTTCTAAATCTGCCAAAAACTTAGCCAAACAACGGATGCCATTGCCACACATTTCCGGTTCCGAACCGTCGGAGTTAAAAATCCGCATGGTGTAATCCGTTCCCTCTTGCCCCGGCAAAGCAAAAATTACCCCGTCCGCTCCGATGCCAAAATGGCGATCGCACAACAGTTGGGCTTGGTCTGGGGTTAAGCAGGGAGCCGCACTCTGACGGTTATCCACCAAAATAAAATCGTTGCCGAGACCGTGGTATTTACTAAAGCTAAGGTCCATGGGATCAGATTAGAAGGAAACAACGTAAGGCGATCGCCGTTGGGCATGACAAAGAAACCTATTGCCATTAGTATTCTACGGCAATTTTGTCAGGGAAAGGAATGAAAGTCTTACCGACTAAGAAATTGGCGAAAAATTTTGTTCAACAACGCTTTTAATTTGATTTTGCTGAAGCATTTTTTTAAGCTTCATTGCTTGATGATAGTACATTTTAAATGGCAAAGTCGCTGGCAAATTATTCATTGTTTCCGTCGCCGTTTTCAAAGGACAACCTGCAATGCGAGCAATGGCAGTAATGCCATCAAAAATTGACATTTTAGAACTAGCTTTGATGATTTTAAGATTCCATTGTTTTGGTTTTAAATCCCCTGTTTCAATAGCCTTTAATCCTGCTATCGTTGCCAAGACAATCAGCAAATTACCCGGAATTAGACGTCGGTCTTCCGAGGGCAAGAAAATTGGTTCATCCTCGGATTTTTCCTGATAAATTATCGGGACAACTCCATAGCCATAAGCCACCTCCGCAATTAATAAACCCTGGAGTGTATCTTGTTCTTCAATGTAATATTGGGTGACCAAAACTGTCTGTTCTTGCCAACAGGATAAACCAAGGATATTTTCTCCAAAAGCTGCTCCAGTGAACACTTCTGCTGCTGCTACATAGGGGTCAATAATAATTGCTGCTGGTAATAATCGTCCTAAATTTTTCGTCAATGTATCACCATTAGTGCGAATTACTAATTGACAACGGGGATTGATTTTTCGAGTTAGCAATGCCGTTTCAATATTAACAATGTCATCATCAGTAACAACAATGACACTGCTGGCGGTTTCTAGATTAGCTAATTGTAGGCTATCAACTAAGTTATGACCATAAATTAAGGGAATATCTAAAAAATCTGACTGGCTAGCAATGGTATTAAAAGTTATACCTAACACATTGATTTTCAATTCCAGCAATTTATTAGCAATTTCTTGTCCAAGTTTACCTAGTCCAATAATCACCACATGATCTGCTTTTGGAATAGGGGGACGTTTATTGTAAAACTGAAATTTAGACGACAACAGGGCTTGGGTTAATAGGGCATATAGAACCCCGACAAAGGCGGTACCGGTAACGGTCAGAGCTAGACTGAATAACTGTAACCATTCTGGCAAAGCTGATATAGGTTCAAAGGAGTCGAACAAGTCAGAGTAACCTCCTAGTAGTAAAATAGCAGTTACATAAAAGGAAGAAAGTAAGGTGGTACCGGGATAGAAAAAACTGAACAATATCGTCCCTATAATTAAAAGTAAAAACACTATCAAGCCATAGATAATAGCAACTTTCGCTACCTGTTGCTTAAGGCTTAAGCTCCAAAAATTTTTGATCCAGCTACTAATTTTAATTTGAATTAGGCTTCGAAAATATGAAAAATTTAAGTTGTTATTTTTTCTATTTAAATTAAAATTATATCCTTTATTTAAAAAATAATTCTCTTCTGTTTCCACATAAATAATCGTATCCTGGGCTTGAATTTTTGCTTCTGGATGCCAGCGATGAAAATCAATTGATCGAGGCGGTAAATCTCCCTGGTGATTATGGCTTAAAATACGACGATGACGATTGTTAATTTCATCCAAAAAGTTATAGCTTAGCCAATGATGATAATCGGGAACTTGCAAACGATTAATTCTAATTTTTAGTCCTCCTAGATTCAGTAGACTAATAGTTTCTTTACCCAGGGCGGAAAGAGCATAAGCATTGGCTGGTAAATGTTTGGGTTCATAGGCTACAAAATTTCCTAGCTCGTTGCTCAACAAAGAATTGAGATTATCTCTTACACTTCTAACTACTAAACGAGTTTGGGGATTTAAGGCACGGATAGTTATGGCTGTTTCGATATTGATCTTTTCGATGGTGGTGACAATTAAAGCGGCCCGAATGTGGTCGATAGGCAACTGAAGTAAAATACTAGATTGACTGCAATCGCCAATAATTAGTTGGTCTAAATAATTATCTAAGTTTTTAATTTCCCACTGGGACGGTAGCTGTTTTTCAATAGCAATTACTTTAACGCCAAAATTTTTCAAAGCGACAACGCAGTGCTGCCCCAGATATCCCAGCCCACAAACCAAAAAATAGTCCATAAAAGTCTTACCTGTGATCAAGAAATAGAGGCGACAACTATTAGTAATTTTGGGGTTTATCCTATGCTTAGTGGACGACGCAGACTGCCTTACTCCGACGGGGTGAGAAAGTCGTGTTATGTTGGACTTAAAACGAAATTTGTCTTCGATTGTACACCCACCATAAAAATCCTCACTATGCTTGAGCTTCATCAGTTTGAACTGTCCCAATATTCGGAAAAAGTCCGCCTCATTCTCGACTTTAAGGGCTTGGATTATCGGACAGTGGAAGTGGTGCCGGGGGTTGGTCAGTTGGATCTGCTCCGTCTTTCTGGACAAACCAAGGTGCCAGTGCTCAAGGATGGGGACATTGTCATTGCCGATTCGACGGAAATTGCCCTCTACCTAGACCGTAAATATCCCGAAAATCCCCTCCTGCCCCACGATCCGGTGCAACGGGGACAATGCCTGCTGATGGAAGAATGGGCCGACGAATCCATCGGGCTGAAAGGTCGGGTAGCCATGGTGGGGGCGTTGAATCAAAATCCTGGTTTGCGGACTTCTATTCTGCCCAAACAAACCCCCAGCATTTTTAAAAATTTAGTCAGTGCAGTGCCCCCGGCCATGTTGGACTTGCTCGGTAGTGGTGTTGGTTTTGGTGGTGATGCGGTTAAGGAAGCCATGCGGGGCCTCCATCAGGATTTGGAAGCTTTAACGTTAATTTTGCAACATCAACCCTATTTAATTGGAGATCGCCCGACTTTGGCGGATTTAACGGTGGCGGCGTTGAGTATGGTGATCAAAATCCCCGGTGGTGACTATTTAAACATTGCCCAGGAGTTGAAGGGTAAAGGCATTCCTGGTTTGGCGGATAACAGTGCCTACAGTACGTTTTTTGAATGGCGCGATCGCCTCTATCGGGAATATCGCCGCAGTCATCGCCCAGGTAATAGCCAGAATAACAACGGCGGTGGCAGTGGCTCCCCCACCACTATCAATATTGAGTAGGTGGTTTTGAACAACTGATGGCCTCGGAGCATATTCGGACGATCTGGTTAAGTTAACCCGCTAAAACACTGGCAATGGTGGGCAATTCTCGATAATGGGAAAAACCAGGGCGTTCCTCAAACTCTCAAACCACCCCTCAGTTACTTACCAAAAGGAGGACGGTAATTAAGCTGGAAATACAGCCCATCATTTTGCCAATTGCCGGTCAGGTTATCCAACTTGATCACGGGGATGCCATAGTCAAACCGGAAGTTTAGACCGGTCATGCCCAAAATATCCCGCCAAATGATCCCCAGTCCGGGCCCCACCAGCACAGAATTGGGGGGTAACTGGGTGGGGTTGCCGGCACTGTTCCACACTGCCCCAAAGTCCACAAAAGGGGCCAGTTCAAACACTGACTTATTGTCCCCATCCCGGGCCAAGGTGATGCGATTTTCCACCGAGAGACGAACGCCATTGTCAGCGGAGCGGGCATTTTGGCGATAGCCCCGCAGGGACTGGCCGCCCCCAATGATGAACAGATAATCCGGTAATAAACTATCGGGGGTGAGCTGGAGGTCTGCTTGGACAATGAGCAGATTATTGTCGTCCAGTCTTTGTAGCCGTTGAGCCTGCCCCAGCCAACTGAAAAATTCCCCACTGGGTAAGGGGCTGGGATTGGTGGTGGCATCGAATAGCCCTGTACCGAGGTTCATTTGAGAACGGAAAAACCATAACCCTGTTTGGTCCCGCAGGGTATAGTCCTGGCCAAATTGGAACACACTGGTGCGGCTGAAGTTGGTTAAATCGGGACGATTTAGTCCCAGGGTACGACCATCCTGGTAACGGAACCCAAAACTAAGGGCAAATTCATCCGTCAAAGAAGTCCAGAGGGGTTGGCGGTAACTAATTTCGTACAGGGGGTTACTGCCGGTGATATTAAAAACGTCGAAGGGGGACTGGGTGATTCTGGTCCAGGTGGGCACAAAGCGCAACTGTAGAGTACCGTCGGTCGGGTTGAGGGGCACCCGGTAATTAAAATCCAGGATGTCCAAACCCCCAGTGGTGGAAACGTAATAGCTCCCCGACAGGTGATCGCCAAGGCCGGTGAGATTTTTATAGTCCAAGTTAATACCGATCCGCTCACTGCCCAAACTAATGGGGGAATAGTTATCAAAGCTGAGGTTGGCACTAAAGGGAAAGGCTTCTTCCACCGTGACAGATAAATTGCTCAGACCTACCTTCCCCGTGGGCAAAAGACTGGCCTGTACTTTCTCCAACATGGGGTTAATTTGCAACAGCCGCAGACGTTCCTCTAACTGACCCACGTTGACGGGGCTATGGACTCCTTGGGCGACCCGGTCACAGATATAGGCTGGGCGCAAACGTCCCCGACCCCGCACTTGGACCGATTCCACTTGGCCTTCCACCACCTGGATTGGCTGTTCTAACCCCTCCCCATTGGGGATTGGTTCCATGGGTTTGGCGATCGCCTGGGAAGTGATGTAACCCTGATTGATGTATAGCTGGGTAATAGCTGCTACTAAGCCTTGATATAAAACTTCAAATTCCGCCCCTGTCAAGTCTGTGGCAATGGTGAGGGGGGCGGAGGTGCTGGGGGAATCCGTTTGCCAGGGTTGGAGGGCTGGTAAAGTTAACAACTCCTGGGGCGAAAATACCGTCATGCCCAGTAAATTTACCTCCAGGGGAGTGCCATCCACAGACACTCGCAACAGTGGTATGGGCGCGACGTCACCAGAGGGAGAAGGACTAAACCCACAAGTATCCACCGCTTCCTCGGGGCTGAGGGGAGAGGATTCTGGCCCTAGTTCCAATGGGGGAGGGGAGGGGGGAATCTCAACATCGTCTTCCGACGGCAATGGTTGTAGGGGAGGGGTGGGAACTTGTCCCTGACTGAGAAAAAATTCTGTTACTCGGATCGCCCCTGTATCTAGTGTTAAATTTTTCTTTTTCCCTTCTTGTTCAATTACTACTGGGGCGCCAGAAGGACTTAAACCTGCGGCCAAAGCCTGACCCCCCAGTCCCAAGGGCAGGGAAAAACACAATGCCAATGACAGGGCGTAACGATAACTCAACATGGCCCTGGGAATCTCCAGTGGTTAACGGGTCAGAATGAATGGGGATGAACTAGCTAGTGAGAGTGGGGAGGAGATATTGACGTCCCTGGCTTTGATATCAGACCGAAATGGGGACTGCACAGTTTTTAAAACAGACTCTAACAGGATTATCCGCTTTTGTCAGCCCTGGAAGATAGTTCGTAACATTTTGATTTTCCAATTCTTCATCACTCCAACTGCACCAGTTACTACTGCATCTAAACGGGACGGCAAAATCTTTGCAGAATCGGCATTACAGAAATTTCATCGATATTACCGGTATTGAACTAATGCAGAGTTGGCCGTATTTTGCCCTGCCACAATTTTTTTAAAATTTTTCTCTTTGCTGGTGCTTTGCGAGGAGTTGATAACAATGGACAATGGGAAAGTTAAGTTGGGGGCGGTTAATTGGCCCTAGGCTGGTTGGTAAAGTTTTGACCCTAACTCCCCCATTCCTGTCCCCTTGAGAGTGTTCACCCATGGCTCCTTCCCCTGCCCAGATTATTGACCCCTGTATGTTAGCGGCGATCGACATTGGTACCAACTCCATTCACATGGTCATTGTCCGCATTGACCCAGTGCTGGCCACCTTTACCATTGTGGCTCGGGAAAAAGATACTGTCCGCCTGGGCGATCGGGATCCCCAATCCAACAACCTCACCCCAGCGGCCATGAATCGGGCGATCGCCGCTTTGAAGCGCTGTGTGGAATTGGCCAAGGGCTTGGAGGTGGAAAACATCATCGCCGTAGCCACCAGTGCCACCAGGGAAGCGAAAAATGGCCAGGACTTTCTCACCCGGGTGCAAACGGAAGTTGGACTAACGGTGGATTTAATTTCTGGCCCGGAGGAAGCCCGGCGTATCTACCTGGGGGTATTTTCTTGCATGGACTTCCACGAAGTCCCCCATGTGATGATCGACATCGGCGGCGGGTCCACAGAACTAATTTTGGCCGATCGCCGGGACGCGCGCTTTTTAAGCAGTACCAAAGTGGGGGCAGTGCGCCTCACCCAGGATTTTGTCCACACTGATCCCATTGATGCAACGGAATTGGCCGTATTGCGGGCCTATGTGCGGGGCATGTTGGAACGCCCAGTGGATGAAATCAAACAACGCCTTGATGGCGAGGAAAAAGCCCAACTGGTGGGCACCTCCGGCACCATTGAAACCCTGGCCACCATGACCGCTCTGCAAAAACAAAAAGAAGCCCCTAATCCCATCCAGGGCTATAACATTAGCCAAAAGGATGTGGAGGAATGGGTCAAAAAATTAGCCAGTCTTAATTGCCAAGAGCGATTTCAAATTGCTGGCCTGTCCGATCGCCGGGCGGAAATTATTTTGCCGGGGGCGGTGATATTGCTCGAAGCCATGACCATGCTGGAATTGGACAGCATCACCATCTGTGAGCGGGCCTTGCGGGAAGGCATGATTGTCGATTGGATGCTCACCCATCGCATTATCCAAAACCGGATGCGCTTCCAGGGAGAAATTCGCCAACGGGGAGTGCTGAAAATTGCCCGTAAATATCAGGTAGACCTGGGCTTTGGGGAAAGGGTAGCCCAATTTGCCACCAGTTTCTTTGACCAGTTACAGGGCGTTTTACACGACTGGGGAGAAACAGAACGGGAATGGCTCTGGGCCGCCGCTATTTTGCACAATTGTGGTACTTATGTCAGCCACTCCGCCCACCATAAACATTCCTATTATTTAATTCGCAATGCCGAACTGTTGGGATATACAGAAATTGAACTGGAATTAATTGCCAACATTGCCCGCTACCATCGCCGCAGTAAACCGAAAAAACGTCACGAAGATTACATCAAACTATCCGAATCCCATCGCCTAGCAGTGCGACAACTAAGTGCCTTGCTCCGGCTGGCCGTGGCCCTGGATCGTCGCCAAGTGGGAGCCATTGAAAGTTTTGACTGTCAGTACGACCAGGAAAATCGGCAATTACATCTACATATCACCCCTAAAGATCCCGACGATGATTGTGCCTTAGAACTATGGAATTTAGATTATAAAAAAGTCATCTTTGAAGAGGAATTTAATACGAAAGTGGTGGCGACTTTAGCCATTTTATTGCAGTCAAATAAAGGTTAGGGAATAAATTTAATTTAACTTATGATGGCGGTTTTTCATGGTTAATTATGAGTGAAAAAGTAGCGGCGTTGGGCTTGGATGTGGGGCGAAAACGCATTGGAGTGGCGGGGTGTGACGGCACTGGTTTGATCGCCACTGGTCTTACCACCATTGTGCGCAGTTCCTATGATCAAGACATGGCCCAAATTAAACAATTAGTTGAAGCCAGGCAAGTTAATTTATTAGTGGTGGGATTACCCTACACCATGGCTGGGGAGATTGGCGCTCAGGCGAAACAGGTGCAAAAATTTGCTCGGCGGCTGGCGGAAAAACTTGGTCTAGCGCTGGAATATATGGATGAACGCCTCAGTTCTGTGGAAGCAGAAAATCAGTTAAAAGCGCAGAAAAAATTTTCCAGTTATAACAAGGGCTTAATTGATCAACAGGCGGCGGAAATTATTCTGCAACAATGGTTAGATTTACGGCGTTCTCGCTTACAAGGGGAGGATAATCATCTCCATCGGTAAATTTTAATCAATTAGATTGTTTCGTACATTTACTAACTCTTATTAATAATTCCCTGGGAAATTTAACTTAACCGTTTCTGCTTCAAAAATAACCAATGTTATCTAGTATTATCGCTATTCTTCTGCTGGGGTTTTTCGGGGGGCAACTAGCTCGAAGACTCAAGTTACCAGCCTTGGTGGGGATGGTGCTAGTGGGCATTGTCCTCGGCCCCCAAGTAGGCGATCGCCTGAGTCCGGCCATGTTGGCCTTGGCGGATGATCTACGCACCATAGCAGTGATGGTGATTTTAATGAAAGCGGGGTTGGGGCTAGACCGGGAAAAACTCAAGCAACAGGGTTCCGTCGCCCTCCGCTTAGGATTTTTACCCGCCAGTCTAGAGGCGATCGCCGTGGCACTGATGGCCATGGTCCTATTTCAATTTGACTTTGGCACTGGGTTATTGCTGGGGTGCATTATTGGGGCGGAATCCCCGGCGGTGATTGTCCCCGGTATGTTGCGCCTCAAAAGTTTGGGCTGGGGAGTGAAAAAAGGTATTCCCGACGCAATTCTGACCGGCAGTGCGTTGTCCGATGTCTTGCTTTTATTAGTTTTCAGTTTACTGTTAGCTTTTTTAACCCAGGGGAGAGCCGAAGCATTTACGGTGGGGAATATTAGCCTCAGTGCCCTACAGTTGTTACCTTTACAGATTGTTTTACAAATTGGTTTGGGGATTGTCTGCGGCGGGGCCATGGCCAAAATTTTGGTATCTCTGTTGGCCAGACAAAACTGGACGCAAACGGCGGTACAGGATGGTTTAGTGGCCGCATCCCTAGCTTTATTTTTAGTAGTATCTTCCACCCGGTTGCCCGTTTTCTCTGGCTATTTAGCCGTTATGACCACGGGCTTTTTTCTCATTGAACTAGATGCGCCCTTAGCTCGGAGATTAAGGAGTGGCTTTGACGGGCTATGGACAATCGCCGAAATCTTTTTATTTGTGCTGTTGGGGGCGAGTATTCAACTGTCGGTGCTAGAAAGTAGTTTCTGGCCAGGGCTGCTCCTGTTAATGGTGGGCACTTTGCTAGGAAGGGGACTGGGTTGGTATCTTTCCACCTTGGGGAGTAATTGGAATACCCGCGAAAAATTATTCCTGCTGCCAGGGAATTCCGCTAAAGCCACAGTGCAGGCGGCCCTGGGGGCGGTACCCTTAGTCCAAGGCATTGCCGGAGGAGAAATCATTCTGGCCATGGCGGCCCTTTCCATTCTGGTGACTGCCCCCCTGGGAGCCTGGGCCATTCCCACCTTTGCCCCCAAATTGTTACAGAAAGGGGCCGTGGACCCGACTAAAGTGAGCGTTAATGAATCCCTTACCATCCTGGCCGCAGTGGATACCTCGGCAATCGCCAAACAAGTTTTAACCAAGGTGGCCGAATTAGCGAGGCGAAATGATGCCAGGATTGTAGTTCTCCATGTAATCCAGTTGGCAGATCCACCGGGGGTGGAAAACCTAAGGGAGCAAACAAAGCAAATTTTGGCTGATATTCGCCATCAATTCATCGTCACCGAGGGAGTCGTACCGGAGCAAATTCTCCGCATTGCCCAGGAACAGGGGGCCGGGGAAATTATCCTTGGTAAGCGGGGACACAGTGTTTTGGATGACCTACTGCTGGGTTCCGTTTCCCAATACCTGTTAGCAACCAGTGTCCTACCGGTTATGGTGGTGGAGTCGGAGGATCGGGTTAGCCTATCCCGGCCCCATTGAGTTAGGCAAGTTATAGTTCATGTACTACGCTGAGCAATTGACCATTTACGTCACCGAAGGCGATCGCCAGGGGGGGAAACTTCTTTACCAGGCATTAATTGAGGAAGCCCGGCAGCTTGGTGTAGCGGGGACAACTGTAATGCGTACCGCCATCGGATACGGTCCCCAAAGTCCACAGATTGCCGTCGATTGGACCATCGAATTGGCCCCCCAAATGATTATGATTTTGACCGTCATTGATCAACCAGCGGCGATCGCCCAATATATTCCCAAACTGCAAGCTTTAATAAAAAAAGGTTTAGTCACCAAGGAATTGGTCAGGGTGGTACACCACGCCCCTGTGGAAAAGAATGAAAACCGAGAAACCTTTGCCCCTGTGCCTGAGCAATTTGCCATGGATAACTTGAATGATTCCAACAATGCCGATCACGCCGCAGACTATGAAAAATTAACCATCTATGTAGGGGAAGCGGACCAATGGCAGGGAAAGCCGGTGCATCTAGCCCTGATCCAAGAAGCTCGACGTTTGGGCATAGTGGGGGCCACAGCGGTGCGGGGGGCCACTGGCTACGGCAAAAATAACGAGGAGCGGGTGATGTTACTGGGCATCATCGAACTGTCTTCGGATTTGCCCATAGTGCTCACCTTCATCGATCGCCGGGGGAAAATTGACCAGCTTTTCCCCATAGTCCAGCAAGTGGTGCAGGGGGGCATTGTCCTGCGAGATCAGGTTGAAGTGGTGGTCCACACCTAGAACTTATCGGTGGTCGGCCTGGGCCCCACAGCCCCTGGTTGGTTGGTAAACAAATTACCCGCCGCTTCATTTTGGTAAATACAGTCAATGCGGGGATTACCTTCCAAAGGCCCGGTGAAACCAAAGGTATTCATGCGATTTTTACAATCATTGACCTGGCGGTTGTCCACCAATTTTTCCCGCTCCAAAATGCTCCAGTTATTGCGGCGCAACACACAGCCCGGTTGCATCACTGGTTGAGTCACAAACACATTAAAGGGATTCAGGGTCACAAACACCCGCATATCGGTGACGATGGCGCTGGAGCCAAACTGCACACACACTTCAGCATTGGGAGCACTGCGGTCAATGACTTCCCTGGAGGCCACATTTTCTGGGCTAAAGCTAGCGGTGGAACTAAAACCAATGCCCACCCCAATACCCAAAACAAAAATACCAGCCAACAAGGCGATCGTGCCGTAGTTAATGTTCCCTAAGCTGAACTTGCCAGGGTTTTTTCCTGGTGGGGGGCCATAATCCCGGTCATAGCTGGGACGGGGGGGGGAGTATAACGAGGTGGGGGTCTACGGGCCATAGGGAAAAGTTGAGAGGGGGAGTTTCCTAGTCTAGCTCTGGGAGAACTATTTCAGCCAAGCAGGATTCAGGGTGAGCTTTGGGGGGAATATGAAGGGAAAGTATTGTCCGGTGGCTTGCCATTACCAACACCAGTTGATGGGCAGAGAGAATAATATCCTATCCACGTTTCCCGCCCAGAATTTTAGATGAATTCCAAAGTTAAACCAGGCATCAAACGTTGCAGATTTCTTAGGGATTTGGTTTGCCAGAGGATATTTTTAGAACCCCTAAAGGCCAGACTGGCGCCTTCTTTGCCCCGCACCTTCATCACAAACATTGAGAGCATACTGATGCCAGAACTATTGAGAAATTCTAACCCCTCCAGGTTAATGATCAGCTCACTACAATCCGCCAAAATCTCCAGCATGGTGTTCATAATTGGCTGATATTCCTTCATGCCTTCTAGCCGCAAAAAGCCTCGAAAATAAAGAGTCTTGTTGGCTTCTTCAAAGTAAATTCGATAGTCGTCGGTGGTTATTTCCATATGGATAGGTTGCAATAAAATTAGGAATTCGGGGGGAGTGGTTTTTTCTTAGCTATCACTGCTCAAATTTCGACGCTCAAGTGGGTCATTACCGTCACTTTGATCAAATCCTCGGAGCCGGGGAGCGGGGAAAATTGCCAACCAAACTGGGCTTGGTAATCATTAATCATGGTCAATAAGCCAATTTGGGATGCTTCGCAGTTTTCCAGGGCCGATTTTTCCAGCCGCTCCATATACAAATCCATGGGATCCCTCTCCCCCAACACTTTGATGAAGTCCTCATACTCAGTGATGGTTGGCAGGGGGCCAATATTGCTAGTTTCAAAAATTAATTTGTGGTCGTAGAGATGGAGGGTGATGGTGATGGGGCAATCATGGTCGGTGGTGCTATATTTAACGGCGTTTTCCAATAACTCGTTGGCGATGTAGCTGACGGATCCTTTGATGGTGTCCCGCTGACTGAGGCCGTCGTCCGCTTCATTACCGGGAAAAAAGGTGGCAAAGTAGTCCCCCAGGAAGTCCGCTGACAGCCCATAATTGCGCCAACGTTGTAGACGATTGGCCCGGTCGGGGGAAAAGTTGAGGGTGAGAAATTCGTCGCTGGGGGGAATAGGGTCAAGAAAACTTCCCCATTGTCTGACATTGGTCTGGTCAGTGCTCATGGTTGTGCCTATGGGACTGGCTCACTGGGTTTATAGAAAAATCAATGGCCGACAATACAATTGCGGCCCTGGCGTTTTGCCTTGTAAAGATTTTCGTCCGCTTGGGCAATTAGGTCTAGGGGGGATTGCCCTGGCTGGGGATACAGGCGACCGATGCCAAAGGACATGGTGACGAATTCGCTGGTGGGGGAATGGTGGTGGGGAATCTCTAGCATGGCCAGGGATGATTGCATCCGTTTGGCAATCTGTTGGGCGGCTTCACCGGTCACCTGGGGCAAAATTACGGCAAATTCTTCGCCACCGTAGCGGGCAAAAAGATCGAAAGGGTTGCGGAGGGTGGAACTGAGGGTTTTGGCAATGCGCCGTAAACAGTCATCCCCACTGAGGTGACCATAGAGGTCGTTGAATTGTTTGAAATGATCGATGTCACAAAAAACTAAGGCGATCGCCCCTTGGTCATCCATGGCCCGTTCCCATTGTTGGGCAAGATGGAGGTCAAAGTGACGGCGGTTGGATACCTGGGTGAGGCTATCGAGGTTGAGGAGTTCTGCCGTTTCCCCTAGCTTTTGTCGCCATTGGGCGTCCACCACGTCCCCATGTTGCATGATGGTTTCCACAATAATCTCTAGGTCTTCCTTTTCCCTGGAAATTAAGCTGAGGATATTTTGTAACTTCGCTTCTGCCCGCTGTCGTTCCACAATTTCACTTCTGAGCTTGACATTGGTTTCATTCAGCAATGACTCGATCATGTCCCCATGTTCGGCGATCGTGGTCAAGGCAATATGAAGGTCATCGTTTTCCCGTTGCAACCGATTAATTTCTTGCTGAAGTTGAGCTAGAGTGGCCGCAGTTAATTCTGTCGTAGTCATAGTGGGGAGCGAGGACGGAGATAGGATCCAGAAATTTTTGAGTGGGTTTATTTACCTACCTAGGTTATTCAATGTAACTCACTTAGTTAAGAATGACTGCTTACCAGGGACTCTTTTCTGCCAGATATTCTAAATATTTTTGTTAGGTAACCCTCTGTTCACATAAACCCGGTAACTACGTCTCAGCAGGCTTCGTCGATATCAGCGGGATTTTTCCACCGATGCCCGGACGATCGCCGCTAACTGTTCTGCACTATCGAGGTCAGCCAATGGATCAGCAGCTTTGGCCATGGTAGCCAACTTTTCTGGATTCTGGAGGAGTTCGAGCCCGGCTTGCTCCAACTGTGCCGCTGTGAGGGATTTTTGGGCAAACATTAGGGCCGCCCCCGCATCAACAAATACCTGGGCGTTGTACATCTGATGATTTTCCGCCGCAAAGGGATAGGGAATTAAAATTGAGGGGGTCTGCGTGACAGCCAGTTCGGTTAGGGTGCCAGCTCCGGCTCTGCTAATGGCTAGGTCTGCCCTCTGCAAAAGCGCCGCCATGTTATCAAAAAATTCTAGGGAGAGATAATGGTCATGGCTAAAGGTGACTGCCTCCGGATCGTTCTTGCCGGTTAAATGGACAATAAATGCCCCCGCATTAACCCAAGCCGGCACACAACTACGGACTTTTTGGTTTACTGTCACTGCCCCCTGGGAACCGCCTGCTACCACAATTAAACGTCTGCCCGCAGGGATGGACAGGTCTAAGGGCTGGGGTTGGCAAAACTGCTCTCGCACAGGGGTACTGATCCACACCGTTGTACAGTTGGGCAAATATTTGGCTGTGCCCCGAAAACCAATCGCCACTTTATTGCACCAACGACCCAACCAAGTGGTTACTTTGCCAGGAATGAAGTTAGATTCATGAAAAATTACTGGAATGCCGCATAATTTGGCTGCCACAATGGCCGGCGCTGCAATATAACCACCCGTAGTCGCCACAGCATTAATTTGCTTACTTTTGATCAATTTTCTGACTGTAAATACCGACCGCAACAGGTTCCAGCCAATTTTGACTGTTTTTAAGCTGGGCCGCCCCTGGAAACCTTCCACCGGGATAGTTTCGAGGGGATATTGTCGGGGCACCAATGTATTCTCCAGGCGATCGGGCACCCCCAACCAGGTAATTTCATAGTCCGGTAACTTTTGAGCCATGGCCAGAGCCGGAAAAAGATGCCCCCCCGTGCCACTGGCGGCAATTAGTAAACGAATCGGTTCAGTCATCTTGCCAAAATATCCATTAAAAACTACACAAGCCTTTGATAAGCCCACAAAAAAAATACCCCACCCGCTGGCGGAGTAACAAATTAAAATGTCCAATCCCCCGCATAACGGAGAAATCCTGACCCACCCGAAGATGGTTAGACATTTTTGATCAAAAGACTGTTAGTCTTCAAACCTTCCCAGCCTAACCTTCACTTTCAATGTGAATGAAAAGCAACCCCATGGTCACAGCAGGGAATAACCAACCCACCATAGGAATCAAAATCCAAGGCAGGTAAGATGCAGCGTAGGAACCGTCCATTAGTTAATACTCCTTATTAATTGGATGATTGTAAGCTCGGACCGTTGTGGCAACGGCAAAGTCGAAACAGTTTAAAGGTTATAAGGTTATTTAGTTAAATAGACCCCGGAAAATCCCATCCACAACGCTGAGGTTTTCCAGCAGGAAGTAAGCCACAAAGGCACCTCCCATACCACCTACAAAAAAGCCAGCGGCAAATTGGCTCCAACCATCGGCTGTTTGCAGAGTGTCGCCGGTACCCTGGTCCCCTTGGAAAGTAACTAAACCATAGCTACTAAGGGCAGCGGTGGCCACCAGGATCAAAGCCAAAGCTCCGATCAGACCACCAATGTACTGGTACTCAGAATCCCGCAGGGGGCCGAGCAGGGTCCAGGGGCCAATCAGAAAGTAGCCGTGGGCCATACCCACTTCCAAACCTCTGAGGATGGGGGAAAGACCCTTGCGGTAGGCGGGTAAGTTACCGATAAAAGTGCGGGTAAAAGCGGAGTCGGAAATGGGGGTGGAAAGGTGCCCCACAAAAGGATCGCCGTTATAGGCTTGTACAACTTGGTTAGATTCAGCCATTGGTATTGAATTCTCCTGTTAAAGAATTTCGTCAGGGACGTGACAAAACTTTAGTCCCCATTTTACGCACGGGGGGACGTTTTGCGAGGAAAATGGCCTTTAGCTTTAAAAAAATTCATTAAGTTTTATTGGCATCCCACGACAAGGGCTGTTTTGTTGGGATTCTCGACTCAGGGGACTTCTTTATATCTGATTTGCCAATTAGTTGGCTCTGTCTTTTTTAATAAGCTTCTTCAATCTTTGTCAGTTTGCTTTTGGCGATTTGGAGAAAATGGGCGAGCCAAATCATGGCTTTGTCTAAGGAGATTAACAAAGGAAAAAAGCTGTCTGAGCCGTTATCCCTCCATTTATTCGTGCAGGTGAAAAAATCACTAGGACTTAGCCAATAAAGATTCCAGTCCGATGGGCTTGGTGGAAATGCTCACCATAAATGGCGGAAAATATTATACTGTGATAATGATTATCATTGTTAAAGCTAGCCTGGGGCAATTTTTGGGTATGGGGAGGAAGGGCATTGCTTTCGCTCTGACTTCTTGCCTATATTCTCAATAATTTGTCGGCTATTCCTTGGAGTGTGAGGACTCGTATGTTAAAAAAACTGTCACTAGTGTGGGGTTTAGGTGCCCTGATGGCGATCGCCGGGGGAGAGGGAGAAGCTTTAGCCGAACCAGTCGACAAGATGGAGCGTTGGGAGTTCGGTCAATCCTTGGAAGATATGAATCCAATGGGACAAATCACTTCCGTCTCGGAGCTCAGAGATGTGCAGCCCACCGCCTGGGCCTACGAAGCATTGAAAACTTTAGTGGAGCGCTATGGTTGCATCGTTGGTTACCCTGACCGGACTTTTCGCGGCGATCGGGCCCTATCCCGTTGGGAGTTTGCTGCGGGGCTAAATGCCTGCATCAACGTGATGGAGCGGTTAATCCAGGAAAACGTAGCGGTTTTACGGGAAGACGTTGATAAGCTGAAACGCTTAGCTCAAGAATTTCAGGGAGAATTAGCGGCCCTGGGAACCCGCATCGATAATCTGGAAGTCCGCACAGCTTACTTAGAAGATCATCAATTTTCCACCACCACCAAATTAAGTGGGCAGGTGGTAACCGCCCTGAGCGGCATTGTCAGCGGCGACAAAAATAATGGCACTGAATCGATCACCAGAAATACCACCTTGGGTTACCGCACCCGCCTGGAGCTCAATACAAGCTTTCGGGGAGATGACGATCTGTTCATTCGTCTATCCAGTGGCAATTTAGAAGACTATGGCCCCATCGCCGGTACTTTTCAGCCAGTGTTAGGGGCAACGGAACCGGAAGATGGCAACCTCAGCAACAGTGTTTTGTACTATACTTTTCCTGCCACGGAAAATATTCGTCTGTGGGCCATGGGAGCCGGGGGGGCTTTCGACGATTTCACCAATACCATTAACGTGTTGGACGGGGATGGAGCCTTTGGAGCGTTGACGGCCTTTGGTACCCGTAGCCCTATCTATTTTCTAGGGGAAGGCACCGGGGCGGCCCTCCAGGGCACCTGGGATAAATTACAATTCAGCCTTGGTTACCTGGCCCCCGCTGGTAATGATCCTTCCCAGGGAGAAGGACTATTCAACGGTAGTTTTGGCACGATCGCCCAGTTAAACTACGACTTCAGTGACAATCTGACCCTAGCTTTAACCTATGGCTATGGCTACAATACCCTGGACACCAGCACTGGTAGCCAGCGCTCTAACTTCCGCTACTTCACCGAAACCACCTTTGGCGAAGCAGCCAAAACTTCCCACAACGCCTATGGAGCCGCTTTTTCTTGGCAATTAAGTGACCATTTTGTCCTGGGAGGCTGGGGAGGCCTTACCAAAGCCCGCACCCTCAACTCCATTGATCTGGTAGATGCCAGCATTGGTAGGGGCAGTTTAGACATTTGGAATTGGGCAGTGACTTTGGCTTTCCCCGACATTATCAAGGAAGGTAACATGGCAGGGATTATTGTGGGCATGCAACCCTGGGTGAGCAGTAGTTCCATCGTCTTTCCCGATGACGTTACCAGCACCGACATTGACAGTTCCCTCCACCTAGAAGGGTTTTTCCAGTGGGCCGTGAATGACAATCTTTCCATTACCCCGGGCATTGTAGTGGTGCCCAATGCTGATTACAACAACGCCAATGGCACCCTGGTGATGGGGGTGATTCGTACCACTTTCAGCTTCTAGGCATTGCAAAACCGTTCCACACAACGGACAAATAACTCTACCCCCACTGGCAATACTGCCTCATCAAAATTGAAGCGGGGATGGTGGTGGGGATAGTCCAAACCAAGGTCGCTATTGGCAGACCCTAAAAGGAAGTAACAACCTGGCACTGCCTGGAGGAAAAATGACATATCTTCCCCTGCTAGGGTTTGATAATCCGGTTGTAGATGGTCATCGGTGAGTAACACATCCGCCGCCGCCGATCGCACTAAATCCGCCAAACGGCGATCGTTGACCACGGGGGGATAGATATTTTCGTAGGTGAATTGGTAGTTAGCCCCGTGACTCTGGCAAATGCCCTTGATAATTTCTTCGATGCGTCGGGCAAAATAGCCCGCAAAACTGGGGTCAAAGTAGCGCACTGTACCCCGGAAATAGGCACTGTCGGGGATGACGTTAAAGGCCGTACCGGATTGCAACTGCCCCACGGTGACCACGGCGGACTGGAGGGGATTTAAATTACGGGCCACAATGCCTTGCAAGGCCATGACAATCTGTGCACTAATCACCAGGGTATCAACAGTTTGGTGGGGCATGGCTCCGTGGCCCCCCTGACCGAACAGTTGACATTCAAAATGTTCCACCGCTGCCATCACTGGCCCTGGTTTGATGCCCACCGTGCCCACGGGCAAATCGTTCCACAGATGTAGGCCCACAATGGCATCCACGGCTGGATTTTCCAACACCCCCGCCTCAATCATGGGTTTGGCACCGCCGGGGCCTTCCTCCGCTGGCTGAAATAAGAATTTTACCTGCCCCCGAAAGCTATCCCGATGTTCCGCCAAATATTGCGCTGTCCCCAAGGCGATCGCCGTGTGACCGTCGTGGCCGCAGGCGTGCATTTTGCCTGGGTGGAGGGAACGGTAATCCACTTCATTTTCTTCTGTCACCGGCAGAGCATCCATATCGGCCCGGATGGCCAACACGGGCCCTGGTTTACCACTGTCAACCACTGCCATAATGCCGGTTTTGGCAATGCCTGGAGTGTGGGGAATCCCTAGCTTAGTAAGAGTTTCGGCAATGCGGGCCGCCGTTAACTGCTCTTGAAAGCCCAATTCTGGGTATTGATGCAATTGCCGTCGCCATTGGATCAATTGACCGTGTAGCGCTTGGATGGACAAACGGACATTAGTGCTGGGTAAATTAACCGGCTGGGGAAGGGCAATAACCATGGTGAAAAAGCAAGGTGGTGTTTGTATTTTAACCATTCACCCCAGGCATTATCCCAGCCAGAGATAACTACCGCCAAAGGCGATCAAAGCACTGCCCATGGGAACAGTTAGGTTATCAATGCCCCAACGGGAAAAGCTCTCCAGCCCCGCACTGGCGATCGCCACCATCCCGGCAACAACGAAGCAACTAGCTGTGAAGCCAAAGGTGTAACCCAGGAGTGCAACTGTGACCAAAAAACTAGCCAACACCATGACGAGAGTGCCTTCCCAACTTTTGCGGAAACCAAAGACTTCGTAGCGGTGACGTCCCCATTTTTGTCCCACCAGGGCCGCCATTCCATCGCCCCAGGCCATGACTAAAATGCCGATCGCCGCAAACACCGGCAGCCCCACAGAGAAAAATCCCCCCACCAATAGGCCAATGCTCAGGGCGTAAAACAAAGTGCCGTAACTATGACGGCCAACACTTTCCAAGCTGGGTAAAATTGGTAAACGATAGGACAGCAATGCAATGCCAGCGGCAAAAACACCGGCGATCGCCCCCACCCAACCGGGAATGTCTAACCACCAGGCAATTAATACCACCTGCCCTGCGCCGATGTGGACAATTTTGCGGGTTACCTCCGCTGGACTGGGGGAAAGACGGTTAAGCAGTTCCGCCGTTAACACCACAGCCCCTAGATAAGTTGCCGCTAGCCCCACCGCCATCCAGAGGGACAAATCCATAGGACTATTTTGCTCGATGCCCATTAGGAAAGAAAACCACGGTTATAGCCTCAGTGCCAGTACCTTAGCTTGTTGACAATCCCACTAATCATACCTTCAAAAATATAATTGATCGGCGATCGACGCCTCCTCATTAGTCTCCAGTCGGAGAGTATTGAGAGATTTATCAGGTAATTCGCTGCAACACCATGGGCTAGTGCATTTTTATGCTTAATTTTGACTTTGGCGTCACTCTTTAATGTCCACCTACCTTAAGGAAATATTGTCTATTTTCTCGATTTTAATGCTCTTCTGATCATAAATAAATTCTTCTTAAACAGGATGTAAACGCATTATAAACTCGGTTTAAGGAGATAAAAAATCAGAGGCATTTCCAAATTCAGAACGAAAATTTTCTATTGTATTGCTAAATTTTACTTTTCCTGATTGCAAAAAAATAATCCAATCTGCACAATTGATAACCTTAGGGCGATGGCTAATTAGAATCGTAGTTTTTCCTTGACGTTTGGTAAGCAAACTAGTTAGTACTTCAGCTTCGGTCATAGGATCGAGATTGGCTGTCGACTCATCCAAAATCAGAATGGGGGGATCGTTTACAATTGCCCTGGCGATCGCCAAGCGTTGTTTTTGTCCCCCGGAAATATTTGCCGCCACTGCACCGAGGATCGTTTCATATTGTTCGGGAAATTGACTAATAAATTCATGGGCTTGGGCAATTTTACAGGCTGATATCACTTGCTCTAGAGTGATGTCGGGGGAACTCAATCGAAAATTGTCAGTAATGGAACGATGGAAGAAAAAGGCATCCTGGGAAACCAGCACAACCTGTTTTCGTAAGCAAATCAAAGAAAAATTCCCGAAGCTATGGTTCCCAATATTAATTTCTCCAGCTTGCACTGAATAAAGACCAGTCAAGATTTTTGCTAAGGTACTTTTTCCACAGCCTGATTTTCCGATAAAGCCGACAACTTTACCGCCGGGGATGGTAACGGACAGGTCTTCTATCAACTTGATTCGACCGGGATAGTAAAAGCTAATATTTTGACAATCAATGTCGTCCTGGGGATAAATTTCAATGGAGTCCTTGAGATCATCCCCTTGATTTTCTGGTTCATACTCAAATAATTCCGCCAGGAGTCTAGTAATATAGCAAAGATTGCTAAGATTAGGACATAATGTATGGAAAGAGTTAGGAAAAAAGCGATGCCAGCCCCCTACAGTGTAGATCTAAGAGAGAAAGCGGTAAGTGCAGTAGAAAAAGGAGAGAAGAAAAGCCATGTCTGCCGAACACTGAACATTAGTCGCAACACCTTAGACCTATGGATAAAAAAGAAGAAAGAAACAGGAAGTGTAGCCGCGAAGAGAGATTATGAGCGTGGTCCACGACCGAAAATAGATGATTTGGATAAATTCAGAGAATTTGCGGAGGAGAACGGTCATTTAACGCAAAAACAAATGGCAGAAAAATGGCCAGAGCCTGTAAGTAGAATAAGAATAAGTAAGGCTCTAAAGAAAATAGGGTTTACTAGAAAAAAAAACTTATATTTACAGGGAAATAGAAGAGGAAGAGAGAAAGGCATTTGAAGATGAAATCAAGCAATATGCGGCAGAAAAACTGATTTATATGGATCAAGCCGGTCTAGATGACACTCTAGACTACCCCTATGGGTACTGTCATAAATCAGAGAGATTAAAGGCGAGCAAATTAGGACATAGAACCAAGAGAGTCAGCATAATAAGTTGTTGGTGGAATGGAACAACAATAGCTCCAATGATATTTGAAGGATACTGTAACGCTCAAGTAGTATGCACGTGGATAGAAGAAATGTTATTACCAGAGTTAATACCAGGTCAGATACTAATCATGGATAATGCAAGCTTTCATCCGAAAGAAAGAATAAAGGCATTGGTAGCAAAAGCTGGGTGTGAGGTTATATTTTTACCACCATATTCACCAGACTTGAACAAAATTGAGAAGTTCTGGGCGAGACTAAAACGTTATGTTTCCCAACTTGTTAGTAATGGAGAATCGCTGATTTCTGCATTGGATATAGCGTTGAGAGAACTGTCCTAACTATCTCGTCCTTTGCTATAGCTTTAACTTGGGTAAAGTCAATGAAAAATTGTACTAAAGTTGTAATCAATGATAAAAAACTTTGTTGCAGACCGTAAATGGCAATAAGTTGACCAATACTAAGTTGATTACCAAAAACCAAAACACTGCCATACCAAAGCATAATGACTGTGCCCACCCCCGCCATCAATTGGGAAAAGGTATTATTGATAATGCGAATTTGAGCCGTGCGGTAATTGAGCTTAAATTCCCGTTGTAAGCGATGTTGAATTTCCAGCCATAATTGGGGAGAAGCAGTCGTTGTTTTGGTTGTCAAAGCTCCATTAAATGATTCAGCTAGGAGTCCAGCATTTTCCCCCGCCATGGTAATAGAACGGTAGGTCGTCTGGCGAACAATGGGCTGAAAAGCAATGGTTGATAAGGTCATAATGACCCCGATCGCCGCTACGATTACCGCTAACTGCCAACTATAAAAGACGATAAAACCAAGGGCCACAAGACCGATAAAGGCTTTAATGGGCAGATCTATAACTAACTGAGAAACTAATAAATTAATGCGTTGAATATCGGAAAGACGACGAATTGCCGTACCACTGCGTCGGGCTTCATGGTAGGTAATGGGCAAATTCAAGATTTGTAAGCCAAATTCTAGTTTGAGACCTTTTTGTAATTCTTCTGCAAACGATGCAACGAGATTCGATTGTAAAAATGAACAAATAGCATTAACCACCGCAATCACAATAACGCCAAGGGCAACCCAGGTTAATCTTTGACTATCTGATTTAGTCAGAACACTATCTGTTAAAAATTTAAGTAATAAGGGTGTGGATAGGGAAAAAATACCAACAGCTAAATTTAGTGGCAATAATTTGCTGAAAATTTCTCGATATTCCCACAGTCGCTTTAAGAGATTATCGACGGGATGAACCGGCTCTTCATCAAATTGAGAGATAAATCCTTTGGGATCTGGCTCTAATAGGAGCATCATGCCCCCCTGCCAACCCTTAATTACCTCTTGGCGGTCTAGATAGCGCACTCCGATCGCCGGATCTGAAATGACGTATTTATCTTTTTCCTGCCCGTACAAAACAACAAAATGATAGCCTTTCCAAAAAATAATCGCCGGTAAAGTCCATTCATCAAGCTCATCAAGGATTTCGGGTTCTGCTTGGATGGCTGAGGTAATAAATCCAAGTTCCTGGGCCCCATATTTAAGCCCAAGTAAGGTGGTTCCCCCTTGCCGAGTCCCCACCAGCGATCTAATTTTATTGATTCTGATGTTACGTCCGTAATGTTTTGCAATGATGGCCAAACTTGCCGCCGCGCAGTCCTCGCCACTTTGTTGCTGAATCCACTGATATTTAGCCATGCAAGTAACACGATTTTCTTGATGAGTACATTTTGCTTGAGTGAAATTACTTATAATTCATTCCATTTCAAATTACAAATTCAATGTAGTAGTTAATACAATTATGTTTTTTCGTTACCGCATTCTATCAATATCTAAGTAAACAGAAAATAACAAAAACTTAATCTAAATTTAATCTCTTGTTAAATCACTCCTGTTAGCCTTCAGGTATCGGTTCACTCCTAAATACCATCTGAGGCTCAATTCCATGTTTAAAGTTGAAAAGTCTGTACAACGTCAAGAAACAAAATTTCAGTCCAGCGCCACTAAATACCGCGAACTTTCTGACGCTCAGTTGGAAGTTGTTTGTGGTGGCGTGAATATAGATTGTAATTTTCATAACGTTCAATCTCCTGAATCTGCGGTTAAAAACGCTTAGGCAGGCATTTTTTGTAAATTTTTGCGATAAAGCTGACTCTATTTGTCTGTTTTACATTTTCGTCAAGTGAAATTCTGGTTGCTAGTTAAACATTTTTGAGGAATACTCCCATGTCTAAAATTGAAAAGTCTGTACAACGTCAAGAAACAAAATCCCAGTCCACCGCTCCCAAGTACCGCGAACTTTCTGACTCAGAGTTAGAAGTTGTTTGTGGTGGTAGTGTGCTTTTCAACCCAATTAAATATTAATTTTTGAATTGGTCTTTATAATGTCTCTAAATAAACTATAAACGTAGTATTTTGCTTGCGTATTGGTTTAATTTTAGGGTCTATGTATGAAGTTTTTATTGCCATTTTGAATCCCCCGCTTTTTTTGGGGGATTTGAATTCTTTGGCTTTATATTTAGGGATTGGTAAGTTTTTGAATACTTTTCTGACCCTGTAGCGATCATCACTAAATTTCTTTGAGCTAATCTTCCATGTATGAACCTGTTCAACTTGACAGTGTCTCGGTCATACGCTTTAAAGAATTAACCTACCCAGCCTATCAATCTCATCTCTTACACATCTCTGAGGATAACTCTTGGATTGCTTTCGGTCTAGAAATTGGGAGTAATCCTGTTGGTCTCATTCTGGCTAAAGATGCTATTTACGAGGAAAAAAAAGTTGCCGAGATTTGTTCGCTATTTGTCATTCCCGAATATCGTCAACGGGGAATCGGTACTGCGCTACTGCAATCGTTGGAAAATGAACTAATACATCGTAGTTGTGAAAAAGTGTCCTTGGGTTATCTCGATAATCCCAATCAGGTATTTATCGAACAAATGCTTGCGAGTTGTCATTGGGAAAAGTCGACAAAAACAGCGTTGATTTGCTATGGAAATACAAAAAAAATTCAGAATGCAAGTCTTTTGAGAAATTTTGAAAAACTATCTGCTAAATTTCCTGTTGAATTTTCACTTTTCCCTTGGTCTAACCTCACTGAAGTAGACGTAGAAGCAATTAAAGCCAAAATAGATACTGATCCACTCATTAAAAAGTTTAATCCTTTTATTGAAAGTAAAAAATTAGAATCTCTCAACAGCTTGGGACTACGTTATAAAAATGAAATTATTGGTTGGATCATTACCCACCGCATTGCCCCTGATACCATTCGCTACACTCAGATGTTTGTTGATCCAGCTTTTCAACCCCTGAGTCGAAGCTTGATTATGCTTGCCACAGCTATCAACATTCAAGTTGGGGCAATACCTGAAATTCCTAAGGCAACATTTCGTGTAGATGTTGATAACACTCCCATGATCAACTTTGTTCAGCGTCGTCTTGCTCCTCATCTCGACGATCTTAAGTATGCGTGGCGAGCTTCCAAAGCTTTGATAGCATAAATTTTGGGGAAATCAGTTAAAATACCAGGTATTAATTGATTTTTCAGATTATCCAAAAACATTTTTCAATCACAAATATCTATAAAAATGATCAGAACTAAATTAGTTGAACTTTCCACCATTGAAGCTGTAGCCTATCGGCAAAAACTCAGAGATCCAAGTAAGTCTGGCGTTGTGATCCTGCGTTATGATACCGACCAACCGGGATTAGCTACCATTAATAAAGCTTCTGGGGAACCAGACCTTGCGGCCAACATTCCAGCTGAATTATTTCCCGTGGATGCTTTTCGAGAAGCATTGGAACTAACTTCCGGGTTGCCCTATTCTAAGCGAGGTAAAGTTAGGCTAACGATGACGACTACAACTTCAGTTCCAACAAATACCCCCGATGCCGCTGAGGACGATGCCCCCGAAGATCTAGAAACAGTTTGTAGTCAAGAATATGAAGCTATTCTCGCCGCTTACACTAATAAAAAAGGCGAACTTTCCTACGATTTGCTCAACAAGGATTTTATTCAATTTGCCAATTCCAGTAAAATTGTTTCTAATATGGTGGCGGAAAAAGCATCGGAAGAAGATATTCGCAATCATATTGTCAAAGTTAAATTAGAGTCCCTTACCAATAATCGAGAGTTAAGTATGGGACAAACCAAATTGATTGTAAAGATGTTAGATGCGGTCAGTCCCAAGGGAGTTTTTCGTGAGTTGAACGCTGAAATTCGCAGAATGCTTGCCCGACGATAAAGCTTTTTTAATAAAGTTCAATTTTAGGACTGGGAGGCAACATGCCTCCTTCGATATTAGTTAGTAAATTCATAGCCCTAGGCAATTAGACGAACTGAAGTCACCTTAGAACAGGTTATTTGGGGCGCCCTCAAAAATCATAAACATTGCCAATGATACTAAAAGAATATTAAGCGAATATTAAGACAACATTAAGTCGGATAAAAATTAAATAATTTTGACTCAAGGAGAGGTTTATGATATTTTTTTAAGTGTGTTTTTATATGAATCCTATAAGATATTCATCTAGCGATAGTTAGGGCAAGACTCTTAAATTCTAAATTCACGAAACTTAAACTAACAGCCTAATTTTTGGCAAGTAAAAGTAAAAGCAAATAATCTTTTTTGTCATGACTAACAAATTTAGATTTACTGGTAATTTCCTCGGGCAAAAAACCGCCTTCCTGGAAGATGGGACACAGGCGACTAAAACGACCTATGATGATGCCAGGCTTTTTTGGGGCGATACTCCCTTAATTTCAGTAGGCACCGGTGCCAGTGACGGCTTTATTGAAGTTTTAGAGTACGAAAAAGATGGAAGAAAGATTCAAAATATAGCCGCTCTAGGGACAATTCTCAACATTCATAATAGAAGTACAGGATTTAAGCTTTTTCGGGGAGCCATTGCTTTTGATGACGTATTAAATCCAAAGAAAAATAAGTTGGAAGGTAAGGTAAAGCGTAGTGAGCGTGTTGAGGGCGGCTATGACCCGGTGCAGGACATCATTGGTCTCAATTACCAAAATATTACCATTTTTGGTGGTGAAAATAATGCAGGTGCTGTTTCCTATCGGGCGATTCCAGATATTTTTCCCGGTATCAATATCCCAACTTTTGGTTCCTTCTTTGATTTGACGTTTCCTGGAGGCACCCCAGAGGTTAGTGGCGGACGTATTCAATTACCGGATTTGAATTTAGGCAATGTTTTCAACTGGTACTATCAGTATAAAAAAAAGGGGGAATTTAATATTCCAACGTTTGAACCCAAGGAGCCGCCACCAGGTTTTGATCCCCAAAAACCCGATCCCAAAAAACCACTTAAAATTGGCTCGATTACCGGCGTTGCACTAGAAATTAATAGTGTTGACAGATATGTTCAAATTCAAGGAAAATCAGATATTAACTTATTCAGTTTAGGAACGGTAGGGGTAGATATTGCCGGTCAAAGATTTATCCGTATTTATGACAAGTATCCTGTGGTTGATATTGCGTTTCTCGCATCACTGCAATTCTTCGATATGGGTGCTGTTAGAATTAATCTTCTAACTGTTGAAATGGATACTGTCAAATTAGAAGGAAAGATAGCTGGAGAAGTTCTAGTCCGTCCTTGGAACAGTTTAAAATTAGGAGGAAACTTTGGGTTCCGCTTTCTTCGCAATGAGGCCGGTGTGATTAGCGGTTCGCAGATTAGCTCCTTTGGACTCTATGCGGACAATCTCAACATATTGATGTCCACTCCTGAATCCCAAATTTACCTCCAGCGTATCGGAGCTAACTTTGAAAATATTCCACCTCTCCTCCCTGGGCAAAGTTTTAACCTCAATGGGCAAATTGGGGTGTCCCTGGGGCCATCCTTTGAAGTCGATTTTCCGGATTGGTTGGGAGGGAGCAAAAAAGGTCAGGGTATTAGTGCCCTGAGGATTAATGGTGGGGTAACGGTAAAAATTCCGGTGGGCATTGATATTGCCGCTTCGTTGAGTATTTTGGGATTCACCATTGGTCAAAATCGGACTTTTCTAAACATTGATTCCGCCGTTCGAGGTCACGGGGTGGTGCTTCAATCCCAAACTCGTATGGCTCTGCCATTTGATGTAGTAGTACTAAATGGATTATTCAATATAGACGCGAGGCTTAATTTTCAACTCCGGGCAACGGCATCCAGCAAATATCCAGGTTTTATTCCTTTCGTAGGTGGACAAGACATTGCTGACGCGACGGCGATGCTGAAGTATGCCGCTCCCTACCACCCAACGGCTCAATTCCGTCCTGAATATGGTTTTGTTGCGTCTTGGATTACTTGGCCGCAGTTCGCTCCTCCTTTTTTCGGCGATCGAGTGGGGAGCAGAATTACTTTTGGCGGCAATGTTGATGTCATTATTGGCAAGGATATTGATGGTTTTGGCGGTTTGGGAGCGGTCGATTCTTTTGAAGAATTTAGTCAACTAGCAACATCGGAGACGGCCTTAGCGGATTACGAACAACAACATTCTAGTGATGTACTACCGACCCGATCTTTTGACGTTAGTCAGGGACGAAAATGGTCAGCGGTAAGCATCCGTTGGCTGTCAAAAAATATGATCGAAAATCCATCATCACTATTTGAACTGGTGGCCCCCGACGGCACCGTCTACACCTCCAAGGATTTTATTGGGGGTGACAAAGTAATGTTGGTAGAGGAACTTAGTAGTGACCAAGGGATTTCCTTGGGTATTGTTGCACCGCAGGCGGGAATTTGGACAGTGCGGCAAGTTCAGCCGGTGGATCTTGGGCCGATTCAAATCAAAATGTTTGAAAATTCCATTGCCCCCGTTGCGGAAATTGAGGAAATTATTCCGGATGCCAACGGTCAGTGGGTGGATATTGTTTTCTCCGTGGCCGATGCTGATTCCGATAGCGTCAAAGTTGATCTCTATATGGATACCGATGGTAAGGGGGAAAATGGCACCCTCCTCGCCACTATCGACCATGACCCTAGCACCGGCAATGGAACCTATCGTTGGTTTTTAAACAATGTTCCCCAGGGCGACTACCACTTCTTTGTGACGGCGGATGATGTGGAGAATGTACCCACTGTCCGTTATTTTGTCGGTGGGCCCAATCTGGCAGCAAACACTGGTTCATTTACGGATAGTAACCGTCCCATCGGTGGTTTGATGTTGGGTCGGGGTAATGATTTACTCGTTGTTGAGGATCTAAGCGCCAACTGGATTGGGGACGGTAAGTTTTCGGTAACCTGGAGCGACACCGTTAAGCCCCAGTACTATAATGTGCGTTGGTCTGACAATCCTGCGGGAGTTCTTGACAATCCCCTTGACCCGGTCTTTAGCGGTATTCAACCTACTTCCGGGTTAGTAACTATTTATAAAGAGGAAGACGGACGTTTCTATCATAGACTCATTGTTGATGGCCTGACCGAAGGAGAATTGTATCGCTTTCAAATTCAATCCGTTGATGACAGCAATCGCCTAGGGGCGGTAGGGAAAACATCCCTGGCGGTGGCAGGTAATTATGATGCGGCGATCGCCTTGGGGGATAGTGATGAGTGGGACTACATTGCGGTGGTGGGAGAAGCCTATACCCGTGAAGTTAGCAAGGCTGAAAATGAAACCGTAACTCCCCTAATTCTGCCGGAAGGGGCCAGCTATGACCCAGTGACCAATCAACTTATTTGGCAGCCGACGGTTGACCAGCTAGGAGAACATTGGCTGCAATTTAAAGTTGAAAATCAATTTGGGGATGTTCATTTAGAAACCCAACGGGTACAGGTACTTGAATATTCCCTTGAACAGCTTCAAGTGATTAATTTACCGGAAGACTTCGATATATTTGAGTACCAAAAAAATAATCCCATTAACCTCAATTCCCTGATTATTAGCCCTGGAAGCGGTGACAGCTTTGGAGATGACGACCTGCTTATCAGTGCCAACCCTAAACTTATCACCATGGAGGGGGGCAATAATACCTTTGTTGTAGGTTCCTACACAAAAGTTTTAGGCCGAGCAGGAAACGACCTTTTGCAAGCTTCCCCTAACAATAGTTTCGGCGGAGTCTATTTAGATGGAGGAGAAGGCAATGACACAATCAGCGGCGGCGAGGGAGATGACACCCTCTTGGGCGGCCTCGGAGATGACATTATCTACTGGAGTTTGGGAAATGATTTTATTGATGGTGGCGGAGGTACCGACACTTTAGCGAGCATTCAATTGCTCAATCTGGCAGAAAGCGAGACGATCAACATTAAAAGCATTGAAATATTTCAACTTGCCGATGCAGGGGAAATTGTCCTTGATCAAGCCGCTATCCTGGCGATCGCTCCCGATGAAAATATACTTCGCATCGAAGGTGACAACGGAACTATCTATCTCGATGATGACTGGCAACAACAAGGACAAAGGAAAGATGAAGACGGCAATTTTATCCTTTATACCGCCGGGGATGCCACCGTTGCCATAGAAGATTCCCATGACATTGTCTTCCTAACCGGAGAAGTCGGCACTTCCTTGGGACAATTTAATCTGGATGAATTCGGAGATATATTGAAGAATGTTTCCACTTTCACTCCCAGCACACTTCCCGGTTGGGAATATAGCATTGCCCCTGAAGGTTTTAAGCTAAGTCTAGCCGTTGAACCAGGGGATAGCAGCACGATCGCCATTGATCTATTACCGGAGCACCAGGGAATAAATACTTTTTTAAGACAAGATCCCGTCACTGGTATTTGGACTGAATTCCTATTTGACGGTAAAGTCGGCGCTGAATTAATCGACAGCAATAATGACGGTAAATTTGACCGGGTTCTTCTGCACCTCGAAGACGGAGCACCATCGGATCTAGATGGCCTGGCCGATGGCAAAGTGGAATTGTCCGGGCTTTTGGCGAAAACAACACCGGGATTGGCAACCCCACTAAGTGGTTCAGGGTTTTTAAATGGATTTGGCCAACCAATACCATTGACGGTGCGGGCTGTGTCCTTGCCCACAAATGGCAATTTCGAGTTCGGCTTCATTAAAACTGATTACGATGATTTCCGGGGGCTGGTCGGTGCCTATGATCCCACCGATGAAGGCTGGTCGGCCTTTGTCGCCCTCGAAAGCCAAGCCGGTGTTTTTCGCAACGGTGAACGGAGTCTATTTAACCCCGTTGTGGAAGCAGATCCGGCGGATAGTTTGGCCTTAAACCGAACCCTGGCTCAACAAGTTATTACTTCCGGTAATTCCCTGGCTCCCACCGAGCATAAAGCCGTCGGCACATTTTCCCAGGTCACCATTGAGGATGCCTATAGTTTGACCCCCTATATCCTTGACTTAAACAGTAACGAAATGTTTTCCGTTGAGGATAATAATTTGTTGGTAATCCAGGATAGTCGAGGCTTTACCCAGATTTCAGCGGATACCCCCAACGGTAAATATGCCGTCGAAGTTTTTACCCTCCCCCTCGTTGTCCCTGGTTTGCCAGGGGAGGCGATCGCCACGAATATTCAAATTCATCGGGCTGGCGCTTTTGAAAATACCCTCGGTTTATATAAACTTGCCAATGCCAATGGGGGTATTGATTACAATAACGATGGCAACATAGACTTTTTGCCAGGGCAAGCAGGCTACGCAGAAGCAGCGGTTCGTATGGCCCAGGGTCGGGATCCCCTGACTGGAGGCATCACCTTTAGTGCCCCAGACAATTTTTCCCAAAAAATGGAGACCACTCAGCTAACAGCGGGGGCCAATTACGGCTTGTTCATCATCTCCAATGGAACCACTGAGCAATTTTTACTGGAAAACCCCGGTAACCGACCCGGTGGTGTTAACGCCTTCTTTATGTATGAACAAGCTAATCCCGACAACGAAAATCATTTCATGCGCCTGGGTCAATCCCTTTACGGCGTAGAAGATATGTTTGGCGGTGGCGATCGAGACTTCAACGATCTACTAGTCAGTCTGGATTTTGGTGGCAATATTTAGTTTTTAGTTTGCATAGACCTCCCCTGAATCATTGCTCATCTTACATTTCCAAACGGGAATCGGATGGGAAGACTTCCCCTTTTTAACCCTACTCAACGGTCTTATCCTTAACACCCCGAACAATGCGGGAAAGCTCGGATTTTTCATCCACACTGATGCGGGTGGGGGAACCACTAATAATTCGTTCATAATTGCGGAAGGAATCCCGAATGTCAGGGCCGTCATGGCTAATGCTATATTCACGAATACCCTTATCATGCCAGGAACCCCGCATTTTAAATACATTCAATGCCCGGGACATTTCCCCCCGGATCTCCACATACTGCAACATCAAAATGGTGTCCGTAATGGTGGAAATATGGGATTCCGTAATCGAATGGGCACCCATAAATTGGTCCGTAGTATTAGTAAAGAAACCAGTAATTTCTTCCTGTTTGGCGTAGCCCGTTACCCCAATTACAAATTGACGGAAAGCATTATTCGTCACTCCCCGGGCCAGGGCAGAGAGGGAATCGATGGCAATGCGGGAGGGTTTAAATTCGGATATTTCTGACTTAATCATTTGCAAATGATCTTCTAAACCCGCCGATTCCGGATAGGTGCAAAGCAGTTTTAACAAACCTTTATGTTCCATTTCTTCAAAATCAATGCCCCAGGAAGAAGCATTACGGGAAAGTTGGGCCCGGGATTCTTCATAAGCAAATAAAATGGCCCTTTCTCCTTGGCGACAACCTTCCTGTAAAAATTTGCTCACTAACAGGGTTTTGCCGGTGCCGGTAGCCCCCGTAGCCAAAATAATTGAATCTTTGAAAAACCCGCCGCCACACATTTCGTCCAAGGTTTTTACCCCCGAAGAAATTCGGGCATTGGAAGACCTCTGGGTGAGGCGCATGGCCCCCAGGGGAAAAATATTAATGCCGTCGTGGGTAATGGTGAAGGGGTATTCCCCTTTCATGTGGGTGGTGCCTCGCAGTTTGAGGATTTCCACGGTGCGCCGTCGCCGTTCCCCTTCCAAAACGTTACGCAAAACCACCACGTTATCGGAGACAAATTCTTCGACGCCAAAGCGGGCAATGGGGCCATATTCCTCCACCCGTTCCGTAGTCATGATCGACGTTACTTGTAATTGTTTCAGCCGAGCCACCAAACGAAAAATTTCCCGCCGCACCACCGAAGCTGCGTCATATTGTTGAAATACCGCTGTGACGGAATCAATGGAAACTAACTTGGCTTTATATTTCCGCACGGCATACTGAATTCTCTCAATGAGGGCCGACAGGTCAAAGGTGCCCACTACTTCCTGTCCCTCTGGATCCGGGGAAGCATCGAGAATAAACAATTTGCCATCGTCAATTAATTGCTGTAAATCCCAACCAAAGCTATAGGCATTTTCAATAATATCACTGGGGGATTCTTCAAAGGTAATAAATAGCCCTGGATAATCGAAGTGTTGGATCCCCTGATAAAGAAATTGCACTGCCAGCAGGGTTTTACCGGTACCGGAGGTGCCACTTACCAGGGTAGTACGACCAATGGGCAAACCGCCATGGGTAATTTCGTCAAAGCCCTCAATCACAGTGCGAATTTTTTGTACTCCCTTCCTTGGCACATCGGGGCGGTTGCGTTCGTTAACAATCGGTAAGTTCATTAGCTAAATTTAAATTTTTAAAGAAGTTAGTAAAATTAAAACTAAGTAACAGTTTGGCTAAAACTAATTGAATCTGCTTAAACTGAGCAGTGCGATTGAGGTCTTAGTCTTCTATAGGTTCAATAGATTCAACAATTTTTGCTGGTGTTGGGAAGATGACCCTGTTCCCAAGTTTTTTATTGGTCTTGGTCTTCTGCTTCCCGTTCCCGAATTTCGTCATAGAGCAAATCTAGACCAATTAACACTTTTTCTCTGTCGGAAAGATCACCGATAATTTTCCTGACGGGGGGCGGCAGGATTTTAGCCAAGGTGGGGGTAGCAAGAATTTTATCTTCTTCGGCCAACTGGGGATTTTTTAACACGTCGATCACTTTGAGGGCATAAACTCCCTGGAATTCTTGCTCAAGGATATTTTTCAGCATTTTAAGGGCCCGCACAGAATTGGGGGTATTGCCAGCTACGTAGAGTTTGAGAACGTAAGTTTTTTTAAAAGGGCTCATTTTACGGGTTTACTAGGACGAGGGGGAAAACCAACCAAGAAACAACTCAGAAAATAGATAACCAAAGAATCGAGGTAGTTTCAACAGCCAAAAGTTGAACTGATGATTAAACCGCAGCATTCGGTTATTAATCCGTTTGATAATATACATCAAAGGGAATGTCCTCCCGTGGTATGGAACGACGATACATTTCCCCCAGATGGGCGAGGATATCGATCAGCACTAAACGATAGTCTAGGAGAACTTCTTCACTCCGTCCTTCTAGCTTGAGGTGCTGGGAAAATTCGTCCATTAACTCCATGTGAATTTCGAGGATTTGGGAAATGGCCAGGTCGGCAAAAAAAGCCTGGTTGACAAATTGATCTAATAGGTCGTTAACTGTGCCCTCATCGCTGAAGTAACTGAGGGTAATCTCCCGATATTGGGAACTCAAATCTTCTAGGTATTCCTGTTTTTCCTGGGGGGAAAAGTTGCGATAAAAGTGACTGGGCTTGCGTTTATAGTACACTCCTAGGTAACCAAGTCTTTCTTTGAGTTTGTCGGCCAGCCTTCTTTGCTGTAGCAGTAAAAAGCTTTGGGATGATTCATCGACAATGGGGGCAGGAATAATTTCTCTTTGGTTAGGGAGGGTGCAGAGGGGCCCAAGGTGCAAATAATGGGCGATCGCCCGGTCTACGACGGTGGGCAGTTCAGACCATTGGGATTCGGGCAGATGAATTTCGGCGTTGTGATAGACAATGGTCGGATGTTCGTTGGTGGTTTTTGCTAGGGCGGAAGGACTAGGTTCGAGCAAAATAATTGGCAATAAACGCCCCTGTTCATAGAGACGATTCAGCACTGGTAAGGAATTAACTTCGTAGTAGACCAACAAACAATCAATCCGTTCAGGTTTGTCTTCTAGAAAGGCACAAAAGTCATCTAAAGCTTGAAAACTCGACAGATGATGACGATCGGCCTGGAGAATAGACCTGAGTCTATGGGCAACGTGTTCGGGGGCAAAAAGACAGAGGGATAGGGGAGACTGCACAGGGGATCAATAATCAGTCGAAGGTTAATCAAACAAGAGCTCAGATTAGTTTTATCACCACGGAAGGTGCAAGTTAAGGAAATATTAATACTATTAATTGGAAAATTGTGTTAAGCAACTACCCCCTGAACGTTAACACAATCTGAGTGCTCCTTGGCCGGATAGCTTAAGACCTGTTTACAAAGCTTGAATTTGTGTCTCTAATCTTGTCGCTGGGCATTATTAACTCAAGGTAAATTTGGCAACTTTTTCCCCATGGCTAGGGGTCGGGGGAATTTTTTTACCATTTGTTTGTCAATGGATAGCCCTTGGCTAGTTAACCTTTTTTGGCTAGGATTTGGGTGTCTGAGCCCCCGATCGCCGCCCTCCATTTTTTACAATTCCCATATATGGCAAGCAGAATTCATCCCCTCGCCGGACAGCATCCCCCCGCCGACAGCCTTTTGGATGTGGACAAACTTTTAGATGACTACTACCGTCAACAGCCGGATCCGGACAATCCCGCCCAGCTAGTGAGCTTTGGCACCTCTGGCCATCGGGGTTCTGCCCTCAACGCTACCTTTAACGAAGCCCATATTTTGGCGGTGACCCAGGCGGTGGTGGACTATCGCCAAGCCCAGGGCATCACCGGGCCTCTTTACATGGGGATGGATAGCCATGCTCTCTCGGAACCGGCCCAGAAAACTGCGTTGGAAGTATTGGCTGCTAACCAGGTGGAAACCTTTTTAACCACCGCCACCGACCTGACCCGCTTCACCCCTACCCCAGCGGTGTCCTACGCCATTTTGACCTACAACCAGGGGCGCAAAGAGGGTTTGGCCGACGGTATTATTATTACCCCTTCCCACAACCCCCCCAGCGATGGCGGTTTTAAATATAATCCCCCTTCCGGCGGCCCAGCAGAACCGGAAGCAACCCAATGGATTCAGAACCGAGCCAATGAGTTGCTCAAAACCGGCAATCGAGCAGTTCAACGATGGGACTATGACCGGGCGTTGAAGGCCCCCACCACCCATGCCCATGATTTTGTTACCCCCTATGTGGAAGGTTTGGCGGACATTATTGACCTGGACGCAATTCGCTCAGCAGGTTTGTGCTTAGGAGTTGATCCCTTAGGGGGAGCTAATGTGGGCTATTGGGAACCCATTGCCGCTAAATATAATTTGAATATCAATCTGGTTAATCCCGGGGTAGACCCGACGTTTAAATTTATGACCCTGGATTGGGACGGCAAGATCCGCATGGATTGTTCTTCTCCCTACGCCATGGCCAGTTTGGTGAAAATCAAGGATCACTACGATATTGCTTTTGGTAATGACACCGACGGCGATCGCCATGGCATTGTCACCCCCAGCGTGGGTTTGATGAACCCCAATCATTTTCTTTCCGTGGCCATTTGGTATTTGTTTAGTCAGCGGCAACAGTGGTCAGGACTGTCGGCGATCGGTAAAACCTTGGTGAGCAGCAGCATGATTGACCGGGTGGGGCAATTAATTAACCGTTCCGTCTATGAAGTGCCCGTGGGCTTTAAATGGTTTGTTAATGGTTTGCTAGACGGCTCCTTTGGCTTTGGGGGTGAAGAAAGTGCAGGGGCTTCCTTCCTGAAGAAAAATGGCACCGTTTGGACCACCGATAAGGACGGCACCATTATGGATCTGTTGGCTGCGGAAATTACGGCTAAAACTGGCAAAGACCCTGGGCTCCATTACCAGGATTTGACGGCTCAGTTGGGCAATCCGATCTACCAACGCATCGACGCTCCGGCCAGCCCAGCCCAGAAGGATCGACTGAAAAAACTTGCCCCCGATGACGTTACCGCCACCACATTGGCCGGGGATGCCATCACAGCCAAGTTAACTAAAGCTCCCGGCAACCAAGCGGCGATCGGTGGGTTGAAAGTCACCACGGCGGAAGGTTGGTTTGCCGCTCGGCCTTCCGGCACGGAAAATGTCTACAAAATCTATGCCGAAAGTTTCAAGGATGAAGCCCATCTCCAGGCTATTTTCACGGAGGCAGAAGCCATTGTTAGCTCAGCTTTGGGTTAATCAACCCAGTCAATGTTCTGTCTAAAACTCCTCCTTCCCCCTGGCAACCTAACCGCTGGGGGGATTGTCTGTCTGTTGGGAAAAACCCCGTCTTTACCCTTGTTTTAATTGCCTATGCCCCGCTCTTTTTGGTTACTTCTGCTCTGGACGGCGATCGCCGCTGGGCTACGCAGTTGGAATTTGGACAGTAAACCCCCCTGGACTGATGAATTTGCCACCTTAGTATTTAGCCTAGGCAATTCCTTTACCGATATACCCCTGGGCCAGGTGTTAACCGTTGCCGACCTATTAACCATTTTGCAACCCCTACCCCAGCCAGAGCCCAATACCGTGGCGGCGAGTTTATTAAATGGTGATAACCATCCCCCCTTCTATTTCGTCCTGGCCCACCTTTGGTATCGATTATTTCCCCCCCATGGCAATTATTTATCCCTGGCGATCGGGCGATCGTTGCCGGTTGTTTTTGGTACCTTGGCCGTACCTTTAGGCTATGGCTGTGCTAAGTGGATTTGGGGTAAAGATGAGGAAAAGTTGGCCCAATTTACTGCCCTGCTCATGGCCGTTTCCCCCTACGGAATTTTCATTAGCCAGGAAGCAAGACACTACACTTTTGCCATTATTTGGGGACTAATTTCCATTGCCTGTTGCTTAAAAAGCTTAAGCTATTTATTGAAAAATCAACGTTTATCTTTTTCCTTAACTATTATCTGGATATTAGCCAATGCTATAGGCATTTCAGCCCACTTTTTTGCTGTTTTACCAATAGTGGCCCAGGCTCTAGCCCTAGCACTGTGGCTGGGAGTATGGCATCGCCAGGGAAAAATTAACTTTCTATTAGCTTTAAAATCCCTTTTACCCGTCATACTGGGCACCGCTGCCGCCGGTCTCAGTTGGATAGTGATTATTAGCCAAAAGCAATTCGGCCATGGCATGACGGAATGGATTCAATTCACCGATATGTCCTGGGTTGATACCCTCCTCGGCCCTCCAGCCCAATTAGCTGCCGCTGGCATCACCATGTTTTGTCTATGGCCGGTGGAATCGGAAAATTTGTGGCTTGTGGTGTTATCAGGTCTGGGGATGTTGGCCTACTTTATCTGGTTAACCCCGGTGGTATGGCAGGGTCTGGGGCACGGCATAAAAACGCAAAAAGATCCAAGGGTTTTAGTTTTGGTTACCACTTTTATTGTTTTGGTAATTATTTATTTGACCATCAGTTACGGAGCTGGTTTAGATATCACCAGGGGCGCAAGGTACAGCTTTAATTTTTGGAGTTTACTGATGTTAATGACTGCTGTGGGCCTTGGGAAAAATCCCCAAGTAAATTACCCCCGCAGTCGTGATTTAGTCCCATCACTTGATCAATGGCGACAATTAAATTGGTGGCAAAAAAGTCGCCGGAACATCTATTTACCGATGATAATTTTGATCATTGGTATTTTAAGCGCTGTCACTGTTACCCATAACTTGGCTTACCGGAAATATTACCGACCCGACAAATTTTTAACTCTCTTAGCAGAAAATCCTGTCGGCGAAACCCGTTGGATTGTCACCACCCATAAAAGCCTGGTGCAGGTAGGGGAACTGTTGGGCATCGCCTGGGAAGCTCAACGGCATTTTCCTGAGTTAGTACCCCAGTTAAGATTCGTTTTTTTACCCCAGGAAAAATTACAGGATCCTGTCGCCACAGAACAGTTACAGGATTTATTAAAACAGGCTGAACAACCAGTAGATTTATGGCTAGTTAATTACTTTGCTCCCCTAGATTTTCCCGATTGTCAAATAGATCAAAGTCCGAAAGAAAATATCTTTGGCTATCCCTATCAACGCTTTGATTGTCCTATTAATCGTAAGTAACATCGGGTTAAGCGAGCTAGTTAGAATAGCTCTCTTCTTGTCATATTTTCTGGATTTAGAAATTAATCTAATAAGCGAATTAACTCTTCCTTGGTTATTTCAGCATCTCTGATAATTTTCAACAATAAACCTTTTCCAATAGTTTTGTCGCCATGGATAGGAATGGTCACTACTCAATTATCTTGATCTTTTAGACGAAGGTGACTCCCTTTTTGTCTAATAAATTTAAAACCAAGTTTTTGAAGTACGACTATGAGCTGAGTACTTGTTACAGTAGGAAGCTTTGCCATCAGACCACCACTTTTTGGATGCCGATAAACTCAGAAATAGATTCCAATTCAATCTCTTCAAGACATAATTCGATGACTTCACGAATATTTTGCATCAACTCATCAATGGTCTCCCCCTGACTGTAGCAAGCTTTAAGTTGTGGGACTTCACCTATGTAAATACCATCTTCATCCCTTTCAATAAGAACATAAAATTCTTGCTTGTTCATTTTTTTCTTGTATATTTTACTAAGCAGTTTGTTCAGTGCTATAAAAATCCTGTTTTTCAATGGCTGGTCTGATGTCATTGAGATCAATATAACGATCGGTGGCATTTCGTAATTCCCTGGCAATCATGCCTTCGGTGGAAACTACGGTGATGTGGGTACTTTTTGATCTTAATAGCTCGATCGCCCGTTCAAAATCTCCGTCGCCACTGAATAAAACAACCCGATCATATTGATCAACGGTGTTAAACATATCTACGACAATTTCAATGTCTAAATTAGCTTTTTGGGAGTATTTACCGGAAATGTCGTCGTAATATTCCTTAAGAATTTTAGTTCTGACGGTGTACCCTAAACTAATTAGGGCATCCCGAAAACCCCTTTGGTCTTGGGTATCTTTCAGACCAGTGTACCAAAAAGCGTTGACGAGTTTTACAGATGGATCTTCAGTGAAAAAAGATAATACTCTTCTCGGGTCAAAAAACCAGCCATTTTTCTGCTGTGCATAAAACATATTATTCCCATCCACAAAGATAGACAAACGATCCCTGCGGAAAGGAATACCACTATGAATTGACATATATAGTTAAATCGTAAAAATAAAAATAACTAGCGATAATGCTAAGAAATAGAATAGAAGTTAGAAATAAAAATAATAGCTGAGGTTAGTTTAGCGCAATTGTTAACCCCTAGGGAATTGGCGCAGCCATTAATGCCACCCCAGAATACTTGATTTGGCGGAAAAATGGACAAATTGGCCCATCTCGGACCAAAAGAGGCGATCGCCCTGGGATGGTGACATTGCTGGAGGCTGGAGGATAGTTCCCATCGGCACATTGCCTTGCCTATAACCCGACCTTCGGGAGCCTAACTCAGGTAGCCCAAAGCCTAAAGACTTGCAGGAGGGCTTTTCAAAACCTTTTTAGGAAAGATCCCTTCTCCTTAGGCACAACCGTAACCGTCTGTATCTTGGAAATCCCAAGCTTCGCAATTCATCAGGTCAATGATGTGGTCCCGCAAAAGGTAATCGTGCATTTCCAATTCCCTTTCCACTGCTAACCATTGCCGAGCTGGGATGAATTGGCAAAGAGTATAGATAGGCTGCTGGCGATCGAGGCGGTTTTGGCGCACCAGTTCACTGGCAGTGGAGCGAATAACTTCGAGGGAAAAAACTGTGTCTTGATGGAGCGGCGAGGAAATAACCATAGTGGGTCAACCGGAAATGGACAATGTACAAAAAGCCAATATCTACGGAACTGAGAGCAACATAAGGGCAGACTAGGGGCTGGACAAAGCCCAAAATGGTAGTAATTTTGACAGCAGGTGCGAAAACCTTTAATAATTTACGAGCAAAATCTGGCCAAGGGAAGGAGAAAAAACCGTATAACCGTAACAAAAAATACAATCTTCCCTATTTTACGAATGGCGGATAGGCAATGTCACGCTTTTGGCCTTAATCTTTTGTTTATCTTTAGCTTTGGTTTTTGCCGGAGTTGGTTCCTTCTTTTTCGTGGTACTGATAAGGTATCAAGCTAGGACCAGTCAGCCTTTTTTGCTTATGGTGGTAACAGTCGGCCTGGGCGTTTGCCTCCGGCCGGTTGGGTCAACGACGGCATTAAAGTCACGGCTTTTTGATACGCTGGAAAAATCCATCACCCTTAGCCCGGCTAATCCATCCCTAGTTATGAGTAAAAGTGAGCGTCGTGTTTTTCTGCTGGATTTTGAGAAGCCCCTCTATGAGCTAGAGGAAAAAATTAATCAAATCCGGGAACTAGCCCAAGAAAAAAATGTGGACGTGTCCGAACAGCTCAGCCAACTAGAAAATCGGGCTGAACAGTTGCGCCAGGAAATTTTTAGCAATCTCAATCCTTCCCAGCGGTTGCAGTTGGCCCGCCATCCCCGCCGTCCTAGCACGTTGGACTATATCCAAGCCATTGCGGATGATTGGTTTGAAATGCATGGCGATCGGGGGGGGTACGATGATCCGGCTTTGGTGGGGGGAGTAGCCCGGTTGGGGACTCGGCCTGTGGTGATTATGGGCCATCAAAAGGGCAGAGATACCAAGGATAATGTGGCCCGTAATTTTGGCATGGCGGCCCCCAATGGGTACCGTAAGGCACTGCGGCTGATGGAACACGCTGACCGTTTTGGTATGCCCATTATTACTTTTATTGATACCCCTGGAGCTTGGGCTGGCATTGACGCGGAAAAGTTGGGGCAAGGGGAGGCGATCGCCGTTAATTTACGGGAAATGTTCCGCCTAGATGTGCCCATTCTCTGTACCGTGATCGGGGAGGGGGGATCCGGCGGTGCGTTGGGGATTGGCGTTGGCGATCGGGTACTGATGCTGGAAAATGCAGTTTACACGGTGGCTACTCCAGAGGCCTGTGCTGCCATTCTCTGGAAGGATGCGAAAAAATCGGATAAAGCGGCGATCGCCCTAAAAATTACCGCTGAAGATTTAGCCAAGTTACAAATTATTGATGGCATCATTCCCGAACCGAAGGGGGCCGCCCACGCCGATCCATTGGGAGCCGCCGCCAAGTTGAAGGAAGCTTTATTGTTCCATCTCAACACCTTGGCCCAATTGACTGCCCAAGAACGGAAACAGTTACGGTACGACAAATTCCGGCACCTAGGTCAATTTTTGGAAACAGCAGTATAGAGCGAATTAAATCATGAAGGAGGCGGGGGCGAAACCAAAAAAATCTGCCGATCAAGGGGACAAAATCAAGAGTCCCCTCCGTTATCCAGGGGGCAAATCCAAAGCACTGAAGCAGATTTTGCCCCATATTCCCCCTCAGATCAAAGAGTATCGGGAGCCCTTTATTGGTGGGGGATCGGTATTTTTAGCTATTAAACAAATTTTTGGCGATAACATTAATAAATATTGGATTAATGACTTAAATTTTGACTTATATTGTTTTTGGCAAGGGGCTCAGGATGGCATTACCGAGCTCACGGATGCAGTTAGAGAAGTCAAAAATCAACAAACCGATGGTAGAAAGCTGTTTGCTCGATTAACTGAAGATGGGCTGGAATTGGACAAATTTGGGCGGGCAGTGCGTTTTTTTGTGCTGAATCGTATCACCTTCTCCGGCACAGTGGAATCCGGTGGCTATTCCCAACAGGCGTTTGAGAAACGTTTCACCGATTCTTCCATTGTCAGATTGAGAGATTTAGGCACAATGCTCACAAATGTGGCCATTACCAATCTGGATTATCAGCAATTAATTAATTCGCCGGGGGAAGAAGTATTTATTTTTCTCGATCCGCCCTACCTGAGCGCAACTAAATCGAAACTCTATGGCAAAAAAGGAGATTTACATACCTCTTTTGATCATCAAAGATTTGCTGAAACAATGAAAAGCTGTCCCCATAAATGGTTAATTACCTACGATGATTCTGAGGAAATTAGAAAATTATTTAGTTTTGCTCAAATCATTGAATGGGATTTACAATATGGAATGAACAATTACAAACAAGAAAAAGCTTCCATAGGGAAAGAATTAATGATTAAAAATTATTAGGCTCCGTCGTCAAAATTTCAGTCGGCCTCCTAAATAGACTTAATCAAACAACTGCAATAGTGGGGGGCTTATATCTAGTTTCCCCCTCAACTGGCTGCCAGTAATGAATTACAAACCTATGCTTGGGCTGTTAAGCCGCAAAACATTATGAATAATCCTGAAAATTACGACGTTTGGTCAGAAAAGCCCCGTTGGTGTCAGCCTTGGACAATTTTACTCACTGGGTCAGTGATTATTACCACCAGTTGGTTACTGTTCCATCAATGGTGGTTGTCTTTACCTGTGGCCGGCGTCATTGCTCTCTGGTGGTGGTACTTTCTCCTCGCCTATCCCCGTTTAGTGCGTCAGGCGATCGCCATGGAGCAAAGTCAGCCATCCACCTCCCAAGCAAATTCCGATTAAGCTTGGTTAACCCTGTCGGGTGAGCATCAACCAAGCCACAAATAAAGCCGCCACCACCAACTGCACCGCCATCACCGGCAAACCATAGTGTAAAAAACGGCGAAAGGAAATCGGTCGCCCATGTTGTTCAGAAATGCCTGCCGCCACAATATTGGAGGAAGCCCCCACCAAAGTGCCATTGCCTCCTAGGGTAGCGCCAAACATCATGGCGTAAAACAAAGGCAATACTTCCACCGGTAATTGTCCAGCAAAGTCCGGGGTCAATATTTCCGGGCCGGCAAAACCAATATTAACCACATATTGTTTGAGCAGGGGAACCATGGCCACTACCAAGGGAATATTGGGCACCACACTGGATAACAATCCCACTGTAAATACTAAAACGATCGCCCCAAAAGCAATATTTTGCCCCACTACCACCGCTAAAATTTGGGCAAGGGAGGCGGTTACTCCGGTTTTTTCCAAAGAGCCAATAATCACAAAAATAGACATGAAAAATATCAGGGTGCTCCAATCCACGTCCCGTAAAATATTATGTACAGTGTCAATTTTGCTTTGGTGGGCAAGAAGTAAGGCGAGGCAGGCCCCCATTAGGGCCACCGAAGCGGGGGGAATGGGAACAGGTAAGTTTTCACCAATAACGAAAAAAATCAGCACCAAGGCAATAATAATTCCCCCGGCCATCAAGATTTTGGGATGATTAATTTGGGGATGGGGAAGATCTTCTAAATGGGTAAACCGACTGTGCCAAATCTTACGAAATAGTATAGGGGCGATCGCCAAAATACTAATAATGGCCAGAACTCCCATAAAACTCAGTTTGAATAGGTACTCATTAAAACTGATATTAATGGCATCCCCAACGATAAAAGTAGCAGGATCTCCCACCAGCGTTAACAGTCCAGCACTGTTGGCCACAAAGACCATTAAAATTAGCAATGGGACAAAATCCACGCCAATTTCCTGGGCCAAGGGAGGAATTAGGGGAGCCAAAAGCATCACTGTGGTGGCATTGGGTAACACGGCACAGATGGGAGTTGTGATGGCAATTACCCCCAGCACTAGGAGTTTGCCACTACCTTTGGCTAGCAATACCATTTGGGTGGCTAAATACTGAAAAATGTTGGTGGGTTCAAAGGATCTTACTAACACCATCACCCCAAAAAATAATGCCAGGGTGGCATAACTTTGACTAATGTAATCAATGCCCTCCTTGAGGGTAATCACATGGGTGAAAACTAGAATTAACGCCCCCAAAAAAGCGGCGATGGTTAGGTGAATTTTCTCCGACATAATCAGGAGAATAACCCCGATAAAAACCCCAAGGGAAAGCAAAGCAGGTATATTGGCCGCCATAAAACCTCCGGACGATTATAGTAAGCCGTAATCAGTCGAAAATAACCTAAGCAGACAGAAAATGAGCCAAAAAGCACATTACCATCACCCCTTTGGAGGAGGGGAACAAAGGAATGGCCAAGCCATGGCAGGATGGATCAAAACCAAAACAAGGTTAGGGGCAGAAATTTTCCCAACCTTTAATCCCATAGACGAACAAAAACTAATGACAAAACTCTTGCATCATCAATCTCAACTTTATTTAGAACAGGATGAAATAACAGTTGCGTCCCTGGCTGAGTTTCTCAATAAAGTCAAAACATCGGTGAACAATGATGATTTATTAGTCCTCCCTCAATGCCTACGGGGTTAGCTGACGGGCTAGAAATGAGAGTTTTTCCTTCCTAATATTTTTAGGAATAAGCCCCTAGGTTGGTTCCCCCGCTTTCCGTTCCCTCCACGCCACAGTTAAGAAAATCTAGGGCGTATTCAGGGAATAAAAATTAGGCTGACTTGATACTGTTATCTATTGACGTTTGATTCTAGCACAAGCGCCAATCATCTCCCCTATAGTGCCTGTAGCTATGGCTAAACCAGCTAATTTGCCTGATTTTTACCCCTGTGGCTGTTGCCCACCAACCCATGCCTTCTCCCGTCGCCATTTTCTCCGGGGTCTGGTGGCCACCGGTTTGCTGGCTGGCTTACCTTCCATGGACGGCCCCGCTGACCTGGGGAATCCATCTCAAGCCAAAGCGTTGGTGCTCAGTTGCATTGATTTCCGTTTCCTTGAATATCAGCATTCTTTCCTGGGTCAACAGGGTTTGAGCCAAGCCTATGATTGGGTGGCCTTAGCTGGGGCTTCCCTGGCCCTGACTGGTTTTCCCCACTCCGCCGAGGCAGAAACTTTTTGGGATCAACTAGCCCTTTCCAAACAGTTGCATAACATTGGTAGGGTGATTATTTTTGATCACCAAAATTGTGGAGCCTACGCTCAGGTTCACCCTTTACCCTTTGGCGATCGCCAGGCGGAGGAAAATTTCCATGCCAGTTATTTACACCAAGCTGGGGCACAAATTCAGGAACGCTACCCCGATTTAATCGTGGAATTGTACTTTGTTGAGCTTACGGGACAAGTTAATGCAATTGCCTCTTTGGGTTAGGTTGGGTTAGACAAAAAAATCCCCACAGTCCACCAGTAAGGCAACCATGGGAAAAATTAAGCCTTGAATAGAAAAACTGAGGAAGTTTAGACAATTACAAACAACAATCCAATCTGAAGAACCAGTTTGCAAAGTTTTAGTTTGTCCCTGAGCTGACTCCCTAAGACCCTGTTTTAAAGCCCCCCTGCCCCCCCAAATTTCGGGGGAAACTGAGTGAAATTCCCCCGGTATTGCCGAAGCTTTAGTGAGGAGATTTAGGGGGTGGAATAAAACTTTTTAAACACGTTCTAAGAATGTTTGGGCCCCAGGCCAATTTTAGGAGCATAAACGGCCCGATCGCCAAGTTCGTCTTCAATGCGGAGTAAACGGTTATATTTAGCAACCCGCTCAGAACGACAAAGGGAACCGGTTTTAATTTGTCCCACCCTGGTGGCCACAGCCAAGTCGGCGATCGTGGTGTCTTCCGTTTCCCCAGAACGGTGGGAGATAACGGAACGGTAACTATGGCGGGTAGCCAGGGAAATGGTTTCTAAGGTTTCACTCAAGGTGCCAATCTGATTGAGTTTGATCAAAATAGCGTTGGCAACTCCCAAATCAATGGATTTTTGTAGACGTACAGGGTTGGTCACCATCAGGTCATCCCCCACCAATTGGGTTTTGGTGCCCAGGGAAGCGGTTAAGCTCTTCCAACTTGCCCAATCGTCTTCGTGCAAACCGTCTTCAATGGAGACAATGGGATATTGGCTCACTAGCTTAGCTTGATAGTCGATGAATTCCTGGGGAGAATGGGAACCACCATCGTATTCATACTGGCCATTTTTGAAAAATTCACTGGCGGCAATGTCCATGGCTAAGGCAATTTGACTGCCGGGTTTGTAGCCAGCTTGTTCGATCGCCTCGATGAGAATATCCAACGCTTGCTGGTTAGATTTCAGGTTAGGAGCATAGCCCCCTTCGTCCCCTACTCCACCGGAGAGCAGTTTCCGTTCCTTCAACACTTTGCCCAACACGGCGAACACTTCTGCCCCCCAGCGCAGAGCTTCTTTGAAAGTTTCTGCCCCCACCGGCATGATCATAAATTCCTGAAAATCAACGTTATTGTCGGCATGGGCCCCACCATTAATCACGTTCATCATCGGTACAGGCAGTACGTTAGCCAGGGGGCCTCCCAGGTAGCGGTAAAGGGGAATGGCTAGTTCAGCGGCGGCGGCCTTAGCAGTGGCTAAGGAAACCCCCAAAATGGCATTGGCCCCCAATTCTTTTTTATTGTCTGTTCCATCCCGGTCAATCATGGCCTGATCCACCGCCATTTGATCGAAGGCATCCAGGCCTTCCACCACCGGGGCAATTTTTTCCGTCACGTTCCGGACTGCTTTTTCCACCCCTTTCCCGTCATAGCGCTTGGGGTCTCCGTCCCGCAATTCATGGGCTTCAAAACTGCCTGTGGAAGCACCACTGGGCACCTGGGCAATGCCGTGGGCCCCACTTTCCAGCCGGACTTCCGCTTCAATGGTGGGGCGACCCCTGGAGTCTAAAATTTCCCGGGCGGCGATTTCTTCAATGGTGGCGGGGACTTTACTTAACATCGGTGTGTAATGCTCCAAACACAGTTGACAGCCATAATTATAGGGGTATCCCCTTCCCCTCTCCGGTATTTCTGCCCTGGATGCTCGAGGAAAGTTGTGGCTCTGTGACCTACGCTGGCAAAAGTTATAGTCCCAACTCACCCATTTGATCCAAGGCTTCCAGGTAACCAAGGCGATCGCCACGGTTGAGGTAAGCCTGGGCAGAAAACAGCAGATCTTGACGAGAACTGTCTAGTTGTCCGGCTTGGAAGTGAGCTAAACCCCGGTTGTAAATGGCGTTGATGTAGTCCGGTCTGAGCACCAGCACCCGATTATAGTCGGCGATCGCCTGGGGGTATTGTCCCAGTTGGAAATAACTATTGGCCCGGTTGTAGTAGGCTTTATGGCGGTTGGGATCGTAGGTGATGGCCTGGGTAAAATCCTCAATGGCCGCATAGTGGTCCTGCTGTTGGCTGTAGAGGTTGCCTCGGTTGATATAGGGGGGAATGTAATAACGATCTAGGGCAATGCTGCGGCCATAGTCGGCGATCGCCTGGTCCACATTGCCTAGTCTCTCCCAAGCCAGGCCACGATTGTAGTGGGTTTCCGGTGAGTCTGGACTCAGCCTGAGCACGGCGGAAAATAACTCCACTGCTTCAGCGTAATTGCCCCCTTCCCCAGCTTTGACCCCCCGGGCAAAAATGGCCTCCGGTGTCATAGCCGATTCCAACACCACCACTTCCTGGGTTACTCCGGTCTGGGCTAGCATCCCATTCATACCCAAGGCGATCGTCAGGGCCAAAGGAATATTGACCCATACGGTAGCCGAGGACGACAGAAAACTTCTTCCACTTAAACTCGGGCAAAAGTAATTGCTTAAATCAGCTTTCATTTGGGGCTAGCAAGATTAAGATTATGCTAAAGGGTATTACAACATACACAGCCGGTAAATGAACAACGGGAAAATAGACCGGGAACTGTGCCGAAGATATCAAAGATAGCAAAAGTGATCAAGCAAAGCTATGGAATTTACTTTTTTAGTGCCACTAAGTATTGGCTTAATGGTTGGGTATAAAGCCTGGGGCTCTCGCCATGATATTGCCCATCTGGCAGTGATTTTTGCCGTTGTTAACCTACTGGCAAGCTTATTCTTAGCCCCCTGGGAAGTCAAAGTTATTTTGCTAATAATAACGGCCCTCGTGGTTGGCCCTTTATGGCAGAGCTTTGACAGTAAAAATAATCTTCAAAATATCCCAACTAGCGATAATAAAGAGACAGAGCTTCACTACCGTGGCATCAGCTACGAATCGCCCAAATCAACAGTTCCCATCGAGAAAACCCAGAAAATTAGTAAATGTTACCGGGGAATTGACTATGAATCTTCTGGAACATGTACTCCCCAAAATAATGAAGTAAAGGGACAAGTAATTAAATATCGCGGCGTTGATATAAAAGCGAAAAAACAAGACTAATCAGATTTTTGATCCAATAACTAAAATCGCAAAAAAACAGATCCATTGCCCCAGGCGATCGCCGTTCAGGGTGGATCTGTCCTTAAAATGGTCCAAAGAAAAGCTGATCAGAATCTAAACTTGAGCAGGCACATCTTTGGCAATCAACTTATCCCAGCCCAATTCCCCTAGTTGGGAGTTACGACGCAATGGACGGGTAGCCAATTCCAAAATATCCCGAGCATTGGTAAAACCATGGATTTGGGCAAAGGTAAATTCCACTGACCATTTGGTGTTAATTCCCTGGGCTTCTAAGGGATTAGCATGGGCCATGCCGGTGATGACTAAATCCGGTTGCAGAGCTTTAATCCGCTGAATTTGATTGTAGTTATCCGGTTTTTCCACAATATTTGGCAAGGGAACCCCCATGTCAGCACAGGTTTTTTCCAGTAGAGCTAATTCCGCCGCTTGGTAACGTTTATCCATATAGGGAATGCCAATTTCGGGGCAAGTCATGCCACAACGAATCAAGAAACGAGCCAGGGAAACTTCCAACAGATTGTCCCCCATAAAGAATACTGATTTACCCCGAATTAACTTAATGTAATCCTCCAAACCTTCCCAGATCTGAGCTTCCCGTTCGTCTAACCTTTGGGGCTCAATGCCTAGGACAGAGCAAATTTTTTCAATCCAAGCCCTGGTGCCGTCGGGGCCAATGGGAAATGCCGCACCAATTAATTTACATTTACGGCGACGCATCAAAGTGGTGGCGGTACGACTGAGGAAAGGGTTAACTCCAGCCACATAGTAACCTTCGTCAATAATTGGCAATTCCGTATAACGTTTGGCGGGTAACCAACCGGACACTTTTACTCCTTGCTTTTTCAACTCTAAAGTTAAGTTTGTCACCACTGGATCGGGCAAGGAACCAAATAAAACCAACGGCTGATGATCCACATACTCCGATTCAACTTTTTCCGCATCAGCTTTGCGACCAAAGGTTAACAATTTTTGAATGGCATTGCGTTCTTCCTTGTCCTCCCCTTGCACCTGGGCAGAAGTGGGACATTTATGGGCCATGGAAGCCAGCACCGTATCTTCCCCTTGGGTGAAAGCGTAATCCAAGCCATTGGCCCGGGCCGTAACGATGGGAATGCCAATTTCTGCTTCTAATTGGGGCGCTAAACCTTCGAGATCCATTTTGATAATTTCGGTGGTGCAAGTGCCAATCCAGACAATCACACTGGGATTCCGATCTCGCTTAATTTGCAAACAAAGTCGCTTCAGTTCTTCATAGTCTTTTAACTGGGCAGAAATATCCCCTTCTTCCAGCTCTGCCATGGCATAGCGGGGTTCGGCGAAAATCATTACCCCCATGGCATTTTGTAGAAAATATCCACAGGTTTTAGTACCGATTACAAGGAAAAAGCTATCTTCAATTTTTTGGTAAAGCCAAGACACGCAACTAATGGGACAAAAGGTGTGGTAATTGCCGGTTTCACAGTCAAAATTCAAAGCGGAAGGGGCTTGCTGGGCAACGGTCATAATTAGGTTCTCCTAGGATAGTTTGGATTTTATTTTGCCCCCCTAAACCCCCAATAATGGGGGAAATAGAGTTTGTGTTGTCTGAGTAATTTTTTCTAAAGGACTGGCCAAATCATCAATGACTTGATTGTTGGTAAATCGCAAAACATAACAACCAAATTCTTTGAGTTTTTCATATCGATATTGATCATATTCTTGTTGGTTATCATGAATGCTTCCATCAACCTCTATTATTAATTTGAGTTGCGGGCAATAAAAGTCAACAATGAAATTACCAATAGGATGATGGCGACGAAACTTAAAGCCCAAAATTTGGTGATTTCGTCATGAATACCACAAAATTTTCTCAGCTTATGTTGCTTCCTTTCTCAAAGTACGAACTGCTTGCTCAATTTCTTTAGTTGTTCCACGAATTCTATGGGAATCTTTCATCAAAAATGAATTCAAGCTTGTCTAAAATACTTTGGGCAACTTTTTGAAAATTTAGAGTTACCAAGTCCCCCAATTTTGGGGGATTTAGGAGGCTTAGATATGAATCGACGGATTGGATTTAGGAGGCTAGACTTAAACCATCATTAGATCCAATTCTTTGGTTTGGCTAGTGGGCTGGGTGGGATTGAGGTAGAAATCAGACAGTAAGCTGAATAGATCCCGATCCTGGGCATCCTTGGGTACTACCCCTTCCGGTTGGGACAAAATTTGATCAGCAATGTTCAGATAATAATCACAAACATATTCTAAGGAAGGGTCGGATTCAGCCATTTCAAACAGGGTTTTGCCTTTTACCCGAGAAACTCGAATATCTTCAATCAGGGGCAAAATTTCCAATACTGGCATGGGCACTGCTTCGATGTATTTATCAATCAAGTCCCGTTTGGAGGTGCGATTGCCAATTAGTCCGGCCAGGCGGAGGCTATGGGTACGAGCTTTTTCTCGTACAGAAGCAGCGATCCGGTTGGCAGCAAACAGGGCATCAAAACCATTATCCGTAACAATCAAACAATAATCAGCATAGTTCAACGGGGCGGCGAAACCACCGCAAACTACGTCCCCCAGCACGTCAAATAAAATAACGTCGTATTCATCAAAGGCATTGAGTTCTTTGAGTAGTTTTACCGTTTCCCCCACCACGTAACCGCCACAACCAGCTCCAGCGGGGGGGCCACCGGCTTCGACGCAATCCACCCCGGCATAACCCTTATAAATCACATCCTCGGGCCAGATGTCTTCGTAGTGGAAATCTTTTTCTTGCAGGGTATCGATGATTGTGGGAATGAGAAAACCGGTCAGGGTAAAGGTGCTGTCATGTTTAGGATCACAGCCAATTTGGAGAACTTTTTTGCCTCGTTTTGCCAATGCCGTGGAGATGTTGCAACTGGTGGTGGATTTACCAATGCCGCCTTTGCCATATACCGCAAGTGTCAGTGTCAAGGGAGTTGCTCCTAAAGAAGTGCTCTGGGGGAATGCTCAGGGTTATTTGTTCACCGCTGGGCTGATCGCATTATTAGCGAGGTTTGGGGTCTTGGGGAAATAGCCTGGGGTATTAATGTGGCTTAAATAGTATTTTGAAGTTTTAAATTCCTTTTCATTGCCTTTAAAACTTATTCAAGCTATTAAAACTCTCAAAAAAAGATTTTGTGTTTTTGATTTTATTAAAGCGAGACAAAAATAAAATAATTTGCCTGGGTATAGTTACCCATGGCGATCGCCAAAGATGGGACCAATACAAAAACGAGATTTGTACTAAAAAGAATTGGGTTTTAAAAGCTTGCTGGCAAAGCCATACAGCAATTAGCAGACAAAAATAGAGAGCCAGTGAACTAATTGAATCCCGCCTGATCCCCGTGGTCAGCACCGGAGTTTCAATCGTAGAAACAGTCCATTGACCAGAAAAGAACAATGAAAGATAAATAAATGTGAATTTTTGCTCAACAGCCGGAAACTAGCCCAATTGCGTAACCAAACTTAACGAAATTGGCCAGAAGCACCCAAGGATGGAGACCGACGACGACGGGGAGATGAAGAGCCGAACTGATTGCTAATATCGCGAAAAATATCCCGACGAACCACTGGATAGTCCCCCACCCAGAGGTCTAACTGGGGTAAATAGAGGTCACTTAATTTGCCAACCCTCTCCAACTCAGCATTTTTAGAGAACAACAACATTTCCGCCACCATGCCCGGCCGAATCGCTTTGTACGTTTTCTGTACGGGAGCCTGTACCACCGCCGAAAATCCCTGGCGATCGCCGACCTCCAGGTTAATGCGCCGCTCAATATTTTCCACCAGCACCAACTGCCCAAACTGATCCGCCTGCTGGGTCTGACTAATTAATTCTTCGGTGATGAAAATGTCCAGCACTTCCCCCCGCCAAAAACCCACATAGGGAAAACGACGGTATTGATTATTCCTCACACTGGCCACATAAACTGGACACCAAAGCCAATACATGCCGCCGATAATGAAACAGACCAATTCCACTCCCTGGGCTCCGTGGCCAAAAATTAAGCCCACAATCCAAATAGAAACCACAATTAAGAGGGAGATCAGTAATCTGGCTAAAAGGTTATAGACCTTACCCCAGGCATAGGAATACTGGGCACCAGTAGCAATAACAGGTACCACTTGGTCAAAAGTTTCTTTAGTAAGGGGAATGAGCATGGTAGGGGAAGCAATGGGCTATGGGGTGTATTATATCGAGCTTGGCTAAATGATCCCCCCCGATCCCCGCCATCTGAGGCAAAGTTTTCCCGGGCCATATTTTGATAAGATTGGCTACAAGTTAGCCGCTAACTTTGTACTATCCCGCATCAGGTGCGTAACTCCTATGGCTCTTGGCTATGTTGCCCTTGTCCTCCACGCCCATCTTCCCTTCGTTCGGCACCCAGAAAGCGATTATGTTTTGGAGGAGGAATGGTTATACGAAGCCATCACAGAGACCTATATTCCCCTTATCCATGTATTTGAAGGTTTGAAGCGGGATGGGGTAGATTTTAAAATTACCATGAGCATGACGCCGCCGTTGGTTTCTATGCTCCGGGATCCCCTGTTGCAAAGGCGTTATGAAGCCCATTTATCCTTGTTGCAGGAATTATTAGAAAAAGAAATTGTTCGTAATGAACATAACGGCCATCTACAGTATTTAGCTAATTTCTACGCCCAGGAATTTGCCACCATTCGGGAAACCTGGGAGCGTTACGACGGGGATTTAGTTACAGCTTTTAAACAGTTTCAAGACAGCAATAATCTGGAAATTATTACTTGTGGTGCCACCCATGGATACTTTCCTTTGATGAAAATGTATCCCCAGGCAGTGTGGTCCCAAATTAAGGTGGCTTGTGAGCATTATGAAGAAAACTTTGGGCGATCGCCAAAGGGCATTTGGTTGCCGGAGTGTGCCTATTACGAAGGGGTGGAAAGAATGCTGGCCGATGCGGGTCTGCGGTATTTTCTGGTAGATGGCCATGGCATTTTATACGCCCGTCCCCGACCCCGGTTTGGCACCTATGCCCCCATCTTTACTGAAACAGGGGTGGCCGCCTTTGGCCGGGACCATGAATCTTCCCAACAGGTGTGGTCTTCCCAGGTGGGTTATCCAGGGGATCCGGTTTATCGGGAATTTTATAAAGATTTGGGCTGGGAAGCGGAGTATGAGTACATCAAGCCCTACATCATGCCCAACGGTCAGCGGAAAAATATTGGCATCAAATATCACAAAATCACCAGTCGGGATGGGGGACTGTCGGAAAAGGCTTGGTACGATCCCTACTGGGCCAAAGAAAAGGCCGCTGAACACGCTGCTAACTTTATGTACAACCGCCAGCAACAGGTAGGCCACCTAGCGGGTATTATGGGACGTCCTCCCCTGGTCGTGTCCCCCTACGATGCGGAACTGTTTGGCCATTGGTGGTACGAAGGCCCGTGGTTTATTGACTATCTATTCCGCAAATCCTGGTTTGATCAAGACACGTTTGAGATGACCCATTTGGCGGACTATCTGCGGGGGAATCCCAACCAACAGGTTTGTCGTCCTTCCCAATCCAGTTGGGGTTATAAAGGTTTCCATGAATATTGGCTTAATGAAACCAATGCTTGGATTTATCCCCATCTACATAAAGCCGCCGAGCGTATGATTGACTTGAGTTATCGAGAGGCGGTGGATGAGCTGGAAGAACGGGCTTTAAACCAAGCGGCGCGGGAATTGTTGCTGGCCCAATCCTCCGACTGGGCGTTTATTATGCGGACGGGAACCATGGTGCCCTATGCGGTACGCCGTACCCGTTCCCATCTGTTGCGCTTTGATAAATTGTTTGATGATATTCGAGCTGGCAAGGTGGATGCGGGTTGGCTAGAAAAGGTAGAAGTTATGGACAATATTTTTCCTAGCATCAACTATCGAGTTTATCGACCGATTTAAACTTAAATTATGTAATGTTTAAGTTTTGTTTTCGAAAATTCTTGCGGGGTTTAGGATTATTCTTACTGACAGTTAGCCTCATGGTTGGCACAGTTTTGCTGTGGGAAAATTCCCTGGCTTCCCCCACTAAAGTTCGGGGAGTTTGGTTGACCAATGTCGATAGCAATGTGCTTTATGATTCCGCTCAATTAAAAACGGCGATCGCCGACTTGAAAAGGACTAACTTCAACACCCTTTACCCGACGGTGTGGAACGATGGCCATACCCTCTATCCCAGTGTGGTGGCCCAACAATGGTTAGGGCAAAACCAAGATCCCAAACTAGGCGATCGGGACATGTTGGCGGAGGTAATTAGCTTAGGCAAAGAAAAATCTTTGCGGGTTATTCCCTGGTTTGAATTTGGCTTTATGGCCCCGGCGGAGAGTGAGTGGATCAAAAACCATCCCCATTGGTTGACCGCCAATGCTCAGGGGGAAACTATTTGGCTCGAAGGGGGCGTTATCCCTCGGGTGTGGTTAAATCCTCTCCATCCCGAAGTACAACAGCTAATTACTACTTTATTGGTGGATTTGGTCCGTCGGTACGATGTCGATGGTATTCAATTGGACGATCATTTTGGTTATCCCTACAATTTTGGTTATGACCCCATCACTGTTGAGTTATACCGCCAAGAGACAGGCAATGAACCGCCCCCGGACCCTGAGTTAAACCTAAATCAAAACTGCGTTAGCTCCGACCCTGTTTGGCAGCAATGGACCGATTGGCGATCGACGAAGATTAGTCGTTATGTACGAAATTTAGTACCCATTTTGAAAGCGGTAAAATCGGATTTGACCATTTCCATTTCCCCCAATCCCCAAACCTTCTCTAAAAATTGCTTTTTATTAGATTGGCAAACTTGGCATCAAGCCGGGGTGGTGGATGAGTTGGTTTTACAGATTTACCGAGAAAAACAAGCCGCTTTTACCGGGGAATTACAACAATCTTCAGTGCAACAAACTAAAGTGGAAATCCCCGTAGTGGTGGGCATTTTGAGTGGCTTAAAAAATCGTCCTATTCCTCCCCAGAGAATTCAACAGCAAGCCCAATGGGTTGATGATCAAGATTTTGCCGGCACCTCTTTCTTTTTCTATGAAAGTTTATGGAATCTAGAAGCAGAAACCAGTACTAACTCCTTTGGTTTACGGCAACAGTGGCAAAGATTATATCGACAACTCAACCGTTAAATTTATGGCTTATTGGGTAACAACTGGGAAGGTTTAGAAAAGTAGTTACAGCAAACTCTGAATCAACTTGATACACACATGACAGTAGTAACGATTATTTTGTAAGGGTTTTGCTGTGCTGCTCAGATACCGTAACCGCTGTAACCCTTTGAAAAAATGTTTGAAAATCTCTCCTGATTGCCCAAGCTTGGGGATAAATCAAATACAAATCCTCCAGCCCCAGGTAATTTAGGAGAAAAACTAAAGCTTCGCCAACAATTTCTAAGTAATAGCCGTTTCCATTTCCCGATCAAAGTAGTAGAAGCGGTGAGCATCAACCACAAACTTAACTGAGTCTTTTTGTTTAATCTCTACCCTGGGATCAATGCGAGCCACAAATTCTGTGCCGGCGGCGGTTTGGGCATAAACAATCAATTCATTACCCATCATTTCCACTAGGTTAATGGTGGCGGGTAATTCCATGGGCTCAATTTCTAGCGGTAAGTACTGGGGATGATAAATATTTTCAGGGCGAATACCGAGGGTAATGGCACGATCGCCGTTTTTGGCCACGGTTTCTGGTAATGGTAGGGCCACACCATCCAAATTGAGTTTTTCTTCCTCTGCTTGACTTGATCTTTCCACCTGAAAAAAGTTCATGGCGGGGCTGCCAATGAAACCGGCCACAAATAGGTTAGCGGGCTGATTGTATAAATTAGCGGGACTATCCACCTGTTGCAAAATACCATCCTTCATCACGGCAATACGATCGCCCATGGTCATGGCTTCCACCTGGTCGTGGGTAACGTAAATGAAGGTAGTGGCCAGATCGCTGTGGAGTTTGCTGATTTCCTTGCGGGCCTGCACCCGGAGCATGGCATCTAAGTTGGAAAGGGGTTCATCCATTAAAAACACGGAGGGTTTACGCACAATGGCCCTGCCCACTGCCACTCGCTGCCGTTGCCCTCCAGATAATTCTTTGGGCTTGCGGTGCAGTAATTTTTCAATGCCTAACAATTCAGCGGCGCTGTGAACCCGTTGCTTAATTTCGTCTTTGGACTTGCCTTGTAAATCGAGACTAAAGGCCATATTGTCATAGACGCTCATGTGGGGATAGAGAGCATAGGACTGGAACACCATGGCAATGTCTCGATCCTTGGGAGATAGTTCATTCACCCGGCGATCGCCAATGCAGATTTGTCCTTGACTAACGGTTTCCAGCCCGGCCAAAAGTCTTAGAGAAGTGGTTTTGCCACAACCGGACGGCCCCACAAACACTAAAAACTCCCCGTCCTCAATTTCCAAATTCAAATTATTAACGGCAACATAATCACCAAACTGTTTAGTTACCTGTTCAAAACTGACACTAGCCATAGGCAAAAGTTACGATACAACAAAAAAATCAAACGGTTCAAACTAACTGGTGCGACTCCGTCCATAATTCCCTGGAAAGGAAGAACCTAGGGCAATTACAGAGGACGGCTCAACCACTGCAACTACTGGGAAAAATGGGTTCGTCGGCGCTGGGCCGCCTGTTTAAACGCCGCGACATACTGGTCATGGCCACCGGGAAAAGCCACATTAATCTTCAATGGATCTTCCCTGTCCCGCATATCCCCAGGGCCGGCCACCACTTGGGTTTGCCCTGCCACGGTTTCTAATTGCAGAGGTTGACGGTTTTTTACCTCCCCCTGGGAACTGTCCACATACACCACTAAGTTACCCTGATTTCCCAAATCTCCCAAGTCTTGGATTAGTTGCAAAAATTGGCGATCGCTCCCGCCGCGTCGAATTTCACCGGTAGTTTCATCCACCTGGCTAGTGATCGTATCCCCAACCCCAATGATCAAGGGCATCAAGTCCAGATCAAATTTCGTTTTCACCAAATGCAACAAATCCTGGTGGGATGGGGGGGCTTGGCGAGCACTAAAACTTTCCCCCAAAGGATATTGCCCCGTCCGACTGTGGTAGTAACGGTTCAGCAAGGCCAAAACCCCTGCTTCTTTGACCCCCCCCTGCAACATAAACTGAAAGTCGGTGGTGCCGGAATTCCCAGCCTTGGCCCAACGAATAATTTCCTTACCCTGTTCATCCCGGCCCAAATTAGGAGCATAGTGGACGAAAAAACTGTTACCCAAATCCTGACCCGCTGCATCTGCCATTAGTTGGTCCAATAATTGGGCCATGGTTTCCTGCAAATCCCGGTAAATTTGCGGACTGTCTTGCAATAAATTAGCCAAGGTATTTAGATTTGCTGTGGGGGAAGCCACATTATCTAAAACCGAAGCATCGATGCCCATTTCCAACTGCTCCGGAGAAAGTACCCCGGCATGGTTACTAAAAAATTGCCGTAAACAGCTCTTGATTTTTGATGGCACCGCCGCTAAAAACTCCAACTCCGTTTGCCCTACTCCAGGATGACTCACGTTGCCATGGCGATCCTGCCACTGCACTCCCCCGGCCGCCAAACCAGGCAAATATAGCCCTTCCTGTTGCACAAAAGGTACATCCCCAAAGGCCCGTTCCGCAATGCCCTGTACTCCTCTTTTCCCAACATGCTCCCCATTGGTCAATACATAAAAATGGTCAGCGAAGAGGGTGGTGGCCCGGACATAATCAGCATCAAGGCGACGGCTGAGGGGATTCTGCACTAGCTCCATGCAAACCCCATCCAGGTCTTGGATAATGAGTAAATTTTCAGTTTGGGCTAAGGTTTGACAAAAAGCTCCATGGTCGAGGGAGAAACGTTGTTGGTGTAATACCATTATTGATTTGATTAATTTTTCGCATCTTGACTGGACTATCAGCGGCGTAGGGGCAAAATAGGACTGTCTGTGCCCTGGCTTAACAACTCGTTGAAATCCGCCACTGGTAGAGGACGACTAAAAAGATAGCCTTGCAACTCGTCACACCTCATGTCCGCAATGGTATCGTATTCTGCCCAGGTTTCAACCCCTTCAGCCACTACCCGCAAATCCAGTTCGTGGGCCAGGTTGATAATCGAGGCGGTGATAGTTTTATTTTTGGCGTTTTTGTCAATGTGACGAACAAAGCTTTGATCTATTTTCAGAACGTCAAAGGGGAACTGTTGTAGATAACTCAGGGAAGAGTAACCAGTGCCAAAGTCGTCGATCGCCACGCTGAAGCCCTCGGCCCGGAGTTCATTTAACTGGTCAATAGAATCCTGGACATTTTTCACCAACAGGGTTTCCGTTAATTCCACTTCCAATTGTTGGGGACTAACATCATACTTTTGGGTGCCGAGCCGCAAAATGCAAATTAGATCTTCTCCATGGAATTGTTGGGCAGAAATATTGATCGCCACTTTCAGCGGATCCAGCCCTAGGTATTGCCATTGCTGGCACTGACGTAACGCTGTTTCAATCACCCATTCCCCCACCACGCTGATAAAGCCTGTTTTTTCGGCGATCGGGATGAAAATTCCTGGAGAAACAAAACCTTTACGGGGATGATGCCAACGGATGAGCGCTTCACAGCCGATCAAACAATGGTTGTGAATGGCTACTTTCGGTTGGTAAAAGAGACAAACTTGTCCGGTGTTTAAACCTACTTCCAAATCCCGCCAAATTTCTGCCTCATCGGGGGTTAGGGTCGGTGTGCCTGTGCTACTGGAGCGGCGACGCCTATCGCTGGACGAAAGGAGCAGATTTCTCTGGTAAAAGGCTGACAACTTGGCTTGTTTTTGCAAACGGCTATTAACCGCATTCAGCAAATCTTCTTGTTTAAAGGGCTTAATCAGATAATCATCCGCTCCGGAATTCATCCCCTTGCGAAAATCTTGCATAGTTCCCAGGGCCGTGAGAAAAATGAAGGGAATGGCCGCTGTTTTAGGGTCTTGCTGTAGAGCCGTAATCAAGCCGTGGCCGTCCATTTCCGGCATCATCACATCACAGATGATTAAATCGGGCATCACCTCCAGAGAGTTGAGTAGCCCCAAGGCCACAACCCCATTTTCCGCTTCTAGAATCCCGTAGTTTTCCAAACTCAGAGTCTCCCCAATCAACTCCCGGATAATACTTTCATCCTCGACAACTAAAATAGTACTCATAGGGATTAATCAATCAAATCTTTGTCGGGGGTGCCAGGGCAGTTTCTCAAGCTGGCTCTGACTGTCATCCTAGCCTAATTTCCCCGATTTCAAGACCAAATTAACTTGATTTTTCTCCTTTACTGTCCCTAGGTGCAGGTTGTCAGGTCAGGCTAAGATGGTGATAGTTACTACGACTACCTATCCTCCATTCATTTTCCCTCGGCGATCGCCCTGTCTAGACTTCCACTATGAGCGCAAGAACCTTATTTGATAAAGTTTGGGATCTCCACACCATCAGTGTTTTGCCATCGGGTCAAACCCAACTCTTCATCGGGTTGCACCTGATCCACGAAGTCACCAGTCCCCAGGCCTTTGCCATGCTGAAGGAGCGGGGGTTGCGGGTTATGTATCCAGAAAGAACAGTGGCCACAGTGGACCACATTGTACCAACGGAAAATCAACAACGGCCTTTTCAGGATTCCCTAGCCGAAGAAATGATGCAGGCTTTGGAGGTCAATACTAAGGCCCATAATATTCGCTTCCATCCCATTGGCTCCGGCAATCAAGGCATTGTCCACGTCATTGCCCCGGAACAGGGCCTAACTCAACCGGGTATGACCATTGCCTGTGGCGACTCCCACACTTCAACCCACGGAGCCTTCGGAGCGATCGCCTTTGGCATTGGCACTTCCCAAGTACGGGACGTGTTAGCGGCCCAGAGTTTGAGCTTAAACAAGTTAAAGGTGAGAAAAATTGAGGTTGACGGTGATTTGGCGCCTGGGGTCTACGCCAAGGATGTTATTCTCCACATTATCCGCAAATTGGGCGTTAAGGGTGGTGTGGGCTATGCCTACGAATATGCTGGGTCAACCTTTGCCAACCTGGACATGGAAGAACGCATGACCGTTTGCAATATGTCCATTGAGGGGGGAGCCCGCTGTGGTTATATCAACCCAGATGAAGTGACCTTTGCATACCTGAAGGGGCGGGAGTTTGCTCCCCAAGGGGAAGATTGGGACAAGGCCTTGCAATGGTGGCGCAGTATCGCTAGTGACCCCGATGCAGTGTATGACGATGTGGTTTCCTTCCGGGCAGAGGACATTGAGCCCACCGTTACCTGGGGTATCACCCCCGGCCAAGGCATTGGTATTAGTGAACCTGTTCCCACCCTCGACAGCCTCGACCCCGATGACCAGGCGATCGCCAGCGAAGCCTACAAATATATGCAATTCCAGCCGGGACAGCCACTAAAGGGTACCAAGGTTGATGTTTGTTTCATTGGTAGTTGCACCAACGGCCGTTTGAGTGACCTGGAAGAAGCAGCTAAAGTAGCCAAGGGACATCAGGTGGCGGCAGGGGTAAAAGCCTTTGTGGTACCTGGTTCCGAACGGGTGAAGCAACAGGCCGAAGCAGCGGGATTAGATCAAATTTTTCAAGCGGCGGGCTTTGAATGGCGGGAAGCAGGCTGTTCCATGTGTTTGGCCATGAACCCAGATAAACTCCAGGGCGATCAACTGAGTGCTTCTTCCTCCAACCGCAATTTTAAGGGGCGTCAGGGTTCTGCCTCTGGTCGCACCTTGTTAATGAGTCCAGCTATGGTGGCAGCGGCGGCCATTACGGGGCAAGTGTCAGATGTGCGGGAACTAGTCGGCTAAGTGGATTAGTTGATTGCCTACCCAGGTTTAATCTGTATCCAAATACTCCTGCTCTACCATGAATATATTCTGTTATAGAGCAGGCACTTCTTGAATTTCTTCTCCAGAAAAGTTACCAAACCTTTGCCAAGAAAGATTAATTTTTGTATTCGTGATTAATCAGCCCAAACCTATCGTTTTGAGACAGGGTTAAAGGTGCGACAGACATGGCTTTTTCAGACCACGTCTTTTGTCACAATTATCTTTACTCTACCAACTAGACTCATAAAAGAGCGATAGCTAAATTAAGAGATCAATCGGTCAATTTGCCTGGGTTGAGTAAATTAAAAGGATCTACTTGCCGTTTAAAAATTAATTGGGATTCTGGCAGGGGTTGTACTGAACCTCCGGCCAAACTGTAGGTGTGGGGATTGGCAATTCTGGCCCCTAGATTTTGGTGAGCCGTCATAATCTCTTCTAGGAGATCGCCGTTGGTAAATTTAACCAAAGGAAAACCAGCCAAACACATTACCCCTTGGATACGCATCATTTCAATGTGGAACATAATCTCATCTTGAAAGAGTTTTTCTAGGGTAAGAATTTGTTCTAAATCTTGATAGAAAAATACCTGGAGATAGGTGAGATTGGAATCCATGGCCCTAGCCAACAGGGTGGTGTGGTTCCAATTAAATTCAATTAAACTAACTTTTTTGCCAAGGGCTTGGGGATTTTGCTCAAAAATAATTTGCCCTTTATTTGCTTTGGCTAATTCCGTAAAAGCTAGCCAGTCTAAGGCGGAAACAATCACCATTACCCAGTGGTCACCGGGCCGATAATAATTTTTTAAACCACTGAAATATTGCGGAATGGGATGGCCTTGAATGGAAATTTCCTTGCTAACAATGCCGTCCTGGTTGGCTAAATTTTGGGCAAAGGCGATCGCCGCTGATAGATCTGCAAAACTGACAATGGCTTCCTGCCAGGGTAAAGCCGGGGCCAGGGGTAAAGTAATTTCAGTGATAATGCCATTGGTGCCATAGCCGTGGATGACCGGTTGGGCCGCTTCACCAGCTAAAACCAGACGCTGGGGTTCCGCCTCCATGGTTAATACCGTTAGGCTCTGGACATTGCCGGGGTCAAATAGGGTGCCATAGTTGACTGCGCCGATGCCGGTACTGCCGCCACTGACAAAGCCCCCCACCGTAGCTGTTTGATAGGTAGAAGGTAACAACCGCAATTCCCAGCCCATTTGTTTAGCCTGCTGTTCTAGCTTGCCTAACTTTACTCCCGGCTCCACCACCGCTCGCCCTGGTTCCAGGCTAATAATCCTTTGCATAGGGGACAAATCCAACACAATGCCCCCCTGGAGGGGAACACATTGACCATAATTGCCCGTGCCTGCCCCCCGTACTGTGAGGGGAATTTGATTTGCCACACAGCAACGGATCACGGCGATCGCCTCTGGTTCTGATCGAGCCAACACCACCAGGTCTGCCTGTTTACCATGTAACTGCTCCACCAAAATAGGGCTGAAATGGGCGTAATCGCTGGATAGTTTTTGTCTTTGTTGGGGGTCTTGGATCACCTCCAAGCCCTGGGCCGTCAACGATGTCGCAATTGCTGACCAATCCATTTTTGTGATCCTTTACTAACTGTGGATTTGTGGATTAGTCGCAGGCTCCCATATTGTTAATTTGCACCACTAACTGGTCAATGGCCCGCACGAGGTTATCTCCGGAGCGGCTCCAATCGTTGGCCAAAATGCTGAAAACAACAGTGCCGTGGGCCGGGGTGTTAGCATAACCGGACAGAGCCCGTACCCCCCGCAGGGTGCCTGTTTTGGCGAAAACATTATTATGGGCCGTGGTGGCTTTCATCCGTCGGGCTAAAGTACCGTCCTGACCAGCGATCGGCATGGAAGAAACGAACAAACTACTATTGCTGCTGCGGTACATGGCCTGGAGGGTATCCACTAGGGAACGGGGCGTAGCCGCATTATTGCGGGACAAACCAGAACCGTCCGCCACCCGAAAACCCTGGGGATTAACCCCCAATTCTGCCACCGCTGCTTTAACGGCCCCTGGTCCGCCGACGGTGTTGAGCAACAGTTCTGCATAGCTGTTGTTGGAGCGTTTATTGGTGGTCATTACCCAGTTGCGGAGGGGCTGGGAACGCACTGTGGCATTGGGACCCAACCGTTGTAGAGCCGCCGCTGTGGTGAAAATCTTCGCGTTGGAAGCGGGAATAAAGAACTTATTTTCGTTATGGCTATATAGCACCCGGCGATCATCCAGCCTTTCCACCAACACGCCCCAATTAGGCATGGCCTTGGCTCCCACAACACGCTGCACAATGGGCTCAAAAGTAGCAGGGCAAGCCCCTTGGTAAATAGGGGAACCGATATTACCAAATCCCCCCGTTGGCATTTCCACTTCGATGGGAACGGACTGCCTACCCTGAAAATAGTCAACGCTGGCAAAGGTTTCTGGCTGGTCGGCTAAGGCTGGGGTGATGCTTAACAAGGCAGCGCTGGTGGCAAGGGCGCCAACTTTTAACCAGGGAAAACAATTCTTGATCATGGGCTTCCAATAAAGTTCAGAACCGCGAACCATGGAGGCGCAGATTACTTCGGGTCTGACCTTGGTCTAACCGCACAGGTAGTGCTACCTTCCATCTCTAGGTTTGGGCTTTTTTGTGACGCACCATTTTTGATGCAGCAAAGTCAGGATTATACCACCATTACCGACAACCATTGGCAGGCGATCGACGAAACCATCGTTCAGGACGAAATGAAAACTTCTTGGGCTGACCCTACTGGGGGAAATATCAGGAAATATTCAGTAGATCTCCTAACGGCGCTGGCGGGAGATGATTTTTTCTACCATGGCTTGGCTTTCATGCACGAGGCTATGGCATGGCCCAGGGGTTTGGGTTAGGGTAGGCACCAGGTTACGGGCCTGGAGAGTCATGTGCAGTTGCAGTTCCGCCACGTAATCACTGATGGCTTCTTGGGGCTGGGGAAGATCTACCGGGGTCGCTGACACTGTCCTTTTTCCTCCTTGAGCAATGCTGTTAACTAAAAAATAACTGAAAAGTATCCAATCGAGGGACTTGGGATTCCTATAAAAACTACCATGGCATTAGCGGAGACGCACACTTCTGCAACAGTCTTTAACATTTAGCTGTCTGTGGCCCTGGGACGTTTCCCTTTGGATTGGGCCATAGGTGCCCTAGTTTACTTCGCCAATTCTCTTATCAATCAGTTATTCAGTTTTTCCATTTTTCCATGTCAGAGCTTCAAACCCTGATCCGTAGTATTCGCCAAGAAGCAGAACGGGAGCCTTTTCCCCTGGATTCTCCCATTTACCAACAGGCCAGCAAGGATGCCCTGGAGCCGATTTTGTTCGGAGGGAATCTGGGTAGTCAGCTTTGTTTTTTTGGTCGAGATCTGGGAGCAGATGAGGTACGCCAAGGTCAACCCTTGATCGGAGCGGCGGGCCGCTTAGTGAGGAAGGGCTTTTTTGAAGCTTGGCAGGGTCGGGCGCCCAAAGGTCAAGACGATCTACAAACTGTTTGCCAAAGGATTTTGCTCACCAATACAGTGCCCTATAAGCCCCCGGAGAATAAGGCCTATTCCGTTAAGGTAAAGGAGCGGTTTCGTCCTTTTGTGGAGCAATTATTGGTGTTCCATTGGCAAGGCAAACAAATTATCACCCTGGGAACGGAAGCTTTTAAATGGTTTGCACCCTATGCTGCTAAGGGACAGTTGGATGAATTTTTTCGGGGTGGCGATCGCTATGAATCGTCCTTAGATGTGTTGATCAAAGCCAGCACAGGGACGGGCAAAACTAGTCAAAAAATTGTTAAATTAATGCCTTTACCCCATCCTTCACCGTTAAATAAGCGGTACTACGGGCAGTTTCCCAAAATGTTGCAACGGCGCTTGGCAGAAATTGCTTTCTAGGTTTAGGTTGAGGGCGGTTACATTACTCCAGAATCCATCAAATTTACCTATGAAAGTTTTAATTATCGGTGCCACCGGAGAAACGGGCAAACGGGTTGTCCATACCCTAATTGATCGCCAAATTGCAGTGCGGGCTTTGGTGCGGAACTATGACAGTGCCAAGGCGGTGTTACCCCTAGGAACGGAAATTATGGTGGGGGATTTGCTGGAACCGGAAACCATCAAGGCAGCGATCGCCGGTTGCACTGCGGTGATTAGTGCGGCCGGAGCCAGGCCCAGCGTGGATTTAACTGGGCCGTTTAAAGTGGACTATTTAGGCACCCGTAACCTAGTGGATGTGGCCAAAGCCAGTGACATTGAACAGTTGGTGCTGGTATCTTCTCTCTGTGTATCCAATTTCTTCCATCCCCTCAACCTGTTTGGTCTGATTTTGGTATGGAAACAGTGGGGCGAAAATTACCTCCGTCAGAGCGGCGTGCCCTACACCATTGTGCGGCCAGGGGGACTAAAAAATGAGGATAACGACAACGCTATCGTCATGGCTGGGGCAGATACATTATTTGAAGGCAGTATTCCCAGGCAAAAAGTAGCAGAGGTTTGTGTGGAATCTCTCCTTTGTCCTAGTGCCAAAAATAAAATTGTTGAAATTATCAGTAAGCCCGATATCCCAGTGCAATCCTTTGAGGAATTATTTGCAGTGGTGGCATAATCTCAACTTTAAAAATCAGAACTCACGTAATTTTAGGCTTTCAGCAGGATGAGGGGAATTTGGCCTTTGCCAGTGCGGAAAATCGAGATAATCTTAAGGGGCTATTTTGGCGATCGCCCTAAAATTTTATGGTTTTCCCTTCCCCCAACGGTGGCTCTAATGACGGTAATTCCAATCTGGATGAATATGATGATATCACTGGGGCCCGACGGGAGGAAGCCCTACGCAAAGCCCGCAATTGGTTTGTAATCCTAGTGGTGGGAGGGCTAATCCTGGGGGTCTTGGTGGCCTTTGGCGTGGTGCAAGTGCTCAATAGCCTCGGTCTAACGGAAAAACCCGATGCCCCCCTCCGCATTCAGATAGAACAAAACAATCAAAACCAGCCCCAGCAATAAATATTGCCCAATCCGTCGGGAAAAATTTACCGGGAGGTAGTCATGACTCTAGGAGCGTCATTATACCGAGGATCCGCTACCCCAACAGCGGTCTCCACCAAGCTTCATTGTCCAAATACCATTGCACAGTCTGTCTTAACCCCTGTTCCACTGTTACCTTGGGCTCCCAGCCCAATTCCCGCTTAATTTTGCTGGCATCAATGGCGTAACGGCGATCGTGCCCTAGGCGATCGGTGACATAGCTAATCAATTGTCGGGCCGGCCTAACTGGTAAATGAGGAGCTAATTCGTCCATTAGGTCACATAAAAGTTCAACCAATTCAATATTTTTAACCTCATTGTTGCCGCCAATGTTATAGGTTTGTCCCGGCAAAGCTTTAGTTAAAACCAGGTCTAAAGCCTGGCAATGATCCTGGACGTAAAGCCAATCCCGCACATTTTGCCCATCTCCATACACCGGCAACTTTTCTCCGCGCAAAATGTTAAGACACATTAGGGGAATAAGCTTTTCGGGAAACTGATAGGGGCCGTAGTTATTAGAACAATTAGTAATTAAGGTGGGCAAGCCGTAGGTGTGAAAATAAGCCCGCACTAAATGGTCACTGCCGGCCTTGGAAGCGGAATAGGGACTATTGGGGGCGTAGGGGGTGGTTTCTGAAAAACCCGGTTCTTCAGGAGCTAAACTGCCATAAACTTCATCGGTGGAAACATGGAGAAAACGAAACTGGGTAGGTTTACTTTGATTTTGCCAATGTTCCCGAAAGGAGTCCAACAAGGTAAAAGTCCCCACCACATTGGTTTGCACAAAGGCCCCAGGGCCAAGGATGGAGCGGTCCACATGGGATTCCGCCGCAAAATGGGCGATGGTTTCAATCTTTTCTTCCTTCAACAATTTATCCAACAAATGGCGATCACCAATATCCCCCTGAACAAAACGGAAATTAGCTAATTTTTCCAAAGGGGCCAGGGTTGCTCGGTTACCAGCATAGGTAAGGGCGTCTAAAACGACAATGGGGCGATCGTCATAGGCTTGAACGCAATGGTAAACAAAATTAGCACCAATAAAACCGGCCCCACCGGTAATCAGAATGGGAGTTTTGGCCATAGGAAAGAACGATTAAAAACGCTTAAATCAAATGGGGACGCTGTCCAAAAGTCTTTGCAAAATTGCCTTGGGATCTTTACCGCTCGCAGGAATTAAACGGTGGGCCAAAACATGGGGAGCAACAAACTTTACATCATCATCAATGGCATAATCCCGTTCTTCCAAAAAGGCATAAGCTTGGGTGGCCCGTTGCAGAGCTGTAGTACCCCGCGGACTGACCCCCAAAGTTACATCTTTATCCGTTCGGGAAGCCCGCACTAAGCGCAGGAGATACTGTTGCAAATCCTCCGTCAGTTTCACCTGCCGCACCGTCTTTTGCAATGCCTCCACTTCCTCTAGGGAAATACAAGACTGTAAGTCCCCTACGGCGATCGCCTCTGGATTTTGTTGCCGCTGGAGCATTTTCAACTCCTCAGCTTCCGAGGGGTAACCCAAACTCAGGGAAAGGGCAAAACGATCCAACTGGGCTTCCGGTAGGGGAAAAGTGCCCTGGTACTCAATGGGATTTTGGGTAGCAATGACAAAAAAGGGATGGGGCACCAATCGGGTCTCACCATCTACCGTGACTTGTTTTTCTTCCATCACCTCCAACAAAGCTGCCTGGGTGCGGGGGGTAGCTCGGTTAATTTCATCGGCCAGGAGAATATTGGCAAAGGCCGGGCCAGGCAAAAACTCAAACTCACGACTGCTGGGATTCCAAATGTTAGTGCCAGTAATATCGGTAGGCAATAAGTCGGGGGTACACTGCACCCGCTGAAATTTACCGTTAATGGAACGGGCCAGGGACTTGGCCAAGAGGGTTTTGCCCACACCGGGCACATCTTCCAACAGAGCATGGCCTCCACTCAACAGGGCCACCAACACTAAACGAATGGCCTCATCCTTGCCCACAATAGTTTGACTAAGATTTTGGGTAAGGACAGAAATCTGTTCTCGCATAGGGGAAGCATAGCAGCGAAGGCTAGGGTGGTTTGGATAACAAATTAACAGCTTTTACTGTACCGTACCTGATGTGCCCAAGGTAACGGTGTATTTGTAAAGCCTGCTCACGGATAAATTTGGGAAATCTAGTAATCCCGACTCTGTTGCAAATTTAAAAATTGAGTAAATTCCGGTTTAAATAGCAGTTTAACTACGCCGGTAGGTCCATTTCTATGTTTAACAATTAACAATTCTGCTACCCCTGGATCTGGGGTGTCAGGATTATAATATTCATCTCGATAAATCATCATAATCAAATCTGCGTCTTGTTCGATACTGTTATGGACAATAATGTCATTGGCGACAAAGTTATGTGGTCCTGGCACAGTTAAATCAAAAACCTCTTCGACTCCAGCTTCGGTGATAGAGGTAATGGTATCCCAGTAAATATCACCCTGAGACAATTTGTTTACCTCAGCTAATTCTATTTTATTACTTGTATATTGAATTGCATGGCGAGGCAAAGTACAGCCATCACCAATCAAGTGCCCTAGTAGTCCCAGTTCTTCATCACTCATTAACTGTAAAGCATGACTTTCTAGTTTACGGGGCAGGGCAATATGCTCCTGTAAAGATAACTCATCTAATCTCTTCCAACCATCAATAGTTAAAAATTTATGATTTGCCGTTGCTTTAATAGTTCTACCTAGCCGAGTTTTCAAAATGTAAACTAGCTTTTTTCCAGTGCAAAATACACGACTAACTTTAGCTGATTCTAGTTTCATTGTCTGTTCATTAATTGCCCATACTTCAAAATTTTTTTGATCTACTAGATCTCTAATAGAGGCTCTTTTACCTGTAACTAAGTTAACTAAACTATCTCCACTAATACAACCACTTTCTCTCAAATCTGACATCATTGGTCGCTTATTAGTTCTCGATTCTACAGCTCGACTCAGCTGAGATAACGCAATTACCGGCGCATTAATTTCCCTAGCTAAACCTTTGAGGGAACGGGTAATTTTTGATAACTCCTGCACCCGATTATCACTGCCCCCCTCCATTAGTTGTAAATAATCAATTAAAACCATGCCCAAGGGACCTTTTTGCTCACTTTGCAGACGTCGCACTTGGGAACGCATTTGGGTCACGGAAATACTTGCCGTATCATCAATGTAGATGGGCAAACTAGAAAGGGTGCCCATGGCCGCCGTTAACGGTTCAAATTCTGCTTGGCTAAAATGCCCCGTCCGCAAACGATTACTATCAATTAAAGATTCACTGGCCAAAAGTCTTAATGCCAACTGTTCCTTAGACATTTCTAGGCTAAAAATAGCCACTGGCAAATTTTGATTTTTGGCAATATTTGCGGCAATTCCTAAGCCAAAAGCTGTATTGTGCACACAGATATCATTGGCAATGAAGTTATGGGTTTCTGGCACTGTCAAATCATAGACTTGTTTTAAGCCAACGGATTCAATGGAAACAATTTCATCCCAATAAATATCACCAGTCGCCAATTGCTGAAGGGGAACATTTGCCAGGGAGTTTGATAGCTTTAGTAAGCGACCTCTTGTCAAAGATCTTTTGCCTACATGAAGATTACTGCAATTAATAATGCCGGAACGTTTAGCTAAAGAAGACCAAGATTCATTTTCTTTAGCTAATTTTAATTGTTCCCAAACCTCTATAGGAATAAGATCACAGTTAGTTTGATGGTTTTTATTGATTAGTAAAGATTGAATAGCGATAAGTTGTTCTTCCTTATCAAAAATTCCAATTTGCTCAATAAAATTTTTAATTGAATAAGCATCAGTAATATCCAATTGCCAAGCATTTCTTAATTGATTATTATATTTAATTGCTTTTCTTTTGAGTTTTGCAATAATACTAAATCTCAAAAGAAGATGCTGAACTTGTCGAGCTAATTTTTCACTGACACTACAATAACCTAGCTGAATTTGCTGACTTTTAAGAATGCTAGCCCAACCGTCCGTGGCAAACAAGCGATTTAGAAATAGAGCCAGTAAAGATTTTTCCAATCGAAAAACTAGATCAGGAATAATTTTGGTATGGGCGGTTTTACCATCTACCCCCAGTTCTTCTAGCCAAATTTTTATACTACTAGCTCCATTTTTCATCAGTTCCGTTTCCTGAGCTCCTGGAGGCAACAATAGACTGGGCTCAACTCCTAAAGCTTGGCAAAGTAATTTGAATTTATTTTTCTCTGGAAAACAATAACCTTTTTTCCAATTATCAATGCTGGCAATGCTGACTTTTACTTTACTAGCTAATTCTTTGGTTTTTAAAGATTTAATTTTAATTATGTTATTAAGATTCTCACCAAAAATTTCTCTTTTCCGAGCGATTACTTTTACATTCTTAGAAATTCTTAAGGTTGGAGTGCGGGTGTTGTTAGAAGTTTCAACAGTAAGTTCAATACCTGGAAAATCCCTAGTTGCCTCCTCAAAATCTGCCCTAATTCTAGGGTTAATGTTAGTAAATCGAGGGCAGGATCCGGTAACATCTCCATCACCAATCAAATATGCCAATAATTTGACCTTACCAGAATTTAAAATTTTGTTGCCAAAACAAGGTAAATGACGGGGCACAGCAATTTTATCCCCTACTTTTAAATTGGCAAGGGTCTGCCAACCCATTATTGTTAGATAGGGATGGGCCAATGTAGTTTCCAGGGAACGCCCCAATCTTGTAGTGACACGAAAAACTGGTTTAATGCCATCGTCAATGAAGTCTGAAGGCTTAGTCCAATCGAGTTTCCAATCTTGGTTAAGGGTTAATAACTCTGCTTTCTTTTGCTTATAAATTTCGGCGATTGTACAAATACGTCCATTTGCTAAAACAATTTCTGCATTGGCCGCACAGCACTTACCCATTGACGGCCGACCAGCCAAGATAATTAAATCTGCCCGCTGTAATCCCCCTGTCATCGCATCGAGGTCATAGAACTGAGTTTCTACCCCCGGACTGGAAAGTTTTTCGTGTAATTTATCTAGTTCAATGAAAGTGTTAACTAAGGTTTCCGACAGGGGGACTAGTCCTGCCTGGGGACGGGATTGGGTCAATCGAAAGATTTTCTGTTCCGATTCGTCAAAAATTACTTCTAATTCTTTGCTGGTTTCGTAACCTAAATCAACTATGTCATGCCCCGCTGCAATCAATTGGCGGCGCAAATATTTATCCATTACTAGGACGGCAAAACGGTCAATGTTCGCCGCTGAAATGGTGCGATCTAACAATTGGGTTAATTTGATCATGCCCCCGATCGCCTCTAGGTGATGGTGGTCCTGGAGCCAACTACTGACGGACATTAAATCCGTGGGTTGACTTTGGCCATGGAGGCTGAGCATGGACTCATAGATCAAACGGTGGGCTTTGACATAGAAAGCATCCACTACTAGGAGGTCAATGATGCGACCGATCGCCTCTGGATCAAGCAGAATACCCCCGAGGATATATTCTTCAGCTTCAATGTTTTGGGGGGGCAGAGCGGGGTTAGCAACCATCAAATTGAGAGCAGTGGGGGCAATGGAATCTAGGCAATGTAGGAAGAAACCATGGCGGGTCGTCGTTCCGGAGTTCCATACCGACCGGCATAGAAGGCCAAAATTTCCTCAATAATTTGGCGATCGCCAGGGGAAAGATCATCCTGTAGAGTCAGCTCAAGGCCGCCCACCTGACTGTTGTAATAGTCAAATTGGGTAAAAGTGGGAGTTAGAAGGGTAGCGGTCACACCGGCAAGCTGTTGCACATGGGCCGCGATTTCCCGGTAAACGGCGAGGGGCAGTTGAGGAAAACAAATAACTTCGCTATGCAAGGCAGTGGCAACCAACAAAAACGTCTGATATGCCTATGATATACTCAACGGTCTTTTCTCTCTATCAGACCCTCCACCGACTGCCTAGGGAAAAGTTGACTTTCAACCCCAGTCAGGAAGTTTTGCCAAAATTCTCCTTTGCAAAGGAATTTCGATAGATTTTTCAATGGTAGGGCGCTTTTCCAAAGATTTTCTCAGACTAGGTTACAGACCCAGTTTTTTGATGACAGTCTTAACCATTACCATGGGACGTTGGCTCAATGAAAAATAGTGAAAAATTTGGCAAATTATATGAATTATTTAGGATTTGACCCTGGTAGGGATAAATGTGGAGTGGCGGTGATGACTGGCGATCGCCAGATTTTATATCACGAAACGATAGCAGCGCAGGAAGTATCCCAGCGGTTACCGGTCCTATGTGAGCAATATCAAGTAGGGCAAGTGGTAATGGGCAATCAAACCACCGCTAAACAATGGCAAAAAGAACTGCAAAGTTATCTGCCTCCAGCCATGGCCCTAGCGTTGGTGAACGAAAAAAATAGTACTGTGGAAGCTAGACAGAGATATTGGCAAATGTATCCCCCCCAAGGATTGGGACGTTTGGTGCCCTTGGGTTTAAGGACTCCCCCCCGCCCGGTGGATGATATTGTTGCTATTTTGTTGATTGAGCGTTATCTGGATTCAGATAGCGGCCGTTGCTAGGGGACAGATCTTTATGGATTGGTGGAAAAAACTGCGGCGCAATAGCCTAGCCCGTTGGGGTGCCATCCTGCTGTTGTTGTTTTATGTTCTTGTCATTGGAGCGGATATTTTTGCCCCCTACAATCCCTACAATGCCCAAGTGGATGGTTCCCTGTTGCCCCCTACCCAAATCCATTGGCGATCACCTGAGGGGCAATGGATCGGGCCCACCGTCTATCCCACCCGCCAGTTGCCCACGGATTTAGAAACGGGACTAAGACCCCTGGAAGTGGATTTCAGCCAACCCTCCCCAGTCCGCCTTTGGGTCAAAGGAGATGGTTACGTTTGGGGACAGATTAAATTACCCTTGCCGCCCAGTTTCACCCCAGTGGAAATTTTTCCAGGCATCCGAGGCGATCGCCATTTAATTGGCACCCTAGGGCCCGGTAAACTCAACCTGTTGGGTACAGATGAACAGGGAAGGGATCAATTTAGCCGTCTGCTGTTTGGTGGCCGCATCAGTTTATTCATTGGCCTGATTGGTATTACCATTTCCTTCCCCCTGGGTATGGTGGTGGGAGGCGTGGCTGGTTACTTTGGTGGTTGGCTGGATGTCGTTTTAATGCGCTTGGTGGAAGTGCTGATGACCATCCCCGGCATTTACCTCTTGGTGGCCCTAGCGGCGGTACTGCCCCCTGGTTTGAGCAGCGCCCAACGATTTTTGCTCATTGTAGTAATTACCTCTTTTATTAGTTGGTCTGGGTTGGCTAGGGTAATCCGAGGCCAAGTCCTTTCCCTCAAACAACAGGAATATGTCCAAGCGGCCAAAGCCATGGGGGCCGGGGCGGCAAGGATTATTGTGCGCCACATTCTGCCCCAAACCGCCAGTTACATTATCATTTCCGCCACCCTGGCAGTGCCTGGATTCATTGTGGCTGAATCGGTGCTGAGCTTGATCGGCCTGGGCATTCAACAACCAGATCCCAGTTGGGGCAATTTACTTTCCATTGCTACTAATGCTTCTATTCTGGTATTGCAACCTTGGTTGGTGTGGCCCCCGGCAGTACTAATTATTTTGACTGTGTTGGCCTTTAATCTATTGGGGGACGGGCTACGGGATGCCCTAGATCCCCGCAGTTTAGGGAAATAACCAGTTACAAACCGGCCCAACCAGAGGTGAGGGAGATTGACCAGTGCCAAGCTCGGCGGCGGGACATCGATGAAGCCCATCATCAAAGGAGCCAAGAACAGGATCTCATATAGATTTCATCTATCTGTATTATTGCCTGAAACAAAAATGAGTCCTAGAATATTCTCTATGGAAATCTGTTTTGAATAGACTAAAGACTATGATTAACCCATTTTTGGGGAATTAAATAATGGAAATAACTAACAAAATTAATTTTAGGAACCTGCAGGGGGACATTTTTGGCGGGGTAACAGCGGCGGTTATTGCTCTCCCCATGGCCCTAGCCTTCGGGATTGCTTCCGGAGCGGGGGCAACGGCCGGACTTTGGGGGGCGGTGATTGTCGGCTTCTTTGCGGCCTTATTTGGCGGCACCCCCACCTTGATTTCGGAACCCACCGGGCCCATGACTGTGGTACAAACGGCAGTTATTGCCAGTTTAGTGGCGGCGGATCCTGACAACGGCCTAGCCATGGCCTTCACCGTGGTGATGATGGCGGGGCTGTTCCAGATTGCTTTTGGTCTGCTTAAATTGGGCAAATACGTCACCATGATGCCCTACACGGTCATTTCCGGCTTTATGTCCGGCATTGGCATTATTTTGGTGATTTTACAGTTGGCCCCCTTCCTTGGCCAGGCCAGTCCCAAGGGGGGAGTGATCGGTACCCTCCAGGCCTTACCCAACCTAGTTAGCAATGTCAGACCAGTGGAGACTCTATTGGCACTGATGACGGTGGGCATTATTTGGTTTATGCCTTCCCGTTGGAAAAAATTTGCTCCGCCCCAATTGGTGGCTTTGGTGTTGGGCACCATTATTTCTATCATTTTATTTGGAGATCTAGATATCCGTCGCATTGGTGAGATTCAGGCCGGTTTGCCCGCTCTACAGCTACCAGTGTTTCAGGCTGATCAATTACAGAGAATGCTGATCGATGCCGCCGTTCTGGGGATGTTGGGCTGTATTGATGCTCTCCTGACTTCGGTGGTGGCTGATAGCTTGACCCGCACAGAACATAACTCCAATAAAGAATTAGTCGGCCAGGGCATCGGCAACGTAATGTCTGGTTTATTTGGTGGCTTGGGGGGAGCTGGGGCCACCATGGGGACGGTGGTGAATATTCAATCCGGGGGACGCACAGCCCTGTCTGGCTTGATCCGGGCAATGGTGTTATTGGTGGTCATTCTTGGGGCGGCTAAATTAGCGGCCACTATCCCCCTAGCCGTATTAGCAGGTATTGCTTTCAAAGTTGGGGTGGACATTATTGATTGGGGCTTCCTCAAACGAGCCCACCATGTCTCCATTAAAGGGGCATTGATCATGTATGCGGTCATTGCCCTGACAGTGTTGGTCGATTTGATCGCCGCAGTAGGTATTGGTGTATTTATTGCCAATATTCTCACCATTGAACGTATGAGTGCGTTGCAATCCAAATCGGTGAAAAGTATTAGCGACGCTGACGATAAAATTCTTCTTTCTGCCACTGAAAAACGTTGGTTAGATGAAGGCAATGGTAGGGTGTTGCTTTTCCAACTCAGTGGGCCGATGATTTTTGGGGTGGCTAAGGCGATCGCCAGGGAGCACAATGCCATTCAAGAATGTGACGCCATTGTTTTCGATGTCAATGATGTGCCCCATTTGGGAGTAACCGCTTCCCTGGCCCTGGAAAATGCCATTGAGGAGGCAGCGGAAAAAGGTCGGGCAGTTTACATTGTGGGAGCAACGGGCCAAACCAAACGACGCCTGGAAAAATTAGAAGTGTTCCGCTTTGTACCCGAAAGTAATTGCTATAACGACCGTTCTGAAGCTCTCAAGGATGCTGTCCTAGCTTTGGAACCTCATGAAAGTGAGGGCTCCTCTTCCAGTTCCTCCGTCCAGACCACATATTGATTTCTCCCCCGGCGTTTTGCTTTATACAGGGCTCGATCTGCTTGCTCAATGAGGGTCCTGGGGGAATTTTCCTTAGAAGGAAACTGGGTGCTGATGCCTAAGCTAATGGTGATTTGCCCACCGATGGGGGAAGCTGCATGGGCGATCGCCAATTGGGTAATGGCTCCACTAATCTTTTGAGTAACGAGAATAGCGCCATCAACATCCGTGTCCGGCAGAATGACTGCAAATTCTTCCCCCCCAAAACGGGCCACTAAATCCGCTGGGCGAACGGCGGCTTTTCTCGCAGTCTGGGCTACCTTAATTAGGCAGATATCTCCCTCCGGGTGACCATAGTAATCGTTGTAACTTTTAAAAAAATCTATATCAAATAAAAGTAAAGATATGGGGCCTCGATCCCTCGACAACCTACGCCATTCCTGTTTAATACGGACATTAAAGCAACGACGGTTAGCGATCTTTGTCAACCCATCGATATCTATTAATTGACTTAGTTTTTTATTAAATCTTTCCAGACGGACTTGAGCTTTTTGGAGAATTTGTTCAGCATTTTCTGCCCTTTCTTTTTCGGCAATTAGCAGATATTCTCTTTCCTTTTGTTCTGTGATGTCTCTAATATAACCATGCCAAATAGTACTTCCATCACTTTCTCGCTGAGGCGTAGCATAACCCAGTACCCAAATGATCCGCCCATTGGGAAGACAGACTCGATATTCGTAATACCAGGGGGTCAAATTTGCCGCTGATTTGTAAACTGATTCGAAAATGCCCTCCAAATCATCCGGATGGAGCACATTTAAAAGCACATCGGAATTTTCCTGCACTTCCTTGGGACTAACCCCGTAAATATCACGGATACCCTCACTGGCATAGGGAAAATGAAAAGTTCCATCCGGACGCATTCTAAATTGATAAATTACTCCGGGAATATGGCGGGCGACTTCCCGTAAACGCTGCTCTGATTCCAGTAGATCGGTAATATCGGCGGAAATTCCCAATAGGTATTTTGCCCGACCTAGTTCGTCTGCAATCGGAATTTTCTTGGTGTGTAAAATACGTATTCCCTGGTGGGCAGTTTGAATAGATTCCTGAGGCACATCTTGAACTTCCCCCGCCAATAAAGCCTTTTGGTCCTGTTGGGTAAACCATTCCGCTTGCTCTTGAGGAAATAGATCATAGTCACTTTTTCCTAATACCTCATCCTTGGTATAACCGATTAAATTTTCACCAGCTTTATTTAGTTCTAGATATTTTAGGGTTTTTGCATCTTTAACAAAGACTACATCGGGAATATTTTCCACGATGGAAGCAAGAAAGCTTTTAATTTTTTGCAACTCAATTTCTGCCTCTTTGCGTTGGGTAATGTCCTGGGATGTACCTAAAGTTTGCCAGACTTCACCTGATTTTGTCCGACTGAAAACTAGATCCCGACTCAGGAGCCATCGCCAGTTATTATTTGAGTCTTTAACTCGATACTCAATTTCAACTATTTCTCGATCTTTTAAATTCTTGCATTCTTTCACTGCGGTTAAAACTCGGGATAAATCCTCTGGATGGCAGATATTTGCAAACAAACTAGCGCCCATAGCTTGAATTTCTTCAGGAGAATAGCCCAAAAATTCAGCAACGGAACGATTGCTATAGGCATTACCTGGTTTAACGTGGTCATATATGTATAGAAGACTGGGGGTGGCTTCGGCGATGCTTTGAATAAATTTCTGACTTTGTCTTAATTCTAGTTGGGTTTCTTTAAGGGTCGAGATGTCCCGACCAACGGACTGAATTTCAATTAATTCATCCTTGTCATTGAAAATTCCCCGGTTAATCCATTGGGTGTAGCCCACTACGCCTCCCGCCCTTTGATCCTGATTTTCATTGATAAATTGTGGCTCTTCTGGAGTTAAGCCGGCTATTTTGTCTAGTACTATTTTTAAATCTTCTTTGCTAATAAAATCCAGCCATTGCAAACCGATTACCTGCGGTAAAGAAAGTCCTAAAGCTTGACAAAGGGGGTCATTGGCAAAAGTGATGGTAGTATCTGGTTGGGAGCGCAAAATAAAATCTGTTTGATTTTGTACTACTTGTTGATACAATTCCCTTGACTCCTGGAGTTCTTCCTTGTCCTGTTCTAGGGTTTGCTGCAGCTGCAGGGCCATGGCATTGATAGCGTTGGCTAGTTGTTGAATTTCTACAAAGGCCATTGGTTCAGATATTGGCCTGTGCCAACGACCTGCGGCCAGACTCTGACTTGCAGTGACTAGTTTCTTTAGCGGTTTGATAATCGACCAAGCAATGTAGAAGCTAGCGAGGGTAGGAATTAAGAAAATGACAATGCCCAAAATGAAGAAAAGAGGGACATTGTTGTTAAGTTGGTCAAAAAAATCCAATTGTGGCGCTAACAAGAGCAAGGCCCCCCCAGCCAGCAAAACTTGGAGTACTGAGGGAAAAATTAGTACCCAATGTAAATAAATTGGTCTTTTTGATGAAAAATCACCCAATGCTAGTCAAGAAAAATTTTATATCAATGTAAAGGTAAACATACTGAGGATTTAACAGTAGCCACTCACGGCCATGATAATTTGTTTTCTTGGTGATCGTCTGTTCGTGAGAGATCAATTAGCGGAAGTGATAGGCTCTAGGTTTTGGGAGCTTAGGAACTGGGCAGTTTTTCCGGTCAGAAACGATAGCTCAATAAAGATTAACCACGCCTAATTAAACAAGAATGCGGGGTAGGCGATGTTTGAAGCCGCAGAGAATTTCCCAGGAGATGGTGCCTAAAGTAGAGGCCCAATGGTCTGCTGTGATTTGACGATCGCCGTCTTGGCCGATGAGAGTAACCACTTCCCCCACTTGGGGGTTATCAACGCCCCGTAAATCTACCATCATTTGATCCATGGTGATGGCCCCAATTTGTCGCACTGGTTGGCCCCGCAGAAGTACTTTTAATTGATTGGAAAGATTACGGGGGACACCATCCGCATAGCCAATGCCCACCACCCCCATGGGCATGGTTTCTTCACTGACAAATTGGTGACCGTAACTAACGCCAGTACCGGGGGGAATGGTTCTGATCTGGGTGATTTTAGCCCGTACCGTTAATACAGGCTTTAAATCTAGGCGATCGCCTAAATGGAGAGCGGGATACAGACCATACAAACCTAAACCTACCCGGACCATGTCGTAGTGCCAAGCGGGGCCATGGAGGGTGGCCGCAGAGTTGGCTAAATGTAATTTGGGTATGGGTAAATGGGCTTGGCGTAAACTGGCGATCGCCGTGGTAAAACGTTGCTGTTGCTGGAGCATGGTGGTGTTGTTGGGGTCGTCCGCCGTGGCCAGATGGGAATATAAACTGGCTAGCTGTAGTTGAGGTAAAGATTGCACCAAACCAACAAAGCTCACCGCTTGGGGCCAAGGGGTACCGAGCCGAGTCATACCCGTATCTAACTTGAGATGTACTGGTAAAACCTTGCCCAACTTAGCCAAAATATCGTTAAACAGTTGGGCCTGTTCCGGGGAACAGAGGGTAGGTTGCAGTTGCCAATGGGCAATGGCTTCAATTTCTTCTGGGCTATTAATACCCCCCAGGATCAAAATGGGGGCAGTGATGCCCGCTTCCCTCAGTTCGATGCCCTCTCCTAAAGTGGCGATCGCCAACCAATCGGCCCCGGCCTGTAACGCAGTTTGGGCCACTCGAATTGCTCCATGGCCATAGGCATCAGCTTTGACCACCGCCATCAAATTGGTTTTCGGCCCCACATACTGCCGGAACTGCTGGACGTTATGCACCAACGCCGCCTGGTCAATCTCCACCCAAGCCCGCTGACGAATCAATTCCGCCAAACGGTAGCCGGATAACGTTGACGAAACCCTAGAACTTTGTTCCGGGGAAGATTTAACGTCTCGACTCAAGACCATAAAGTTTACTCCTCTGCACCCAAATTCCCCAAGGGGATACGCCTAGGATAGGGGCAAAGTTGGAAAAGTTCCAGTTCCCCAGGATAGAAATTGGTTTACCCCAACCACAATTTCTGTGGCGAATGAATTTCACGGGTAAAGAAAAATGCAGCAACCACAAAAGCTACTGCATTTCCCTGTATTTTCTACCCGGAGGTAGAACGACGAATAATCGCCGTTTGAATAACCGGTCTAGAATTCACAGAATTATTCTTACCCTTGGATCAATAACAGCTATACTGACAGAGGATTAACCATGGGACTCAACTCTATTCTAACGAAACGGTGGATTTTCGGCAAATTCGACAACAGGAACTAAGGAAAGCCCTGTCATATTGAAGACTGGTTTCCTACCGTATTTCCAACAAAGAGAGTCACGCTGATATATTTGGGAATTATCTCTGGAATATTGCGTTGAGTGAGTGCTTTTATCCACTGCTACAAAGCTATGAAATAACTTTAAGAAACCACTTTGACCATGCAATTTATTGTCTTTATGGTGAAGATTGGCTTCTTCCAACTACAAAAGCCCATTCATTTCTTTGTGATAAAGATAGGGAAAAAATTCAAAAGATCATCCAACGCCAAGGTAGAGAACTAAGGCATAATCAAATTCTTAGCTCTTTGACTCTGGGATTCTGGACAGCATTGTCCTACAGGGAATATGAACATAAGCAAAAACTTTATCCTGTCCTGTTTAAAAACAAAGACTTTATGCCCCAGTTACCCAGATCTTGGAGATATAGAGAAAAATTGTCCAAGGAATTGGGAAATATCAATCAATTCAGGAACAAAATATTCCATCATGAACCAATTTGTAATAACTCCAAAATTAAGCAACAACACGACAGAATTCTTGAAGTAATTGGCTGGATGAGTCCAATAGTAGCGGAAATTACAAGAAACCTATCTCGGTTTGATGGAGTTCAAAAAAATAGAGATAGGTATCTACAAATAGCTAGGGAACTACTAAAAGAGGAAAAATAGGGCCCAAAACGAAAAGATTTTCTCGACCCTAATTCACAGACATTGGAGTGTATTTAATTTTCTACGGAAAAAACTAAATTTCTTTGTTGACGAAAGGTAACAAAGCTACCAAACGGGAGCGCTTCACCGCAGTAGTTAAATCCCGTTGTTGTTTAGCGGTCAAACCAGTGATGCGCCGGGGGAGAATCTTGCCTCGTTCAGTGATGAATTTACGCAATAATTCCGTGTCTTTATAATCAATCGGTTGATTGGGGGGTAGGGGAGAAAGGCGTTTACGGTAGTAGTTCATGGAGATTAGCGAAAATAACTTGATAGGGTGCTAGTTTGGGCATCTCGGTTACAAAGCGGATACCGAACTAAAGAAAATAATCACAGACCAGGGAAATTATTTGGTTTCCTTGTGGATGGTGTGTTTGTTGCAATGGGTGCAGAATTTTTTCAGTTCCAACCGGGCGGTGGTGTTACGACGATTTTTCATCGTGGTGTAACGATTAACGCCATTAGAACGTTTGTCGGGGTTACTGCGGCACTCGGTGCATTCTAGGGTGATGACGAGGCGTGCCCCCTTACCTTTTTTAGCCATAACTGTTGCAGGAAGGAATACGGTAATTTATACGCAAACTCTGATTATTGCACAAATTAGTCTTGTGGCAAAATCCGCCCCCTGGTCATTAGTCGTCAATCTGCGGCGGGGGTAAAGCCGAACACTTCGCCGTAGAAAGCAAGTTCTGACTCCAGGGCTTTTTTAATGTTGGCGGCGATGCGGAAGCCATGTTGTTCTTCGGGAAAAGCCACATATTCCACCTTAATGCCCTTGGCTTTGAGGGCTGCCACCATCATTTCCGTTTGGTTGGGGGGCACCACCCTATCCTCTAAACCTTGGAAGAAAATCACTGGGCAAGTAAGTTGATTCGCATGGTTTACTGGCGATCGCCGTTCGTATAGATCTTCTCTTTCCGGATAGGGACCAATGAGACCATCTAGATAACGGGCCTCAAATTTGTGGGTATCGGTGGCCAGAGCAGTCAGATCACTGACCCCGTAATAGCTAGCCCCAGCTTTAAAAGTATTGTGGAAAGTTAGGGCCGCCAGAGTAGTATAACCCCCCGCACTACCGCCAGAAATGGCCAGTTGCTCCCCATCAACTAGACCTTGGTCTGCTAGGTAACGGGCCGCATTGACACAATCCGCCACATCGACAATGCCCCACTGCCCATTCAATCGTTGACGATAATCCCGGCCATAGCCCGTACTGCCTCCGTAATTGACATCCACATAGGCAAAACCTCGACTAGTCCAATACTGAATTTTTAAACTTAGGGAATTGCCGGCCGCGGCGGTGGGGCCACCATGGCTTTTGACCAATAGGGGAGGAAGGGCATCGGAAGGGCCTTGGAAATCACCGTTGGTGGGGGGGTAATACCAGGCGTGGGCGATTTGTCCATCATTACTGGAAAAATTGATTGCTTGGGGCCGGGCCAGGTAGGCCGGGTCAAGGTCAAAATCGCTGGCTACTTTGAGAATTTCCGTTTCCTGGGCTTCCACAGCCAGGGCAACTACCGCCGAGGGGGTGGTGGGGCCACTGCCGATGAACCAGACGGTTTTGCCGTCACTGCATAGGGAAGAGTAGTTGCTGTAGGGCAGTCCCAAAATGCTTAACTGTTTACGGGAGGGTTTCAGTTTGCCCAACTGCCAAGCACCATCCTGGGTGAAGGTACAAATAATGGTGTCAACATCAACAAAGGTATAACTCCGCAGACCGAATACCCAATGGGGATAGGCAAATTCCGCATCGAGGGGAAAAACGTTATCCACTTCCCCTTTGTGATAGCGATACAAATTCCACCAATCGGATCGATCGCCAACAAAATATAAACTGCCGTCGGGGCACCATTGGGGTTCATGGATGGATTCATTACCTGCCTGCCCAGCAGTGATTTTAAGATTACTGAGGTTGCCTGCTTGGTCAATGTCGGCCAACCACAGTTGGGTCGCATCCCAGGGCATATTCGGGTGGTCCCAGGTAATCCAAGCCAATTTTTGCCCGTCAGGACTGAGGCGGGGGGAAGAATAAAAATCATGGCCCGTGGCGATCGCCGTTACTTCTCCGTTTTCTAGACTAATGGCGGCGAGAAAATTTTCCGGTTCTTTTTCCTCTGCATTGTGACGTTCACCAACGGCAATTAACCTTTGTCTGGGTTGATCCAAGACAAAATCAGCAAAACGGCAGTCCGGTGTGTGGGTCAACTGTTGCGGTTCCTGCTCAACACTTTGGACGTAAACTTGTTGGTCGCTGAAATTACTGAAATAAACTACCCTATCTACCGTGACCAAAAAGGCTCCACCACCATATTCATGCACCCTGGTGCGGACATTAAAGGGGGCCGGGGTGACATCCCGCACAGTGCCATCGGGTCGGCGTTGCACCAAGACGTTGCGCCCTTTTTCCGCCGGTCTTGCTTCTAACCAAAAGACATCTTCGCCGCTGTTTTGCACCGCTCCCAAACCGATACTCCCCGCCAACAGAGCATCGGCCGTAATTGGCGATCGCCAGGAACCATAGTCAGAAGTCTTTGGGGTTTTCATAAATCGCAAGGAGAAGAGATGCGTATCTTAATACAAAAAAGTGAAGCTATTAAGATTTGGATGTGGCAATAAGAATAATACCACTCAAAAATACAAAACCACCTATGGTGTTTTGATTGTTTATTTTGTTGAAATTAGATGAACGACCAAATGTCGAACCAGCGGAGGTATTCATATTGACTCCAACTAAGGATATAGCTAAACCTGCTAACAATAAAATAGCCCCAAATGATTGTTGTTTTAACGAGTAGTCTGACTTGTCAGTGTTACCTTGGCTTTTTTTGATGAAATCTTCATACTCCTCAAAATTTATTCTAACAATTTTGTCAGAGTCCCATAGGTGAATAATAATTTCATTATTTACTTTTTTTGTCTTCCTAATATTGCTAGGTTTTGTTCCAATTATTTTAGACAAATGAACTCTACTAATAAACATTTTTTACGAAGGTTATAAATTACTTTGTTTTTCGAGTACGGTTAATGGTAATTTTGGCTTTGTGTAGAGATGTTTGCTAAGTTGATTTTCATTTCCCTTTCAGTATACAGAAATAGGCAACTGGGCGATCGTTTTAATTGACTTCATCGTGAGCTCCGATATCAATTAGAACTATTTCTTCCTGTAGCCTAGCTTCCGCACATAGTACACTTTTGTTTGAAATCGAGTACGACAGCAAGCCTATTTCAGGGTTTGCCTCTTCACTCCCAAGTAAGTCGTACAAGAAGACTGCTCTATATTTAGTGTTTTCATCTAAACTTCTTAACTATTGGTAGAGCCTGCGGAATGTAGGCTGTGGGGTTTTATGATTTTTCTCAAAGTTAAAAACGATACGACAATCGTATTCAATTTAAGCAACAGTTTCAGGCACTAACTTTTCCTGTTCTGTCCAGAACCATTTAATCGTTTTTGCCAAGCCTTGATCCAAGCTGGTTAGCTGCAAATCCGGCATGAGACCCTGGAGTTTTTTCACCCCTAAGCATTTAGACTTAGCCCCCACATAACGGCTGGTGTCAAATTCAATCAAATTGAAGTCGTAGCCCACTTCCTGGCAAATTAACTCCGCAAAACGACGAATGGTAAACTCTTCCCCGGCACCAATATTAACCAAATCATTATCCACAGTGGCCGCCAGTTCCAGGGCAATACGGGCAAAATCCTCCACAAAGACCAGTTCCCGCCGCTGATAACCATCTCCCCAGAGAGTAACCGTTTCGCCGTAGAGCTTACCCCGAATAATTTTGCGAATCAGGTCAAAAATGAAATGCATTTGCCGTCCGTCGGTGTGGTAGCCGGGGCCATATAATGTTGAAGGCACTAGGCAGAGATATTTCAGTCCATATTGTTTTTGTAATGCCAATGCTCCCGCATAGAGCATCCTTTTGGTCATGGCGTAGGTGAACAAACTATCAATGGGTAAACCGGTGAGGTAATATTCCTCCTCCAGAGGCAAATTGGGGTCATAGGCGCAACTGGTACCCATGAAAATCAACTTTGCCTGGGGTTGTTGGCCATGCCACCAATCTAGAACGTTAGTGTTTAATTTTTGGTTGATCAACCACTGTTCCCCCGGATGGAATAAACAAAAATCTCCGGCTTGAGTCCAGGCCGCCAGGTGATAAATTTGGTCGAAACTGCCCTTGGTAAACTGATGTAGGGAATTAGGTTGGGTCAGGTCGCAGTTGCGGGAATTGATTTTGGTTAATTCGTGGCCCTGGGCCTCGAGTTGATTGCAGAGGGTTGTGCCCAAAAAGCCTGTGCCGCCGGTGACCAAAATTTTCATTCGTTTACCTTTCTAGAATCTCAAAATTATTCTGTTTCACCATCATACAAGGGCAGGTGGAGATAGTTCTATTTTGATTTTTGCCAAGTAGTTGACACCAAAGTGAGGAAAAAATTAGAAGAAAAAAATATCATCCAAATTGTGCGCAAGAGCTTCAGGATTGATAACAAAATTTTGAAAATTATTGAAGTAATCACTACACAAAAATCATTTCAGTGGTTGATAAATTTCAGCATATAAGTTAGGAAAGAAAGGAAAAATATGGTGATTAAATCGGAAAAATTCTTTTTAGAGACAGGGTGAATCCCGGCAAAACTGCTTCCCCCGATAATGTGTCTGGATTTTGTAAAACTTCGACAGCTTGCCTGGGGCGATAAATTTCTACCCGTCTATTTTGGGGATCGATCAACCAACCTAATTTGGCACCATTTTCCATATATTCTTCCATCTTTTCCCGCAAGTCCTTGATGGTGTCAGTGGCAGAACTTAATTCCACTACGAAATCGGGACAAAGGGGAGCAAAAGTTTTTCTTTCTGCTGGGGTTAGGGCATCCCAACGTTGCCTAGCAACCCAGGAGGCATCTGGCGATCGATTAGCCCCATTGGGAAGTTTAAAGCCGGCGGAGGAATCGAAAATTTCACCCAGGTTTTCATTTGCTTCACTCCACACCCCAAGTTGAGTGATAATTCTCGCGTTACGATTACCAGATTCGCTACCAGTGGGAGGGTTCACAATCAAAGCTCCTGTGGCGGTACGTTCTAGTCTTAGATCCCGATTGGCGATCGCCAACTGGGCAAATTGCTCTGGGGTGACCTGGAGTGACACTTGGTCGGGAAGATTGAGGGAAACTAATTGTTGGCGATCTAGGGTTGGCACCATGACGATTAACCTAACAGGGGAAATCTGTTTCAATTTTAAAGTCCATATGCAGACAAAAGGGGCTAGGCAGAATTACCCCAAGATTAAATAAAGGTTAACAAAAACTAAATGGGCTATGATCTTCGCACTTCAATGGCATAGATTTGGGAGCAATGACCCATGGGGCAAAAAAATGAAGCAGTTATCTTAATCGGCGCTTTAGCCATTACTGGAATGGTGGTGGCGGGGGGCGGTTGGTGGCTATGGCAACGGTTCCAAGCTGGCGGTGAAAACCCAGGGCCGGTGGCGGGTGAACCGAGCAAATTACCTCCTCCCCCAGAATTGCAAGCCTCCGATGCGTTTCTCGCTCCAGCCCAAGTTCCAGCAGGCACCAAGGTGATAATTGATGGTTCCACCACCATGGTCAATATCAATGAGCCATTAAAAAATCAATTCCAGCAAACTTTCCCCGGCACAGTGGTGCAAACCGATGCCCAGGGCACCGATAAGGGCGTTGTTAGCCTAATTCTGGGCAAGGTGGATGTGGCGGCCAGTTCCCGCCCCCTCACTCCCCAGGAACAGTCCCAAGGCTTAGCGGCGGTGCCGGTGGCCAGTGACACGATCGCCGTTATGGTAGGCAGGGAAAATCCTTTCAACCAGGGTCTAACATTGGCCCAACTGCGGGATATTTTTACGGGAAAAATTAGCAATTGGTCTGAGGTGGGGGGACCCAAAAGTACCATTCAGGTGATCAATCGACCTTCTGAAAGCGGTACCCAACAAACCTTCGCCGCCCAAGTATTGCAAGGACAAGCTTTTGGTCAGGGCGCAAATTTTCAAACCATGCCCAGGGATGCCACCACACCGATCATTCGGGCTTTGGGTAGCAATGGTATCAGTTACGCCACCTATGGACAGGTAGAAAACCAGCAAACTGCCAAGATTGTCCCCATTGACAGCCTCAGCCCCAACCAGGAAAACTATCCCCTGCGACGGCAACTATTTTATTTCTACAAAACGCCCCCCTCACCCCAGGTGGAAGCATTTTTGGGTTTTGCCACCAGTCCCCAGGGCCAACAGGCGATCGCCAGCGTTGTTGAATAGGTTTAATTAGTTCATGTTGCGATACTTCACATCATCTTGATTTTCATATTCATACTGGTTGTCATTCTCATACTGATTGTCTTGTTCGTAATCTAGGCTATTGTCATTGACGGATTTTTCGTCGGTTAAATCCTGATAATCTTCCTGGTTCATATTTTCGTAATCTCTTTGATCGGCATCTTCATAACCAAAGGGATTATTCGGACTTTCCACTTCTCCAGCCTGGGCAGGGGCAAACACCAACGCCACAGCCCAAAAACTTAGTAGGGTTGCCAATAAAGCGACGGGCGATCGCCGGGGGTGAGCAGGAAAATTATTGACCATGACATTGATGTCCTATGAAGGGATGAAGATGAAGGTGACTAGATTTTGACGCAATCCTGCCATTTAACGGTGCCGCCTTCCTCCACTAGGGCGGTATTACCCTTAGACCAAACCGTCAGGGAACCATTACTGTACTTAGTGCCAGAGGCTGATTCTGCTTGGGGGAGCACCATTGTCCGCCCATCCGGTAGGGTAACTTCAATGGCAGGGCCTGCCACCATTTTAATCAACAGCGTTTCGGTCGGAGAGCAGTAGTAGGTCTGGGTTTCCTGGCCGTAGCTGGGCATCGCTAGGCCCAATCCACCGAAAATTAGGGCAACTAGGGCAACTTTAGCGGGGCGACCCAAAAGGGCAGAATAATAATTTTTCATAACCAATCGTGTCAATCACGCCTCCAAATACTGTGGCTGTTTTGACCAGCTAACCCGATTCTAGGCTCAGCAACTGCGTTCTTGGGGTGTCCACAGACCACTTCCCTAAACGGCTGACGTCCTGATAATTCAATATTTTTCGTCCTTTTCCAGCGCTTCAAAGGCGGTCAAGATTTCCTCCAGGGCGATCGCCATGTGGGTCCAGTGGGTACCTCCCTGGCAAAAAACGGTGTAGGGTTCCCGCAATGGGCCGTCAGCGGACAACTCGGAGGTACTGCCGTCAATAAATGTGCCCCCCGCCATCACCACCTCACTGGCGTAACCAGGCATGGCGGCCGGCACTGGCTGGAGATAGGAACTGATGGGGGAAGCCCCTTGGAGTGCCCGGCAAAAAGCAATTAATTTTTCTGGGCTGCCCAACTGAATCGCTTGGATTACATCCCGGCGGGGGGCCAGCGGGGCCGGGTTAACCGGGTAGCCCAATTGGTCAAACACATAGGCCAATAAATGATTACATTTCATCGCTTCCCCCACCATTTGGGGCGCAAGGAAAAGGCCTTGGTATAGGAGACGATTTTGGTCAAAAGTGGCTCCCCCTTCCAAACCAATGCCTGGAGCGGTCAATCTATAGGCCCCCGCTTCTACCCACTCGGCTTTCCCGACCAGATACCCCCCAGCGGTGACAATGGTGCCCCCAGGATTTTTGATCAAAGAGCCTGCCATCAAATCTGCCCCGATCGCCGTAGGTTCTTGTAATTCGATAAATTCCCCATAGCAGTTGTCCACAAAACAAAGGGTGTGGGGATTTTGGGCTTTGACAATTTTAATAATTCTGGCAATGTCGGCGATCGCCAAACTGGGGCGCCAACTGTAACCACAGGAACGTTGGATTAAAACTAAGCGAGTTTCTGGACGCACTGCCGTTTCCAGCCCTTGCCAATCCACTGTGCCGGCCGCCGCAAGGGGCAATTGACGATAAGAAATGTTAAAGTCAGCGAGGGAGCCTTGACAACTTCCCCTAAGACCAATCACTTCTTCGAGGGTGTCGTAGGGAGAGCCCACCGCCGACAGTAGTTCATCCCCTGGTCGCAAAATGCCGTACAACGCACAGGCGATCGCATGGGTTCCGGACACAAACTGTACCCGTACAGCGGCCGACTCTGCCCCCATCACTTGAGCAAAAACCCCATCCAGGGTATCTCTGCCCAGGTCATCGTGGCCATAACCACTCACCCCGGCAAAATGTTGTACCCCTACCCGATGGTGGCGAAAAGCCTCTATGACTTTGTACAGATTTTGCTTGACCTTTGTGTCGATTTCCGAAAAGATTGGGACTAGGTTTTCTTCTGCTTGTTTAAGGAAGCTGGAATATTTCATTAAGACATTATTTAACTTTTGAGCTTGTTTGGGAATTCCCCTTAAACTATCTTCCAATCTCTGAGATCATCACCGATTCGATTTTCTTTGCTGATTGGTAAATCCCGGCGATGTTAAACCCATTAAACATTGAATACCTATATTTAAGCAAACTTTTCCACAATAGTTTAATCGTTTTTAGCAAGCGCCAATTATTACGTTTTTTCGTTAGGTTTTTTTCATGACTGCTGCTCTTCCCAACGATTCCAAGCCTAAGCTAACTCCTGCTTGGACTGTGATCTTCTTTTTTACCTCCATTCACTTGGTGGCCTTGTTGGCTTTCCTCCCCCAGTTTTTTAGTTGGAAAGCAGTGGGGGTGGCTTTCTTACTCTATGTGATTACCGGCGGTGTTGGCATTACCCTGGGTTTCCACCGTTGCATTTCCCACCGTAGTTTTAACGTCCCTAAGTGGTTGGAATATGTTTTCGTAGTCTGTGGCACCCTAGCCTGTCAGGGGGGCGTATTCGAGTGGGTTGGTTTACACCGCATGCACCACAAATTTTCCGATACTAATCCCGATCCCCACGACTCCAATAAAGGGTTTTGGTGGAGCCACATGGGCTGGATGATGTTTGAAATTCCTGCCAAACAGGATATTCCCCGTTACACCAAAGATATTCAAGACGATAAATTTTATCAATTTTGCCAGAATAATTTAGTTCCTATTCAAGTGGTCCTGGGCTTAATTTTGTTTGCTTTAGGGGGCTGGCCCTTTGTTATTTGGGGCATTTTTGTCCGCCTCGTGTTTGTTTTCCACTTCACTTGGTTTGTCAATAGTGCTACCCATAAATTCGGCTACGTTAGCCACGAATCCAATGATTATTCCCGTAATTGTTGGTGGGTGGCTTTGTTAACTTTTGGGGAAGGCTGGCACAATAATCACCACGCTTACCAATACTCCGCTCGCCATGGTTTGCAGTGGTGGGAAGTGGATTTAACGTGGATGACCATCAAAGTCCTATCTTTCCTCGGCTTAGCTAAGGACATTAAGCTCCCCCCAGAAACGGCGTTGCCTAATAAAGCCTAGGCAATGATTTGACGGTGTTAAGCTATTTTTCAACCAGCGTCAAATTTTCCCCAAAACAATCATCTCCCTGTTGACTTAATTGAGGTTAAACAGGGATTTTTTATGGCCGTCAACCAAGGGGAAATATTAGTAATAAAAATACTCTTTGCGATGGCGTCGATGGTGCCAATTATTATTATCCCGACGCTCCCAACCATTCACCCGGCAGTTGACACAATTATTACCACCATTGATGATGGTTAATTCTTCCTTACCCCGATAATTGCGGTTGTAGTTGTAGCCTCTGTAGTAACCGTTGGGATAGGTATTATAGGTATTGCCGCGATTAGGCATAAAAATCGGCTGGCTAAAGCCTGGGGTGCCAATCCGATCGCCAGGGTTGTTGTTGTTGTTGTAATTGCCGTAACGATTATAGTTACGAAATTGGGCGTCGGCGCCGGGGGTAAAGCTGGTCAAAATACCAAGGGTGGCGATCGCCGTGAGTAGATAGTTGAGTTTCATGGTGTAAATCTCCGAGTAAGGGGTTATGGCTGGAATCCCATCAAGGGTGTAATTTCTCTTGCTCCCCACTGCCAAACGAACTGCAATCAATACTGGCTTCCTTCTTCTATCCTAGGCCGCCCCCAGGGTAAACAGCAGAGGCAAAGAAATACAAAAAGTTACAAATTCGGGGAAAGGGCAAAAAATTTTGCGACAATCGTCAACGTTGGGCCCAGGGCCATTGACGACCAAGACGGAGAACCATGTCAGATACCATTGAATCCATCCTCCAGGAAGAGCGACTTTTTAATCCCCCCACGGAGTTTAGTGAACAGGCCTATGTGCGCAGTGGGCGGGAGTATGAGCAACTGTACAGCCGGGCGGCGAACAATCCAGAGAAGTTCTGGGGGGAACTGGCGGAGCAGGAATTGCATTGGTTTAAAAAATGGGACCGGGTGCTGGACTGGCAACCTCCCTTTGCCCGATGGTTTGTCGGTGGCCAGTTGAATATTTCCCATAACTGTTTAGACCGACATTTGCATAGTTGGCGGCGCAATAAGGCGGCCATTATCTGGGAGGGGGAACCGGGGGATTCCCGGGTAATTACCTATGGGGAACTGCATCGGGAAGTTTGTCAGTTTGCCAATGCCCTGAAAGGTTTGGGCGTACAAAAAGGAGATCGGGTGGCCATTTATTTACCCATGATCCCCGAAGCGGCGATCGCCATGTTGGCCTGTGCCCGTATCGGTGCGCCCCATAGCGTTGTGTTTGGTGGGTTTAGTGCGGAAGCCCTGCGGGATCGGTTAGTGGATGCTGAAGCGAAATTGGTCATCACTGCCGACGGCGGTTTTCGTAAAGATAAGGCGATCGCCCTCAAACAGGAAGTGGACAAGGCCCTGGAACACGGTGCCCCCAGCGTGGAAAACGTCATCGTGGTGCAAAGAACCAAAGCTGATGTGACCATGACGGCGGGGCGGGACCACTGGTGGCATGAACTCCAACCCCAACAATCGGCCCATTGCCCAGCGGAACCCATGGACAGTGAGGATATGCTGTTCATTCTCTACACTTCCGGCAGTACGGGTAAACCGAAGGGCGTGGTCCACACCACCGGAGGTTATAACCTTTACACCCACATGACCACCAAATGGATTTTTGACCTCAAAGACACGGACGTTTATTGGTGTACCGCCGACGTGGGCTGGATTACTGGGCACAGTTACATTGTTTACGGCCCCCTGTCCAACGGGGCTACCACGGTAATGTATGAAGGGGTGCCCCGTCCCTCCAATCCTGGGTGTTTTTGGGACGTGATTGAAAAATATGGGGTGAATATTTTCTACACTGCCCCCACCGCTATCCGTGCCTTTATTCGCATGGGGGAAGCTGTGCCCAACGCCAGGGATTTATCTTCCCTTCGTTTACTGGGCACCGTGGGAGAACCCATTAACCCGGAAGCCTGGATGTGGTATCACCGGGTCATTGGCGGCGGCAAATGTCCCATTGTAGATACCTGGTGGCAAACGGAAACCGGCGGCATTATGCTCACTCCTTTACCCGGAGCCATCCCTACCAAACCGGGCTCCTGCACTCGACCTTTTCCAGGCATTGTGGCGGACATCGTTGATCTAGATGGCAACCCCGTAGAGTCTGGTCAGGGTGGCTTTTTAGTGATCAAACAACCCTGGCCTAGTATGATTCGGGACGTGTACGGCGACACCGATCGTTTTCGCTCCACCTATTGGGAACATATCCAACCCCAGGGGGAACAACATTTTTACTTTGCCGGAGATGGAGCCCGCCGGGACAAGGATGGTTATTTTTGGGTGATGGGTCGGGTGGACGATGTCATCAACGTTTCTGGCCACCGTTTGGGCACCATGGAAATTGAATCCGCTTTGGTTTCCCATCCCCTAGTGGCGGAAGCGGCGGTGGTGGCCCGTCCCGATGAATTGACTGGGGAAGCCATTTTTGCCTTTGTTTCCCTAGATGGTAGCCAGGAACCCAACGATGACCTCAAAAAAGAATTAATCCAACATGTTACGGAGGAAATTGGGGCGATCGCCAGGCCGGCGGAAATCCGTTTCACTGATGTGTTGCCCAAAACCCGTTCCGGTAAAATTATGCGCCGTCTCTTGCGGAGTTTGGCCTCAGGGCAAGAAATTTCTGGGGATACTTCTACCTTGGAGGATCGTTCGGTGCTGGATAAATTACGGGAGGGCTAATTGGGAAATTAAGTTCACCGTCACTACTTTTTCTTCCGGTTTGGCGATGGTAACCTCCAGGTCTGGGCCGAAGAATTTAGCAATTTTTTCCTGCCTTTCTTGCCAAGTTTCTAGACTAATAAAGGGGGAGGTGAAGGTTAGGGTGAGCACGTATTTTCCTTCCCAGTCCTGTTCCAAAAGGCTAGTCAGTACTGGTCTTTCTTCATCGGTGGGGCTCAAACCTAGGCGCTCCAGGGATTCATCCAAGTGGGCTTCCTGCCCGTAACGATAACGGGTCACATCCTTACGAATTTGGTTTTGGGTGGGTGTGGCCAGTTGATTCCGTAAGGCGATGATTTTTTCCGGGGTCGGCTGACTAAACGGGATGGGTTTCAACTCCGCTGCCTTCAGGGCCAATCCCCCCAATACCAGGGGAATGCCATAGAAAAAACCAGCCAAATTGAGAGTGGCATAGTCCAGAGCATAGGCCACAAAACCTGTGACGGTGAGGATTCCCCCCACCGTTAAGCCCACCGCGGCCAAAGAAATTTTAGGAAGCATTTAAGTCGATACCCTTACCAAGGAAAAACAGCGGGCAAATTGTCCCACGGCAATAGTATCCAACAAAATTGAGATCCCTAGCCACTGGGATTAGCGATCGCCAGTCAGTCAATTTTGAGGCAGTGCTCGGAAATAAGACGAGGCTTTGGGGGGTGCTGTCTTGGTGGCCGCAACTTGCCAAGTTACCCAAATTATCTTGCCGGAGAATAGCTAGTAAGGGTTAAAACCGTTTTTGAAATTCCACTATGCCCCGGCTGTCGTCTTGGAAATTGCTGGAACCCCGGATCACAGTGCTGTCGTTAACCCGGTATTCTAAGCCCCACTGGGGTAGGCGATCGGAGTTGATGATTTTTTGCACCGAAACTCCCAATTGGGGGGTAAGGTCAATGCCTGCCTCTGCTGCAACCCCGATTTGATTGCCCTGGAGGCGATCGCCTTCGTTCATTAAGGGGGTGGAAAAAATGCGAAATTCACTTAGCCCCAGGGCCTCACCAATGCGTCCCTGGACTGGGCCCAACACTGCCGATCCAGCCAAATTAGCTAGCCCAACCGTGGTTTGGGTACTATCCTGACCAAGGGTACTGAGCACACCACCTCCCAACAGGGTAATGATTTCCTGGGACGATCGCCGGGGTGTACTGGTTAACTGGATATTTTGGTTGATTTCACTGGCGTAGCCATTGATGTGGGCTTGGATGCGCACCGTTTGCAGGCTGTCCTGGGTGGCACTGAAGGGTTCTGGCACCTCCGAGGAAAGAGGACTGCGGTTGGTGATGTTGCGGCTTGTTTCACTGACGGAACTGAGCAAATATAAATCTAGATAGGGGTCAAGACCCCGCTGGGGCAGAAAATAAACGCTGTTATTTTGGTTATTATCCAATCTTAATTGGCTGGCAAACAAATTCACCTGGCCTCCTTTGAGCTTAATTTCCCCCTCAGGACGCAAATTTTGCGGTGTACCATTCAGGGTCACTTGGCCGCCGGCAGCAAAATCAAGAAAGGGTAAATTTTGCACCCGGACATTTTCCGCCAACACTAAGTTTAAATTATTGAACCTCAGGCCCCGATGGGAAGGAGCACCAGAACCCAGAGCGGGCAGAGTTTGTCCTACGGAAATATTGCCATTGCCCAGGGCTAACTGACCTCCCACTTGGGGGGCGATCGCCGTGCCAGTAATTTGCACCAATCCCCCCAGGGCTCCTTGGTACAGATTGGGCACATCCACCGCCAAATTATTCAAGCTCAGTCGTAAACCTTGGTCTAGATTGGGTAAGGGATTTTGCAGGGGTAGACTGCCCACCATGGCTAAGCTGCCGCCACTGATTTGCCCGGTTAAATTGGTCACCTGGAGCGTATTTAAGTCCGCCACAATGTTGGCATTGACCTGGGTTAGGGGCTTATTCGGTAACATCTCAGCGGCGATCGCCCCATTTTGAATGGTGATTTCCCCTAGCCCCTGGAGTTGGTACAGAGTTTGATTATAGGGATCAAGGCGGCCCAACAAAGCTAAATCCACTTCCCCCTGACCGCTTAGCCAACTTAATTGCCCATGGCTGAAGAGGTTAATCAACTTCAGGCTGTCATTTTTTAACTTTAATGCCAGGGAAAAATGATTACTGTTGGGGGCTTGGCTGGCAAAGGGAAAGACATAGGGAACACTACCCTGTAGTTGCAACGGTTCCGTGAGGGAATTAACCAGACTTTGTAATTGAAAATCTAAACGACCGGCTTGGTAACTAAAATCTCCCTCGGTTTTTTCCAGGGCCAAGGGGCCAAAACGATTATCTTTAATCTGCACTTTGCCCTGAAACTGCGGATTCTGCCGGCTACCCTGGAGGCGAAAATCAGCAAATACATCTCCTTCTGGAGCGAGGTGGGCAGGGAAATGCAAAATTTTGGCCAAGGGGCCAAGGGGTAGTTGATGGAGTTGAATTTGTCCCTGTTGGCCCTGCGGTCCCAGTGACCCAGTGACCCGCAAAAATCGATCGCCACTGCGTAATTCTAGGGGAGCAAGGCTGAGATTATCCTCCTGCCAGCGCCCGGCCAATTGTAATTGCTCCAGGCCATGGTCCCCCCATTGCCACTGTTGACCCAACAAACTAAAGTCGGCCGCCAGGGGAGAGTCTCCCCGTTTCTCCACGGTGATTTTGCCTTGCAATTGTCCCCGCAGTTGCTCTAAATCTGGTAAAGAGTCCTGGTTTGTCTCCGTTGACGTCAAGCTAGTTTCACTCAGGGCCAGTTGCTTAAATTGAGTCGCTAGGTCATCCAGGGCATTGCCCACACTAACCAACGGCGGCAAATTTTCTTGGTCCAAATCTTGCCCCATGGCACCGTACAGATCCTTCGCTGTGCCGTAGGAGGGGGGCTGAAAACCCCGGCCAAAATCTTCCCAGGTGAACAGTTGCAGAGCCGTTAAAACATCTTCAATCCGGCTTTGACGGAAACTAATTTCCCCGCCCCACCGGGGTTGATCGCCTTGGAAATCAGCTTGTCCCTGAATCAAAACCGTACTCTGGCCATGGCGTAAACGACCACTGTCCACCGTTAACTGCCCCTGGCCGTAGCGGAAATTACCGGCCAAATTCTGGGCACTAAAATTGCCCCACCGGGGTTGCTGGATATTAACCCTAGTGGCGATCGCCGTTTTTTTGGCCAGGTCAAGTTGAAAATGCCCCGACAATTCCCCTCCCCAAGGTTGACTCTGGAGTTTTGCCAAGGAATCGGTTAAAGAGTTGTCCCCATGGGACACAAGGGTTAGAGCTAAGGGCAAACTATTTTGTAAAGCCTCCAGGGGTAAGGAACGGGCCGTTAAAGACCACTGGTTTGTTTGTTTTTGCCCCGCTAGTTGCCATGGCCCCCGCTCCCATAACACCGCTGTGGGTTGTTGCTTCGGGTCTAAACTGAGGCGAATTTGCTCCCCTTCTCCCTGGAGAGCTAATTGTATGCCTTCCAGATCTTTTTTTACCTCGCCGCTTAAATGGGGCACAAATTTGAACTTCCCTAACTGCAAACGATGCACCGCCAATTGTCCTTGCCATTGGGGTTGGGAGCCGGAGCCCGTCACCTGTCCCTTAAAATCTAAATTTCCCGCCCAGGGGGCCGCCTGGGGAGTGGAAATAATTTTGGCCAGGGGTAAACGATTTGCCTCCATCTGGAGGTCCATAGCTTTTATTCCCGCTTGAAAATCAAAACCTGGTTTAAGCTTGGCAATGGGAATTTGGATATTTCCCTGGGCATTTAAACCATTGCTACGGAGTTGGCTCAATTTAAGTTGGGAGCCCTGCCAGTCCAAGGCCACAGTGACGGGATCCGATAATAATTGCCACCCCTGGGAGCTGGTCAAATTTCCTTTTAAGTTTTTTAACTGAGCCGTTTCCCCAGTCCATTCCCCCGTTAGGTTTAATCGCCCCGCTACCTGTCCCGGTTGACTAATGCGTAAAGCCTGCCAATCTATACCCTCTGTACTCAGTTGGGCGCTGAAGTTTTCCTCCTCTACCCTGAATTGTTGAATGTCCACCGTTCCCTGGGGAGAGTGCCATTGCCCAGAACCAACCAAATTCCATTGGTGCATGGGTTGATCCAGGTGCCCTTGGCCAGTCCAGTTGCCAGTTAAAGTTCCTGACCAGGATCTATCCATACCAGGCAAGGTTGCCAAGGCAATATTTTTCGCCGCAAACACCCCTTGCCATTGTTTCCCCTGGAGTTGAAATTGGTCGATCGCCACAGCGCCCTGGGGTAAAGTCACTTGCCCTTGACCCTGTAATTGCAACGGCGACTGATATTTTTGATTTCCCTGGGCCCACACCTGGGCTTGGAGTTTACCCTGCTTCAAACTGTCTGGGATTGATGCTGTGTCTAAATTCCCTAGGGATAAATTTTGCAGTTGAAAATGGCCTTGCCATTGGCCCCCTTGGTAAACAAAGTCTTCGGTTTTAAGTAATCCCCCTGCTAAGGAAACATTGGCTTGGGCCTGGGCCTCCCAAGTACGAGGTTCGGATAGTTTTCCTGTGATTTGAGCTTGCCCTGATAGGGGTAACACTGAGGGCAATGGGGTGCTTAAATCCCCCTCTAACCAGGGTTTCACATCAACTTTATTTGCCTGAATTTGCAGTTGGAACGGTTGCCAATCCAAGTTATTCCCCTTCCTTCGGACTTGAATTTGCCCTGAGCCGCTTAAGTTGCCGCCGCTGCGAGGTAGGGCCTGAAAATTTTTCACCACCACCCGATCGCCTTCTAGGTCGAGGTGAGCTTGGAGATCCTGTAGGGCGAGGTTTTCAATCTGGAGGGGATTTTTGCCTGCCTTTTGCAGGTCAACTTTAATTTGCGGGTTTTCCAGCGGCCCCTGAATGGCTACCGTGGAACTTAATTGACCACTAATGGGGACAGTGGCGGGGGGAAACTGTAACCCCTGGAAAATTTTGTTGACTGCCAACGGTGCGGTGGCGATCGCCAGGTTGAAGCCATCTTGCCAATCTATGTAACCCTGGCTTTTGGCTTTAATCTCCCCCAATTGCCCTTGCACTTGTCCCAGTTGAATTTTACGACCTTGGAAAATCAGGGGGCCATTAATGGCGGTGAGGGGGCGGGCCAGTTGGGGCAATTTCAAACTAGCTTGGTGTAAATCCACTTCCCCATCCAGGGAAACTAGTTGTTGATCCTCAACGGCGATCGCCAGTTCACTATCCAGACTACCCCCTTGAAAATCCAGGGGCAGGGGCAAAATTTCCTTGAGGGGAGTGAGGGGTAAATGGCGACTTTTGACCTGGAGTTGCAGATTTTCCTGGGCTGCATCAATACGGCCCTGCAAATTTAGGTAACTACGGCGCTCCACCAGGGGTAATAGTTGACCTTGGAGGCGAAAGTGGAAAATATCTTGGCTCGATTCTTGCCAAAATTGGGCATTGTTTAACCGCAATTGAATGGGTTGATTGAAGGCTTGGCGAGCATTGCGACTAACCACAGTACCCCGACCCCGACGGACAATTAATTTTTCCAATTGGAAGGGAAAATCATCTGCCAGTTGCCCTATGGCGGTGTGCCACCACTGGCCCGATCGCCCCTGTTCAAAATAAGCCTGGGGTTCCATGGCGGTAATGGTCAACCCAAGATGTTCATCTTGGAGATATTGCCAGGGGTTATAGCTAATTTTTAAACCCTGGAGTTGCACCCAGTTGGGGTCGCTAGGGGTGGCCGGAATGCTAGTGGCACCAAATTCTAGATGGGTGAGGGAAACACTGGTCAATGGCCCCAATTCCACCGGGCGATTTAAAAAATGTTCCACCGCTTGCCCCACCAAGGGGGAGACGTTTCGCTGTACCCAATAATGGCCGTAGGTTGCGGTCCCGGCGATCGCCACCACTACACCACTGCCCAAGCCCACCACCATTGGCCAGGAAAAAAATGCCCTGGAATGCTTAGCCAACCGGGGCAACCCCAAGGGGGATTCAGACTTTTGGCGATCGGTGACCATAATTTCAGGTGCTATTTACTCCCCACAACCACCCTGCTAGGCTAACACTAGCCAACGAAACCCCGAGCAAACTAGATTAATCCCAGCACTACCACATACCCCAGGGAGACGGAATAGCACCTTGCCCTGGTTCCCCTGGCCCTGAGCTTTCCGCTGTTGAAATTGGCCGGAGAAAATTAACCAAGCCGGTGGCTCAACTAATGCCTAATGTCTCCAGGCATAAACGGCCCAGGGGCTAAATTTGCAAAATTCCCTCGGGCATCACCGTCAACAATTCCCGCCGTTGCAAACCCTCCCGATGACAGATGGCGTTGGCCGATAATAATCCACTGCTGATGGCCCGCTCCATCAAACCGCAGGGAAAGGGCATTTTCACCCAATCTCCAGCAAACAAAAGATTGGGCACCACAGTTTCCGTCTCCGGGCGATCGCCGTAGCTGTTGGGGGGAAACCCGGAGAAATTTTTTTGGTTGACCAATTCCCGATGTAGTAGGTTGGCAGTGGCTAGGGAGGGGACAATTTCGTACAATTCCCGCTCAAAGGTAGTTAGTAAATCCCCTTGGGTAGGAAACTCTTTCTCTTTGTAACAATAGGCATGTAACTCCACCACACTGCCCCCGGTGCGTTCTGCCCAGGCAATAAATTGATTTTGGATGCGGTGATAGAGGGTAATGCTATCGGTCAAACGATAACCGGACAGGGAGGCAAAATTGCTATGGGGCCATTCAAAATCTTGGTCAAACCAAAACCGGGCCACCGCAAAGGGATCCGCCACGGCTAATTGTTTCACTTGTTGCACCAATTGAAAACTAACATCTCCCCCCAGGCGATCGGCCAGGTTTTTCATGCCCACCACGTCCGCTGCTAGCACATAATAATCCGCCTTGAGGGTTTGCTCCGTTGGTTTGCCCTTGGTGCGGGAAACTAACTGTACTTCCTTGGCACTGCTCCCCGGTTTAACGGCAAACTTAGCTAAGTTACGCTTGGCTGGCCCCTGGATCACTTGACCATCGGCATCATACACAGCTCCATGACAAGGACAGATAAATTGGCCGTTTTCCTGTTTGGCAACGGTACAACCCTGGTGACTACAGGTGAGGGATAGAGCTTCTTTTCCTTCTGGCTTAGCCCAATAAACCCGATCGCCAGCGCCGTAATAAACATCCTCCCCTGGGCTTGCCTGGGAGAGCAACTCATTGCGGGGCACAGTAAAGGGCACATCGCTGACGGGATCATCCCCCTGCACATATTGGAGGGATTGGATTAAACCCTGGTCACAATTAATTGCACTGACGGTGGCTTCGGTGATGATTTTCCCCCCATGGGCTTTGATGGACTGCACCATGGGCATGACTAAACTGGTCACCATATCGTCCTTGGTACCGTTGAAAGCTAGGCCCTCAGGATTACCGAAAAAGTAAAAGTGGAAAAACTGCATCAACTCCCCCGCACTCAACACGTCGGGGGCATTCAAGCTAGATTTGGCAAAGGGGAGAAAATAAAGATCGTACAAACCCTGGGGAAATCCCTTTGCCACCCAATCACTGACGGTGATGCCATCCAGTTGGTCATAGCTTTTGGGAATTTGGAAACCCGTAATGGCCCGAAAAACTTGCCAATGGGAAGGCTTGGTTAAGTTAATGCCCCAACGCAACCGATTGGGAGAAGAAATGGTCAGATCAACAATATTCCAGGGAAAGGCGGAATGGCTCGGACGAAATACCTCCGGCTCATAGCCTTCCTTAAACACCAGGGAATAGAAATCTAGGGAACGAAAATTGTCGGCGATCGCCAACTCGTTAACAATGCCTTTGAGGTTGTAATACTGGGGAAAAAAGCCGTGGAAACCGTGTTCCATCTGAAAGGTTTCTTCCCCCACTTGGATGGGCCAGCCTGCTACCTTACCGCCCAAATTGGGTGATTTCTCCAACAGGGTAACCTTAAAGCCCCGCTTGCTCAGTTCATAGGCTGAAGCTAAACCAGCCAAACCGGCCCCCACCACCACCACGGACTTGGGTTGGGATAAATATTGCGGTAAATCTAGGCGATCGCTATGGTATCGAGCGGGTTGGGGCTTAGCTAAGCGGGAATAACCAATGGCCCCCCCCAGGGTACCCACCCCCAAAAGTTTGAGCGCAGTGCGACGGGAAACAACGGTGGAATTAGGATTGGGGGGTAATTCAGTCATGCAAAAGGCAGACGCTAAAAATCACAGCTACCGGAGCGGTAAATAGTTCAGCCCTGATTCTAATCGCTCTACCTCAAAACTTTCTACCCAAAACTTGAATTTAAATTCAGTCTTCGTCCTGGGGATTTTGATGATCTTCAGCGGAATCGGGATCCAGTTCCCAACGACGTTGATCCCTAGCCCCAAAGTTTCTCACCGTGGCCACCGGGCGACCGTCCACACTGGCAATGCCCATGGATTGCAGTAATCCTTCCGTCACATTCTGATCGGGGGTAGGATTGTCGCCGCCCACTGCTTCTTCCCCCACAACTTCTGCTTGATACCAATTGTCATCGGGATCACCACCGCTGAGGTTGCCATTGTCCAGGTGGGGCATTCTCATCAGTCTGACCACATGACCAAAACCCGTATCCCGGTCAATTAAGCCATCAAAAAAAATGTCATCATCCTCTGATCCCGTTAGATCTGAGAATAAAAATTGCTCAGAGGTATTCTGTTCAGAATCGAGATAATCGTCGCTACAATTGGCAAAATATTGATTGATATCCATTTTTATACCCCCTCTATTGCTAGAGATTTTTCTAAAAAATTAGGTTTTTAATCTATTATTATCGTAAATAAAAATGGGGATCATCGCAGTTTTCACAACAAACTCTTAACATTTGTCCCCCGCAAGAGTTACAATTTTTGCAGAAATTCTTAACAGTTATCATGGCCAATTCCCTGTCCGATGAGCAGTACAAAATTAAGATGCAAAAGCGCAAAGCTTTACAGGATGAGCGCATTGCGGCGGCCAAGGCGGAGAAGGGTCTGGTAATTGTTCACACTGGCAACGGCAAGGGCAAAACCACCGCCGCCCTAGGGATGGTGTTGCGGTCCCTGGGCCATGGTTATCAGGTGGCCATTATTCAATTCATCAAAGGGGCTTGGGAACCGGCGGAAAAGGCGGCCTTTGCTCCTTGGCAAGATCAATTAACTTTTTTAGCTCTAGGGGAAGGTTTTACATGGGAAACCCAAGACCGGCAGCGGGACCAGGCGATCGCCCATGCAGCATGGCAAAAGGCCCTGGAGTATATCCGCAATCCCGATTACCAACTGCTCCTATTAGATGAAGTAAATGTGGCGTTAAAGCTTGGCTATCTGGACGTAGAAACGGTACTGGCGGGCCTAGAAGAAAAGCCGGAATCTAATCACGTTATTTTGACGGGCCGGGGAGCGCCCCAGCCATTAATCGACCGGGCCGATTTGGTCACAGAAATGACCCTGGTCAAGCACCCCTTCCGAGAACAAAATGTTAAGGCCCAACCAGGGATTGAGTTTTAGAGATTGTTTTAAACGCCCCCGGTTCCCCCAAGTTTTGGGGTAAACGCAAAGTTCCCCGGAATTGCCAGCGCTTTAGCGGGGAGATTTAGGTCGCCAACTGAAACCCTGAAAACAAGCTTTTGGGCCATGGTTTCTGAAAACCATTTGGTCTCACTAACTCAATTCCTCGGTGGAACGGCTGAGCATGGTTTCTTCCACGTGCTTTTCCTGTTGCCGTTCTTCGGTTAACAACTCTCTGGCTTTCTCATCCAAATCTTCCGCTACGGTCAGTTCTGTTTCCGTCGCCCGAGCCACCATATTTTCCTGCAATTGACTTTCGTTCTGACGATCCTTGGCCAGCAATTCCCTGGCTTTATCTTGGGTGCTCATGGTTTTATTTCCGATGAAAAGAAGTTTGCTTTAGTTAACCGGTAACTTCCTATACTTTATCGAAAAACCGGGGAAGGCTGGGTAAGCAATCAGCCAAAAAGGGAATCAATTTTTTAACACTACCCGGGCCACTTCCACCCCAGGATAGTAACGGTTGAGAATTTGCTGATAGTTATAACCCTGGCGGGCCAAGTCGTAGGCGCCATACTGACTCATGCCCTTACCTTTGTGTACCCGGGCGACAATTTCGTCTGTGGACGCGTAGAGGGATTCCACCACTCCCCCGTTATGGCTCAACACCTGGCCCAGGGTGGCAGTAACGGCATTATGGGAAGGGCCCTGCTCACTACCGATGCCTTTGTACACTTGCCACCGTTGGGTGTCCCCCAGGTCAAACCATTGGCTGGCAGGCCGCACCATATGGACTAGGGCATAGGAACGGGCGGCGATCGCCTGGGCTTTGAGGGCTTCGGTGGGGGCGGTGGAATGCATTTCGCTGCCAACCACACTGGTTAGATAATGCTCCAAGTTGACATAGTTAACCGCCAAAACCTTATCTCCCCGGGGCACTAACAACACCCTTCCCCGGTACCAACGATCGCCTACGGCCAAATAGCCATTGGCGTCGGCCGTAAACCAGACTACGCCGGAAACCGAGCGACCGTTGATCAGCAGACTATTGCCCTGGGCGGTGACGTTAAGACTTTGTCCCGGACTGAGGCTCATCAGCCCTTGCCCTTGACGATTCTGTAGATATCCCTGGCTAGAAACGGCGATCGCCACGCTGGGCACATCCCGTTGAATACCCACCCGAATTTCTAACGGCGGGGGAGTGTAGTCCACCGGGGTAGCCAGGTTAGGAGGAGCCGCCGCGGTCTGGGGAGTAGTGGGCACTGGGGCTGGGCGAGCTGACGGGGACGGAGCACTGGGAGCACTATTTTGAACAGAGGAATTATTGCCGTTACTGGACTGCACAGTGGCACTGGGGGCATTATCTGTTGCCTCCGTGGTTGTCCCTGGAGAGCCTTTTCCCAGGTTTGCCGCTGTGATGGGGCGGGGACTCTTTAAGCCAGAAGCTGAATCCTGGGGAGGAGCGGGAATTTGACTCAGAGGCGGCAGGGTTTTAATTAGTTCTTCCCCGGCCATGTCGGCCATTACTTCGGTGCCATTATTCGTTTTGCCATTGGCGATCGCATTGGCGTCTTCACCATAGCCACTCCAGGCCAATAACAGCGGAATACTACCAATAGAAGCAAGGGGAATTAACATCAAGGCCCATTTACGGGAAACCCGCCAACGACTGGCGATCGCCGGTCGGGAAGAACGTTCAGAAGACTTGAGGGGTTTGAAGGAAGGGAAAGGAAAGGACGTTAATTTTTTCATGCCACCGGAAAAATTTTTCAAACCACACCCCGCTCCAGCACATTGGAAGCAAAACAACAAAACTTTGAATATTGTAGGCCGGTTTCCCCCAAAAGGCCGTTGGGGATCATTCAACCCTGGTAATGCCTTGCCTCCCCAAGGGCCATGCCATATCATTTGCTAAAGAGATTTTTTCATTCAACCACACCACATCCCTGCCGATAGCAGTTTACCGGGTATGACCAAGATTGAAACCAGAACTGAACCAATGGTGCTCAACATGGGGCCCCATCACCCTTCGATGCATGGGGTGTTACGTCTGATTGTGACCCTAGATGGGGAAGACGTGGTGGACTGTGAACCGGTGATTGGTTACTTGCACCGAGGCATGGAAAAAATTGCTGAGAGTCGTACCAACATTATGTATGTTCCCTACGTTAGTCGTTGGGACTACGCCGCCGGTATGTTCAACGAAGCCATCACTGTCAATGCTCCGGAAAAGCTAGCCGACATTGAAGTGCCCAAGCGGGCCCAGTATATCCGGGTGATTATGCTGGAACTGAACCGCATTGCCAACCATTTACTCTGGCTTGGTCCCTTTATGGCAGATGTGGGAGCCCAAACGCCGTTCTTTTATATTTTCCGGGAACGGGAAATGATCTATGACCTGTGGGAAGCCGCTTCTGGTATGCGGTTGATCAACAATAACTATTTCCGCGTCGGTGGGGTTGCTGTGGATCTACCCTACGGTTGGAATGACAAATGCGAGGACTTTTGTGACTACTTTTTGCCCAAGGTTGACGAGTACGAAAAATTAATTACCAACAACCCTATTTTCCGTCGCCGGGTAGAAGGGGTGGGCACTGTGACCAGGGAAGAAGCCATTAATTGGGGGTTATCGGGGCCCATGCTCCGGGGTTCCGGGGTGAAATGGGATCTGCGTAAGGTAGACCATTACGAATGCTACGACGAGCTTGATTGGGAAGTACAGTACGAAACCGCTGGGGATTGTTTTGCCCGTTACTTGGTGCGTATCCGGGAAATGCGGGAATCAGTCAAAATCATTCGTCAGGCCCTCAAAGCCATGCCCGGTGGCCCCTACGAAAATCTGGAAGCCAAGCGACTCCAGGAAGGCAAAAAGTCCGAGTGGAATGATTTCCAATACCAGTACATCGCCAAGAAAGTTGCCCCCACTTTCAAAATTCCGGCTGGCGAACACTACGTACGCTTGGAGAGCGGGAAGGGAGAGTTGGGCATTTTCATCCAAGGCAATGATGACGTGTTTCCGTGGCGTTGGAAAATCCGTTCTGCGGACTTCAACAACCTGCAAATTTTGCCCCACATTCTTAAGGGGGTAAAGGTGGCGGACATCATGGCAATCCTCGGTAGCATCGACATTATCATGGGATCGGTGGACCGCTAGATGGTGTTGCCCAGTTCTAATTAAGTTTCTCTACCTTTTTCCATGGCTAATAAGGTCGTTAAAGCGAAGCATCGCTCTAAATCCAATTTTGGTAATTTGGTCTTTAGTCCCCCAGCCCTATTCGTTGCGGTGGTGGCTTGTATAGGGGGCACGGCTTTTATTAGCTATAAATTGGGGGATGCGGCTCTGGAGGGAGTTGTGCAACCGCCCAGCAATCCCATAGAGCAGTTTATTATCCCGCCCACGGATGAGGAAAAGGCCAAAGATGGGTCGGATTCCGGTGCGGGGTTCAAACCAGTGAATATTCAACAGGTGGCCAAGGAAACTAGGGAATATATCAAAAAACAACAGAAAATGCCTAAGGGGGACGCTAACTCCACTAATGCTAACCAGGCAGATCCGGAGCAAGAAAAATCCCAGGCGGAGACGGATACGGAAAAAAAGTCCTAGATTCTAATGCTTCAGAGCCCCTAGTTAGTCAAGAAAATCAAGGGGTGTTGATGCGGGTAGAGAATGTTATTCACGATCGCCGTAGGCTCAAATTGGCGGTGAGTTTGCAGAACAATGGCACGGAAGAGGTGGAGTTTTTGTACAGTTTTTTGGAAGTCAGGGATCAGGATAATAATTTGTTGAGCTCCTTTGCCGATTCTTTTCCCTCTGCTTTACCCGGCGATCGCCAGGTTTATAACGGCACCATTGAACTATTCGGGCCGCTGCCGGATTCGGTGCGTAGTGTGTCAATTCGTTTAGCGAGCTATCCCGATGAAAAGATTAAATTGCAGATTGATGCCATTCCCATTCCTTAGCTCGACTTTATCCATTGGAATTATTCAGGAAACAGCAGCAGACTGATTGGTATGGTCATACGTAGGCGATCGCCAACTTAGAACGTTATGAATAATTGCGTAATTTCCTTCCCTGAAAGTAATTTTTTACCCCTATCATTACAATTTAATGCTCGCCTAGGGGAATATTTAACCCCGGAGAATTCGCCAATTTTATTCGGTTGTCGCACAGGATTATGTGGTACCTGTCTGGTGAAAGTCTTAGGAGAAGTCCCTGCTCCAGAGGCCGAAGAAAGGGAGCTGTTGGCTATTCTGGCCCCCGATAATGCCCAGGCTAGGTTGGCTTGTCAAATTAAATTAACAGGAAATATTGCGATTACAACCTATCAAAGCGATGAAATTTGAAAATTTTTGGTATGTGGTGGCAGAAAGTAGGCATTTAAAGCCCGGTCAAGTTTTGGCTCGGCAAATTTTGGGACAATGGTTAGCAATTTTTCGAAATCGGCATGGCATGGCGATCGCCTTGGAAGATCGTTGTGTCCATCGCCATAGTCGCCTTTCCTGCGGTTCTTTAAAGCAAGGAAATCTTCACTGTCCTTACCACGGTTGGATTTATGATCATCGAGGCCAAGTCATTGGTGTGCCAGCGGAAGGTCAGCAGTTTAAACCAAGGGAAAATTTGCAGACAAAATGTTATCAAACTATGGAACAGGAAGGCTTTATTTATGTCTGTTTAGGAAACCCTATTCAACCCCCTTTTGCTCTACCCCAGTATGGCGAAAAAGGTTGGCAGAGGATAAGGCTAATCCACCAATTTGCCAATAATGTAACTAACTGCGTTGAGAATTTCATTGACATTCCCCACACCGCTTCGGTGCATCCAGGTATTTTTCGCACCGCCCAACGGCAAGCTATACAAATGACTGTGCATCGCCATCAAGGACAAGTCAAAGCTGAGTACCATAACGAAAATAATAATTTGGGATGGTGGAGCAAATTTCTCAATTCCCAGGGCAATGAGATTAGTCATACTGATCGGTTTATGATGCCGAATATCACTTCTGTGGAATATAAATTTAATTCCCAACGCCATTTGTTTATTACTAGCCAATCGGTGCCCGAAACGGAACAATCTACCCTAGTTTATACAGACGTTGCTTTCAGTTATGGAATTTGGAATTTATTTGCCATTCCCTTGGTTTGGTGGACTGCGAAACGGATTATCGCCCAGGACTTAAAAATTCTTGCTATCCAACAGGAAGTAATCGCAAAATACGGCTCCAATTTTAATCACACCCCCGCCGATACCATCCATATTTTTGTAGAATCAATTCGCACGGCGATCGCCAAGGGGGAAGATCCGCGACAGTTGCCAGATAAAACTGTGGAGGTAACTTTCTCCGTTTGATGGGTGGGGAATTATGGATCGTTGGGCTTGGGGCGACGCATTCCTTTGCCCAGATAGGCAATGCAAAAAGTAGTCAGGGCCATCATGGTTAAATTGAAGTTCTGGGTGGTTCCCCAGAGGGTGAGGGGACAGAGAAGAAACACCGCCAAACTGAGATAAATTTTTACTCTGCCTGAACCGGACTTTTGTCTAATTTGCTTAGGTCTATTGCTAATCTTGGTAGAGAAAAATAATTGCTTCAACAGCCGGTAACTCTTCATAGTTTCTGTTGTATTGCTCGTGGAATTTATCTTTAAAATTCTGGTCACCCTAAGTCCAGAGACGGGTCTTGAAAACATCCCCCGGTTAAAAGGCAAACCTCAGCCAGAGTGTAACCAAAATGCAGATGGGTATGGAAGGGATAATTCTGAACTTTTATCCACTTTTCTAGGCCGGCAAAAGCATACAAACAACGTGGGCAACCTGGCCATGGGTATCTAAAATGGGGGAAAACCAAGCATCATAAAACCAAGTGCCATGGTCAACTCGTTCCAATTGCACACTGACGGACTCAATCACGTTGTTAGCGAGGGCATGGCTGATCAAACTTTTTAATTCATTAGCTTCTGGTAACAAATAATAAATTGATTTACCAATGCTTTTTTTTGGGTCAAGGCCAATTTGTGCCAAATATTTACCCCCACATTTTAGCAATACCCCCTGGTTGTCTAAAATGAAAATCACACTGGGAAACCATAAAATAGCCTGGTTTAAGAGGTCATCTTCCTGTTGGATTAGGGTCTCATTTTGCTTATTTTTGGTTTGAATGCGGGCATTGTTCAAGACTAGGGCAATTAACTCCGCCGTTTTTTCCATGGCGGTGGCACAGTCCGGGGTGAAATGGTCTGCTTGGGAATGCATCAGGGTCAAAATCCCTAACAATTCGTCCCCCCAAACAATGGGAACCCCTAGGGCCGACAGCGCATTGTAGGGTTCGTCGGGCAGTTTCAACCAACGGTAATCCTTAGTGGTGTCGTTAATTAACCCCGTTCTTTTATTTTCCCTGACCCAACCCGCCAGTCCTTTATCCAGCACTTGGCCAACAAGATTCTTTTTCTGATTTTGGTCGGTGGCTCCCCGGGCCAAAATACTCTCTGTGACCCGACCATCGCTATCTAGTAAAAAAAGACTACCCAACTGGGCCCCCGTTTGGTAAATGGAGGCTTCCATGGTTTTTTGCAACGTGGCCTTAACTAACATCCGCCCTGCCGAGACGTTGGTGAGGGAAATAAAGCCTTTAAGAATTTTATTTTGGATATCCAGGACGTTGTTACTGGCTTTGATGCTGGCCAATTCCCGCTCTAGGGCTTCGATTCTGGCTAGAGACTGATCTGGATTGGGATCGTAGATGCTCATACACGGAAGACGATGAAAATTGGCCTAGATGCTTTTATCCTAATCTTGTTGGGGGTTTTCCGGTTGTTAAAGGGAAGACTTTTCCTCGATCTGCTGGGTGAGTTGGCGTAAATTATGGCTATATTGACAGCATTCTACCCCTTGCCGACCAAAGTTTTGGCAGTTTCGGCAACATAGTTGGCGATCGCCAGGGAACCGCCGGGGGGGCCAATGCGTTCTTGTCCGTTCTGCTGACAGCGTTGTTGATAATGCTGGTCTGCCAAAATTTCCAGAGCTTTCTGACTAGCTTGATTGATTAAATTGGCTTCCTGGGGATTTTTGCCAATGGTGGTGACGGAACAGCCCAACAATCGCATTTGAGCTTCCGCAAAACCATAGGTAAATTGGGGGCCGTGACCAGGAATTTGTAACACTGGCTTACCCAAACCCACGGCCTGTTCCACCGCAGTACCAGCCATGCCTAACACTAAATCCGCCTGCTGTAAAATGTCGGCAAATTGCTGCCAGGAAAGATTAATGGTGCAGTTACCTCGTTCCAGGCGATCGCCGTGGTATTGCCAACCATGCTCCCTCGCCAGGGTTTGTAAATGCTCCACCGTAACTGCGGGCACGAGGGCGGCCCAAAAATCCACTACTTTTTCCTGGGCAATGGCTCCACAGAGGGGTAATAGTTGACCCAAATTATGTAGCGCTTCTGGCACCCGGCTACCGGGCAAAAGGGCAATGAGAGTGTTGCTTTGCCGTTGTAATGGCTGGCCCGTTGGTTGGAGAGCGTCCATGATCGGATAGCCCAAACAACGAATATTAATACCCCGTTGTCCCAAATCCGCCGCTGTTAAATGGTCTTTGGCGATCGCCCCGAGGCAATGGCGAGATTTTAAACACCAGGCCACAGTAAAGGGCAAGGGTAACCGGCCCTCGTAATAACTGGAATTAGCCACCAAAAAACTTAGGTAGGGCTTACCACTAAGACAGGCAAAAGCCAGGGGCACAATGTCGCCGATCGCCACAATGAGGTCAAATTGATGTTTTTGTTTGAGTAGGGCTTTAATTTGCTTAATGGTCAGGCCCACTAAACCACCAAGAAGGTCTCGCCACCAAGTCAGAAAGCCCGTGTAAATTAACCCCCCGGAGGGCAGAGGTTGGGTTGGGGCAATGATGCTAATCCCCCTCTGTTGATAAGCTTTGCCTTCCCCCACTAAGGGCAGAGCAAACAGAACAAATTCCGGCGATCGCCGTTGCAGGGCATCGATAATCAAGCCGGCGTTGAGGTCTTCTCCGTGGCCGTTGCTAATGAAAAGGATCTTCACTGGAGTATTTGGAACCGAGCCGCTTTAGTCATCTTTATCGTTGTCATCGTTGTCATCGTCGTCATCACCGCCGTCGTTATTGTCATCATCACCATTCTGGTTGTCATTGGTATCATTGTTTTCATTTCCAGTTCTGTTTTCTTGCTGTTCCATGTTCTGTTGATTTTGTCTATCTTCCTCTTCCCGATTGCTACCACCGCAACCGCTGACCACTAACAAACAACCCACAACAAGCAAAGACAAAAGTAAACCAGGTTTAAACATTGTTCTCAATTCCCTTAGATTGCAAAAAAAATGATCGTGGTTATCCTTAAGTAACAATAGTTACAGTCTGCGATTTTAACGTTTTTCCTGGCGTTGGCGGATAATGTTTTCCACCTGGGAGCCCAAATCCAGCAGGCGTAAATTTCCCCCATTGCCCTGCCACGTAGCAAACAAGCAGAGATAACGACCCATGGGGGCGATCGCCGTGATGGTTTCCCCTAGGGAAAAATTGCCAAATAAAAAACCTTCATAGTCCAACAACGCCACCTCCCCATAGCGATCGGCCAACAAATAGCCCCAGGGAAAAGGCTGAATGAATTGGGGTTGGACATTTAAAGCAATGTGATTAACTTTTAGGGGTTGCAGGCGAATCAAAATCCCAGTTTGAGGGGCATTATCAGCCAAGCCAAACAGATGGTTGCGGGAGTAGCGGTTAACCACCAATTGAGAGACTAAAAAAGAAAGGCGAAAGGCCGGAAATACAGACCCCCGCCGGTTAAAGAGGAAAAAAACAGTCTGGCGGCGACTCGAAGTTAATTGTGACTGCACCAACAGGCCATGGTTTTGATCTAGGGTGAGCAATTGGGAAGGACATCGAGTTGGCACCGCCGGGGCCATCGGTAGGCTAGGGTCAGTCCGCCATACCTGAAAGTAACCTTTAGCAGTGCTTTGATCGCCCACCACCACTGCTAGGGTTTTACCACCGGGGCCGAGGTTGGCTAACAGGTGATCTGCTTGCAAGGTGATGCAGGGTTTGGGTAAGCAAAGATTGCTAAACCGGGTTTCCCGCCATTGGTAAAATTGCCATTCTCTCGATTCGCCCCCCTGGATTAAGATGCTAATTTGATCTTGGTTAACCTCCAGACTAGCCATGGTTCCCGGCAACCCCAACGACCACCGGGGCAAGGGATGGTGATCGAAATTGCCGTCGCCATATTCCCATAGGTATAGTTCAGATCCATTGCCCAGATATAACCACAGTCCTGTCCTGGCTAGATGGCTCACGGGAAATAGTAAAGGAGTACTGTGTTTCGCTGTGGCCGTAAAAGCTAGCGGGGCCGGGGCAAGGTAATGGTAAAGATGGCCACTACCCTGGGGTAAATTCTGTTCCAATGCTTGTTTTTGAGCCGTCGCCAAAGCATTGGCCATGGCTGTGGCACTGGGAAACCGTCGTTGGGGTAATTTCTCCAAAGCTTGTTGGACAATGGAGCGAAGCAAGGGGGGAAATTCCGGCGGTAAAGTTAAGCGGGTATTGAGATGGGCCGCCTGCAACGCTTTAGGAAATCCCGAAAACGGGCGATCGCCGACAATGAGTTCGTACAGCAAAATGCCTACCGCATAGATGTCGGAAGCTATGGAAAACTTGCCGTAGAAGCGTTCCGGGGCCATATAGGCGGGGGAACCAGTATAACCTTTGCCGAAATTGGGATTACTTGTTTTTGCCGTCAGGCGAGCAATGCCAAAATCTGATACTTTCACCTGCCATCCCTCTCGCCCGGGAATTAACAGGATATTTTCCGGTTTGAGGTCACAGTGGACAATGTCATGCTGATGGGCCTGGGCCAAACCCAGTAACATCTGTCGTACTAGGTCTATTTTTCCTGCTACACATAGATCTCCATCCCCATCGATAATGTCCCGTAGAGTTCCCCCCTCACAGTAATCCATCACCAAATAGCGCCCCCCGGGATGGTATTCCAAGCCATGGCAAGCCACAATGTTGGGATGGCGCAGAGTCAGCAGATAGGACAGTTCCCGCAGAAATTTATTAGTGGGAAATACCCGGTGTTCCAAATCCTTGAGGGCAAACATTCTCCCCGTGAGCCGGTGGATAGCACAGTAAACCCGTCCGAACTGTCCCTGTCCAATTTGTCCAATAATTCTATATTGGGAGCGGGGAAACAGTGGCATAACCGCCACATTGGCAGTCTCGACCATAAAAAACACGCCTAGGACAGGGGGTGATTCTATCTTACCTTTGTCCCAGGCGATTATCGCTGTTGTTGTTGTCTTGGAGGCAATGGGAGAAATCCTAGCCGAGGGGCGGAAACAGGAGCCTTAACTGATACGAGCGGGAATTTCCCTTCCTCGCTTTAGCAGGGAGGAGTGGTTCACCCAAACAGGTTGGCCGCTGTGGTGTCACTTTCTTCCGCCAACAGGGGTTTAATTTCCCGGTCTGGATCGGCAATGTAAGCTTCATGGCCAACAGCATCCGTTGGGGTCATTACTGGGGGGGCTTCTAGCTCCAGGTCTGCCACTGGCCCTTCATAGTACTGCTTATGGAGAGCCCGGGCTATTTCATAGTTTTCCAAATCCCCTTGGTCAAAATAGAGCTTGTAGGCCTGACGTAGATCGTCCGTGGCTTGCTTGCGGTTATCTAGGCGGGCGTAGGCCATGCCCCGATGGTGGAAAGCCCCGGCCAAATCTCCCCTGAGGCGGATAGCTTCCGTACAGTCCCGCACCGCTTCGGTCCAATCTTCCAAACGGTAATGGCTCAAGCCCCTTTGGTAATAGGCCTCGGCATGGGGATAGCCAGCAATACTTTGGGTACAACCCTCCATGGTGCGCAACTCCGAAACCAAAGCAACTAGGTCTTGATGTTGGTGCTCTAGGCTTTCATTGGTCTGTGCGGCGGTTGCCTGGAAAGCTTGCAATTCCCCTTGGAGGGCAACGGACTGTTCCTGTAAAGTCTTGGTCAAATTTGCTTGGTTAGCGGCGATCGCCTGTTGCTGTTGACCCAGGGAAGTTTGAATATCCCCTTGGAATTTTTGTAGATATTCCTGCAGATGGGCTTGGTTTTGGTTCACCAACTGGACAACCTGGGCCGCTGTGGCCTGTTGATTGGCCAGTAAATGCTGTTCCAATTGCTTACGGTTAAACAAATGGAGTCCGACTCCGGCCGCCACTGGAATGACCCCAGCCGCTGGGTTAGCAGGCAAAACCACACTGGCGATCGCCCCACCAATTAAAGCCACCACCGACAAACCGTCCCAAATTCCGGATTTATAACCCGTAGTCGGGGCCCCATTTCCTTGGGAAGTTACCGTTTGTTCATTAACTTGATTTTCCATCATAATCCTGATTCCTTTGCCAACAATGGATAGAACACAGATTGCTAGAGCTCAGAAGGGCTCATCAACAGAGTTTGAACGTGCTGGGCATCCTACTGGAAGATGGGAGAACCCCGCTGGAGATTTAACCAAATAAAGCTTCCTCTTGGTGAGTAAGAATTTTGCAATTGGCGGTGGCATAGGCCGCACAGAGCAACACACAACCCGCCGCCAATTCCTCCGGCTTAAGGAAATCAGACCCCTTATCCGTATGCTCAATGGTTCCTGGTTCCCTCCAGCAATTGACCTGGACAGGCCACACAGGACGCCGCCCGACAGGGATAGGGCAAATCCAATCCTTGATCTTCTGCCGCTTCAAGAATCAACCCATCTGCCGCCACCTGAATGGTGACATCATTGCCTGTGGCCGGATTGACTAAATTAACGGAATAAAATGTGCCCATGAATGATCCAAACAATTAATTGAGGACTAGCCCATTAGCTACTGAGAATGGTGTGGTCCAGCTTCAGCGCTGGTAATACCATGGCTACTTCATCGGGTTCCAGAAACTCCTTAATGGTTTCCTGGATCACCTGATAGCTAATCTTGGCGTATTCAGTATAATTGTAAGCCCGCACAATGGTTTGATACCAAATTAACAAACCCTCCCGCAGGCGATCTAAATCCCCAAACAAAATGGCCGTAATTGAACAACGGAATATATTGGTCATGTCCCGCCGACAAATTTCCGTTACATCCCGATCGCCCATGTGGAAAGTATCCTGGGGTAGATTGCGCTTTTCCGCTTCCCAGCGGTGAATAATTTGTTCTTCGTTGTCCCGGACTTTTTCATAGGCACTAATACGGATTTCCGCCGTATCCAACAAATCCTGCAAAAACTGTAATTCTTGATCCGTGGCATAGCGGCCATCGGCATCAATGGTCAGACGAGTTAGGGATTTAAACATCAATCACATACCTCATAAAAATAAAGATCAAACCGCCCAGCGGGGCCAATGCCTACCCATCCACATCCTTGGCAATTTGGATTTTGGCTGCCTGTAACTGATCTGCTAATTGACTAATCATCGAACGGGTAATTAATTTCCCCTTTTCGACCAGGATGCCCCCATCCCGAGGATTCAAAATGTTTTCCTCTGCTCGACGGCCAATCAGTTCCTCGATGTCCTCGATTTCACTGACGTACATCCCAGCAGGTAATTCCACCACCACCCCTTCGTCCAACACCCGAGCCTGGCAGGCCAAGCGAGAATAACGATTATGGGTAGTAATCACCTCCAAGGTGCGCTGTTCCCGACGGTTGAGGGGGGAAAGACTTTCCATCCCGGCGGTGATGTAAACGTGACAAGTGGCACACATCCCTCGACCACCACACTCCCTCATAATCCGCAAATCCTGACTGAGTAATCCCGAGAGCAGATTATCGTTAGTCTGAATAGCGACTTTTAAATCAATGGGGTCGAGCTTAATGGTTTTAGCCACACAATCCTCCTTGGTGCTGTAGTACTGTCATTAACTCTGTTGGCGACAGAGCAATTCCATAATGGTGGCATGGTCATGGCCTTCTGTTAACCAAGCAGAAACTGGTTTCAGGCGCTCCTTTAGGCCAAGAATGAAAAGATTTTTTTCTGCCCCCAGGGACTCACAGACGATTTGCTCACAGTGGAGCTTCTCACCGGTTAGCTGAGAGAAAAAGGCGGCCAGTATGCCCGCTTCCAGGAAACCCATGGGGCTTTTGCCCTGGGGAGCACAGGCCACAAAGGGAGAATTAATCACCTCCGCCACAATGAAACCGTTTTGGTAGTATTTCAGGTCGATATCTACCAGGCCGTAACCGTGAGATTTCCAACATTGTTTAAACGTTTGCAGAAATTCCACCATGGCCATGGCCTGGATTGGCTTGCCATAGTATTCCTGCAGTTCGTCGGCAAAGCGCTTATAGAAAGCATTGCCCCAGGTTTTGCCGCAGGCGGTGAGGGCCACCCCAGCCCCAATGCCTAGTTCGGAATCTAGGGCAGTAAATAGACCTTTGATGAGGGTATCGGGCAGGGCAATCAGACGGGCTCCACTGCGATTTTCCAACAGGCCAAACTCGTTATCCCCTTGGAGATAAACGTCCGGGGCAAAGTAGTTCCCTTTGGGGGGTTGGGCATTAATCAGAGCATTTACGTCAATCATCGTTACTCTCCTAGGGTCATCAATTCTGCTTCTTCCTCGGGGGCGGACGCGGGGGCCTGGCCGAGGATGGTTTGGTCTGCCTGGGCTAAAAAGGGTTCTAGGAGGTGGTATTGGGGGGGATCCAACAGTGCCTTGAGTTGTTCTTTGAGCAATTCCGATACCCTGGTTTCCATCGCCACCATTTCATGGGCTTGTACCACTCCCTCCAACCACTCCAACAAACGGTATTGTAGGTATTCGGGATTACTCAGGAGCATGGCCATGGCTCCGTAGCGCAAAACGCTAATCCAATGCAGGAGAGCTTGCTGCAGTTGGTTCACCGGTGCATCGTTAAATTCCATTTCCAATCGGTCGGCGATCGCCTGGAAAATAACGGTTTCCCCATCCCGCAAGAGACGGTACGCATTTAACCGTTCTTGCATTAAATCTAAATTTTTGCGGAAGGAAATAATTTCCAGAGGATGGAGGTAATGGTCTTCGGCCCGATGAAAGAGCCGCTCAAAATCCTTTTGCATAGTTTTATGGACCCCTAAAATAAATCGGAAAGATCTTCCAAACCAATGGCCGGTTCTAGCTTGGTCACCGGCGCTTTTTGTTCTAATTGTTCTAGCTTGGTCACCGGCGCTTTTTGTTCTAATTGTTCTAGCTTGGTCGGGCTGGAATTGGCGATCGCCAATGGTTGAGACAATGGCCGACCTTGCCACTGGAAGCCCCGACAAAAATCCGCCACCGAAGCCGTTATGGAAAGCGGTTGGGGAGGCGCCTTGGGACGATGCAACGTTGGTAAGTTTTCCCCCCCAGGACGGGATTGTTGTCCAGTCCAATTTCCCTGGGAAAAGAAATCCGCCACTGATAGACAAACCAAAGAAGGTAAGTTATCTAGACTTTCCTCTGTCACCGAACACTCCAGCACCGGGGGAGAGCCTTGCCAGTTGTAACCCCGAAAAAAATCCCCCACTTTCATTTGGGCCCATTGGGCTGGATGGATCATTTGAGGTACTCCCCTTTAACTAGCTTGGTGGCAATGTCGTTGGCATTGGCCCCTTCGTTTTGCCAGAAGGTTGCCGCATCAATGCGGTCCTGTTTGCCAATTAGAAACTTGCAATAGGTTTCCCCCATGGCGTAGCACTGGATTTCAATGCAGTTGAGGGATTTTTTCACCAGGCGACTGAAGAATCCCGCCAAGAGGCCAGCGTAAATATGACAGACCGGTTTCCCCACATCCCCCAAAGTGCGAGCCACGGCGGAGTCGAAAATGTCCACAAACAGAAAACCGTTTTTTTGCTCACTGAGGTCAATGGCCCAGTTACCCCAACCTTGGGCAGTGAATGGCCACCACCAACCTTCCAGCACATAGTTGAGGTTGAGCTCGCTCAAAGAACTGGTGTAGCCAAATTCCGTTAAGAACCATTGGTTAAAAAACTCAGCATCGTAATGGCCCCATTCTTTCCCAATGTTATACATCACCACACTAGAAGCGTTGCCAACTTCCTCTTGTAAACCGTCAATTAAGCCAACAATAAAATCTTCGCTGGTAAGAACGTTACGGCAATTATTCCAGTCCACAATGGAACCAGAATTCATTTGAAAACAAAAGAAGTCCTCCACTTGATAGTGGTGGTGTTTGTTGGGATGAACCTTTCTTAAACTATGTTCCAATAAATTAGATCCTTTGACCTGGGCCGGAGTGTTTGATGTACTAATGGAGGTTAAAACCATGGACGACATCCCCTTGGGTATGGTAAAAAAATCAGTTTGGCTTGGCAGGCAACCTATCTATAGGTTAGCAAAGGATTCAGGATAAAACGGGTAAATGCTGTGAAAAATTAGAGCTTTTCCTGGGGCTGAGGTGTCGGTTGCCTTTGATAATCACCGACTGCCCGCCCTAAATGAGGAAAATTTGACTAATGACCCGCCAATGGCAGATCCGATTTGTGATCAGTACAAACCTCGATCAAAGACACTCTTGAAATCTCAACTAACCTTAATCTTTACATAGCTTTTGTAGGCGAGAGAAATCTCCGTTACAAAACGTTGTCAAAACAGTAAAACCAGCTAAACATTTCTCCATTAATTATTGTTAAGTTTGGCTTTTTTCTGTTGACAAAACTTCCTATTAATTTTCCATGGACTGACAAAATTCCAGGGAATGGGACTGGGCAGGTTGTTTCTCGGTGGCCAGGTAATCCCTTAACCAGCTACAACCCTGTTCCACTAGTTGACGGAGCCGCTCCTTTTCCGGAGTTACGGGCCAACTTTGCAGATCACCGTTTTGGGATACAGCCAATAGCCATTGCCCCTCTCGATTAAAGCCTAGCCCTAATAGAGAGCCTGACGTACTAGTAAATTCTCCCCGGAGGTTACCCTGTTGATCCCAAAGTCTGACCATGCCATCACTGGCGGCGGTGGCGATCCATTGGCTGTCAGGACTAATAGCAATCTGATCGATGGGTAGGGGGTCACTTTTTAGGGTATGCAACAGTTGTCCCTCCACGCTCCAAATTTTGGCGGTGCCTTCCCGGCCAGCACTTAATAGGTATTTACCGTTGGGGCTGTATTGCAATTGATTGAGGCGATCGCCGTGGGCCACAATGCTCCGAATCAGGGTGCCATCAAAATTCCAGAGGGTGAGATTACCCTGTTCATCTCCGGCGGCTAGTTGGGGTAAGGTCGGATGGAGGCTCACACTGCGGATGGGTTCTTTCCTTTGCATGGGGTTGCCCAGGGCCAGGGGCATGGGGCCATGCAATTCGATGGCATTGCCGGTGTTGTTATTGTTATCCCCTTGGGGGGGTTCCCACTGGTATGGTTATTTTTTGTGCCCTGCCAGAGTTGTACTTCTCCGCCACTGGTGGCCATGGCGATCGCCCATTGGGGGGATGTGGGAGGAGTGCGTAGGTCCACATCGTAAACACGGCCAATATCCGCCGTCCAGGCTTTGATTAATTCAGGCTTGGTCTGGAGTTGCCACAGTTGCCATTGCCGACCCCGTTGCCCCAGCAACCATTGGCCATCGACACTGAACTGGAGGCGATCGAGATTTTGACTAGTGTTTGGTAAGGTACGGCGGCTCTGATCTTCCGTATCGAACAAAATTAAAGGCTCATTTTCCATTGCCAACACAATAGTATTGGTAGTGGCATTTTCCGCTACGGCTCCAAGTACACCAGGCAAATTGAGGCTAACCAAATTGGGTTTTGGGGTCATGTCCCAGACCTTGACTAAATTATTTTCCGAGCCGATCGCCAATAGGGCTCCATTGGTGGCTAGGGCTAAACCAAAAATTGCCTCTGGGTAACCCTGGTACTTTTTCAGCATTTTGCCGCTGGTGGACCAGTGAATGATACTGCCATTACTGCTACTAGAAAATAACTGTTTACCATCGGGGGTAAAGACTACCCTGGTAACAAATTCATCGTGGCCCAATAGGGTGGCTTTAATTTCCCCCTGGGCAGTCCAAAGCCTCACCGTGCCATCGTCCGCCGCTACGGCCAGTAGGTTGCCATTGGGATGCCAATTAACCCCAAAAAAGGCCACTTCCGGCAAGCCAAACTGACGGATGAGCTTACCCTGCAAATCCCAGAGGCGAATTTGCCCATCCCGACAGACGCTGACTAGGGTTTGGCCATCGGGACTAAATTGGGCATCATCCACGGATTTTGTATGACCCTCCAACACGGCTAGGGTTTTACCCGATCGCCAATGCCAAATACGCACAGTGCGGTCTCGGGAGGTGGACGCAAGGATTTCCCCATCGGGGCTGAAGCTAACGCTGTAGACAGAATCCTGATGGCCCTTTAGGGTTTGGAGCAAATTACCGTCTAGGTCCCAAATTTTGACTGTTTGGTCTTGCCCTGCGGTGGCGAAAATTTTGCCATTGGGGGAGAAATCCACCCGGTATATACTGTCTGTGTGACCAGTGAACTCCCGTAAAAATTCCCCCTGGGGAGTCCAAAGGCGCACTGTCCCATCTCGAGAAGCGGAGGCAATCAAATTCTGATAGGGACTGATGGCAACACTGGTAACTCCGTCCCGATGCCCTGTCAAAACATTTTTTTCGACAATTTGGCTGAGAATTTGTTGCAAACTTACCAATGGACTGGTGGCGGGGTATTGACTGAGGGTTTCATTGGCTTTGACTAGGTGATGAAGTTGATTTCCTGCCTCCAAAGCGGTGACCAAACCAGGAATTTGATCAAAGGTGAATTGCCGTTGGGCGCTAGTGCCTAAGCGTTGCAGTTCTGTGCCTTGTTGACTCCGTTGTTGCTTGAGGGTGGCAAAGTAAGCCTGGCTTAAGGCGATCGCCGATCCCCCCAGGGACATCATCAGCACCACAATGCCGAAGCTGATCATCCGTTTAGCTTTGACATTGGCTTGGGTCAAAATTTGGTTGGCGGCCAGGGAGGCTTCCTGTTCCTGATTTTGGCTAGCGTTAAGGTAACGGTAATCCACTCCACTGAGATTTTTACTACTGGCCCAGGCCAAGGCTTCCCGCAGAGCTTCCCCCCGCAATAATCGGGAAGAGTCTTGGTAATTGGAATTGATCCAAGCCTGGAGGTTAGTGCTGTAGGGTCGGAGTTTATTGAGTTCTTTACAGACCCATTGGGCATTAAAAATTGCTTGGTAAATGGGATTATAGGGACGCAATTGCCCTTCCACTTTCACCACCAGACCCGTGAGCCGCAACACCGTTTGTTCGACGCTATCGTCCGCCGGAATGGCTCCTTTATGCAAAATTTCTTGGTACAGCCCCAACAGTTGTCCACTGCGGGCCTCGTCCTTCAAAAGGCGATCGCCAATGGTGCGAAAATGCACCGGTTCGTCATTGGATTCCCAGTGGTGAATAATTTTATCTTCGATTACCTGGGCAATGGCGCTGGGAATGGTGTCAGCTTGGTAATTTAGCTGCCTCCCTTGCAGAGCCTGGGCCACTAATTCGCACACCTTCTGGGTTAAAAAAGGTTGTCCCCCTGTCCAGACCAAAATTTCCCTAAGAATTGCCTGGGCGCTCACTTCATCCACCGCAAAACCAGCGCTGAGAGGGAGGGCTTCCGTTAGGGTAAACCCAGTCAGGGCAATGGCTTGGCCGATGTTAAAGGGCGTTTGAGTTTTGTTATCAATTAAGTCTGAGGGGGTAGCTACCCCAAATAGAGCAAAGCTGAGGCGATTATATTCGTGGTCATCAGCCCGTTGGTTATAGCAAAAACGAATATAGGAAAAAAAGTCATCCAGGGAAAATGGCAGGCTCAACACCTTATCAATTTCATCAATAAAAATGACAATTTGGCGATCGCCAATGGCCGTTAAAATTATCTGCTCAACAAATTCCCGTAACTTTTGAATGGGACTGAGTTGTTCCCGCTCCCGTAACCAGGGTTTAAGGGCCACTTTGCCCGCCAGGGATAAACCAAGGTAAAGCTGGGTAATAATGCCGTTATACCATTTCTGGGGATCAGCTTCGGTGCCCAAACTGGTGATGTCAATGGAAACGCACACCACCCCATCTTGCTGTAGTTGGTGCATAGTTCGTACCCGCAGGCTAGATTTGCCCATCTGCCGGCAGTTAAACACATAGCAAAACTCCCCCCTCCGCAACTGGGCCAACAATTCCCTGTCTGCCTCCCGTTGGCTATAACTGGGATGGTTAGCGGCCAAACTTCCTCCCACCTGGTAGGGACTCGATTGCAGTAAATTTAGGGACATGGAGGACATTATTATTGAGTTATGTCTTTGACTATTCCGCCAAAGGGAATTAACAGTTTGCAATAGTGCATGGACTCTTTTGAAGTGGCGATGGTTTCCGCCTCTGACCTTCATTATACGCAGATAGCAAATTACCTTAAAACTAAGACAAAACTTTATTTACAAGACTGCTATCAACATCTGAATTTGGCAATCAAATAAATAAAAAATTAGCCGCCGTAAATCTTAATTGACCTGACTTAAAGGGCAAGATTAGATCGCAAAAAAATTGGAAAAGATTTATTAAAAATTTTGATAACGCTTAGAGCCTATTTGTAAAGTCTTATTTTAGCCGGTTTAATCAGATTTTATTTTAACCCAGGATTCATATCAGTATGGTGGAAAATCAGTTCAGATCTTAATGAAAGCCATAGCATCAATGCCAAAGGTAAGCATAATGAAGATAAACCCAATTTAGCCGTCAAAACTCCACCGAAAATAGCACCGACACTAAATCCTAGCAATGCACTGCCAAATTTTATTAGTCTTGTGCGGCAAGCATCGAGATCCTGGCCAGATACCCTTGAGCGAAGGGTGCCATGTAGTCCACTAATTAATGCTAGGTCCATGGTGAATTGGGTCAAATTATTGGTCATAGCAGTCGTGGGGGCAATATGTCCGAGGGATTCCCGCATTAACGCATTTTGTATTCCCATGGAAAATACTCCTAGAGAACCAGTCAAAAACAACGGCAAATTATTAGCTGATTTGTGGTGGGCTGGAGCCAAAATAATTGCAGTTATGGTAAATAACAGTAAAACTAAAGTTTCCATACTAATTAAATGGCTTAGCTTTAGTTGATGGCGGCGAGCCAGCACAGTGGTAAGGGTAACGGCAAACATAAAAACGGGAATCACCGCAAGTCTGACCCACAGAGCTTGTCCACCCACGCCAATTATTTCCGTTGCTGCTATGACCAGATTGCCAGTAATGTGGGAAGTGAATAAACCATTCAGTCCCAAAAAGCTAGCTGCATCGACGAAACCGGCTACCCAACTGAACAAAACACCGACAATAAACCGTTCATTTGATAATAGTTTCATCGTCTATGGTTACATGACAAAGTTATGTTAGAGCTTGTTTTTAAAGTCTGATAACTGTGGTTAATCACCCCTCCATAACTTCCCTTGACAATGCTAGTTAGTCTCCCCCTAGCCCTACTGAATCAAGGGGAAGAAAACTTGGATAAGTCCCTCGTTTTAGTAAAGATTATTTACTGACAAGGAAACTTTTCAAATCCATTCTTCGCTTGACCATACTTGTAAAGTAACACCGAAATAATTCCCCCTGGATAAATCCTAATTTACGGCGTTAGAAGTTGGAAAACTAAATTGTAAAATTACATCGTTGTAATCCTGATCGCCGCCTCCGACGATATCTTCAAAGCCAAAAAGGTTACTACCAAGGCGGGACATTTGACTAATGCCACCGGGATTAGCCTCATTAAAAGAGAAAAGAGCAACGGGGCCAAGATTGGGATCATTACCGGGATTTTGATTAAGCACCTCTGCAATGGTGGCGTTGGGAATAATCACCATGCCATACATATTGTTGCCTAATAGATTAATGGTTTGTTTTGTTGTGCCAAAGAAACTATCCGGTGCAGTTAAACTTACTCCGGTGAGGGGATTCTGGGCCCGACTTAAAGCGGCCTGGAGGTAACCCATGTCACCTGGTTTGAGATCAATTTGGCGATCGCCGTTTACATCTAACCCTCCGGTTAAGCTATCAACTTGGTACAGGACAATGGCATTGTCATAGGCTCCAGCACGACTAATGGAGGCTTCCACGGTAACGGTTTGATTTAAAATTCCTGGTACAACCAAAGTTTTGGAGCTAATTTCAGCAGTGACGCCCCCAAAATTGAATTGATGATAACCCCGACTATCGGTTTCCACGGTGGGAGGAGTATTAATAGAAAAAGTTGTCTTTTCTCCCTGTTGGCTGTAGAGCATATAGTAGCGATTAGCCTCTAAATTAGAAGCACTCAAATCACCAAAGAACTGAGATTCCGTTTCAATTAATTCATTAATATTAGTGAAACTTTGTTGGGCTAAGTCACGGGTTAAAGCTTGGGGAGAGGCATCAACTGAATTATTGAAAATGATTTGTTTACTAGCTAAGGCAACCGCTTCATAGCCAGGATCATCGGGTTGCAAACCATTAATTAAACCATCGAGGCCGTCCACCGCAATCCAACCTATTTCATAGTTTTGATCAAGACTGTTAATCAACCTTAGTTGCACCTGGCCATCGGCATTGGTGGGAGCCCAAAAAACTCCATTATCGTTGGTAATTAAACCTGGAATTGTACGACCCAAATAACCTTTGGTTTCCACCAGGCCATTGCTTACGCCATCGGCATCGCCCCGATCGCCATCTAAAAGAGTAAACTTGACTCCATCAAGATTATTTTCACCATCTAGATAACTAAATTTAGCCCCAGTGACATTATCGAACATTAGAGATTCATAGCTTCCCGTGAGGGGGTTATAGCTAAAAAAGTCATTAAATTCCCCAATGCCACCGACATTTATTTCAGTTTGGCTGTGGCCGCCCTTAGTGGTGGTGGAAAAGTTGACTATGCCTCCCATCGAGTTATTTTCCAATTCCCCTGGCAAATAATTCCAACGGCGGATCTGGGAACCATTACCATCACCAACTAAGGAAAACTCTTGGCTCCAGTTCCCTAACCCTAACCCTTCGTCCAACAAAGAAACTAATAACCCAAATTGGCGATCGCCGGTATAAATACCATCATTGGGAATTTCGACTGTGACTGTCTTTTTAGTCTCCCCTGGCTTAAATACTAACTGTCCCGCCACTGGCAAATAGCGATTACCGGCTTTACCATCACCATCTTGGGTCAGATAACTCACTAAAACGTATTTGTCTAAATTGCCTGTTCGTTCAATGGTGAAATCAACCGCCCCGGTACGTTCTAAACCCTTGGGACTATTAACAAATAATTGCGTGGGAGCCGTGGGATCTGAAAACAGGGTCTGGGTTTGGGATTTGGGGGTTAAATCATTAAATGGGTTTAAACTAATATCTCCATTGGCAGTTGGCAAAATTGGCGCTGGACTATTGGTGCTTGGGGCTGTGTAAGTGGGGGCTTTGGCTTGGTTAACCAAAACCGTCGCCGCCGATAGGTCAGACGTGTATTGATAATATTTATCTCCATATTGATAGGTGGTTCCTGCGGCTTTGAAATCGGAACTCAACACGAGACTATCGACACTATCCATCAAGACAACAACGGTGTTGTTACTCGACAAGTTGGTAACGGTTAAAGCATTGAAGGTTAAGGTGTTAGCACCATAATCGAGAATACTAACCACTTCAAAATCCTGGAGCCTTACCCCTGGGGCCAGGGTGGTTAAATCCCAATCCTGTCCGTTATAGCCATGTAATTCCAACACATCTAACCCTGCCCCTCCATCTAGGCGACGGAAGTAGGTATCAGCGACGGAAACAAAGTCATCCCCTGGCCCCGCATAAACCACATCAAGACCGCCATTAGTATAAATTTGGTCATCACCTTGCCCGGCCACAAAGCTTTCCCCCGTCGGCGTGCCGACCATGACATCATTGCCGATGGTGCCGGTTTGATTAACCGTCTGATTAAAGTCACTGCCAAAGAGAACATAGCTTAGCTCATCGTTGTTACCGGGAGCCCCAATCATGAAGTCATCAAAGCCGTCTCCATTTACATCGCCCCCCCCACTAATCGAGGTTCCTGCTTCAGAATTTGGGAGTCCTTCAACAACAAAACCATAGGAACCGCTGAGACTATTGAGAGGAAAAGGAATATCTCGGATCGGAACCCAAATACTACTACCCCCCCGAAAACAACAAAAACACTGCCCTGATTATTATTGGAGTTAGAAGAGCTTACTAATAAATCATCAAAGCCATCGCCATTGACATCTCCAGCTTTTGCTAGTGTCGAAAGTTGAATAGAAGGATCGTCCTCCACAGCAAAAAACAAAGTTGGTTGTGATGAATTAGTCAATCCATTAGCATCACCATAATAAATCAAGACTGCTTGAGGATATTTGCCGCTAACCCCATCAACGTAATCATTGACAAGAACGGCTAAATCTTCAATTCCATCCCCATTAAAATCACCAATATTTTCTAGTTTTGTTATTCCATCTATATCAGAAATAGTGATTTCTACGTCTTCAGGGACAACCAGAAAGCTCTTTCCGCCAACACTCCAAATCAAATTATCTTGACCACTTCCATTAATATCAATGCCTGCAAAAGTTGCGGAAATCACTGACGGAATCTCCAGCTCAGTCGATGAACTTAGATTACTATTTGGATTACCTAAGTAAATAGCATAACTTTGGTTTGGCAAATCATCTAAAACCAGATCATCATAGCCGTCGCCGTTGTAATCGCCGATTGCAAATTGAGACTTAATATTACGCAAAGAAATATTAGATTGATTTAATTGTATTTGCCCTTCCGAACTTAAGCTTTGACTCCCTAACACTAAATAAAAGTTTTGATTACTGTCGATAACGGCAAAATCTTGTAAGCCATCGCCGTTATAGTCGCCAATACCAATCACGTCTTGAATGTCGGCATCTTGGACGGTGATGATTAGGTCATCACTGCCACTCGCTTCAGTTAACAGATCTTTGGTGCTATCCCCAAAAATAATCACCCCAGCATTGCTTCCCCCCGAAAATACATCGGCAAACCCATCCCCATTGACATCCCCCAACATTCGGACAATACTGCCGTTATTGGTGATCGAGCCAAGAGGAGGCAGGGAAGACTCTAAAACTTGGTAGCCTGAGTTGACGATAGAACCCACTAGGTAAAGTTGATTGTCAATAATCGCTGGAGGCGGAGCGTAGTTGCTAGTCCCTGGAATTTCGCTAGTCGTCCAATTTGTGCCATTAGTGGAAGTACTTAAATAAATAATTCGGGCTTCGTCTACACGACTTTGTGTGCTCGTCAAATATACGGTGCTGCCATCCGTGGTTAGTCCCGGAGTTTGTTGAGAGATAACGTCCGGTACAGAAGAGAGCGTCCACGATAAATTGTCTAGATCTGTACCATTGGTTGAGGTGATGTCAATGGTGTTACCAGGGGTGGTTTGGGTTCCTGTTTGATAGGCAAGATAAAGTGTGTCATTTAAAACTGTGGCGCTGACAGCATTGGCACTGGTTTGATTACCCCCAGTGAATGGTACGGCAAAGTCTGAAGACCAAGAATTACTCGCTTGGGGATTATCAGAATAGATATAGAGAATATTGTCGGCTTGATCATTAGAAGTAAAGAAAGTGAACAGCTTGTCTTGATAAACCACTAAGGTGGGAGCATTGCTGGAGGCTTGCCCAATGACATACTGCGGACTCCAGCTTTGTCCTCCATCTGTGCTGTAAAGAACATTCAGTTGGGGAGCTAAGCCTGTGTAGGCTAAATAGAGTACATCGTTATAGACGGCTAGGGATGGTGAAAGGTTAGTGGCATTGGCGATCGCCACGATTGCATCGCTCCAAGTTTTTCCGCCGTCTGAACTGCTCGTAAAATAGATATCTTGACTGCTTCCCTCTCCTTTGATTGCCATGTATAACGTTCCTTTATAGCTCACCAAGGATGGCATTAAATCAGTTCCTTGGTCGGGAATCGCCGGATTGACGACATTGAAAGTGCTAAAGCTATTGCCATCAATCGCAAAACCGTTGTCAGAGGAAATATTCGCTAATTTGATACTGCCATCGTCCTCCAAATAGGGTTGCCCATAAACTGCATAGGCTTGCTGGGCATTGGGAGCGGTTAATAGCAAGCTGTCAACTTTTCCATTGCTTCCTATCTTTCCGGTAATGTTTCCCAACCCAGTGGCCGCCGCTCCCGCCAGTTGATAGGGCAGACTACCATTCAGTAGAAAAGTTTTATCCTGACTGGTGACACCGAGGTTGAATAAGGTTCCAACAGCATCTAAATTTAAGGGGCCAAATAACAAATAACTTTGACCTGCCCCATTGCCGGCCTGGGGAGCAGTAATTAAAAAATCTTGATACCCATCCCCATTTAGATCACCGGGAGTGGTGATAACGGTGCCGGCCTGGCCGTTGGAGATCGAACCATTAATGATTAAATTACTGACTTCGTTTAATGCTTGCAGTGATGTGGTGGGGGCCGCTTTGTCGCCACTGATGGCATAGACCGCCCCCGCATTGGCATTAAGTCCTGTTGCTGAAATGGCTAAATCCTGACGTCCATCTCCATCCAGATCTCCAGAGGCGATCGCCGCTCCGGCTAGATAGTTGGTGGCAACTCCATTAGGGGCAGGAATAATTGGCCCAGTATAGGTTCCCCAGGGAGTTAATCCTTGGTTACTACTGGAAAAAACATGGACTGCCCCCACTGCAATTTGTGCTGAGTCCGAGTACAGCGATTGATTGCCGGAGGGTAGACCCCCTTTACCCTTCCATTGATTAGCAACGTTCACTTGGTATGCGGGCGCACCAATGAAAAGGTCATCGCTGGTAGTACTGTTGGTAAATGTGGTGGGATTCCCGGGCGAATAATGGGAAACCCCTAAAGTAAATCCCGCCCGCTCGCCCACCTGATTCAACGAAGTCCCTTGGTAAACTTGTGTGGATGATGTACTGCCGTTGTAAGCAATATAGACAGCCCCGCCGTTACCGACTCCAGGGGCACCGAAGGCAATGTCATTACGGGTGTATTTTGATTTTGAATCTCCATCGAAATTACCCACAACTACGGAAAATCCGGCTTGGGCAGAGGAAATTGCCGGGTTAATTACATAGCCCATGGCAGAAGTTAAATTACCAACATCCATGGTGCTTCCAGGGTTACCGGTTAAATAACTGCCATAAATGACATAAATTACGCCATCCCCACCATTGGCATTGGCATCCCCAATCACCAAATCGTCTATGCCATCACCATCAATATCCCCTGTGGCCAGGCTCACAGAGACACCACCGTTTATGACGCCACCATCAGCAATGCCTGTGATTAAAACTCCCCCCGGATTGCCTGACAAATCCGTTGTCGTTAGGGGATTACTCTCTATCCCGTTTAAAACACTGCCACCGGCAAGTAGGATCTGAATGGTGCCACTACTGACTAGATTACCGGCGCTGTCCGTATAACCCCGATTACCCACCGCCACATAGGCTAAACCGCCATCTGCTTTAAAGCCACTGGCCAGCTCAACGGCGATCGCCGAATTATTGGTATTAATGACAAAGCCGCTGTCAATATTGGCTAAGGATGCATCATTAGCTTCGGTTATGGTGGCAATACCCAACACCTTTGTCCCTAAATCATTGGTGCCCTGGGCAGGAACCGTCCCCCCTTGATTACGAATAGAGCTAACCTGGGGCGTAACGCTACCACCATCCTTGAAATAGACTGTCACCGTCGGCGTTGCGGAAAAGGTATTGCCGGTTTCATCAATAAACAAATTGAGGGTCTCTGTTTCCCCCATCACTCGATGGTTTAATCCCGAAAGGGCCGGGTTGAGACTATTGAGCAGAATCGTTCCATCAGCAAAGGTGAGTTGACCATTATTGGGGACGGTTTCGCCCAAAATAACCCCGATTTGGAAGCCACCAATGGCATTGCCATCACTATTTTGACCAACCCCCCACAAAAGATTTGTTCCGGGAACTGTAACTGCTATCCCTGTAATTTCTCGCCCTTGTTCGCCGGTCAGATTAATTTGGAAAATGCTATCGGCTTTACCATTGGGGAAAATTTCTGTGCCCGCTGGGGAACCCGTGGCCGCAACAATATCCCAAACCGGGAAATTGGCATCGCTCAAGATGGTGGGGGTAATGGTGGGAATCGGCTCAATCTGACTATTTAGCTGCCAACTATTGGCAGTAGGATTCCAAACACTGTAATAGGCCTCTGGTCCAGGCGGTACTGGATCAACATATTGAGCATTGAAACGATCGCCAATTTCGTTAGTACCTAAAGCTCCATCCAGAAATTGGTTGCCAGTGAATTCGGTGACGTTAGAGGCGGTTAAACCAGTACTACCAGGAACATAGGAAAGGACGGAATTATAAAAAGCGACTTCATCAACATAAACCGATCCCCCCTGGCCCACAACTGCTAGGGTGCCGGATTGGGGTAAATTGCTAAAATCGACATTGTCCAAACTCCCTACTAACTCACCATTTAGGTATAGGGAGAGAATATCTTGGGAACCGTCATAGGTGCCGACCACGTAGTACCAAGCATCGGTATCTAGGGGTTGGGTGGTAGCAATAGTTGAATTGCCAGTGTTGTCCAAACTGAACCTTAACTGCGTATCGTTGACGGTAACAAGAAAAACATTCGCCATGGACACCAAGTTGGGAATGGCGTTGATGCTCGGCAACTTAAACCAAAATTCCACCGAAAATCCCTGAATGGAAACCGGGATAGCTGTGTCAAGGGTTACCCCGCCGCCATTAAACAAGACCGCTGGGTTGGGATCGCCAGAATTGTTTGTGGTATCTTCTAATGCCCCAATTTGGTTGAGGGTAAAATTACCACTGTAGTTACCGTTAATGGTTGGCCCAGATTGCCCTTCATTAATTGCCGTTGTGCCACTCAGTTCCCCTAGGCGTAGATAAACGATGGGATCTTGCTCCACTACAAGATTGCTGTAAGAGGCTGGCTGGCTTTCTGTCCAAAAAATAGCGGGCTGACCATTAATAGTGCTGATATTCAGTTCCGTAAAGGCATTGGGGGAAATTTCCGAGAGGAGTGTTTGGGGCGTAGTCCAGGTGCTGCCGTTAAAGCTTGACCAGTAAATGGTGGTTGATGTGTCCCCATTACTCCCCTGTTGGGTATTTAACCAAGCGGCTAGCAACTCTCCATTGGGCCCTGCCCCCAAAGTCACTTTTTGATCTTGGCCAGTTTGCACTGTGGCGATCGGCTGCGCCAAACTCCACTGATTATTGGGACCTAAAACCGAATAGTAAATATCAGATTGGCTAACCGCCGTGTTAATCTTCTCTACCTGGTCACTGCTATAGATTTGTCCCGGTATTTGTTGAATAGTTAAATCATCGTTGTCAACCTGAACCCAAGCCAAAACATTAATTTGTTTAGTCTGCTTCGTGTTGGGATCGGTGTAGGTGTAGAGGGTGGAAGCTACATCAAAATTCAAGCCACTGGTACCGGGAATTGCGGTGATTTCCGAAATACCGCTATCCCCAAAGGGGGAAAAAGCTGTTTTGATTACCGTACCGGAATTGGTGGGAGTAGTGAGAATATTACTGGTGGAAAAAGAGGCAACAACTTGATTATTAGTCCCCTTTAATGGGTTATCAGGATCCGATGTGTAAGTTACTGAAACAATATTGCCTTGACCAATTTGAACGGAATTATCTAACGTCAGCACAACCGATGTTTCATTAATAATTGCCTGAACAACACCAACACCCTTGCCATTGATTAATACGCTAAAATCATCACTGGGGAGTTGATCATTTTCCGAAGTAAACGACAATTCTTGATCAAAGGCAATAACAACGGTTTGATTAGAGCCGTAGCCATTATAAGTATTACCATTAACGTCTAAATCTAATACGGTTGGTGCGCTGGTATTATTAATCAAGTCAACTGATAAATCAGTAAATTTCTCCAACCAAAATGTTGTTCCAGTTGGATCAATATAAACTAAATTGCTACTATTACTTCCGTCCGATGCCACCAAGTTATAGCTAACAGAAATGGTTGTTGCGTTACTTGAAATTGGCTGGGCCAAGGTTAAAACCAGGGTGTTACCTTCCACGTTTGGAAGTTTGTTCTGATTTAATGATTGAGTAACACCGTCAATGGTGATCACAAACTGATCCGCCTCAGGATTGGCATAATTTCCTTGATTGTTGGCTAAGTTTTCGCCAAAGGTCAGATAAATATTCGTGCCTTCTGCTAGGGCGGAAATGGGTAATAAATTGGGGGCATCGCTACTCCAACTGAGCAGAATATCTCCTTCACTGGTGAGGGCTAAGGCCGGAGAACTATCTTGGCTAAAGTCATTATCTATCTTGCTCAGAACCTGATTAATACTTCCTGCACTAATAAAGGTGTTGCTGACATCTCCTGCCGTTGTCGAAGGACTGGAATTACTAATGCTAAAGGAAGCAATATCTTGATTAACGGTACTTTGTAAATTACTGCTTCCTCCCTGGGTTTCAGTATATTTAACGGTATAAATTTCTCCCTGGGGAATTGTCTGGGATAAGGTTAGAATAACACTATTTTTATTAACGTAAATAGGTTGTTGTCCGTTTTGGTTAGGCGAAATTAAATTGATGGTGGTTCCATCGCTAGTAGTTATGACAAATTGGCTGGCATCCGGAACAACATTGATATCTAAAGGGGTATTAAAGGCGATGGTTATTTGTTGATTGGTATTAGTATAATTATTACCAGTGCCACTGGTGGGGTTATAGGTATAAACCAGGGTTTGGGCGGAATTATTAATAACTGTACTTTTTGTAAAGTCATTGAGCTGATTACCGCTGTAGCTCACGGTAATATTGTCCGTTAAGGGTTGATCATTCAAAGTGGCATAGGGAATTGAACGTTCTAAACGCAGAATAACTGCATTCCCTTGGACAATGACACCAAAAACTGGAATAGTTGAGACGCTCTTATCAGCATTAGTTACCTGAACGGTAAAGTCTTCAGGATTTAGACTTAAATCTGGGCTTAAGGGCGTGGCAAAGGGAATAGTTAGTAAAGATCCCTGAACACTGGGTTCTGTTTCGGAGGCCGATGGCGTTAATGAAGGATTGATGGTTAGAGTTTGAGACGAAGACTCTGGCCAAGTCCAGGTGGGAAAACCGCTGATTTTAGCATTGAGCAATCCCAGAGCCTGAACTTCGAGACTATAGGGAAGTCCGAGGGTAAAAGTATCTTTGGGAAAATCAGATGATCCTTTGATCAGGAACGTTCCATCTAGAAATATTCCCACCGAACCAGTTAATTTAAAAATAAATGGAATATCAACGATTACTTCAACCCCCCCTTCTATGGGGATGGCAATGAGCAATGATTCCAAAGATAGTGGGCCTTTGTCATCAATTGACTCAAAAGCAGAAATTAAATTGGAGAGAATGGCCTCAAGTGCAACAACTTGAGAAAACCCAGGCACAGCAGTTCCAAATGAATCGGCAATCAATAATCCTTTTTCATTTGAATTAGAATCAATAAAGGGAAATAAAATATTTCGATAGGTATCGGGATCTTTAGGTTTCAACTGCCACTGAAGGGCAACTCCGGCATCTAAAAAAGCATTAAGATTAAAAAGATTTATTTTATCTTTACCAAAATTTGCACCCACAATTGGGAAAGTAAAACCAAAAGATAGGGCGAATCCCCCCGTTTCAAGTTCGAGGGGGTACTGTCCGCTTGAACCTTGTGTATTGCCAAAACTATACAAAGAAGAAAAGACAATCGAAAAATCAAATTCATTGTTTTGCGCCTCTGTCGTCTTCTTTTGTTGCAATGAGGTTTTCTTTTTGGTAGCTTTAGCAAAGCTAACAGCCGCAACTGCATTGAGCAAGAGCTTACCATCGGTGGAGACACCGCCTCCAAATAGAGACCAGGTAGGGTTATCACCGCTTGATCCTTGTAAGGCAATATTGATTGATACCCCACTAAATCCATTTTCAACCGCCTTTTTCACCTTGGCATTTTCACTCTTGGCAATAATAAATTTCAATAGGCTGTCGCTAAAGCCACTTGATGCGTTCCAATTTAAGCCTTGTCCTTGAAAGGCTTTTTGCGCTAAAGCAATGGCTTCTCCATCACTTAAAACAGAGTAGGAAGCGGCAACGGGAGAATTTTGACCAGAATAGCCAGATACATTCCTTGGTAACGTTCCAGTGACTGAAGGAGGAGGAGAACTGGATGTCGTCGTTGTAAATTGACTACGATTGACCCGAAAGGATTGGTAGTATAAGTCCGTATCTTCCCGAATACCTTGGTTTTGGGCATTTTCGGTATTAACTTTTTGCCCCACCACAAAGACGGTGCCATCCTCGGTGGCGATCGCCCTAGGTTCCAAGTCTCCTACTTGGTCGGCGGTTAGGGCTTGGGGTTTATCCAACCATTGCGTTTTACCACTGGCATTGTATTGAGCCGCGCTGTAGAAAATATTGCTTTCATTCTCACTGCCTTGCTGATAAACTACCGCTAACCCCGGCAACCCAGTGCCGGAATCATCAACAAGTTTATCGTTGGCAATTAAATTTAAACTGACAACTTTTTGAGAGCCGACATTGGCGATCGCCGTTTCATTGATCCAGGTTGCGGAATTATCGTTGTAGGTGGCATGAAAGAGCGTCGAATCTTCTACCCAGACAATGTGGGTTACCCCCGCCGAGTCTGTAGTGATGGCAGAAAGGCGATTTGAGAAGTTAATAGACATAGGAGAAAAAGACGAAGTTAAACAGAATACTTGCCGAACACCACGCTGGTGTTTTGCGGCATTAATGGCTGAAAAACCTAAGCCCCCACCTGATTGGGTTGAAAACCCCGCTTAAGTAATAATTCAGTTTTTTAGTTTAAGTTTGCTCTCGTCTTGGCCAGGGTCTTAGATGGCGACATAAACTGCCCGAATCCCTAACATTGCGGAATTTAAAGGGAAATTGCCTAATTTTCAGACGCCGTTCCACCTGCCCAACAAGCAGAATCAAAAGCCGTTTTCGCCTAGCATAATTCTAGCACCAACACTTCAGGATAATTACCTAGGCTAATTCGCTGAGTTGGATTGTTTCTTTTTCTTCTGATATCTTTGCTTCAGGTTGATGCCAGCCAGGTGATTTCTTCCCCCGCCCGTAACGGCACCAGCCCAGATTCGGGAAAGGGCAATTCAGCGGGAATGCGCCAAGTTGTTTTGGTCAATGTAATTTGTTCTGTATTGCGGGGCAGTTGATAAAAGTCTGGACCATAAAAGCTGGCAAAGGCTTCCAGTTTATCCAGGGCATTAACACTCTCAAAAGCTTCGGCGTATAACTCCATGGCATGGAGGGCAGAATAGCAACCAGCACAACCACAGAAACTTTCTTTGCTATTACGGGCGTGGGGAGCACTATCGGTACCCAGAAAAAACTTGGGGTTACCAGATGTGGCCGCTTGTAGCAATGACAAACGATGTTCTTCTCGTTTCAAAATTGGCAGGCAATAAAAATGGGGACAAATACCACCTTGAAACAAAATATTACGGCTAAATAATAAATGTTGGGGCGTAATGGTAGCGGCAATATTATTGGTGGAAAAAACGAATTCTACCGCATCGCTGGTAGTGATATGTTCCAGCACAATCCGCAGTTGGGGAAATTTTTCTCTAAGGGGAATTAAATATTTTTCAATGAATACTTTTTCTCGGTCGAAAATATCAATATGGCTGTCCGTTACTTCGCCGTGGAGTAATAGAGGTAAGTCCACCCGTTCCATTGCTTCTAGCACTGCATCACAGCAACTGATATCCGTGACGCCAAAGTCAGAATTCGTGGTAGCTCCAGCGGGATAATATTTCACGGCTTTGACAAATTCGGATGCTTTAGCCGCAATAATTTCTTCGGGGCTAGTATTATCCGTCAAATAAAGAGTCATCAACGGTTCAAACTGCCCCCCCGCAGGTATGGCGGCGAGAATCCTTTCCCGATAGGCGGCCGCATCAGCCACGGAACGCACCGGAGGCTTTAAATTGGGCATGACGATCGCCCTGGCAAATTGACGGACAGTGTGGGGCAGAACCGCTTTTAGGGCCTCTCCATCCCGTAGGTGCAGGTGCCAGTCGTCGGGTCGAGTAATGGTAAGCTTTTCCATGGCTTAATCATAAGCTGGTTTAGGTTTAGTTAAAAGCCTTTTTCCCCTTCCTTAAACTTCAAGATTTAAGGGGCTTGGAGACGGCGATCGGGTAATTACTTCATACAGCACATCGGGGTCTAAATCTGCTCCATTGAGCCATTGAATAGTTCCAAGTTCCGAATTGATTTTGACTTGAGCAAAATATTCAAGGTCTTTAAGTGGCTCGAATACACCTGTAAATTCAATGTGTTTTTGAATGTCAACTATTCCATCTTGATTGTCTTCAAATCGTAAATAAAGCTTGTAGTTTTTGAGAGGGTTAACAGCGACAATATCTTGTAGCATGGCTTATTCCAATGGTTGAATTTTTCGTAAAGGTTGTTGTTGTTTGGCTAGCTCCCAGTTGCCCTGTAATTCTGCCTGATGAAGAGCACCCCACTCAACAACTAAAGCAAGAGCCTTTGGTGTTAATTTTCCTTAGATAAGACTCAGTTTTTCAATGCTAATTAAGGCTTTCTGATTACCGTAACGGACGTGAAAATGGGGAGGGTTATGATCGTTGTAATTAATAGTGATAATCATTCCGAAAAAACGACTTATTTCTCGCATAGAATCAGACCACTAATTGCTCACACCATCCTACACTCTCCAAAGTCTTGGAGATGGTCATCATCATCAGCGTTGATTATGATCATACCTTTGCACAATCCAGGGCCAGGGCGTTTACGTGTAACTGGCATTTGTGGAATAATTTTTGCTAGAGGAATGTTATTTTCGGTAATTATCAATTCCTCTCCTGGTTCTAAATTATGGATTAAATCGGCTAGGGTTGCTTGGGCTTCTTCGATGGTAATTGTTGCCATGGCGATATCCGAAAAGGAAATCTTTGATTTTTTATTTTAACTCGCTTTTTTTCTAGGCAACAGAATTTAACAAATGCTTAACTGTTACCTTAGGCGATCGCCTGCCCAGCATGATTCTGTAAATTCTTTTATACTCTAAATTGTTCTATCGAGTTGTGGGTAAGCAACTGTTATTGAAAATGGCTACTGAACTACTTTTTAATCTCAGCAATCTGTTTGTGTTGCCGTTTTGGGGCTTGATGATTCTACTGCCACGGTGGCAATGGACGGAAAAGGTGATGAAGTCCCTGGTCCCGATCGCCATTTTAGCTGCGGTTTATCTATTTTTATTTATCGGTTCCTTGGGTTCCGAATCGGCGGCGGCGTTGGCCAGTCCAGAGTTATCGGTTATTGCCCAAGCTTTTGCTGACGAAAAAATTATGGCTGTGGGTTGGGTCCACTATCTAGTGATGGATTTGTTTGTGGGTCGCTGGATTTATTGGCAGGGACGGGAAACTGGTGTTTGGACGGTACATTCCCTAGTTTTATGTCTATTCGCTGGGCCCATTGGTCTGCTGTCCCATCTGCTCACGGGGGGTATTACCAAACAGTGGGGCAAGGGGAATGACTCGACAACGGAAACGCCCCAAACGGAGATTGGCTAATCGCTTCAAGTAACAGATAGGGGTATTAAGTCTGCCCCTTTTTGCTACAAATTATTCCAAGTGATGATCAATATTAAGGTTGATTTCATCTCTTGTTAGATTACGCCATCCTTCAACAGAAACTGGATTTTCTGCGAGTCGATCCATTAAACGTTTTTTTCGTTTGGGTTTAACAATAACTTTTACTTCTAATTCTTCTTGAAGTTCTTGATCATATTCTTTTGAAATGTCGATCATTCCTTGACTGATTTTAGCCGTGAATTCAATAGCGTTCATTATTATTATTTCTGGATAAATTTATTTATTTAATGAGAATAATTTACGCTTAGTTTAACATAATTGACTCCATAAAAATATTTAGCGATTCCATTCAATATTTACTAAGTCGCTGAATTGATCACGCAAATCAAGTAATAGCTGGCTAGGATTTTTGTTGTCTAGGAATAAATTAAATTCGTCTACCTGTAGCTCGTCTCTAATCGCTAAAATGATTTCTTCAATCTGGTCAATTAAATCATCTGAATTTATATCCACTGTTTGATATTGACTATTGATTAATGCTTGAAGTTGAGGTTTAATTTCTGCAGGAATAGATTGGAGAAATCGCCTTTTGAAACGCTTTAGTAATTTTATTTCACTAGTAATTGAGTTTAAATTTTCAGTTTTGATTGAGAGGAAAAAAGATTGATTTGAGACTTGTCGATTTAGATATTGACGATCTGGTAATTGATCGGAAAATCTATAATTAAACCATCGCTTATGAAATTCTGAGTAATTGATTCTATTTGCAAAATAATCAACTATTTTAACGGGGAGATAATAATCACCATTAAAACTAAATGATTTTAATAACATCTCATCCATAAGTCTATAACTTATCAAATAGTCGTAGTATTTTGTTAAATCCACTATAAAATCAAAAATAGCCAAAAATATATTAATATTTGTCGTTTTTATCCCAATTTTAAATATATTTCCTGGAACTTCTCCATATTCTTTTTTGATTATTGACTGTCTTAATTTGTCATAATATAAATCCATAGAAAGTGTAGATTCAGGATTTTTATAACGGAAGTAGTCATATTCAAGTGTTTGGTTGATCAAATCATTGGCTGTATCACAAGAAAGTACATAATCCATCCAATTGATTATATTATCTAAGCATTGTAGAAAAGCATTTTCAATGTTAAAAGCATAACTTTGGTCTGAATCAAAATCAGTAATATTGTTTTCTATAATATTAATTAACAAGCCATTTTTCTCGACTATTGCATTATCCAAAAATAAGACTAGTCCACTAGATGAAAATAGATAGCTAGGATTATCGACAAATAAATCAATCACAAATTGATTATCAAGACTATTTTTATTTAGCCATACCCATTCATAATCGCCAACTAATTCAGTTATGTCTTTAGCTTCATTATTATCTTGAAAAATATTCTTGTTATTGTCTGTGAAAACAAAATTTAAACTATTTTTCAAAAAGCCTTTTATATTATTGGAATCTTCAAACTTAGTTACCTTAAGTTTATTCTTGTTTTGTTCATAGCATTGCCAAAATAAATCAGATCCATAATCACCCTCATACATTCGGCTTAAAATGTTAACAAAGCCTTCATAATTTTTAAACCCTAAATGTCTGTAATAGTCATCAATTGTATAGTTACGATCAGGAAAACGTGTTGAATAATGATTAACAATTTTTTGTGCTATGGTATTGTCAGGATTTTTATCTAAAATAATTGCAGCAAGATCAAATAAGCTACAATTAGGCACATTTTCCGACAAAAGTACCAATTTATCTTCTATTTTTTTGAGGAGCTTTGGATGTGAACAAGCTTTTATTTTATTCCTAAAATTTTGATTTTTGGGATACTCTATTAACTCTTGATTTTTTTGATCCCAATCTCCAAATGCGTAACTAATCGCACAGTCAAGAATTGTATCAACTATTTCACAATCATGAAACTCAGAAATGAGCTCAGTAGCAATTATTAATGCCCTTATTTGATAAATGTAGGCAGATTTTGGCTCATAATTAAAATAAACTAATTGATTGATTAATTTGTTTTTTTGATCATCATTCACACTAGGTAAACCAATCCAAAGTAAAGTAACTTCAATCCATTGTGATTCAAAAATCCTATAAACTCCTTTTTGTGGATTATCAGGAATATGATTCAGTAAAAATTCAGATTTATCTATTGCTAATGCTGCGAAATATTCTTGAAAGCTAGGATGAAAGAAAGCATAAATTTTTTGATAATTTTCCTTTGCTTTACCAATTTCATTTAGCCAACCTACATCTAGAGCTAGTTTAAATAAACCCTCGTCTGATTCTCCTAAAACTTCAGTTATTTGCGCTTCAGTCAAACGAAACCTAAAATCATCCCGGTCTAAAGCTTGTTTGGCTAATTCTCCTAAAGCTTTATTTAACTTCTTTCGTTGAGCTTTTGTAGTTTTGGGTTCCTCTTTCCAATCGTAATAAGCATCAACACATTCTTGGTAAAGTCCCGCTTTAGTATCAGGTAATTTACCTTGTCGTTTTTGCCATGAACGACAAATAAGCGTTAGTCGTAGGGGATTTTTGGCTAAATCACTAATTCTTTCTTTTCCTGGCTTGCCCAATTCATCAATTAAACCACCAGATAATTCGGGATTATCTAAAAACTTAACAATAAATAGATTACGTTGATCATCAAAAAAATCTAAATTGCGATAAACATCAAACTGATTTAAGGCTTGACGGTTACCATCCCAGACATTAATGCGACACGTTACTATGATTTTTGCTTGATCTATCCAACCTCGAATTTGATTATTAACCCAGGCTAAAGGATTTCCTGATAATCCCATTTCATCAATGCCATCAAGCAATAGCCAGACATTCCCCTGATTAAATATTTTGACTAACTTATCTTGAGCATCTTCGCTGGTGTCTCGTTGATTTAAAGTTTCTTTCAGCCATTTATTCAATAAATAATCTTCTAAGGAATAACCACGAAGATCAGCTAATGAAATCCAGATAACATAATTTTCTGATGATTGCTCCATAAGCCACATCGAAATTTGTCGTAAGCGAGTTGATTTACCAGATCCCGGTTCACCAATAATAGCTATTCTACGACCTGAGCTTTTCGGACTATTCCCTTGTAGCAAGACTTCAGTCAAAAATTGATCATTTTCAAATTCACGGGAAATTTCGTATTCATTCGCCCGATATAAAACTGATCCGTGTTCAGGCTTAACCTCTCCATGTCTTGATTTTTCTTTTCGTTCAATTAGTCCTAGTGGCACATATAGCTTTGCACTTTTTAAATTGCCACTTAAAAATATATTAGCTGTTGACTCTCGTATCTTTTTATCAAGCATTCTTTGAAAAGTAGAGGGATCTATGGTGATTGCTGAAGTGTTTAGTGAGGCCGCTTTGGAAACTGTCGATGTAGCCCATCCCTCGACTAAGTCCTCTGGCATCAATCCAAGAGTTGTTGCCAGAGCTTGAATAGTATTTCTTTGTGGGTGACGACCAAATTGTGGGTTGAAAAAATTTTTTACTGTATCAATACTTATCGTTCTTCCTGTCCTTTCCCATAATTCTTCATACATTTGCTCTTGAGTCGAGTAAGTGAACCCTTTCTCTCTCATGGTTTTTTCCAAAAGAAGTAATGCTTGGGGCTTAACGGGGAAACTGCGCTTGCGACTCTGTTTGGGTTTCTCGCTCATTTTTTTGTTAAAAATCCCGTATGCTTTTCAATCTACCAAGAGGTTCTGGGATCTGACCAGTGACGTTTAGTGAAAATAAGTGAAGTTAAGACTGCGCTTAAGTTCATTTAACAACACTGGTTTCTAGGCGTTGCAATATCTAATCTGGAATTGTCGAGGGCAGACAACTGAAGACCGAGAGGGCATACCCCCAAGACCCCTGAGAGAAGGTTCCCAACCTGGTGATGGGCCAGTCAAAGAAAAGCCATAACCACCATTAACCTGCCTGATTCCCAACTCCAATTTAACTCCTGACTTTAATCCTATGGGCAAACAATCCACTCTGAACCAACTAATCCAACAGGATGCCAACATCATCCCCAGTGAAACCATCACATCATTTAACTCCTACAAAGATGACAATCATCTCCAACGTCGCCAGCAACAACGGGCCATTAATACCGCCATGATTCAGGTTGCCCTAACCTATGGGCAGCAAGACTATAGCCACGGATCAGTGCGCTTCACCCTGACCGATCGCCTTCTTCGCCAAAGCCCTTACGCAAAAATGACTGATGCTTTGCGGGGATTGCGGGTAATCTGTCAGCCAACAATCACCAATACGCAAATTGTCACCGCTTACTGGCATCACCAAACCAAACAGCGGGCCCGCTAAATCCCATCATCAACTGTCAACTTTTATCCCAATTTTTTTACTTTACCAATTATGGTTCAATCCTTCCTTCCCCAAATCAAGCAACGCTTTCGTCCCTATGCCTGGGTTACAACCCTTGCCAAACTCATGGCTGAAGAAGATCCCTGCTTCTTCGCCGCTTGGCTAAAAACCCAGCATCAACTAACTTTGCCTCCCAGTGATTTCGACTGCACAATCCACGATCAGATGGTGATTGAACGGGCAGAATCTCTGCGTCAACAGGGATACGATGTCGCCATCGAAGAAGAAAATTCCCAAAAGGTAGTCGGCAAATCTTTTGACATTTGCATTGCTGGTCGTCCTGACATTGTTGCCTACAACGACGACGAAATTATTGTCGAAGATTGCAAAAGTGGGCGCAAACGACCCTTTCATTACTACCAAGTTCTGCTTTATATGATGTTGATTCCCCACGCCGATACCACGAAAGAAAAGTGCCAAGGACGGAAATTAAATGGCCGCTTAATTTACTCTGATTCTATTGAGGATGTTCCCCACTCCATGATTGATCAGGATTTTATCGGCGAACTCCATGCTATTCTTCAAATCTTGACTAGTAAGGATATTCCCAAGCCTAATGCCTCGGCGGCAAATTGCCGTTATTGCCCTTTGGCTGGTAATTATTGCTCTATCAAACGCTGTGATTAATAGCTTAAAACTGAAGGCGATTTGCTGTCTCGGATGGCGATCGCCTTGGGAAATTTCATTCCAAAGACTGACTACTTCTGGCTAAACAAGCAGAACCATAAGCCGCTTCCGACTGAACGGATTTCTGTACCGGCACCTGGAGCAAATTTTGCCGAATAGTTTGCCAAGTTAAATTCTGTGCTCCTCCCCCAGCAGTAAACACTTTTGTTAAGGTTGTTGCTCCCAACTTTTGTAACTTTTCATAACCCTGGGCTTCAATGCGGGCTAAACCTTCCAATAAACCTTGTAAAAATGCGACATCATCCCCTGGTCTGGGTTCCAATCGGGGTAATAAATTGGGGTCATTAATGGGAAACCTTTCCCCCGGTTGCAAAAGGGGATAGTAATCTAAATCACTAGTTTGATCGGGATTAATCTGGGCACTTAATGCAGTTAACTGTGCTGACGAAAAATAATGTTGCAATACCGCTCCCCCAGCATTGGAAGCTCCCCCTGTTAACCATAAATCGCCCAAACGATGGCTATAAATGCCGCTGGCTAAATCCGTTAGTGGTTTTTCACTTAGTAACTTCAGCACCAAAGTAGAACCCAAAGAAGTAACTGCTTCCCCCGGTTGCGTTGCGCCACTGGCCAGAAAAGCAGCAATGCTGTCCGTAGTACCGGCACAAACTAAACAATTTTTTGGGAATTTTTCTGCGTTGGCGATGCTGGAAGATAGGCAAGAAATTGCTTTACCGGGGGCAACTACTGGGGGTAAAAGGTCAAACCAAGGGGAGCTTTTTAACCAATCAGGATAGGTTAAATTTTCGGGGTCATAACCCAGCTTGAGGGCATTGTGATAGTCACTAACGGGTCTGCCACCATGGAGCAAACTTGCTAACCAATCCGCTTGATGGCAAAAGTAACGAGCTTGCTGAAATTCCGATTGTTGGGAGTACCAAAGCAATTTAGCCAGGCTAGAAGTAGCACTCTGTACTAAATGATCCGGCGGAGCTACTTCTGACAACAAATGTTTAACTTCCTTGCCCCGGTCATCGTTATACAAAAGAGGCTCCATTAAAACATTGCCCTGGCTATCCAACAACAAAACAGTGGAGGAAGTGCCATCAATGGCGATCGCCTGAATCTGGCTACTTAGTTCAACGGGAATTTGATCCAAAAGATGAAATAAACTTTCCCGCCAAATGCCGGCTAATTGCAGACTAGGAACTTGCTGGAACTGGATTTTGTTCTGCCAAATTAATTGTTTGTGCTGATCAATAATTGTCGCCCTGGCCCCGGATGTACCAAAGTCTAAACCAAGGAAAAATTTAGACTTCTCAACTTTCCCCATAGGACTGGCCCAACTGAAAGGCGATCGCCTTGGTCTGCATCATCTTAAAAATGTTGTAAAAACCATTGGCCCGACTGGGGGTCAAGCTAACCTGTAAACCCGTCGCTTCAATGAAATCCGGTGTTAACTCGACAATTTCCTGGGGGGTTAAACCGTTCAAACCTTGAATTAACAAAGCCACCAAACCTTTAACTAATTGGGCATCGGAATCCCCCTGGTAGATGACTTTGCCATCTTCGAGATCGGCGGTGATAAAAACCTGGGAAACACAGCCCTGCACCTTATTGGCGGGAATTTTCCCCTCCTCCGGCATCGGCTCTAGCTTTTTGCCGTACCACAGCAACTGCTCATAACGTTTTTTGGGGTCAGTGTGCCGTTGAAAGCGTTCGACAATCTTCGCGAGGTTAGGGGGTAGAGTAGCGTTGGCCATGGAAAAGTTAGGAAAAATAATTGAGAACCGGTTGGCAAAGTCTGATTCTGGCTCCCAGGTCAACCCACCAAAGCTCCGACAATAATGGGCGTTATCCAGCTTTCCTCCAGGGTTGGGGGAACCAAGAACCAGTCAAACCCACTCTGGGCTCGTATCCATTGTATCTATTGCTGAGCAAGGCTCGATCAAGCGGCTTCTCTCTCCCCTTTGATAGACAAAGAACAATTTTATTGACTATTAAATCCCCTCTTTTTTCCATGGCATAATCAGACTTAACCTTGAGCCGGGTTGATTAACTATGCATTTCTACACCCCAGAGTCTTGGCAACATTCCCATAACTTTGCCAACCAACACCAAAGCCACGCCGAGAAAAATACCAAAATTGTTATAGTGCTCACCGCTGTCACCATGGTGGCAGAAATCGTTGCGGGCACTGTGTTTGGCTCCATGGCCCTATTGGCAGACGGTTGGCACATGGCCACCCATGTTGCGGCCTTTGGTATCACTTTGTTCGCCTATCAGTATGCCCGTCGCCATGCCAGCAATCCCCAATATACCTATGGCACAGGGAAAGTTAGTGTCTTAGGAGGATTTGCCAGTGCAGTGGCCCTAGGGGTAGTTGCCTTTATGATGGCGTTTGAGTCCGTTGGTCGTTTTTTTCACCCCCATGGCATTCAATTTTCCGAGGCGATCGCCGTTGCCATTTTGGGACTATTGGTTAATCTTGCTAGCGCCTGGCTGTTACAAGATCATGACGACCATCACCACCATGCTCATGACCATGACCATGACCATGGCCATCAAGACCATAATCTCCGGGCAGCCTATTTCCATGTGTTGGCCGATGCCCTAACTTCTATCCTCGCCATCATTGCCCTAGTGGCCGGTAAATTTTGGGGCTGGATTTGGCTAGATGCGGCCATGGGGCTAGTGGGAGCGGCGGTGATTATCCGATGGGCCTATGGCTTAGTGAATGACACCAGTGCCATTCTCCTCGATGGTTCGGTGGACAAAAAAATTCAATTAGAAATTCTCACCGCTCTGGAAACTGATAGCGATAACCGCATCACGGATCTCCATGTTTGGTATCTCAATGAGAATTATCTGGCCGCCACCATTGCTTTGGTCACCCACTTTCCCCAAAGCCCGGAATACTATAAACAACAACTGAGCCATATTTCTTCTTTGGCCCATGTGATTGTGGAAGTGAATCCCTGTGCTGGGGAGCCTTGTTCAACCGAGGCATCTACCATTGGCACAACAGCATCTGGCCCACTGGCGCCATAAAGGTTAGGGCAAAAAGCGCTCTTAAACGGGTATACGTTACCCTAAGTCGGGTGTGCCTAATTTTGCTCCAACCAGTGACCATCTGCCCCGCCGCAGAAGATTGCGCCTTAGATGGTTTCCCCGTCTATGGTCAAATCCCAAAATTAGGTTAAATTTGCTTTCGCGGTAATGAATGTCACAAAACACTTCTCTATCCAGTTCCAGCGTCGATAACAAATCCAGTGTTGCCAAAACTGGATTGGGTACTTTTGGTGGGGTTTTTACCCCGTCGATTTTGACCATCCTCGGCGTGATCATGTATTTACGCTTTGGTTGGGTACTGGGCCAGGTGGGTCTATGGCAAACTTTGCTAATTGTGACCCTGTCCACCGCCATTACCTTTTTGACCGGACTGTCCATTGCGGCGATCGCCACCGATCAAGTGGTTAAGGCCGGGGGAGCTTACTACATGATTAGTCGTTCCCTGGGTATTGAAACCGGCGGTGCAGTGGGGGTTCCCCTGTATTTTGCCCAAGCTTTTTCCGTGGCTTTATACACCCTAGGCTTTGCGGAAAGTGTGGTGCGGGTGATGCCGGGTTGGAATTTGACGTTAGTGGCCGCCGTTACCACCGTCGGGGTGACCCTACTAGCTTTAAAATCTGCTCAGATTGCCATCCGGGCCCAATATGTAATCATGGCGGCGATCGCCGTATCGCTACTGTGTTTAGTGTTTGGCCATGCGGCGGGCCCCTATACAGGCACCGTAGAAGTTCAACCCCACAGTGCTGGATTTTGGGCCGTATTAGCGGTATTTTTTCCAGCGGTCACCGGCATCATGGCGGGGGTCAATATGTCGGGAGACTTGCGGGATCCCCAAAGATCCATTCCCTGGGGCACCTTAGCGGCGATTGTCACGGGGTACGGCATTTATTTAATCATTCCTGTCATTCTTTATTTCCGGGCTGATCCGATTACGTTATTGAACGATCCCTTAGTGATGCGGCGCATTGCCCTCTGGGGAGACAGTGTTTTACTGGGGGTTTGGGGCGCAACCCTCTCCAGTGCCATCGGTAGCATCATGGGGGCCCCCCGCATTCTCCAAGCCTTGGCCCGGGACAATATTCTTCCCTCTCCCCTACGGTGGTTAGGCCGGGGGGAAGGGGCAGAGGATGAACCCCGCCTAGGAACCCTATTTACGTTGGGCATTGCTTTGGCCGCCGTGGGCATTGGGGATTTGAATCTCTTGGCCCCCATTCTGACCATGTTTTTCTTGACCACTTACATGGTGTTAAATATTGCCGCCGGGGTGGAAGGTTTTTTGCAAAGTCCCTCTTTTCGCCCTAGTTTTAAAGTTCATTGGGGTTTTTCCCTGGCAGGAGCAGTGGGCTGTATTGGGGTCATGTTTTTGATTAATGTCACCGCCACCATTTTGGCCGCAGTGGTTGTCCTGGGAGTTTATTTATGGCTAGAACGGCAGGAATTGGCCTGCACCTGGGGGGATGTACGCCAAGGTATGTGGATGACCTTGGTGCGGAGTGGGCTGATGAATATGACCACCATCCCGGACCCCAAAAATTGGCGACCCCACCTGTTGGTATTTGCCGGTAATCATCTTAAACGCTGGCATTTAGTCGAACTAGCGGCGGCATTGACCCATAACCGGGGCTTGGTCTCAATTTTTAATATTTTGCCCCTTGATGTTAGCAATCCCCAACGACAAGATAACCTGACGGCGATCGCCCAGGAAGACCTAGACCAGGCTAATATCCAAGCTTTTTTTCGGGTGAAAACTGCCCCCGACCTCTATGAAGGTATGGAACAATTGGTGGAAACCTATGGCCTTGGCCCCCTGATTCCTAATACCGTACTAATTGGCCATCCCGATGAATTACAAATAGACCGCTATTGTCAATTTTTAACCTTCTGTCACCACAGTCAACGCAACGTTATCATTTTGCGGGATGGAACCAACCATCGGCGATCGGAAAAATTTCCCCTAGAAAGTGTCCTAGTACCCCCTGACAAACGTCACGCGCGCAAACGGATCGATGTCTGGTGGGGGGGACTACAGTCCAATGGTGGCTTAATGCTGATTTTGGCCTATCTCCTCCGCAATAGTTGGCAGTGGCACAACACAGAAATTTGCCTGAAGCTAGTCGTACCGGATCTCAACGCCATGCAATCAGCTCAGTCCAACTTGGTTGCCTTGGTTCAACGTTTACGCATCGGAGCCACACCTCAAATCATCAACGCTGAGGGTAAGCCCTTTGCCGACATTCTCTTGGCATCGTCCCAGGATGCAGACTTTGTTTTACTTGGGCTAGCCAGACCCGATGACCCAATGTTTGCTAATTCCTCTGATATTTCTTCCCCGGAGCGTTCCTATGCAAACTATTATCAACAACTCCATGGGCGTACCCAGCATCTTCCCCCTACTCTCTTTGTTCTCGCATCAGAGGATTTGAACTTTGCTCAGTTACTCGAAAAAACTTAAGTTCGATAGCTAAAATTTAGACTCTGTAGCTGGTGCAACGAAGACGATTTGATGATTGACTGCGCCATGAATGCCAATGCGGCGATCGTAGCCTCGAATATCAAAGACTTTCAAGACTAACCATCAAATATACACTCATCACTATTTCTCTCCATTTCTCTATTCTCGAATAGTCCATTATTCTAAAATCTGCCCATCCCAATTCATTCTTGATGTGCTTTAATCCATTGTGCGTTACTAGAGGTTTTGGACACTGCTAATCTTGCTTGGCGATCGGTGTAATTTTTGTCTCCCTGTTGGTTATTTGCTTGGTATCCAATGTGACAGCAGAGATCCTGGGAGGTAAACCCATTTATGCCGTGTTATTGGAGATAACTTTGGCAAAGTGGCAATGATCTCAATCTAAAGTCTTTTATTAGAGTAGTAATAATAAACGATATAAATTTGAGTAACACTACTTTTGCCCAAGACTACCATCCTCTTGATGCCATGAATCAGAGTCAATGTTTAAATCCCAATTGTCTGGCTATTAACCTCGCAAACCACCGATTTTGTCAAAAGTGCGGGCAAAAGCTTTGGCTTAAGGATCGCTACCAGGCATTGAAATTGATTGGCCAAGGGGGATTTGGCACAACTTTCTTGGCGGTAGATTTGGATAAGCCATCCCAGCCCCGTTGTGTAATTAAGCAGTTTTTTCCCCAGGGTCAGGAAACGGGTTCTCTGGGCAAGGCAGCGGAGTTATTCAAAGAGGAGGCAAAACGCCTGGACAATTTAGGTAACCATAACCAAATACCAGAATTATTCGCCTATTTTATTGCTGATGACCAACGCCAATATTTAGTGCAGGAATACGTAGAAGGGGAAAATTTAGCCCAAGAGCTGGAAAATCAGGGAGTTTTTAATGAAGCAAAAATCCAGGCATTGAAAGTATCTTTTCATATTACGATGGCCGTTATGCCCAAATAAATCTAGCTGGATAATTACAAAGCAATTTCTGTTAGGAATAAACCAAAAATATGTGGGATAACCAGGTATATAACCATCAGGTATTTCAGTTAAATTAATATCAGAATCTCCGACTTATCCTTGCCCATTAATTGATGCTATATTACCGTTTGTTGTAGTGTAAGTGTTTTATCATGTCACTAAAATATAATCTTCATTTGAATCATTTCTTTACAGATCACAACAGTATATCGCATCAATATCGCTAAAGCGAGATTCGTCAAAAGTTCTGGTATGAGCTAAAAACACACTATCATTATGAGCAAAACTATAAATATCATCTAAAATAGTATGTATATCACCAAACTTTAGACTTTCATCTCCAGCATAATAACCACAATTTATGATTTCATAAAAAGTTATTTTTACATTTCTTCTCATTATAAAAAACCTCCAAAAATGCTATGAGTTGTAATAGCACCAAAACTTGATGGAGTACATATAGGGATGTTGACACAAACAAGTTCGACCATAAAAGGCTGTAATGCTTAATTTTTAAATCTCTTGATGTACTTTATTTGACTGAAAACTGCTATCTTTTTTTACCAAATAGATTATAAGAATTAGTTTGATCGCCGATCTCGTAGTAGCGTAGCCCATCTTCAAAATATCCCTTCCAAAATCCCAATAATCAATAGAGGGATGGGATGGTGATCGCCAGTTGCGTTAGCCAAAGCAAGCGGTAACTTTCATAATGAGACAACGGCAATCTTCAGTGAAAGGACATTATGGGCTTACTCGTCAACGGCATTTGGCAGGATCAGTGGTACGATACCGAAAGTACAGGGGGCCGATTTGTGCGGCAAGACTCCCAATTTCGCCATTGGATTACCCTCGATGGATCGCCTGGCCCCACAGGTAATGCTGGTTTCAAAGCAGAAGCAGGACGCTATCATCTTTATGTTTCCCTAGCCTGTCCTTGGGCCCACCGTACCCTAATTTTCCGTAAATTAAAGGGATTGGATGGAATAATCGATGTTTCCATTGTCCATTGGTTGATGAAAGAAAAAGGATGGACGTTTGCCTCTGGCCCTGGGGTAGTGTCCGATCCATTATTTAATGCAGAGTATCTTTACCAAATCTATACCCAGGCAGATGCTCAATATAGTGGTCGGGTGACAGTGCCAATCCTGTGGGATAAAGAGACTCAGACCATTGTTAATAACGAATCGTCGGAAATTATCAGGATTTTTAACAGCGCCTTTGATGAGCTGGGGGCAAAGCCTGGGGATTATTATCCCGAAGCTCTCCGTGCCGAAATTGATGCCCTCAATGACCGGATTTATCACACTGTTAACAATGGCGTTTATAAATGTGGGTTTGCCACCACCCAAACCGCCTATGAAGAGGCGATCGCCCCGTTATTTGAAAGCTTGGATTGGTTAGAAGGAATTTTAAAGGGGCATCAATATTTAACAGGGGACGAAATTACGGAAGCAGATTGGCGTTTATTTACCACTTTGATTCGTTTTGATGTGGCCTATGTGGGGCATTTCAAATGCAACTTGCGGCGGATTCAGGACTATCCTAATCTGTGGCGTTATCTACGGGATTTATACCAGCAACCGGGCATCGCTGAGACGGTTAATTTTCAACATATCAAGGGCCATTACTACGAAAGTCATCTAACCATTAACCCCACAGGAATTGTCCCAATGGGGCCAGCGTTGAACCTATCGATCGCCTAAATACTGCCTGTGTCCCCAGACCAACCCCACCATCCCAATATTATTCCCAACATGCTCACTGCCATAGGGGCCTAGTATGCCCTTCTGGTATCAGTCGTAGGGTCGGAACGTGAACTGCGGCGGGCATAGGCGTTTGATCATCCAGAGAAAATCATCGCCATGGAAGTTTTACGGCAAGGGAGAGCTCTCCTTGTTAATTGTCATAGATATTGCTGACATTGGTGGGGCTGGGATTGGCAAAAAAGTTGCTATAGTGAATCTGATTAAAACGCCCTTTGCTGCTGTTTCAGCTTTTGAATAATGCGCATCCTAGCCCTTGTCCCCGGTGGAATCTCTGAGCAAATTCTGTTTTTCCCGACCCTTGCCACCCTCAAGGCGCAGTATCCCCAGGCGACGATTGACGTAATTGTGGAACCTAGGGCCAAGTCGGCCTACAGGGTATGCGCTCAGGTTAATGAGGTGTTGGCCTTCGACTATCGGGACCGTAATGGCCTAGCGGACTTTTTAAATTTGTTGGGCGTTATTCGTGACCGGGAGTACGAGGCAGTAGTAACGGTGGCCCGACAATGGACAATCGAGTTACTTCTTTGGCTGAATGGCATTCCCCAGCGGGTGGGTTATCAGGGCAGTGCAAGTTTCTTTTTGTCATCGACAGTCCCTTTTAAGCCGGATCAATATGTTCCTTTCCTTTTCCATGATTTGACCCAAGGCTTTGGTATCAATCGACCCTGTCCTCCTTTACAGATTACTCTGCCCAAGGCGGACATTGAGTGGATGGAAGCAACCCAGAAAAAGTTAGATCTGGGAAATGGGGGCTATGTGGTGCTTAATGGCGGGGCCATACGTCAACCGGACACGGGGGATTTTCCTTATCCCATTGCCCAGTGGCATGAAATCATCGAAGACATTAAGCAAAAACAACCGGGATTAAAAATTGTGCTGATCCCTCCAGCGGAGGATACGGGCTGGGTGCAGGCCATGCAGAATCACAATCCGGGGGCAATCGCCGTACGTCCAGGGGATGTGGGTAAAATGGCGGCTCTACTGGCGGGGGCTAACTTGGTGGTTTGCACGGAAGGAATTCCCATGCATTTGGCGATCGCCGTGGGAACTTACACCGTTGCGATTTTGGGTAAAACCCCGGCGGCCCGCATTATTCCCCCGAACCAAGAAAAATTCATTGGCTTACAGGTGCCCAGCGGCAAGGAAGCGGATGTGAAACCGGCCCTAGTATTGAAGAAAATTTGGCGCTAAACAACTAGTTTCGGAATATTTTAAGAAAACTTTAAAGAAGCATTAACGGCTACCATTGTCTCTTTCATTGATAGGATAGGTGAAAAGCTCGATAGCCTAATTTATTGGGACAGAGTCAATCTTCTTTAACCTTTTCTTAACTTTGGAAGAAATTTGTTATGACTAGCATTATGTTAAGAACTGTACAAACATACGGAGAAACGGTCAAAAAAAACTACAAGGCCGGGGAAGTAATTTTCCGGGAGGGGGCGATGGAGTTGTGTATGTTCGGGGTGTTGGAAGGGACGGTGGAGATGACATTGCAAGGCACGTTTATTGAAAATATTGAGGCTGGAGGAATTTTTGGCATAGGAGCCATTGTCCACAGTGATCATCAAAGGACTTCTACGGCGATCGCCAAAACCGATTGCGTGTTGGTGGCCATGGATCGGGAGCATTTTCTCTTTGCGGTGCAACAAACCCCCATGTTTGCCCTGGAAGTAATTCAGAGCTATTCAGACCGCTACCGGAGTCTCAAAGCAGTGTACGAAAAGGCGATCGCCGAATAAAACTAAGTCGATTTAGGTTGATAAAAGCCAGAGGACAGGACGGGGAAAATGCATTTGTCCAACTTCCTGCGGGAATACGGCCAATGATAGGCTAGAGAAAGAAATGTCAAGCCGTTCTGCGGGGCGGAATTCCCCCATCCTTCCTTTGATGAGCCACTCTGATTTACCTTTGGCCAACGCTGTCCCCCTCGACGAAATTCGCTACAACGACCAGGGATTGGTGCCGGCGATCGCCCAAGATTATTTGGACGGCACGGTGTTAATGTTGGCCTGGATGAACCAAGAAGCCCTGGCTAAAACCCTGGCCACGGGGCAGGTGTGGTATTGGAGTCGTTCCCGCCAAGAACTATGGCATAAGGGCGCTACTTCTGGCCACTTTCAAAAACTTTTGGGCATCCGCTACGACTGTGACAGCGACGCTTTATTGCTGACCATTGAGCAAAAAGGGGACATTGCCTGCCACACCGGGGAACGGAGTTGTTTCCATCAACTGGACGGGCATAAATCTGCTCCCCCAGCGGATATATTGACGGAATTGGCCCGGGTCATTGGTGATCGCCGGGACCATCCCACCCCCGAATCCTACACCTGTAAATTGTTGGCAGGGGGAGATAATAAAATCCTCAAAAAAATTGGCGAAGAAAGCGCGGAAGTGGTCATGGCCTGCAAGGATGACGATCCAGAGGCGATCGCTGGGGAAGTAGCTGATTTGTTCTACCACACTCTGGTGGCCCTGGCCCATCACAACGTTGATCTGCGGGCCGTTTATCGCAAACTTGGCGATCGTCGCCGTTAACGGTGCCCAGCCCAAGTCCTCCCAAAAAGCCGTGGTACCATTAAAAAGCCGTGGGAAGAACCAGAGCTTTTCCCGTCACTTTTTTTCCTCAACATTTCTCCGTTTTTAGCAACCAATATGTCCACCGTTGACCATGCTCCCCAGACCTCAGAAGCGATGGCCATTCCCAAACAGGGATTGCCGGTAACCATTATCACGGGCTTTTTAGGCAGTGGTAAAACCACTCTGTTGAACTATATTCTGAGCAATCAACAGGGACTTAAAACTGCCGTTTTGGTGAATGAATTTGGTGAAATTGGCATTGACAATGAACTAGTCATTGCCAGTGACGAAAACATGGTGGAACTAAGCAATGGTTGTGTCTGTTGCACCATTAACGAAGATTTAATTGAAGCGGTTTATAAAGTTCTGGAGCGGGAACAAAAAATTGATTATTTAGTGGTGGAAACCACCGGATTAGCGGATCCATTACCCGTAGCTTTGACCTTTTTGGGCACCGAACTGCGGGATATGACCAGACTGGATTCCATTGTCACCATGGTGGACTGTGAAAATTTCAGCTTAGATCTGTTCAACAGCCAGGCGGCCCAAAGTCAGATTACCTACGGGGACATTATTGTCATCAATAAAACCGACTTAGTGGATGAGGCGGAGGTGGATGCCCTGGAAGTGCGCCTGCGGGATCTAAAAACCGGGGCGAGAATTTTACGGAGCAAAAAAGCGGAAGTCCCCTTACCCCTTATTCTCAGTGTGGGTCTGTTTGAATCGGACAAGTATGCTCCTGAGGGCCACGACCACCAAGGCCATAGCCACGCCCATGACCACGACTGTGCCCCCGATTGTCAGGATCCCAGCCATGACCATAGCCATCACGGCCACGATCACCATGACCACGACCATGGGAAAAAATACAGCAGTGATCACTTAGAAATGGATGGTTTTACCTCCCTTTCTTTCCGCAGTGAACAACCATTTTCCATCCGGAAGTTCCAGTATTTTCTCGATAACCAATTGACCCCCAACATTTTCCGCGCTAAGGGAATTCTTTGGTTTAACGAAAGTCCGAAACGACATATTTTTCACCTCAGTGGCAAACGTTTTAGCCTCGAAGATGACCAATGGACCGGGGAAAAGTCCAATCAATTGGTGCTGATTGGCCAAAACCTAGACCACGACAAAATCCGCGAACAACTTAACCATTGTTTAAGTTTACCGGCGGAGAATAAGGGCAAAGGTTTTGGCAAGGGTTAACCACGACCCTAGAATGATTCTTCTATTTTGTGACCCTTGATCAATTTTTCTACCTACCGCCGCGTTTTAGGTCTATTTTGGCAAACGGCGATCGCCACTGAGTTGGAGTATCGCCTTAACTTTGTCATTGCCAGCGTGGGCAGTGTGGTGAATTTGGGGGGCAGTTTATTCAGCCTGTTCTTGTTTTATCGCACTGGTTATAGCTTTGCGGGCTGGAATTGGCAATCGGCCCTGGTGGTGCTGGGAATGTTTACGATTCTTCAGGGGTTGGCGGCCACCCTATTCATTCCCAACTTGAACCGCATTGTCCGTTACGTGGAGCAAGGCACCCTGGATTTTGTGCTGTTGAAACCAATCAGCAGTCAATTTTGGCTTTCCCTGCGGCAACTGTCTCCCTGGGGTGTACCGGATATTTGTTTTGGACTGGGGCTAATTATCTATGCGGGGGTGACTTTAAAACTCCAAGCCGGGGATTTACTGTTGGGGGCTATGCTCCTTGGGTTGGGGTGCATTATCCTCTACAGCATTTGGTTTATGTTGGGGGCCACTAGCATTTGGTTTGTCAAAATTTATAACGTCACTGAAGTGCTGAAGGGATTTCTCGAAGCTGGGCGTTATCCCATGGTGGCCTATCCCGCCATTTACAGGATCTTTTTTACTTTTGTTATTCCCATCGCCTTTTTGACCACTGTGCCCGCAGAGGCCATGTTGGGTCGCCTAGAACCGATTTGGCTATTGGCAACAACCGGATTGGCGATCGCCCTGTTGGCCCTTTCTCACTATTTTTGGCAGTTTGCCCTGCGGTTTTACACCAGTGCTTCCAGTTAATGCCCCTATGAGTTCAAATAAACTTATTGTGATGACTGACGGAGCAAAGTTTCAATTCCCCCGCAGAGGAGAAAACAAAACCTTTGCCCCGACCAGAACAATTACCACCACCCCTAAGGCAACCTAGGATTAAACCTAAAATTAGACTAGGGTTGTAGCTTGTTAGTCTGGTGATCAATGACATATTTAAGGAGCAATAAACCCCCGTAAATTGTCAGAATATACGCCGATGCCACTAACAATATCTTCAAAACCATAATGTCCCTCAAAAACATTAACTACTGTGATTAATTTGGTTGTCATGATCTGCCATCCCACCCAAGACCAACTCCGAGGGAAGCACATTTCTTTGGTCCCTGACCCGGGGGCAATGTTCCGAGGACTCCGTAATCCTTATCCCTTGCTCAACGCCCTGGAATCAATGTTATTTTTCTCTAGAATCTCCACTGTCCCGATCGCCAGGGGCGCAGATGTAGTACTAATAAGTACGATTCTGCACATAAAAACCGGGGATCAGACAAAACCTAGACCCTGGAGAGCTCTCTGTAATTGATTGCAAATCCTTACCCTTAGCCTAACACAGCCAGCCCGAGTCCGGGAATCTTTTTTTGCTCCGGCATCAACGCAAAAGTAGAACAAAATTCAGTCAAGGGCGGCGATCGCCCCAAAAACCCAGAATCGACATTTTTAGTTCACGAGAGGTTATCTTAAAATAAGCATCAAGATATGTAAACTTTCGTAAACACATCTGCCAAGTTTGGCCAGCCGATGATCTCCACTACCTCCCTGTTTGCCCCCGTTGACCAAGACCTCCGTTTGTTGACGGATAATCTCAAGCGGCTTGTCGGTGCTCGGCATCCTATTCTGGGGGCGGCGGCGGAACATTTATTTGAGGCTGGGGGCAAGCGGGTGCGGCCGGCGATCGTGTTGTTGGTATCCAGGGCAACCCTGTTGGACCAAGAATTAACGTCGCGCCATCGACGGCTGGCGGAAATTACCGAGATGATCCACACCGCTAGTCTGGTCCACGATGACGTGGTGGATGAAGCGGATCTGCGGCGTAACGTGCCCACGGTGAATAGTTTATTCGACAATCGGGTGGCGGTGCTGGCCGGTGATTTTCTCTTTGCCCAATCTTCTTGGTATTTGGCTAATTTGGATAATTTGGAAGTGGTGAAATTATTATCAGAGGTAATTCGGGATTTTGCGGAAGGGGAAATTCTCCAAAGTATTAATCGTTTTGACATCGATACTAACTTAGAAACTTATTTGGAAAAAAGCTATTTTAAAACCGCTTCCCTAATTGCCAACAGTGCCAAGGCGGCAGGGGTACTTAGTGATGCTCCCCGGGAAGTATGCGATCATCTTTACGAATATGGCAAGCATTTGGGCTTAGCGTTCCAGATTGTGGACGATATTTTAGATTTCACTTCCCCCACTGAAGTTTTGGGGAAACCGGCAGGGTCGGATTTAATTAGCGGCAACATCACGGCCCCGGCTTTATTTGCCATGGAAAAATATCCCCTACTTGGTAAATTAATTGAACGGGAATTTGCCCAGGCGGGGGATTTAGAGCAGGCTCTGACATTGGTGGAACAGGGCGACGGCATCCGGCGATCGAGGGAATTGGCCGCCAACCAAGCGCAACTGGCCCGGCAACATTTGAGTGTGTTGGAAATGTCCGCTCCGAGGGAATCCCTGTTGGAATTGGTGGACTATGTCCTTGGTCGTCTACATTAGGGCTTGCCCTTGGGGGAACTAATTTTCCCGTAAACTAGCCTATTCAATCAATTATTTAAGACTTTGGCAGTGCCAGCAACGATAGTTTTTCATAAACCCTATGGGGTTCTGTGCCAATTTACCGATAACTCCGACAATCCCCGGCCGACCCTGAAGGACTATATTAAATTGCCGGATTTGTATCCAGTGGGCAGGCTAGACCGGGACAGTGAGGGACTATTACTGCTGACTAGCAATGGCAAACTGCAGCATCGTTTGGCCCACCGGGAGTTTGCCCACCAACGTACCTACTTTGTCCAGGTGGAAGGAGCGCCAACGGCCGCAGATCTAGAACCCCTGCGGCGGGGCATAACCCTGGGGGATTACCGTACCCGACCGGCGATCGCCGAAATTATCGCGGAACCAGATTTTCCCCCTAGAAATCCCCCCATTCGTTACCGGGCCACTATTTCCACCAGTTGGTTGAGCATTACCTTAACGGAAGGTCGCAATCGTCAGGTGCGGCGGATGACGGCGGCAGTGGGCTTCCCTACCCTGCGACTGATACGGGTGCAAATGACAGTAACAGGCCGATCGCTCCAACGGGGTAAAGGTAAATCAGCGGCATCTTGGCACCTAGCCCTAGAAGATTTGAGTCCGGGACAATGGCGACCCCTGACCCCCTGGGAAGAAAATTTTTGTCAGCAACTTTTGGCCGGCCCATCCACCCCCACTCGGCCCAGGAAAACTGGCGATCGCCATTGAGGAGAACTATCTCCACCGCTGGGGCATTAAAATGGGGAATATAGCCAACCCCATATCCAGCTAAATATTCCGTTTATGTCCTATCTGATCGCCGTGGTGGCCAACCGTATTGCCGCCGAAGAAGCTTATACAGCCCTGGAACAGGCCGGATTTGCCCAAAAGAATTTGACCATCATTGGCACAGGTTATAAAACTGCTGACGAATTTGGCCTAGTAGACCCGAAAAAACAAGCTATCAAAAGGGCAAAGCTGATGGCCATTTGGTTAGTGCCCTTTGGTTTCGCCGCAGGTTACTGTTTTAACCTCATCACCGGTTTGAGCACTTTAGATTGGGCCGGAGACCCCGGTAACCACATTGTGGGAGGAATATTAGGGGCGATCGGTGGAGCCATGGGGAGCTTCTTTGTTGGCGGTGGCGTGGGCTTAAGCTTTGGTAGTGGGGATAGCCTGCCCTATCGCAATCTACTCCAAGCAGGGAAGTATTTGGTAGTGGTGGCCGGTGGTGAACTGCAAAAACAGCGGGCAACCAATTTACTCCGACCCCTTAATCCCGAATATCTCCAGGGCTATACCGCCCCCGATGAAGTGCTGGTGTAGAAAAAACCCAGAGAGTTGGTCTGACTAAGGCAAAGATCCGTTGGCATTCAATGCTGATGATGGAGCGCCAAGCCGTTGCAACTAGAGATTTATCCTCCCTAAGGGCAAGAGGTTCCCCAGAGTAACTCTTTTGCGGCCGAGGTAATAGTGCTCAAGATAAACGGTTCAACAGAAAGGATTACCAACCGTATTGAGACCAAACTGGATGACTGTAAAGGGATTCCGCTACCCTTACTCCCCGCAACTGATTTAACAGAGGTAAATGACCCTGGGGTGCTGATAAATCCCAGGTAAAGCCCTTCGGCCAGCGAGTCCAAACATTGCCGCTTTTCCAGCCAATTTTGGGCCAAAGCTTGGTGAATTCTTTGCCAGAAGCTAGCCACAGTCGTCGTTGCACCGAAAAGCCGAAATTACCGTTGGAGTGGAGCCACCAAAGGGCGTTGATGGTGTGGAGGTCTAGGGCAGGGAATTTTTCCACTTCGGTGAAATATAGCCATTGCCGTTGACTGGCTCCGGGCCCCGCTAGTTCACAGAGCTTGTCCCTGGTGATTTCATCAGCGCTTTCAAAATCTTGACGTCCTAGGGCCTCATGGAGCGGTTGATAGTCTATACCTTGGGCTGATTGTAATGGGAAAATGCCCGTGGGGTAATCCTGCTGAAGTTGGGCCGTAATGGCTTCCTGTCCTAAATCCCTGAGGGTCTGGTAGGTAGTTCCCACCACTAAGAGTGGTTTTTCTAGGGGGGTATTTTTGGCCAAATAATCGAGCAGTATTCCCTGGCCTTCTTCTCCCATTGCTGCCAAAGCGGCGATCGCCGTTAACTGTTTTTTTTCTGAAGCATCATGGAGTTGTTGGGAGAGTTCGGTCAAATTATCAGACATAGAAACAGCGGGATTAATCAGCCTTCAAACCCCATTATCCGCCATGATTGCGGCGAACACACCGCCAAAAAATTTTCGGCCAGGAAAAATGCCCCAAAAACTTTACCTAAACCTGGCAAAATTCCTGGGGCGCTTTTACTTCATTCACTCACAAACCAGATTGAGCTAACTCAAACCGGCTTCAGATATATCCAGCGGAGGATAGCCCTAGCGCACAGCGCCGGCATACTGTTCCACGGAGATGGGCTTCATGAAATAGAGTTTGATAAATTGCCAGCCGTTGGAAGCAAAGATGGGCAACTTGCGTAGAGCTTTAACTACTCCGGGGGCACCGGAAGCATCGATCGCCCTTAATTGCTCGTTATTGCTAACACAGGTTTCTAGGCGATCGTAAAATTCAGGATTGTTGACATCGAGAATAATGGGGAATACCCGCCCAGCGGTTTCGTTGGTTTTCTCAATGACTTCCTTATCGTAACTCCGGGCTTCCAAACCTAAACAGGCATAAAAATCAGCCCGTTGGGTATCGTTGAGATACATGGTGGCGAAGACAGAGAGCAGGAAGAAACGACACCAAAGCTTAGCTTTCCAATCGTTGAGGGTGTGGGGTTGGGCCCGCATAATCGCATCAAAGAAATCCCCGTGGCGATTTTCGTCCTGGCACCAGTTTTCAAAAAATTCAAAAATGGGATAGATGCAGTCGTTGGGATTCTTCTCCAAATGACGATAGATGGTGATGTAACGCCAGTAGCCAATTTTCTCGGAAAGATAGGTGGCGTAGAAAATAAACTTAGGTTTAAAGAAGGTATATTTACGGCTCTTGGTCAAAAAGCCCAAATCCAGGGACAGATTAAAGTCTGACATGGCTTTGTTGAGGAATCCAGCGTGGCGAGCCTCATCCCGAGACATGAGGTTAAAGCATTCCGCCAACAGGGGATTTTTATTTTTGAGGCGCCGGCCCAATTCTTTATAGAGCAGAAAGCCAGAAAATTCTGCGGTGCAGGAACGTTCCAGGAATTCCACAAACAATTGACGTTTTTCACCGTCGATGTGATCCCAAGACTTATCAAAGGACTCATTGCGAACAAAGTGATGGCGATTGTAGTCCACCCGAAATTCTTCAAGGATGGCCCGTAACTCGTCTTCGTTGGGAGAAATATCCATTTTTGCCACCTCGTCGAAGTCGGTGGTGTAAAAACGGGGGGTGAGGATGGTTTCCTTGGCCGGAGTCTTAACACCGGGACGGATTTCATCAAATCCAGGCTTTTCGAGGGTATTAACCATAGAGTTGTTTAAAATAGTTTCCTTAACAAAGTTTGCTCGCCATCAAACCAATGGGCAGACCGTGATCGTTAGTTTAACAAGGGTTGAAACGGGGTTTCTAGAAAGATGGGCCAACTGTTACAAACTGTTACGTGTTCTGCCCCAAAGGGGAACTTTTGCGGTAGTTAGCCCCGATTTTGTCGATACCAAGCAATGGTGTTTTTCAATCCTTCCCGCAGGGACACCTGGGCTTCAAAGCCAAATTCCGCTTTAGCCTTAGTGGTATCCAAACAACGGCGGGGTTGACCGTTGGGTTGGTCCGTTTGCCAAATGATTTCGCCATCAAATTCCATCAGTTCACAGATGAGTTCGGTTAAATCCTTGATGGAAATTTCAAAATTGGTGCCCAGGTTAACGGGGTCTGGTTTGTCGTAGGCTTGGGTGCCCATAACAATGCCCCGGGCGGCATCGGTGGAGTAAAGAAATTCCCTGGTGGGACTGCCATCGCCCCAGACGGGTAACTTTTTATCGCCCCTTTGCTGAGCTTCGTAAACCTTATGAATTAGGGCTGGAATCACGTGGGAACTGCGAGGGTCAAAATTATCCTCTGGGCCGTAAAGATTCACTGGTAATAGGTAAATGCCGTTAAAGCCATACTGCAAACGGTAGGATTCTAACTGTACTAACAAAGCTTTCTTGGCCACACCATAGGGGGCGTTGGTTTCTTCCGGGTAACCGTTCCACAAATCCTCTTCTTTGAAGGGGACGGGGGTAAATTTGGGATAGGCGCAGATGGTGCCCACGCAAACGAATTTTCTCACTCCGGCTTCATGGGCGGCGTGGATTAACTGCACCCCCATCATCAAGTTGTCGTAGAACAGTTCGGCGGGTTTTTCCCGGTTCAAGCCAATGCCCCCCACGTGGGCTGCCAAGTGAATAACAATGTCCTGATTTTTCACTGCCTGTTCACAGGCTGACGCTTGCCGCAAATCAAAATCCTTGGAGCGGGGAATGGTAATTTTTTGGCGATCGCCGCCGGCTGCAATTAGTTGGGCAACGACCTGTTTACCTAGAAAGCCGGCCCCACCGGTGACCAAAATACGCTGATTTTCTAAAGAAAGCATGGTTGGTTAAGGAAATATTGAGTTAAGGAAAGGGTTTACCTTGGTTTAGCCTGCTCCCTAAATGCCCACAAATTGGGGGATTTTTCCCTCTGTTCTCCCAAAATTTGGAGGCTAGGGAGAGTTGCTAAATACCTTTTTGGGGTAGCAGTTGGCATAGTCAACGAATATTAATCGACGGCATGGCCGTTCTGGTTCCGAATAAAGGCCATATCCTGGGTCATTAATTCCTTGATCCGATCCGACTGGTTGGGGGAAGTTAAACCGAGAACAGCTAAATCAGCCTGCACCATTAAATGCACCAGTTCGGTAAAAGTTACAGAGGGTTTCCATCCCAGTTGGGTAATGGCTTTAGTCGGATCACCAATCAATAGATCCACTTCGGCGGGGCGCAAATAGCGTTCATCAAAGGCGACATAGTCCTGCCAGTTGAGGTTAACGTAACCAAAGGCAATTTCTAAAAATTCCTTTACCTCATGGGTTTCCCCTGTGGCCACCACATAGTCATCGGGTTGTTCCTGTTGCAACATGGCCCACATGGCCCGCACATAATCCTTGGCGTAGCCCCAATCCCGTTTGGAATCGATATTGCCCAAATACAATTTCTTTTGGGTGCCGGCCACAATTCTGGCGATCGCCCTGGTAATTTTGCGGGTTACAAAGGTTTCTCCCCTGCGGGGGGACTCGTGGTTGAACAAAATGCCGTTACAGGCAAATAAATCATAGGATTCCCGATAGTTTACCGTTTGCCAATGGCCGTAAACCTTGGCACAGGCGTAGGGACTGCGGGGATAAAAAGGGGTGGTTTCCTTTTGGGGAATTTCCTGCACTTTGCCAAACATTTCCGAAGAACCGGCTTGGTAGAACCTCACCTGGATGCCGGTGCGTTGTTGGTAATCCCGAATCGCTTCCAAGAGACGTAGCGTTCCCATGGCCACCGAATCCACCGTATATTCCGGGGAATCAAAGCTCACCCGCACGTGGGACTGGGCTCCCAGATTGTAAATCTCCGTCGGTTTGACATCTTCTAAAATACGACGCAGGGTAGTGCCGTCGGTCAAATCACCATAATGGAGTCGGAGTTTTGCCTCAGGGTCATGGGGATCAACATAAAGATGATCGATGCGGTCGGTATTAAAGGTAGAAGTACGACGGATGATGCCATGGACTTGGTAGCCCTTTTCCAACAACAATTCACTCAGATAGGAGCCATCTTGCCCCGTGATGCCTGTCAGCAAAGCAACTTTAGACTTTGACATTAGTTAATTTTTCCCATTACCCCAAAATACATCCCCCTAAAAATATCAGAATCTTTGCCCAGATGCCGACCTTCTGGCGATCACTGTGGTGACCAATGATTCTGGCTTTGGCGTTCTGGCCCCCATTGGCCAAATGTTAATGGAGTACTGTGGCGGGAACCAGGGGCAATATGATGAAAAAAGTTTGGCAACGGGTCAACTAAATGCGGGGGTCTGAGCTCAGTCGCCGCTTCCAAATTAAAAAGATCATAATGGCTTCTTCCTCCACCTCCCTGACTATTCTTGAAAAACGCTCCCTCAAAATAGCCCGTTTCGGCAATGTGATCATGGCGATCGCCGGCATTTTAACGGCCTGGATGGCCAATGCCGATGCATTACTGGTGGATGGTTTATATTCTGGTATTAACTTTTTATCATCTCTGGTTGCTGCAAGGGTAGGGGAATCGGTCATGCGACCCTGGGATAAAACTCGGCCCTTTGGCTACTACGCCGACGAAGCCATTTATATTACATTTCGTTCGGTGATTTTGCTAGGCATCCTTGCCTTTGCCGTATTTTCAGCCATCACAAAGATCATTGCCTATGCCTCTGGCCATGAGTTTTCAGAGATCGTCCTCGGTCTAATCGTGATTTACTCGGTGGGGATGACAGTCATCTGTGGTGGGCTATATTACGTCCACCGTTACTATTGGCTCAAAACAGGCAAAAGAAGCGATATTCTCAAGACCGAACAGCAATCGGCATTAATTGATGGCATCATCAGTGCCGCAGTGGGTCTTGCCTTTGGGCTAGCGCCCCTGTTAAAAAACACTCCCCTGCACTTCATCCTACCGGTAATTGATTCGATCATTGTACTAGTACTAGTGGCTTTGATAATTAATCAACCCATCCGATCATTTTTAAATGCCTTAGCTGAAATTGCGGGAGAATCATCCTCCCCCAGGGTTATTGCCAGTATCCATGAAGCTGTATCTGAAGCTATTCCCGCAGCAATGGACTATACGTTAATCGACGTAGCTTCGTCAAAATTAGGAAGATTTCATGTGGTCATGATTTATCTGAATGTTCATCATCCTATCCAGAGTGAATTGGTAGATGAATTACGCCTCAGCATTAAGTCCGCCTGTGAGAAGCGCATTGGTTTGGTAGAAGTGGAAGTTGTTCTAACCGCCACGCCCCGTCTTTTGGCTAGATAACCATCCCAAGTTCTAGTCTGCCCCCTGAATCGACTTCTAACAGTGTGTTTTAAACGTCTAAAAATGCCCACTAATCCCCCTTGGTTCACCTTGGGAGGGGGTATATGGTCAAAAATCTCCCTTTTTAAGCCGAAGCTTTAGTGAGGAGATTCAGGAGCATTTTTTACCAACAATGCAACTTTTCAAACGCTTTCTAAGTTTTATCAATACTTTTGCGGCACAAAGAATTGTTCATTGAGGGGGGGACGAACATAACTATGGGGGGCGATCGTTCGAGGGGGTAGCTCCAGCGGCTCTGGAGTCATATCGACGTAGGGAATTTTAGCCAAAACATGGTTAATACAGTTAAGACGAGCCCGTTTTTTGTCGTCAGCTTCCACCGTGAACCAGGGAGCTTCCGGGATATTAGTGTGAGCAAACATATTATCTTTAGCCTGGGAATATTCTACCCAGCGGTCCCTTGACTCCAAATCCATGGGACTAAGTTTCCAGCGACGGGCAGGATCCGTGGTACGGGACTGAAAACGCCGTTCTTGCTCTTCATCGCTGACCGAAAACCAATACTTCAGTAAAATAATGCCAGAACGAACTAACATCCGTTCAAATTCCGGACATGTATGCATAAATTCTTGATACTGCGCCTCAGTGCAAAATCCCATCACCCGTTCTACACCAGCGCGATTGTACCAACTACGATCAAAACAAACAATTTCCCCCCCGGCGGGTAAATGGGGAACGTAACGCTGAAAATACCATTCTGTCTTTTCTCGGTCACTAGGGGTCCCCAAGGCAACAACCCTACAGCCCCGGGGATTTAAGGGTTCGGTGATGCGCTTAATTGTACCTCCTTTGCCAGCGGCGTCCCGTCCTTCAAACAAGATGACAATGCGAGTACCGGTGTGTTTCACCCAATACTGCATCTTCACCAATTCAAGTTGTAACCGAACTAGTTCATTTTCATACTCTTTCTTGGGCAGCTTGGAACTCCCTTCTCCCTCCGACAGACGGGGAACTTGATCAGTGGCTAAATTTTGTTTATCTTGCTTAGTTTTTTTAGATTTTTTTGCCATTCTAATTCCCGTAATTTCCTAAGTTTGTGGTCTATAAAGATTTACGAAAATCAATACAAACACTCAGCTATCCTCCTCTCCCGCATCTCAAGCAGAGGTGTCCCTACCAAATTTATTTTAGGGATAAATAATAATTGATTAGTATTTAATGCTACGAAACATCAAATTATTTGAGGATGTTTTGCCCTAGAAGCTGAACTTGAGCTACCAGAGAAAAGCATCACCTAATTAATTTCTTAGACAATGAAAAATTTACGAAACTTAATAGATAGAGGCATTAATGGATGGTGAAATTTAGTGGTCAGGAGCAAAAATTTCCCGCCAGTTAAATACCAAAAATAGCCGAGTCCGGCGGTGGAAAATACAATCTAGGTGATGTGGGAAAACTTGAGGGTGAACATGGATGGTGTTAGCCCTCCTTCCGTTGGATGAGGTTTTTCCGGTTTTTGCTGTCCCTACTTATCTAGCGGAAAATCCATCCTCGCGGACACAAACAAAAGAAAAACTCATTCCATTGATAAGTTTTGCCTATATTAATTTTCCGTTACAAAGCTTTACAAAAGCCCCAGTAATCCTTTAAAGTGTTAACAGTCAGTTCTAATCTGAACCTTGACAAATACATAAGGAATTATAACCAAATGACAACGACTCTCCAACAGCGCGAAAGCGCTTCCTTGTGGGAACAGTTTTGTCAGTGGGTAACATCTACCAACAACCGGATTTATGTCGGTTGGTTCGGTACTCTGATGATCCCCACCCTCTTAACTGCCACCACCTGCTTCATCATTGCCTTCATCGCCGCTCCTCCCGTTGACATCGACGGTATCCGTGAGCCCGTTGCTGGTTCTTTGCTCTACGGTAACAACATCATTTCTGGTGCTGTTGTACCTTCTTCCAACGCCATTGGTCTGCACTTCTACCCCATCTGGGAAGCTGCTTCCCTAGATGAGTGGTTGTACAACGGTGGTCCTTACCAGTTGGTAGTATTCCACTTCCTCATCGGCATTTTCTGCTACATGGGTCGTCAGTGGGAACTTTCCTACCGCTTGGGTATGCGTCCTTGGATTTGTGTGGCTTACTCTGCCCCCGTATCCGCTGCCACCGCTGTATTCTTGATTTACCCCATTGGTCAAGGCTCCTTCTCTGATGGTATGCCCTTGGGTATTTCTGGTACCTTCAACTTCATGATCGTGTTCCAAGCTGAGCACAACATCTTGATGCACCCCTTCCACATGTTAGGTGTGGCTGGTGTGTTCGGTGGTTCTTTGTTCTCCGCCATGCACGGTTCCTTGGTAACCTCCTCCTTGGTGCGTGAAACCACCGAAGTTGAATCCCAAAACTACGGTTACAAATTCGGCCAAGAAGAAGAAACCTACAACATCGTTGCCGCCCACGGCTACTTTGGTCGGTTGATCTTCCAATATGCTTCTTTCAACAACAGCCGTTCCTTGCACTTCTTCTTGGGTGCTTGGCCTGTTATCGGCATCTGGTTCACTGCGATGGGTGTAAGCACCATGGCGTTCAACCTGAACGGTTTCAACTTCAACCAGTCCATCTTGGATAGCCAAGGTCGGGTAATCGGCACCTGGGCTGATGTGTTGAACCGTGCCAACATCGGTTTTGAAGTAATGCACGAACGCAATGCCCACAACTTCCCCCTCGACTTAGCTTCTGGGGAGCAAGCTCCTGTGGCTTTGACCGCTCCTGCTATCAATGGTTAATTCCTTGGTGTAATGCCAATTGAATAATCAGCGAATTGCACTCTCCTTTCCGGGGGGTGCTTTTTGCTTGGTCAGCAATCAGGCGATCGCCAGGGAGTCTGGGGCAGTTACCATGGGAAAACGGATTAATCTTAAACAGAGGGATTATGGGGGAAGAACCTTTGCCGGGGGAAAAACAATTGGGCAAGAAATCAAAGAAAAAAAACACTGCCTGGAGCATTGAGCAAAGCGAGGCCCTGTACCGAGTCGAGGCTTGGGGAGCGCCCTATTTTGCCATCAACGCCGCCGGCAACGTGACAGTTTCCCCCAACGGCGATCGGGGCGGTTCCTTGGACTTACTTGAACTGGTGGAAGCCCTACGACAGAGAAAATTGGGGTTGCCCCTATTAATTCGTTTTTCTGATATTTTGGCCGATCGCCTAGAGCGTTTGAATAGTTGTTTTGCCAAGGCGATCGCCCGTTACAATTACCCCAATACCTATCAGGCGGTTTATCCGGTCAAATGCAACCAGCAACGGCATTTGGTGGAGGCCCTGGTGCGCTTTGGCCAAACGTCCCAATGTGGACTGGAAGCAGGTTCCAAGCCGGAATTGATGATTGCCCTGGCCACCCTGCCGCCTCCCTTAGACCGTCAGGATAAACATGCCAAACCCCTAATTATCTGCAATGGCTATAAAGACCAGGATTATCTAGAAACAGCCCTGTTGGCCAAGCGTTTGGGCCATCGTCCCATCATCATCATCGAACAACTGCGAGAACTGGAATGGGTACTACACATCTCCCAGCAGTTAAATATTAAACCCATGTTGGGGGTGCGGGCCCGGTTGAGTTGTCAGTCGTCCAAATCCTCGGAAACTTCCTCCAGCAAGGGCGATCGGGCCAAGCTAGGGCTGACCATGCCGGATATTGTGAAGATGATTCATCGGCTGGAGCAAAATAACTGCCTTGATTGCCTGAAAATGCTCCATTTCCATCTGGGAACCCAGGTTTCAGACATTGCCCTGATTAAAGAAGCCATGCGGGAAGCCAGCCAACTCTATGTGGAACTGGTCAAGTTGGGAGCAAAAATGCGCTACCTGAATGTGGGAGGCGGTTTGGCGGTGGACTATGACGGTTCCAAAACTAATTATCCCGCCTCGAAAAATTACAATATGCAAAACTATGCCAACGATATTGTGGCGGCCATTCAAGATGCCTGTGAGTTTGGGCACATTGCCCCTCCCATCCTCGTGAGCGAAAGTGGCCGGGCGATTATGGCCCACCAGTCGGTGCTAGTTTTTGATGTGCTGGGCAGTAACCACGCGGGCTTTAATGAACCCCATCCTCCTGACCAAAATGCCCATCCCCTGCTGAAAAACCTGTGGGAATGTTACGAAACTATCACAACGGCACAATACCAGGAGCAATACCATGATGCTCTGCAGTTAAAGGCGGAGGCCAGTAGTCTCTTTAACTTTGGCTATTTGAGTCTGACAGAACGGGGGCAAGCAGAACAAATTCACTGGGCTTGTTGCCGTAAAATTTTTGAAATCACCAGACAACTGGAGTATATTTCCGAAGATTTTCAAGCGCTGGATAAAATAATGACCGATATTTACTACGTTAACTTATCGGTTTTCCAGTCAGCACCGGAATCCTGGTCTTTGGATCAACTTTTTCCCATTTTGCCCATTCACCATCTCAATGAGAAACCTAGTCAAAGGGTGATCTTAGCCGATTTAACCTGTGACAGTGATGGTAAAATTGACCGTTTTATTGACCTGTGGGATGTCAAGTCCTACCTAGAAGTTCACCCCCTAGAAAATGATGACAATCCTTACTATTTAGGTATGTTTTTAGTCGGTGCTTACCAAGAAATTATGGGCAATTTACATAATTTATTTGGTGACATTAATGTGGTTCACATTGCTACCACTCCCCAGGGTTATCAGATTGAATCGGTGGTGCGGGGGGATACCATGACGGAGGTTTTGAGTTATGTTCAGTACGATTCCGATGATTTACTCGAAGGTCTGCGGCGTCATACAGAGTTAGCTTTGAGCAATGGACAAATTACCCTAGAGGAATCCCGGCGGTTGTTGGAAGATTATGAGCAAAGTTTACGACGCTACACCTATTTGAGTTGACCTAGTAGAAAAAAATAACGGTCTTGTTCTAGTCTCTGAAATGGACTGGAATGGTGGTGAAATTAGAGCAATCTCGCTTGCTGTCCCATCACAATTTGGTTTAAATTCGACTATTTTTATTTATTTTCATTACACTACACAATCAATTTGGTTGCCTACGACTCCAACAATTGTAAAAATTCTATCTCCGATAGTAACTTAACCCCCAAACTCTCCGCCTTGGCGGCCTTACTGCCGGGCTTATCCCCCAATAGAACATAATCGGTTTTGGCACTCACACTGCTAGTTACTTTACCGCCGCTCTGCTCAATTAATTCCTGAGCTTTTGTACGACTGAGATTGGGTAAAGTCCCTGTTAACACAAAAGTTTTGCCCCTTAACTTGCCGCTGTCAGTTCTAGTTTGATCAATGCCATGGTCTGCCAATATCAAGCCCAACTCCTGCAAATGCTGAATCAATTGTTGATTACCAGAGTTGCGGAACCAATTAACCACTGCTTCGGCAATTTCTGGGCCAATGCCATAGACTCCTTCCAGGTCAGGGATGCTGGCTTGGCTTAGTTTTTCCACGGTGGGAAACTGTTGGCTGAGTAATTTGGCATTTACCTGTCCCACATGGCGGATACCTAGACCAAATAAAATGCGGCTCCAGGGTTGGCTTTTGCTAACTTCAATGGCGGCAATCAATTTTTCGGCGGATTTTTGGGCAAAGCGTTCTAATGCCAATAATTGCTCTACCTGTAAATGGTACAAATCAGCGATGGAGTTGACTAAATGATTTTCCAAGAGCGTAATCACAACCTTTTCCCCCAAACCTTGAATATCCAACGCATTACGGCTAGCCCAATGGATTAAACTGCCTTGCAAAATAGCGGAGCAGGAACTATTAACACAACGGATGACGGCTTCTTCCAATGGTCTTACTAAAATTGAACCACAGGCGGGGCAACGGGAAGGAAAAACATAGGCAGTGGTGTTTTCCGGGCGCAATTCCGGCATTACCCGCACCACTTCGGGGATAATTTCCCCCGCTTTACGAATAATTACTGTGTCCCCCACTCGGATGTCCAATTCTTGGATGCGGTCTTGGTTATGCAGGGTAGCCCGTTGTACCGTTGTGCCCGCTAATTGTACTGGCTCCATCACGGCTAGGGGGGTAACTGCGCCGGTGCGACCGACATTGACTTCAATGGCTTTGACTACGGTGGGAGCTTCTTCGGCGGGGTATTTTAAGGCAATCGCCCAGCGGGGAAATTTTTGGGTAAAGCCCAACTCGCTTTGTAGTGGATACTGATTAATTTTCACCACTACCCCGTCAGTCATATAGGGTAAGCGCTGGCGGGTCCCTTCCCAGTCTTCAAAGTATTCCACCACTCCATCTAAATCTTCACAAAGCTGACAATGGGGATTAACCATAAAGCCAGCTTTTTTGAGATATTCCAAGGCCTGCCATTGACTTTGGATTTGGTCTTCTTGCCCTGGTAAATGGAGAGTGTAGGCAAAAAATTGTAAGCGTCTTTGGTGGACAATTTTGGAATCCAATTGGCGGAGGGTACCGGCGGCGGCGTTGCGGGGATTGGCAAATAAGCTTTCTCCTTGGGCTTCCCGCTCTTGATTGATGCGATTAAATTCCTCCAGAGGCAAAAAGGCTTCCCCTCGCACTTCCACCGTTGCAGGCGGATTATCTAAATTCAACTTCAGGGGAATGGAACGAATGGTTTTAATGTTCTGGCTAATTTCTTCCCCGGTGGTGCCGTCCCCCCTGGTGACTCCCCGCATCAACAAACCATTTTCATAGGTCAGGGCGATCGCCGAGCCGTCAATTTTTAGTTCACAGACGTATTCAGCTTTTTCAATGGTTGGGGTAATGCGTTGCCACCGTTCCTGCCACTGTTGTAATTCCTGGACGTTAAAGGCATTTTCCAGACTGTAAAGGGGAATATTGTGGGCAACGGCGGAGAATTGGCTAGCGGGCTGTTCCCCCACCCGTTGGGTTGGACTGTCGGGGGTAATGAGCTCCGGGTTTTCTGCCTCTAGTCTTTGTAGTTCCCGGTAAAGCTGGTCGTAAACGCTATCCTCCATAATCGGTGCATCTAGCACATAGTAGGCGTAGCTAGCTTTTTGGAGTTGTTGGCGCAGTTGCAAAAGGCGATCGGCGGTGGTCATAGCTTATGTCTATTGTCCAAAAGGCTTGCTCTAGCAGAAATTGGCCTCCTTCTAGAGGGTTACAGAAGAGATAATGGGACGATTTCCCAGGGACATGTTACGGGGTAAGCCTTTCACTCCAAGGGCGATTAACATAGAGACTGTAGCATTTGTGCAACCCAAGTAGAGGGCTGTTCCCATGACCGTTGCCACTTCTCCTTTAACTCTCAGTGAAAGTCAAAATTTTATCCTACCCGGTCGTCACAGTTGGGAAGATTTTAAGACGATTCAAGCGGTGATGGAACAGCGCTCAGGGCTGCGTATTACCTATTTTGACGGAGTAATTGAGTTCATGACCTTGGGAGGATACCACGAATCCATCAAAACCATAATCGGATTTTTGATTGAATATTATTTGTTCTCCCAGGGTATTGAATTTTTCCCAGCCGGTAGTGCAACCCGTGAATCAAGGGAGAAATCGGTATCGTTTGAGCCGGATGAATCCTATTACCTTGGCGAAAAAAAGGAACATCCTGATTTGGCAATTGAGGTGAATGTCACCAGTGGTACTCCGAAAAAGCTTGAAAAGTATCAACGGTTGGGTATTCAGGAAGTTTGGATGTGGCAGGATAAAAAGTTCTCCATTTACTCCCTAGAAGGCGAGCATTACCAGGAAGCCTCAACCAGCAAATTACTTCCAGGTTTAGATTTTGCGCTGCTAGAGGAATGCATATTGATGCCCTCCCGCCTGGAAGCAATCCAAAAGTTCACGGCTCAATCAAAATAAACGGCGATTGCCGTAGGCAAGGCTCTATTCCCATTGTCCTCTTTTATTGATAATCTTTCTTAGTAACTTTACTAAGTAAAGGACGGAGTCGGGCAATTAGGCTAATGCCCACCTAAGATACTTGCCCCTTCTCCAATGCATTATGCGATCGCCGTCATTTTTTCAGCTTAAATCCCCCGTTTATCTCTCCTTCGGTCTTATGTTGGGGGGGGCAGTTCTGTTGGGATGCCTAGTCGCAAGCATACTTCTAGGAGCCGCTGATATAGACCCAAAGACCGTCTGGCAAGCCATCTTCCAGTTTGACGGTTCCACTAACCATTTAATTATTCGCACGGTGCGCTTACCCAGGGCCATTTTGGCGATCGTGGTGGGAGCCTCCTTGGCTGTGGCCGGGGCCATTACCCAAGGTTTAACCCGCAATCCTTTGGCGGCCCCCGATATTCTGGGGGTTAATGTTGGCGCATCCTTAGCGGTGGTTTTGGCCACATTTATCGGTGGCGATCGTGGTAACCAATGGGAATTTGCTTTTGTTGGGGCGGCGATCGCCGCTATGGTTGTCTATGTCTTAGGAACTCTTGGTCGCAGTGGTCTCACCCCAATTAAATTGGTCATTGCGGGGGCGGCGCTATCCTATTTTTTAGGCTCCTTGACCACGGGTATTCTCTTGCTTAACCAACGTACCCTAGACGATATTCGCTTTTGGTTAGCTGGTTCCCTGGCGGGGCAAGATTGGGCTGGTTTGACGGCGGTTTTGCCCTACATTGTGGTCGGTTTAGCTAGTTCCCTCACCCTAGGACGGCAATTAACGCTACTGACCTTTGGGGAGGAAGTGGCCCGGGGATTAGGCCTAAGAACAGCCTGGGTAAAATTGGGAGCGGCAACGGTTTTGGTGTTACTGGCGGGCAGCGCTGTCGCCCTAGCGGGGCCCATTGGCTTTGTGGGTTTGATTGTGCCCCATGTTGTTCGTTTTGGGGTCGGGGCTGATTATCGATGGATTTTGCCCTACGCCATGGTGATGGGGGGGATTTTTCTTTCTGTAGCTGATATGGCCGCCCGGTTAGTTATCAGTCCTCAAGAATTACCGGTGGGCATTATGACGGCTTTGGTGGGGGCGCCTTTTTTTATTTATCTTGCCCGCTCCCAAATTAAATAATCGACCCCAATTGGGCCGACCCCACGGAGAATTCAAGGCCATTCAAGGCTAATTGATTGAATCGAATTTTATTAACTGTTTGTCCCATGCCTGCTCCTCGACCTTGGATTTTTGTCCGTTTCCGGTCTTTGCCCCTGCCCCTATCTTTTCGTCTGGGGCGCCATGTCCCTCTGGTAATCGGATTGCTTACTGCCCTGGCATTATTGCTATTTATCCTCAATATCAGTTGGGGAGAATATCCTGTCCCCCCCTTGGCGGTGCTGCAGGCGATATTTGGGCTATCTGCCGATGCTGACCATGAATTTGTGATCCGCACTCTGCGATTACCCCGGTCTTTAGCGGCGTTGTTGGTGGGTATGGGTTTGGCGATCGCCGGGGGCATTTTGCAAGGTATTACGCGTAATCCTTTGGCCGCCCCTGAAATTATTGGTGTTAATGCGGGGGCCAGTTTGGTGGCCGTTACCCTAATTGTTTTACTACCAGGTATTTCTCCTTTATTTCTGCCGGCGGCCGCTTTTGGTGGTGGGTTGGCGGTGGCGATCGCCATTTATGTTCTGGCCTGGAATCGGGGTAGTGCTCCCGTCCGGCTAATTTTGGTTGGTATTGGCCTGGCCGCCTTAGCTAGCTCCCTCACTAGTTTGATGATCACCTTTGGAGAAATTAATGCGGTCAGTCAAGCCCTAGTCTGGCTCACCGGCAGTGTCCATGGCCGGGGCTGGGAACATTTGTTACCCTTGCTGCCTTGGTTGGCCCTGTTTATTCCCCTCTCGTTGACATTAGCTCGGGAGTTGGACACCCTTAACCTAGGGGACAATCTCGCCCGAGGACTGGGTAGCCGAGTGGAGTTGGTGCGGGGTCTTTTGCTGATTTGTACCGTGGCCCTAGCGGGTTCCTGTGTGGCCACCGCCGGCAACGTTGGTTTTGTCGGCTTGATGGCTCCCCACCTGGCCCGTCATTTAGTGGGCCCTGCCCATGGAGGAATGATTCCCGTTGCGGCCCTCACCGGAGCTTGCATTACAGAACTGGCTGATTTAATCGGCAGAACCGTTTTTGCCCCCATTGAAATTCCCTGCGGAGTAATTACGGCGATCGTGGGCGCTCCCTATTTTCTCTGGCTCCTCTATCGCAATCGCCATCAATAGCTCTATTACCGCATTTACTTTTTTTGGGGTAACGCTTTTTCCCTGGTGAACCCCAATGTTCAGTTAACTAGAAGGCAAAATTCCCTACTATTCCTAATAATTCTTAATAATTAATAGCTGTTATAGTAACTTCTGTAAGGAAAAGGGGACCATCCAGCCTTGCAAACCAAGCATTTAAAATGAATTATTCGGCACAAAACCCCATTTTCCTGTCCCCCAGTCTCCTACAATAATCCCTAGCTTTATTAATAGTTAATCCTAATAACTATGTTGGATGTTACCATTCCCATTGCCCTCACCACCCGTAAGCTCAGCCTGGCCTACGACACTCACCTAATTATTCAAGGGCTCGACTTAGCAATTGGCCAGGGGGAAATCACCACACTGGTGGGACCAAATGGCTGTGGAAAATCCACTCTCTTACGGGGCATGGCACGGCTACTCAAACCTCAAGGTGGCACGGTGTATTTAGAGGGAGAGGAGATCGCCCATCTGCCCACCAAAGAATTGGCCAAACGTCTGGGTATTTTGCCCCAAAGCCCCCCCGCCCCGGAAGGATTAACTGTCAGGGAACTGGTGGCCCAGGGCCGTTATCCCCATCAAAACTGGCTACAACAATGGTCAAAGCAAGATGAATTGAAAGTCGAAGAGGCGATCGCCACCACCGATCTACACCAGTTTGCCAACCGCCCCCTTGATAGCCTTTCCGGAGGCCAACGCCAGAGAGCCTGGATTGCCATGGCCCTGGCCCAAGACACTGAAATTTTATTGTTAGACGAACCCACCACCTATCTCGATCTAGCCCATCAAATTGAAGTTTTAGATTTACTCCATTGGCTGAACCGGGAAGCAGGACGCACCATTGTGATGGTATTGCACGACCTCAATTTGGCCTGTCGCTATAGTCATCGCTTGATTGCCCTACGGAATGGAAAACTACTGGCCCAAGGACGACCCCAGGCGATCGTCACCGAAGAACTAGTACGACAAGTTTTTGGACTGGAGAGCTGCATCATCGCCGATCCCGTCACTGGCACCCCTCTGTGTGTACCCGTTAGCCGACACCTAAAATGAAAAGTAAACTAATAATTTTTACTTTCTGCCTGGTGCTATTTGGTTGTGCGAAAGAAGTACCCGCTGAATTTTCCCCTGGGGAAACCATTCAATCACACCTCACCCAGCGCACGATAGCCCACGCCATGGGGGTAACGGCCGTCCCCAATGAGCCACAGCGCATAGTGGTGTTGACCAATGAAGCAACAGATATGGCATTGGCCTTGGGAGTCACCCCGGTGGGGGCAGTTAAATCTTGGTCGGGGGATCCTTACTACGAATATTTAGCAAAGGATATGGTTGGAGTCCCCATCGTGGGAGATGAAATGCAGCCTGACCTAGAGAAAATTGTCGTCTTACAGCCAGACTTGATTATCGGCAGTCGGTTGCGCCAGGGACAAATTTATAATTCACTGAGTGCCATTGCCCCCACAGTTTTTTCAGAAACCATTGGTGAATCATGGCAAGATAACCTACGTCTTTATGGACAGGCCCTTAACAGAGACGCTGAAGCTGAGCAACTTTTAAACGACTGGGAAATCCGTGTAGCCCAAATACGCCAAAAACTTAGTGCTAGAGAGCTGAAGATTTCCCTCGTCCGATTCATGCCGAGGGGAGCCCGCATTTATTTACAAAATTCTTTCCCCGGTCAAATTTTGCAGGCAGTGGGGTTGCAACGGCCAGCTAGTCAAGCTCAAGACGGCTTTGCCGAAAATGTTTCCTTCGAGCAAATTCCGCAAATGGAAGCTGATGCGCTGTTCTACTTCATCTATACCGGAGAGAGCGAAAGTCAAACTCGCGGTAGTGTGACTAATCCTTGGTTAAGCCATCCCCTATGGCAACAGTTGGAGGTTGTCCAACAGGGTAAGGCTTACGCAGTTAACGATGTGGTTTGGACTATGGCAGGAGGCATTCAAGCCGCCCACCTGCTACTAGATGATTTGGAACGACATTTAGAGCCCTAGAACTTGTTTGGAAAGTTTTGCTCCGCCTCCTAAATTTCCTCACTAAAGCTCCGGCAATACTTGGGGGACTTTTACTCAGTTTCCCTCAAAATTTGGGGGGCCAGGGGGGCTTTTAAAACAGGCTCTTAGCATGGGTTGCCCCTCAAAATACTAAGGGGAAAGGAATTTACCACTCAAATGCATAGCCAATGCGGAGAAATCGTCCTCGGGCGGCAGCATAACTCAACTCGCTAGTCTGGAGTTGGGACACCACTGGAAAATAGTCAGTGTTGAAGAGGTTGGCAATACCGATTTCAAGCTTACCGGGACCAACATCGATTTTACTGATGTAATCCAGGGTGACGTAGCTGCTGACGGGGCTTTGACCAAAGATGTTGTCATTCGCAAACACGTCACGATTGCCGGAATAGAGGAGTTGTAACCGATTTTGCCAGCCGGGGGTGGTTTGATTCTGGACATAGGCTGTGAGCTTTACCGGCGCAATGCGAAAACCATCCAGGGGTGTATAGTTGCCCGTGTTGAGACGATCAATCTCCCCAGCGGATAAGCTAAATGTTCCTCCCAATTGCCAACTTTCTCCCACTTTGGCATCCATGGTGGCTTCTACACCATAAATTCGTTCTGGAGCTCGCAAAATTTCCCCTGGGGCGGTGAACGTGGTGCCCAAGTCAGAGGAGTTATAGAACCCGGCTAATGAAAACTGGAGATTATTCCAATTGCCCCGCACACCGACCTCATAGTTGTTGACCCGCTGGGCTTCCGGTTGCAGAGTGGCTAGGGAAAAGCCCGCAGGGGCATTACGAAGCACTAGGCCCACGTCGGCTAGGGAAAAACCTTGGGCAAAGCTGGCAAACAAACTGATGTTATCGGTGACATTCACTACTCCCCCCAGGTTAAAAAGCGTGGCATCGTAGCCTAAATCCCCTCCCTGTATTGTATTGCCCGCTAGAGTGGTGAAATCATCCACCGAGAGGCCCACCTGTTCGTGGCGGACGCCCCCCAGTAGGGTAAGCCAATCGTTGGCCCGCCAGTTTAATTGGACGAACAATCCCAGGCTGCCTTGGTTCAGGGATGGTACCCAAGTCCGTTTACCGGTGTTGCGGTAGGTTAGACCGCCACTGGCATCAAAAGTAATCGGATCAAAAATGTTTACTGGCTGAGCAGTGCTTTCGTTGTTATAGTCAGCTCCCCACAGTAGTCGCAGGTTTTTTTCTCCAGTGAAAGGGGTGTCCAGTTGCAACCTTCCCCCCCACTCGGTGGAGTCAATTTCGGACTGAAAAATGGCATTACCCAAGCTGACAAAGGATCGTCCATCAAAGGGGAAAAACCGAGTTAGATAATCACGATAGTAAATCTGTCCCTTAAGATTGCCATTGAGGACATTGCTGTGGGTGTAATCAAGACTGACCACCGTATTATTGCTAGTCTGGGGGGTATCAAGGTCTAGCCCTTCGATCGCCTGGGATCTCTGCCGGCCGGCGATTGCCGTAACGCTAGGATCAACGGTGAAATCAGTATTTTGGGTGGCTTGAAAATGATTAATGGTGAGTTGTAGGCGCTGTTCTTCAGTAATGTTAATGCCCAATTTACCTAAAATATTTAAACTATCTGTGTCCGATACTCCCCCCTGGCCATTGGGATCAGGGGGAATGCGATTGCCTAACGCATCAAAGAATGCCCCGACGGATTCATAGGATACGGTAAAGGCGTAGTCACTGTAGTCAAGGGTTCCCCCCACATATTGCTCCACTGTTCCCCCTAAACTGTCGGATAGGCTATCAAAATCAGTGTTAAGGGCTAGGCGGGTGCTGGCTAGGAATGGCTCAGGGGCAGGGCCACGGGTAATGATATTGATTACCCCTCCAGTGGCACCATCCCCATAGATTGCTGTTGGTGGTTTGGGGCACCCCATCGATCAACACCAACACGTTGCGGCCTCGTAATGGTTGCCCAAATTGACTAGCACTGCCGGTGCTGGGGGCTAAGCCTGGCACTAGCTGACCCAAAATATCCGCCAGGGAAGAGTACACCTGGGTCTGTTGTTCAATTTCTGCCCGTTGAATTACCGTCACTGACCGGGGAATATTGGCAATTTCCTCCTCTGTGCGGGTCGCAGAAACCACAATTTGCAGAGCTTCTACTTCGTCAACAGTGGCGGCGGTCTGGGCAATACCTGGGCGAACCACCAATTGCAACCCCTGTGGGCTGGACTTCACCTCGGCTTCGGGCGGCCCATCCACCCCTGTAATAGCTAACCGCACTTGATTGTCGGCCATTTGGGTAACACTGACAAAGGCAATGTCTGCCGTGAGGCTTACCTGCTCAAACCCCTGTTCCCCGGGCAAGACCAGCAAAGCATTGGGGATATCAATAATCAGAGCATTGCCCACAGTTTGAAAGTTCGGAGAGGCGATCGCCCCTCCCGCAGTCACCAAAATAATTTCGACCCCGGTCTCTGTTGGCTCTAGTCGAACTTCCTGTACTTGTACTAATGACGTCCCTTGATCCAGTTCCACTGTCGTAGACGGGGATGGCTCATTAGTCATTTCCTGAGCTCCCACCGGCATAGCCGCCACTTCTACCACCATTCCGAGGGCTATCATCCAGCCAAACTGCATCAATCTTGTTTGCATGTCACGTCCTCCTGTACGTCGATTCTTGTTGCAAATACTTCTTAATTAGCTAGGAGGAATTAGTGTAGGTAGTTGTAGGGGGCTTTGTCTATCCAAAAAACGGCCACAGTGATCCCAAAACGGACTTTTAGTTGAGAAAAATCCCTAAGCTCACGGGAAAAACCCTTTATTTGCTTAGCATCCATTGCTTAGGGCTTATACCAAACTGTTTGCGAAACGCTGCAGAAAAATGTCCTAAATGGGTATAACCGACGCTATTGGCAACTTCAGCGACGGTGTAATTGCCCTGACGGAGTAATTCTTTGGCCTGGTAAAGGCGCTGTTGCGTCAGATAACCAATCACAGATGTACCGAACAGTTCTCGAAAGCCACGGCGGAGAGTGCGATCACATAACCCTACTTGCTGTGCCAACTCCAAAACGGAGGGGGGGCTTTCCAAGTGAGTCATTAACCTGGTCCTCGCTTCGTAGACCCGCTCAATGGTTGTGGGTTTAAGGTTGCCGGTGTATGGGGAAGAATGGTGGTCAGCCATAATGCTATCCAGTTGAAGTGCCAAAAGTTCAAACACTTTGGCCTGGAGAAAAAACCTTCTTGTCACCCCGCGAAACGGACATTGGAGCATCTGCTGAGCCACTGTCCGCATTTCAGCAGTAATGGCGGGAAACCAAGCCATTTTCCAATCATCTTTTTTGAATAAAGCTTGGCTTAGAGATGAGGACTGACCAACTAAAAATTGCTCTAAAATTTCAGGCTCGAGGTGGACATTGATGCCCTCGAAGTGACCCAATTGACCATACTGTGCCACGTAACCAGGGGAAAGGCCACTCCCGGAGAAATAACCCCTCTTCGTCTCCAGAATTGGATAGGTCTCGCCATAATCGACTGTCCCTGACAATAGGATGGTGAACTGTACTAAATGCTTATGCACCGGTACCTTAAGGGCCCAGGGCTGGGTAAATTCCTTTTCGATCAAGTCCAACCAAACCCCAGGGGAAAGTTCCAAGCAACAGGTACGGCCATGGCCCAGACGGGCAGGTAGCCAGCGACTGGTTTCAAAACTATCAACTGGAGTGGCATGGTTATGCTCAGGCCCAACGGGAATTTGACAAATCTCATCATAGTCGGACTCGGAAAGCAGAAGGGTCATGGGCAGATGGGAAGCTGAATAAGCTGAAGTAGATTGAAAGAATTGATCAATCTATTAGTCTACCCTTAATGCAAATTATTCCTAAATATTTGATGAGTTTAACTTATTGAGCAAAGCCCTAACGGGCAAAATACCAGTGCAGTATATTTGTTGGAAAAATGTACTATGTCGATTGGGGCAACTTTGTGGATTATCTCAATAACGCTGAGGGTTCAATATCCCATAGGAGATAGTATTACTTGCTAATCATCCCCACGTTGATAAATCAATAGACCCCATAGCCCCAATAGAAATGCGATCACTCCACAGGTCACCATTAAGAACGCCATGCCGTTGCCTGGGGGAGGTCCAAAAATTTCATTGATAGGTAGGATTAGAAAGTTGCTTAAGTGAGTCAGCATTACCGATACCTGATTAGCTAGAATTCCTGCGGCCAATCCAGCTAAACTGCTGATGACAGTGCCAATCAAATAATCTGCAGCCAATACTCGGCCTTGTATTTCCAGTGCAACTTTCTCATACCAAATTGCTGTATATGAACTGGTGATTAAGGGATTTGGTAGTGATGCGCCAACGTTAGCTAGTAGCCAAAATTTGGGTTGGGCAATCAGTCCCATGGCTAATCGACTGAATCCATTGATTATAAAGCCAATAAAAATACCAGTTGTTCTTCTTTTGAAGCCTCCCCAAATACTACAAATAGTTCCTCCAACAATACCTCCCACTCCTCCAATGGCCACAATAATCCCTAAAATCTCAGTGTTTCCTCCAGTTTTGGCTAAAATCATGGGCTGGTAAATTACTTCAGTGATTCCTTCCATAAAGCTAAACAACGAAAAAATGATTAATATCTTTGATAAATTTGGATGGTTATAGATATATCTAAGTCCAAAAAACATATTGTCAACAAAATTTTCTTTCAGTTGTACAACAAATAAAATTTGGTTAGTGATTTTAGGAGATTTAATTCCGAATGCTATTGGTACAATCAAGATTGTTATAGCAGCGATCGTGAACGTTGTCATGTCAATTATTGTGATGCCAGTTAGCCCTATCACGGGAAACAAGATTCCAGCTAAAGCGGGGGCAACAATTCCGGCGCTATATACAGTAATTGCTCCCATACTACTAGCATGAGTATGATGTTCATGAGGAACAATTAAAGGGATCAGGGTAATATAACTAAGGGTTTGAATGTTACCAAAACAACCAATAATAGATGCAATCAGATATATATACTTAACATTAAGAATCTGTAAAAAAGCTAGAATTCCCGCAGAAAATGTACATAAAGCAGAGCCGATATCGCTAACAATTAGCAATTTTTTGTGAGAAAAATGATCAGTAAGGGTACCAGATAAAGGTGTAATGATAATTTGCGGGAGCTGATAAAAAACTAAAATCAAAGCCACTGACATAGCAGAATTTGTCTTTTGCCATATCCATATAGTCAGAGAAAAATAAGTCATACCGCTACCAATAGACGACAGAGCCTGTCCCAAGCAAAGAATGACAAAGGTCTTCATTTATTTTTGTAAATTAATTATTTATCAATTTCTTTTAAGTAGCTGACACTATACTGCTTGACAGAAATAAGCTCATCTCCTGAATTTCTAGCAGTCATCACTGACCCAGTGGTTTCAACTCTTGCAAAATAAGCTCCTTTAATTTTATCGGGAGAAATAAAATCAAACTGAACCTCTACCCAATTAGGATCAGGCTGATTATCATCCATATTCAATATCTGAGCTGATTTTTGGTAATTCAACCATTGCCAACCTCGCTCAATCCAAATTTCACGCTCAACAATCTGGGCAAATTTTGTTACTCCTGCCCAACCTCGATAAAATTTATAGAGTTGTTTAACTTGACCTTCTCGTCTTACCAGATTATCTAAAATTTCAGACTCAAGATGTCCCCAAACTTGCCCATTTGGAAAATCAATTAAAGTCGGAGCAAATTGATGCCCTCCAAAGTGGGAGCAACGCCATACCCTTAAATTTTTTGAAGCGTATTTTTGGCGCAATTGTTTATAAATAGAATAACCAAATCTGGAGCAAGCAATATCAATATTTCCATGGGTACACACCATCATATCTCGATCAACAACATCCGACAGTTTATAGTTACGAAAATTTTCTAACTCTGGAGGTTGATGACATAAATTTTTGATAAGATCCCACCTTTGATCATCAGGAATTAAATATTCTTCTTTTATAAAACTGGAAAACGACAAATTAAATTTTTGGTAGTGAATAATACGACTAAATTCTGATTGAGAATACTCGTGATCTGAGGCGATCGCCATTGGAGATACTTTAACTCCTTGATTAAAAAGTTGATGAAAAAGATCATGAATTGGTTTAAGAATAGGGTCATGGTGAAAGCGTTCCTCTGTCCAAGGTTGGGGGAGTTCCATAATTAACCAACGATCACTAGAATTTGCTGTGCCGATAGGATCTTCTCCATTGGATTTAGCAATAACGGAACAAAATTGACAATTAATCATGATTTCTGATGGGTTAAGAGTTGTTTTTTTAATTCATTGAGATAAAGTTCTGTACTAATGGAGCCAGGTAGACCAATGCATAAATAAGCAGGAACATAATAAACACGATCTGCTTGACTAGCTCCCATTGATTGGGTAATTGGATTTTTTAACCATTGTTGTTGGAGATTAGATAGTTGATATTCATTAAATTCCTGGGCATTTTTGAATTCGCTTGGTTCTTGAAAGTCGTAACCTAAAATAATAATTGAATCAGCGGCATTAAGCTGGGGTAAAACTTCTAAGGACAAAGGAATCCTTTGATTTGAAGAAGCTTCTGAAGGAGATATGGTAATCAAATTAAAACCTAATTCTTTAACTAAAGAACTACAAAGTCCTCTATTATTATTAATGAATAATTCTTGTAAATCCTGGGCATAAAGTAAAAGAATATCAGGATAATCTGTAATAGTTTTAGCCAACTCATCTTTGGCCTTAGCAATTTTTTTTGCAGTTTCTTCTAAAATTTTCTCAGCGCTTTCTTTACGATTAACTGCTTGGGCAATTTTTTTTAAGTTTTCGTTCGGTTCATTCCACGAAAACATTAGGATTGGAGCAAATCTAGAAAGAGTTTGGTAATGCTCTTGATTATCATCCAAACTCAAAATTAAATCAGGCTTTGTTTTAAAAATTGCTTCCATTGAAGGCATATAAGCAACTCCGACATTAGCAATAGATTGATTAATATATTTTCCTAAATAAGGGATTTGTTCGGTGGGACGATCATAATCCCTTTGATGGAAACCAATGTGATCTGCATAGGCGATTGGCTGAACGTTGAGAGCGAGCAGAGATTCTAGTAAATAGGGACCTAGCACAACAATTCTTTCCGGTTGTCCACAAATTTCAGTTTTCCCCATTTTATGTTCAATTATCCGGCAATCTTTTTTATTTGATTGTTGTAATGGTAAAGATTGATCTATGGTTGTATTACAAGAGATCAAGAGAGATGTCATGAATATCATGAAAGTGGAAAAATAATTTATCTTATGTTTTTTCATACGAAAATTTGATATGTAAGTATAAATAGCTGTTCTCTGTTTTTTACTGGGGCTGAAGACCAGCATATTCTTATGAGCTTCCTAAATCATTAAAAAATCAGCGAGTAACTCTTAATGATTTAAAATTGAACTGAAAATGAACCAATAATGGTAAATGGTTCACCGGGCTCAATTCCTGTTTGGAGACCACTGACTGCTCGGACGTAATTAGCATTGGTAAAATTCCTCAAGTTTAGGGCAACTCGATATTTATCTCGTTGGTAAAAAATCGCTGCATTCCCGATAATATAATCCCCCACTGTGTAGGTATTAGCTAAATCACCAAAACGATCGCCAACGTAATTAAAGCCAATTCCAAACGCTAGTCCTTGTAATGCTCCCGATTGAATTTCATAGGTCGTCCATAAATTCGCCATATTATAGGGAATACCAAATAGGCGGTTATCGACAAAATTAGGATCTGTATCCTCGGTGACTTTTGCATTGATATAAGAATAGTTACTAATAATTTTCCAGCCGGGTAAAATTTCTCCCACAATATCTAGTTCAATGCCTTGGCTTTGTTGTGTTCCAATGGTAGACAAAAATAGGGGATTAACTGGATCGCTAACCGCTACATTATTTTTATTAATATTAAAATAAGTTAAGGTTGTGAGAAGTTGTTGCTCAAACAGTTCCGCTTTAACGCCAATTTCAAAACCTTCTCCCCGTTCTGGTTCTAGGGGATTGCCACTGATATCTATTCCACTATTGGGGGTGAAAGACTGGGAATAGTTGCTAAAGAAGCTAATTTCCGGAATTGGACGATATAGTAGGCCTATCCTTGGTGTAACTGCACTATCTGTTTGTAGTGTATTTCCCCCTTGGTTAAAATCAGTTTGTAAATTATTTGTGTTTTGAGTGATAGTATCGTAACGAAGTCCTGCAACTAAAATTAGATTTTCTAATAAAGAAACTTGATCCTGTAGATAAATTCCCAAACGATTAGAACTGGTAAAAGTATCGCCAAAAAGAGGTAAATCAGAGCGATTAGGTTTGGGAATTGCATTATAATCGGGATCAAATACGTTAATTGACGTCGGACCACCAAAAAGCGTTAAAATACTCTCTTCAGACCAATTATAATCAATTCCAGCTAAGAGCTCATGTTTAACTGAGCCTGTAAAAAATTTACCGACAGCATTGGTATAGAAAGAATAGGAGCCCTGTTGTCCGTCCTGGTCAGCAAAGAAGCGGGTAACCGTTGGCCCATTCACAATAGTAGGAAGAGCAATGATGTTATAGTCATAGTTGTAGCTCATATAGCGAAAAGCATTGCGTAACTTCCAATTTTCATTGAAGCGATGCTCTAGATTATATCCAGCGCTAATAAAGTTTTTGTTAACAATATCACTGGGATCATTAATTACCCTCGAGCGGGGTACTGGTGCAACTCCATCTCCGAAGCTACTCAAGCCAAAGTCAGCGGGATTCGTGTCATTAATATATTCAACAGCTAAACTTAAATCTGTGTCGTCACTGATAGCATAGGTGACAATGGGAGCGTAGGCAAATCGTTCTAACGGTTGATTAAAGTCGCGAAAACTCGCTTCATTACTATAAACGCCGTTTAATCGATAACGTAAATTCCCACTGGGATTTAAACCACCTGAAATATCAAAACGGGGACGAACTAATCCTTGATTACCTAATTGCAATTCGACTTCAGCAAACGGTTCATCAAGTGGTTTTTTCGAGTTTAAATTAATTACACCTCCAGGTTCAATTTGGCCATATAAAATAGAAGAAGGACCTTTGAGTACTTCCACCTGTTGTAGGTGAGAAACTTCCGTAATCCCTTGAAACCCTCCATAAAGTCGAAAACCATCCCTTAAAATAGGAACTGTATTACTAAATTGATTGCCAAATCCTCGAATACCAAAGATGGTCTCTCTTCCCCCTGTGGTGCCACCAAAAGTCACACTGCTAACATTTGTCAATACATCTTTGAGGGCGATGGCTTGTTGGGAACGAATTACTTCTTCTGAAACAACCTGTGCAGAAAAAGGCGTATCCATAATGGGAGTATCAGTCCCCGTGGCAACCGAAGTGTTGGGAACGAAAAATTCTTGGGCTGCTTCTTCTTCTTGGGTAGCAACAATTTCGATTTCTTCTTCCGATTCCACCGTGTTAATTGGAGGTGTTAGGCTCAAAATTAAATTTTCGGATGATGGTATCACCTGAGCGGTCGGAACAGTACCATTGCCAGTTACGGTAATGCGTAGTGAATTTGAACTTGTCTGTATGGCGGTTATTTGACTAATTTGTTCACTGGGATTCTCAACTATAAAATTTTCCCCATCTGGTAGCTTTAAAACTGCGTCCAAAATATCGATGATGAGAATATTGTCCTCAGTAATAATTAAGGGTATTAACTGGGATTGATCGGCCGTTTTTAAAATTAATTCAATGCCAGTTTGTTTGTCTTTAAGTTCAATTTGGATAACTTCTTTAATTTGAGCTTGGGATATTTGCTGTTGCCAATTTTCTATCTTTACATTTTCCTTATATTCATTCTGCAACTCCTGATCTTCTAATTTTTCTTTTTCAGATAAATTACTTTCCCCTATTGATCCTAGGGCAACACCAGAATGTAAGGCCGTCAAACCAATCAAAACGGCGATCGAAGTCTGTTCCAAAATTTTGATCATTTTTTGTGCTCCCCACACTTACTGATAATTAATGGATATATTTTAGGGGAAAGCCAAAATGTATTTCTTTGTAGGACGGACTTTTTTCTTTGTGAAATGGACTTTTTAGATCATAATTTTTCTTCTGTCAGAATGAAGAAGTGCTTACTACTATTTGGAGGAAATTGTCTTTTGATGGGTTTTGGGACTAACTCCAAATTTTCGTCTAAATGCCATGCAAAAAGCTTCCGGATTGGTATATCCTACCCTTTGTGCTACCTGGGCTACGGACAAGTTATTATCTGCTAATAATTGCTGAGCCTGTTGCATGCGATAATTATACAGGTAACCAAATACGGTCGTGCCAAATAATTGACGAAAGCCTTGTTTTAGCTTACGCTCATTTAAGCTAACTTGTCGAGATAATTGTGCCAAATAAGGAGGATCAAGTACTTGTTTGACCAAGATTTCCTGTGCATATTTCACTCTTTCTAAATCGTCTTTTTTAATTGAGATGCTTTTTTTTCTGATTTAGTAGCATCCATACAATTAAATTGCCAGGTAAATAATTCTAAAGCCTTACTTTCTAAATAAATTTGTTTAATTATGCCTTGATAGGGACATTGATAAATTTGCTGTAATATCTCAGTGACTTTAAGTGTGTTTTTACCTAGTGATAAGTGGAACTTTAAATCACGATCGCCTGTGATTAATTGGTTAATTAAGCTAGGATCAGAGTTTTTACTTTGATAAAAACAACTGAAATAATCAACAGGAGCATAAACACTAATTAATTTTATTTCAGTATCACATGGCCATTGCTCGAGTTCTGATAAATTAGGTAAATGATAAAGATAATTTCTGCCCGCTAATTTTGTATATTTTGGCTCAATTTCTTTAGTTTTAAATGTTTCTACTACTGAATTTCCTGCAAGATAAAAGTGGGCAACTAGAGGAAAATTCTTCTCATGATTCCTTTTTAAGTACATAACTTCGGCAAGTTGTACCTGAATAATTTCAATTGTTAAGCCGTCCCTCAACTGGATAGATCGATTATACCCTTTACCTAATCTTTGCGGTAAATTTATTATGGTTTCATTATCTTGAAATTGTACGGTAAACTCATTAAAATTGACAATTTTTTTTGAGGCAACTGCCTGATTTGGTAAAATAATTGTGGTGTTGAGGTCGAATACATTAATATCTTCCATTGTTAATTTAGATATTTATAATACTTATTAAAAAAGATTTATATTTTGAATTATTGTATATTAAGGATTGGCGACAAATCTGAAACATGGTATTTTACTGGAGACAGAATCTTATTTTAAATTTTAATAGTTTGTTTTTAAAACTTTTTGACATTAAAATTTTATGTAGTTCGGTCTTATATTTAATTTGGTGAGGTCTAGTGAGGTAAAAAAATCCATTAAATTGTTCCGAAACAACTTGAAAATAATAATTAAAATCATCATTTTACTGTGTATGCCCAGATTTCGAATTGTGCTTGAGACGATAACTCCACCTCTAATGAACCGTAATATTCATGACAAAATACTTCAAATTCCTTTATGGCAAGATTAAATGCTTCATCTGGAAGGAGCCAGCATAATCCATAAGCGCGTGATCTGTAAAAATGGAATAGTTCTTGTACTTGATTGCTTACCGTCCATTCCTTGGCTATCCAGTAATTACACTGATACCCTTTATTTACTAAATATTCCTCTACATTAATTTCGTTGATTGTTTTAAGTGACTGTTGTAAGGTTTGCTGCTCTTGATATTTAGACAAGATAGTTTTGAAATGCTTCTCAAATTCCAGACGTGCGGGTGGAGTAACCCATTGAGCATTTAAATAAAAACCTTTTGGTTTCAGGACACGATCAATCTCATCCAAAAATATCCCTAAGTCGGAAACAGCATGAAGCATATGAACAGTTAGCACTACGTCAAAGCTTTTCTCAGGAAAAGATAGTTGTGAGGCATCTCCATAAATCAGTTTTAGATTCGGAGGAATGTGAGGCAACTTTTGACGAAACTGGTTAAGCATTTCCTGAGAAACATCAACACCAGTTACGGAGTAGCCACGTTTTACCAAAGGAAAAACATTGAGCCCAGTTCCTACACCAGGCTCAAGGAAAGTAGTTTTGGGGGTTGCCTTCACTAAAGCAAGAATAAAATCTGCAACCTCTTCAGCGATGGGCTCTGTCAGCCAGCGAGTTTGATCGTAAATATCGGCAATTTTGCTGTAATAAACTTTTTTTTTCATTTTTTAAAACCCTATTTTGGATAATCAGAAAATTTCACAGCTACCGACAACGAGACCAATGGTTGCAGTGAGTAAATTGAAGGGGTGGAGCACTAAAATTAGTATCTTCGCCGCAATCAATGAGGCATTACAAAATTTTTCCTTCGGACAGACTATAAGCCTCCAGAGAATTCGCCCCAAGGGACGGTGAATTCAACCCATTAGGCATTAAAATTTCACGCCGATTTTACCCATCACCGTAAAGGGCGCTCCTGGGTAGGTACTCAAGTCAAAACCATTAGATGCAGATAAATATTGGGAGTTAAACAGGTTTTCAATGTTTAATTGAAGTTCCCAGTTTTCCCGTCGGTAAAAGACAGCGGCATCGGTGCGGAAATAACTGGGCAAAACAAAAGTATTGTCCAGATCTCCTGCCCGTTGATCAACATAAAACAGTCCCAACCCAAATCCCAGACCTTGTAAATCCCCCGATTGAATTTCATAGGTTGTCCAGAGACTAAATTGATTGCTAGGAACATTGGCCAAAGTGTTGTCCACAATGTCGGTATTGTCTTGGCTAACAAAAGCATCAAGGTAGCTATAGCCGGTGACAATGTTCCAACCAGGAAGAATTTCTCCCCCTAGGTAAAGTTCAACACCTCGACTAGTTTGCTCCCCTGTTTGAATGGTAAATAATGGATTGGCAGGATCAATGGTAGGAACATTTTGTTTCCTAATATCAAATGCCGAGAAAGTCACACTTAACTTGTCGGTAATGTCTGCCTTAACTCCCACTTCAAACTGGCGACCGGTCTGGGGATCAAAGGTAGAGCCATCGGCGTTGAGGGAGGCGGCAAAAGAAGGATTAAAAGAGGTGGTGTAGGAGCCATAAAGGGAAACGCTGGGAATTGGTTGATAAATGATGCCGACCCGGGGCGTTAATTGGTCATCGGTTTGGTTAAATTCCTCCCTAGGTTCGGTGAGGGACTGGGTTGACCGATTTTGGGTGGCGGAATCGTAACGGAGTCCCACCAATAGCTTCAGGTTGTCGAATAAATCCATTTGATCCTGTAGATAAACCGCAAAGCGATTGACTTGATCATCACGGAAAAATTCTGGCGCGATGGGAAAAGGGGTATTGGTGTAAACCGGGTTGAAAACATTAATGGGGGCAAAGGAGTTACTGAATTGAAATTCTGGAGTCTCTGTATCGTTACGATACTCCAATCCAAACAACACCCGATGCTTAACTGGCCCTGTGTAGAATTCTCCTACCAATTCTGCATTAGTGAAAAAACGCTGATAATTTCCCCCAGCATAATATTCAAATCGATTCAATTCCCCCGTATCTTCGTCAAAAAAGTCAAAGAGGGGGCATAGCGTACGGGGGCGTAAGCCAAATATTGCATGGCATGGCGTAGCTTCAGATTTTCGTTAAAATCGTGGTTGAAAGTGTAGCCAATTAGGTATTGATCCTGCTCAAACTTACTAAATCGCTCTCCTAAAAATCGATTTGATGGCAAGTCTGCAATATTTGTTGCTGGAATACCTTCATCTAAGGTTTCCCGATTAGTTGTGTATTGTCCATAGATATTTAACTTCGTATCTGGACCAATATTCCAGGTTAAAGTGGGTGACACAACCCAGAGGTCACCGTAGACGAAATCGCGAAAACTGCTGGAGGTTTCATAGGAAACGTTGAGACGATAATTAACTGTATCAATGGCTTCCGGTAGCAGAGGACCGGATAAATCTACATCTAAACGATAGTCATTATAATTACCAAGGGACACAGCCGCATTGTAATAGGGCTCGTCCAAAGGCTTTTTGGAAATTAGGTTGATTGACCCACCGGGTTCCCCAGCACCAAACACAATGGAAGAGGGCCCTTTGAGCACTTCTATTTGTTCGATGTCGGTGGTGTTTAAGGGCCCTAAGGACTGATAGGGAATACCATCACGAAAAATACTGCCTTGAACGGGAAACCCACGGATTAGAAAACCGGGCCCGAAAACACTGGTGCCACGGCCACCATTAGGACTAACTCCCGGTACTGTTTGTAAGGCTGGTCCCAATTCGTTTACGTTTCGGTCTTGTAAGACCTGTTGGGGCACAACTTGAATGGACTGGGGGATATCCAGCAGGGGAGTGTCTAATCCTGTGGCAGTGGAGGCGCTGGGCACAAAGTAGCTAGATTCATCCTGTCCCTCCTGGGTGGCCACCACTTCAATTTCTGACTCTGGATTCTCAGGGGCAATCGCCGTGGAGGACGAAGTTAAGCTAAGCACTAAATTTTGGTCAACAGAACTCACTGTCACTTCAGGAAGATTATTATCAACGCCCGTCACCGTGATGCGGACTATATTGTTTTCCCCCTGGGTAATGGCGATCGCCGCAATTTGAGAGCTAGGATTTTCCTGGCTAAATTCTCCTCCAGGAATATCCAAGAGGGCATCGGTCAACTCAATGATGAGTAGATTCTCTTGGGGATAGATAAGGGGTTGGAGCGGGGTGGAGGAATTATTTTCCAGTTCTAATTCCAGGCTCTTTTCTGTGAGCTTTAGATTAACTCCAGTAACCAAAATGGAACCAACTTGAGCTTGTATTTTGGTTTGGGCTCCATAATTATTAAATTGTGCCAGCACAGGCAAGGGGGTTACTAACCCCGAACATAGGCAACATATAGTTAAACCCAGGCTGATTTTAGTATTCACAATCACTCCTCACCAAATAGTAAAAAATTATTGATTAAGCAATGCTTAATTTTTTTAGTTTTTGGGCGTAGCGGCGATCGCCAGGGAAACCCCCTCAATTTGCCGTACACCGTCCATAACTTGCACCACTAGGCCATGATTAACCTGCTCATCGGCTTTGATTACCACCAAACTATTGGCGTTATTTTTAGCCTTAGCCACGATATTTGTTTGCAAATCTTTTAGGGGTATTGCCTGGCCATCGAGAAACAGTTCACCAGTTTGCTTAACAGTTAAAATAAATTGCGGATTGGGTTTGTTTTCCGTGGTTTTGGCCGAAGGTAAATTGACTGATAAACCATCGGAGCGGCTGAGATACAAACTGGAAATGATGAAAAACGCCAGGATAGAAAAAATCACGTCAATCATTGGGATGATGTTGATTTCACCCTGGGCTTCGAATTCATCGGGAAGTCGCATACTCTTTTTCCTCCGGTTGGTCATGAAAGCGGCGATATACCAATTCGATTTGTCCCGTTTGCTCCTGTATGAGGGCAAATTGGCGCAGATATAAGGAACGGAACACGTTGGCAAATAACAGAGTTGCAATGGCCACCACCAAGCCCATCACTGTGGACACCAAAGCTTCACTAATCCCCCCGGTGACTCCCGATGTATTGGCGGCGGTGGTACTGCCCAAACTCATGGAAGAAAAAGAGCGCATCAACCCTAAAATCGTCCCCAACAAGCCTAAAAGAGGGGAAACGGTGATAATGGTCTGAAATAGGGTGTTAAATCGTTTCAAAAGGGGCAATTCTGCTTGGGTAGCACTTTCAAGAGCCAGGCGAAATTCCGTTGGTGTGGCCCCTTCCAAACACAGGGCTTCGAGAAAAATCCGCGCCATGGGTAAATCGGCATTTTGTTTCAGCTTGGCGATCGCCCCTGGAGGATTACTGCGATAAAGCTTGAGCACCTCATTGACCAGCCGATTTTGCCGTAATTGGATCTGACCCCAAAAATAGGCACGTTCGATAATCAGGGCCACAGCTAACAGGGAAAAACCGAGGAGGGGCACTGCCACTATGCCCCCGGCCATAAAAACTTCTACCAAAGCAATAACCTCTTAGGTTTACTCAACATAGTTAAGAGTAATTCTTAATTAACCCCCATGCATAGTCAGGACAGCAATTGATAATTATTTTCAATAAATTAACTAGATAGACAATAAGCTTTGCTTAAGTGTAAAGCAGGTTTCCAGGCATTAAGAGCCTAAAATCAGAGCTTTAGCAAAAAAATCTTGGAATAAGAGGGTGGGTGACGGTGTTTGACATCGCAACTAAGCGTCTATAATGCTGTAACTGCTAATAGTAATATTTCACATAATAAATGCGGTTAATCCGGGCTAGGGGCCACCATAACTGCCTTTTAATGCAACAATTCCATGTCAATCTCTACTTTCTGCCTGACTCAAAGATCCCAGCAGTACCAAAACAGCCAAAAGATCATCCTGGCGGGGGCGGCCTGTTCTTTGTTAATCCACGGGGCGATCGGGGCGTTCTGGAGATTTCCCCTGGACACCGATACCCCTGTCATAGAGCCCATTGAATTCATTGTGGTGGATCCTTCCCCGAATCCAGAAGTGACACCACCAACCCCAAAGGAGCAGAAAACTGAGCAGAAAAAAGCCGAACCTCGGTCTGATGTTTCCCCACCGCCGCCTGCCACTCCCTCCACTCTGGTAACTAAAGCCGTTTTACCGCCCCCCATTATTCCCCCCGTCCCACCAGTCAATTCCCCGCCCAGTCCGGTGGTAGAAAATCCAATTTCCTTGCCCAATCCATTGTCCCCAGCCCCCACCACCCCAGTGCCCAATACGGTTTTGCCCCCGGTGGAACAAGCCATTACCCCCTCCACTCCGAAGGTTAATCCTCTCCTCAATCCGGTGACGGAAAGCCCGGTTTCTTTAACTAAGCCGGCCCAGAGTGCCTTTCGTCTGCCCTTTTCTTCCGTCGATACTCCAGAGTTTGCCCCCATTCCTGAGCAAGCTCCGGCTGTTGCCCCCGCAATTCGCTCAGCTACGCCCAAAAGTTTGGCCAATTCCTCCGCCCAACAACCTTCGTTTGGTCAGACCAATGCCGCCCCCCCATCCCAAGGAAAGCCATCAGCTAATCAAGACTCATTCACGGCGATCGCCAATGCCAATGCAGTTAGCCAGGGTGGGGCACCGATCAAACCGGGTACAGCTACTAAGCCCATTACCAATGGTGGCGGTGGCTCTGCTCCAACCCTGGGCTCCAGTCAACCCAGAGCAGAACGGCCCGGTGGTGGCAATTCAGGGGCAAACGTCGGCCCCATTGCGGCCAATCCTGTTACTAGCAGTGCTCCCCCCAAACCGAAACCGAGCCCCAGTGCCCCCGCCAAGCCGGAACCATTGAAGTGCGTTAGCCAATGTAAACCCAGCTATCCCTCCATTCTCCAGGGGGAAGAAGGTAGCGCTACAGTATTAGTTTCGGTCAATGATAGTGGCAGTGTTACCAGCGTAACCATCACCAACGCCCACGGCAACAGTGAAGTCAACCGTCAGGCTTTATTGGCCGCCAGGAAAATGCAGTTTACGGCCCCGGTCAGTGGTCAGTCCAAATCAGTCCCTGTGGTGATTCATTTCACCGTTGCTGGTTCAGATTTTGATCGTCAGGCCCGGGAGCGCCGGCAACAGCAGGAAGAATTGCGTCAAGCTGCCCGCCGAGCTGAAGAAGAGAAGGCAAATCAAGCTCGCCAAAGACAGTTGGAAGAGGAGCGTCAAGCCCGCCAACGGCAATTGGAAAAAGAACGGGAAGAACGACTAAGACAATTCTCCGTAGAATCTGGCCCTAGCCCTGCGCCGGCCGTAAAAGTTTCCCCTCCTCCGAGTCCAGAACCAGCTCCCTCCAGCGCACCGAAGACCGAGCCCACAGTGGAGATAGAGAAATTGGAGCCCAGCCTAGAGCAGTTATCCGATTCTTAACTTCAACTCAATTAGGTAAACCTTGGCTGTGAAGTTTATTTAAAAGTTCAAAATTCTTCATTTCTGAATAATGTTTAAATTTGCTCAAATTATCTTAGTAACCGGCGGTATTCTTGGCTTAAGCTCCTTAGGTTATCAGTCCCTGGCAGGTAATTTAACTCTGCCGGATGGCTCCAAGTGTGAAGGACAGATCAGCAATGGCACCCTCAATGGCCAGGCAACCTGCCAATTTACCAATGGCGATCGCTATGAAGGTCAATTTGTTGAGGGGGAAAAAAAAGGTCAAGGAAAATATATTTTTGCTGATGGGGGCTATTTTGAAGGGGTTTTTGAAGATGATCAAATAGGTAGCAAAGGGGTAAGAGTTTATCCTAGTCAAGACCGTTACGAAGGAGAATTTGTTGATGGTCAACCCCATGGCCAAGGGGTTTATACCACAGCGGCGGGTCTGCGTTATGAGGGGGAATTTGTGGATGGTCAACCCATGGGCAAAGGTACGTTTATCTATGCCAATGGCGATCGGTGTTCCGGCACTGTTGTTCAAGGAGAATTGGACGGGCCAGGCAAGTGCGAGTATGACAATGGCGATCAATATGAAGGCACGTTAAAGAATGGCCAGCCCAATGGTGAAGGGGTTTTCCGTTTTGCCGCTGGAGGACAGTATGAAGGGGAATTTCGGAACGGGGAATTTTCTGGGCAAGGCACCCGTACTTTTGCCAATGGCAACCGCTTCCAGGGGCAATTTAAACAGGGGCTACCCTTTGGACAGGGACAATATAATTTTGCAGATGGGGCTAGCTATCAAGGGCAAATTCAAGACGGACAACCAACGGGGGAAGGCATCTATACCTTTGCCAATGGTAATCGTTACCAAGGTCAATTTATTGCTGGCAAGTTTGCAGGGGAAGGCGCATTTATTTTTGCCAATGGCGATCATTGTCAGGGGCAATTTAGCAATAACCAACTCCAAGGTATGGCCACCTGTGACTATGCCAATGGTGACACGTTTGAAGGGATTTTTGAACAGGGCAAAAAAAATGGCCAGGGTGTTTATTATTTTGCTGATGGTATCCGCCTAGAGGGGGTATGGAAGGATGATCAATATCAAGAGTAAGGTTTCTCCTAATTTTTTAAGTTTAGGAAAAGTCTATCCGCAATTTTACGGTCAAGAAACTGATTATTATTATCCCTGTTTTAGGGGCTCGCTCTGTTTTGATTTATGCTCCTTTCGCCCCAGTCTAATCGACAAGTTTTAATGACCTATCTAAGTCCCCAGTGGGGGCAGGTGGCGGCTTTGGCGATCGCCTTGGTGGGGAGCATTGTCCTACAGGTGCTTAATCCCCAGATTTTGCGCTATTTCATTGACACAGCCATGGCGGGAGGCCCCCAAATCATACTGGTGTGGCTAGCCGTGGGCTTTATGGCGATCGCCGTTGTGCGTCAAGGGTTGGAAATCATCGCCACCTATTTCAGCGAAACCGTTGCCTGGACTGCCACCAATAATCTCCGCTTGAACCTAGCCCGCCATACCCTCAACCTTGATCTAACTTTTCACAAAAGTCACAGTCCCGGCGAACTGGTGGAACGCATTGATGGAGATGTAGATGCCTTAGCCCGCTTTTTTTCTCAATTTGTACTGCAAGTGTTGGGCAATGGGTTGCTGGTGGTGGGAGTTCTGGCCGTGTTGTGGTTCGAGCAATGGCAGGCGGGGTTAGGTTTGAGTCTTTTTGCCCTACTGGCCCTGGGCATCCTCGGCCGGTTGCAATCCTTAGCGGTGGGGCCATGGCAAATTTACCGGGGCATTAGTGCTGATTTCTACGGTTTTATCACCGAATATTTAGCCGGTTTGGAAGATATCCGGAGCAATGGAGCGGTGGACTATGTCATGAATCGCTTTTATAGATTGATGAGAAACTGGCTGAGGGCTTTCCATCAAGCACGGCTGCAGAGCACCCTACTGTGGGGCAGTACCGTTGGTCTATTCACAATGGGCAATGCCATCGCCCTGGCCTTGGGGGCTTACCTGTGGAATTTTCAGGGCATTACCATTGGTACAGTCTATCTTCTATTTTACTATGCCAGCCTGCTTCAAGACCCCATTGAACGGATTCGGGAAGAACTAGAACAGTTTCAACAGGCCGTTGCCAGTCTTTACCGCATTCAAGACCTAATCCGCCAGTCTCCTTCACCCCGGTTGGATACATCCCAGGCTTTGCCATTGGGGCCACTTTCCGTCGAGGGCAAAAATGTCTGGTTTAGTTATCCAACCACAGCGGGTTTGAAGCCAACGGATGGAGGAGATGAATCATCTGACCACAGCCGGCATCATCACCATGAAGATGCTGATTACGTCCTCCAGGATTTAACCTGGCATCTACCCGCCGGCAAGGTACTTGGCTTGCTGGGGCACACCGGCAGTGGCAAAAGTACATTCGCTCGACTCTTGTTGAATTTTTATGCCATTCAACGGGGGCAAATTCAGCTTGGCGGTATCAACCTTGGGGAGATATCTCAGCGGGATTTACATCAGCGAGTCGGTTTTGTCACCCAAGACGTGCAACTGTTCCAAACTTCCATACGCAATAATCTGACATTTTTTAATTCCCACATCCCAGATCGATTGATTTTGCAAACCCTGAGGGATCTAGGACTGGAGCCTTGGTTGGCAACATTACCCTCCGGTTTGGATACGGAACTAGGCACGGATGGGGGAGGATTATCGGCGGGGCAAGCCCAATTGCTAGCCTTCGCACGGGTATTTCTCAAAGATCCTGGTCTAGTTATCCTGGATGAAGCTTCTTCTCGGCTTGATCCTTTGACAGAACAGTTAATTGAGGGGGCTATCAATCGATTACTAGAACATCGGACCGGAATCATCATTGCCCATCGCCTCAAGACGGTGGAACGGGCCGATCAAATTCTGATTCTAGACCGGGGCAAAATGCTGGAATACGGAGATCGCCTATCTTTGTTGGCTAATCCCCAGTCCCATTTTAGGCAATTGCTCAAATTTAGCTGAAATGAGGCGACAGGATTGACTTCACAAACATTGCAACAATTACGACACCGACTAATTTACCTGGCCATGGCCTTATCCATTGTGGCCCTAGTAATGGCCTGCCAAGGTCAACCCCTAGGGGGAACAGGACAAAAAGAAGCCGATTGTTCCGTGGCAAGCCAAGGGGAGGGACATAGTTGTGTACCCACGGAAATTAAGCGTCTCATTACCTTGGATGGGACCGTCTTTGAATATGCGATCGCCCTTGGCCTGGAGCCGATCGCCACGGTGCCCAGCAATTTTCAGGCCCAACTGCTAGCCCTAATGACCAATGCCCGAAATATTCAAAATATTGGCAAGGGGGAACAACCCAATTTAGAAGCAATTTTGGGAACAAATCCCGACTTGATTGTGGGGCTAGATTCCCACCAAAGTATTTACCCCCAACTTAGCCAGATTGCGCCGACGGTGCTGTTTCCTTTTGAACATAGTGGACAGTGGAAAGAGGTTTTTGCTTCCGTGGGCAATGCTCTCCACCGGCAGGCTGCGACCCAGTCAGCCTTGGCCGCCTATCAAGCTCGCTCGACGGATTTTCGCACTCAAATGGGCGATCGCCTTGATAATCTGCAAGTTTCCGTCATTCGCCTCTATCCCGATGGCATTAACTTATACCTGAAGGACTCATTTGCCGGTACAGTGCTGCAGGATGCGGGTTTAGCTCGTCCCCCTTCCCAGAATATTAGTGCGGTGGAAGCCCAACAAAAATTTGGTAATCCTATCCAAACCAGGATTAGCCGTGAAGTATTGGAGCAAGCTGACGGAGATGTGATTTTTCTTTGGACGGGGGAAAACACCCCCCAGGGCAATGAGGAAGCAAAAAAACGACTGCAACAACTACAGCAAGATCCCCTCTGGGGTCAACTGAGGGCCGTAAAGGCAGGCAAAGTGTACGAAGTACCAAGCTATTGGATTGGCAGTGGACCAATCGCCGCTAATGCCATCCTCGACGACCTATATAAATACCTTCTTGGAGAAAATTAACCCCATGGCAAAGCATATTTTAGTGGTTTGTAAAGCTTGTGGTGCTAAGGCAGAAAATGACAATTCTAATTCCCCAACAGACGGTATTTGTTTGCTAAATAAGCTTCAAGAATTACATCAAACATGGGTACGCAAAGATGAACTAAAAATTGAGACCACTTCCTGTTTATGTATTTGTGACAGACCCTGTGCGATCGCCTATGTGGGCAGTCATAAACCTACCTACCTTTTTGGGGATTTAGATCCAATCAATAGCGGTGAAGATCTAATTAGTGCCGCCGAACTTTACCTCGACAGTGAAGATGGTATGGTTCCAGCCTACGCACTTCCGGAAAAGTTACGCTCCCGCCGCATAGCCCGCATTCCCCCTGCACCCTAGCTGTATTCCCAAGTCTTTTTACCCACACTTTTTAACCCCTATGTCTTAACTTTTTTTGCTTCTATGCCACCTATTCATCAACTGCTTTGGCAGATGATCCGCTATGCCCAGAAACTTTATTGGTTGGATACCATATTGTGGCTATTTATCCTGGGAATACCCATAGTACCGGGACTGCTAATTCGTCAGTTTTTCGACACCTTAACCAGCCAAACCCAAATTAAGGAATCTCCCTGGGTCTGGATTGGCCTATTTTTAGCGGTGGGACTAGGCAGAATGGCGGCAATTTTTACTGGGCGGATCACAAAAACCCAACACCGCTTTTTGATGAGTGGATTGGTGCGCCACAACCTGTTCCAGGGATTATTGCATCGTCCTGGGGCAGAACTAGCCAGCGGAGCAGTGGACGGCCAGAAAGTTTCCCCTGGGGAAATGCTGAGCTATTTTCGCGATGATGCTCTACAAATTGAAGACACAGTGGTGGGCACGAATGAAATCCTTGCCGCTGGGGTGTTTGCGGTGGTTTCCGTGGCCCTACTGTTGAGCGTTAACAGGGAAATGACCTTATTGGTTTTTGTACCCCTATGCCTAATCACCGCCCTGGCCCACCAAGCTGAGCATCGCCTGAAACGGTATCGTCGGGCCAGTCGCCATGGAACCCAACAGGTGACCGGATTCATAGGGGAGATGTTTACCGCTGTGCAGTCCATTAAGGTGGCCAGGGCCGAAACTGAAATGTTGGAGGAATTAAGAAAAAGAGGCGATCGCCGTCGTCGTTTAATGGTGCGGGACCAGGTTTTTAATGCCATCCTCAATTCCGGCTTTGAAAATACTGTCAGCATTGGTACCGGACTAATTTTACTTTTAGGGGCCCAAAGTCTTGGTCCCCAGGGTAACTTCACTGTGGGAGATTTTGCCCTATTTGTCTATTATCTCGCTTTTGTTAGTGATTTTTTGGCATTTTTTGGGAGTTTTCTTGCTTCTGTGAAACAAAGTGAAGTCTCCTTTGAGCGCATGGCAGTTTTAATCAACGGTGGTGAATGCCCTTCTCCTAGCACAGTTAATCCCGCCTCCTTTCCCCTCACCTATGCCCATCCTCTCTATCTCAAACCCATTTTGGGCTCCCAACCGGCCTTACCTCCCCTCTCAGTCGCAGTCAAAACTGATCCTTTACAAGAACTAAGGGTAGAAGGATTGGTTTACCATTATCCAAGCAGTGACAATGGCATTGCTGATATCAGCTTTAGCTTACAACGGGGCAGTTTGACGGTAATTACCGGACGGGTAGGCACGGGTAAGACTACGTTAATTCGTACCCTACTAGGTTTACTGCCCAAACAATCAGGCAGAATTCTTTGGAATGGTTCGGAAATTGCAGAGCCAGCGACTTTTTTAATTCCGCCCCGGGCCGCCTACACTCCCCAAATTCCCCAATTATTCAGCACTTCTCTGCGGGAAAATTTGTTGTTGGGACTGGCCGATGATGTTTCATCAGAGCAATTAAACCAGGCGATCGCCACCGCTGTTTTTGAGCAAGATTTGGCTCTGATGCCCAGGGGCCTTGATACCCAATTGGGCACTAGGGGGGTTCGCCTTTCCGGTGGCCAGAAACAACGGGTCGCCGCGGCCAGGATGCTCGTTCGTCAACCGGAATTAATGGTATTTGATGATCTTTCTAGCGCCCTGGATCTAGAAACTGAACAAAAACTATGGCAACGTCTATTTAGTAATATTCACCAACGTCATTCTGCGGTTTATACCCCCACTTGTTTGGTGGTTTCCCATCGTCCATCGGTCATAGAGCAGGCTGATACCATCATTTTGCTAGAAGCTGGAAGGATTGTTTTTTCTGGCACTCCGGCTCAGTTTAATCAAGAAATGATGGGGAAAAATATTTTTTTTAGTCTCTATTTCTAAGAAGACTCAGCCAAGGCTATGACTTGGGCAATTCGCACTCTAATTAAGGATCTGGAGAATCACCACGAAAAGTCTTAGGAAGAATTATCTATAAGATTGCCATGGTAAACCAGCCTACGCAATTGTCTTGGTATTCTAAGCCCTGACGGATGTTTATTCTCAGTCTTTTTAATTAATTTTTCCCATAAGTTGTACATCTTATCATTTTGTTACTCTAAAGGACTTGCGTTACACTTTGCATAGGTCGTTTGCAATTTTGACTAATTCCCTGGCTGCGATTTCATATTGCGTCATTTCTCCACTCCCTTTACTTCTTAAATATCCCGATGGATTTTTCTCTGTAGGTAACAAAGGTCGATTTTGTATGATTTTCATAAATTGCTTTTGAGCTTTAAGACTTTTGTGGGCAATTGCATTTCTAATTTTATGATATTCTCCCATTACACGTATTTGATTTTCATTTAATTTAGTAAAGGAGTATCCATCATTTAAAAAAATCTCTGCTCTTTTTTTTGTATGATCATACGGTAGCCAATCAAGATAGTCTTTTCCACTTAAAACAACTAATTCTATCTCTTCTTGGGGAGAAATTTTAACTTTACGAATACTACTAATACTTTTACCTTCAATATAAATACTTCCTTTAATTAGCCCAAAGAATAAGTCTTCAATAAATTTCTCAAAATCTGTAAATAAATTCAAGAATAATCCATCGTAAATAAACAAAATATCAGTTTCTTTGATATTTTGAGAAACTAACAACTCTTCCATTTTACAACGAACAAGCTCTTTTGACCTCACTTTTTGCTTAAAATCATCTAATAATTTATTCGCTTTTCGAGGCATAGAAATCTAAAAATACATTTACAAAATTAGCCTTGCTTTGAATTAAATAATTTTATTAATTAAATATTCAAAAATTACCGTTCTCTCAGTAATTGATTGTCTTCGGGAATTTACTGCTTTAATAACTTTGGAATCAATTTCAATTTCATTTTTATTGTGCTGTAGCTCATTGCATACCTTCTTTATTTTTTGCACATTGTCTTGAGAAAGTTGCCGACATGAGCGAGTAATTTTAGGATAGTCATTTAATCCAAAAACAAGATGATAAATTAAGGCAAAAAAAACATATATTTTAGTTTGCTGAGAAAATATTGATGAAGGTAAAAAATCCTTAAAACCATCATTAATTATCCTCATTGTTAAATGAAAATTATTATATATTTCCCCTTTTTGGGGCAACACTGAATCGTATTTCTTATAAAAATTATCAATTTTTGATTTACTGCTAGATTCTAAATCCTTGGTAATCATCATAATTATAATCTCAGAAGTTAACTTAACCTCTTTCATTCGAGCAATGTCATCGTCATCATATACATTCCATCTCCTCCAATAATCGAGAGATTCTGTGGCTAAATTATACGCAAGTGTTTTAAAATCACCAAAATACTGAGAATTTCTTAATTCTTGGTCATTAAGCTTATAGTAAATAGAGTTCATTCTGCGAAATATTTCAATTACTTCTCTATCATCCATTCGTGGTGACAAAATATGGACACTAAATTCATAATCCAGAATAGTCTGTTTGATTTCATTGTCAAGGTTTTGAAATGATTTCCCTGCTATTTCTGGGTTATGATTTTTTTGCACCGTAAAATCATCATTTTTAGGATTATAATCATCCAACAAACTTGGTACCACAAAACTCAAAACAGTTCTCAGTCTTTGTTGTCCATCAACAACTTCACGGACTGCTTTTAATGTATCTAAATCTACGGGAAGATCTCTTAAAAAAATAATAGGAATGGGAAGATTTCTTACGATAGTGTCTATTAAGTAAGATTTTGCACCTGAACTCCAAACAGATCTTCTTTGAAATTTAGGAGACAGCACTAATGTTTTTTCTTTTTGCCAAGACACAAAATCCGCGATTTTAAAAAACGTCTTTTTATATTCAACAGTACTCATTTGATTCGTTCTTATAAAATGTATTACTTATGTTAATTAATTTTTTAAATTCTAACTGTTATTTCTATTTATATTGATCGGCTTATATTTATTGATCAACTTGAGGGTGGGGTAATGCGCCAACGTACCAGGAATTGGTCAATGCGTTGCAGGATTTGCCGATCTTCTTGAGGCAAGATTGCCTCCTCCGGGGGAGATTTTTGCAAAAAGCTAAACGCTTGGCGGACTTGTTCTCCATTGGTAGCCACTGGCGCTGAAAAGTGGCAGGGAATGAGGGTTTCCACGGGCCAGCTAGTAATTTTTTCTACCCATTGCCATACAGCTTCCGGTTCGCGGTTGAGAATTAGCTCTTGCAAAATGGGGGCTACTCGGACTTTGCCGCCGCCCCACAGGGTTTGAAAAGTGTTTTGCCAATCTTTCCGCCACCGAAATGGGTACAAACCAAAATAATTTTCCCGACGGCGATCTCGCAGAGATCCGCTATGCGGTGCGCCAACTTGTTTCGCTTCTTGCCACACCTGGTTCCAATTGGGGACTTCTAGGGTGCTGGCTTGGAAATAGAGGGCAAATAAACAAATGCGTTGCCATCCTTTAGCCCGATTAGCGAGATTATCTTCCAGGCGATCGCCAGCTTTATCCCTGGCATGGAACATTAGGGGGGTGGGGTCTAGTTCCAACACTGAGGGGGGATTTTCCGACAAAACCAACAGGGTATCCGTCACCAGCAAAGTATGACTAGACCAATGGAAAAAAGCCACCTCGCCAAATTTGCCCAGGCGTAAATCCAACGGCCCGAGGTAAGCGTAATCAAATTCCCCCGCAAAGGGAGTTTCGCTACTGTCAGCGGGCAAGATTTTAGTCCGATCGCCTGGAAATCCTAACCAAGTGAGGGGCAAATTAAGGGGAAAACTCCACTGTCCTGGGGCCACATACACCGTTGCTTCTGGACAATGGCGGGCTAGGGACGGTACATTGGCCTTATGTTCTAACCCAGAAATGGTGGGTAGGATAATATATTTAACTGGGCCATACTTGGCCGTTAGTTGCCCCAACAATTGCAAACATTCTTCCGTGGGAGCGATGGGGGCGTAAATTAGCAGTCCCCCCGTATTTAAGCGCACCACCGTCATGCGGATGGGTACTACCACATAAAAAATTCCCTGCACTTGCTCCAAAACCCAAATGGTGTCCGGCACCACTTCCCGCAACAAAGTTTGCCTTTGGCTGTAGGGATAAATGGGCACCAGATACCAGTAGGGCCAGGTCTGACTAGGACTGGATTGGGAAGATCGGGAAAAGGACTGCCGCATCGTCACCGAGGAGGATGAAAAATTGAAAAATTATTCAGATTTGGAAAAACCTAGGCCATTTTCAGCGCCGTAGCGCTCCATAAAGCGCATAAATCGGTCCCATTCCGGTTGGGAGTTGAGGATCACCGTAGCTTCGATCGCCGTGGGACGGCCATTGATAAATTTGCCCTTTACTTCTCTGGTGATAATTTCCCCTTCATCGTCGATTAAATACATGCCGGTAATATCATCGGTGCTTTCTTTCGCTAGAATTGTCGGTTCCAAGAAATAGAATTTTGCCATGCCGGACTGCCCATTTTTAGATTTACTGAGGCGCACCTCTGGGACAACGGTTTCTGCAACTCCCTTGGAAAATTGAATTTCAGCCATGTTTTTTTACCTTAATGACATTAATTTCGTTAACTCCCCATCATGGCATAGATCCCGGTAGTGGCCGAAAAAACACCCCCATGGGACTACTCGAAACCCAAGTTCACCACCTGCTCAAAGCCCAGCAGCGCCAACAAACCATTCCCCCCTGGCCCCATTCGTTGACCATGGGTCGTTTAGTTTCTAGGGCCCTACGACTACGGCGCTCGGCCCTGATCCAAACCGGTTGTTTGCCCCCCACCTACGGCCCTAGTTATTTATTGCCCTGCTTGCTCAGTGATCAGCCCGTTCGTTTAGTCACTACCCCCAAACGTAAGCGGGATTTGGAAACAGTTATTTTGCCGGCTTTGCACATGGCCCTACAAAGCAATGACCCCGATTTAGTCATCACCTGGCCAGACATTGTTACTCCGGATCAATGGTTACAGGAAAATTTAGGGTCATTACCCCATACGGCCCCCGCCTTAACGGCGATCGAACAGGTGGAACATTTAGAAGATTGGACAAGGGATTTTCTTTCCCATCACCTAGATTGGAACACCCTCCAACCCCTTTTTGCCCAAACCCCCCAGGGTCAAGACCAAGTTCTAACCCACTGGAGTCGACTCAGTCAGTCCCTCTTTGCTCGCCCCGTCAATCCCCATGGTTTTTATCCCCTTGATGGCGAAGAAATCCAGGACCTCAAACAAGCGGTGATAGAACAATTAGCCAACAGCCAGTTTAAAAATGGAGCTAAACAGCAAAATACCAACAAAATTCAGCAATTCTGGCAGTTTTGGCAAGAACAAACCGACAACCATCTCCTCTGGGCCGAAGTGGATCGACAGCAGGGCAAAATTAGTCTCCACGTCAGTCCAGTCAACGTACAACCCTGGCTACAACCAATTTGGCAAAGCTCCGATCAAGGTCGGGGAGATTGTGGTGATGGAGGCCAGGAAAGCCATCAAGCCGCCTTTGTGCTCATCGGCAGTTTTTTAGACGCTGAGAAAACCGCCCCCACCTATTGCAAAACTTTGGGTTTAGAAAATTTACTGTGCTTGAAATTTTCGCCCCACCGTCTGCAGGATGCCCTAACCATTTACCTACCCGATCGCCTACCTTTACCCAATACCCCAGCCTTCCAAACCACCCTACTAACGGAAATTGAACGTATTTTGACGGAAATCATCGCCGTGCAACCGGACAGCTTTGTGGTGATTTTGCTCGACGATCTACCGCTCAAAGCTCAACTGGGCAGCCAACTGGCGGCAAAATTAGGCTCTGGAGTTAAAGTGGAACCCACCCCCAGCTTTGCTCCTGGCATTTTAGTGGCAGGTTGGCAATACTGGTGCGCCCAAAGGGAACGGTTTCCCCCACCGGCCCTGCTGATTTTAGGCACTTTACCCATTCCCTCCCTGGAAAATCCCCTGGTGGCCAAACGAGTACAACACCACAAACGCCACCACCAAGACTGGTTCCGGGACTATTTACTGCCGGTGGCATTGAAAGATTTACAGCAGGCAGTGTTACCCCTCAGGGAGTCCGGGGGCTGGTTAGCCATCCTCGATGACCGGGTCAATTCCCGCAGTTATGGCCGGGAAGTGCTCAAAGCCCTAGCGCCCTACGGCAAAAGAAACTATTTTGATCCCCAGGATTTATCTCAGGTAACACCGACTCAGAAAAGAGATTAAATGAATTTCTCATGGGGAACCTGGTTTTCTGGACTAGTTTTTCCCTTGACACAAAGGCTTTTCCGCCAAATTGGCAAGACGATACCCAATGCCATGAACCGTTTCAATTAGATCTGCTGATAAACCAGCACTTTTCAATTTTTGCCGCAAACTCCGCACATGCACCTTAACCGTATCTTCCTCCGGGGGACTCTCCAACTTCCAAATGCTATCGATAATCATGCTCCGACTCAGAACCCGACGACCATTGCGGAGTAGCAGTTCGAGAATACTGTATTCCTTGCGGGTCAAGGGCAAAATCTCGTCATCGTAACTAACTTCATAGGTGCTTGGATCCAGCTTGATCGGTCCCCATTCCAAAATTGGTTGACACGTTGCACAACCCCGACGCAACAAAGCCCGCACCCTGGCGAATAATTCTCCTAAATCCACCGGCTTGATCACATAGTCATCGGCTCCGGCATCTAAACCGGTGATTTTATCGTTGATGGTATCCCTGGCTGTCATCATTAAAATTGGCATTAAATAACCGTGCGATCGCCATTTTTGGCAGAGTGCAATCCCGTCCAACTCCGGCAACATCACATCCAAAATAACCAGGTCATATTCCAGTCGGGCAGCATAGTCCCAGGCCAAGGAAGCGTCGGGGGCAATGTCAACAGTGTAAAGCTGATCGCTCAATGCCTCTGCCAGGGTTTCCGCCAGCGGCAAATCATCTTCCACTAAAAGAATTCTCATGGCCCATTGTGCTTTTCTCTATCAACCTCAGCTTACCTGAAGGGGTGAACGGGTCTGGGTTAATTCATGTTGCGAAATGTAACAGTTTCAAACAAATAAGCTAACTTTCCGATTTCTTTACGACTTTCTCCCCCTTTTCTTCTGCTTCACTTTGTTAGGATTGCATTTTTGATACCAACACATACCAGTCATTGGCTGGGCATTGATCAACTTTTAAGCTTAATAACTAACTTTATCTATGACACTGCCTTTAATTGCCTATTCCCCCGTTAGTCAGAATCAACGGGTTGCCAACTACGAAGTCTCTGGAGATGAACACGCCCATATTTTCACCACGGAGGACAGCCTTTCCCCCTCGGACATGGATAATCTGATTGCCGCGGCCTATCGTCAGGTATTCAATGAGCAACAAATGATTCAAAGTAATCGGCAGATTGCCTTGGAATCCCAATTAAAAAATCAGCAAATTACCGTAAGGGATTTTATCCGTGGTTTGGCTATTTCCGATAGCTTTCGTCGCCGTAATTTTGAAGCAAATAATAACTATCGTTTTGCACAAATGTGTATTCAACGATTATTGGGTCGAGATGTTTATAGTGAAGAAGAAAAAATTGCTTGGTCCATTGTGATTGCCACCAAGGGGTTACCCGGCTTCATCAATGAACTGGTCAATAGTGAGGAATATCTGGAAAACTTTGGCTATGACACCGTGCCCTATCAACGGCGGCGCATTCTGCCCCAACGAGTCAGTGGTGAGTTACCCTTTGCCCGCATGCCCCGTTACGGTGCTGATCATCGGGAAAAACTAGAGGCGATCGGTTACTTCTGTAATCAAGCTCCCCTAACCTACCGTTGGGAATGGCAAAAGCAACCCTATCCCGCTGGGGTTTATTTAGCCGGGAAAGTGGTTCTTTATGCCGGAGGAGCATTGGTGAGTTTGGGGGTAGTTGCCGTTGCCCTTAGTGCCTGGGGCATCATCGGACTGTAGTTTTTTCGATGTCACAGCAGAGCTTAGGGCTGAAAAAATTTATACCGATCAATCCCCCTCCATAGGGGGACTTAGGCAGTTTAACAGCCAGTAGTTTTTGCTAGGAATATTTCGGGGCTTAATTATCTGTTCTCTGGATTTAATGCTTCGAGACTTTGCAGACTTTGTATTTGAGACCAGAATTTAATGCTGAAACTAGCTGGTAAAAAATCATCTGCCCCGTCCCGCAAAAAAGCGAGGGCAAAGATTGGTATCCTAGAAATGGATCGGCAATGGTATCAATCAGTCAAGCGGTTTTTATGCCCAAATTTTGAAATTTCTGCCATCAACTTCCAGGATATTCTATTTAACCGCATTGACATTGGAGAATATCACTCTGTCCTAGTTGGTTGCGGTATTAGATATGAACCAATTGATATTTCAGCTACTTTAGATTTAATTACCATTATCAAAAACTTGTCTGCTAAACCGCCAGCCCTGCTCCTAATTACGGATTATGCCGACAGTCAGATCACGTTGCAAGCTCGCAGTTATCTGCCCCAAATTGATGGAGTTTTTGCCAAGGATCAGGATTTAGCTTTATTGTTGAAAATTATGAAAATTATTGTTAAACAAAAATTTAATTAAGGTTTTTCCTCTGGGATCCGCTTATATATGGGCAAATTTCTAATTCCGATCGAATTTGTTTTTCTAGCGATCGCCATTGCTTGTTATTTATGGCACCGACAAAACCAGCAACGCCGCAAGATTGAAATTAGCCTCAAGCAGCAAACCCAACGGGAACGATTTATTAATCAAATTACCCAACATATCCGTCAATCTTTGAACTTGGAAACGGTTTTAAATACCACCGTCGCTGAAGTCAAAACCCTGTTGCACGTTGATCGAGTTTTAATTTATCGCATTTGGCAAGATGGTACGGGCAGTGCCATTACCGAATCGGTGAATACAAATTACCCCAGTATTTTAGGGCGAACCTTTTCCGACGAAGTTTTTCCCGTTGAGTATCATCAAGCCTATACCAAAGGTAAAGTACGAGCCATTAATAACATCGACCAGGATGACGTAGAGGTTTGCCTAGCTGATTTCGTCAAACAGTTTGGTGTGCAATCAAAATTAGTAGTTCCCATTCTCCAACATGATCGTTCTACTTCTCCAGGCAATGAATCAGAATTTCCCTATCTTTGGGGCCTCCTAATTGCCCATCAATGTGCTTTTACCCGGATATGGCAACCCTGGGAAATTGAGTTAATGAAACAATTAGCCAACCAGGTGGCGATCGCCATTCAACAATCGGAATTATATGAGCAATTACAGCAATTCAATAAAGATTTAGAAAATCGAGTCGAAAAACGTACCCAGCAACTTGCCGCCACCAATCAATCCCTGATGGTAGAAATTAGCGAGCGACAAAAAACCGAGGCGGCCCTTCGCCACACCAATCACACCCTGCAATCTCTTATTGTTGCCTCCCCTAGGGGAATTTTTACCCTTAATTTAGCAGACCAAATTCAGATTTGGAATCCTGCGGCGGAACGGATTTTTGGTTGGAAAGAAACAGAAATTATTGCCCATCCAGAATTATTAACATCCGAAATTTTGGTAGAAGATTACCAGCAATTTAAACAGAGAATTTTATCAGGCATTGCTTCCCCTAGCCTAGAATTAAAATGCCAAAAAAAGGATGGTAGCTGGATTGAAATTGTCCTTTCTGCTGCTCCCCTATTAGATAGTGAAGAAAACATTGCAGGGTTAGTGGCGGTTGTGACTGACATTACCGAACAAAAACGGCAAGCAGAACAAATTCGTCTGTTACAATCCGTTGTGGTTCACACCAATGACGCGGTGGTGATCACGGAAGCAGAGCCCATCAATGATCCCGGGCCGAGAATTCTCTATGTTAATGAAGCATTTACTAAGATTACTGGTTATACCGCCGAAGAAATTCTAGGCAAAACCCCTCGAGTTTTACAGGGGCCAAAAACCAGTCGCACTGAATTAGATAAAGTACGGCAAGCCGTTAGTCAATGGCAATCCATTACCGTTGAAGTAATTAATTATCGTAAAGATGGTAGTGAATTTTGGGTAGAATTTAGCCTTGTACCTGTTGCCGATAAAACAGGTTTCTATACCCATTGGATTGCTGTGCAAAGGGATGTCACTGAACGGCGTCGCACAGAGGAAGTTCGCCTAGCCCTAGAACGGGAAAAGGAATTAAGTCGCTTAAAAACTCGTTTTTTCTCCATGGCTTCTCATGAATTTCGTACTCCTCTCAGTACGGCCTTAGCGGCGGCTCAATTACTGGAGAATTCTGAAGTAGCTTGGCTTGATCCCGAGAAGCGTAGCCGGAATTTGCACCGTATCCAAAATTCCGTTAAAAATATGGTTCAGCTTTTGGATGATATTTTAATTATTAACCGGGCGGAAGCAGGTAAATTAGAATTTAATCCTAGTTGGTTAGATTTGAAGTCACTGTTTCAGCAATTTATCGAAGAAATTCAATTAAGTGTCAGTGATCAATATTATTTCGACTTTATCTGTGGCGATCAAGATACTAAGGCGTTGGTGGATGAAAGATTAATGCGGTCTATCCTATCTAATTTATTATCTAATGCGATCAAATATTCCCCTGACGGAGGACAGATAAAAATCAATCTAGGCCTAGATTCGGAAAATATTATTTTTGAAGTGACGGACCAAGGTATTGGTATTGCACCAGAGGATCAAAAGCAAATTTTTGAACCCTTTCATCGGGGCAAAAATGTCAGAAATATTGCGGGAACAGGACTCGGTTTAATGGTTGCCAAGAAATGCGTCGATCTACATAGTGGCAGTATTTTACTAAAAAGCGCTGTCGACCAAGGAACGACGGTTACCATCCGTTTACAACGTTATAATCGTTTGCCCAGGGCTTAGGCGTAGAAACATGTCGCGGTAAGTCCCAAGCTCTAATTTTAGGTTCGGCGTGGGTATTTTACTTTCCATAGTTTATGACCGGCAGGGGATCTAACACCCTACAGCAAAACAGCCCATTCCAGTCCCCATGCTTTATGGAGGATAATCAACAGGAATCCCCCTCGCAACTCAGCAGTGATTCATAGGGAAAAATCAGTCCATCGGAGGCCATGGCACGGGCCGCGCATACACCAGTCTTAGACTAGTTGTAGCTGGGCGGTTTTCCGTTTTTTACGGCCACCTTTGGGGGCATCGGCCAAGCAATATTTGACCACATTGGCCAACTCTTCCAATTGGGCGATCGCCTCGGCCCCTTCTAATTTCATTAATTCCCGGTCATCCCGCATTTCTGTCCAGGTGATGCCGTAGTCGGATACCAAAAAGCGAATCAGATGATTTTCTCCCAAACTCACCATGAATGAAGCACTATTGAGTTGGTCGCCACAGGTGTAGCAAGAAGCAATATAGCCTCGATTTTCGAGCACAGTGGCCAGAGCCCTGAGACTCATGACTAAATCCTTCACGAAATCGCGGTGTTGCTGGGCAAGTCGAGTAAACACATTTCCTCCGAAAATAAGCTAGCTTTTAAAATCTTAATACTTTTTTAAGATTTTCACAGATGCCTTGTCCGGAAAGGCTAATTTAATACCGGTCTGGGAACCCCGGTCGGTCAGGCCATGACGGTTTTCCATCGGCCGGGCGACTGAAATAATTAATCAATTACAACGTCGGATCAGGAAGGGGAAAGCCTCTCCAGGAGCGGTTTATGGCCGCAAAAGAAAGTCACCAATCAGCCTGGGCTTTTCGCCAATCCTCCGTGATCTTAGCGTGGTTATCAAAATGGCGATCGCCTTTGTACAACTCTTAACCGAACCGAAATAATCCGGGTGGGGGATTTGCTTTTGTCCCATGGAGCTTTGCTGGCACCGGGAAGAGCGGGATTAAAGAATTTTAGAAAAAATTCATTATCTACGGTAAACGACGCAGGAAAAGGCTTTGGAGTTCTGCTTTAGGTCAACATTTGTTGAAAATTAGCTTTTTTTTAGGCTGGAGCCTTGACATTCCCCGATGGTGATTTATACTTGGGTCAGGTGTGAGGAAATTAGAAAAACATCTGGAGTCGAAACAAGGAAAGACGCCCCAGGTGTTTTTTTATGGCAATTTTTAGGGCGGTCCACAAATGAAGCAATGGCGCGGGCGGATAGTGTTAGGGGCGATCGCCGCTTTGGTGTTGGTTTTCCTGGCCATGCTATTCCGTCCCCAGGGCCCCTCCGACCGCATCCCAGACTATAAAATCAGCAGTCAGTTGCCGGTCAACCAGGTGGATTATTATCCCCTGCAACAGAATTTAGATGGGGCGTATTATCGGCCCTTGGGTGAGTGGTTGGGGCGGTTAATCCTGCCGACGGTGGAAGAAACTAAAGCCACTCCCGGGGACTGGGTTTGGCTGGAACTGTATCAGGCACCTTCTATCCAACAGGGACTAGTGGGACAAAAACTCCGCCTCACTTGGCAGAGCAATGCCGATTTGGAAAGATACTTAAAGCTAGTTACCACAGACGTAAACTTTACCCCCGCCGCCTTAAATAGTGAACGCCGGGGCAATCTGTTACCCAACCGTTTAAATGGGCGATCGCAAGTGGGGCCTTTGCAGTCCTTAGCTGGGGCCAGACCGGTGGATGATGTGCTAGTGCGTTTTCTCCGGGCCCAGGTGAATATTCCCGCCGGCAATCAAGCAGAAATTAAACTGGCCACCATGCCGGAAATGGTGACGGGCCGTTATCAAGCCCTAGTAAAAATTATTGGCCCTGACCCGAAAGCAGACCCCAACACCGTGCCCAAGGATTGTCCTGGGCCTCAGCCCTGTGCCACGGATTTAATGCTGGTTCAACATTACAACGCCATAAGTAAACAATTTGACGGCCCCCAGGAAACAATTCGCATTCCCCAACAGCCCCGCCTCAATGGCGATCGGTTTATGTCCACCCCCAGGGATTTGGCCAGTTCTCCCGTCGGTCAATTGGGTTGGTACCTTTATGGAGCCCAAGGTCAGGATGGCCTGTTCACGGTGCAATCCCTCCAGCCCCGTTCCTTGGTGCAATTGCAGCCTGATGAGCAAATTTTTCGCCTCGGCCCCGGTCGAGACTATATTAGTCACCAAAATTGGCACAATACTCCCGCTCGCAAAGGTACAGCCCAAAAGGTTTTACTTGATCCCCGCAGTGATTCCCCCGAGGTGGCCCTGGGCCAATGGCAAGAAGGCGATCGCCTGTTGGGAATGCATTTATTCGGCGGCATTGGGGGGAAATTGGGAGAAAAGACTATGCTGGGCACAGTGACGGGGCATTTTGCCTTTAGTTTGCCTGAAATTGTGCGGGACCCCTTTACCGACGAGTTGCAGTGGGAAATTCCCTATTACCAGGTCTATGCCCATAATCCCCAGGGCATCATTGCTGGCTCCCAAACCTGGGAAAACTATGCCGGTAATTTGCAGCGGGGCTGGATCCAAAGCCGTCCCTTTGCCGATGTGATGGTCAAACTAGACCTGTTACAGGATTACAACTTTGGCGAGGTGGTGCTTTCCCCCCTGGATGAGTTGCAAAAACAACTGCAAATTATGATGGCCCGCTACCGTACCGGGGATGGCACTGGTTATGCGGGGGTTAGCCCGGCGGCGTCCTGTGTGCAGGATTCTAACCAAGCCCTGTACTTAGCCATTGTGGGTTTGCAGGAAAAGGTGGAGAATAGCCCGGAAATTCTCAGTTGGTTGGCCCAGCACCCCAATTCCCCAGAAACCCAGCGCTTTCAAGGGCTACAAAAATTAGGCGATCGCCTGCTGACGATGTTAAAACCCAGGGGGATTACCAGGGAAGACTGGCAAAGCAATGCCGCTACCCTAGCCGGTTTAGACCCGGATAATCCCACCAATCAATATGATTTTATCCAGGACAATACCCTAGCCAATGCCCTGCTCAGTTGGCAGTCCATGTTACCCCGGGTTAACCAGGATATTCTCAACCAAATTTTCCTCGAACAGGGTGCCCAGCTTTGGTTTATGCGCCCCAATCAAGTGGGGGGAGCCATGCCGGAAATTTTGCCCCTGGCCCCCACCGGTATTTTTGGCGATGTGCCTGTGCTTTCTGCCCTAGCTCGCCGGATTTTGGGCGCCACGGTTATTTTGCCCAAGCCCCAGGATTGGCAATTCTTCGGCATCGCCGTTATTGTCTACGGGGTGATCGCCATTCCCCTGGGGGTTAAATTTGGCCTATTGCAATGGCAATGGTGGGGTCAATCCTTGGGGGGCAGTGTGAAATCAATCTTGGCCCTGTTTTTTCTGCCGGCCCTGGGGGAAGAATTGGTTTTTCGGGTCATGCTGTTGCCCTATCCCACTGAACTGAATTTATTTTGGCCGACTTTGGGGGCCATGGCCCTGAGTCTAGTGCTGTTCCCGATCTACCATCCCCTCAATGCCCTTCTGTTTTATCCCAGGGGAAGAAATTTGTTTTTCCAACCCATCTTCCTTACCCTTACTGGTCTATTGGGCATAGGAACCACGGCCCTCTATTGGCATAGCGGCTCCCTCTGGTTAATTACCATTTTCCATTGGTTGGTGGTGACGGTGTGGTTAATGGCCTTGGGGGGTTACGGCAAATTAGCCTATCCAGAAGCCAAAAGATGAAGAAATTCAACAATTCCGTTCCCTAGCCGGTAAACTCCTCCAATATGGAGGGGAAAAATTAGATTGTCCATTGCCCAGAGGTTTCCATGGCTCCCCAAGTGGATGTGTTGATAAATAAACAAATTTTGATCGAGCGGGCTCTGGTTTGTGTCACCACCCGCATCACCAAGGCGATCGCCGAACGGGGCCAAGGCACCATTGCCCTCTCGGGGGGCAGTACGCCTAAACCGCTATACGAAGCCCTGGCCCGCCAAGCCCTCCCCTGGGAAAAAATCCATGTGTTTTGGGGAGATGAACGCTATGTCCCCGCCGACCATCCCGACAGTAATCAACGCATGGCCCGCCTCGCTTGGTTAGACCAGGTGGATATTCCCGAAGCCAACATCCATCCCATGCCCACCACCGCCGCCGATCCGGAACAGGACGCCCAGACCTACGAAAATGAGTTGGCCACTTTTTTCCAGGTGGAAGCAGGACATTTTCCCGCCTTTGATTTGGTGCTACTTGGTTTGGGGGATGACGGCCACACCGCTTCCCTCTTTCCCCACACCCCCGCCCTCTCCGTTGGCGATCGCCTGATTACGGTGGGTAACAAGGACGGCCAACCCCGGTTAACCTTCACCATTCCCCTGATTAATCAAGCCCGTTCTGTGGTTTTTCTCGTAGCGGGGGCCAGTAAACAGCAAGCGTTAGCGGAAATCTTTGCCCCGGAAGCCGACCCCCAACAATATCCAGCCCGGTTTATTCAGCCCCAGGGGGAATTGCTCTGGCTCCTAGACCAAGCGGCCGGGGAAAATCTGCGTCCTTCTTGAGCCCCCCAGAACTTTGCCCATATCTCCCATATTCCCCTGTATCGAAATGTTACAATTTAGCTAGTCTTTTCCAGCTATTGGCCCCTTTTGCCTTATGGGTGAATCCACGAGAACCGGACAACTTGCCAGCCCTGACCATAGCCTCCGCTGGATCATTTTGGCCATGGTGGTGGGGGTTTTATTCACTGGGGGAATAATTTTTTACAGTCTCCGCTCCGGGGTAAACCAAGGGGAGGAAAACGCTTCCGGGGCCCTTGCTCCCGCAGCCCAGACCCCAGAAGACCAGCCCGTGGCCGCTCTGGGACGCATTGCCCCCCTAGGGGAAATTATCAAACTTTCCGCTTCTCCCGGTTCCTTTGGGGGAGCCAAAGTATCGAAGGTGTTGGTAAAGGAAGGGGATAAAGTTAAGGAAGGCCAGGTGGTGGCAGTGCTGGATTCCTACGAACAAAAGGCCGCCGCCGTAGTTTCCGCCCAGGAGTCGGTGCGGGTGGCCCAGGCTGATTTGGCAATCATAGAAGCCGGTGCTAAGCGGGGGCAAATTGCCGCCCAGGAATCCCAAGTCCGCAAAGCCCAGGCGGAGTTAGAACAGAATTTTGCTGTTAACCAGGCCGCCCTTGCCAATTTAGTTAAGCAATTGGAAGGGGAAAAAATAGAGCAACAGGCCACCATAGACCGTCTGCAGGCGGAGGTGAATCAAGCGGCCAACGATGACCGGCGTTATCGCAGTTTGGCTGAAAATGGGGCGATCGCCATGGCGGACTGGGAACAGCGACGCTTGAACTTAGAAACCAGTAACCAGAGGTTGCAGGAAGCTCGAGCCAGGTTAATGAAAACGGAAGCCACCCTGGAAGAGCGAATTCGAGAACAACAATCGATCCGGGATAAGGACGCCCAGACCATGTTGCTGGAAAGGGAATCAGCCAGGGCCACCCTCTCCCAAATTGCTGAAATTCGTCAGGTAGATGTGCAAAAAGCCCAGGCAGAATTAAACCTGGCTATGGCTCGCTTTCAGGAAGCCCGAGCCGAATTGGACACCGCTGTGGTCCGGGCTCCAGTGGATTCCCAGGTGTTAAAAATTTATTCCCGCCCAGGGGAAAAAGTCAGCGATACCAATGGCATTCTGGATTTGGGCATCACGTCCCAAATGATTGTGGTAGCGGAGGTGTACGAGAACGACATCGGCCGGGTAGAACTGGGGCAAACTGCCTGGGTACGCAGTGAAAATGACAGCTTTAGCGGCGAATTGGAAGGCAAAGTCACCGATATTGGCTTGAGAATTGGCAAAAATGATGTGCTGGACTCCGATCCCGCCGCCGACATTGATGCCAGGGTAGTGGAAGTGAAAATTGCCCTCAGCCCCGGGGCAAGCAAAAAGGTGGCTGGTTTGAGCAATGCCAAAGTGGTGGTGAAAATTGAACCCGACAGCGCTCCCCCCTCTCCCCCCAACTAAAAGTCCATCAACCTAAGATTTACCCATAAATCAACTTAATAGATGAAAATTCCCCTTGCTTGGCACCAGTTATTCCATGAAAGGATGCGACTCCTGGCGGCGATCGCCGGCATTGCCTTTGCCGATGTGTTGATTTTTATGCAACTGGGGTTCAAAAATGCCCTGTTTGACAGTGCCGTCCGGGTTCCTGAAAGTTTGCAAGGGGATTTATTCATCCTCAGCACCCAAACCGACACCTTTGTTAACCCCACCCCTTTTGCGTCCCGCCGTTTGTACCAAGCCATGGGCAATGAAGCGGTGAGCAGGGGCACTAGCCTTTACATTGACATCAACCGCTGGAAAAACCCGGAAACCAAAGCCAGCCGCCAGATTTACATTATGGGTTTTAACCCCGTCTCCAATCCCATTAATCTACCAGGGGTGGAGGAAAATTTAGACCTGATTAAGCGCCCCGATGTGTTCCTCTTTGACCGGGACTCTAGGGAAGAATTTGGCCCGGTACCCGCTTTGTTAGGAGCCGATGGCCCTGTTTTTACGGAAGTAGGTAATCGTCGCATCCAGGTACAGGGTTTATTCACCCTTGGTTCCTCCTTTGGGGCAGACGGTACCTTAATCACCAGCGACTTAAATTTCTTCCGTCTTTTTCCCAGCCGGGACCGCAGTTCCATTGATGTGGGCATTTTGCAAGTTAAACCGGGGCAAGATCCAGAGGTAGTGGCCGAACAAATCCGGCAGGAGTTGACCGGAGGCGATGTCCAGGTTTTCACCAAAGAAAAGTTGGTGCAATACGAATTAAATTATTGGCAAACCCGCACCACCATTGGTTTTGTCTTCGGCTTGGGCACCGCCATGGGCTTCATTGTGGGCACGGTGATTGTTTACCAAATTCTCTACACTGACGTTTCTGACCATTTGCCGGAGTATGCCACCCTCAAGGCCATTGGCTACGGCGATCGTTATCTGTTGGGGGTAGTGTTCCAAGAAGCCCTGTTGCTAGCAGTGATTGGCTTTTTGCCTAGCTTTGGTTTGGGGATTTTGCTCTATACCAATACGGCCCGGGCCACGGGTTTGCCCCTAATTATGACCACTGCTCGGGCTTTGACCGTACTGATTATGACCATTGCCATGTGTTGCATTTCCGGGGCGATCGCCGTGGGGCGCTTGCGGGCCGCAGATCCGGCGGATATTTTCTAACCTGTGTCCAGGGGTCAGCTTGTGCCAGTGGCAATTTTGCCTTAACATCTCTTCACAAAAATTTATAATTTGTCATAATAGCGGTGGACAGTCTTCTCACTAGGAAACATTGCTATGAAAACCGCCGCTAGAATTGTTGCTTTTACCGCTCTGACTGGATTTGCCCTGGGGGTACCCACCGTCGCCATGGCCGAAATGGCAACCACCGAAAAACCCGCCGTAGTCAGCCAAACCGCCATGGAAACCACCATGAACATTGTGGAAGTTGCCGCTGGTAACGAAACGTTCAGTATCCTTGTTGCGGCAGTGAAAGCGGCTGATTTAGTAGAAGCTTTATCCGCAGAGGGGCCCTTTACCGTTTTTGCCCCCACCAATGATGCTTTTGCCGCTTTGCCTGCTGGCACGGTAGAAAGTCTCTTGTTGCCCGAAAATAAGGATACATTGGTGAAAATTTTGACCTACCACGTAGTACCTGGCAAAATTACCGCTGCGGAAGTAACCTCTGGGGAAGTGGAATCTCTGGCGGGGGAAGCCCTCACCTTTAAAGTCAAAGATGGCAAAGTTAAAGTTAATAAAGCCACTGTGATTTCCGCCGATGTTGATGCCAGCAATGGTGTTATCCATGTGGTCGATCAGGTGATTTTGCCCCCTATGTAATTGATAGTCAGCAAATCTTTGCCAAGGTGGTAATTTATCCCTAAATTTTTGATAAATAGTAATTCTTAGCCAATTTCTTTCCATGGGGGAGTTAGGCGGCGGGCTACGAACCATCTCAATTTTCCCATCCATGAAGTGGGGTTCCAGTTTCTAGAAAGTTGGCCCCACTTTTTGCTTGCGTGCTACCTTTACAAGGGAAGTGCCCAGGGGCACGGTGAAAATTGTTCGGCAGTGGGATGGAAAACTGTGGCCATTAATGTGTCCGATTCAGCAACAACAGTCATTGTCGGTGGTGGTTTTGTGGGACTCTTCACCGCCCTGCATCTGCGCCATCACCAGCACGTCGGCCCCATTATTTTGGTGGAACCCCAGGAAAATTTTGTTTTCAAGCCCATGCTCTATGAGTTGCTCACGGAGGAACTACCGGAGTCAGTGGTGTGTCCCAGCTATGGGGAGTTGTTGGCCAATAGTGATGTTGAATTAGTGCAGGCCAGAGTAACCGATGTGCAGTTGGCAGAAAAGCGGTTAGTGCTCGATTCCGGCCAAGAACAGCATTATGACTATTTAGTGCTAGCAGTGGGGTCCGTGCAGGGTTATTTGGGGGCCAAGGGGGCCGAAGAACATGCCTTTGCTTTCCGTTCCCAAACCGAGGCGATCGCCCTGCGGGATCATCTTAAAGCCTGTTTAGAAAAGTCGTTAAGCACAGAAGATCAAGCAGAAAAAGAAAGATTACTGACGGTGGCAATCGTTGGAGCCGGCCCGGCGGGGGTGGAAATGGCGGCCACGCTGGCGGATTTGCTGCCCAGTTGGTACGTGCCCATGGGGGGAGATATCAATGACTTAAAAATTTACTTAGTGAATCATGCGCCGGGAATTCTAGCGGGGGACGCTAATAGTGGGCTCAAGCGCTGCGCCCTGGAGGAGTTACAAGCCAGAACTATTCCGGTAACGTTGAAGTTGGGGGTAGGGGTTAAAGGTGTTACCCCAGAAAGTTTGCAATTTGTGGAAACCGGAGAGGAAGAATTGCGCCATTTGGCCACTGGCACCACCATTTGGACAGCGGGCACAGCGGTTAATCCTCTGCTCAAAATTATCAAGGAGCAAATTCCCGCCGAGGAACTTGATCGCCATGGGCAACCCCTGGTGACCGGTACCCTACAATTGCCTAGTTTTGCCGAAGTATTTGCCGCTGGAGACTGTGTGACCGTCAAGGAAAATCCTAAACCAGCCCTGGCCCAGATTGCTTATCAACAGGGGGCGGCGATCGCCAAAAATTTGATGGCGGCGCAAAAAGGGAAACCGTTGGTTAGCCCAGATCCCCAACTGCGGGGCACCTTGATGAAGCTGGGTTTGAACAATGGCGTAGCCAATTTATTTGACCGGGTACGCATCCAAGGCAAGGCAGGGGATTTATTGCGGAACGCCACCTATCTGGAGCTATTGCCCACTCCTCTGCATAACTTCAAAGCCACCACCCAATGGCTAGCAGAAGAAACCGTCGACCGCTTCCATCGTCCCCACGCCCCCACAGCCCAGGAACTAAAATGGGCCGCCATGACCCCGGCCCAACGACAGGAATACCAGGGCATCAGGGCAATCGCCATCATTGCACCCCTGATTTTTATTGTCCTGTTGTACCTTGGATTCAAAACACCGGAAAGGGAAAGGCCTCCCTTTGTCCCCCAACCCAGCCCCGGCATAAATCGGTAAGGATGCTAACCCATGGCCAATTCCTTCTAATCAGTTAAATCTATCTTTCTAATCAGTTAAATCTATCTTTGAGCCAACTCAATTAACTTAACTAGACTGGCAACTACCAACTTCAGCCCCGATCCCAAACATTTTTGCGGAACCTGCCCATGTTCACCCTCAATGACCAAAATCTGCCCTATCCAGATACCCTCCATCCCATCATTGTTCACTTTGTCATTGGCATGGTTTTCTTTGCCTACATCAGTGAACTGGTGGGCTACCTCCAAAAAAAGCCCCGGTTCTTTGAAGTGGCTTGGTGGAATTGGCTCACAGCGGCGATCGCCATTTTTTTTGCGGTGATTTTCGGCGAATTTGAAGCGGCCCTGGCCATGCCCTACCCGGCGGCCCAACCAGCATTGGATTGGCATACGGTCAACGGTTGGTCATTGTCGGCCATTTTGGCAGGGTTAACGGCCTGGCGGGGGGTATTGAGAGTGCGAAACCCACTGAAAACTAGCCTGCCTTTCCTGATGCTGGCCACCGTATTTATGGTGTTAGTGTGTATTCAAATTTTCCTCGGCTCCCTGGTGGATTGGGTATATGGTCTGCATACCCTCCCCGTGGTTCAAGCCACCAAAGATGGCATTATTCCCTAGCTTTTAGATTGAAGTTCCACTCCCCATTTTATTTTTCACTGAGGAAACTGACCGCGCCATGAACCCTTCCCTGATTGACCAACTCAAAGAAATTGGCCTGCAGCTAGGCACCAATGGTCTGCCCTACCGATTTCCCATCCACCCCAATTTGGTTCATTTCAGTCTGGGGTTATTTATCATTGCCCTAATTTTTGATTTTGCAGGCGTATTTTTTCCCCTAGATAAAATCATTCTCAAAGGGTTTGCCATTCCCGCCCAACGCCAAAACTTCTTTGATGTGGGTTGGTACAATGCTGTGGCCGGTGCCTTCATTAGTTTTTTCACTGTGGCGGCGGGCTTTTTTGAAATTCTCTTGGCCCAACCTCCCACGGATCAGGTCAGTGATTGGGGCATTGGCGCTGGCACTACCATGTTGCTCCATGGCGTCGGGGGTATCTTGTTACTGGCGATGATGGTGGGCACAACCATTTGGCGGGGCTATCAACGATTTGTTTGGCGCACCAATTGCCGCAATGAAGTTAGTTTGACCTATCTCGGTTTTGCCCTTTTTCTCATGGCCTATATGGCCATCCATGGCACCCTGGGAGCCCAACTGGGGGCCGAGTTTGGTGTGCATAACACGGCAGCCCATATTCTCCGCATGGGGGAAAATCCCAACGTGGTACTTAATGAAGGGGGCATTGACCTTTAATTTTTTGTTAACCAAAAGGAGGTGCTCTGATCCCATTTGCTCAAGCTCAACCATCAAAACTATCCCACTGTTGTGATTGTCCAACCAAGCAAGGTCATGGCTAGTTCTAATTTTCATGCGCCATTGGCTAGATTTGGTTAAAGTCTGTTTATAAAGTTTTGTCTGCCACCGAAACCAACTGCAGTTCTGAGAGAATTTTTCCCAGTTTCTCTGGCAACTTAGAGCCCGTTTGTAAGGTCTTGTTTTGCCCCCTAAATCTCCTCACTAAAGCTCCGGTAATACTGGGGGGACTGGGGGACTTTGCCTCTGTTTCCCCCCAAATTTGGGGGGTCAGGGGGGCTTTTCAAACACGTTCTTAGAGGAACAGAAACCGGGGGACTATAACCAGTGTTTCAGCCTAATCAACCCCCAAATTGAGGTAAATGGTGCTGTTACTGATGGAGGTGGAGCCAGGCTCTTGATTAATGGTCAGGGATCGTAAATTTTTAAACAGAGGTTTGAGGGACAACTCTAATACCCTCAACACCGGCAATTGTTGGCTGAAAAATGGTTCTCCCCTTTGCCAATCGAGGTAAATGTAACTGTCGTCGGGCAGGGTGGACAATGCTTGTTGAAATTCCGGTTGATCGGCCAAGGAAGGACTGGTTTGGTCCAACACTTGGGACAAAGCTTCGAGAGAACTGGCCAAAATTACCCGATCGCCGACTCGGCAATGAACTCCCCTAACTTGGGTTTGTAGGCTGGTAACATTCCCCTTTGCCAGGGTTTGGAGACTAGTCCAAGCTAATACCCGTTGCCCCTGTAGATCCAAAGTTGATAATTGGTAACCAGCGGCGATCGCCAATTGATCTAGATGTTCCAAAGCTAAGTTAGTGGCGGCGGCATCCCCGTCCTGAGCAGCAAATACCCAATCACTTTGACTAGGATTAGTCTTGGGCAAAAAGATTAATTGATAATCGCTCTGCACCCAAGGAAAAATATCAGTGGTTAAATCCAAACCCAGGGGTTGTTGCCAATCATTAATTAACTTGGTTAATGCCTGTTGGATAGGACTATGGGGGGCTAAGCCAGTGGCCAACTGTTGCCATTGTCGAGCTAGGTTTTGCCCATTAATTACTAAGCTACTGCTGGGGGGAAGATTAACTAAATCAGTCGCGACGGAAGAGTTATTAGCTATTTCCGGCTCCGCCCCCCTACTCGGCACCCCCGTCAACGCAGTGTGAGCCACCAATCCTTGGGCCTGCAGAGATAAAGCCACCGTTAAGGTTTGCTCGATCGCCGTTTGGTCAGAATCCTTATCTATGGCCGGTCGTTGCCCAAGCCAGGCAGAAAGGGCGGGAAAATTAGCATAAACTATCCCCAACTTTGGTTCAGTCAAACTAGCTAAGGCCTGTTGGTAAGTTTCGGTTTGAGCCAAGCTGAGGGAAGGGGCTTGCAAACTATTCAACGCCTGGCGTAAAACCTGGGGATGATTGGCAAAGAGGACATAGTCCCCTACCACCGCACTGGCCAGTAAATTGCCGTTGGGCGCCGGACTAACGGGGTGTTTATAGGTAATTTTGACTCCCTGGTAACGGTCAAATACCAGATCCGTATCTCCGGCGATCGCCGCAGTAGCGTAGGACAGTTGCAAAAATTCCCGACTCAGTTCTGGATCTTGGCTGTGAACCACCAATAGATATCCCGGTTGAGCCCCATTGGCCCCATTGTGGTCGTAATCTAAATCCGTCACCGCTAGGGTAACTTCCTCCCCCAACCAGGGTTTCACTTCCTTGCGATAATCCAGCCCCGTTTTAGCCAACAAACTCTGCTCTAAATCCGCCAACTCCCCATGGGATCGACGCCGCCGCCCAGGATTAACTGCCAATTGGGTAAAGGCCTCCAGGCGATCAGGATTGACCAGCAAAGACACCACAATTGGTGATTGACCAGGAATTAACCCTGGGGCCATGGGGCCACGGTTCACCCCTCCCTGGGTCAAATTAAGGGGGCTATGGCCGAGCACCAGGACAGTGCCCCAGCCGGCTAAAGCCAATAAAAAGATTGCAACGGCGGCCAGTAGAACGAAAAAAGAACGGGGTTTCACAACGGACTGATACCCTCTTGCGACAATCCTTTCCCATTATCAGGGCTGTCGGCGGCCTTGCCCGATCTTTTTAGCTGTTTGGGCGGGAAAAGTTGCTGTATAAAACCAGTTACAAACAGTTATCCGGAATAGGTTCAGCAAAGTTAACCTCCCGTCCCTAGTCCGTAACCCAGGGTTTCCCCAGCAGTCATATCCATCGGCAACTGTGGGATTTAGTCGATAAAGATCAGACGCGAAACTAGTTTTTAGGCATAGGTTCAATAAGATCGAATATTTTTCTTTGGGCTTACTTTTGTTTTTTTTCAGCAAAATCCGCCGGTAAACGATCAATTTCAAAGTATTGGTGAAACTTGTCGGTGATCTCCAACCAATAGGATCTTCCTTCCGTTTGCTTTCTTTTACGGACAAAACCCGCTTCCACCAATTCCTGCACCTGTTGGTAGGCCCCACTGCCCCGCAGTTCAATCAATTCTGTTTGCAGTAGGGGGGATTTAATGGCGATCGCCGCCAGGGTACGGAGGCTAGCGGTGCTGAGGTCGGCGGGGACAAAATCCTGGATCAAATGTTGAAAGGCCGCCCGCAGTTGCAGGCTATAACCTTGATTAGTTTCCACAATTTCCAGGGCACTGTCCCGGTGGGCATAGTCCTCCATCAACTCCATCAGGGCATCTTCCACCAAAGACCTTTCCTGGCCACTAATGCTGACCAAATCGGCGATCGCCACCGGTTTAGCCTGGAGATAAAGGATTGCTTCAATGGTGGTGGCAAGGCGCATTTGGCAAGAAAATGTATTTGGGGGAGCAGAACATCAGCGGCCAATGAGTTTCATGGCTTGGCCAGGACATTGCTTCACCACTTCGGGGCGCAACTTTTGGCGTACATTGTCGGCATTCAACAAATCTCTACTACCCACCTCCGCAATCAAATAGGCTCTAGCCGCATCCCTAGCCACATCGGGGGATTTCCCTTCACTCAAAGCTTGGCAGATCAGTTTGGCGGCCGTTTGTAGCTGGGTTTGGGTCGGTTCCGTGGCCATGGCTGAAAAAGTGGGACTAAGGACGAGAGGAGCGACAAAAGTTAAACCAAGGGATGTCAATGCCCCAAGGCGAGATCGATTGCCCATAATAACCTCAGAATATAGTTGGCAAAAACTGTTCATCCGTAGCCTTTCAGCCCCTAACCAAATAGCCGCTGTAGACGCTTACGCACCCAGTTCATAATATTACTATCTTCTTCCTCCAAAGCGAGGAGACCCTTGGTGGCCAGTTCTTCTTTGCGGCGCATTAACTCCCCTTGATGCTCCCCCAAGGCATTGATAATGGCTTCACGGAAATCGGGGTTAGTTTGTAGCAACTGTTCAAATTGGGGAAATCGCACCACAAACAAGAGGCATTTTTCCTTGGCTTTGACCGAGGCGGTGCGCGGAATGCCCAACATCAGGGCTAACTCACCAAAGAAACTACCGGGTCCCAAACTGGCCAGCACCCGGCCTAACTTGTCGGTGTACACTTCCACCAGCCCGGAAATGACAATGTAAAAACCGTCGGCGGGATCCTGTTCCCGAAAGAGCACTTCCTCCGGTTTGAGGGATTGCAACTGCCCAATTTCCACCAACTGGCGAATTTCCAACTCGTTTAAACTGCCAAAGTAATCGCTGGACTTTAAGACCTGACTGAGGGAAATCATTGGCTCTTGTTTCCCCAGGTCGGAAGGAATGGGTAAATCTAAATCTGGCCGCAGATATTTGGCGATCGCCTCAGGATTTTTCAGCCACAGTTCCCGTTGGGGCCAGGGAATGCCAATACCATTACGCTTAAAGTAAAAACAGATGGTGTAGCGCAGGGCACTAAGAATTTCCGGGTGCTGGCCCATGTACCTTTCCTCAATCCAAACCCAGAGCTCAAATTCCAAGGCATTATCGCCAAAATTCTGGAAAATAACCTGGGCCGGGGGAGTTTTGACCACACAAGCTTGGCTATAGGCACACATCAACAGGGTTTCCGTCACCAACACCGGCTCTGTGCCGTAGGCTACCCCCACAGATACGGTCAAACGCACCGTTTCCGTTTCGTAGTGATAGTTAATCACCTGATTTTCGATTAGCAGGCTACTGGGTAAAATCACCTTGGAACCATCCTTGAGCCCCACCACCACCGCCCTGGTGGATACTTCTCGCACATAGCCCTGGACGTTTTGGAACCGGATGTAATCGCCAATTTTGACTTTCTGCTCCACCAGCAGGGTCACCCCACTGACAAAATTGCGGGTCACATTTTGCAGACCTAAACCAATCCCTAGCCCCAGGGTCCCCCCCACCACCGTCAAGGAAGACAGGTTAATGCCACTGGTTTGGAGCATGGCAATGAACAAAAAAGACCCCATGCCATAGCTCAACAAATTGGCCACAATGTAGCGGATACCTTGCTCATAGATAAAACGCCGCAGAATAATGCCCCGCAGAACTCGGTTCAGGTAATGGGTTAAAACGAATATGGCCAGGGCCGATAGGACCAACTGGAGCAAGTCCAAGAGGGAAAGTTGGGTGCGCCCAAAATTCAGAGTGGTGGCGTCGAGGGTATCAAAAATTTTGGCGAAAGCAATGGCAACAAAGGGCATGAAAATTCCATGAAAGTTGACAAAGGAGGGTTCCCATGGGGACAGTCAGAAATATTTGGCAAATTGACGACAAATCCGCTGGTTAGACCTAATTTTCCCGATTAATCTATCTCTGGATAGACGCGGAAAAGGACTTGAAAGTCGAAAGTAAAGGAAGGGATGGGCTGAAATTGGCCATAATTTAACTTGGTTAGCTAAATTACGGAACGAACAACCATTTCCTCTTGAAGGCTAACCATTGCTTCTAATAAATACCTAAGCGATCATTTCCCCTTCTCCTCTCCTTTCCCATCCACCCTAATCTATGGAAATTCAACTCATCAACATTGGCTTTGGCAATATTGTTTCTGGCAATCGGGTTGTTGCCATTGTCAGTCCGGAATCGGCCCCCATTAAAAGGATTATCAGCGATGCCAAGGAACGTAGTCAGTTAATTGATGCCACCTACGGCCGGCGCACCAGGGCTGTGATCATTATGGACTCTAATCAGGTAATTCTCTCGGCCATTCAACCGGAAACTGTGGCTAACCGCTTTGTGGTGGATAAGGATTTTAAAGAAAACGCGAAAAAGTAATCCACTTCAGCGGCTGACAATGCCCGACCATTGCACTTCTTTGGTGTGGGTACGGCGATAAGAGAAAAAAAGTTTTTCCATTTGGAAGGTGCAGTGGGGGGCCACCGCAATTTGTTCCGGAGCCAAGCCTAAATCCAACAGTTGCAATTGATTAATACGGCGCACATCGAGGCGACATTTTTCCGGTTCTCCATCGGGCAATACCGGCGGATTGGCCATGGTGGATAAATAATCCCATTGCTGTGCTTCTGTGGCTAATCTCTGCACCGCAGGCACGCTCTGACCCACTTCCAAGGCCACCCAGGGATCGACTTGGTACACCTCTCCGGCGATCGCCGGCCCAAGGGCAATGCGTAAATCCTTTAGCTCACTACCTAGGTGCAGAAATCGGTCGATGGTTTTGGGCACAATCCTGGCTTTAGTACCCCGCCAGCCCGCATGAACCGCCGCTACCCGTTTACTAGCCAAATCGCCGATCAACACCGGGGTACAGTCCGCACTGGCCACCCAGACCCCCTGGTGGGGAGCATCACTAATGATTCCATCCGCCGGGGGATGAACACTATCGGGAGCCGCGGGGGTTTGGCTAATTTCCGTCGCCGTTAGGGTCACGTCCCCATGCACCTGTTTGACTCGCAACGCTGTTCCTTGGGGATCAAGATAGTTGATTAGTACTTCGGGTAACTGGGGATGGAAGGCCCTAGTGAAAAAGCCATGGGACCAGGGAGCCAACAAAGCACAGGTAAGATAGGGTGAGCCATTGATGTTTTGCCATCCCCAGAGATTGTCCCCCATTGTCATCGGTCTAGCCAAAAAAATTGTGATGTTTGAGTGATTTTAATTTCGACGGCGGATGGGAAGTTGTGTAAATTTCCGCCCTAATTTGTTGGAGCAAAAGCCTATTTTTAGCGCCCGTAACCTAATTTCACCTGGTCATCCTAGCATGGCCTAAGTTTTCCGTAAATCCGTTGATCCCCCTAATTAAGTCGGGGGAAACGTAAATTGAGCAAAATTGATTGGATATAGTTCAAAAAGCTATTGGCTTGGCGGGCCTGGAGCCAAATTTTCCCCTGGCCGGTGAAGCGGCACAGTCGACCCTTACCGCCCCACACATCACCCCGCAGGCGATCGACAGCGAGCCCTTCCTGTTTGGTCATTTCGTAATCCAGGGTATCTTCAAACGCAACAATGTAATCAGGGTTATAGGCCAGCTTGCCATCCATGGAAATCTCCACCAAACCACCGTAGAGGCTAAACCACAAATCCCCCTGTCCGACTAAACGCAATAAAAAACTCTCGCTATCGTTATAAAAATGCTTCATGCTGGCGAAATTGGTGTCAATTTTCACCGTTGGTTGACAGGCAAGGAAGTTATCCGTCCGTAGATAAATTCCCTTTTCTATGGTTAGAAAGTGATGGCAAATATCCCCTGGCAAGGCCGGTGCTAATTGGAGATGACCAACGTTTTGTTCCGCCGTAAATTGGTCAAGGAATAGTGCATCCGTCCCCAGGGCTTTACGTAAGATATCCAACAGTCCTCCCCGTAATTTGTTAACAAAGAGAATATGGCGATCCATAGTGGTGACTACGTTAGCGTCGACGAAGACAATTTGACCGGGTTTCAGGGTCAACTCCAGGGTGGCGTACAGGGCATGGCCATTGATGGTGTAGGGAAGATTAAATTCATCATCCGTAGGACGCACCTGACTATCCGCCTCTGCTTCCCGGGGATGAGCAAAGAGGTGCTGGGTGTAATCCTCTTCCAAATCCTCCTCAGGATCAATCTGTTCCAAACTTTGTTCGAGCTTTTCTAGGGATTCTTCTTCCATCATGGCGGGGCGGTGGTGCTAATAGAGGTGGGGGCAAATTTTAGTCGCAGGGTAATGGCATTAACTGTCCTAGCCTTTAGGATGATTGATTAGCGCAGTTTGAAGTTTTCCGGTTTGAGCTGGCGACCCACTTCCTGGGCAAAACTCCGGGGACCATGGGTTTGGCAAAAAATCGTACCCGTGCCAGTAAATTCATAGAGAATTTCTTGCCTAGGAACCAAACGTTTGGACCATGGACGTAACTCCTGATATTGCTTGACCTTGAGACTATTATCAAAAGCCACCACATGGTCAGAGTTAACAATTTGTTTGCTATTCACTTCCAGGGAATACATGGCCCCAAAGGAACTGATTAACACATCTCCAACACCCACCAAACTTAGCCAGGAATAGGCTTCCTTTTTGGCGGCGGATTTATAGCCCATGAAAATGTCCACCTTGCCATCGGATGCTAGGTAGGAGCTCTGGCGCACAATTAATTTCCTGCCGCCCAGTTGGTAGTGCCCCAGGTTGCCTACTAGGGCAGGAGCTAGGTAAATTTCGCCGCCATTTTCCCCCGCTCGGTAATTGTTTAAGAACATGGTTTTAATTTGATTGCCCCGGCTGGTCTGTTTCCCTCCCCCATCGCTGGTGCGCCGCACGGAACTTTGCACCGTGATATCTTGACCCATGGCAATTAAAGAGCCATTCTGGGCCGCTAATTCTTCGTTGGCTTCCAGGATTACCCTGGCAATCGCCGTTTGGGGGGAATTGAGAAGTTTAATTTTCATAGGGCAGGCAGGGGAAAAATCAGCGCAGTCGGAGCCGGATAAAACGACCCAAACTGCTCAAACTGCGGGATTGCCAATAGATGTTTCCGGTGCCCTGTAAACGGGAACTAAGCCCCCGACCGGACTGCAGATCACCGATAATTCCCCTAGGGAAATTAACTTTGAGTTTGAGTTTGGGCTGAAACGCCAGTAAATGGGAATGTTCCACCACAAAACTCTGGGGGCACGACAATTGGTTGAGGGTGCCGTAACTACTAAGGAAGACGCGGCCCTTGCCCTGGAGTTTCAAACCGAACAAACCCTGTCCTGCCCACCAACTGGAGAAACCAAGCCAATGCACCCCCATATTGACGCCGTTGGTATGGGCGACATGTACTCCAGGACTGATGAATATGCCATTTTTAGGTAATTCTAGGCGAGTCAAATTTCCTGGTAGAGCTTTGCCTAAGGTAAAACTCAACGGTTGATCAGTGGGGTTGTGGATGACGTTGACCATTAGGTTTTCTTTGCCCAATAAAAACCTAGCCAGGGCCCTCAGCCAGCCTCCCCCACACAGCCGACTAATTATCAATCCCCCATCCATACTAATGAGGGAACCGGGGTTAATGTAGAGCCGTTCCTTGGGTTTGAGGGTAACGGCCAGCACCGAGTTGGGATAGTGGCGAATTTTGTAGAGCACGGCTCAGCGGGGGGAGAACAACAACAACGGAGCAACATTGATTCCATTTTGAACCAATTAGCCTCAATCTATACCAAACCAAGGCCAATTTGACGGGGCTTAAAACTCAAAGTTAGTAGTTTAGGGGAGCGCTGGAAAAGTGAGATTCTCCACAGAAAAATCTCGTTGCAATCCTCCATTTACTGAGGACTCTGTTTCTAAATTCTTCCCCCATCAGGGGCGGTGAAAGCGTTATGGAAGCATTAATGATCATTTTCGGACTTTTTCAACATACCCGGCTATGTCTCCAGAGATAGGTTGACCGTCGCCAGGGGACAATTCTGGGCATACACTAGGGAGCAGTGTGAAACGTGTGAGGATTGTGCCATGAATTCTTTCTGGGGGACTTGTCGTCAAAAGCATTGGTTAAATGGAAATTTACCCAAATCCTTGGGCAAAAAACGTCGGCGACGGCCGTTCATAGTTCTCCTCGCTTTGGTCCTAGCCAGTAGCGCCTTAACCATTGGTTTAGCTCCCAATAACCAGGCCACTGCCCAATATGCTCCGGTGGCGACCAGTTCCAGTAATCCCTGGCAGTACGCTTCTTTTCCAGTGGAAAATTTTCAGCAATATACTTCTGGGTTTGGTCCCCGCCGGGCCCCCACTGCTGGAGCTAGCACTTTCCACAATGGTTTGGACTTGGCCGCTCCCCTGGGAAGTTATATTCGCAATTGGTGGCATGGCACAGTGGTGGAAATGTCGGACCATACCGGTTGTGGCACTATGGTACGGATTCAATCCGGTGCTTGGCAGCATACTTACTGTCATTTAATGGGACGGGTGGAGGTCCACCAAGGCCAAAGGTATTTGGTCGATCGCCAGGGGGGCATTGTGCTCCAACAGGGGCAACAGGTGGTGGCAGGAATGCGCATTGGTCGGGTGGGGATGACGGGCCGCACGACGGGACCCCATCTACACTGGGAACTGCGCCATAACGGAGTTTTAGTGGATCCGGCCCTGGTGCTACAGGCCATGTACGGCGGGGCAACCTAGCCCAAATAGGCCAGAATGGTCAATGGCCCTGTTTTTCAGTTTTCTGCACCGATGACCCCAGACTCCCTCCAACAATTACTCACGGCGATCGCCAGTGGCCACACCAGTAGCCAAGAGGGTTTTGAGCAGCTTAAACATCTCAGCTTTGAGGCGATCGATGATTTTGCCAAAGTGGACCACCAAAGGCAACTACGAACGGGCTTTCCAGAGGTGGTGTGGGGCCCCGGTAAAACTCCAGAACAAATTGAGCAAATTCTCCAAGCCCTAGCGGCGCATAATCCAGTGGTGATGGTGACCAGGGTGGAGCCAGCGGTGGCGGATATTTTAGGAGAGCGCATCCCCCTGTTGCACTACTACGCCCAGGCCAAAATCTGCGCTTTGCTGCAAACCCCTTTACAACTTAAACATCCCGGCACCATTGGCATACTCAGTGCGGGCACCGCAGACTTACCCGTGGCAGAGGAAGCGGCCACCACAGCGAGTTTGTGCGGTTTCAAAGTGGAAAAACTCTGGGATGTGGGGGTGGCAGGCCTACACCGGTTGTTGAGCCATCGGGCCTTAATCCAGTCCATGGATGTGTTGATTGTGGTGGCGGGTATGGAGGGGGCCTTGCCCAGTGTGGTGGCGGGGTTAGTAGACTGTCCTGTGATTGGAGTCCCCACCAGCGTCGGCTATGGCACCAGTTTTGGTGGCGTGGCTCCCCTGTTAACCATGCTTAATTCCTGTGCGGTGGGGGTGGGGGTAGTCAATATTGATAACGGTTTCGGGGCGGCCATGTTGGCCGGACAAATTCTCCGCACCGGCGATCGCCTGAAATCAGCTTTGCCCCACAGTGGGCAGGTCCGCTAGGAGGGTTGTGACGCAATGACGAGCTTTGTCGTCTAATTTAGTCCAATCCACCTCCCCTTGGTCGTTGAACAATTGTTGGTCTATTTCCGCCGTGAAAACTTCATCCTCGTCCGGCAGCTGATCCCCAAAGGGCTGGGGCTGGTAATTGGCAAAACACACCTGAAAACATAAATCCCAAATGTTAACTCCGTAGGTTTGCCCCTCATTTTCGAGAATTAACCGATGTCCTGGTATGGGTTCCTCCACCTCCTCGTAGCGACTACGCCAGGGACAGCTTTCCAAGCCTTGCCGCAGATGATCAATGGTGCGGATCAGAGCTGGTTGCATGAGGCAATCGGCCTGTTCCCAGGCCTGGACTGTGGCAAATTCAGGTTTCATTGGTTCGATGGATTAAAATGCTTGGGGCTAGACCCTTCCCTGCCATGGTACCAATAGCTATATCCGGGTGGAATTACAACGGAATTGAAGGGGATTTCGTTGGACAGAAAGTTCCGTTTTCGGGAAAATTTCCTGGGAAAATCAACGGGTTCAACAACGTCTAAAGCCGCAAGGTCAAACCCACATAGGGGCCATTTAAATTCAGGGAAAAGTCAAAACCATTGTTGCCATTACCCTGCCCGTATTTCAAACTGTAGAATTGGTAGCCCAACTGGATAGCTACGTTTTCCCTTACATAGTAATCCATTCCTAAAATGGCTTTCCAGTTCCAATCCGCATCCCCCGATAGGTCAAAGCCGGATACATCTCCCCGGAGCCAAAGGGCCAAGGTATCCGTTAACTGCACCCCCAATTTTCCCCCCACCAAGGGATTAATCCAGGTACGGCTAGCGGTTTCGTTAATTTGGAATTGTCCCCCCAGGGAAATTAAAGAACTGTTGTAGTTGTAGTTAGTGGTCTGGTCCAGGGCGAGGCTGAGATTGATTAACCTGGCTCCGATGTAGGGTTCAAACCACCACTGGGGATAACTTCGGTTTTGGGACCCTGAACCGTAGACGGGACGAGCATTACCAAAATGGTAGCTGATGGCTAGATCAACGGTGGTTTCGCTGACGGATAAATCAGTGTTGGTATCAATGCTTAAATCCCGTTGCCCTGCCCCGTAAAGTTCAGCCTGAATGGCGGCAATTACCTCCTCTTCGTTAGCTAAAATTTGGTCTAATTTGGCTAAATCTTGTAATGTGTCGGCAAAATTTGCATTATTTTTGAGCGATTGTAACGTAGTCAATGCATTTTGCAGTTGCACCAGGTTTTCTTTAGCATTACTGTCTTGGAGGATTTGGATAATTTCCCCTAGGTGGGAATCCTTAATTTCCTCGAGATTGGCGATCGCCTCTCGTACTTGGCCTACCCTCTCCCTAGTTTCCGCCAATTTTTTCTGCAATGCTCCGAGATCTTCCCTGGAACGAAGATTGGCAATGCGGCTTTGAATTTCCGTCTGTAGGGTACGTACCGCCTCCAACCTATCCTGTGCTGTCTCCACCCGGTCAATGATATTTTCCAAAGTGGAATGGTTCTGATCGCCCTCAATTTGTTTTATTTTATCCAGTCCCCCCAGGGCAATTTTGGCCAAATCCCGACGGTCAATTTCTTCTAGGGGTAATGTGGCCAGCAATTGTCTAGTCTCTTCCCGGAGGTTTTGCAACTGGGAAGCAAAGGTTTGGATTTCCGTAACCCGTTGTTGCACTCTGTTCTCTAAACGATCAATGGAACCGATGGCACTGTCCCGAAAACCCTGGATAGTGCCCAGGGCGATCTGGAGTTGGGTTAACTTTTGTTCAATTTCCCGTTCACCAAGGTTACCCTCCTCCACCATTTTTTTTAGTTCATTAATTTGTTTTGCCCAAGCGCCAATGGCTTGCCGGTCAATATCATTACCTAGGGCTTGCAGTGTTTCAATTTTGGCCGAAGCTGAGGCGATCGCCGTCATCAAATCCTGGCGATCGGGAGCCGCATTACGCACCTCTTCAAACTCAGATTGAATTTGGGCGAGATTTTGGTTAATATCACTTTTTTTTTGCTGTAAAATTCCGGACTGATCGGCAAGAATACCATTAATTCCATTCAAACGATTATTTATATCTGTGTTGAGTAAATAATTGATTGGACTAAAAGATGCCAAACCAGGAAAATTGTCCCGCTGACTGGTGGAAGCTCCTTTTAAATTATAATAAAACCCATCTAAAATAATGCCCCAATTACCGTGCCAAGCTTCGACTCTGCCCCCAGCGTAAACTGTTAATCTCTCCAATATGTCCGCAGTCGTAAGGTGATAATCACCCTGAACTCCGCTAATTCTGGCTGATCCATAGGCGTTAATGGGCAGGACTGCACCAGGGGTAATAAAAACTTGCCAACCATCATTTTGGACTGTGTTAACTGTTGGGCTAGGGCTGAGCTGTTCACTATTCTCTGTGTCGGTCAATTGTTGGATAATGCTCTCCGGATAGGAGCTATTTTCTGGAGTTATGGCCGGCGAAAAAGTTGGCTCTTTCTCTTTTGTTGGCTCAGTTAAGGCTTGAGTAAAAGGCTGTTCTAAGTGTGCTACCTGGCTCCTTAAATCCTTTGTGCTTGAGGTGCTATAAGTCAAGTTATGGGAAGAATTGGCGGAAGTTTGCCATGGCTCTTGATCTACTTTAATCGTGCTAAAATCAGCAATATTTTCTACTACAAAGGGATCTAATTGAATTGAATTTTCCAATAGTAAGGCATCATTTAATTCTGCCTCAGCAGGGATAAAATTGTCAAAATTGAGAATTTCATTAGCTAAAACAGAGCAGGGAACTATTCCTGGCAAACTAAGCGTAGCGAAATAAAGTAGCCAGCGAAACACCTTCATATATTTTAATGATCCAAAATAGATCGAAAGGAATTAAAGTTAGTCTGAATAAATCAACTAAATGTAAGCCAATTTATCAACCAATGGCAAATTTTTTATCAGTCTTGCGGTCAAATATGTCTAGTGCGAATGTGACCAGTTTTATGTCTTTTAGTAGCACTTTTTACCATGGTAATTTTAATATAAGTTCCCCGAAAGTATATTCTAAAAGACGAAAAATGAGAATTAATTGTCACTGGGCATCTTATTAAGAGGGAAGATCAACAAAAATTCCTCGCTGTTACTGGAGCTCCAGTCGGTCGGTTTAAAAGCCGGACTAAAAGCTTATAAAAAGACCCTAAGTAACGCCTATTATAATTAAGTAAACACAAATTTTAGTAACTTAACTATTTTTTAAGATGAATAACCATTTCTCCCGATTGAAAAAACTTTCTGGCCCCGTTACATTTTTTTTGACTGTTGCCTGTTTAGTTTATTCAGGCGAGAGTGCCCGCGCCAACGGCAGCGCTCCTAACCCGTATATGGTGGCTCAAACTGGGGCCAGCCCATCGGTAACGGTGGAAAATCTCACTGGTTTTCAAGGAATTATTATCGCTCTCAACGTTACCCCTGACGGCAAATATTTAGCTGTGGCTACGGCGGATAATCAAATTACCTTGATTGATGTAGCTAACCAAGAGGTGGTTTATAGCCAAAGGAGTCCGGTCAATAATTTTGCCGATTTGGCCGTTAGTGCCGATGGTCAATGGTTGGCGATCGCCGCTGATAATAATGTTGATATACGCCGGGTGGAAGATGGCATGAGGGTTAAATCCCTGGCTGGGCACACAGAGAAGGTCAGTGGTGTCGCTTTTAGTCCTGATGGGGAAACCGTTGTGAGCGTTAGCGGTGGCGATCGCACCATTCGCATTTGGGAACGGGAATCAGGCAACCTGGTACAAACCTTAGCAGATAATCTTGGCCCTACTACCAGCGTTGTTTTTTCCCCCAACGGCGATCAATTCATCACCGGGGCGATCGGCCAGGACCGCACCATTAAGTTTTGGGATGCCAACACCTTTCAATTATTGGGTACCTCTCCCAAGCAGCCTGGTTTTATTAACGGCTTAGCGGTAACCCCCGATGGTAGAAAACTGGTGGGGGCAGTGCGGAATTTTGTCAAAGCCTGGGACTTAGCCGATGCCAAAGAATTATTCACCGTCAAAGGCCCCAGCTTAGAAATTAATACCATTGCCGTTTCCCCCAATAATCGCTGGGTAGCCACCGCCAATAAGGAAGGAACTATCATGATCTTCGATTTAGTCAACGGCAAACAGGTTAACACCTTGAGGGGCCACCAGGGCTGGGTTCTTTCTTTGGTATTTAGTCCCGACGGCAATACTCTCTACAGTGGTGCGGAGGATAAAATCGTTAAAATCTGGGACTTGAGTGCCATTGCCCGTTAGCTCGAGGGTTCACAAGGAATTAAGACCCCTGGGGATAAACCCGACCTTTCCAGCCCCCCCCCGGCCCTGCCAATGTTGCCAAGCAGAATCTAGGGTCATGAGGCTATATAACAGGGCAATTAACGGTAGGGTCAAACCCCAAAGCCGGGAGCGCCCATAGAATTTTAAGGTCGGGCCATAGGCGATCACCATTAGCACCCAGGTAAAAGCTCCCACTAGGGCCAGGGAGGTATTACCCCAAATTATTGCCGATACTAGGGCCACAGGGGCAGTTAAATAAACTAAAGCCATGCCCAGGAGGGTACCTAGTAACAGCAGGGGATTGTAATCCAGTTGGGTGTAGGCAGTGCGGCTGACCATCTGCCAAATGGTTTCTAGGCGATCGTAGGGCCGTAAGCTCCAATTTTCCCTAGTTAGCCCCAACCAAATGGGGAGTTTTTGGGTTTTTAACTTCTGGGCAAGGGTGCAATCATCAATTAGTGCTTCCTTGAGAGCTTCAATGCCACCAATGGTTTGTAAGGCTGACCGCTGCATGAGAATACAGCCCCCCGCCGCCGCGGCCGTTTTATGGTGGGGATTATTCACCAACGGGAAAGGATAGAGCTTTTGAAAGAAGAAAATAAAGGCTGGAATCAGCAATTTTTCCCAAGCACTCTCACAGCGCAACAGCACCATCAGGGATACCAGGGCTAAATTTTCCCGCTGGGCTTTTTCCACCAAGGTTTTAATGGTTTGCCGGCCATGGGCAATGTCCGCATCGGTGAGAAAAATGTACTCTGGCCAGGGTTCTGGACTTTGTTTGTCCGACTGCACCGTTTGCCAGCCCTGTTCCACTGCCCATAATTTTCCCGACCATCCAGGGGGTAGCGGTTGCCCGGACACCACTTCTAGGCGATCGCCATGGCCCAAATCGGTGGCGATGCGCTGGGCCACAGCTCCTGTGCCATCACTACTTTGGTCATCCACCAAAATAATTTTCAACAGGCCAGGATAATGCTGTTGCAATAAACTGGGCAAACTCTGACCCAAGACGTTGGCCTCATCCCGAGCTGGAATAATGGCTGCCACGGGGGGATACTCCTTTAACGACGATGAATGCTCAAAGTTTAAAACCTGATCACAGCGCCAAAAATTTCCCCAGCCCCCCAGCAAAAAGCACCAAATTAGGCCAGAGATTGCGGTAATTACGAAGACAAAGGTGACCATCTGTCCACCTATAAATTCTTTTCTAGATTAGGAGCAAAGGACAAGCTACAACTGCACACCTGGGCGGCATTGGGGTTAGTGAAGCGGAATCCTCCCCCCATTAAATCTTCGGCATAATCTAATTTGAGATTGTGGAGGTAACCTGCACTCTGGCTATCCACTAGCACCGTCACCCCGTCACTTTCATACTCTAAATCGTCAGCGGTAATTTCCGGTACAAAATCCATATGGTATAACCAACCGGCGCACCCTCCAGGCCTAACCGCGAGGCGAAAATGGTGGCGGGTTAGTTGGCGACTGTGTTGCAATCGTTTAATTTCCTGGGTGGCACTGGCAGTCAATTGCAGCATAAGCTAACGCAATGGCTCAAAAAAAATCGAGAAATTAGACATAAAGTTCCATCTGCCATACTACCAGGGCGATCGCCGACCTTGGATGAATTTTTTCGTCAACTACCGGAGAGTTACTCTAAGAAGTTAGAAAATTTCCGTGTTCAAGGCTTTTTTCAATGCCCCAATGCCCTGTTTGATGCGACGGGAAACTGTGATCACACTAACCCCCATCATTTCAGCGGCTTCCTTGTGGGTGAAGTCATGGAGAAAAACAAATTCCACAATGCGGCGGGTACGTTCTTCCAAACCGGCCAGAGCCTGTTGCAGGCGGATCTGATCCTCGGGGCTGAGTTGAAAACTACGGAATTCGTGGTGGGCTAAACAATCCCCCAGGTTAACTTGCCCGTCATCGTCGCCATTTACTTTGGTATCCAAACTCACTAGCTCACGATTTTGCAATGCCAGTTTGGTTTCCTGCCAGTCTGTCAGGGGCACCGCTAAAATTTGGGCAATTTCTTCATCGGTGGCGGCTCGGTCATATTTGAGGCGAAATTCTTGCTGGACGGCGATAGCCTGACGACCCAGATCCAACCAACGACGGGGAATGCGAACGCAGTTACTTTTATCCCGCAGAAAATGCTGGATTTCCCCCCGCACATAGGGAATGGCAAAGGAACTAAAGGCATTGCCCTTATTCATATCAAACCTTTCAATGGCCCGGATCAGTCCCAAACAACCCACCTGGGACAAATCTTCAAAACTTTCATTACACTGGGCTGTCCAATGGTATGCCTCCTTCCTCACCAGGCCCAGATTGACTTCCATAATCCGATTCCGCACGCCAACGTCGTGGGACTCTGTGTAGATTTTGAACAGTCTCAGAGTCTCAAGTTTAAGGCTTTCGCTAGTGGCATTGGTCATGGTTTTGGATTTAGACGACTCCAGTCAACTTTACCGATAGTTAGGCCTTGCCTGCATCAGCAAATATATGGAAAAAATAAATTTTTTTTGCCAATCGATGCCTCAGCAAATGACGTGGGAAATACGCTATGTCTGGGCTTGGGCATCATTCTCATCCGCACTCTGGCCGAGAAAATAGCTTGCCTGCAAATGGGCCAAAATGGAGAGATATGGCTAAGAACCCTATGCAATTATAAAACTAATCCAAAGTCTGAAGGCGAATATGGGGAAAAAGTCAACAATTCTTCAACTAAATCCTTAAGCATTGTTTAAGCATTTGCTGGGCTTGCTGTTGATAACCGCCCCCGAACAAATTGAAGTGGTTGAGGATGTGATAGAGATTGTAGAGGGTTTTCCGTTGTTGATAACCAGGCTCCGGAGGACGAATTGCATGGTAACCCTGGTAAAATCCCGCCGGAAATCCACCAAATAATTCCGTCATAGCAATATCCACTTCTCCATCGCCGTAGTAGCAGGCCGGGTCGAGAATGACCGGTTCCCCTGTGGTTAAAATTGCGCCATTGCCAGACCACAAATCGCCATGGACTAAAGCCGGTGTTGGTTGGTGATCGCCTAGTAATTCCTTAACTTTGGGCACCACCACTGTTGGATAGGGAAAATTACCTCCCCGCTGTCGAGCTAGGGCCAGTTGATGGCCGAGGCGATGCTCCGCAAAAAAGTCGGCCCAATTATCGATCCAAGGATTGGGCTGGGGAGTGGCCCCGATGGTGTTATCAGTCTGCCAGCCAAATTGGGTGCTCCCCCCCGCTTGATGCAATGCCGCCAAATTTTGCCCCATGCGGTACCAACTGTCACGGTTGCTTTGGCCAAACTCTAGCCATTCCAACACCAGGTAACTGTGGCCAGCGGAACTACCATGGCAAATGGGACGGGGAACCCTAATGGTATGGGTGGCGGCCATGGCCTCCAAGCCAAGGGCTTCCGCTTGAAACATTGGCCACTGCTGGGCTTGGTTAAGTTTGACAAAATATTTCTGCTCCCCATCCATGAGGCAATAGCCCTGGTTAATACAACCACCACTTACTGATCGCCGTTCCTGAACACTGAAGGGCTGGCCGGTGGTCTGACTGATTTGTTGGGCAATGGTTTGCCAGAAAGCAGGGGAATTCACAGGCACAATGGAAAAGAGGACAGGGGTAAGGGGTAGCAATGCCTAAGCTGGGTTAGGGGGAGTGGCCAAAAGAGGATCTAACTGACCGCGGCTGTCCAGGCTATAGAGTTGATCACAGCCACCAATGCCCTGGTCATTGACAAAAATCTGGGGCACACTGCGTCGTCCCTCTGCCCTTTCCGCCATGGCCTGTCTGGCCTGGTCATCGCCATCAATTTTGTATTCGATGAACTTAACTCCCTTCCACCACAGTAAAAGCTTGGCCCGGATGCAAAAGGGACAAGTTTGCCAAGTATATACTTCCACTTTGGCTTTGATACCATCCGCTTGGCGGCCATTGAGGAGGGGGAGCCAGTTGAACAAATTAGCCATGACGTCACCTGGAGATTGGAACTGGGAACTCTAAATGGGGACTGCAACGGGGTTACTTTTGTCCTTTCCCTCAAACATTACAGATCGGCCGGTGTCGCTTCAACCTGGCTATCGGCCCCGACCCAGACAATTTGCCCCACCGCCATGGCCTGGGCATAGGCATTTAATTCCTCTGGCGATCGCCCCCCTAAGTCTAATTCCACCCGGCGATTGGGGTATTGTTGGCGCAACTGTTGGGCATGGCGAAAGGCGGCCCCCTCGGCGGCATCATCCACTGGGCAAACTAGATAATCGATGGCGGCGGTGCTGGTGGGCAAAGTCCCCAATGCGAGCAAACATTGGTGCAACTCCTCAATGTTCAAAGAAAAGCCCGTACCGGGAAAGGATTGCCGTTGGGGATGGTATTGACTCAGTAACTGGTCATAACGACCCCCTTGCCCCAATACGTAACAGTTATCCGCTTGGCGACTCACCGCTTGGAACACCATCCCAGTGTAGTAATCAAACGGCTGGAGCCAACTCAGATCCAACACCAAATTGGAGGGCCCATCTCCACTGGCCGCTACCAAAGACAACAATGCCTGCAGGCGATCGACCCGGGCTAGGCATTCCCCCTGTACATTCAACTGACCGAGTCTGGCCAAAACTTCCTCCACCGTGCCCCGGAGGTCAAACAGTTGCAAGGCCAGGTTTTTGGCTTCGTCATCGGGATAGGGGAGTTGGGATAGTTCCACATAGTCCAAACGGGTGATGCAATCCCGGACAGCGGTTTGAAGAGTGGTGGGTAATTTGGCCAATAGACTTCTGGTCAGGCCAGCATCGCCCAAAATCAGTTGCCAATCAGTTAAGCCCAATTTGGTCAGGCAATCGGTCAACAGCAGAAGAATTTCCGCATCGGCTCGGACGCCCCCAGCAAAGAGCAATTCTATGCCCGCTTGAAAAAACTCCATTTGCTTGCCGTGGTAGCCTTCTGGAGGATTGCGAAAGACGTTGGCCCGGTAACACAATCTTTGGGGCTGATTGTCAGTCATGCGAGTCACCACCGCCCGGGCAATGGAAGCAGTCAATTCTGGCCGTAAACCCAACCGTCCTTCCCCCCGGTCCTGGAGTTGGATAACTTTATGGGCGGAAATTGCTCCCCCGGCCACAAGGGTATCCAGCCATTCCAAAGTGGAGGTAACAATGCGCTGATAGCCCCAGCGGTGAAAAGTTTGTTGCAGTTGGTCATTGATGCAGGCTTTTTGGGCAACTTCTAGGGGAAGTAAGTCCCTGGCTCCAGCGGGGGGATGGTGAATCATGGCAGCTTAGTTTCGGCGGGGGCAAATTTAAATATAATGTTTTCCCGCAACCCCAAGGAATATTTCCCCGGTTTTCCTTGGTTGGCAAAATTCTCAAAACCCTTACTTCCAGGTGATCAGGCGGATTTTTCCAGGTGATGGAGTAGGGCTTGGCGCATTACATCAACTGGTACGTCCCGTTGTAACCAAATTTTCAATGCCGCAGCCCCCTGTTGCACGAGCATTTCTGCTCCGTCGATAGTCACTAAGCCTCGCTCCTGGGCCTGTTGTAAAAACTTGGTGGGGCGGGGAGTGTAAATCAAGTCATAGGCGATCGCCGTGGGCGGTAATTTTTCCACCAGGCATTGATCTAGCGGGGATTGCTCGGGATGGGGAACCATGCCCACGGGGGTACTGTTAATCAATAAAGTTGCTTGGGGGATAACCTCGGATAACTCTTCCCAGGGCAGGACTTGCAAAGCTTGTTTGATTTCCTGATCTGTCCAACTGTCGGCAAACTGGGCCAGCTTTTCTGGACTGCGACCCACCACAATAATTTCTGGACAACCCAATTGGATTAAACCCACCACCACTGCTCGGGCGGCCCCACCGTGACCGAGGACCACCGCCTTCCCCCCTGACCAATCTCGCTTTAACTCCAACAAAGGAGTCAAAAAACCCTCAACATCGGTATTGGTTCCCTGCCAACCATGGCCATCCCGCCAGAGAGTATTCACGGCTCCCACTTGCTGAGCGGTTTCAGTTATCTGGGTCAATAAAGCCATCACCGCCTGTTTATGGGGAATCGTCACGCTTAACCCCTGGACTCCACTGGCCCCCAAACCTTCAATGGCTACTGGCAAATCTGCCGGGGCAATGGGAAAGGCTGCATACACATAGTCACTGGAGATCGCCTGGAGAGCTGCATTGTGCATCACCGGGGACAGGGAATGGGCCACCGGATGACCAATCACACCGAGAAGCTTAGTTTTACCGGTAATGGGGAGCATGGGGGACAATTGTTAATTTAAATGGAGCCATGCTATATTACTAAATCGCTAGGACGTATAGCTCAGTTGGTTAGAGTACATCGTTGACATCGATGGGGTCACTGGTTCGAATCCAGTTACGTCCATAAATTTGCTCCCTGACAGGCTATTCCTGGTCAAAGGGAAACTTTCGTCTGCAATGGTTTACGGCCAACGAGAGCAATTGATCATTCTGTTTCCTCGGTCGGCATTGTCGGGCTAGGATAATTAGCTGGTAATTTTTCCAAGGAGTGGGGAAAAAATGGCTTCCTATGACATCACAATTATCGGCGGTGGCATTGTTGGCTTGGCCACGGGGTTATTTATTAGCCGTCGTTTTCCTCAATACAAATTATTGATTTTGGAGAAGGAAGCGGAGCCAGCCCACCACCAAACGGGGCACAATAGCGGCGTCATTCACTCTGGCATTTACTATAAACCTGGCAGTTTTAAGGCCCAATTCACCAAAGCTGGCAACCAAAGCATGGTGGAATTTTGCCAGGAACACGCCCTGCCCTACGAGGTTTGTGGCAAGGTCATTGTGGCGACCAAACCGGCGGAATTGCCCCTATTGGAAAACCTATTTAATCGGGGTCAAGCCAATGGCTTAAAGGTGAAAAAACTTAGCCCTGAACAGGTTGGGGAGTATGAGCCCCATGTGCGATGCTTAGGGGGGATTCATGTGTCCACTTCTGGCATTGTTAATTACAAACTGGTTTGTCAAAAATATGCAGAACTTATTCAAGCCCAGGGCGGAGAAATCAAGTTTAACCATCGGGTAAGTGGTATTGCAACCCAGGCTAATGGCCATAGTTTGGTCACTAACCAGGGGGATTTTTTTAGTCGTTTTCTGATCAATTGTGGCGGTCTCCAGAGCGATCGCCTGGCCAAGATGGCGGGGATCAAGCCTGATGCTAAAATCGTACCTTTTCGAGGGGAGTATTATGAGTTGAAGCAAGAGAAAAGATATTTAGTCAAAGGTTTAATTTACCCAGTCCCCAACCCGGCCTTTCCCTTTTTGGGGGTACATTTCACCCGCATGATTGATGGCAGTATCCACGCTGGGCCCAATGCGGTGCTGAGCTTGAAGCGGGAAGGTTATCGCAAAACGGATTTTGATTGGGGGGATTTCACTGAGGTGATGGCCTATGCTGGCTTTTGGAAGTTGGTGGGTAAACATTGGCAAGAAGGCCTACAGGAAATTATTCGCTCCTTTAGTAAGGCGGCCTTTGTGCAGAGTTTACAGGAATTAATTCCGGAAGTGACGGCGGACGACATTCTGCCCAATCCAGCGGGGGTGAGGGCCCAGGCGCTGAAAAATGATGGGGCTTTGGTAGAAGATTTTCTCATTGTCCCCGGCTCCAATTCCCTCCAGGTACTTAACGCTCCTTCTCCGGCGGCCACAGCTTCTTTGGAAATTGGCAAGGCGATCGCCTCCCAAGTGCCGACTCTTTTAAATCGTTGACATCAGCTTGTAATTTGAGAGGAAGTTGGTAGAGCCTTATTTACCCAAAGCAAAAAACGGGGGAAGAAAAAGGCTTTGAATTCCTACCCCACCGTTGGGTAGTCGAGCGTACCTTTGCTTGGTTTGGACGCTATTGTCGTTTAAGCAAGGATTATAAATATTTACTTACCACCAGTGAGACAATATTTTATGTGGCCATGGTCAACCTCATGCTCCAGAGGCTTGCCTAAAACTTTCCAAACACTTTTTAAGATCAAAAATTTACTGACAATGGCTATTGGAAAACTACGGATCTACAATGAAAACACTATCGGTCGCACAACAAATTACTAACCTCCGTCCAGCCCTGGGAATAGCGGCCCAGATCAATCGATGGTTCTTGGGGGCGGCTGTTTTGGGGGCGATCACCTCACTATTATTTTGGAATCTATTACCTTTAACATTTTCGCTTTTTTTTGTCATTGTCGGATTTTCCAGAAGAAAGCTAGGCTCTAATCTGATTGCAGCCATATCTGCTTTTGACGAGGAAGTTCCCTCACTGGGAGAGGTTTGCATTACCATTACTCGTTGGAATGCCGATAATCACTACCACGGAATTGTGCGGGAAACAGGTTATCCCAATTGGAAATATGAGTTTATTCCCCAGGGTTGGCGACCAGTACCGGGTACTTATCCTGCCAAGATATGGCGCACTGATATTGATGGCAGACCCATTCTTACCGTTGTCCAAGAAGGGATTATGATTCCCACCGGTGATGCTAGGGTCGAGTCGGGATCCATTGAGAATTAACCTAGAATTGACAGAGCAACATATTGGTGGTGCAAAAATAACCAGGAAATTGATTAAACGGCAGGCGATCGCCCAGGTTGGAATTAATTACTGTCAATTGGCGATCGGTTGGTACGTGGCTTAGAAACAAATACATTTTTTCATCACAGGAGCTAAACAATATGCAGACGAGCGATTACTTCGAGCTAATGGCCCAATACAACCAATGGATCAATGGGAAGATTTATGCAGTCTGCGCCGAAATTCCCGACGATATGCGAAAAAAAGATCTAGGTGCTTTTTTTAAGTCCATCGATGGAACCTTAAATCACATTTTGTACGGAGACAAAGCATGGCTGGGAAGATTTACCAAACAATCTTTGACATCAAAAAGCATTGGTCAGGAACTTTACCAAAACTTTGATGCGCTATGGGCCGAGAGAAGTGCAATGGACCAAGAAATTTTACACTGGTCCCAGAACTTATCATCCCCATGGTTAGAAACTCCTTTTGAATACACCAGCAACACAGACGGCAAAACCCGTATTATGCCCACCTGGGTGTTGGTCACCCATATGTTTAATCATCAAACTCACCACCGTGGCCAAGTGACCACCCTGATCAAGCAACTGGGCTATGAGCCTGGCATAGTGGACTTACCTTGGTTAGCCCACCTTGATGTAAACACTGGTAATGGGCTCTAATCGATAGCGACAACCACTGGGTAGAAAAGTACTTTTTATAGCACTAAATCAATTGGGGGCACAGCTCACGAAATGAATCAGGAAAAATTATTGGCCCTGATGATGGATTTACACCGGGATGGACCACGTCAGGGGCCAGGAAGCGAAGCAGAAACCATACGAGCCCTCGAACTAACTCGAATCGATACATTGGCAAAACTTCAGGTCGCTGACATCGGTTGCGGTACGGGGGCATCGACTTTGGTTTTAGCAAGTAAGCTGCAAAATGCACAAATTACCGCCATTGATATTTTTCCAGAATTTCTTGATGTTTTGTCGGCAAAAGCAAGGGCAATGGGTTACTCCGAAAAAATCGAGACGCTTACAGAATCAATTTACAACAACAAATCAACGGTGTAACAAGCGTTTGAATTCTGCTGAGTGTGCCAGGCTGAAACGGTAGCCGCTGTAAACGTTTGTAATGCCTATGACAGAGAGCGTTGGTCTTGGCCAACGGAAATTTGACCACTGTAAGCTGAGGAAAATATCAGTTGTCGTTTAAGTTAAAAACAGGGCAATATCTTTACAATATTAGTAAAATTGAATGCAATACCAAAAAGCAAACAGGATGAGTTGGGTTTACCTTAGTTGAAATTGGTCAAATAAAACTACATTGTTATTATCTCCATTGATGTCAAAATAATAGCTTTTGATCACTGCGTTATTATCACTAGTTTCCAGTACACTAAAGACGGTAATTTTATTATTAGCAATGTAAGGTAATGGTTCTTCTTGGGAATTAAGTAGAGGGGCAATGGTGGGAATAATTGGCGATAAACCATTGGGATTACCAACGGGGAAATCATTGCTGGGATCAGTAAAATCTGGCAGGGAACGGGGATTGTCGGCTAAATGGGCGCCATAACTATTGCCGACATTGGAAGTTTCTAAAAAATGCATCCCCCCAGGACTGACAAAACGATTCCAAAGATGGGAATGGCCATAAAAAACTAGCTGAACTCCGGCATTTTTTAGCAGAGGAACTAAGTATTTAATAATCTGATTTTCTCCTTTGGGATAATGATAACGGCGGTGAACCATGGTGCCATCGGGAGCATATTCTTCATAGGCTTGGGGATCGGTGTAGGGAGGGGTGACATTACCGCCTAAACTATGGGGAGGATGGTGGAACATAACAATTTTGTACTGAGCTTGTTGGAAGGCTTCCCCAGCTAATTCCTGCTGCAGCCATTCATACTGTCTACTGTCGGGGGTAATGGGCTCAAAAATATGCTGGCCATAGCCCCAATTTTCCGGCTCATGTAACTGTTGACTGCTTTCCTGGTAACGCCCCGGTGTGATTGAATTCTTTTGTGGTGCTCTCCAAACATTGGTGACCATTAAGGAAATGAGACGAATATGACCAAAAGTAACAGCATAGTACTGTTTTTGCGGCGCTGGGGTGGGGGGTAAGGAAAAAATTTCTTGATAGGTTTGGAAGTTAAAGGAATTATCCTCAATCCATTGGGCGGCTCGGCCTGGATCATATTCCTGCTCAGCAAAATCCTGCCGCTCAAAATATTCTTCTTCGGCGATCGCCTGGGGTCGAGCATCCTTAAACTGTAAATGCAATGCCTTGCTGGGGGAATAGCGGCCCATTACTTCATGGTTACCAATGCAGGGAAAGAGGGGAGTAGATTGCAACAACGACGCTCCTTGATAAATTTTGCCTCCCAGGGTGACCGAGGCCCGGCCCTGGAGAACTGGGAAAAAAGACCTACCCCGGCGGTCATCAAACCACTCCGAAGCCCGATCCGGCACATTGACCATATCTCCGGCATGGAATACCGCATCAAAGCCACTATAAACGGCGATCGCCTGTTGGATATTGGCCGCCACCATGGGCATTAACTGATGGTCGGAGGTGAGCAAAATTTTTAAGGGCTGATCCGCAGGGGGGCTGGGTTGGAGGGAAAAAATATCGCTCTGGTGTATGTGTTGGCGATCGGCACTGAAAACTTGATAGGGCAAAGTCTCCCCAGCTTTTAAACCCTTGATCACCGCTTGATGTCGCCAAATGGCCCTGGGGGAAAGCTTGTCATAGGTTTGGAAGGTGTAGGACCATTCATCTTCCCTGGTGCGGGTCAACTGTCGGCTGGAAGCCTCGGTGCGATGCTCCAGGTCTTTCCCCCACTGCACCCAATGGTTGTCCCCGGCAAATTCGGTAAACCAAATGACTTCAACGCTGTCAGGGGTGGGAAGTTGTAAAAAAGGATCACTCAACATAACCAGCAAATGCATTAATAACAAACTAGTGACAATCATCCCCTGGCCTCAGTTTTATTGCTCCGACAATGGCAAAATTAAACCACCCAGACATCCACTTTGGCTTTTGCTGTGAACATTTCCCGCACCATTATCAGCACGAGAATTGACTGCACAGACTATGGACAAGCCACAGCCACCATCATTAATTTAGCTAAAGCGGCGATCGCCAATTATGTGGTAGCGGCCAATGTCCATGTGGTAATGAGCGCCTATGGCAATAAAAGTTATCAAGAAATTATTAATCAAGCTGTGTTAGTCACCCCCGATGGTATGCCATTGGTGTGGGGATTAAAATTGCTCGGTTACCCACAGGCTACTAGAGTTTATGGCCCGAATTTGATGCTAACAATTTGTCAGCGAGCCGTGGACGAAAACCTTGGTATTTACCTCTACGGCGGTACCGAAGCTTGTTTAACTCAACTAAAAGTTAATCTAATTAAACGTTTTCCCACACTTGACATTGTTGGTGCTGATTCTCCTCCTTTTCGTCCCCTGGAACCGCAGGAGGAAGAAGTGGCCCTAGCAAAAATTAAGCGTTCGGGAGCCCATATTCTCTTTGTTGGTCTGGGCTGTCCTAAGCAGGAAATTTGGATGGCTAATCATTATCAAAAACTAAATCTGGTCATGGTGGGGGTGGGAGCTGCTTTTAATTTCCACAGTGGTTTGGTGTCCCAAGCTCCCCGCTGGTTAATGGCCCTAGGATTGGAATGGTTCTATCGTTTACTCATGGAACCGAAACGATTATGGCGCAGATATTTAATCAATAACCCCGCCTTTATTATTCTATTTACTTGGCAATGGTTCACCAAGAAAAAAACCTTATAAACTATTTTGCTCCTAATGTTTGAGCAGGAAAAAATAGATTAATTGGCCACAGGGTCGGTGGGGCTCATGCCATAGAAAGGTTGGGCCGCTGACCAGTGGGGTCGATCGCCAAGGAGCCAATGTTGCCAAGCAAGGATTAGCAGTTGGGGGGCGGTGATGCCAAGCTGGGGCGGAGTGCTATAGATCCGTTCCACCTGTTTATCGGCCATGAATTGTTGCCAATCGTCCGGTAACCAAAGGCGATCGCCGTCTAGGGTAATTAGTGTTTCTCCGACAACTTGATAGAGTGCCCCGTAAAGATAACCCCTGGTTGCGGGCATGGTGACAGCCAATAACTCGCCATCGTCACAGGCTTTAATCAAAGATTGAGCAAAACAAGCCAGGGTAGAAATGGCAAATAGGGGAATTTGTAATTGCTGGGCTAGGGTGCGGGCAGTGACCATACCAATGCGGACGCTGGTAAAGCTACCGGGGCCTTGGGCGACGGCCAGATAGGCCAATTCTGGCCATTGCTGGCTCGGCAAAAAATCCCCTAAACAATTGTGTAATTGATTGAGTAATTCCCGATCCAATGACCAAGTTTGCTGGGCTACCGGATTTTTTCCTCGTTGTAGAGCTAAACCTAGTTGGCCGGTGGCGGTGTGGAGGGCCAGACCTAAACTGTGATCGGTCAGGGAAAGGGGAGGCGGTACGGTCATTACCAATAGATTTAAGTATCGTTGCTTACTGCAACCTTTAGTTTATCGGGGATAGGATGGGGGCAAATGCATCGCTGTTATCTAATTTTCTGCCTCAATGTGGCGATCGCCGGGGGGCAAATGTGTATAAATGCTTACGTCAACCTGTAGAATCTCAGTTAAGATCTCGTTACAATCCATCCCATTGGTTTTGATTTTACCCGCCCGACCCTAGGACATCATCCCATGCAAACGATTTCCCCTGCGTCGACCCTTACCCAAACTCCCCGTTTTGACCATCCCCTAAAAGTGTTGGCCATGGGGGACAGTCTTGTCTACGGTTACGGAGATCCCATCGGTGGCGGTTGGGCGGAACGGCTAAGGCGGTTTTGGATGGAAGAAAATGGCCCCGTTCTCTATAACCTCGGTATCCGTGGCGATCGGGTAGCCCAAGTTAGTGAACGGTTGGAGCAAGAATTTCGCCTGCGTGGAGAAATCCGCAACAAAGTCCCCGATTTGCTCATTCTCTCTGTGGGGGTGAACGACTCCCCCCGGTTGGGTCGGCCCGATGGGCGTTGTTTCACCGATGAAATCCTCTTTCAAAAACAGGTGGAGCAATTATTGGATAGTGCCCGTCAACTCTGTCCGGTGCTTTTTGTCGGTATGGTGCCGGTCAACGAAGTTCGGATGCCTTTCCTCGACTGTTTTTATTTCAACCACTCTGATCAACGCCGTTTCAAAACCATCACCCAAAAGGCCTGTGGCGATCGCCAAATTCCCTACCTAGATATTTTTGAAATTTGGCAACAACGGGGCCAGGAATGGATTAACGATCATCTCATGGCCGACGGACTCCACCCCAACGTGGCAGGCTACAAGGCACTATTGGATGACATCCACCACTGGCAACCCCTCAAAGAGCTAACAACTAAGGTATCTCAACCTTAGGTCTAGTTATCGGCAACTTCAGCCAAATTTTCCTTGTCAGTTTTTTTCTAGGAATTCACCAAAAATCTGGGCTAGATGCTGAACCTGTGTTTCTAGCTCTTTTACCCTGTCTTCCAGGGATTGAGGCACAGGCAAACCCTTAATTTTGGGCAGCAAACTATCCCATCCTTTTGCTTTTATGCCATAGGTCTTATTGTAAACACTGTAAGTATTACGATAATTGCCGAAATGTTTGATCAAAAATTCCTTGCTAACTTTCTTTTCTTGATCTAAAAATTGCGGAGGTTTTCGATTAATAATTTCTTGCAAGCGCTCATAAAGAACAGCGGTAGCCCCCATAAGTTTGGCTGTATTTTTCGTGTCTTGTTGATCTATTGCGTCAAGTTGATCTAACAATTTACTAAATTTAGACATGGTTTTGGATTGAAAAATTAACTGCTTTAACCGGGGTCTCTGCCAATTGAAGACGGCTTTGTATCCATTTGAGGTTTATCAGGATCTGATTTAGGGGAGGTATCAATCAACCCCATATCGGGCGGCTCATCAAAAAAGACTGAATTGACAAATGTCCATAGTATATGAAATTTACCAAACCAACTTTTACTTTCTTTAACTTTCAATGCCGCTAATTCCACTTCTGTCTGAATGTTTTTTAAGTCAGCCTTAATTTTGTCTCTCTCGATGATCATTCTTTGTTTTTCCACAACAGAATTTTTCACTTCTAATTTTATTTGATCTAATTCTGCCTGTAGCCTATTTTTTTCCTCTTCTTGAATCTCTATCGAGTTGTTTAAATCGCTAATCTGACTTCTGTAACGACTATTCCAACTTTGAAGACTGCCCCTCGATCTACGAATTGACTTGAGAGAACTTACTGCTATTTGCAAATTTTCATCATCCGGATAAATTTTTGCAAGATCATAGAGTTCTTTAACTTTCTGTTCTATCTGATCCATAATTACCTCTAATTCAATTCGTTATTAATACCATTAACAACTCCATCAACTGGACGCACAATTGCCTCTCCTCCTAGAGAATCCGGTGAAAAAATGGCATCTATGGCCTCATTTAAACTTTCTGCCATGACAATTTGATTGCCATAAACTACCACAACCCGAGCGAGGGTGGGCAAACTATTTTTCTCAGCTTCCAGATAAATTGGTTCCACATATAGTAAAGATTCTTCAATGGGAATTACCAGCAAATTACCCTGAATAGCCCGAGAACCTCGGCGATTCCACAAACTAATCCGTTCCGAAATTACTGGATCTTGGTTCACCAAAGCTTCAATTTGTTCGGGGCCATAAACCAGTCTTTCCTTGGGTAAGGTGTAGAGCAACAATTTGCCATAATTTTGTTCATCACAGCGGGCAAAGAGTAGAGCAATCAGGTTATTGCGAGCGTTGGGAGTATAAACTTGGGAAAGAACAAATTCCTCTTCTTTGGCATCGATTCCCGCCAATTTCATAATCAGGTAATAGGGAGCAATGGGTTGTTGCTCATCCGCATAGGTTTCCTGGGGAATACGCCATTGATCTTCCCGGTTGTAAAATACATCAATATCCTCCATGTGATAGGTCAACAATCGCTCCGATTGGGTACTGAACATATCCACCGGATAACGAATATGACTTTTTAAAGTAGAGGGCATGGAACTAAAAGGTAAAAACAGTTCGGGAAATATTTTCTGCCAAGCTTTAATTAATGGATCTTGTTTATCGATGGTGAAAAAACGTACATCACCGTTGTAGGCATCCACCAAGATTTTGACCGAATTACGAATGTAGTTAAAGTTACGCCCCGGTTGGTTAGCATCCCCTTCCCCCGGATCGGAATAGGGATAGTAGTTGCTGGTGGTGTAGGCATCAATCAACCAATAAAGGGTGGAATGTTCTTCTCCTTTTACTTTGGCTGTTACTAAGTAAGGATCGCGGTCAAAGCGTAAAAAGGGTGCAATATGGCGGATACGATGGTTAATATTACGACGAAATAAAATTCTAGTATCAGGCTTAAAGTTTTCCGTGAACAGCATTTGCCAGTCCCGCAAATAAACGGCAAATAATAATTTTCTGAGGGGAGAATTCAAAAAAATGCCACCCCGACCGTCATAAAAGTTGTAAACGTTTTCCTCTCCACTGGGGAAATCCAGCTCAGGAATGGCGGTGTTGGTCATGATGTAGTTATCAGTAATCTCACCAAAATAAATGCGGGGCTTACCGATGGGAATACTGGTGCGGATCAGTTCACTGGAGGTGCGCAGAGCACCTTCGTTTTCGTCGGTGCCAATATCTTTGACAAAGTAATAGGGCAATCCCCCTTGATCCACTAGATTAACGGGGGAAAGGGTGAAGCCGTAGCCGTGGGTATAGACCAAATGTTTGTTCACCCAGGTTTGGGCCTTTTCTGGCACAGCAGTGTAGTCCAATTCCCTAGGGGCAATGAGCACCTGTTGTTTGGCGGTGCTGATGGTTTGGGTGTCGTCTTTTTGCACCCGGATGGTGTAGCGGTCTAGGTCAGCGTCAACAAATTTATAGTAAAGCCGAATTTGTTGTAGTTGCCGATTAGTTTTCAGCAGGGGGATGGGGTCCCAAAGGCGGATGTTGTCCAAGGTGAGTCGGTTGCTTTCGAGGCTAGCGGGGGTGAGTTGGCCACGGCCGCTGAGGGTGGTGGGCTGGATAATTTGTAGGTTAAAAGCTTCCCTGGTGGCGGCGATGTTGCGGGCCAGATAGGGCCTTTCCCTGGTGAGTTGATTGGGTTGCACCACCAACAGTTCGATCGCCCAACCGCCCAAATTTTGCAGTAGCAGAATTAAAAGGTAAACAGACATCGGCAACCAGAGGCCGATTAAGGGTAACTGTCCCCGTCGCTGGGGGGCACCAGTTCCTTTCCCCGAGGGCCAACCCTTAAGGCTCAACCACCCCGACCAAATGGCGATCGCCACGGTAAAAATTGCTAACCCGGTTTCCACGGGTAAACGCCAATGAACATCAGTGTAATTAGCTCCGTAGACTACCCCATGGTTAGCAAACAAATAACCATAACGCTTTAACCAATGCTCCACTGCTAGGGTGGCGGCCACTGCGGCGCCCAAAGCACTTAGATGTCTCAACTGGGCTGGGGAAAAGCCGGGAAATCGTCCCTCTGATAAGCTATTGCCGGATTTAAGAATAATTAAAGTTACCGCCAACAAACTAAAGAGGAATAGCCCCCGCCACCAACTCTCTAACAACTGCCAGAGGGGAATCTGGAAAATATAAAAGCTAATATCTCGGTGAAACTGGGGGTCAATGGCATTGAAGGATTGACTGTTAAAAGAAAGTAGCAATCGAAACCAGTTGCCCGATAGCAACAGTCCCCAAACCCCACTCAAAATAAAGACTAAACCCGGTAATAGCTTGGGACCCCGCAACACACCAATGAGGGCTAAAATCCCCGCCAAGGCTGTTGCTCCCAACTGGGCACGCCCATTGCTGAAATTGGTAAACAGCAAACGAAGCCGAAAGGGTTGGGGCACCGCTGGGGTGATATTGGGCAGAGTATAGTCCGGGGTCCACACTTGAATGGTGATGAAAACGTAATACATCACCAGGGCCACCAGAATTATTTGTAGGGCAATAATCAGGGGCAGTAGAACGGGTAATGGTAGGGGGCGGGAATGGGCTTTTGGCCCCACTGGTGGAGCGGGCACGGGTAAGTAACGGGAACCGATCGCCACGGGCACTGGTGCAGAGGCAGCTTGGGTGACGGCAAGGCTTTTCAGTTGGGCTTCCTCATGGGCCAGACGGTTGGCCACTTTGACCTGGAAAACAATAAAGGCCCAGGAAATAAAACCCGCCACCAACGTAATGCTCCCCTGCCAGCGCAACCGCTTCCAAAAGACGGACTGGAAGTTTAACTCCCGGAACCAGAGATTTTCCACATAGATGCGGGCAATGATCTCCAACCCCATCAAAGCAATGGCCAGGACGATCGCCACCTTGACCCACCCTTTCATGGCCCTAACTCCCTTGTTTAGCGGTGAACCATTGGGAAAGTTTTTTGATCCCCCAACTACTGATGGCACCCAAAATCAAAATACTAATGGCGGGATTGAACAGGGGTAGCCAGAGTTTTTGCCAGATTTGATAGCCCAAGGGAATACCGGTGGATTCCCCCACCACCGCAATGGCAAACCAGAAAAAGCCCAGCAACACCAGGAATACATCAGCAATCAAAATACGGTCTAGCCAGGTTAGTAGTAAAGTTTTCATAAAATTTGCATCCAATCCAGATAATCACGTCAGGGACTGATTTCTGCTGAGCGGTGGGACCGGAGCCCCCAATTGATACCCATGGCAGGTATTTGTTTCCCATCTTAATCCTTTGCTGGATGGCCTCCGTTAACGAACCGTTTGGCCCCAGGGAGTGGGCGATCGCCAAGCTGTTAACCCCTGGCTTGGTAAACCAACCATGACAGTCTAGGTTGGAAAAACTAATGTGTTGCTTAAACTTCCTTTGGAGAAACTAACCATGATGAATGCCATCAAACAAATTAGCTATTTTCTAGCCGGCGTGGTGCTGATGGAAATGACCCTTACAGCGGCGATCGCCAGGGCCGATGACCGGGATGTGACGGCCCAGGAAAGACAGAGAATTGTCCAAGTACTCAACGCCATGGGCTGTAATTCCTTTGATGATGCTGAGTACGAAATCGACAAAAAACGTTTTGAAATTGACGATGTCGTCTGTGCCGACGGGCGGGAATATGAAATTTATCTAGATACCAATTATCGAGTTATCAAGAAGGAATTGGAGGACTAACCCTAGTCAATCAGGAAAAAATTGGGCTTTTCAAAAACAAAACGGACTACATTTGTTTTAGAACCTGTTCGTCAAGTCCAATTCTGCTCCTTAAATTTTCTAATGCCTTAATGTCGGGGGACTTTAAGTTTTTCCCGTCAAATAGGGGGTAAGGAGGCTTGGCAAACACCACCTTAAATTTTTGACTTTCCTTAGCCGAAACCAGCATGGATCCCCTGATTGCTCCCCTTGCCTTCCTGCTTGCCATTGCCCTGGGCTCTGCTGTGGGTAGTTTTCTCAATGTGGTAGCCTATCGCTTACCAGAGGGTTTATCCCTGGTGCATCCCCCTTCCCGTTGTCCCCACTGTGGCCACCCACTCGGGCCAAAAGAAAATGTGCCAGTGGTGGGTTGGCTTTGGCTACGGGGTAAATGCCGTTGGTGCCAAGTCTCTATTTCCTCCCGCTATCCCCTGGTGGAGGCTGTTACGGGTTTATTATTTGCCCTGACCTGTTGGCGTTTTGGTTGGCAGTGGCAAATCCTCGGCTACTGGACATTAATTAGTTTTTTAATTGCCCTAACTTTAATCGACTGGGACACCATGACCCTGCCCAATAGTCTCACTAAACCAGGACTGGTGCTGGGGCTATTATTTCATTTACTGCTGGGTTGGCAGAGCGGCAATTGGATTATTCCCTTGGTGGAGGCGATCGCCTCGGCGGTATTGGGGCTATGGCTGTTTGATTTGATCCGCATGGGGGGGAGTCTGTTGCTCGGCAGGGAAGGCATGGGGGACGGCGACCCCAAATTAGCGGCCATGGTGGGAGCTTGGTTGGGCTGGCCATCATTACTTTTAACCACATTTATTGCCTGTCTATTCGGTTCCATCTATGGCGGTTTAAAGCTACTGCTGGGCACATTGCAACGACGACAGGGTTTTCCCTTCGGCCCCTTTTTGGCGATCGGTGCCCTCGTCAGTCTCTTTTGGGGTGAAAGATTGATTGCTAGCTACTTAAATTTTGTGACTCCACAATTTTGAGCTTTTGGGTGTGGTTACGGACTGTTATAAAGCTCCGGCAGCACTGGGGGAATTTGCCTTTGTTTCCCCCCCAAATTTGGTGGTCAAGGGGGCTTTTAAAACACGTTCTAAGAGACTTGGGCTGTACTCAAAGGACACAATTGCCGCCTGGCTGATTACTGCTGTGAAATCTGTGGATGCAAGGGCGATCAACGTTCTTGGCCACTCAAATTAACCCTTTAGTCTGCAAAAAAGCTTGCACCAGCTTTGTCACGTCGGTGTTGCCTTCATCCATTTGTAAATTGAGTTGTTGAATTTCTGTGGCGGTCAAGACTCCGGCTAATTCATTGATCGCTGGTCGGATTTGAGGATAGGTTTTGAGAATTTTGTCATTGAAAATAGGCACAGCATAATAGGGGGGAAAATAGTGTCTATTATCTGCCAAAACAACCAGCTTATTTTTGAAAATTTGCCCATCGGTGGAATTACCCGCCACCAAATCAACTTGGTTTGCCGTTAAGGCTGTATAAATTAAGCCTAAATCCATGGCGATCGGCGGTTTAGTAAATTTCAAATCATAGGTACGACTCAGACCAGGGTAGCCATCAGGACGGTTAAGAAACTCATAACCAAACCCTGCCTGCCATTCATTTTCTAAAGGCACTAAATCACTAATAGTTTTGAGACCATAGCGTTGGGCATCGGCGGGACGCACAATTAGCGCGAAAGTGTTTTCAAATCCCAAAGAAGGAAAAACGGTTAACTGAAATTTTTTGGCATAATCTCTTTTAACTGTCTCGTAAACTTGTTCTGCATTAGAAATAGGTTTTTGTTTCAAAATGACTGTGTAAGCGGTGCCTGTATATTCCACATAACCGGCGATCGCTCCGGACTTGACTGCTTCGTGGGCAATATTGGTGCCCCCCAAATTAAAACTGCGATTGACCGTCAAATTAGTTTTATTTTCAATTTGCTGGGCAAGCAGTTCTCCCAATACGTATTGCTCAGTAAAATTTTTCGCGCCAATGGTAATATCCGCCGGATTGCCAAACCAGAGAGCATGGATCAAAAATGATAATCCCAGAAATCCCCCTAAACCGACCGTTCCCCAGCGTAAATTGCGTTGCCAACGGGACAAGCGGGGGCCACGGCGGGAAAGTTGTTTTTCAAGTAAACCAATGCCCCAATCGGCGATCAAAGCAATCAATGCGGCCGGAATCGCCCCGGCTAAAATCAATTGGTTATTGACCAAGGAAATGCCTTGAAAAATAAACACTCCCAACCCTCCCCCACCGATCGCCGCCGCAATGGTGGCAACTCCCACACAAATCACCGTGGCAACCCGCAATCCCGCCAAAATGACCGTTAATGCCAAGGGTAATTCGATATAAATTAAGACCTGTCGAGGGGTCATGCCCAACGCGAAGGCCGCTTCTTTTAGTTCGGGATCAACGGATTTTAACCCCGTATACGTATTGCGAATCAAGGGTAACAGAGCATAGAGCACCAAGGCCACAATCGCCGGGGTGGGGCCAATACCACCCAATAATGGCACCGTAATCAAAAAACCAAACATGGCCAAACTAGGGATAGTCTGGGCCGCATTAGCAAAAATCAAAATCGGCTGGGCTAAGCGGGGCACTCGACTAATCACTACCCCCAACGGAATACCGATCAAAATTGCCACCGTCATGGCGATCGCCACTAGTTGAATATGTTCTTGGGTGTGGGTTAAGAGCTGGGGCCAGAGATTGGTCAATGAGGTCATTGGGTTAAAAAACGTGGAAAGTGAGCCTGACTTAACAACAACCGGCTAACTAAGCTGGCAACTTTTGGGGGGAATAACTACGTTTTATTGGCAATGCCTCCATAAAACTAGAGGGGAATCTCGGACACAGGAATGGCATTTATGACAGCAATTCTCACGATGGAATTTTGGGCTAAGTTGAGCTAACGCTATTGAGAATAGTGTCAATAATTATTTTCTATTTTAGGCTGTCCAATCGGACAAAACTGAGCTTAAAACTGGGACAAAATCAGCTTTGTTACTTGATCAACCTCAAGGTGTGCATTCACTGTCAGTAACTTTTTTTTCGCGTCGTAGTATTCCAACAGGGGAATGGTGTACTCGTGGAACCTGCCAATGCGATTGGTGACAACTTCGGGATGGTCATCAAACAAGGAACGGTTGAGGGAACGTTCCACCATTGTTGCTTCATCAATTTTTAGGTGCAGAGCCCAATCTAAGGGTTGTCCTAAATCTTCGAGTAAAAAGTCCAATTCTTCTGCCTGGAAAGCAGTGCGGGGATAACCTTCCACAATCCAGCCTTGACCTCCATCTTCCTGCCCTAACCTCTGTTGAATGAATTCGATCATTATCGGATCTGGTAACAAGTCCCCTTTTTCCACATAGGACTTGGCCTTGATGCCCAGGGGAGTGGCGCTAGTAATGGCATCACGCAAAATGCCCCCCATGGAAATCACCGACAAATTAAGCTGTTGGCTGAGGTTATTGGACTGGGTACTTTTCCCTGACCCTGGGCCACCGAGCAGAACTAATCGCATAATTAAAGGTCAAATTATTGATGGGTTGAAGACTGTTGATAGATGATGGATGGATAATTTGGTTGATTTTTCCCCCGCCGCTGCCGCTGAAGTTGGGGGTTTTCCCCGCCAAGGTTTAATTAATTTGACTCGTTGCCTCTAAATTAGCTCAATTGACTGGGTTTTCAATTTACACCATAGAACGCTGGGGCTTTTTGCTTTCATCGTCTCGGTATGCTGGTGCGCCATTAACCCTAAAGTAGTTTTTCCAAACCGTAAACTAAACCCTTCAGTTCTACCACTTTACGAATGCCCAAAAGCACCCCCGGCATATAACAGGCCCGGTCAGTGGTGTCGTGGCGGATGGTGTAGAGTTGCCCAGGGGAACCGAATAGGACTTCTTGGTGGGCAATTAGCCCTGGTAAACGAATGCTGTGGATGGGAATTTGCCCTGGCCCTAGTCCCCCTTTGGCTCCGGCAATGGTTTCCTTTTCCTCCACCGCCGCTGGGTTAAAGGTTTTGCCCATTTCCGCCAACATTTGGGCCGTTTTAATGGCAGTGCCACTGGGGGCATCAGCTTTCTGGTTATGGTGCAATTCAATAATTTCCACATGGTCAAAGTACTGACAAGCTTGCACGGCGGCCTGTTGCATCAATAGCACCCCGATGGCGAAGTTGGGAGCAATCAAACAGCCTGTACTGGCTTTTTCGGCAAAGTCCCCCAGGTCTTGGATTTGTTGATCGCTCAATCCGGTGGTGCCGACTACGGGCCTTACCCCATAGGCGATCGCCGAACGAACATTGTCATAAACGCCACTGGGATGGGTAAAATCCACCATCACCCCTTGGATTTTTTCTTGGGTGGCCAAAACCAACACACTCTGGAGATCAGCTAGGACAGGAACTTCCAATGGCCCAATGCCCACTATTTCACCAATGTCTTGGCCCTGGAGGGCTGAATTGTGGTCCACCGCTCCTACCAATTGGAGATCGGGGGCCTGGGCTACGGCTTTAATCACTTCCCGACCCATTTTTCCTGCCGCACCGTTTACCACCACAGGAATTAAATCTTGATTAGCTTGATTAGCCATAACTGCCCCAGCTTTACCCACAATTGATCACAATGATTAACTTCTCCATTGTTGGACAAGCGTTAACCGAGGGCAAGCACCGGCCAGCCTTAGGAGGGAAAAATGGAAATGGCAATCTGCTCTCGAATACGGTGGAGGTCTTCCCTAGCACGAAAATCTTCTAAGCGTTGGATAATCTGACCACGGTTGAACAGGATTAGGGTGGGGAGATTTTTCAGGCGGTAGGCGTTGGCCAAATGTAGGTTAACGTCGGCATTGACCTCCACACAGATAAGTTGTTCTCCCCATTCCCCATGGATGTGATTGAGTAGGGGTCTGACAAAGTGACACAGTCCACACCAGGGAGCCCCAAAGTAAACCAAAATCGGTTTTGGGCATTGAAGAACGAGATTATCAAAGTTGTCTTCGTTAATGGCTAGCATGGGCGTGTTTCTAGCGGACTGATCCCTTATTCCCCATGCTACAACCATTTTCGGCCCCAAAGGGAGGACTGAGCCCAACTGATCTCCCTGGTTTTGCTAGCTCAAGCGACGGGCGATCGCCGTGAAGTTGTCTGTGAACTACCTAGGTAATTCATTAAGAGTCAGTACAAACTAGGGGAAAAAGTTTGGGATGTTTGATGATGTCCAAGGTCAAATCTACGTCCAGATCAGGCCAATAAAAATGATTGGCAGTGGGCTCAGTGACGTTAAGAATGTGCTTTACCGAGGCGTCTTTAAACCAAGGAAAATCCTCGTAGGACAGAAATAGTTCATTATCCCCAGACAGCAACCAAATCCCATGGTTGGAAATATGGGTAACTTCAAGGTTAGTCATAGATATGAATCCTATTTTTATAAAAAATAATTCCGTCGTCTATCAATGACTAGGCTTTTAAAAAAATCGGTGATAATGAAATTGGAATGCAATAAATTTAACTAGAAAGCTTTAAGAAATTATTGTAGTGTTGTTCCAAAGCTTCAAAAGATGGTACAGCAGAAGTATCTTCAGGAAGTCTGATGAATATTCCATCGATTTCCTTATAACAAGTGTCTAAAAGATCTTGTGAAACAAAAACCTGTTTAGTTGTTGGATTAATCGAAATTAAATGAAGATCGAAGAGAGTATGAATATCTGCACGTAGTATTAAACCATTTGCAACATAGTTTGTCTGAGCACCCAAATAGGGAATTATGTGTGCGGCTTCTAATGCAGCCTCTGCATCACAACCTGTAATAGCACATCTTCTATCATAAGCCTCTAATAATTCGGAGCGAAATTTAGGTTGACCCTGACGTTGAACAATCTCTTTCATTGTTCGTTTTCTAGCATCTTTAATATTTTGTGGATCAAAATTTAACTCAGCTTCAATTTCTTCTCTATCAGCCAAAATCCAATGGTTTTTATCTAAATCATCAGAGATTTCTTTAGATTCAGTTACATTAAGAGAATCACTTAAGTTTTCGTTCTCATTCTGTTCTTCCTGTGAATACCATTCATAAAACTTTTCAAGCATTGTAGAAAATTTTGTTTCTCTCCCTTCCGCAATTGAAACGGATAAGTGTAATAGAGGATACAAGCCAACGAAGGCGATTTTGAGTGTCCCCAATCCTTCATTAAAATTGACGGGGAAATAATAAGGATCTACGAATAGAAGGGTATTTTTAATGGTTTTCTTGTTTAATAAATTAAATTTTTTCGTATTGATTAAATCATGAAAATCATTAGAATAGTCATAGTTGGGCAAGCTATAGCAAACCTCAATACTCGTTAGAATTTTATTCAGCAAATCAAAATTAGATTGCATTTCTACGTATATTTTCTCGGCGAAGGCCTTCTCTACCGAAAAAGAAAAGGGTGAAAAATTTATAGTTATACATGTCTCTTCTCCTGGATATATGTCAAAGCCAAGCATAGAAGGATGAATATAAATTGGCTTGCCGTTTGAATTTTTGATAGACAATGGTGAATCGTTTTTATCTCTTCTTTTACCCGAAATGCCAACACGAACGTTTTCTGCTCCTCTATTTTTTGTAGCATCTTGTCTATTGTTAGGACTAGAAATGCTTCCCATTCCTTCAAGAGGATCAATACCATATACGCTCGCTGCAAGCTCTAAGCTTTCTTTCCTCAATAGCTCTAATCGAGGAAAAAACTGACTCCTCATTGCAATAGCACGTTGTTTCACATCTTCAATGTTAAACACATGTAGATCATCCTGATCAAACTCTATTTCACTGACATGAGAAGGATTTATAATAGCCATTAGCTCAATTGTTTATTTATAGTGATTGACATAAATGACCGAATTCGATTTTTTCTTGAAAAGTTGACAATATTTCATATATTTATCATGGTGAACAGAAAAAATAAACTATCCCTCTTCCGTCAATCTAGGCAGAAGAAGAATAGAATGTATTCCATGAATTTAGCAAATACTTTAATCGATCTAGCTTATCAACCTTGTTGTAAAGTTTAGTTAACTCATCCAAAACATGGGCAAATGGAAATACTTTTAACCACTTTTTGATAAGATTTATTGCATTAAATACAGAGATCACTAATCGTAGGTTGTTTAGCCATTTTTTCCACCCTTCTTCTTTATCCCATTTTTCATGCTTTTGATGATACTTTGACGTTGAATTTAGAGTCGGATTAAAATTCTCATCATAAAAACAAATCATACAATATGCACACATCACTAATTCCCACCATTTTTGAATTTGCTCATAATGAGTTACCCTAAAATCTGCCCATCCTAATTCACTTTTGCATTGCTTAAATCCATATTCTATCCATGACCTTACCCCATATATTCTGCCAACTTCTTTATATTTAATATCTGGTATTCGAGTCATTACAAACCATCCTGCTTTTTCCTCCTCTTTTTCTGTTTCTGTTTTAATTTCCCAATATCTTATTGCGTTTTTTTTGCCATAAACTATTTCTCTGATATACCTATCTTCCTGTTTTCCATCCCATCTTATATGTTCAAACCTCCTCCACTTATTTGCCCTTACTTTAGCTTCCTTTGGAAGCCAGACCCCATGATTGCTCCGGATTCCCACTGCATATTCTATTTTTAATTCCTCTACGGCACTGATAAAATTGCTATGGCTTTCTCCATATAAGCTATCTGACACTACTCTTTTTATTTTAAAACCACTTTCTTCTAGTTCTTTTATTATCTCTACTGCTAATTCCGGCTTTGTTTTATACTTATCTCCCTCTTTTAATCTTTCTTTTGGTTTAAATACTTTTGATTCTAGAGGAAACGTTACTCCATTGCAGTAACCATAGGCATTTACTGACACTATACCGCTTTCTATTTTTCCTAAATTTCCAATATATTGTCTTTTTACATAATCTGTTGTTTTCCCTTTTTTGGGGTCTCCTGTTTCATCTATTATTACTATTATTTCTCTTCCTTCTAAAACTTCTAAGATAATATTTAATCTTCTTTTTTCTAATTCTTTTAATTCCCAAGGAGAATCTGTCATGAAATGCAGTAATCCCTGTTCATTTTTCAATCCTAGTGATGATGCTATTGCAGGTAAACTCTTTCTTTTTATATCACTTAATATTCCCACAATGATATATTTAAATGACTCATAAGACCTCACTTCTGGAAATATATCTTTATACAGTTCACTATATGTGTCTACACACTGTACTGTCTTTTTCGCCTCTCTTGTCTTTGTCATTCTCCCTCCGCGCTTTTCAGCCTTTTATCTCCATTTTAATTCCCTCAGTCTGACGGAAGAGGGCTATAGCAAATGACGAGATAGTTAGGACAGTTCTCTCAACGCTATATCCAATGCAGAAATCAGCGATTCTCCATTACTAACAAGTTGGGAAACATAACGTTTTAGTCTCGCCCAGAACTTCTCAATTTTGTTCAAGTCTGGTGAATATGGTGGTAAAAATATAACCTCACACCCAGCTTTTGCTACCAATGCCTTTATTCTTTCTTTCGGATGAAAGCTTGCATTATCCATGATTAGTATCTGACCTGGTATTAACTCTGGTAATAACATTTCTTCTATCCACGTGCATACTACTTGAGCGTTACAGTATCCTTCAAATATCATTGGAGCTATTGTTGTTCCATTCCACCAACAACTTATTATGCTGACTCTCTTGGTTCTATGTCCTAATTTGCTCGCCTTTAATCTCTCTGATTTATGACAGTACCCATAGGGGTAGTCTAGAGTGTCATCTAGACCGGCTTGATCCATATAAATCAGTTTTTCTGCCGCATATTGCTTGATTTCATCTTCAAATGCCTTTCTCTCTTCCTCTTCTATTTCCCTGTAAATATAAGTTTTTTTTTCTAGTAAACCCTATTTTCTTTAGAGCCTTACTTATTCTTATTCTACTTACAGGCTCTGGCCATTTTTCTGCCATTTGTTTTTGCGTTAAATGACCGTTCTCCTCCGCAAATTCTCTGAATTTATCCAAATCATCTATTTTCGGTCGTGGACCACGCTCATAATCTCTCTTCGCGGCTACACTTCCTGTTTCTTTCTTCTTTTTTATCCATAGGTCTAAGGTGTTGCGACTAATGTTCAGTGTTCGGCAGACATGGCTTTTCTTCTCTCCTTTTTCTACTGCACTTACCGCTTTCTCTCTTAGATCTACACTGTAGGGGGCTGGCATCGCTTTTTTCCTAACTCTTTCCATACATTATGTCCTAACCTTAGCAATCTTTGCTATAGGTTCTCAACAAAAGAGGATTGAGAAACATAAAGAGAGTTTTTCAAATGCTTTGAGCCTGGATAAATTAAGTCAAATAACTTTTGTACCACCAATCCTTCTAAAATATTGACTTCTAAAGCCTTAATCGATTAGAGATCGCCGTTTGCCAAGGTTCGGTTAGGGCGGAAACTGGTAAATCAATCAGAGGGTTATTTTGGCCATCTAAAAGGGTTAGATTGCCCTGTTCACTACCCACCACACCTAATTTTTGCCAGGGGAAAGATTGACTAGTTAAATAGGATTCCCAGTCGGACTGATTGGCCGGTGCCACTGCCACCACAATGCGACTGGCAGATTCTCCAAACAGTAAGTTATCCAATCTTTGCTCGGAATCAGATAGATTAATTTCTGCCCCCAACTGAGCGGCGATCGCCATTTCTGCTAGGGCTACCGATAAACCTCCTTCCGCACAATCGTGGGCTGCGTTTACCCATCCCTGGGCAATGCCATGACGACAGGCCTGTTGCACTGCTTTTTCCAGATCAAAATCGACGTGGGGTGGCTGACCAGCAACGGTGTGATGAACAACAGCCAAATATTCTGATCCCCCCAGGGTATTGCCGTCATTACTACCTAGCAAGTAAATGCCATCCCCCGAATTGCGCCAACCTTGGCCAACAACTTGATTGATATTTTCTACCCGTCCCACCATGCCAATGACCGGCGTCGGATAAATGGGTTGGGGTTTACCGTTGGAATCCAATGTTTCGTTATAAAGGCTGACATTGCCCCCGGTTACCGGCGTGTTCAACTGCCGACAGCCCTCTGCAATGCCCTCACAGGCTAGGGCCAGTTGCCAATAGCCCACCGGATTTTCAGGACTACCAAAGTTTAAATTGTCCGTTACCGCCAGGGGTTCTGCCCCCACACAACTTAGATTACGGGCCGCTTCTGCCACTGCCGCCTTGGCTCCTTCGAGGGGGTTGAGGTAAACGTAACGGGCATTACAATCCGTAGTGGCCGCCACCCCAATCACACATTCCTCGGGCTTGGCATCCAGGGGACGAACCCGCACCACTGCCGCATCGGCCCCACCGGGCACTATCACCGTGTTGTTTTGCACTTGATAGTCGTACTGACGGTACACCCAATACTTGGAAGCAATGGTGGGACTATCCAACAGGGTTAACAACACTTCATTCCAGCTTTGCTTTTGCCCTGCAATGTCAATCCCGGCGATCGCCGCCTTGGGTAAAGTATTTTCCTGCCACTGCCAAGCTCGTTGGGCATAGTCCGGGGCTTGGTCTAACAACTGATGATGGTAGATAGGAGTATTGTCCGCCAGGGCTGTGGCCGGAATTTCCGCCGCAATTTCCCCTTGGAAAAAGATCCGCACAATGGGGTCAGCAATTACTTGCCCTGCCACCACTGCCTGCAAACCCCAACGGTGAAAAATGTCGATTAATTCCTGTTCCCGCCCCGGTTGCGCCACAAATAACATCCGTTCCTGGGATTCAGATAGGAGATATTCGTAGGGCACCATGCCCGTTTCCCGCACCGGAATTTTGTCTAAATCCAGCTCAATGCCTACGCCTCCCTTGGCCGCCATTTCCGCCGTAGAACAGGTGATACCGGCTGCCCCCATGTCCTGGGCCGCCACCACTGCCCCACTTTTAAAGGCTTCCAAACAGGCTTCAATCAAGGATTTTTCTAAAAATGGATCCCCCACCTGCACCGCTGGACGATCGTCCATGGACTGATCCGTCAACTCAGCACTGGCAAAACTGGCTCCCCCCATGCCATCCCGCCCCGTGGTGGAACCGACATATAAAACTGGATTGCCTACCCCGGAAGCCCCAGCTTTGACAATTTCTTCCGTTTCCATCAAGCCCAAGGCCATGGCGTTGACTAAGGGATTGCCGGAATAGGCTGGATCAAAATAAATTTCTCCGCCCACGGTGGGTACGCCAACACAATTGCCGTAATGGCTAATGCCGTCCACTACCCCGGTGAAAATGCGCCGATTCCTAGCATCGTCCAAATTGCCAAAACGAAGGGAGTTTAAAATGGCGATCGGCCGGGCTCCCATGGTGAAAATGTCCCGTAGAATCCCCCCCACCCCGGTGGCTGCCCCCTGGAATGGTTCCACTGCAGAGGGATGGTTATGGGATTCGATTTTAAAAGCTAGTTGCAGGCCATCTCCCAGATCCACTACTCCGGCATTTTCCCCAGGGCCTACTAAAATTTGTTCTCCTTCGGTGGGAAAACTACTCAATAAGGGGCGGGAATTTTTATAACAACAATGTTCTGACCACATAACACCGAACATGCCAAGCTCAGCTTTGTTAGGATGACGGCCGAGCCGTTGCACAATATCCAGGTACTCATCGGGTTTTATACCTTCGGCGGCGATTTCGGCAGGGGTAAAGGGGGCGGTCATGGCAAGGAGAATAAAAGGGTCAGGGATTCCAGGCTCATTTTATCTGAGATTGCCCAAAAACAATCCGGTTAGATAGTTCAAGGTAGAATGTGCCTAGTGTCCAGCGGGCGTCACATTAGCCCCCCAGCCTAGACTGTATTACTTTTAAAACTGACTTTGATCATCCATGGCCGATTCTGCGCTACAGCCCCGTCAGCATCCCATTTCTCCCCCTAGTCACCCCAAGCAATTCCGGGCGATCGGTGTGGTATATGGGCGCTACTATGCCAGCGAGGAATCCAGTCAACGGGGAATATTGGTGACGGAAACCGGTGACATTGTGGAGTCAGTGTTATTAGGAAAAACTTTCAGTTTATTCAAACGCCATGTCAACTTGGAAGATCCCCATTTTTGGGTGGTTTATCCCCGACTGCGGGATAAGGATGATCACCTCCATTTTCAATTGGCGGGATTATGGGAACCGGAAAATCTTGGCCCTGGTCTGACCTCGGCCTCTGACCCTGCCTCGAACAGTTTACCTAGTCCAAAAGTAGATCACCCCTATTTTTCCATCCGCGGGGAAGTGGTATTTGTATCCCAGGCGAGGGAAAACATTGTGATGAAAATTCGCCAATCCCCCAAGTCCCCTAGTAAACGACCCTTGTTTTTTAAAGTAAAAATTAGTGGAATTTTGAAGGATACGGAAGGGGAAATTTGTCGCCGTCCCCTGCGGCGTTTTTGGGATATGGAAGCCACTCTGCAGGGCAATGAACTAGTTTTGGAAAAAGCCACTGACCTGGGGCCGATGCAACGACGGTCTAGCCCAGGCAAACCCGCCGGCAAGTCAACGCCTAAACCCAAGACCAGTACATCCAAGCCGGTTAAAAAATCAGCCACAGCTCCGCCAAAATCGCCCCCGGCTAAACGTCGTTTATTTTAGTGTTTTCAAAGCAAATGACGCATCCAGAAGTAACTGGCAATGGATTTGGCGTCAACCATTTCCCCTTTGGCGATCGCCGTTTCAAACTGGTCAAATGTCATTAATACCAGTTCAATATCTTCGTCTTCGTCCTGGGCCGGGGGATTGGGTAACTTTTCTAGGTCTGTGGCCAGATAAGCGTAAATAATTTCGTCGGAGTAGCCCGGAGCGAGGGGAAATTGACCAATGGTCTGCCAGGTGTGGCCCCGGTAACCAGCTTCTTCCTCCAATTCCCGCCTAATAGTTGCCGCTGGATTTTCCCCCACTTCCACGGTGCCCGCCGGAAATTCCAACAGCCGCCCCGCCAAAGCGAAACGATATTGCCGCACTAGCACCAATTGACCTTCGTTTGTAATAGGCACCACTAGGGCGCCTCCCGGGTGTTGGATTAGTTCCCAGTCTCCCACCACGCCGTTGGGCAATTGCCTCCGACTAACGTCAAAGTTAAATTTACGTCCTCGGTAAAAGAGTTTTTGCTGGAGCACTGGAGCAATTTCCAAAGGACGGGGGGATGAATCTGGGGCAATCATACTAAGCAAAAAAATATGTTTGAACGATGTGTCTAGGGAGTGGGATTGGATGAGTCTTCTGCTGGTGCTGGCTGGATAGGAGCTCCGTCCTGCACTCTCAATAGCCCCGCAGTGATAACCTTATCGCCCGGTGCCAACCCCGACAAAACTTGGTAATTACTGCCCTGGATACTGCCCAGGTCAACGGCTTTTTGTTGGGCTACTAAGCCCGGCTCCCCGGTTTGTTCATTTTCCTGTTCTTGCACTACGTAGACAAAGCTTTCCCCGCCAATGCGGGTGATGGCCACGGTGGGCACCACTAGCCCCGTGTCTTGCTCCCAGATGATGCGGGCTTGTACTAACTGACCGTTGAGCAGTTTTTGGTCTTGGTTGCTGAAGGTGGCCCTGGCTAATACACTCTGACCATCATTGTCCACATCGGGGGAGACAAAACTAATTTGCCCCCTGGCGATCGCCGTTTCTTGGCCATCGAGGATTTCCACGGTCAGGCCAGGGCGTAACCGGGGGGCTTGGGCGAGGGGCACGGCTAGATTTAAATCTAACTGCTGATTTTCAGTCAAATTAGTCAAATCATCATCGGCCTGGACGTAATCCCCCAATTTCACCGGAATATACCCCACTACCCCAGCAAAGGGAGCGGTAATTTCCGACTTACCTAGGCGGGCTTGCAAGGTTTTCACACTGGCCAGGGCCTGTCCCACCCGGGCCCGAGCTTGGGCAATGCTTTCGGGCCGTTCCCCCGCCCGTAAACGGTTTAAATTTTGCTGTTGGGCATCTACTTCCGCCGTTAACCTTTCCACATCGGAGCTGCGGGCTTGTTTGAGCTGTTGCAACCGCCGTTGGGCTGCTTCCACATCGGCGATCGCCTGCCGTTCTTCCTTCAGTTGTTGATCATAGGCATCGAGGGAAATAACCCCTTGGTCTCGCAGATTACGAAATCGGCGCACCCGCTCACTGGCTAGTTCCGCTGCCGCCTTGGTGGAATTCAATTGGGCTTGGGCCTGGGCAATTTCTTCCGGGCTAGAGCCTCCCTTGGCATTGGCTAAACGGGTTTGAGCTTGACGCAACTGGGCCGCCGCCGCCGCAATGTCTTCCTGACGACTGCCCGCTTCCAACTCCGCCAATTGGGCCCTTTCCGCCGCCAAATTAGCCTGGGCTTCCAACAATTGGGTTTGCAGAACATCGTTGTCAATGCGAAATAAAACCTGCCCCTGTTGTACCCGTTGCCCTTCCCTGACTAAAATTTCCTGAACCCGTCCATCAATTTCTGAATCAATTTCCATGCCCTTGGGCGCTTCCAACGTTCCCATCAACGTGGTGAAATCCCTAACCTCAGTGGGTTCTAACACCTGCCACTTCACAGGGGCTGGCGGCATTTGACCCATCATGGCCCCTCCGGGAGGGCCACCGGAACGGGACTGAAACCACCAATAACCACCGCCCCCCAACAAAAGTAAGGCCCCCATCACTAGCCAGAGCCGTTTGCCTGGTTTGGAAGCTTGGGGAATGGGCTGAAAGGACAAATTTTGTTTACCAATACTTTGTTCCTTTTCCGATTCCGGATGAGTTTCGTGCAGTACGGGGGGCTCAGTCATGGGTAAGGGGGGACTAAATGGGCTAATCTTTAAGAAAAGTTTACAAGGACACAGAACCCTAGGGTAGCGGATATTTCCCCCGGGGCGCTTCGTTCCTAGGGAGTATTTGCGGATTTTAAGGTTGTTGCTACTAAAAAGGGCGCTTAACATTGCCCCCCTTTGTTGCTCTCGCCTTAGTTTTTGCTTCCCTATCCCTCCCCCAAGGTTATTCAGAATTATTCACCTTCTTTATTGAGTAGTTGTTAAGCTCCATGGCCCCAGACCAAACCCAAGCAAAAGGACAATTGATTGTGCTAACGGGCCCTAGTGGGGTAGGCAAGGGGACGTTGGTGCAACTACTGCTGGAGCGGCATCCCCATTGGTTTTTGTCCATTTCCGCCACTACCCGAGCGCCAAGGGCCGGGGAGGAAGATGGGCGGTCCTACTATTTTTTAAGCAAGGAAGAGTTTCAAACTTGGATTGGGGAGGAAAAATTACTGGAATGGGCTGAGTATGCGGGCAACTATTACGGCACCCCCAGGCAACCGGTGGAAGCCCAGATCGCCCAGGGCAAAACTGTGTTGTTGGAAATTGAAGTACTGGGGGCCCGGCAAATTAAACAAACTTTTCCCTCTGCCCGACGAATTTTTATTTTGCCTCCCTCTGTGGAGGTGTTGGAAGAACGGTTACGGGGCCGGGGTTCCGACAGTGAAACGGCGATCGCCAAACGTTTAACCCAGGCCCAGCAGGAACTACAAGCGGCGGGGGAATTTGATCACCAACTGGTCAATGATGATTTGGAGCGAGCATTAAACCACTTAATTGGTCTAATTGGCGAAGGAAACCGCCCCCAGGATTAAAATACGGCCACTGCCACCCCAACCCTGTAAAATTGGTCTGATTTTATCGTTCAGGAGGCAGGAGGATTGGCTACTCGGGTCATTATTGTTCGCCACGGGCAGAGCACCTATAACGCAGAAAGACGGATTCAAGGTCGCAGTGATTTATCAGTGCTCACCGACAAAGGTAAGGCCGATGCCCAAAAAGTCGGTCAAACCCTTAGCTCCCTGACGATCGACAAAATCTATTGCAGTCCCCTACGCCGGGCCAAGGAAACCGGCCAGATCATCCAGGCCAGCTTTGCCCATCCCCCGGCATTGATCCCCAGCGAAAATTTATTGGAGGTCAATCTGCCCCTCTGGGAAAAAATGACTAAGGAGAATGTGGCCAATCAATATCCGGTGGAATACTGTCTTTGGCATGAAGCTCCCGATCAACTGGCCATGACGGTGGATGGGGCCGAGTATTACCCCGTTGCGGCCCTCTACGCCCAGGCCCAAAGGTTTTGGCAGGATGTGTTGGCCAATGCGGCCGGGCAAACCTTGTTGATTGTGGCCCACAACGGCATTAACCGTTGCCTATTAATGAGTGCCATTGGCATGCCCGCTTCCCATTACCAGCGCCTGCAACAGTCTAACTGCAACATTAACGTGTTGAACTTTAGCGGTGGCTGGGGCGATCCAGTGCAACTAGAATCCCTCAACCAAACGGCCCACATGGGAGTCCCCCTCCCCCCTCCCCGTAAGGAGAATAATCGCCTGCGGTTGCTGCTCATTCGCCATGGGGAAACCCAATGGAATCGGGAAGGACGTTTCCAGGGCATTCGGGATATTCCGTTGAACGAAAACGGTAAAAACCAAGCTCAAAAGGCAGCGGAGTTTCTCAAGGAGGTGACCATTAACCTGGGCATTAGCAGTCCCATGGCCCGGCCCAAGGAAACGGCGGAAATTATTCTGCAATATCATCCCGCTGTCGCCCTCGATTTACAACCAGAATTGGCGGAAATTTGCCATGGGCTATGGGAAGGGAAACTAGAAACGGAAATTGAAGCGGAATATCCCGGCTTATTGCAACAGTGGAAGGATGCCCCCGCCACAGTGCAAATGCCAGAAGGGGAAAATTTGCAACAGGTCTGGGACCGGGCGATCGCCTGTTGGCAGGATCGGGTCAAATTCTACAGTCAGGGAGATGGCTCCACCGTGGGCATTGTGGTAGCCCATGATGCCATTAACAAAGTCATTTTGGCTTATTTGTTGGGACTGTCCCCAGCCCATTTTTGGCAAGTTAAGCAGGGTAATGGCGGGGTGAGCGTCATTGATTATCCCCAGGGTTTGGATAAACCCCCGGTTATTCAAGCCATTAACTTAATGGGCCATTTGGGGACAGTGTTGGATCAGACCGCCGCCGGGGCCCTATAGACCTGTTGAATGGGCAGGTGATGCTCCCATTGGTTCCCTAACTACTTTTTGCCATGACTCACTTCGGCCTACTCTGTCCAGCGACAACGGGGCACCTCAACACCATGTTGCCCTTAGGCAAGGAGCTGCAACAGCGGGGCCATACCGTGACCATGTTTGGGGTGTTGGACGCCCAGGCTAAAACCCTAGCGGCCGGTCTGGATTTTCAGGCGATCGCCATAGGGGAATTTCCCTTGGGAGCCCAAATAGAGTTTATGGCCAGGTTGGGGAAACTCAGTGGGCTGAAGGCATTGCAATGCACTGTGGCCATGATCACCAAAAAAACAGAAGCCTTTTTTAAGGAAGCCCCTGAGGTGATAACCAAGGCTGGTGTGGAAGTTTTATTGGTCGATCAAGTTTCCCAGGAAGGGGGCACCATTGCCGATTACCTCGGCATTCCTTTTGTCACAATCTGTAGTGCTGTGGTGCTTAATCGTGAGCCCACTATCCCCCCCTGTGCCACCCCTTGGCCATACAATCCTAGCTGGTTGGGGCAACTGCGGAATCGCCTTGGCTATGCACTTTTGGATCGGGCCACCAAACCAATTACGGAATTGATTAATGATTATCGTCATCGCTGGAATTTACCCCGCCAATTCAGTCCCAATGATCGTTATTCCCCATTAGCGCAAATTAGTCAGCAACCGGCAGCATTTGAATTTCCTCGACAATGCTTACCAGCCCATTTCCATTTCACTGGCCCATTTCACAGCGCGGTGGGGCGAGATGTGCCCGATTTTTCCTGGGACAAACTCACCGATAAACCCCTAATTTATGCCTCCCTGGGTACGATTCAAAATCAGTTAATGGGCACCTTTAAAACCATTGCCGAAGCCTGCGTAGGCCTAGATGCCCAATTGGTTATTTCTCTGGGGGGAGCTGATTTGGAATCTATGCCCCTACTACCTGGTAATCCCCTTGTTGTTAATTACGCCCCCCAACTGGAACTTTTGCAAAGAACAGCTCTTACCATTACCCATGCCGGCCTCAACACCACATTGGAATGTCTCAATAACGCAGTGCCCATGGTGGCCATTCCCATTGCCAATGATCAACCAGCCGTGGCGGCCCGAATTGCCTGGGCTGGAGTGGGGGAATTTATTCCCTTAAGTAAATTGAATGTGGATAATCTGCGGACGGCCCTTGAAAAAGTTCTCACTGAAGATTCCTACAAAAGAAATGCTCTGCGGCTTCAACAAGCAATTAAAACTGCTGGAGGTGTTACCAAGGCGGCGGATATTATCGAACAGGTGACAGCGGGGGGGATTCGCTAAATTTCAACAATTCTGGCAGTGGAAAATCTTGCTCCTTGGTGGTGGAATAGTCGGGCAAGCGGTAGAAAAAAAGAGGAAAGTTCGTGGGTACGATGACGACGGACAATTTGGTGTGGGCGGAGGCTTAGGAAAACCATTTAAAGTTCCCCCAGGGGAGGTCATGCCCATCCAAACTATTTGCCCCAAATCATTTTGAGGGCAATAACCAACATCGCTCCGCCAAAAATACGCCCCAGCAATTCATTGGAAATGTTGGTGGCCACCCTGGCACCAAACAAACTACCAAGGACAAATCCCAGGCAAATTAGCACGGCTACTTTGATGTCCACGTCCCCCTTTTGGTAGTAGGTCCAGGCCGCCGCCAGACCGATGGGGGGCACCATGAGGGCGAGGGTAGTGCCCTGGGCTAAATGTTGGGTAAAACCAAAACCAAACACTAGCACTGGTACAATAACCAACCCGCCGCCGATGCCAATGAGGCCGCTGGCAAAGCCGGCCATTAAACCTAGGGCAATAAAACTGACAATGGTAAAAGTGTTGATGGCCATCGTTGCTGGATGAGATTAATTAGGAAATTTTTCGTTCCAGTGTATGGCCAATCTGGGTCTAGGTTTTGACAATCCCTGCAGTGGAAGCTTAAATGTGCTCTACAGGGTTTACATCGGGCTGATATTTTCCAGGGCCAAAAGAATGCGTTCCCCCACGATCGCCTCCGGTTCCTCGGCCACCAAAGACTGGAGAAAATTTTGTAAGGGTTGACGATAACTGGGCGCTTGTTGAGCTAAATTTTCCAAAGCGGCGATCGCCCCGTAGCGCACCACCCATTCGGGATCCTCACAAACTTGGACCAGGGTGTCGTAAATAGCTTTTTGTACTGTCTCTTGTTCTTCCTGGGGTAGGGATTGCCAGCGGAGAAAACCTAGTCCCTTGGCCGCCGCCCGCCGCACACTGAGGGCAAAATCCGTCAGGGCCGCTTCCTGCAACAAAGCCAATGCTCTCGGATCACCAATGCCGGCACAGGCTCTGGTGGCCCAGGCCCTAGCGCCATAATTGTAGCCATCCATATTGGCCAGCAAGTGGGCCATGGCCGCGTCCCCGATTTGGATCAGCCCATCCACCGCCGCCACCGCTGCCCCTGGATTGTTGTAACGCAACACCGTGGTCAATTGGGGTACTGCCAACGGCGATCGGGTGGCCGCCAGGGCTCGCACTGCCCCCACTAACTTGGCCGCCGAGTCTGCGGTTTCCACTGCTTGGATTAATTGTTCAATTTCCGGAGTTATGACGCTATTATCCTCCATGGTTTAGCCCCTGAAGCCTACGCTACCTATGCTACTGACAGTGAATCACCATAACATTGCTTCGGCCCTAACATCTCTGTAAATACCTGGCATTGAGGAGCGGGGGAATACGGGGGAATATTCCCAGCACCACCTCGTAGACAGGGAAGGAAGTTTCCCTCTCACCAAAGTTAAATTAAATTAATCGGCTAAATGCACCGCCGGGTCTAGTTCCTCCAAGATGGTGAATTGCACATGGTTGATGGCCAGTTCGCCAATGGAAACCACCTGTTTATTGACGGGAATACCCTGACTCAGTAGCTGCTCAAAGGGCACATCCTTGGCGGTTTCAGCGTGGTACCAAGCCAGACCCATAAAGAAACGGGTGGGGTACGGGCCACCATCATTGGTGTCGTCAGGATTAGATTCCATAGGCAACCAACCGATGCCGGGCAGATAAAATTCAAACCAAACATGGTTGAAGTCCGGTTCCATGGGCAAATTACGCTGGAGGGGATGGGGCGGACATTTGTAGCGGCCAGCGGTGCGACAGGCAATACCATTCAAACGGGCCAGGGCTAACAAGACCCCCACGTATTCCCCGCAGGAACCCACCCCCCGCCGTAGGGCTAAGTCAGGAGTATCAATGTGGGGTTTAATGCCGTAGGAAAGGCGGTCGTAGACGTAGTTCCGGATATTAAACATCTTACGAAGGATGTTGGTTTCCCGACCGATCGCCTCGGCCGCGGCCCGGATAATAATATCGGTTTCCATGCTCAGGTTATCGTTATCCACTAGGTAACGGTCAGCAAAGCCTTCAGGTAAGGCGGGAAGGTACTCGCAATCACTGGGTTTCAGTCGATATTTAATCCCCCATACTTCCATTTCTACCCGCCAGCCAAACACGGCTCGACTATCTAGATCAAGCTTGTCAAACTCGAACACAGCGACCTTTTGCCCGTTGACGTCATCAATGCGGCTAAAGGGTAAACCCACCGATTCGATTTTGCGAATTCTTTGCCGGGGAGTTTCCGCTGGCAGGGCCATGCGCCATTCCACCTGTTTTAAATCAACAGGGTCCAGGGGGGCCAGTTCCTCAACGTAGCGCATCTCCACCAAGTAACCGTTGGAAAAGGTACAACGCTTGTGGGTGTCGTTGTAGAAATAGAGGGGATGGATGAAGGTGGTTTCCCGATACATCAACTCGTGGTTGGGATCGGCGTTGGGGTTATCCCGGACGTAGGGTTCCTGTTGCACATAGGCCACATAGAGGGTTGCTTTTTCTCCAGCTTGATCGTTGTAAAAAGCCAGGCCAGTGGGGCTTTCAAAGGGAGTAATCAGGCTAAAATTAATTTCCCCGGTGGCCCGATCGAGGCAATAAACACTTTGTTCGGCACTGTCACAGACCCACAGTTCTTCCCCCCGCACGGTAATGTTTTCCACGCCGATGCCGGGACTGTAAAAAGTGGCCACTAGCTTGCGGGTGTCCCTGCCATACACCAAAATGTGGCCCCGCTTATGGCAGGTGATGTACACAGTGCTGCCCCAGATGGCTACCCCATTGACCGGGTCGTCAAACCAGGCAAATACCTCCGGCTTCAGGTCTTCCCCTTCCAGATTACAGGTGTAAACATACTGTCCTGAGCTAAACCATAGCTGCCCGTCGGCGATCGCCAGGCCAGTGGCTCCGATAAATTCCTGCCAGTACTGACCGTTGAGTAACTTAGTGTTGTTGGTGTAGGGATCGATTTCCAACAGGTAACCATTTTTGCTGTCCACAGCCAACAGACGATCTCCGTCGAAGACAATGCCATGGATGGAAACGGCGGCCACGGGACGAATGGTTTTTCCCACAAAAGTAGATAAATCGGGCACAGAATCGACAACCATAGACACTAGACGGCAGGACAGTTTAGGCAATTCTACAGCTTAACAAAGGCCTAGGTGGGGCAGATGCTCACCACGAACGTTCCCCTGCTACTGTTCCCAGGGGTCGTGCTACCATGCCTTTAGAATGGAAAAGAGGGCAACAAAAACCACTGCGAAACTGTCCTTTTGCCCTGGGAAAGTGCTTCTGTCTGGGCACAATGTTCAGAGAAATTTCCAAAAGGATTGAGACAATGGCTAATAGGATCGGTTCAATAAGTTTAGGTTTACTCACTGCCCTGGTGGGAGGGGAGGCCCTGGGGTCCCTGGTAATGGCAACCCCTTTGATGAGCCCCCCCCTGACGATCACCCAGAACAGCTCTGCCCCCTTGACGGTGGATGTGTTAAAAAACCTGAGCTACAACATTCCCGACCAAGGTACCTACCCCCTCAACAACGGTGTGTTTACCGGCGGAACTTTTAATCTCAATTTGATTAAGCCCATTGCCATTGGGGACGTTGACCAAGACGGCGACCAGGACGCGGCGGTGATTTTACGCTGGGGCAGTGCGGTGGGCCCGGAAGAATTGATTTACCTCGCCGTAGTGACCGATGGCCCCGACGGACCGATCGCCAATCCCAACACCTATTTCCTCGGCGATCGGGTGCGGGTACAAAGTTTAGTAATTAAAAATGGCCAAATCCGCCTCAACGTGTTGAAGCACCAGCAGGGAGACCCCCAATGTTGCCCCAGTGCCCTGGTTTCGGAAGCGTACCAGTTGAATAGTGGAGAGGGAACCCTTGAACCCATCACCCTCAACGAACAGCAACGACAGGAAATTCATATCCAGGATTTGCCTAGTCAGGAGTTACCCGGGGACCAAGACGAGCCTTTCCAACCCCCCGTAGATCAATTTCAAATTCAACTCTAGCCCTCCCATCACACCCTCCGGCAAATGGGGGAATCCATAGAGCAAATTTTCTACCCTTTCGTCTTTTTTCACTGATTGATTGTTGATTTTACTGACATTGTCCCCAACTTTCCCCTTTCCCCAGTTACAGCGGAGCTAAATCATGGAAGCCTTTTTTCTCTTCTTTCTCGTCTTCTTCGGATCGGCGATCGGTACTTCGGTCAAAATTGTTAATGAAAAAAATGAATTTCTAGTGGAACGGCTGGGAAGTTACAACAAAAAACTTACCCCAGGGCTGAATTTTACGGTTCCTATTTTGGATCGGGTCGTTTTTAAGCAAACCACCAGGGAAAAGGTCATCGACATTCCCCCCCAGTCCTGTATTACCAAAGACAATGTGGCCATCACCGCCGATGCTGTGGTCTATTGGCGCATTATCGATATGGAGAAAGCCTATTACAAGGTGGAAAATTTACAGTCCGCCATGGTGAACTTGGTGTTGACCCAAATCCGCTCTGAAATTGGCAAGCTTGAGTTGGATCAAACCTTCACTGCCCGGACGGAAATTAATGAATTACTACTGCGGGAACTGGATATTTCCACTGACCCTTGGGGGGTAAAAGTTACTAGGGTGGAATTACGAGACATTATGCCTTCTAAAGCAGTGTTGGATTCCATGGAACTGCAAATGACCGCAGAGAGAAAAAAACGGGCGGCTATTCTCACTTCCGAAGGTCAACGGGATTCTGCCATCAACTCCGCCCAGGGGGATGCCCAAGCTCGGGTGTTAGAAGCGGAGGCTAAGAAAAAAGCGGCTATCCTCAATGCAGAGGCGGAACAACAGAAAAAAGTGTTGGAAGCTAAGGCTACAGCGGAGGCCCTCAGTATCCTTACGGAAAAATTGGGTTCTGATAACCATGCCAGGGAAGCCCTGCAGTTTCTCCTGGCCCAGCAATACCTCAATATGGGTACGGCGATCGGCAGTAGCGACAGCAGTAAGGTAATGTTCCTCGATCCCCGCAACATCATTTCCACCTTGGAAGGGGTGCGGTCCATTGTGGGAGATGGTGCCCTGGATGAAGGATTAGAGGCGGCCTTGGATAAAGTGGATCGTCATCGGGCTGGGTAGGCAACTGGCCTGGAGGGCCGAGGCTTCTTGCTAAAGGCTACCATTTCAGGTTATATTCAGTTTAAATTTCTCGGGCATTAGGTTTATTTCTTTTGACAATGCCCGGGTTATTTTGAGAGGGACTCCAACCCCTCGAGGTCGATGTCCAATGTAATCATTGGCGTTGGTCCAGGGATAACCAGCAAAAGTTATGCCCCTGTAGTGAATCGCCGTAAGCAGCCCCCGATTCTTCTTTTCTAATCGTTACCGGTTGTCGTTCTTGCGGTGCAGAAAAACAGATAGTTTTTTCCGTCTTAAACTGCCTCCAATACTCTTGCCTATCTATTTCCCCCGTCCGTGCGATGGGCGGCTGTCCCCTGGGCGTTTCCCTGGGAATATCTACGACTTGCTCCAGCAATCTGACCGTAATCCATGCCCCCCAAAATTCCCTGTTCATACCCTATCAGGAAGCTGTGGTGGCAAAAAACGGTCACAACTATAGCAACGGGGATGACGGAAATAGTTTACTGGGCTAGAGGGTAGGTTGACCCTAGAGAGGAAAATATTTAGTTCACCCCATGTCCAACATTACAACATTTTTCTGTAGGCTACCTTGCCCCTGTCCACACCACTGGGACGGCTTTGGGTTGGCCTTTTGAGGAATATATTTATGCCAAAACAAATTGTCATTGCTGAAAAACATCAGGTTGCTGCTGTTTTTTGGAAGGATCAAATTCAAGAATTGGTGGTGTCCACGGGCAGCCAACAGGTGGGAGATATTTATTTAGGCTTAGTTGACAATATTCTGCCTAGCATTGACGCCGCTTTTATTAACATTGGGGACACCGAGAAAAATGGCTTTATCCACGTCAGTGACCTAGGCCCAGTTAGATTAAGACGCACCGCCGGTTCCATTTCGGAACTTTTAGCTCCCCAACAGAGGGTGTTGGTGCAGGTGATGAAGGAACCTACCGGGAACAAAGGACCCCGTCTGACTGGAAACATCAGTATGCCAGGGCGTTACATGGTGTTGATGCCCTATGGCCGCGGCGTTAATCTTTCCCGTCGCATTAACCGGGAGGAGGAACGTAGTCGTTTAAGGGCTTTGGCGGTGTTGATTAAGCCACCGGGCATGGGACTGCTGGTACGGACAGAAGCGGAAGATGTGCCGGAAGATGCGATTATCGAAGATTTAGAAAATCTGCAAAAGCAATGGGAATTGGTGCAACAACAGGCCATGACCCGTAGTGCCCCCATGCTCCTAGACCGGGATGATGATTTCATCAAACGAGTGCTGCGGGATATGTATTCTGACGAAGTGAATCGCATTGTGGTGGATACCCCGGCGGGGATGAAACAGATCAAACAACAGTTGATGAACTGGGATCAAGGTCGTTTGCCGGAGGGGGTTTTAATTGATTGTCACCGAGAATCCCTCAGTATTCTGGAGTATTTCCGGGTCAATGCCACTATTCGGGAGGCCCTCAAGCCCAGGGTGGATCTGCCTTCGGGGGGTTATGTAATCATTGAACCGACGGAAGCTTTGACGGTCATTGACGTTAACTCTGGTTCCTTTACCCATTCGGCTAATTCCCGGGAAACGGTGCTCTGGACTAACTATGAAGCGGCTACGGAAATTGCACGGCAGTTAAAACTGAGAAACATTGGCGGGGTGATCATTATCGATTTCATTGATATGGATTCCCATAAGGACCAGTTGCAACTTTTGGAGCATTTTAACCGTTGTTTGGAAACGGATAAGGCTCGGCCCCAGATTGCCCAGTTGACGGAGTTGGGGCTAGTGGAGTTGACCCGTAAGCGCCAGGGGCAGAATTTATATGAACTATTCGGGCAACCCTGTCCTGAGTGTGGTGGTTTAGGCCATTTGGTGGAACTCCCTGGAGAGAAGGGTTTTGTTTCCTTGGTTCCCACCGCGGTCAGCAGTAGCATTCCCCCCCGGTTGGTAGAAAAACCAATTCTCTCTCCCCCCACTGTCAAGGTTAGTGAGCCGCCGAAGAAGGAAGAAGCAAAAATATCTAGCCCCCTAGACTTACTTTTCCATCCTAATTATCAAGAGCAAGGCGATCGGGATAATAACCGTCGTCGTCGCCGTCGTCGAGGCTCGGATTTTTCTGAAAAGGAAAATACTAAGTCCGTGGGGGTTGCCCGCAGTAAGAGTACTAACCCCAGCCCTACCAAGGAAAAGGCCAGTGGCACTGCGCCTCCCCGCCGTGAGCGGCCGTCCCGTAGAGTGGAAAAAACTTTGGTTCCGGTGGATGTCACTATGACAACTTTGGAACAGGACATTTATGCCCGCATGGGAATTTCTCCTCTGGTCAAAACGGAATACGCCGATCAGGATCCCCGCTCCTTTGTGGTCTCGGTGGTTACTGCGGGTACGACGGCCCCGGAGGAAAACATTAATGGTAATGGCAGTCAGGTTAATACCATCATTACAGCGGTGGACAATGGCGATAATAGTCCCGATGACGCCTCCAGTGATGGACCGACGATTACATCTGAGGTCACAGCCCCAGTTATTGAGCAACCAGCGAACGCAACGGTAGCTCAGGAAAAAGTTGACTTGCCCCAACTTAATAATGAAGCTTCATCTGCTGCGGTGGCAGAGGTGTCTGCTCCCACGGAAACGAAAAAACGTCCTGGCAGAAGACGCCGGCGTTCTTCGGCGGAGTAGGTATTAGCTTGATTTACTCCCCCAGTTGTTACAACGATCGCCAATGGTGGCAAGAGAGCCAAGGACTATCCGGCGATCGCCTGGTGGCCGGGGTGGATGAAGTGGGGCGGGGAGCTTTATTTGGGCCAGTGGTGGCGGCGGCGGTGCTGGTTCCCATCGAAGCCATTAACCAATTACAGGCTTTGGGGGTGAAGGATAGTAAAAAACTGTCTCCCCAACGTCGTGTCCAGTTTGCCCAGGTATTGCCCCCCTATCTCCACAGCCACGGCATTAGCTTTGCCGATGTGCCCACCATTGACCGGATTAATATTCGTCAAGCTAGTCTATTGGCCATGGAGAGGGCGGTGCAAAAATTGCCTGTTATGCCGGCCTATGTGTTGGTAGATGGGCGAGACACTTTAACTTTACCCCACATTGCTTCTGCCCAAATGGCCATTACCGGCGGAGACGACAAATCCTTACTAATTGGGGCCGCCAGCATTTTAGCTAAGGTTTGGCGGGATAGTTTAATTACCCGTTTAGCAGAGCGTTTTCCCGGTTACGATCTGGCCAGTAATAAGGGTTACGGCACAGCGAAACATCGCCTAGGGTTAAGGCAGTATGGTACGACTCCTCTACACCGCCCGCTTTTTTGTCGCAAAATTATTGAAAACCTGGATTGAGTGGCCCGATTATTTGAGAAACTTTTGGCGCAGGGCCTGAATAATTTCCCCATTGGCTTTGGGAAAACGATACTCCCCCAAATCAGCGATCGCCACCCAGCGCACTTCTTCACAGGCAATGGTTTGGGGTTGCCCCGATAGATACTGACAAAGATGGACGTATAAAGTGAGCCGTACCTGGGGATAGCTATGGTCAATGGTAATCAGAGATTCCCCCACTGCCACTTCAATGGCAATTTCTTCTCGCACTTCCCGCGCAATACATTCGGCAGCGGTTTCCCCCGGCTCTAGTTTACCCCCAGGAAATTCCCATAGCCCGCCAAAGGATCCCCCCACCGGACGGCGATCGATCAATACCCGGCCCTGGTCATTGATAATTACCGCTACGCCAATTTGTTTATGGGGGAAAGAATGGGCCATGGGAAAAAACAGTATGAATAAAAACTTGGAGTAAATAACAAAGCAAATCCCCTAAGTTAGGATACCCAGGGGATCGGGATGATGTCAGTTGGTTAAGTTGGGCCAAACAATTGCAGTTCATTGATTTGTTATCAGGGGCCTTGGGGAGGTCAAACCCAAAATCAATTTAGGTCTGACCCCTATGGGCCATAGGCCAATTAGCCCTAAACCCCTACAAGCAAATTAACTTAACCCCGGCTGACGTTACGACGGGCTTCCGCCGCTTCATCGGGGTGGATACCCAAGCGGGTCAGGTTCAAGCGGCCTTTACTGTCAATTTCCCGTACTTTGACAATGACCTCGTCACCCACACCCACTTCGTCTTCCACCTTGCCGACCCGGCCTTCCGTTAGCTGGGAAATATGGATCATGCCTTCTTTTCCAGGTAGCACTTCCACAAACGCCCCAATGGGAATGATGCGGGTCACACGACCGAGGTACACTTCTCCTTCATTGAGTTTGCGGGTCATGTTGTAAATCATTTGCCGGGCCCGTTCTGCCCGTTCCCCCTCACTGGAGGCAATGGTGACGGTACCGTCGTCGGCAATATCGATCTTGCAACTAGTTTGTTCGGTGATGCCCTTAATGGTTTTACCACCGGGTCCAATGACCATGCCGATATGTTCGGGCTCAATTTTCAGGGTCAATAATCGGGGCGCAAAGGGGGACAACTCAGGACGGGGTTCCCGGATGGTGGCCAACATTTTATCGAGGATATGGAGCCGGGCGGGGAGAGCTTGCATGATGGCCTTGGATACGACTTCCATGCTCAGACCATCAATTTTCATATCCATTTGCAGGGCGGTGATGCCGGAATCAGTACCGGCCACTTTGAAGTCCATATCCCCAAGGAAATCTTCAATGCCTTGAATATCGGTGAGAATGCGGATTTCATCCCCTTCTTTGATTAAACCCATGGCGGCGCCACTGACGGGTTTTTTAATCGGTACTCCAGCATCCATGAGAGCGAGGGTGGAGCCACAGACGGAACCCATGGAGGTGGAACCGTTGGAAGAAAGAACTTCTGACACTACCCGCACCACATAGGGAAAGTCTTCCTGGGGAGGAAGTACGGGTATGATGGCCCGTTCCGCTAAAGCACCGTGGCCAATTTCCCGGCGGCCAGGGGAGCGCATGGGGCGGGCCTCACCCACAGAGTAGGGGGGGAAGTTGTAGTGGTGGAGGTAGCGTTTTTCGTCCTCGGGATGGAGGTCGTCCGCTAAATCCTGGGCATCCCCAGGGGAACCAAGGGTGGCGAGGGATAGTACCTGGGTTAAACCCCGGTTAAATAAACCACTGCCATGGACTCGACGGGGCAAAAAGCCAACCTCACAGCTAATGGGGCGTACCTGTTCGAGTTTGCGGCCGTCTACCCGCACCCCTTCTTCGACAATTTGTTTACGCATTAACTTTTTGGTCAATGCTTTGTAGAGATTGCCTACTAGTTTGGGGTCTTCTTCCACACTTTGTTTGACGGGATCGGTTTCCGGCAATTCGGCGATCGCCCCTTCCACTTCACTAGCTTTAATTTCATCGAGGGCGGCGTCCCTACCATCTTTGCCCAGGTCAAATTGACCAAGTACAGTGATAATTTTTTTGGCGGCTTTACTTTCGATGAACTGTTCCACCGTGGTATTGACCAAGGGAGGTTCAGAGGTGGCCAGGGTGATGCTCAGGTCTGTCATCAATTCCTGCTGCGCGTTGATCAGATCCTGTACTGCTTCATAGCCGAAATCAATCGCTTCGATAATGTCCTGTTCTGGTAACTGGTTCGCCCCAGCTTCTACCATGACAATACCGGCGGGGGTACCGGCCACCACCAAATCTAAATCACCGTTATAGACCTCTCTATAAGTGGGGTTAATAATGAAATCATCCCCCACTAGACCTACCCGCACAGCGGCCATGGGACCTTTGAAGGGAATTTTGGCTAGAATGACCGCCACTGAAGCCCCTGTAACAGCCAAAACATCGGGGGGCACTTCCTCGTCCATGGAAAGGGTGGTAGCAACTATTTGTAGTTCATCCCTGAGCCAATGGGGGAATAGGGGACGTAAAGGACGGTCAATGAGGCGGCTAATTAATGTGGCCTTTTCTGGGGGTCGGCCTTCCCGCCGCAAAAAACCGCCCGGAATACGACCTGCGGCATAGAGTCGTCCTTCGTAGTCCACCGTTAGGGGTAGAAAATCAATGCCATCCCTTCCTTTAGCTCTGGTCGCCGTGACCAACACCGCTGTATCGCCGGATTGAATGAGGACTGAACCTCCTGCTTGCGGGGCTAGGGTTCCCATTTTGAGTCTTATATCCCGTCCGTCGAAGGATATGGACTTGTCAAACTCTTGCATTTAACGTGTTTTCCTTATGTGCTATGACGTTTCTTCTTCTCAGCAGATCCTAACACCATTGACGAACCCTGGGCCGACCAAACGGTGATCGCCGGGGAAGACTGGTGAATCGGTTATCAGTCAGTTATCAGTTAACAATTACCAATTAAGGGGGAGGGTGGCTAATGAACCCCAGCGGCTGGCGGGAAAAAAGCGAAATAGGGCATGGCCGATGATGTTTTGTTGGGGTAAAAATCCCCATACATGGGAATCATTACTGTTGTTGCGGTTGTCCCCCATGACAAACACCTGACCTTCTGGCACCTGCACGGCTGGCAAATTATATTGGGGCGGCTCCAAAATATATTTTTCTTTCAGGGGTTGTCCATCCCGGTAGACAATGCCGTTGTTCACCGCCACCGTTTGCCCAGGCATGGCAATGACCCTTTTGATAAAGGCTTGATTGCCGTCGTAACCCTGCACTTGCAACAATTCCGGCGGATGGAACACGATGATGTCCCCCACCTGGGGAGGATGGAAATGGTAGGAAATTTTCTCCACCACCAGGCGATCGCCTTGTTCGAGGGTGGGCAACATGGAGTCGGAGGGAATGTAGCGGGGTTCTGCCACAAAGAAACGCAATAGCAGGGCCAACAGCAGGGCCACAAAGAGCAGGGGAATATTTTCCTTGATGAATTGCCAACGGGAAGAGGCGGGGGAATTTTGCATAAAAGGGAATCGAACGGGAAACGGTCCTGGGGGGAGATTGCTAGGGCTGGATAGATAGGCAAACCCTGACAGCCAGGGCAAACCTCGGTAAGCAAAGGTCACAGATCAAGCATAATCGAGGAGAGACTGCGTACCCAAACGCCGCCTGAGATTGTCGATTTTCGCTTTTCAACCTTTTTTCGATTGCCCTATGGTTAGCCTTACCCCCAATCCGAGTTATAGTGTCAGCCTCCTGTTGGAATTACCCAACCATGCCGGCACCTTGGCCAGTGTTACCCAGGCGATCGCCGATGCGGGGGGAAGTTTTGGGCAAATTTCCTTGATTGAAAGTAATCTCAAGCTCACCCGCCGGGAAATTTCCGTAGATGCCTCTAGCAGTGAGCATGCGGAAAAAATTATTGGAGCGGTTAAGGCTCTGGATAATGTCAAATTACTGAAGGTATCCGACCGCACCTTTGATTTGCATCGCCAGGGAAAAATTAGCGTCGTTAGTCGCATTCCCCTCACTTCCCAGTCGGACTTGGCCATGGCCTATACCCCGGGGGTGGGGCGCATTTGCCGGGCGATCGCCGAAGATCCGGATAAGGTTTATTCCCTGACCATCAAAAGTAACACGGTGGCGGTGGTGACCGATGGCAGTGCGGTGTTGGGTTTGGGCAATCTTGGTCCCGAAGCGGCGTTGCCAGTGATGGAAGGGAAAGCCATGCTGTTCAAGGAGTTTGCCCAACTAGATGCGTTTCCCATCTGTTTGGACACCCAGGATACGGAGGAAATTATCCGCACCGTTAAGGCGATCGCCCCGGTATTTGGGGGGGTTAATTTGGAAGATATTGCCGCCCCCCGCTGTTTTGAAATCGAAGCCCGCCTGAAAAAAGAATTGAATATTCCTGTTTTCCACGATGATCAGCACGGCACCGCCATTGTTACCCTGGCCGCCTTGTTAAATGCGCTGAAATTTGTCGGTAAGGCCATGGCCAAGGTGCGTATTGTCATCAATGGGGCTGGGGCCGCCGGGTTGGCGATCGCCGAATTATTGCAGGAATCCGGAGCCGAAAATATTTGGATCTGTGACTCCAAGGGCATTGTGGGTAAACATCGCACCGATTTAAATAGCAAAAAACAGGGCTTTGCAGTGGAAGCGGAAGGTAGTCTGGCCGATGCCATGGCCGGGGCCGATGTCTTCTTAGGGGTGAGTGCGCCGGGGGTAGTGACCAGGGAAATGGTGCAATCCATGGCCAAAGACCCGATTGTGTTTGCCATGGCCAATCCCATCCCGGAAATTCAACCAGAATTAATTCAGGAAGATGCGGCGGTCATTGCCACGGGGCGCAGTGATTACCCCAACCAAATTAACAATGTGCTCGCTTTTCCGGGGGTTTTCCGCGGAGCCATTGACTGTCGGGCTAGCATCATCACCACCAGCATGTGCATCGAAGCGGCCAAGGCGATCGCCTCTTTGGTCCACGGCAACACCCTAGATAGTGAACATATTATTCCTTCGGTTTTTGACCATCGAGTTGCCACCACCGTGGCCAGTGCGGTGCAGTTGGCCGCCCGCAGTGAGGGGGTAGCGGCCCGATAATGCCCCTGGGGTAAACCAGTCACTGCCATTACTAAGCGTTGGGATAAGATTCAGCGCCAAAAATTGAACATCCCCAAGCCGGCAAAAAAGAGGATAACCACACCAATTAACAGGAATAGACTGGGCACCCGCCTGAGTTTTTCCACGGATTGGTCGCTGAGTAAATGGGCTTTCAGGCACCACTGTCCTTCTTGTTCTGTCAGTTCACCGAAGACGAAAATAGGATCGTTAGTACGCCAAAATAGTTCGGTGACGGTGAGGGAGCGTCGCACCCCCAACCAGTTCTCAGGGTTAATGCCATTGTTCTGCAAAAACTCCACCATCTGGGGATGATTACTCTGCCAAAGCAAGTTTTGTTGGTATTGATGTTTAGGTCCCTGGTGACCCCCCAGGTCATGGATCTGCTTCAGCACAGTGTCCGGTTGCTGCTCAACTAGAAAGGAACGGCGATCGCCCCGGCGTAGAATGGCAAAATTTTCCACTCCGTAGGAACCATGGTCGAGGCGGCTAATGCTGTTTTTACCCTGTTTTTCGGTGACGATAACCCGCCAGCGGAGGCAAACTTCCTGAGCAATGGGAGACCGTAAAATGGTTCCTGAACTATACATTCCTTCCACATAGACCTTTTGACCTGATCGCCCCCTTTTACCGGGAGGCAGTGGTTGGTATTGAGCTAGAGCTTGGAGATAACTCCAACCCATGCGGTGAAAGAGGACGAAACCTATGGCCAGGATAATTAGCTGAAAAACGATCGCCATGGCCTATCACCGAGAATATTTCCGGTTAACCTAAGCTGAAAAATTTTGGCAGTTCCCAAAGGCATAGCTTGTTAGACCAATTTTTTCTATAGCGGTGATCAAACAGAGCACCATGAGTCCCGTTCCCGGATAAAAAGCAAGAGCCTCGCTACCGAAACTAATCTGGAACGGTTAACCCCTTACTGGCCAGCCATTCCCCGTTGTAAAGGCGGGATTGGTAACGGGCTCCTCCGTCACAAAGCACGGTAACAATGGTGTGCCCAGGCCCTAGCTTTTTGGCCAATTGGTAGGCCGCCCCCACATTAATACCCACAGAGCCGCCCATGAAAAGGCCATCCCGCCGGAGAAGTTGGTACACCACCCGCAATGCTTCCGGGTCATCGATTTGTACCGCATCGTCAATGGGCACATTTTCCATGTTGGCGGTGATGCGACTGTTGCCAATGCCTTCAGTGATGGAATTGCCGCTGGGGTTAATTTCCCCGGTTTTAACGAAGCTATACAGGCCACTGCCCATGGGGTCCGCCACTACGCACTGCACGGCCTCAGACTGTTCTTTGAGGTAGAGGGCTACCCCTGCATAGGTTCCCCCAGTGCCCGTAGCTGCTACCCAGGCAGACACATTGCCGTCCGTCTGTTGCCAAATTTCCGGGCCTGTACTGTTGTAGTGGGCTTGACGATTGGCCAAATTATCAAACTGATTGGCCCAAATAGCGTTATCCAATTCTGCGGCAATACGCCCGGAGAGTTTGACGTAATTATTGGGGTCTCGATAGGGCACCGCTGGCACTGTCCTGACTTCTGCCCCCAGGGTGCGGAGCAAATCAATTTTTTCCTGGGATTGGGTATCGGGAATGACGATTAAACATTTATAGCCTTTGGCATTACAAATATGGGCCAAACCAATGCCCGTATTACCTGCTGTGCCTTCCACCACGGTGCCGCCTGGTTTAAGCTGGCCTTGCTTTTCCGCCGTTTCAATAATGCCCAGGGCCGCCCGGTCTTTGACAGAGCCACCGGGGTTGAGGAATTCCGCTTTGCCTAAAATTTCACAGCCGGTTTCGTCACTGAAACTGTTGAGGCGAATCAAGGGGGTGTGGCCAATGGAGTCCACAAAGCCATGCTTAATATCCATGCTGAATTGAGGTAGGGCGGGCAATCTGGGGTTAAAACCCTGTTAGGTTATCCTACCCCAGGGAGAATTTTCGCGGAATTGGTTGATCTGATTCAGTGCCCAATTTCAGTGATCAATAATTTGAATGCCATGGCCGATGGTGTGAGTTAACCAAAAATCCACATCGGGGTCGTTTAATTTTTCCTTGGCGATCGCCAACACCCGTTCTGCCTCTATTTGATCTTGACAGAGGGTAAACACGCTGGGGCCAGAGCCGGACATCATGGTGCCCAATCCCCCTGCGGACTGTAATGCTTGCCGTAACTGGGCCACAGCCTCATGGGCCGGTAAAACAACTTTTTCTAAATCATTGTGGATATGGCTGGCAATTTGTCCTGGATTACGATGCTGAATACCCTGGAGGAGGGGCCCTGCATGGATGGTTTTGCGGCGGGCCCGTTGGGATTGGTCATCGTTTAAGTAATTTTTCCCGAACTGTTGGCGATAGGTTTGGTAAGCCCAGGGGGTGGAAACTTCCAGGGAACGGTGTTTGGCCAGCACCACCCAGAAGCAATCCCCGTCCGGTAAGGGATCGATGATTTCCCCCCGTCCCGTGGCGATCGCCGTGCCGCCCCCAATGCAAAAGGGAATATCGGAACCCAGTTGGGCCGCTAACTGTTCCAATTCTGGCCTGGTTAAGCCTAAATTCCAGAGCAGGTCTAAACCTACTAACACCGCCGCCCCATCGGCCGAACCTCCTGCTAGGCCCGCCGCCATGGGAATGTGTTTGGTCAGGGTGATATCTACGCCGCCATACTGACTATGGGCCTGGCGAAAATGGTTAATCATCAACTGGGCCGCCCGGTAGGCCAAATTGGTGGCATCGTTGGCCAGGGGACTGTCCCCACAACTGAGGCGGATGTCATCGGTACCGTTGGCCCGCACGGTAATTTCATCCCCCAGGGCAATGCTCTGTAACACCATCACCAATTCATGGAATCCGTCGGGGCGATCGCCAAGAATTTCGAGGAAAAGATTAATTTTGGCCGGGGCATGGAGGGTGTAGGAATGCATTAGGTTGGGGGTAAAAAAGTCGGCAACAAGTTAGTTAACTCTAACCATTGTTCTAGGCTCAAGTCTTCCGCCCGGGCAGTGCTCGGCAAAGCTAACTGTTCTAATACAGTAGTTAACTGTTCCGGGGCAATTAATCCCTTGAGGTTATTGCGTAACATTTTACGGCGATTGGCGAATCCTAAGCGGAGGAGTTGATCCAGTAAACGACGATCTCGTAGAGATCCGCTACGCGGTGCGCCTGGTAGTTGCTCCACAGGATAGGGAGTTAAGCGAATAACAGCGGAATCCACTTTGGGCGGCGGGGTAAAGGCTTTGGGGGGTACATCCACAATCCAATCCACCCGGGCGAGGTATTGCATACGCACCGATAGGGCACCGTAGGCTTTAGTGCTGGGTTGGGCCGTTAACCGTTCCGCAATTTCTTTTTGTACCAATAAAACTATGGTTTGGAAACTAGGTAAACGGGGGTTTTGGATGGTGCCCAACAGTAGTTCTAAAATGGGACTGGTGATGTTGTAGGGAATGTTGGCCACTACCTTATTCGGAGAGGAAAACTGGGGAAAATCTTGTAATAAGCTGTTTAAATCTAGTTTTAAGACATCCCCTTCCAGGAGCAGAAAATTTTCCCTTTGCCCTAATTTTTTTCGTAATTTAAGACATAAATCTCGGTCTAGCTCCACCGCCACCACCGGGTTGCCCGTAGCCAATAATTGTTTGGTCAAAACCCCCATACCAGGGCCAATTTCCAGCAGGCGATCGCCTTGGGATCCGCTTTGCGGTGCGCCGGACTGAATATCTGCCGCTGCCACAATGGCCTGCAAAGTTGGTGGATGGTTCAGCCAATGTTGGCCAAAGCGTTTGCGGGGTCGAAAAGCCATAAAATTCTAATCAATGCTTGGTTTACTACCCTGCCGGGGCAATGCCAGAAGCCCATTGTACAATTCGTCCTATCCTCCACCGTCGTTTGGGGATTGATTTTAGCGAGGAAAAATTCCTCAATTATTTTGTTATGGCCTACCGTTTGGTCGTTGCCCCAGAGCAAATTACTGATGCCACGGTTATGCTGACTGCTCCCCAGCGGCATTATCTCCAGCGGGTGTTGCGACTACAAAGGGGCGATGGCTTCATGGTGTTGGACGGCGGCGGCGGAGTATGGCGGGCCCAATTAAATGATTTGGATGATGGCACGGCCCAATTATTAGAAGCGGTCAGTGAGCAGAATGAATTACCCCTAGCAGTGACTTTGGCGATCGCCTTACCCAAGGGTAGTGGGTTTGAGGAAATTATTCGCCCCTGTACGGAGTTGGGGGCCACAGCGTTTCAGCCTTTGTTGACGGAACGCACCCTATTAAAGCCCAGTAAAAATAAACTTGAGCGTTGGCAGCGCATTGTCACCGAAGCGGCGGAACAGTCGGAGCGGCAATGGTTACCCCCGGTGGCCCCTCCATTAACTTTTGCTGAATTTGTCGAAGAGGTTACGGGACCCGAAACCATAGCTTTGCTCTGTGTGACTCGTAGAAATAGCCCTATGCTTGGGGCATACTTGAAACAGAGTAGTTTGCCAGCCCGAATGGTGTTGGCCACTGGCCCGGAAGGGGGATGGACGGATCAGGAAATCGAACTGGCGATCGCCAAAGGGTTTCAGCCTGTATCCCTCGGTAAAAGGATTTTACGGGCGGTGACGGCCCCCACCGTAGCCCTAGCCCAGCTCTCTGCTCTGTTGGAAACCTAATATTTTTCGGCTCGTTTCCCTATGTATAAAGCTATTGCCAACGCCATTGACAGCCATGACCTGGCCACAGCGGAACAACTATTGGCAGCGATGGAGGGGGAAAGTTGGGAAAATCCTATGACGGCCTATTACCAAGCTCGCCTGGTGGAAGCCCAAGGGAATTTGGATGAGGCGGAGCAAAAATTTCGACAATTGTTGGTCATTAGTCACAGTCCCCAACTGGTGGCCAAAATTAGGGCGGGGCTGGGTCGCATCGATGCCCATCGTCAAGCAGAAGCAGCTCAATCCCTGGCGGAACAACAGGCGGCCATTGAGGAGGCTAAGGCAGATCCGGAGGCCCAGTCGGCGGGAATTTTTGTGCTGGAACCGGTGCCCCCTGGGGAAAAACAAGCCAAGGCAATACAGTTTGGCAAAATCATGGCCATGGACCCCTACACGGCTCGGCTCCAGTTACCCAGTCGGGCTTGGCGGCTCTATCGCACTGGGGCGATCGGAGAGTTGAACTATTACCATCAGCAATGTCAGGCGGCGGCCATTCCTAGCTTTTCTGTGGCTTTAGCTGACATTTTGGCCCTAAAAGTTTTCCCCGTTTTCCGCATTGAAAGTTTGTCCCCCGTGGTCACGGTTACCTATCGCATTAGTCGGGAGGAGGAGGGGACTTTTAGCTTTACTTGGCAAGATGTCAGCCAAACGGTGGAGGGTTTATTGCCCATTTTTGAGGAATGTGTGGATATAAATGTGCGGGGTAAAATCGAGCGCAAAACGGAAATTTTAGATTACGCCCACATTTGTGATTTACATTTACCGCAACACCAAACAATTCTGCGTTTTTGCGACCAAATTTACGAATTTAACCAGGGTATTAGTCTGGATGATGGTGACTCTAACCATGGGCAACGGGGTACGGCCCATCAACAATGGCAACAACTCAGCCAACTATGGCAAACAAATTTACCGGATAAGCCAACCTGGAAGGAGTTCAAGGCCTTTGCAGAAACGGCCCTAGATTTTCAGGAATTACTTAAATCCGTAGACCCCCACATTCCTTTTCTCCGCCGGGAAGATACCAATTGGGACAAAGCTTTCCATCTCTACAGCACCCTGGCCTTCTGCCGCGATCGCCGTTTGGATGGGTCTAATTAGCTCATGAGTACAATATTCTCAAGCTCACAGCGCTGCAAGATAGACTAAGCCAAGGTTTGACCAGACCGCCTTTGCGCCCATTGCCGCATGACTACAGGTATTATGACCTTGTAGTTTAAAAAAATTTAAGCAGATTTAGCAAAGTAGATCCACAATCTGGTACAATCTCGTCCTAAGCATACATACGAATTTTCAATTGGCATTTATTATCAAAGTAATCTGCTATTGAGGGAAAGTGCATGGTCACTGATGGCATCAGAAAGGAAATAGAGAGACTAGTTTCCCTGCATGGCTATGATGCCGGGCACCTAGAGCAGTTTGCGGAGTTTGTCCTTGCCCAGAAAAAGCCTAAAGCTAAAGCAAAAACGACTCCCAAGAAACCGAAGAAAGTCCCCGCCCTGAAGGTGGGCGAAGTTAAGGAAGCAGTCTATAAATACTTTGCTGTGTCCAGCACCCCAGAATTAAAAGAATCTGGTGAGTTCCAACTGGCAACACGAGACATGGAACTAAACTTAAGTAGAAAAGAATCTTGGGAAAGCTTATATCGAGATTTTATTGGTATTTTGCCTAACGAGGTAGGGGAAACAGGTAAAGATTGCATCAACGGCATAAATATATTTAAGTATTTCAAACCCTGGCAAGTATTTGGTCTAGATGGCACCACAGCAACAGAAGAACAGATCAAGAGTGCCTACCGACAACTATCCAAGGTTTATCATCCCGACAATCCTCAAACAGGGAATGCTAAAGTTTTCGACCGCATCAATCAAATGTATCGTTCCATCAATCCAAACACCTTCAAATAGAGAGGATCACTACTATGCCGATAAAATTTACTATTTCTGAAGAAGAATTAGCCAAAGCTCTTGATATTAGCCATCAAAAACTGTTGGACATTATTAAGTTTTTCGACTCAGATCCTGATGATGAATGGGATTTGGTGAAGGATAAAGACTATATCATTGTCAAGCCATCCTTCAAGATGAAGAAATTTTCTGATCAGGGAGCTCTCAAAATAGCTTATTATCTTGACGCTCACGGTAATCTTGGTATTATTTATCGTATTAAAGACTTTATTACTCAAAAATCCAATAAGCTAAAACATGCTCTAGCTCAAAGGATAATTCAAGATGAGTTTTCAGAACCTCAAGATAGAATTATTCAAGTTAACAGTAGAAATTTTATTCATAAACAGTGCTTGCGGCGCATTCTGGAGACTAATGGCCATACTATGAACAGGGCACTTGAGCATTTATCAAAAACTGATCCATTAGAAATTGATCGAGATTACGTCCAGCAGTCATTTTCTGATCCGAAAAAACAAAAACAAGGTGAACAACTTTGGTTTTCTGGTAAAGGTTGTTTTCTTGTCTCTCGTCAAATCAGTCATACTCTGAAAGATAAAGCAAGAAGGAGCAAATGCCATACTATTAGCGTCGAAATAGAAAAAGCTCTAAAAGCTCTTGATAATGATGCTAAAAATGCTGATAAAAAACTTACAAATGCTAAAAGTAAAACAAAAAAAAGAGATAAAATTTGCCAAGTAACTTTGGCTAGCCCCGACAGTATTAACAAAATATCCTTAGCTGCCCATCATCTTTACTCAGTTAATGGCTATCCTCATCTTGCTACAGTCCAAGAAAACCTAATCACCATTGATTCATTAATTCATCAAGAATTTCATAGTTGGATGGGGGGCTTTGATCAGCCCTGTACTGTACAGGATTTTATTGATTTTGTGGTTGAAAGATACCCAGAGCACGCCAGCGAAACCCTGATGAAAAGGCTTTATCAAGTCAAAAACATATTGAAGGTTGAGGTTGCCAAGTAGCTTGATTGCCAATCGGACGGAGGGTCAATGCGGAAGGCGATTGCCTGGGGATAAGATGGGGAGTGGTAATTTTGGGAGTTGCAGTTGAAAATCCCTTCCCATCTCTTCAAGAAAGAACAACTAGCGGTATCTGTGGGGTTAACCCTACTGCCTTTCAACGCTGTAGCGGGGTTACTGCCACTGCTGTTTGCGAGCCTGAGCCCGTGGTTTTTCCATGGCAAAAAATTAGCGAGCCTACCCCTGGCCAAAGTGTGGGCCGCCCTGACCCTGTGGTTTTTGTTGACCACCATCACCGCCCACGACCGAGGGGAAGCCCTGTTGGGACTGGCCAACTTTGTGCCCTACTTCATCGTTTTTCTGGCCTTCAGCCAGGTAATTTGCCAATTTAAGCAACTGAATAATTTGGCCTGGCTATTGACCGCCAACACCGTAGTGTTAATCATCTTTGGCTTTGGGCAAATCTATGGGGACTGGGCCACCCCCAATTGGTTAGCGGCGATCGGCACCAACCTAGTAGCCGGAGGCAGACCAGAAGGTCGGATGTCATCCTTATTAATGTATGCCAACCTATTTTCTGCTTGGTTATTGATGGTGTTTCCCCTCAGCCTGGGGCTATTAATCCAATGCATCCGCCGCTGGCATTTCACCGCCCCCAGTAACCGCCTTAATCCTCCTCCCCTGGTGTGGGCCCTGTTAGTAGCTTGCATCCTAGAGGCGATCGCCTTAGTGTTGACCGGTTCCCGCAGTGCTTGGGGCATTGGGTTACTAATTGGCATTGCCTACGCCATCTATTTAAGTTGGTACTGGTTAGTGGCCTTGGCCGGAGGAGCCACTGCCATGGTGTTATGGGCATCCTTTGGCCCCTTCGGCAAAGAACCATTGCGGCAGATAGTACCTAAGTATTTTTGGGGGAGATTGTCCGATGAACTTTACCCCGACCGCTACACCACGGCCCTACGGAGTACCCAATGGCAATTTAGCTGGGATATGTTCCTTGACCAACCCATTTTTGGCCAGGGCTTGAGGAATTTTACCCCCCTGTATCAAGCCGCCATGAACGTTTGGATTGGCCATCCCCATAACTTGGTGCTGATGCTGTTGGGGGAAACGGGCCTGATTGGTACTGGCTTGATGTTGGGAGCAGTGGGTTTCATTTTGGCCCAGGGGATGATGCTATTGATCAACCTTGGTCGTTGTCGTGGTTTTCGTCGTCAGTCCCAACATTTATTACTGCTGTCCTATGGCATTGCCTTTGCGGCCCTTTGTTTGTACAACCTATTCGATGTCACCATTTTTGATATGCGGAATAATGTGCTGGGCTGGATTTTCCTCGCGGCGATCGCCGGGGTGAGCCAACGCTATGGAGCAAAATTGGCCCAGGGTAATACGGCCCAGTTAGAAGTGCCTGGGTAAATGGCCGTTGCCCCAGGTTCTTGGGGTTGTGATCTACCATGGGGGGAGTGGCAACATGAAGTTCATTGCTAGATACCGGCAATGCTCCCTTAAGTTTGCCCCATCAACCCCATCCCCTCTCCATTGACCATGACCTCAACCACCCCAGAAATTGAAGCCCTCGCCGCCGACATTGGTGAACAGATTGCCATTGATGTGGCCAAGTGGAATCTATTTTTGGCGGAAGCCCATTTGCATATTCCTCTGGCGGAAAGGGTTTATCCCCTGTTGGAAAAGGATGAACTAAGCCGGGCCGGAGTAGAAAGCGCTCTGAAGGATTTGTCCGTGGCGATCGGTGGGGGCAAGGTAAACATTTCCCTACTGGATGCCCTATCTAGCACCATGGTGGACCGCTTGCTGACCCTGTTGGAAGAATATCAGAGTAAGAATTTTTAAAATTTTGCCGCCGTTAATGGTTGGCAAAAATCCCTAATTGCTCAGCGTTTTTGCCCTTGCCCGCAAACATTAGGCAAAATAGGCAAATTATTAAATTTCCATTCACCACCAAGCACAATTCCCATGGCTAGTATCCCCATCCAGAGCCAAGCTCGCACCGACTTAGAACCCAGCTTTGTCATTCCCCTCGTACTCCTGTTTGGGGCCATACCGGTTTTCTTTTTGCAGATGTGGATCGGCCTGGCGATCGCCGTGTTTGGTGTTTTTTTAATGGTGCAGACTGCCATCATCAAACTCAGCTTTACGGCCACTGCATTGGAAGTGTACCGTGGGAGCAAGTTAATTCGCTCTTTCCCTTACACAGAGTGGCAAAACTGGCGAATCTTTTGGGAACCCGCTCCCATTTTGTTTTATTTTAAAGAGGTCAAGAGCATCCATTTTTTGCCGATTATCTTTGACCCCGGCACCCTCAAGGCTTGTCTTGAACGCTATTGTCCCCTCCAGTCCCTACGTCCGGAATGACCCCAGAATTGAATCCTAATTTTCCCGAAGAAACCCCCTCCGATGCTTGGCTAACCCCAGCGGCTGTTGGCCAGGATGGTGATGCCCATGAACCGGAGCAAGATCGGGAAGGAGATGGGATAGTGGCAGAGGAACTTTCCCCCCCGGAGGAGTTGCCCCCGATGGATGCCATGGTGGCGGAAGTGGCAGAAATAGCCCCAGTGGTGGAAGCTCAATTGGAGGCCGAACCCCCAGCGTTGAGTGACTTAACCGCCCAAAAAACTGCCTTAGAAAAGGAAATTGCCGCTCTGCAACGGGAAAAAGCCCAGTGGTATGGCCAGCAGTTCCAGCAATTACAACGGGAAATGGCCCAGCTAGTGGAAGAAGGCACCAGGGAATTAGTGCAAAAAAGAGCAACCCTGGAAAAGGAAATTGAGAAGTTAGAACGGCGCCAGGAACGGATTCAACAGGAAATGCGTACCACCTTCGCTGGGGCTTCCCAGGAGTTGGCCATCCGGGTACAGGGCTTTAAGGATTATTTGGTGGGGAGTTTGCAGGATTTGGTTTCCGCCGCTGACCAGTTGGAGTTGGGAGTAGGGGACAGTTGGGAATCTTCCTCTACCCATGGGGATGCGATTATTGAAAATGCTGACACCACCCCGGTGGTGAGTTTTGCAGAGCAGGGTTTCAGTAGCCAAAAACGACAAATTCAAGCTTTATTGGAGCAGTACCGCACCCGCCCCGATTATTACGGTCCCCCTTGGCAACTGCGTCGCACCTTTGAGCCGATCCATGCAGAACGGATTGAAAATTGGTTCTTTACCCTGGGTGGCCGGGGCGCCATCCTTAGTTTAGATAGTCGTTTACAAAATATTTTGGTGGGTTCAGCGGCGATCGCCATTTTGAATCAACTCTACGGCGATCGTTGTCGGGCGTTAATTTTGGCAGCCACACCGGAACGCTTGGGGGAATGGCGACGGGGTTTACAGGATTGTTTGGGTATTTCCCGCAGTGATTTTGGCCCAGAGCGGGGCATTGTCCTGTTTGAATCTGCTAGTGCTCTGATTCAGCGGGCAGAAAGACTAGTCGGCGATCGCCAAATGCCCTTGGTCCTGGTGGATGAAACAGAGGAACAAATTGACCTGGCCCTGTTGCAATTTCCCCTTTTGCTGGCCTTTGCGCCTAGTTACCAAGCCGGGGGCAGTAACTATTTTTCCTAGTTTAGTCACAGTCAAATTAATCCAGTCAGTGCCCTAACCTTGGATGCCGATTAACTGGGGGCAAAGTTGGGCAAAAACCTCTTTAATGGTCCGGGCTGTCACTTCAATATCAGCCATGGTAGTTTCCCGACCAAAGGTGAGCCGAATACCAGCTAGGGCCTGCTGTTCTTGATATCCCATGGCTAACAGTACCGGACTGGGATTGAGTTTACCGGAATTACAGGCGGCCCCGGCACTAATGGCAATGCCTTCCCGGTTCAAAGCCCGCACTAATTGTTTCCCCGTCAGTCCGGCAGTGCAATAACGGCTCGATTGGACGACAAAGCTAACGTGATGGGGCAACCGATAAAGGCGATCACCAGTGGGGGTCAAAAATTCACAATCGGCCAGTAAATCAAAGCAACAGTCCCGCAGGGTTTGTAGCCTAGTCATTTCCTCGGCCAATTCCCCTTGGGCCAACTCGGCGGCCACCCCCAAACCAACAATGGCCGGCAGGGGAGGAGTTCCGGATCGTAAACCCTGTTCTTGGCCGCCTCCCATAAGCAGAGGGCCAATGGCCAGGTCGGGATGGATGTATAAAGCGCCAGCGCCTTGGATGCCGTAGAGTTTGTGGCTGGAGAGGGAGAGGAGATCCACCGGTAAATGTTTCACGTCCACTGGACAGCGCCCCGCCACCTGTACTGCATCGGTGTGGAAGGGAATATGTCGTTGTCGGGCAATGCGTCCCAATTCTTCAATGGGTTGGAGGGTGCCCACTTCACTTTGGCCATAGATGACGGAAATTAGCACCGTATTGCTTTGGATGGCCTCGGCTAATGCGGCCGGATTGACCCGACCCTGGGCATTTACCCCTAGGCGAGTTACTTGCCAACCTTGGTTTTCTAACCATCGCACCGGTGCGGCGATCGCCGAGTGTTCCACAGTGGAAATGATTACATGTTGGGGGCTGGGGTAATTGCGGGTGACCCCAAACAGAGCCAGATGGTTAGCTTCGGTGCCACCGGAGGTAAAAACGATGCTGTCGGCGTGGCCAGCGTTGAGCAATTGGGCCACTTGCAAACGAGCGGTTTCCAGGGCGAGGGCGGCCCGGTTCCCCCAATGGTGCAGACTAGCGGGATTGCCCCAACTTTGATCCAAAAAATTTTGCACTGCGGCCTTTACCTCTTGCCGGGGCGGAGTGGTGGCACTGTAATCGAGGTAAATTTTCATGGCACATTGATCAGGTAACGGATAACGCTCTTCCTATGGGATTAACCCCATTGTAATCTTCCCTACCCCTCCGGCGATCGCTTAAGCAATAATCATCATTACAAACTGGGCAAATTTTGGCTGATCATTGCCGATAAAATATGGCGAGACCTTTGTTATTGCCTGCTACCCCTCCATGAAACCAATCCACAGATACATCAGATTAATATTATCTAAGGATCAAGACTTACTATTTTTGTCGGTGTTACGTAGTTTTGAGAAGCTAGTTTCTAAGTTATTAGCCATTTGCCTGATGGTAGTGGTTTTTGTTGCTGTGTTCGACCTCTTTAAGGTGCTAGTTATCGAATTACGGGGGGAACCCTTTGGCTTTTTTAGTAGAACTTTAATCGAGATTTTTGGTTTATTTTTAAATATATTGATCGCCCTAGAATTATTGGAAAATATCACCGTTTATTTGAAGGATAATGTCATCCAGGTGGAACTGGTGATTGTGACGGCGATAATTGCCGTAGCCAGGAAAATTATTATTTTTGACTTCAGCAAATATGAAGGCTTAGATTTATTGGCTCTGGGCTTCGCGATTTTGTGTTTGGCGACGAGCTTTTGGATGATTAAAAGATTGAATGTTAATATTAAGCATTAACTTAGTACAAAGTTTGACAATTTTCCCACAGGGGCAAGGGTTTCAATTCCGACCAACTAATCCCCTTGGCGATCGCCAGTTGTAGTAAAGCCATACTTTCCCGGGCCCGTGGCCCAAACCAGTGGGCGCTGATAATCCGGTCATGGGAATCTAATGCCAATTTATACATTCCCCGTAGGTCACAGTGGTCGCTGTAGGGTTCAAAGCCCCGGACGATTTTCTGGGGGGCGGCGGGGTTGCCGATGCGATACCACAGAGGGGATAGGTCGATGGTAAAGGGCATTTGACCGTAGTTAATCGGGGTAGTATTCTTGCCCAAAAGCTGGTGAACCACATACTTGGCTTCTTGTTGGGCCATGGGGGCACAACGGTAGCCTTTTAACCAGTTACCACAGGCATAAATTTGCCCATGGGCGGTTTGCAAGTTTTGGTTCACCATCAGGTAAGAACCTTGCCCTTGGCTGCCATTGGGGTTTAGTTCCGGCAGATTGGCGAGTAGATCTCGGTACTGCGGCGATCGCTCCTTGGAATGGAAATTATCCACAGTGAGGTGATGACTAGCCCCCTCGTAACCATGGTTAAATTGGAGGCGATAAGTGCAATTACCTTGGTCATAGTGCCGGATAAAATTACTACAATTAAACCAAAATTCAATGCCTAAACTTGCCAAATAGGTTTGCAGAAGGGCCGCCATTTCCCGGTCTTCCCCCGGTAATAACTGACTATTGCGACTCAGGATGGTGACCCTATGACTCAGCTTGGTTAACTCCTGGGCTAAAACCAGATTTTCCGGCAAGGCCCCCACTATGGCCCACTGTTGGGGAGTGTCACTGAAGCGATTAAAGTTTTCCTCATCAACTTTGCCGCTGGTAAGTAAATAACTTTCCCCCTCTAACGTCCGCTCTTTGGTTTGATATAGCAATCCCGCTGGTGCTTGTAAAAAAGTCCCCTCTCCCACTACCATATCCACGGCCTGGGCCGCTAGTAAGCGTAACTGTTCCCAAAATTTTTCCTCCGCTAACTCCCCATCGCGATCGCCAGACCAACCCCGTTCCCAACCGTGGGTGACTAGGGCAATTCTGGCTGCGGGATATTGCTCGACGCAGCTATGGGCCGCCGCTAACCCCTCTGGACTGGCCCCGATAATCACTAACTGATACATAGTTGACCTTTAACTGGTAACAGGCGATCGCCCCCAGGGAATTGAAAGATGGAACCGTCCATCAACCTAGGGATTAATCACTGTTTCTAGTCCCAAATTTTGCAAACTCAAGGCCGCCTGTTGAGCGTTAAGGGGGTCGCTAAAACTACCAACTTGTAATAGCCGTTGCCCATTGAAGGTGGTAAAAAAGGCCCCCGGATAAGCGGCTTTAACCTGTTGTTCTTCTACTGGAGAGGTAACTAGGGCCATCACCCGGTAGGAACTGGCATTGGGGGTAAAGCTCAACGCACTTGGGTCCGGTACCGGATTGGGACTAGTGGGGGGCGGTGGCAGTAGTTGGGTTTGGCTAACCAATATAGGGGACTGCAGGGGCACAGCTTGGGCGGGGGCGATCGCCGAGAGACATAGGCAGGCACCAAGGACGGCGATCGGAGAACGGTAATTAATAACGATGGCCATGGGCAAACAATTAAAGGGGGGATAATTCTCTTTCCTGGCAATTCTACCCCTAGCCTTGCTCCGGTGTGGATTTAGTGGGCTGGAACCTTTACTGTCTGGGGGCTATCTTATACTAAGAATGTGATAATGGATGTTTCCGCATCCTTGACTTTCACCATAAACTAGGGGTAAATGTGGCTGAGTTTGTTAGGAAGCACCAGTAAGGATCAGAAAGCTTGCTCCTATACTTAATCTGAGGAAAAACAATGGATCATGCGGGTAGGTCGGTACCTTGGATTACGTTCTGTCAAATCATGCTAGAAATGAACTTCAGAAACCAGAAAGGTCAAATATTAAGAGGGAATGGATTGATCAGGTGCTAACTGACCCGGACTATTCCGACATAGACGAGAGGACAAATACTGTCCGAAAATGGAAACGTATCCCTGAGTGCGACAACAGAGCTTTAAGAGTGGTTTACAACCCAGATAAGCAACCACCTGTAGTTGTGACAGTCTTTTTTGACAGGAGATTTAAAAAATGAACAACATCGAATATGACCCCGAAGTTGATTCAGCCTACTTCCGGCTGGCAGATAAACCGGGTATTGACTCTGAAGAAATTGCAGACGGCATTATTGTGGACTATGACCAAGATAATAATGTGATCGCTGTAGAGCTTTTGGGAGTTAAGACGATAAACCCTAATGATTTTCAGAAACTAAAGCCTTTACTCTCGCAATCTGCCTTGGCACGACTTCAAGAATGGTTGCCCAAATTGGCGATCGCCTAATCTTCCTGACATTCCCCCAAATAAAAATCCCCGGCTTTGGCAAGGGTTGCGGTGGTTTAAGGGTGCTTGCCATTAGTCTTTGCTAAATCCGGTTAGGTGAGTCAGAATCGCATCCAACTTGCCATTTACTTCCGTCTGTAATGCTTTAATCTCAGCTTTGATAGCCTCCAGATCTTGCTCCTGTAAATCAAACGCTTCCCCTATCCAGCCAGTCGGGTCAAGGATGTTATCCAGTTGTTGATGCCCATCCTCTAGCTTGGTTAATCGCTTTTCTAAGCTGGCTACCTTGCGAAACAAATCATAAAACCTTGGACTGTCCATTTCAGCCATGGGTTACACTTCCTTTAAAGTTCAATTTTTTTGATTGGAAAGGGGGAGTTTGCGGCTTCTCCTTTTCTGCTTTTAGGGTAACGGATCAGAGTAAGTCCCACGACTGCCGTCGGATTACCGAGCTTTATTTGATGGTTAAAGAGCAAGAATAAAATAACAACTTCCCCCCTATGTTTCTCCCTTCCCCTGCCAATTTATCCGGGCTTAATCCAAACATTCTCGAAGAACTACTGCGGGATAAACGATCGCCCAATACCCGGAGGACCTATGCCAAAGCGTTAAAGGATTTTTTCCTCACCATGGCCGGGGAAGAACCATCTCCAGATGTCATTGCTTGGTTTTTGAGCTTGGATCACTTCGAGGCGATCGCCATGGTTTTACGCTATCGAGCGGAATTATTGGAAAGAGAATTGAAACCAGCCACCATTAACGTGCGATTGGCGGCAATTAAAAGCTTAGTGAACTATGCCCGCCGGGTAGGCAAATGCCAGTACACCCTAGAAGATGTGGAAGGTTTAAAGGCAGAAACCTATCGGGACACCACCGGAGTTAGCCCCACTTCCTTCAAGCAAATTACCGACCACATTGCCCCTGATTCCCTCAAAGGTAAGCGGGATTTAGCTATTCTGCGTTTGCTCTGGGACAATGCCCTCCGACGGGCGGAAGTTTGCGCTCTTAACCTAGGGGACTATCAACCAACGGAGCGCCAATTACTCATTAAAGGCAAAGGAAAATTAGGCAAACAGGCCATCACCCTCAGCGTTAAAGGCACTACTTTAATCAACCAATGGTTAACTGCCATTGGCCCCCGCCCTAAAAATGAGCCCCTATTTTGCACCCTCGACCGGGCAACTTTTGGCCATCGTCTCAGCGGCAACGCCATCTATAACATCGTCCGCACTAGTGCAGAATTAGCTGGTATCAATAAAGTTATGAGCCCCCATCGAGTGCGTCACAGTGCCATCACCGCCGCCCTAGAAGCTACCAATGGGGACACTCGTAAAGTGCAAAAACTAAGCCGCCACAGCAATTTAAATACCCTGATGATCTACGACGATAACCGTCACCAGCACCAAGCTCAAATTACTGATATTTTGGCAGATTTGCTTTAAATTTGTTGATTTACTGGAAAATTCTGGCAATTCTCTCAATTTTACTAGCCAAACTTTTCCATCATCGTTTTTGCCCGCTTATGATTGGCGATCACCTGACGAAATTCAGCTTTTTGCTTGGCCTGCTCCAGAATTGTAGCCCAGGCCTCCTTGTCTTCCAGATAGTGCTCAAATAAAGCCTCAAATAAAACTTCTCTGCTTAAACCTTCCTTGGCACAGAGCTTACTAATCCGCTCCATGAGCTTGCTCTCTAGGCGGATGGTGGTTTGTTTGGTGGAAAAATTTTTGCTGATTTTGCCCATGGGGTTTACAGTGCTAGAATTTAGCATTACTTTAACCTTAGCTTAATTGATTGCTGCAATTACTAGTTTCTCAGTTTAAAGTATTTTAGCAACTTTATTGTCTAGTAGTCGAGATACCTGGAATGCTAAATACCTAAACTTTATAACTCAAGAATTTATAGTTTAAAAGACTCTAGAAGCTAAAAAATATTTTGAAATTTATTGCCGTGACACGGGATAGGATGCAGTTATTTTCTGGGAGACGGGGTAAAAGGTGTTTTAGAGTGAGAGCAAAACTTGAAATTTTCCCCTATGATCAGATTTTCAGCAGCAGCCAAGTTCACCAATGCCAAAAATAGCCATTGTGGGGGCTGGGGTTGTGGGGGCTACCATTGCCTACGAACTAAGCCTCATGCCAGGGTTAACCATTGACCTGTTTGATGCCCAGGAGCCAGCCCAAGGAGCAACCGGAGCGGCCCTCGGTATTTTGATGGCGGTTATTAGTCAGAAAACCAAGGGCCGGGGTTGGCGCTTGCGGGAACAGAGTTTACAGAGATACCGCACCCTTTTACCCGAACTAGAAGCGGCTACAGGCAAAACCATTGCCGGCGATCGCCAAGGGTTAGTGAAAATCTTGCTGGAAGCGGATTGGCCCCGCTGGCAACAACTGCAAACTGTGCGTCAGAGTCAGGGCTATCCCCTGGAGTTATGGACGAAGGCGGAAGTTGAACAGAAACTATCAGGTTGGTCTTTGCGTTACGAGGCCATGGCAGGGGCAATCTATTCCCCCTGGGATTGGCAAATTCAGCCCCAAGCCCTCACCCAAAGGTTGATTGAAGCGGCTCAACAACAGGGAGTGCGTTGCCATTTCCAGCAAGCTGTTCATCCTCTGCCTCCGGCCACTGCTAGTGGAAATTGCCAGAGTCTGCAAGCTGGCCAAGATGACTTTCCGGTGGACTACGTTATCGTCACCGCTGGCCTGGGCAGTGATCCTTTGGTGACCAATAAAAATAGTAATGATCAACCATTACAGTTACAGCCAGTGATTGGCCAAGCCTTTCTACTGCAATTTGCCGACGCCGATAATCCACTCCACCATTCCCTTTGGCGATCGGTCTTGACCACAGAAGATATTCACCTCGTCCCCCTGGCTAATGGCCAATTTTGGTTGGGAGCCACCGTCGAATTTCCCACTGACTGTCCCAACGGAGAACCTAATACTGAACTAAGGGAAAACCTTTGGCAACAGGCGATCTCTTATTATCCATTTTTAGAACGGGCAGAAATCATTAATTATTGGAGTGGGAAACGTCCTCGACCAGTGGGGGAAAGTGCGCCGGTAATCCGCCCCCTCGATGGCTATGACAATGTTCTCTTGGCGACTGGCCATTACCGCAATGGTGTGCTCCTTGCCCCAGGCACAGCCCAGGAAGCAAAAACTTGGTTAAAAGCAAAACTAACCTAAAGATCGATAGATCGCTCAAAACCACGGACCGGAGAGAACTTGGGCATAAATTTTGCGTTTAAACTAGCGCCGCCAAAGAAGAAGCTAGCCCACCACCATCAACATGGATTGATATACCGCCAGATCGAACCAAAAGGTGGTACCTACCCCCACCTCACTGACCAAATGGATTTGGCTTTGGTGTTTGGCGATGATGTTTTTGACAATGGAAAGCCCCAACCCCGTACCTTCTAGAGTGTGGACCCGATTTTCCACCCGAAAGAAACGCTCAAAAATAGCCGCTTGATCCTCTGGGTCAATGCCGATGCCAGTGTCGGAAATTTCCACCCGTACTAGCCCTGGGCCATCTTCCGGCCGGAGGTTACTGCGGTGGAGGGCATAGGCCCGGACAATAATTTTCCCCCCAGCTTTAGTGAATTTAAAGGAATTGCCAATTAAATTGGTCATTACCTGCAGTAGTAGGTCGTAGTTGCCCAGGGCCAGGGGTAGATCCGGATCCAAGATTTTTTCTAACTGTAGTTGTTTGTCCTTAGCGTTGAGTTGGTAACTACGTAAACTTTGCTCAATTAATTGGTGCAGATCCACCGCATCCAACTGGTAAATTTTTGAGGATTCCAGCCGGGATAAATCCAACACATCGTTGACCAATCGGCTCAGGCGATCGGTTTCGTGGTTAGCGGTTTCTAGAAATTCTTTGCGCTCCACTTCACTCAAATCCTCCCCAAACTCACTCAAGGTTTCAATGAAGGATTTGATGTTGAATAGGGGAGTACGTAGTTCATGGGAAACATTACTGATGAACTGACTTTTGGCCTCATTTAATTCCACTTCCCTGGTAATGTCCTGCACCGTCATGACAATGCCCCGTAAATTTTCCCTATTTTGATCCAACACCTGGGTCAACATCAGACGAATGGTGCGGGGAAACGGCTGGGTGAGGCTAATGCGAAATTCTTCCGGGGCGTAGGTTTTATCCTGTTCCTCTTCTTCTTGGGGCCTATGGCCAGGTGCAAACAGCAGGCTTCCCTGATCAGCGGCCAATTCCCTCAGGGGTTGGGTCAGTTGGGCAGTAATTTCCGGTGGCAAATTTTCCAGTAAATTTTCGCCAATGATGGACTTATTTTCCCAGGCAAATAAACGACGAGCAGTAGGATTGACCAACAATAGTTCTAAGTTTGTATCTACCAACATGGCCCCATCGGCGATCGTGGAAACAAGGGTATCCAGTTTTGCTTTTTCCGCAGTTAACTCTTCAATGTTTTGGGCTTCATAACGCTCCAGCCTCTCCGCCATCTCGTTGAAGTTAACAATTAATTCCCCCAATTCCCCTCCGAAGGGCAGGGTAATTCTCTGCTTAAAGTTGCCGGCGGCGATGTTCTTTACCCCCAGCAATAATTCCTTAATCGGTTGGGTAATGGTGAGGGCATTGAATACAGCCCCGAGAATTACCATCACCCAGATAGAAATAAAAACAGCAATAGTCACATCCCTGGTTAAGTTGGAAGAGTTGACCGCAGCGGGGTTGGGGTTAATGCCGATCGCCAGAACTCCGAGGGACTTGCCCTGGTATTGCAGGGGAATGAAGACATCAGTGACATCGCCATTGGGGGTGTGGTGTTGCCGCACAAAGGGCTGGTCAAAGTTGTGGGGATCAATCTGGGGCAATTCGATGCGCCGCTCTAGGGTGAGGGAGTTTTGGACAGTTTCTTCGGAATAGGGAATGCCAAAAAAGATCTTGCCGGAGGGGTCAGCATAGATCATGTAGCGGAGATTAGAGGTATTTTCGTAAAAGCGACTGGAAAACCGGGCCACTTCCGTCAAATTTTTATCGGCAATCATCGGGGCAACATTGGCCGCCAACAACAAACCCACATCCCGGCCAAAACGAGTATCCACCAACTGAGCATCCTCTTGGATAGTATTCACCGCCCAAAAAGTTAGCCCACTCATCAATAGGGACACTACCAAGGTGGCCGCCGCCATCAACCGGGTTTGCAGGTTAAACTCAGACCACCATTTCTGCAGAAAAACCTGCAGGGTCTGTAAAATTGCCGTCGGATTGGACACAGAAGTCCCCATAATCTCCTTGCCAAAACTCCTATGATTCTATCTTGATTACACCAACCTACTAGGCGTTCTAACAGAGATCCCCTACCCGGTGCAGCGGGGGACAAAATTTGCTGAAATGTTACAGTTCTTGACAAAGCCAGATGGTAACCGTAGGTCAGTGGTAGGATTCCCTAAAATACCTTATGAAATTCCATTTTCATCCCTATGACAGAACTCTCTGGACAACCGCCTAAATTCGGTGGCAGCACTGGTGGACTTCTCTCCAAAGCCAACCGGGAAGAAAAGTATGCCATCACCTGGACCAGCGCCTCTGAACAAGTTTTTGAAATGCCCACCGGCGGCGCAGCCATCATGAATGAAGGGGAAAATCTCCTTTATCTGGCCCGTAAAGAACAATGTTTAGCCCTGGGGACCCAGCTACGGACAAAATTTAAACCCAAAATTCAAGACTACAAAATTTACCGTGTTTATCCCAGCGGTGAAGTTCAATACCTGCACCCTGCCGATGGCGTTTTCCCTGAAAAAGTCAACGAAGGTCGGGAAGCCCAAGGTACCAAAACCCGTCGCATTGGCCAAAATCCAGAACCTGTAACCATCAAGTTCTCCGGTAAAGCCCCCTACGAGGTTTAGTTCCTGGCGATATTTGCTTGCGGAACTTGCACAATTGGCAGAAGTTTAACTAACGGGCGAATTTGTTAAAGGCACCACTGAACCTTTGACAGTTCGCTCTTTCACTGTTGGCAAAGGTTTTATGATTTCCCCTGGGTTTTCTCACTTCACTGAACTCGCCCAACAGGGCAATTTTATTCCGGTGTATCAAGAATGGGTGGCGGATTTAGAAACACCAGTTTCAGCCTGGTATAAAGTTTGCTCCACCCAACCCTACAATTTTCTGTTGGAGTCGGTGGAAGGGGGAGAAAATATTGGCCGCTATAGCTTCCTTGGTTGTGACCCCATGTGGGTATTGGAAGCCAGGGGGACGGTAACCAATTTAGTTTGGCGGGATGGCCAGAAGCAGACATTTGAGGGTAATCCCCTAGATATTTTGTCCCAATGTTTGGAATCAATTCGCCCGGTGAATTTACCCCAGTTACCTCCAGGCATTGGTGGGTTGTTTGGGGTTTGGGGCTATGAGTTGATTCGCTGGATGGAACCCAGAGTTCCCGTTTATGAACCCCAGCCGCAAGACCTACCAGACGGCATTTGGATGCAGGTGGATCATCTGCTGATTTTTGACCAGGTAAAACGCAAAATTTGGGCGATCGCCTTTGCGGATCTACGGGGAGAGAACGTGGATCTTGAAGCCGCCTATCAAGCGGCCTGTCAACGGGTGACCAAATTGGTTCTGCAATTGCAACTGCCCCTGCCCCCCGATGCTACCCCTCTAGAGTTATTGAGCCCAGGACAGCTTCAGGGCAAAGAACTGCACTACGCTAGCAATACGGAACGGGGCAAATTTTTAGAGGAAGTGACCACTGCTAAGGATTACATCACTGCGGGGGATATTTTCCAGGTGGTGCTTTCCCAAAGACTTTCTACTATTTATCGGGATGATCCCTTTCAACTATATCGTTCCCTACGGCTGATTAACCCTTCCCCCTACATGGCCTATTACAACTTTGGCCATTGGCAAATTATTGGCTCCAGTCCGGAGGTCATGGTGAAGGCGGAGCGGCAACCGGACGGGAAACTCGTAGCTACGGTTAGGCCCATTGCGGGTACTAGACCCAGGGGCACAATCCCCCTAGAGGATGAACAGTTAGCGGAAGAATTGCTCAATGATCCCAAGGAAATTGCCGAACACGTCATGCTAGTAGACCTAGGGCGCAACGATTTAGGGCGTGTCTGTGTCCAGGGTTCCGTGATAGTGGATGAGCTCATGGTGATTGAACGCTACTCCCATGTCATGCACATTGTCAGTAACGTCATTGGGGAAATGGCTGCCGATAAAACAGCCTGGGATCTGTTGAAGGCCTGTTTTCCCGCTGGCACTGTCAGTGGTGCGCCCAAAATCCGGGCTATGGAAATTATTAATGAACTGGAACCGGAACGGCGGGGGCCCTACTCTGGGGTCTATGGTTATTACGATTTTGAAGGGCAATTAAACACGGCGATCGCCATTCGCACCATGGTGGTGCAGGAACAGGCGGATGGAACCCATCGGGTGTCGGTGCAGGCCGGAGCGGGCATTGTGGCGGATTCCGATCCCCAAAAGGAGTACGAAGAAACCCTCAATAAAGCCCGGGGCCTCTTGGAAGCCATTCGTGCCTTATCCTAGGTTTCTTCCATCACCCCTACCTGTAAAATGGGCCGTAGTTGCCGCCCCCGGCCATTGCCCAACACCGTTATTTAGTATCCAGTGACAGTATGGTTGCCCAACAAACACGAACCGACTTTGATTTAGCCCAATACTTACAAGTTAAAAAAGGCGTAGTCGAGGCAGCCCTAGACAGTTCCCTGGCGATCGCCCGCCCCGAAAAGATTTACGAAGCCATGCGCTACTCTCTCTTGGCGGGGGGGAAACGACTGCGCCCTATCCTATGCATTACGGCCTGTGAACTATGTGATGGCGATGAAGCCCTGGCTCTGCCCACGGCCTGTGCCCTGGAAATGATTCATACCATGTCCCTCATCCATGACGATTTGCCCTCCATGGATAATGACGATTTTCGCCGGGGGAAACCCACTAATCATAAGGTGTACGGGGAAGACATTGCCATTTTGGCCGGGGATGGACTGCTAGCATATGCGTTTGAGTATGTGGTCACCCATACACCCCAAGCCGATCCCCAAGCTTTACTCCAGGTTATTGCCCGTTTAGGTCGCACCGTGGGTGCTGCCGGTTTAGTGGGGGGTCAAGTCCTAGATCTCGAATCGGAGGGACGCACAGACATTACGCCGGAAACTTTAACTTTTATCCACACCCATAAAACCGGAGCGTTACTGGAAGCTTCCGTGCTCACTGGCGCGATTTTGGCGGGGGCCAGTGGAGAGCAACAACAGAGATTGGCTCACTATGCCCAAAATATTGGCTTGGCTTTTCAAGTGGTGGACGACATCCTCGACATCACCGCCACCCAGGAAGAATTGGGTAAAACCGCCGGTAAAGATGTCAAAGCCCAAAAGGCCACCTATCCCAGTCTGCTCGGTTTGGACGCTTCCCGGGCCCAGGCCCAAAGTTTGATTGACCAAGCCATTGCCGCCCTGGAACCCTTTGGCCCCTCCGCCCAGCCTCTCCAGGCGATCGCCGAATATATTGTTGCCCGAAAGTATTGATCCCTTGCTTTGGGCTAGTTTCTCGTTATGCTAGGGACAGTTTGCTCTGTTCAATGCATTAACTGAACTCACACTAGCCATGCTGGGAAATTTTCAACATAGTCAACTCCGCCTTGAAGTGGAAGCGGCGGCGCCGGTAATTCGGGACAGCTTAACCAAAATTCCCCAACTGCGCCAATGGTTAGCGCCCCTGCCCCTGGGGGAAGGTTTACCAGAACGTCTAATCCCCGGTGTTACCCTCCACACTGGCATTGGTTTAGCCACGCTAACCCAAACGGTGGATAGGGTGGGGGACGACCATTTGCGGCTCATACTTAGTGGAGCCATTGACGGTTTCCATGAATGGTACTGGGGCGATGGCTGGGTGCAATCCCGCTTGGAAGGCATTTCCCTGTTGCCCCTAAATTTGGGCCAGACGGTGAGTTTATTGAAGTTGCGGCAATTCGTCACCGGAGTTAAGGTCCAGTCTGTTTAAACTGAGGCTTTCTGTCCCCGGCTCACCAGCCAGAGTAAAAGGGATAGACCGGCAATGCCCATCACGCCAGAGAGGGGATTTTGATCAATGCCCGTTACCCAAGTCGGCACCCTATCGGTATAGCTGACCAATTGCCCCACATTGATAATGTAATAGGCCCACACCAATCCTCCATGGAGACCAATGCAGTGCCCCAGGCGATCGCCGTGGCGGCGTTTAGTGACCACCAAGCTCAAACCCAACAACACCAATGCAGGAAATTGGGGGAGGGTGCGGATTACTTCCCCCAGGGGCTTAAGAAAATGGAGCACAGCAAAAATAACGGCATTACTGCCCAGAGCAACTCCCCTGCTGTAACCCTGGTCCAACTCCTTCAGCAACCAGCCCCGAAAAAAGAGTTCTTCCGCCAGGGCCACCCCTAGCCCCGTCAGGCTTCCCTGCAAAATAATCACCCAGAGGCTATCGCCAGCGGGTTCCAGCACCGCCCAGCCCAATAAAGCCTGGATGATAAACAAGCCGGAGGTAAAACCAAAACCCAGCCCCAACCCCCGCAATAGCTCCAATCCTTGGCGGCGGTTCCAACCCAGGCCGTACTCCCCATAGGCCTTGAGGGACAGCGGCGTTTGGTAACACCAATGACTCCAAAAAATTAGCAGGACGAGGAAAATTAAAAATAAAATTCCCATCACCACAATGGAACGCAAATTTGCATCGGCGATCGCCAGGGATAGGGGCAGCAAAAACGGCAACCAAGCAAGGGCCAACAGTAAAATGAACACACCCATCCTCAATGGGGGAGCCAGCCGCGCCATGGCTTGGCCGTTCAACCTAAAATTAACGACGGATTTGGGCATGCGGGTCTTCCTGAATAAGCTCAATGGTTCGTTGCTAGGAACCCTTAATAAAGTCCTATTCTGCCCCTTAAATTAACCCATTAAAACCGGGACTTTTGGACAAAGTTAAATACTTAGGCAGACTTGATGCCCCGTCCCCGCTCCCAGTTTTTTCCGTTGCTCTCTCCATCCCCATTTGCACCATGGCCGCCAGTTTATCCCAACAGATTAACAATCCCGAACGTAGTTATTTTGAGCAAGCCCTCAAGCGGGTGGAGCAGGACGTACTCCGCATGGGAGCTTTGGTGGAGGAATCCTTCCGCATGAGCCATCAGGCCCTGTTTGAGAATAGATTGGAAACCCCCCTCAAAATTGCCGAATTGGAAAAGGAAATTGATCGCCTCTACCGCCATATTGAACAGGAATGCGCCAGTTTTCTCACCCTCCAGGCCCCCGTGGCCCAAGATTTACGCCTACTCAGCGCCATTATGCAATTGGTACGGGACTTGGAAAGAATTGGCGACTATGCCCAGGATTTGGGGGAAATTGCCATGAAGTTGACCCGTTACCCCCCCCATCCCTGTATGGACGAAATTGCCGCCATGGCCTGGCAAGCCCAACACATGTTAGACCAAAGCCTCGTTTGCCTGACCCAGCTAGACCCCAACGCCGGGGAAATTGTCAAAAAAATGGACGACGTGGTGGATGATGCCTACGATCGCCTTTATAAAACCCTCGCCTTCCAGAGGGATATCAAAGGCGTAGTGGAGCCAATTTTGCTCATGTCCCTGGTTATCCGCCACCTGGAAAGAATGGCCGACCATGCCACCAACATTGCCCAACGGGTTTCCTATATCGTCACAGGTAAACGGGAATGAGGCCCGGCGATCGATTGGGGACTGGGGAGATTCGGTCTGATGGCCACGAAGATTTGCTAAACTAGATGGAGAGTAGACACGCAACGGTGCGGTCTGCCCCAATCTTGGACTTTTTTCCAGAAGTGGGTGTCCCCCGCTTTTTTTATGCCCAATTGTATTCAATGACCCATCCCGTAATTCCCGACATTCTTGCATTAGCACAGCCCATTGCTGAGGATTTGGGGCTGGAGGTGACGGATGCGGTGTTCCAAACCAATAAACGTCCACCGGTGTTGCGGATTGATATCCGTAATCTCCAGCAGGATACTAGCCTAAATGACTGTGAAGCCTTTAGTCGGAGCTTTGACGCCCAATTGGAGGCAAGCAGTTTAATAGCCAGCGCCTACGTGTTGGAAGTTTCTAGCCCAGGCATTTCCCCCTACCTCGCCACGGAGCGAGATTTTATTGCCTTTAAAGGGTTTGAAGTAGTGGTTACCAGTGACAATCCCCACCAGGGTCAAAGTCAATGGCAGGGGAGTTTACAGGGGCGAGATGGAGAGGCGGTGTACTTGAGCATTAGGGGAAGAACCGTAGCTATTCCTCTGACAGCGGGATTAACGGTGCGGCTACCCCATTGATTGATTGACCTCAGAATCTAGCCAGTCTAGCTCTGGGGACGGCCTAGAGCCTTATCGCAAATATTTTGGAGGATTTTCCATGTCTCTTGTCAGTTTACCGGGGCTCCCGGCCATGATCAGTGAAATTAGTAAGCGCAATAATTTGCCCACCACGGCAGTGGAAGAAGCCCTACGGGAAGCTTTATTGAAGGGCTACGAACGTTTTCGGCGATCGCAGTTGATGGGGCACCAATTCCCCGAAGAATATTTCAATAACTTTGAGGTGGAACTAGACACGGAGGAAGAGGGCTTTCGGGTGCTTTCCACCAAGCGCATTGTGGAGGAAGTGGAAAATTCTGACCAACAAATTTCCCTCAAGGAAGTGCTAGAAGTGGCCCAGGAAGCCCAACTAGGGGACGAGGTGGTGTTGGATGTGACCCCGGAACAGAAAGATTTTGGGCGCATGGCCGCCATTCAAACTAAGCAGGTATTACTGCAAAAACTGCGGGATCAACAGCGGAAAATTATCCAAGAGGAATTCCAGGATCTGGAGGGGTCAGTGCTCAATGCCCGGGCCCTTCGATTTGAACGTCAATCGATCATTGTGGCGGTGCAGAGTAGTTTTGGCCAACCAGAAGTGGAAGCGGAATTGCCCAAGCGGGAGCAGTTACCCAACGATAATTACCGGGCTAATTCCACTTTCCGGGTGTATCTCAAACGGGTACGGGAAGGCTCCCAACGGGGCCCCCAATTGGTAGTCTCCCGGGCGGCGGCTGGTTTGGTGGTGGACCTTTTCAGTGTGGAAGTGCCGGAAATTGAAGAAGAGGTGGTGCGTATCGTGGCAGTGGCTCGGGAAGCCAAACCCCCTTCCCCTTCGGTGGGGCCCCGCACCAAAATTGCAGTGGATACCCTGGAGCGAGATGTGGACCCGGTGGGAGCTTGCATTGGCGCCCGGGGTTCCCGGATCCATGCGGTGGTCAATGAACTGCGGGGAGAAAAAATTGATGTGATCCGTTGGTCCCCAGACCCAGCTACCTACATTGCCCAGGCCCTCAGTCCAGCCCGGGTAGACCAGGTTTACCTCATCCATGCGGAGGAGCGCCATGCCCTGGTAATTGTGGCGGAGGATCAACTCAGCTTGGCGATCGGGAAGGAGGGGCAAAATGTCCGCTTGGCGGCCCGTTTAACTGGGTGGAAAATTGACATCAAAGACCCTGAAACCTATGCCCGGGATAAGGAGGCCATTGAACAATCTATTTTGGAACGGGCGGCGGCTTCGGCCCAGGCCAGGGCAGAACGGGAAGCCGCGGAACAGGAGGCCCAAGCTAAATTAGAAGCGGAAATGGCCGCCCTCCAAGCGGAAGAAGCAGAAGAGTTGGAGTCCACTACCGAGGCGATCGCCAGGGGGGAAGAAGAACTGGAGGAATCAGACCAAGACCAAGGGGCGGAGTTAGGGGAGGAAGAAGCGTTAAGCTAGGTAAGATTGACAATGACAGCTTTGCGCTAATTTGTCCTGACCATTTCTTGCCCATTCTTGCCCACCGTTGACCATGGCCCCCGGATACCGTCGTTGCCTCAGTTGCCGCAAAGTAGGCGATCGCCGACAATTTTGGCGAATTGTCAGAGTCTATCCATCCCGAACTGTACAATTAGATCACGGTATGGGGCGATCGGCTTATTTATGTCCGACCCATGACTGTCTGCGTAAGGCTCGCCACAAAAATCTGTTGGGGCGGGCCCTCCGAGCCCCAGTCCCCAGCCATCTCTTTGAGCAACTAGAAGCTCGTCTTCTCGCCACTCCCTGAGGCCCTGCCATAAACCCTCTCCCCATCCACCACCATGGATGCCTCTTGCCGAAACTTACCCAGCGGCAGTTATCGTTAGTTAGCATTAGGAGTAAGACCATCTACAATCTCGGCTTCACCTTATCAACTCCGCAAAGCGTTCCCGGGGACAATTCCCCTGGGAAGAGTTAGTGCTCTGTCTGTGCACCCAGTCTTTGCACTCACCTAAACCAATTTGTCACTTATTAAATTTATGGATCATTAGTCAGGGGGACAGTGGATGAACAACGCCAAAGTCAGAATTTATGACCTATCAAAAGAATTAAATCTGGAGAATCGAGATATTTTAGACATCTGCGAACGGCTCAACGTGGCCGCCAAAAGTCACAGCAGCACCATTAGTGAATCCGATGCGGAGCGCATCAAAGCGGCGGCCGAAAAATTCACCCCCCAGCAACCGAAGAAGCCTAGAGTGGCCGCTAAGCCAGAGTCGAAGGAGGATAAGTCAGATCCCAAACAACAGAAGATTTTAGCAATCCACCACAAACAGGAAAAATCCGGCGGTGCATTTCCGGCCCGCCCCACCCCTCCTCCCCGGCCAAAACTCCAAGCGCCGAAGGCTCCCACTCCGCCCCAGCCCCCCGTGGCCAAAGCTCCAGCCCCGAAGGTCCAGAAACAGGAAGATATTCCTAATGAGACCCCGAAGAGTGCTCCCCCTCCCCTGACTCCTCCCCCTGTACCCAGCCTACAAACGCCCCCCAGTAAGCCGGTTCTTCCCAGCTCCCCGGCGAAGAAAACTGCTGCGGCTCCCCGTTTAGCAGGGCCTCCCAGCCGCACTTCTAATCCCGGCAAGCCCGCTGCTCCAGCCAAGCCCAAAGCTAACCGCCCTGAAATTGTCAGTCTTAAGGACAACCGTGGTCAGAGTCGCTCCGCCAATAACGATAAAGAGGAAAAACTGGCGATCCCTGCTGGGGCCCCTAAGTCCAATAATGCCCCGGAGCCGCCCAAGCCCAAGGTAGAATTGCGCCGTCCCAAGCCCCCCCGGCCCGAAGAGGACGAGAATTTACCGGAATTGCTGGAATTTCCTCCCCTCAGTCGGGGTAAAGGGAGCGATGGGGATAACGATGGCGATGACGGTGATCTGCTCTCCACCGAAAAACCTAAGCCGAAGCTAAAACGTCCCACCCCTCCTCGCCTGGGTAAACCAGATCAATGGGAGGATGATGAAGACGAAAAAGCCAATAAAGCTAAGGCGGCCAACAAGGGCAAACGGCGGCCCAAAATGGACGACGATGACGATGACCTGGATATAGATGGGGATAATGGTCCCAAGCCCACCCTCGTCAGTCTTTCCATTGCCCGTCCTCCCAAACCAAAATCCTTGGCGGCTAAACCTAGCACCCCCACCGTGGCCAAGGTTAAGAAACCGACCCTCAAGTCCGAAGCCAGCAGTGGTAGCAGCAGCAGTTCCCGTAACCGTGGCGATCGCCGCGACCGGAAAGAAGTGGTGCAAAAACCAGAAGTGATCATGTTGGACCGGAGCTTAACTGTCCGGGATCTGGCGGATCTGTTAAAGGTTTCCGAAACGGACATCATCAAACGGCTCTTCCTCAAAGGGGTGGCGGTGCAAATTACCCAAACCCTGGACGAAGAAACCGCCCGCATGGTGGCCGAATCCTTTGAAGTGGCAGTGGAAACCCCCGAAAAAGTAGCCGCCGCTGCTAAAACCACAGAAATGCTCGACGAAGCAGATCTGGATAACCTGGTACGTCGTCCCCCCGTGGTTACCATCATGGGTCACGTAGACCACGGTAAAACTACCCTGTTGGACTCTATTCGGAAAACCAAGGTAGCCCAAGGGGAAGCAGGGGGCATTACCCAACACATTGGCGCTTACCACGTCGAAGTAGAGCACAACGACAAGAACGAACAGATTGTCTTCCTCGATACTCCTGGCCACGAAGCCTTTACCGCCATGCGGGCCCGGGGAGCTAAGGTTACGGACATTGCCATTCTGGTGGTGGCTGCCGATGACGGTGTGCAACCCCAAACCAAAGAGGCCATTAGCCATGCCAAGGCCGCTGGCGTGCCCTTAATTGTGGCCATCAACAAAGTCGATAAGCCCGAAGCCAATCCCGACCGGATTAAACAGGAGTTGTCCGAACTTGGTCTCCTGGCTGAGGAATGGGGCGGAGATACCATCATGGTGCCTGTCAGTGCCCTCAACGGCGATAACCTAGACGGCTTGCTAGAAATGATTCTGCTGGTGTCGGAAGTAGAAGAATTGGTGGCTAACCCCCAACGCCAAGCCAAAGGTACAGTAATCGAAGCTCACCTAGACCGCACCAGGGGCCCTGTGGCTACCCTCTTGATCCAAAATGGTACTCTCCGGGTTGGGGATGCCATTGTGGTGGGGGCTGTGTACGGCAAAATCCGAGCAATGATCGACGACCGGGGCGACAAGGTGGAAGAAGCCAGTCCTTCCTTCGCAGTGGAAATCCTTGGTCTGGGGGATGTGCCCGCCGCCGGGGATGAGTTTGAGGTCTTCACCAACGAAAAAGATGCCCGTCTCCAGGCCGAAGCTCGGGCCATGGAAGACCGTCAAACCCGTTTGCAACAGGCGATGTCTTCCCGCAAGGTGACCCTCAGCAGTATTTCTGCCCAGGCCCAGGAAGGGGAACTAAAGGAATTGAATATTATCCTCAAAGCGGACGTACAAGGTTCGGTGGGGGCGATTTTGGGTTCCTTGGAACAATTACCCCAAGGGGAAGTACAGATCCGCGTTCTGTTGGCATCCCCTGGCGAGGTAACGGAGACCGATGTGGATCTGGCTGCCGCCAGTGGAGCAATTATCATTGGCTTCAACACCACCCTGGCCAGTGGGGCCCGTCAAGCGGCCGACCAGGAAGGGGTGGACATTCGGGAATACGACATTATCTATAAGCTTCTGGATGACATCCAGGGGGCCATGGAGGGTCTATTGGATCCCGAAGAAATTGAGTCTTCCCTCGGAACGGCGGAAGTGCGGGCAGTCTTCCCTGTGGGTCGGGGCAACATTGCCGGTTGTTACGTCCAGTCGGGCAAAATTATTCGGAACCGTAACCTGCGGGTGCGTCGGGGTGACCAAGTGGTCTTTGAAGGCAACATCGATTCCCTCAAACGGATTAAGGAGGACGTGCGGGAAGTTAATGCCGGTTATGAATGCGGTATTGGCTGTAGCAAGTTCAACGATTGGAAAGAGGGAGACATCATCGAAGCCTATGAAATGACCATGAAGCGTCGCACATTGGCTACCTAGGATGTTGTTGCTCCAATTCAGCACTTCCCACTATTGCCGCAAAGCCAGGCTGGCTCTGGGTTATAAGGGAATTGTTTACCGAGTTAAAAATTTAACCCCCGGTATCCATGCCCTGCAACTTAAACCTAAGACCGGTGCCACTACGATGCCGGTTCTTTGTCCAGAACTCCCAGGGAAACCGGAATATATCAGTGATTCCAGCGAAATTTTCCGTTTTTTAGAGGAAATTTCCCCCGATCGCCGTTTATTTCCCCTGGATGCTGAACAAAGATTGAGGGCGCAATGGTTAGAAGATTGGTTGGATGAAAGCATTGGTACGGCAACCCGGTTTGTTTATTACGATTACCGAGCCGGGGCAGGCAAGGCCATTGATCCGTCCTTTGCCAGCCGGATCGTGATTCAAATTGTCCGCCGTCAGTACAGCATCAATGGCACCACCGTTGCCCTAGCCAAAAAACGATTAGCCCTAGCGTTCCAGGTGTTAGCTAGTTGGCAGGATCGGCCCTATCTTTGCGGTGACCAGTTGACCGTGGCCGATTTAACCGCCGCCGCTTTGCTCAGTCCCTTGGCACTGTTGCCGGCCTATCGTGAGTGCTTACCCTGGTTGTTCGAGCGCATTAGGTCAGTGCATTTAATTTGTGGAGAACCTTTACCACCGGGGCTAGATTGAGGAACGATGCCAGCCCATTGCCCCAGAGGGTTTTAACTCCCTCCTTTTTCCTTGCGGTTCTAGCCCAACTTCTTACCCCTAGCGAAGAAAAAAACATCCAACCATGGAGATCGGAATTGTTTCCCTTTTCCAAAGGTTTGCTAGCTTTAAAGGAAAGAGTCTGAACAATTTTTGGAATTGCCCGTGCCACAGTTGATACCTGTTCCCAACCTGTCCACCGATGTCCGCCTTGGCCAAACTTTTCCGTTAGGGGCAACGGTCTATGGCGATGGAGTTAATTTCTGCCTGTTTTCCAAACATGCGGAAAAGGTGACGCTATTGTTGTTCGATCGCCCTAATGATCCGGCCCCGGCCCGCACTATTGAGCTCCATCGAGGACAGAACCGGACTTTCTACTACTGGCATATTTTTGTGGCGGGTTTAAAGGCGGGGCAGGTTTATGCTTACCGTATTGATGGCCCCCACGAGCCAGAAAAGGGCCATCGTTTTGACCCAGATAAAGTTTTGCTCGATCCCTACGCCAAGGCGATCGCCGGTAAGGATATTTACGACCGCCAAGCGGCCATGGTTCCCGGAGATAACTGTGCCCAGGCCCTACGCAGTGTGGTGGTGGACACCAGTGTGTACGACTGGGAGGATGACCATGCTCCCCGCACGCCCTACGCCGCCAGCATTATCTACGAACTCCACGTGGGGGGCTTTACCCGCAACCCTAATTCCGGACTCAGTGAAAACAAACGGGGTACCTATGCCGGACTAATTGAAAAAATTCCCTATCTAAAGGAATTGGGTATTACAGCGGTAGAATTATTGCCGGTGCATTATTTCGACCCCGAAGACGCCCAACCGGGACTGACCAACTATTGGGGTTATAGCACCATCGGCTTTTTCGCTCCCCACCAGGGCTACAGTGCCGCCGATGATCCCCTGGAAGTGGTGGACGAATTTCGGGATATGGTCAAAGCCCTGCACAAAGAGGGCATAGAGGTAATTTTAGATGTGGTGTTTAACCATACGGCGGAGGGCAACGAAAATGGACCCACCCTTTCCTTCCGGGGCATTGATAACAAAACCTATTACATCCTGGATGAGGATAAAAATTTTTATAGTAACTACAGCGGTTGCGGCAACAGCGTCAAGGCCAATCACCCCGTGGTGGGGGGGTTAATCCTCGATTCCCTGCGTTACTGGGTATCGGAAATGCATGTGGATGGTTTCCGCTTTGACCTGGCTTCTGTGTTGGTGCGGGATACCAAAGGGGTGCCCCTCCATGGCAGTGAAATTGCCACCGCTAATATTATCTGGGCGATCGAATCCGATCCTATTTTGGCTGGCACCAAATTAATTGCCGAAGCCTGGGACGCGGCCGGTTTGTATAGCGTGGGGAAATTTGTGGAATTGGCAGACTGGTTTGCGGAATGGAATGGCCCCTTTCGAGATGATGTACGCCGTTTTGTCAAAGGGGACAATGGCACTGTACCCCTTTTAGCTAGCCGCCTACTGGGTAGCCCCGACATTTACTATCGCCAAGACACGGATATCAACCGCAGTATTAACTTTGTCACCTGCCATGACGGTTTCACCCTGGCAGATTTGGTTTCCTACAACGAAAAACACAACGAAGCCAACGGGGAAAATAATCGAGACGGCGCCAATGATAACTTTAGTTGGAACTGCGGTGTGGAAGGGGAAACCGACGATCCGAAAATCAATCAACTGCGACTGCGACAGATTAAAAATTTTCTCACCATTCTCTTTTTCTCCCAAGGCACGCCGATGTTACTGATGGGAGACCCAGTGGGGCGCACCCAAAAGGGCAACAATAACGGCTATTGCCAAGATAACGAGCTCAGTTGGTTCGACTGGAGCGGCGAAGAAACCCACAGCGACGAAACCCACTTTTTGCGGGGGATTATTGCCCTGACCCAAAAATTATCCCTCTTCCTTGAGGAAAGTTTATTGCCGGTGTTACATTTTGACCTGCCCCGCTTGCCCGATGAAAATCATGACTCCGAGGAGGATGCCCAGGATGGAGAAGAACCTGTTTATAAACCCCTCCCCCCGGTGGATGAAATGGCTCTGCGGCAAATGTATCTCAAGGCCACCAAGGATTTGCCTGGGCCCTGTGTGGTGTGGCAGGGGGTGAAACTGGCCCAGCCCGATTGGTCTTACACTTCCCACACCCTGGCGGCCACACTATTCTATCCAGCAGCCAAGGAAATTTTGCATCTAATTTTTAATGCCTATTGGGAGCCCATCAGTTTTGAGCTGCCTCCTTTGAATGATGGTATGGTGTGGCACCGACTGGTGGATACCTATCTGCCTACCCCGGCGGATTTTCAGGAACCGGAAATTGCTCCCCCCATTAAGAGCAATCTATATTGGGTTCAACCCCGCTCATCGGTGGTATTAATGGCAAAATAATGCCTCAATGGAGGTGTTTCTTGGGTTTTTGCCCAATTTCACTTTTGTCAGCTTACTAAAACAATGAAACTGATTAAGCAGATTTTGGCCTTTCTTTTGCTCTCTTTGGGGATGCCTTTAGGGCTTTACTGTGTGGTGGAAATATTTGATTCCACTAAGTCCCAGGAGGACCGGGATGGGGCCGCGGCGGCCCTGATGATTTTTGCTTTACCGATGAGTGCCATGGGGGGTGGGCTACTCTGGAGTGCAGTCCATGATGGCAGAAAGCAACGACAAAAAATAACCATGGAAGCCTCGGAGAACCTCAGAAAAATTTTCTTTCAAGTTCTGGAGGAGAACAAAAACACTATTACCGTCCTGGAATTTTGCAAGGCCGCAGAAATTGAAGGCAAGGAAGCCAAGGAATATTTAGACCAAAAGGCGATCGAGTTTAATGCCACATTTGAAGCTAGTGAGTCCGGCGGGATTGTCTATAAATTCCCTTAAATTTGAATTAAGTTCACTGAAGTTTCAGGCGGTTTAATGCTGTGGGAGAACTTCAATGTCATATAGTACCCACCTGATTTTGGTAAGATGGGGGACTGTTTTGCCCCCCATAATCATCCTCAAAATAGTTAGACATTATGCTTAGAGCTGGAATTGTTGGTCTGCCCAATGTGGGAAAATCTACCCTCTTTAACGCCCTGGTGGCCAATGCCAAGGCTGAAGCGGCCAACTTTCCCTTCTGCACCATCGAACCCAATGTGGGGGTGGTGTCTGTGCCGGACGATCGCCTGGGGAAATTGGCGGAGATTTCCCAATCGGTCAAGGTAGTTCCCACCCGAATGGAATTTGTCGATATTGCCGGTTTGGTGGCGGGGGCCAGTAAGGGGGAAGGATTAGGCAATCAATTCCTGGCCAATATCCGGGAAGTGGATGCCATTGTCCATGTGGTGCGCTGTTTTGATGACGATGACATTATCCATGTGGCGGGTTCTGTCGATCCGGTGCGGGATGTGGAAGTGATTGATCTAGAGTTGGTGCTGGCGGATTTAGCCCAGGTGGAAAAACGATTAGAACGCAGCCGCAAGCAAGCCCGGGGCAATAAGGACCTGTTGGAAGAAGTGGCCATCCTGGAAAAATTGGTCACTGCCCTCAATGAAGGCATCCCGGCTCGGCGGGTGGGGCTAACGGCGGAGGAACAGGAATTAATTAAATCCTTGGGTTTACTGACCCTCAAGCCGATTATCTATGCCACCAACGTCACTGAGGATGATTTGGCTAGTGGCAATGATTGGGTGGAACAGGTAAAGGCGATCGCCGCTAAGGATGAAGCGAAAGTGGTGGTGATTTCGGCCCAGGTGGAATCGGAACTGATCGAGTTGCGGGAGGAAGAACGACAGGACTTTTTGGCTAGCTTGGGGGTGACAGAAGGGGGATTAAAAGCCTTAATCCGAGCTACCTATGAACTGCTGGGGCTACGCACCTACCTCACCACGGGTCCCCAGGAAACCCGGGCTTGGACCATCATCAGCGGCATGAAAGCTCCTCAAGCAGCGGGGGTAATTCACACCGATTTTGAGCGGGGCTTTATCCGTGCAGAAACCGTGGCCTATGATGATCTAATTAACTGCGGCAGCATGCAGGGAGCTAAGGAAAAGGGCTTGGTACGCAGTGAAGGCAAAGAATATGTGGTGCAGGAAGGGGATGTGCTGCTCTTCCGCTTCAACGTCTAGGTTTTGAGCCCCACTTGGAATTAACCCCTGTTCTAAGTCTATCTCGGCCTAGGTCTCCGGGGGCAATTCCAACGGTAGGGGCCCCAGTAATCCTTTGCGGAAATCGTTCAGAAGTTGCACGGCGGCCCTTTCCCGATCGCCATTATGGCGGGCATCGGCTAGGGCAATTAAATACAAATCCCCATTCATGGTTTCCGGGGCAACTTGGTAACGGTGCGTCAACGCCGACCCCAGGGATAAATCCAGCAACAAATCCACCATGGCGATCGCCACCGCCTGATTTTCATAGGCCGCTTCACCAATATCTTCACAGATAGCTAATTTAAGGGCATTGGCCTGATTTTCCAGCTTGAGGGGAATCACCCCAGGGGAATCGAGCAATTCCAAACTATCGGAAATGCGAATCCACCGTAACTGCCTGGTTACCCCCGCTCGCCGGGCACTTTCCACCACCTTACGGCCCAAAAGTCGGTTAATTAATGCAGATTTACCTACGTTAGGGAAGCCCATGACCACCGCCCGCACCGGCCGCGGTTGCATACCCCGCCGCTTTCTCCTTTCATTAACGGCTTTACCTGCTTGCTGAGCCGCTTTGCTAATGGCCTTTACTCCGGTGCCTTGCTTCGCATTGGCGTAATACACCGTTTGATTTTGCTGGCGGAACCAGGTTAACCACTGCTCCTGTAATTCCGGTGTGATCATATCCACTCGGTTGAGAATAATTAATTTCGGCTTTTCTCCCACCCAGAGGGGCACATCGGGATGTTGGGATGCCAAGGGAATGCGGGCATCAATTACCTCCAGCACTACGTCAACTTTGTTTAACTGCTCCCGGAGTTGTCTTTCCGCTTTGGCAATATGCCCGGGATACCATTGGATTAAGGCCATGAGTTGTTCACTTTTTTACTGACGAGGGCTTCTGGGGGCCACGCTCCCACCCATAACAGCTTGCCACATCCCCGGTGGAAGTTACGCCGCCAAAGGCGATCGCCAGACCCCAAATCCCAGCCCAGAGCCATATTCAACCAGACTTAATATTTCTTAACATTTTTAGTTGCTATAAATTCTCATTTATGCCCCTATAATAATTCGGGAGTAAGTGCTAAAGATTCTCAACTATCTGACGATGGTTTGAGCTTAGCCCTAGGAAATTATTGGCGATCGCCGGTGTGAATGGAGGCAGAATGGTCTCGGGTGGACGGAGAACGCTTTATTGCCCACATCCATGGCGGTCTGCCAACCTAGGACTTTTGGCATTTATTGCTATTAATTATTAATTATCGTCTAAATTGAGGAGGTAATTCTGTGCAAACCTATGGCAAAGACACCGTTCAATATGAATGGTGGGCTGGCAATGCCCGTTTCGCTGATCAATCGGGGCTATTCATAGCAGCCCATGTGGCCCAGGCGGCCTTAACAGCATTTTGGGCCGGAGCCTTCACCCTGTTTGAAATTTCCCGCTTTGACCCCACCCAGGCCATGGGGGACCAGGGGTTAATCCTACTGCCCCATTTAGCTACCCTTGGTTGGGGCGTGGGCGATGGCGGACAAATTGTGGACACCTATCCCTACTTTGTCATCGGCAGTATCCACCTGATCGCCTCGGCCGTACTCGGGGCCGGAGCTTTATTTCATACCCTGCGGGCCCCCGCTGACCTAAGTACCCTCCAGGGCCAGGGCAAAAAATTCCATTTCACCTGGGAAAACCCCCAACAACTGGGGATAATTTTGGGTCATCATCTCCTGTTTCTGGGGGCCGGAGCTCTTCTGTTGGCGGGCAAAGCCATGTATTGGGGTGGCCTGTACGATGCCACAAGCCAAACTGTACGCCTAGTCAGCTCACCAACATTAGACCCTTTGGTTATCTATGGTTATCAAACCCATTTTGCCAGCATCAGTAGCCTGGAAGATCTGGTGGGGGGACATATTTTTGTTGGTTTTCTGCTCATTGGTGGAGGTATTTGGCACATTCTGGTGCCACCTCTCGGTTGGGCCAAAAAGGTTTTGCTCTTTTCTGGAGAAGCCATTTTATCCTACTCCCTGGGGGGCATTGCCCTAGCGGGATTTGTAGCGGCCTACTTCTGTGCCGTTAACACCCTGGCCTATCCGCCGGAATTTTATGGTCCGCCTTTGGCAATTAAATTGGGAATTTTTCCCTATTTTGCCGACACAGTGGAACTGCCCATGCATGCCCACACCAGCAGGGCTTGGTTAGCCAATGCTCACTTTTTCCTGGCCTTTTTCTTCCTCCAAGGTCATCTCTGGCACGCACTACGGGCTTTGGGTTTTGACTTCAAACGGGTCGAACAAGCCTTTGATTCCCTGCAAGCCTAGTTATTAGCCATTAGCTTTTCCTCTCTTAAGCAAGCATCGGGGTTTACTTTGCCTAGCCATGCCAGCTTTAAATTAAGACTCCATTGCTGGGTAATAGTAAACCTCTTTTATTCTTAATTCCCTTGCCTAAGTTAGTTAACGTATCTTTTCCCATTGCCTAAAAAATTATGGGTCATCCTCACACTTGTTTGTGCTGTTCCCACTGTCTTTTGCGGCATTTACATCAAGGAAATTTAGTTTGGTATTGCTGTCAGTGTCGCCAGATGCAGGCGATCGCCAACAATAGCACTAGCCCTCTTTCTTTCAACACCTCGGAACTGCTAAACCAAGCTCTACTTAACAGTTAACAGTTTCTCCGGATTATTTCTACAAAAAAATTAAGCTGACTAACTCTCCAGTAACCATGACAAAAATTGGACTTTTTTACGGTACTCAAACCGGCAACACCGAAACCATCGCTGAACTCATTCAAAAAGAAATGGGCGGTGACAGTGTAGTGGATATGATGGACATTTCCCAAGCTGATGTGGATGATTTTAAACAATATAATTGCCTCATTATTGGCTGTCCCACCTGGAATGTGGGGGAACTCCAGAGTGATTGGGAAGGCTTTTATGATCAACTAGATGAAATTGATTTTAATGGCAAAAAGGTAGCCTACTTCGGTGCGGGCGATCAGGTTGGTTATGCCGACAATTTTCAAGACGCCATGGGCATCTTAGAGAAAAAAATCAGTGGGTTAGGGGCAACTACAGTGGGATTTTGGCCTACCACTGGCTATGACTTTGATGATTCAAAAGCGATAAAAAATGGGCAATTTGTTGGCTTAGCCCTGGACGAAGACAATCAACCAGAGTTAACCGAAGGCAGGGTGAAGAAATGGGTTAGTGAAATTAAACCTATTTTGCAGTCCTAGAAACTTTAAAGTCAATTTATTATGGCCATCAATACCCCAATGTTTTATTGATTCCACCAATAATTAGTGTTGCTTGGACTTGTCTTAAAAATCTGATCGCTCGTCACAGCCATGTTGAGCTTGAGTCAATTTTAATCAACCAGTAAATAACCCTAAATCGACTAAGTTATTTTTTACTCCTCACCTCATCTAAATCATTGCCAACCTTTTATGTCTAGCCGGACTCCTACCATGACAAGCCAAAATATTCACCCCCAAAGCCCCATTATTTGGCTCAACTTTAGCCCTGCATTGAGGCGTTTTGATCGTCCTTTGTTACGTCAATTAAGCAAAAGTCAACCCATTTTACAATGGGATTATCATCAAACCGCCGACGAACCCAACTGTTTAACAGTAGGACTAGATTTAGTCGGCGAGTATCTAAAAAATTTTGACCAGCCAGTTCATTTAATTGGCCATAGCACCAGCGGTTTGTTGGCATTATTATATGCCCGTCAATGTCCCGAAAAAGTTCGTTCCCTCTCCCTGCTTTCCGTGGGGGTATATCCTGCCCTGGATTGGCAAGCCTATTATTACAGTCAATTTGATGCCATGCGCTACAGCCGTCATTTGCTCCTCGGTCAAATGGCCCACCATTTATTTAACTGCTGTTCCCTGCGTCAGACCCAAACCATTGTTAATATTTTGGAAAATGATCTATTGACTTCCATTTCTCCCCACAGTTTGTACAAACAATTAGTGATTTTACCTAATCATATTTCTGTCCCTCTCTTGGTGGCAGTGGGAGAAGCAGACGGCATTATCGACACCAGTTTATTCAATGGCTGGCAACGGTGGAAAAAACCTGGCGATCGCCTTTGGTTATGTCCTGAAGGAAAATACTTTTTTCAGTTTGAACATCCAGAAGTGACCGCATTTCAATTACAAAAATTTTGGCGATCGCTCCAAGGGCAGGAAGCCCCTTCTTCCACCTCTCTACTGGCCTAGGTTCAAGTACTCTAACCCTAGCTCAGCCTATTCTCTTGGTTACAACCAACGCACAGACTATAAAATATGAGGTGCCGACGGTTGTCAACTTCAGGAGTATTGTCCATGTCAGTCCAAAACCTGAGCAAAAAAGATGTAGCCGCCCTCACCGCCGAGGATGTGGCCCAATTGGCCCAACGGTTGGAAAATGATGATTACACCGACGCTTTTGAAGGGCTGAAGGATTGGCATCTCCTGCGGGCGATCGCCTTTCAGCGGGAAGACTTGGCGGAACCCTATCTTTACCTGCTGGACAATGAAACCTATGACGAAGCTTAGGGTTAGGGACCGATGGTGAAGGGGAAACGCATCCTAATTGGGGTGGGGGGCGGCATTGCCGCCTACAAAATTTGTGAAGTGGTGTCCCAACTATTCCAGCAGGGGGCAGAAGTAAGGGTAATTCTCACCGCTGAGGGCGAAAAGTTTGTCACGCCCCTGACCTTCACCACCCTGGCTCGCCATCCCGCCTACGGCGACGCAGATTTTTGGCAACCCATACATCACCGTCCCCTCCACATTGACCTAGGGGAATGGGCGGATATTTTCCTCATTGCTCCCCTCACTGCCCACACCCTGGCCAAACTAAGCCACGGTTTTGCCGATGATTTACTCAGCAATACGGTATTGGCTTCCCGCTGTCCGGTGCTATTAGCCCCCGCCATGAATACGGATATGTGGGAACAGGAGGCAGTGCAAAGGAATTTACAACAATTGCTGGGTGATCGCCGTTACCATTTGTTGGCGCCCAATGGGGGACTATTGGCCTGTGACCGGCGCGGGGTAGGACGTTTGGCGGAACCAGCACAAATTCTGCATCGACTGCAAGCATTATTGTTCACCGAGGGTCAGGAAGATTTACGGGGGAAAAGGATTTTGATCACCGCCGGTGGCACCCAGGAATATTTGGATGCAGTGCGGTTTATTGGTAATCCGTCCACCGGCAAAATGGGTTTGGCCCTAGCTCAATCGGCGGTTGATCGGGGGGCAACGGCGACTCTCATCCATGGCCCCATAGGGGATTTGCCCATACCCATGGGAATAACAAATATAGCAGTGGTTAACGCAGAGCAAATGCAAAAAGCCCTCCTCGAACAGGCTCCCTCCGCGGATTGGATTGTGATGGCCGCCGCTGTGGCCGATGTTAAACCAGCCCAAACGTTGACTGGCAAAATAGCTAAACGGGATTTACCCGAAAGCTTGCCTTTGGCTCCAGTGCCGGATTTGATCGCCCAGGTTGGTGAACAAAAACAGCCCCATCAATTACTGGTGGGTTTTGCTGCCCAAGCGGGAGATATTATTACCCCCGCCCAAGAAAAGTTGCAGAGGAAAAATCTAGATGTGATTATTGCCAATCCCATTGACCAACCCCAGGCCGGCTTTGGCACCGACAGTAATCAGGCTGTAATTATTGACCGCCAAGGCTCCAAAACGGCGATCGCCCCTTGTACAAAATTGGCCATGGCGCACCAGATTTGGCAATATTTGTTGGAAAGAGTGGGAAGTTGATTAATCCGCTCTAACTTTTCCTAACGGCATGGTGATCAATTTCCCTCAATTTCCCCTTAGCTTCCCTTAATGAGATGGTGATTAATCCCCCCTAGCCCCCCTCAATAATAAGGTGGGAAGTTTGAGTATCCAACCAATCTAGGGTGCGGTGGATGGCCCAATTTTCGTCGGGATCATTGTTTTCCCTCTGACAACGGGCATTGGCAATGTAGCCCACATGGCCGCCCTTGGGGGTTAACTGTACATCCACGGCGGCAAGTTGGTTTTGCAAGCTGGCCAATTCCCGCACTATGGCGGGATGGAACATGGGATCGTCGGCGGCGTAGAGCAATAGGGTTGGTCTAACAATTTTGCTCAACAGGGGCAAGGCGCTGCTGGCTTCGTAATAATCTTCCACAGAAGCAAATCCGAGGCGATCAATCACTAAATTGTGGTCAAAACCCCAAATGCTCTGGGCCCGTTCAATGGCTTGGGGGTCAAACTCCCCCGGATGGTGGCGATGTAACTGCCAGGCCAATTCCTTGAGGTTGTTGGCGATCGCCTTTTCTAAATACAGTCTCACCGGATGACTGGTTAAATAATTGAGGGAGCGCTGGGAATCAAGACTAGGGCAAATGGCTATGGCTCCCCCAATGTCCGTGGGCGAAAGACAAGCCAGCATTGCGTCATCGTTAGCCCAATCTGTCAGGGTTTGGCTCTTATACACCCCCCAGAGGGAAAGCTGACCCCCCAGGGAATAACCCCCAAACCAAAAGGGGCTCGGGTAGCCCAAAGCCTTAGCCTGGGCAGCCAAATAGACAAAATCCTCCCCTTCATACAAGCCATCGGAGGTGAGGGTAGGGGAGAGTTCCGCCGATTTGCCGTGGGCGCGCCAGTCAAACAAAATTACGCCATAGTTTCGTTCATAAACCCAGCGTCCCCATTGTCGCAAAAAGCCTTGATCTTCCAAAGATCCAGTAATGCCATAGGTGGCAATTAACGTTCCTTTGCCCAGGGGGGGAATAGGCGATCGCCATGTTTGTAGGGGCACGCCCTGGGAGCCGGTCATTACCTGGGCAATATATTCAGGTTCCCCGGTCTGGGCTGAGTTTAAGCAACGCTGATTGGCCACAAAGGCAGTGTAAATAGTCATGGCCAAGCCCGATGATAGATACCAAGGGGGGATAAACCGGGGTAACGCTTGACGTTTTTCGGACGGGGCCAACAGAGGCGATCGCATAAATTGATTTTAGAGGATGTCTGAGAAGGGTGTGGAGAATAAAAAAAGAGAGATTAGTCTGTAGCAGTTTCAATGTATGAGTTTGAATTTAGAGCGTTTTTTCCTACTGTATGTGAATGGGGGCTGCTATCACGGAGAGCATCTCGTTGGCTAGGTAATGGACAAGTTTGGCTTGATACTCGAGAAAGTATTTCGTCCCAGGGGGAGTCCAGGATTGACACCTTTACCCAGATGATGGGTTGTGGAGAGAACTGTTGGTTCGTTTCACTAGTTTCGCTGGTTGAGTCACGATTATGAACGGACTACGAAGAGTGCTAAAGAATCCTCCCCCTCGGGGCGGGGAGTGTCAATAATTCATCCTCTGCTAAGCCTATGCCGACATTGGTAAAAACTGTGGACGCATTCCTGCCGACCTTAAACTGGCCATAATTTTTGCCAGGTTAAGCTGGGGTAAGATCAACCTGATCGCCTATCCCCCTGCCATTGGCATCTTGCCCCCATGATCCAAGCTATGCCCTCTGCCCCCACCGTTAACTTTAAAGATCCTGGTTACTATTTTAATCGGGAATTAAGTTGGTTAGCCTTTAATCAACGGGTGCTCCATGAAGGTTTAGACGACCGAACTCCCCTGTTGGAACGGCTAAAATTTTTAGCGATTTTTTGCTCCAACCTGGATGAATTTTTTATGGTCAGGGTGGCGGGGCTCAAGCAACAGGTAGAGGCTAACGTAACTAAACTGACTGCGGATGGTCGTACCCCATCCCAACAGTTGAAGGAAATTAGCAAAAGTCTGCGGCCCTTGGTCTATCAGCAAAATCAGGTGTTTGAATATGTGCTCAAGGAAAAATTAGCGGAGGAAGGCATTTTCCTCAACGATTATGTCGACCTCAGTCAGGAGGAAAGGCATTATCTACACCGCTTTTACGATGATCATATTTTCCCGGTTTTAACTCCCCTGGCGGTGGACCCCAGCCATCCTTTTCCTTACATTTCTAACCTCAGTCTCAATTTGGGGGTAGTGGTACGAGACCCCGACAACGATGAGGAATTATTTGCCCGGGTGAAAGTGCCCCCCACTCTGCCGCGCTTTGTGGCCCTGCCGGAGGATGTGTGTCAGCCCGATCCCGATAAACCATGGCTCTGGACTGGTGTGCCCCTGGAGCAAGTCATTGCCCATAATCTAGAATCCCTTTTTCCCGGCATGATCATCCAGGAGTGTCATTTGTTTCGGGTGACCCGTAACGCAGATATTGCAGTGGAAGAAGATGAAGCTGACGATCTACTCCTGGCGATCGAGGAAGAATTACGGAAACGTAGGGTGGGTAAATCCGCCGTGCGCCTGGAAATTAATGCTTCGACTCCCAAAAATATACGCGATCGCCTGATGACGGACTTGGGGTTAGAGGAAATCGATGTTTATGACATTGACGGCTTGTTGGGGCTAAAGGATCTGTTTTTTTTCCTTTCTCTGCCTGCCCCCCATCTCAAGGATGAACCCTGGGCTTCCGTGATCCCTCCTCGTCTGAAAAATGTCTATGAATTGGTCGACGGAGATGAAAATGGCCGAGTCCAGCAGGAAGGGGTAGATATTTTTAGCCTGATTCGCCAGGGGGACATTTTAGTTCACCATCCCTATCAATCCTTCAGCGCTTCGGTGCAACAATTTATCACCCAGGCAGCCTACGATCCCCATGTATTGACCATTAAAATGACCCTGTACCGCACTTCGGGGGATTCTCCCATTGTTAACGCTCTCATTGCAGCGGCGGAAAATGGCAAACAGGTGGCGGTGTTGGTGGAACTAAAGGCCCGCTTTGACGAAGAAAATAACATTAACTGGGCCAGAAAATTAGAACAGTACGGTGTCCATGTGGTTTATGGATTGGTGGGTCTAAAAACCCACACTAAGACGGTACTAGTAGTGCGCCAAGAAGGCCCCGATATCCGTCGTTATGTTCACATTGGCACTGGTAATTACAATCCCAAAACTGCTAAGCTCTACACCGATTTGGGGTTGATTACGTGTCGTCCAGAATTGGGCAATGACCTGACCAATTTGTTTAATTTTCTGACTGGCTACTCCCGCCAAAAAGATTACCAAAAATTATTGGTGGCCCCGGTCAATATGCGGGAAAGAATGGTGGCCATGATTGAGCGGGAAGCAGACCATTGTCTAAATGGGGGCACCGGTCGCATTGTGGCCAAAATGAATTCCCTGGTGGATACCCAGATTATCCGTGCCCTCTATGCCGCTTCTCAAGCCGGTGTGCAGATTGATCTAATTGTGCGGGGCATTTGTTGCCTCCGACCAGGGGTAGAAAATGTTAGTGACAATATTCGGGTGATCAGTGTGATTGGTCGTCTGCTGGAGCATTCCCGCATTTTCTATTTCCACAATAGCGGTGAAGAGGAAATTTATATTGGCAGTGCTGATTGGATGAGTCGCAATCTAACTCGACGGGTCGAGGCCGTGGTGCCCGTGGAACAGCCGGATCTCAAACAGGAATTACAGTCCATTTTGGGCATTCTTTTGGCCGATAATCGCCAAGCTTGGGAGCTACAACAGGATGGCACCTATGTTCAGCGTCGTCCTGCCTCTCCAGAACAAAGCCAGAGCTCCCAGGCAATTTTCACGGCCCAGGCGATCGCCGAAAGTACGGAAGACCCAGAACTACGTTAGGGATGATTAATTGCTCTGAGCCGCCGGGATCCCTGAGGGGGTTTCTTTCTTAGCAGGGGGCTGGCTGGGGGTAGCTGGAGGGGTAATGCCCTTGTAATGCTGGTAAGCGGTGCGGGAAATATCTTGAATGAGTGAACGTCCGGCCACATCGTTATGGGGTCGGGTGGCCAACACTGCTCCCACATAGCGTTTACCGTTAGGCATATCCACTATGCCCGCATCCCCTAGAACTGTGCCAATGTCACCGGTTTTATGGGCAATTTGAGCTTCCGGTTCTAACCCCTGGGGTAAAAGGGTGCGGGTTTTGGTCTGTTGCATGATGTTCAATAGGCGATCGCGGGATTTGAGGGATAAGAATTCCCCTCCCTGCAGTTTGACCAGCAATAAAGCTAAATCCTGGGGACTGGTGGTGTTGGTACCTTCCAAATCTGGTAGGTAATTATTAATTTTCGTTTGGGGCATCTGCCACGTCTGCAAACGTTGATTGAGAAACTCCTTACCCCCCAGCCGTTTGATCAACATATTGGTGGCAGTGTTGTCACTAATGACAATCATTTTGGTCACCACCTCTAGGGCCGGATAGCTAGAGCGTTTGCCCACATCGTATTGCATGGTGCCAGCCTCCCCCACAATCACATCTTGCGTTAAAGGTAGTTCTTCATGGAGTTGGATTTTGCCCTGGTCCACTGCTTCAAAAAAGGCGATCGCCACGGGGATTTTAATGGTGCTGGCGGCGGGTAGCTTGGTTTCCCCCTTGGCATTTGCAAACTGGCCGTTATCTACATCGATGAAGTAGGAATAGGAATTGATCGCTGGAGCTTTGGAACTCCCCAGGACCGTTAACTTTTGCGTTAAAGCTTGGTCTTGTTGGATGGGCTTAACTTGATTGGGGGCAACACTGGGGGCTGTGGCCACAGTCGTTTCGTGGTTTTCGGCTGTTTCCGGTGTGGCCGTTGCTGGCATTCCCCGCAATTTATCGGTTTCCGTGGTGACCCAACCTGCAATGGAGGCTAGTACCTTTTGAGGATAAATAACCGGCTGGGCCCGATCTGGTTCTTTCCCAGTGGCCAAAGGAGCACTATCCTGATCCCCCCGGATAAATTTGGTGGGGCTAAAGGTGGTAATGGCCGTCCCGGCGATCGCCCCGATGCCAAGGCCGACAATGCCAAGGCGAACAGAAGTCAACAAACTCTTTTGCCACCAACTGAGGGGTTTACTTGGTTTACGGGGCCGGAGGCTGACATTTTTACCCTTGCCCACGGATTTAACTTCAGCAGCGCTGACAACCTTAAAGGGGTTAGCCTTAGTTTCCCCTGGCTTTGGGCTAGACTGTTCCTGATCCATTTCTATGGAGGCACCGGCCTGTCCCCCAACCTCCGCAATGGAGGGGGTGGATGTACCGGAGATAACCCGGAGATTACGGCGTTGGGCGCGGCGAGACTTAGGACGGCGGGGCATGGAAGTAATCATGGTGAGGCTGGGGGGCATTAACCCAAAGGAGGATCGGTCGTTAGGAGGGGAGCGGCCTTTCCATTAGTTCAACACTCTAAAACGAAGCACCCATGCAGGACAAGAACTTGGCAAAAGTTTATTGGCCAGGCCATCACAATCCCCCCCCTTGGTTGCTCGGGATGACTAATTTAAAGTTTAATTTGTTGCGTTAGCCAATCAATTTGTCCCAAAATTCCCCGCAATAGGGCCACTTCTTCGCTGTTTAGTGCGGCTCGCTGATAAATTCTGCGTAATTTCGCCATTTTGCTCGGGGCAGTATGGGGATATAAAACTTGGATATTGAGCAAAGTTGTCTCCAAGTGTTGGCAGTAACTATCCAATTGGGCGTTGGTGGCTAAGGGCATAATTGACCTATCCTCCAGGCGATCGCCTGGGACTTGATTGTCTGCCCCGATGGCCAGGTTAGCTTGGTACAGCTCATAGGTACAGACCATCACCGCTTGGGAAAGGTTCAAGGAAGGATATTGGGGATGGACGGGGATACGAACAAAACGGTGGGCTTGGTTGAGTTCTTCGTTACTGAGGCCACTGTCTTCTCGACCAAACACTAGGGCGCTTTTTAAATTTGGGGCCAGCAACCAAGGCAATGCTTGGCGGGGGGTTTCCATGGGAGATTGCAAAATTCGTTCCCGGGCACTGGTGGCAATGATGCGCTGGCGATCGCCTAGGGCTGTGGCTAAATCATCCACCACCCTCGCTTGGGCTAGGACCTCTTTGGCATGGACTGCCATGGTTTGGGCCTCAACACTCTGATAATCGCAACGGGGATTGACTAAAATTAATTCCCCTAAACCCATATTCTTCATGGCCCTGGCGATCGCCCCTAAATTTCTTTCTCCCTGGGGCTCCACCACCACAATGGCAATATTTTCCAAATTAGTATCCTCCAAAAGTTTTAAATTTGCGGGCGACAATGGTGGAAATTTTCAACACACTCTACAAATATTTATAAAATTGCGCCTCAACTCTTTGCCCGCTTGATTCATATTTGAGAAAAAGCGGAAAATTGTATTCATCCAGTCCTAAAACGGCTTTTCCTTCTGGTGGCGACTACCAAAAATATAGGTAAAGACAAAGGTAAATTCACAACCGATAAAAAATACTTGAAAAATCAAATAAATCCACAGTAACAATACCATTACATTGCCCACCACACCGTAGGCCTGCAAATTCTCTCCAATGCGAATGATGCCACTACCAACTGCATTTTGTAAGACCATCATGGCAGCAGCAGTCAAAATTGCTCCAGGAAAAATATCCCACCATTGCAGACGAGTCGGAGGTAAAACTTTAAACAACGTGATAATAACTGCGGTAATAACAAAATAGGAAATGCCAGTCTGGAGGGTAGTAATTAACGCCAAGCTATCAAAGGTAATCCAAGGAATGGATTGTTCAAACTCTCCTAAAACAGTCAGAATAATTTTGGCAGCCAGGTTAGCAAATATGGACAATAAAAACACCATCACAGTGCTTAACACCAGCAAGAAAGCCAGGATTTTATTTCTAATAAAATTAAAAGCATGTTGTTTAACCCCGGCATTTTCCTTGGGTCGATGAACCACAGCCCAGATTTTATTGACACTTTGATTAAGGGCATCAAAAATCCGGCTAGAGGTGAGTACCAAAATACCAAAGCCGATGATCCCAGCACTAAAGCTACTTTGATTAAGATTGGTCAATGCTTGCTGAAAAACCGTAAAAGGTTGTTCTGGCAAAATATTTTGGGCAAAGCTAATGAGTTGCAAGTAATAGTTTGATTCTGATCCCAACAACCTACCGGCAATACTCAACATGACGAGGCAGATAGGGAAAAGGGAAAATAGGGCATAGTAGGCTAGGGCGGCCCCCATGTCCATGCAGTTATCCTTTTGCCATTTCAGAAATGTTTGTAATATCAACTGACTGATGCGGGCTGGTAAAATCACAGTCCGAAAAAAGTTAATTAACCGCTTCAGTTGGGCGAAATTATTCCCCATCAATCAGATAAAAATGAAAAAATTACCAAGGTGGACCCAAATCGGTCTGATTTCCAGTCTCTCCCCAATGGGAAGATACACTGACCCAAACTGTATCGAAATCGCTCGAGTTGGAGGAAATTTTTAGACCGGATTTGGCCCACCTCTACCTAGGATAGTTAATTATCCTAGGTAGGGGAAAAACCCATGGTTACCGCTGGGCCACCACTTCCTTGTCCTTAGCAAGAAACTGCTCTAGGTCTTCGAGCATTTCCGCATCAACTTTGGTTTGCATGGGGCAGAATTTGGGCCCACACATGGAGCAAAATTCAGCGGTTTTGTAAATGTCTGCCGGTAGGGTTTCGTCGTGGTACTCCTTGGCCCGTTCCGGGTCTAGGGCTAACTCAAACTGGCGGTTCCAGTCAAAGTTATAGCGGGCTTTGGAAAGTTCGTCATCCCGGTCCCTGGCCCCTGGGCGATGGCGGGCAATGTCGGCGGCGTGAGCAGCAATTTTATAGGCAATTAAACCGTTGCGGACATCTTCGGCATTGGGTAAACCTAAGTGTTCTTTGGGGGTGACGTAACACAACATAGCAGTACCATGCCAACCGGCGATCGCCGCTCCGATGGCGGAGGTAATGTGGTCATAACCGGGAGCAATGTCCGTCACTAAGGGGCCCAGCACATAGAAAGGTGCTTCACTGCACTCTTCCATTTGCTTTTTGACGTTGAACTCGATCTGGTCGATGGGGACGTGGCCGGGGCCTTCCACCATCACCTGTACGTCATGCTCCCAAGCCCGTCGGGTTAACTGACCGAGGGTTTTTAGTTCAGACAATTGGGCATCATCGGAAGCGTCGTGGGTACAACCGGGGCGGAGGGAATCCCCCAAACTGAAGGAAACGTCATACTTTTTGAAGATTTCAATAATCTCGTCAAAGTGGGTGTAGAGGGGATTTTGCTTATGGTGATGCAACATCCATTTGGCAATAATGCCACCGCCGCGGGAAACGATGCCGGTAATGCGGGACTTCACCAAAGGTAAATATTCAATCAATAACCCCGCATGGATGGTCATGTAATCCACCCCCTGCTGGGCATGCTTTTCGATGATGTGGAGAAAATCGTCCGGGGTTAAATTTTCGATGCTACCGTGGACGCTCTCCAGGGCTTGGTAAATGGGTACGGTACCAATGGGGACGGGGGAAGCATTGATAATGGCTGTGCGAATCACATCTAAGTCACCGCCGCCGGTGGATAGATCCATTACCGTATCAGCGCCATACTTGACTGACAGCAGTAACTTTTCCACCTCCTCATCAATGTTGGAAGAGTTGGGGGAAGCACCAATGTTGGCGTTAACCTTACATTTGGAAGCAATGCCGATCGCCATCGGCTCCAGATTGGTGTGGTTGATGTTGGCGGGGATAATCATGCGACCCCGGGCCACTTCGTCTTTAATCAATTCAACGGGCAGATTCTCTCGCTTCGCCACATAATCCATTTCCTCGGTGATCACCCCTTTGCGGGCATAATGCATCTGGGAAACATTGGTTTGTCCCTGGCGCTTAGCAACCCAAGCAGTTCTCATACAAATTTCCTCGAATGGTGAGCTTCCCTCCGCTGGTATTACCCAGTCTCAGGTTCTAAGGGTTTTTCTCAGCCTAGCCATCTAGACACCCCTAGCTATGGCAAATTTTAGCATCATTTTTTGAGGGACTAGAAGGGAAAGCCCCGACCTAACCAACAAAAACAATAGATTACACAATGGCTGACGTAGTCACCCACTCCACTGCTCTTCACAAAAAGTCGGGCTTAGCAGTTTCTGCCAAAAATTGATCGATGGTATCTAGTAGTTGGTTTGGTTGAAACGGTTTGGTGAGGTAGCCACTGGCCCCTAGGGCCTGGGCTCGGTTACGGTGGAGGGGATTTTCCCTGGAAGTAAGCATAATCACGGTCAAGCTATGCCATACTCGGTGGGCCCGCACTAATTGCAGGAGGCTAAAGCCGTCCATATTAGGCATTTCGATGTCACACAGGGCTAAATCAATGCCTTGGTTCTGCCGGTTGAGCAAATCCCAGGCTTCTTTGCCGTCCCGACATTGGATCAAACGGAAAGTGCCTCCCAACACCCGTTGTAGAGTCCGCCGTACTGTGACAGAGTCGTCTATGACTAGAATCGTTGTCTGGCCAGTGCCAACGACGCTTGGGGCTTGGGTAAGGGTGGGTTCCATACGCCAAAGCACAGCAAAATTGTTGGGAATTAATACAGGCACCACATCCCCAGTTCCCAACACAGTGCAACCCGCCACATAGGAAGGAATAGGAGTGATGGCATCTAGGGCTTTTACAACTAGGGGCCGTTCATCGACAATTTGTTCCACCGTTAACAATGCTGGGCGATCGCCAAGATTGACCATGAGGCCAACTTTATGGGGTAAACCGGGGGAAGGGCTAAAACCCTGGGGATAAATTTGGGGCAACACCTCATCCAGGGGGCGAGCTTCCATAATTTGAGACTGCCATTCCACCCGGCCATTGGTAATAGGGTGATCATCCAGGGGCAAAATACGCAACACACTTTCGGAAGGAAACGCCAGTAACCGTTGCTGATAGCGAACCAACAGTAGGGGCACAATATTGAGGCTGAGGGGAATACGGATGAGAAAGCGGCTGCCCTGGCCCAGTTTAGTTTCCACCGTCAATGTTCCCCGCAGAGCTTCGATCATCTGCTTGACAATATCTAACCCCAGGCCTCGGCCGGACAGGCTGCTAACCTCCGCCGCGGTGGAAAATCCCGGCTGGAAAAGAAAATCTAGTATTTTGGCTTCGGCCATGTTCCCCAACTCTGCCTCCGTTAGCCAACCCAATTCCACTGCTTTGCGGGCAATTTTTTCTGGGTCAATGCCTCGGCCATCGTCCGTCACGGTGATTAAAACTTGGTTATTAGCTGTGCTGGCGCTGAGGGTAATGGTGCCCTGGGGGGATTTGCCCTGGGCTTGGCGTTCCGGCACAAATTCTAGGCCATGGTCAAAGGCGTTGCGAATTAAATGGGTTAGGGGGGTGCGTAACTGATCCAAAATAGCCACTTCGACCAGGGTATTTTTCCCTTCAACCACAAACTGTATTGGTTTTTTATGGCGATCGCCTAATTTTTCTAGAGGTTGGGCAAAGGATTGGGCCAGGCCTCGAAAGGGAACCAGACGGGATTGGGTCAACTCACTATCCAATTGATGGAGGGATTGACTCATTTGAATCAAGGTTTCCTGTAAATCCCGTTCCACTAAATCCACGTCTTCCTGGATTTCCTGCACCTGCACCATTAGTTCCTGAAACCTCTGCAGAATGCCGTGGACAGCGGTGTAACTATCCATTTCTAGGGCATCAAAATCCACTAACCCCGCTATGCCCAGACTATTTTGGCCGTCACTGCCACCCCCACCGTTGCCGGGGACGACTTTGGTTTGGTCACTAAAGGACAGTTCGTCATAGAGAGACTCCACCTGTTCTCGCATGGGGATTAACTGCTGTCCCCGTTTTTTCAAATTACGACTGGCCTGACGCAGTTGTTTGTCGTATTCCAATAACCTTTCCTGGTTGATGAGCAATTCGCTGACTGTGTTACTCAGTTTATTGAGGCGATCGAGGGGAATACGGAGAGTTTGGCGGCTAGTGGTCGGCTTAACTGCGGGGGCGGATGTGACAGGGGCCTGAACTGACGCGGTAATAGGTACTTTTTGTACTGGCTCTGCCTGGGCTATGGTCATAGGCGTTGGGGCTTCTACGACGGCCACTGGGGTTGGGGCAGACGGAGTCGGATCTACTGGGGGCGTTAATTCCCCTGCTAGAAACTGCGCCCTCAGGGATCTCAACGTGGAGATCGCCGGAGGGATAAAGCTGGGCAAATCCAAGGCAGGCTCGGCTAGTTGAGCCCGGAATTCCTTGGCGGTTTCCTCTAGCCATTCACAGCTAAGGGCCTGACCCAGGAGAGTACATTCCTCCAGCAAAAGACTAAAACTTTCCCGCAATTCCTCGGCGGTGCCGCCCCGTTCCAACCGGCGTTCCACCCGCTCTAAACAAGCCTCCAATTCCACCGAAAGGGAAGTCCGCACAAATTGAGACACATTGCCATTGACTGTTTCCCCCTGGTTAGGTTGGGGTTGACAGGTGGCCAAAAATTCTCCCAGGGCCAAGGCCAGTTCCGGTGGCTCGTCTGTATCCAGCAACTGGCCACTGTTAGCCAACTCCACCATGGCCTGGGTTTCTTCAATGGTCATGCCAATTAAACCCACTGCCACGGAGGTATCTTCCACCCTTCCCTGTTCCAAGGCCTCAAATAAATCCTCTAGGCGATGGCAAAGGGTCTGCAGGGGAGTGAGGGCCGACATGCCTGCTCCTCCCTTTAGGGAATGGGCCGCCCGTCCCATATCTTGGATTAACTTCTGGCGTTGCTGGGCATCTCCGGCAGAGTTCAACACCTGTTCCAAGGACTGGAAACCCACTGTCAACTGTTCTAAACATTCCGGCGCATCTTCCTCCAGAAAGGCCTGGCGAGCTTCGGCGGTAATGGCGGCGAGGGTGGCGGCATCAAACATACGTTGACCAAATGGAGAGTTAGGCGTTTGGACGAAGCATTAAAAAATTTTGATTATTCCACTTTGAATTTACCTGCGGCGGTTTGTAGTTCCACAGCGGTTTTAGCCAAGGACTGGAGGGATTGGGACACCTGCTGAGATTTATCGGAGGTGGATTTCGCCACACTGGCTACGTTCTGTACCGTTTCTGTCACCGTCTGGGAGGCCAACCGTTGGGACTCGGTGTTGCGAGAAATGGAGTCAAGTACCGTGTCAATTTCTTCACTAATCTGAGCTAGGTTTTGTAGCGTTTCCTTGGTTTTTTGCACCAGTTGGGTGCCGGTGACCACCTCGTTGGTGCTTTCTTCCATTAGTTGGCTCATTTGGGAAGTTTCTTCTTGGATGCTCAGAATTACCTGTTCGATTTCCTGGGCAGAAAGGGTGACCATTTCTGCTAGACGCCGTACCTCATCGGCAACAATCCGGAAGCCCTGACCGTTTTCCCCTGCCCGAGCGGCTTCAATGGAGGCGTTAAAAGCCAACAAGTTCGTTTTTTCGGAGATGCCGGAAATAATCCCGACAATTTTGGAAATTTCCAGGGAAGACTCCGCCAATCGTTTTGATTTTTTAGAAATTTCTGCTACCCGTCCCCGCACCTTATAGATACTGTCCACCGTTTGGTCCATGGTGTTTTGCCCCTGTTGGGCCGCTTCGTTACCCTGTTTGGCGATCGCCGCTGCCGTTTGGGTACTTTTAGCTACGGACTCAATGGATTGGGCCATTTCCGCCACCGAAGCCGTGGCCGATTCCAGAGCCCGGGCCTGCTCCAGGGCATTGTCAGACAAATTGGTGATTTCCTCACTATCTTCCTGGGCCTGGCCACTTACCTCCGTTGCTGTATCCACCACCTGTTTAACCAGTTTTCTCAACCCCGCCAAAGTAGCATTGAAGGCATCGGCGATCGCCCCCACTGCCCCGGCTTCCACCGAACTGCGCACAGTCAAATCCCCCCGGGAAGATTCTTCAATGTCCGTCAACAACCGCACCACTCCGTCTTGGAGTTCTTCTTTTTGGCGCCGTTGATTTTCCGCCTCCTGTTGCCGCTCTAGGGATGTTTCCTGTAGAGATTGGGTGGAAGCCTCAATTTGTTCTGCCATAGCGTTAAAAGTAACAGCTAGTTGTCCCACTTCGTCCTTGGATTCCACTTCTGCCCGCACACCGGTGTCCCCTTCCCCTAACTTCCGGGCTGTGGTCTGTAAGTTTTTCAGGGGTTTTGTCAATGTTTTTCCTAACCAATAGGCAATAATAGCCGCCACCAACAGGGCCACTGCCCCTACCCCAATTTGCAGTAGAAGAGTTCTTTCCAGCAGATCATTAAATTCAACTTCAGAGGTGCCCCGGACAATCAGAGCCAAGGGTTGACCCTTAATGTCCTTGATAACTTTAATCGCTACAGTTAAAGGCTCCCCTTCCACGGTAATTCTTCCCACCAAGGGAGTATCTGGGTTTTCTTGGGCCTTTTTCAGTAATTCTGAATCTGGGAAGGGAACATTTTCATAGGTTTTTGTGGCTTGACCACTGCCAGTTTTGAGGCTAGAGGTGGCCAATTGAATCTCCCCATTGGGGTCTATGTAATAAACCGCACTGTAACCACCATCAAAATCGTCCACTGTGTTTTTCACAATGACATCCTTGCCATTAACAACATCCCCAGCAATTAAAGTACCAATGTTTTTCTTTGATTGGGGATCCTGCACAGGGGTGACGGTATAGCGAATGAGGGCATTGTCCTGCTCCAGTGTTTCGATGCCGGGGGGCAATTCCTTTTCTAGTTCTTCTTTGCTGACAACGGTGCTGAATTTAATTTGTCCCGGATAACCCATCCGTAGAGTCACAAGATTGCTGGGGTCAAATATTTGTCCGTTCCGTTGGGCATTGGCACTGGCAATAATTCTTTGATCTTGACCGACGAGGGTAGCATATTCGATATTCCTCGATGCGACCTCATTTTTCAAAATGCCCCGCACCTGGGCCGCCAAAGGAGCAGGAATCGTTTGCCTTTCGCTATAGAGTCGAGCCGCTTGAATAATAGCAAGGTTATCGGATTGACCCCGAAAACCAAAACTCATCTGGTCAATTTTAATGTTGTAGTTACCCTCGGTAACAACCAATTCTGCCAGGGTTTGATTTTTGAGCTGGAATCTGCCTGAAGAAATGGCAATCATCATCCCGGTGCCCACCACTGCAACTACGGTTAGGGCACTGGAAACCAACAGGGCAGTGAATTGTTTAGCCGCAATGGGGAGGTTAGACCAGCGTTTTTGCAACGTCAGGTTAGACCGCTCTTCGTCTAGAGCTAAGTCATCGGTGGCGGCGGCGTATTTTAGGGTTCCTGTCCAGCCCGTGCCCTGGGAAACCCGCTCGGGGTCGGCCAGTTGGGCTTCAATGCCGGCGATCGCCTGGTCACAGGTAGCGTGAAAAATTCCCTCCTCATCCTTAATTTTCAAATCTTCGTAGGCTTGGAGGGCGTCGGCTAAAAATCCCCCTGCTTCTAGGGCACTGGCAAAGCTAATGTGGGCGACTAAATCATCGGGTCTGTCTTGAACCGTCTCCTGGAGCATGAGAATTTCCAGCGGATAGGCTTGTTTTTTCTCTTCTTCGGACAAGGGTTGGGGAATTGCCGAAACTTCCTCCACCGCTGGTAAATGGGGTTGAATTTCCGCTAAGGCCTTACTGATGGTTTCTCCATAAATGCCGTCACTGTCCAATTCCTGGGCCCGATGATAATACTGGGCCGCTTCCTCCCAAAAACCCTCTTGCTGTAAAGCACCGGCCAGCACAATCTGGGCAAACAGATCGTCTGGGGCCGCCATGGCCATTGCTTGCAATTCCAGAATCTCTTGGGAAAATTGGGGTTTAGTGGAGATACTAACCATGGCAATTAAAAGTAATTAAAAAACAACTAGGCAATGGGTCAGGGCAGTTTCAGGATCAACGATGAAAATTAAGGCTTTGTTAAGGGAGATCAAGTAAGGATAAGGTCAAGCAAAAATTTGCATAAAAATGTAGGTGAGCCCAATGCCTATCTCTCCAATGGATAAAGAGGTTTAATAAAACCACCACCCTGGAGCCAAGCAAAAATCTGATCCACATCCAAAATGAGAATGGTTTCCCCATCTTTGTTGCCTTCCCCCAATAAAAAAGGTTCCCGCAGGGGCTTAATTTCCCCCGGTTCAAAGCTGACAATCCCCTTCAACCCTTCGGCGATCGCCGCCACCTGAGCAGATTCCCCCACCAGCACCACCGCCTTAGTATTGTTCAAGGTACGGTAATTGAGGGGTTTAGCCGTGGCCGGGGACAATAGGCGGGGCAAATCCATTACCCAAAGCAGATTTCCCCGTTGATTACTCACCCCCAGTAACTCCGGTCTCACCCCAGGAATCAGGCAAAGGGAACTCAGGGAGAACGATAATACCTCCCTAGTTTTCGTCAAGGGAATAGCCACCGTCAGGGCCAAGCCTAAGTCAATCCAAAAATAGTCCTCTACCATAACCCCATCACCATAGTCAGCATTGGCAAATTTTAGGAAATATAGGGCTTAACAGTTTTCATTAACTCGATGGGGCTATAGGGCTTGATTAAGTAAGCATTGCCCCCCTGCCGCAGGGCCCAAAACCGGTCATAGTCCTCATTTTTAGTGGAGCAGAAAACAATGGGCACATCCTCCAGGGCTAATTCGCCGCGAATTTTGCGGCACAGATCATAACCACTAACATCCGGCATCACGATGTCCAGCATGATTAAGTCCGGCACCTTGTTTTTGTCTAGCCAATCCAGAGCCTCATCAGCATTGTTGCAAATGACCGTTTCTGTGCCCATGGATTTCAAAAGGCCCTGAACCAATAATTGGTCAGATTTGGTATCTTCCACAACTAAAACAGTTTTCACTGGTATCTCCCTAGACAATTCTTAACGGTAATAATCATAAACTAGTGACAGCAATCTTGGTGATTAATTTGAGTCTGGTTTAGGCATTAGATTTAAAATTTGACTCCATAATTCAACCTCTCCCCAGGCAGTTAGTGATATTAGTTAAACCGTCATGGGATTAACGGAAATAAAGCTCTGCACTGTTTCCACCAATTCCTGGGGCTGGAAGGGCTTGCAAATATAGCCAACAGAACCGTGCATTTTGGCCTTTACCCGGTCTAAAACCCCACTGCGGCCGGTCAACATCACAATGGGAATATGTTTGAGAGCCTCGGATTTATTGCAAATACTACACAGTTGATAGCCGTCAATGTCGGGCATATTGATGTCCATTAAAATCAGGGCCGGTTTGGCGTGCATCAAAGTGGTTAGGGCACTGGCGGCCTGTTTAATGTTGATCACCTTAAAGCCCGTGGCTTCGAGGGCAAAGCTCACCACCCTTTGAATAGAGGGGCTGTCATCCACGCAGGCAATGACAGGGCGATTATCTTCTTCCTGGGGTTCGTAGGGGCCCATGGAGATGATCCCTTGGTCCACTAGGGTTTTGAGAACGATCGCCACGTTCAGGGTGCTGGTGTTTAGGGATTCGGCAATTTCATACACACACATTTCCTGTGCCACCAATTCCGGCAGTTTTTGGTAGCGGTTCAGCAAGTCGCTGGTGATGTGCTCAAGCTTACACAGTCCAGGCAAAATTGCATCCACATTGTCGGCGATCGCCCGTTGAAAAGGAGAATTGAGCGCAGTACGGACCTTGAGCCAATGTTTAATCTCCTGGGTGGCAGGTTGCATCAACTGCTTGAAATCAAGATAGAGCAATAAACGATCCAAACCCACCGTTTCTTCAAACACACACACGGGCTGGGATAGGGAAAGAATTTGTACCAACGCTTCCTGGGTCAACTTGGCCAGAATGGAACGAATTTCTTGAAAGGAAAACTGTTGAGAATCCCACAACTCACAGAGGTACTGATAGTCGCTTGCAATGGGCTCTTCCAGACGAATATTTTTTGTGGGAATATACCGCTGAAAAAGGTAATTGAGTCTTTCCCGTTGTCCCTGGTCACTCCCGGCATAGTGAATGCGGCCATTGCCAAGATAAATGCGCCATTGAACATCAGGGTTAGCCCGACTATGGACAATGAGCTTACCCGAACTCTCATTAGCGATGAGACTCTGCAAAATCTGATAGAGGTTTGGATTTTCAGTAACCGGTGACGCTGAGGCTTCCATAACATTAGGGGGAGGCGGCGGGGAATAGGCCAGCTCCAATGGAGTCTGGTTCGTAGCCGGGGAAGAAGACAGGGGAGAATGCATAGGACAACAATGGCGGTTGGGCAAAAAAGTCCATCAAGGGTGAAGTAAAACCCGTCAATTATTATTAATTCTAAGTTAACTATTTTCTTAATCCTAAGTTAACTACTTTTTTATCGTGGGAACAACGGAAATCAACGAGTAGAGTTTAACTCCATACTCTCCCCAAAATCAAGCACTATCTAATCTGTACACTAGCCAGATATGCTTGATTGTTTTTGCATTCCAATCTATGCGAAACTTATTCCTTTGTTAGTATCTATTGCTACATTTGCCATGGCCAAATTCCCCTGTTTAACATAGAATTTGATTCCTTTTAGCTACGTACCTTTAATTACGTAAGTGGGAAGCAGACTTTGAATTGTCCCCAAAAAAGAGCACTTGTGAATTATTTTTTTTGTTTAATATTCCCCCGGTGTAATTACCACTTAAGAGCATCAGTCCTTAATTTTCCGGGGGGTGTTCCTTGCCCAGCTATGGAAATGAAAAAAATCCTGGAGTTTTAATTCGGTGTCAGCAAAAAAAGCCTTTTGCTCCATTCAACCATTCTAAAAATGACCCCCAGATTAATGAATTAGGCGAGGGGGCTTAACGGTTATTTTGAGTACTAAAAACCTTTGGTTTAGGCTTCGTTGGCCAGCAATTCCCGAAAACGAATTTCGTCCCGATGGGGATCGGCATTACTAACTTTCAAGCTCAGGCGATCGCCAGGGGAAATGGGGCGGTCAAACCGGTGGGGGAGTTCCAGTCCCAACTCTTCCAGGAGAATTAACCCCAGACCATCATCCTCCCGTAACCAACGGAGCATTACTCCCTGCCAGACCTCATTGATGTTGCGCCGCAGAAATTCCAAGCTCCAGTAGCGGTTAGTTTGCCGTTCTACCAGGGTGGCTTCCTTAGAAGAGGGCATAACGCTATATAAAATTTCCTGTACTTGTTCCCCAGAGAAGGGCAAAGGTTCCCCCCGCAGATAGGCCTTAATTTGAAAATGGGTAATCAAATCGGTGTAGCGACGGATAGGGGAAGTGGCTTGGGAATAGAGGTCTAACCCCAAACTGGCATGGCGACTGGGGGTAATACCTACCTCACTACGGGGCATACAACGGCGCACCGCACATTCCCGCACAGGGCCTGGCGGCAAAGATAATAACTCCTCATCGGAAGGCAATTCTGGTTGGGGTTGGCCCCGAAATGGCACCGGAATGCCATGCTCTTGGGAAAAACGGCCCGCCACCTCCCCGGCTAGGATCATCATTTCCGCCACCAGTTGCCGAGAAACAGAGGTTTCCTGGAGATATATTTGCACTTCTTCGTCAGCGTTGACCTTGATGATGGCTTCCGGCATTTTGATGGTGATGGCCCCCTGGGATTTACGCCATTGGGCCCGTTTTTTAGCCGCTTCTGCCAGTAGGGGCAATTCCGGTTCCCCTTGGATTTTCAGCACCAACATTTCGTCCACATCCTCATAGGTGAGGCGATAGGTCGGCTTTACCCAACTGGGGGCAATGGTAAAATCCCTCACCGCTCCGACTTCGTCTAAAATCACCCCAAAGCTGAGGGCTACGCACCGCTGGCTCTGGAGTAAGCTCATGGGCCCCGTGGCCAATGCCGGCGGAAACATGGAAATCATGCCCGTGGGGAGGTAAAGACTGGTGCTGCGCTTACGGGCTTCTAAATCTAGTTCGTCGTTGGGGGTCAACAGTCGGGTGGGGTCAGCCACATGGATCCAAAGCCGATGGCCGCCGTCCGCCAAGGTTTCCACGCTCAGGCCGTCATCAATTTCCGAAGTGCTTTCATCGTCAATGGTGTAGGTCTTCAAGCCGGTTAGATCGAGGCGTTCTTGGTCGGGGTCGGGGGGAGGATTGGTTAGGTAAGCATGGGCCACATCAGATACCTTGGCGGGGAATTGGTTGGGGTAAGCACTACGACGCAAAAAGAGATTTTCATGGCGTTGCCAGATGCCTAATTCTATCAGGAGGTTTTGGGTTTCGTCGGTGCGGCCGGGTTTACCAAGGCTTTGCAAAATATCCAAGGCCTGGCGATGGTTTTGGTCTGGGAAAAGGATGAATTTCTCCAGGGCCTCTAGCCGTAGGCGATCGCTCCCTTGCCAAGTTACGGTTTCTCCGGCTAGGACTTGGTTCACCCGGTCAATAAAGCCCTGTTGTTCCTCTTCTTTTTGGGCTTGCACCCGCATTTGGTGTTTAATTTCTTCGATTTGAACGCTGGGGCGGGGTTCGTAACGATCGCCTTTTTGTTTGAAGTAGAGCTTATCTTCCGCTAGCAGGGCATGGGCGGCATAGCATTGGCTGGGGTTCTGGCCAGAAAATAATAGTAGGGCTAAATCCGCCGGGGTAATGCTTTCCCCATCTTCCACTAACAATTCCCAGGCCACCTCCAAACTAGAAGGGTCGAGATAAGGTTCCACTTCCCCTAAAAAACTAGGCAAATCGTCGGTGGTATAGGGGCCGCCGGGAATTTCGTACTCCACCCGCTGGGGCTTTAGTTTATGGCTTTGCCCCTGTTGGTCGATGACCACCCAATCCTTTTTACCGTCCGGGCGATCGACCACCGCCAACCGCCGTTCTCCTTGATGTCGGAATTCAATTAGTTTGCCTTTTTCCACCGGAATGCCTTTGCCCTGTCACAATTACTCTCCCGTTATTTTGGCACAGGGGTTACTCCCCCTTGGATTTTTGGCTCCCTAATTGCTTTGATAATTGGGTTCATTACCCGGTTTCCACTTAATGTTGCAGCCAATGCTGGGTTTTTGTTCCGCCGGTACGGGGCTGCCGGCCAGCACTAAATCCATCGCCTGTCTTAGGTCTACCCCGGTCACGGGTAAACCATTACTGGGACGACTGTCGTCCAACTGGCCCCGGTAAGCTAATTTACCCTGGGCATTAAACAAAAAGAAGTCGGGGGTGCAGGCCGCTCGGTAGGCTTTGGTGATCGCCTGGGTTTCGTCGTATAGCACCGGGAAGCGATAGTCCCAATCCTGGGCCATTTTTTTCAAGCCGGAGGGGGCGTCATCGGGGTACTTTTCCGCATCGTTAGCGCTGATGGCCACCATGGCTAGGCCGGAGTTTTGGTAATCCTTGCCCAACTGACTCAACTGGGCTTGGATGTGTTTCACAAAGGGACAATGGCAACAGATGAACATGACCAATAGCCCCTTTTCTCCCATGGCTTCCCCTAGGGTTAGGGATTGGTCTGTGGTCACGTCCACAAGGGAAAAATCCGGCGCTTGGGTACCGAGGGCAAGCATGGTGGAGGGAGTCAAAACCATAGTTAAAGCAGTTCGTTACATTTTGCTAATTAAAGACCCAAGCTATCATGGGGATTGGAGTTTTTCCCCTCTGCTGGAATTTTTTTAGTTTAAAACGTCCATGAGTCATCGTCCCCGTTCCGATCGCCATTTTTTCTCCAGCCCTAGCCGCTTTTGGCACCGTTTGGGGATGGGTTTACTGGTAGCTGGCACCCTAGTTCTACCGGTATCCACCCTGGCCCAGGAAGGGGGAAATGGAAGCCAACCTAAGGTCAGTCCTAGTCCGGCCCAATCCCCTAGCTCCAGCAATGGAGGGGAAAGCCCCCGCTCTTTTTTGGGCTCCGGCTCCTCCCGTTCTGCTGAACCCAAAATGAACTATGGGCAGCTGATCGACGCCATCAAAGCCAATCAGGTGGCCAAAGTGGAAGTGGACACCAACCGCCGCCAGGCGATCGTCACGCTCAAGGATGCGCCCCCAGGCTCCAAACCCCAAACAGTGCAGTTGCTAGACAATAATCCAGAGTTGCTCAACCTCCTGCGGAGTCGTTCTGAAACCATCGATTTGGACATCAACCGCACCCCAGATAATTCCGCCCTGTATGGCCTGTTGACCAACTTACTGGTTGTCGCCATTTTGATCGGTTTGGTGGTGATGGTGGTGCGTCGATCCGCCAATGCGTCGGGGCAGGCCATGAGTTTTGGTAAATCCAAGGCTCGGTTCCAAATGGAAGCAAAAACTGGGGTGGGTTTTGACGATGTGGCCGGCATTGACGAAGCGAAGGAAGAGTTGCAGGAAGTGGTAACTTTCCTCAAGCAACCGGAAAAATTTACTGCCATCGGGGCCAAAATTCCCCGGGGTGTTCTACTCATCGGCCCTCCTGGTACAGGCAAAACTTTATTAGCCAAGGCGATCGCCGGGGAGGCGGGGGTGCCATTTTTCAGTATTTCCGGTTCGGAATTTGTGGAAATGTTTGTGGGGGTGGGAGCTTCCCGGGTGAGGGATTTGTTCAAAAAAGCGAAGGAAAATGCTCCCTGCTTAGTGTTTATTGATGAAATTGATGCGGTGGGTCGGCAACGGGGCGTGGGCTACGGCGGCGGCAACGATGAACGGGAACAGACCCTCAATCAATTGCTGACGGAAATGGATGGCTTTGAGGGCAACAGCGGCATTATTGTCATTGCGGCCACCAACCGACCCGATGTGTTGGATTTAGCCCTTTTGCGGCCGGGACGGTTTGATCGCCAGGTGACGGTGGATTATCCCGATGTGCAGGGCCGGGAATTAATTCTGGCAATCCATGCCCAAAATAAAAAACTCCATGAAGAGGTCCAGTTAGCGGCGATCGCCCGTAGAACCCCAGGCTTTACCGGGGCAGATTTAGCCAATGTGTTAAATGAAGCGGCCATTTTCACTGCTCGGCGGCGCAAGGATGCCATCACCATGGCGGAAGTCAACGATGCCATTGACCGGGTAGTGGCCGGTATGGAAGGGACTCCCTTGGTGGACAGTAAAAGCAAGCGGTTAATTGCCTACCACGAAGTCGGCCATGCCCTCATTGGCACCCTCTGTCCTGGCCATGATCCGGTGGAAAAAGTTACCCTCATCCCCCGGGGTCAAGCCCAAGGTTTAACCTGGTTCACCCCCGATGAAGACCAAAGCCTAATGACCCGCAACCAAATGATTGCCCGCATCGCCGGATTGTTGGGGGGCAGGGTAGCGGAAGAAGTTATTTTTGGCGACGATGAGGTAACCACTGGAGCCGGTAATGACATTGAAAAAATCACTTACCTAGCTCGGCAAATGGTGACGAAACTGGGCATGTCTTCCCTGGGCTTGGTGGCGCTGGAGGAAGAAGGCGATCGCAATTACAACGGTGGCGATTGGGGTAAACGATCAGAATATTCCGAAGATATTGCCGCCCGCATTGACCGGGAAATCCAAGCCATTGTCACCGCCGCCCACCAACGGGCCACCCGTATCATCGAAGAAAACCGCAATTTGATGGATTTATTGGTGGATGCCCTCATTGATCAAGAAACCATTGAAGGAGAACACTTCCGACAACTAGTGGAAAGTTATCAGAAGTCTCGGAAACAGCCTGCTTTAGCGGGTAAGTAGCCCCCCATCTGTGCAATGCCTGACCCCCATCTAATCTATTTCCAACCGAGAAAATCTGCCAATGGCGGCAAGTTTCTGGGCACATTACTATTGTTTAGTTTGCTCAGTATTGGTCTCGTCCAGGGTTGTACCTACACCGACCAAAGTTTATCCCCCCCAGGGCAAAACTCCGGCACCATTGCAAACCAACCCTCTTCCCCTAGTCCTTTAGCTTCCCCACCTGCCATGCTCCCCCAGGCGATCGCCGACAAAATTATCGCTGACCTTGCTCAACGTACCGGTGAACCAGCTAGTGCATTCCAAGTCCAGTCCTCGGAAAATAAAACCTGGCCTGACAGTTGCCTTGGTTTGGTTCAGGAAGGACAAATGTGCGCCCAAGTTATGACCCCAGGCTGGCAGGTGACGATACAATCAGGGCAAAAAAATTGGGTCTACCGCACCGATCAGAATGGTCGCACTATTTTGCTGGAATCCTAGCTCCCATCAGAGATTTTCTTTAACTCAGCCCACACTAATGATTTAACAAACCGAGGCTTAAGTCCCAAATAGTTGCGGAGATTTTTGGTGATCTACAGCAATGCTCCCAGCATCTGTCTTGGGCAGGATTTTTCCATAGGTTGCATGGAATTTAATCAATGGTAAGTGATTATACTCACAATTATTCCAGTGATTTTTGACGTTCATTCTGAACAGATAATGCTAACTTAATAGTTGAGAATTATTTGCAGTTTTGGGAAAACCATGACGTTATTGGATTTATCGGTGGGTCAGGTGGCTTTTGTGGAGAAAATTTTACTGGGAAACCATGGGGAGGGGTTAGTTAATCGCATGGAAGCAATGGGAATTATTCCTGATAAACCGATTCAATTGCTCCGTAAGGCCAGCTTGGGGGGCCACTCCACCTCCGCATTGGTAGTACCACCGAAGTGGCCATGCGTCGCAGTGAAGCCCAATTGGTGCAGATTACCTTAGGAGAGTAGGGCGGTTATGGTGAGTCATTGCCAACGGGGGTCGGTCCAGTCCAGTCGTCCTGATGTAAGAAAAAGGGTTACTTTTATTGGCCAGCCCAATACGGGGAAATCCACTTTCTTCAACCGGATCACCAAAGCTAATGCGGCGATCGCCAACTGGCCAGGGTTAACGGTGGACCTATTCCGGGCGGTGGTGCCGTTGCAAGGGGAACCCATTGAGTTTGTTGATCTACCGGGCATCTATGACCTCAATGGCTTTTCCGAAGACGAATGGGTAGTGCAACGCTTCCTGGCTGACTATGCTGTCAACTTAGTAGTGGTAGTGGTGAATGCGGCCCAAATTGACCGACAAATCCGTCTGCTCCTCCAGGTAAAAATCCTAGGCATTCCAGTGATTGCTCTTTTAAACCTGGCCGACGAAGCTAAGCGCTACGGAGTGCAAATTGATGTGGCTGCCCTCCAGGAAAGGCTTGGCTTGCCCCTGTATCCCATTAGCGCGAAATACGGTACCGGCTGTCCCCGGGCTATGGACGCCATTGGTCGTGTGGTGGCGCAGCAACCGGAAGCCTACCAAGTTCCCGATCTGGTTAATGTTCTTTCCGACCACCCCGTGGCGATCGCCGATGTGGAAACGGCCCTGGCCGGTGTGGTGCAGATGCCATCCCCCACTGCCCGCACCCTCACCAATGCCATTGACGGAGTGATGCTCCATCCCTTCTTTGGCCTACCCATCTTTTTCGCCTCCATGTTTGGTGTATTTTGGATGATTTGGAATGTGGGTTTGCCCAGTGCCGATCCAGTGGATGTGGTCACCGGTTGGCTGCAAAGCAATGTTTTAGAACCGTTATTTTCCCCCTTACCCACCATCCTGCAAGAACTACTCTTGGACGGTATTTGGACCGGTTTTGCTGCCCTGCTTTCCTTTGTTCCCTTGGTGGCCATATTTTTCATTGTCATGGGAATCCTAGAGGGCAGTGGTTACCTCTCTCGGGCTGCCTATCTAATGGATGCCCTTATGGGGCGATTGGGGCTAGATGGGCGGAGCTTCGTTTTGCAAATGATGGGCTTTGGCTGTAATGTCCCCGCCATTATGGGCACTAGGGTGATGCGTAGCCGAGGAATGCGACTCTTGGCCATGTTGGTCATTCCCTTTTCCCTCTGTTCTGCCCGCCTGCAGGTATTTGTTTTCATCCTGGCCGCTGTCATGCCCGGCACCCAAGGGGCGATCGCCCTATTTTTACTGTATTTAATGAGTTTTGTGGCCGCTTTCACTGTGGCCGCTGTTTTAAGTCGTTTTCGCTATTTCCAAGCTCGGGACCCCTTCGTATTAGAATTGCCTCCTTATCGGTTGCCCACCTTTCGACAAGTGCTTTTGCGAGTGTGGGGAGAAATGCGGGAGTTTGTTGCCAGTTTATCGATGTTTATGGTGATTGGTAGTAGCCTCATTTGGTTTTTAACCAGCTTCCCCCAAGGTAGTACGGGTTTAGACACCTTTGCTGGGCGTATCGGTAGTCTTTTCCAGCCGTTCATGAATCCCTTGGGCATCAATCCCTTTTTAACAATTTCTTTGATTTTTGGTTTTGTTGCCAAAGAAGTTCAAGTGGCAGCCCTAACTGTTATTTATGGCCTCAATAATTCCGACGCAGTCTCTGATCAAATCCACACCACAGTAACCTTTGCCCAGGGTTTTAGCTACTGTTTATTTAGTTTGATCTATATCCCTTGCCTCACTACCCTTGGAGCGATTTGGGGCGAAAGTAAATCCCTTGCCTACACCACCATGGCTGTGCTTATTCCCCTCATCACTGCTTGGTTATTTAGCTTTATTTTCTACCAAAGCTTTTCCTGGCTTGGTTGGGGAGTGTGAACATATGTTTTTGATTGAAACCTTTATCTCTCCCTGGGTAAAAAATTGCGCCAGTGGGGAGGAAGTAGGTCGTCAAAATAGGCTTCCACGGCCCGGTAGTGTTTTTGGTAAAGCACGCCAACGGCAATGATGGCTAGGCCCAGGGCAGAAAGAGCAAAGGGGAAGAGGAGGGAATCGGCAAAGACTTGGAACGCAAGATAACTGATGTAGCCGAACACACCAATGACGCCAAACACCATAAATAGTCGTCGTTTGAGGAGAATTGACAAAGTCATCAGACCTAAATTAATGAGGCAAAAAAGCAGTCGATACCATTCCGTATCCTGCCCGGTGGCCAGGAGGCTAAACCAAAAACTAATCAGTCCAAAAAGGTAGAGCCAAAAGCTGTAATCTCCCCGACTGCGTCGCCAGCGTAAATCTACCCCATAGGCGATCGCCAAACAAACAATGCCAAAGCCTAGGGTCAAGTGGGCTGCGGTGGTGAAACTGACTGTCTCTCCGTAAATAAGGGAGGGAATATCGATGGAGAGGAACCAGAGGCAAAAAGCGAGGGGAAAGGTGAGGAAGGGAAAGTGAATGAAGCGTAAAGCCAATAAACTGGCAATAATGGTGCCCATGGCCAGGGGAAAACGGCCGCTGATTAGCCAGGTGGGCAAATTGCGGTACACAGATGGATCTTCGAGGGAAATTAACCCAAAGCCCTGCTGCAGTCCGTAAATAGCCAAGGGGGTCATCCAAACGGCGATGGTAATTAGCAAACCGCCGGGGATGGGTAATTTTTGCTGAAAATAAAGCCATTGACCCACTAGGGTTAAACCCACTGCATACACCACCGCCACAGTAAATAAACCAAATCCCCCCAGGGCATCCCAAACAATAGTACCGAGGAAAACCATGGCCACAATGACAATCAGGGCACCAAAGTAAAAAGCGACGTTGGCAAAGTCGAATCGCAACGGTGGGGAATCACTATGTTCCCTTTCACCCTCCATGGCCGGGAGACCCTGATGTTCTGTCCAGGCTTGCCATAATTGTTCGGCTTGCTCTGCCGACAAATAGCCCTGTTCTACTGCCCAGGCTAGGTCTGTTTTGGTGATGTTCATGCCCCAGTTTTCCTCCATTGCTCTCCACTGAACTTTCACCGTAGCAGGCGATCGCCAGGGATAGGGGATGATAACGGGGCAATTCTAGAATTGGAAGAAATTAATGGTGAATTTATTGGTTAAGTTGTTTTTTTGCTCTCTGCCATAGGGTTTCCAATTCCTCCAGATTGTATTGATCCAACGGGCGATCAGCAAATTTTTCCATTAATTGGAGTCGTTGAATAAATCTCTGATTAGTGCCGTGGAGGGCGAGGGATGCATCTAAATTGTACCAACGGGCTAGGTTAATGAGAGTGAATAGTAAATCTCCCAATTCTGCCTGTTGATGTTCTTTGTTTTCCGTAGTTAAAGCCTGTTTAAATTCCGTTAATTCTTCGCTAAATTTAGCCCATACACCGTCGATGTCTGGCCATTCAAAACCCACCGCCGCCGCTTTCCGGGAAATTTTACTACTGGCCATCAAAGGGGGCAACGTACTGTTATGGCGTTCTAGTTTGGTGCTTAAAAATTGTGCTTGGTTGGGGTTTAAACCCTTTTCCTCTGCTTTAATTGCCTGCCAATTGGCTTTTACTTCCTCAGCATTACTAACTGTTACCTCGGCAAAAACGTGGGGATGGCGACGGATGAGTTTTGCGGTAATCCCCTCCGCCACTTGTTGCAAATTGAAGTGACCTAAGTCCTGGGCGACTTGGGCTTGGAGCACCACCTGGAGCAGTAAATCCCCCAACTCTTCGGCGATCGCCGTTTGGTCTTGGCTTTGCAGAGCGTGGACCACTTCGTAGGCTTCTTCCACCACGTAGGGAATTAAACTTTGTTGGGTTTGGGCTAAATCCCAGGGGCATCCCCCCTCTGGCGATCGCAGTTGAGCCACTACGGCAATTAATTTTTCCAGGGCTTGGAGAATGGGAGCAGTGGCATCCATAAAATTAGCAATTAATTAATCTGGCCAAGACAACGAAGAATGAGGTAAAACTTTGCGGTTAGTCGGTAAAGTTTTCAGCAATATTAACTTTCCCCGATTCAGTTGAGCAGTCTTAAGAGACACCGGGGTAAACTCGTCCCCGCCATTGTTTGGGAGTTTGGGAAGCAGAAATAATAATCCGGGCCACCGCCAACGGATCCGCCAGGGGAGAAAGCCAATAGCTCCAGGCTCCCTGCCCCGAAGGTCGGTAATAGGAAGGGTAAATTGCCCATAGCATAGCCGAACGGATTAGGAGTAAAAAGCCATTGACGGCGATCGCCAAGCGGAGAGTTAAAAAATCAAAGTTTTCTCCCCAGAGCATCAATAACAGGGAAAAAAGCAAAATAGGCAAACCCTGCACCAATAGCAGAAAAATCACCTCCGCCCATAGGCGGGCCGGCACCGTAGCATCCTTGAGATCCAGCGATCGCCCCCATTCTCGCCAGGTTTCCCCAATGCCTTCGTACATTCTCACCCGGATTAGGTTAGCGCCATCCAAAAAGCCCACCCGATAACCCCGTTGGGCCGCCGCCCTAGCTAAGGTCACATCATCACAAAAGGAACGGGCCGCCAGCTCGTAACCCTGCAAGGCCTCCAGCACCGATCGCCGACAGAGAAAACATTGACCATTGGCCATCACTGTTTCCGGAGCCTGTTGCCTCACCCCAGCGGACTCAAAGCGATAGAGCAAAGTCATCAACAAAGCTGGTTGCAGCCACCATTCCCCAGGCGATTGCAAAATAAATTGGGGCGACAGGGAAAGTATATCGTAACCCTCCTCTTGTGCCGCTTGCACCACACTGGCCACTAGTCCCGGTTGGGGTTGGGTATCAGCATCAATGCCCAAAATCCACTCGCTAGCAGCATCACTCTGCCTAAAACCATAGTTTAAGGCCCAGGGTCGCCCCACCCAGTTATCCGGCAAAGGATCATCGGTCAGCAGTTGCAAACGGGGATTATCTTTTTGCCTAGCTTGTACCACTGCCTGGGTGCCATCGGTGGAACGACTATCCACCACCAAAATTTCCCTTAACGGTGGCCCCTGTTGTGCTAAACCTACTAAACACGGAGTTACCCGGGCCGCCTCATTCAAGGTGGGTACTACTACTGAGACATTGCGAACCCCGTCTTCCGGCAGAAATACTGGTGTCAATGGCGATCGCCGCCGCGCTCCTTTAACCAAACGACTGAGCAAAATTAAACTAGCTACCCCCTGGGACACTAACAACCCCAGGCAAAGTATGGCAATGATCAGCATTATTTCCGGAAAGATTAATAGTTTTTCTACAACCGTCAGGCTGGAGAATCCCATGGGATATTGGTAAAGGGCCATTTAGGAATGGATAAAGACACCCTGGTGCCCTCCCCTAGCTCACTTTGGATCTCGATTCTGCCCCCATAGAAGGTTACCAATTTTCTGGCGATCGTCAAACCAATGCCAATGCCGGCAATATGCCCCACGTTGGAACCCCGCTGAAATGGCTCGAAAATTTTTTCCAAATCTGTTTTCGGGATGCCGATGCCATAATCTAAAACATCAAAAATTATTTCGTGGGGAGATTCTCGCAGATGAAAATCAATGGTGAAATTGGTGGGGGAATACTTAATCCCGTTAGTCAGTAAATGATTCAAAATTGGCGCTAGTAATACAGGATCAAATCTCACTATAACTTGCTCGCATTTTGTATTTGAATCTATGTCTAAGTGCGGATAAAAATTAATTTTGTATGGTGTATAGAGATATTCGATTTTATCAATTAATTCCTGACAAAAATCAATTAAGTCTCCATCGACCACCATGGGCTCTACTTCTTCGGTATTAAGGTTGATTGTGGTGATGTCATTAATTAATTCATCAATATATTTAACACTTTTGAGGATGGAATGTAGATATTGACCTTGTTTTTCCCTAGTGATTTTTTCCTGAAATTTTTCCATAATTGAAGCGGCACAGGCAATGGTTGTTAAGGGGGTACGAAACTGGTGAGAGATGGACGTAATGAATTGAGAACGCAGTTCATTTAGCTCCTTTTCCCGCTGCAAAGCCAAAGAGATGCTGTTTTCCATAGCCTTACGATCACCAATGTCCTGAATCATCACTACACAAAAATCAAGGTTACCATCTAGTCTACGATGGGCTTGTACTCCAAGATTTACGTGGATAAAATAGCCATTTTTATGGATATAACGTTTGTCAATTTCGTAACCATCTATTTCCCCTTTTAAGAGACGTTGATAATAGCTTAGATCTAAGTTTAAATCGTCAGGATGGGTTATTTCTGCCCAGCTTTTTGTTCTTAATTCTTCAAACGAATAGCCCACTATTTGGCAAAATTTTGAGTTGGCATCAATCCAAGTTTTATTGGTAGATACTATGGCTAAACCGATAATAGATTGCTCAAAATAAAGTCTTAACAATTGTTGTTGTTCACATACTTCTGCTGTTCTCAGCTTAACCCTCTCCTCAAGCTCTTGATTGATTTGCTCAATTTCATTCCTAGATCGGAGAATTTCTTGTTCATATTCAATTCGTTCAGTAATATCTTTTACATAGGATATAAAATATAGTGGTATGCCGTCGGAATCACGCACCAAAGAAGTGGAAACTTCTCCATAGATAATATGACCCTGACGGTGCATATATCTTTTTTCTAAAACGGCATGGTCTTGGTGCTCAGTAATAGCGTGTTGAATAAAAGATGGACTGGCTTTTTTATCTTCCGGTAATGCCAAATCATTAACTGTCATTTTTTCCATCTCTTGAGCACTATAACCAAACATTTCTCCCATCTTGTTATTAACTTTGACCAAATTTCCCTCTAGATCCACCATGCACATACCAACATTGGCATTTTCGAAAGCGAGGCGAAATTTTTGGTCACTTTGTTGCAGATAGTTATTTAATTGGTTTAATTGTTGTTCAGTCTGTTTTTCTGCTGTAACATCCAGAATGACTCCAAACCAGATGGTATCTTGGTTGGGCAACCTTTCCGGTTGAGACTTGGTGCGTAACCATTTCGATTTTCCTGAAGGGGTAATGATGCGCCATTCCAAACACAATGGTTCCAGGGTGGCTCGGCTGTAGGCCAGAGTTTGGCGGTAGTGGAGCCAGTCATCAGGATGGATCTGCCGCAGGAGTATCTCGGCATCGGCCAGCACGGCAGCGGCAGAGACTTCGTGCACAACCTCAATTTGGGAGCTGATATAGATAAAGGCAATGGAATCATCACTACGTTGCACAAAACCATACAACCAGCCCGGAATCACCCCAGCCACTTTTTGTAAAAACTCCTCTGATTCGGAACCGAGCAAAAAAGCGGACATAGTTTTAACGCCCAAATTCAAGGCAGAGTTTTTGAGTGGCAGAAACTGGTTGTTTCGAGGTAGTAAAAACTGTTTTAAATCTGGTTAAAGTATCCCCTAAAAAGTCTCAATTGTCCCTTAGTTGTGAAATACGGTTCTTTTTGAGGCTCTTTGGGGAGTAATTCACAATATTCTTCAGGTTAGCTGGGGCTGATGATGGGTTTTCAAGTCACACTCCTAAAAAAATCAATTTTTAGACCGAAAAATTTCCATATCTGAATTATATTCTTCCTCAAGTCTAATTGCTTAGCAAAGGTTAAAGCCAGATACTCTTTTTTGATTTACAAAACTTTATCTTCCACAGCCCAACGCCCTCAATGTTCAGCCCATCGGGATTTTAATAACTTAGTGTCTTCGCTCGCTTTCCTAGATTTTTGACTATAATTCTAGTTTGCCCAAATAAACTTCCAAATCTACCATCTCGGTAAAATCCAACAACGCTTCCCCAAATCTTCTAATTCGGCGATCGATAATCCCTGAATTTTTTCTACCTGAACTGCGGATAATTCACCTAAGCGACGTTTTAATAGACGCAGCACTAAGATCGAGGGTTGATTTCGACGACCCTTTTGAAGACCTTCTTGGAGTCTTTCTTGGATAATTTCTTGATAAAAGCGGGACTGGGTAATATCTATTTTCTTCAAGTCTAATATTTGCATGATGACTTCCTTCGTCAAATCGGGAAATTTATTGGCCAGTATAGCTTCGATTAAAGTTAGTCGACGTTGAAATTCAGCGTCCGTCTCTGCTTCATGCAAAATTCTTTTACCAACCGCCGCACTTGCCTGTCGATCCAGCACTAGCAACTGCAACAGAGCCAAATTTGCGCCCAACCCCTGCTGGTTTTGCAAATCACTAAGATACAATCTCGTTATCCGTCCCTCTAGCAAATCTTCATAGGGCAATGGTGGGCCAAGATCCTGTTCGCAATTTTGCAAAATTAACAGGCCCCGCCAAGTGTTTTGTACTTGATACTGCTCCAAATAGAGAAACACCTCGGCAAAATACCGCCCGTAGAAATTCCTATCAGTTTGCATTTGGGCTTCTGCAAACACCAACGGTATTTGGGGATTATCAGACAAAGGTTTAAACAATCCATCGAGACGAAATTCCCTTTCCTTAATCACCGGCGCACTATAGGCAAACTCCCAACTTTCTTCGAGGCCGGGGATCAATTCCGCCAGCATGCCAGGTTAGGACAAAAATAATTCGTAAAACCATTTATCTGTTTTCATACTCTTTTAATTTTCTTGCAATACCAAATTATCCCGATGGACTACCGTATCTGGCCCTACGTAACCTAACACTGTGGCGATCGCCTCGGAGTGGAGTCCTTTGATTTTTTCTAGCTCGTTGCAATTGTAATTAACCAACCCCCTTCCAAGTTCTTGCCCCTGGGGATCACAAATCACAACGGCATCGGTGGCACTGAATTCCCCTTCCATGGCAATGACCCCGATCGCCAACAGCGACTTGCCCCTGTTTTTAAGAGCTTGCACTGCCCCAGCGTCAATAACAATTTTTCCGGTGGGCACTAAACCATAAGCTATCCAACGTTTACGGGCATTGTCGGAGCGGGGTTGGGCTTCAAACTGAGTACCTAAGTCGGCTCCCTGGAGGATGGCTAGAATTTGCTCAGGCTTTTGGCCATGGGTGATGACGGTGCGGACCCCGGACCCCGTAGCAATGCGGGCGGCGGTAATTTTGGTGGCCATGCCGCCGGTCCCCCAGGCAGAACCGGTGCTATCGGTGCGGACTTGTAGTTGGGCCAATTCCGTGGCCTTGACCAGGGCAATAGGATAGGCTTGGGGATCTAAACGGGGATCGCTGGAATAAAGGCGGTCAACGTCAGTGAGCAAAAATAACCAATCCGCCTCCACCAAGCTGGCCACTAAAGCCGATAGGGTATCATTGTCGCCAAATTTCAGTTCATCGATCGCCACTGTGTCGTTTTCATTGACAATGGCGATTACCCCCAACTCAAACAGAGCTTGGAAAGTGTTGTAGACGTTGACATAGGCGGTGCGCTCAATTAATTCTCTCCTGGTGAGCAAAATTTGGGCAATGGGTTGCTGAAGACTACTAAAAAAGTCGTCATAGGTCCGCATTAATCTGCCCTGGCCCACCGCGGCGATCGCCTGTTTAAAGGCCATTTTTTTCGGTCTTTCCGTCAAACCCAAACGACTACATCCCACCCCCACTGCCCCGGAGGAGACTAGCACCACCCGGTGACCCTGGTTGATTAACTTGCACAAAGTTTCCACCAAAGCGGCAATGGTGGACAGGGCCAACTGCCCAGTTTCCGGGCGAGCTAGGCTAGAAGTACCAATTTTAATTACCAAAGTTTGGGGTTGCATTGCCATTTTTTGCCGTTTCTGGAGATGATTTTAATGATTTGAGTAATCTTTAAAAATATAAAAATTTAGGATAATACTAAATCTTAAAATGGTAAATAAATATTCTTAATTCCCTCGCCTGTCGGTTTTCCCCCTTCTCAAGAGGGTTGGGGGGGATGGATCTTGATCTATTGCTGGAATTTAATGAATTGGTATAACTGGTTCAAAAAATCCTTAAAAACTGCCATAAAAAAAGTGGGCCAAGCCCACCTTAAAACCATGATATTGTGTGGCGGCTAGCCCTCGATTACATGGAAGAACCTAAACCAGCATAGGCTCCGTAGAAAAATAAACCTAGGACACCAATGGCTCCAATGCCAGCCACTACACCCACCACCCACAAAGGGATTCTGCCTTCTGCGAACATACCATGCCTCCTAAATTGCGTATTAAAAAAGTTTAGTTAAAGAAATAGCTGGAGAATAAAATCCCCAACACAGCCACCAACAATAGACCCAGGTATAAAGAAGTACGATTCAATTCCACCGGTTGGCGGTTTGGGTTTGAATTTCTGTCCATGGAAAACTCCTAGCGTTGAATAAATTGCATCGCGGCGATCGCCCCGACAAAGAAGACAGAGGGCACCGCCAGGGTGTGAACCGCCAGCCAGCGCACCGTAAAAATGGGATAAGTAACCGGTTGATTAGGATTTTGGGTTGCCATTGTTAATTACCAACTAAAAAAGAACAATTAAATGTTTTATTGATTAAACTCTTGAATTTCCTGATTAATGTCGTAGCGTTCCTGGAGAATGGGCAACTCTTGACGGGTCTGGGTGAAATACTCATCGGGGCGGGGAGTGCCGAAAGCATCGTAGGCTAAGCCCGTGCTGACAAACAACCAACCAGCAATGAACAACATCGGAATAGTGATGCTGTGGATCACCCAGTAGCGAATGCTGGTGACAATATCGGAAAATGGACGCTCGCCGGTAGTCCCTGACATTTTGTGTTCTCCTTCAATTTTTCAAAACAACATTGACTGACAAATGCAAAGCAATTAGAGTCTAGTCTACTATTTGTGAGCCGCCTAGGGAACCATGGCCACCTCGGCGGTGGGGTTATATTTGAGCAAAATCCCGTCTTGTCCCAGCACAAATCCTTTTTCCGGACTGAGGAACACCACCCGATAAAGATTGGCGGGAATATCCTCCACCCCAGTATCCTTAGCCCAGGTTTGTCCGCCGTCCTGACTCATCAACAGGTTACCGCTGGCCCCCGCCACCCACACTTCTTCAGGGGTACGGAAGGACAGGTCGAGTAGGCCCCAACTACCCTTATCCTGGGGTGCAATCACATCACTCCATTCCTCCGCATCGGGATCGGTGCTGAACTGGAGTTGTCCCCCCCGGGCCAACAGCCATAGTTGACCGTCTTTGCCATAGCCCATGGTCTGCAAGCGTCGGGAAGAATTCCGATTATGGGGAGTCCATTCCGTTTGCCCCGGAACCCAGGTGGAATAAAAATTACCCCGGGCCGACACTGCCACATAACGGCCATCAGGCGATCGTTGAATGGTGCGAGCTACTCCTACGGCCCCCTCCACCAAAGCTTTCCAGTTTTTGCCCCCATTGGTAGTTTTATAGATGGCCCCCAAATCCGTAATCATTTCCGCCGTTTGGGGTCCCAGGGCAATAATGCTGTAGGGAGCGCCGGGCAATTTTTCGCTCAGGGGAATGCGGGCCCAGGTTTGACCACCATCGGTGGTGTGGAGCAGAATGGATGGTTTACCCGTGATCCACCCCTCGTCACCGGAGAAACTAACGGCGGAAAAACTAGCCTTTTCTTCCCCTAGGTCGATCAACTTCTGTTCCCAGGTGTCGCCGCCATCGGTGGTTTCAAAAATGGTTTCCTTCGTACCCACGAGCCAGCCGTGGCTTTGGTCTTCGGTGAAAGCAATGTCTGCAAAGGTGGAATCTGTTTCCAAGACAATCTCCTGCCAAGGATTAAAACCTAAGTCCGGCACATGGCTACAGCTAACGCAGAAAACAGCAATGACTGCCACTAGGACAAGTTGCTTTAGTTGCTCAAACTTCAAACTGGGGAATTTAAACGGCATTGTGAACAAAGATAATCAAGGAGTACAGCAAGGGCTCAGAGGGAAAATTTAAGCCTTATCCCATGCCGTAAAGGCTCAGGAAAAATAGGAAAATGACAAAAAGACTACCAAAAATCAGCAAATTCTTTTTGCCACTACTCATACGGTTAAAACCAAAACCGTAGTTAAGGTTCTCGGCAAAACCAGAGGGAGCATCGGTTTCCCCCGTGCTCATGAAGTAGTTACGGGGAGCACCACACACTGGACATTTCCAATTAAGGGGTAAGGCCTCAAAGGGAGTACCGGGGGAGATATTGGTCTTTTGATCCCCTTGGCTGGGAATGTAAACATAGCCGCAGGCCCGGCATTCATGGTTTGGGGATGCCAACTCCGCCAGGGTCTTTTCGGGGGGACGCTCACTCATGGCTACTACCGCAGGGAACTGGGGGGAAATCTTTAGTAATCTTTGTTAAAAATTATGACATCTTCGCTACCCTTTTCCCCAGCCTTGTCAATGTGGATTGATGATTGATTCATTGGATATTTTGTCCAGGCCATGACCGGAGTTTTCCCTCCTAACTTCCCTTCACCCAATGGGTTAAAGTGTGAGAAGTCTGAAAAAAGTTCCACAATCTAGCCATAGTTAGTCCCAATCCACCATGCACATCAGCGAACTGACCCACCCCAACCAGTTAAAGGGTTTATCTATCCGTGAGCTGGAGGAAGTCTCCCGGCAGATCCGAGAAAAGCATTTGCAAACTGTGGCCACCAGCGGTGGTCATCTGGGGCCAGGGTTGGGAGTGGTGGAACTGACAGTGGCGCTTTACTCCACTCTGGATTTGGACAAAGACCGGGTGATTTGGGATGTGGGGCACCAAGCCTATCCCCACAAAATGTTGACAGGACGCTACCACGATTTCCACACCCTGCGACAGAAGGAAGGGGTAGCTGGTTACCTCAAACGTTCTGAAAGTAAGTTTGACCATTTTGGGGCTGGGCACGCTTCCACTAGCATTTCCGCTGGTTTGGGCATGGCCTTAGCTCGGGATGCCAAAGGGGAAGACTTTAAAGTAGTTTCCATCATTGGCGACGGTGCTTTAACCGGGGGCATGGCCCTGGAAGCAATTAACCATGCGGGGCATTTACCCCATACCAGGTTGATGGTGGTGCTCAACGATAACGAAATGTCCATTTCCCCCAATGTGGGAGCCATTTCCCGTTACTTAAACAAGGTGCGCCTTAGCAGTCCGATGCAATTTTTGACGGACAATCTGGAGGAACAAATTAAGCATTTACCTTTCCTAGGCGATTCCCTCACCCCAGAAATGGAACGGGTTAAGGAGGGGATGAAGCGGCTAGTGGTGCCCAAGGTGGGGGCGGTGATTGAAGAGTTGGGCTTCAAATATTTTGGCCCCATTGATGGTCACAACTTGCAGGAATTAATCGATACATTTAAGCAGGCCGAAAAGGTTCCTGGCCCGGTATTTGTCCATGTTTCCACCACCAAGGGTAAGGGTTACGATCTAGCAGAGAAGGATCAGGTGGGTTACCACGCCCAAAGTCCCTTTAATCTCTCCACCGGTAAGGCCTATCCTTCCAGTAAGCCCAAGCCCCCCAGTTACTCCAAGGTTTTTGCCCATACGTTAACCACCTTGGCTAAAGATAACCCCAAAATTATGGGTATTACAGCGGCTATGGCGACGGGGACAGGGCTGGATAAACTCCAGGCCAAGCTACCCAAACAGTATGTGGATGTAGGCATTGCGGAACAACATGCTGTTACCTTGGCGGCGGGCATGGCCTGCGAGGGCATGCGTCCGGTGGTGGCTATCTATTCCACCTTTTTGCAACGGGGTTACGACCAGATTATCCACGATGTTTGCATTCAGAAATTACCGGTGTTTTTCTGCCTAGACCGGGCGGGCATTGTGGGGGCGGATGGCCCTACCCACCAAGGGATGTATGACATTGCCTATCTCCGCTGCATCCCCAATTTGGCGATCATGGCGCCCAAGGATGAAGCAGAGCTACAACAAATGTTGGTCACGGGGGTTAACTACACCGATGGGGCGATCGCCATGCGTTATCCCCGGGGTAATGGCATTGGAGTGCCCCTGATGGAGGAAGGTTGGGAACCGTTGGAAATCGGTAAGGCCGAGCTTCTCCGTTCCGGCGATGATGTGCTTCTGTTGGGCTACGGCTCCATGGTCTATCCGGCTTTACAAACGGCGGAATTGCTCCACGAACATGGCATCGAAGCGACGGTGGTTAATGCCCGCTTTGTGAAACCCTTGGATACGGAAATGATTTTGCCCTTGGCCCAGCGCATTGGTAAAGTGGTAACTATGGAAGAAGGCTGTTTGATGGGGGGCTTTGGTTCAGCGGTGGCGGAGGCTCTGATGGACAACAATATACTAGTGCCCTTGAAACGCCTAGGGGTACCCGACATACTCGTTGACCATGCCACTCCGGAGCAATCCACAGTGGGTCTTGGCCTGACCCCGGCCCAGATGGCGGCGGACATTATGGCGTCCCTGTTCAAAGTTGAATCACCCGTAGCTCCTGGGGTTAGCTAGGCAAGAGATGTTGCGACGAACTTGCTGAGGGGAGTCAATGGTTATTCCAACGTTTCCCTCAGTTTTTCTTTTCAGAGTTTCAATTTACCCCCTAAATCTCCTCACTAAAGCGACCGCAATACTGGGGGACTTTACTAGAGATTCAAGGGGCTTTTGAGTCATTTAGCCGAAGTTAAACTGATGACTTGACTAAGCAACCCGGACAGGTTGGGACACTAAGGCATCGGCCAAGCGACGGACTGCGGCCACCATGGCCACTTGGTCGTTCAATTGGTTAATGGCGGAACCAACCCCTACTCCACTGGCTCCAGCGGCGATCGCCATGGGAACGGTCACATCGGACAGGCCAGAGGCACATAGTACGGGCACAGTGACAGCTCGACTGATGGCATGGGCGGCGGCCAAAGTGGGGGCGGCTTTTTCAATCAGCCCTAAAACTCCGGGGTGATGGGGTTCGGCACTGGTGCCACCTTCGGTTTGAATAATGTCGGCTCCGGCGGCCACTAAGGCTTCAGCCAACTGTACCTGTTCATCTAAGGCTAAGATGTGGGGTACGGTGACAGAGAGCAAAGTATGAGGCAATAGTTGACGGGTAGCCTTGGTGAGGGCTAACACCTCTGGCCCTTCAAAACGGCGACCTTGGGCGTAAAAACTGTCAAAGTTACCAATTTCTACCAAGTCAGCCCCGGCGGCCACTGCTGCTGCTAACAATTCTGCTTCCACCGCTGACACACAGATGGGCAAATCAATGGCGTGGCGTACCTGTTGGATCAATTGGTGATCGGCGGCAATGTCCACAAAAGTAGCTCCCCCAGCCTGGGCGGCCTGGCCCACGGCTAAAACATTAGCACTATCGAAGTTATTTAAACCGCTAATTACCTTTAAGGCGGTACGATTTTCCAGGGCCTGGTGGAGTTGGGCAAGGTTTGCATTCATAGAATTACCAAAATGATTAATGCTGAATGGGAAGCCCCCCTAACCCTAACCATTTGGGTCAGGCCAGGAAGACTCTCTGCCCAATCATAACGATGGGCTGCTGCTATCCATCTTACGTCTAACCCCTGCTATGGTTAAGCAAATTTTATCTAAATCCTGGGTAGTGCCTCTGCTATTGGCCATGGTGTGGCTTGGCAGCAACGGACTCGATCGCCTCTGGTTGGCCATAGACCAGACGGTGCCGGCCTGGGACCAGAGTAATCACCTATCCTACGGCCTGGAATATTTGCAAGCTCTACGATCGCCGAACCTTTTTAGAGGGGAATGGTGGCGGAGTTTTTGGATGCTTTCCCCCAAATATCCCCCTTTGACCTACATAGTCAATGCTCCTTTCCAGGGGCTGGGTAGCCCAGGGAGTGATCTAGCTTTACTAAGTAATTGGCTCTGGAGTGGCATTTTAATTCTCTCCGTCTACGGCTTGGGGAAAAAACTTTTCAGCCGGGAAATTGGCCTGTGGGCAGTGGCCATCATGGTTTTGATTCCCCGTTTAATCCATAGTCGTTTGATTGTGTTGCTGGACAGTCCGCTCCTGGCTTTTACCCTCTTGAGCTTTACCTGTCTGACCTATTGGAAAGAGGCCAAAGGTCTCCGTGCTCAATGGCTCTGGGCGATCGCCGCTGGAGTTGCGTTAGGGCTGGGTTTGCTCTCCAAACAAAGTATTATTTTCTATCTCTTTTTCCCCCTGGTAGGCTTGGGATTGTGGACTCTTGGGAGCAAACAATGGCAACGGTTCGCCCAATTGCTAGTGGGTTTACTAGCAAGCATTCCCCTTTGGTATCCCTGGTATCGCACCAACTGGATTTATCTGTTTAGCACCGCCCAAAATTCCAATGCTATTCCCGCCACTTTGGAGGGAGACCCTCCCATTAATACCCTGGCCGCTTGGACGTACTACTGGCAGGATTTACCCAATGCCCTGTCCTGGGTCTGGTTAATACCGCCTTTGGTGGGGGTGATTTTGTCCCTGCTCAATCGTTTTCCTGCTTCGTTGCAGATACCTAGCTGGCGGGAAGCGAAACCGGGGTTGCTGTGGCTGGGATATTACTACGGTGGCACCTATTTAATCTGTTCTGCTATTCAGAATAAGGATGACCGCTATATTTTGCCCTATCTGCCTATTGTGGCTATTTTTCTCGCCTTCGGTCTAACCCGTTGGTGTGGCCGTTGGTTATGGGTGCGTTGGGGCACGTTGGCGATCGCCATTTTGGTCACCCTGGGTAACTTATTTCCCATTCCTGGCAGTAATGGCATTGTCCAAGTCCTAAACCCATCGGTATTATTCCGTCCCGATTTCGTTTTGCCTGCTCCCAACATGGACGTCATTACCACTGCCATAGAAACCACCCCGGCGCAAAGGATTAATTTGGGCGTTATTCCCAACACCCCGGCGGTCAATCCTAATACGCTCAATTATTATGGTGCGGCGGCGGATTTTCGGGCCTATGGTCGGGAATTGAGTCGTAACGGGGAAATTATTCAACAGGATCAGCAAAATTTCGACTGGTTCTTGACCAAAACCGGAGATAACTATTTAGCCGACCCCGTACAAGTGGAATTGGGGGAAACCATTGCCCAGAATGCCGATTTTGCCGCTGTGCAAGCCTGGCCTTTGCCCGATGGTGATGAGTTGAGCCTCTGGCATCGCCGCCAACCCAAGGTAGAAGTTAAACTTAGTCAAATTAATACCGAATTGCCCCAATTGACCAAAGTTGATTTACCGGCCAGCGCTCCCCCCGGTCAACCTGTGCCGATCACCTACCATTGGCAAGGCAACGGCGATCGCCTCAGTGAAGGCATTGTTTTGCTCACTTGGGAAAATACGGCTAACCCAGACCAGGTTTGGTTCCATGACCATGCCATCGGTTTGGGGGAATTGCTTCCTACCGACAATGGCCAAGGCGTTGAAGTAATTGAAAGGACAGCCATGGCGCCCCAGGCGGATCTACCTCCGGGGGATTACCGTTTAAAAGGGCAATGGCTAGATCCCAGCACTATGACGGCCCAACCCTTACCTTTACCGGAGATTACCCTGAATTTGGATGCCGATGCCCCGGCTTTGCCTGCACCACCATTGGATTTTGTCAGCCAACTGTACCATCTAGCGCAAAATTTACGGCAGGGTATTACTGGATTAGAACCGGTTTTTGCCCAGGTGGACCGCATTAATTTATACGATCCCCGCCACGATTATCTGCGTCAAGGGGATGCTAGTTGGACCTATCGCCTCAGCCAGAACCCCGTTGATCCCCTCAGTTTGACCTATGGCCAGGTTTTAGCCCGGGTGCTACAGGAAAATCCTCCCCAGGCGATCGCCGCTTTGCAGTCCTTAGTCAGACTGGATCCCAAAAATCCCTATGCCCATGCCTATTTAGCCTTTGTTTACCTCTATGACTGGCAGGGATACCAAGGCGAACAAGCCCTAAAACCCTCTCTGGCCCTGGCCCCGGATAATGCGGAAATCAATGGTCTCCAGGCGATCGCCCTATTCATGCAGGGAAAAATTTGGCCCGCTTGGCAAACAGTGCAAAATTCTGGCTTGCTTAATTAGTTAACTGTAGTGCTGACATTGGGCCACCCCTTCGGCCACTTCAGACAACAGTTCGTCCGCTAAGTCCAATAATTGGGCAATGCGGTCATTGGCAAGCTGATAATACATATAACGCCCCTGTTGCTCACGGATCACTAGGTCACAACAGCGTAAGCAGGCCAGATGGTTAGAAACATTTGATTGGGTCAGGCCAGTGCGCTCAACAATTTCGTTCACCGTTAACGCCCGAGCCCGGAGGACATGGAGAATGGCTAAGCGGGAAGAGTCGGACAGCCCCCGAAATAGTTTAGTTTTTAGGTCAGGGGTTTTGATGGCAGGCATAGGAATCCATTGAAGAGCCGATCTTCAACATATCATCAGCTTTTGCGATTGACATCCCTGCTAGGCAAATCAGAGGTGACAAGATTTTCGGCGGCTTCTGGCCTCAGCCATGGCCAGATTTTTGACCGATTATCTACCACAACGATTATCTAAACTAACCATTGCATAGGTTTACCGATTATTTGAACGTTTACTGCAAGCCATAATTTATCCCGGTCCCCATTCAGAAAAGGCGACTAATGCAATCCAACTTAGCTGAAATTTTGCTTAATTTTACGTCCCGATCTGCGGGGATTTCAGACCGTTGCCGTTAAAATTGGGGCTAGTGATTAATTGTGACCCTGATTAGTAATCTATGCCTCCCCGTTGGCCCCGTAAACCCGACCGTAATGATCCCGCCTTTCGCCGTTTAGACGATCGTATGAATTTTGCTGTCCATGTGGCAGTGTTTTTAGCGATTAATTCTGGCCTATGGTTTGTCCATAACTTGAACAAGGCCGATTGGTCTTGGTTGACGCCCCTTTCCGGCATCTGGCTGGGGGGTTTGCTTTTGCACCTGTTATACATTGCCGTTATTGCCGATTATTCCCCTGCCACTGGTAAGAGTTAAGGGCTTTGGCTAGACTGAACCAAATATTCCGGACTGTTAGTTTCTCAGCAATGGAATCTCAACTGCAATTCCCCATTTCCCCTAGCAAAATTCTGTCTGAAGACCTGTCCCTATAGTTTGACGCAACTGCTCGAATCCCTTCCCCTTGATTAACACTTGATTAACAAAGGAAATAGTCACCATGAGTTATCGGATGGACCGCCACAGCTACGCCCACACCTTTGGCCCCACAGTGGGGGATAAGGTGCGGCTGGCGGATACGGAATTGTTTATCGAAGTGGAACAGGACTACACTACCTATGGCGACGAGGTCAAATTTGGTGGCGGTAAGGTGGTGCGGGATGGCATGGGGCAATCCCCTTTAAGCCGAGCAGAAGGGGCAGTGGATGTGGTGATCACCAATGCTTTGATTTTGGATTGGTGGGGCATTGTCAAAGCTGATGTGGGCATTAAGAACGGCCGCATTTGTGCCATTGGCAAGGCGGGTAACCCCCATGTCCAAGACAATGTTTCTATCATTATTGGCCCCAGTACCGAGGCGATCGCCGGGGAAGGAATGATTTTAACGGCGGGGGGGATTGATGCCCATGTGCATTTTATTTGTCCCCAACAGATTGAAACGGCTTTAGCTTCGGGGGTTACCACCCTGCTTGGGGGAGGCACTGGGCCGGCGGCGGGCACCAAGGCCACTACTTGCACTCCTGGGGCTTGGAACATTCACCGCATGTTACAGGCGGCTGATGGTTTTCCCATTAACCTGGGCTTTTTGGGCAAGGGCAATGGCAGTCAACCGGCAGCCTTGGCAGAACAGATTAAGGCCGGGGCGATCGGGCTGAAACTCCATGAGGATTGGGGCACTACCCCAGCGGCGATCAACAACTGTTTGAGCGTGGCGGAAGATTACGACGTTCAGGTGGCTATCCACACCGACACCCTCAACGAAGCGGGGTTTGTGGAAACCACCATTGCCGCCCTCAAAAATCGAGTTATTCACACCTATCACACCGAAGGAGCCGGGGGAGGCCACGCACCGGACATTATCAAAATTTGCGGAGAATTGAACGTTCTCCCTTCCTCCACCAATCCCACCCGACCCTACACCATCAACACCCTGGAAGAACATCTAGACATGTTAATGGTGTGCCACCACCTGCACCGTAATATTCCCGAAGATGTGGCTTTTGCCGAGTCTCGGATCCGTCGAGAAACCATTGCGGCGGAGGATATTCTCCATGACCTGGGGGCTTTTAGCATCATTTCTTCCGATTCCCAAGCCATGGGCCGGGTAGGGGAAGTGATTTGTCGCACTTGGCAAACGGCCCACAAAATGAAAGTGCAACGGGGAGCCCTCGCCGGGGAAAGAGGAGACAATGATAATCTCAGGGCCAAACGCTATGTGGCTAAATACACTATCAATCCCGCTATTACCCACGGCATTTCCGAGGAGATCGGTTCAGTGGAAGTGGGCAAGTTAGCAGATCTCTGTCTCTGGAGTCCCGCTTTTTTTGGAGTTAAACCAGAATTAGTTATTAAAGGTGGCATGGTTGCCTACGCCCAAATGGGGGATGCCAATGCTAGTATTCCCACGCCTCAGCCAGTGCATATGCAGTCGATGTTTGCTAGTTATGGTGGGGCGATCGCCGCTACGAGTGTGACTTTTGTTTCCCAGAAGGCAGCGAAAAAAGATGTTGGCGAAAAATTAGGGCTGAGCAAGCCGGTGGTGGCGGTGAAAAATATTCGCCAGTTAACCAAACGGGATCTGAAACTGAATGATTATTTGCCCCATATTGAAGTAGATCCAGAAACCTACGAAGTGCGAGCCGACGGAGAATTACTCACCTGTGAGCCAGCATCAGTGCTGCCCATGGCCCAACGTTACTTCTTGTTTTAGTAACTTTTGGGCTTGCTTTTGGCCATGTAACAATCTGCTACCATGGACGTGAATTGCCTAATTTTGGACAATATTCTGTCAACATTTTCTAAACAAAGTGCCCTGGAACTATGGCTGTTGACCCCATCCCCCCCATCACATTGCCCCCCATCCAAGACCCTGTGCAAGAGGGAGATTGGTTACGTCAAGGATTACAACAATGGCTTAACCAAGAATTTATCCCCGAAGGAATTAATGCCACCATTGCGGAAAGGGCTGCCCAAATTTTTGTGCGTCAACGATTAGAAGGGGAAAATGATCTGGGCTCCTTGGTAATTGCCATTGTGACCGAAATGCAGGCTTTTGATTTTCGGGAAAGTTTTTTTAGTGAATTTGCAGTGGCCAATGCTGTTAGCGATTTAATCTTAGAAAGTTTAGGTTATGAAACCTGTTGTGGCCAATCTTAAATTGAACATAATTTTAGAGCTTTTGAGTATATTTTCTAAAATAATTTGCTGGGAAACTTAGTTAGAAGTTTTAATAAATTTTTCGTATTATTGGTGAGCAGGGTACGACGGTAGACATCAGCAGCTTTTTTAATTGCTTCTGCTTGGGTAGGGTAGGGATGAATGACGCTGGATAATTTGCTCAAACCAATTTTATTAACGATCACCGTGGTGATTTCCGAGATCATTTCCCCGGCGTGGGGAGCGACAATGGTGGCGCCCAAAATTTCATCGCTGTTAGCTATATGAATAATTTTTAAAAAGCCCTCCGTCTCTCCAGCGGCGATCGCCCGGTCAACTTGAGAGAAGGGAATTTTAATAGTTTTATAGCCTATGTCAAAAGCATCGGCGGTATTTTCATTTAGTCCTACGTGGGCAATTTCTGGGTCAGTGTAGGTTACCCAAGGCATGGTTAAATTACTTAATTTACTGCGTCCTAAACCGAAGGGAGAGAAGAGAGTATTTTTAATCACAATGCGAGCGGCGGCATCGGCGGCATGGGTGAATTTCCAGTCCATACAAATATCCCCGGCAGCATAAATTTGCGGGTTGGTAGTTTGCAAATAATCGTTGACTCTCACTCCTCGGCGATCAAATTTTACCCCTACAGCCTCTAAGTTTAATCCCTCCACATTAGGGGCTCGCCCTGCACCGACCAGAATTTCATCGACAATAACGGAACCTGATTCACTGTTATTACTGTAGTGTAAAACCTTGCCATTTTCTGTTAATTCTGCTCGTTCTAGCTGGACATTTAAAACTAATTGAACGCCATCTTTAAGTAAGGATTGTTGAACAATTTCTGCGGCTTCTGGATCTTCTTTATTTAATAAATGGTCACCTCGATGAAGCAAAGTCACCCTTGCTCCTAATCGTTGAAAGGCTTGGGCTAGCTCACAGCCAATGGGGCCACCGCCAATAACCGCCAGGCGATCGGGGCATTCCGTTAAAGAAAATACTGTTTCATTGGTTAAGAATCCCACTTCTTCAATGCCAGAAATGTTAGGTTTAACCGCCCTAGCTCCCGTGGCAATTACGGCTTTTTTGTAGTTAAGAATAGCTTCTCCCACTTCAATTTTATTGTTACGCAGAAAATGCCCTTGCCCAAGAAAGACATCAATACCTAAATCCTGAAATCTTTGGGCAGAATCATGATGGCTAATGCCCGCTCTAATTTGGCGCATTCTGGCCATGACAGCCGGAAAATCAACTTCAATATTGCCTGGTTTTTTAATGCCTAAATTAGCGGCGTTATTCATTGCCCCCACCACCCTCGCCGAGCTAATGAGAGCTTTAGACGGAACGCAACCAACATTGAGACAATCGCCTCCCATCAGATGCTTTTCAATTAGGGCGACTTTGAGCCCAAGACCTAAACCTGCCGCCCCGGCCGCCACTACTAAACCAGCGGTGCCTGCCCCAATGACCACTAGATCATATTGATCTTTGGGAGAAGGATTGATCCAATCAGGGGGATGAACATGGGCTAGTAATTGCCGGTTATATTCATCTCTGGGGACAATGTCAATAATAGAAATATTGGGATTATTCATAAAAATTAATTGTTTGATAAAAAATATTTAAAGTTAAATATCAGAATACTAAATTGGCAATTCAAAAAAAGCAAAAATTTAAAATTGTTGGCTGTACTAGCAAAAAATAACTAGATGATTATTATTAATAACTAGTAATCAATTTTTTATTCAACTACTTCCGATGTTAGAATTGCATCGTCTAAAGCTTTTTTGGCAACTTTAGTGACGTAAAAAGTAACAGCGACGGTGGCAATAAAGCCAATAATTCGAATTGCCCATTGCAAATTGGGATTGGCTTGGTTCGTTTCCGCTCCCACAGTAGCTAAGCTTCCAGCTAAAGAGCCAATGTAAACATACATAATAGTGCCGGGAATCATGCCAAGGGAACCAACGACATAATCCTTTAAGGAAACGCCGGTGATGCCATAACCGTAATTCAATAAATTAAAAGGAAAAACTGGAGAAAGTCTAGTTAAAATGACAATTTTTAGGCCTTCTCTACCCACCGCTTCATCAATAGCTTTGAATTTTTGATTGCCGGCAATTTTTTTCGCTACCCAACCCCGGGCTAAGTATCGTCCCACCAGGAATGCCCCCGTTGCTCCCAGGGTGGCTCCAACAAAAACATAGACTGAGCCGAGCACTACCCCGAACACAACTCCAGCACCTAAGGTTAAAATTGAACCCGGCAGAAAAGCTACCGTTGCCACCACATAAAGCAAAATAAAGGCGATCGCCCCGGCAGTACCTAAACCATCAATCCATTGCAGGGCAATGAGTAACCAATTTTGGGGATTAAAATCCCCGACACTGCTTTCCTGGGCTAGGGCAGGACTGGCAAAGAAAACCATTGCAATACTAAAGCTAGAGATGGCTAATGCCTCCAACAGGTGACTGAAGGCAAAAGCACAGATGGCCAAAAGTCCAAAACCTTGCCAGTGGTGGAGGTTAGACTGTTTTTTTAACAGATGGATCAACATAATTATAGTGATGTGAAAAGAGTGAATAGATAATGACAAAATCAGATCAAATTAAAGCTCCTCCACAGCTAGACCCGGCTCCAGCGGTACAACCATAGCAATAATTGGCAGTTTTAACATCTTGGATCAAATCTAAATTATCAGCCTTCAATAAATCCATGACAGTTAATTTTTGGTTAAGGGTGGATTTTGCGGGAATATTTTCCATTTGGTTAAAATCACAATCATAAACATTGCCAAGATAATCAATGGATAGTTCGTTACGACACATTAAACTATCAACTGTATCTGGATTGAAGTTCTGTTCTAAGAAGCCCAGATATTTTTGATGTAATTGATATTTTTCAAGATGAAATTTACTCCGACCAATGGGTAAATTGGTAATGGTTAGCAAATAATTAAAATCAATGTCGAAATGTTCTTTGAGGAACTTTTTGTAATCCTGCTCAAGGGCTTCCTGGGGAGGAGCAAGGGAAAACTTTTCTGAAGTTGGTAAGGGCGGATTATAAACTAGATCCAGAATTAAGCTTGATTCTTGGCCATAACCGAGTTTATTTAACCACTGGAGTGCTTGGATAGATTTTTCATAAACTCCATTACCCCGCATTTTATCCACATTATCTTCTAGGTAACAGGGTAAAGAAGCGACAACTCTGACTTGATGGCGGGCACAATACTCAGGAATATCCCTAAATCCTGTTTCAAAGTAGATGGTTAGGTTGGAACGAACAATCACCTCCTTTCCCGTCTCTCTGGCCGCTTCCACAATGGGCCTAAAGCCATGGAGCATTTCCGGTGCTCCCCCGGTGAGATCAACCACTTTTATTTGGGGGAATTTTTGGATAATGGCAATTAATTGCTGACAAATTTCTGGGGAAAGCTCTTCAGTGCGTTTCGGACTAGCATCCACGTGACAATGGCTACAGGCAAGGTTACAGCGTTTACCTAAGTTGATTTGGAGGGTGGAAATTTTTTGTTTGCTTAGGGGATTTTCTAACTTTTCAGCAAAGGGAGTAATTTTTGATTTTTGGAAAGAACACTCTAGTTGTTGAACCATGTTATCTAAATTGCTTAAACTATCTCAAAAATGTTGATTATCGAATACTACTTAGAGGATGTTTAAAAAGTCTCCTGTTCCTCCACTTCTGGAAAGAATGGTCTTAAATTCCCCCAATTTTGGGGGATTTAGGGGGCAGATTCGCAGTTTTCAAAACCTCTCTTAGATTAACCCTAGCAACAACCACCGCCGTCATAATGCCAGGTGGAATCTGTAACCAGAATTTTGTCGGGATAGGTAGAGCCTAATTTCAACGCTGTTTTATCGCACACCGCACTGGGGACTCCCTGTTGCAAAATATGGCCAGCTTGGTCATCAAATAGAGGTTCTGAACCAGCATAAATAGCAGTCTTGCCGGTAAAAATACAGGCCCCATCATCGGGGATAGGCACTTTAAAAGAAACGGAATCAAGACTTTCTAACAATAAATTTTGCTCTAGCTGATAGGTAACAGAATCAAGTAAACGGTACGGACGACGGGCCCGAATTTCAATTTGCCCAAAGCCTACATCAATCAAATGCTGAGTGTACTCTTCATAGGTTAATGCCCCCGATAAACACATGGCCCGGAGTCGTTCATCCTGGCGCAAATGTTCGGGAACGGGGCGGGTGGCAATGGGGTCACTCATTATTAAACGACCATGGGGTTTTAAAACCCGATAGGTTTCCTGCAAAGCCCGGTGTAAATCCGCTGGTTCAAAAATGTTAAAAAGACAATTCTGGGCCACTACATCCACGGAATTATCCGGCACGGGTAAGGCAAAGGCATCCCCCGCCCGAACTTCCACAAAATCAGTTTTGAACCAAGAATTTTGCTGAGAGGCTAACTTTAAATTCCTCAGGGCAGCGATCCGCATGGCCGGCACCGGGTCCACCGCAATCACCCCTCCAGGGCGACGGCAAAAATAGGAAAATTGCAATGCTTCCAGGCCACCGCCTACCCCCACATAAAGCACTCTTGATTCCCCAGCTAACTCGTTGGGATGCACTGTTGTACCACAACCATAATTCATTTCCTGCATGGGCACAGGAATGGTCAATTCCGGCAGGGTAAGGGGGTTATTTTGCACACAACAGAGCCCCACTTCTGGAGTTTGTGCTACTTCTGCGTAAAAATCGGCCGTGGTTTGTAGGTAGGTCATCGTTGATTTTGACTTTGATAAACTAATGATTACGTTGGGATTGGCGACTTACTTTTTTGATTCTAGATTGGATAGACTTTGTTGAAAAACTTTGTCTGACCATTGTTTGAGATAAATAATCAAAAATACCGTTGCTCCAAGACCACATAAGCGCATAGACCACTGTATTATTTGGGTTTGGTTATTGAGATTATCGCCAATAGTTGTTAAACCTGTAGCCAATGAACCAATATAAGTGTACGCAATTGTGGCGGGAATCATGGCGAGGGAACCAAGAATATAATCTTTGAGGGAAACATCAGTTACACCAAAACCATAGTTAAGTAAATTGAACGGAAAAATGGGGGAAAGGCGAGTTAAAATAACAATTTTCCAACCATCTTTTTTAACGGCGGCGTTGAGTAACTTAAATTTTGGGTATTTTGTCATTTTTTTCTGCACCCAATTTCTGGAGAAATGGCGACCAATTAAAAAAGCAATAGTTGCTCCAATCATGGCGGCGATTGTTGTGTAAATAGTGCCCCACCACCACCCAAATAAACAGCCTCCTTTCATGGTCAACAGGGAGCCGGGTAGAAGTAAAATTGTGGCTAAGTTGTAGGCAGCAATATAAATTGAAGGAGCCCACCAGCCTAGGTTTTTTACTTTGGCTAGTAATATGTTTAAAGCCATCCCTAGATTAAAATGGTGAATGGTAAAAACCAATCCACAAATCAACAAAAAGATAATTATTAATTTTGGAGATAGCTTCAAAACCAAAACTCCTTTAACGACCTATGTTTACGGACTAATGGTAAATTCTACAACATTTTTTTACTTCGCTTTAGGGAAATTACCCATCAACTGGGTAAAAGTAACTTCTCCCGTTTTGCCAGGCATTTGACCGTGGGTCTTCTTGTCGGCATGGAAGGCCACTGCTAACATTTGATAGTTATTGTTTGTAGGAACGGTAATTGTTACTGAACCATTGCCATTGGCATCAGCTTTAAATTCATTGCTAGGCACGGCTCCGGCGGGGCCCACATCCATACCAATGGGCTTCTTGTTAACCCACCAGAGAGTATAAAGACCGTTGGGAACGAGGCCACTGGCATTAACAGTTACTCGATAATTACCACCACTAGAGGCGGTGCTGGAAACTTGAGCTTTAGCTTTCAGCCATTGATCTTTATTAATGCCCTGGGGAGTACCATCGTTAGCATTGACAGTTAAGCTAACACTGGCTTGGGCAATAAGTACAGGTTGGTTAGAAATTGGCAAAAAAAGTGTCTGATGGGAAAGGTTTTCTGCTTTTACTTGGGAAACTACAGCGGCGGAAAGAATGGCTATAGAGAGACTACCTAAGATTAAAAGATTCATGATTTATTATCTATTGGGGAAAATCAACAAGCTCCTGGAAATTGAATAGTAATGATGCAATTCAACCCATCCGAGCCTTCACTTATAGATACGAAGCAGAGGGTAAAAAGGATTTGCTTTCAGAAAAATAATTTAGATTTTAGATTCCAGATAAGCCAGTTATTAACTCTACCGTCCTCGTAAACTCGGGCACATTCCCTAAGCAGGAGTAGGATGGGAGGGGTCTTTCTTAAATTGGATGGATCTAATTGAGACTCTGGCTAGATTTGCCCCACCATTACCGTTCGACCAGTTCCTCCCAAGTCAGGTTGACTAGATTCAATGGTTACTAAAAGCTGGGTGCTGGTCATCATTACATCATCCAAAGGTAGTTCCTTGATGACACGCCCTTGGGCATCGGGTAGAAATTGGCCACAATCAATTTTCTCACCGTTACGAATTGCCCAGAGATAGTATATTTGCCCTTTGGATAAGGGAGGAAGATTGTATAACATCATGGTGACCTGTTCATTTTTGGGCATAACTACCACTGCTCCATTGGCTTGGGGGGCGTTATCCGTACCGCTCAGGTTCACCAAATGGTTATAGCCCGAAGATTGATCAATAATTTTTGCTAAATTATTTTGGTTTTCTAGCACAGCAATTCTTTGTTGGAGGCGATAGTTACTAAATCCCAGAACGCTAATGATAGATAAAGCTACGGCACCGATCGCCAAGGTTTTAAGATTGAGTTGGGTAATAAATTTTTCCGGTCGCCAAACAGGGACAATTTTGGGACTGACAGGGATCGTTTTCGTTTCTGCTAGTTGTAAAATTCTCTCTTTTAAATCCGCTGGGGGAGAACTGTCAGGCAGGGATAGGGCTAACAGGGCCAGGGTTTCCTGCAAACTATTAATTTCTGCCTGTAGTTCAGGCTGATCTAAAAGCATTTGTTGAACTGCTTCCGCCTGGGCCGGAGTCACCTCACCTAAAACGTAATCTGCCAGTAGTTCCTGTGTTTGCTCTGGGTTAATCATGGTCATCACTCTTCTACTAAATTATTAAGAATCTTTCTGAGCTTGAGGAGGGCATTGCGTTTATGGGTTTTGACACTGCCGAGGGGAATTTGCAATCCGGCCGAAATTTCCGACTGGCTCAGTCCGTCAAAGTAGGCCATTTCCAGCACTGTTTTTTGTTTTTCCGGCAATTCGGCGATCGCCTGGCGCACCCGATCCGACATTTCGCTCAAAGCCAATTTATCCATCAGATCCCTTCTATCCTCCGAAGTTTGATTGCGACCCCAGCGTTCCTGCATTCGCCACTGGGCCTGACTGCGACGATGGCGATCGATAGCGCGGGAACGGGTCAAGGTGCTAAAAAAAGCCAGGAGGGAGCCCCTTTGGGGGTTATAGGTAGGATGGTGCCAAAGGTTAAGGAAAACTTCTTGGGTTAGATCTTCCGCCTCCTGGGCATTGGTCAACATTCTTAGACATAGGCGGTAAACCACTTCACCGTAACGGTCATAAAGCACTGCTAAGGCCTGGGAATTTCCCTCCTTCAAAGCGGCATAAACCTCTGTATCTGTCTGTTGTGACAACATCCCTTTGAATACTCGCTAGATTAGCTAGATGGCAAAGTTGGAACAAAGCCAGTTTCCCCTGCTGTAAAGACTACGAAGGGAAACGCTAAAAGGATTTAGCAATAATTATTGTTGACGCTGACGACTAGTCCACTGTCCATGAATATTGACGCAATAGGGGACGAAATAGGTCAAACCAGCAAAAAACCAAAGTTTTTGGGTCATTTTGTTTCTCACTATCCCCTCTCTGTGGTTGATGAGTAGAAGGATGGAGCCCACGACTAGGGAGACTTTGATGGCACTGGCATCATTTCTCGATTAACCAAACAGCAAAAGTAGGATTTGAGAACAGAACTTGTTTGGCTAAATTTTGAATCCATGGGATTTTTTTGCAAAAGCGAGAATATCTTAGTTAATTTGAATTGATATTTCTGCATGGCCTGATTTATAGCGGCTTTCAGACATATGAGGCAAAATTAAACCCTTTTAAATCAAGCATTACAGAGTTTTACGTCTTAATTCACTAGAGCGAAAGTGGCATTAGGAGTCAAATGTTCTATGTCTTCTGGGGTTTCGGTTACTTCAGCGTAAAAATCAGCGGTAGTTTGTAGATAGGTCATGATGAATTTTAATATTTAGAAACTTAATAATTAAGCTAGAATTAGTGACTTACTCTTTTTATTCTAGATTGAATAGATTTTAATAAAAAAATCTCTAACCATTGTTTAAAATGGATAGTAGAAAATAAATTTGCCTCCAGATTATAGCGCTGTGGAGAAATATTGGTCAACCAAGAAAAATAATAATAATTCCAATTGTTACATTAATAACTGTATAAATTTTGACTAATTATTCACAAAATCAAAAATATTTTTTCTGACTTTATTTATTCCAAACTTATCCCTTGCAGTGTTTTTCAATGATAGTGAAAGCCTGCCACAAATGAAGAGACACTTAAATGGAAACCTCTTTGGGAGCGACGATGACCCGATTTCTACCCGCTTGTTTGGCATCATACAAAGCTTTATCTGCTATTTGTATGATTTCTTGTCCCGTTTCACCGTGATCGGGATAACAAGCAACCCCAAAAGAGGCGGTGATACTATTCACAATCTTTCCGCTGTATTCTATTTTCATTTCGGCGATCGCCTGGCGTAAAAATTCCGCTTTTTGGGAGGCCTCTTGCAGAGTAGTATCAGGCAAAATTATAGTTATCTCTTCGCCCCCATAGCGACAGGCCACATCGGAAGTCCGGATATTATTTTTCAGTAGGGTACCAATGGAAGCCAAGATAAGATCGCCAGCTTTGTGACCAAGGGAATCGTTAAAGTGCTTAAAGTGATCGACGTCAATCATCAAAATACCGACTGAATGGCGATGACGTTTGGCCCTGGCCAGTTCCTGGGTTAGGCATTGTTCCAGATAACGACGGTTGAAAAGTTTAGTTAGTGGGTCCCGCAGACTCTGTTCTTCCAGTTGTTCCCGTAACTTCAAATTGGCGATCGCCAGGCCAAGCTGTTCCGCTACTGTTTTTGCCAATTGTCGCCGTATGTCGGGCAAAACTTCCTCTTTGAAAGTAGAAAGGAAAAGTAAACCGAGGGTTTCCCCCTGGGCAATGAGCGGAATACACAAACTTGCCAACGGTAAGTGTTGGTCATTAACATGATTGCAAAACAAGGCATGTTGCGCCTGGTTTACCCCATGGGACCGCCCCCGTCGCAAAGCCCAACAATCTAGGGGGGTGAACACATCATCGGAGCACAACGGATTGCCCCAAAAGGTGACCCGCTCTAGATAATTATGCTGGGGAGACAGGATAAAAATTCCCCCGTGGCAATCGGGAAATAGGGGTTGAGCCAGAGCCGAAATTACTCCACACGCATCTTTGACTGTAAAACAAGACTGGAGATAGTCGGTAATTCCCGAAAGTATTAACATCTCAGCATTACGCTGTTTTAATTCATCGAGGCGCTCCTCTAGGGCTTGATTAACTTTTCGGAGTTCCTCCTCAAATTGTTTACGGCGGGTAATGTCCACATCCACCCCGATAACACGGAGGGGCACATTGTTTTGATCTCGAATTACAATGGCCTGACTTGCTGCCCAACGGAGACTTCCATCCGGTTTGATAAAGCGGAACTCCAAATCATAGGGTTGATTGTTATGGATACTCTGCTCCAGAGCTTCCAAGACAGGGCCTCGATCATCGGGATGCATCATTTGTGCAACTTTTTCTAGGTCCCCATCAAAGGTTCCCGGCTTAAGGCCCATCATTTGCTCCAGGCTTTCCGACCACACAATGCCATTAGTTAAAAGATCCAAATCCCAATAGCCCATATTGGCCGCATTAAACGCTAATTTCAAACGCTCTTCATTTTCCTGGAGATATTGGGTGCGCTCTAAAATACGCTGTTCCAACTGGGCATTTAGTTCCGCCAACTTTGCTTCCGTTACTTGGTACTGATGCAGGGTTTCCTGCTGTTCGGTCATATCCACCACTATACAGACCGTATATTTAAGCTTCACATCTATGCTGGCAACGCCGACCAGCACGGGAATGCGACTGCCATCCTTGCGGCAGTATTCCTTTTGCCAAGGCTCTGGGGTTTCGTGATTCTGCAAGCGGGCAATAATTTCTTGCTCCTTTTGGTTGTATTCAGGGGGGTTAACTCATCCCAGCGCACCAGCCCACTATCTAATTCTTGTCTACTGAAACCGATCATTTTTAGAAAACGGTCATTGGCATCGAGAATTTGTCTTTGATTGGAGGCAAAAAACATCCCGACAATATTGGACTCAAACAAATTCCTAAAGCGGGCTTCGCTTTCCCTCGAGGCTATTTCGGCGATTTTACGATCACTGATGTCCATGGCCACTCCCTGCAATCCCCTTATCTCTCCCTGATCGTCGATAACTGCTTCGATTCTGGCCCATACCCACCCTGTGGAAAAGTCAGCGCGCCTTACCGCATACTCTATGGTCTGGGTTTTTCCAGTGGTAATGGCCGTATCAACGATACTCTGGTGCAGTTCTCTAAATTCGGGCTGAATGCTCTGGACTAACCAGTCATAACTGGGGGCAAACTGATGGGGCTCCAGGCCAAACAATTGATAGATTTCCGCTGACCAGGTGATCTCACCGGAGGCAATATCAAACCGCCAAAAGCCCAATTTAGCAATACGTTGAATGTCCGCTAAATCTGTCCTCAACCCTTCTATTTCCCGGAGTAATTGAGCTTTGGTTTCGTGGCGATCGCTCATGGTTTTGCCTGGCCGAGCCTCTTTGACTGATTTGAATCAACTGGTGTAGCCATTATTTCCCATAATTTTCTCTTCTGGATATTAAAAATTTAGGCTGGCAATCATTCCAGAGGTAAAGGTTTTTGATTCTTAACCATCCACTCTTAATACTGATAACACTGGCTACATTTTACCCCCCCCTACCCATGGGATTGAATCAGCGGGGAAAGAAGGGGCCGTATTCATGGTTTGACTTTCGTTGACAAAATAAACATTGTTCCCTAACCTAGGGCTTTTTCCACCTCCGCAATCCGCAAAACAGTTTTCAGCACCGAATCGGGATTCAAACTGATGGAATCAATGCCCAATTCCACTAAAAATTCCGCAAACTCAGGATAATCCGAGGGCGCTTGACCACAAATTCCAATCTTGCGACCGTTGGCCTTAGCGGTTTCAATGGCCATTTTGACCATGCGTTTAACCCCTTCATTGCGTTCATCAAATAAATGGGCGACGAGGGAAGAATCCCGGTCTAGGCCTAGGGTTAATTGGGTTAAATCGTTGGAACCAATGGAGAACCCATCAAATACTTGGCTAAATTCATCGGCCAAAATAACGTTACTGGGCAGTTCACACATCACGTAAATTTCTAGGCCATTTTCCCCTTGCTTTAAGCCATGTTTAGCCATTTCCGCAATGACTTTACGGCCTTCGTCGGGGGTACGACAGAAAGGAATCATGGGAATGACATTAGTTAAACCCATATCATCCCGGATTCGTTTTAGAGCTTGGCATTCCAATGCGTAGGCTTCCCGGTAATTGGGATCGTAGTAACGGGAGGCCCCCCGCCAGCCGATCATGGGGTTTTCTTCCTTCGGTTCAAATTGGCGACCACCAAGCAGATTGGCGTACTCATTAGATTTAAAGTCGGACATTCGCACCACCACCGGTTTGGGATAGAATGCCGCCGCAATCATGGCAATGCCATGGGCTAATTTATCTACAAAAAATTGGGGGCGATCGCCAGCATAGAGCTTGGTTAACTCGGCAATGTCCGCTTTGGCCACGGGGTCTTCCAACTCGTCAAATTTCATCAGGGCGAGGGGATGAGCCTTAATGTGATTAGCAATGATAAATTCCAACCGGGCTAGACCCACACCATCGACGGGATAACTGGCAAAACCGAAGGCCTGTTCCGGATTACCCACATTCATCAAAATTTGAGTTTTGGTGCGGGGAATATTGTCCAGTTTAGTTTCATAAATTTCATATTCTAAAATGCCGCTGTAAACAGTGCCCGCATCCCCTTCCGAACAACATACAGTTACTTCCTGGCCAGTTTTAATGCTATCGGTGGCATCCCCACAACCGACGATCGCCGGAATCCCCATTTCCCGAGCAATGATGGCGGCATGACAGGTTTTGCCTCCCTGGTTAGTAACAATCGCCGAAGCCTGTTTCATAATCGGTTCCCAATCCGGGTCGGTACGATTGGTGATCAAGACCTCGCCGGGACGAAACTGATTAATTTCAGAAACATTGCGAATTACCTGAGCTTTGCCCTGACCAATGGCCGCCCCCACACTGCGCCCTGTGGCTAAAACTTGGCTGTGATCTTTTAACTCGTAGGTTTTAATTACATTGGCGGATTTTTGTGACTGCACTGTTTCCGGTCGGGCTTGAACAATGAATAATTCCCCCGTTTGTCCATCCTTAGCCCACTCAATGTCCATGGGAGTATAAACCCCCCGCACCCCAGAATAGTGGTCTTCGATGATGCAAGCCCAACGGGCTAACTGGAGAATTTCTTCGTCATTAATGCAATATTTTTCCCGCTCTGGCTTCCCTACTTCCACATTTTTAGTTAGTTTAGAACCACCTACGTCGTAGATCATTTTAATAGCTTTACTGCCCAGACGTTTTTCCAGAATTGGCTTAAAACCTTCCTTCAAAGTAGGTTTAAAAACAAAATATTCATCCGGATTAACTGCTCCTTGCACCACATTTTCTCCCAACCCGTAGGCGGCGGTAATTAGAGCGGCATTTTTAAAACCCGTTTCCGTATCGATGGAAAACATCACCCCAGAAGTAGCCAGATCAGAGCGCACCATTTTTTGTACACCGACTGATAAAGCAACGGCAAAATGGTCAAAGCCATTGTGATGGCGATAGGAAATGGCCCGGTCAGTGAACAGGGAAGCAAAGCATTTATGGCAGGATTCTAAAACACAGGAAAGACTGTGGACATTGAGGTATGTTTCTTGTTGCCCCGCAAAACTAGCCTCCGGCAAATCTTCCGCTGTAGCACTGGAGCGCACCGCCACATCCACCCCGGTACAATCAACCTTGCAACCATAGCGGTCGCACATGGCACCATAGGCTTCGGCGATCGCCGTTTGTAGGTTTTGGGGAAAGGGAGTGTCCAATATTAATTGCCGGGCTAGATGACCCCTCTCCTGCAAATTGACCATGTTATTCACGTCCAAGTCGGCGAAGAAATTCCGCAGTTTTTGCTCTAGGCCAGCCTCTTGGATAAAATAGCGGTAAGCATAGGCAGTGGTGGCAAAACCAGAGGGAACATTTACTCCCTTACTGGTCAACTGTTGAATCATTTCCCCCAGGGAAGAATTCTTACCCCCCACCAAACCAACGTCGTGGGTGCCCACCTCTTCAAACCAGAGGATTAAAGCAGTTTCTTTATGGGCCACAGAGGTTTTTTCGACGACTGAACTTACCATATCCATTTACCCCTAATCGATACCTTCAGTTTATCGAGGCTGATATAATAAACTTTATTTTGTTGGTAATTATTTATAAATTGATAGGTTTCTTAAATATAGTGTTAATTAATTATTAAAAAATCATTGTAAGATCAAAATCTACGGTAAACTGATAATAGTTGCCTGTTTGTGGTCATTGATTTTAGCTTTTCTACGTCAGAGTTGGCTTTCAATTCCAGTGAGAAGGCGATCGCCAAAGGTATTTGAGACAGTTTAAGGTTTTGATCAGATTACGTTAAATGAAACAAGCTTGGAATTGATTGATGGCCTGATCCAGTACCAAGGGATCCGTATTGGCGTGGTGGATTTTAAAACAAAGAGGAATAAATAACCGCTCATTGTGCTGATAGCGTTGCCCGAAGTAAAGCCAGGGTTGCCCTTGGATTGTTTCTCGACGATAGTGCACGCTCAAACCAGTAAATCTCAAGTTGGGCAAGTTACCAAAAATACAAGCTAAACAGAAGGTATTATACTCAGCTCTCTCGTAGTTTCCTTCCCGAATTTGGGCTAATTTTTCACTATAAAGTTCGCTAAACTCCTTGTAACTAAGTTGCACTACATTTTCCAGCAACATTTCCGAAAAGCGTTGTTTGCCCCCGATCGCCACGCTGACCATGGCCGGCGGATTATCGAGCACGTACCATTGTTGGCCATCATAGCGGAGCCGAAATTCCCAATGGTTTTGCAAACACTGCATCCAATGCCAAAGGAGAAAGGCAAAAAAACTGCCTCTGCCGTTCTTCTGTCGCTGGTAAAACCCATAGGCATTGGTCACATCCAACTGCACAGTCAAGTCAATATAGGGAATTTGCAATAGGCGATCGTCGGTAAAAAAATCTAAAGACCAATCGAGATAACCTTCCCTTTTCTCTGTAGTTAAAAGACGAGGTTGATAGCGAAGGGGAATTTCCATGTGCCTGGGGGATTTCGATTGCCATGGTGGATTTAATTCCTGAAAAAAGTCGGGTGCAACCTAATTCAACTGGAAGATAAACGTAACCAAATCCCCTTTGCCCAAAGAAAGGCTATCGCCGGGGCGGAGTAAATGGCGGTTACCGGGGGGGAGGGCGGTGTGATTGACGTAGGTGCCATTGGCACTACCCACGTCTTCTAGGAAATACTCATTACCTTCCAGACGGATATCGGCATGAACCCTAGACACCACATCGGAATTGGCAAAACCCGACACATCAATGTCTGGTGGCACTTTGTCGTTGGGTTTGCCCACGTGGATAACAGTCATGCCCACAGGAATTTCCAGCGTGGTTTGGGTCTGCACATGGACAAGGGAAGCCCCCTGGGATTGGAGTTGGGTACCCACGGGGAATGGGGCCGGCGTGGAGGAAACTTCGGGGATGGCCGGAATGGGTTCGCTATTTTCCGGAGCCACGGCGATCGGAGTGGGGGCTTCTTCCTCCTCCGGGGCAGTTACTGCTAATTGTTGGGGATCAATGGTCTGTCCGCAGTTGCCGCAAAAAGTGGCATCACTTTGCACGGGGCTACCACAATGAGGGCAAGGCATCAGAGTGGGCAAGGGCGTAAAGCAGGCCTCACACTGGATGGCCCCTTCTGGATTGGTATGGTTACAGGTGGGACAGACAGCCATAGATAATTAGGGATTAATGATTAGATGCCAATGCAAAGCATGGCAGGATTCTTTATCAATCCTAGCGAAAAAGTTGTATTTCCCTCCATTTCTGCTCCCGGTGAACAAAACCGCCACTATGGTCTGAATTGCCCCCTTGGGGAGAGGACGGTCGGGGAAAGTGAAATGCTAAGGTAAAGGGCGATCCTACGGTGAAATTCTAATTTTTTTTGATGAGTGACGACACCCCCCACCCTGAGTGGCAATTGGCTCCTCAGGAAAACTTTATCCGATTATCCTTAACCCTACCGACGGTGACGACGGCCCCCGACTCCCCCAGCCTGGTGTTTTCCCATCAACAATTGCAACAAAGTTTGGCCAATTATCTGCGTATTATGTCCGGGCGGTGGCAAGACCAGACCCTGGTGCGGTTGGCGGTGAATAATCAACTGCTGGACACCAGACAACTCCAGGCGATCGCCGCTGGACTGAAGGAACAGAACCTGACTTTGCAGTGGGTGGAAACCAACCGTCGTCAAACCGCAGTGGCCGCCGCCAGTGCCGGCCTTTCCGTGGATCAAACCATTGCCGACAAGCCTCTGGTAGACCCATCTGAGGTTCCCTCGCCCCCCAAACCGTTGGTGGTACGTCACACTCTCCGCTCTGGAGGGGAAATTCGCCACGGGGGAGATGTAGTCATTATCGGTGACGTTAACCCTGGCAGTAGCATTGTGGCCGACGGTGACATCCTTATTTGGGGCTGTTTGCGGGGTATGGCCCATGCCGGTGCCAAAGGCAATGACCAGGCTGTTATTATGATTCTGCGGTTGGCCGCCTGTCAGATCCGCATTGGCGATCGCCTAGCTAGGGTGGGGGCCGATGCCGTTGATCGTCGCGAGCCCGAAATCGCTTATATTACTTCAGAAGGTATCCGTCTGACCCCGGTGCGTCAGTTTCAGCGTTCTGCCCTTTTCTAAAATCTTTACCCCTTGCCCACTAACAGTTTCGAGTCCAAGTTATCACCGCACGTTATCAGCCAACTATGAATCGGATTATTGTTGTCACTTCGGGCAAAGGTGGAGTCGGAAAAACCACCACCACCGCCAATTTGGGAGCGGCCCTAGCTCGATTGGGAAAAAAGGTTGTCCTGATTGATGCGGACTTTGGCCTGCGAAATCTGGATTTATTGCTGGGGTTAGAACAACGCATTGTTTACACTGCCATCGACGTTTTAGCCGATGAATGTACCATCGATAAAGCCCTGGTAAAAGATAAACGTTTGCCCAATTTAGTCCTCCTCCCCGCTGCCCAAAACCGATCCAAGGATGCGATCAACGCCGAACAAATGCAGTCCCTGGTGGAACAACTCAAGGACAAATTTGACTACATCATCATCGACTGTCCCGCTGGCATTGAAGCTGGTTTTCGCAATGCGGTGGCTCCGGCCCAGGAGGCAATTATCGTCACTACTCCAGAAATGTCGGCGGTGCGAGATGCGGACCGGGTAATCGGTCTTTTGGAAGCGGAGGACATTGGCAAAATTAGTTTGATTGTCAACCGTCTGCGACCAGAAATGGTACAAATCAATCAAATGATTAGTGTGGAGGATATCTTAGACCTGCTAGCAGTACCCCTCATTGGTATTTTGCCAGACGATCAAAAAATTATTATTTCCACCAACAAAGGGGAACCTTTAGTGATGGAAGAAAAGCTATCCGTGCCGGGGCTAGCATTCCAAAATATTGCCCGCCGCCTAGAAGGCCAAGACATTCCCTTTCTGGATTTCATGGCCGCCCACAATAGCCTACTCAACCGTATCCGCCGTCGTCTCTTGGGGGGTTAATCCCATGGATTTGCCCTTTTTCCGTTATGACCCAACAGCCAGTGAGCGAAAACCAGCATGATTTTGGAATTGATTGAAAGGCTCTTTAGTCGGAGTGGCAAAAACAGCGGCGAAGATGCCCGTCGGCGGCTCAAACTGGTCATCGCCAATGATAGATCGGGACTCAGTCCAGAGATGATGGAAGAAATGCGACGGGAAATTGTGGAAGTGGTGAGTCGCTATGTGGAAATTGACCCTGGGGAGATGGAGTTTTCCTTGGAAAGTGACCAACGGATGACCGCTTTAATTGCAAATTTGCCGGTGCGTCGGGTGCGTCGAACCAAAGCCCGGTCAGAAGCCCAGGAATGATAGGGGTTAGTCTTGCTCAATATTGATGCCCTAACAGCGTTGACCAATTTACCCATTGCCACCCAGGTTATTATCCTTGGCACTGCCCATTGCTTATTGGGGCTCACCGCCCCGGCGATCGCCAACCAACGGCGGAAATTGCGACCCTTTCCAGCGGCGATCACCTTTAACCAAGAATCTAAGAAAACGAAGCTGTAATAATGCAAGACAGACTAGTGTAAGTATTGCCCGTATTCACCCATAATCCAGGACTAAAGACAAGTGTGCTACTGGAGCTCGCCACCACGCTCATACCACTAGAGAAGTTGACTGCTGGTCTACCGTCCACTGCCACTGTGACACTGGTGCATGTACCAGCAGCACTGGATCGATTTAAAGTTGCAACTTCAGAAGCGGCCCGGGTAAAAGCGGTAGTAGCCACCCGAAAGTTTCCCGAGCCTGAGCTTTCTGAACTTCTACCTGCCCCAAGACCATCACTGGCTAATTTATCAGAACGACTAGTGAGCCTTAGCTCCACAAGGTTTGGGTTGCTATTATCGACACAGGCAAAAAAACCTGCGCTCGGACTAGCTGGAAACTTATTAGTTCCGGAAGCACACGTTTCATTTCTCGCAGTTGCATTAGTAGTGATGGAATCTACAAGGATACTTTTTGTTCTTTTTGTTGTGTCTAGCTGTCCACTGGCACTTAATGGAGGCCCACAACGGTAAATAGAACTAGGCCCCAACCATGGATTGCCGGGGGGAGTTTTTGTGTAATAAACCACGTTTACTTGGGAGGAATTAATGGCTAATCCGATGACAAACTCTTCCCCACTACCCATCGCACAGCTTTCCACGCCAGAGCTAGTGTCAGTCGGTATAGCACCTGTATTAGTTGAAAGAAACGTAGATTGTCTAATTTCGTCGGTAATGAAATCTGCGGCTCTGGTGGTATTGAATACCAAATCACCAGAAACTTGGGAGTTAATATTGTCCCTCGTCATCATTACAACTGCGTATCCAATGCCACTAACCACGAAAAATGTCATTACAGAAGCGATCAATAGCTCTAATAGGGTAAAGCCCTTTGATTTCTTCGCAATTTTGACAAGTAAATACAAGTGAATTTTCATAGCTAGATCCCCTAAACATCCTTTTGACAATGGGTGGCACTAACGGTAGGAGGAGCTGCCACATAATTTCCACTTCTCATCATGCCAATCATATTTGACATTACTAGACAATAACGAATCCCACTCACATTGACCGACTCCACTACCATAGTCCCCAAATTAGTCGAGTTGCCTTTATAAGAAAAGCGAATATTAGGACTAGGGAAATTATGGTGGAAAGCTACATTTTCCAGTGGTACCTCCCGATAGGGCAAGCAGCCAGAGTATCTTGGGTCAGTATGGAGAATAATCTTGGGGGGATTACTACTGTGCGAAAGTTGCACTCGACACTCTTTCCCCATTTTAATTGCATTCCTTTGGGCTTGCTTTAAAGTTTGTTTGAGGGTGTCAAGCCCATTCCTTGCATCCATTCTAGCTTTCATTCCCATGAAAGATGGCATGGCCAAACTAGCCAAAATTCCGACTACTACTGCCACTGTGCCCATTTCTATCAACGTCCAACCCGATAACAAACCCCTAGATCGGGAAAACAACCTCAAGAAAATGGGTAATTTGCTTTGCCAAACCATAGGCCAAAACCTCCGACAAGATTGTTAGCCTTTAGTATATTTATAATCTCAGACAAAAAGTAGTAACCCAGCAAACATCTCAGTAATTCTTTACGAAACCGCAAGCTAGGTATCTATGGGGCGGGGGTACAGGTACTCCCCTGATAATAGCCAGAACGCATAATCCCGATGCCAGAAGAAACCACTAGACACCTTGGTTCTAGACTTGTAATTTCGTGGCGCAAAACAATCACATCATCATTACCCGCAGTGATATTGGTCGATGAGGGATTGCCCTTATAAGAGAACGTAATAGTCGTTGTGGTACTGGGCTGGGTAAAACTAATCCCAGTGTTAGTCTTAATCGTTACTGGGCTAGGGACACAACCAGTACTGCCTAAGCTAGCCTGGTTAACGGTTCTAGTTGAAGGATTGATGACGACAGTGCAACTAGACCCCCTTTTGATCGCGTTTCTTTGGGCTTCCTGAATTGCTCCCTGCACCTCGGCCATAGCGCTCCTGAGTTGGTTTCTGGCCTGCATCTTGCCAAAGCTGGGTAGAGCTAAGGATGCCAAAATGCTGACGATAACAGCAACCACTACCACCTCAATCAACGTCCATCCCCGGTGGGCAACCCTGGCGGGAGAGTTACAAAGGATTTTTAAAGGAAGCCTAGCACCATAACTTCTTGTCATCATTAACCATCCCCAACATAGATTATTTCTAAATCCGTCACCATCAATTTGCCTCGCCTACGGACAGGTAAGAGCGGCGGCCGGAAGAACTTCGGTGTAAAGACTGGCAAGAATACTTTTGTTTGTATCTGTAATTTCAATGTTCCTCACAATGTAGTTAAGCTGAAGAACATTGCCGGAAACGGTAGGAGTCCGAGTTAAACTTGCTGTTCTTCCCAAAATTGTTCGATTTGCTGGAGCGGGCAGACTCGCAAGACCATTGTTGTCGAGGTTGGCATCACCACTATTATTGGCATCACGAAAGGCTGTACCCACTCCAGTTGGGCATCCACTCTGATCTTTATAGCTGTCAGCTAAAGCCCTAACTCTTTCCAAATCTTCTTTGATCCAATAGCCAGCTTGGGCTTGTCTTTCTGCTTTAACCCGCATTACCGTTGCCATCACCATGGCATTGAGGGTTCCCGTCAGAAACAAAAAGGAAATCATCAAAGCAATCAGCACTTCAAACATGGTGAATCCCCGATCGCCATCGCCACTACGTTTGTTATCAGATGGTGGGGACTGACAAACCAAACTCCACAGCAAGGCACTGCGGGGTCGCAATGAGGGTGAAATAGCCTTGAACATAGCTGAACCTGACAAGGAATAAAAGCCGGGGGGGGGCATAACATGGCCCATAGCACCACTCTAACACCATTTATTATTGAGTGACCCAGGACACATTCAGCATAAACACGTATTGTTTTAAACTCTAACTAACCATCCTTGGGGAAAAATTCGGAGGCCGCTGCAGTTGTTGAGATAAATCTTTATCGTCTTCAACTGTTAGGCCAGCACAAAGGGCAGACCGAGGGGAAGATGATGCCCCCGGTGGAGCAAAATAGAGCCAACGACTGTAACTAGCTACATCTTCCACACTCTCAGCTCGGCCAGTTATCCATAGCAAAGGAATGCGTCGGGGTAGTTCATATTCGTTAGATTCTTCCATTTGCACCGCTGCCAAAGTTTCCAAAACTGATCGCCCACCGGTCACCAAGCCGGCCCCTGCTGTCCACAGCTTGACGTTCAATTGAGCCCGCACTGCATAGAAATACAGGGAAGCCGCCGCAATTACGGCCTGCTCAAAAAGTTCTGCTTGCCATAAAGCACCACTATCGAGACAAATGACCAACTCCTGGCCCCCCGTCACCACCTCTAATTCCCGCACCATAAACTGGTCAAATCGAGCACTACTACGCCAATGGATCAACCGGGTGGGATCACCAAAACGGTAGGCCCGCAAAGTTTTAGTCATTCCCTCCGTCGCCGCTTGATAATGGCGATCGCTGTATATCCGGTCCTGATCCTCTGCTCCAATGGCGTCCACCAAAGGACATTGCTGAAGCTTGAGTACCTGGGGATAAACAATAGCTTTGGCGGGAACAACCTGACTACGGCGACACCAAAACAAGCCTAAAGGGGCACCGGTGCGTAATTGCAAATTTTGCCAGTGGTACACTCCCCGTTTTTGGGTGGGCTGGAAATAGCTCCATTGGTAAAAATTCTTGGGCGGCACAAGTTCGATCGCCTTACCTTGAGGCCGTCCTAGTCCGGAGGGTAATAGATCCCACACCTGGAGTAAACTTTTGGCTTCCTTATGGTTATTGTGAAGCCGGAGGGTAATGGTCAAATCCTCCCCTGCACTCACTGGCTGGATAGGAAAACGTTCCAATTGCAACTGCCGGAGCGATCGCCTGGGAAGAATGGCGGCAATGATTAACAGAGCAAAACTAATGCCACTGATGACATAAAGCCAACCGGCCATGGAGTTAGTGGCCGCACCAAATAGACAAATGGCCAGTACCAGGAGCAACCAGCCAGCATAGGAAGGGGTCACCCAACGCCGCTCCAACCAATCAGCAAAATTTAATGATTTCATAGTCAACTCAACGGAACTCCATTCAAAAATCAATACTCCATCACCGAATATAGAACCCAAACTCAACAGAGAAATATCTGGTTAGTTATCAGTGTCTTCGTAGACAACTTTGCCATTTTTACGAACCCAACTTTCTGAGAAACTTACATGAGAAATTGCATTTCGACTTCGGTCAAGTTGGCGCTCTGTTTCTTCGACAAGTACTTTTGGTTCAAGTTCGTAGATAACCTTTGGTTTAATTTGGTTATTTTCGTAAAAGACGGCGTAATAAATTTTAGAATTTCGCCAAATACGATTGAGAGATTCTTGCCGTTTCTCATCAGGCTCTTTGAACATTCGGTCTAACTGTCCGGTTCCTCCTTCTTTACAAGAGAGATACTCATAAACGATTGATGGGTCATTAGGATTTCTTGCATCAGCATCCCGCTTTGTTGTAATCAACTCATTGCCCAGCAAGTCGGCAATAATCATTTCCTTTACTAGACCTGGCTGTAGAAGATTATTGATGCCGACAGTTTTTGCCAGTTCAGCAGCCTTGGCCACAAGTGCAACAATTCTTCGATAAACTTCACGCTCCATAGGAAAATTCAATTACTATTTGCCCTACGTCGAGGGATGCTAGGCGTTTTTCCGATGCTGCAACGAACTCTGGCTGTATCTCAAAGGCAATAAAATTTCGCTTGTTACGTTTGCAGACTACGGGGCATGTTCCCACACCAGCAAAAGGATCAAGAACGAGGTCTCCAACGGAAGAACTGGCCAATACGAGACGTTCGATTAATCTTTCGGGTTTCTGGATAGTATTTAATGCGTCCCGTGATACAAGCTCCCTGGATTTGTAAGTCAGTTGTTTGATGTCGCCCCAAACATCACCGGGATTTTTACCCTTCTCATTAAATTTAGTTTTCCCATACTGGCCATTTGTAACTGATGGCACATTTTCACAACGCCTTCTATGTTCTAACTCCACAAGTTGTGATACCCGGATATCATCGAGATTATAGCATTTTGCTTTTTTCCCTTTGATAAAGTAGGCAATAATATCGTAGTTATTGGTGTAATTTAAACGACCTTGGGCTAATCTACTGGGCTGATACCAAACAATCTTTGATTTCAGCGTTAGGTAAGGACGATAATCAATAAAATCTAAGCAATCAGGTTTGCCAAACAGATATAGTGCTCCACCTTCCTTGAGCTTGGGAGAAAATATTTTGATCAGGTTAAGGTTGAATTCTTGAATGGATGGTATTTTGTCCCACTCATTTTGAGTGACACCATAGGGGCCATCACAAATGATAAGGTCTATCGATTCATTTTCAATTTTGTGGAGCAGTTCAAAGGCATTGCCGCAGTGGATCTGATTTGCTCCTAGTGCCATGTTTGTTAGCTCCTGTGGATTGCTTTAACCTAATCAAAATAGAAAAGGGTGACCAGTTTTCTTTGCTCCTCTGCTTCCGCACAGGTCTGCAACAGGGTGTGACTCTCGTGGAAAGCAAAGCAAATCAACTGCTGACAACGGCTGACAATTTCTCGGTTACAAATGGTGCTCGCTTCCCCCAGGGAAAGGGTATCGTTTTCGCTATTTTCCACCAGATGAACTACCTGCCCCAACTGATTGCGGGATTCCCTCGGCTGGCGGTCTAAACTTTGGGGCAAAATTACCGTGAGCAAATTAGGATCGGCCCGCATGGCTCCCTTAATGACAGCGGAGTTGGTGCCCGTAGCACCGGATGTAACCAGGTGATTGCCCCCCAAAACCAAGGCATAGCTCATCATTTCGATCAACTGTTGGTGGGTTATCGGCACATGGCGAGATCCCAATAGGGCAATGCGTTTAGAACCAGTTTGCTGAATAGCGGCCAGTTCCTGCGCTAAGGTATCTAGGGTAGGGATATTAACAACTTGGCTCAAAGACGCTCTCTTCAAAGGCTGTGGTGACCGCTGTTATTGTAACAAACTGATTGCCGGATGGCGACGCGATCTCCAAATTTGCCCTAAAACTGTTTTAGAAATTCTCTCCCCATGGCTTGGTTTCCCCTTTGGCAACGGTGGCTTCAATGGTTACGGTCCCGACATTATGGCCGCACTGCCATCGATAGCCGTTATGCGATCGCCGAAGCCTGTGTGATTGGATTTGTCTCTGCTCTGGCGGCCTTGGTGATCAAAAGTGGAGTTAACTGGCTGGGGTCTAGCCGCTTAAGTTTGGCCGATACCTACGGGGCCATCTGGGTGTTGCCCTGCTTTGGTTTGGTATTTGGCGGTTTAGCGGGGACATTGATCGAACAATTTTCCCGGCCGGCGGGGGGCGGCGGTATTCCCCAGGTCAAGGCGGCCCTGGCCCGCTATCCCATTCCCCTTAATTGGCAAGTGGCTGTGGTGAAACTGGTGGGTACGGTGCTGGTGCTGGGGGGAGGTATGACCTTGGGACGGAGGGCCCCCACTGTGCATATTGGTGCGGCCTTGGCGGCCCAATTGAGTCGTTGGTTTCCCACTTCCCCCGAACATCGTCGGCAAATGATTGCAGCCGGGGCGGCGGCGGGCCTAGCGGCGGGTTTCACCACTCCCATTGCGGGGGTTTTGTTTGTGGTGGAGGAGTTGATGCGAGATGTGTCCAGCTTGACTTTAGAAACGGCGATCGTGGCTTCCTTTGTGGGGGCTGTAACTTCTTTGGTGTTTCAATCCAGCGACCTTAATTTGGCCCATAGCTTGAGCAACAGTCCAACGGTACATTTCACCATAGCGGAAATTCCCTTCTATCTATTGTTGGGGGTTTTGGCGGGCATTTTAGGCGTGTTGCTCAACCGCAGTATTCTTTTCCTACAAAATTGGCAAAGAAAACAAAACCTATCCTTAGCTATTCGCATTGGTGTAGTGGGGTTAATTTCCGGGGTGGCGATCGCCCTCTTGCCGAGCTTTTTTAGGGACAATGCGGGATTGAGGGAATTTGTCACCTCTGGGGAACTGAGTTGGCACCAGGTGATTTTGACCCTAGTGGCCCACTTTATTTTGACCATTTTGGCCTACAGCACCGATGCACCGGGGGGACTGTTTGCTCCAGCCTTGGTAATGGGCTCGGCCCTGGGCTATCTGGTGGGGGAATTTGGCAATCAATGGCAAGACCAGATTACCCAAACCACCTTTGCTTTGGCGGGAATGGGGGCGTTTTTTACTAGTGTGGTGCGGGTGCCGGTGACGGCGATCATCATTGTGTTTGAACTGACCGGCAACTTCAATGTGGTGTTGCCCCTCATGGTGGCCTGTGCCACATCCTATCTAGTGGCAGAAAGTCTATTTCCCCGTTCCCTCTATGACCATTTACTGGAAACCAAGGGGATCTTTTTAGCGGAGGAAAAACCAGACCACGATTTTTTGGCCGATATTCGGGCCCATCAGGTGATGAAGACCGATGTGGAAAGCTTGGAGCAGAGTTTAACCCTAGCCCAAGTGCTACCAATTATGTCCAATTCCCATCACCGGGGTTTTCCTGTGGTGCAGGGGGGAAAACTGGTGGGGGTATTTACCCAAACGGATTTGGCCAATGCGGCTCAGGAGTCGGTACATATTGTCCTGAAGCAAATCATGACCCCCAATCCGATCACAGTGGACCCGGAAGCGCCCCTCAGTGATGTGCTTTATTTGCTCAACCGCTATCAACTTTCCCGCTTGCCGGTGGTGGAAGGGGACAATAAATTGGTGGGTATTATCACCCGCACAGACATTATTCGCGAAGAGGTGAGTCAGTTGGGGGGACAAATTATCCATCCTCCCCATCCGGCTTACAGCGTGTACCAAACCCGATCGCCATTGGTGGGGGAAGGGCGAATTTTGTTACCGATCCGAGACCCCAACAGCGCCCTGGTATTATTCCAAATTGCGGCGGCGATCGCCAAAAAGCAAAACTACGAAATTGACTGTTTGCAGGTGGTGAAGGTATCCAAGGCCCAATCCCCTTCTGTACAAAGGGTGCAATGGCAGAGGCAACGGCAACTGATGCAAAAATTGGAACGCATTGCCCGGCACCAAGGGGTATTGCTCCACACGGAAATCAAACTAGCCTTTAGCGTTACCGACACCATCCTTGACACCATCAGAACCCGCCACAGCGACTTACTCATTCTAGAGTGGCAAGGGGAAATGCCCATTGGGGGACAAATTTTCGGTACCATCACCGATCGCCTCATCGACCAAGCCCCCTGCTCCTTGTTAATGGTCAAACAGGGCACCAATGGCCATGCCTATCCCCGTCACCTATCTCCCATGGCCCACTGGTTAATGCCGGTGGCGGGGGGGCCCAACATTGAGCAGATGCTAACCCTATTACCGGCGCTGTTTTCCCTCTACCCGGAGGAGAATAATCCCCAACTATTAATCTCTAAGGTCTATCTACCCAGGCAGTCCCAGCGCTACGACCCCTTTTATGACCTGAAAACCTTGGCGGAACGGTGGGCAGAACAATTACAGCGTCCGATTATTCCCATTCCAGTCTGCTCCACTTCCATTGCCGATGCCCTCAGTGACCTAGCGGAAATGCGTGAATGTGCGGCGATCGTGCTGGGGGCTAGTCGGGAAGGGCTATTGAAAAATGTCATCCACGGCAATCTACCCACTCAAATTGCCACCCAAACCAATACCACTGTGTTTATCTTCCGGGGGCCAGTGGATACTCCCCCGGCGATCGCCCCTCCTCTTGCAGACGAGTTGGCCGAGTAATTAGCAATAAAAATTACTGCGGTCTAAAACAACTTCTCCATGGTCCGGAACCCACGCAACCCAAGTAGTGGAGGAATCCTGACAAAGCAACTTCGCTTCATCAAAAGCATAATCTCCGGGGATCTCCAACAATTTCACCCAGGTGTCTCGGTTATACGTAATAATATGACAAAAAGCATGCCAACCCACAGCCATATCATTGACCGGCATCGAAGCCGTTACATTAAACAGGTTCATTTGCGGCGACATAAATCCTCTCCGTTTTACTAACCAGCAAAATCTGTCTAGAAAACCTTCCCAGCCCAACTTTTTCTAGGGATTGTTCGGTGGATAGGTATCCAACTCCTTCATCCAGTTCCCAAAAAGCCGGGGAACTTCAGGGGTAGACTCTAGATCCTACCAACTGCATTCCAAGACGAATCAGAAGTGAAAGGAATAATTTCTGTATCTATATTTACAAAATCATAGGGATAATCATTTGATTAGCCAAGTAAAATTAACAAATCTTGACACAAATGATAAGCTTTGTTGATGAATGCCCCTCGGTGCAGGGCTAACCCAATGGCCATATACTTGGAAGAGCTTCAAAGAACGTTTTTTGCTAATGATCACCGAATTAACTGACCTAAAAAGAAACCTAGAATTAATCTCGTCTCGCCTGGGGCAAACCCAGGACTATCTTTGACCTGCCGGGTTTAAAAGCCAAAGTTCACGACTTAGAACAATGCGCCGCCCAACCGGACTTTTGGGACAATACCGACCAAGCTCAACAGGTTCTCCAGAACTTAAATGACACCAAATCCCAGTTAGAGCAATGGCATACATGGCAACAGCAGTGGCAGGATAGCCAAGCCATTGTGGAGCTTTTAGAACTGGAAGATGATGAAGCTCTGTTAACGGAAGCAGAAACTACGCTGGAGCAACTGCAAAAAGAATTAGACCGCTGGGAACTACAACAATTACTATCTGGGCCCTACGATGCTAAGGGGGCCACTTTAACCATCAATGCCGGAGCCGGCGGTACCGATGCCCAGGACTGGGCTGAAATGTTGTTACGAATGTACACCCGTTGGAGCGAAAAACAGGGTTACAAAGTCCATTTGGCAGAAATTTCCGAGGGGGATGAAGCGGGTTTGAAATCCGTCACATTGGAAATTGAAGGACGCTACGCCTACGGTTACCTAAAATCCGAAAAGGGGACCCATCGCTTGGTGCGTATTTCCCCCTTTAATGCCAACGGTAAACGTCAGACTAGCTTTGCCGGAGTGGAAGTGATGCCTTTGTTGGGGGAAGAAGCGATTAATTTGGACATTCCCGATAAGGATTTGGATATTTCCACCTCCAGGGCCGGGGGTAAGGGAGGGCAAAATGTTAACAAAGTGGAAACCGCTGTCCGCATTGTTCACCTACCCACAGGTTTAGCTGTCCGTTGTACCCAAGAACGTTCTCAGTTACAAAACAAAGAAAAGGCCCTGGCTATCCTCAAAGCTAAGTTATTAATTGTCCTGGAAGAGCAACGGGCCCAGGCGATCGCCGAAATTCGAGGAGATATGGTGGAAGCGGCCTGGGGCACCCAAATTCGTAACTATGTTTTCCATCCCTACCAGTTGGTGAAGGATTTACGCACTAACCTGGAAACCACTGATGTCAGTGGCGTGATGGATGGGGAATTGTCCGATTTTATTGAGGCATACCTAAGACATAGCACCCGCTTGGATGGCTAATATTGCCATTAACCCTAATAATAATTGCCAGAGAAAAACTGTGCGGGAATACCATAAACTTTGGGTAATTTTGGCTGTGGTTAAAGGCTCAATGGCATCTCCTAATAAAGGTTTCTTTTTCAACACCCCTTGGTAATAGTTATCACCCCCCAGTTGCACTCCTAAAATGGCCGCATAAACTGCTTCGCTCCAACCAGAATTGGGACTGGGATCGAGGGGCCCATCCCGACGGGCCATGGCCAAGACTTGCTTGGTTTTTTTCGATAGTAACGCCAGCATTAATACGGTGAGGCGACAGGGTAACCAAGTTAAACAATCTTCCAGCCGAGCACTGAACCAGCCTAAATCCGTATAGGGCTCCCGTTTATAGCCCACCATGGAATCCAGCGTACTGACTGACTTATAGGCGATCGCCAAGGGCCAGGGGCCAATGAAAGGTAAAGCCAATCCCAGTAAAGCGTAGAACAAAGGCGCAGTGACTCCATCCACTGTATTTTCCGCCACACTTTCCACCGTGGCCCTTAAAATCTCCGTCTCCGATAGATTATCCGTATCCCTCCCCACGAAGAGGGCTAATTTTTGTCGCGCAGTGGGCAAATCCCCCATTTGTAAAGGTTCGATCACTGACCGCGCCGCCTGGGCTAAACTATGACCGGCAAAACAACTAGAAACCCCCACTATTTGTATAATTATGGCTAAAACAGGAGAGAATTTTTCAGCTAAGTTAATTATTAACCAAGGTAGAAAGCCACTGCCGATAATTATTTTTAATCCTAAAAAAATCCCCCATAAACGTCGAGTCGTTTGACCAGTAAAGTTTTTGATAATCCACTGACTGGTAAAATCAATTGTCCAGCCCATCAATTGCACTGGATGCAAACAAGACTTGGGATCCCCCAGGAGAAAATCTAACCAGGCAGATCCTGCGAGAATCAGCAAAGCATTAAGGGGAAAAAAATTGAGCTCTTCCGCCATTATTATTCACTTTTGCAAACTAAATTTGGTTGGTCATCCAAGAGGGCTTGATAAACACTGACCAAAAGGAGTTTAACATTATTATTTTGATCATTAACAGCGCTATTAAATAAAGCAGAAATAATTATTTCATTACAGGGAAAATAAAGATAAAAAGAACGATGACCAATGGTCTCCCCTTGATAAAACCAATACTGTCCCCAATCTTCGTGGTAACCCTGGACGACTCCTAGACCGAATCCTCTGGTTTCTGTGGCCGTTGTACCAGCAATAGGCTCACCGCTCGTAAGGGAAACTAATTGGGTTAACTTTTCTTTTTGCTCCGGGGTAAGTAATTGATCTTCGATAAATAAAGCCCTCACCCAATCGATAATATCCTGTGTATTGGCCACCAGACCCCCGGCGGCTCCAGCCCAGGAAAGATTGCTACTATCGAATGGTCTGCCTGTTAACTCAGGGTTAGTGTAAGGGTTAAAATTATTTCCCTCCACCATGCGAGCTAAAATTCCCGGAGGATAACTGGGAATGGGATAGAAAGTATTTTTTAGTTCCAACAGTTGCAAAAGTTTTTCATCAATTATCTCAGCATAACTTTGGCCATAAACCTTTTCTAAAATAAGACCACCTAGGGTGTAAGCAGTGTTGGTGTAGGCATAACCAATATTTAAGGGGGGAGCGGGCAAATTGGGCTGGGGATAAACCACATCCACCAATTCCTCGTCCCGCCAAATACGATCTGGACTGTACGCAAAGCCATAGTTAACAGTGGGGCTATCACTGTAGTTGGGTAACCCGGAAGTCATATTTAACAACTGGGTAATTGTTACCCTACTCCAGCGGTCATATTCTGGCAGGTAGGTGACAAAATTGTCAGATAGGGTAACCTTTCCTGCCCCCTCTGCTTGGAGGAGGAGAGCCGCAGTAAAAGATTTGGTTATACTGCCAATTTGAAACAGACTGTTGGCATCAATAGCGGGACTGTTGGGACTATGGCTTTTATGGCCCACTGAATAGGTCTTAGTTTCTCCATCCCCTACCTTAGTGGACAACTGAATAGCACTAAAAAATTCATCCTTTCCATAGGTTTGATAATGTTCATCCAAGATATTTTGCACCTTCTCATCCAGGGTTTCTCCCCAGGCATCCCCGGCGGGTAAACCAGAAAAAAATGCTAACGCACCGACCAGAAATAGAGATTTTTTCATAGCCTTCCTTGAGTTTTATGGGGATTTATTGCTGGGGAAGTTTATACTGCTCAACAATTTTTTGGGCGAAGGGGGGCACATGGTTAGCCAACTTTTCCGGATGGTTCCGCTTAACGTAAAGATAGTTGCGGGTGAAGTGGGAATCAATGGAAAAGCGGGCATACTCTAACCCCGTCGGGCCAATTTTATCAATTACCAAACCCATCATTTTCGCCACCCACATGGGTAATGTTACGGCTTTATCGTAGGCTGTAATGCCCTGTTGCACTGCCTGATGGCGATCGCCGCTGGAGTCCACCTGGCCAATGTGTAACTGGTCTTGCACCAGGTCTAGTATTTCCTGCCCTGTTTGATTGCGTACCACCAACCATTGCCAGCCAAAGGGAGCACCCATATAACCGACCACAAGATCCGCTAAGCCATTGACGTAATCGAAACAACTCATGCAGGAAGGGGCAAAAACTTCCTTTAATTGATTAGTTTTTAAACCAAAGAACGGCACTAATTCCGTCGAGCCATCTTCATGTTTGAAATGCACCCGGAAATCCTGCATAAATTCGTAATACACCACCGTATCGGGGGATTTGCTGGTGGTTTCCAAGAATTTCTGTAATCCCGCCCGGGACACGTTATCCACACAGGGAGTGCCCAGCACATAGAGTTTTTCTAAGCCCAGTTGTTTTTCCACCGCCCGCAGAGCTTGGATCTGGCAACCCACACCAATGACCAGCAAACGTTTCAAGCCCGACTTTTCCACCTCCTCCAACACGGACAAATTAGGGGACAGGGTCGGTTTATTGACTTTCGCCGCCAGCACTTCCGCCGGGGTTTTGGCAATCACCACCTGGGGCTGAAAACGATCCTCCGGGGTATTTTGCACACAGACCACCCCTTCCACCAAGCCTTTGTTCAACATCTCACAGCCAATGGTGCTGACAATGCCAGTCCACTGGGCTCCGGGGATGGGCTCCTGTTTGCGGGCCGTGATCATTTTTTCATGCACCCCGAAGTAAACCTCATCTTCCTTATTTAAATCCCGATGGCGGCCGTGGGTCTGCTCCTCCAGATGGTCAAATTGTTGATTAATGAAGGCACAAGCTTCTTTGACGTAGTGGATATAGTAGGTGTCGCAAAGACCGCAATCACTACAGAGTTCCTTGGCGGGACGGGGACTACCGGGTTTGAGACCTTTGGCTTTCTGGTGGGGGGCAGGAACGGTCATGGAAAAGTTGGAAATTTGCAAAAAGTTTTAGCATTGTCACTGTTTTCCACGGTAGCGCAAAACCTGGGGCCCACCCATTGGCAATGGAAATAGTTGGCCATGGTTGCCGACCGACATATTTTTGGCCAACCCAAAACAAACCAAATGGTTGATCAGGGAAACTTCCCTGCCTAGTGGTTGTTACCCAATGCTGAGGACAAATTTCTGCAAGTTTGCCCTTTCTTGATCCCCGATCGCCGCCGAAGCTTAGGTAAGTCCATTTAAAAACCCCTAAACCATCGGTTCCTCAAAATCATCATTCCACTCAAACCACTAGGTTTGTAAGGGGAGAACTGGCATTGGCTTGATTTTTAATCGGCATTCTGCCCGACAGATAGGCTAGCCTGCCCGCTTGGGTGGCCATCCCCATGGCCTGGGCCATCGCTACCGGATTGGCCGCCATGGCGATCGCACTGTTGATCAATACCGCATCGGCACCCATTTCCATGGCTTGGGCCGCTTCGCTGGGGGTGCCAATGCCGGCATCTACCACCACGGGAACTTTGGCATTTTCAATGATGATGGCAATGTTGGCCGTGTTGCGGATACCCTGTCCCGAACCAATGGGGGAACCGAGGGGCATCACAGTGGCACAGCCCACTTCCTCCAGACGTTTTGCTAACAAGGGGTCAGCGTTAATATAGGGCAATACGGCAAAACCTTCTTTGACCAACTGTTCCGCCGCTTCTAGGGTACCAATGGGGTCTGGTAATAGATATTGAGTGTCGGGAATGACTTCCAGTTTAATGAAATTATTGTCTTCCTGCCCCAACAGTTTGGCCATTTCTCGCCCCAACCGGGCGACCCGAATAGCTTCCTCCGTAGTCTGGCAACCGGCGGTGTTGGGTAACATCCAGATAGTGGACCAGTCAATGGCTTCCGCTAGTCCTTCGTGGCCTGGGGCATTGGTTTGTACACGGCGCACCGCTACCGTCACAATTTGGCAACCACTGCTAGCAACGCTGTCCTGCATGGTGGTCAAAGAAGGATATTTACCAGTGCCAGTCATGAGACGGGAGTGAAATTTGCGGCCGGCAATTTCTAACAGGTCTTCACTGTCTGCCAAATTTTCGGAAGCATGGGGCAGGGAAGGGTTAGCAACGGAGGGGAACACGGCAGTCATAGGGCGGCAGGGCAGTACAGAGGGATTGGGAGTTAAAAAACGTTGGGGGCTAAAAGCTTTGATGAGGGGGGGAATGTTCCGGTCTAGAATTAAATCGCTGATCAGACCGCCGGTGATGGGAGCTAGTAAAATGCCATTACGGTAATGCCCGATCGCCAAAATGAGATTATCACAGGGGCCATAGCCCAAGAAAGGTAATTCATCGGGGGTGCCGGGACGAAATCCCCACCAAAAATCCTCAATGGCCCAATCGGCTAGGGCCGGGAAAAGTCTGATAGCTCGGCTTAATAGGGTCTGAATACCCTGGGGCGTATTATGGGGCTCCCAGTCCACCCGCTCGGAGGTGGCCCCCACAATTAAGCGACCATCCTGCCGGGGCACCAGATAGGTTTGGGGTCCAAAAAGTACCCTTGGCAAAGGATAGGGTTGGTGAGTCGCCGCTGGCATCCGCAGGGCCATCATTTGACCTTTGACCGGGAATACCGGCAGGGGCAGTAATTCCTTGGCCCAGGAGCCGTTTGCTAAAACATAGGTATCTGCCTGAAAAGACCCCTGATCTGTCAATAGTGTCGTTACCTGGCCATGGCGCTGGGCGATCGCCTGGACGGTGACTCCTTCCTGGATGCGAACCCCAAGGGATTGGGCCGCTTGCCGTAGGACGCTGATTAGTTTGCGATTATCTACCTGACCGTCATCGGGATGCCACCAACCACCGATCACATCTTCCCCTAACCCCGGTTGGTAGTGGCGGATGGTTTCCTCGTCTAACCAAGGACTACTGCTGATACTAGGAACCTTGCCATGGGGCGCTTCGAATACAGGGGAGAGTATGCCACAGGGGTTATAACCCGTTTCCATCCCCGTCAATTGTTCCAGTTTTTCTACCCACTCTCCATAACGCCAGCGGGACGCTAAACAAAGTTCCAGCATCGGGCCTGGGGCAATTTGTTCTGCGTGGGGGGCCAACATCCCCGCCGCCGCGTGGCTCGCCGCCTGGGCAAAGTCTCGACTCAGCACCGTGACCTGTAACTGTCTCTGTTTTAATTTCAGTTCAACGGCGATCGCCAAACCGATGATGCCACCGCCGATAATGAGAACGTCACTGGTTGTTTGCATAACCTTAAAAAATCAACCCCTGAATGCTTAAACGCCATGGGTAAATCGGTGGGGGAAGTACCTAATTTCAGGTTAGCGGATTATCGAAAGCTGGGGGGCTTTTTCCCCATGGCCTTGGCAACCCGACGGCGATCGCCAATGTAGGATGGGGGAGTACTGACCAGAGCTGAGCATTCCCCTGCGCCATGGCCATCAAACGTTCCGGCAACCAAAATTCTTCCTCCAATATTAAATCTGATCTGCTTTCCCCGGAAGTCACGGCCCAGGAACGAAATGCTAACCCTAGCTTTGAACCCCCAGAGGCATCCCTACGGCCCCAAACCCTAGACGATTACGTCGGCCAACGGGATCTTAAGGAAGTGTTACGCATTGCCATCCAAGCGGCCCAGGGCCGACAAGAGGCGATCGACCATCTCCTGCTATACGGCCCACCAGGGTTGGGCAAAACCACATTAGCTCTAATTTTGGCGGAGGAAATGCAGGTACGGTGCAAAATCACTGCGGCTCCAGCATTAGAACGACCCCGGGACATCACAGGGATATTGTTAGCATTGCAACCGGGAGATATTTTATTTATCGACGAAATTCACCGTTTAAATCGCTTAACGGAGGAACTACTCTACCCCGCCATGGAAGATTTTCGCTTGGATATCACCATGGGCAAAGGGCAAAGTGCCAAAGTCCGTAGTTTAAATTTGGCCCGGTTTACCCTGGTGGGAGCCACCACCAAAGTCGGTTCCCTTACTTCCCCGTTGCGAGATCGATTTGGCCTAATTCAAAGACTAAGATTTTACGAGCTAGATGAATTGCAACAAATTATTCTCCGCACCGCCGGTTTATTAGCTGTGCCCATTTCTCCGACCGGGGCCCAGGCGATCGCCATGCGAGCTAGGGGTACTCCCCGCATTGCCAACCGTTTACTGAAAAGGGTGCGGGATTACGCCCAGGTAAAGCAACAGCCGGAAATTACCCCAGTCCTAGCTTCGGAAGCGTTGGATTTATACCAAGTAGATAAACGGGGTTTGGATTGGACCGACCGCTTAGTTTTGCAAACTTTAATTGAACAATTCCAGGGCGGCCCCACCGGTCTAGAGGCGATCGCCGCCGCCACGGGGGAAGATGCTAAAACCATCGAGGAAGTGTACGAACCCTACCTGCTCCAAATTGGTTACCTGGCCCGCACCAGCCGAGGCCGCATTGCCACTGCCGCCGCCTACGAACACCTAGGGTTAACCCCCCCCAATCCCCTGCTACCTTGGTAGAAAAGTTTAGGCGTAGTCAAAAAATTCGTTTATCCTATGTTCGATCCAACGGCAATTGTTGAGCAACAAACCAACGGCATTAACTACGACATCACCACCGAAGACTTGATTGCTAAGCTTCAACAATGGGATGGGCAATATGGTATTGAAATCAGTGAAGTGGCTTTTGATAGTCTCATAGTCCGCTTTCAGAACTTACCAACGGATTTGAAAGCCCTAGCTGGGGAAATTTATGAATTTTGTCCTGATGTTATTGACCAGGGATTTGGCTGTTTCGATGATGCCCTGCCGATGATGATCGCTTCTGGTCGGGAGCTTCCCCCAGAAACCCAACTGCTATTGACAGGGGTGGATTGGAACGATCCAGATTTTGGTCTGACCATATTGGAAAATTCCCTCCGCCAAGACCAGGCAGTTTTCCTTTGGTGGGACTAGAGCAAATATCCCATTTTCCCCTTTCTGATAACACCGATACAGAATGTTACAATGGGTTCTCGAACCATCGTCTCCGTCCTTGGTCAACATTGACAAAACGGCGATCGCCTGGCCGTCAAAATTTTCCCCTCGACTTCCCTCCGGTTCCCTACCCCAAGTCCCATGTTAAAAGCTCTCTTCGGTGATCCTAATACGCGTAAACTGAAAAAGTTTCAGCCCTACGTGGCGGAGGTCAACCTCTACGAAGAGGACATCGAAAACCTGTCTGATGACGAATTGAAGCATAAGACCGTCGAGTTTCGGGAGGCATTGGACAAGGCCCGCAGCGATGCGGAAACAGAAGAAATTTTAGATGAAATTTTGCCGGAGGCCTTTGCCGTTGTTAGGGAAGCGGGGAAACGGGTACTCGGTATGCGTCACTTTGACGTGCAACTGTTGGGGGGGATCATTCTCCACAAAGGGCAAATTGCGGAAATGAAAACCGGGGAAGGGAAAACCCTGGTGGCCACTTTGCCCTCCTATTTGAATGGTTTAACGGGGAAAGGGGTTCATGTGGTGACAGTGAATGACTACCTGGCCCGACGGGACGCGGAATGGATGGGACAAATCCATCGCTTTTTGGGCCTAACGGTGGGTTTGGTACAATCCGGTATGACCCCAGAGGAAAGGAAAAAAAATTACGGTTGTGATATTACCTACACCACCAACAGTGAATTGGGGTTTGATTACCTGCGGGACAATATGTCCACGTCCATGATTGAGGTGGTACAACGCCCCTTTAACTTTTGCATTATTGACGAGGTCGACTCGATTTTAATTGATGAAGCCCGTACTCCCTTGATTATTTCTGGCCAAGTGGAACGGCCGACGGAGAAATATCTTCAAGCCTCGGAAATTGCCGCCCAGTTACTTCCGGAAGAACATTACGAAGTGGACGAAAAACAACGTAATGTCTTGATGAATGACGAAGGTTTTGAAAAGGCAGAACAATTATTAAAAACCAACGACCTATTTGATAAAAACGATCCCTGGGCCCACTATATTTTCAACGCTATCAAAGCGAAGGAATTATTCCTCAAGGATGTGAACTACATTGTCCGTAACGGGGAAGTGGTGATTGTCGATGAGTTTACCGGCCGGATTATGGTGGGTCGCCGCTGGAGTGATGGCCTACACCAGGCGATCGAAGCTAAAGAACGGGTGGAAATCCAAAAAGAAAGCCAGACGTTGGCTACCATTACCTATCAAAATTTCTTTTTGCTTTATCCCAAACTTTCCGGCATGACGGGGACAGCAAAAACGGAAGAAACGGAATTGGAAAAGGTTTATAACCTCCAGGTGACCATTACCCCCACCAACCGTCCTTCCAGCCGTCAGGATTGGCCCGATGTGGTCTATAAAAACGAGGAGGCGAAGTGGAAAGCAGTAGCCCTGGAGTGTGAAGAACTGCACCAACAAGGTCGCCCCATCCTGGTAGGTACTACTAGTGTGGAAAAATCCGAGGTTATTTCCCGGCTGTTGCAAGCTAGCGGCATTCACCATAATTTGCTCAATGCCCGGCCAGAAAATGTGGAACGGGAGTCGGAAATTGTCGCCCAAGCAGGACGAAAAGGAGCCGTTACCATTGCCACCAACATGGCTGGTCGGGGTACGGACATTATCCTGGGGGGTAATGCGGATTACATGGCCCGCCTCAAGGTGCGGGAATATTTGATGCCAAAAATTGTCCGCCCGGAAGATGATGAGTTGGGGGCCGGAGTAACAGGTTGGGTGAGCGGTCGAGAAAAACCCCAGGGCTTTGGTAATCAAAATGGCAAGAAAAAGGTCAAAACTTGGCAGGTGTCGCCGGATATTTATCCCACTACCATCAGCCAAGAAACGGAGGATCTGCTCAAAAAAGCAGTAAAGTTTGCGGTGGACCAGTACGGTCTGCAAAGTCTGACCGAATTAGAGGCGGAAGATAAATTGGCGATCGCCTCGGAGAAGGGCCCCACCGATGATACTGTCATTCTCAAATTGCGGGAAGTCTATAACCAAATTCGCCGGGAGTACGAAGTGCTGACTTCGGCGGAACATAAAGAAGTGATTGAGTTGGGGGGATTGCACGTTATTGGTACAGAACGCCACGAGTCCCGTCGAGTAGATAACCAACTGCGGGGGCGGGCTGGTCGTCAGGGGGATCCCGGTTCCACTCGCTTTTTCCTCAGCCTGGAAGATAACCTATTACGAATCTTCGGTGGCGATCGAGTAGCGGGACTGATGAACATGTTCCGGGTGGAAGAGGACATGCCCATTGAATCGAAAATGCTCACCGGATCCCTGGAGGGAGCCCAGAAGAAGGTGGAAACCTATTACTACGACATCCGTAAGCAGGTGTTTGAGTATGATGAAGTAATGAATAACCAGAGGAAGGCCATTTATGCAGAGCGGCGGCGGGTATTGGAGGGACTAGATCTGAAGGAACAGGTATTGGTCTACGCCGAAAAAACCATGGATGAAATCGTCGATGCCTACGTTAATCCGGAATTACCACCGGAGGAATGGGACGTGGAAAATATGCTCGATAAGGCTAAGCAATTTGTCTATCTGCTCGAAGACTTAACGGTGGAAGACTTGGGAGATATGACCGTATGGGAAATGAAAACCTTTTTCCATGAAGAAGTCCGCAAGGCCTATGATCTCAAGGAGAACCAGGTGGACAAAGTGCGCCCCGGTTTAATGCGGGAAGCGGAACGGTATTTCATCCTGCAACAGATTGATAATCTCTGGCGGGAACATCTCCAGTCCATGGAAGCCCTGCGGGAGTCCATTGGTTTGCGGGGTTATGGACAAAAAGATCCCCTGATTGAATATAAACAGGAGGGTTATGAAATGTTCCTGGAAATGATGATCGATATCCGCCGTAACGTGGTTTATTCCCTGTTCCAGTTCCAACCCCAGCAACAACCCCAAACCGTTTAACCCCAATGCTTACTCAGTTTTTTGGGAGGAGAGGGGATCGGGACCAACGCTATTTCCCCAGTTTGATTGGGTACCTAAATGGTTCTAGACCCGGTCATATCTTTGCCTGAAATTCACTGAGCATTGATTCCACTGCGTTCCTTGGGTTTACGCACCATTGTTCCCCCCGCAAATAACCCACATTCCCCCCTGGGCAAACCGCTTTCAGGGGCAGATTGTTGTCATCCAGATAGCGATAAATTTTTTCTACACTGGCTTGCTGGCGGGGCCAATGGAACGTTTTTGTCTGTCGTATTGCCCTTAAATGGCCTTCACCATTTGGTAGTAAATGGCGGCCAGTGAAAAGAATGCCGTCGTTCTCTCCCCAGTAATAACAACTGGCACCAGGGGAATAACCGGGAGTCCAGATGGCAGTGAAGGATGGGGCGATCGCCAATTGCTCCCGAAATCGACAAATTTTTACCCCTGGCAATAGGTAGGCTTCCTGTTCCTGCACCACCACCTGACAACCCAACTTTTCCTGAATTGTTTTTACTTTGGGACCATGGCCATCCCGATGAGTAAGACATAGCCAGCGTACCTGGCCTCGTTGCTTCAACCACTCCTCAATTTCTCCATGCCAAGCCGGACAATCAATTAGCACATTGCCCTCCCCGGTGGTTAATAAATAGGCGGTGCCTCCCAGCGTGTCCCGATTAGGCGCAAAACGATACAGATTCGGTAGAATTTGACAGGGTAATTTGGCGATCGCCATGGAAAAATAGGTTGCGTGTAGAAAAATAATGACGGAAAAATTTGGGGGCTAGAGCAAAATCTTGTCAGCAGACTGGGGATACTGATTAAGCCCAAGCCCAACTACTTTAACTGCTCAAGTTGTTTTTCCCTCATTTCACTGGGCTTTCTAATTTTTGGTTTAGGGGTCGCCCCTAATAATTTTTGATTAATTTGTTCCCTGGTGTTTTTGCTGTAGCTAGCCCAAGGATCTGGCAAAAACATATCACCGATGCTGATAAAAGCCAGGCCAGCAATCACGACCGGAATAGTAAGGGAGCGCAAAATTTTGAATAGATTGGCCATAACGCTATGCCTCCATAATCAAACATCGATTGAACTACCTGTGTTTCCATTGTAGGGTAGGGCACCATAGCGAAAGCTAGTAAAACCAACTCCAAGGCTGTCTAGTGTCTGCGGGCTTGGTTTAAACTGGATCAACATAGGGCAAACTTCTTAGTCCCCCTAAAGCGGACTTCTGTACAGACCCCCATTCGTTAACCCCCAGCGATTTTGAGAGGATAAGTAAGACATGGGATTATTTGACCGTCTAGGCCGCGTCGTCCGGGCTAACCTCAACGACCTCGTCAGTAAAGCTGAAGATCCAGAAAAAGTGCTGGAACAGGCCGTAATCGATATGCAAGAAGACCTGGTGCAACTCCGCCAGGCCGTTGCTCGCACGATCGCCGAGGAAAAACGAACAGAGCAACGTCTTCACCAGGACACCCAGGAAGCAAAAAAATGGGAAGAACGGGCAAAATTAGCCCTCACCAATGGGGAAGAGAATTTGGCCAGGGAAGCTCTGGCCCGCAAGAAAAGTCTGACGGATACGGCGGCGGCATACCAAACTCAGTTGGCCCAGCAAAAGGCCATGTCGGAAAACTTGCGGCGCAATCTGGCGGCCCTAGAAGCAAAAATTTCCGAAGCTAAAACCAAGAAAAATATGCTACAAGCCAGGGCTAAGGCGGCCAAGGCTAATGCTGAACTACAGCAAACTCTGGGAGGCATAGGTACCAGCAGTGCCACCGGTGCCTTTGAACGGATGGAAAACAAAGTGTTGGATATGGAAGCCACTTCCCAAGCCGCGGGGGAGTTGGCCGGCTTTGGCATCGAAAACCAGTTTGCCCAGTTGGAAGCTAGCAGCGGGGTAGAAGATGAGTTGGCCGCTCTCAAAGCGTCCATGTCCGGTGGTGCATTACCTGGAACTTCCGCCGCTACGCCCCAACTTGAAGCATCCCCGGTTGATTCTTCGGTGCCGGCCAATAATACTGGCCAAGATGATGCGGTGATTGACCAGGAATTGGACAATCTAAGGCGTCGATTAAACGATCTGTAGGTCGGGCATTGGGCCTATTCCCACGCCCATGTCATTACAGTTTGAGCAAAGGAAAAATTAACTGGGCGAAAAACTTTATTGGTAATTCGTCCGGTTTCTTTCATCTCGATCCCCAGCAAAATGGTGATCGATTGACTCCCAAAGGCGATCGCCGTTGAAGTTTTTCTTAGCAAATTTTTGAGGAGGTTAGCCTCGCTTGCGGAGCCTTGCCAGTGCATACAAGTTGACGACAAGGATAAAAAATCCCCACAAAGTTGAGGCTGGGGGGAAATTAAAGGCTAATTAAAATTTAAAGTAGCAATTCTAGTTACTGCAGTTAAATGGGCCAGGCTAAATCCCCACAGGTCACAACAATGGGGAATAGCTCAAACAATTCCGCTGGCTAAAGCTAGGTATAGGTAACAGGTAACTACCAGCTAGATTTGGTCACACCGGGCAGAAGGCCTTGGTGGGCCCATTCCCGCAGCACATTGCGGCAGAGACCAAAATCCCGGTAGTAGGAACGGGGACGGCCTGTGACTTGGCAACGGTTGCGACGACGGTTGGGGGCGCTATTGCGGGGTAAATCCTGCAATTTTTGGTGGACAGCTAATTTGTCTTCTAGGGTTTCAGCTTGACGGAATTCTTCTTTGAGCGCTTCCCGTTTAGCAGCATACTTTGCTACCAAGCGGCTACGACGCTTATCCCGCTCGATCATGGATTTTTTTGCCATCGGGGTTTAACTTTATTTCTTTAGTCTAAAATTGAGCAATCCCCATTCTATCACACTGCTTGGGGACAGGAAGAGTGAAAAAACAATGGAGCTAGACGAACACGGAGGGATTCGAACCCCCGACCCTCAGGACCGGAACCTGATGCTCTATCCACTGAGCTACGTGTCCAGGACAACTTTTGGTTTGTTTCCTTCCTTTAAGGAAAGAAATCACACCAGCTATCAGCGTAACATTTCCTGCACCGATTCGGAAGCCAACTGAGCCCCATTTTCCAACAACCAGGCTTGCCGACTAGGGGGGAGCCCTGGATTATCGCCAAAGTACAGGTTTTCCACCCTTGCCCCGCTGAAATTGACGTTTTGGAGAGTGGCTCCCCGCAAATTTGCGCCCCTTAGGTCTGTGCCGATTAAAGTTGCCACGGCTAAACTGCTTTTGCGGAAATCCGCTTGATGAAGGTTTGCTCCTTCAAGGTAGGCTCCACTCAGGTCTGCACCCCGAAAGTTAGTGCGGCGGAGATCGGCATTGCTCAAGTCGCTATCTGTAAGAATAGCTCCCCGGAAATTACCATCCATCAGTAAGCTGTTACTAAGGTCGATGCCGTTGAGGTTAGCGCCCACGAATTTGCCTCCGGCCAAGTCCCGTTGTGAGTCTAAGCCAACTAATTTTGCCAGGGCCAGGCAATCTAAATGGGGGGAATTGATTACCGATTGAAGGCGATCGCCAAGGTTAACGGTGTTTGCTTCGGTTACGATGCGATTATTTTCGACATTGTACAGAGGTTGCCAAATAATTTGGGGATCATCAGCATCGTCTGATTTGGTCAAGAGCCATTGGCCCCAACAAAGGGCCGGAGTTAGGTAATTTTCTGCCACAAACTTAGCCAACAGACGATCAGCAATGGCCAACTGGTTCGGACTCACATCCGGCGGCCAAAGACCCTGGGTTTCGGCGATCGCCACCTGGCGAGCTTCTGCTTTAACTTCTGCTTGGAGTCGAGCCCATTGTCCAGTCAGGGCGAGTTCAACATTTACGGCTTGGGGAGCAACGCTCTCTGAGGTAAAAATTGTCTCCCCCACATTGAAAAAATTTTGCCCATGGTTGGTGGTTGCCCCTTCAGCTTGGACGGATAAACCAATGCCCCGGAGCCAAAAACGTAGTTTTCCCCCCAATAGTGATAACCATTGGCCGTTAGGTTGGGGAGTTAAAGTCAAAGCCAGATGGCCCTTCTCCCCCTGGACATGCCAATGAAAATCCGCCCTTAAGGCCATGGCCGTGGCATGAGGATTGAAAATTTCAAGGGAGGAAAAGGTCGCCATAGTCACAGAAATTAGCTTTTTTCTCAAGTCTAGGTTAATCAGGGCAAAAAGTCCCCTGGACAGACCCTAGGGTCAAAACTGAACAGCTTGAGCTTTAACCAAACCTTTACTGGGGCTTAACCTTTAACCACACTGGGCGACCTTAATATACAAAAATGTTGATGGATGCCCGAAAGCTCCCTTCAACGGTTAATCAAAATCGACCACCCTGGGGGCGGAGAAGTAAAAATGTTTGATTTACGTCGATTGAGCCGGGGCATTGTCCCTATGGCTTTGCTCTTGTTGGGAATTTCTGCTTGTACACCATCCCAGACCAACCAACCGATCGCCATTGATGGTTCGAGTACGGTTTATCCCATTACCGAGGCGATCGTAAAAGACTATTCCGCAGGGAAAGAGGTCGCTGAGATTGATGTAAAATTTTCCGGTACTACCGGGGGGTTTCGGGCATTTTGCGAGGGCAAAACCGATATTGCCGATGCGTCTCGCCCCATTAATAAAGAAGAAATGAAATTATGCAACGAAAACCAAGTGAGGTATGTGGAGTTGCCCATTGCTTTCGATGCCATCACTGTGGTTGGTAATCCGAAAAATGATTGGCTTAAAAGTTTGACCGTCGAAGAACTAAAGCGCATTTGGGAGCCGGCCGCCGAAAAAACCTTGACCCGCTGGAACCAAGTCCGGCCTGAATTTCCTGACCAACCCATTAACCTGTATTCCCCCGGGGAAAATTCTGGCACCTTTGATTACTTTACCGAGGCGATCGTTGGTCAAGCTGGAGCGAGTCGTTTAGATAGCTTAAAAAGTGAAGACGATGAAATTTTGGTGCAGGGAGTTGTCCAAGACCTTTATTCCCTAGGCTATTTTGGTTTTGCCTACTACGAAGCTCGTATCGCTGACTTGAAAGCCATTGGGGTGGATGACGGTAAAGGGCCAGTGCTACCCTCCCGGGAAACGGTGGAAAAATCTGAGTATCAACCCCTATCCCGTCCTTTATTTATTTATGTCAATGCGACTAAAGCCCAAGAAAATCCAGCCCTACGGGAATTTGTCGATTTCTATCTAGCCAATGTCCCAACCACTGCCACCAAGGTCGGTTACATTCCCCTACCCCAGGAAGCCTACGATTTAGGAAAAATTAGTTTTAACAAAGGGGAAGTGGGCACAGTCTTCGACGGCAAGAGTGACCTGGACCTGACCATTGGCGAGTTGTTAAAGAAACAAGCCTCCTTTGAATGATAGGCAACTAGCAAGACTATCAAGGGGCAAGTATTAGGGATTCCAAACAAGAAAATCCGAATTCCCATAGGCCTTAACCTTGCCTTTACCATGGTCTGGCTTAATGACTGTATCATGAGCAACTGTTTAGCCAGATTATACAAATCCGCGTCGAGAACACATCAATGACTACTTTCAAGCAGATTAAAAAGTTGTCCAAGCATTTAGTGCCCACAGCTTCTGTCCTGGCACTAACCGTTGGTCTGGCGGCCTGTGGTGGCGGTGGTGGTGGCGACACAGCCCAAACCGGTGGTGGCGATTCTACTGCCGCAGATGCCTTTGCCAATAAAGTTTCCTTGACCGGTGCCGGTGCTAGTTTTCCTGCTCCCCTTTACCAAGGCTGGTTTGTTGCCCTCAATCAAGCTGTGCCTAACTTAGAAGTTAACTATCAGTCCGTGGGTAGTGGGGCTGGGGTTGAGCAATTCATGAGTAAGACCGTGGATTTTGGTGCCAGTGACGTGGCCATGAACGATGAAGAGATTGCCCAAGTGAATGGTGAAGTCATTATGTTACCCATGACCGCTGGGAGTGTGGTTATGGCCTATAACTTGCCTGGCGTCGAGGGCTTGAAACTATCCCAGGAAAATTTGGCTGGCATTATGCTAGGCAACATCACCACCTGGAATGACCCCAAACTGGTGGCTGATAACCCCGATCTAACCTTGCCCGATCGCCCGATCACGGTGGTGCATCGTTCCGATGGTAGCGGTACCACGGCCGTTTTCACCATGAACTTGGCCGCTATGAGTCCCGAATTCAAGGAGACCATTGGCGAAGGTAAAACCGTAGAGTGGCCCACAAGTAAAGGTAAATTCATCGGTGGTAAAGGCAATGAAGGGGTGACCGCTGGCATTCAACAGAATGAAGGGGCCATTGGTTACGTTGAGTACGGCTATGCCACCAACAATAACCTCACCATGGCTAGTTTGCAGAACAAGGATGGACAGTTCATTGTCCCGACCGATGCAAACGCTTCGGCTACATTGGCCGCAGTGGAACTGCCAGAAAACCTGCGGGAATTCATCACCAACCCGGCTGGGGCTGAATCCTATCCCATTGTTACCTATAGCTGGATGTTGATTTATCCCCAGTACGCCGATGCAGAAAAGGCCAAGGGCATAGAGGCAATGGTGGAGTTTGGCTTGAATGAAGGACAAACCATGGCCCCTGCTTTGGGCTATGTGCCCCTGCCGCAAAATGTACGAGAAAAAGTGGCCGCCGCCGCTGACAAGCTTTCTCCCGATTACACCATTACCCTCAAGTAATTTAATCTCAAATACTGGGCGGGGAGGCGATCGCCATTGTTGAGGCTGATCTTCCTTCCCATTTGCCTTTCCTATCTCCCCATTTCCCCATGACCACCGCGCCCTATTCCCGGACTGAGCCTCTGGCTTCCCGCTCCAATCTCGAAAAGAATTTGGAGAAGGCTTTTAAGTATCTCACTTTAGCCTTTGCTGTTAGTATTGGTCTCATTTTGGTGGCGATCGCCGCGTTAATTTTTTCCCAATCGGTGCCAGCCATTAAGGCTTTCGGGCTGGGCTTTGTCACCAATAATACTTGGAACCCGGTGACCAGCCAGTATGGAATCCTTGCCATTATGGTGGGCACATTGGTCAACTCCGGCTTAGCTTTACTGCTGGCCATTCCCCTAGGCATAGGGACAGCGTTGTTTTTGAGTGAGGACTTTATTCCCGCTAAAATCCGCACCGTTCTGACATTCATGGTGGAGTTGCTAGCGGCCATTCCCAGTGTAGTCTATGGGTTGTGGGGCATTTTTATCATTATTCCCCTGATTAAGCCGGTGGGAATGTGGTTGAACGAATATTTTGGTTGGATTCCTCTGTTTAGCACTAAACCTGCTGGCCCCGGTATGTTACCGGCCAGTATTGTTTTAGCCATTATGATTTTGCCCATTATCACGGCGATCGCCAGGGATTCTTTGGCTTCGTTACCGCCGGAATTACGACAGGCTTCCTTGGGATTAGGAGCTACCCGGTGGGAAACTATTTTTCGGGTGCTAATTCCCGCCGCGTTCTCCGGCATTGTGGGGGGCATTATGTTGGCCCTGGGGCGGGCCATGGGGGAAACCATGGCGGTGACCATGATCATTGGTAACTCCAATCGCCTTAGTTGGTCGTTGTTGAACCCAGCCAATACCATTGCTTCCCTGTTGGCCAACCAATTTGCCGAGGCTTCGGGAATGCAGGTTTCCGCATTGATGTATGCGGGTTTTGTGCTTATTATTCTGACTTTTATTGTCAATATTTTGGCCGAGCTAATTGTTAACAAAGTTAAGGCCAAGTATTAGTTTTGTTTCAAATTAAGTTGATTTTAACTAAAATTATTTTCCCTTAGCATTACGTTTTGCTTATTCTTCTAGGCCCTGGCCTACCAAACCCATGACCGCTGTTAATCTCAAAAAGAAAAAATCCGACCTGAGAACCCTCTTTGGTTACTCCATGACTGCCATATCGGGGGCCTGTTTGTTGGCCACGGTCATTCCCCTGTTCGCGGTGCTGATTTTTGTTGCCATTCAGGGTTTCCGTAGCATCAACTTAAACCTCTTTTTGAAACTGCCGCCAGCCCCTGGTTTAGGCGGTGGTGGGGTGGGCAATGCCATCATCGGGACTTTCATAGTGGTGGCGATCGCCACGGCAATTTCTGTGCCCATTGGGGTGTTGAGTGCGGTTTATCTTTCCGAATTCAGTGGTGATAACCAAATCGCGAGGGCTGTGCGTTTTGCCACCAACCTGTTGAGCGGTATTCCTTCCATCATTGCGGGGGTATTTGCCTACGGCGCTCTGGTTTCCTCCGGTTTATTTGGTTTTTCTGCCATTGCCGGTGGGGTTGCCTTGGCGGTGTTGATGTTGCCCACCATTATCCGCACCACGGACGAAGCCCTACAAATTGTGCCCCAGGAGATTCGCTGGGCGGCCCTAGGAGTAGGAGCTTATCGCTACCAGACAGTTTTGTTTGTGGTGTTGCCGGCGGCCCTCTCCTCGATCATTACCGGGGTAACGTTGGCGATCGCCAGGGCCGCTGGAGAAACGGCTCCGTTAATTTTTACTGCCCTATATTCAAATTTTTGGCCCCGGGGACTAAAAGAACCCATCGCCACCCTAGCTGTGTTGGTTTATAACTTTGCTTCGGTGCCCTACAAATCCCAACAGGAGCTAGCCTGGGCGGCTTCGTTATTGTTGGTATTTTTGGTGCTGATCACCAACATCACGGCACGGTTCTTTACTCGAAAGAAGGCTTATTAGATACTGATTAAATTAGGAATCCACCATGAATGAATCCCCGGCACAATTACTAACTGAAACTGTCCCCGTCTTTACTGCTCAGAATCTCGACGTTTATTACGGTAGCCACCGGGCTGTGCGGAATGTTTCTATGACCATTCCCAAGAATAAAATTACTGCTTTCATTGGCCCCTCCGGTTGCGGTAAAAGTACCATTCTGCGTTGCTTTAATCGTCTCAATGACCTGATTGAAAGTTTCCGATTAGAGGGCAAAGTTTGCTACCACAGCCAAGACCTCTATGCACCGGACATTGACGTGACAGCGGTGCGCAAGAACATTGGCATGGTGTTCCAAAAGCCCAACCCCTTTCCCAAAACTATTTTTGACAACGTGGTTTATGGCGCTAGGGTGAACGGCTACAAAGGCAATTTAGAAGAATTGGCGGAAGACTCCCTCCGGCGGGCGGCCCTCTGGGATGAGGTAAAGGATAAATTAAAGGCCAGTGGGTTTTCCCTTTCCGGTGGACAACAGCAACGACTCTGCATTGCCCGGGCGATCGCCATGCAACCGGAAGTGTTGTTAATGGATGAACCCTGCTCAGCGCTAGACCCCATTTCTACCCTGAAAGTGGAAGAGTTGATGAATGAGCTGAAGGAAAACTACACCATCATCATCGTTACCCACAATATGCAACAGGCTACCAGGGTGGCAGACTATACCGCTTTTTACAATGCTGAAGCCACGGAAAAGGGCAATAAAGTGGGCTACCTAGTGGAATTTGACCACACAGGGAAAGTGTTTGGCGATCCCCAAGAGCAGGAGACCAAAGATTATGTTAGTGGCCGCTTTGGTTAAACTGTTTGTTTCCCTTTTATTGGTAGATTTTGCCCCTATCGCAAGTCGGGCGCTTTACTCGGTCAAATTTTGAAAGCTTGTGGCTTTGGCACTTGCTCAAACCCCTCCGTTATTAGCAAACAATTATTTTTAAATTTTAAAGAGGACATTCGTTATGGTAGTTTCCGATGGCGTAGCCACCAAGGGGGTCTTAGAAGCCCAAGGCGTTAACGTTTACTATGGCTCCCACCTGGCAGTTAAAAACTGTAACATTGCCATTCCCGAAAGGCGGGTGGTGGCCTTCATTGGCCCCTCCGGTTGTGGTAAGAGCACCATGCTCCGTTGTTTTAACCGCATGAATGACCTAGTGGCGATCGCCAGGGTGGAAGGGCGCATTACCTATCATGGTGCGGATATTTATGCCCCCACAGTGGACCCAGTGGGTTTACGTTGTTCCATTGGCATGGTGTTCCAAAAAGCCAATCCTTTTCCCAAATCCATTTACGAAAACATTGCTTGGGGAGCAAAGCTCAACAACTTTCAAGGGGACATGGACGAACTGGTGGAAACTTCCCTGCGGCGGGCGGCCCTCTGGGATGAAGTGAAAGATAAATTAAAGGCCAGTGGCTTTTCCCTTTCCGGTGGTCAGCAACAACGCCTCTGTATTGCCCGGGCGATCGCCGTACAACCGGAGGTGATTTTGATGGATGAACCCTGTTCTGCCCTTGACCCCATTTCAACTCTGAAAATAGAAGGGTTAATGCACGAGCTTAAAGAGCAATTCACCATTGTGATTGTGACCCACAATATGCAACAGGCATCCCGAGTTTCAGACTACACCGCCTTTTTCAATGTGGAATCGGTGGACAGGGGAGCGAAGGTGGGTAGTTTGGTGGAGTATGGCCCCACGGAGGAAATTTTCCAAAATCCTTTGCAGGAGTCCACGCGGGATTATGTCAGTGGTCGTTTCGGTTAATTAAATCTAGTTGGTCAAATTAAATAAATCCAAAAGCTGGGTCAGACGTGTATAGAAAGTGAACCTTTTATTGAGGAACTTTCTGTGAAAACTACCCCGTCTTTTTTAACATCTACTTTGGCGATCGCCTTCCTTGGTGGTGTCCTCGGTGCGGCTTCGGTGAACCTTTCCTCTCCCCAGGTCAGCGTTGCCCAAATGATGCAGACCCAGGCCCCCAAACCCCTAGCACCCTCTCTCCAAGGTAAGCCAGTGGTCGTGGATATCTATGCCACTTGGTGCCCCGGTTGTCAGACCATTGCCCCTACCCTTAGCCAATTGAAGAAGCAGTACCAGGGAAAAGTAAACTTTGTGGTACTGGATGTCTCGGACAAAAACACAACAAAAATGGCCGAAACTAAAGCAAAGCAGTTGGGGCTCACGACCTTCTTTGATGCCAATAAGACCCAAACCGCCACCGTTGCCATCATTGACCCCGCCACGGGCATGGTCATTCAACAATTTCGCAAAAATGCCAATGCCGCAGACTACACCAAGGTAATTGATGGGGCAATCTCCAGAATGGCAAAAAAATAGTTGACGCCGGGAGCTTTCATCTCTAAATTCCCCCATTTCTTTTGGCACAATTTTGCCCATTTTCCGACCTGGGGCCACTTAAGCTTTGGCAACCTTAGGGGCCTCGTAAAAATATTTCCTCCGCACCGGGGGCAAAGGTGGTTTGGCCGGCCTCTGCTTTGCTCCTTGATAACCAAATTCTGGAATCGCCATGTTAAACCGTGCCCGTCGTTACTTTTCCCCCACGGCCCCCTGGGCGTTTTGTCTGATTTTATTCCTTGGGACTTTGTCCTTAGTTGTGCTCACCCGTCAATGGGGGCCCCTAACAGCTGGGTTGGATCATTTTATTGCCGCCGTTGAAAATCATTACCAGCAATGGTTTGACCAGCAAAATACCGGTAATCCCCTGGTATTGTTACCCCTGGCTTTTTTGGGAGGATTGCTGGCTAGTTTTTCCCCCTGTATTTTGGCTTTGTTGCCGGTGAATCTGAGCTATATTGGCACTCTCCAAGTCAATTCCCGCCGCCAAGCTCTGGCCAAAGCTAGTTTATTTGTCTTGGGTACGGTGATTGTACTCAGCTTATTTGGCTTGGTCTCCGCCTTTGCCACCGCCGTTATTGTGGACTTCAAGGGTTACGTCCATTTGGCGATCGGGGCCATTATTCTAGTCATGGGATTAAGTTTTGCTGGGCTAATCCACTTACCTTTACCCCGGACCCAAATTAGTTTGCCCGTGGCCGGGCCCCTAGGAGTGGGTATGACCTTTGCTTTAGTGAGTTCCCCCTGTGCCAGTCCGGTGTTATTTGCCGTGTTGGCCGCCGCTTCCACCACTGGTTCCCAGAGCTTAAGTGTGGTGACCATGGTTTTCTATGCTTTGGGTTACACCGCCGTTATTTTCCTGGCTAGCTTGTTTACTGGCCTGATCAAGCAAAGCCGAACTTTGCTAAAACACTCCCACTGGGTTACAAGACTTGGTAGTGGGTTGTTGATGTTGGCGGGGGGATATTATCTGCTGACGGGACTGGGTTGGTTTTTCTAGTATGCAAGTTGTGGTGCAAGAGCAAGATGACGGAGAAATTATGGCGGCGGCGCAACGGGGAGATTCCTTGGCCCTAGGAATCCTCTATAACCGCTATGGCGCAGTGGTTTATCGTTTGGCTTTGCGGATATTGCAACGCTCCCAGGATGCGGAGGATTTAACCCAGGAAATTTTCCTTGGCCTAGAAACCACCACTCGTTATGACCCCCAACGGGGAAATTTACTCAATTTTTTGCTGACCCTCACCCGTTCCCGCGCCCTGAACAGAATTCGCCAGGGTCAGAGTCGAGGGCGGCTTCTAAAAGCTTGTCAACACAACCATTTAACGAATGTTCCCAATTTACCGATGGAAAACGCTGCTTTGTCTGAGGTGTCCCAACGGGTAGCTTCTGCTTTGGAGACCTTACCCCCTAACCAACGGCAGGTGCTGGAACTGGCTTACTATGAAGGACTGAGTCAGTCGGAAATTACCCAAAAATTGGCCATTCCCCTCGGTACGGTTAAAAGTCGTTCTCGTCAGGGGTTATTAAAGCTGAAAAATTTATTACAGGATCTTGTGGAGTAAACCGATGGAATCCCTAAACCCGATCGCCGTGCAGGAATTGTTAGCGGGCTATGTGCTAGAAGATTTAACTCCGGCGGAGCAGGCCCAGGTGGAAGAGTTATTAAGCCAAAATCCGGCTTTAGTGCAGGAAGTTGAGCAACTGCGGGCTACCCTCAACCTTTTGCTCTTGGGACTATCTTCCGCCGACGTTCCCCCTCCCTTATTACTTTCCTCATCTCCCGTTAATCAGTTTTCTCCATCAGTAGTTAAACTCACCCCCAAGTTTCCCTGGGGAAAAATTGCTTTGGGCGGTTTACTTGCCACGGCGATCGCCGGTTTGGGCTGGCAAAATTATCGACTAAATCAACAGTTGGCCACCATTGAGCAAACCAATCAGACATTGCAACAGGTGCTTGACTCCCAGGGGGACCAACAACAAACCCAACAATTATCGACCTATCGCCAGGTGGTCAATCTTCTCCAGGAACCGAACCAAAACTTTTTGACTCTACGGGCTACCCAGGCCACATCCCAGGCAACGGGGAGTTTAATTGTGGGGGCGGAAAGCGCCTCTGCCCTACTGGTGCTAAAGGATGTCCCCCCGATTACGGATGGCAAGATTTACCAACTTTGGGCTGTGATCGATGGCCAAAAAGTGCCCTGTCGTTCCTTTCTACCCAATGCCCAAGGGGAAGTTTTGCTAGAGATTCCTTTTGAAAAATGGTTTTCCGCCTCGGAAGTGATAGTCACCGAGGAAAAAGAAGGCTCTGTCCGTCAACCCCAGGGGGAAATGGTTATCCAGGGTCGGCAAATGCCTTTCCAATCCTGAAGTAGGGACATTTTGCAGAGGTGAACTACCTACGCTGAACCAAAGACTACGGCGTGGGGCTTCTCGCTCGTAAGAGTTAAAGGAGAGATTTTGCTGCGACATCTCAACTTTTCAAACAAGTTTCAAAAAAGGAATTATAGTTAATGGCAACTTATATTGACTTTTGCCCCTGGTCTGAAGTGAAAATATAGAATCAAATCAATGGTTTCGATTATATTTTCAGAGTCCTACGCCACTAAAAATGGGGGAGCTTTTGCCTTATCCTGCTTAGAGACGACATCCAATGTAAATGTTTATGAACCCATTGCTCCCTCCCCTGTGGCCGATAATTGCCACCGCCGTAGAAACAGAGACGGAAATAGCTCCATTGGTATTGGCCGGGGTACTCCTCAGCCTGGTGGTGATCTATTTTGCCAGTAAGTTGGGCGGGGAGGTTTGTCTCCGACTCAATCTGCCGCCAGTGCTGGGAGAATTGGTGGGGGGCGTTTTGGTGGGGGTTTCTGCCCTGAAACTATTGTTATTTCCCGAAGGAGGTCTGGCTCCCGAAGATTCCCTGGTTATTCAACTGTTGATGGGGTCGGCGGATTTATCCCCAGAAGCAGCCGCATCGGTCTTCAGTGCCCAGAGTGAGGTAATCTCAGTCATTTCTGAGTTGGGGGTCATTATTCTCCTATTCGAAATTGGTTTGGAGTCTAACCTCAAGGAACTGATTCGGGTGGGGCCCCAGGCGGCGATCGTGGCAGTGGTGGGGGTAGTAACTCCCTTCAGTCTCGGCACCATTGGCCTGATGGTCATTTTTGGGGTAGCGGCCATTCCGGCAATTTTTGCGGGGGCGGCTTTGACGGCCACTAGCATTGGCATCACTGCTAAGGTATTGGCGGAGATTAATCGCCTCAGTTCCAATGAAGGACAGATCATTATTGGGGCGGCGGTATTGGACGATATCCTCGGCATTATTGTGCTGGCGGTGGTGGGTAGCCTGGTAAAAACTGGGGAAATCCAAATCAGCAATATTATCTACTTGATCCTCAGTGCCACCGGTTTTGTGGTGGGTTCAATTTTAATTGGTCGCCTGCTCAGTCCCTTCTATGTCAGCTTAGTCAACCGCATGAAAACCAGGGGTCAGTTGCTCTTGGTATCCATTTGCGTGGCATTCGTCCTTTCCTACATTGCCCAAATTGTCCAGTTAGAGGCAATTTTGGGTTCCTTTGCGGCGGGGTTAATCCTGGCGGAAACAGAAAAGCGGGAAGATTTGGAAGAGCAAATTTTGCCCCTGGCGGACTTTTTTGTGCCGGTATTTTTTGTCTGTGTGGGGGCCAAGACGGATGTCAGTGTGCTCAACCCCGCTGTGCCTGCTAACCGAGAGGGTTTGATTATTGCCGCCTTTTTAATTGTGGTGGCGATCGTGGGTAAGGTGGTTACTGGTTTTACCCTGTTTGGTAAGTCGGAATTGAACAAACTGGCGATCGGGGTAGGTATGATTCCCCGGGGAGAAGTTGGTCTAGTTTTTGCTGGGGTAGGGGCCGCCAGTGGAGCTTTGGATCCGGCAACCGATGCCGCCATTATTGTGATGGTCATTGTTACTACCTTTGTGGCTCCCCCTTGGCTACGGGCTGTGTTTGAAAGCGCCAAAAAGGAGGAAGCTCAGGAAAAGCCAGTTCCCACCCCAGAGTAATTAATCACAACCCAGATTTATCCTAGATTTATTTTTGTCCCCGAGGCTCCTCTGATAAGCTTTTCGGGGACTACCATTTTGGGGAGGAACCGTTGCTAGAATTATGGTTGATCGGTATAGCTAGACTAAGTTTAAATTCTTAAAGATTTTTGCCGATCGCCGTATGAATTAATGCAATCACCTTGGTAGCCATCTTAGTTAGTGGCATTGGCCAATCTCCGTACTAAGTGGAACCTTTGATCAAAATTAAGAATCGACACCATATTGCTGAGATCCAAATTTTAACTGAACCTATCAGAGCAAAACCGAATAATTTTAATATTCTATGAGAGTAAATTTATGAAAACCCTAATTACAGAAGAAGTTGTCGAACAATTAAGGTCCATGCCCCAGTATTTACAGTTGCAAGTGGTGGAATTCATTCAAAGGCTGAACAAAACACAAATTCAAGGAAAACCGGGACAAAAACTACTACACTTTGCTGGTTTTATTCCTGATTAGGATCTTAAGTTGATGCGTCAAGATATCAAACAAGATTGTGAACAAATTGATGTCGATGAATGGTAAGTCTTTGCTTGATACAAATATAATTATTGCTCTTTTTTTAAATGAGACAATAGCCAAAGAAAAGCTCGTTGCATCCAGTCAGATTTTTGTTCCAAGTATTGTCATTGGTGAACTATGTTACGGTGCCAGAAAATCTGGACGAGTCCAAGCCAATTTGAATAGCCCTCTTTCCTGAATCTCGGAAAGAATATTTTTCAGTACTACACAAAAAGTCTCACTGTGGAGACGTTTCAATGTTTTCAAAACTCGACAATCATGGGGGATAATATCTTGTTAAGTACACTACATAAAACCGTTGTTGCTAAAGGCTTTCGATGATTTCCAGCAAATCGGCTTGCCCAGTCTGACGCAAGAGGGGTAGAGTGAGGAAACTAATTGCCGATGGCACAATATTATCCTGTGACGCTGAAACAGCCTGGTAATATGGCAAAATTAAAAACGAATTAAAGCTCAAAGGTTGTCCATTGCCGGAGAATGATATTTAGATTGCCGCCCTTGGACTACAACACAATATGATTTTAGTGACAGGGGATGCTCATTTTCAGGCAATAGAAAATTTAGCAGTAGTGGAATGGTGAAAAAGTGCTGCGATAAAATTTTGACTTCTCAAAATAAAATTAAAGGATATTTAAGTTAGTCTTAACAGTTTAACTGTTAGATTCATCAATCTTGATAATCTTCAACAACAATTAGTTTCTGGTCGACGCCAGGTTCTAGCCGACCTGGAAAAATTGCAGGACGATCACCGGGGCCGCATCGGTTTAATCAGTATTTCTAATAATCTTGGAAAAATAACCTAACTCAAATGCTCTGGGTCGGAGCAATTTGGTATTATTGAACACAGTGCAGTATGACTACCAGACCACCAGTTAGGCATTAAAACCATGGGCGCATCTTTTCGGGCAGAACCATTTCTCTGGATTCATTTGGCGGGGATTGTGGTAGTGCCGTTGGCCCTCCTGACCATGATGCTGGGCTTAGCTCTGGGAGCCCCTTTTTCTGTTTATGGTGTGGAACTGATTTTCTTGATTGCGGTGGGCTGGTTGCCGGTAATGGTGATGCAATGGTTTAAGCCCTTTGAGATTTTCAGTTTGCTGATCATTGCCCTGCGCCCCGATAGTTTGAGGGAAGATCAACTGCGGATTTTAAGTTTGTTTAAACAGGGCCAACAACGGTGGATTACTTTGCTGGGGGGAATAATTGGCCTTGGTTTACTGTGGTTGGTTTACTACTATGCCCCGATCGCCTATCCTTGGGTAACGGATTTGCCCCAGATTCGTTTGGCGGGCCTTGGGCTAGGGACGATAGCCTATTTGATGGCCAATTTATTTTTGCAGGTGCCCCTGAGTGTGCTGGGGGTATTATCCACAAGCCAAGCCAATTTTGCTGAGGCCATTCCCCTGGAAGCGAATGAGATCAAACAACAGTTCACCATTCCCGGCATTAAGTTACGACAAATTCCTTTGGTGCCCAGAATTGAGTCCTGATGGGCAAGAATTTCCGTTCTCCGTTGGGTTAGAATCGGTAGCGGGCAATTTTCCCGGAATTAGGCCACGTTGGTCTTGACCATGGCCAAGGGAAAACTATTGTCCCCTGTTGATCAACCTGAGCAGCGGTAATCAGTATTTGATCCATCTCCATTAACAAGGCCTTTGCTAGGGCAGAATCACGAGACCCATATTTTTCCATGACTATTTCTTTGGAAGCCGATTTAAAATCCCTACAACAATCTGCCCAGGCGGCGATTAACGGTTGTGATGACCTCGATGGGTTGGATAAATTGCGGGTGCAATACTTGGGGAAAAAGGGGGAATTGTCCCTGATTCTCAAGGGCATGGGCAAACTTTCCGCGGAAGAAAGGCCTAAATTTGGGGCGATCGCCAATGAAGTGAAAGAAGCGCTCCAGTATGATTTGGAATCCCGCAAAACTAACCTACAAAATGCGGCGATCGAGGCCCAACTCGCGGCGGAAACCTTAGATGTGACCATGGCGGGCAGTTACCGTCCCCAGGGCCGTCGCCATCCCCTCAATAGCACCGTTGACCGGGTATTGGATATTTTTGTGGGCTTGGGCTACACCGTCGCCACGGGGCCCCAGGTGGAAACGGATTATTACAACTTTGAAGCATTAAATATCCCCGCTGACCACCCCGCCCGGGATATGCAGGACACCTTCTTTTTAAAAGATGGCCGCCTGCTCCGCACTCACACTTCTCCGGTGCAAATTCGCTATATGGAGAAGCACGATCCCCCCATCCGCATTGTCGCCCCCGGTCGAGTTTATCGTCGGGATACGGTGGATGCGACCCACTCTGCGGTATTCCATCAAGTGGAACTGCTGGCGATCAATAAAGGTTTATCTTTCACCCATTTGAAAGGAACCATCCAAGCGTTTATCAAACAAATGTTCGGAGAAGATTTACCGATCCGTTTCCGGGCTAGCTATTTTCCTTTTACCGAACCGTCGGCGGAAGTGGACGTGCAATGGCAAGGGAAATGGTTGGAGGTGATGGGCTGTGGCATGGTGGACCCCAACGTAATGGAAGCAGTGGGCTATGATCCAGAAATTTACACCGGCTTTGCGGCGGGCTTTGGGGTAGAAAGGTTTGCCATGGTGTTACACCAAATTGACGATATTCGTCGGCTCTATAACAGTGACTTACGCTTTCTGCGCCAGTTTTAAATCTGCTCAACTCTTAACGCTGGGGAGTATTTAGGGATGGGGGGATTGATCTCGGCCCAAATTCTACACAGGAATTAGTATCTTTGAGCACCATTCTGAGTAGTAGGGCCTGGATCACCAACAGGCCACAGACGGCGGCTAGCAACAAATACCAGTACTGCCAAACTAACTTACGTAACGTTTGGGCCACTGCGTCAGCAATGATTCTTTCTAGATGATCGCTGGTCAACTCTTTATGGACGATTTTTTCTAGCTGGCCATAGAATTTATCGCTGGTTTGGCGTACCGTTTCACTAACTTGATGGTTAATGGCCGCTTCTACTTTTTGCAAAGGATTTTCCATGGTTTCAGACGATTAAGGCCGCCAGCCTAAGTTAACGAAACTAGAGAAATGAATCAAGGTTACGGGGCCAGGAGAATGGTTCAATGGTCGGCCACGGGGAAGATGGGAGCCTGTTGACCGGATTAGTGCGCCAGGCGATCGCCGTCCAATAATTATCGTTCACAGTCTGATCTGCCTGATTCCCAAATAAACGCTGACTGGATAATTGCCACTGCTTCGTTTCATAGTTACTTGGTAAGCATTGATATTGATCTAAATTTTTGCTCGGCATAACTTGGTGCAAACCGCCGCTGATGCCCTGCCCCGTGGCTTTTAAAAATGCCTCCTTGGCTGTCCAAAGCTGGTAAAAAAGTTTAATTCTTTCCTCCGGCGGCAAATTTTCCAATTGCTCGGTTTCCTGCAGGGAAAAAAATCGTCTAGCTAATTTTAAGCCATGGGCTTTAGGGACCATGATTTGCAAATCAACCCCAATTTCCCCCTCTGTACTTAAACCAATCAAGCCATAATTACTACTATGGGCAACGTTAAACCATGGCGATCGCAGTTCTCTGCTGACCAACTCCGGCTTACCTTGGGGGCCATAGGTGAACTGTAATTGCTGGGGCAGACAATTAAGGTGACGGGCTAGCAGTATGCGTAACGCCAGGCGCATGGTCAAAAATCGCTGCTTATCTTGGGGCCGTTGGTAGCGTTCACCCCGGGCCATTTCTTCGGAACTTAATAGGGCTTGATAACCCGGAATTAAGGGGCGATCGGTGGGACAAAGCCAAATCTGGGGTTGGGGGAACACAGATCAGTTTAAACAGTGTTTTGAGCAATAAAAGAGTTTCGCTATTCTGCCACCTGCCCAAGTCCAGATAGAATGGGGAGCCGATCGCCAGTAACCTAAAGAAAGGAAAGGCAACGGGAGGAAAATTGTGACAGTTAAAATTGGTTTACTCGGTTTAGGTACCGTCGGCACCGGCACGGTGGAAATTTTGCAGGATCCCCAGGGCCGTAGTCCCCTGCTCAAAGCCATTGAGGTTAAAGCAGTGGGGGTGCGTTCCTTGGATAAACCCCGCCAAGTAAATTTGCCGCCGGAGGTATTAACCACCGACCTAGAAGCCATTGTCACCGATCCCAACATTGCCATTGTGGTGGAATTGATGGGAGGACTGGAACCCGCTCGATCATTGATCCTCCAGGCGATCGCCCACAAAAAACACATTGTCACCGCCAACAAAGCCGTCATTGCCCGCTATGGGGCGGAAATTTATGAAGCGGCCAATCAGCATGGTGTCTACGTTCTCCTAGAAGCGGCGGTGGGGGGGGGCATTCCCATCATTAAACCCCTAAAGCAATCCCTGGGAGGTAACCGCATTCAAAGCATTGTGGGCATTCTCAATGGCACCACCAACTACATTCTTTCCCGCATGACCAGCGAGGGGGCGGATTTCGACGAAGTGTTAGCGGCCGCTCAAAAGTTGGGCTATGCCGAAGCGGATCCCAGTGCCGACGTAGATGGGTTAGATGCGGCGGACAAAATTGCCATCCTTGCTTCCCTTGGTTTTGGCGGCAGGGTTAAGCGGGAAGATGTGGCCTGTGAAGGCATTAGATCCGTTAGTGCGGTGGACATTGCCTATGCTGATAAGTTGGGCTTTGTGATTAAACTTTTGGCCATTGCTAACGGTAATGCCGGCGAAAACTCGGAAGCGTTGCAACTGCGGGTCCATCCCACTTTGATTGCCAAGGATCATCCCCTAGCCAGCGTCAATGGGGTCTACAACGGCGTATTGGTCACCGGAGATCCGTTGGGGCAAGTGATGTTCTACGGCCGGGGAGCGGGAGCCGGCCCCACCGCCAGTGCCGTCGTGTCCGATGTGATTAACATTGTCGGCATCATTACCAGCAGTGACGAAAATCCTGCCCTTGATCCCCTGCTCAGTTGCACCCACCAACATTACTGCCAGGTGTCCCCCATTGAAGACCTCGTCACCCGTTTTTATTGTCGCTTCCTCTGTGCCGATGTACCGGGGGTGATTGGCCATCTCGGTATGGGGTTTGGCAACCATGGGGTTAGCTTGGAATCCCTAGTGCAAATTGGCTTTACCGACGGCTGTGCGGAAATTGTGGTGGTCACCCACGATGTGCGGGAGGGGAACTATCGGGCCGCCCTGGGGGAAATTAGCCAACTACAGGCGGTGAAGGAAATTCCCAGTGTCATCCGGGTGTTGTCCTAGGAGTGTATTTAAAACGTACTCCTATCCCAAATTTGGGGAAATGTAATCAAAATTCTCCAGTATGGCCAGAGTTTTAGTGGGTCATTTTGTCAGGCGAACACAAACTCTGTCAACATCAACAGGCTCTTAAGCTGAGCAAAATTTATTTATTTCTGGGGAGTGTCTTGAGATGGCTAATTTAAAACGAATTTTTATCACCGGGATCAGTGGTTGCATTGGCCACTATTTAGCGGATGAATTAATCCAAGGCACAGACCACGAACTGTTCCTACTGGTGAGAAATCCAGACAAGTTGCAATTTGACCCCCAGTTGCGGAGCAATATCCATTTAATCCCCGGCGATATGGGCAATATTGAAGCCCACAAGGATCTGCTGCAAACCATGGACTGCGCCATTCTCATTGCCACCAGTTGGGGCGATCGCCAGGAGACCTACAACATCAACGTGGTCAAAACCCTAACTTTGATCAATTTGCTCAACCCGGAACGGTGCGAACAGGTAATTTACTTTTCCACCGCCAGCATCCTTGATCGCCAGGGGCAACCATTACCGGAAGCGGGCAGTTTGGGCACCGACTATATCCGTACTAAGTATCTCTGTCATCAGGCTTTGGAATCCCACAATGATTCTCCACCGGAAGTCTCCCCCATTGCCGAAGCCATGGCCAACAAGATCACAGTGGCTTATCCCACCCTGGTCTTTGGCGGTGAACCAGGTAAACCCTATTCCCACCTTTCCGGCGGATTGGGAGAAATTTTGCGTTGGTTACCCCTGATCCGTTGGTTCCGGGCCGATGGAAGCTTCCACTTCATCCACAGTAGGGATATAGCTAGGGTAGTGGCCTATTACGTGGATCATCCCCCCCAGAAGAGAATTGATGTAGTGTTAGGTAATGCTCCCCTCACTGCCACGGAGGGTATCCGCCAGGTTTGCCAGTATCATCGCCAGAAAATCTATTTTCAAATTCCCCTTTCGCTCACCCTGGCCAATATTTTCATCAAGCTATTTCGCATTCAAATGGCGGACTGGGATAGGTTTTGCCTCGATTATCGCCATTTCACCTATCCCGATCCCGTTGCTCCAGCCCAATTAGGCTTGCCGGCCCATTGCCAAACCATTACCGAATTGATGGCCGTTAGCCCAAAATCAAATGGTCGCCATTAGCCGCGGGCGTAGTCATCCTGAAAACGGATAATGTCGTCTTCCCCTAGATATTCCCCGTTTTGCACTTCAATTAGCACTAATTTAATTACCCCAGGGTTTTCCAGACGATGGGCAGTGCATTGGGGAACATAGGTGGACTGATTCGGTTCCAAGAGTTCTTCTTTATCTCCACAAACGATACGGGCGGTGCCGGAGACCACAATCCAATGCTCACTGCGGTGATGGTGCATTTGCAGGCTGAGACGATGCCCTGGATTGACCTCGATGCGTTTGATTTTGTAACCGTTGCCCTCCTCCAAAGTAGTAAAAGAGCCCCATGGCCTAGTTTCCGTTAACAAATGACTGGGGGGAGTAGCAGCTTGGGACAGGGATGGGGTGGATAGGGAAGTGGCAACCATTAATCTTTTTCCTCAACAACAATTAACCGCATCGAAAATTTTTTCTAACCCAGGCTAACACAACGGCTTAGTTAGGTTTTAGGTTCCCATGAGGACAGCACAAATCAACGTCAAAAATTTGTTGACCCCAACCCACTTGAATCCTCGACAACGTCGGTAAATAACCTATACTCACATGTTATTGCTGTTACTCCTCCTCTTTGACCCCTAGTTGCTCCCTAGTTGCTCCGTAGCCCAAGTTTGCCAAAACTGGTAGTTTAATTTGCCCAAGGGCGATCGCCGTAGAGTCGAAACGGGCAACCAATGCTTCGGACATTTCGGTTTACTTAACTGGGCTTTGACACACTGTTTCAGGGTGGAAACATCATTCCCCGGACTAGGGTTAGGTACATAGACTGCTACTAACATATCTCCCCAATGGCGATCGCCAACTCCGACTATGACCACATCTTGGACTAAATTTTGTTCCAGCAAAAAAGCTTCTATGGCCTCTGGATCAATATTTTCTCCGCCACTGATCAGACGCCGACCCTGACGACCGGTGATGTGTAGGTAACCGTTGTGGCAATAACCCAAATCCCCGGTGGTGAAAGTTTCCTCCTTCTGGCCTGTCCCTTGGGGTACGTAACCTTTGAACAAAGCATCGGATTGAATATTAATCACACCAACAGTACCGGGTTCAACTACTTCCCCTTTGGGGTTACTAATAGTCAGACGAACGTGAGGTAACAACCTACCGACCCCCGTTTGGCCTGCTAAAAATTCCCCTGGGGTGAGGGTAGCAATTTGGGCGGCGGTTTCCGTCATGCCATAGGTGGGGGCCAGGTTCAGGCCCGCCGTTTTTGCTTTGGTTAAGAGTGCGGGCCAGGCTGGGGCTCCCCCTAAAAAAATGAGCCGGAAATTTTTTAACCAAGTACCATGGCGATCGAGCAAGTATTCTAACTGGGTGGGCACCAGAGAAATGACATAATTCGGGGGTAAAGGAGGGGAGGATTGTTTCACTAAGCCATAATCCAGGGGGCTAAAATCACCTCCGGTTAAGGCTGATCGCCACCATTGCATAAAGCCCCCCACATGGTAGAGAGGGAGCAAACACAAACTGTTAATTTGCCCATTGCTGTGTAATAGGGGGGCAAGAAACTGCCTTAAACCGCCCACTGCCACAGTCAAGGTCTGGGGACTATGGAGAGCAAAACGAATTGTGCCTGAAGAGCCGCCGGTGGCAAAACCAATTAATGGTTCTGACCTTTTCGGATCTGGTCGATTTTCTGGGGTGATGGTCTCGTGGTGAACGGAAGTTACTGCCAAATCACTGTTGGTGAAGTTTAACCATTGTTGTTGCCAAATTGATGATCCCCAGAGGCGATCGGGATGCAAAAACTGGGCTACTTGTTGCCATTCCCGTTGTTGCCATTGGTGATTAGCAATGAATAATGCTCCCCGGCCAACTCGTAAAAAAGCCACCACTGCCGCCCAAACCTTAGCTGACTCTGTTTCCGCTAGTAAAACCTGGGGATCGGATAATTCCCCTAGGCTCTGTTGATATTCTTCCACCCATTCATGCCAACGGGGAGACAGTTCTTGCCCTAAAGTCACCAAACCCCTCTGGAGAGAAGCTTCTAGGGCCGAGGCAATGGTTTCGGGATAACTTAGCCAAGACGGCGTATTAATCTCCATAGGAGCTTAGGCGATAAATTTCTGCTGGCCAGACCAACGGCCATTGGGAAGATAAACTCCTCCATACTGCTCAATTTTTCCAAGATCCATGCGGTAGAGCCACGCTTCCGTCATCACCTGATCCTGGGGGCCAAATACCTTAGCCCAGCAACGGTCATATACGTTCTCTCGGGGCGATCGCCCAGGGTGGTAATCTTCCAAACTATCTAGGTATTCCAGGGAAAACCCGGCGGGAAAGGTGAGGCAATAGCCCCAAACCCGGTCTTCTCCGATCGCCAGGGCCGGATAACCAAAATTTGCTAAGTGGTAGATTTGGCCAAGCACATAGCCCAGGGCAGGGGGCTCAATTTGTTGGTGGCAATAGGCTTGGTGATTACATTCCCCCGGCATGAGGGTGCCATAAACAAAAACCTTAATCTTCATATCCACCGGCAGTAAATTAGGGCTCGCCATACTCTTGGAGAAAGCTGAGAAAATCCGTCAGGGCTGATCTGGTATCTGGGTTAGGGGTAAGTTGATGCCGTATTTGCGAAATGAAGAATCGATTTTGGATTCTAGCGCGGCTAGCCGCTCGTTGTCTCTCTTGATCTGCTCGGTTTCTTTCTTGATCCGCTCGGTTTCTTTCTCGATCTGCTTTTTCTCGTTCCTCACTTGCAAGATCATCTCGTCTAGTTTCCCGTTCTCTTGCTTGAGCCGCTTGATATCGGCTTCGACTTCCAGCGTTCCACTCAAGGCCGAGATTAACCACCAGAGACGCTGTGCCCAAAGTGAAGGCCCAGAAGCTCCATTCGAGGATGGTGAGGGGGATGGGTTGGAAGGGGGTGGTGTCGATGTTGCCATAAAACCTCAGTAATGCCGCTACGGCATACAAAAATGTGGTTAGGGAGCGGGGTAATAGGGCCAAGAAGGTTGCCATGGCATCATTCTAGCCAATTTGAGCCGATAGTACTGACCGAGAGGTTGATAGTAACAATATTGATCTGTGCTGGAACATCTCAAAAACTAAACTCTTCTTTCATTGCCCCTCGAAAAATGTCTCCACTACCCCCGTTTGAATTTTTTCAATAGGCGATCGCCTAGCAAATCTACCTCTGGGACTTTGGCAAAGGCTACCCCGACTGCGAACACCACTAAGATAATGCTGGACATAGTGAACACTTCAAGAATATTTTCGACTAGGTTATCCACCCCCCAAATTTTTTCCCAGAGAATACTGCCCTGCCAACCCGCCACACTGGCGATCGCAGTAATTAAAGCCAGCTTACCCAGATCCATGGCCCATCCCCACAGATTCAGGCCAGCTAGACGGCGGTTCAGCATCCAAATAAAAATAGTCATGGAAAAAAGATTTACCCCCACCGTTGCCATGACAATGCCCACTGTGCCAAAGGGCTTATAAAAGAGGAAATCCAATAAACCATTCAGAAAAATATTAAACAGGCTCACCTTGAAAGGACTGTTGCCGTCCCCCAGGGCATAAAATACCCGCACCAATACATCTCGACCAAGGTAAAAAAACATGCCCAAACCGTAGGCGGCCAACACCGGAGCCACCTCCGCCGCTGCCTCTGCGTCAAAAGCCCCCCGTTCATAAATAACCTGAACAATGGGAATGGCTAGCCCTACTAAAATGGCTGTGAGGGGAAACATAGTCAGGGCACTTAACATGATTCCTTGGCGGATGCGGAGCCTTAATTCTGGCCAATCCTGGGGATCGGCTAAGCGGGAAAATACCGGCAGAAAGGGCACCAAAATCATATTGGAAATAATACCCAGGGGAGTGAGGGCAACAAAATTACCGTAGCGCATGGCCGCCGCCGCATTGGGAATAAAGGAAGCAAAAAATAGGTTGGTGGCAAAATTGATATACAACATCCCCGAAGACAGGGTGGCGGGAATCATGACCTGCAAAACTTCCTTTACCCCCGGCAGAGCAAAATTAAACCTCAGCCGCAATTTACCCATACCGGCTTTGGCCTGGGGCACAATCTGGGCCAACCATTGCAACACAGCTCCAGCGGTGGTTCCCCCTGCTAACAAGAGGGAACCCAACAACCAATAGGGTTCGGTGTTTAATTGCTCCCCCAACTGCCAGACTGCGGCCCCCAAGCCCACAATGACGGTAATACTGGAAAGTAAAGGGCTAATACTTGGTAAGAGGTACTGATCCGCCGCATTCAAGGTACCGAAGCCAATGCCAATTAACCCCGAAAGTAGGGCCATGGGGGCCATGATTTGCAACTGTTGCACCGCCATGCGTCTGGTTTCCGGTTCTAACCCCGGCGCCAGCAGGTCGATAAATATGCCCGCCCCCAGCACTAAAATAATTGTTACCCCAAGCAACACCCCACTAACCAAGGTGGTAACGGTTTCCACTAAGGGAGCCGCCTCTTCCCGGTCCCGTTTGGCTAGCACACTCACCAGGGCACTGTGGAATGGGCCATTAATACCGCCGAGCAGAATAAAGAGGAATCCGGGGATCACGTAGGCATAGGCGTAGGCCGTCACCACCGTCCCTACCCCAAAGGCGGCGGCGATGATCTGTTCACGCAATAAACCAAAAACCTTACTGATCAAGGTGGCGATCGCCACAATGCCAGCGATATTAGCCAAGGAACGGGACGATTTACCAGACGGAGACACAGGCTAGATTCCAATAGATCAAGGGGCCATTATGGGGGAAGAGCGGTGGCACGGCCTAATCTTTCCCCAATGAAGAGAGGGGGAGCCATGGCTCCATGAGCTCCTAGGCTTCCGACTGTATTGGTTTTAACTGGGCTTCTAACTGAGCTTCCAACATCGCTAATTTGCGTTTTAGAGTGGCATTTTCCTGCACCAGCCCCTGATTGCGCCGCAGTAAGTCCTGTTGTAAAGCAATCTGCTGTTCATTTCTCCGTTGGCGATCGCGCAGATCTCGTAACACGGCCATGGCGTACTGCAATGTGCCCTGATGATCAAAAATAGGCGTCCCTATGACTTCCAAGGGAATAATTTGTCCTCCCTGACGAATTTCCATGTCGTCCACCTGGTATGTTTCCCCTTGGAGGGCTTTGAGTAACGGTTGTTCGGTGAGGGGATAAAGTTGGTTGGTGCCGGTTTGGTAGGACTGGTAAATGTCGTTCAATTGGTCGATCGCCGCTTCGGGCCAGAGGCCTTTTCCCAGAAGATTAATGGCGGCTAGGTTGGCATAAACTGGTTTACCCTTGGCATCGACGACAAAAATACCGAGGGGAAAAGCATCGAAAAAAGTTTTAAACTCCATGTTGGGACTGAGAACGGCACTATCGTTAGCAGATAGCGAATAGGCAGTGCGGTTATTTTCTAGATTGAATTGATTGAGTTGGGTTAAGAAAAAATCTTATTTTCTTTTACCTCGGGACGATGCCCTAGGGGCCATGGCTTTTCGCTTTTTGGCCATAATTTCCTCCACAGTGGGACCAGGGTTCTCTGGCAAGACAATGGGGACAGTGAAATGGAACTGGGTGCCATGGTTTTTGCCATCGGAAGCGGCCCAGATTTCCCCCCCCCAACCGCTGACAATTTGTCGACAGATGGCTAGACCAATGCCGGTGCCCCCCCGACTGCGGCGTAAGGCTCCTTCTTCTTGGTAAAAACGATCAAATACGGTTTCCAGGCGGTTAGGCTCAATGCCCCGCCCTGTATCGGTGATGGTAACTTCCAATTGGGACGGATTCGGACGATCAACGGCGATGGAAATCTTACCATTGGTGGGGGTAAATTTGATGGCGTTATCCAAAAGCTTGGTCAACAATTCCACTAACCATTCCCCGTCTGCTTCCACCATGGGGGTTTCTCCGTTCACTTGATTGACAATGGCGGGCACTTCTTGGCCTCGATTGTGGGCCCGGATATGGCTTAAGGAAAGCTCCACACATTCCTCTAAGGAAATCGGCTCTGCGTTCCATTCCACCCGGCCACTTTCTAGCTGGGACAACGTGAGGAAATCCTGCACCAGTTTACGCATTCTCTCCGCATCCTCCAGGGCGGTGTTTAACATCACCTGCCGTAACTCCTGGGGCATATCTGGTTCCGTGGCCAGGCTTTCCAAACATACTTGAATGGTGGAAAGGGGAGTCCGCAGTTCGTGCCCTGTGATGGCCACCAGGTTAGAACGGGTGCGGTCTAGGGCCGCCAATTGCTCATTCAATTCCTGGAGGTTGGCATAGGATTCTGCCTGGATCAGTGCTACCCCAATTTGGGTGGCCACCCCTTCCACTAGGGTGAGGGCGTCGTTTTCCCATTCCGTGGGGGACGGGCCGCAGTGGTGGAATTCCATCATACCCAGCAGCCTTTCCCGATAAAAAATCGGTACTAACATCCAGGAAAGGATGGCACAGCTTTTCACTAGGTTTTTCACCTCTCCTGTGGAGGATGCCGGTTCCCCTAACCTTGGGTCTCGGTCAATGTTGTCGATGGCGATCGCCTCCTTGAGGGCCACCACCTGCTGAAAAAGGGGATTATCTTTGAGAGGCCAGGGATAGCCTTTGATAGAACCAACACCGCTACTGAGAAATTCATGGCTAATGGTCGCCACCGCATCGTCAGCGCTACAGCGGTAAATCACACAGCGACAAATGCCCAAGCCTTGCCCCAGTTTTTCCACCGCCACCTGCATAATTTCCTCTGGATCAAGGGAACGTCGCACCGCCGTTGTGATGGAGTTAAGTAGTCTCTCCCGCTCTTCTTTGTCCTGTAAATTGCGATTAGCTTTGATTAACTTATACTGCCCCGCCTGGAGATAGGTAATCAACCGTTGCACAAAGGGATCGGGGTTATCATCAATGCCCCGGGGGGGAACGGTACAGGAAGGCTGAAGCCAGGTTTGGGTCACTTGCTCGATTTTGGCTTGCAACTCTGGACGGTAGCCCAAAATCCGTTTTAACAACAGTTCGGCCGCCACCCGGCTTACCTGGCGATCGAAGGTCCAAATCCCTTCAAAACGGCGGTTACTATCCCATTTGTCCTGGGTGGGCCTTTCTCGACAAATTAAACAACTGGCATAACGATCGCCAATGACCACTAAATGCCATTCCTGGGCGAGGCTATCTTCCGGCGTGAAGGCAATGGTTTCATAAATGCCAGAGCTGTTTTTAAACTCTGTCTCCGGGGCGGAGAGCACATAAACCTGGTTGCTCTTATCGGCAATACGGCGATAGCGATGGGCTTCTTGACGATAAAACCTTTCCCGCTGAAAAGCCGCAATAATCAGGGGATTGCCCGCTGTACTTTCCGCTAATACCTGATCTTCCATGGCGTGGGACAGAGCCGTAAGGGAAGACTTGAAATAGGTTTGGGCCCGCAGACTCGGTAAGGACTGCAATAGCTCTGTGAGGACAGACGGGGAGTTGCTCATCGCTCCTGAAAAAAGGGGAGGAAGAATGGCGGGAAACTAACTCCTAGAATACCAGCCACCGAGGCAATGAGGCGTAAACTGTCCCACCCCGGTACGTCAGGATGGGTTGGTTTTGACCCAGGGCAGAAAAAAATCCCCCGAACATTAAACCCGGAGGACAGGGGCAGGAAAAAGGGGCTGGGGTGGTCTGGAGACACTAACCGCCAAAAATTTGCTCCTTTAGTGCACCAAACTCGGAAGCCAACTCTTGGCGTTTTTCGGCCTTCCAAAGGTAACGCCAGATAAACCAAGCGGTATAGCCCATGCCGATCAACTGTAAAGTTGGTGCCAATAAAGGAATATCATTAATGGCATCGAGCACAGCAATCAGAATTTTGACGCTGATAATGCCTAACAGGATTATGCCCAGGGAAATGAGGGGTTGTTTGTTGTCCTCGAAAAATTCCCCGGTCATTTCAGGAATTTTACCCAGCACTTCCCACACCGGTTGTAGCCATTCCTGCCAAGCCTGGTCGGTGATTGGGGACTTTTTGGGATTGGGAGTAGTGATTGGTCCTACGTCGGTTTTAACCCCAGCAGTTGCTGTCTTTTGTTCTTCCATCTTCAACCAGTCCTTTATTATTCGGATTGAATGTTTACGGCCCACAGCCCCCCATATTGGGACACTGTTTAGCTTCTGCCCATATTATCGGAAAATTGCTTTTTACACCCTGTCTTGGGCCAGGGCTTTTCCACTTTGGCCAATGGGAAGCGCAAAGCAGTGGTGGAAACCCCTAGGCTCAGTAAAGAGGACCTCGGGTGGTATAAATCCTGCTTTTTGACTAATTTCTGCCATGGTAGCCACTAATTCGGGGAAATCGCACTCGTTTATATGGGTAGCGATCGCCTGGAGTTGGTCGGGAGCAAGGGCAAGCCATTGGCTTTGGGCCCGGTCTAAATAGGCTTGGATATATTGCTGTCGGTCTTGGTAGGGCTGACGGAAAACGTCATAGATGAGTAGATATCCCCCGGGGCGGAGTAGGGAAAAGCAATGGGCAAAAAATTGCTCTTTTTCCTCTAACAGCAAATGGTGCAAGGAAAAACCGGCGTGGATGAGGTCAAAGGTAGCTTGGGCGGTTTGGTTTGCGTGGTTTAAATAGGTCAAAAAATCCGTCTCCCTGAGCTCTACCTGGGGAAAAGCGGCCAAATTTTGCTCAGCCAAGGCTAGGGCATTGGGGGATAAATCCACCCCCGTATAGGAATTAATTTTACTGCCCATCAAGGTTTTGGCGATCGCCTGGGCATCCCCACAGCCAAGGTCCAACAAATCAAACGGGCGATCAAACTGTTGTTTAATCAAGGCCTCCACCGCCTGCTGAATTTGCTGATGGGCCATGTAATTGTGCTCAATTAACTGCTGATAGGTTTGCCATTGCTGAAAAAATTGTTTGGTTTGTTCAGTGGGTCTGGGGGAATTGGCCATGGGGAAGAAAACGGGGTAAATGGTCAGCTAATGGCGGGAAAACCACTGTCCCTGGAGGCTAAACGGGCTTTACCGGCGGCGGCCCACTCCTGCAAAAATTGGATTTGTTCCTTGGCAGTGCGGGCCAGGGGCACCACCTGGCTAGCGGCAGAAAGAATATCATCAGTGGTAAATTCCCGATTCTGGCTAAAGCCGATATGCATTGCTTCCACCAAAATTTGCTCAATTTCTGCCCCGGAGAAGTCTGGAGTTTCGTAGGCCAGGCGGGGGATGTCGTAATCGCTCATTTTATGGGGGCGCAGGCGGTGGAGATGGACGGCGAAAATGGCCTCCCTTTCCGTTTTATTGGGCAGTCCCACAAAGAAAATTTCGTCAAAGCGGCCTTTCCGCAAAAGTTCCGGCGGCAGACTCTGGACATTGTTAGCGGTGGCCACCACAAAGACGGGGGAAGTTTTTTCCGCTAGCCAGGTGATAAACGCTCCAAACACTCTGCTGGTGGTGCCCCCATCCCCTCGACTGTCCATGCCCCCAAAGGCTTTATCAATTTCGTCAATCCAAAACACACAGGGGGCCAAAGCTTCAGCAAGGTTGATCATTTGCCGGGTGCGGGCTTCCGATTCCCCCACCAAGCCACCAAACAGCCGCCCCACATCCAACCTCAACAGGGGGAGATGCCAATGGTGGGCGATCGCCTTAGCGGTGAGGGATTTCCCCGTGCCTTGGATGCCGGCCAAAAGTAAACCCCGGGGATAGGGCAGACCGTAACGCCGAGCCTGTTCACTGAAGGCTCCCCCCCGCCGGAGCAACCAGTCCTTAAGATTATCCAGACCCCCAATGTCGCTGATGCGTTCACTAGCGGGATAAAAATCAAGGATTTGGGTTTGGCGGATGGATTGACGTTTTTCCTCCAACATTAACTCCACATCGTCCGCTCCTAGCTGGCCATGGTCTGCGAGGCAACGGGCCAGCACCCGCCGGATTCTTTCCATGGATAAACCTTGGGCCGCTCGGCTCCACTCGTCTCGCAAAGCTGGTTCTAGGGTCTGGCCCAAACCACTGAGTAATCGTTCAATTTCCCCTTGAATTTCAGGGCCGCTGGGCAGGGGAAAGTCCACCACTGTAATAATTTCTGCCAACTCATTGGGGATATAGATCTGGGGCGCAACAATGACAAGATTTTTGGCTTCAGCTTTGAGACGACGGGCTAGATTCCTTAATTTGCGGGAAATGGAAACGTCGTCTAAAAAACGATTAAAATCCCGCAGAACAAAAATGCCATTACTGCTGGCGGGCAATTTTTCAATAAATTCTAGGGCTTGGAGGGGATTACGGCGTCCCACATTGGCCCCATTGGGATTGCCCTGGTAGCCCTCCACAAAGTCCCAATAGTAAACCGAGCGATGGCCCAACTTCTCCGCACTGGTGGCGATCGCCATTTCCAATCGTTCTTCTTCCTGGGTGGGAATGTAGAGCAAGGGGTAACAGGCCCGCAGTAACAATTCAAATTCTTCACTAAAAGTCATGGGCAAATAACTAGTCTGGTGGAAAAAACTGGTCGTGGTAGGGGCAACGATCACAATTATGCCGGTGGGGCAGGGGGGTACGATTTCGGTGCCAAGCGGCTAACCCTTGACGAAATTGCTGGAGCAAATCGGTCAACTCCCGTTCAGTGGCCCGGTGCTGAGCTTCGTTATAGGCGATGGTATAGTGCTGGATTTTGTCCGGTGACTGCACAAACCAATAGGTCATGGATAATTGTTCCGGTGCATAGGCGCTCGTTGCCGCTAATACGTACAGGTAAAGCTTAGTCTGCCAATGGTGGTGAAGTTTTTCCGGTTTGGGGGGCTGGGGATAGGTTTTCCAATCAAAAATCTGCCCCTGCTCTGGGGTGAGCACCAACAGGTCATAGACCACTGTCAATAAAACGTCGTCCCTGGCTAAGGTTCGTTGATGTTCAGCTTGCCTTTGGCTCGGGGGGAGGTAGAGCGCCGGCACTGTGGCAATTAAATTTTTTAGGGAACCTAATAGATTTACTTCCTGGGGGTCGAGGTTGGAGGTCGCTAAGGTTTCCAAAGGTAAACCCAAAGTCCATTGTTGAACCAGTTGGTGGAAATTTTGCCCCCATTCCGTTTTAGCCTGGCGCTGGGGTTCGAGTAAACTGCCCAACTGTTCCCAATAACGCCGTTGAAATTGGGGCGGACAAATACTTAACAATTGCAGATGGCCTTGGCTGAGGGAAAAATAGGGAGCAGTCATGGGCTTGGCTGGGCGGCAAGGGCGATCGCCAGGGAAAAGAGGCGATGTTCTTGGACTTGAATACGTTGATGGAGAGTCTCCCTCGTGTCATCGGGCAAAATCGGTACCACTGCCTGGGCCACAATGGGACCACTGTCCACCGTTGCTTCGGCGTAATGTACTGTGCAACCACTCACTTTTACCCCCGCCGCCAGGGCCTGTTCCACGGCCCGCACACCCCGAAAATTGGGCAATAAACTAGGGTGAATATTCAACACCCGCTGGCTAAAAGCATCCAACAATACTGGGGTCACAATTCGCATCCAACCGGCCATGATCACCCATTCCACCCCTGCTTGGCGAAAATGCTCCACAATGTCTTCATCCAGGGCTTCTCGACTGGCATAGTCTCGATGGTTGAGTAATCGGTGGGGCACTCCATAGTCCATGGCCCGTTGTTTTACGCCGGCATCGGGGTTGTTATAAATCACCAGCTTCACTGCGGCATTTAAATTTCCTTCCTTAATGGCCCTGGCGATCGCCGCAAAATTACTGCCACTGCCGGAGGCCATCACCCCCAGGGATAAACAGCGGGGTTGGGGAATATCTTCTAAAGCAATGGGGGGAGAAATAAAACTCAAGTTATCCGACAGATCTGGCATAGCCGACATAGGTTAAAAATCAGGGGCTTGGGGCCCGGGGCAATCCTGCCCTCAACGGGCTAACTTTGACATCCGATGGCGATAGAATGGGGAGCGATGTCTTTATAAAATGAGGTTAACGCGATATGACCCCTTCTTTAGCAAACTTTCTCTGGAGCCTGGTGTTGGGTGCTGCCATTGTACTGATCCCCGCCACCATTGGGTTAATTTTCATCAGCCAAAAAGACAAAATCAGCCGCTCCTAGGTTCTTCCTGGGAGAAGTTAGATCGTGAAAACCTCCAGTCGGCCATAGTTTCCGAAGCTGGAGGCTCATTTCTAGTAGATTTATGTTGGTTCGTTGTGCCCGGGGCGATCGCCTAGGTTTAAGCTCAGGGCAAGGGAGCAAAGCAAAAATTCCCACCGGAAAATTAATCTAAGTAACCCATCAGAGTGTTGGGATCATCAATCTCGTTGGAAGCCACTGGCCGATTGCCAGCGGTAATTTCGCTGATGTGGAGATGGCTCAGGGCGATGGGACGGTTACCAGAAACGGTCATGGTACTGCTCACTTCCATCGTGCTGGCCCCCACAGGTCTGGTGGCTCCCATGGAACCATAGGTACTCACTACATGGAGCTTGCTGGCTTCAATGGGGCGATTAGTGGGCATGCCCTTGGGGGTAGGTAGTAGATCAAGACCACCGACATGCTTGGGCTTCACCAAGGCGGACTCATCTTTGCTGGAACCGGCTCTGGGACGACGACCCCGGTTAGGGGTGCTGGTTTTGCTGGCGGTTTCTTCGTTGGGGGTGGTGTTGGGCCCCTGCTGTTCCTCAGTCATGCTGTTTATCTCCTTAATATAAATATTCGATTAATCGATTAACAATAAACCAGTGTGCGAGACATACAGGCCACCCACCGTGTTTTGTTAGCATTACTCTGCTTGTTTTCAAAGATACACCGCTGAATGGCCAGCCAAGATAGATATCTTTAATCAGCCCCATTATCCCAGACTATAGCCCCTTTGCCGCTATGACTTCTGACCTGTTTTCCCTCCATGCGCCCTTCCGTCCCACCGGGGATCAACCCACGGCGATCGCCAGTTTGCTTGATTCTTTGCAGGGGCAACACAAGTTCCAGACCCTACTGGGGGCAACGGGCACAGGGAAAACCTTCACCATGGCTTCGGTGATTGCAGAGTTGGGAAGACCCACATTAGTATTGGCCCACAATAAAACCTTGGCGGCCCAATTATGTAATGAACTACGGCAATTTTTTCCCGAAAATGCAGTGGAATACTTTATTAGTTACTACGACTATTACCAGCCGGAAGCCTACATTCCCGTCACGGACACCTACATTGAAAAAACGGCCTCCATCAACGATGAAATTGATATGTTGCGCCACTCGGCCACCCGCTCCCTGTTTGAACGGCGGGACGTCATTGTGGTGGCCTCCATCAGTTGTATTTACGGTCTAGGTATTCCCAGTCAATATCTGAAGGCGGCGGTGCCCCTCCAAGTGGGCGCAGAATATGATCCTCGGTTGGTGATTAGGGATTTAGTCAATGTGCAATATAGCCGCAATGACATTGAGTTACAACGGGGGCGATTTCGCCTCAAAGGAGATGTATTAGAAATTGTGCCGGCCTACGAAGACCGGGTGATTCGCATTGAATTTTTTGGTGATGAAGTGGAAGCTCTACGGTTAATTGATCCCGTCAGCGGCGGAATTTTGCAAAGTTTAGACCAAATTAGTATTTATCCCGCCCGTCACTTTGTTACCCCAGAAGAAACCCTGGAAAAAGCCTGTCAGCAAATTCAAACAGAAATGGAGCAACAGGTAGCTTTTCTAGAAAAAAATAATCTTTTAGTGGAAGCCCAACGGCTCAGTCAACGCACCCGCTATGACCTGGAAATGTTGCGGGAAGTGGGCTATTGCAACGGAGTAGAAAACTATTCCCGCTATCTGGCCGATCGCCAGGCGGGGGAACCACCGGAATGCTTAGTGGATTATTTTCCCGACGATTGGCTGTTAGTAATTGATGAATCCCATGTGACTATTCCCCAATTGCGGGGTATGTATAACGGTGATCAAGCCAGAAAAAAAGTCTTAATTGATCATGGTTTTCGTCTGCCCAGTGCGGCGGATAATCGTCCTTTAAAAGCAGAAGAATTTTGGCAAAAAGTTAAACAATGTGTGTTTGTTTCTGCCACTCCGGGGGTTTGGGAAATAGAGCAATCAGAAGCCAGGGTGATTGAGCAGGTAATTCGTCCCACGGGGGTTCTCGATCCGGAAATTTTTGTCCGTCCCACCACCGGGCAAGTGGATGATTTATATGCCGAAATTCAAACTAGGGTATCCTTGAAGGAACGGGTTTTAATCACTACTTTAACCAAGCGCATGGCGGAGGATTTAACGGAATATTTTTCCGAACGGGGAGTAAAAGTTCAATATCTCCATTCCGAAATTCAATCTATTCAACGGATTGAAATTTTACAAGCTTTACGGGACGGAGAATTTCATGTGTTAATTGGGGTAAATTTACTGCGGGAAGGGCTAGATTTACCGGAAGTTTCCCTGGTGGCCATTATGGATGCGGACAAGGAAGGCTTTTTACGAGCAGAACGCTCTTTGATTCAAACTATTGGCCGGGCCGCCCGTCATATTCGGGGGCAAGCGATTTTATACGCCGATAATTTTACCGATAGTATGCAAAAGGCGATCGCCGAAACGGAAAGGAGGAGAAAAATTCAGCAAGAATATAATGAAAAACATGGCATTATCCCCCAACCGATTAATAAACGGGCTAACAATGCCATTTTGCAATTCCTTGATATTTCCCGCCGTTTAAACAGTCAACAGTTGGAGGAAGTATATGAACAGGCCCAGGATTTACCCCTAGAAAAAATCCCCGATTTAATTCAACAATTGGAAGAGAAAATGCAGGAAGCCGCTAAAAAACAAGAATTCGAAGTGGCCGCTACCTACCGAGACCGCATTCAACATTTGCGAGATCGCCTTTTGGGACACAAAAGTTAAATTGCTACTGCTCAACGCCTTACGGCATCAATGGTTTGGACACCGCGATCCAAAATTTTTTTTCCCTTTCAGCAATGATTGGTCTATAAGCACTCGGCTATAATTTACTCCAAACCCCTTGAAACAAATGAGTTGCACGATCACCTTATGCAAATCACTATTAACCTAGACGATTCCCTCCTTAACAAGGCTTTTCGACTTACCCATCTTTCGACTAAGGAAGAACTGCTTAACCTTGCCCTAGAAGAATTTGTGCGATCACGCCGCAAGAAAAACCTGCTCGATCTCGCAGGGCAAATTCAGTTTGCCGAGGATTTCGACCACAAAGACCTGCGCCAGACTCGTCATGCTACTGATTGATACTTCTGTGTGGATCAGTGTCTTCCGCGACCGCACACGCCAAGTCCGTCAACAACTCGAAACACTAATTGGCGATCGTGGTGTTTTTCTAGCACGTTTCACTCAGCTTGAACTGCTTCAGGGGAGTTTGAATGAAAAAGAGTGGATGCTTCTTTCCACCTATCTTGAAATTCAGGACTACGTGGAACTGACAAATGATTCCTGGCAAAAGGCAGCGCGAATTTTCTATGATTTGCGTCGTCAGGGGCTAACGGTTCGCAGTCCAATTGATTGCTGTATCGCTCAAGTTGCTTTGGAGAATGATTTACTGTTGGTTCACAATGATCGCGATTTTGAGACGATTGCCCAGGTGCGTTTACTCCAACACTTCCCATTTCAGTCTTGATGTTTTTGTCAGGCGATCGGTTTCTTCCAAAATCTCCTATTCCCATAACTATGCTCTGTTAATATTCGGAAAATTCATAATTTCGTGCTCAACGCCTTACGGCATCAATGGTTTAGGCACCAAGGGGGATTAGTACCGGGGAAGAACTATCGCGTCTAGTGCTCAACGCCTTACGGCATCAATGGTTTGGACACGGCCGCACCGCTGGCCTTTTTGTAACTAACTCCAGTGTGCTCAACGCCTTACGGCATCAATGGTTTGGACACGGCTTGGTTACTGAACTTCCCCCCGCCTTACTTGAGGGTGCTCAACGCCTTACGGCATCAATGGTTTGGACACCTGTAGCGGCTTGCCGGGGAGCATCGTAGCTATTGTGCTCAACGCCTTACGGCATCAATGGTTTAGGCACGCAAAAGTCGCCATTTTAGGAATCAAAACACTAGCGTGCTCAACGCCTTACGGCATCAATGGTTTAGGCACTACATTTGGATCGCAGGCCAGCTCGGGCCGGCTGACGTGCTCAACGCCTTACGGCATCAATGGTTTAGGCACCATCATCCTATTATTTATTAGGATTGAAGAGTCGTGTGCTCAACGCCTTACGGCATCAATGGTTTAGGCACAGTCCCCGCCCCCAGGGCCGCTAGGGGGAACCAGTGTGCTCAACGCCTTACGGCATCAATGGTTTAGGCACACCAGCGGTCAAATTGGTTTTTGTCGTTGGCTTCGTGCTCAACGCCTTACGGCATCAATGGTTTAGGCACTTGGGAGCACTATTAATAGACCCTAGCGCCTTTCAAAAGTGCTCAACGCCTTACGGCATCAATGGTTTAGGCACACGGATCCAGCGGTCAAATTGGTTTGCGTCAACGCCTTTGTGCTCAACGCCTTACGGCATCAATGGTTTAGGCACACCAGCGGTCAAATTGGTTTTTGTCGTTGGCTTCGTGCTCAACGCCTTACGGCATCAATGGTTTAGGCACTTGGGAGCACTATTAATAGACCCTAGCGCCTTTCAAAAGTGCTCAACGCCTTACGGCATCAATGGTTTAGGCACACGGATCCAGCGGTCAAATTGGTTTGCGTCAACGCCTTTGTGCTCAACGCCTTACGGCATCAATGGTTTAGGCACGGCGACTTTCAAAAAGATTAGCATGCGTACCTTCTACAAGGATTTTACAAGGTGCTCAACAACTCAAATTTCAAAAAAGACAAGTCAAGGAAAATAGAGTAGAAGAGGTTTGCACAATTTAGACAGGACAAGGGATACAGCGTTTACAAGGATCTAACTGATAGAGGAAAGACCTCAATGGATTATCAGATAAGGCATTGGGACTGCTTAAACAGAGTTGGTGAGAAAACAAAGACCGATCCTTGCGCTTAGTCAAATGACCCGAAAGCCACCCCCTTCTAGTATCCAAGTATTTTGGCGATTATATTTTGGTAAATCCTTGACACATTGAGCTGACAGCCTAATTAAAATTAGGTCATCATCCAGAGTCAGAATCTTTTCCAACTCCCAGCGCAACTTTTCACGCATTCGTTGACTAAGCCAACAGCGAAAAATTGAGTATTGTAGGCGATCGCCATACCCCTCAAGTAGTTTGTAAGCTTTACGCCAGCGTTTAGGACAACGGATGTCATAACAAATTAAATACCAATTTTTGAGTTCTGCCATAATTCCCCCTAGCGTAAAATCAAACGACCAAAGAGACCGGCTTCCCCCGACCATTCTTTTTCGAGTAGACGCACTTCCAACTCAAATAAACGGCGGTAGGTTAGGGAATAGCCTGTGGCAGGATGTTTCCACTTTTCTGACTTACGGGCCTCATAGATTTCAATAAACTTACGTCGTCCCGATTCAGATAGCCAAACCTGTTGGCCTCGAATATCAAAATCTTCCGACTCATGCCATTGACCCCGATTCAGAGAACTAATAATTGTCATATCAACTAATGGCACTCGAAATACTTCCATCAAATCCAAAGCCAAGGGCGGCGCTTGGGTTCGTGGCTGATGGTAGAAACCAAAAGCAGGTTCAAGTCCCACCGTCAAAATGGCATTCATCACATCCTTAATCAGTAACGAATAGCCAAAACTGAGTAGAGCGTTGAATCGATCCTTGGGAGGGCGACGATTACGACCCGCAAAACGAAGATTTTCAGAAACATCTTCTGTGAGAAGTTCAGGTAAAGCGGCAAAATATAATGCGGCAATGTTGCCTTCATACCCTAATAAAGACGCTAAAGATTCAGAATTTTGAACAAGACGCACAACCGCCTTAATTTGGTCGATTGCTTGTTCCACTATTGGAAGCGATTCTTGCCGATTACGCTTGCCTCGCATCAAAAATTTTCGTTGACTTTCACCGCGACAATAAACTAATTTTTTTGCCAAACTGAGAGTAAAATCTGGCTGAGTTAACGCCTGATATTGATGAATACGTCTTTGAATACTACCTTGACGAGTATCTAAACTACCCACATAACGCCCTCCCCCAGAAATGAAGTGGATACCAACATCTTTGTAAGAAAGAAAATGCAGAGCTTGGGTAGAAAGCTGGGAAAAGCTATGAAGTACCACCTGACTAACTTGTTGCACCGATAATTTTTCAATTGGTTGATCGCGCCGTGTAATTTTGAGTTGTTCCCCGGTACGACCAACACGGGTTCCCGGTTCCAAAATATGAATAACTTCGCGCTCATTATCCTGGGGAAATAACCGGGTCGGATGCCATTCTTTATTATGAGCAAGACGGGCTTCCTCCGGTAAACACACCGCTGCCAGAGAACAACGGGTACAAAGATGTTCGTTGTTGGTTACGGCTGGACGATAGGGCGATCGCCGCAGAGCTTTAGCTTCTTGAATGGCCGTCTCTACCGAACATTTTGCTGCTTGGTCAAAGGGAATATGAACTAAAACATTGTCCGCATGGTAACGAATTCGCCCCTCAGCTACAGTGATGCCTAACGACACCTCTAAAAGGTAACAGTAAGCCAAAATCTGTAGGCGATCACTTTCCCAGGCTTGGGGCTGCTTATTTTCATCCCGGTAACAACGTCCCCGTTTATGCTCATAGGGAATCGTTTCCCCATTGCGAGTTTTGAGGGCATCTACCCGACCCCGTAGACCCAATAGTTCATCTTCCAGGTAAAGATCTAACCATTCTTCATTCTCTTTATTGTCAATCTCTTCATGTAAGCGCCGACCAGCAAAGACAGCGGCATCTTGAGTGTAGAGTTCCTCTACTTCTTCTAGATAAAAAAGACGAGGACAATAAGCATAAGCATGAAGAGAACAAACTCGGAGGGTATCTTCCGTAATTTGTTGAGTTTCTTGTGGTTTTAATGTGTACATAAGAGTAAGTAAAATTCGATTACTTACATTCTATAAAAAGACCCCTGCAAAAATCTTTCAGGGGTGAAAATAAATACGAGAAATTTTAGGTGATTCTGCTACCCATCAAAACCATGCGTGAGTATCTAAAACAATCATCGTTCTGCATCCCAATTTTCATCGATAAGACTCAAAACATCGTTTTCATAGACAATACTATTTTTAAGGGGATTGTTGGTTGACCAATCAGCTTGATTTGGAGAAGTGGATACTTTTTGCTTAAGAGCAACCATAACGCCATGTAAAATATTGATCGTTAGACCATCAACAGAATCTAATTCAGCTTTAAATTGTTCACGACTAATCATTTTGATACCTGGCAATTGTGCAGTATTTTAGTGATGTTTAAAAAGGTATAGCTAAAACTAACCTTATTTTAATGATTAGCTTTAATCGTGATCCAAGCCGCATCACGAAATTCTTGCATTTTCTCCAGAGTAAACCGCTGGAATGTCCCCTGAGTTGTTTTTCGATCAATCCAAACCGGCAAACCAATGAGACCACGATTATCTTTCATCAGCCATCTAATATCGCCATCTTCTGGTCGATAGGGACGAATTCCATTCACCATTGCCCAGGATTCCCCGAGGGACAGGCCCCCAAAACGGGTAATTTCTTCCGGTGTAGAGACGGCGATCGCCACCCGGTCGGCTAGAGTAATTTTAGATTTCTCGCCTGAAGAATCAACTTTGAGAGCGACCTTCAAATCAGTGAGTAATTCCTGATGATTTGGCTTGGAAAATTTACTACTCGGATAACTTCCCAAGCGTTGTTTACTAAACTTGTGGTGACGTTGCTTACGAACAATTCTTGAAATAGGTGGAGGATCACCAATCAAGCCAATGGCGATCTTTACGCCCAAATGGGCAGTTAAATTTTCTTCCCCAACTAAAGATAGGAGAAAACCATAAACCGTGGAAGGGGGCGGATAAAGATATGTTTCTTTATAATCCCTGGCAAAACTCCGAGGAAAACTTGTGCAGGGACAATCCAGATAAAAGAGATTAATCATAAACTTCTCGACGATGGGCAACTTTTACAATTAAGATGACCAATTCGTTATCTTGAACTTTGTAGATAATGCGATAATCACCAACACGAACGCGAAAAAGTCCATTGCCATTTTTTAATTTTTTAGTATCAGTAGGATAAGGATTAATAGCTAAGTTATCAATTTTTTGAACTATCCGAGCCTGAATGTCCTTCGGGAGTTTAGAGAATGACTTTTGAGCTGATTTCAGGACTTCAATACGATAGGGATTCATTGATAACCTAGCTCCTGCTTAACAACCTCCCAGGGGATTGTTTTCGCATTATCGGGATCTGATTCCGCTAGGATTGCATCATGAATATCTCTTAAGTCTTCTAGCTCTTCAGCATCAATAATAGCCAGTTGTCCTTGAATGATTTTTTCAAGAAAGTCATCAAGGGAAAGGTTACGTTGCTTAGCCAAATCCAATAACTGATCCCAGGTGTGATGAGCGATTTGAATACTGGTCATAGAATTAACTCCTGATTATTAATTAGATTTTAGGGAACTACGATGGAGAGATGCTTTTTCGCTTCGGCGATCGCCGACTTAACTCCTCCCTGTACGGTAACACCGAGCTTTTTAAGTTGGTCACTGTAGGGCGTTTGCACGATTTCCCCGCCCACAATTAATTCTGACGCAGGAATATCACCCACTTCAACTAAGCGAACTAATTTAGCACAACCAATAGAATCTCCTACCCGTTCAAAACAGCCCATAATCCAGGGACTCGGATCTTCTGTAACCCGCAAAACAATGGATTCTGGCCGAAATTCATAGAGAAAACGGGAATGATTACCCCCCACATGGCGAATAGCGGCGATCGCCTCCAATAAATACTCAGCCCGTTCGATCTTTTTCAGGTGGGAAGGGGTAACAGCCAACGTATATTGATAGGCAGTACAGTGAACCTCTGTTTGATGGATAGAAGTCTTATTTTTTTCGCCACCTTTAGAACCAAACGCAATATCGCCCCAATAGGGATCAAGACTAATAGCTCGGCTAATTTCCAAAGCTCCCCGGCGCTTGGTGGTTGCATCTTTATTATCTGAACCTTTTTTGGCATCCATATAACCAAATAGATCATCATCAATGTACTGCTCGGCATTGAAGACTTCGGTTTTAAATTCATACCTATCGGCATCTGGATCAAAACTGCGATTCGTTGTGTCCCCATGATGCTGCTGGAAATATTCCCGATAAGCCCAGCGGATAGCTTCAGCACTCACTGTTGTGTACTGGTCAATACCACGGGTGATTTTTTGGAGTGTTGACAGGGTACTCCCATCTCCTTCACCCCGATTATTGGCGGCAACAGCAGTGGGGGTCACGATATTGGCAAAAAGATGCTGGGTCATGGTCCGTTAAATCCTTAAAAATTGAGTGGTTATTTAATGAAAAAAGCCTAGGCAAGCTCTAGTTCAAGACCGCTTTCAGATTCGGTATCTGGGATAGCCTGATCCAGAATTTCTTCAGGAACTTCCGTTTCCCCCTGCTTGTTTTTGCCCTCATAGGTGGCGATCGCCAGTAGTGCTAGATCACGAGCTTGTTTCCAGTGGCGATCGCGGTGTAGCCATTGGTAAATTTCAGGGCCAGCACCACGGGCCGCTTTATTGGGATTCCGACTGAGAAAATCCACTACTGCACCAGCAAATTCAAGTTGTGTGTTGGGGCGTTGCAAAAGATAGATTATCTTTTTAGTAACTTGTGGGTAATCTAATTTACGTCCTTGTTTATTTGCTTGTTCAATTTGTCCGTGTAAATAAGTGCTAAATCCTCCTTTAATCGCATCAAAAAAAGTCTGTTCAAGCGGGTCAAGATAATTGGTCATTTGAGTTAATCCTTTACGTTCATAAATTTCATTGGTTTTACGGAATGAAAAAAAGCCCTCATACCAGCGTTTATTGACAATTAAGTTATCCGCAATCCACGGCAAGACTTTGGAAGCGGCTAACCAAGTTTTCTCCCCATCTTTGTCTTGAGTTTTACGGACAACAGCAGGAAATAATTGCCAAGCATTTTGATATAGCTCCAACACTTGATCAGTGACATGAACTCGATAAACCTCCTGTTTTAAATAAGATTGATTGCCATCCCAGGGTTGCTTGCCTAGGCGATAAACCTCACAGTAGTTCACACGAAACTCTTGGGAGTCTTCAATGAGTTTCTCCTGTAAAAGAAATCGTAAGGCAGATTCTCCAGCACCATTGGCTCGAAACTCTCCATAGGGAGTCAGTTTTTGTGCGGTCTTACCTCGAGCAACTTTACGACGGTTAACCCAGGCGGGCAAATTCATAACGGCAGGAATAACTAACGCGGATAAATAACCCGGCAATTGGTAGTATTGACAGGCAATGGGAAGAAATAATAAAGCCAAGTAATTTTCAGGTGATTCTTTATAAGCTCCGTTACTAAAATCTTCAATAAGGCCGGGTAAATGATGACTTTTTAAGGGAATTTCTTTTTTAAAATTACCTCTGGTATTAAATGCCTCTTTAAAATCTCCAGTGTAATAACAACTTAAAACGGGTCGGTAATTATCTAAGCGAACTTCTGGCTGATTCTCATCTATCTTAAAACTCTTTGATTGAGTATTTGAATCAAATTTACGTTGTTTCTGATATTGCAAAAATGTTGAAGTCAATCCATTGGTGAAAATGTATAAACTCTGTTCATCTAATTTTAGAAAGGGTATGGCAATAAAACCATCCTTGATTTGATAAGTTTGTGACATTAGCCACTGAATAGCTTCTTTATCGGTACATTCCCAACTGAGTCGCACTTCATCGTCGGTGACTTCCCACTGTAAGGGAGCATCTTTTTCGTCAAGGCCAGATAACGCTAATGCTAAACCGGCAACGCCAGCCCGATGGGGTAATAAACTATTGGGATTAAAGAGAGAAAGAATCATTGTTGTCATTACTATTTACCTCCTCGTTGTTTGGCACCAATTTCTTCGGTGTAAGACCAAATATCCGTTGGAGCGATGGGATAAAATTTGTACTTTTCTTTAGGCTTCCATTTATTCATTGGAATGGGGACGGTATATTTGGGAATGTCTTTAGCAGGCAAAGTTTTAATGGTCGGCAAATCTTGCTCTAGAAGCACTGTGATGTTGTGTCCTGCCTGCCGCAACGAAGCGGGATAAGTTCGCCAATGACCATCCAACCAAACCAAATCCAAGTCATCGTCAATAGCCTTTGGTTCTGGGGTAAACTCCTCTAGCCATTGAGCAAGCTGAGCTTGATTGACCTCTCCCGTAAAACTTTCAAGCATTGCCTTTCCTTCGGCTAACGTAGCGGAACTGTAAGGAAACCCCTCTTTTTCATCGGGATAGAACAGGGCATCAAGGGCATGACCACAATACCTTCGATTTAAACGTCCTAAGCGTTGTATTAACCCCGCTGGGTCGGCAATCTGAGAAACCAATAGGGTGGCAGATAAATCTAATGACATTTCTGCCACTTGGGTACAGATAGCAATGATGGGTTTTTTCTGGTCGGGTTTAAACGCATCTACCACGGCACGATGATGCCTAACCCGATCCTGATAGCGATAGCGACTGTGATAGAGCAAGGCTTCTAACCCTCGCCTTTTCGTTTCTTCATAAACGGCGATCGCCGTATTAACCTGATTGCAAACCCAGAGCACTTTTCCACCCTCTTTTAATTCCTGCTCCACCCGTTCCCAATTCGCTTCTTCTTTCAGTTCAAATCGATAACGAGCTTGGGTTTCAATTTCTTTTGGCCCTTCAATAATTTGAATGGGTTCACCCACTGCATCTTCAATCGCTGTTTTTTGCCAGGGCAAGATGGATGCTGACATCAATAAAACTGGTGCTTTAACCACTGTTAAGAAACGCAGTAGCGTCCAAAAAAGTTTGGCATCGTAGCAATGAATTTCATCAAAAACAAAGGCCGCGTTGGCGATCGCCGGAAAACAGTAGAGCGGACGACGATTACATTGAAATAAACCGAGTACAGTGTCCACTGTGCAAACCACTGACTCTGCTCCCCAGGCCCGGAAGGATTCAAGTTTGATAGCCACTTCTGACCCTGAATCCAGTTCCTCTTCTTCGCCAGTTTTCATCATCTCCAAATCGACTTGATAGCGAGAATGAAATAATTCTGCCTCTATCTTTCCATGAACGTAATCAATAAAACCTTCGGTACTGGTTCCCGTGGTGGGATAACAGAAAAAGAGTTTCCGACCGATGGCATGGGTTTTAGCCCAGTTATAAGCTCCTAACGTTTTTCCTGTTCCGCATCCTGCTCTGGCGATCGCTACTCGACTTTTGATGTTACCTAGATTTTCTTGAAAGGGTCTTAGGGAATGACCCGCTAAACGTTCCTTAATCACTCGGTCTAGTTTATTTTTATCGAGTGTGGTTGTAACTTCCTCTTTAAGCCATTGCTCATAGGTTGGTTGCTTACCATCTTTCTTTGGTAACGTCACATTTGGAAATGCTGAAGCCGAACAATCTCCTGCGACTAAAAGTGCTTTAATGACTGCACAGAGAACTGGATCAATAGGCTGTTCTTCTAGGGCTTCCTTAATTTTCTGGCGTTTTTGTTTGATATCCGTCACTGTCCAACTTTGAGACGGAGTTATTGAAAGTTTAAGCTTTTCAGGCAAACCTTTTAGGATTTTGACACCATACTTCAGTAAACTTTTGAAAGTTGGATGTAAAAAATAAAGCGACATTTCTACATCACCACTTTGCTTAATTTCACCAAAATTATCAGTACATTTCCCACCGTTGCCTCCCAATTTAAGATGATGACCACCGGCCGCAACCAAGGCCGTATAAAAATCACCATCAGCCTGTTGTAACCAGTCTCGAAATTCCCAAGCTAGAAGAACAGAAACCACTTCATGGCGTAACATTTGATGCTGATTTAGCTCTCGTTGGGGAGAGGTTCCAGGTATTTTTGAGCGCACCATGCCTTGAAAATGGTCGTTTGCTTTACCCCAATCATGCAGATATGCCGCGAGTTTTGCCGTATTTCTCAAATAATCTAAATCACAGGTCAAGCCAAACTGTTGCAGTAGGCGATCGCCGAGTATATCGACTAAAGCGGTGACAGCATTAACGACATCAGCAGTATGACCAACCAAACTATAAGACCCTTTCCAGTGTCCTGGCTCATAGGATTTAGCCAATAAGCAATCAGGTTTTAATTTAGGTAACATTTTCGATCCCCTCCTTTTTTGGGTAGAACCAACCACATCCAAAGTGACCTCGACCGCCTAGCCCTAAACATTGCAATTTGACAGAATCCTCATCACTTAAACCTTCCACTGTGACCCCAAAACCCATAACGTGCTTGCCATGAATTCGGAGAGATCGCCGGGCTAGATTACCGTCAACACTACTTTCAATAAAGGGTTGACCCTGAATGTTTAGCCTTTCTAAACCTTTTTGACAGGATTCAAGAAAATATTGCGGTGCAGTGTGGTTATTCCATTCTTCTAACTTAATCACCACTAGGCGAGAGGTTAAAACAGACTGAGATTGAACAATCGTTAAACGAGGCTGAATCAATCGAATCAAATTGCCCTGTATATCTAGCACTTGATTTTGAAGAGCGCGATACCAAGTTTGAGCTTGTTCTGCAGGGCAACGCAACTGAAAGCGAGAATGACGATTTAGATAGATCATTCCTTGTTTATCGCCAATACCAGGAATGCTAGAAATTAAAATCTCTGGGGAAATTTCTATTTCTTGAGCTTGGCAAATTTGCTTAATTGCTGAGTAAAGAGCGTAGCCATGATCTGCTCGAAGTATTTTACCTCTCAGCAAAAATTGAAGCTCTAAAAAATTCATCATTCAAAAACTCCTGTTTCATTTTGTCGGGCCATTGCCTCAGTCTCTTCCTGAAGCAATTTGACCAGTTCTGGTGGAGACTTGGCCAAAGCATCCTTGCCGTAACCTAACACCCAACGCTTCACTTCCTGAAGTCCTCCCACTTCCAGATACAACGTTAAAGACCCGTCGGGATACTCATCAATCCTTTGGGAAGGATGCCACTCCCGCTCTCGGATAAAAGGTGCAGACTTCGCAGAAAATAGAATTGTTATTTTATGGAGGCGATCGCCCTTTTCTACTTGAAACGCATTCTTACTGTATTTTTTCCAATCAAAGTTAGGGTCAGGTTCAAAGAATTCATCGAGGATTCGATATTCTCGGATGCGGTCTAAACGGAATTCCCGAAATGCTTGGCGATTATGACAAAAAGCAACTAAATAGGGATTACTGCCCCGATAAATATCCAAATAATAGGGGTCAACAATACGTTCCGATTCTTCATTCCTGCCTGCGGTGTAATAGCGCATCCATAATGACCGTGACGACCTCCAAGCCTCATGTAAGACCTGATAAATATCCGGGTCAAGATTTAACAATCCTGCCCCTGACCGAAAGTGAATCCGCTCGTCGACTAATCGTTCTAAATCCACCCAAACCTTTTCCGGTAAACGGGCTGCTAACTGTTTAATAGATGATTGCAATTCCGCTTCATAAGCAGACCCAGAATAAGCTTCTAATGCCCTTGCTCCCAACGTTAAAGCAAATAATTCCCCTTGGGTTAAGGGAATTGTTGGTAAACGCCAAGTACTATCCGAATAGTAGTAACCTTTAGACTGATTAAATTCAATAGGAGCATTAAATCTATCTCTTAAAAAAGCAAAGTTGAGACGAATCGTTCTTTCCGCTACACTTAACTTTTCAGCGATTACTTTTGCTGTATATCGAATAGGTGAGCGAATATATTCATCAATTGCTAGTAGTCGTTCAAGCTGTCGAGGGGAAAGTACATTTTGAGCCGTCATTGATTAGTCATCTCAACTCATTACTTACAGCCTAAAATACGGCCCCTGCAAAAAACCTTCAGGGTATAAAAATATTATTTTTTTCTTCTCGTCAACTCGGCCAATCATTTTTCAATTAGACTAAATCGTTTTGCTGAAGGTCGTTTCCCATTGTCGTCAACAGAGACCTTTATCTGTGAACTGCCACAGCGCCGGGGGTTAAAACTTGCCCTGATTCCATTCTCCCTTCTAATTCTGGCCCTGGAGCAACGGGCCAAACCGTGGTGCAATCCACCTGCTCAACTAATTGGGTGACGGTTTTTCCTGACCGAGGATCAACCCAGTCCGGCGCTATTTCTGCCAGGGGAACTAGCACAAACGGTCTGAATTGCATCTGGGGATGGGGAATGGTTAGTGTGGCCTGATCTAGTTGGCGATCGCCGTAGAAAATTAAATCCAAATCTAGGGTGCGGGGTCCCCATTTTTCCAAACGAATGCGGCCAAATTTTTGCTCGATGGTCAACAACGTTTGCAATAACTCCGGGGGAGACAAACTGACCCGTAACGTCACACAGCCATTGATATAGTCCGGTTGCGGTGGACCAAAAGCCTGGCTACGATACCAACTAGAGCAGCGCTCCACTTCAATACCGGGCACTAAAGCTAATTCGGCGATCGCCCCTTGGAGATTCTCCAACACTGGGCCGATGTTGCCCCCCAAACCCACTACTACCCCATGACATGGTTGCGGAAAATCTGTAGGGGAAACAGGAGCCATAAAAATGGGGACAAATAATCCATTCCATCCTACCAAAAACTTTTAACCCCAAACCCCTGGAGACCATTGGCAACTTTCTAAATTTGTCTGGTTTATCACAGGGTTTAAACGGATCGTTACTTCGGGCGCCACATTGGGGAACAACAATGGTTAGCATCAACCATTTTTAAAATGTACTCACTGCTAAGATGGCGATGAATTATTGCAAAACTTTACAAAACTCTGACCACGCCTATGGGTTACCGACTTGCCACCATCAAGCGTCTGATTCTGCTTTGCCTTTTGTCCCTCACCCTAACGGTGCTCCTTCCCCCTGCTACGGCGCAAATAGTTTTTTCTCCGGGGGGAACAGATAGCGGTCAAAATACCTCCAGTACGCCCTGGTGGGACACCAATAAAGCAAGACGTTGTGGCCGGCTCTGGTGCAGTGACGTGTTTTTGCGGGGTAGTTCCCAGGTCACCTTCACTGTGGGTTTAATTCCTAACCCCGAGGAAAGTTCCCAAGCAGCCGCCCAGGCGATCGAAAATCGGGCTAAGCAAGTGGAATCTATTTTTAATTCCATTTATTCTCGGTTAATTAGCTTGAATACAGTGGAAATTCCTCAGAAGGACGTACAATTTCTCCGTTCCAAGGTTTTTGACCTGAGGGAATCTCGCCTTGGTTATCATTCCAGTCCGGACAGCTTGGAGGAAACGGCCCCGCCCTCCCCAGACTCCACCCCGGCCGCCCCCCAAGTTAAGCAAGACGACCAGGAAAACAGTTCCGTTGAGCGGAGAACCCCTACTACTTCTTTCCGTAAAGCTCCCCAGAGTGCCATCCGGATTATTTCTTCCCCGGCCCCAAATTTGGCCAATGTGGCCGCCGATGAAATCCATCCTCTCACCCCCAATGTGGAAGTAGGTATTCAAAATAATGAGACAGTGATTTTTGTGCCCAGTCAGCCCGCCCTTGGCCTCGCCCAGCAAACCATTGTTACGGTCAACCAAGCCGATGAAATTATTAATGGTAAGCCCATTAATTTACTGGCTCATGAGTGGCGTGACAGAATACAAAGTAGTTTTGACAAGGCTTTATGGGGCCACGAACTTGACCGCCAACATCCCTGGGATCGCTATTACATCAGTGGTGCTTTTATGGTGGTGGCCCTGGCGATCGTTACGGTTATGGGCTTAATTAGATCTTTTTTCCACCGTCGGAACCGCTATCTACGCCAAGAGTTGAAAATTTTAGCCCAGTCCATCACCAAAGACATTGAGGCAGAAAGTGCTGAATCCTTGCGCTTAGCTAGCCAAGAAGCGTCCGAGTCCCCAGAATCAAGCCCCGATCGCCAAAGGGAAGCAGGGCAAAATGGCCATGAACCACCATCTAAGGAGCGCAGTTTTCCTGGGTATATGCCCCTAGCCAACCAATTTAGACATCGGGTTAACCATGCCTGGCAAAATATCGGCGATTTAGCCAGTTTTAATTTACGGCGGCAAACCATCCTCAAACAACGCCGTAACTTTGCCTTATTGGTGTGTTGGATTTTATTATGGCTCCAGATTTCTTGCCTTTTTATTGTGGTAGCTTTCATCGTTTATGTTTTTCCTTCCACTCGACCCTTTACCTTATTATTTATTGGTCAAGCTATGTATTTTCCCCTGCTTTGGATCGGGGTGACTTTAATTGATAAGATATGCGGTATTTTTGTGGATGGTTTTCTCAATAATTGGGCTAAAGAACAGCAATCCTATAACGAACATTCTAATCGTTATACTCTCAGGGTTATGACCTATTCTCCAGCCATCAAGGGGGGAATTTCAGTGCTGATGACCATTTTTGGTATCTTGGGCACTATTTGGTTATTTGGAATTAATCCTTTGGTATTAGCTAGTTTTGGCGGAGTTGCCTTTGTGCTAGCTTTTCTAGGGCGCAACGTGGTGGAAGATATGCTCAATGGCACCCTCATTCTTTGGACAGACCGCTATGCCATCGGTGACGTGGTGCAAATTGGGGATGTTTTTGGTTTGGTGGAAAATATGAACATTTACATAACCCAGTTGCGGGGCCCCGAAGGCCGTTTGAGCACCATTCCCAACGGTAAAATTTCCGTAGTCCAAAATTTGACTAAGGATTGGTCCAGGGCGGAATTTATTGTGGAAATTGACCAGTCTAGTAATGTGGATAAGGCCCTTAATTTAATTCGGGTCGTTTCTGAACAAATGCGCGAAGATCCACTCTGGCAAGAGAAGATCTTGGAACCGGCGGCCATTTTGGGGGTGGATGACATTGCCTCTAAGGGGATTCGGCTCCAGGTGTGGATTAAAACCCAAGCAGGGCAGCATTGGCCCGTGGGCAGAGAATTTCGCCTCAGGATGAAAAAGGCTTTTGAGTTGGCCGGTATTGCTCTGGGAGCTCCCCAGCAAAGGATTATGTATCATCATCAGGGTCAAAAAAGTAATAACAGCAACGGTAAAACCGATGGTTCCACTAAGGCGATCGCCTTGGGGCCCAATTTTCCCCAGGAATATAATTAGCCTTTAGACTGACCGATATAGGCCACTGTCCTTCCTCCCCGAAGCCCATGAGTGACACCGTCCAACCCATTATCGAATTCCGTGGTGTGAGCCAGAGCTTTGGCCGTAAAGTTATCCTCGACGATGTGGACCTAAAAATTTACCCAGGGGAAGCGGTGGGGGTAATTGGGCCATCGGGGACGGGCAAATCAACTATTTTACGCATTGTGGCTGGCTTGCTCACCCCCGACAGTGGCGAGGTCGTTGTCCATGGTCACCGCCGTCAACGTTCCATTGAAGAAGGGGAAAAAGCTCTAGGGGTGGGTTTAGTGTTTCAGCAGTCGGCCCTGTTTGACTCCCTCACTGTGGCAGAAAATGTGGGTTTCACCCTCTACCGAGATTCAGACCTACGGCCGAGGGAAATTAGGGCCATTGTGGAAGAAAATTTGGAGTTGGTGGGCTTGCCGGGCATTGGTGATCGGTTTCCGGCAGAATTATCCGGCGGCATGCGTAAACGGGTCAGTTTGGCCCGGGCAATCGTAATTAATCCTGAACAACATCAGCAATATAAAAACATTTTGCTTTACGATGAACCCACCGCTGGGTTAGACCCGGTGGCATCCACTAGGATTGAAGGTTTAATTCGCCACCTCCTCAGCCAGGATCATGTTTGTTGTTGTTACCTAATTGTTACCCACCAATTCAGCACCATTGAACACACCACAGACCGGATTATCTTTCTTTACGATGGCAAAATTCAGTGGGATGGTTCTACGGCGGACGCATACCAATCTGATCACCCTTTATTGAAGCAATTTTTCTCCGGCAGCATCGACGGCCCCATTAGTTAATTGTTTTTTTAATTAAATTGTGACTTGAGCTTAATATAATTAAATTCAAATCAGCTTTGGTAGAGGGTTAATAAATTTTAAATTAACACTATAACAACCCATTAATTTTCCCTTAATTTTGTCAGTTTTATGCCATCGCTATCAGTTCAATTTAGCCTTGATGAACGTCATCCCCACCATATTGCTGAGGTAATTGAAACTAGCACCACCGGCTTTTTAGCCCAATGTTTGGAACCGGAGGAATTAACCTTTCCCATCATGCCGGCCTTTGGTAGTTGGGTAAAAGCCACAGATGAAGATTCGGGCAATACCATTTTTGCGGTGGTTAGTTACGCCACCACCATGCCCATCGACTCCATTCACCGGGCCAGGGCCCTAGGTCTTTCCCTGGGGGAACTGCGGGAACAACAGCCCCAAATTTTTGCCATGTTAACCACGGAATTTCAAGCGGCGATCGTGGGTTTCCAAAACCAGGAGTCCGCCCCCAATGGCCGGGGTCCCATCCCCAGTAGGGTGTTTCACTATTTACCGCCCCGCCCGCCCCAAATTCACCAGGCGGTGTTCCAGTGCGATCGCCAAGAAGTGGTGCAGTTTACTGATTCCCCCGATTTCCTACGTATTCTTTTACAAATTACCGATGCCCCCGTTGATGCTCTGATTGCGGCTGCTCTAAGGGAAATTTATCTACTTCGCCAAGGCGATCGGGCCTGGCTAGTAACTGTTGGACGTCACCTCAGTTTGCTCCTCAAAGATGACTACGATCGCCTGCGCCATATCCTTGGTCAAGTCCATTTTTAGGGACAGTGGTGGTTCCATTTCAGAGTAGCGGCACCAAAAATTATGCGAATTTTATCTAATGTTAATCTGACAGGACTATTGATTGTCCTCCTTGCCGCTATTTTCTTTTGTTTTCATAACGTCATTGTCCGAATTCTATATTCCCAGCAAAATATTTTAGGTATTTGGCAAGTGGGCGGTTTTGTGACCCCTACCCTGAGCCATTCTTTTCTCCTCCTATTGTTAAGAATGCTTTGGGTAGTACCGCTCATGGCCTTAATTTCCCAGCGCCTCTATGGCAATACGTGGCGAGAAATTAATCAACTAAAACAACCTTCCCATCGCTCAATAGTTTGGGAGGCTATGGGCTGCGGATTTTTAATGTTTCTCTACCTAGTTTTGCTCTATGTTTCCATTAGCTACATTCCCACTGGCATCGCCATCACCCTATTTTTTACCTACCCGATCTTTACAGCGCTATTGGCATGGCGGCTATTTAACGATGTACCCAGTTTATTGCGTTGGCTGGTGATTGGTTTAACGTTAATAGGCACATTTTTAACCATTCCCTATGCCTACGGTGGGGAGCAAAAAACATTGGCGATCGGCATTGGCACTGGCATTGCTTCCGGCATTGTTTATGCTGGCTATACGGTATTTGCCCAAAGGAGCTTTCAAAGACTCCATCCAGTCCCCTTCACCTGGATCAGTTTTGCCACCACCTTGATTTTTTCCGTACTGTGCTTAATCATTTGGCGTCCCAACGAAGGTAATTTACCCTGGTTAGCCATTGCCATTGGCTCCCTGTTGTCGGCTTTATTCACCTTGGCTGGCCATGTGCTTAACAACTGGGGCATCCATTTAATCGGTGCCAGTCGAGCGGCCATTATTGGGGCAACTAATCCCGCTTTAACAGTGGTGCTGGCAGGATTAGCTATTCAAGAAAGCCTCACCAATATTCAAATTCTAGGGGTATGTCTGGTTACTTTCAGCATTGCCTTGCTTAATTATGAGAAAGCTACCCCCGGTGCAGAGAAAAAGCCATTCAAATAGCTAGAAAAAAAGAGCAGGATTTACCTTTCCCGCTCCAGTTGCAAATTTTCAGTTGTATATTTTTTCTACATTTAATTACCTAAATCAGGAAAAAATTTTAAACCCCGAAGGATTTACCGCAACCGCAGGTTTGATTGGCATTGGGATTAGTAAACTGGAAACCACCACCAATGAGGGCGTTACTATAATCCAACATCAAACCATAGAGATATAGCAAACTTTTCCGGTCACAGATAATCTGAAAACCTTCATAGTCGAACACTTCGTCATGTTCCGTAGCTCGATTGGGTTCCTCAAAATCCATCATATAGGACATGCCAGAACAGCCCCCTTGACGTACCCCCACCCGCAAACAAAGGTCTTTGCCCTGTTGTTCTTTCAAGGCTAGGAGGTGTTTGAGGGCCGCATCAGAAAGTTGAATGCCCTTAGCTTGGGTCGCAGTGGCTTGGCTCATGGTTAGGCTTGAACTCCTATGCAAAAGTTAGAGGAAAATTAAAAGTAAATTCAATGGCTTTAGTTTCCATCTTAGCGACAACGGGGGAGACTGTGGGCAAAAATTCCCTATGGCAACAATTGGGTCTTGGCTAAATTTTTTCTTTTCTCGTCAACGGATAGGGGGTTAGCTGTGCAACTTTCCCATTTTTCTTGGTCAACGGGGGACTGCGGTTTGCTCCACAATGGCAGTGATCACATCATCAATGCCAATGCCATCAAGCTGAGCTTCCGGTCGTAGGATTAAACGATGGCGTAATAGGGGCAGAGCAACGGTTTTGAGATTATCGGGCAGTAAATATTCCTGCCCATTCAGCCAAGCATCGGCCTTCGCGGCTTGCAACCAACGGAGGCAGGCCCTCGGGGAAGCTCCAATTAAAACATCGGGGTGATGGCGGGTTTTTTCCACCAGGGCCAAGAGGTAATCCAACAGTTTTTCATCCACGGTAATATCCTCCACCGATCGCCGGCTGGCCAAAATTTCTTCTACGCTGGCAATGGCGGTTAACTCCTCCAAGTCTTGCCGTTGAGCATGGAAACCCTGCTGGAAATTGACCAACATTTGTTTAGTTGCGGCCTGGGGAGGATAGTCCACCACTAGCTTAAATAAAAAGCGGTCTAGTTGGGCTTCTGGTAGGGGATAGGTACCTTCAAACTCCAAGGGGTTTTGGGTGGCCACTACCCAGAATAGGGCAGGTAGGGCATGGGTCTGGCCATCGAGGGTCACTTGCCGTTCTTCCATGGCTTCCAGCAGGGCGGACTGGGTTTTGGGGGGAGTGCGGTTAATTTCATCTGCTAGCAAAATTTCCGTAAACACAGGACCCTGTTTAAGGCTGAAGGCCTGCTGGTTGAAATCGAATACGTTTACCCCCACCATGTCGGAGGGCAACATATCCGGAGTCAGTTGTACCCGTCTAAATTGGGATTGGATCGATTGGGCCAAAAGTTTTACCAACAGAGTTTTCCCCGTACCCGGCACCCCTTCTATGATCACATGGCCACCAGCCAACAAGGCCACCAGTAATTCTTGGATAAGATGGGGTTGGCCCACCAAAAATGTTTCCAAATGGCCACGGAGTTCGTTAAACAGGGGACGGGTCATAGGGTTTGGTCAAGGGGAGTAAAATCGGGCAATTGATAACAATGGCAGTTTTAGCAGATTTGATTGGCAAAGGCCCTAAAATTAAAGCCTAAAAACACCAAAATAAACGCAAAACATTAACTCAATCAGCCCCAATAATGGGCAGTCACTCCACCGCATTAGGTTTGAGGCCATTGCCCAATGGGTTTTAGCTAGAGGGGGGCAGTTGGGCTTGCAGTTGTTGCCATTGTTTTAACCATACTCGTAAGTCACTCTCATTTTTGGGCAATTTGTCTGGGTGGCTAAGGTTGGTTAGTAAGGCCGAAGTAGCTTCACTTTCTTTGGCCGTGGACAAGTTGCCTAATCGCCTCTGTAGGGAGGGACTTTCCGCCTGGAGCAATTGTTGCACCACAAATTGAGGCCGATCGCCTTTTTCCAAAACCTGGGCCAGGGCGTTGATATAGGCTTGGTTATTGTTGCTAGTCAGGCTAGGTGGTGCTTGGGGCTGGCCAAAACGTCGGTTCCCAAAAATGATTAAGAGGATCACAGCCACTAGGGATTGCAGAAAAATTAGCATTAGGGGAGTGTTTTGCAGATAGGCCCACACCGATTCCACCCCTTCCTTCTGGAGGGTTTCTGCGTCCTTATAGCCGTGTAAATATTCATCCACCCACAGGGGATTATTACCTTCAGTTAATAAAGATTGGAGCAGGGCAAAGTTGCCTGGGTCATCCTGGAAAGCATTGGCCGCCAAAAAGGGCGGTACCACCCAGATAATTTCTCCCTTGCCTTGCTGTTGCCGCCAAATTAAGGTGCCGTATTCGTCCGCTAATATTTTCCCTTCCTTTTGAGGCGATCGCCTTCTGCCCTGAATCCGTATTGGGCCCTGGTCGCTAGCTACGGTTTGATTAAAGGGGGCTTCAGTCAATTCGGCCCATCGTCCTAGGTAAACCAAACGATTACCACGGGTTACCCACTCCCACTCCTGGGGGGTGACGTTGCCTCCATCCCCATAGGGAGCAATGTTAGTGATCGGTCGGGGATCAATTCTTAGTAAAGTCACCGGGGTCGGTAGATTGGTGAGTTCGTCCCCTGGTTTACGCCACCGTTGTACGGGGTTTCCCCTTTGTTCCATCCATTGCCACCAAGCCCCATAGCCCCCTGGATTAGTACTATAGGTAGACCCTTGCAGATGCTCTGCCCGCCCGGTTCCCGTCCACAGTAATGCCCCCGCCGTCACCACGGCGATCGCCAGCAGAATAATCAAATTACGACGGGATTTAAATAACATTGGCAACGGCAGATCAAGACCCACAGATCATCAGGACATCAGAGAGCAAAACCTAGTTGGTGACAACAAAACGGTGGCCGAGGGAATTATCCACCATAGCTGGCAAAAAAATGTGGAAATTACTACCCTGTCCGGGGCGACTGTGGACAGTGATTTTGCCGCCCCAACGTTCCACTAGGCGATGGACAATGGTTAAACCTAACCCCGCCCCCTGGGTTTCCGAGGAAGTATTTTGTCCCCGGAAAAAACATTCAAATAAATGGGGGATGTCCGCTCTGGCAATGCCACAACCGTTATCATTCACCACAATTTCCACTTGAAATCCCTGGTGATAGGCTTTAATTTGCACCCTCCCCCCAGATTCAGTGAATTGTAGGGCATTTTCTAGTAATTTCTGCAGTATGGCTTGCAAATCTGCCCTAGAACAGGCCACTGGAGGACAGTTTTCCGCCGCAGTGGAGTTCAAGGTAATTGATTTTTCGGCAGCGATGGGCAGGTAAATACCGATTACCCCCATAATGCAATCGGCAATTGATACTGATTCCGGGGAGGGGGCAGTGCTATCAATTTCCAACAACGCCTGCAAACCATTGATCAAATCAGTTTGGCGATCGCAGTTTTGTCTAATTAAGTCTAAATATCGCTGACGGGCTTCCTTTTTTTGTTGAAAAGATTCCAACAATTGCAGTGCTGTTTTGGTATTGGTGAGGGGAATACCCAATTCCCGAATTAAATTAACCACAAAGGAGTTGGCGATCTCCGTATAATTTGGCTGCCTATTATCATTACTCGTAATTTTTTTGAGGGGTGGTCCCATCCCTTGCACCAGTTGGTTAACCAAATCCAAATCGGCGCTGGAGGCCAGCTTTTCCGGCGTGAACAAATCCATTGGCAAGTCGTCTGCCACCACCAATAACTGCTTTAATTGATTCAAAAAATGCTCAATCACCCGTGGAGAAAAGCTTTGTAGAATACTTACCACCTTAGGGTTTTTCGGAGATTCATTCAGCAAAATTAAGAAGTTAATTTCGGCGCTGAGAAAACAGAAAAAATTTTCCCCCTGCCAATGGGTATCAACTTCCAAAAGCAATGGGTTAACGGTTGTTTTTAGGTCCAACCTCAACCCTGCCACCGGCCCCGGCTCATCCACGGGACGACACCAATATAAGTGCTTCAAAAGCCCAGTTTGACTATAGTCGGTGATCGCCGTTTGCCAGGAGGATTGCCCGCTAAACTTACCCCAAACACGGCACTGAATCTGGTTGTCAGCCAAAATCAGACAAATACTTTTAAACCAATTAACTGCCGCCGCCATTCCCAACGTGTGCAGGGTATGGGGGGTTTGCCCCTGAACCAATCTGAACATGGATGGTGATCACTCCAATTTTTTGTGGCCATGGCCTTGGGAGAACCTAACCTAATTATGGCCACTAGGGGGATTTTTAAACCGATTTTGGGCTTCTTGGAAAGCATTTCGCATCACCGCTTGGATTTTTTGTGGATCTGGTTTCTTGCCTCCCATCAAATCCCCAAAATAGACACAGGCTCCTTCCCCCAAAGACCAGGTGTAGGCCGCCGCCCAAGATGCCGCCACCACGGAACCAAATCCCGGCACAAATTTGATCAGTTCTCGACCCACTGCCTGGGCCAAAAATCCCCCCGCAATGGCACTGACCACTCCCCCTGCCTGAGAAGGGGTTAACACTTGGCCATACAGTTTGCCCAGCAGTCCCACCAAGGAAACTTGGAGCACCGTCAACACCGGCATGGTCGCAAAGGGGAGGGGCACTGCGGCCAGGGTTGCCGCCATGACAGAAAAGGCCAAAATATACCGGCGGGCCACATCCCGGTAAATATTGCCCAGTCGCTTACCTGTTTCCCCATCCAACAGTTGATGGAGGGTTTGGGCTTCCGCTTTAGGTAATCTCTCCGCCAGGCGATCGCGCAGGGTCGTTAGACCATAGAACTCAGGGTTATAGCCATCTTCTTCCCTGGTAAAATCCACCATCACCGCTCCGTCAATCCAGGGGGCAAAATTGCTGGCAATGGCGGCAAAGGCCCGCTCTATTTCCGGTTGCTCGGGGGGATAGGGGGGATGGTCATTGCTGGGGTGGGGGTAAACTTCATGGAGACAGGTCACTACTAACAGGCAGGGAATTTGCGGATAGGCAGTTTTTAAATCCTCAATAATTTGCCGGAGGGTATCGGTGGCAAAATCGGTAATTTTGACAGTGAGCAGTAAAATTTTTGCCGCTGGATTAACATCATCCGGGGCGGCCAGTTCCGCTTTAAGTTCTTCAATTAAAGATTGGGTGTCGTGGCCCAAATCCCCCAAACCAACGGTGTCGGTGAAAATTAATAGGGGAAGTTCTGGGGAAGGATAGGCGTAGCGGGCCGTGTTTTGGGTATGGGGCTGGAAACCTTGACCCACAATCTCAGCCGAAGCTCCGGTTAATCCCCGCACCAGGGAGCTTTTCCCGGATTGGGGTTTACCGATCAGTAGGGCTTCCGTGGTGGGTAATTCCCGGCGCAATTGGGTCAAGATGTCGGCAATTTCGGCTTCATCCACCCAGAGGCGGTCCAGAAGCTTTTTTTTCCAATATTCCAGGGGAAGGAGATTTTGGAGATGGTGACGAGTACCTTGCCACCAGGTATGGATTGGCCAAGTTTGCTCTGATTGTTCGGACGGAGCTAGGGAGGGATTGGGATGGGTAATAATTTCCTGGTCAATTTCGTCTGGATTTTTGGCTTCGTTGACCTCGGGCTGGGGAGAATTGGGGGGAAGAACCATAGCCGCTGGGAAAAAACGCTAGACGGGATAGGGGCAACTGGTAGGCCTTGGATAATGATCAGAATCAGCCACCTAGGTGATCTTGGCAATTTTCTTTGGCGATCGCTAGGGGGATTGCCGTCCTTGCTGGGGGTCTAGACAAAAAACAAAAAACTAAGAATCGGTTGCGACAGCGTGATATGATCGCTTCTGGCTTAGGGTAGGTGGCCCTTGATTACCAAGGAAGACCGTTGCCCAAACTCCATTTCTCACCTTGCTAGTAGTCAGAGTGTGACACTGCCAACTCCATCGTCCGAGGGTCAAAATTTCCCCAGTGCCCCTGCCCCGAAGCTTATGGAAGCGGAAACGGTAGTGGATAACGGAATGGCTGACTTTTACCGGTTGCAACGGCAGTTGTTGACCTGGACCCTGGTGGCTACGGCGATAATTTTTATCTGTGTTGTCTGGGCCTATTCCCTCAATATAGCTTTAAATTATTTGCTCGGAGCACTGGCGGGGCTGATATATCTCAAGCTATTGGCAAAAGATGTGGAAAGGGTCGGATCTCAGTCTGGGAGGGCTGGGGTGAAAGGTTTAGCAGTTTTTGTTGGGCTGATCATCATTGCCACCCAAAGGGAAAGCCTCGAGGTTTTACCTGTTTTTCTGGGATTCCTAACCTATAAAGCTGCGATCATTTTCTATATGCTGCAAAGCGTGTTTACGCCCACAGCGGATTAGATGATGAGAGGTTGAAGAAAGGTCTGGGCTATGGACTGGCTTGGCCCCAGGGTAGTGTCTCCTAGTTTATGCAAGGGAGCCCTTCTTGGTTGCTAAGGTTTGTTGAGGGCCAACAGCTTTCCTCTTTACCCCGTCAATCTCACCGAATAACAATGTTAGCTGGTTTGAGTGTTTTAAATTTGTTTCCTCTAGCTGCCCTGGAAGTGGGTCAGCAGTGGTATTGGGAAATTGGGAACCTCAAATTACACGGGCAAACATTTGCAACCTCTTGGTTTGTCATTTTATTGCTGGTAATTGCTTCCCTCGCGGCTACGCGAAATGTGCAACGGGTTCCCAGCGGCATCCAAAACCTCATGGAATATGTGCTGGAGTTCCTCCGGGATCTGGCGCGGAACCAACTGGGGGAAAAGGAATACCGCCCTTGGCTACCGTTTATCGGCACATTGTTTCTGTTTATTTTTGTATCTAACTGGTCCGGGGCCCTATTACCTTGGAAGCTAATTCACATCCCCGACGGAGCAGAATTGGCGGCCCCCACCAACGATATCAATACAACTGTTGCCCTGGCGTTGCTTACCTCCTTGGCCTACTTCTATGCAGGTCTCAGTAAGAAAGGGTTGGGGTATTTCGCCAACTATGTGCAACCCATTCCCGTTCTTTTACCCATCAAGATTTTAGAAGACTTCACTAAGCCCCTTTCCCTGAGCTTCCGTTTATTTGGTAACATCCTTGCGGACGAGTTGGTGGTGGCAGTGCTTGTACTGCTTGTGCCTTTACTTGTACCTTTACCTCTGATGGCACTGGGTTTATTCACCAGTGCGATCCAGGCCTTGGTGTTTGCCACTTTAGCCGGAGCCTATATCCATGAGGCGATCGAGTCTGAAGGTGAGGAGCATTAGCCCTCCGGTGTAAGATATCTGCGGCCATGGTGGTTTAACCCCTTGCGGTTGACTTGCCCTGCCCGGTGCTTGCCTGGGCCAATGCTCACCCCAGGAGTTGTCCGTTTCCCCAGATCTGTTTTTAATCTGGCGGAAATTTACTCCGAAAATCCTAAACTTTACTGTCGTTTTGTTAGCTAAAAGGAAAAAAATTATGGATTCTACCGTTGCTGCCGCTTCTGTCATTGCCGCTGCCCTTGCTGTTGGTTTAGGGGCGATCGGCCCTGGTATTGGTCAAGGTAATGCCTCTGGCCAAGCCGTGTCCGGTATTGCTCGCCAACCCGAAGCTGAAGGCAAAATTCGGGGTACTTTGCTGTTGACCCTGGCATTCATGGAATCCTTGACAATTTACGGTCTGGTTATCGCCCTCGTATTGTTGTTCGCCAACCCCTTCGCGTAAGGACGGATTCGTAGCCCGAGACGTGAGTTGATCGCGTCTCCTCACCCCGCCAATCCGCTATTCGTTGGGTTTGTGGGGATTATTCCGCTAATCCCTGACCTAGTTTTTGTAAAACAATGTTTGATTTTGATGCCACCCTGCCCCTGATGGCATTGCAGTTCGTGGTTCTCGCGTTCCTGCTCAATGCCATTTTCTACAAGCCGATGAATAAGGTTTTGGATGAACGGGCTGATTACATTCGCACCAATGAAGAGGATGCCCGGGAGCGGTTAGCCAAGGCCAAGGCGATTACCCAGGAGTATGAGCAACAGATTACCGATGCCCGTCGGCAGTCCCAGGCTGTGATCGCTGATGCCCAAGCTGAAGCTAGGCGTTTGGCGGCGGAAAAAATTGCTGAGGCCCAACGGGAATCCCAACGGCAAAAGGAAACGGCGGCGCAGGAAATCGAGGCCCAACGGCAGTCGGCTCTGAGTTCTTTGGAACAGGAGGTGGCGGCCCTGAGTGATCAGATTTTGCACAAATTGTTAGGCCCTGAATTGATTAAATAAGTGCCCTATAGACTTAGTTGCCATTATGCTTAATACCTTGTTCATCCTAGCGGCCGAAGCCCATGCGGCGGGGGAAGGAGGGTTCGGAATCAACTTAGATTTTCTGGAAGCCAACCTCTTTAACCTGGCCATTTTGCTGGGAATTATTATTTACTATGCGCCGAAAACCTTGGGTAAAATCCTTGGCGATCGCCGTCAAAAAATTGCCGATGCCATTGAAGAGGCTGAAACTCGCCAACGCAAATCTGCCCAGATTTTAGCGGAGGAAGAGAAAAAATTGGCCCAAGCTAAGGCTGAGGCCGCCCGCATTGTCCAGGACGCGGGTCAAAGGGCAGAGGTGGCTAAACAGGAAATTGCAGCCCAGACGGAAACTGACCTACGCCGGATGCAAGAAACAGCGGCCCAGGATTTGGGTGCCGAGCAGGACCGGGTCATTGCGGAATTAAAGCGCCGCATCGCTGAACAGGCAGTGGCCAAGGCCGAAGCTGACCTGCGCGATCGCCTCAATGAAGATACCCAGGATCGGTTGATCGAACGCAGTATTGCCCAATTGGGAGGTCGTTAATGAAAAGCTCTATGTACAGCAGTAAAATCGCTGAACCCTATGCCCAGGCATTGATGGGACTGGCCCAACAGCAAAACCTAACGGAGGCTTTTGGTGAAGACCTGCGCTCCATTTTGGCTCTACTGAAGGAATCTCCGGATTTAGCCGCCGCCCTTTCTAGCCCGGTGGTCAAGGACGAAGATAAAAAATCTGTGCTGCGTTCTGTGATGGGAGAAGGGGGCAATGGCTACCTGATCAACTTCTTGATGTTGTTGGTGGATAAACGCCGGATCATTTTCCTCGAAGCCATTTGCGAGCAATACCTGGTCCTGTTGCGACAGTTCACCAATACAGTGTTAGCCGAAGTGACCTCCGCCCTCAAGCTCACCGATGCCCAAAAGGATCAGGTGAAAGAGAAAGTTAAACAACTTACCGGAGCCCAGTCGGTGGAATTGGTAACCAAAATCGATGGAGATATTCTGGGGGCATTGTCATCAAAGTCGGTTCCCAGGTGTTCGATTCCAGTTTACGGGGTCAACTCCGCCGGGTTGGTCTGAGTCTCGGGACCGCCCTCTAGCAGTTAGTTTGGTCGCCCAGCGACGCTTTATATTCACTTTTTCAACGGAAAATTAAGACTATGGTAAGCATTAGACCCGACGAGATTAGCAGTATCATCCGCCAGCAAATCGAGTCCTATGATCAGAGTGTGCAGGTGTCCAATGTAGGCACAGTGCTCCAAGTAGGGGATGGTACCGCCCGGATTTATGGTCTGGAACAGGTGATGTCCCAGGAGTTACTGGAGTTTGAAGACGGCACCATCGGCATTGCCCTCAACCTGGAAGAAGATAACGTCGGTGCAGTATTGATGGGAGATGGCATCAATATTCAAGAAGGCAGTACCGTTAAAACCACCGGCCAGATTGCCCAAATTCCCGTAGGGGATGCCATGGTGGGTCGGGTTGTGGATTCCCTCGGTCGTCCCATCGACGGTAAGGGTCCCATTACTTCCTCTGCTACCCGTTTGTTGGAATCTCCGGCCCCTGGGATTATTGAACGGAAATCCGTTTGTGAGCCCATGCAAACCGGCATTACCGCCATCGACGCCATGATTCCCATTGGTCGGGGTCAGCGGGAATTGATCATTGGGGACCGTAAAACTGGTAAAACGGCGATCGCCATTGACACCATCATTAACCAGAAGTCCGAAGACGTGGTTTGCGTTTACGTGGCGATCGGACAAAAGGCTTCCACCGTAGCCCAAATCATCGATACCCTGACCGACAAAGGGGCTATGGACTACACCATTGTGGTAGCTGCTAATGCCAACGACCCCGCCACTCTGCAATATTTGGCCCCCTACACCGGTGCCACCTTGGCGGAACACTTCATGTATCAAGGCAAGAGCACCTTGGTGATCTACGATGATTTGTCCAAGCAAGCCCAAGCCTACCGTCAGATGTCCCTGTTGATGCGTCGCCCCCCCGGTCGGGAAGCTTACCCCGGTGACGTGTTCTACATCCACTCCCGTTTGTTGGAGCGGGCCGCTAAATTGAGCGATGCCCTCGGTGGTGGTAGCATGACCGCCCTGCCGGTGATTGAAACCCAAGCTGGGGACGTATCTGCTTACATTCCCACCAACGTAATTTCTATTACGGACGGTCAAATTTTCCTTTCCACCGACCTGTTCAACGCTGGCTTCCGTCCCGCCATTAATGCTGGTATTTCCGTAAGTCGGGTAGGTTCCGCCGCCCAAACCAAAGCCATGAAAAAAGTGGCTGGTAAATTGAAGCTGGAATTGGCCCAGTTTGCCGAACTAGAAGCCTTTTCCCAATTTGCTTCTGATTTGGATGCCGCCACCCAAGCCCAACTGGCTCGGGGTCAACGGTTGCGTCAACTGCTGAAACAGCCGGAAAATTCCCCTCTGTCCGTGTGGGAACAGGTTGCCATCAGCTACGCCGGTTTGAATGGTTACATTGACAGCATTCCTGTGGAAAAAGTGACGGACTTTGCCCAAGGTCTGCGGGACTACCTTAAGGCTAACAAAGCCAAGTACGTGGAAATCATCGGTAGCACCAAAGCCCTCACCGAAGAAGCGGAAACTTTGTTGAAAGAAGGGATTAAAGAATTCACCCAAGGTTTTGCCGCCTAATCAATGCCCAAGTCGGTGAGTTGGGGGGAAGGGTCTGGGCCAAGCTCGACTTTTCCCCACCCCTGATTTTAGGGATCCACATTTAGGCTCCAGAACAATTAAAAAGATAAATTTAACGGGTGTAACGTCCTATGCCTAACCTCAAAGCGATTCGTGACCGGATTCAGTCGGTCAAAAATACTAAAAAAATTACTGAAGCTATGCGCCTAGTGGCGGCGGCCAAAGTACGTCGGGCCCAGGAACAAGTACTTTCCACCAGGCCCTTTGCTGATGCCCTTGCCCAGGTGCTATACAATCTGCAAAATCGTCTTTCCTTTGCAGAAACAGAATTACCATTGTTTGAGCAACGGGAACCTAAAGCGGTGGCCCTCCTGGTGGTCACTGGCGATCGAGGGTTATGCGGTGGTTATAACGTCAACGCCATTAAGCGGGCAGAACAACGGGCTAAGGAATTAAAAAGCCAAGGCATTGCAGTCAAACTAGTGTTGGTGGGCAGTAAGGCCAAACAATATTTTGGTCGGCGGGACTACGATGTGGCCGCCAGCTACGCCAATCTAGAACAAATTCCCAACGCTTCAGAAGCGGCTCAGATCGCTGATTCTTTGGTGGCTTTGTTTGTTTCCGAGGCAGTGGATCGGGTGGAGCTAATTTACACTCGGTTTGTTTCTTTGATTAGCTCCCAGCCTGTGGTTCAAACCCTGTTTCCCCTCTCTCCCCAGGGACTGGAAGCCGCCGATGATGAGATTTTCCGGCTCATTACCAGGGGTGGAAAGTTCCAAGTGGAACGAGAAAAGGTTGCTACTTCGGTGGAAAGTTTTCCCCAGGATATGATTTTTGAGCAGGATCCAGTGCAAATTCTGGAAGCTCTGTTGCCCTTGTATAACACCAACCAGTTGTTGCGGGCTCTGCAGGAATCGGCGGCCAGTGAGTTGGCGGCTCGGATGACGGCCATGAGTAATGCCAGTGACAATGCTGGACAGTTAATTGGCACTCTGACCCTTTCCTACAACAAGGCTCGTCAGGCGGCCATTACCCAGGAATTGTTGGAAGTGGTAGCGGGGGCTAATTCCCTCTAACTCATTTTAGTGATCTTTTCATACGGCTCCTGCCCTTCGGGGTGGGGGCTTTTCCATTTCATGGTCTTGGTTTACTTCTAACGTTTTGGGTCTACCCATATCGAGGTTTGGGTAACAATCCAGTTGTTGCTCACCATTACTTGTTACTAAACTAAATGAGACAAGGACAGTTGCCCCTGTTTCCTTTGAAAGTATAGCTAACTGAAATAAGAGTGGGGCGGACGATATGTATAATGCCATATTATGAATAATGACTAAACTAATAAGCAACTTATGGCATACGATCTAGATTTACGGCTAAGAGTAATAAGTTTTCTAGAAGAAGGGAATGGTGTAACGAAGGCATCAAAAATATTCAAAGTAGGTAGAGAGACAATTTATAGATGGTTAAGCCGGAAAAATCTGGGACCAACGAAGGTAAAGAACCGGCGTCGGAAGATAGATATAAAAGAGCTAGAGAAAGATGTGATGAAAAATCCGGATATGCCGATGAAAGAGAGAGCAAAGAAATTCGGTGTAACTGCTAGCGCACTTTCATATAAATTTAAAGAAATGGGAATTACCAGAAAAAAAACAGCTACTATATAAAGAAAGAGATGAAGAAAAAAGAGCAGAATATCAAAAAATCCTGAAAGAGCTAATTCTAATTTATGGGGTTGCAAGCCTTGTATTCATAGATGAAGCTGGTTTTGAGGAGTTTGCCTCTTCAGTGTAAGGATGGTCAAAAAGAGGAGTAAGAGTATATGGAGAAAAGCAAGGAAAGAGAGAAAAAAAAGAAAGAAAAAGAAGAAAAAAAAGAGCTGATAGCACCGATGCTATTTACTGGAAGTTTAAATGCCGAAGGTTTTGAAAGATGGCTTGAATTATACTTGATACCTGCATTAACAATTCCATCGGTATTAATTATGGATAATGCGCCTATTCATAGAAAGACTAGGATTAAAAAAATAGTGGAAGAGGCAGGACATACAATTTTATTTTTACCTACCTACTCGCCAGATCTTAATGACATAGAGCATGATTTTAGTACATTGAAAAGAGCAAGAACATACGCCTCTCCAGATGTAAACATAGATGAAATCATTCGTAACTACTGTGTAGCATAGTGTCCTATAGTTAATTTAATTATCTATAAGTCCTTGTCCTTGGTGGGCGTAACCCTGCTTATCGCCAGTAGTTTCTACTGGAAACAAACGCAAAGGTAATCAAGCTAAGGCTGACCTAGACCTTTTGATTGTCTCTCCAGAAAAATCTGCTTAGGTATTGCTCGTGGAGAATGTCAACCTGAATTTAATTAGACCTTCTTTTCATTTGGCTAGTGCAAATGCAGTCACCTCTGCTAACGGATGGTCTGGACATATTTCTGCGAAGACCGGAGATTGAGGCTTCCCCTGCCTGGGAATTTATTCCCAGCAAAAGCCCATGCCCACCCCGTTCCACTCTCGCTTACAACGTAATCTGGTCAACCTCATTAATCGGCAAACGAGGGATTATGAAGCCATTCAAGAGTTGCGCTGTCTTGTGCCCCCCTTCTCCCCCGTTCCTGACATTGCCGTTGTGAACAGCGCTCGCCTGGGAGGCGAGGACGAACCATTGATAGGACCACCGGAATGGTTATTGAAATTCTTTCCCCTGATCAAAATATTCTCAATCTGCAGACTAAAATTCCGCATTGTCTAACCCAAGGAACTAAACTGACATAGCTAATTGATATTGACCGCCAACAAATTTGGGTTTGGCACCGGGAAACGTTGCCTTTAGTTTATCAAGGGCCAGATGTGGCGCCAACGCTGGACGATCTGTTGAACTTGACCGTTGATGATGTGATTTCCATGGCTCGACAACGATGAGTCTTTCGTCAGTCAATGTCACCTCAACCCTGGGCCGACTCTTTACTGATACTTGACCAAGCGGCGATCGCCTGTTGGTGAATTAACTGCCAAGGTTGGCCGGTAGCCTTAGCGAGGGCGGCACAATCGGCAAATTCGGGGTGGGCATTGAGAATAATTTTTGTACCGGCTTGATAACTGTAGGCCACTTTGATACGAATGGAACCATGGGCAATAACTACAGTTTGCCATTCCCGCTCCAGGGCATAGCGCTGTTGTTGGCGGACCCGGATACCAAGACTCGTGGTTTCCCGAAAGAGTAAATTGAGGCAGTGGTTTTGATTTTCGGGCGCACAGAGGACAGTGAGCAAGATGCCGGGGCGGGATTTTTTCATGGCGATCGCCTGGGTGAAAACATCGATCGCCCCCTGATGGAGCAAACTTTCCAGAAGATAACCCACGGCCTGGGGTTGGAGGTCATCCAATTGGGTTTCCAACACAGTGATAGTTTCCAGTTGCCCAAAGGGGATCTCCTTCGGCGTTTTGGCGGTCTGGGACTCCGTCCCGATCCAGAGTCGGAGGATATTGGCTGATGATAAATCTTTGCTTCCTGCCCCCAGTCCTACTTTTTGCAAATTGAACGGGGGTTTAGTGCCAAATTGATTGGCTAAAGTAACGGCAATCGCTGCTCCGGTGGGGGTTACCAATTCCCCCGTCAAACCATTGTCGTAGACTGGTACTTGGCGAGTTTCCCAGAGTCGCAACACCGCTGGCACTGGCACTGGCAAATCACCATGGGCCGCCCGCACCGTACCACTGCCCGTAGGTAAAGCAGACCAATAACATTTGTCAATGCCTAAATAATCCAGGCCTAGACAAGTACCCACAATATCAACAATGGCATCGGTGGCCCCCACTTCATGGAAATGCACTGCCTCCGGCTCTATGCCGTGTACTTCCCCTTCGGCGATCGCCAGTTGATGGAAAATGGCCAAACTCCAACGACTGACCCTAGCGGGTAAATTAGCTTTTTTGATTAATTGCTCTATTTCCGGTAAATGCCGTCCTTCATAGTGATGGCGATCGGAAGACTGGTCTGTTAAAAGCCGCACTTCCACCTTGGTAGCGGCCTGACCTTGTTTTTGCACCATACCCGCTGTCAAGCGATATTCATGACCCAAGCCGAGCAGGGCTAGTTTCTCGATCAGGTATTCTAGGGGAACCCCAGCCGACACCAAAGCCCCCAGGCACATATCACCGGAAATCCCCGTGGGACAGTCAAAATAAGCAATCAACCCCATAAACAATGGCCACCTTTTACAATCTTCATCCCGAAACCCCCCAACAGCGCACTATTGACATAATTTGCAAAAGCCTGCGCCAGGGGGCAATTATGCTTTACCCCACCGATACGGTCTATGCCATCGGTTGTGACCTCAACGATAAAAATGCTGTTCAGCGGGTGAGACAACTGAAGCAACTCTCCAATAATAAACCGTTAACGTTTCTCTGTTCGTCCCTGTCTAACATCGCTGAATATGCGGTGGTGGCGGACAATGCCTATCGCCTCATGCGCCGGTTGATCCCTGGGCCCTACACCTTCCTCCTCCCAGCCACGAAGCAAGTACCCAAGCTAGTGGTGGAGCCAAAGCGAAAAACCACCGGCATCCGGGTGCCCGATCGCCCCATTTGCCAGGAAATTCTACAAAATCTGGGTAACCCGATTATTTCCACCTCCGCTCACCTACCGGATCAAGACGAGTTTGTCATGACAGAAAAGGCGAAACTATTTGACCTGTTCGACAGATTGGTGGACATCATCATTGACGATGACCAGGAGCCTGGCTATCAAACTTCCAGCATTATTGATTTCACTGACAAAGAACCAAAGGTGGTGCGGGAAGGACTGGGTTGGGAAACTCTGCGAGATCTTTTCTAGTGTGGGATCTGATTAAAGTTGACTGGGTTCCAATAAACCTATGCCCAGGTCTTTGGCCGGCGGTAGGCCTAAGCTATGGCGATGTTGACGTAGCACAGTAATGGCCCGCTGATATTGGGGATCAACATCCGTGGCGATCAAGTCTGGATCGTTGCGAAACCGGAGCTTGGTATCGTTGGAAATGTCCAGATGGATATCGGGACTAATGCCTTTACGGTCAATGTCTGTACCACTGGGGGGGTAGTAGCGGGCAATGGTGACCGCCAAGCCTGAACCGTCGGACAAGGTGTTAACAGACTGCACCGTACCTTTCCCGTAGGTAGCAGTACCCACCACAGTGGCCCTTCCCTGTTCTTTTAATGCCCCCGCCAAAATTTCACTGGCACTGGCGGAACGTTCATTGACCAACACTACCAAGGGTAAATCCGTGAGGCTCCTGCCGTTGGCCGAAAAATGGCGATCGCCGCCCCGCCGGTCAATGGTACTAACAATCTCCCCCCGATTAAGCCAGAGGCGGGCAATGTCAATGCTAGAAAGCAACAAGCCCCCAGGGTTGCCCCGCAGGTCTAGGATGTAACCACTAATACGACTATTGTTCAGCTCCGTAATCGCCTTTTCCATTTGCTCAGCGGAATGGGAACTGAATTCGTCGAGGCGGATGTAACCTACTCGCAATTCCCCTTCTTCCTTAACGTTGTAGGTAACGGAATCAATTTCGATGTTTTCCCGTTTGAGGGTAACACTGAAAACACCGCTTTGGGGGCGAGAAAGTTGTAAGCTCAACTCACTGCCAATCTCCCCCTGGATCGCCTCCGTAGCCTGCTCTAAGGACATCAAGGCCGCCGGTTGGCCGTTAATGCGGACAATGCGATCGCCAGGACGGATACCTGCTTTCAAAGCCGGGGTGCCCCGCATCACATCCACCACCACCAGGTCACTACTGCGTTTATCCATCAACACCCGAATTCCCACACCGGAAGCTTCCCCCGCCGTCTGACTGCTGAGGATAGCAAATTCCTCCGGGGAAAGAAAGCGAGTATAGGGATCATTCAAATCTTTTAATATGCGCCCAATTTGTCGGTAGGCCTCAGCACTATCTTGATAATTGCGTCCCAATAATTCTTGGCGTTTCGATAACCAATTGGAATGGTTAAAGTCCTTATCGACAAACTGTTGATTAACTAACTGCCATACCTCATCCACCACTGCCTTAGGGCTATTGTCCAATAGGATAACGTTATCAGACACACCGGTATCCTTTTCCTTTGGAGTCGTTAATGGGGGACCGTCGGGGTTGATGACGTTGGGAGCGCTGAGGGCAGGCTTGAGGGTAGCCCCCAAACCCAAAGCAAATACTAGAGCGGCAACCAAGGGGCGAAGGCGAAGCAAATGGGGACTCATGGAAGGCAGGGTAGGGCAAAGGGAGGCAGACAAATAGTCAAGTCCGATGCAATGGGACACTGGGGCAGCGGAGGGTAGAATTTCTTGCCCAAAACGGAGGACTAAACCACTTAAGCCCAATCCTAGCAAGAAAAATCTAGTTCGTGGGCAAGATTAGGTCATCGAATCAAGCATCGTCCATTTACTCTCACCAATGGCTGGCTTCCTTGGTTTCCCTGGGGACACTGGATGGCGTTACAAACAAATCCCAGGCTAAGGTACTGCTCAAGGATGAATAACCACAGGGGTTTTCACCTCCGACCAGTTAAACAACCACTTGGCATGATCAACCGCTAGATTGATACAACCATGGCTAACGGGGGTACCGAAATTCCTATGCCAGTAAGCTCCATGAATTGCGTAGCCCCCACTGTAATATTGGGCATAGGGAACATCATCAATATCGTAATCTTGCCCTCTCATGCGATCAATACTTCGTTTACTTTGAATAGCAAATATGCCTGGAATTGTCGGGGTACCCTTCTTGCCCGTAGAAATAATTACGGCATAGACAGGCTTGCTTCCTTCCCAAGCAATCAAGCGCTGTGTCGAGAGATTGACTTCAATCCAATGTTCCCCAGATTTTTTCAGGATAGCCATTTTCTGATTGAGGGTATCTTGGTAGGTTTGGGCAACCACAACAGGAACAAAAAAATTAACTGCAACTACTTCCGTGGCAAGAATCCCCGCCACCACCAACCCACTCCCTCCCCATCGGACAAGGGAAGATAACATGGATGATAATCCTACTACTGATGCGTTATTACTCTTATTTTAAGCGATTTTTTCTAAAACCGCCCAGAAAGAACAAATCAACCATCGTTTGAGGCAGGCGATCGCCGGGACTAGTCCTATCTCTCTCCTTGAAAACAAACACTACGAACTTTTGCAAGTTAACTATATGGCGAGAGCAACGGGATAGACGAAGAGGAATGGGCTCCGCTGACATTAACCCAAGCATAGAGCCCCTTGATAGATTAGATTGACTGATTGACTAAAAGCTGAAATATAAGAATATCTAATTTTTTCATTTAGATATTGACATTTTACAGAATCCTATATCCACAGCACCATAGAAGACAGCAGCGAACTTGCTTGAAAATCCACAAAGTTTTCTATGGTTACCCTAATTGATTCTCCGACATCTGCTGCTGTCCAGCCCCGCTTAACACTCCAAACCGCGGACATCGCAGCCAATACCACAGCGATTCGTTGCCTTGACTGGGATCGGGATCGCTTTGATATTGAGTTTGAGTTGGACCATGGCACCACCTACAACTCGTTTTTGGTTCGAGGGGAAAAAACGGCCCTAATTGATACTTCCCATCGCAAGTTTGAGGCCGTTTATTTACAACAGTTGCAGGATCTAATTGACCTAAAAAGCCTCGACTATTTGATTGTTAATCACACAGAACCTGACCACAGTGGGCTGATTCCGGAACTCCTGGACCTGGCCCCCCAGGTGACAGTGGTTGGCTCCAAGGTGGCGATCCAATTCCTGGAAAAGCTGGTGCACCGGTCTTTTGAGTCACGGATTGTTAAAAGTGGTCACAGTCTAGATTTGGGGCAAGGCCATGAGTTGGAATTTATTTCAGCACCCAACTTGCACTGGCCCGATACGATTTTGACCTATGACGCTGGTACCCAGGTGCTCTACACCTGCGACGTTTTCGGCATGCATTATTGTGATGATTCACTTTTGGATCAAACACCAGAACGGCTTGAACCTGATTTTCAGTATTATTACAACTGCTTGATGGGGCCGAATGCCCGCTCAGTGTTGATGGCCTTGAAACGGATTGCGCCCTTGCAAGTTGATCTAGTGGCAACGGGCCATGGGCCACTATTGCAGCATCACATTTCCCATTGGATTGGACAATACGATGCCTGGAGTCAAAACCAGGTCAAGGCTCAGACTTTTGTGGTCCTCTTTTATATGGATGGGTATGGGGTGAGCCATCGCCTGGTGCGGGCCATTGCCGATGGCATTAGTAAAACCGGTGTGGCCATCGAGTTGGTCGATCTAAGTGTGGCGGATACCCAGGAAGTCCGCACCCTGGCCCAATGTGCGGCAGGCTTGGTACTTGGCATGCCTCCCCAATCTTCCACATCAACGAGCCTAGATCCTTTGCTGGGCACCATTTTAGCTGCGGTACATCCCAAACAGGTGATCGGCCTTTTTGAGACCGGAGGGGGACAGGATGAGCCCATTTATCCCCTCCGCAATCGGTTCCAGGAATTAGGTTTGCTGGAAGCCTTTGAGCCGATTTTGCTCAAGACGGAACCAACGGCGGCCACTGATCAGTTTTGCCGTGAGGCGGGCACCGACCTGGGCCAGTACCTCACCCAAAGTCAATCTCGACCGGCAGACACAGCCCTCGATCCAGAACTAAACCAGGCGATCGGTCGGCTCAGCACTGGACTGTATATTTTGACGGCCCAAAAGGGGGATGTACGGAGTGCCATGCTGGCTTCCTGGGTGATCCAAGGTAGTTTTGAACCCCTTGGCATTGTGATTGCAGTGGCCAAAGAACGGGCGATCGAATCATTGCTCCATCCCGGCGATACTTTTGTGCTTAATGTGCTGGAAGAGGACAACTATCAAAGCTTGATGCGGCATTTCCTGTTGCGTTTTCCCCCCGGGGCAGATCGGTTTGCTGGAATTAATACCTATCCGGCCCAGAACGGTTCTCCGATTTTATTGGAAACCCTAGCTTATCTGGAATGTGAGGTTACTTCCCGTCTTGATGGCAATGACCATTGGTTGATCTACAGCACCGTACAAACCGGGCGGATTGCCAAATTGAATGCACTGACTGCCACCCACCACCGCAAACTGGGCAACCACTACTAAATTCACCTTCTACCTGGGATTTTCTCATGCAACTCCTCTCAACCAATTCGGATTCGGACGCCAAGCCTACTCTCCTCTATTTCAGTCGCGCCGTTGTTGTTCGTCTACTGGAAACGGTACAGGACTTCATTGTGATTTCGCTTTGCGTTGGCCTGTTCAGTTTCATGGTGATGCAGTTAAGGGAAATGTTTGTGTCCCTTTTTCCCCCATTAGATTTTCCCCGGGTCACCGCCGACATTTTATTCCTGCTGATTTTAGTGGAGCTATTTCGGTTGCTGATTATTTATCTGCAGGAACACCGGGTTTCCATAGGAGTTGCAGTGGAAGTCTCAATTGTTTCAGTTTTACGGGAAATTATTGTGCGGGGCGTTCTAGAAGTGCCCTGGGAGCAAGTGCTGGCAGCTTGTTCGTTTCTGCTCATTCTTGGTGCCTTGCTCGTAGTAAGGGTTTGGTTACCCCCTACCTTTGAAGGGGTCGATCCTGAACGGGAAATCTCCCGCCGCCATCAAATCCTCAAGTCTGGTAAGGCTTCCTCCTCAATTTGATTATCTTGACCATCCTCACTCCATGTCATCTTTATCTGAGGTTAAACCTATGATTTCTTCAATTAGTGGTCCCCCACAAGCTTTGGATACTGGGTCAGATTTAATTTCCGTTGCTTCCCTGCCTCGGGATATTCAGGTTGCAGAGATTGCCCCCCAAACCCGAGTGTTACGGTCTCGCCTCTGGGATCGACTCAAATTTGAGGTGGAATATGGTCGCCGTCGGGGCACTACGTCTAATTCCTATCTGATTCAGGGCGATTACACGGCACTGATTGATCCCCCAGGAGAGTCATTTTGCGACCTGTATCTATCGGAATTGCCAAACCATTTAGATTTAGTCCAGCTTGACTACATAGTCACTAGCCATGTTAATCCCAATCGCATGGTTACCCTAGAGAAATTACTGCGCCGGGCACCAAAGGCCAAACTTGTTTGTTCTCGCCCCGCAGTGAAAGTGCTTAAGGCCACCTTTCCCGATTGGGAACAACGATTTCAAACCGTGCGGTCCCAGGAAATCCTCAATTTGGGCCAGGGCCATGTGCTCCAATTGATGACTGTGCCGACCCCCCGTTGGCCTGATGGTTTGTGTACCTACGATTTAGCTACCCAAATCCTTTTCAGTGACAAGTTGTTTGGCACCCATGTTTGTGGTGATGCAATTTTTGATGAGGACTGGCGACAATTAAGCGGCGATCGCCGTTTTTACTTTGATTGTTTGCACGCCCCCCAAATCAAACAGGTCGAAACGGCCCTGGATCAGTTTGATCCGTTAAGTCTGCAGATGATCGCTCCTGGCCATGGCCCCCTGGTTCGTTTTAGCCTCAGTCGTCTGTACGATGATTATCGCCAATGGTGTCAGCAACAACCCCGCCAGACCCTCAAAGTTGCATTGATCTATGCTTCCGCCTATGGCAATACCGCCACCATGGCCCAGGCGATCGCCAAAGGATTAATTAAAGCCGGTGTCGCCGTCGAAACAATTAACTGTGAAATCGCCGAAACAGACGAAATTGTCGATGCGATTCAAGCCTGTGATGGTTTTATCCTCGGTTCTCCTACCCTAGGGAGCCATGCCCCCGTACAAATCCAAACGGCATTGGGTATTGTTTTATCCTCCGCAACCAAAACCAAACTAGCTGGGGTCTTTGGCTCCTATGGCTGGAGTGGTGAAGCGATTGACTTGATCGAAACCAAATTAAAAGATGGGGGCTACCGCTTCGGCTTTGAAACGATTCGCATCCAATTCAGCCCTGATCCCGATACCCTACATGCTTGCACAACCTCTGGCGCAAATTTCGCCCGACAACTGCGTACACGCAAGCGGCAGAGGGTTGCCCGTCAGGCCACCACCGAAACCCAGGCTGACCGCACCCAGCAAGCAGTGGGACGTATTATCGGCTCCATTGGCGTGGTCACAACCCAGTTGAACGGCCGACATCAAGGTATTTTGACCTCCTGGGTTTCCCAAGCCAGCTTCACTCCCGCCGGCATTATGCTAACAATTCCAACCCAATGTGATGCCTACGGTCTAGCTCAGCAAAATACCACTTTTGTACTTAACCTCTTGCAAGAGGGACGGAGTGTGCGGCGTCATTTTGACCCCCAACCTCTTCCGGAAGATGAGGATAACCCCTTCACCGTGTTGGAACATTATTCGGCCCAGAATGGCTGCCTGATTTTAGCGGAAGCGTTGGCTTATCTTGAATGCCGAGTCCAATCCTGGTCAGATACCGGCGATCATGTTCTGATTTACGCAACGGTTCAGGCTGGACAGGTCCTACAATCCAACGGCATCACCGCCATGCGGCATCGTAAATCGGGGGGACAATATTAAAGCTGTAGTCTTGTGGATTAACTTCCAATGAGTCGGTGACTAAGGGCCTATTTTTTAAAAGAGTCTTAAAATTGCTGGAGCCCTTATGGGACGAGTATTGGGTCTATTTAATAGTTTGGTCACTCCAGACTCCGAAGTCCTCCTGATGGGCTGTGGGCCCATAGGATCAGCTCCCATTGTCCTTAGCTTAGGTTTCTAAATTTGGTTATCGACTTTATTAATGGCATCGACCACTCCAACTATGCAGAGTTAATTGGTTGGTGTAATAAAAATATTTAGCCAATTGGTTTTAGCGGCAAGCTTTCGCCTTAAATAAACTAGTGAATCTACTGAACTTTTTGTCGAATATGTTTCCATAGTTCCCCGCATACAGTGTTTCTTCGCTTGTTGAGCAACATTTAATTTTTTTATATTAAATGCATATTAAATATGCTGAATTTTAATATCAGTATCCAAAAGCAAATATTAAAAAGCTTTGATTCTCTAAATTCAGCTATCCGACAAGCAATGAACCCCTAACTGTTACCGCGAGGTTGACACCATGGACTCCCTATCCGATCCCCTGCAATCGTTTTTAGACTTGGAGTTTGGGCTGAGGTTTTTATGGCCAAAAGAGAACCGGGTAGCCACCGCTGAAATCGTTATGTCTCCCCTCTCCACCGCCCTGAGATCTTTTCTGAACTTGGGGTTTGTAGAGACTATTCTGGAACAGAATCAGAGCCAACTAGTCGCCGCCGATGTCGTTGCTTCTCCGATCACCATCTCCAATTGGAATGAAGGAAATTTTAGAAATTTTCTGGCTTGGATTGGGCCAATATTTCCCCTAGAATTGACAGTTGCGCTTATAAAGTTGTCTAATGAAAACTCTATTTTTCATTTAGTTCCATTGCCAGATGTTCAGCCATTTAATGAACCCAGTCCCCTCTTATCCGAAGAAAGTGGAATCAATGGTGAATTTGAGCTTGCCGCAATCTCTTTGTTCAATCGGGACGGATGGCTAGGAGAATCATCAAACCCATCCCACCTTTTGGCCAATTCCTCGGCTTCTTGCGCCTGTCCAGCCTGTGCGATGTTGATCACCGAAGCTCCGGTTGGTTACCAGGATGGCGCAGCGTCAATCCCGCCCGTATCCTTTGATAAAACCTTTAAACTCCACAGTAATCCTTTTGCCAACCACACAATCTATCTAGATTTTGATGGTTATTTTATTGCCAGTTCCCAGTGGGAAAACGGAGGAGCCCTCCAGCTTCAGCCTTACTACAGTGGAAACACATTTACCGATGCCAATAAAGAAGAAGTCCAGAAAATATGGCAACGGGTTGCAGAAGATTTCGCGCCCTTTAATGTCAACGTTACCACCGAAGAACCCAATACAGAAGATTTGAAAAAGTCAGGCAGTGGGGACCAACGGTGGGGAATTCGCGTTGCCATGACCAGTAATTTAAACCTTGTTACAGGAAAAGCCATTACCAATGCAGGAGGCGGAGGCACAGCCTACTACAACAGTTTCAACTGGGCTACAGATGAGGTGGCACTAGTTTTTAACCAAGGAGAATATGCCGGTGCGGAAACCGTTAGCCATGAAGTGGGACATACCCTCAATCTCCGCCATGACGGAGGTAGCTATGGTAGCAATTCTAGCTATTATGAGGGTCATGGTTCCGGCGCAACGAGCTGGGGCACGATTATGGGGGCACCTTTTATCAACGCCGATGAGAATGTTACCCAATGGAGCAAGGGTGAATACATAGGCGCTAACAATACAGAAGATGATCTCGCCATCATCACCAGCAATGGCTTTAGCTACCGAGTCGATGATTACGGCAACACCTTGGCTTCTGCCTTTGAGTTAACCAGTACCGATATTAGTATATTTGGGATTATTGAGCGCACAAGCGATATCGATTGGTTTAAGTTTGTCACTGGAGTCGGAAACGTTAATTTCAATATCAACAATGCCTCTCGCGCTTATATCGCTAATGGGGAAGGCACCTACACTACAGAATATTTGACTCCCCGTGGTCCGAATTTAGACATCTTCGCCAAATTGTTCGATGCCTCCGGTACCCTGCTTGTCCAAAATAATCCTTCAGATTTACTCACCGCAAGTCTGAACTATACGATTACAACGGCTGGTACCTATTATTTGTCAATTGACGGAGTCGGTGTTGGTAATCCTTTCGCCAATCCCCCCTCTGGATATACTGAATACGCCAGTCTCGGCCAGTATTTCATCACAGGAAGTTTTGTTCAGCCCACTGCCAGTCCCGCAATTCTTGTTTCACCAACATCGGGGTTGACGACAACGGAAGCAGGAGGACAGGCAAGCTTCACCGTAGTCCTGGCAACTCAGCCCTCCGCTAATGTCACCATTGGAGTTAGTAGTAGCAATACTAATGAGGGAACGGTCAATATAAACACCTTGACGTTCACAAGCGCGAACTGGAATGTTCCCCAAACTGTTACGATTACGGGGCTAGATGACAATGTGGACGATGATAACGTCCCCTACACCATTGTTCTAGCTCCCGCCAGCTCCACTGACCCCGGTTATAGTGGTCTAGATCCAACCAACGTAACCATTACCAATCAAGATAATGACACTGCTGGTGTTTGGATTAGCAGTCTCAGCGCCAATAACACCACTGAAGATGGGGGAACGGTGACCTTTACGGTCCGTCTCACCTCTAGACCGACCGCCAATGTTACTCTGCCCATTAGCTCTAGCGACACATCAGAAGGGATAGTTAATGCTTCTTCCCTTGTTTTTACCAGTGTTAATTGGAATACTCCCCAGATTGTAACGGTAACAGGTGTTAACGATGGGCAAAGTGATGGTAACGTGTCGTACTCCATTGTGACAGGTACGGTATCTAGCGCTGACAACAAGTACAACGGTTTGAATCCTGATGATATTGCCCTAGTTAATGACGATAACGAACCCATTCCAGTAACCATCTTCTCGGATAGTTTTGAAGTCTCGGAGTGGAATGGTCTATGGATCGAAGATAGTCAAAACGATTGGTTCCGCTCTACCCAAAGGGCCCGGGATGGTTCCCGTTCGGCAGAAGTGGATGGGACGGCGAATAACGCGACCCTAACTATTGCCCAACCCCTTAACCTCACTGCTTACAGCAATGCTACCCTCTCGTTCTCTTGGTTCATCGAAAGTAACTGGGATAGTGGCGAATACATTGCCCTTGATTTTTGGAATGGCAGTAGCTGGCAAGAGCAACAACGTTTAGCCGGCAATATCAGTCCGGAGAATGTTTGGCAGGATGTTTCCATCAATGTACCAATCTTAAGTAACTTCCAATTCCGCTTCCGGGCTACCGTCAGTAGTAGTACCGAAGACGGTAACGTCGATAAAGTTAAAATTACTGCCCTGCCTGCCGGGCAAAATACCCTTCCCCAAGCTTTTATTACTGGCAATACCTCGGTTAACGAAGGAACAATTTTAGTTTTGTCGGGGGCTAACTCCACCGATAGTGATGGCTCAATTACTCGCTATGACTGGGATTTTGACGGTGACGGTCAATATGACGATGCGACAGGCTCCAGTGTCAACTTCGTAACACCTAATAGTGGCATTGCTACCGTTGGATTACAAGTTACAGATAATCTTTGGGGTACAGCAAAGGCCAGCCAGAGCATTACCATCAACAACATTGCCCCGATCGCCAACGCGGGTATTTCGCAGACAGGTTTTATCAACGTTCCCTTTGTCCTCTCCGGTGTAAATTCCACCGATCCAGGGAATGACATTATGACCTATGCCTGGGATTTGGATGCCGATGGCCAGTACGATGATGGGACTGGTGTTGACACAATCTTTATTCCAACTCAGCCTGGCATCTATACCATTGGTCTTCAAGTTACCGATGCCGATGGCGCTTCCTCGACGGACACCACAACCATCACAGTTCAAGATAAGCCGTCGGAACATCTACTGTTCTACGACAGCTTTGAGATATCGGAATGGAATGGGAACTGGATTGAGGATAATCAGAATGATTGGTTTCGCTCTACCCAAAGGGCCCGAGATGGCTCTCGTTCAGCAGAGGTAGATGGACTAGCTAATAATGCTACTCTGACTATGGCTAAACCACTCAATTTAGCTAATTATAGTAGCGCTGTCCTCACCTTTTCCTGGTTCATTGAGGGAAATTGGGACTATGGCGAATACATTGCCCTAGACCTTTTTAACGGCAGTAACTGGACAGAGGTCAAACGTTTATCGGGTAATGTCGATCCGGAAAATAGTTGGCAAGATGTTTCCCTAGCTCTGCCTCTAAGTAATAGTTTCAATTTAAGGTTTCGGGCCACTGTTAGTAGTAGCCTTGAAGACGGCAACATTGATAATGTTCGCATTGTTGGACTAGGCAGTGGCACTGCGGCTTCAGCCTACGGTTTGAACCTGGAAACACCGGAGACACGGCTGTTTTCTCCCATGGACTCCTATGGGCAGGTCTTAGCAATGGGAGTGGATGGCCTATATCCCAGCTAAATAAATCTTTGGCTTTGCTCCGAATTAATGCTTGCCCACCCTTGCTGAAGTTAAATGAAGTGAACTAGTAAACTTCTTAACTCATCAGAATGTGGGCCGTTGTCCGTGCCATAGGCCAGCAATCAATACAATCCCATCTGATGTCGATGTTGGAAGCATAGTCTGCCACTGTTCTAAGTCGTTATCAGGAGTGCATTGCCGTGGCCAGCCAAATTCCATGGAGTGGGACAGATTTGTCACTGGGCAGAAGGAAAAAGCTAAACTGGAGGGCAATTTGATCATTTTCACTATCATTGGGGAATCTCCATGTGTGGCATTGTTGGTTACATCGGCACCCAAACGGCGGTAAATATCCTCATTGAAGGGCTAGAACGCTTGGAATACAGAGGTTATGACTCCGCTGGTATTGCTACGGTCACCGAAGAAAAAATTGAGTCGGTGCGGGCCAAGGGCAAACTGTTTAACCTCAAGGAGAAGCTAGAAAACCACAGCAACTTTTCCCGCCTTGGTATTGGGCACACCCGTTGGGCCACCCACGGTAAACCAGAGGAACATAACGCCCACCCCCACCTGGATAACCAGCAACGCATCGCCGTTGTGCAAAATGGCATCATTGAAAATTACCAAACCCTGAGGGATCAGTTAAAGGAAAAGGGTTATCAGTTTTATTCGGAAACTGACACTGAGGTCATTCCGATTTTAATCGCCGATATTCTCAAGGATTTGCCTGACGATGACCCAGACGAAGCCTTGCTGGAAGCCATTGGTAAGGCTGTACACCAGCTCGATGGGGCCTTTGCGATCGCCGTGTTGGATGCCCATTGCCCTGAACAGTTAATTGTGGCCCGACAGCAAGCCCCGTTAATTTTGGGATTTGGCCAGGGGGAATTTTTCTGTGCGTCCGATGTGACTGCCCTAGTGCCCCACACCAATACGGTACTGTCGTTGGAGAATGGGGAAATTGCCAGATTAACGCCCCTGGGGGTAGAAGTTTATGATTTCCAACTCAAAAGGCTGCGGAAACTGCCCCGTACCCTAGACTGGAGCGCTACCACCGTCGAAAAACAGGGCTTTCGGCACTTTATGCTCAAGGAAATTTACGAGCAACCGGCCGTTGTCCGCACTTGTTTGGCAACTTATCTAAATGAACAATGGCGGGCCGCCGACCATCCTAGCCATAGCCCTGTATTCCTGGGTTTAGACCCCCAGTTGACCAAAAATCTGCAACACATTCAAATTTTGGCCTGTGGCACCAGTTGGCATGCCGGGCTGGTGGGGAAATATTTACTCGAACAATTGGCCGGCATTCCCACCACAGTGCATTACGCTTCGGAATTTCGCTATGCTGCCCCTCCTCTAACGCCCCATACCCTCACCATTGGCGTAACTCAGTCGGGGGAAACGGCTGATACTTTGGCGGCATTAGAAATGGAAAAACAGCGGCGCCTCACTTTGGAAGACGACTATAAACCCCTAATTTTGGGGATTACCAACCGTCCCGAAAGTACCTTGGCCACTATGGTTAATGAAATTATCAATACCCATGCCGGCATTGAAATTGGGGTGGCGGCCACTAAAACCTTTGTAGCCCAAGTGTTAGCCTTTTATTTCCTAGCTTTGGACATCGCCTTTCAGCGGCACAGTCTGAGCCTGGAGGCCATAGAACACATTATGGTGGGTCTACGACAATTGCCCGCCCAGATTGAAACTATTTTGGAACAGCAGGGTAGTGCCATTGAAGCCCTAGCCCATGAATTTGCCGAAACCCAGGACTTTATTTTTCTTGGTCGGGGCATTAACTTTCCCATTGCCTTGGAAGGGGCCCTCAAGCTAAAGGAAATTAGCTATATCCATGCGGAAGGTTACCCGGCTGGGGAAATGAAACACGGCCCTATTGCCCTTTTGGATGCCAAAGTCCCAGTGGTGGCGATCGCTATGCCGGGGTCAGTCCATGACAAGGTAATTTCCAATGCCCAGGAAGCTAAAGCCAGGGATGCTAGGTTAATCGGGGTTACTCCAATGGACGACAACCAAGCCCGTTCCGTGTTTGATGATTTATTGCTGGTGCCCCACGTGGAAGAAATGCTTTCTCCGATTGTGGCGGTGATTCCCTTGCAACTTTTGGCCTATCACATTGCCGCCCGCCGAGGCTTAGACGTGGACCAACCCCGTAATTTGGCCAAGTCCGTCACCGTGGAGTAGGTCACAAACTCTAGGTGATTAGTTGATGTCAGCGGAGCTCTGCTCTCAGAAAAAAGCTGTGGAACAATGGCAGGTAAATTCATTTATGTTCACCGGTAAATCCGTGTCGCAACTTCAAAACATCCCCTATGACAAGCAAAAAATTTTCCTGGCAAAAAACAATTATTGCCTTACTCTTGACCCTAGGTTTATGGCTAGGATTGGCTGATTTGCCCAGCTATGCCCTTGGGGGAACTCAACCAGAGTTGGGCCGACCCGCGCCCCTGTTCACCCTGCCCAGCAACACTGGCGAAGGGGAAATTAATTTGGCTGATTACCGAGGTCAATGGGTAGTTTTATATTTTTATCCCCAAGACTTTACCCCCGGCTGTACCTTGGAAGCCCAGCGTTTCCAGCGGGATTTGACCAAATACCAAGCCCTCAATGCCCAGGTAATCGGGGTGAGTGTGGACGATTTGGATTCCCATGCAGCTTTTTGCGATGCAGAGGGGCTTAAGTTTCCCCTGTTGGCAGACTCCGATGGAGCGGTAATTAAAGCCTATGGCTCTTGGCTGAGTGGCATGGCCCTACGACATACCTACGTCATCGATCCCGATGGTATTTTGCGGGAAAGATTTCTGGGAGTGAGACCCGCCAACCACAGCGAAGAAGTTTTGGCCCGCCTGGCAGAATTGCAAGCCTAGGCGATCGCTATTTTTTTTCAACAAATTTCCAGGGTTTTAAAACTCAAGACTTTCCTTAGTCAGGACCGTTTGGCGGTCTTGACAGGCCAGGTAAACTGCCTCTAACAAAACTTCGGGGGGAGTATCGGCTAGGGGCACCGTGAGATGCAAGCGGTCTTGTATCTGTTGGGCTAGCCTTGCCTCTGTCTGTTGCCTGGCCTTGGGCAGCAAATCCCCCCGTCGGAGTAGATAATCCCGGATCACGAACCAGTGGTCTGCTGTAATTCTTTCTAACTCTGACGATTGGTTTAATTGGGCCGCTAAAGCTTTTGCCGCTTCCGGTTGTTGAAGCTGTAGGCGATCACCTCTTTGGTCTCGACTTTCTCGAATCACCAGGGTGTCAGCCAATAAATCTCCAATGCGTTTTTCTTGCCGGCCAAAAATGATCATCAGAGCGCCAATGTAGAGAAAATCATCAATGGGGCGAAACAGAGCCCGTAAACTAGCTTCCTGTAGCCCCACTGGTCGCCCATCTCCCCGGATTACACGAATTTTGGCCCGAAGTTTACCGGGGGTTTGTCCCTGCCATAGGGTTTCAAAAAAGACAAAATAGCCCACATAAACTGCAAAAATCAGAAAAATTTGGATTGCCGTCAACCACAGTTGCCAGTCGTCGGATACATAGAGGGAAAGATTGTAGGCCAGTACCGCCCAAATAATCAAAAGTACAAAGATAATGGTTCCCAGGCAGATATAGTCAATCAACACCGCATAAAGGCGATTGCCAATGCCGGCCAGAGTAAATTCCAATTCGACACTTTCGGGGGTTTCCACCTGGTAATGGTTGAACAGGGCCATGGTTTCTAGGTTGAATGGAAAGGAGGGGAGAAAATGGAGCAACGGCGGCTTAATGGCAGATTGATCGGGCAGTGCTGTCCCCGACACAAGCTTTAAAATTTTGCCCGATCGCCGTAAGATAAAGGCTGACAAAGCTCGTTTTTATCGGCGTATTTAACAAAAGACTATGGACATTTTGACATTAGGTTGGGTAAGCGTGTTGGTTCTGTTCACCTGGTCCATCAGCATGGTGGTGTGGGGTCGGAACGGCTTCTAGGGAAAACCTCAGATTTGCTGCCGTTTAAGAGCTTTTGATACCGTGGAAGCAACTCCTACTCCTGTTCTCAACACCCTTTTCTTAGCGGCCCTGGTGATGCTAGTGCTAGTCAGTGGGGGCATTCTCTACCTGACCACCTTGGAATGGCGCGATCGCCGTCGTCAGGACCGGGATAAGAAAATGAGCCGCTAAATTCATTTTGTCGAATTGGCGGACATAACCATTGTGATAGCCATGGGTTTTTCCCGTCTGTCGGTGATCGGGTTGTTTTTAGCCCTGGTTGCCGTAACTTTTTTACTAATTGCCAACTTTAACCAAAATCCAGACCCGGTTAGTCTGGCCAACGATGCCCCGGCCCAAAGCTCGTCCCCTGGGTTGGTTATAGTGGCGGCTGGTGATATTGCCTGTGCTCCAGAAGATCCGGGCTTTAATAACGGTTTAGGCACAGCAGAACGCTGCCAGATGGCTGCCACTGCTAATTTGGTTGCTAGTGCTAATCCCGATCTCGTTTTACCCCTGGGGGATAACCAGTACGAGCGGGGAGAATTGGCCAATTACCAAGATTCCTACCAACCCACCTGGGGAAAATTCGACATCATTAGTAAACCCGTCGCTGGAAACCACGAATATTACGGCCTTGATAAAAATGCCTCCGATTACTTCGATTATTTCGGCCCCGTAGCCGGCGATCGTCAAAAGGGTTATTACAGCTATGACCAAGGGGATTGGCATTTTATTGCCCTCAATTCCAACTGTGAATACATTGGCGGTTGCGAAATGGGATCAGCTCAACAGCAATGGCTCAAGCAAGATTTAGCCCAAAACAATAAAGCTTGTATCCTGGCCTATTGGCACCATCCCCGTTATTCTTCGGGTGTGCATGGTAACCAACCGCAAATGGGCGATCTGTGGCAGACTCTCTACGACGGTGGTGCGGAATTAGTGCTATCAGGCCATGACCATCTCTACGAAAGGTTTGCTCCCCAAAATACCCAGGGTGAATTGGATCGGGAAAAGGGGTTGAGGCAATTTGTAATTGGCACCGGCGGCAAAAGTCTTTATCCTTTCAAAACCGTGCGCCCCAACAGTGAAGTTCAGGCCATGGGGGTTTATGGAGTACTGAAAATGGAACTCCAACCCGACGGTTACCGCTGGCAATTTCTGGCCGCTAATACTGACGAATTTCAAGATCAGGGGGAAAGTCCCTGTCATTAGGTGATTTGATTGTCTTTCTACCGAATCAGGATACTGTCATCTGTCAGTTCACTATCATGGGCAAGAATAGGCGATCGCTGAAGGTTGACAGCCCACAGTAGCCAATCCTATGGATCGATGTTCCGGCTATAAGTACAACTAAAGTAACTTTTTAAAATCTTCAATGCTCATACCAGAACCTTTGACAATTGCTCCCATTGTATAGGCATTAATCGGGTTAGCTCGCGGAATAATGAGGATCTTGTCACCATCAGTCATAGTAATATGTTTTCCTTGTCTGATAATGCGAAATCCAACTTTTTCAAAAGCTTTAATTGCTCTAAGATGATTTACTCCCGAAAGACTAGGCATGATTTAATTCGATTTCAATATAACAGGACTCAATATCGTGATTCAGTTCCTCTAAAACTTCTAAATAGGACTTAATTGCATCTTGAATATTTGCCAAAGCTTCCTCTCTGGTTTCTCCCTGGGAAGCACAGCCTGGCAGACTAGGACACCAAACCGCATAACCTTCCTCACTTTCTTTAAGTTTGATTTGGTATTTCATAATTATTACCTAAAAATTATCATTGTTTAGTTTTTATTTGTTTGTTTAAAGCTAAATTATAATTAGTCTGCAAACTCATCCAAATAGGCTTTTTTAATTAAAATGACTTCCCACACTATTACAATCCCAACTCTGTCGCATTAACCCATTCCTCCCGTGAACTATGAATCGCTTGATGAACTGAATCCACATAGCCAGGAATAGAGTTAAGGTAAATTGTGTCTTGAATAGCGGCCCAATATTCTTTCAACAGTATAACCACCTCATTTTGGCTACCCTTAACCGTAATTGGCTGATGATCTTCAGCAATTTTGTTAATGAGATTATCAAAGTTTTGTTCTACTTCTGGCAATGATAAATACTCCATAGCCAATCCTGGTGTTAACGGTACATCCCCAATTATATGAGATGACATTAAGTCTAACAAGGTTGTGTTAGGCGTAGCCGTAAAGCACCACAGAGCTGGGTTTTAATGCGTCATGTACTTGCTAGCTAACGCACCCTAAACTGTGTTTCAGGCAGATCAGACGAAAGATTAGCGCAGGAGCATCCGGAGGAGAGTTTTCCCTGTAGTCCTTTATCTCCCATACTTGTCCATTAGAATCTTTGAAGAGTTTATAGTCAGCTGGCTCAACTCTTCTGTTCCCAAGTCTTAATCCGTTAATTTCCCAGTAGTAGATTAATGCATGGGCTTCACAACTATCATATTGTCCAGAATAAGTACGAAGAAGATCACATTTTAGTCGATAAACCTCGTTTGTCTTAAGAGTCATTTCCAGATTCTTTTCTTGATAATCTATGTAGAAATTATGTGGCTTCATAAAATTTAAGGTCAATGAATTAAAGGTTTTCCAGGTATAGGGAAGGAAGCTAAGGTCATACTTCTTACTACATAATCCAGTGACTGATCTCTGAAATACGTTAGTCGATCTGCTTTTAGTTTGTGATATAGCCATTTATTTCTGAGGATGCTGAAAACAAATCCACCCTTCTGTAATAACTCTAGGCTAAATTTAGAAAACTCCTGAGCTTATGTTGTCATCCGCAATGGACGAGAAAAAATCGACCCGCTTAACGGCGGAAAACCTAAAAAGAAAAAGGATAAAATAAATCTTGCCTTACGCCAGAACTAAACGAAAACCGAAGCCGGTGCCGTACTGCGTGCTACCACGCTGCATGTGTATACGGTTGGCGGAACGAAACTGTTTAGGAGATCTGCCCCCTGAACTGCCCCGGCATACTCGACCTCTCGTTTCATTATGGTTATCATTCCATGGACTTCCATCTGTTGGCGCTCCTTCATAATTTTCATGCCAGCCATCTTCACACCATTCCAACATATTGCCGTGCATATCGTGTATTCCCCAGGGGTTAGGCTTCTTTTTACCTACAGGAGAATAACTTAGATCGTTAATACTTGTAAGCCAAGCATATTTTTCTAAGACTTCTGCATTATCTCCAAAGGAATAGCGGGTTGTCGTTCTACCCCGGCAAGCGTATTCCCATTCCGCTTCACTGGGTAATCGGTAGGTTTTTCCTGTCAACTCATATAACCTTCGACAAAATTCTTTGCAATCGTCCCAACTCACTTCTTCCACTGGATTTTGGGGATCATTATCAAAATGAGAAGGGTTGGTGTCCATCACGGCCTGCCATTGGGCCTGAGTAACGGGATATTTTCCGATTGCAAAGCTGAGCACCGCCACTTCCTGTTGGGGAAATTCACTATCCCATGCATCTGGGTCACTTTTGTGAGATCCAATTAAAAATTTTCCGGCTGGCAAACCCACCATTTCCAGTTGAATTCCATTTGGCAGTTCTTCTGTAAATGGAGTTGGCTTTAAATAAACTGCCGGTTTAGCTGGTGGTAGAATTTTTTGGGTAACAGAAAGCGGTTGAGCAAAAATTTTAATCCCAGCGGCACCACCCACTGTAGCTAAACCCAAACCTGCTAATACTTTCCGTCTTGACCATTTTTGAGGAAGTTGCTTTGGTGGTGGCGACACCTTTGGTAAGCTAATTTTTGTCTTACTAGCAGAAGGATCGGTTACATTTGAGGCAGTTTGAGGCGCAACCAAAGCATTGCCTGGAAAAAGATCAAACTTTAAATCCCTCGCCCGATCGCACCAATAGCAATGGCCATAACTGGCACTGTAATGATGGCTATCCACCTTACCGCAGGAAACTATGTCATTTAAACTGAGCTCCAACACTTTGACCCAATCCCCCGCTGTGGGTCGTTTATGGGGAAATTGATGTCCGTCGTTAAAGCAATGCAAAAAACAAGCTTGTAACTGAGGATGGAGAATTTCCAATGGCATCGTCGTTTGACTCGGCAAAATTAAACTGTCGGACGAAAATGGCCATAGGCCCCGTCGAATTAATTCCGACTGCTCCGGCGGATCTCCTGACCCCTGCCACAATCCTCGAAACGGTGGCCCACCAAATAAAAGGTAATAAATTACCACGCCCAAGCGAAAGCGATCATGGACTTCCGTTTGATTTACCGAAGCAATATCCACCCCAATCAATTCCGCCGGGGTAAACCCTTCTGAACCCACTAAACAACGATAAATTTTATCGCTGTACGGGTCGGGAACTTGAAAAGAATCCGTATCAATGATGGTGGGCAAAGCTCGATTATTGACCAGAATATTTTCTAGCTTAATATCCCCCAACACATAGCCCTTGGCATGAATCGCTTGGATAATTCCCGCCACATTCCGGGCTACCACATGGAGAAAATACCAATCAACCTGTAGCTTTAATCTTCGCCTTAACTGTGGTGTACAAAGTTTTAATAAAGTTTGGGAACCCACCACCTCCGGCATCAAAAATCCCGCCGCTTCCCCAGCTTCATCTTCCAGAATCGAATAGGGCCAAGCAAAGGAAATATGGTTGAGATGGCTATTGGGATCACTGGGAGCTTGGATCACCATTAACTGCAACTTGGCAATGCGCTCATTGTGGCGATCGTGGTAGATTTTTGCCAAATAGCCCTTGAAGTCCGTCCGCCATACCTTTGCTTCACCACTGTGGGCTAATTCCTCCGTCAAGATAATGAGTTTGTTATTGCGTCGACAGAGATAAATAGGGGAAGAGACCATAACAAAATACTTATCAGTCAAGAAAATTTAAGAACGCCTTCACGAAGTACCACCATTTTACTGATTGCCAACCAGTGCATGACTGGGGTTAACCTTAAGTTATTATTAAGATAATTTTCTTTCTTTGACCAATGAGTTCTTCCGAAATCCAGTACGTTTCCGATGAAGCTGGCAGAGCCGTTGCTGTGCTGGTTCCCATTGACCTATGGCAGGAAATTCAATCCGAAAGGGAAACTGCTTATCTTCTGAAGAGCGAGAGCATGAAGAATCGCTTACTGGAAGCCAAGGGACGAAACACAGGGTTTAGTCTGGTGGAAGTTAATGAAAAACTTGGAATTTGACCCTAATGCCTTTGATGATCTGCAATGGTGGATTGAGCATGATCGCAAACAGGCCTTAAGGATTATGAAATTAATTAAAGAAATTCAGCGAGATCCTTTTACCGGATTGGGAAAACCAGAACCTTTAAAACATGAATTATCAGGCTGTTGGTCACGGAGAATTACCCAGGAGCACCGTTTAATTTATGAAGTTCAAAATGAAAAAATTCGCATTCTAGCTTGTCGTTATCATTACTGATTGTTTGTCCATAATGCCAACAATAAAGTTTTATCGTCGGTTGTGCGAGCATTCAAATCTTTCCGTTGTAAAAATTCTTTCAGATCTTCCTCTAATGGTTGCTCAGTTGTCTGTAAATACTGTTCTAACGGTTGAAAAAATGGCGGAAAAGGTTGCCAATCAGCATAATTAATTGCTACTTTTTCCACTCCATCGGTGGCGGCACAAATAAATTCTAAAGGTTCAGCTAAAACTCGAATTTGCATTTCCGCCGAAGCATTAGCAGAAGTAACGAAGGTGGTCTCGTTGATATACTCCCCCTTATCGGGTTGAAATAATAACTGGTATTTCTCACCCACAGGTTTAGCCAGAATAAAACCATCCCCAATTTGCATCGCCACTAACCATTTTGAAGTAGCAATAAACACCAATAAAGTGGTGGCAAGATCAGGAAATTCAACTTTAGACACTTGAGTTACGTGTTGTAATTCCTGTTGAACTTTTGTCAACAAAAGAGGAAAAAAAATTGCTCAAAAATAGCTGATAAAGTTTTTTCTGATCCTTCCTCTGCTAAGGTTTGATTTTCGGAATTTTGCTCATCAAAACCCCCGCTCACTAGATCAAGAACAAACTGAATCGCCGTTTCCACTGCCACCTTGGCCCCCAGGTCAGAATGCTTGGCACTGCCAGCTCCATCGGCTACTGCCCCAATTAAGATGTCTTTGCCCAGGGTTTGATAAGCTCCGTAATCCTGGCAAGGCAACCCTGTTTCGACATGAAAACTGCCGATCGCCGACTGACAAACCGTTCTCCACATTGTTAAATTCCCCCTAGGTGGTGATTTGTCCCCAACTAACTGGAGGTAAGGCAATGGACTCCCCAACTTTACTGCCGGATACCCGCTTCATTGAACTACTTAACCACTGGAATAGATCCCGAAAATCTAAGCCATTGAGTAATACCGGGGGATTATTGGAAATTTGCCTCAACTTTGCCATATCTGCCCCCTGTACGCCAACGGAGAAAAATAATAGGCGATTTGCCGCTTCTGCCTGTTGCACTCGCTGGGCCGCATTGAGCCATTGATCTGTGGGCGCACCGTCGGTAATCAAAAACACCCAAGGCCGGTAATATTGAATGCCATGGCTTTTGTACACCGCCTTACGATCCTCCACTAGATCCAATGCCAACTCAATGGCTTCTCCCATGGGAGTCAAATCTCCGGCTTCCAGAATGGGAGGACTAAATCGGTCAATTCCGACAAAGTCCTGCACTGTTTGCACCCCACCATTGCCAAAGGTCACTACGGCTGTTTCCACACTCAACATTGCTTGGGTATCGCGCAACACATCCTGCTGAAAGGTTTTAATGCCCTCATTCAAAGCCCTAATCGGCGCTCCTTGCATCGAGCCAGATGTGTCCAGTACCAGAACCACCGGACAGCGATTCTCCTGGTTTTCCATAAATTCAGCAACACCGATGGGCATAGCTTTGAGACCTCATTAGCTCCTTTAGTGAAATTGTATCTTATTCATACCTATAATACTAATTGATTTATTGATAGTCTTTATCCGTGCTTTTCTGAAATTTCCTCCAGGTTGCTAAGGCCGATCAATTTGATGAATGGGGAGTGATTATGCCATCATGGGGCTCCTTTGCCATTGGCCAAAACTAGGGAAGTACTAATAAATTCCATCACCTATTCTAATTCTCCTTTGCGGCAAACCTGCGCTAAGCTTATTCGTGAGCATTTCTCGGTTGTACCTATGGACTTTTCTAGTAACGTTGCAGCGCAACTCAATGCGGGGACAATTTTGCCGGAGGGCGTTGTTATTGTCACTCTCCTGCTTGTGCTAATTGTGGATTTGATTGGAGGACGAAAGGTAGCTTTGGCCCTGCCCTATCTGGCGATCGCCGGTTTATTAGTGTCGGTGGGTTTGCTAGTTACTTCCTGGTCCATGGCGGATCCCATCGGTTTTATCGGCGCTTTTAACGGGGATAACCTCAGCGTTATTTTCCGAGGCATCATTGCCTTGTCCACCGTTGTCACCATTTTGATGTCGGTGCGCTACGTCCAACAAACGGGGACTTCCTTGGCGGAATTCATTGCCATTTTGCTCACCGCCACCTTAGGGGGCATGTTCCTCTCGGCGGCCAACGAGTTGGTGATGATTTTCATCTCCCTGGAAATGCTCAGTATTTCCTCCTACCTAATGACCGGTTACATGAAACGGGACCCCCGTTCCAATGAAGCGGCGTTGAAATATTTGCTCATTGGTGCTTCTAGTTCTGCCATTTTTCTTTACGGTCTTTCCCTGCTCTACGGTTTGTCCGGCGGCGAAACCCAGTTGGTATTAATTGCGGAAAAGTTAGTCAATGCCGACAGTATGGGTCAATCCCTCGGTCTGGCGATCGCCCTAGTCTTTGTCATTGCCGGTATTGCCTTTAAAATTTCCGCTGTGCCCTTCCACCAATGGACCCCCGACGTTTACGAAGGTTCTCCCACCCCAGTGGTAGCTTTTCTTTCGGTGGGATCTAAGGCGGCTGGTTTTGCAGTGGCCATTCGGTTGTTGGTGACCGCCTTTGGTGGCATTACCGATGAATGGCACGTTATTTTCACAGCTCTGGCAGTGTTGAGCATGGTGCTGGGCAACGTGGTGGCCCTGGCCCAAACCAGCATGAAACGGATGTTGGCCTACTCTTCCATTGGTCAGGCGGGCTTTGTGATGATTGGCCTAGTGGCCGGCAGTGAAGATGGTTACGCCAGCATGGTGTTTTACCTTCTTATTTACCTGTTTATGAACCTGGGGGCGTTTAGTTGCATCATCCTCTTTACTCTCCGCACTGGCAGTGACCAAATTAGTGATTATGCCGGTCTCTACCACAAAGATCCTCTACTCACCCTAGGCTTGAGCATTTGTTTATTGTCCCTGGGTGGTATCCCCCCCCTTGCAGGCTTTTTCGGCAAAATTTACATCTTCTGGGCCGGTTGGCAGTCAGGATTGTACGGCTTAGTTCTCCTCGGCTTGGTCACAAGCGTTGTTTCCATCTACTACTACATTCGAGTGGTAAAAATGATGGTGGTGAAGGAACCTCAGGAAATGTCCGACGTAATCAAAAATTATCCGGCCATCAAATGGAATTTGCCTGGTATGCGTCCCCTACAGGTAGGCATTGTCGCTACCCTGGTGGCCACCTCCCTAGCCGGTATTCTTGCCAACCCCCTCTTTAACTTAGCCACCGACTCTGTGGTCAGCACCAAGATGTTGCAGACAGCCCTTCAGCAAACGGAAGACACTGCGGCGATCGCCATTTCCCATGATTTACCCTAGTAGGGGTAGCAGGAAATATTCCTTTGGCTTTGAAGGCAACAGCTAATGAGTGTGACCATAGAAACCGATTGAAAGGAGATCTTGGGGGAAATTAAGACTAAACTCGACGATCTCCAAAAACAGGTAACTTCCCTCAAGATTGATATGGCAACGGTTAAAACCGAGTTGTCTGCGGTCAACATGGAGATAGTTGCAGTCAAGGATGATGTTAAAAATGTCAAAGGGCGGGCTAAGAACGTGTTTGGAAAGTTTTATTCCGCCACCTAAAGCTCCGGCAATACTGGGGGACTTTTACTCAGTTTCCCCACAAATTTGGGGGTTCGGGAGGGCTTTTAAAACAGGCTCTAATGCTCAAATTTGAGCGTTGATTCTTGCCGTCATCGGAGCGATAATTACCACCTTGGTGCGTTTTGGCATTTTCCCTAATCCCTAGCAAAAAACGATCAGGCTTTTGGCCCGATCGCCTTTAATATTTTCCCAAAGGATAAAAGCTAGTCTATTCAGAACTAAGTCTTAAAGTACTCCCATATTTGCCAATCCCAGGATTACTCCAGCGCCGAGGATGTGGCCAAAGCTGGCAGTGCCCAGCACAGCCCCTAAACCAAATCCACCAAAGAAATTGGGGGAAGGCATGGGGGTGCCCACACTTTGTTGTTTGATAGTGAATTTACCAAAGGCGATCGCCAAAATGTTGCAAGCAATCATTACCCCAGCAACTTTGGGGCTCCAGGACAGGGTAGCGGGAACGGCGGTGGCCAATAAAAAGCTATGCATTGAGTTCTCCTTGATCGTAAACGATGATTTTAAGACTATTTTTAACGGCGATGGCATCCACCATTAGGCATTGGGCGACAATGGCGACCAAACCAACGTTAAAAGTTTTATCTTAAGGTTCACCTTTGCTTCCCAGGAAAATCTCGTTGCAATACTTAACAAAGCCTCCGGCCAATTGTCACATTTAGGTTCGTAAATGACTCTGACAAAACTGGTAGATCGGAGCAAGATCATTCACAGTCTGCCCTACTTTGTTCTCGGGTCGGGCAATTCTGATCAGAGTTACCCCCAAAGCTTGAGCTACCCTTTTTTTTACATCTTCTCCCCCTTGGGCACCGGAGGCTTTCGTGACCACCACTTGGATTTGCCATTGTTGCCATAGGGCGATTTCCAACGATTCAGCTACGGGGGGGCGTAGGGCAATTATTCGGTCGGAGGTAAATCCGGCGGCGATCGCCTGGGCTAGGGCTTGGGGATAGGGCAGAGTGCGGGCAAATAGAAGAGCTTGGCTATGCAGGGTACTGAAATGGCCCAACCAGCGGGCGCCCACGGTCAGTAACACCCTTTTACCCACTAGGTATGTTTGATAAGACCCGGTGGTTAAACTATCAACGTCGGGCACTTCCAGGGTGTTTTCTCCCAACGCCAGAGGCGGGCGCTCAAATCGGATATAGGGAATATGTCTTTCCTTGGCGATCGCCGTGACGGTGGCAGTAATTTGGGTCGCAAAAGGATGGGAAGCATCGACAATGACAGTAATGCCGTGGCGTTCTAGAAAGGCTGGTATTTCCTCCGGGCTTAAGGCTCCGACGTGAACTCTTAAACTAGGATGAATGGGATATAAGTGCCTGGCCTCCGGGGTCGTGACTGTCACCAGACAACCTATGCTCTGGGTAATGAGTTCCTCGGCGATCGTGCGACTATCCACCGTTCCGCCAATTAACCAAACGCTTGGTAGGTTATCCACCATGATTTGAGTACTTACAACTGGAATTTTTCGCCCAGATAATATTGCCGCACCAAAGGATTTTCCGATAACTCTCCCGCACTGCCGGAAGCCAAAATTTGCCCGTCCCGCATAATGTAACCCCGGTTGGTGATGGCTAGGGTTTCCCGCACATTGTGGTCGGTGATTAAAATACCCATATTTCGTTCCCGCAACTGGGCAATGATGGTCTGAATTTCCGCCACAGCAATGGGATCAACCCCCGCAAAGGGTTCATCCAACAATAAAAATTGTGGTCCTTCCACCCCGATCGCCAGGGCCCGGGCCAGCTCAGTGCGCCGTCGTTCTCCCCCGGAAATTTGCGAGCCTTGGGTGTTAGCTACCTTTTCCAAGCGAAATTCTGCCAATAGTTGCTCAAGCCGATGTTTTCTTAGGGGCGGTGACACCCCAGTTTGTTCTAAGGCAAGGAGAATATTATCCCGCACACTCAACTGACGAAAGACGCTGGCCTGCTGGGTAAGATAACCTAAGCCCAAATGGGCCCTCTGGTTAAGGGGTAAATTCGTGATGTCCCGCTGGTGGAGCCACACTCGACCCGTATTAGGTTTTACCAGTCCCGTAGCAATGTAAAAGGTAGTGGTTTTTCCGGCGCCGTTGGGGCCCAGCAAACCGACAATTTCCCCAGGGGCGACCTGGGCGTTGACCCGATTGACCACACAACGTTTGCCGTAGAGTTTATGGATATTTTCTAAAACTAAGGTCACGATCGCCGTTCTCGCTAAAAAGCCTGTCACCGAATGCCGTTAGTATCCCACAGCTAAGAACCCAGGGGAGGCAAATCCGGCAAAGTTTCACCAGGCAGGGGATTGGGGCCAGTGGGGGAAGGTCCGGCTGGATTTTGGGACTCCTCCACTAGATAAATCGATTCCACCTGTTGATTGGCTTCGGGGTTAGCAACGAAGCGCCCTTCATCCACCAAATAGGTCATGGTTTCCGCCCGCATACTGTTGCCATCCTGGAGCACATAGACGTTGCCGCTGAGTACTAACCGTCTCTCCTGGGAAAAATACTGGGCCTGGGCCGCCGTTGCTTGCAAATTGCGAGCAGGATAGTAAACTTGAACGTTACCACGGGCAGTTACCACTCCAGTTTGGGAGTTGGCCTCTTGGATGTCAGAGCGAACGGTCATGGGGCTAGAAGGGGCCGTTTGAGCCACCACCGAGGAACCGGTGTTAACAGGCAGTGAAGATAAGCTCCATAAGGAGGCCAAGGCGATCGCCAACCAGCCCCAATGGCAAGATAGCAAACGAGGGGGAAGAAAACTTTGAGGTAATACCACGGGCAAACGAATCATAATCGCTAACGGGCAGGCTATGAAAACAAGCAGGGGAAGATTGTCAACCCAATAAAGCTAGTGTAGCGAATTCGGGCAATCTCTTTGGGCCGCTGAGGTCAAAAATCCATCCTCCACCCTTGGGTTTTGGACGTTAACCCTGACTTTAGGTTTCCCCTGAGCCATAGCTCTGCAAGCTAGCTAACAATGCTGGCACTATTGTCGCCGGCCAACCCCCTTCCGCTTTACGCCCTTGGTGCAAAATAAACCTCAATCCGTAGGCGTGGGCGTAGCCCTCAATCTCCAGCCAAATTAACTCACTGCTCAGTTCACAACAAATTTTTTCCTCCTCCATTAACTCCTCGGCGATCGCCGTGACAGTCTCGGCCAACTCCCGACTTAAACGCTTAAAATCAGCAAATTCTGCCCTGGTCAACTCCAACGCCCAATCCTCTGAGCCGAGTAAAAAGGGAAAAGTCTCGGCATTGGGATCAAAACCCCAGCGCCAACCAGGACCTTCCTGAATGATTTTGATCTGCACTCTGTCCTGTTCCTATGGGCAAAGGATATACAAAGAAAAAAGAGAGTTAGTCGTAAGCCGGGTTCTGTTCCAGGATGCGAAGCACCCTAGGGGAGTTATCTATCTGGGAAATTTGTTACCAAATTCCTCAAGCGGTTCCACCAATCATGGGGCAGGAAAAAGACCAACCTTTGCCCCTCCGACCTTGCTTCCAACCGGGGTTTACCGAGCCAGTACCTCTCGATACTGCTGGTGCGCTCTTACCGCACCTTTGCACCCTTACCTTGACAGTTATCATTTACCAGGGGTTTAGACTGATCACTGTTTACTGAAAAGGCGGTATTTTTCTGTGGCACTATCCTCACGCTCGCGCGCACTGGGCGTTACCCAGCAAGTTTGGCCTTTGGGAAGCCCGGACTTTCCTCAGATTCCCTGTGACAGGAATCCGCAACTCCCGCCCTAACTCTCTTTTTCTAGTGTGCCATTGATTAGATCCATAGGCCGCTGTGGTTTCTGGTCCCCATTGGTTGAAACTTCATTGCCCCCTCCGTAGTCTTGGGAAATTGGTGCTAGGAGTTGACCAATGAAAAAATTTGCCTGTTTAGCTTTGTCCGTATTACTCAGTGGAGCCGTGGGCTTACCTAGTGGGGCCGGAGAAGTATTGGATCGCATTGAACAAACGGGGGTGATTAATGCTGGCACCAGAAAGGATGCGGTTCCCTTCGCCTATGTCAATGACCAGGGACAATGGGTGGGTTTTTCCATCGATATGCTGGAATTAATTCGCCGGGAAGCGGAAGCCAGACTAGGCAAGCCCATTAAACTAAATATGGTGGAAGCCACCGCCGATAACCGCTTTGACTTAATTAAAGATCAAACTATTGACTTAGAATGCGCTTCTTCCACTTTCACCTGGAATAGAACAGCAATGGTGGATTTTTCGGTGAGTTACTTTGCTGACGGCACCAAAATTATCACCGGGGTGGACAGTGATCTAGAATCCGCCGATTCCTTGGCAGGCCAGGCGATCGGGGTTATCGCCGACACCACCAATGAAAAAGCCATTATTAACTTCCAGCCCGGGGCGACTATCGTTGAAGTTGAAGACCAAGCTGATGGTATGGCCAAGCTCGAAGCTGGAGAAATCGAAGCCTTTGCCGGAGATGGCATTGTTTTGGCCGGATTGAAAAAAACTTCCGACAATCCCCAACAGTGGAAGGTGGTGCCGAATTTTCCTTATCAGTACGAAGCCTATGCCTGTTTATTGCCCAAAGATGATTCAGATTGGCGCAATTTGGTCAATTATACCCTGCTCAAATATATGGAGGGGGTAATCAGTGATCAGAGAACAGCGGTGGAGATCTATGAACGGTGGTTCGATGAAGAAACTGGCGTTGCTCCCTATCCCCGGGAAACAATTAACGATTATTATCAGGGCATTGTGGATAGCTTTGAGTGGATTCCCATTATCAGCTATTAGTAATTGTTAGCAAAGCTTGAAGTGGAGACGAGTTCCCTCTGGCTTTTATTGCTAGGAAAGTAAGTAGAAAAATTTTTCCTCGTCAACATCAATGGTGATTGGTGTTAACTTTGGGTGGCCATGACCATTGTGAAACATATTTGTAATTCTTTTAGCTGAGAAATGATCAAACTAAACCTTTCCTATGCATGATTTTTTTTTGAGGATCAGTAAACACCTATTAAAACCAGCTTTTGATCGTTTTAATTACGCATTACATCAGCCTGAAGTTGAACAAGAAAGGTTAAAAACTAAAATCATTCAGCGCTTAATTTATACCAGTTATGGTCAATCTTTGAGGATCAAAAAAGACTCGCCTTGGTTCGCTATTCCCATAGTTAATTATGAAGATTTTTACCCCTGGTTGAAACAGCAGCAAGCCTCGCCTACACAATCGATAATCACCAACGAAAAAATTCGATCTTGGCAACAAACTTCCGGCAGTTCTGGAGCAAGTAAACAAATTCCCTACACCCATGGTTTACTGACTGCGTTTACGTTTATGTTTGCAGTCTGGGCCTACGATTTACTCCATCATGGCCCAAGTTTTTGCACAGGTAAAACCTATGCTTGTATTTCTCCCACCCTTGGCGATCGCCCTGGGGGCATTGATGACACGGATTATTTGACGGGGCCTTTGCGTTGGCTTAGCGGTCATTTTTTAGTGCGGGTAGGTAATCATTTTCCCGACGGAGACACTTTTCGTTGGGCTTTAGCTTTAGCTTTATTGCAAAATCCAGACCTAGAAATTATTTCCCTTTGGAGTCCAACTTTTTTGACGGTGCAATTAATGTTTATAGCCCAGCATCGTCATGCCTTAATTACGACCCTTGGCGATCGCCTGGATGCTGCCAGACGGAAAGCGCTAGAAACGGAGCCGATTAACTGGTTAAAAATCTGGCCACAGTTAAAGCTGATTTCTTGTTGGGATCAACTATTTGCCAGGAACCAAGCCGGGGTTTTACAGGCTTATTTTCCCGGAATATTCATCCAAGGAAAAGGTCTATTAGCCACGGAAGCGCCCATTACCATTCCCCTAATCAAGGCTGGGGGATTTGTGCCTTTAGTAAACCAAATTGTGTTGGAATTTATGGCTGCTGATGGCACTATTGTTGATCTGGCCAACGTACAAACAGGGCAAATTTATCAATTAATTATCTCCACTCCAGGGGAACTATACCGTTATCGCCTCGGCGATCGTCTTCAGGTATCCCATTGGTACCTTAAAACGCCTTGCTTGGCCTTGGTGGGTAGGGGCGATCGGGTAAGTGACTTGGTGGGGGAGAAATTAACCGAAGAATTTGTGGCTGAAACTCTTAATAATCTTGGCTTAGTCAATAACACTGATCTTTGTTGCTTGGTGCCAGTGTCAGAGCCCCAACCCCATTACGCTCTATACCTATCTCATGGAGCAATGATGGCGATCGCCGGAGAGGAACAAACATTGGCCCAGCGGTTAGATCACAGCCTCCAACGTAGTTTTCATTACCGTCGGGCTCGGCAATTGGCTCAGTTAGCTCCCGTGCAAGTGAGGACAGATGGTTATCCCCATGGGTTAACCCAGGGACGTTGGGGAGATGAAAAAGGTTATTACCTCCGCATTCCCCCTTCTAACCATGTTTGAACAGCACTCCTGACCCCCCAAATTGGGGACAAACTAGATACAATTCCTTCCTGGCGATCGCCCCATCTTCCAAGCCCCTAGCCCTGATGGGGTAAAATTCAAGGGTTGGTTTCGTTGTAATTATCATTAGAGAAATACATGGGTGGACAGACGCTCGCAGAATCTTCCCAAATTTTGCGCCAAGAAGTATTGGGAGCCCGCCGCTTCAGCAACTTTTTTTGGGCTGGAATTTCTACCATTGGCGGTGTCGGTTTCCTGTTGGCCGGCCTTTCTAGCTACTTCGGCAAAAATCTTTTGATTGTTAGTGACACCACCGGACTGCAATTTATTCCCCAAGGTGTAGCTCTACTTTTCTACGGTGTGGCTGGCAGCACAGTGGCAGGTTATCTCTGGTTGACCATGGCTCTGAATGTGGGCAGTGGTTACAACGAATTCAATAAAAAATCGGGGCAGGTGACCATTTTCCGTTGGGGCTTCCCCGGCAAAAATCGCCGCATTGAATTGGTCAATAAAATTGCCGATGTCCAGGCAGTAAAAGCAGAAATTAAAGAAGGTGTTAACCCCAAACGTTCCCTGTACCTCAAGGTTAAACAACGACGAGATATTCCCCTCACCAGGGCTGGGCAACCCATTTCCCTTTCCCAGTTGGAAAATCAAGGGGCCGAGTTGGCCCGGTTTCTGGGAGTGCCCCTGGAGGGTTTGTAAGGGGGGGCTTCTAAATTGCCGCTCCCATACGGCCAGATCCCGCCATCAGGCCCGCCAAATCCAGGGCAGGAACCGGGGATGTCAAATTGGCTCCATTCCCCCTGGATGACAATCGAGGTGGACTAAGATCCCTAGCAAGGGACTATGGTTTAGCTAATTCAGAAAAAGATAATGGACGTCCCCATTAGCAATTACGGAGAACATATAGGAGATTAGATTTTATGCGGATTTTACCGAAAATTAGCCGAGCCATCTGGTTTGTGGGCATCTTTTTTGCCGTCAATATCTTGCTCACTGCCTGCAATCAGCCATCTGCCAATTCTTCAGCAGATCCCTCCCCCACAGAAACCAACAGCCCAGTGGCTCAGCTAGCCACAGACCAATACAAGGACTATAAACCCCGCTTAAATGGCAAAGCCACCGTGGAAATGATGGTTAACGGCCAGCCGATCATTATTGAAGTGGACGGAGAAAATGCGCCGATCACCGCCGGTAACTTCGTTGACCTAGTGGAGCAGGGCTTCTACAACGGCTTAACCTTCCACAGGGTAGTGGATGGCTTTGTGGCCCAGGGGGGAGACCCCAAAGGCGACGGCACGGGCGGTTATGTAGATAAAAACACCCAACGTCCCCGCAATATTCCTTTGGAAATTAAGATTGACCCGGCCGTGGAAAATGCTCCAGAAGCGCCTTTATATGGTCAACCGGTGGGACAACAGGGCGGCTACAGCAGTCCACCCGTAGTGCTTCCCCATAAAATCGGTGCTGTGGCCATGGCCCGCTCCCAAATGCCAGATTCCGCCTCTTCCCAGTTCTATTTCACCCTCTCCGATGAAACGGGATTTTTAGACGGTGATTATGCCGTGTTTGGTTACGTCACCCAGGGCATGGATGAGGTGCTGAAGATCAAACAGGGGGACAAAATCCAGTCCGCCAAGGTAATTGCAGGGCAAAATAATTTAGAAAAATAGATGGATAGTTCTCGTAAAATTTCCCCCTCGCCCAAACAGTTCCTGGAGTCGGAAGCCATTACCCCCTATGCTGATGCCGCTGTGGTGGTGGTGCCTATTCCCTATGAGGCAACTACTTCCTACCGTAAGGGCTGTCAGTATGGCCCTGAAGCAGTACTGGAAGCTTCGGACCAGTTGGAAGCCTACGATGAAGAGTTGAATACTTCCCCTTGCTATGATTTGGGCATTTACACCTGTGCTCCTTTGGCGAATAACAACGAGCACACCGCTTTAGCAGGGGACGCCATGGTAACCCAGGTTTGTGACGGCATTGTCCCCTTTGTGGAGGATGGTAAATTTGTGGTGGCGATCGGTGGGGAGCATGCCATTACTACTGGGGTGGTGCGGGCTATGCAGAAGGGAACGTCGGAGCCTTTCACGGTGGTGCAAATTGATGCCCACGGGGACATGCGGGACAAATTTGAAGGTTCCCAGCATAACCATGCCTGTGTGATGCGTCGGGTGTTGGAATTGGGTTTACCCACTCTCCCGATCGCCATCCGGGCCATTTGTCAGGAAGAGGCAGATTTGATCAGGGAAAAAAATATTCCTGTTTTTTGGGCTAGGGAAATGGCTGAAAATCCCGATTGGATTGACCAGGCGATCGCCAGTATTGCCACAGATAAAGTCTTTCTCACCATCGACATGGACGGTTTTGATCCAGGTTTTATGCCGGGGGTGGGTACTCCCGAACCGGGGGGATTAAACTGGTACGAAGGGTTAAATTTTTTCCGCCGTCTTTTTCAAACCAAGCAAGTGATTGGTTGTGACCTGATGGAGTTGGCCCCGGTGCCAGGGTCGGTGGTGTCAGAATTTTCCACGGCTAAGCTAGCCTATAAGTTGATAGGTTACTGGGGAGAGTCCCAAAGGAGAAAGCTTTAGTCTCTGGTTGCCCATTCCTAGTGAAACACCCTCCTTTTAAGTTGGGGAAAAGAGTGTAAAGGTTTCTGGATCTCTAAGGTACTGAAAGGGGAGATCGAAACTTTACCCATTGCCTCTGAACTCAACTGGGAGCAAGATTCCATCAATCCCCCCCCTTAGAACGTTTTTGAAAAGCCCCCCTGACCCCCCAAATTTGGGGAGAAACAGAGGTAAAATTCCCGGAGTAGTGAGAAGATTTAGGAGACGAAATCAGACTCTACAAACAGGCTCTTAGAACAACAAGGGCTTAAGGGTTTCCACCACTGATTTGGCTAAGCTCGGTAAATGGTAGCCCCCTTCCAATCCTAAAACCAGATAGGGAGAGATTTCCATTAGATAATGGGTCATCATGCCGTAATCCTCTGGGATTAGGTTCATATAGGCCAAAGGATCGGCTCGGTTAGCGTCATAACCAGCACTCACCAACAGTAAATCCGGTTTGGCTTGCCGTAAAAACGGTAAAATCTGGTTCTCAAAGGCCTCTTGGTAAACTTTGCCGTCGCCCCCTGGTTTGAGGGGAATATTGAGCACATTGTTATGTTTCCCCCGATCGCCTGCGGCTCCTGTGCCGGGATAGCAGGGAAATTGATGCAGGGAACAATAAAAAATTTGGGGGTTATTTTCCACCAGTGCTTCAGTGCCATTGCCGTGGTGCACATCCCAATCCACAATGGCTACCCGTTCTACCCCTGGTCTAGTCAGAGCATAATGGGCGGCGATCGCCACACTGTTGAGCAAGCAGAAACCCATACCTGTATTGCGAATGGCATGGTGACCGGGGGGACGGGCCAACACAAACACCGCCTCCCGTTGGTTTAAGGCATGGTCAACCCCATCCAACCAGGCCCGCACCCCTAAGCGAGCTAGATCATAACTCTGGGGAGAAACAGGAGTATCGACATCGAGGGAACCGCCCCCCTCCTCAGCTAATCTTGCCAATTTATTTAAATATTCTTGGCTATGGCAGCGGAGAATGTATGGATATAAATTCCACGTCACCGGGGAAGGCCTTTGCCAATGGAGATAATTCGCCCCCGGCATCTGCCGTAAAGCCGTGGCGATCGCCGTCAGTCGGGCCGGACATTCGGGGTGGGTGGGGCCAGTATCGTGGTGTAAAAACTCTGCGCTGTAGATAATAGCGACCATGGTAGGTGGAGGAGAGTGAAATTAAGTAAGGAAAGCGGAGCAAAAAGTTTGGCCAGCCCCTCGGCCATTGCCCCAGGGCCATGACCCACCAATGCTATTCTAGGTAGGGTATTGAGCCAAATTTAAGATCGAGGCAGTTTAGGCTATGCAAGTTAATAATCTCGGCTTTATAGCAAGTATTTTATTTGTGTTGGTGCCAACGGTTTTCCTGTTGATCCTGTTTATTCAAACCGGTAAACAGAGCGAAAGCTAAGCCTTGGTTAACCATTGTCAAGCAGAACAGAGTTAGGGGCGGAGTCTATCCGGCCCCCTTTTTTTGTCCAATGGATGGTTAAAACGTGGGTAAGTATTTCCCTCTCGGTGGGGATCAAATCCCTTCTTTGCGGGCCAATAACACCGGACAGGGAGCATTTACCCGGATATAGTCCGATAGGGAAGTGCCCAACAGTCTGTCTAAATCTGGCAAACTCTTGGCAATGGAGGGGCGGCGATCGGGGGAACCCAAAAGTATCAAATCAGCGTTGTAGTCCTCTGCCAATTCACATAATTTTTCCCCTGGCTTACCCCCTGTTACGGTGCAACGATAGGCAACACCCAAACGCTTAGCCTTGGCGATCGCCGGGGCCAGGACAGGATTTTCCTCAATTTCTTGGCGGGAAAGGGGCAACAAATCCGGTTTGAGGTCGGGATTCACCCGAGCGAGGATTAATTCCCCTTCTGGATAGTCCCGCAAAAGCTCCAGGGCTAGTTCCAAGGCATACTGCGCCGCCGCGGACTTATCTAGGGCCACCATGACCCGTTTAATGCGCTTAACGTAAATATCGTCCTTCACCAACAACATGGGGTGGTTGGTCAGTTGAAACACATACTGACTGACGGAATTTTCTAAAATGGCCTCCAACCGCTTCAAGCCCCGAGAACCCATAATAATTAGGTCCGCATCAATTTCATTGGCCACATCACACACCACCCCCTTGGGATCGCCTTGGCGCAACACGGTGGAAACCTTACTGGGTTCGATGGCCACGTCTTCTAACAAATCCGCCAGGATTTTACCGCCCTCGGCCCATTTTTCCGTGAATGCCTCCGTGGTAATTTGGGGTGGAACCACGTGCAAAATCGTGATCGATGCCTTTTGCACCGCCGGAAAATCCATCATGGCCTTGAGCATTTCTTGGGTTTGGCTGGTGCCAGAATCTGCGTATAAAATTTTGCTAAGCATGATAATTGAGTTCCTTGAATCGGTTCAGGGAGAGTCTCACCGTGCCATAGAGATTGATAACGGCAAGCCCTCCTCGGTTAAGCCTTATCCCTTCAGAATAAGGCCAATGCAAGCGCAGAAATTTAACGACTTGTTGCGGACTTTCTCAGTCTTGGTGGGCCATGGTTTTAGAGGACTTCTAACCCAATGCCCATATCAACAACTAGCCTGTCCCCCCAATTGACGGCGGGAGTGTGTCAAAATCTAGGGAAATTTGAGATTGTCGTTAGCCATTACCGACGAGTAAAAGCTATGAACGTGATTGTGGATTTATGTGTCGTGCCCCTAGGTGTGGGGGTTTCCGTGGGCCAGTATGTGGCCGCCTGTCAGAAAGTGTTGGCCGAAGCGGGACTGAAACATACCATGCATGCCTACGGCACCAACATTGAAGGGGATTGGGACGAAGTTTTTGCCGCAGTTAAGGCCTGTCACGAAGCGGTCCATGCCCTGGGAGCCCCCCGTATCACTTCCAGCATGCGTTTCGGTACCCGCACCGATCGCCCCCAAACCATGGATGAAAAGGTGAAAAGTGTGGAAACATGGCTGGAAAATTCCTGAGCACTTAATGGCGAGGAGAGCTAGGGTTAATTCGGTCTGCCCAAGGCAGATTTTGGTTTTTCCCCTGTCAACTTCAACTCGTTAACTTGCCGGCTCCGTTGCTTCTAGCTCCACTAGGTAGCTCCCCCATTTCTCCTCGTTGGTGCGGGGATCAATGTCTTTTTTTAACAATCGCCAACTTTTACCTTCACTTTGCCGCTGTAGGTAAAGATCAAATGGATTCTGTTTTTGAGTCACCGTTTGCCGGGGCAGAATCAGTTTTAAATCATATCCCCCAGTTAGGTGATAGGCCGGTAAGTTATCCACGGCGATCGCCTCGATTTTTTTAACGTTGATCTTGCTAATTTCAAAATCCGGCGTTGGGGCGTTTAAATGTTGACTAAGGGCAGTTTGTGTACGGTTGAGTTGGAAAGTAATTGCTTGCTGTACCACTGCACCATCGGGGGCAAATTCCAAGGGGGGCGGGGAGCTTTGACAGGCGTTTAGACTGAAGCCAATCAAACCAAGGATTAACCAAGTTAGTAACCGGCGTTGATAATAATTGATTAGGTTCATTAGATCAACGGGGAAGCTCTGCCTAGCGGGAAAAATTTGCTCGCCCAAAAATGATTTTTGCATAAGCAATTACTCAACTGAAATTAATCAGCACCCCTTAATTGTTGTAGTTTCTCCAACACTTTTTCGACGTGGCCCTTGACCCTCACATTAGGCCAAATGTGGGCAATATTTCCCTGGGGGTTGATTAAAAAAGTGGAACGAAGAATGCCTTCATACTCTTTACCCATGAATTTTTTGGGGCCCCAAGCGCCATAGGCCGCGGCTAATTGATGCTCGGGATCACTGAGTAATTGAACGGTGAGATTATGCTTATCGATGAATTTACTATGGCTTTTCTCGGAGTCTGGGCTGACCCCAACTACAACAGCATCGAGGGCGATAAATTCCGCTAACTTGGCACTAAACTCAGTTGCTTCCGTGGTGCAACCGGGGGTATTGTCCTTAGGGTAAAAGTACAACACCAACCACTTACCAGCAAAATCTCCTAGTGAAAACGCTGTGCCTTCGGCATTAGGAGCGGAGAAAGCGGGGGCCGATTGGTTAATTTCTAAGGCAGTGGCCATTTTGAAAAACTTCTTAATTGAATACAGTTGTGGGAATTTCTAGTAGCCCAATGGTTGTTGGTCTTACCCAGCCCCAAAGGTTTGAATTTACTTGATATGCAAGGGAATTAAGATTAGGGGTAAAACGGAGATCGCCAGTAGAAGTAAAGACCCTCCCCAGGCAATGAACCGATGGGAACTGGGGGTAACGGTAGAGGACAACAATTGATCAATGCGAGCTAGAAGACGATCCTGTTGCCCAGCAAAAGGCACCCCCAGGGGCAGGGGATTGGCCACCATGGCATTTTGGGCCACTAGGGCGAGGGCCTCCGCTAATACCAGGGGGTCGCAGTGATTTGCACCATGGCGATCGGCTCGGCATTCCCTTTGCCACAGTAATTCCTGCCACAAGGATTCTGTTTCCGGTAACCAAAAAGTTAAACGGCGCAGGGCCCCCAACCAGAAAAATGTCCAGGTATCCCGGTAAAAAAGATGGGCGCTTTCGTGGGCTAACACAGCTTGTATCTGCTCTGGGGTCAGTAAGCGCAATAACCCCCGGCTCACCACCAATTCCGGCGACCAAAGCCCCACCTGGGCACTGTAGGGAAAATCGGTTTCCAAAAGACGAATTTTTTGCCCCTGCCAATGGCTGATGGGGTAGTTCTGCACCGCTCGCAGAGTTTGCCAGGTCTGCTCCGCCAAATAGAGCACCGATAGCCCTGTCCAAACTAAAAACATCCATGCCAGTAGATGACTGCCCATGCTAGCTGGCAAACCAAACATCCAACCACAGCCCATCCAGGCGATCGCCGCGCTAGTACTGATTAAAAGCATGGGGGGCAGGGCAAAGCAAATTAATGCCGCTGGCCAATCTAACTTGCCGGGCCAGTAACGGATGGCCCATCGCAGGGCAAACGCAATTAACACAGCCATGAGAAACAAGATACTGTGCATTATTTTTCCTCCTGTCGCTGTTGCCGGGCTTTCTGTAACCGATCGGCGATCGCTGTTAACTGGTCAATGCTAGCGGTATCTAAACTGTCAGCGAAGGCGGCCACCACATCAGGATTGCTAATGGCCAGAAACTGTTGCAATTGTTCGTAGGATTGCACCGCCTTGGCCTGGTCAGCGCTCACCCTTGCCGTCCAAATAAAGGCTTTACCCTGGCGATGGCACATAAGCCAACCCTTTTTAGTTAGACGGTTCAACACCGTGGTCACTGAAGAGTAGGCCAATTCCCGGTCAGGATCGCTCAAAATACGGTCGTGGATATCCTTCACCGTGGCCTGGTCTAATTGCCAGACAATTTCCAAAATTTCCTGCTCCAGGGGGCCCAGGGACAATTGTTGGGGGCGGTAGGGGGGGATCCAACTCATAAATATTCCACGGTGCATCAAGATCTTTTCTAACCATACAGGATTAATCCTGAGAGAATCCACCGTACCGGGCCAGGAACTCATCAATTTTTTGCCTGATTTTAGGGGCAGATTTACCGGACACCAGATACAACTTAAACTCATTCAGCCCACTCAAATATTCTGCGTAGGCTGAACTGAGATAGGGGCGATATTTATCCGCACCCTGGGGATCTTGACGGATGTAAACTTCAAAAAATGCCACAGTTGTACCCATGACGTAGTCATAAATGGTGTCTTGATTGGGTAAAACCAGGTGGGCGGTGGAATCAATGGCTTTACTGATGCCCGGATCTAATTTAGTGAAGTTAACGTGGGCTTGCCCTTCAATTAGAAGCCAATATTTATCCGGTACCGTTAACCAGGTAAAAGATGCTGCTTGTTCCAACGCCGGGGGCGCCGCCGGGTCGTAACTACCGGAGCCAAAAACAACTGGAATATTAATTTTGGCCAAGCCCTTGCTACCAAAAAGACTGCGGTTAACTGGGTTGGCTGCAAATACTGCTTTGACCCTTTCATCCCGTAAGGAAATGGTTTGTCGGGGCAATTCTAAGGCTCGGCATTGCATTAGTAGAGCAACGTCTAAATTGGCTAAATCTGAATCACAATCCTTTTGCAAATTATCAAAATCTATTTCCGCCCCGGCGATCGCCAAAGCAGTATAACCACCGAAGGAATGGCCCGCCATCCCAACATTTTTTAAATCTAAACGACCGGCAAATTCTGATTGGTTACGTCGTTCTAATTCATCCAGGGTAAAACTAATATCCTTGGGGCGATTAATGTAATCATTAACATCAAAAATATCGCCGTGATAGCCCTCCAGCATTTCCTGGAGATAAATATTGTCACTACCGGGATGTTGGGGGGCAACAACTAGATAGCCATAGGAGGCTAAATGTTGTAAACCCACTTCATAATCCTCTGGCCGGGAAGACAAACCATGGGAAAAGGCTAACACTGGAATCTTATCTTGCTGCTCTCCCTTGGGAATAAACACGTCAACATAAAAATGGCGATCGCGGCTGGCGTCAACTAAATGCCAAACAACTTTTTCCACCCCATAGGGGCCAGACTGGCGTAGGTCAGGTAAGTCAGCATAATTAACAGCTGGAGCTTCCGAAGCCTCCTCAGCGGTTAGTATGGCCAATTCCTTTACAGCGGTTTCCGTGGCCAAGATAAACATATCAACTTGCTTGGCCAATGCCAGGGCTTTTTCTCCATTAATTTGTATGCTAGTAGGTAGTTTTTGTAACACTTTAATTGAAGACAATCCCCCTGGTTCCATCGCCGCCTGAACGAGGGCTGCCCGTATGGCGTATTTGCCATTATTTTTATAGGGAATGTTAATCACTTCCCCCAGTCGAGTTAAAATTTCTTCACCCATTTTGGTGTTGAAGAAGCGAGAAATCATCACAGGACTAAGCTCTACTTCTTTATTTAAAACTGCCCGCAACTCCTTCTGTTGATCCTGGGCAATAAAATTGAAATAAAATTGTAAGTCTTTATCAACTTCCCCCGTCTCCGCAAACTTTGTCAGAGAGTCGATTTTGATGGAAGTCATCAAACCACCATAGGAAAAAGAAATTTGCTCCGCCGCCCCTAGGGGAAAAGCCAGTAGCATATTTGCCGTCAAAGTTCCTAAGAGAAGTAACCCTTTCTGATACGCTTTCTTTGTCCAACTTTTTGGTGTCGACATGTATTGTTTAAAAGTAAAGAAGTAGACTTGTTAATTGCAAAATTAAGCTAATTATATTTATTGTTAAGACAATTGAGCTTAGCTGTTCCCATAGAAACTAATCACTAGCCATTTGTTTCTTGTTGTCACCAATCTTAACAAAATTAAGTCCAGATAAATTTTTAGCTACTTTAGCAATGAAAATTAATAAATTCCTAGCAGGCACAATTTAACGTTTGGGACGAAATATATGACTGTGGTCAGGATGATAAAGGCGCGATCGCCGGGGGAGATCGGTTTTTAAAGCAGGGCTGATCAGGTATAGGGTGGTGCGGATGAGATTTTCTTGCAAACTTAGGGCGGCCATTTCCCCCAGGGGAACTAGCCAAATTTTTTCATCGGGCCAACCCACCCGAAAGCAAACGGCCACGGGAGTGTCGGCGGGGTAATGCTCCAATAATTGGTTCTGGGCTTTTTCCACATGGCGAGCGGCTAAGTATAGCCCCAAACTGGCTTGGTGGTAGGCCAAACTTGCTAACTCTTCCCGTTCTGGCACCGTCGAAGCCGCACCACTAATGCGGGTCAGCACAATAGTTTGTACTAAATCAGGCACAGTGAGCTCACAGTTTAAGATGGCCGCCGCCGCCTGGAATGCACTAATGCCCGGCACACAGACAAAGGAAATGTCCGCTTCCCCCAGAGCCTGCATTTGTTCGTGGATGGCGCTGTAGAGGGTGAGATCACCAGAATGGAGTCGCACCACAATTTTCCCTTGGCGCACCGCTGTGATCATTAACGGCACAATGGTCTCCAAGGTTTTACTCCCAGTAGCAATACATTCCGCCTGGGGTCGCACCTCTGCCAACATTTGCTTGGGCACCAGGGAATCGGCATAGAGGACTAAATCAGCCGCTTGCAAGAGCTTTTGCCCCTTAATAGTCAGTAGATCGGGATCACCGGGGCCTGCCCCAACAAAATAAACGGCCGGAGAAAAAGATTGTCTGGTTGCGGTCATAGATTTGTAGGTATGGGATTTTGGTGAAAAATCAGTAATTGAGCTGCAGGAAAGGTTTCCATGGCTTAGGGAATACCATCCTGGTCAGCAAATTCAACTTCAAACATCCGGTCGCTAAATTCCATTACCATTGTTCCCACCTGGCCCGGTTGAAGGTAAATCGGTTCACCCATTTCAAAGTGTTTGGTTATCCGGCTTTCAGTAAAAATAACAACATCTAAGTCTTTAATTTTCATAATTACCTGCTACTTTTTAACGGGATAACAACCAACTAAGCAAGGAAAAATTTCCCCTTACGGACAACCGATAAGGCAGTTGTTGTTGATTTTTTTCAGATAGTCTGCTTGGGCGGCATTGGGTAATTTCATGGGCTATGCGATCAAACCCATTTCCTGTAGATTTTTTCTGAGTCGATCCGCCTCCGGGGATTGCCGTTGTTCATAAAGGGCGATCGCCTGTTGGAAAACATCGACACTTTCTTGGATTAGACCAGCCTTAAAACTAGTAACAGCTAGGTTTTGATAGGCTTCAGCATAGTCCGGTTGTAGGGCAATAGCCTGTTGATAACCCTTGATGGCTTCGAGTAAGTTTCCTTGGGCCTTGTAAATCATTGCTAAGTTAAAAAAGGCGATCGCTTGGGACGGATCAATATGAATTACTGCTTGATAAACCTTAATTGCTTCGCCCAATTCCCCTAAGTCTTGCAAAAAAGCACCGTAATTGATCAAAGCACCTAGTTTTAGGGGCAGTAAAATTTCTTCATCTAAGGCTTTCTGATAATGTTTGCGGGCCAATTCCCATTTTTGTTGGCGGCGGTAGGCGTTGGCCAGATGGTAATGCAATTCAAACCGCACGGGAATGGAAGCTGTGTTGCGCTTGAGCCCCTGTTTGAGCATTTTTACCCCCTCTTTTTCGTCCCCCAAGCTGAAATATAAAGCTCCTAGCTTACTGCAGAGGTAAGGGTCTTGGGGATTGTCCGCCATGGCTTTTTCGAGCAAATGTTTGGCCCGCTGGGTTTTACCCCGTTCTTTCAGCAAGGTGGGACTATAGCCCTGGTGGAGGATGGCGACCCCTGGTAAATCAATCACCTGCCAATGGGTTTCCCGCTCCAGTAAGGTCAAAACGCTGTCATCAATGGTTTCGTGGTAGGGACGACTAAATTGCACCGCCGGATGGCGACGGAATAACCGGGATACCAACGAATAGGGAGATTGGTTACTGTCCAGTTCGTGGCGCATTAAGTTCACCACCAAGGCATTGTCCGTGGCGATCGCCTTTTGGATGCCATCTTTAACCAGAATATTCAGCCTTTCGTCCCCATCGAGCACTAACACCCAATCCCCCGTGGTGGCGGCTAGGGCATGATTGCGGGCTAGGGCAAAATCATCTTCCCAGGGCACAGTGATCACCTTAGCCCCCGCTTGGGTAGCAATTTCCACCGTATTATCCGTGGACCCCGTGTCTGCTATGACCATTTCATCTACTAGATCCGCCACACTAGCTAAGCATTCCCCCAGGAAAGCGGCTTCATTTTGAACAATCATGCAAAGGCTGAGGCGAGGCATAGGGATTTGGGCAAAATTGGCAAAAGGTCAGTCAATCATCCTAACCGAATTGTCCGGTAAGATGAGTGTGGTTTCCAAACAAAATAGTCCCTTACCGTTGGGCTACGGCTAAAGGGGGAACTTTTGCCCCCGTAACTAGACCGATTAGATTAAATTCAACTCAAAAAGACTAAACTTACTAGCAATTAACGAGGAGGTTGAGGGTGGTGGACTGGAAAGTTCGAGCGATTCGGGGTGCAACGACGGTTTCGGAAAATAGCTCTGAGGCAATCCGAGATGCGGTCTGTGAGCTGCTGGATGTCATCGAAGCAAATAACGCCTGCCCCCCGGAGGACATTGTCAGTGTAACTTTCTCTGTTACCCCCGACCTCGATGTAATTTTTCCGGCGGCGATCGCCAGGCAGAGGCCCCGCTGGGAAAATGTCCCCCTGTTAGATGTGCAACAAATGTATGTCAAAGGTAGTTTAGAACGGTGTATTAGGGTGTTAATTCACGTCAACAGCCAAAGCCCCCAGTCAGAAATGTACCATGCCTATTTGCGCCAAGCCCGTAGTTTACGCCCCGATTGGCATTTAGCCAGATTTTAAAGCTTCAACAGACTTAAACTTCAAACAAACATTGAAATTGTTTAGTCATGGAAAAGACTTAAAACTCTTAACTGCGGCTTATTATTCCGTTAGTGCCAATATCAACCAATGGGGTTGGGTGAATCTGCTTCAGCCATCATTTCCCGTTTAATCACCTTATAGTTCCAGAAACCAAAAATTAGCCAAAAAGCTAATAAGCCGGAGGTGGAAATTAGCATCGGAATCAGACCAAATTGACGAATTAAAGTGGGGGCCGCCGCCGTAAATAATCCACCACCAACAATCGGCTCAAAAAATAATTGTTTATAAGCAAAGCTTTCAAAGGCACCGGTACGGTTATGGGGATCAACCATTTTAATTAACAGAATTCCTGTGGCAGTAACCCCCATGGATTGACCCATATCACCAATACCTCTTTCAAACCAATAACTAGGTAAAATTCTTGGTGCTAGGTAAACAAAAGCGACAATATTCCAAATAATTCCTACCAAAGACAAACTCAGAAAAACGGGCAAGTTAGCTCCCAACACCTGCAGTTTAATCGATGCTAAGGCCGTTACCACGACCAAATCCAGGGCCACTCCGGCAATTCTTTCTTGTAAATTTCTAATAATCAAGGAATCTAAATCCAACCTTTTCATAATTAGTTGGACAATAATGCCTCCAATCAAAGCCATGGGAAATAAAGGAATAGCTCCAGCCAATTCAAAACCAGTTTTTCCCCAGGTGAAAAATTCTAACAACCTGAGTAGCTCTAAAATTATCCAGCCAATCAACACCGCTAAGGCCGTAAAGCCAAAATTCAAAGATAGGGGATCGATTAAAAGGTTTCGCATTAACTGAGCTCTTCTGCTCAAAACACGATCACTTTCCAGATGGGCCGTGGGCTGAAATTGGGCGTCTCCTGATGTTATCTCGGTCGGTATTTCTTGGATGTAATTATTGCGCCTGCCCCAATCGGCTAAAACCGTACCGGCGATTACCCCAGTGACAATACCCACGGTGGCCAATCCCAGGGCTAAATCTCCGCCTTCAGGAAAATTTAGTCTGTTGAAGGTTTCTGCCATACCGGCTGCAGTTCCATGACCTCCTTCAAAACTGATTTCCACCAGGGAAGCAATTATCGGATCGACATTGAACAGAGGAATTAAAATTAATAAGGTGATCAAGATGGGCAAAGCATACTGCCCCCAAGCCAACGTCTGGCCAAAGGCTACTTGGGGAGAGGTTTTACGCCAAATTTCCTTCGGTTTTGGAATGGTTTCCCCCAGGAATAGGGCCGCAAAAACTATATTGATGAAGACTCCAGGGGACTGGGCCCAGACGGTGCGGGTAGTTTCGGGAAATACTCCCCCGGCCAAATAACTATCCGCAGGTACCCCAGGGCCACGGCAATGGAACCAACTACCCCTGGCCCTAATAACAAGGCGATTGCCCCGGCAATAATCGATTCTGGTAAATATAGTTTTTGAAATAGCTTAATTTTCTGTTTTACAAATCTACCCACCAGAATTAAAATCGCCAGGGTGATAAACGCAAATAAAACATTAATTAAACTAAGCATTTTGATAGTTATGATAATTATTTTGTTTCTGTAGCGGTGGCAAGCTCCAGGGGCTAAATTAGCAGTAAAAGTTGGGAGTCTCGACCTTGATACAATTTAAAAGTATTTCACCCCAGGGGCCAATATGCTAAACCCGGTAGGCAGGGCAAGCGGGGCTTGATGCTATCTTGTATTGATCTCGCTTTTCTGTAACATCAGCTACAAAATTTCCCCTGTAATGCTCGCGCTTTGACTTTGCTCTTCGTGCTAATGATCTAGTTAACCGAGTCTGCTGTTGCGACGGGCATAAGCCCAAGATATTTCCCTGTGTCTGTGTCTATCTTCCAGAGAAGTAAAGTTCATACTTTCTATTTACTCAGTTTCCCCCTAAATTTGGGGAGCGAGGGGGGCTTTTCAAACAGGCTCTTAAACATGAGTTGGCTATTCAAGTTAGTGTTGGAAATAATTACGAACAATTTGGATGATTTTTGGGCTGGCAGTACCGTCCCCAAAGGGGTTGATGGCATTGGCCATTTGTTCATAGGCTTGGGGTTGACTCAGTAACTCCCCGGCGGCCTTCGTAACTTTGGCCGGATTTGTCCCCACTAATTTCGCTGTCCCGGCGGCGATCGCCTCTGGTCGTTCCGTTGTTTCCCGCAACACTAACACAGGTTTACCCAAACTAGGAGCTTCTTCCTGAAGACCACCGGAATCCGTTAAGAGTAGGTAACAATGCTGAATTGCCCCCACCAATTGGGCGTAATCCAATGGTTCTGTTAGAAAAACCCGGGGATGATCACCCAATGCCTTTTGAATCGGTTCCCGCACAGTGGGATTGCGGTGCATGGGCAGTAATAGGGCCGTGTCGGGAAACTGCTCTAGGATTTGGCTAAAACTGGTCAAAATATCCTGCAAGGGCTCCCCCCAATTTTCCCGGCGATGCACTGTAGCCAGTAAAACTCGATACTTTTGCCAATCCAAACCGTCAATGGGGCAAGCTGGTTTTTGGCCGGCCACTGTCAATAACGCATCAATGACCGTATTGCCCGTTAAATGGATTTCCCCAGTGACATCGGATCGCCGTAAATTCTCCACTGCTAGGGTAGTGGGGGCAAAATGCAACTGGGCAATTTGGGAAATCAGGCGACGATTGGCTTCCTCTGGGTAGGGATTAAATAAATTATCGGTGCGTAACCCCGCTTCCACATGGCCAATGGGAATTTGCTGATAAAAAGCCGCCAGGGCCGCCGCAAAAGCTGTGGTGGTATCCCCTTGGACAATGACCAATTGGGGTGGTTTTTCCCGCCAGAGTTTGTCCAATCCCCCCAAGCAACCCTGGGTAATATCCGTTAAAGTTTGCCCCGGTTGCATAATTTTCAGATCCGCATCCCCTGACAACTCAAATAAATCCATGACCTGTTGCACCATTTCCCGATGTTGCCCGGTCAAAATTACCTGGGTTTCCATATCGGGTTGGGCCCGGAATGCCCGGATCACGGGGGCCAATTTGATCGCTTCAGGGCGAGTACCGAGGGTAATGCAAACGGATAGGGGAGATACAGTCATAGATCATCAACGTAGGTAATTCCAGGTTAACTGAGAGGGGCCATGGCTTAATCCGGTTAGAGCAAAAATAATCAAAAATTTGCCTGGGTTGAGGGACTTGGTTCTCCCCGAAATTCTGGGTCAAAATGGAAAGGGATTTTATTGCCCCCAGCTTTTGCCGGAATTACCCTAAATTATTTGAACTCTATGAATCCCATGCGGGAATCCTCACCCCAAATTTGCCCCGTCCCTCTGGAGCAACAGCCGGTCAATGAATACGAAGCCCTCAAGTCTGCTTGGTTATATGCCTGGGGCCAACTAGATTTGCTCAGTTACGGCAAGAAACTTACGGGGCTGGCTTTGTTGATTAGTTTTATTGTCAGCCCGATCGCCTCCGCCAGCTTTTCGGTGGAAAAGCAACCCGTTCAATGTGGTTTCATGATTGTGCTGGGCATTGGCCTTCTGCTATCCCTGTTTGTGTTGCGCTTGCTGTTGGGCTGGCGTTACGTTGGCGATCGCCTGGGGGCAGAAACCGTCACCTACGAAGAATCCGGCTGGTACGATGGCCAAGTGTGGCGTAAACCCCTAGAAGTGCAAACCAGGGATCAACTTATTTTGCGCTATCAAGTCAATCCCGTAATGCAACGCTGGCAAGATACCTTGAAATTCTTGGGGGCCACCATGGCGATCGATCTGCTCCTCTGGGCAATGTTTCGACTGATTAGTGCCTAGAATTGAAACAGGTTCAAAAACTCAAGCCTGAAAAACATTACCACCGAGCATTAAATCCAACAGCATGAGCAGAGGAAAACGCCCCCACACTCCCCCCATCGAAGTGCATTTGCTGAGGGAAGGCATCATCGAATCCCAACACTGGGCCGAAGCCACAGTATACGACGACAGGGGAAGGGTTTTAATGCTTGCCGGTAACAGCACCAGCAACGCCTTCATTCGCTCTTCCCTCAAACCATTTCAGGCCCTGGCCGTCACTAGCACCGGTACCATGGAGCGCTATGGCCTCACCGACAAAGACCTGGCCATTATGTGTGGTTCGCACCAAGGCACCATTGAACAAGCCCGGCAGGTATTCAATATTCTTTGGCGGGCCGACATTGAGCCCCAGGCTTTACAATGTCCCATTCCACCAGGACAGGAAAGCCCCCTGCACCATGGCTGCTCCGGGAAACATTCCGGTATGTTGGCCGTTTGCCAGCAGCAGGACTGGCCACTCCACAGTTATTTGCAACAAAGCAGTCCCATTCAAAAACTGATTTTGTCCAAGGTGGCCGACCTTCTGGGTATGCCTGGAGCGGAATTGATCGCCGCCCACGACGACTGTGGGGCCCCCACCTACGCCATGGAGTTGGGGCAAATAGCCCACTTATATGCACTGCTATCTTCGGGACAACAATTGGGTTTAGAGCGGGTTGCCCGGGCGATGACCTATTATCCCTATTTTGTCGCTGGGGAAGGCTGTTTCGATACGGAACTGATGCAACAAATGGAAGGGGAATTGGTCAGCAAGTCTGGTGCCGAGGGGGTGCAATGTGTGGGCCGAGTGGGGGAAGGGCTAGGTTTAGCAATTAAAGTTAAGGATGGTTCCAAACGAGCTAAGTACGCCGTAGCCATTCATCTACTCCAACAAATGGGTTGGATTCCTCCCCAGGTGGCGGAAACCCTGTCAGAAAAATTTGTACGGCTGGGTAGATATAAGCGCCTGGAAGTGATCGGCGAATTGGCTATGCTTTGATCTGCAAAGATAATCAAAAGATGGGGGCAAAATGGAACTTTTACCCCATTCACCCCATGGTTGTTATTTTCCCTCCAGGGCAAAAACCCAACAAAAAAGACCGTGTCCTGGGGAGGGGCACGATCCGGAGGGAAACCGTCACAAAGCAGGGAGACCAGCGCTTAAAGATATTTTTCTAGGGTGCTGGCAAGGGTCGTTTTGGGCACGGCTCCCACCACCATGTCCACTCTCTGACCCCCTTTGAAAATCATTAGGGTGGGAATACTGCGGATGCCGTACTGACTAGCGGTATTGGGGTTTTCGTCGGTGTTTAACTTAACGACTTTGACCTTGCCTTCGTACTGTTGTGAGATTTCATCAACGACGGGGGCCACCATGCGACAAGGGCCACACCAGGGAGCCCAAAAGTCTACGAGCACGGGTAACTCGCTGTCTAATACATCCTCTTTGAAACTTGCGTCGGAAACTTGAGGGGTAGCACTCATACTGGAAATCCTTTTAAACCTCGTGATGGGCTGATTAGAATACTACCATAACTAATTGTTGACCTCTGTATGGAAAAATATCGTGAAACTTAGAATTTATTCATCTTTTGTCACAGTTGCTGTCATACTTCCCTCCATTATGAGTAGATAAGAAGAAACCGCCCGAACATCATCCAGGCGGAGTGTGGTGTGAGGAGTGAACGGAAACTTACGTCTCCGCCCTCTTCATTGTACAGGCTGGAACGGGGGCCGTAGGGGTTTTGCCGGTGGGGAGTTCCGTATCAGTGAAATTTTTTCAAGGGATTTTTGGATCTATTTGGATCTATTTTCCGGGGAAACACGGATCTAAAGTTTAATCAGAACTATGCCAAGAACTGTAATTGTGGTGGGGGGAGGAGCGGCCGGCTTTTTTGGGGCGATTAATTGTGCAAGAAATCTACCGGAGGGCAGAGTAATTTTATTGGAGGCGGGGTCAAAATTCCTGGCTAAGGTTAGCATTTCTGGAGGCGGTCGTTGTAATGTGACCCACCATTGCTTTGACCCGACGCAGTTAGTGCAAAATTATCCCCGGGGGGGGAAAGCGTTACGGGGAGCGTTCAGTCGCTTCCAACCCCAACAAACAATCGCCTGGTTTGGGGCGGAGGGGGTACAACTGAAAACGGAAGCAGACGGGCGGATGTTTCCCATTACCGATGACTCGGCCACCATTGTGGATTGTTTACTAGCGACAGCGCGGCGATCGGGAGTGGAGTTAAGGAATCGATCGCCAGTGCAAGGGGTAGGAAAACTAGGGGAGCAATTCCAGGTAACGCTTAAATCGGGGGAAATAATTAATGGCGATCGCCTGTTGTTGGCCACGGGCAGTAATCCTTTAGGTTATCGTTGGGCGGAACAATTGGGACATACAATCCAGGCTCCGGTGCCCTCTTTGTTCACCTTTAATATTCCCGATGCCCAGTTGACCGACCTTGCCGGAGTCAGTGTGGAAAATGCCCTAGTGAGTTTGTCGCCGAAGTTTAAAGGAACTGATTGCCAAGCAGGCCCGGTCTTGATTACCCATTGGGGGCTGAGCGGCCCGGCGGTGCTGAAACTATCCGCCTGGGGAGCAAGGCAATTGCAGGCATCGAGCTATGACCATTCCCTCTGGCTCAACTGGTTACCTAGAGTTAACCCCCAGCAGTCTATCGTCCAATGGCAACAGACAAAGCAAAATCATCCCCGCAAACAAATTGCTAATTTCAGCCCCACAACCCTTCCCAAACGACTCTGGCAGAGATTAACGGCCCAGGCGGAGATTAAACCCGGCCAATGCTGGGCTGATTTTTCCAAAGTCCAGGAACGACAACTAACGGATAATATCCACCGCTACCACTGTCAGATCAAAGGCAAAGGGGTGTTCAAAGAAGAATTTGTTACCTGTGGGGGTATTACCCTCAAGGAAGTGGATTTTAAAACCATGGCCAGCCGTTGTTGCCCAGGCTTATATTTTGCTGGGGAAATCCTCGACATAGATGGTATTACCGGCGGTTTTAATTTTCAAAATGCCTGGACTACGGCTTGGTTGGCAGCCCAAGGGATGGGGACTCTATAACATTCCCTTAATTCCCCTCCAGTAAGTTGGACTAGAATTCCAGTGCCAGCCTAGATTAACCCCCGGTGAAGTTTTATGAGACCCCTAAGTCATCGCACCAAGATTGTGGCCACCATTGGCCCCGCCAGTAGTTCGGTGGAGGTGATACGTCAAATGGTGGATGCGGGCATGAATGTGGCTCGGCTCAATTTTTCCCATGGTAGCTACGAGGATCACGCCACCATGGTCAAAATGCTGCGATCGGTGGAGCAAGAAATGGACACTCCCATTACCCTTTTGCAGGATTTACAGGGGCCCAAAATTCGCATTGGTCAGTTACCAGGGGGCGAAAAACATCTACGAGAAGGGGAAAAAATCTGTTTGGTGCCAGTGGAAATTGGCGATCGCCATGGTGAGGCGGTAGGCATTGACTATCCCCATTTGGCGGCGGAGGCCCGGGTGGGGGAAAGAATTTTGTTGGATGATGGTTTGCTGGAAATGAAAGTGGTGGCGATTAAAGATCCAGAGGTAATTTGTGAAGTGGTGACGGGGGGCGTCCTCAAAAGTCGCAAAGGGGTCAATCTACCGGGGTTAGTGCTAACTTTACCTTCCATGACCGCCAAGGATAAGCAGGACTTAGAATTTGGTCTGAGCCAAGGTATTGATTGGGTTTCCCTCAGCTTTGTCCGCAAAGGGGAAGATATCCACACCCTCAAACAATTTCTGGCCGAACGGGGCCATCCTGACCTGCCGGTCATTGCCAAAATCGAAAAGCCCCAGGCGATCGAAAATCTGGAAGAAATTGTGGCAGTTTCCAACGGCATTATGGTGGCCCGGGGCGACCTAGGGGTGGAAGTAAACCCAGAAAAAGTGCCTCGCCTGCAAAAGGAAATCATCCGGCGCTGTAACGTACGGGCCATTCCGGTTATTACCGCCACCCAAATGCTAGACAGCATGATTCACAATTCCCGACCCACCAGAGCAGAAGCCAGTGACGTGGCCAACGCCATCTTGGATGGCACCGATGCGGTAATGTTATCCGGGGAATCGGCAGTGGGACAATACCCTGTTAAATCAGTACAGATGTTGCGTAAAATTGCCGAAGAAACGGAATTGGGTCTCCATCTTACCAACAATCCACCAATCGAAAATACGGAAACCCATGCCCTAAGTGAAGCATTGGTGGTCATCGACGAAATCTTAGACTTAAAATATATTGTTACATTCACCACGTCTGGTTTTACTTCTCTGCTCGCTTCCAATCAACGGCCATCGGTGCCGGTTATTGCCTTTACCCCCTCAGAAAAGGTTTACCATGGCCTCAACTTAGTTTGGGGTATTATTCCCTTTTTAATTGACGAAGAATTTGACACCTTTGAGGACTTAATCCAACAGGCGGAGGTACTGCTAAGGGATCGAGAAATGGTACAAAAAGGCGACCAATTATTAGTTATGGCCGGGATTCCGACAAAAATACCCAGAGGCACCAATTTTCTTAAGATTCATCGTATTTCTTAAATTATGTCCAACATTAAAGCTAGGATGCTGATGGTGAAGGCCAATACAGATGAGCAAAGTTTTTGAACTCTGTACTAAAGCTAATCAAGATAAAGTTTCACTCCAATTTTGTTTAACATCCATGAAATTTCTCTAGCCAGTGACGTTCAGAGGGCATTATCATGCCCGTATCTTGAGCAAAAATTGCTTCCGTATAGGACATCAAAATAATATGGGCCAGATTTTGTTTTAAATCCCGATGGGCTTCATCTGCATTTTTGACATATTTGATATCCAAATTAATCTTGGTCTGACTTTGTAAAGTTGTTAGTAGAAAAGCCGATATATCCTTAAATCCAGAGATTTTAAGGTTTTCATCCATAGAATTTATATCGAAAATTTAATCAGTTAATTTGACCGGGGAAGAGAGAGATTCAAATAAATTTAAGTTGATCGTGTCAGCTACGGCATTCCTTAGGCTAAAACAGTAAAAAAATTTGCTAAAGTAACGAGAATTGCTATAGCAAAAATTGGGCTGTTTTAGGACATTTTTAATTTTAAAACTCTTAATTTGGAAAGGTTTTCAGTGACTATTAGTCCTAACCGTCTCGCCCTTTACTATACAAGATTAGTCACTGGACAAGTGTCTTGGCTATGCTCTTCTAAGATTTTAATCAAAGAATCTAGGGACTGTTTAACAAGTTTAGGGTAATGGATTTATTTCCCTGATTCCCTGATACAGCAAATTCAGGATCAATCTGATATCAACAAAACCTTTGTAACGCTTATTTGGCAAAGTTTTTGCTATGGTGCCTAGATACGGCAACCGCTGTAAAAGGAGTATTTGACTCAAATTCTCCCATTGTCAAGGAAGGTTAGAAGGAACTTAACTCCGACAACTCAACTTCTCAAACAGAATCTTACACATTTTACTTTGACCATCCCTCCGAACGAAATATCGCTTCTGCCTCTTCAGTTTGCAGAAAATCAATAAATAGCTCCGCCCCTGGATCGGCCTTGGCGTTGGTGACAACATTCAAATCTCGGTAAATAACTCGATCAGGAGAAAGTTCAACCCATTCAGCTTCTTCGGGATGGTTAATGGGCCAGTCTTTCCAGGTTATCCAAGCATCTGCGTTCATCTCTTTAAATGCTTCAAAGCTAGCGCCACTGCCCTTGGCAAAAGCAATAATATTGCGGCGAAAAGCTTTGACATCATCAAGGGAGCCTGTGCGGCCGGCAATGTCTTCCCATACGCCAGTGCCTGAAGTGTTGTAAACGCCAGCTCCCTCAGTCACAACAATTTTAATTCCGGGACTGAGCAAATCGTCAAAATTTTTGATATTTTTGGGATTACCTTTACGAACAGCAATCACCGATGTTGCCATATAAATCGGTTCCACGTCATTGCTATTGAATTCTTTATAGGTTTCCAAAAAGGCAGTCATTGATTGCTCCGAGGTACCCCAAATGATGTCTGCATCACGCTGGGCGTCTTGAGACCATTGACTTTCTGGTCCGAACTTCACATCCACAGGAATACCTGTTTGGGCAGTGAAGAGCTTGCCAGCCCGGATAAGGGCGGTGTGTGGTCCTCCGGCACCATATAGTCTAACGATGCCATCCTTAGGTTGATAGTTTGGTTCGACGCTCGGATTAGCAAATGTTGGACCATGGAGCATACAAGCGAAAAATAATAACAATCCTAGAGGTGTTGTTTTGCTGTCCATGGTAGTGGAATTACTCCGTAATTAATAATCGAGAATGAAGCGAAATGATATTTGAATTAACGTTGGTTCGATAGCGAAATTAACTAAGGATTTTTATTGATCATAATTAACAAATCACGATTATTATTACCCTTTGGCAAATCATAACCAAGCAGGGATTCCATTAAAGGATTATTAATGGCGACCATCGAATCTAGAACTTCAAAAGTCTTGAAATTTGCTGGAAATAAGAAAATGAAAGTAGCTGTTTCATTACCAACGGTTTCAGACCAATGGGTCCAGCCCGAAGGAATAAAAACAAGATTACCTGATTCTAAATTTTGCTCAAATACTTTGCCTTTTGGATCAATCAAAACTGTTTTTGCCTTACCTGAGATCAAAATTTGTTCTTCCCAAGTGTCATGCCAATGGGGGGTGCGAGCGGCTCCTGGCTTTATCTCCACCCTGGCAGTGTCATTTTCAGCAACAGGAAAGTTCTTTTTTCTACAGTAGGAAATGGTTCCGGCTGTGTACTTATAAACTTCCACTTCTCTGGGCTCACAGCTAAACTGGGTTTCACTTATTTTTGTGGCCATGGGATTGTTAGCTAATTGTGCCTCGTCTTTAATCTTGATCGGCTCCGTTTTTGGGGCTTCTAATCTAGTTGCTACTTTAGTATTTTCCTTCGTGCTCTGACTCAGGACAGGATTAATGGAAAAACCTATTTGAATTAACAAAAATAAAGCTAATGAGATAACTACTATCCAGGGAAAATTTTTTCTATTGATGAGATTAATTTTTATTTTCATAATCAACTATGGATTAAATTTTAGATCAGACAGCAACCATAGATAAGTCGTCAATTACTCCCCGGGTAAGATGATTCCATGCACAGTTGTTTTAAACCATAGTTTTTTAGAGGCCATTGTCCTAATTTGTCAACTATGGCAGAACAGACGGTGGCATGGCGGAGAAAGAAGGAAATTAACCTCGTTTTAGGGAGTTAAAAGTCTTTGATCCGAATACTTTGTTAATTATCCCAGCAATTGACCCAATATATTGATTCTGTCAGGGTAAATGAAGTTTGTGCGCCCTTAGTGGCTATTCTTCCCAGGGCAGTATACTGGGGATTAATTTTTGAAAAACAGCAAGATCATGTCATTATTCCCCATTTTCACCGCCCTATTGAGCATTTCGTCCACCACCATTGATCAGATTCCTGTCATTGTTGAACCCCAGCCTTTTTTTGTTAGTCAGGCTAACGCGGCGGATATTTTAGTAAAGTTACCCAGGCCCCAGGGTAGTCCGAACAATGTGGGTAGTATGTTTATGGCCAATGCCTATGGACAACAGGGATTAAATTTCCAAGCTAACGGTAAACCAGCCCCCACAGTGAAGTTCTACCAAGATGCCCTTACTAAACTGGGTTATGAGGAAAGAACTATTAATGCTACCCAGGGAGACTGGGGCTTTAGTATTGTGTTTGATACCCCTGCTGAGCTAACTTTGACCCCAAAGGATGCAGGCAAATCAGTGGTGTTGGTTATTCAGGGAACGATGCTTGGACCTGACACCATTAACCTTAATCTGCGGTTCGAAGAAATTTAGGTGTATTACCAAGTGGGATCATCATAAAGATTGATCTCCAATTCCCTTACCCCCACTGGCACCGCGCTGATGCAGGCGCAAATGGGAGTACCGTCCCCCAATTCCACCTCACAGGCATGGCAGGAACCCATCAAACATCCGGTGGGAATGAAAACTCCTGCCCTTTCTGCCACATCTAAAATAGGTTCTCCCGCCCGGGCCATCACAGTCACATCATCAGGTAAAAAGCGTATCATTACTGCCATTGGTGGTTCCTAATCTAAATAGTCTTTCAGCATTTGTTTGGTAGATTTTGTATCTTTCTTGATAGGAAATTGGTGCATTATCCAAGAAAGAAACAGCTTCCTCAACCGATTCATATTATGATCTTTTTTGAGGTTTGGAAGTTTGTTTTTATTTCTTTTATAGCATCTTCCTTTATGCTATTAAACTTTCTTTTGGAATTTTTTCTTCTTCTATCCGCCAAAATTTGGGCGCTGTCTGGCAAATAAACCTCTTTCTGTGTGCTCTGTTTTATTTCTCTGTAATTTTCAGTAAATCGCACTTTGTAAACATCCAATTAATAGGACTAGTTCTCTTTGAGAAAATTTCTGTTCTTATTGCAGTCGATAAAGGCGATTACGCTGGCCTATGCTAAGATGCAAATACTTCATTGGTTTGTCTATTGTTTTTGTATAAAATCAGACTTTAACTAATGAAATTTTTTGTAACAAACTTTTCAGTTGATGCACTCGAGGCTTGAATCAGCCTGTCCGTAATTCATCCTAGATACAAATATTTGAAGTACTCAAAACTTCTCACTTCTGGAAATAAGTCTCTGTAGGTTTCGCAATATTTGTCTATGAACTGTACTGTTTCTTTGGCTCTACGGTGCGCTACCATATGTCAACTCTAGCTTTCAGCTCTTCTATTTTATCTGCCCTTTTCTGATAGAAGAGCGATAGCTTCGTATAGTTCACGGTGACCCCAGACCATCGGGTTTTGGATTGCGGCTTCTATTGCCTGGTTAACAGGAGCTAAGCACCTTACAAATATGGGGTAAACTTTACCATGAACCCTTCCCAATCCCATCTTTGCCCATGCTCGGCGGTCAATATTATCTCATTGCATTTATTTTGGCGGTGATTGTGGTTTGGTTCACGACACCGTTAATCAATCATTGGGGGCAACGGGCCGGTTATGTAGACCAACCCAGTGCTCGAAAAATGCATCATCGTCCCATGGTGCGCCTAGGGGGAGTATCTATTTTCCTCGGTAGCTTGGTGGCGCTGTTGGCGGTTTGGAATCTTGGGGCCTTCGGTGCCATGAGCACTAAAGGGGAATGGGAAGTCTGGGGCGTAGTGCTGGGGGGTTTAGCTTTTTTTGGCATTGGTTTATTTGATGACCTGTTTGACCTAAGTCCTTTTTCCCGTTTATTGGCCCAGGTGGCGATCGCCTCGGTGGTATGGAATATGGGAGTAAGAATTGACTTTTTTACCCTGCCGTTCCTGGGGAACTTGGTGTACCTGGACATTTTAAGTTTGCCCATTACGGTGATTTGGTTAGTGGGTTTAGCCAACGCCATTAACTGGATTGATGGCTTGGATGGTTTGGCGGCGGGGGTCTGTGGCATTGCGGCGGTGGTGCTGTTTGTGCTCTGTTTGTTTATGGAACAATCGGAGGCGGCCTTAATTGCGGCGGCCATGGCCGGGGGAGCACTGGGGTTTTTGCGGTACAACTTCAATCCTGCCCAGATTTTCATGGGGGATGGGGGAGCCTACTTTATGGGCTTTACCCTGGGGGCCGTAGCGGTGATTGGCCTGGTTAAAGTAGCAGCCATGGCGACGGTGGCGGTGACAGCGGTTTTATTGCCCTATCTGGTGCTGGCGGTGCCCATTTTGGACATGTCAGTGGTTATTCTCTCCCGGGTCATTAAGGGGAAATCTCCTTTTAAGGCTGACAAGGGCCATCTGCACCACCGCTTGATCAATGCGGGTATTTCCCACCGTCTAACGGTGCTGTTTATCTATGCCCTCACCCTCTGGGCCGGCAGTTTAGCTTTGGGATTTTCCAATATTCCCAGCGGTTGGGGCTTTGCCATTGGTGCTACTCTGCTGTTGATTTATCTGGGTTGGCAGGTGTGGCGCAATAGTCGCAATGTGGAGGAACAGGATTGATTTATTGCCATGCCCAATATTTTGATTGTAGAAGATGACCAGGAAATAGCCCAGTTAATTAGGGAAACCCTAGAGCGTGAACAGTTTACCTGCGTTGTGTCCAATGACGGGGAAACGGGTTTAAGAATTTTCCAGGAACAGGCTCCGGATCTCATTGTGTTGGATTTGATGTTACCCAAATTGGATGGGCTGGAAGTTTGTACCCGCATTCGCCAACAACCAGGCAGTAAAGATCCCTATATTCTGATGTTGACCGCCAAAGGGGAGGAAATAGACCGCATTATTGGCCTCTCCACTGGGGCCGATGATTACTTGGTTAAACCCTTTAGTCCGAGGGAATTGGTGGCCAGGGTGCGGGCCCTATTGCGGCGGCAATTGCGTCAGGGGCAACCGGTGGGGCAAATTTATCGCACAAGCCATTTTCAGGTGGACCTAGACCAACATCAGGCTAGTCGTTACCAAGGCGATCGCCAGGAGGAGTTGGAATTGACCGGGTTGGAATTTAATTTATTAGCTACGTTTATGAGCTATCCAGGGCGAGTCTGGAATCGGGGCCAATTAATTGAAAAGTTGTGGGGCAATGATTTTTTTGGCGACGAACGGGTGGTGGACACCCACATCCGCAGATTGCGCAAGAAAATTGAACCAGACCCCGCTAATCCTAGTTTTATTAAAACGGTGATCGGTTTGGGCTATAAGTTTGAAGATCCTGGCTAATCGGGCAGTATGGTTCCCATGGTTAAGCTTGGGCAAGTAGGTTCCCTAGCCAGAAATCGGCAAAGCAGTGCAAGGTTTGCAGTCTTCACTGCTACGTCTTATCGCAAAACGATAGATGGAATTTCTGGTTCCAGAATTGAAAAAGTCTAGGTAAAATTTGGTTAACCTAATCCTCATTGAGTCGCTCCAATTGCCCCAACCGTTCTTCGATCGCCGTTAGACCCTGCCAATTAACCAAATCCTTTAACCACGGGGGCGGCAGGGTATTACCATAGTCTAGTAATTGACTGGAGCGTAGAAAACAATGGAAGGCTAATTCACTAGCTGTGGCCATGGCCCCATCCTGGGTTTGCAGACGGGTAGCTCCACTAAGGTAATGACCCAAAATGCTCGGACTATGGTAGCCGATGTAAATTTCCCTGGCTCGCTGGACTTTTTCCACCATGGCCCAGGGGTCTTCCATAGCCAATAGTAAAATATGGGGGCCGAACTCATTGACCCAATTTCCACAGGCTTCCAGGTCTTCCACGATCGCCACTAGGCCGTAATGGGCCAGGGCCTTTTCCGTGTGCACAGAATGTTCTTGCTCCCGACAATAGCGATTCACTGATTGGATGACTTCTTCTCCCAGATCCAGGCGATTGGTCAGTAGCACTGCGCTGGCATTGGGATATTGTTCGGCATGGGCCAACAAATCTAGGGCTAGCCATTGCCCGTTGGCTTCACTGTCCGCTAGCACCATCAAATTTGTTCTGGCTAGGGTTTGGTCAATGGTCACCACACCACTCACCAATTGTTTGGCGGCCATTACCTCCGGAGATCCCGCCCCCGTAATGGACTCCACCGGAGCAATGTTTTTTGCCCCCCAGGTCAACATGGCGATCGCCGGCACCCCGGCAGCTAGATAAATTTCCTCAATGCCCATTTCCTGGGCCGCCACCAAAATAGTCGGGCTAATAGTTTCCGTTACCAACACCCGTTCCCCTACCCCCATAGTCTTGGCCAACATTCCTTGGCGGAGTAAATTGCCCAGGGCATCCCCCCTTTTGGTCTCCAGATAAAAACCAGCCCTTCTCACCGCGTAAAACCTCTGCCCCCGCACTGTGCCATCTTCCGGAAAGCGCACTTTGGCCTTGGGCAACTGCGGACGGTAAATCTGCTCTAGGATGTTGCAAGCTTGGCGAATCACCGACAATTTTTCTTGGCTAATACGCTGATAAGCCGCATCCAACTCAGCTCCACTAACCCTGGGGGGAGCATCCTGGCTAACGGTAGCCCAATGTTCCATCGCCGCCACAACCTTTGCCATCACCGGCCAGGGGGAAGGGACGGGACGATGATGTAAACGTCGCAACTCCTGAACAATGTCACCGGACTGGGTGATGAGACGTAACATGGCAACTAATTTGCTCCCAAACAGCCAACCCCAGGCAGAGCGCCCAGTTCTGTTTTAGCTTAACGTTTTTACCAGTGAAGTTCCCTGTGTTGGACATTCCCCCTCATCTATTGGTTGAAAGGAATGAAGGAATGGGAGCATATCGCCCAAGGCAAATTATTTTCCCTGGCAAGCCAATTTTATCTGTGAGTTGATTTTCGCTCCCACTAGCATAACCGTCGACTGACAACATAATCTTTTTTTACTATTTTTTCTGATACTCAATAGACTTCAGTCGGAATCAGATTCCGGTGCCGTTTTGGTGCCCTTAAACAGATTCGGAATAATGGACAGCCCCAAGGTGATCGCCGTTGCTGGAATAACAATGAACAGGATGATATCGGTGAAGAGGGAAAGATTTTCGTTGCTGGTGGCACTTAATACCAAATAGGTGGCATAGGAGAAGTAATAGCCCAAAAAGAGAATTCCCTCCCAACGGGAAATTAGTCTTCCGGTCAGAAAAACCGGTAAACAGATCACCGCCACTGCAAACATCACCGGCAAATCAAATTTAATCACCGCCGGGGCAATGGCCACCCCTGTGGGGGAAAGACTGGCCGCAAAACCCAACACCGCCAGAATGTTAAAAATATTACTGCCGACCACATTACCCACGGCAATGTCCCGCTCCCCCCGATAGCTGGCCACCACGGAAGTAGCTAATTCTGGCAATGATGTGCCAAGGGAAACCAAGGTCAGCCCAATGACCAACTCACTAATGCCCAGGGCCCGGGCAATGTCCACGGAGCTTTCCACTAACCAACGGGAACCAATTATTAATAATCCCATACCTACCCCAATGTAAGCAATCTGTTTGGCGATTTGCTGGCCAGTTTTCGGCACAGGTTCTCCAAACTCCTGGGCGTATTCCTCAGCAATTTCTGGATTTTTTTCCCGCCGACTCTGAAAAATGAGAAAGGTGGTGTAGAGGATTGCCCCCAGGACAAAAATTGATCCATCCAAACGATTAACTCGACCATCCTGGGCGAAGAACATTAGGAGAGCGGAAACGGCAATTAAAATAGGTACGTCCAAGCGGATCAATTGTTGGGCCACCACCAGGGGAGTAATGGTGGCACAGACCCCCAAAATCAGCAAAATATTGAAGATATTACTACCTACCACATTGCCGATGGAAATATCGGCCTGCCCAGCAAAGACAGCTTGCAAACTCACCACCAATTCCGGAGCGCTAGTGCCATAGGCCACAATGGTGAGACCGATGATCAAAGGGGAAATGCCAAACATCAGCGCAATGCGGGAAGCCCCTTTAACCAATATTTCTGCCCCTATCACCAAAACGCCCAACCCCAGAACCAAGCTTAGGATCGTCATCCAAGTCATCATGTTTTCTCCCGAAAATCCCAGAGTTGCAAAAATTTAGCTAGCTTTTTGCAGGGCACGACGGTAAAGCCGCTGAACTTTGCCAAGAAATTTATCCAGGGATGATTTGGGGTGGCCATGGCTAGGATCGGATTCCTGCAGGGAAGCTAGTAACTGGGCTTCTTGGGTTTGAATATCGCCGTCGCTGTAGAGTAAGCCACTCAATGCTTCTAACAGTTCGGAATATTCTTGCTCACTGGGGTAATCCCCTAAATATTCATTCACCCAGGCATAGCATTGGGGAGCTTCCACGGATTTTAGCTCTGACAGAAGGGCCTGTAATTCCGGATCATTTTCCAGTTTATATTCCGCCGCTAAGCGCCGTAGATGTTGCCTTTCTTCCACTTGGATTACCCCATCTAGCCAGGCGGCCCCAATCAAAATCTTGAATAGTTGTTTAGTTCTAGCAGTTTTCGTCATGGCGCATTACCCCCCAGGGATGGAATGGTACAGTTAACTTAGCTAAAGTTTCCGGTCAAGTAATGAGTCCCATGTATTGTTTTTAGGACATTTACCCTTTGGCCAGAATTTTGATTCACTATTTCTATTGTGGGGGGAAGAGTCGATCGCCGTTAGAATTGTTAAGCTTTCTTTAAATTTGCGATGAAAAACCCATCTTGCTGATGTTGGTGGGGAAGAATAGTCAGCATACCGTCAGTAACGCCCTGGGAATCTCCTGATGGGCTAATCCAGATAAAGTTTTCCGATCGCCATTCGGTGTGGCCTTGTAAAAATTGTTCAATCTGAGCTTCATTTTCCGCCCGATTCAAAGTGCAGGTGGAATAAACCAGGGTGCCGCCGGGTTTCACCAAGGGGGCGATCGCCTTTAGTAGAACTTCTTGCAAGGGTAAAAGGGTTTCAATAGTGGCGGGGGTTTGTCGCCAGCGCAGATCGGGGTTGCGATGCAGGGTGCCTAAACCAGAGCAGGGCACGTCCAGCAAAGCCCGGTCTATCGATTCCATAGGAGGTTTGACTCCCGGTCGAGTTAAATCCCCTTCCCAGGTTTTGATGCTGGTCAGTCCTAATCTTTGTTGGGTGACAGCTAACTTTTGTAAGCGCCAACCATGGCGATCGCCGGCGTAGATTTGACCCTGATTCCCCATTAATTCGGCAATGTGGGTGGTTTTACCACCGGGGGCCGCACAAACATCAAAAATAGTTTCCCCCGGTTGGGGATTGAGAATTTGAGCCACCCATTGGGCACTGGCATCCTGCACAGTCCAGAGACCTTCTACAAAACCTGGCAGTTGGGTGATGGCCCCGGTTTTTCCGGTCAGCCTTAATCCCTGGGGTAAACCGGCCATGGCGGTGGCGGTGATATCCATGGACTCCAACATCTGCGCCACTGCTTCCCGACTGGTTTGCAAGGGATTTATGCGGATATCCAAAGAGGGGTTGTGATTGAAATAAGTACATAAAGCTTCTGTTTCTTCCTGGCCCCAGGTTTGTACAAATAAATCCACCAACCAATCGGGGAAACTATATTTTTCTCCTAAACTGATTTTTCCCTGGTCTAAAATTCCTTCTCCCCCTTCCCTGCCCCGTTGGTAGCGACGCAACATACCATTAACAACTTTGCTCAATCCCTTCAATCCATTGGCCTTGGCCAAATCCACACTGGTATTGACCGCCGCTGACGCTGGAATCTGATCCAAATAACCCAATTGATACAGTCCCAGTTGCACAATCCTTCTTAAATCAGGCGGTTGTTTGCCCACAGAGCGATCGCCAAGTTGTTCAATTAAACAGTCCAGGGTTCTTTGTCGGCGCACCACCCCGTAAACCAATTCTGTACATAAACGGCGATCGGGGGGAGACAATGAATGTTTTTGCAAAGCCCGGTCAATGGCCACATCAGTGTAACTATCGCGGCGATCGATGTCCCGCAGAACTAAAAAGGCCAATTGTCGAGCCGAAATCATGGGCAACGCAGTTTCAACCAATTACTGTTGGGGGGCATCGGGAGTGGTGTTATCCATCCCAGGTAAATTGGGGGACTGGGAGTTGGGGGCAGGGTTCATGGTGCCTCCACCGGGAAAACCAGGATTCATGCCGGGGTTGGGGGACATATTGCCATTGGCATCGGGCATACCGGGCAGGGGAGTGTTACTAAAATTAGGGGAGCCTGCACCGGAACCACCAGGATTCAAATTATTAAAATTGGGCATTCCCGGCGTGGGACTATTGGGGAAAGCATTGCCCGGAGTCATGCCCGGCAGTCCTAAATTGGGATCGTTAAAGCCATTGGGATTCATGCCTGGAGGAGTTTGGCCATCCCCGGGTAAGGTAGCTAGGGCCACCCGATCGCCGCCCACGGTGCGGAGAATGTCCAGTAACTGCACCACATCGTTATAGCTGGCATTGCGGGAAGCATGCAGTACAATCAAACCGCTGGGATTGTATTGGTGATAATTTTGCAGGGCACTGACCATCTGCTCCTGGCTGACTGGCTGTTTTTCCACATACAGTTGCCCCAGATCATCCAGGCTCACCATAAACATTTCCCGCATTTGTGGGGCACCGGTGCTGGCCCTGGGCAGGTCTAAGCTAATGGCCTGTTGCCGGGATAGCCCCACCGCCCCCAGGATGAAGAAAGTGAGAATACAGAAAATTACATCGATTAAGGGAATTATCTCAATGCGCACTTCCCCCTGATCATGTTGACTATCTTGCCAGAGGGCGAGGGGCCGGGTGGGGTGGTAGAGAGCTTGAAGCCTACGGGTCGATTTGGGAACTTTGGGGGAGGATGCCATGGGGATTTTCGACGAATGGGGAAAGCCAAGAGCAAGTGTTTGTTACAGAGTCCGAACTGTGAGGAACTCCGTAACCATACTAACGACGACAAAATAGAAGCTGAAACAAAGTTGTGCAAGGGGATGCTATTCCAGCAAGGAAAACTAGTAGGATTCCTGGGGCATGCTTCCCGCTTCTGAGGTGGCGGCTATGCCGTCGTCATAGGCCATCTCTTCCTCAAACCACCGTTGACGATAGAGCACCTCCAGTTCACTGCCGGCCTTGCGAAATACCCGCATCTGGTTGAACCATAGACCCTGAAACAGACGATAAAAAGCCAGGCTGACGATCGCCACGATTAGCCCTGTCGCCGTGGAAATTAAGGACTCCCCAATCCCGAGGGTAACCCCAGCGGTGGAAGCCGTCCCCAAATCACTAATTTGGATGGAACTAAGGGACTGGATTAGCCCTAACACCGTTCCTAACAAACCTAACAGGGGAGCAAGGGCAATGATCGCTTCCAGAATTTTGTCCCCCCGCCGCATCAGGGCCAGTTGGTCATCGGCCGCCGACTCCAAGGCCAGGTGAAAAACCTCCGGGTCTGGATGGGGCAAACGCAACGGTGCCAAAAGGTATTTAGCAATGGGGAAACGCCGATTATCCTGGGCTACCCGAATGGCCGTGTCCCAATCCCGGGCCGCCGTATCCAAAATGCGGGAAGCAGTCTGGGAACTTTTGAGGAGAATTTGCCCCCAAAACCACAACCTTTCGATGATCGTACTGACGGACAACACCGATAAGAGAATCAGGGGCCACATGGCCACGCCGCCCTTTTGAATCAACTCAATGGGATTCACTGCTATTCATTGCCTCCATTGCAAGATTTGCGACTAGGAAATTATTCAACTTATATGGGGGAATAGGGGACTAGTCTGGTTAATTAAGCCTAATCCCTTGGCGATCGATATTAACCAAAGTTAATCCTAGCGCAAGGAATCCCCCATCTAGTCCCCACCTAGATAGATTGGTTTGCCATTGGAAGCCAACGGCCCATTGACCCCAGGGCTGTCGGAGCTTTGTCAGAACAATTAAGGGCCCCGTTGCCAAGATAGACTCCTTGTTCAGGAAAAGATTGATTATGATCAGCCGAAGCCCAAGTAAAGGCTAGTTGGTTCAACCTTCGATGTATTGTAAATCGACTAACTTTTGCCAGATCTTGTTGACGCTTTCATCCAGCTCCTCTAAATCGGTGCGGCATTCCACATCGGGATTGGTAGGTGGTTCATAGGGGTCATCAATGCCGGTGAAGCCCTTAATTTCTCCACTGCGGGCTTTGGCATATAAACCCTTAACGTCCCGCTGTTCACAAACCGCCAAGGGCGCATTGACAAATACTTCTAAAAAATCAGCAATGGTCTGTTTCACCTCCTGGCGAATGGCTTCGTAGGGGGAAATGGCAGAAACCAGCACAATAACGCCGTTGCGGGTGAGCAAATGAGAAACAAAACCGATGCGACGAATATTGGTATCCCGGTCTTCCTTACTAAAGCCCAGACCCTTGGTCAAATTGGTGCGCACCACGTCTCCATCTAGCACTTCTAGACGGTAACCACTATCCCGTAATTTTTTCTCTAACGCCTGGGTGATGGTGGTTTTGCCTGCTCCACTCAGTCCCGTTAACCAGATTGTCACGCCACGTTGTTGCATAGATAGTTTAAGGATTTTTCAGAATTATCGATATTGTCGAGGAATTGGCTCCAAATTGGCAGGGTAATGCGCCGCCCTTGAGCTTAGCTTTTTCGTTCCCCGTTGACAATGGCGGGTTTTCCTCAATCTTTACCCGGAACTAATTGTTTTGCTTAACCTTTCCATAGCCTAATCATAAGTTTTTCTTAATTTGTCTGTGAAAAACTATAGCGGGGACTAGTGGGGACTCGCCGCTGATGGGGAATTTTGTTGTCCGTCGGCGATCGCCAACCCAAGTCCAAAATTTTCCTCCATTTTTCCTGATTGAGAAATTCCCGAAGCAATTATGACCATTAACAACGGCGTTAGTTTGATAAGCAAAATTGGTGGCTTTGCCAGCAGTAATGGGTCGGAAATTCCTGCCTTCGACCCCAGCACTAAGCGCCTATTTGTGGTGGCGGGCTCCGTAATCGAAATTTTAGATCTAACCGATCCCACCAATCCCACTAAGCTGGGGGATTTGGCACTGGATTTTGATGGCCTGCCCCCCGGTTTCAGCCCTGCACCCAACAGTGTGGCGGTGGGTAAAGCCGGTACTCCCAGCGCGGGCATTGTGGCTGTGTCCTTGGCCATTCGGGATGACCTTAACAATCAGGAAGCAGGTCAAGTACAGTTTTTCGATACAGCTACCGGCAATTTCCTGGGCAAAGTGCTGGTGGGTTTTTTACCCGATATGGTCGCCTTTAGCCCCGATGGGACAAAAGTTTTAACCGCCAATGAAGGGGAACCCAATGAAAGCTACACAGTGGATCCGGTGGGTTCAGTGAGCATTGTGGACATCAGCAATGGGTTTAGCAACCTAGTAGCCCAGACTGCCACTTTTGATAGTTTTAACACCCAAAAAGCTGATCTACTAGCCGCTGGTGTCAGACTTTTCGGCCAGATTTTCGATGAGAATGGTAACGTTGTCCGGAACAGCACCGTAGCGGAAGATGTGGAGCCGGAATATATTGCCTTTAACGGAGATGGGACTAAAGCCTGGGTAACCTTGCAGGAAAATAATGCCGTTGCAGTGGTTGACATTGCCAGTGCCACAGTGGAGTCGATTCTGCCCCTAGGTTTTAAGGACCACAGCTTGCCGGGTAATGGATTGGATGCCAGCGATCGGGATGGGGGGATTAATATTCAAAATTGGCCAATTTTCGGCATGTATATGCCCGACAGCATTGCCTCTTTTACCGTCGGAGACCAGACCTATTACATCACCGCCAATGAAGGGGATGCCCGCAACCGTCCCTCGGACGATGATATTTTTCCCTCTCCGTTTGATGGGGAAGGAGATATTTTTCTGGAAGAAGCTCGGATTAAGGATTTGATTCTAGACCCGGTGGCTTTTCCCAATGCCGCAGAGTTGCAAGCAGATGCCAACCTTGGTCGTCTGACCGTAACCACCAAATTTGGGGACATTGATGGGGATGGGGATTTTGACCAACTCTACACCTATGGTTCCCGTTCTTTCTCCATTTGGGACAGCAACGGTAATTTGATTTACGACAGTGGGGACGATTTTGAAAGGATTGTCGCTGAATCGATACCGGATTTTTTCAATGCCAGCAACAACAACAACAGTTTCGATAACCGCAGTGATAATAAGGGGCCTGAGCCAGAAGGGGTGACAGTGGGCACCATCGACGGTCGTACCTATGCCTTTGTGGGATTGGAACGCATTGGCGGCGTCATGGTTTACGAGGTGACCAATCCCGAGTCCCCTGAATTTGTTCAATACGTTAATCCACGGGATTTCACTGTCGATCCAGAGTCTAATTTGACCGATTCCGGCCCAGAAGGATTAATTTTTATTGACGCGGCCGATAGTCCCAACGGGAAACCATTATTGGTGGTGAGCAATGAGGTGAGCCAAACCACGGCTATTTTTGAGGTTAATGTTCCCACTCCCCAGCCTTTCACCCTGCAGTTGTTCCATGCCGCTGACCAGGAAGGGGGAGTACCCGCTCTGGATGATGCGCCTCGTTTCTCCGCTGTGCTCAATGCCCTTCTGCAACAGGACATTGACAATGATGGTATTCCCGGTTTTGCCAATAATCTCATTCTTTCCTCTGGGGATGCCTATATTCCTGGGCTTTTCTTTGGTGCTTCCCAGGATGTGTTTGGCGGCGCAGGTCGGGCGGATATTTTGATTCAAAACGAGTTGGGCTTCCAGGCGATCGCCTTTGGCAACCACGAATTTGACCTGGGCACAGCGTTGATAGCCGATTTGATTGGAGGGGATCCGGCAGATAATTTCCCCGGGGCCAACTTTCCCTACCTCAGTGGAAACCTCGATTTCACCACCGATGGGAACCTAAGCCCTTTGCTCACAGCGGATGGCCAGGAATCCAGCACCATCCCTGGCAAAATTGCCGCTAGCACCGTTATCACCGTCAATGGAGAAAAAATTGGCATTGTGGGGGCCACCACCCCAACCCTGAGAACAATTGCTAGCCCCGGCGATGTGGGGATTTTGCCCAGTCCCTTTGGTGGCACTCCCACTGCGGAAGAGTTGGATGCCCTCGCCGCCATTATCCAAGCGGATGTGGATGCCTTATTGTTGGCCAATCCGGGGCTGAATAAGGTGGTGCTGTTAGCCCATATGCAACAAATCAGCATTGAGCAGGAATTGGCTTCCCGCCTCAGCCATGTGGACATTATTGTAGCCGGTGGTTCCAATGCCCGCTTGGTGGATGAAAACGATCGCCTGCGGGCAGGGGATACGGCCCAAGGAATTTACCCCATTATCAAAACTGGTGCAGATGGTAACCCCGTGGCAGTGGTTAATACTGACGGCAATTACAAATATGTCGGCCGCCTCGTGATTGACTTTGATGCCGAGGGGGTAATTATTCCCGAAAGCTATGACCCCTTAATCAGTGGAGCCTATGCCACCGATCCTCAGGGAGTGGCAGATCTGAATGCGGCGGGCCTGGTGGATCAGGAAATCCAAGCCATTGTGGATCAATTACGGGAAGTGATTGTTGCCAAAGAAAGTAATGTCTTTGGTTTGAGTGATGTTTACCTCGAAGGGTTACGCCCGGCAGTTCGCCAACAGGAAACCAATCTGGGTAACCTAACCGCCGATGCCAACCTGGCGATCGCCAAACAAACGGATCCCACTGCTCTCATTTCCCTTAAAAATGGCGGCGGCATTCGGGATGACATTGGTCGGGTTGTGATCCCCGCCGGGGGAACTGGGATGCCCGAGCGACTGCCCAATGAAGCGGTGACTGATGCCAATGGTAATGTGATTAAACCTGAAGGTGGCATTTCCGAAACGGACATTGCCAACGCTCTGAGCTTTAACAATGGCTTGAGCTTGATCACCGTTACTGCCGCTGAATTATTAGCCCTGCTAGAGCATGGTATTGCGGCCAGTGACGGCACTAACCAACAGGGTCGTTTTCCCCAAGTTAGTGGTATTGCCTTCAGCTTTGACCTCGACCGTGCCCCCGGCAATCGGATTCTTTCCCTGGCGATCGAAGATGAAACCGGCAAAGACATAGACGTGTTAGTTAAAGACGGTGACTTAATAGGTGATCCTAGCCGTAGCTTCCGCATGGTCACCCTGGGATTCCTGGCCGGAGGGGGTGATGGCTATCCTTTCCCCACCGGAGATAGTGCCAATCGGGTTGATTTGAATCTCCCCGAAGACGCTCCCCGTACAGGGTTTGCCACCTTTGCCCCCAATGGTTCTGAACAGGATGCCCTGGCGGAATATTTGGCGGCCAACTTCAATACTCCCGCAACTGCCTTTAATCAAACGGATACCACCCCGGTATTTGATACCCGGATTCAAAACCTGGCTTTCCGGGTTGATACTGTTATCGATGCGCTGAATCCATCCAACAATGACATTAAGGCTGTGGCACAAGATGGCTTCTTCTTGGTTGAACTGCCCAATGGCATGGAAGTGAGCCTGAAGTATGAAGACCAGCCCTTGGGAGCCGACACTTTTGGTAATTGGCAAATCCTGGAAGCGGAAACCGTGGCAGGAATCAATCAAGTGCTCTGGCAAAACCCTGACAGTAATCAATTTGGGCTGTGGAATGCTGATGCCAACTGGAACTGGATTTCTTCCGAAACCTGGGCTACTGATTCTTTCAATACCCTGGAAGCGGAGGTTACTTTCCAGATTGATCTCAATAATGATCTACTCCTTGGCGATCGCCTGACCAATGTAGAAACCAAGGGCAATGTTAGTCTTCTAGAAGGCATCTTTGGTAATTACTACGCCCAAACCGGTGATGGCTTAACAACCCCCCTCAAATACCTAGGAGAAGCTTTTGACAATGACCTGGGCAACTGGCAGGCCCTAGCAGCGGAAACCGTAGAGGGGGTTAATCAAGTGCTTTGGCAAAACCTCGACACCAACCAAATTGGTGTTTGGAACTCTAGTTCCGATTGGAATTGGCTTTCTTCCAATGTTTTCGCCGCCGGATCCCCCGAGGCGATCGCCCAGGCCAACATTTTCGGTGTGGACCTGAATGGAGCAACTGTAATTTAAGCTCCTAGTTTTCCCACAAGCAATAACCCCACTTCCGTTTTGCAAAGGTGGGGATTTTTTTCATATTTATGTGTAGGAAAATTTAGCCAGCTTGACCTTGTTTTTTCCTAATTATTGTTAACTTTTAGGGGAGAAAAACAGGAGGGGGAACCAACTGCGGTTCAAAATGTTGTCCGTCAAGCTGGGGATAGTCCAATCCAATAAACTAGCGCGACGACTGGCCACGGCGATCGCCGTAATATCATTGACGAAAGCGGCATTGAGAATTTCTTGAATGGGATTACCTTGGCGCACTTCGGTGACAATATCCGGCACCAGGGAGCTAAATTCTTGTTTGATTGTGGCCAACTTTTCCTCAGCTTCCTGACGACGACTTTCCATCAGCTCGGGGCGACGGATACCATCTTCCAAAATAGAAAGAAAATAACAGGACTGTACTTTACCGGAGGGCCCCTTTTCTAAAGAAGCTTTTAACCTTTCCACCAGATAATTACCGGCAGAACTGGCATCGTAGGGCACCAATAAATTACGCCACAGGTGTTGGCAACGTAGGGCCATCTCTTCCACGGTGTAGGTGGTAATTAATTGGGGGCGCAAAATCATTACCGGCACTTCCGTTGACTTAGCCAAAGAAAGGGTATGGCTACCGAAAAGCTTCGATTCGAGATCACTCCGTACCGGCATCCCGTTGATAATTATGTCGATGGCTTCTTCCTTCACCAACTTGTTAACCAGGTCAAGGTAGCGCACTGAGGACACTTCCACCTTCACCTCCACTCCTGCGGGAACATTGGCGACCAAGGATTCCAGATAAACTTTCGCTTCTTGGAGTTTTCCCTCGTCCACGTTGGCTAAGTGTTCATCTTCCCAGACAGAAACGGTGTGGAGAAAAATGAGCTTACTGATGCCACAGAGGGAAAGTTCTTCCACAAAGCCCGCTAGTCGCTGCAGTCCATCAGAAAAATCCGTACAAATGAGGCAATGCTTAAACATAATAAAATCTGCCCTCCGCTGGCATGGTTGCTAGTGTTTGTCGAATTGTGAATCTACTCTAAGCCTACCGGTCCTTGGTCAGGGTTGACCTTGGCAATCCTGTGGCTCCTTTCTTTCCTAGTATCGACCGCTAATTCCTCCCATTGGCCGTGGGGAACCCAACCGCTTGGAACCGGGGGATGCGGGGGCAATGTCAGGGAAAGAACGGCTCCCTTGGGCTGATTATCTTGCACTGTGATGGCACCGCCATGGGCTTCGCTCATCATCTTACAGAATGCCAGACCCAAGCCAATTTGGGCAATGTTGGGCATGATGGTACCCACTTCGTAGGGCTCAAAAATTTTTAGTTTCAGTTCATCCTTAATGCCTGGCCCTTGGTCAATGAAGCAGATGGTGATTCTGTCTTTTTCCCCCGTTGCAATTACCACCTCTACTTTGCCGCCCGTGGGAGAAAACTTAATTGCATTGCTGAGCAAATTGCTGATGATGCGCTGGAAAATGGGGGAGTCTATTCTAGCAACCAGGGGTCTATCTTCCCATGCCCGCACCAGGGTTAATTGTTTTTGGCTGGCGATCGCCTCGTAATCATCCAGCACAGTCCCCATTAATGCCAACAGGTCGACTTCTTGATAGTCCAAACGAATCTTGCCATGTTCCTGCTTGGACACCACCAACATATCGTCCACTAAATGCTGGATTTGTTGCCCGGCATGGAGCAGGCGATCGAGTCTTTCCGTGGGCAAGGGAGGATCATAATGACCCCTCTGCAAAATTTGTATCCCCAAAATTAAATTGGTGAGGGGGTTACGCAAATCGTGGACAATCATGTGCACCATCGATTCCCGTTGTTGCAGTAAATTCTCTAGGGCATCGTACTGGCGCTTCAGGCGCAACATGGCCTGGATGCGGGCTTGCAATTCTAAACCGTTCAAAGGCTTGGAAATAAAATCATCGGCCCCCGCCGCCAAACAATTGGCCAAACTGAGTTTACTGTCCAGGGCCGTAACCATAATAATTGGCAGGGTGCGCCACCGAGTCGAAGCACGGATCGCTCGGCAAACCTCAATGCCACTCAGACCGGGCATCATGACATCAATCAACAAGAGGTCTGGCTGAAAGGTATCCAGGCTGTCAATGGCCTGTTGGCCACTGTCGGCGTAGTTAAGCTCATAACCCCGATCCGCTAGGAGGGCATCGATAACATCAAAATTATCGGGATCGTCATCTACCACCAGGAGGGAAGCTGGTCCCATAGAGCGTTCCTGCCAATGCAAGCTTTGCAGAAGAGGAGTAATTCCCCTCCTTCCCAGTGTAGCGTGTACTTCCCCTACTCACTAGAATGGAACCCAAATATCATCTGCGTACTACTTGTCCCAATTTTATAAATTGTGGACAAACAGTGACAAAAGTTGGTGGTGAACAATTCAGTCCCTCCCAAGATGCAATCTTAGGAAAAATCTCACTTTTTCCAGGGAGTTGATTTAGTCCAGGCAATGAAACCCAAAATTTTTCCCCTTGCCCGTTATGCCCTGGGCGCTATGCTGGCATTTTTATTTGTCGGGGTGGCCCAGGCCCAAACAGAAACCATTTCCATTGCAGAAGTTACCTATGCAATTAATAATTTATTCTTACTGGCCGCAGCGGTTTTAGTACTGTTCATGCAGGCTGGCTTTGCTATGTTGGAAGCGGGACTGTCTTCCCACAAAAATACAGTTAATGTGCTCTTTAAGAACACTTTTGATGTTTGTGTGGGGGTATTACTTTACTTCCTCTTTGGCTACAGCGTCATGTACGGCGAAACTCCAGTATTGGGAGGCTTTTTTGGCTGGAGTGGCTTTGGCATTGCCAACACCCCAAATAACGTGGAAGGCCTTAGTCCCCAGGTGGATTGGTTGTTCCAAGCGGCCTTTGCGGCCACGGCGGCCACTATTGTCTCCGGGGCGGTCATGGGGAGGATGTATTTCAAAGCCTACCTAATTTACTCCGCTGTCATTACTGGGTTGGTCTATCCCATCAGTGGTTACTGGAAGTGGGGTGGAGGCTGGCTTGACCAATTGGGATTCCATGATTTTGCCGGTTCGATTCTGGTGCATGCGGTGGGGGGATTTGCTGCCCTGGCCGCTGTGGTGGTGATGGGGCCACGCATTGGGCGTTTTGAGGGTAACAAAATTAACAGTCTAGGTTATCAGGGGATTACTTCCAGTTCCCTGGGGGTGTTTATTCTCTGGGTGGGCTGGTATGGCTTTAACCCCGGCAGCCAATTGGCCTTTGTGGGGGCTCTAAACACCAATACCACCATGTTAATTGCAGTGAACACTACCCTTTCCGCCGCCGCTGGTGGATTAGCGGCCCTAGCCTTCGACTGGATTACGGAAGCTAAACATAAAGCCAACTTGCTGGTGACCCTCAATGGTATTTTGGGCGGCTTGGTGGGTATTACTGCCGGTTGTGACGCCGTTAGTAACTGGTCGGCGATCGCCATTGGGGCGGTGGCAGGCATTTTGTCGGTGCTGGGCACGAAGCTGTTGGATCGTCTACGCATTGACGACGGGGTGGGCGCTTGGCCTGTGCACGGTTTATGTGGCATTTGGGGGGGATTGCCGTGGGCATTTTCAGCACCAACATTGAACATAAACTCAGTGCCCAAATCGTTGGCTCCTTGGTGATTCCCTTTTGGGCCTTCATCACCATGTTTTTCCTTTTCTACCTCCTGGACCTTTGGGGCATGTTGCGGGTAAAACCGTCCCAGGAAAAAGTGGGGCTCGATATTGTTGAACATGGTCAAACAGAAAAAGGGGTGGAGATTGCCTTTGAAGACTAAGCCGTGATTGACCTAACCCAAAAGTACAGTTAACCCCCAGGATCCGGAAAGGTTGCCCAACTTTGCTAGGATTTTAGGGGGATTTTTGTGCCGTCGTTCCCCCGAGGTTAAAAGGTTAAATGGAAACGCAATGTCGACCCCAGGTTCGTTGCCTAGATCCCATACAGGGCAAGGAAATACGGGTGACGGTGATGGTACAGGGCAATGCCATTGTGGCCGTGGAGGATGATTCTCACCCGATACCAACGGATGCGGTGGTGGTTCCCGGAGACAATTTGCTCTTGGCCCCCAGCTTGGCGGATCTGTACAGCTACAGCGGTGAGCCTGGCCACGAAGACCGGGAAACCCTCGGCCAATTACTGCAAACGGCGATCGCCGGCGGCTTTGGGGACATAGCCATTTTGCCTAACACCGATCCCCCGTTGGATCGGCCCCAAACTTTGCAATGGTTGGAGCAACGGTTAAATCAGATGGCAGGGGTAAATGCCCACCCGCGGGAGCAGGGGGAAGATGCGGCCACAGTTCAATGCCACTGGTGGGGGAGCGTCACCCACGGCAACCAGGGCAAGCAGTTAACGGAATGGGGAGAGCTAGACCAAGCAGGGGTAATTGGTTTTAGCGATGGGGGCGCAATTCAAGATTGGCGGTTACTACAGCGGGCTTTGGAATATGGGGCTATGGCCGGCAAACCTTTAGCTTTGGTTCCCCTCAACAGTTCCCTGCGGGGTAATGGGGTGATGCGGGAAGGGCCGTTGGCGATCCAGTTGGGCCTGCCACCGGATCCGGTAATGTCCGAAGCGGCGGCGATCGCCAGTTTGTTGGAATTATTACCCCATTATTTGACCCCCGTGCATCTGATGCGTATTTCCACCGCCCGGGGAGTCGAACTAATTGCCCAAGCTAAAAGTCAGGGGTTAAATTGCACCGCTAGCGTCAACTGGCACCATCTCCTGCTCAGCAACGGGGCGATCGCCCATGGTTTACCGCCCCATACGCCCCACTACGATCCCAATTTGCGCTTTGACCCCCCCCTGGGTAACGAAGGCGATCGTTTAGCTCTCATTGAGGGGATTAAAAACGGTGTCATTGATGCTATTGCGGTGGATCATCACGCCTTTACCTACGAAGAAAAAACCCAAACCTTTGCGGAAGCTCCCCCCGGGGCGATCGGCTACGAATTGGTTTTGCCCTGTTTGTGGCAAGGGTTAGTGGAAAAGGGTCTGGTAACTGCCACTGAACTGTGGCGTGCCCTGAGCACGAATCCTCGGCAATGCTTGGGCCTACCCAAGCTTAATCCGCCGCGAATTTTGTTTGATCCCGGTCTAGCTTGGACTTTACAGAGGGGGGCTTTGCAAACTTCTGCCTATAACAGTCCTTGGTGGGGCCATAGCCTCAAGGGTGCAGTGGTGGCTTGGGAAGTCTAATTTTGATCAGCCTTGGCACGGTTAGGATGGACATAACCATTCAGTCCCCGAACCCTAAGCTATATGGATATTCGTCGCTTACCCGTCCTGGCAGATAACTATATTTTTTTGCTCCACGATCGCCAGAGGAATCAGACCGCAGTGGTGGATCCGGCGGTGGCTAAACCTGTATTGGACTGCCTACAAAAATTAGGGGCTGATTTAGTAGCTATTTATAACACCCATCACCACTGGGACCATGTGGGGGCCAACCGAGAACTCCTAGCCCAATATCCCAATTTGAAAATTTACGGGGGAGCAGAAGACGAGGGACGCATCCCCGGCCAAACAATTTTTCTCCAAGATGGCGATCGCCTGAGTTTTGGCGGTAGGGAAGCAACCATCTATTTTGTCCCCGGCCACACCAGGGGCCACATTGCCTATTACTTTGCTCCAGGGCCTGGGGAAACTACAGGGGATTTATTTTGCGGCGATACCATTTTTGCCGGGGGCTGTGGCCGTTTATTTGAAGGCACTCCCGCCCAGATGGTGCAATCCATCAGTAAATTGCGGCAATTACCGGATCAAACCCGGCTGTGGTGCGCCCACGAATACACCCTAGGTAACCTCAAATTTGCCCTCACCGTTGACCCCGATAACAGGGACCTCCAGGAACGATTCCAGACAGTACAAGGCGATCGCCAACGAGGCCAGGCCACCATCCCATCTTGGTTAGGCACAGAAAAACGCACCAATCCTTTTCTGCGGTGGGACAATCCCGTTATTCAAGCTCAGGTGGGTCTGACGGAGCCAGCTCGGGTATTTGGCAAGCTCCGGGGGATGAAGGACAATTTTTAGCTAATTTTTAACTTTTGAGTGGTGAACAAGGGTAATAATCCGATTTAATCTTCCTATCGACCCTGCTGGCCATAGATATGGGCCAATTGCGCCAACCTATTACCGTAGTCCCAACCAGGTCAATACTCCCTGGTTAGTGAAATATTCAATCACCAAAATGAGCAGAAATCCCACCATGGCGGCCCGGCCATTCAGCTTTTCCGCGTAGTTATTGAAGCCGAATTTAGGGTCTTCCTGCACAGGGGTTTGGTTTGGTTGTAGTTCTTCACTCATGGGATTTTCTCGGATAATTAACTAGGTTTACAATTCTTTACCTTTCTTTCCCTTTTAGCTTGAGTAAGTGGCCCCGTCAATGGGTACGTCAGAGTTGAAAGGGTTATTCATTGCCGCCTGGGCCTGCAATTCCAACTCCAGCAACCTTTGGGCTTCTGCGTCCGCTGCGGCCATTTCATCGAGCCATTGCCACACCAGTTGCATCAAGTTATCCAAGCCCCAGCGGGTGGCCGCCGAAATCTGCAAACAGGGAGCGTCACTGAACCGTTGTAATTCCGCCTCAATTTCCCTGATCATTTCCTCGTCCAACGCATCAATTTTGTTCAGGGCAATGATTTGGGGTTTTTCCATTAATCCCCGGCCATAGGCTTCTAACTCCTGCTGAATCACCCGAAAATTGGCGATCGGATCCCCAGCGGTCACATCCAACACATGGAGGAGTAAACGGGTCCGTTCAATGTGGCGCAGAAATTCGTGCCCCAAACCAATGCCTGCCGCCGCACCTTCAATCAACCCCGGAATATCGGCGAATACAGTACCGTCCCCGGTGGGTTTCCTTACCACTCCTAGGTTGGGCACCAGGGTAGTAAAAGGATAGTCGGCAATTTTGGGTCTTGCCGCTGATAGAGCCGCAATTAACGTTGATTTTCCCGCATTAGGTAGGCCGATAATACCTACTTCCGCCAGCAGTTTAAGCTCCAATCGCAGTTGTCGCTGTTCCCCTTCCAATCCTGGTAGGGCATATTCCGGAGCCCGATTACGGTTGCTGAGGAAATGCTGATTGCCCAAACCACCTTTACCTCCCGCCGCCACACAAAGCCGTTGCCCAGGGCTGACTAAATCCCCCAAGAGGCATTCCCCGTCCAAGTCGTACACCATGGTGCCACAGGGAACTTGCACCACCACATCTTTGCCATTGGCCCCGGTGCAATTGCTGGAGCCGCCCCGTTTGCCGTCATCGGCTTTAAAAATTCTGGCATAGCGAAAATCCAACAGGGTTTGTAGATTGGCATCCGCTTCAAAAATCACCGAGCCGCCCCAGCCCCCATTGCCGCCGGAAGGCCCCCCCGCTGGCACATACTTTTCTCGCCGAAAGGACACCATGCCATCGCCGCCTTTACCGCCCTGTACTTCGATCTCCGCTTGATCAATAAATTGCATTATTTAGTCCAGTTTCCTCTAGTAAGCAAAATTTAGCACAATCTGCAAAAATCCTATGATTTTGATTTTCTATTGAGTTGTAGATAAATGGTAGTGGAGAGAGAGTTACACCAACAATCCTATTGACTTCAATCCAAACCTTATTTATTAACTTTGCTATTGTTGAAATCGCTTTAGTAACCAATATCCCACCTCTGCCTGATTGCTATGACGACTACGCTGTAAAACCTCCTCTAAAATTCCAATCTCTAACCCAGGCAAAACTTGAGAAGTTGTAATTCTTTGACTACCCAGGTTGGCTACCGAATAAGCAAATAATTGGGGTTTTTGAACATCTACTATCCAATATTCCCTAACCCCTAAATCCTCATACAAAGATCTCTTTATTCCCAAATCATCTAATAAGGAAGACCGGGAAATTTCCACAACCAAGTTTGGGGAAGGATATTGATCCAGATTAACAATGCCTGTTCCCGACGGAATTGTCCTAGCATTTTCCCCTAAGTAATAAGCCACATCCGGTTGACACTCCCGTACCCCACTTTTACGAAAAGTAGTTGTGTCCAAGCCCGTCGCAGGAATTTGTCTGAGGGCAATGAATAAATTCACTGCAAAAATTATCATTACATGATCCTGACCATGATCAAAACTGACAGGGGACATTTCAACCCTCATGTGTCCTTGATAATAATAACTCTTCAGATATTGATCTTTTAAATTATCTAATTGCTGAATATATTCATCCCATGTTGCGATAATCCAGCTATTTATAAGAGGTTTTGTCAACAAATTATTCATTACTCTTTGCCCTATAGATGTTTTTTTGCATTGTGCTAATTAAATGGCGACAATTGCCCCGTAGAAGTTTCTGAATAAGAACTAGCGGAGAGTACTATCTCTCCTCCCAAAATGATATAACTCTAAAGGCGATCTCATTTATCTCTCAGCGTTTAGCCTTTTTCTTTTCCCCATTCCCATGAAGCTTTCTGTCATCATCCCAATTTACAACGAAATTCAAACCATTGAAAAGATCCTCAAAAAAATTACCACGGTGCTGCCGGAAGTACCGAAGGAAATTGTCATGGTGGATGATGGTTCTAAGGATGGCACGAGGCAATGGTTGGTGGATACCTTTGGCGATCCGGAACAGCATCCCATTTTGGCCAACCTCAATTTAGCGGGCCAGTTTCAATGTTTTCCCCTAGCCCCATCAGCGGAAACCAATGGCGATCGCCAGGGCCATAGTTTTGTGATGGCAACAAAATGGGAAGTGAAAGTAATTTTCCATCGGCAGAACCAGGGAAAAGGGGGGGCTCTCCGTACTGCTTTTGCCGCCGCCACCGGGGATGTGTTGATTATCCAAGATGCCGATTTGGAATACGACCCCGAGGATTGGGAACCGATGTGGAAGTTAATTAATGGCGGTTGGGCCGATGTGGTGTACGGTTCCCGCTTCTATGGCAATCCCCATCGGGTGCTCTATTTCCATCATTATTTAGGCAATAAATTGATCACCAGTTTGATTGATTTGGTCTGTAATATCAACCTCAGTGATATTGAAGTTTGTTACAAAATGTTTCGGCGGGAAGTGCTGGAAGACCTGCGTTTAATCTGTAGTGATTTTGGTTTTGAAGTTGAATTTACAATGAAGGTAACCCGATCGCCAAGACGATGGCGAATTTATGAAGTGGGGGTGGCCTATTATGGCCGTACCTTTGCTGAAGGAAAGAAAATCAATTGGCGAGATGGGGTTAAGGCTTTGGGTTACATTGCCAAATTTTGGTTAACCAATGCTTAACGCTGCACAACTGCTATTTTTGCCCTCCGGAGGCCCACCATGCATAGTAAATTTTGGTTTGAATTTCTCCAAACGTTGCCCTCCATCCCGGCGGAGGCGAGTCCCTTGCTGGCCATGGCAGAAGCTGGAGCCCCAGGGGAAGAATTAATCATTGCCCAGGCCCCCAACCCCCCAATCAATGATAATAATTCCGCCTTGGGTGGTCTATCGCCGCTGTTATTTTTTCCGGTGGTGATCATTGCGGTCATTTTCCTCATTTTAGTAACCGTTTTTCTCTACACCCGTTTCTACGTCATTGCCCCCAACAACGAAGCTTTGGTCAGAACCGGAGGCGTTTTCAAAAAAGAGCAAATGGTGATTCTCCACGGGGGTTGTATTGTCATTCCCGGTTTCCACGAAATTACCAGGGTATCCCTGCGGGAAATTTCCATTGACGTGGTGCGGGCCGGGAATTTGGCCGTGCGAACCCAGGACTATATGCGGGCCAATATGCGGGTAACTTTTTACGTTTGCATTACCCCCAACCGCAATGAAATTTTAACGGCGGCGGCTCGACTTTCCAAAAAAGGTCAAATTTCGGAAGCGGATATCAAAGATGCCCTGGAAAAACGGGCTGATGACGCCATTCGAGCGGCGGCGAAAAAGAAAAAATTGGCGGAATTAGATTCTGATAAATTAGGCTTTGCTGATGAGGTATTGAACCTGATCCAAGGGGACTTACGCAAAGTTGGTTTAACCCTCAATAACATTGCCATTTCCGAAATTGAAGAAAGTGATACCTACGACGAAAATAACTTTTTCGATGCCCAGGGGGTGCGGCTGAGAACGGAAACGATCCAACGTTCCATCCAACAAAAACGGGAGGTGGAATTAACCACCAGGGTGGCCATTGAACAGGGGGAATTAGAAGCAGAAAAAAAGAGTTTAGCCATCAAGAGGGAGCAGGAAGATGCCAATATTACCCAACAAAAAGAAATTGAACTATTAAAGTTAGCCCAAAGGAAGGAATTGGAATCCCAGGAAGCACAACAGCAACGGGAAATTCAAGAGGCGAAGGACAAGGAAGAGGCGAAAAAAGAACGGAATAAAATTCTTCAGGAACAGGCAGTGGAAGAAGAACGGATTCAAAAAGAATTGGCCATTCAAAATAGTCAAATTGCTTCGGCGATCGCCTTGGAGGAACGGAATAAGGAACTAAAAGTGACCCAGGCGTTGCAAAAACAAGAAGCGGAAGTGGCGGAAATTCAGCGCCGTAAAACCATTGAAGCTTCCCAACTGCAAGCGAAGGCGGAAATTGCTTTGGCAGAACAAAAAACTCAAATTACCGAACAAACGGCGGCGATCGCCATTGCCAATAAACAAAAGGAACGGTTAGAGGCGGAGGCTCTGCGGGCGGAGGCGGAATCAGGCGTTATTACGGCCCAGGAAGTGGAAGCGGCGGAACGATCCCAAAAATTGGCAGTAATTGTGGCCCAACAGGATGCCCAGCAACATCGCATTGCGGAACAAAACGTGGTGGAAATTGACGTGTTCCGGCGGCGGCGTCAGGCGGAAAGTGCGAGGCAAGCGGCGGAACTGGAAGCGGAATCTATCCGGACCCTAGCCGATGCCAACCGTCACAAAGCCATGGCCGAAGCGGAAGGACACAAGGCCATCATCGCCGCCCAGAACAGCCTGAGTAATGCTAACCGCACCGCCGAACTATTGAAAACCATCTGGCCGGAGCTGGTCACCCAATTGCCGGATCTGATTAAATCGTTGGCGCCCCAGCCTGGGGTATTGGGGGAATCCCGAATTTATTCTTTCCCTGGCTTAAATGGGGGCAATGGCCATGGGGGGAACGCCGGGGACATTAATAAATTACTGCTTTCCACCAGTGGTCTCACCCTGCTCAATGGTCTATTAAACGAAGGTAAACTCAGCACCGTGGTGGAACAGGTGAAGTCCCTACTCCAGGATCCACCGCCGGTTTCCCCCACTCCCCCTCCTGCCGCTGAAGACCATGGGGGCAACGTTGAAACCTCCCCTGGGCCCAAGTTTTCCCCAGATGAAATTTGATGGGGCTCAACGGCGATCGCCAATGGCAGGGGGTAGCGGCCCACCACCAAAGCCCCTAATAATAAAGGAAGACGGAATGGCTGGAATTAAACCTTGTTTACCTTGGTTTTTTCCGGTCTGTCTCTGCAGGCCTCCACCTATCCCTGTGCCCATGTTTGACCTAGATTTTCTGTTCAACTCGTCCTTTGCTGTTGCTGTCAAAACTCCATTGATGTTGCTGGTGTTAATTGCCCTCGAGGCAGTGCTATCGGCGGATAATGCCATTGCCCTAGCCACCATTGCTCAGGGGCTCCCCAATCCGGCCCAGCAACGGCGGGCTTTGAATGCAGGGTTAATAATTGCCTATGTGCTCAGGGTTTTGCTCATTTTCACTGCCTCCTTTGTGTTGCAATATTGGCAGTTTGAGTTGGCGGGAGCATTATATTTGCTCTGGCTGGTGGGGAGTTACTTTCTGTCCCCCGATGAAGGGGAAAATCATCACAAAACCTTTGAATTTAGTTCCTTTTGGCAAGCGATCCCCCTGATTGCTTTCACCGATTTAGCCTTTTCCCTCGATAGCGTCACTACGGCGATCGCCGTGGCGGATCAGTTATGGCTGATCATTGCGGGGGGCACCATTGGGGTCATTGCCCTCCGGTTTTTAGCGGGTTTATTTATCCGTTGGTTAGACATTTTTACCCACCTCAAGGATGCTGGTTTTATCACCGTGGGTTTGGTGGGTCTGCGGCTGCTGATCAGAGTCATTAACCCCGAGCTCGTGCCCCCGGAATTGTTGATGATCACCATGATTGGGCTACTGTTTGCCTGGGGCTTTTCCGAGCGGCGTTCCCCGGAGCTAGTGGAAGAAATTAGTCCCAGTGGAGAGTAGTAGACAACACAAGAGTAAATTTTAGGGACAATTTATGGATTTGTTAGAGTACCAAGCCAAGGAACTATTCCAACAGGTGGGCATTCCCATTTTGCCCTCTCAAACTATTCAAAACACCACTGCCCTCAAACGTTTGCAAATTCCCTATCCCATGGTGCTCAAATCCCAGGTGCGAGCGGGGGGTAGGGGCAAGGCCGGTGGGGTCAGGTTTGTGGAAAATACCATCGATGCCATTGCCGCCGCTTCTGCCATTTTCCATTTGCCCATTGCGGACGAGTACCCAGAGGTGATTTTGGCCGAGGCCCGCTACGATGCCCAGTCGGAATTATTTTTGGCCATCGTGCTGGACTACCAACGGCAATGCCCGGTGTTGATGGGGTCCAGTGAAGGGGGCATTGATGTGGACAGCCTGTTGGAGCAAATGCAGAGTGTTTCCCTACGGACTAATTTTTCCCCCTACTTGGCCCGGCGGCTGGCGGTGAAAATGGGTTTAACTGGGCCCCTGGTGACTACGGTGAGCGCCATCATCGAAAAAATGTATGAGTTATTCGTCACCTATGATTTGGACGTAATTGAAATTAATCCCCTGGGCATTAGCGCGGATGGGGAGGTGATGGCCCTGGACGGTAAAATTACGGTCAACGACACGGCGATCAACCGGCATCCGGATTTACTTAATTGGGGCTCAGAGCAATGGACAGGGCATAGTTGGCTACCGGGGGACCTAGCCCAGGGACAAATTGGCCTAATTTGCAACAGTGAAGGATTGGCCCTGAGTACGTGGGACTTGCTCAACTCCTTGGGCATTACCGGTGCCTATTTGTTGGATGAAAGTCGCAGTGGCATGGCCCTTGGTAAACAACTGGAACTAGCCTTTGATCACCTCAGCCAGGCCCCCAACCTGAAAGGTATTTTTGTTAATCTGGCCACTAGGGAAGCCGCTACCCCAGCCTTGGCAGAGGATTTACGGGCTTTTTTACCCCTGCCCCCCAACCCATCCAGTGAAGACCGCAGTTTGCGGGGGACGGGGCCTAGTTTCCCCCAGCGCCAACGCCCTCCCCAACGACAAACCTACACAGGGGAAGTGCTACCGGTGGTAATTCGGTTTAGCCAGGGCAATTTAGACCAGCTTAAACAAATGTACAATAACAGCCTCGTCCATTGGCACAACGATTTGGAAACGGCGATCGCCAAGATGTTGAGTTTGATTCCCCAGGAAATGGAATTAGTCCAGGGATAGCCGGGGGAATCATTATCCCCCAGGATTGGTAATGTCTATCTGCGGTGGGGGAGGAGTAAAATTTGAGCAAATTCCTGGGGCTTTTCTCCCACCATCCATCCCGTCCGTCCCGCATCTGGACAGATATTCTCTTGCGTTGGCAAGGCTCTGTCATCCCGGCGATCGCCCCTAGAGTGCTGGTGTGTATGGCCTTTTCCTTGGTGGTGACCTTAGTGGATGGGCAGGGTTATGAATTTTCCATTCCCCTCCAGGAAAGCATTGTGCCCAGCATTGTTTTGGGTCTGCTGTTGGTTTTTCGCACTAACACTGCCTACGAACGTTTTTGGGAAGGACGGAAAGCCTGGGGCACCATGGTCAACACGATCCGCAACCTATCCCGCACCATCTGGGTCTCAGTGGCGGAACCAACACCCCAAGCCCACCAAGACAAAATTAAAATTCTGCACCTGCTGGTAGCCTTTGCCTTGGCTACGAAGTTGCACCTGCGCTCCCAACCCTTAAATGAAGAAATCTGGGCCCTCTTGCCGGAATCCGGTTACCGCAAGCTGGAGGATTTGCAGAATCCCCCCCTGGAAATTGCCTTTTGGATCAGTAATTATCTGCAACAGGAATACGACCAGAACAATATCAACCCCTATCAGCTCACCGCCATGCTCCGTTTGGTGGATACCATGGTGGATGTGTTGGGCAGTTGCGAACGCATTTTAAAAACCCCCATTCCCCTAGCCTACGCCATCCATTTGCGCCAGCTTATTTTTCTTTATTGCTTCATCACCCCTTTCCAGATGGTGAATACCCTCCATTGGGCCACAGCATTTGTGGTGGGCATTATTGCTTTCACCGTCTTCGGCATTGAAGAAATTGGGGTGGAGATTGAAAACCCCTTCGGCCACGATGCCAACGATTTGCCCCTAGACCAAATTTGCCAGACTATGCAAGCCAACCTGGAAGATTTAATCCAGTTACCTCCTTGGCACCAGGTCTCCCATGGGGACTAGCAGGAACTGCTTGGTTCCCCCCTTCTTGGCCAAAAAACTATAACCTAGTTAGGAAGAGTCGCAAGACTGTTTCACCACTTCCCGTTTACGGTTTCCCTATGATCAGCGTTGATTTGACCCTTAAATATTCCCCCATGCCCGTGTCCGTACAGCGGAAGGAAAAGGATGCGGCGGAAACCCTCTATCAGACCATTATTACTGCCATGCAGGGTGATTGCCCCCAACTGTTGGAGCTGACCTGTGAAAAGCAGACCGAGAAAAAGGTGGCCATTATGAGCGATCAGATCAGTGCGGTCATTGTGTCCGAGAAAGATGGTTCTGCTTCGGCAGGGAAAGTACCTGGTTTTGCCGCCTTGGGCCAAATTGTTAATCAAGGTTAATGGAAAATTACGATGCCATTGTAGTCGGGGCCGGTATTACCGGAGCAGCGATCGCCTATGAATTACAAAGCCAAGGGCAACGGGTACTGTTACTCGAAAAGCATCGTCAGCCTGCCAACGCCACAGCCTTGAGCTATGGTGGCATTATTTATTGGGCCGGGGCCACTCCTCTGCAACGGCAGTTGTGCCATGAAAGTCGGTACCGCTGGACCCATTTGAGCCAGGAATTGGAGGGAGAAACGGAATATCGAGAACTGGAGCTATTGCTATATCTCCGCCCCGGAGATGATGCCCAGACCTTGGCTAAGCAGTTTGACCATTGTTTAATTCGGCCCCAACGGGTAGACCGTTTAACGGCGATCGCCATTGAGCCCCAACTCAATCCCGATGGCATTGGGGGTGGGTTTGTGGTGCCCCAGGGCCATTGCCACGGCGGCAAAGCCGTTAACGCCTATCTGCAAGCTTTTATTCGCCAGGGGGGCGTAGTACACATCGCCACAGTCCAAGGATTAATTACCAAGCAAAATCGTGTGCAGGGGGTCCACACAGGGGTGGGAAATTTTTTTGCCCATAAAGTAATTTTGGCCGGGGGGGGCAAAGCCGTGCTCTGTTACCGGGGCCAGGGCTTAATTTTCCCCTCTATTTCACCCACGCCGCCGTTTTGCAAACCGCCCCCAGTAAAAAAAATCTCCGCTGTGTGATTATGCCGGCGGATTTACAGCAACGCCCCAATTTGGAAGCCCTCGCCCCAACTTTGGACTGGCATCAGCCCAACGACCATTGCGTCGCCACCGTTGTGGAACCGGGAGCAGTGCAATTTTTCGATGGCAGATTATTCATCGGTCAGATTAGCCAACTGGTGACTTCCCCCCATTACCGCCCTGACCTCGCCTGGGCCCAGCAACAATTACAAACGGCGATCGCCGAAATTCTGCCCCGTCTCGCCCCCTTGCCGGTCACCGCCCACCATTGCCTAGTGGCCTTTAGTGGCCAAACTTTACCCCTAGTGGGGGAAATGCCCAATTTACCAGGGTTAGTACTATTCACCGGCTTTACCCATCCCTTGGTTTATGTGCCCCCCCTAGCGCAAAAATTAGCCCACCACCTCACTGGGGCTAGGGAGCCGGTAATTGACCATTTGGCCCCTCTGCTAAACCCCCCGCAAACGGAAAAGTAGGATTTGGGTGGTTTGATCTGCACTAAAGTTATCGTCGCTAATGGCAATTAAACTGCCAGAGCCATCCGGTAAGCGAGGCCCCAGGGTAAGCCCTTCCAGATTGTCCAATTCAATACCCAAATCCCCCAGGTCGAGCAATAATTGTTTCCGCATGGGGTTAATGGTATCGGTACCAGGCTGGAAACTGGCAATGCGGCTAGTGTCGGTGGCATTGGCATTGACCGTTTGGAAAATTTTACCCTGGAACCCCGTCAATCCAAAAGTTCGTTCTAAGGTGAGAAAATAACCTTCCCTGGGTAGGGCCACCATGGCGCTCAGGCCGTGGAGCAGGGTACCTGTTGGAGCAGGCGCAAGGGGGTAAAGGTTTTCGCTGACTAAAACGGGGGGCCCGACGGAATTAATAACGTAATGCAACCACCGTAAAGGAATTTCTTGGGGGGGATTGTCCGGGTCAAAATCCTGGGCTAAAACGCTTTCAGGGGCAGTGAAAAGACGAAAAGGATCGTCCGCTAGGGTGCTGGTGGCGGCAATGGTTAAAGCTTCAAAACCAAAGTTATCCCGGATGCCCTGGAGGGGATCGGCTTGGGGTAAAAAGCGGCGGGGCACAGGCAATTGCTCCAACTCTCGGCCTGTTTGGGGGGCAAATTCGGCAATTAAAGGGGGGCTTTGGGTGGATAAAACCCCTTCACTGCTGATGAATAAGGTCTGGCGGGGGGACAGGGCAATACCCTCTGGGTCTAACAATTGACGGCCGTAGGTTTCCCCCTCGCTGGTTTTCAGCCTGGTCATGGCCATCACTTCCACTTTGGTAATGCCAATGCCCTTTTCTCCATCAGCAATACTAAGGCGCATGGTATAAAACCTAGGCGATCGCCGGTCATCGGTGACGACATAATAAATGTCCCGTTGGCGATCGTAGGTAAGATCGGAGATGCCTCCAACGGGTAAGTCTTGTACTGACTGCTTTGGTAGGGCGTAGCTATCTAAAAATTCTAAGGACAGGGGCAAAAATAGGCGGGACTCTGCTTGCACCGCATTGGGGGAAACCCCACAGGCCACTAAGACAAAACAAAGGATTGGCAATAGTAGCCGGAATAAAATTTTGGTCAGCACCTTGATAAACCCTAAATTCCTGCCATTACTGTAGCGAACAACTGGATTTGTTTCGTGCTCTGGTGTGAAAAGCAAGCAAACGGACTTTGGCTAAAAATCACTAAAAAGTTTTACTGATACGCTGTCATTGGGCGTTTACCCGTGATTTTTAGTAAAAAATACCAAAATTAAACCAGAAAAACGTAACAGTCGCAGACCGCTCCTAAGGTGGTTTATTTATCCGACCATTTGCTTAGCGCCAGCGTGAGTCGGCGTAGCGAGGAAAATTATTTGCTTGGAGTTTGGCGAGTTTTTTATCGCCCACTTTGGTAATGACAGATAGGTATTGCTCCGCAATGGTGCCCAGGGTGAAATTTTCTTCAAAATACTGACGGCCTTGGTGTCCCATGGCGGTGGCTCGCTGGGGATCATTCTTCAACTGAAGGATGAATTGAGCTAACTTTTCCCCATCCCCATTATCAATGGCTACGCCACATTGGGCATCGGCAATAATCCCCCGCAAATAGGAATGGGATGGACAAATGGCGGCGATCGCCGTCCCAGCGGCCAAACAGCCATAGAATTTGCTTGGCACCACCAGTCCTTCCACCTGGGCCAAAATGGAAACCAAGCTCAGGTCACAGGCGGTGAGGGAAAAGGGTAAAACCTGTTTGGGTTGGAAGGGCAAAAATAAACAATTAGTTAATTGATGGCGTTGTACGAAATTGCGGCAGATGGCCGCCTTGGCCCCGGCGCCAATGAAGACAAACTGTACGGCTTGTTGACTGAGTAGGCGGGCTGCCTCCATGATGGTTTCCAGGTCATGGCATCGTCCCATATTGCCGGAGTATAGGACGGTAAATGTCTGGTCTAGGCCATGGCGTTGGGCAAACCAATTATCGATTTTGGCCCTTGGCTGAATTAACACTCCGTCCGCCCAGTTATGAACCACTTTAATTTTCTCTGTCAGGGCCGGCTGCTGGTCCACGATTACTTTGGCCATGCTCTCGCTGAGCACAATAATGGCCTCTGCTTTTTGCCAGGTCAAACGATTTAGCCAACGCCACAATTTGACAATGGCATCCTTTTCCTTGGCTACCCCCAACTTCACCGCCACATCGGGGTAAAGATCATAAATTAAACAAATATAGGGTTTTCTATACAACAAGTGCAGGATGTAGGCCACCACCATTAGGTAGGGAGGCTCCGTAGTAACAAGAATCAAATCCCCTAGTCTGTTTCTTAATCTGAGTTTGACAATGGCGCGTAAACAATACAAAATTCCGGCGATCGCCCGTCCCCGTAGTCTTTGGGGCCAAAGGCGAGAAGTTCTAGTTCTCCTGATCAAAACCCCCTGACACATTTCCTGGGCCGGGGCCAGTTCTTGGTCAAAGGCATAACCCGATTGCCCAGCAAAAATCTGCACGTCAAGCTCTTTTTTGGACAGTTCGATGGACAACTCTTCCAACAGTTGCCCCGTGGCCGCATAGTCAGGGGGATAGAATTGGTTCAGAATTGTTAGCTTCATTATTAATTAGATTCTGTCCCGGGGCATGATAACAATTAAAGTTAGTTTTTCCCTACCGTAATTTCACGTAACTTGTCTTTTTTTCACTGGCTGACAGGGATTGCCAGAGTAGATGGTCATGCCCGCCAAATCTTTAACAGCCACAGACCCCAAAGTTAAAACCGCTCTTTCGTTTACTCGTACTCCAGGTGCAATAATAGCATTGGCGCCGATCCAACTGCCTGTGGCGATGTGGATTGGTCTGGTGATTAGGTCAAAGCTGGGTTTGTTCCAATCGTGGTTGCCAGTGCAGAAGTACACCCCCTGGGAGATGCACACATGGGACTCAATGCTAACCGCGGCCAGATTATCAATCCAACATTTTTCCCCCAACCAAACGTAATTACCGACGGTTAAACGCCAAGGAAATTTGATCTTGACGTGGGGTTTAATATTGACTCCTGTACCAATTTTGGCTCCGAATAACCGCAGGATCCCTACCTTCAGGGGGGGGATGGGGAGTAGGGGAGTTTGCACTAAAAAATCCCCGAGGAAATACCAAAGCAACTGTTTGACTAGGGAGGCACCGGGGTGATAGTTGCCTTGCTCATATTGATTAAGTTCCATGGTGATAATTACGCCAAAATTAACTGGCTCAACGGCGATCGCCAAAAACGACAAAAGTTGTTTGGGACTGAGGAAAATGCTACTTTAGTCAGTTGTTGAGGAAGAAAGTGGTCAAAGACCGGGGCAGTGGGGCTAAAAAACTTGCCATGGGGCGGAGAGCTACCAGTGCAACATTTTTTGTACTGATATTTTTATGTCAGGAAAAGCTTGGCTAAAGATGATGCCATCGGAGTAGGTTTGTTGCAGGCGATAATCTCCGTTGTCCGGTGCTCGAAAAACAAATAATTTGCGGTTAGTTAGGTCTGCCACCCAATATTCGGGGATACTTTCCTGGGCGTAGATCTGTTTTTTGTCGTTGAGGTCATAGGCCTGGGTGCTGTGGGCAATTTCCATTAACCAGAAAATATCCTCAGCCTGGGGATGTTTTTCTTTGTAGCGCTCTTGGGGGGGGAGGACAATGGCAATGTCGGGTTCCGGTTCAGATTGGCTCAGGGTGATGGGATGGGCTTCTATGACCAAAGCGAAATTTTCCAATCTCTTTCTGAGATACTCTGCCGCAGTTCTATTGGTGTAGCTATGGAGCGGTCCTTCGGGAGCCATGGTCACTAGGTTGCCATCTAAAAGTTCCACTTTCTTGCCATCTAATAGGCCCTGTTCAATGAGGTGGTGATAGTCTGGGACTGTCCATTTCAGTAGGGTAACCATGGTTGTTTCACTGGCAACGGGTAACTGGTTAAATGGGAACAAGAAGTGTGTTGGGAAATGGCTAGGCGATCGCCATTTATTCACCGTATTCCTGGATAAAACTTAAGGAATCGATTAGGGTTGCTCTGGCTTCTGGGCTAGGGGCAAGTTGATACCGTGTTTGGAGAACAAATCCTCGATTTTGGATTCGAGCACGGCGAGCCGCTCGTTGTCTTTCCTGATCTGCTCGGTTTCTTTCCTGATCTGCTCGGTTTCTTTCTTGATCTGCTCGGTTTCTTTCTTGATCTGCTCGATCTCGTTCTTGATCTGCTCGATCTGCTCGGTCTCTTTCCTCAGCCGCTCGGTTTCTCTCTTCGTCTGCAAGATTATCTCGTCGAGTTTCGCGTTCTCTTGCTTCAATCTCTCGGTTTCGGCTTCGATTTCCAGTGTTCCACTCAAGGCCGAGATTAGCCAGGAGAGCCGCTGTCCCCAGGATGAAGGCGATGAAGCTCCACTGGAGGATGGTGAGGGGGACTTGGGGGATGGGGGTGGTGTCGATGTTGCCATAAAACCTCAGTAGGGCCGCAACGGCATAAAGGAAAGTGGTCAAAGAACGGGGTAATAGGGCCAGAAAACTTGCCATTGATGGCCTCTATTTTAGCTGGGCAGATACTAGAATTCCTTTCCAGAGATAAGGTAAACGTCCAGCAAATTTAAATTTCAGATTAGTAAAGTCTTCTTCTTGCAATAGCTGGGAAAGTTTTCGCAATCCATCTCATAGCCTTGGACTGTCCATTTCAGCAGGGTGACCATGGGTTAGTCAGTGATTACGCAGTCGGGTTTTGGCCCTTGGCCGAGAATCCATTGGTAAACAGTAATCATCTGAGTGGCAATTTGATCCCACGTGTAGTGCTCAAAAATGAATTGACGGGCTTGCTGTCCCATATGCTGTGCTTCCTCTAGGTTGGCCAAACACCAGGTCAAGGCATTGGCTAGTTTTTGTTGATCCACGGGAATGATTTTGGCCACTGCTGACGCTTCTGGAAAGTTACAAGCATCGGTGAATACACAGGGTAGACCACTGGCCATGGCTTCGAGGATAGATATGCTAAAACCTTCGGAGTAGGAAGGAGCAACGTAAACACTGGCGGCGGCGATCGCCGAGTATTTCAACTTTCCGGTGAGCATACCTGTGAAACTAACTGCATTTTGGCAACCTGCCTCTTGAAACATTTTTTGGGCTGTGGGTAAATAACCAATGTTGTCTGGGCCCGCAATGACCAGATGACTTTCGGGAAATTGTTGATGAATTTGAGCGAAGGCAGGAGCTAGTAAATTTAGTCCTTTTTTGGGGTCTATCCGGCCCAGAAATAAGATTAATTTACGGTTTTGAGTTGCAGGAAATGTCTGTAAAAAAAGATCGGCTTGGGGCACAGAGTTAAAATCTGGTGCAAAAATGCCGTTAGGAGCGACGAAAGAAGGCGCATTTAGTCGCAGTTTTGAAATATTTTGCGCTTCTGAGCTATTTAGGGTTTGAATGCCACTGGCTTGGTTGAGCTTAGCCTTTTCAAGTAAATTGAGAAAGATTTTTTTTTTGTTTTTTTTATGGGCTAAAGCCCAGGGTTCTAACATGCCATGGGGAGTGGCAACATAGGGAACTTTTTTATGACCTGCGATAAAGTGAGTTATGGTAACCAAAGGTGAAAATACATAATTGGTATGAACCAAGTCATAGTTTTTTATATTTTTAATTAACCAAAGGATAAGTGGCCAACTAAAAATCAAGTCCCCTTTAAACCAGGCAGGAAAATATTGCAATCTATAGGAATGATTTTTGAGCCAAGAACCACAAGTAACATCGAGGGTTTGTTTGCCATTGGCATTAGTGGTGACTAAATCAACGCTAATTCCCTGACTAGCAGTAGCTTCAGCTAATTCGACTACGCTTTTAGATGGTCCCCCGTAAACACTACCAATGCTAGGGATAACGATCAAAATTTTCATTTTTAGCAATGCTAGTTGAGGCTGTCTAATTAATTCACTGTTTAGCAGGGGCGATCGCCGGAATGACATTTCACATTCTTTTACAGTCTGGAGTTATTCTATTTTTATGGCTTAATTTGCCCAATTTTCTAATCTTAATCCTTTAATCCGTTCAAATTCTTTAAGATTATTGGTGACTAAAATTAACCCCAGGGAACGGGCATGGCCCGCAATCATCGTGTCGTAGGGGCCGATGGGGGTTCCACGCTGAGCCAATTCTGCTTTTATCTGACCAAAATGGGTAGCCCCCTTAATATCAAAAAACTCGACCTCCATACGAGCGATTAGGTTGTCGATTGCTGATAGGTTTTTTTCCGGCATAGCAGAGCGTTCTGCACCAAAAACAAGTTCGCCCAGGGTCACGCTGGATATACACATCTGTCCATCATGTTTCTTGAACAAGGTTCGTACCTGGGAAGGCTTATTTTTCATAGTATAAATAACAATATTGGTATCAAGCATATATTTCAACATGAAAATACCCTAAAAAGATTCGCGGCTTTGATCTTTGGGCTGTTCACGGCAATTCATAAAATCTGATGATACATGGCAATTATCAAACCAATCATCCCACGATTCCCCAACTGGTGTAATGATGCGGGTGTTACCCACCGCAACAATGGTTATTTTTTTTATGTTTTCTGGCAACTCGACCATTTTGGGCAGACGAACAGCCTGAGTTTTATTATTCCTAAAAACATTGGTCTGAATACTGGACATAGCACATTGTTGAATTAATGGATATACACGTAGTGTATCCCATGGATTACTTACTGCTCTAAGTTTGCTGATCTGTTTTTTTATTGATGGCAAATTCCACAGCCTGTTGGAGGCCCTGGGCAAAATAGTCGGGGGAATATTTTTGGATATGGTTTAAGGACGCTTGGCCCATTGCCTCTAAATCTACTTCTCCGGAACTCATTTTTAGCATGAGCTGGGTGAGTTGCTGTTGGTTCTCTGGATCAAAGCCAAAACCATTCACTCCTTCCATCACCAGGTCTTCAAAGCATCCACAGCGGTTAGAGCCTAGAACAGGCAGGCCGGCGGCCATGGCTTCGTTGACCACTAGGCCCCATTGTTCCTGCAGGGCGGGATGGATTAGAGCTTTGGCCTTAGCGTACCATTGGGGCATATCCTGGTAAGAGATAAAGCCTGGCAAATGAACGACGGAATCTAGGGAATGGACTTGAATAAACTCTCTGATGGCATGTTCTTGAATGCCGCTACCACAAATCACTAAATTCCAAGCTTGGTCCTGATTTTCTTGATAGTATTTAAGGTAGGCATTGAGCAAAAGCAGTATATTTTTACGAGGTACAAAACGGCTAACGATAATAAAGTAGGGAACTGGGGGAGGAACGTTTTCGCTTGGATGGGGTTGGGCTAAGTTCTGCCGAGCTTTTTGGGTTTGTGGGCTGAAGTGGTGATTATCAACAACGTCATAGCCGAGAAAAATTGATGTTTTTTTCATGCCTAGTCTGATTAGGTACTCTTTGTGGGCATTGCCTGCCACCAGGGCTCCATGGAATTTGTTGACGTAGAGCAGGGACTTAATTTTTTCCTTCCACCATTGCCTCGGTTCATCATCCCATTTGCTATCGCTCATCAATATTGTAAGAATTTTGTGTCGATGAGCCCAACTTAGGGCTGTTCGGGCGATGGGAAAGCCCCACCCAGGAATGACGATTATATCTGGTTTGATTTTGTTTAGGTATGCGGGTAAACGTTGAGCGGCGATGGGGGACTGGGGATTAATTTCTCCTAGTTGGTTGAGTTCTGGGGATGGTATGAGGGTAATGAGGGGAAAGGTGATTTTCTCATTGATACTTCCCCAGGGGTGTTCACCGGTACTGGCTGTTTCTTGGATGGCAGTGAGGGTAAAATGTTTGTCGGCTAGGAGTTTTTGGGCCGCCCTGAGCCGAGCGATATGGTAACCGCCAAGGTTATGGAAAATAATGACAATGTGCATACGAATTGGGCTCTAGCCGTTAATATCTGGGGGAATAGCGTTTTTCCCTGATAGGTTGCAAGGTTCCCACTAACAAGCGCCAGACAATTAAAATTGCTCCGGTTAGGAGTAAATAGCGGAATAACATGGCTTCCAATGTCTGGCTAATGATGTAAACGGAGAGGGCAGAAAGAATGAGAAAATGTAGATTCCAAAAGTTGCCCTGGCTAACCATCTTTTTCCATGCCCAGCCGTAGAGCCAGCCAATGGCAAATAAGGCCAAAAGGCTGAACCAGGAAAATTCAATCCACATATCCGCCAATAGTCCTGGAGCGGCGCCCCTTGCGCCAGCCCAACCTAAGGTTTCTTGCAAGGCCTGTTCACCCACCCCCAGGTTTTCGGTTTCAATATTGGGGATATTTAACCACTCAGCCGAGTCAGCATACTTAGTCGGCCAAAGAAAGCGGGGAATGGGACGAATAAAAGCAATGACAAAATATCGTCTGCCCCAAAAAAAGAAGTTGCGGGCATTGGCATTGAGAATACCGCCACTACCATAGACATACTCATTGTTACTAAGGCTGGTAGCATTTTCAGAAAGGCCAAAGTAGTTGAACAAATTATCGGTTCTTACTTCAAAGTCAGAGCCTAGATAAAGCTCATTCCGGTTAGCAACTAAAAACATTAACAACAAACCTAGGGCAATACTGCCGGCAATGACAAGGACTAGGGAAGGACGGCGACGGCGCACCACAAACCATGTCATGGCAAGGGCAATAATGGCCATGGCGGTGGGGCCTCTCCTGCCCCCTAAGAACCCTTGGATGAATAGGGGAGAGATAAATAAAAGAGTAATGGCCCAATTTTGGAGTTTAAGTCGTTCTTGATTAAAGCTGACCAGGTACAACACCGCCGCAGGCATAGAAAAAAGAAACACTTCCCGCAGGTAACCATAATTAGACCAGCCCCCTCCTTTGACTCGACCATAGGCTTCGGCAAAGCCCCCCACCGCAAAAATGTTAAGCCAAAATACCAAGATTGCTGCTAGGCCAATGATCCAAGCTAGTCGGCGTAGTCTTTGATCAAAGCTAATCTCACCGAAGCTGGGGTAGGTACGCCAGGGATAGGGACCTGATGCTATCAGGCATCCACCTAAAAGGGAAGCGCAACCTAAGGCATAAATAGGCTGGAGATATAGGAGGCTGGGCAAGGGCAGAAAATTTAGCAATAAATTGGGATTTTGTTGGGATAACTGAAAGGGCAAAAAAACATAGATGCTGGCAAGCATTAGTCCCAAATAAATGGCGGGATGAAAGGGGTCTTGGTAACGGCGGTAGGCAAACCAAATACAACCAAAAATCACACCGGCAGTGATGTAGACGAGGAGATAAAAAAAGGAAAAGTCGGTCATGAAGTGGGAGCAGGTTTTAGGTAATAGCCGCTAATAGTCTTGCGCCATAGCGTTTCCAAGTGTAATCCTTGGCTCTTTCTTTGGCGGCTTGGCCCATGCGCTCTCGCAACTGTCGGTCAGTCGCTAATTGCTCAATGCGTTCTGCTAATAGATTGCTGTCACGGATGGGGACAATAAAGCCTTCGATGCCATCCCGCACTACGGAGCCACAATGGGGGGTTGTAATGATGGGAATACCACAGGCCATAGCTTCCAGGTGAACAAGGGCCATGCCTTCAGCCAAGGTAGGCAAAACAAACACATCGGCTTTGGCAAATTCTTCCCTGACCAGGGAACGGGGCACTTGGCCAACATAGTCAGGTCCAGCAAAAAGTGGGTTAGTAATATCCACCAAAGGAGGGCCGACTACCCGTACATGGAGTTGAGGTAATCGGGGCTGTAATTTGCGGGTGGCTTCAGCCAGGTAGTGATTGCCCTTCCTAAGACCCACTTGGCCGACAAATAAAACCCGTCCTGGTTCTGGCTGAGCTTCAATTGTTAACCATTGTTCATTGATACCATAGGGAACGATGGAAATCTTTGCTGGTTCTGCGCCGAGGACAACGGAGCTATCGAAGCAGTACTGGGAAGGAACTAAAACTTGATCTACCGTTTGCCACTTCAGAAGATCTCTCTGGATACCATCTTCAACTTCTGTGAGTGATTCTCCTTGGGGTTCTATGTCTGGAAATAATTGACGTTCTTCTAGAAGAATTCTGCCAACATCAGCTCCGATAATCAATTCATGAACACAATGTAATCCCCTTTCTTTAGCTTGTTTGATTAAGAGCAAATCACTATTAATATAGTTAGTGTAAAGAGATGTTGCTCCACCAAATTCGTCTTTTTCTATCAAAGAAAATATTTTTTCTTCTGTACTAATAGACTGGCTATTGATTCTTTTAAGTAAAGGATAAAGTAAAGTATAAAAAAATTGATCTTGAACTAAATTTTGTGGTAGGGATTCTGGTATTTTCCGACCTAGTAGTCGCTTTAATGTCTTTGGATGAAGTGAGGAAGGTAACACTTGATCTAGCAATTGTAGAGGCAGATGACTACCATGGAGATCCGTATAGAATCTTTTCAGTAATCCTTGTTCAGCTAATAATGCTGGTACTGCATAATGCATTCTAGCTCCAGCTTGCAGGACGATAAATTCTCTCATTTAAATTCATTTGAGTTACAGCATGTTCAGGGAACACATAAAAAATCTTTTTTTGACGCAAATAAGTTTTCTTCTCTTCTCCACATGGTGAGATTGGGTTTTATTTTGTCTATTCCAGCATAAAAACTTTCACCACAGCCAGGTTTCATAAAGTCGTGAAGTTCAATGATGAAAGAATTAATTTTATCAATCCATAGCGATGGATCGGCAAATACTTCTTTTTCTGCGCCCTCTATATCAACTTTTAGAATATCAATTTCTTCAAGATCATATTGATTCATGATTTCATCAATGGTAACACCCTGAACTTGGTGACAGATATCCTTATCTACAGCATCTGCATCCGTCATGTAACCCCAATTTCCTAAACCAGAATCTACCAGATTTATTTCTTCGTTTTCATTCCAGAGAGCTGCTTGAATCGGTACAATATTTTCGTAGTCAGATATATTTTTTAGTAAGAGTTTAAAGTTTTTAGACTCTGGCTCAATAGCAAAAATTTTTGCAGTTGGATATTTATTGGCAAAATAAACAGACGCTAAGCCAATATTAGCACCAGCATCAATTATGGTTTTTGGAGGACGATTTGTGGTGCAATTGTATTCGTTGTCAACAAAGATTTGTTTATAAGTTGGAACATCTGAAGATGGAATTCTCAAATAAATAGGCCATCGAGTGTTTTCATTGCTTATCTCAAGAAGGTCTGTTTTGTTCTTAACTTTAGCGATTAAGGTTTTTACTAATCCTCTAAAGCCAACAGTGACCAAGTATAATTCTATATTTTGAAAGCTTTTCTTGTTTGTCATTGAAGTAGTTGGTAAACGTAAAAAAATAAAAGTTTAGTTAGATAGGAATGCCTGTTTTTTTTCTGAGAAAAAGAGCAACTTTTCTGGCATTTGAAATACCAATAGTCTTCTGAACTAAATGACCAATTTTTTCTCGGCTACGAGCGATAAAATAAAATAAAGTTTTGCGCAAAATAATTTCTGGAGAGTTTAATTGACTTGAATCAAAAACAGTGGTTGAGAAACCAATTTGGCTCATTGAAAACTTTTCATAGGAGAGCTCTAGGTTATAATTTTTCCAGTAAAAAGGGTATTTTTTCAACCCCATAAAATGGATGTATAGCATTTCAACTGATTTAAACTCTGAGGATTGCAGATAAACTTTTCCGTTTTTATATGTTGCCAGTTCAGATCCATTATATGGAAATTCTGTAATTTCTCCTTTAAATCCTAAATTAATACAAGAAGGAATAAACTCTTTGCATTTTTTGAGTTCCTCTAACAACGGCTGGGGTGACTTTAAGCGAATATCATTATGATTCTTAAGTACATGGCTAATTCCATTTTCATCCATGTGTGTAGACTGAAAAACTTGAGCCCTATTTTGGTAATCATCAATCTGAAATGCCAAGCTATTAATGGCTTCGATGTTACGAAAAATAGTAAAATGCCCAGCTAAATAGTATGAGTAAGAGGTTAAAATATCAACATCACTCAAATAGTCAGGATTTAAGACTTTACTCAAGTCACCGAAGACAACATCAATATCGCAATATCCCCAAAAATCACTGTCATGTAAAATGTCTGAAAACACGTAGGGAAAAAAGTTTCTAAAATCACAGACTTTGTGTAAATCTTTTATTTTAATTATAAATCCTAAAACCCTCGAAACTCTTTGCTCAAAATCCGAGAGTTTTAGTGGAAAATGTTTGACATTTTCTGGTAGCTTATGAGCAGGAAAACTGTCGGATAAAATAAAAAAGTTGGCACACGGATTTGACTGGCAACTTTGTAAAAAAAGCTTCGTATAAAACGGCCATTTACCAAAATAGGGGATCAAAAAAGTTATTTTCATAGGTTATGGGTCATGATATAATTTTGATTTTTCAATCTCTATTGAACAAGTAATTTCCTTGGCTAAGAAACAAATCTAGAGCTTGGAGTATATCGTTTTCTACGATAAAACAAAGCAGTTATTCATTCAATTATCCGAAAAGATTTGCTTTATTTTTTTTACTGCCCTCGCCCAAGTAAATTCATCGGAGCGGGACAAAATTTTTTCCCGTAGGGCGGAGTAATTTTCTGGTGATTGGAGATAGGTTTCAATGGTATCGGCAATGGTGTGGGGGTGAACATCGGCTTCAAACAGATGACCCAGACCCTCTGGCACCGTATCGGGAATTCCCCCTACCCGCAATGATAGAACCGGGACTCCCAGCCGTAAACACTCCCGATTAGAAATTCCAAAGGCTTCTGCTTGGGAAAAAAGACAGCCAAAATGGAAGGAACGCACTGTTTTCACAAATTTTTCTAGGTCAGTATTTTTATTAAGAAAGCCTATGGGTTGGAGGAGGGGATGGGGCGGCAGGTCAGCGCTTGGGGGGCCAATGACGGGCACTTGGACAGGGTAACCCCGTTGGTGAAGTTCTTCTGCTACCTGGATTAATAAAGGTAAACCTTTGCGTTGCCAATCTTTACCAATAAAACCAAGTTTTAGGGGCTGGAAAGGGGGGGGGGACCAGGGGGAAGTTGGGTTAATAATGCTTCGTCTAGATTTGCTCCACCAGGAATGACAAAAACTTTACTGGGGTCAATGCCGTAGTCATTGATGACAGAATCGGCGGCCCAATGACACATACAAATGATTCTTTTTGCTTTTTGAAAATTTCTAGTTTCCCGTGCCAAAACTTCTGCTTGAAAATTTTTACCTACTTTTTGGTCAATGCCATAGCTTTCAAAGACTTGTTTCGTGGTGGCATCAATATAGTAATTTAATTGCCATTGGACGGGAATGGGCTCTGGGGGCAGGAGGGGAAAATGGCTAATAATTTCTATGGGTTCTGGAGGGAGAGATACTTGGGCTATGAGAAGTCGAGCAAAATAATTACTGTACTGAAAGCCTCCCCGCTGGCCAGTGAACAACAATTGCCAGAGATTCCAAAGGAGTCGCCAGAATTTAAGTTGAGCAGGTTTAAGGGGTAGACCAGCCATCAAAAAATCATCCTTTCGGGCCGCCTGCAAAAAATAGTACGGGATATTACTCCAAATATTAATATCATTGGGATCGCCAACTAGCATTAAATAACGCTTGGGCATAGCAACTCCAGCCATTTTTGAGCAGTATTGCAGACATCATATTGGGGGGCAGTGGCCAGAATAGCTTGGGAGGCGGCTTGCCACTCTTGAGCATCAGCCATTAGGGAATCCAGAGCATCAACCCAGGCTTTAACATTTTTAGGCTCTACTAAAACTCCGGCTTTTCCTCCCAGTAGGACTTCCCGACAGGCCCCTATGTCACTGGCCACAGTGGGTAAACCGGCGGCCATGGCTTCAATGAGGACAATGCCAAACCCTTCCGCTTCGGTGGTGCTAAAGGCAAAAATATCACACTGGCCCAGGATTTCGGGAATATCTCCCCGTTGACCAAGAAAGACGGTTTGGGGATCGAGGTTTAACTCTAGAGCTAATTGTTGCAATCGTTGCCGCTCATTCCCTTCCCCCACCAACCATAATTGCCAATCGGGATGGCGGGGTTGAAGTTGGGCATAGGCCCGGATTAGGGTGGCTTGGTCTTTAATACCATCGAGGCGGGCCACCATGACAATTCTTTTTTTATCATTGGCGGGGCGCTGGGTTCGGGCTTTGGCGGCAGTGGCGGCAATGGCGCTGACATCACAACCATTGATCATCACTTGACTATCTTTGTGCAGGGGGGCCAGGGTTTCAATGGAGGTCATCACCGCTTGGGAACAGGGATAAACAGGAACCTGCAAAAGGGAAAAACACCAGAGTAGAAAACGCCATTTACGGCGGGGCATCGGTTCGAGAGGGGCCGTATTGCCCATCTGGACTTTAATGTTATGGATGCCGGATAGCTTGGCCGCCAGCACAATGGGCAGAATTTTGATATTGAAGGTGTAGGAGATGATGGCGGTGGGTTGGGTTTGCTGAATGGCTTGGCGAGCGGTGTTGAAAATGTTGAGATAACCCAATCCCGGTTTACAGTAAATAATTTGTTCTGTTAGGACAGAAAAAGCTGGTTCCTGTTCCCGTTTGCTGGGGTCAAGGACAATGAGGGAGTTCTGGGTTTGAGCTTGGGCCGCCATAATTATCTTTAGAGCGATCGCCTCGTTGCCACCGTAACCTAGGCCGGCGACGATATGAAGAATGGAACTTGGTGTAGTGGTCAAGGAAATTTAGCCTTCCAAATCAGCGAGAAACTGTTCGAGATCCGCCGGCCCCGTAAAATCCAACAAGACTTCACCCAACTCTTCTAACCGGGCGATTGATAACCTTTTCACCCGTTGTTCTTGACTGGCGGTCAATTCCCCTAGTTGACGCTTGAGCAGACAAATAAGTACATTTGCCTCTCCTTCCTGGCGACCCTGTTGCAGACCCAGCTCATTGCCCCGCTCCAAACCTTCCTTGAGAATTTCGTTGTACCAAGGGGATTCGCGTAATACAGTCATGTCCCACCTCATTATTTGTTGCACTAGGGGAATATCCAATACAAAGCTAGCAAAAAAAGACAGCAACGGCTCTAAGTCCGTCAAAACTGGGTCAGTACGCAGACTCAGCAGAGCCTGACGCAAATTGGGCACAAATGGAAATCATGCAGACTTTGCAAGAACAATATGTGCATCGTTTAATTCCCAGTCTTTTCGGTCAGTTTCTACTACATCGTAACCAATTTTTTTGAGCATTGTTAATGCTGGCAAAAATGACTTGCCTCTTTCCTTTAATTGTTTATGATGAACTTCAATTATAAGTATGGGAGAGTAACTGGATAACAGTTTTTCTGAGTCCAAAATAACCTCAAGCTCGGAAGATTCGATGTCAAATTTAAGTAAATCTGGTTTAATATTAAATTCGTCACAAATATTTATCAGTCTCATTGCACGAACATTATTCGGTATATCTAGGCCACAGGGTTTACCTGTAGAATCCGATACATAGGCAGGAATAATTTCCCAGCGAGCGGGATTAAAAGCAGCAGAGTTAATTTGTCTTGTTATTGGGAGATGTTCAGGTGTGCATCCATATAAACTAAAGCAATCAACAGAAAAAATTTCGGCTGATGAATCGTGCATTGAAGCAAACAAAGCAGAATAATATCCCTCTTCTGCTCCTATATCAATGAAAATTTTACATTTTTTTGCGTATTTGATGAAGTTTTTAACTTCCTTCCTCATGTAAAATGCAAAACTCTGATGGTAAAAATTTCTATAAGTTCGACAAAAACCTCCTTTACTTCCTACATTGTCAGGAGCATAAATTGGAAAATATTCCTCTCCATTGCCTTGAACCATTATTCTATTACCAGTTACATCTAGTACAGACAAATAATCACTATCTTTAGGATCCATAATCGCTGGAAACTTTTCTAAGTCTTCATTGTACTGTTTGGCAATAAACTCTCGCCACAGCTGGGGAATGCTTCTTATAAATCTCAATTTTAGATAAAATGATTTATTGTTTTTAATAATTTCTTTTAACATGGTTTTTTTATGAAGTACTGGCAAGTCAAGAATGAATACTTAAAATTAACTTACTTTGGTTTTTAAATATCCATATTTTTTATATATGCTCCTCCAAAAATATAAAAATTAGGAGAAGGCGGCTTGCCCATTAACTTGCGAGATTGGGAAGCCAAAAGTTCTCTCAATCCTGTAGATTGTTTACAGTCATCTTCCCAAGAAAGGGGCTCATTAGGAATTTTGAATTTAGGCGGAGAAAAAAGGCTACATTTATCTAATAAAATATTTTGAATTTCATTAAAATTACTATTATTGACATTGCTCTCACCATTAAATGATGTTAAGTAAGGAGCCACATCCATTGTGAAAACGATTAGCCCCTTATGCTTGGTGACACGAATCATTTCCTCAACAGCCTTAACTGGATCCGGCATATGTTCAAGGGAAGAAATTGAATAAGACAAGTCAAAAGTGTTATCATCAAAAGGTAAATGGAGTGAGTCTGCTTTTATAAAAGAAACTTTGCCGGGAAGGTTCAGCATTTCTGGACTTGCAAAGTGTTGAGATGGCAAAACCCCTTCTGCTGCAGGACAGTCGTCCAAATCAGTACCAGTCACATTGATTCCCGTTTTAGCCAAAAGATAAGCAGTGGCGTTGACTCCACACGCATTATCAAAAGCGCTTAAATTTTCATGTTTTTCACGACAATATTGAGCAATATTAGCCAATATATAAGGATATTCCCACTTTCTTGACCAGTGCTTTAATCCTCCTGTTAAATATTGACTTATATACGAACTTGAACAATTTTCAAGCAAATAATTGTGGAGGTTAGATAATTTGTCTGAATAACAAGTATCTTTTGATGCAAATCCAGATTGTAACAACCCAGTTACACGGGCTAATTCAGAGAGTTTGTTAAAATTTAGCATGGTTTTTTGATGTGATTTTTTAATGAAAGCATGATAGAAAATAGCTTATTTTTATAAAATTGGGCGGGAAATAGTCAGCATTAGTGACGATGGTTTAGATTTTGGGTCAAACAAATTTTAAGGCCAGAAGCTATCATCTTGAACTTGTTCAGAGCTAAAACAAGGGCACTCTGGAAATATAGATTCATCCAGCCCTGTTTCCCGGATTGCCAAATCTCGGCCATCTAACCACGCCTCCTCCCAAGCTTCCTGCCAACGGCCTTTGAGACCCGGATTTTTCTGCAGAAGACGGTCAAGCTTACGACGTTGTTCTCGGATCGTGGCCCGCCAAGAACTACCTTGTTGTTCTGGTTGATACTTCCATTTCAACAAATGACCAATTAGAACTGCCAGACGGGAACTTAATTGGTCGTAGTGGCGATTTCCAAAATCCGATAGCTCCTCTGCCAAATGCTCCCAGTCCAAAAGTTCCACCTGATGCTGGAGTAAGGCTTGGGCCTGTTTTTCTGTCCAGGTGTAAAAATCTTGGTCATACAGGGATTGATTGTTTTTCGTCATCGCTGTTCCTCGAGTTTAGTCCGTCACGAAACATTGTCTGGGTCTATTCCCAATTCCCATAGTTTAGTTGCCAGGCGATCGCCTTGTTCAATCTCCACTGAAACTAAGCCAGCCAAACAACTCCTCAGCCGACAAATTTAATTCTGATAACTGCTCCAGAGCCGTTAGCTGATCTTCATCAGACTTAATTTCTGGAAACTGCTGGGGTTTAAAAATAAGCACCGATTCATCTTTTGGATCAATCAACCAAGCTAACTGGGTGCCTGCCTGTAAACAGAACATAATTTTTTTAATTACCTTATTAGTAGATTGCTCCGGGGACAAAATTTCAATTATCCAATCGGGATAGGTATCAACACGATTGGCAATTCTACCTTTTTCAGTCTTGGGAATACGATTCCAGGTAAAAACACTAATATCCGGCACAAAAGAGCGACCATCGATATTGCATCTTAGCTCAGTCAATGCCAAAGCAACTTTGCCGGGTTGCCCAAACCCGTTGATCTTACTAGATAAGAGAGTTTGAATAAGGCTATGTTCTCCCTGGGGCATGGGTTTTTGCTCAATTGTGCCATCAATATATTCACTGTGGGGCTTTGTTTCGGGCTCTGCCAAAAATTCTTCCAATGTTAATGGCTGTTTAACTGGGGAGATAGCTATCAATTGTTTTGCCTCCTTATTCACTCCTTTTGAGTTTAACCATAAATATGCTGGCGATCATCAAGATTCGTCCATCAGGCAACCCCATCTGGATCAAGCCCCAACTCTCTTAGTTTTACCGTCAGGTGATCGCCAATGAATGGACTACCATTTGTATTTGTTGCTCGTTAATGCTACCAAAGCCGGGGCTGAAAATCTGGAGGAATTTCTAGTTCAAACACTTCATCGTGGATGCGAGCCACATAAAGACCTTCGGATAGAACTAATTCTTTAAGATTTGGTGACCAATCTACCGCCGCTAAAATGCCATAAAGTTTTTTATTTTTATGTTCAGGGAAAAAGGTCCGAAATTTTTGGAGTAATTTTTTTAGCTGAGTAATAGATTCTTCTCTGGGATGGCTTTTCACCTCCACCACATAGGCCGCATTAATGTCGCCACTGGCGTAGGCCAGCACATCAATTTCTAGGTGTTGCCCTGCTTTACTAACCCTGACACTGGGACTAATGATTTCCATGCCAAAGCGTTCCTGGAGCAGACGCTTCATCGAAGGTAGTGCCAATCCTTCAGTAAAACTGCCAAATTTTTTGCCCAGTCCCCCAATTTGTTTACCTAATTCCCGAATCTGGCGATCGGTTTCCTGTTTGCTCTCTTGCAAAAGTTGGTCAGTTTCTCGCTGGGATTCTGCCAACTGTCTTAACAGGGCCCAAACTTCATCTGCTGTCGTTGCCATTGTCTACCCCACTAATCTTTATCTGTTTTAGCTTATCTACTATGCGATCACTCCAATTAGCTCTAGCTGGAAAGCTCCGCCAGATAACGGTCTGCCATGGTAGCAATGCCAAAATCGTTTAAGGCTCTTGTTTGGGCTAACTTGGCTCTTTCCTGGGCTGTTTGGCGATCGCCTAATACTTGGGCAATGCCATCGGCCAGGGCTTGAGGATCACCAGCTTTAACCGGTAAGCCACAGCGGCCATCCTGCAAGACTTCCCGACAGGCTCCCACATCGGTGGCGACGATGGGCACCCCAGCGGCCATGGCTTCAGCGAGGGCAATACCAAAGCCTTCATCGGGCTTGGCGGCAAAGATAAACAGATCCATTTGGCTGAGTTGTTCGGGGATGTCCCGCCGCATACCTAGAAGTGTAATTTGATCTGTTAAGTCTAAGGAGTGAATTAACTGTTCTAGTTCAGTGCGTTTAGAGCCTTCTCCAATTAGTCGAACCAAAATCTGAATACCTTCTTTTTTCAGAATAGCCGTGGCCTTAATCAGAGTGGGTTGGTCTTTGTGGCCTTCCAAGCGGGCGACCATAGCGATTACGGGTATTAGGTTATCGGGTCGAGGTAGATTTTTGAATTTTTCGAGATTACAGGCATTATAAATGGTGGCCGTTTCTGCCGTGCTCACTTTAAAATCCCTAACCGTGGCTTGGCGGATATATTCAGAACAACATAATAGGCGATCGGTCACGGGGCGGCCCAATTGCACCTGGAGTTTGAATTTCTGGAAGGCAGCACCAGTCCACACGGGGGGCAGATTACCCACATGGGCACAGACTTTTTTCACTCCAGCTACCTTGGCCCCCCAGGCAATGAAAGCGTGCCAACCGAGGGGCATGGAGAGGACAGCATCGGGCTTGAACTGTAAACAATGGCGGTAGGTTTGCGAGAGCAGACGGGGATAGCGGCCATAGCCTTGCCCCAAGGAAAAATTGGTGATGGGGATACCGAGGGCAGAAAATTCGGGGGCTAAATCTAAGGGAGTCGGTTGCAGAGTAACAATGTGAATTTCTAGTCCCTGTTTTTGCCAATGCTCACAGAGTTGTAGAACAAGAATGGGGGTTCCCTCGGCACAAAGGCTAGTGAGAACAATGAGTAGGCGCATCTTTGCTAAGCCGGAATCAAGGAATATACTTACCAGTGTAGTATTTCATGTTGTCCATAATGCCATCTCTCTATGACCAAGATATTGTCCTATGGGTAGAAGATACTGTTGCTAAACTCCAGCCCCGTGATTTTGAAAACTTGGATAATGCGTAAACATATAAATAATGATTGATACTTAAAAAGTATTTATTTTTTGGTTGATACAGAGTAAAATCAAATAACTCATGTGTCATCAATCATCTTTTAATTTAGCAATAACTATCAATTCATCCCCAAGTCCAAACAAATTCAAAAACCACAAAAAGGGAAATATCAATATACGAAGTAAAAGAAAACGATACTTTGCATCCAAGAGCTTATTAAGGGAGCGAGAAAATCCATCAGGCTTAGTGTTAGTATAAATTGAAACTATTTTATAGCCAGCCTTGTCAAGAATAAATTCGATTGATTTTGAGTTGTAATGATGAACATGAATGGGGGGATCCCATCCATGCCAAAGAGATCTAAATACAAATCTAGAGATAGAATTTAAATTAGGAAGAGCTAAAATAATTTGTCCCGTAGGAGAAACTAACAGAGAACGGATACTGTGAAGGAAATCAATTGGATTCACAATGTGTTCTATAACGTGATTAAGGGTAATATAGTCAAAACTTGAATTAGGAAATCTTTGACTGACAGAAAAAATATCATCTTGTATTAAATCAATTCCTGCTAAGCTTGCAATTTTGACTGAGTTTTCTGACTGCTCTACCCCAACAAAATCAATTTCTTTTTCTTTTAAAAGTTTACAAAAACTACCAGATCCTGACCCAAGATCAAGAACTTTCCCCCCTGTAATCATATTTAACGTAGGGTACTCAGGATTGAGATTGTGCCAGAAACTGGCTAGTTTATTAGGTGATTGGCGAGACTCTAAATATTGGACTGTGCTCAAATTGATTTCATTTGACAAGAATGATATGATATAACTTTTATCCGATTGGTTATCAATAAATTGATAGTGTTCTTGTAATTCTGATATCTCTGGAAAAGGAAAAAGCGATGAAGTATTGCAATTTTTACAGCCAATGTAAGTATAATTTTTTGTTGTTCTTAGAATATTCTCGTTGATATTTCTTTGTTTTATAAATGTTTTGTCAGAATTACAAATTGGGCATTTGATTGTGTTTTTGGAGTTGCTTTTCTTCATGTTTTGTTCATTTTGTAAATGACATCAATTTCGTTAGCGATTTTGCTAAAAGAACGAAACTCTATGGATAAAGGAGTCAATGATAGGCGTTGTTCGATGATATTCCTAAAAAAAGAAGCCCAGGCTTTCCAATCTATCGGCAGTAAATAGCCTCCAGCTTTGTCGGTTAATAGTTCTTTAATTCCTCCTAAATCGGATCCTGCCACAGGTAGGCCAGCAGCAAAGGCTTCCAGAACTGTTAATGGCCCCGTTTCTAACCAAGTGGAAGGAATCAACGCTAAGTCATAATTTTGTAATTTAGGTAACAATTCATCTTTGGGAAAATTACCACATAGTTTAAAGCGCCCATCACCTTTGATCATTTTTTGTATTCTCTGTCCATAATCATCATCTTGGTATGGGCCGTAAAAAGAAATTTCAATGGGGATTTGCTTAGGTAAAGATTGTACTGCCCTAATGATTAGATGTAGACCTTTAACTGCAGCAAAACGACCCCAAAAGACACATTTCAAAATACCATCTTCCATGGGTTGGCGTTGTTTGGGAGGTAAAGAAGTTGGCCCGGCTGTACGAATTAAATGTAATTTACTGTCTGCAACACCGTTACGAACTAGAACTTCTCTAGACCAGTCACAAAGGACATGAAAGATATCTACCTTTTCGACCATTTCTTGCCAAGTGCGATGGAAAGCGGCAGTGATTTGCCGGGCCGTTAATATATGGGCAACTTTTCCCTTTGCTTCAGTGGAAAGCCAAGGCCAATCATAGGCTGAAGCTAACAGAGCAATGGGATAGGGAAGACGACCATTAACTAAGCGACATTCAGTACAACGACCTTCTGTAATAACACCATCGCAGATTTCTTTTTTGTGGTAGATCAAACTACCTTGCATGCAGGTAAAACCAGGAGCATGGATTGTCACCACGACTGTAATACCTAGGGATTTAGAAATATTGATATGGGATAGACCACAGGAATCACAAAGGGAATGGAGGTGGAGAATGTCAGGCTGATAGGAGAGGAGAAGCTGTTTAAATTCATCGAGATTATCAACATGGGTCGTGATTTTGTTTAGTCTACCCTCCGCAGAAATTGGCTTTAATGGATAACAATTTCTGAAGCCTGTAAAATTTTTGGGAATTTCTTTATTTATGGTATGAACAACCCATAAAACATCGTGGCTTAATGACTGAGCCTGGGCGAGGGAATCAACAAAAATTTCTGTGCCACCAGTGACTTCATAAGAAAAACTTCTACTGATATGAATTATTTTCATATTTTGATGACAGGACTCTTTAAAAGTGATTTTTAAAGAAATTATATTAAGAGTGTAATTGTTTAGAGATTATTACATTTCTGAGATTTATTGTTTTAGTGAACTTTAGAGAAACAAAGTATATTTTGATTTTAGAACAAAATGAATTTTATTGATAGAGTTGTTAAGTTGCTTTATTTTCTGACTGATAAAGTAGTCATGAAACTAAAAAATATTTAGATTAATTAGATAAAGAATACTAAAAATTTATTACTAATTGAAGGCAAAAAGAAACTGATGAAGATTAAAGTGAACTTAAATAAAACTCTTTCAAGATAAAGCTATAGTGCTCTAACTTAAAAGGCGCAGTATCAGTCGAGTGGTGGCTGACCAAAAGATACGGTCACGCCAAGGGTAAGGATCATCTACTAGGAGTTTTAAAGATTTTTGTAATGCACGTATTTTTTCGGAAAATTGATGCGGATAAGTATCTAACAAGTTGTTTGATTGAACAACATTATAGCGTCGCTGACACTCTTTTTTAATTCGAGTTGCAACATCAGAAGGCGATCTCTGAATGACTAACTGTGCGAGTTTTTTACGCTCATCGTTGAGAATATTGTCTAAAAGAGTCGTTTTAGAGAGAGGATGGAGACGAAACCAAGCAGTTAACTCATCCAGAATATAAGGAGCATTATTCTTCTCAAAAATACGACTAAAAAAGTCGTGATCGAGAATATACTCCCACATCGTATCGAAATATGGACGCTCTAAAACATCAATTCGCCAAAAAACACCCTGTTGTGCAAAACATTGTTGTGCAACAAAACTTTCAAACCGGTTCTTGTTACCAGGATTCCAATTTTGTGCTGACTCCAATGATTCGCCAACATAAACTTGAGAGGCTAACCATCGGCATTTTTGCTCCCGAAAAGCTCGAGCAACTTTATGCAGGGTATCTGGCAATAACCAATCATCACTATTTAGATATGCACAAATTTCTCCTGTGGCATGTATAAATCCTTTATTCAAAGCGTCTGCTTGACCTTGATCGGGTTCGCTAATCCAAAAATGGAGAGCTCTTTCATATTTTTTGATTATCTCAACTGTTTCATCAGCACTATCGCCATCAACAACTATGTACTCTAAACCGGGATAGCCTTGTAATAATACTGATCGAATTGTCTCCTCAATAAATTGTCCTTGGTTATAGCTGGGGGTAACAATACTAATTCTGGGCCAGTCTGAGCCATCAGGCATTTTCTTTGGTAGGGGATCGCTTCCTTCTGTCCAGGGCCAGCCAACTTTACCGGGTGGAGGTGCAGGTAAATCATTGAGAGTCAATGCTTTGGTGATCTGAGACATAGGTGTCAATTTAAAAGTATCGATACTGTTTTCAGATTATGGAATAGTGCTCAGGGCAATACGTCAGTTTGGCCATGCCCAACAAAAGGCAACGGCGATCAATGACAAGGAAAATAGTTTGATTGTAATGGGTGACTTCCGGGGCGATCGCCTTTGGTCTTACCAGGCTTTGGGTTGAAATTTGGCATCATTGAGAATGACCAAATCTTCCCCAGATTGGGTAATCACAAACAAACCTTGACGATAGGCATAGCGAGCTACTTCCGATGGGGCTACCATTGCCGCTACTGCCCTTAGTAGTTGAATATTTTGATAGCGAGGCAATAGGCGCTTAAATTTACCGAGCCGCTCCAGGTGTTCATCTACATCTCTTTGGGTTAGCTTACTTTTAACTTCGATCGCCGCGGCCTGGGTAGTATCTACTACCAATAAGTCCACCTCTATTCCTTCCTCACCATTATCAACGGAAACATCCCGGGATAATTCCCGCACTGCAATGCCCCGCTCTCGAAATAATTTCACCGCCGCCGGGCAACCTGCCATTCCACAAATTCCCCTAGACGATTGCCTAATTCTCCCAATTCTTTGTTGACCGCCCTGATTTGCTCATCTGTTTTTTGGATTTGCTCCTTAAGCAATCGTTCTGTTTCCTGTATACGGCGATCAGTCTCCTTTTGAGATGCAATTAATTCCCCCAAAAGTTGCCAAACTTCATCAGCGGTGGTAGCCATTTGTTTTTCCTCTCGATTTGCTTCCTTTAGTCTAGCCCTAGCCCATAGGAGGCGATCGCCGTTTATTGCCATTGACAGACTCGCCACCCCGCCAGCAATATCAGATTGATTAATATGAAGAACTTTCAGCAACTAGATCACCTGTAAAAATTGTGATGAGCGTTTAGGTATTGGCTAGGGTGTATTTTTTAACTGATGCAATTTTTTTAGATGAATAGATTTTACGCGACGGCAGACACAGGGGAAAAACGCAATTCTAAGTTTAGATTTAAAGCATTGAGGGATTGGAAAACCTCAGCGAATTTTGACTGTTGATTAGTAATAAATACTCAAAATAAGCTCGGTTTTTTTGAGTGCCGCTAGGCTTGCTGATTGGATTTCACGGGAGCCTCTCAAGTTATGCAATTGGTAAATTAGAGATTTTAAATTTTATTACAAGTATTAAGTTGTCAGCAATTCATTGATTTAGTACGAAAATTATGGGATTTTAAGGATGTACCTAGCCTATTTCTTATAAAAATCTCTGGTAAATTGACTTACTTGTGCATTAATAAAATATGATTGAGCTTCACGTATTTTTTCTTCTTTCCAGTCCCACCATCTTATTTCTTTTAGTTGATCGATGATATTTTCAGGAAATCGAAAACGAATTATTTTCGCTGGAACTCCTCCCACAATCGCATAGTCTGGCACATCTTTTACTACTACTGCCCCAGCCGCCAAAATGGCTCCATCACCTACTTTAACACCATCTTTTATAAAGACTCGCGCTCCTACCCAAACATCGTTTCCAATCCATATATCTCTACGTTCTTCAAAATGATCTCTATCAGCAAAAGACTTACCACACTGATTCAGTGTAGAAAAAAATACTGGATTGGTACTGACAAAATTAGTTGGATGTTCACCATAACCACATATCAGCTCAGGGCCTATAGAGCAAAAAGATCCACAATTTACCAAACTTAATTTTGAGCTTCCAGCAATGTAACTAAAGCGCCCTAGCTTGACATTGGACAAGCTACAACCTGAATAAATTACAATGTTATTCTCTAAAACTGAATTGGATATCGTACAATTATCCTGTATTTTTATGTTATCTCCTAGGGTGGATTTTGAGACGCAGGATTTAGAACCAATAATTGTATTTTTGCCGATATGAGTTTTCCTATCAATCCATGAGCCAAAAACAATTTTACTATAAGGGTATCTAATTCTATAAATGTAGGATTTGATGATTTTTTTTGTGATTTTGATCATTTTACTAAATGAACTTGGCGATTTTTTTAAATTCCACCCGAGGAAAAATGTCTAACATTCCTCCGTCAGTAGCATTGAATACTTGACAGCCAATGCTCTGAGCATAGTTTTTGATTAATCTATATTGCTTCCATCTAAAATAATATTCTTCAAACCATCTTTCTGTGGTAAAAGCGCTGAGATGTTCAACATCACTAACTCCGGCTTCTTCCTTATAAAAGTGATGATTGCTGACCCGGCTTGTGTCGTTTAAATAGTCATGATCGCATCCGAGCAAGTAAATTTCCTTAAAACCCATATAAATTGCAATCTGAAGTGCAGAGTAAATCACAGTTCTGATACTAAATGGGCTTTGGTCAATTGCCCAAATATCGGAGTTTTTATAATTTGACTCATCTAATATATGACCTTTAGAATAATCAAGAAAATATTGATTATTGTTTTTATATTGGGGATGTTCTTTTAGGAAACGATAATTTGAATAACGGTAAGGAGCATAGCCCAAGAAAAACGTTACAGAATCATTATAAATACCAGATATTCCCTTAAAGATTTTAGTTAGATCTGCATACCCAAAAGGTGGATGAGAAGGAGCAAGAACATGATATTGAGGAGAAATTATGTTAATGTCCTTATGCAAAAAGAATTGGCTGACTCCTATGCAAAATTCGCTTTCAAGGGGACGTAAGTCTTGGTTTTGAATTGATGGCCCCGTAGCAAGAATAAAACATCTTTGTCCATAATGAAGATTTTTAAATTTGGCATTTTTTTGGATGAGTTTTCTAATAGCAGTTCTCTCCAAATTATATTCAGTATTAAGACGGGATCTCAAGCGAGTATACAAAGAAGCTGTTATATCTCTTATCCCTTGAGGTAAAGTCCAGTAAGTAGCTGACTTGATCAGTTGTTTAGCAGTGGATTTTAGGGTCATTGTTTTTACAAATAATCTTCTAATCTTTCCAAAGCAATCCAAAAACCTTCGCCTTCGTTTTTGTGTCCCTGCCAAATTTCAGGGATAAACGAGGCTGTGGGCGCAACTTGATTTATGTCTTCAGCGAAGGCGGGAAAATCAATTTCCCCCTCGCCAATCTGTAATCCCTCCCCATCAGACCCTTGGGAGTCGGCGATATGTAAATGGGCGACATAGGGTCCTACCTCCTGAATAAACTGCTTAAATGACCAATGATACTGGTTAGCCGCCAACTTAGAATGGGAAATGTCTAGACAAATCCGATAGTTATTTTGCCTGCAAAAATCGGCGATCGCCAGAGGATCAACAAAGAGGTTGTGATAGCGCTGTCCGCCAAAGTGCCAGGGGAATGGGGGCATGGTCTGGGGCCAAATTTCCACCCCTTCTGCATCAAGTTGGGCCAGGCTGTCAATCAGTAAATTACACAATCGCGGGCGTTCATGATCGGACAAGGATGCATCTTGTGTGAAGCCCCCCACATTGGTGACAATACCAGGACAAGTAGTGCGCCTAAAATAGGGTTTTAACTGTCGGGTAAGATCAATTACCCTCTGCATTTCGGCAATTGATCGCCGTCGGTATACAGCATCCCGAGCGCAAAGATCCAGCAAATGATCACCCGCAAATAGTTCGGGAGCGTGGACAACTAAGTTCAAACCATAAACCTGATCAAAAAATTGGCCAATATCTTGCTCAAGATCTTTGTAGCTTAAATGAAATTCCAGTAAGTCCGGGTTAGTTTTAGCCAGTAACGTTTTGAAATCATGATAGCGAACCGGTAGCCCCCAGGGACGGTTGAAATGATAATGTCGGGGTTGCACTGCCTCCTGCTCTAAATCACTGGCGTAGAAAAAATCACCGGTTTTAAAATCGCGTTTAGCCGTTTTGCCAGTCAGTTCCTGCTTACGATTCGGCTGTAGCCCCTTACCGGGACTCTTGACCTCCACCATGGACTCGGTGATGGTTTGGCCTTTTTTCAGATTGCAATTGATGACTAGACTCTTGGCCAGGGTTTCCCGATTCATTAATTCCCCTTGGGTGATTTTTCTAGTTCCTCTGTCTCCCAGGGATTGCTCTACTTGGCGGATGCCCTCCACCATCTGACGAAATTCTTCGGGTAGTAAGCTTACCTTATGGTCATTGCCCTCCATGGTTTTATCGAGAGTAAAATGCTTTTCAATGATTTTTGCTCCTTTTGCCACCGCTGCTACGGCCACATGAATACCCCGTTCATGACCCGAGTATCCCACTGGATGATCGCCAATTTCCCGCAGACGTTCCAGATAATTGAGATTAACGTCTTTGAAGGGAGCGGGATAGGTGGAGTTGCAATGGAGAAGGGCAAACATCGCCCCCAAATTTTTGAGTAACCTAACGGACTCGATAATTTCCTGTTCTGTCGCCATGCCCGTGGAACATAGCATCGGTTTGCCGGTTTTGGCGATCGCCGTTAGGAGATCATGGTTAGTGAGATCCGCTGAAGCTACCTTATAGCCAGCCACACCATAATTTTCTAGAAGCGTTAAACTTTCCAAATCCCAGGGGGTACAGAGGGGTAAGAGGCCTTGGGTTTTGCAGTAGTCAAAGGCCTCAAATAATTCTGTCGGAGATAACTGAAAGCGAGACAATAGGTCAAGGGTGTATTGAGACCCCAAATCCTCACTGGCATCGTTGGCATTACCGGCATTATGGTAAAGGGATTTCAGATCCCGCATTTGAAATTTGGCGCAGTCTGCCCCGGCCACCTTCGCTTGGTCAATTAAGCGTTTGGCCAAGTCTAAACTTCCATTATGGTTATTGCCAATTTCAGCGATGATAAAGGTCGGAGAGTGATGATCAATGACAAAATCACCAATTTTCAGCTCCTGAGCACGGCGACAGGCGATCGCCACTAGATGGCGTTGGGCATCCAGCAGGGGGATAAACTCTACTTCTTGGGAAAAGTAAGATTCAATCTTACCTGTGTCTTCTGTATAATTGGCATACTTATAATGCTTATTGCTAATGGTGGAAACGGGCTGGTTGAGGTTGATATTATCTTGGTTCACTAACCAACGACGAAAGTCTCCATCGGTCAAAACTCCTTCCAGAACCCCAGCTTCGGTGACCGAGAAAATAATCCGACTTTTATTATCACTAATTTTTTTAAGCGCAGTGATAATATCGTCTTCGGCAAAAACAATGTATTTAGCTAGATTTTTATCAATAATCATTAGCAATTCTTACGTTTTTTGGTACTAAGTTTTAGCAAGTTTATGCATTTAATTTATTCTTTAATGACGTAGCAGGGAGTAGCACAGAAAGGAAATTTATTGATTGTGATACCCTTTCCCTCGAAATACTCATCAACGGCTTTAGTTTCCCCCGGAAATACACCATAATTATCAATTATTAGTACGCCCCCGGGTACTATTCTTGGAAAAAGATGCTCCAGGATAACAGAAGCCGGCTCATAGATATCTGTATCCAGGTTAAGAAGGGAAATTTTCAATTCAGGATGATTATCTACATATTCAGGTACTGTCTCTAAGATATTCCCCTTAACCAACTCTACGTTTTTGTTTATCCCTTTGTGGGCTAACACCTGCTCAAGCTGCTCTACGTCAATACTTTCTTCCCCGGCACTCTCCACAAATTTCTGTCTAGGCGCTTTATCTGCCTCAAACTCAGTTTATGGAAATTTGCCATAAATATCGAAGCCAATCACTTTTTTCGAATGGGCATGGTCAAACAAGTCCCGAAAAGTTGCAAACCGAGTTAAGGATGTCCCTTTGAAAACGCCACATTCTACAATCGCCCCCGGCAGATCACGAATCATTTTGTACAGTTCATAGTGAGCGATTAACTTAGCAATGCGGCTACTATCACAGGATAGGTAAAAATTATTTTCGTAGTCAAAGTTTTTTGAGAAATCTGGTAAGTTGATCATTTATGCTATTCAAGTAGTTGTAGGTTTAAATACTAGACAAGGAGCAACTTAGAAAAAGATTTTAGCTCTTACCATTGAAAATTGCCTTCAATTAATTTTATTAAAACATCCCCAATTGAGTAAGGACATTCTTTCGGCATTTCTAACTGGGTTTCTTGTATAGCGTCTAACCGTGCAGTGCAATACATTTTGTCCACTGACTCTTGACATAAGTGGCGCTTCAGGCTGGGACTATCTTCCAGATATAGCTCAATATTTTTTCTTTCCCTTTCAATGATAATTTGCCAACTTCTAGATCGTTTTTCCGTTTGATAATCCCATTTCAGTAAATGCTGAAGAATTGAACGCATGCTACTCAACAATCGATCCCGTTCCCGCTTCGACAAGTCCTTAATTTCCTCCACCAAATTGGCCAGATCAAGTTCGCCTAATTCAGAAAAACGCTTTTCTTCAAGTTTTTGAGCAACAGTTTCCGCCCACTGAGCATAATCAACTTCGTAGAGTGATTCCATTTTAAGCCATTTCCTGAATCAGATAAATTTTGCTTATTATAACTTTAGCCTTTCTGCTTTAGTAAAAATTCTACATACTCAAAGTCTGCCAAGGAATCAATTTCATGGCCTTGTTCTTCCTTCATCACAAACAAAGAAATTTTACCTCCTAGGCGATTATTAAGTTCCTTCAGTACCCAAGGCTTAAAGACATAGATTGAACCATTTTCCATATATTGGGGGTTCATGTCCTGCCGTCGTTGGCGATCGCCGTGAGGAGATCATGGTTAGTCAGATCCGCTGAAGCCACTTTATAGCCAGCCAGACCATATTTTTCTAGGAGGGTTAAACTTTCTAGATCCCAGGGGGTACAGAGGGGCAAAATACCTTGGTTTTGGCAGTAATCAAACGCCTCAAATAATTCTGTGGGGGATAACTGAAAACGGGATAACAAATCAAGGGTATATTGAGACCCCAAATCCTCACTGGCATCGTTGGCGTTGCCGGCATTATGGTAAAGGGATTGCAGATCCCGCATTTGGAATTTGGCACAGTCTGCTCCGGCCGCCTTTGCTTGGTCAATTAAGCGTTTGGCCAACTCTAAACTTCCGTTATGGTTATTGCCAATTTCAGCGATGACAAAGGCTGGGGATTGATGATCAATGACAAAATCACCAATTTTCAGCTCCCTAGCACGGCGACAGGCGATCGCCACCAGATGACGGTTAGCATCCAGGAGGGGGATAAACTCTACTTCTTGGGAAAAGTAAGACTCAATCTTACAGGTGTCTTCTGTATAGTCGGCATATTTATAATGCTTATTGCTAATGGTGGAAACGGGCTGGTTGAGGTTGATATTATCTTGGTTCACTAACCAGCGGCGAAAGTCCCCATCGGTCAAAACCCCCTCTAGCACCCCAGCTTCGGTGACAGAGAAAATAATCCGACTTTTGTTATCACTAATTTTTTTGAGGGCAGTGATAATGTCATCTTCGGCAAAAACAATATATTTGGATAAGTTTTTATCAATAATCATAAATTAAGATCTCTTTAATTAAGATAGCTTTTGAGTCATTAAAATTTCTACATGTTTTAGATCCGCTAAAGAGTCTATTTCATAGCTTTGTTCTTCTGGCATTATGAATAGACTAATTTTACCACCCAGGCGATTATTGAGTTCTTTCAGTACCCAGGGTTTGAAGATATAAATAGAACCATTTTCCATATATTGCGGATTCATATCCTGCCGCCGCTGGCGATCGCAGTAGTCATAATTAATGGATTGGGCTTGGCCATCCACTTTCTGCCAGAGGAAACGATGACTGGGAGAAACCGATAGTAATGAGTCGGCACCTTCCTCCCTAAATTGGGCTATGGCCCAGTCTATGTCCTGCCCTGTACGAAGAGGCGAAGTACATTGCAAAAATACGATTAGCTCTGGCTCGACACCTTGTTTTTCGATTTCTAGCAGGGCATGGAGTAGGGCGACCTCAGATGAAGCGGTATCACTGGCCAGTTCGGCCGGTCTGTCAATTATCTGGGCACCGTAATCCCTGGCAACAGCGGCAATTTGGGGATCATCGGTGGTCACCAAGGTCTGGTTGACAAGCCGAGATTCTCGGCAGTCGAGAATGGAGTGGACGATGAGGGGTTTACCGACGAGGGGACGGATATTTTTGCCAGGGATACCCTTGGAACCGCCCCGGGCTGGAATGATAGAAATAATTTCTGTCATTAGTTTTAAATAATTTGTTAATTTGCTTTAATCGGGAAGAAATTCTGGATCAAGAAGGGCATCGGCAGAAAATGGACAAGTTTCTGGAAAAAGATTAGATGGCAATTCACTTTTTTAAATAGCTTGCCTTCTGGCTTTAACATAAATTTCTTCAATTTCTTGCAAGAAATAATTATACAAAGTCTTAGACTTTAACAATAACTCAAGTTCAAAACGAAAATTATCAATTTCATTTTGCCAGCCTTTGGCACAGTATTCTTTTTCAGAGTCCCAATACTGATACAACAATAAATGAATGAGCAACTGGCGCAGATAACTATCCACTTTCCGTCTTTGTTCGTTACCCAAACTGAGAATTTCCTCCTTTAAATGGATAATATCTAATTCATCAAGGCGATTATTTTCCAGGATTTTATAGGTTTCTTCAAGCCAAAGTAAATAATCTTGTTCATAAATGGTATTGATGGCGTTCATGTAAGACTATACATCCTCAATATTTTGAAACCTTGATAATTTCTTGCTCTTAATCAAGAGAGATAATTCTGGCAGTTTTTCGAGTTTTTATTAGGGATAATTAAGGGATTGTTGATCACAGCACTCGAGGTAATTATACTATTAATTATAACCAATTCTCAAATTAAACTGTAGTGGACTGTTTGCCATGCAAGCATAGGCAATAAATAGCCTGCTCGATGTCCTCGAGTGGCAATATCAGCAGTTTCCAACAGGTCAAAAGACAATGCTTCAATATTGTCATAATTTTCTACCCGAGGAATGCCACATCCTACTCTAATTAGGTAACGTCCACTGTTCAACCAAAGACCAGGAATTTCTACTTTAGTTCTGTAAGTTCCTGGTTGACGACACAATAATAACTCTTTATTCATGTCTGCATCTTCTAAGCTCATTAAGTGAGAGCCATCACTGGTATGTAGATTCAAAGCCACAACGGCTGATCCTATAGGTTTACGAACTTCATATACAACCTCAACAATGAACTTCTTTCGAATATCTAAATCTTCATCAGTTGAACCACTTTCTGATAAGACTCTACATTCCATAATTTGCATAGGTGTATCTTTCTTGATTTTAGTTTTCCAAAATCTACCAGCCCCATAACTAGAAGAAAGATATTTTGCTATACAATCTTCACTTAAACCAACTAGAGAAACAAAGCCTTGTTGAAGAAAAATGGATTTATTGGTAAGGCTAAGAATGGCTCCCATATTATGGCTAACAAACAAAACAGTCCGTCCCTCTTTTTCTGCCACATCCTCCATCTTCCCCAAACACTTCTTCTGAAACTGAGCATCCCCCACCGCCAACACCTCATCCACAATCAAAATCTCCGGCTCCAAATGGGCCGCCACCGCAAACGCTAACCGTACATACATCCCCGACGAATACCGCTTCACTGGCGTATCCAAAAACTTCTCCACCTCCGCAAACGCCACAATCTCATCAAACTTTTTCTTAATCTCCACCTTGGTCATCCCCAGGATTGCCCCATTCAGATAAACATTCTCCCGCCCCGTCAACTCAGGATGAAACCCCGTCCCCACCTCCAACAAACTCGCCACCCGACCCTTAATCGAAATGCGCCCCTCCGTCGGTTCTGTGATCCGGCTGAGAATCTTCAATAGTGTTGACTTCCCCGCTCCATTGCGGCCAATAATGCCCACCCGATCGCCCTGCTTAATCTCAAAAGACACATCCTTCAGCGCCCAAAACTCCTCATGGGTAGGATCCTCCCGCTGACCATTGCGACTAAAAAGCTGACCCACCGAGCGAGCCTTGTCCGCCAGCACATCCCGCAACGCCGTATAGCGTTCCTGCTTCTGGTGACCAATGACATACTTCTTACCCAAATTTTCAACCCGAATGACCGTATCAGACATAAAAACCAAACAAAACTGCAATAAATAAAACAACTTATCCGACAAAGCTCCTCGATAATCATTCATCGAGGGAAACAATACGATTCAACAAACATGTAACACTGTATGACCTGCTGAGGAAGAGCATCATCAACCATAAAACCTCCGATACCAACTGGTGAACTTGTCCAAACCCACAGCCAAAGGAGTGGCCGGAGAAAAGCCCACATCTGCCATCAAATTCTCCACATCAGCATAGGTTTCCGGCACATCCCCTGGTTGCATCGGCAACAAAACCTTCTCTGCCCTTTTTCCCAAACATTGCTCCAAAATAGCAATAAAATCTCCCAAGTTAACCGGACTATGGTTGCCAATATTGTAAAGACGATAGGGGGTCATAGCTTCAGCACCGGGAACATGGCCAAGCACCCGCACCAGCCCCTCAATTACATCATCAATATAGGTGAAATCTCGCCGCATCTGCCCGTGGTTAAACACCTTAATCGGTTCCCCCGCCAAAATTGCCCTAGTGAAAGAAAAATAAGCCATATCCGGCCGACCCCAGGGGCCATAGACCGTAAAAAATCGGAGTCCCGTCGTCGGTAGCCCATAAAGATGACTATAGGTGTGGGCCATCAACTCATTGGCCTTCTTCGTTGCCGCATACAAACTCACCGGCTGGTCCACATTATCCGTCACCGCAAAAGGAATTTTTTGATTCGCTCCATACACCGAACTGGACGACGCATAGACCAAATGGTTGACCGAATGATGGCGACAGCCCTCCAACACATTGACAAACCCCACCAGATTACTGTCCACATAGGCGTGGGGATTCTGAAGAGTAATGTCTCACCCCCGCCTGGGCCGCTAAATGCACCACCAACTCTGGCTTCTCCTGGGCAAATAACTCCGCCATCCCTTGGCGATCTGATAGATCAAGTTTCGTAAAGCTAAAATTTGGCTGTGCTTGTAATTGAACCAAACGAGCTTCCTTAAGGGAAACATCATAATAATCATTGAGATTATCCAGACCCGTAACAACTTTGCCATCGGCCAATAAACGTCGGCATAAATGAAAACCAATAAATCCCGCCGCCCCCGTCACTAAAATTTTACTCATACAGTTTTGCGTCTTTGTTCATTGCCCAAACTGACAACTCCCTCTTTTAGAGGTCATTTCTAAAGAGAATATAAAAAAGGGGGGAGAGAAGAAATTTAGTTTTTATGGTGGAGTGGTAAGGATTGAGCGTTATACATGAGCAGTTTACCCCACTGACCTTGTCCCGAAAAAGTGGAAACCCTTGTTGCGGACAAACTGAGAGGTTTTAATCGATTCATCAATGGCAGAATACTGGCAAAGTTTAGCCCTTGCTTTGAACCCTAAATCTTCCCCCTCTGGCCAAAAAATTCCCTATTTACAATTACATTCTTGAGGTCTAAGAGCATTTACTGACCATCATCAAAGATGACCTGTAATCGGTAATCCTCCAGAGGTGATACATTCACAGATTCACAGCCGTAGAATCTCAGAAGGGCAAAAATTATAATTCGTTGACAAGTTCCGTTACCGCATCATACTGATCAGGATGGTTAATATATTCTGTCAAAATCTCTAGATTTAAATCCGGCAATAAATTACTGTGGTTAACTTTGTTATATTGCTGGTCTATTAAACTATAAACCGTTAACCCCCCATCTCCATAGAACCAGACTTCAGGAATACCAATGCGACGGTATATTTCCAAAATATTTATATTGCCACTGCTGACAATTACTTCAATCACTAAATCAGGAATTTCTTTTTTACTGTCAAGGCGATAGGACTCATCTGGTTCCTTTCTGCCCGTTATATTTTTATTGCCTAATGTCGCACTTCCACCACTGTAAAATCTAATATTCGTTGCCCTTAAATACGCTTCCAGCAATAAACTGATCGTCCTCTTGTAATATTCATGCTTCGCACCTAAAATCATAATTCCTAATTCACCGTCCAAATAAACAAATCTTACTCCTTCCACATCGGCAAAAGTGATTTCAATCTGCTCGAATTTTTCCCAGGAAATACCGGCTAAGGTTAAGCAATTATCTGATGATTGGGATTTTTCTGGTGCGATTATCATAACAATTAATTTTTGATGATGGCATTTGTGTGGAGATCAACCCAATAGTTTTTTGGGATGAACTTGAGTTTTCATGACGAAATGACTGGGGGTAACCAGCCAAAGTCAAGAATCTTCTCAGATGAATAAGGACAAGTTTCCGGAAAGGTTAATGGCGGTAGGTTAGATTTTCTAATAGCCCATTTTCGAGCCTTAGCATAACTTTTCTCCAGAATAGATAAAAAATAATTGCAAAGAACTTGAGATTCCAGCAGAAAATCTAATTCTAATCGAAAATTATCAATTTCTTTTTCCCAACCTTTGCCAGACCAAGGACGTTCAGCTTGCCAATACTCGTACAGTAATAGGTGAATCAGCAGGCGCAATAAATAGCTTTCAACCTTATGGCGTTGTTCTCGACCCAACTCCTCTATTTCCTCAATTAAATTAACCCAGTCAAGGGCGCCGAAGTCCTGACTCTTAAGTTGGGCCAGAGTTAAATCCAGCCATGCAGGATAGTCCTGTTCATAAAGTGACGGAGGCATGGTGGTCTGAGCCATAGAACTTTCTTTTTTGTAGTTACTTGGTGAGCATTTTAGCAAATATGCCTGTTGGGAATCGTCATCAAAAACTGCCCGCCCCGTCAGTTCAGGAGGAAACCCGTTCCCACCTCCACCAAACTCGCCACCCGACCCTTAATCGAAATCCGTCCCTCTGTCGGCTCCGTAATCCGGCTGAGAATCTTTAACAGCAGCGTATCTCTGCGAGATCGCCCTACTTGATCTCAAAAGACACATCCTTATAAAGCCCAGAATGACCCATAGGTGGGATCTTTCCGGTGGCCATTACGACTAAAAATTTGCCCCAAAGAACGAGCCTTTTTCGTCAACACATCCCGCAGCAACCTATAGCGTTACTGCTTTTGATGGCCAATGACGTACTTCTTGCCCAAATTTTCAACCCGAATAACCGTATCAGACATAAATAAAGTTCTTAAAACGCCCCAAGTGGATAGTGTAAGCTTATTAGGCAAAGACAGATTCACAACCCATTGTCAAAAGTGATACGCCCAAATCCGCCATAGTCGTGAAATCTGGCAAAGCCAAAGCTTCTCTCAACTGAAGTATGAATAACTGCTGGATTTGCTCCTCCTGTTCTTCTATAAAATTTAAATCCTGATGATGCTTGCCGCAAAAAAAATTACAACAAATCATTTTCCTGTAGATTTCTTTGTCTCATGATTGTCTTAAGGAGGCCTATTTTTAAATCAACGTTCCCATGGATTGGAATGGCAACAGTAACGCCCTCTTTCCTATATTGATGGTGGCTTCCTTTTGTTCTCACCAGTTGCCAGCCTCTCTTCCGTAAAATTTTAGCTAACTTTTTGCCAGAAACAGATTTCATAGAGTCAATTCAACGATTCTGTCCGATTGACTCAGCTTTTCTGGCTGATCATCCACATAGAGGCTGATTACTTCTTTGAGATTTTCCATGACCTCCTCAATTGTCTCACCTTGGGTATAACAGCCCGAAAAAATAGGAACTTCAGCCCAGTAGCCGCCTTCTTCTGCCTCATGGATAATTGCTTTGACATTCATAACTCGATTACCTCACTTAAATGCTGTAGAAAATCTTTCAGCAATTTTATCAGTCTCCCCATCCATTGCGATCAATGATGCCAATGCGGTCTCCTCGCTTCACCTCAAAGGACACATCCTTCAGCGCCCAAAACTCCTCAAAGTTGGGATTTGCCACCCGAGCGCGAGGGTTAAACCGTTTCGCCAGCCCCTTCGCACTATTTGCCAACACATCTCGCAGCGCCGTGTACCGTTCCCACTGCTGCTGGTAACCAATGATGTATTTTTTCCCGAGATTTTCAACCTGAATGACCGTATCAGACATATTAGATTGGCTAGTGTCGTTAATACATTAACTGAATTGTGAACAGATGCAGGCATTTTTCGGATATTTGACCTTGCTTCAATCCGGCAGAAACTCTGGATCAAGTAGAGCCTCGGCAGAAAATGGACAACTTTTTGGGAAAAGATTAGGAGGTAACTCACTCTTTTTAATCGCCTGTCGCCTAGCTTTGATATAAATTTCTTCAATTTCTTGCAAGAAATAATTATATAAAGTTTTAGACTTTAACAATAACTCCAGCTCAAACCGAAAATTATCAATTTCGTTTTGCCAACCCTTTGCACAAAGATTTTTCTCAGTATCCCAATATTGATACAACAATAAATGAATGAGCAACTGGCGCAGGTAACTATCAACTTTTCGTCTTTGTTCATTACCCAAACCTAGAATTTCCTCCTTTAAATGTTCTAAATCCAACTGCTCAATTTTATTGCTCTCAAGTATCCTGTAAGTCTCTTGAAGCCAAAGAAAATAATCTTGATCGTAGAGTGCATTAATTGTGTTCATGGGAGATTTCTGTTTGTCTTGGGAACCTTTAACAGTATTAATTTTCCTGCCTCATTGTAGCTAATAATCCCTAGGCGCACCGCGTACAGATCTCTGCGAGATCGCTCTGCTTAATCTCAAAAGACACATCCCTTAAAGCCCAGAATGACCCATGGGTGGGATCTTCCCGGTGGCCATTGCGGCTAAAAACTTGCCCCAGAGACCGGGCCTTTTTCGTCAACACATCCCGCAGCAACCTATAGCGTTCCTGCTTTTGATGGCCAATGACGTACTTCTTGCCCAAATTTTCAACCCGAATAACCGTATCTGCCATAAAGTTTCTAATTGTTCAGCCTAATGTGCGATGGCTTACCAAGGAAAACAAATTGCCTCTAAGCATAAACTTTCGTTCCCTATAATAACCAGGTAAGGAAAGATGATTTTATTTTAATGGGCGGCTCACGGGCACGGAGTAACTATTCTAAAAAATAACTTACTAGGCGATCGCCTTTGGTCTTACCAGGCTTTGGGTTGAAATTTGGCATCATTGAGAATGACCAAATCTTCCCCAGATTGGGTAATCACAAACAAACCTTGACGATAGGCATAGCGAGCTACTTCCGATGGGGCTACCATTACCGCTACTGCCCCTAGTAGTTGAATATTTTGATAGCGAGGCAATAGGCGCTTAAATTTACCGAGCCGCTCCAGGTGTTCATCCACATTTTTTTGGGTCAGTTTACTTTTCACTTCGATCGCCACGGCCTGGGTAGTATCTACCACCAATAAGTCCACCTCTATTCCTTCCTCACCATTATCAACCGAAACATCCCGGGATAATTCCCGCACTGCAATGCCCCGCTCTCGAAATAATTTCACCGCCGCTGGGCGCACCTGCCATTCCACAAATTCCCCTAGGCGATTGCCTAATTCTCCCAATTCTTTGTTAACGGCCCTAATTTGCTCATCTGTTTTTTGGCTTTGTTCCTTAAGTAATCGTTCTGTTTGTTGAAAACGGCGATCGGTCTCTTGGAAGAGTCGCTCAGTCTCTTTCTGGGACTCGGCTAACTGCCCCAACAGTGCCCAAACTTCATCAGCGGTGGTAGCCATTTGTTTTTCCTCCCGATTTGGTTCTTCTAGTTTAGCCCTAGCCCATAGGCCATCGGAGGCGATCGCCTTTCTAAATCTGCCATTTTCAGACCCCCTAAATTCAGAACAAATTGATTACACTTACTGCAACCTAGTCAGACGAGGCGATCGCCTTTTTTTAGAGATTTTTGGCAAATTGATTAATGCTTTCGGGAGCAAGGGTAATAATAGGGAGTTTGTTATGCTCAAAAAATAAATTGTTCTCAAATAACTCAGATTACTCGTTCTAAAGACCCTCCACTGCGTCTGCATAGCTATAGATTTCAATTCCCAGGGCTTCAGCCACAGGTAAGGCGCGGTTATCCACCATCGGCGAGATCACAATTTTACGATTAATTTCTCGATTTTCACGCTTTGCATAGAAGTCTGCCTTGCGCCCAAAGCTATACATACCAGCTTTATCAATAGAGGATTTTATTTCGCAGGCAATGGTCAGGCCATTTTTAATAATCAGATCAATTTCAACTTGGTCAGGGCGGCCAAAGACATCCCCTTCCTGGTCGTATAGGGTCAGATTAATCACTTCCACGCCAAAGGATTCTCCTAAAATTCCCTTGAGGGCATTACGGAAACTGGCTTCGGAGTATAGCCCCCAACGGGAACCTAAAGCCCCAATTGTACTATCAAAGCGTTTATCCAGCCGCCGAATCTCCGCCAACTGTTCATCCCATTTACGGTTCTGTTCGTTCCATTTATGGTTCTGTTCATCCCATTTACGGTTCTGTTCGTTCCATTTATGGGCTTGTTCCTCGCGATCTCGTTGTAGCTCTGCCAGGATACGGTCAAATTTACTTTCTGTTTCTTGTTTACCAGCGTAATATTCGGAAACGGTACGCAGGACAAAGTCTCTCACCAAAGGCTCTTGGGCAATGAGTTTGGGGAGTTCTTGCTGAATGAGGCTAATGACTTCCGACTGTTGCATGGTTAAATATCACATCAACTTTGAAAGTTTCTGATGGACGAATTGTTGAACCTACATCATAGCCCTGGGCGATCGCCTTTCTAAATCCGCCATTTTCAGACCCCCTAAATTTAGAACAAATTGATTACACTTACTGCAAGCTAGTCAGACGAGGCGATCGCCATCAATCCAAGTTTTTGGTTTATCGACTTAACTTAAGCATTTTCGATGTCCGAGCATTCCAATAAAAACTCTGCGTAACTATCAAGCTCACGTTCAATTATCGGTAGCAGTTTTTCATATACTAACCGCAAATAATCTAATCGTGACCAGTCGTAATCAAAATCGTAATAATATCGTTTGAAGTGGCGAAAACGCCTCAATTCGTCCAGTAGTTGATAGGACTGTTTCGACAAAACAGCTTTACGAATACCAGGAACATCGATACGCATTTTGCGTAAAAGCTCTTTATGCCATTGATTAGGATCAAGATGATTTTCAAACCCCCGAGAAATTCTAAATAGGATAGTTTCTATGCAGGTATAGGTATTGCAGAGGATATCTGCGAGCAATACAGCGTCTCGAATATCTCGCTTGTCTATTGCCGTAAATGTTTGACTATAGGATACATACAGTTGATTTATCTGCTTGAGAACTACTAGACTTTCCCTAATTTCACCGACTAGCAACAGCAATGCTTCATTGTTCATAAATAACCCTCCCCTTCATTGCGATTATTTTCTGAAAAGATGGATGGATGCGCTCAAATTGTAGCAAGTCCAGGGGAAATTGAGTCATTTCTTCCGCTTCTGCTAGCAGTTTCATAAATGAAGCTGAATCTAGCCCAACAATAGCGAGATCAATATCAGATGCCTCAGAAAAATGCCTTGGTTCCAAAAGTGACCCCCATTGAATAATGCCTTGGGGATGATAGTTTTCAATGATCATTGCCACAATATTTTTTGTGTCTTCTTGGGCTGTCTCCCATAAAGCTAAACGTTCGCATCTTTGCTTGTCATTTTTATGCTTGAGATATTGTCTAACCTGGTTAGGGCTAACCATTAGTATTCTGTCCAGATTAATGATATTAATCAATTCTAACGGCGATCGCCAAGTCGGAAGTTAAGGCCAATAACCTTCATCTCGAACCTGTTCAGCATCAAAACAGGGCGTTTCTGGAAGAATAGATTCATCCAGCCCCGTTTCCCGGATCGCCAAATCCCGCCCATCTAACCAAGCTTCCTGCCAGCGACCCTTTAGACCTGAATTTTTGTGTAGCAAACGGTCAATCTGACGCCGTTGTTCCCGAATCGTCGCTCGCCGAGAATTGCCCTGACGTTCTGGTTGATACTGCTTGATCGCCACAGCCTGGGTAGTGTCTACCACCAATAAGTCCACCTCGATGCCTTCTTCGCCATTATCAACGGAAACATCCCGGGATAATTCCCGCACGCACTGCAATGCCCCGCTCTCGAAATAATTTCACCGCCGCCGGGCGTACCTGCCATTCCACAAATTCCCCCAGGCGATTGCCTAATTCTCCCAATTCTTTGTTAACGGCCCTAATTTGCTCATCCGTTTTTTGGCTTTGTTCCTTAAGTAATCGTTCTGTTTGTTGAAAACGGCGATCAGTCTCTGGGAAGAGTCGCTCAGTCTCCTTCTGGGACTTGGCTAATTGCCCCAACAGCGCCCAAACTTTAAAGATTTTCCACAGTATCAGCATAACTATAAATTTCAATACCTAGAGCCTCTGCCACAGGTCTAGCTCGATCATCCACCATGGGGGAGATGAACATCTTACGACTTACGGAGCTCTGGTGGCGTTGCTGATAAAACGCAACTTTGCGGTCAAAACTGTACATTTCCGGCTTACTGATAGAGGATTTAATCTCACAGACAATCACAGTGTCATTTTTGATAATTAGATCAATTTCCACCTGGTCAGGACGGCCAAACACCATATCCTCGTCATCAAATTCATTGAGGTTTAGCACTTCCCCCCCAAAAGACTCCTCTAAAATTGCCTTGAGGCCATTGCGGAAGCTAGCCTCCGAGTGCAGACCCCACCGAGACCCCAAGGCGCCAATGGTGCTTTCATAGCGACGGTTAGCTTTTTGGATTTCTGCTAAGGTCGCACTGTTCTGGGCTTCTATTCTGTCTAGGCGTTGGGTGTTTTCCTCCCATTTCTGCCGTTGCTCCTCCTGATCGCGTTGCAATTCATCCAGAACACGGTTAAAGCGTTGGTCAAATTATGTACGGGGAGCGTAGTATTCGGAGACGGTGCGCAGAACAAAATCCCGCACTAGAGGTTCTTGGGCGAGGAGTTGGGGCAGTTCTTTTTGGATCAGGTCTTTGATTTCAGCCTTAGTCATAGTGGGCAAAACCCAATTTGTTGTGTCCTTATTCTAGGCGATCGCCATTTATTGGTATTTATTGCCACTGAAAGATTCGCTGCTCTACCTGAAATATTAGATTGATTAATGGGAAGAGTTTTCGTGGGCTGGGTTACTTGTAAAAGCAGTGGAGATGGTTTGGGCATTGAAAAAAATTAATTGTCTACTGTATTACTGTGACGGTCGCCTTTCTAAATCCGTCATTTTCAGACCCTCTAAATTTAGAACAAATCGATTATATTTACTGTAAACTTCTCAGGCAAGGTGATCGCCGATGATTCCCTCTGTGATCCCAACCATGATTGGGAGTAGGATTTTTCGTCTTGGTTTATGCCATAAAATATAAAGGCGATCGTCCTAGAATGATGCATCTTGTCACCAGAAATATTACTGGTGTCTGCTTGTCGCATTCCCAGGCATTAAATATATGGAAAACTTGTCTTGGTTGGGCTTAGTAAGTAGCGTCAAAAATTCTAGTCTAGAGAAAGGCTAAATCCAGGCAGAAAATCCTCTCCGGACAATTTTACGGGGAAATTGATTATTTCCATGGGTTGATTTTGACGATATATTTCCACTTGCTTTTGTTGTCGATTGATTAGCCAGCCTAGTTGCAAACCAGATTTTAGGTACTCTAGCATTTTGTCTTGTAAAGGCTTAAGGCGATCGCTTTTTGATCTGAGTTCAATCACAAAATCAGGACAAATTGGGGGAAAACCCTCCCGTTCTGCTGGGGCTAGTTTTTCCCAATTATTTCGGGAGATCCAAGCGACATCAGGGGAGCGATCACCACCTTGGGGCAAGCTAAAGATTGTCGAAGAGCTAAAGACAATGCCGAGTTGATTTTGATGATTCCAGAGAGATACCTTGAAAATAAGGCTCGCTTCTTGGGCACCACTTTCACCGCCAACTGGGGACATAATAATAAGCTTTCCCTCGGGGTCTCTTTCTAAGATGAGGTCAGGATTATTTTGACAAAGCTGATAAAATTGACCTCGATCTAATGAAACAATTGGCTGAAGGTCTAGAACTGTAGCCATAATCATGCAGATCAGAAGAGTAAATTAGTTATAGAATCAGTTCAACTATTTTGTCGGCTTGACTAATTTTTTCTGGTTTAACCTCCAGATAAAGACTGATGACTTTCTTCAAGTTTGCCATAACCTCCTCCATTGTCTCACCTTGGGTATAGCAGCCCGAAAAAATCGGAATCCCAGCCCAATAACCGCCCTCTTCTGCCCCATGGATAATTGCTTTAATATTCATCACTAGATCACCTTAGCTTTTGACTCAAATGATCCTATCAGACATAGATAAAATTCTTAAAATGCCCCAACCAGATAGCGTCAGCTTACCAGACAAAGTCAAAAAAATAATTATTCAATTCTTAATCAGGAAAAAACTCTGGATTTAGTAACTCATTCGCAGAAAATGGACAACTTTCAGGAAAGAGACCCGCAGATAATTCACTCTTTCTCACGGCCTGGCGTCTTGCTTTTTGATAAATCTTTTCAATCTCCTCTAGGAAGTAATTGTACAAAGCTTTAGACTTTAGCAATAACTCAAGCTCAAAACGAAAATTATCAATTTCAATTTGCTAACCTTTGGCACTTTGGCACAACGTTCCTTCTCTGCATCCCAATATTGATACAATAATAGATGAATGAGTAACTGCCGCAGCCAACTATCCATCTTACGTCTTTGTTCATTGCCCAAGCTGATAATCTCCTCCTTTAAATGCTCCAAATCCAGTTGCTCAAAGTGAGCCTGGTCTAGCAGTTGGTAAGTTTCCTGGAGCCAAAGACAATAATTCTGTTCGTAGAGTGTATTGATAGTATTCATAAAAAATTTCAATTTGAGTGAAAAATCTTTGGTTTTGGCCTTGTCCCCAGTCAAAATTGACCGTTTCCTAGTTAATTTTATTTTAGGGGGTAGATCCGTAGGCGATTGCCTTTATGGATTTTCTTCAATATTTAGTTTGTTATAACTGTCTTACCAAGTAAGACGCTAAGACAATGACGAATGTAACAGTTTCCCAGAAAGGACAAGTGGTGATTCCCATTGAGATCCGCAAGCGACTAGGCATCAAACCCGGTTGTAAACTTTCCTTCTCCTTAGATGGTGAAAGTATTCGTGTAGAACTTCAGCGTCCCCAATCTCATACTGATATAGATGAGGGATTTGGGATGTTGGTTTGTCCACCGACAAAACCCAGATTTCTCAAAGATTTTGACGTTGCCCAAGCGATGCAGGAACAACATGATCGGGGTTGATACCAATATCTTGGCCGGATTTTATGTGAATGATCCTAACGACCCGGAAGCAGAAGAACAAAGAATTTTTGCTTACAAGATTTTTACTGAATCTACCAGTTTGTTTGTCCCTATAACTGTCGTTTTAGAGTTGGAATGGGTGTTACGGGCATTTTATGACTTCCAGCGGGAAGATTTTGCGCGGGTGATTCGTCATTTGTTGGGATTAGAGTATGTGACAGTTGAAGGTTGGGCGCAGGTTTCCCCGGCACTACAGTGGCATTTACAGGGACTTGATTTTGCAGATGCTCTCCATCTTGCTGCTAGTCAACAATGCCAACATTTTGTCAGCTTCGACGATAAACGGTTTGCGCGGCGGGTGGAACGCTTGGGTCTTCAGCCTTCTGTGTTAGTTCCCAAATAAATTTTCGATTTCTAGGGCCGTAAAATCTCCTACAGCAAGGAGACCGGCCATGGTTTCTGCCTATTGGCTATAGTCCCTTTCATAGAGTTGTTTCATGGGAGTATCTGCTTTTTATTTTAATCCAAGTTTAGCTCGACTTTGAGAATATAATAATGGCGATCGCCTTTGGTCTTACCAGGCTTTAGATTGAAATTTGGCATCATTGAGAATCACCAAATCTTCCCCAGATTGGGTAATCACAAACAAACCTTGACGATAGGCGTAACGGGCTACTTCCGATGGGGCCACCATTGCCCCTAGTAGTTGAATATTTTGATAACGAGGTAATAAGCGCTTAAATTTACCCAGCCGCTCCAGCTGTTCATCCACATCCCTTTGGGTCAGTTTACTTTTCACCTCGATCGCCACGGACTGGGCAGTGTCCACCACCAATAAGTCAAACTCTATCCCTTCCTCACCATTATCAATAGTTTAATTAGATCACATCGGCAAAGGTGCGTTCTACTTTGCGAAAATAGAGAATGCCCGTTACGAAAATAACGATCACCAACAGTAAAGACAACAAAAACCCCGGTAAAAAAAGAGTCGATTCTCCCCCCAAAATGGCCCAACGAAAACCATCGATCACACTCACCATTGGGTTAATAGAATAGAGCAACCGCCACCTTTCCGGCACCACATTACTGCTAAAACCCACTGGGGAGATATACAAACCAAATTGGACAATGAACGGCACAATGTAACGAAAATCCCGGTACTTGACATTGAGGGAACAAAGCCACAATCCTGCTCCCATGGAAGCCATAAAAGCAATCAAAATAAATAACGGTAGGGTAATAACGTGCCAACTGGGGAGAAAGTTATACCAAGCCATTAGCCCGAGCATAATCATCCCGGCAATTAAAAAATCGACAAAACTAGTCACTACTGCACTGGTGGGCACCACCAACCGAGGAAAATAAACCTTGGAAATTAAATTGGCATTGGCAATCAGGCTATCGCTAGCCGCACTGAGGGAAGTGGAAAAAAACTGCCAGGGCAACATCCCCGCAAACACCAGAATGGGGTAAGGCACCCCCTCCGAAGGCAAATTGGCCAACTTACCAAATACCACCGTAAATACCACCATGGTCAGAAATGGTCGAATAAGGGCCCAAGCCACACCGATCGCCGTTTGTTTGTAGCGCACCGCAATGTCTCGCCAGGCCAGGGTATAAAACAACTCCCGATAGCGCCATAGATCCTGCCAATACTGACGCTCAGTACGTCCTGCTTCAATAATTAGTTCTGGGGGGGAAGTATTCATACTTTTCGGTAAATTTCTCGTGCCCTGGGGCCCGGTCAACGTTCATTGTTAGGCTTCATCGGGGTCCAGTCCCAACTCTCTTAATTTGGCCGCTAGGCGATCTGCTCTGGATTTTTCCCGTTCTGCCCTCTGGGCTTCCTGTTCTGCCCTGGATTTTTCCCGTTCTGCCCGTTGGGCTTCCCGTTCCGCCGGAGTCAGAATCCAACTATGCTGTTCGTCATACCACCGCAACCAGAGCCGGTCTATACCCTGATATTCACCCCGCCAAAGACCTAGTCCCAATTGGGCTTTTTCCAGCCAGATACCCGGTCCCTCAGGCAATAGTGGTTGGTAAATACCCTGCACTAGGCCAAACGCCCGTAACTCATCGGTGTAGCGATTAAACACAAAATAGTAGGGAATTCGCAAAATCTGCTCATACACCGTCCACTTATTGGGGGGCTGACTGGCATCTCGCAAACTCCGCCCCAGGTCTTCTTTTTCCGTGCCTGGGGAGAGCAATTCCACCACCACCAGGGGGGCAATGCCCTCTTGCCAGATCACATAACTGAGGCGCAAGTCCCGCTGATCATATAAACGGGATACCCCCAACACCCCAAACCAGTCCGGCCGTTTATACCATTGGGGATGTCTTGGGTCGTAGTAAAGATTAAGGTCACTGGCGGCAAAAACATCTTCTCCTTCGTGCTCCGGAGGCAGGAAAGTCTGGCGCAGTAGTTCCGGTTGCAATAAATGGAATTCGTCCGGCAACCCAGGCTCCTCCGGATCTTCGCTCGGTAGGTCATACATGGTGGGTAACGTTTCCCTTGGAGAAAGAGGAGGGTAACTTTGGTACATGGTGTCACAGCCCACTAAACACTGGGTTCAATTATAGGCGATCGCCTTTTTCTCCTTTGCCCTTAGGCTTCGTCGGGGCCTAGCCCCAACTCCTTTAATTTGGCCGCCAGGCGATCGGCCCTGGATTTTTCTTGATCTGCCCTCTGAGTTTCTTGCTCTGCCCTTGCCATGGCCTGGTCAGCCCGGAACATTTCCTGTTGGGCCGCCTCCTCGGGGGTGGGTACCAACATTCCCTCCAGCGAAAAATAGCGCAATTGACCATGGTGGATGCCAAGGAAAAAGCCCAACGCCTCACTCCATAGCCAACCCTGTTCATTGGGTATAATTGGGGAGTATTGGTTGAAATTTAACCTAAAACCGGCAAATTTCAAGGTTTCAGGGGAAAAATAAAAATATTCAGGGGTGTGGAACCTGGTGGCATAAAGATCCAGTTTAGTGGTTCTATCCACCTTCGCAGTGGATTCGGAAAGTAATTCAATAATCAAGTCTGGATAGCGGCCGTCCTCTTCCCACACCACCCAGGAACTACGGGGGTGCCCAGTGGTATTTTTCACCAGAAAAAAATCGGGGCCCCGAAAGTCCCGCTGTTTGAGTTGTTGCCGACTGAAGTAAATGGTTAGGTTAGCACCAATGAAAAAATCATCCCTCCGACGCCACGCCCACTCCAGACTAGTGACCAACAAGAGCAGTTGCATATAGTGCAAAGAACTTTCTATCTCCGGTTCATCACTCAATAACTTAGTGGCATCGGGCATTTGTGCTTCCAGTTCCTGGGCCGTTATTGCTGACATATTGTCCTCCGAATGCTGGTGGAGAAGGGCTGGCTTCCATCATAATGGCTTGCCCCAGGGCAGGCGAAAATCGGGCATTTATGGCCCTATCTTTTCCCTTAACTGCCCATAGGATAAAATTATCAACTTTTCACTGGTTGAATTCCCTAATTTTTGGCCGCACGAATCCTGCATACGTTCTTAGTCTTTTCTAAGAATACGGCAGACGAAACCGAGATCCGTGGGACCGTCGAGGCTCCGGCTAGGGCAGAAAAATTAAGATTCAATTGTTTTTGCGACCGAAAAAATTGTTTAAACTTTCCGGGCGCTGACACCCAGGCTTCCTACCACCGTAAAAGTTAGAGGATCTACCAGTCAGACCAAGCTTTTGCCCCCAAAACGCCAGCCGGTGGCTAAGTGAGTCTGATTACAGTTCAATCTAATTTATTGACCCCGTTTTGTCCAGATGGGGCAGAAAAAAAATATTATCAACTTTTCTTTTCCAATACTTAAGTGTGAAGGATCAAGATTATGAGGACAGGGGCTCTGTGTTAGCACCGGGTCAGCCTAGGGCAATGATAGTCATAAAAATTCCAACTGCCCATCCCCCCCCTGACCACCGACAGCCATCATCATCGGTTTTCAAATCCTCCAATCAATGGCGATCGCCGATTCTGACTCAGTTTTTTGTCCTTCGGCCCTGCCGTAGTCCGAGGAACTAGAACAACCCAGTGAGAGTCCTTCCCAGTAGATCCAGGCTAGTATTGACAGTGCACAGTCACCGAAAATAACGGTAATATTGACCCAAGTAAATAAAACTGCTCTCCCACACTAGGTGCTAAACCATGGCTAATTCCCCAAGCATCCTTGCCCAATAACCATTCCCCCCAAGATAATGACCTACAGTTACCCAGAATTGCCCCAGGGCAGTCCCCCCCCTCCTTTAGTGGGAGTGTATGGTGCTGAAGAAGTGGACTCCTTTTCCCTCAGTAACCTGACAGGAGTATTGAGGAGGAGATGGTGGATTGTTATCTTGGTAGCCCTAGCGGTGGGAGGTCTAAACCTCAAGCGGCAACTTGATAAGCCGCCGGTTTTTCAATCCAGTTTCCAGTTACTGGTATCCCCCCCGAGAATGAAACCGTTAACCCTCTGGCCCAACTCCAGGGTTCGGGACTGCTGGGCAGCCTTCCCCGGGGTAAAGAATATTTGAATACCCAGTCGGAAATCCTACAAAGTAATATTCTGCTAGAACCGGTGTGGAGCCAAATCTACGATGCCCTCCCCCCAGAGGAGCAAATTTCCTATAGCGGTTTTCTGGCTAACCTGTCGGTGATGGTGGTGCCGGACACAGGCATTGTTGAAATCAGCTACCGGGGCAATGACCAAGAAAGAGTCAAGGCAGTTTTAGAAGCCCTAGCTGAACAATATTTGGACTACACCCGTAGGGAACAGGCCAGACAGGAGAGCGACAAACTCCGCTTTGTTAATGACCAGTTACCCAAATTCCAAGACCGGGTGGCAGAGTTGCAAGCGCAAATGTTGGCCTTACAGCGGCAATATAAGTTTTTTGACCCTAGCCAGACAGCAGGAAATATCAGCTCGCGCCTCAACGAAATTAATGTGATCCGGCAAAATTTGTCGATCAAAATCCAACAACTAACGGCCAAACGAGATGCCCTGGAACAAAAAACAGGCATAGATAACAACAGTGCCTTTGGTTTGAGCTCCCTGGGGCAATCCCCGGTCTATGCAGGCCTAGTGAGTCGTCTCAACGAAATCAACCTCAAATTGGCGGAGGCCAGCACCATCTACACTGGTAATAGCCCCCAGATTGAACAGTTGCAAGAAGAAAAGGATAACGTTTTACAGTTGATCAGGGCCGAAGCCGAAAAGGAAAAGGGGATCCTCAGCAATGGAGATTTGGCTCAGGTTCTCACCGCCACGGACGTGGGGGGCCCCAAGGCAGAAGCTTTGCAAGAACTTGCCAGTGTGGGCATTGAACTAGATATTCTCAACATTGAACTGGCAAACATCATTGAGTCGGAAACAGAACTGAGAAATCAACTGGAAAATTTCACCACCATTGCTGGCGAGTTTGCCAGTCTCCAACAGGAATTAGAGCTCCAAAGAAGTGGTTTAACCCAATTAGTGACCACAAGGCAGGCACTGGAGGTGGAGGTGGCGAGGAGCTTTGTGCCGTGGCGATTAGTGTCCGCCATTACCCTACCTGATAAACCAATCAACACCTTGCCCAGGGATATTTTACTCTCTGCCATGCTGGGTCTTCTGGCCGGGGGAGGCGCCGCTTTATTAGTGGATAAATTGGATCCTGCCTATCATAGTGTCGAAGATTTAAGAGTTAGTCAGCATCACACCATCCTGGGGTACATTCCCTTGGAAAAGGAGCTGCGGGCTAGTATCAAGTATGGTTCCCCCCTGCCCAATGAAGCCATGCAGGAGTCCTACGCTAAGCTTTATTCCAACCTATTTTTCCTCAAGCGCAAACGCCAGTGTCATTCCTTTGTGGTCACCTCCGCCGAATCCGGCGATGGGAAGTCCACTACGGCTTTTTTCCTGGCCCAGGCCGCCGCTAAGTTGGGACAAAAAGTTCTACTGGTAGACGGCGATCGCTATTTTCCCCAAAAACAGGCTTGGTTAAAATTGGCCGAAATTACTGGCTTTGGGGGGAAAAATATTCCTCCCGATGGTAATGGCGTGCTCACTACCCTGGCGGCCAACTCCAATGGCCAGAACGGTGATTTACCCGAGCTTTTGGGCAAGAACCTGTTCTATTTCAAAGTCCAAGATGACACCATGACCCCAGAGCAGTTGGTTTCTGCTTCCCAGAACTTTGTGGTCAAAATGAACGAGTGGAAAGAAACCTTTGACTTGATTTTAATTGATACACCCCCTATTTTAGGACTGACCGATTCCCGCCTGATTGCAGACCAGACCGATGGCTTGGTGGTGGTGGTACGCCTTAATAAAACCCGTAAGGACAGCCTCAAGGAAGCCTTTAGGGAATTGGCCTTGGCGGATTTGAATGTGCTGGGGATCGTTGCCAATGCCATCACTTCCACATCTGGCGGTTATGGTTATTACTATGGCAGCTACTACAGCAACCGCTATTATGAGCGTCAAAAGTCAGCCAAGGCTAGGGATGAAGCAGCAAGCAACGTGTAGCCTGGACAATCTGATCTTAACCCAATTATTTAAGTTAAAAAATTTGTATGGGCGATGACGGGCTCGAACCGCCGACATCCTGCTTGTAAGGCAGGCGCTCTACCAACTGAGCTAATCGCCCTTTACTCATGCTTAACCACTATATCATAGGTTATCGTTTTGTTCGATCGCCGTCGGAAAAAATTTTTCCCGGTGGCCCATCCCTTTTTTCTTGACTATGCCCGCAGGTAAAATCCATGACCGCATTACCCTGGGGGCCATCCCCGCCGTTATGGCCATAGCGTTCATCAGCACTGGCAGTACTCGGCTGACCCTACTCATGGCGATCACCTTTGGGTTTAGTGGGCTGATGTTTGGCCCGGATTTGGACATTCATTCCTGCCAATATAAACGGTGGGGCTGGCTGAGGTGGATATGGCTCCCCTACCGCCGCTTTATTCCTCACCGATCGCCCCTTTCCCACGGCTTTTTAATTGGTACGATTTTGCGATTGTTGTACCTAGGTGGTTGGTTGTTGTTAGCAGCCCTAGGGGGGGGGATAGTATTGGTACTGTTACAAAAGCTTAATTTACAGGGGATTGACTGGTCGATCCTAGGGCAATGGCTGGAGCGCCACCGTTGGGAACTACTAACAATTTTTGTTGGCTTGGAAGCAGGGGCCATGGCCCATAGTATGAGCGACTGGGGCGGTAGTTGGCTCAAAAAAAAGCTCAAGCCACAGCAAAAAAAACACTCTAGCCAAGGGAAGTCTAAATCTCGCCGTCGTTCCTAGTTTCCCCTCATTTTTGCGGGGTCAAACCTAGGCCAATTGCCAACAGGTTTCCCTCGTTAAGCGAATTTGGGCCAGGGTAAAAATAACCGGAATAATGCGTCCATAGTTAGTGGCGATCGCCCGCCAGCCCAGATCTGCCAAGAATAATCCCCACAGGGCCGGCCCCAACACCGAAAAAATGGTCCGCACTGCCCCGTAGCGAGCCGTTCCCATCAGCACCCCCTGCTTGGCAGTTTGGAGGGCTAACTGATTTTGTAACTGACCTGCCGCATTCAGTCCTCCCTTCACCAACATTGATTTAGCCACCTGATATTGGGCTATGTGTACCGTCAACTGCTGTAAAATGCGCCCCAACAGCAGAGGCCGCAGTACCGAACTAACGGCGATCGCCCCTCCTCCCTTGAGGATGACATTAACGGGGTTATGTTGAATTTGCAGCGGCAGGGGTTCCGGGAGGGGAGAATTAATCAGGGACCGTTGAATTTTGCGGGTTAAATTATTTTGTTCCGCCGGGGGCAACTTTTGCCAAGCCTGGTTAACTAGGTGGAGAAAGATATCCGTTTCCAAATCTAAGGTGGTCATCTGTTGGGCGTAGGGCACCTTGAGGAATTGACAAACCCGAATTAGGGTGTCTCGGTAGCTGAATTTTTTGGTCTTGCCCCGCAAAACCGTCAGGCCATCGGCGGCCAGGTACCGAAATCTTTCCTCCAGGGAACTTTCCCACAGGGGGCGGTCCAGGCTTTGCACCTCCACCGGCAGAGGGGTTTGCAGATAATCCAAAGGGTTAAACTTTCGACAAAAAAGAATTTGAGTTAGTTGGGTCAGTTCATCCTCCGTCGCCAACTCCAACGCTGAACGCAGTTCGTCCAAAACTTTTTCCTCCACCAGTGGGGCTCTGCTGATTTCCCCATTCTAGGACAGGGGCCGAAAACTTGTGCTGCCCTCCGGCAAGATTGCCTCTGTAACAGCTATGCAAAAAATCCCCTCAGATGGTCTCAGGGGATGCAAAAAATTATTTAAACTATTTAATTTAACGGTTTGGGTTCACCGTTCCCATAGGGCTAGACCTTTTTGGGGGAAAGGAACATCATCATATTGCGTCCTTCCCGTTTGGGAGCCTGTTGGATGTCCGCCTCGGTGGCCAAATCCGTTGCCATGCGGTCTAGTAGTTCCTTTGCTAGGTGGGCATGCTGAATTTCCCGACCCCGGAAGTTCACCGTGGCTTTAACTTTATCGCCAGCTTTGAGGAAGCGCTTGGCCTGATTAATGCGCACTTGATAGTCGTGTTCATCAATTTTGTACCGCATTTTTACTTCCTTAACGTCGGCGGTATGCTGTTTTTTCTTGGCTTCCCTGGCTTTTTTCTCCTGCTCAAATTTATATTTGCCGTAGTCCATGATGCGGCACACCGGCGGATCGGCGGTCTCACTCACTAACACAAGGTCGAGCCCCCGCTCGTCGGCGATTTCCATGGCTTCATTGGGGGTAATAATCCCCAATTGGGCACCGTCACTGTCAATGACTCGTATTTCTGGGAAACGTATTCTTTCGTTAATTTGAGGTAGGTCGCGTTGGGGTCTTCTTTTATCGGCCACAGGTGTTTTTTGTTGAAGTTTGTAGGTAATGTTGGGTTTACAAGCGAAAATGCTGACTTTGCCATTTTACCGATTCTTTCGGATTTTCGGCCCGCAATCTATTCGCTCTCCCCTAGGGTACTCCCCCCTCGGGAAACGGTAAATGGGGTTATCCGGCCAGTATTCTAGCTTTCCTTGGCTGACCAAGGGCGATCGTAAAGATATTTAACGAAAGGGAGTGAGGCAATAGAATGGAGACAATCAATTTAGACAAATTTGGCAAGGCAGATGGTTGCTCTCTCCTCCAATGGATACTTTTCCCCCGACGATTACCTAGAGTTGGAAAGCCGCAGTGATGTTAAGCATGAATACATCGATGGCCAGATTTGTGCCATGGCCGGGTCAACCAAGGCCCACAACATAATTTCTCTCAATTTAGCTCTGGCTTTGCGCTCCCGCCTGATGGGAAATAATTGTCAGGTGTTTATGGCGGATATCAGGGTGATGCTTTTAAATCAGAGACGTTACTATTATCCCGATGTTGTGGTTGCTTGCGAAGATAATGATGATACCAATTCTTCTATAGTTCAATATCCCAGGGTGATTGTTGAAGTGCTGTCGGAATCCACGGAAAGCTTTGACCGGGGCAAAAAGTTTCAGGATTACCGCACCTTGCCCAGTTTGTGGGCGTATATTTTGGTCAATGCTCAACAATATTTGGTGGAGTGCTTCCAGCGGACTCCCCAGAATTTTTGGTTGCTGAAGTCCTATGAGGGCCTAGAGGCGATCGCCGACATTGAAACCCTGAATTTGGCCATTCCTTTGGCGGAAATTTATGCCAGCTTGGATCCGTCCCTACTCGTAGATGAAGTTGGCGTGGAGCCTGACTTGATGTAAGTATTGTCCTGATGACAAAAATTTTTGCTGATTCTTCTATTAATCCCCTCAGTGTGGCCCCCATGATGGATCATACTGATCGCCATTTTCGTTATTTTCTGCGTCAACTGACCCGCCACACCCTGCTGTACACGGAAATGATCACCGCCCAGGCCATCCTCCACGGCGATCGCCCCAAACTGCTGGATTTTAGTCCGGAGGAAAAACCAGTGGCCCTGCAATTGGGGGGGGATAACCCGCAACTGTTGGCCGAATGTGCTCGCATTGGCCAGGATTGGGGCTATGACGAAATTAACTTAAATGTGGGCTGTCCCAGCGATCGGGTGCAAAGCGGTAATTTTGGTGCTTGCCTCATGGCCCAGCCGGATTTGGTTGCCCAATGTGTGGAAGCGATGCAAAAGGCAGTGGGAGTTCCCGTTACCGTTAAACATCGCATTGGCATCGACAACCAGGACAGTTATGAAGACTTAGTGCATTTTGTCAAAATCGTGGCCAACGCTGGCTGTCAAAGATTCACTGTCCACGCCCGCAAAGCTTGGCTCCAGGGCCTCAGTCCCAAGGAAAACCGCACCATTCCCCCCCTACGTTACGAGGATGTTTATCAATTAAAGAAGGATTTTCCCCAGTTATTGATTGAAATTAATGGCGGCATCACCCAAATGGAGCAAATTCAACGACATCTCCACCATGTGGATGCGGTGATGATTGGCCGGGCCGCCTACGAAAATCCTTACCTTTTTGCTTCGGTGGACCGGGATATTTACAAAAAAAACACTGGGGTACCCAGTCGAGCCGACATTGTGACACGTATGTTGCCCTACGTGGAAGAGCGTTTACGCCATGGCGATCGCCTTAATCAAATTACCAGGCATTTATTGAGCTTATTTAATGGTCAACCCAGGGCTAAATTTTGGCGCCGTACCCTGAGCGATTCCCGTCTATTAGCGTCATCTGGGCCGGAACTGTTACAAAAAGCCCTCCAAGCCCAACAATCCCAGGACGTTCTGCAACCCGTTTAATGTTTAATAAAGTGACATTGCTAGCCAATGATCCTCTCCAAGGAGGGTAAGTCATCGTCATTGCCCTCTGTCCGCAGGGGAGCGAGGGGACGTTAATTATAATTTTCGAGCTTTCGAGCAAACTGGCCCTTGGTAGCCTGGGGAACAAATTTTACTGATCGCCGTTTTCTTACCGGGGGAGAGAACCTGTATGATGAAATGTTAATTTAACTTAACAAGCTTTGTTGAAGGTCTTGTTTGCCCAATAGCCTTTATCGTGTACGAGGACTGAAGACTTTGTCTAAGCGTTATTTATTTACTTCCGAGTCGGTGACAGAAGGCCATCCGGATAAGGTGTGTGACCAAATTTCTGACACCATTCTGGATGCTCTTTTAACCCTAGATCCCAACAGTCGGGTGGCGGCGGAAACCGTGGTGAATACGGGGCTAACCCTAGTAACGGGGGAAATTACTTCCAAAGCCCATATTAACTTTGTGGAACTGGTTCGCAAAAAAATTGCCGAAATTGGTTATACCAACGCCGACAATGGCTATTCCCACAACAGTTGTGCCGTCATGCTGGCGATCGACGAACAGTCCCCCGACATTTCCCAGGGGGTAACCGCCGCCCAGGAACAACGCCATGCCCTCAGCGATGACGAGCTAGACAAAATCGGTGCCGGCGATCAAGGGCTAATGTTTGGCTATGCCTGCAACGAAACCCCAGAATTAATGCCCCTGCCCATCAGCTTGGCCCACCGCATTGCCCTGCGCTTATCTGAAGTGCGTAAGTCCGGCCAATTGGGCTATCTGCGCCCCGACGGTAAAACCCAAGTTTCCATCCTCTACGAAGATGGCCTGCCCGTAGGCATTGACACCATCCTCATTTCCACCCAGCACGACGAGCACATTGGCAATATTACCGACAACGATGGGGTACAAGCCAAAATTAAAGCCGACCTTTGGGACGTGGTGGTGGGCCATTGCTTCAGCGACATTGCCCTCAAACCCACCGATAAAACCCGCTTCATTGTCAATCCCACCGGCAAATTTGTTGTGGGAGGTCCCCAGGGGGATGCGGGGTTAACTGGAAGAAAAATCATCGTGGACACCTACGGTGGTTATTCCCGCCATGGCGGCGGTGCCTTTTCCGGTAAGGACCCCACCAAAGTAGACCGTTCTGCGGCCTATGCCGCCCGCTATGTGGCCAAAAACATTGTGGCCGCTGGTTTAGCGGATAAATGTGAAGTACAGGTCAGCTACGCCATCGGAGTTGCCCGCCCCGTGAGCGTTTTAATTGATACCTTTGGCACCGGCAAAGTGGACGAAGAAAAACTGCTGGAGGTGGTGCTAGCAAACTTTGAACTGCGCCCGGCTGGTATCATCCAGTCCCTTAATTTAAGGAATTTGCCTGCTGAAAGGGGGGGGCGGTTCTATCAAGATGTGGCCGCCTATGGCCATTTTGGCCGCAATGACCTAGATTTACCCTGGGAATACACCGATAAAGTGGATGTGTTGAAAGCGGCCTTTGCTTCTAGCCCCCAAGCGGTGGCCGTCTAGCCAAGAGCAACTGGTCAAAAAATATACTGCCTCGGGAGGAGGGCATTTAGCCTGGGGCGGTATGGGGCAACTCAGGCTAAACTACAGTATGATATGAAATTCTTGTTGATATCATGAGTGTAGTTAGTCAAGTTATTTTGCAAGCCGACGATCAACTCCGCTACCCCACTAGCGGTGAACTCAAAGGGATCCAGGCGTTTTTAACCACCGGTGCCCAGCGTATTCGCATTGCGGAAACCTTGGCCGAAAATGAAAAAAAGATAGTCGATCAAGCCCAAAAACAACTGTTTAAGAAGCATCCTGAATACCGAGCTCCGGGGGGTAATGCCTACGGTCAACGGCAATATAATCAGTGCTTGCGGGATTACGGTTGGTATTTGCGCCTAGTTACCTATGGCGTTTTAGCGGGCAACAAAGAACCCATTGAAACCACTGGTTTGATCGGTGTTAAGGAGATGTACAACTCCTTAGATGTGCCGGTACCGGGCATGGTGGATGCGGTGACCGTACTGAAAGATGCAGCGTTGGGACTGTTGAGTGCAGAGGATGCCAATGAGACAGCTCCCTATTTTGATTACATCATTCAGTTCATGTCCTGATTGGTTTTGGGACGAAGATTAACGAAGATGGCGGTGGGTTTCTTTGCCCGACCATGCCTTCTTCGTTTTCTTTTTTTTGGCTGTTTTGATCACGATAGCCCTTAGCTCTGGGAGGAAAACTGCCCATGCCCTGGCTCAAATCTATTCCTTTTTTGTCCATTGCCTTGGTAATTATTACCTATGTTGCCTTTGGCTGGAGATTGGCTGAGGCCAGTGTGCCCTGGAGTATTATGTTCCACGAACACCTCAAGGGTCTGCGGATCGATATTGATCAGAGGACAGTTCTGGCTTTAATCCATATTTTCACTCTGTTTATTATTACGTTGACCACTTTGGCTTTGACTACCCCCATCACTTTAATGACCTATGTGGTGGGTAATTGGGCCAAATCGGAACTGCGGTCGATGGTGTCCATGGTGTTTTGGTGTTTTGTGTTTGTGGTGGCCTTGCGGTGGTTCAACTATTTCACTTCATTTTTGTTGCTGCTGGCGGCGGCTATTCTCGGTCGGATTGAGTTGCGAAATCTGGGCATGGGCCAGGGACAAAGCTTGTTATTATTAGCCCTAATTTGCGGTTCGGCCTTTGCCTGGGGGGTGTATGGTTATTTCTTCTACTATCCCCTACCCCCTGCCTGATTTTTTCGGTTATATGGTTCAATAAACCCTCACTGTGGCTAGATTGTACGACCTTAAAGTTTGATTTTGTTGTTATTGGGCATCCCCCCTTTTCTATGGCTTCCACCAAAAAGATTTTACAAAAGACGTTTATCATTGCTTCAGGGTTGGCTTTTCTGGGCATGATGACGGTGCCAATGCTGACTGTGTTGAGGGGCAATGCTAACCAAAACCAAACGGAAGCGCCATCCGAGGGAGCACCGCAACAACCAACGGCGGCGGAAATAGAGCAGTTAAAGTCGATCGCCGAAGGCTATGAAAAAGTATTGCAACGGGAACCGGATAACCCCAATGCGTTGCAAGGTCTGGTGGAAGCACGTTTGCAGATGGGAGATTTGGCGGGGGCGATCACCCCGATGGAGAAGTTGACAAAAATTTATCCGGAGGAAGAGGGATTAAAACAGTTGCTGGCGGCCATTAAACTACAGGTGGAAAATCCCCAGTTGCCCCCACCCCAGAATCCTTTGGCACCGACGGTACCCAATAACCAGGGCGGGGGGACAGAGAGTACGCCTCCCCCTACTCAACCCTAGAAAGATCGCAGTTTGGTATTATCATTTTTTGCTCCTCTCACCCTGAGCTTCAGGAATTTTTTTGTCCCCTGGGCTAAGTTTGCCTGGCTTTGATTGAATCATGACCCAATTGCACGAAGCCTTTACTATTTTTTTGAGCTTACTGGTGGAGGCCATTCCTTTCCTCACTTTTGGGGTGGTGCTCTCCAGTGCTCTGTTAGTATTCAGCGATGAAAAAAAGTTAATTGCCTACATCCCCCGTAATCCCTTCCTAGGGGCGATCGCCGGTAGCCTGGTGGGATTTATGTTTCCGGTGTGTGAGTGCGGCAATGTGCCCGTGGCCAGAAGATTTTTGATGCAGGGTCTACCCCCCTCGGTGGCGGTGGCCTTCCTGTTGGCCGCTCCCACCATTAATCCCATTGTGATTTGGTCCACCTGGGTGGCCTTCCGGGATCAACCGGGCATGGTGGTGGCCCGCATTGTCTGTTCTTTGATCATCACTGTGATTATTAGTTGGGTGTTTAGTCGCCAGTTGGACGCAGTGCCCCTGCTCAAGCCCGCCCTGGGTCGCAGATTAGCCTACCTCAATCGTCCGGAAGAATCCCCCCCGGCGATCGCCTGTGAATCTCCCCTATTGCAATCGGGCACCTTTATTTTGGGTAGCGGCAACAGCGGTCAACTGCTGAAACTAGACGAGCAAGCGGTGGAAACCCTCTTACCCCCCATTGCCCCCAGCCGTTGGGAAATGTTCACCGACAATATTGTGCAGGAATTGCGGGAATTGGGTGGCATGCTAATTTTGGGCAGTTTGATCGCCGCCGTCATTCAAGTTTTTATTCCCAGGGAATGGATTTTGCTGTTGGGGCAGGGCACCATTAGCTCCATTTTGGCCATGATGCTCCTGTCGGTGGTGGTGTCGGTCTGCTCCACTGTGGACTCATTTTTTGCCCTTTCCTTTGTTTCCACCTTCACCGGTAGCTCCCTGCTGGCATTTTTGGTCTTTGGCCCCATGATTGACGTCAAAAGCATTGGGCTATTGTTGTCTGTCTTCCAGCGGCGCATTGTCATCTACCTCCTCCTTCTGGCCGGACAGTTAACTTTTCTGCTTAGTTTGGCCCACAGTTATCTGTTTTGAATCTAGAATGATCTACCCAATCACTGCCCTTAGTTGTCGATAACTTTCCCTTTTAGCAATAGAAAGGAGCCCTCCGGCAAACGTGATATAGTAAGAGATTGCAACGAAATTTATCGCCTAGTATTTTAACGCTCAGGTTTTTTCCACACAGACTATGTCCTTAACCCAAACCCGTAAACAAGAATTGATGACCGAGTATCAAGCCCACGAGACTGATACTGGGTCCGCTGATCTGCAAGTGGCCTTCTTGACAGAAAGAATTACTCAGCTCACAGGGCACCTCAAAGCTAACCCCAAAGACCATGCTTCCCGTCGGGGCCTGCTGAAAATGATTGGTCGTCGTAAGCGTCTATTGGGTTTCATCAACGCCCGGGAGCCGGAACGTTACCAGGCCCTGATCAAACGCCTCGGTATCCGTCGTTAAGTTTTTGCATTTTTCCCATGGCTGACCCCACCAACCGAGACCGCCTTCCTTTTGAACGGAAATCCAAAAAGAAAAAGGTCGAAAAAAAGCCCCCCTCAGTGGCGGCCCCCAGCAGTAAAACCAGCAGTGCCAAAGAAAAAAAATCCCGCCGCTCAGCGGACAGTGGCATTCCCGCCGTGGTGAGCCAGCGGATGGTGAAGCGCATGGCCCTGTTTTCCGGCATTCCCACCAGTTTGGGCATGTTGTCCTTTGTGCTTTTTTACTTCGTTGTGAGCCGGGACTGGTTTGAGATTCCCACCTATGTGGTGTTTGCGGTGAGTCTGCTGTTTTTTGGACTGGGGGTGGTGGGCCTAAGCTATGGCATTTTTTCCACCTCCTGGGAAGATGAACCAGGTAGTTTGTGGGGTTGGCCAGAATTTCGTCTCAACCTGGGCCGCACCATCGCCGTCTGGCGTAATGCTCAACAAACGGCCCCGGACAACGGCGATCGTTAAATATCTTTGGATAATGTTCAAGATTTGTGAATTTTTGTTAACAAAGTTAACAATTGGTCAATAATGGTTGCCCAATTCTGCTGGTCAAAATAATTTCGTTAAAATTACCATTAGTTCGGCTTTGCGAGTCCGCATTTTTTATCAAGCTTGTAGCTAACTTGTAGCTAAAAAATCCCCCCCTGTTCCACCCTATCGAAAGAGGAAGTTATCATGATCGTCGTCATGAAAGTCGGCACCCCAGACATAGAAATTGAGCGCATTGGTAAGGAGTTTACTGAACGGGGCCTCACCCCCGAAAAAATTGTCGGCAAACATAAAGTAGTGATGGGATTGGTGGGGGAAACCGCCGGACTTGATCCCCTACAAATCCAAGAAGTTAGCCCCTGGATTGAGGATGTGTTACGGGTGGAACAACCTTTTAAACGGGCTAGCCTGACTTTTCGCCATGGGGAATACAGCGAAGTGATTGTTTCTACCCCTGCTGGCCCTGTGGCGATCGGCAAAAACCATCCTGTGGCGGTGGTGGCCGGACCCTGTTCTGTGGAAAACGAAACTATGATTGTGGAAACGGCCCGTCGAGTTAAGGCGGCCGGAGCCCAATTTTTACGGGGGGGCGCGTTCAAACCCCGCACTTCTCCCTACGCTTTCCAAGGCCATGGCGAAAGTGCTCTGGGCCTATTGGCGGCGGCGAAGGAAGCCACCGGTTTGGGCATTATCACCGAAGTCATGGATGCGGCGGATCTGGAAATCATTGCGGAAGTGGCGGATGTGATCCAAGTAGGAGCCCGCAATATGCAGAATTTCTCCATGCTCAAGAAGGTGGGGGCCCAGAATAAGCCGGTGCTGTTAAAGCGGGGTATGGCGGCCACCATTGATGAGTGGTTAATGGCGGCGGAATATATCCTGGCGGCGGGCAATCCCAACGTGATTCTCTGTGAGCGGGGCATTCGTACTTTTGACGGCCATTACACCCGCAATTGCCTTGATTTGTCGGTGTTGCCGGTTCTGCGCTCCCTAACTCACTTACCTATCATGATTGACCCCAGCCATGGTACCGGTAAGTCCGAGTATGTACCTTCCATGGCCATGGCGGCGATCGCCGCGGGTACCGATTCCTTGATGATCGAAGTGCATCCCAACCCAGCCAAAGCCATGTCCGATGGGCCACAATCCCTAACCCCTGAACGCTTTGATGAAACCATGCAACAATTGGCGGTCATTGGCCAAACAGTGGGACGCTGGCCTAAAGTAGCGGCCCTAGCCTAGGAATCAAACTCTGAAAACTAAGACTATGGTTGGCAAAGTTTTAGTTTTTCCCAAAATCGACCTAGCTCCGGCCATACTGGGAGAACCTCAACCGTTTTCCCCCAAACCTGAGGGGCTTTTGAAAAACTTTCTAAAACCAATTAAACAAGGCCCGACGGAAAAACCAGCGGGCTTTTTTGCTTAATACCGTCGACTATTGGGGCTGATCCTCCAGAAAAGCCTTCACATCCCCCAGGGGAGTTAGGACTAAACGAATAGTTTCTGTCCTGTCATCAGCAAGGGGAGACACCAACGGTTCCCCCGGCGCAGGTTGGGGCAGGCGGGCCATGTAAATGCTAGCAGCCCGGCCCAGGGGCACAGTTCTTTTCACCGTCCCATTGGGTTCAATTTGCAGACGATATTCCAATGTTTGGGTTTGATCCTCCGCTGGTTGCCATTGCTGTTGATAAAATTTACGCACCTCCGCTACCTGGGGAATGGTGTCCAGTAAATTGGTGGAGCGGGGCGGCACAGAGCGGGGGCGGGGTGGTCTGAAACTAATGGGATTGGAACCCGGTGGCAAGGAAGGTAAATCAGGGACGTTGGGTAAAACTTGGCCAGCGTAGGGCAAGGGCTGGCCATCGGGGCGGGGCAAAATAGCTAGGGCATCGGGGGAAGGAGGCTCTGGCGGTGGAGTTAGGGGTTGTAGATTAGTGGGATCGGGAATAGCAATATAGGTTTCCCCTGGGGCTGCTGGAGCTTGTAAATCAGGGGGGCGCACCCTTTCTGGAGGCACCACCAACGGAACATTGGCATTGCGGGGAGGGGGAGTAGCCGCCAGCACGGCACTGGGGGAAGGTAGGGGGTCCCTTAAAGCGAGGGTCTGGGCCAATTGGGGGGAAGGAGTATTGCTCCGAGGAGGCGGAGGCACGAGGTTACTAACTTCGTTGAACTGGAATTGGCTCGGCACTGGCAGTTGAAAGTTGTCTTGTACCACTACTTCCCCTTGGGGTTGCCGCATCCACAGGGCCGCCATGGCGATCGCCAGCGCACCACCGGCCACGATTACTCCCCCTAGGATTAATCCCTGGGGTAACTTTTCCCTGGCAACGGCTAGGGGCATCCGACTGGGTTCTAGGTCCTGGAGACGAAAACTTTCCAGGGCCAGCATCAGATCGTACAACTGGGAAGTATTGAGGATAACGGGGGCCCCCATCCCCAATAGTTCATGGCTCCATAGTCCCTGGGGCCGTAGGCAAAAAGATGGTTCACCGTCAGCATTAAATATCGGCTCCGGATAGGTGCTTGGCTCCAGGGAAGCGCAGGGGTTCAGGCGTTGTTGGAGGTAAGATTCCACCGCTATAGCGAGGGCTTCCAGCTCCTCCGGTGTGCCTGACAAGGTTAGTTGTTCTACTTCCGGCAAGCGAGGATCGTCAAAGTGAAGCGCAAACCGATAATCCGGCGGCAAAGTTTGGGGGGCTCTTTGCCACACCCGCTGAGTTTGCCATAGCTCTAAAGTACAGGTCGGGGGGTATAGCGCCTCAGTTGTACATCCTTCACCAGCTTCATTGGAAAATACTCCCAGTCAACAGACTCACTTCCATCCAGGGTACCTTGAAAATTATGGGGCTAGAGGGTAGTTAACGCCGCTTCAATAACCGAACTGCATTTCCCTAGGCATTAGCATAATAGCCCCGGGGGGTGATCAAATAATCCTGATAATTGTAGGTGTTACTATTGCCGATCAGCACCACCGTCAACATATCAATGGGAAAGTTCAACATTGCCGCCAATGTGGTCCGCACAATGGTCTCATCCCGACGATAAACGGAACGCACTAGGGCCACCGGAGTATCTGGCGATCGCCATTGTAGGAAAATTGCCTGGGCTCGCTCAATCAACACAGTGCGCTTTTGGGATTTGGGATTGTACAAAGCGGTGACAAAATCCGCCTGGGCTGCCGCCGTTAACCGTTCCAGAATTTTTTCCTTGGGAGTAAGCAAATCACTGAGGCTAATGGCACAAAAGTCGTGCATGAGGGGAGCACCTACTCGGGCCGCCGCCGCCTGGAAGGCACTAATACCGGGAAAAACTTCTACTCCTGGGGTTTGCCCATCCCAACCTAATTTCTCCAGTTCCTCTAGCACTAACCCGGCCATGCCGTAAATGCCACAATCCCCGGACGATAACACTGCCACAGTTAAACCCCATTGGGCTAACTCAATGGCTCGCTGACAGCGTTGCCGCTCTTGGGTGAGGGGGAAAGTTTCGCAAATTTGGCCGGGCCGTCGCAGAGGATCGATCAAATCTAAATAGAGTCCATAACCGATGAGCACATCAGCTTGGGTAATAGCCGTGCGGGCCGCTGGGGAAATTTGGCTTAATTCTCCGGGCCCAGTGCCCACTAGCCATAATTGCCCTGGTTTGCCCTGGTATTCCCTTTTCCCCTCAGCGATCGCCACTGTTACCGCTTGCTGATCCTGTTTGACAATGACTTTTTCGACAATTAGTTTGCCTCCTTGACCGTAAATCTGGGCCGCCGTGAGGGCCGCCGCTTCTGCCACACTGGGGGTACCGACTTCCTGGTTGACCACATCGGAGGGATTGGGCACAGGCTGGGTCGCTAACTGTTCCGGGGCAAAGGTAAAAAAGGGTAAATCATATTTACTGGCCAATTGCTGAATGCCTACCTCATCAGCTTTTAAATGCACACTGGCCAGACCGGCGATCGCCAAAGGGCTTAAATTTTTCTGCTCTAAAACTCCTAGCAAAGCCTGTTCTAACAAAGCTAAATTGGTGCCCCGCACACAGCCCAGACCCACCCATAGCAGTCGGGGATGCCATTGAGCCATGGATTGCTCCTGGTATTCTGGAAGATTTTCTTGAATGGTAATGGCCAGGGTTGCCGCCGTTTCCTCAGTTCCAGAAAAGCTAAAACCATGGCCTGGGGGTAAATGGCATTGCCACAAAGTTAACCCCGCTGTTTGTGTTACTCCTACCAGCTTTTGACAAGCCAGGGCAGAACTTACCGCTGTCCAATCTCCTTTTCCTTTGCGCCAACCGAAGGGAATGCCCAAACAATCCACCGCTATTTGCCCTAAGCCACTGGCTCCGCCAGTGAGAATTGCTTTTCCTTGCAACTGTTCCGCCACTATCTCCGCCAGGCGATCGCCGCCGCCTTGGTGACCACTGAGCAAGCTAATCACCGCTGTGCCCATGGCATCCACCACCACCACAGCGGGATCGGTCTGTTTACTATGCAATAGAGGGGCAATTAAGCGGACTACGGCTCCCGTGGCTAAGCCAAAAATAAAGGCTTGATGGTTGCTCCATCTTTCCTCCAAAGCCACAGCTAGGGAATGGTTGTAGGTGTCCACCAGGGGATTGCCACCAAGGTCTAATTCCTCAGCCAAGGATTCTGATAAAAGCAATTTTCCCGTCAACGTTTCCACCACGGGCAGAAGCAATTTAACGGCTTGGGGAGTGACGGCGATCGCCATGAGGGGATGGAAAGTTTTCAACAATTTTTAACTGATGTATTTAAAGGAAGTGTTTTGATAAATAAAATATTTTTAGCTTCTATCGTAAACGGATAAAGGAACGTCCACCTTCATTTATAAGTTCTAGCGTTGATATTGAATTAATAAAATTTTTGTAGCTACCAAGACGACTGTCATTTTTAAGTGCCTTAGTGATTGGAACATTGTACTTTCCAGCAAACTTGGAAGCAATGTATCCTATTTCAAGTTTTTTATTTTTACTATTTTTAGTCTCTTCTTTTATGATTTTAACGAACATTTCTTCCAAAGATTCTTGTTTTTTTGAATGATTAAGTGGAGCAGATTGATTATCAACATCAAACAATGTGATAAAAGTATCTTTAGATTCCGGTGGATCATGGACAACAAAATAATTCTTGTATTCCAAAAATATAAACTTTGCTGTTTTTCCAGGAAAGTGTTGTTGAACAATATCCTTAAGACTTGATCCAAACTTACGATAAAATACGGTTGAAATCTGATTTAACGTAACCCATCGTTGTTGTGACGTGTGATCTGTAATTTCATGAATAATAGATTTGATTTCTTCAATAAATGTTTTTAAAACAGTAAAGTTTTTCTTGGAAAGTTCATTGAAAATAATGGGATATGACAAGACTTCATTTGTTTCAGAATTTTTAATACACAAACTGTTGGTTTGTCGAAAAACTTGATAGACGACAATATCTTTCTGAGATAGAAAGTTGCATAAAGTCTCAAGATCTTTATCCGAAGAACAAACAAAAATTTCTTTTATATCAGGATAATTTAGGCAAATAAAAGATCCTATACTTGTCATTCTTTGATCTGCATTATTTTTGCCTGAAGGCACGTGAAATAGTTCATATCCTCTTTTGTGTAACTCTTCATCTTTATTTCCCAACTTTTTCCAGTTACCAAAAGCCAAGTAGTGTTTTAGAGAATGCCTACTAAGTTTTTTAATTAAGTCTTCTTCTACAACGTCTAAATAAATATTTTCTATGTCAATTAAAAGTACTGAAAATCCTAAAGTTGTCGACTTATCATCTAAGTGTTTGCTATATTCAATTGATTTGTTTTTTATGCATAAGTCCACAATATCTTTATCACTTAAACTAAATGGCACTAGGAATTTACGAAAAATGGATAAGCTAATATTTAGAAAAAAACTATTTTCTCCATTATCAACTAAATTATTAAGATGATAAGAAAAGTATTTTGTAATGATCTGGGATGTTTTCTCGCTATCCCAATCATACTTTCTGTATTTTTCGAGCAGGTATTCCGGATGAATTCTGATAATGTTTATTAAAATATTTGAAAGGTACTTAGCCAAATCATTTGATTGATAAGACATTTTAAAAGAAAATATAAAAATAATCCACGAGAAGATTATAGCTTATTTTCGAAGCTAAAGTCTGTTAGTATTAAATGTGGAAAGTATAGTTTTTTGACTGCCATGGCCAGAGATTTACGGGGATTCATCCAGTTGTTGGAAGCACGGGGGCAGTTGCGCCGCATTACCGCTGAGGTGGATCCCGATTTGGAAGTGGCGGAAATCTCTAACCGCATGCTACAGGCTGGTGGTCCAGGGCTATTGTTTGAAAATGTCAAGGGTTCCCCCTTCCCCGTGGCGATGAATTTGATGGGCACAGTGGAGCGCATCTGTTGGGCCATGAATATGGATCATCCCCTGGAATTGGAAGATTTGGGCAAAAAGCTAGCCCTGTTGCAACAGCCTAAGCCGCCTAAGAAAATTTCCCAGGCCATTGATTTTGGCAAAGTCTTGTTTGATGTGCTCAAGGCTAAACCGGGGCGCAACTTCTTTCCCCCCTGCCAGGAAGTGGTCATTGGGAATGACGATCTCGATTTAAATCAAATTCCCCTGATTCGTCCCTACCCCGGTGATGCGGGCAAAATTATTACCCTTGGTTTAGTGATCACCAAGGACTGTGAAACGGGCACGCCCAATGTGGGGGTTTACCGTCTGCAACTGCAATCCAAAACCACCATGACCGTCCATTGGCTATCGGTGCGGGGAGGGGCCAGACATTTACGGAAAGCGATGGAACGAGGCCAAAAACTAGAAGTGGCGATCGCCTTGGGGGTAGATCCATTAATCATTATGGCGGCGGCCACACCGATTCCCGTGGATTTATCGGAATGGTTATTTGCAGGGCTATACGGTGGTTCCGGGGTGGCATTAGCTAAATGTAAAACCGTAGATTTGGAAGTTCCCGCTGACTCAGAATTTGTGTTGGAAGGCACTATTACCCCCGGTGAAATGTTACCGGATGGGCCTTTTGGTGATCACATGGGCTATTACGGCGGCGTGGAGGATTCTCCCCTAGTGCGGTTCCATTGCCTAACCCACCGCAAAAATCCTGTTTATTTAACCACCTTCAGCGGCCGTCCCCCCAAGGAAGAAGCGATGATGGCGATCGCCTTGAACCGTATTTACACTCCTATTTTGCGGCAACAGGTTTCGGAAATTACCGACTTCTTTTTGCCCATGGAGGCGTTGAGCTATAAAGCGGCCATTATTTCCATTGATAAAGCCTATCCCGGCCAAGCTAAACGGGCCGCCCTGGCTTTTTGGAGTGCTCTGCCCCAATTCACCTACACCAAATTTGTCATTGTGGTGGATAAGAGTATTAATATCCGCGATCCCCGCCAGGTGGTTTGGGCCATCAGTTCCAAGGTGGATCCGGTGCGGGACGTGTTTATTTTGCCGGAAACCCCCTTTGACACCCTTGATTTTGCCAGCGAAAAAATTGGACTGGGGGGACGCATGGGCATTGATGCCACCACCAAAATTCCCCCGGAAACGGATCACGAATGGGGCGAGGTATTGGAATCCGATCAAGCCATGGCGGAACAGGTCAGTCAACGCTGGGCGGAATATGGTTTGGGGGATATTAATTTAACGGAAGTTAATCCCAATCTGTTCGGCTATGACGTTTGAGATCGTCTTTTTTTCAAGGACTCCCAATGGTCTTTGGTCTTCATAAACAAGCTACCAGGCGATCGCCCGCCATCCTAGCCCCAGCCAAGTTCCGGGCCACAGGGCCGAGTTGGAGAGAAGCGGCTCCTCCCATGATGTGTAAATTGCAACCAGGCCAACGTAGGGCAGAATCCAGCACTGGTAGGCCATGGATCATTGGCGCAGGATAGGTGGTTTGAATTTCCCTCAGCAGGGGCCATTGCCGAACGTCGATCGTGCTCCCCGTACAGAGCCAAATACGATCAATCGCTAAATGGGCCAGACAATCATGAGCTCCGGGATAATTGCAACTCACCTGCCAATGATTTTCTTGCCATTGGGCTTGGCTAACTTCGCAATTTTCATAAAAAGTCAGTGACCCTTCTTTTTCCAGACGACGTAGATGGGTTAATACCGCAGGGGTGAGGGAACCTCCATTACGGGCGGATTGAATCAACTGCCAGCGTTTATCCCAACTCGGTTCAGCATAAAAGCCTTTCAAATATTTAGGGCCTAGCCAGCCCGGTTCCGCATCAAAAAGCTTCTCGTAAAATTGCCGCCGGGCCATCATCAGTACCTTAGCTCCCCGTTTAATGGCTCCGATCGCCAAATGGCCGCTGGTCAGGCCACTACCGATGATAAGAATTTTTTCCCCCGTTAGATGCATGCTTCTCAGATCAATTTTTTCTGAATGAGCTAGGGTATGGACTGGATAAGAAGACGAAATCTGATCCACCCAGGCCGGAATTTGGGGCTTTCCCCCGGCGATCGCCAACACCACCCGACGGGTCAGTATTGATTGACCATCCGCTAACCAAAGACGAAATCGCTGTCGATTCTGATGTTCTAGAGGTTCTATTTCCCTGATCTGGGCAGGGTAAACCAAATTTCGCAATTGCCACCGCTCGATAACCTCTTGGCAAAATTCCCAAAACAGAGCTGTACCGGGTAAATCGTAGGGAGGAAATAATTCCCGGGGGCGTTGTTCCGCAAAAGTACGGAGGGCATGGGGATTGGGGTCGGGATGGTGTACCGCCGGGGATCGCAGATGGGGAATTTCCGCTGCCGCAAATTGGTATTGCCAACGCTGGAGCCAGTCACCACTGGGATCAAATACCAAAAATCTTCCCCGCAGGCGTTTTCTTTTTTGCAGTAAATGGGTCACCAGGGTTAGGGCTTGGGGCCCCGCTCCGGCGATCGCCAAATCAATAAACTTTGGCAGGATTCTAGGCTCAGGTACCATAGACAATGAAAATGATTATCGTTATTTTCGATAACAGAACATCCTACGGGTGAATCCGGATTAAAATCAAGGTCGTTAACTATCCTCTGAATCTGAAATCTGATTATGGTTATTGCTAATGCCCTACGTTCAGTTCCAGTCACAGTGCTTACAGGCTATCTAGGGGCGGGTAAAACAACTCTACTAAATCGCATTCTCACCCATGAGCATGGTAAAAAAGTGGCGGTTATTGTCAATGAATTTGGTGAGGTGGGCATAGATAATCAACTGATCATTGATGCCGACGAAGAAATCTTCGAAATGAATAACGGCTGTATCTGCTGTACTGTGCGGGGTGATCTGATCCGCATCATTAGCAACTTGATGAAGCGTCGGGACAAATTCGATCACCTTGTTATTGAAACCACCGGACTAGCTGACCCGGCCCCAGTAATTCAGACTTTTTTTGTGGATGATGAGGTACAAACCCAAACCAGCTTAGACGCAGTGGTGACGTTGGTGGACGCCGCCCACATTGCCCAACACTGGGAAGCAGAAGAAGCTGTGGAGCAAATTGCCTTTGCCGACGTCATCTTACTTAACAAAACTGACCTGGTTACGGAAGTTGAGTTACAGGCTCTAGAAGAAAAAATCCGGGCAATGAATGCGATCACCAAAATTTATCGCACCCGTGATGCCCAGGTGGAGATGGATTCTATCCTTGGGGTGAATGCCTTTGATTTGGGTAATGCCTTAAAAATTGATCCCGAATTTCTCAACGAAACTGCCCACGAACATGACGAAACCGTTCATTCCATTGCTTTAGTGGAACCAGGGGAAATAGACGGATCTAAACTGAACCGCTGGCTGGGGATATTGCTACGGGACCATGGCCCCGATATTTTTCGTATGAAAGGTATCCTCAACATCGCCGGGGAAGACTGCCGCTTTGTTTTCCAGGGGGTTCACATGTTGTTTGAAGGGCGTCAGGATCGGCCTTGGCGGGACAATGAAACCCGTAAAAATGAGTTGGTCTTCATCGGCAGAAATCTGGAAGCCATGGGTTTGGAGAAAGGATTTCGGGAATGCCTGCAATAGTCCCAGGTTTTTTGGCTAATCAAACCGTTCCATTGCCGTTAAATTTTCCCAACTAGTTTCTTCTGTTCCATGGCTAAATCCCTGCTTACCCTCCGTTGGCAAACCATTCTGTCGGATTATGTAACAGCGATCGCCTGGTCACCGAACGGATCTTGTCTGGCGGTGGCTTCAGCAGCGGGGGAGGTAGTGCTATTAACGCTCCAGGAAAAAAATTTACTAACTTTGCGGGAAAAGCAGGGTTTTTCGCTGGATGCAATCGCCTTTTCAGCCGATGGTCAATTTTTGGCAACGGGGGGCCAGGATGGCACAGTGCGTATTTGGCAGGTGGGGGAGGATGGGGCAGTATTACTAACCGAACTGGAAAATAAGCGGACTTGGGTCGATTGCCTGCGGTGGCATCCCCAGCGTCCAGAACTGGCCTTTGCCCTGGGAAAATACACCCAAATATGGGATGGGGGCCTCAAGGCCGTGGTGGCAACGATTAACTTTGAAAAATCGTCGGTGTTGGATATGGCCTGGCATCCCAGCGGCAACTTTTTAGTCCTAGCCGGTAACCAGAGCCTCAAAGTTTGGAAGACAAAAGCCTGGGATGATGATCCACATCTGTGGGATATCAGTGGAGCTAGCGGGGTGATCGCTTTCTCCCTCGATGGGCAGTATTTGGCTTCCGGTAATAATGACCGAACATTGTTAGTTTGGGAATGGGAAAACCTTGACCCCTGGCAAATGCAAGGATTTCCGGGCAAGGTACGGCATTTGGCCTGGTCTATGAAAGCTCCGGAAAGCTCACCCCTGTTGGTTTCTAGCAGTGGTAAGAGTATGGTGGCCTGGGTTCAGGGAGAAAATGATAATTGGGTCGCTCAACCCTTGGACTTACACAATGGGACAATAACGGCGATCGCCTTTAAACCCCGTTCCAACCTATTGGCCTCTGCTTCGGAAGATGGTTTAGTCTGCCTGTGGAAAAAAGCTACCCATGCCGCCCAAGTTCTGGAAGGAGTAGCCGCCGGATTCTCTACCCTAGCCTGGTCACCCCAAGGGAATCATCTCGCCGCCGGGGGCTGTGGCGGGGAATTGCTTCTATGGGCAGAGAATATGACTGGCAAAGGGGATGCGTAGGCACAAGGGTTAGAAAGTTTCCTTTGCCTTTTCCACAGACTCTTCATTTTCCAGGGTTTGCAGAACCACTTGGATATCCTCTTCCGTTGCCAATTCTTGAAGATTGGCCCAGCAATGCCCTTCCACTGGGTCATTAAACCTAGCCTGGTTTTTGCTAAAAAAGGATTTATCGGCAGTGGGGCGGTTACTGGTTAACCTTTGGGAAGTGTAGGGCTGACTCCGTAGTTGTCGCAAGGCACCGATACAGGCCGGACAATCACAGCCAAATAGGGCAACGGCCGCATCACTTTCCGCATAGCTAAAATCGAAGTCGAACTCCTGGGATTGACTGGGGTTCTCCGCTGGAATGGGCACATTGGCCGCTGAAGCCATTAAAACTTCTCCGTGGGGCGATCGCCCTAGGGAAATAACCTCTTCTGGCAGGGGACAGGAAGCCAATGGAGATGGCGGATTCTGGCCGGAATAAGCCTCAAATGCCGACCCCTTGGGCAAATCAAAAATTCCCATGGTCGCTATGGACAGGGCAAAGGCCGGCACGGCCAAAAACTTGAGAGAAAAATTACTATTCATCCCACTATGGTTGTTTCACAAACTTAATCTAGGTACTCGCCAGTAACCATTTAAACAGACATTCTCCGATTATGGGGTTGCCGAGCAAGGAGGAACCGTTAGCCACACTACACCAATCCTTTTTTGTCATGGTTACCACTATTTTGCCGATTACCTAGTTTACCAATACCGTTAGGGGCAAGCTTTTGCTAATTACTTAAACTGGTGGGCTAGATTGGATCGATCCTGATAATTTCTAATCACTTGTTTATGCAATTTGCCGATCGTCTCAATTCCTTTGGTGGCAACGTTTTTGCTGATATGGATCTGGCTAAAGCCCAGGCCAGGGCCCAGGGACAAACCATCATTGATCTTTCCCTTGGTTCCTCCGATTTACCTACCCCCGCCCCCATTATTGCCACGATCGCCAAAGCGTTGCATGATCCCCAGACCCATGGTTACCTCCTGCACCAAGGAACTCTACCGTTGCGCCAGGCGATCGCCGTTTGGTATGAAAAACGCTTTGGCATCGGAGTGGATGCGGAAACGGAGGTGTTGCCCCTGATTGGCTCCCAGGAAGGCACAGCCCATCTCCCCTTGGCGGTGTTGAATCCCGGTGATGTAGCTTTGTTAATGGACCCCGGTTATCCTTCCCACATGGGGGGCGTGTACCTGGCCGGAGGAAAAATTTATCCCATGGCGTTGCGGGCAGAAAATAATTTTTTGCCAGTGTTTGCGGCTATTCCCGATGGGGTTTTAGGCAAGGCCAAAATGATGGTGCTCAGCTATCCCCACAACCCCACCACGGCGATCGCCAGCTTAGAATTTTTCCAAACAGCGGTGCAGTTTTGTCGTGACCATAATTTAGTCTTGGTACACGATTTTCCCTACATGGATTTAGTTTTTGATGGGAGAGAATTGCCGCCATCAATTTTGCAGGCTGATCGCCAAAAAACCTGTGCCATTGAATTTTTTACTTTTTCTAAATCCTATAACATGGGGGGCTTTCGCATCGGTTTTGCCATTGGTAACGCTCAGTTAATTTCTGCTCTGAAAAAAATTAAAGCAGTGGTGGATTTCAATCAGTATGAAGGCATTCTCCAAGGGGCGATCGCCGCCTTGGAAAGTCCACCGGCTATTGTCCAGCAAACGGTGGATATATTTTCCCAACGGCGGGCCACGCTGGTTGATGCTTTAGCTAAAATTGGCTGGGCTGTGCCCCTACCCACCGCCACCATGTACGTCTGGGCTCCATTTCCTCCTAGTTGGTCTGGCAATTCCCTGGAATTTTGTCAAAAACTGGTGGCTGAAACCGGCGTCGCCCTTTCCCCTGGTTCTGGTTTTGGTCAGGGAGGGGAGGGCTATGTGCGTTTTGCCTTAGTGCAGGAACCGGATATTTTAGCCACAGCGGCTAAAAAAATTGGTCAATTTCTTAACCAAAACTAGATTGAAAGGAAAGAGAATAAAACCATGGAAATTTTGGATCATTACCTGGGAAACCTAGTCGGCATCACCAAGTTTTTCCTGGAAAGTTTTTCTGTACTCTGTATTATTCTCGGCTTAATAAAAACTTTGCACATGGTTTGGGCTGCTGATCGCCGTACCATGGGCACCCCGAAATTTTTTAACAGTGTTCGTCTGCAATTCGGTTTGTGGTTAGCCTTGGCGCTGGAATTTCAACTGGGGGCAGACATTCTTTCCACCACCATTGCCCCCACCCTAGAAAGCCTGAGCAAGCTGGGGCTGATTGCTGTGATCAGAACTTTCTTGAACTATTTCCTCGGCAAGGAACTGGAATCGGAGATCAGGATGGAAATGGAGCAACAGGAAAAGAGCCATTAATACTTGCCCCATGGCGATCGCCACTCTCTGACCAGATTTTACCGACACACTCTAACCGCCCTAAAGGGCTAGGCTTTAAAACCATCTTTCTTGGTAAAGGCAATTAGTCGTCGCCGCCGCCAATACCAATGCCGGTGTTATAAATTTCTGCATTTTGGATATTCATGCCATCAACGGTGGCACCGGTTACGTCCACATCGTAGAGTTTGGCAAAGGCAAAATCTGCCTTGGTCAAATTGGCTTGGTTGAGGGTGGCATTGGTGACCATGGCTCCCCGCAGGTCAGCATTTTCTAGGTTAGCGCCGGTTAGATCGGCCCCTTCCAAATTGGCTTGGTTGAGGTTAGTGCTCGCCAGGTTAGCGTTGCGTAAATCGGCCCCAATCAGATGGGCTCCGGCCAGGTCTGCCCCGGACAGGTCACAGTTCATACAGGCATTGGTTTCCAATAGCTGCTGTACGTGATCAGCATTTTCGGCCATCGCCGTGCCTCCCCAGATCAGGGGGCTAGCAACAATTAGACCAAGGGCAATTAATGGGCTTTTAATCATTTTCATCATCTTTCTCCTCTCGCTCAGTTAATCTCACGATAAAGGGAAACTGCCCAGGCTGTCTTCACCCAAACGGGCTAATTTCCCTGGGGGATGGGGATTTCCGCCCTTAATTTCTTGTTTTGGTCAAATAATTGTCTTTAACTGATGGCGGCCTTAAGCTGACGACAAAAATCCTCTAGGGATTGCAATGCTTCTGCTGGGGTTTGTTCCGCTAATCGTTTTACCATGGCACTGCCCACAATTACCGCATCTGCTCCCCAAGCTTTCACCTGCCGAGCCTGTTCCGGTTGGGAAATGCCAAAGCCAACTCCAATGGGCTTATCGGTCACTTGGCGCATCCCGGCCAACAATGTTTCCACCCTTGATCCCACTGCCGTCCTCACCCCCGTTACCCCCGTCACACTGACGAGGTAAACAAAGCCCTGGGATTTTTTGGCGATCGCCGTCTGTCTCTCCGGGGAACTGGTGGGAGCTACCAACAAAATTAACTCCAGCCCCCGCTCGGCAGTGGCCTCCAACAGGCGATCGGATTCTTCTAGGGGTAAATCTGGTACGACTAGACCCTTCACCCCAGCGGCCTTAATTTTATCCAGGAAAACTTCTACGCCTTGGTAAAAAATAGGATTGTAGTAGGTGAATAAAATAATTGGTGCCTTAATTTCCCCGTGGACCTGCCGGACAATGGCGAGCACATCATCCAACTTGACCCCTTTTTGTAAAGCCCTGGTGGCCGCCGCTTGGATAACCGGGCCATCGGCCAAAGGATCGGAATAGGGCACCCCCAACTCAATTAAATCTGCCCCTGCCCGGTCTAAAACCCGCAACGCTAAGGCTGTGGTGGCTAAATCTGGGTCCCCTGCTGTGAGGAAAGGAATCAAAGCACATTCCCCCCTTTGACGGAGAGCAGTAAAACAAGCGGCAACAGCGTTCATGGGCAGGCGACCAAAAAGACAAAAAAATAAGCAAGCATCAGGGAATGGGACAGTTTCCCCAGACAAACCGGCAGAAAGGATGGCCATCAGCGGTTTGAGCCTCACATATTTTGCCATAGTCCCATGGCCAATCCCTAAAGGATTTTGCCCAACCCTAGCCCACTAGCCGCACCGGCATAACCAGATAGGTCATTTTCAGCCCCCCCAGGGGAGTAAAAATCACTGGCTGATTACCTTCATTGAGTTGCATTTGAATATCATTGCTAGGCAATGCCTTCAGTCCGTCCATTAAATATTTGATATTGAAGGCAATTTGTCCGCCTTCGCCAATAATTTCTGCCCCCATGGATTCTTCCCCATGGCCCAAGTCCTGGGCTTCCACCGCCAACCGGAGTTGGTTACCGGGGCTTTGGAGGGTGAAGGTGACTAAGTTATTTTTCTGATCCGCCAGCACAGAAACCCTTTCCAAGGAGGTAATTAACCGTTTTCGTTCCATGGTGACAGTGCGGCTAAACTGTCGGGGAATAAGCTGGTCATAGGCGGGATAGGCCCCTTCCAATTTGCGGCTAGTCAACCTTTGATCCCCCAACTCGAAAATTACCTGGGTATCGTTCACCACCAGGGAAACTAAATCACTATTACCCTGGCTGGCTACCATTCTTTCTAATTCCCGTAGGGCCCGGGCCGGAATGGTAACAGCAAAATCCGCCAGGTCACTGCCAGTAACCACTGCTTCCCCTTCATCGTTTTCAATTTGGGTGGGAGCCTCCACCACAGCGAGCCGGTGACCATCGGTGGCCGCAAATTCCAAACTATCGCTACTACCTTTGATATGCACCCCCGTCAGCACCTGTTTAGTCTCATCAGTACTGGCGGCGAATAAGGCTCCCCGTAACCCTTCATTGAGGGTTGCCACCGGTAACATTAATGGTTTGACTCCTTCCACGGTGGGCAGGGCAGGAAAATCATCCGCATCTAGACCTCGAATTTGGAACCGCCCCGACTCTGAGGTGATAGTGGTTAAATAACTATCCCCAGCCTCTTCATCGGGATCGATCGCCATGGTAATATCTCCGTCCGGTAGGCGAGAAACAATGTCATTGAGTAATTTAGCGGGCAGGGTGATGCGGCCACTCTGTTGGACGTCGGCGGTAAAACTACTCTGGATACCGAGGCTGAGGTCAAAGGCTGTTAAGCGTAGATAATTTTTCTCTGCATCGGCTTCGAGGAGCACATTACCCAACACAGGATGGGTGGGCCGGGAGGAAACAGCCCGACTGACTAGGGATAGACCACTGCTGAGATCACTTTGACGACAGATGAGTTTCATATACGCACGGGAAAAGGGGGGAAAGAAACCCTACCATTTTACGGATGCTAAGAAAAGATTGGTTGAGAGGAGAGATTGGGTCAACGAAAGACCTTGTCCTAGGATTTTGGAGCTACGGTGCTGGGGGAGCCTGGCTTGTTTGCTAAACGCCGAAAATAAAGGCCGCCAATGACGCTTAAAAAGATGCCATAGGTGATCGCCTGGAGTAAATACAGATGGTCTCGGTAGCCCGTCAGGGTTTTGAGCAGAATGCCGGGAAATTGATTATCCGGTAGCCAGGGGGCCAAATTCCATAATTGGGGTCCCAACAGGCAGGAGTCGCCGGGGACAAAACAGAGATAGCCCAGGCCTAGATTAGTCAGACCCATCATGCTGACGGCCAAATCAAGATTTTTCAGCACCCCAATCACGAGTCCCCCAATGATAATCAGCAACAGGGTACCCATCACTTGAAAAAAAAGCTTGAGATTAAGTTTGACCCCAACGCGGAAAATTAATAGGGCCATACCCACTGCCGTAGCAATGCCGGCCAACGCCGCTCCGATCGCCGCCGGATTAGCCATATTCTGTTGGGCCGCAAGGAATAGGACCATTTCAAAGCCTTCCCGCACCACCGCAATGAACACCACCACGGCAATGGCTCTGCCTCCCCCTTCCTCGGCCAAGGCTTGGTCAATTTGTCCTTGGATTTCCCTCCGCAGGGAACGGGCCTGTTTAGTCATCCAGAGCAACATCCAACTCAACATACCCACGGTGATCGCTCCCAACAGAGCGGCCAAAAGAGCTTTGAGGATGGGAGTGTAGGGCCCCGGTAGATGATCCACTCCCTGCAACACCCCTGCGAGCAGGCAACCGACTAGCACACTGGCTACCACACCAGCGCTAATGCCCCGATAAACCCAGCCCTTCAAATGTAATTGCTGGGCCTGGGCCAAACAAGCGAGCACAATGCCCACCACCAAGGACGCTTCCAACGCTTCCCGCAGGGTGATAACGAAAATGGGTAAACCGGCGGCAAAATCCATCTTGATTAACGGGTTAGGGGGACTGGGGGACGGCTAGTTTCAGTTTGGTTAAGCTGGTCGGCAAAATCCTAATTTTTCCCCTCCATAGCCCCAGGAGGGGAGATTTCGATCCCATTGGCCCCCAACTGGGAAGCTGGGACAGTTTAGCCAACGGCATCTTAGGAGGATAATAGTTGGGCCCTATGTGCCGAGGTAAGCGGTGAGGGCTTCCTGGACAATTTGATTCATGGGGCAGTTATCCCGCTCAGACCGGGCCTTGAGCTGGGCATACATTTCATCGGACAGGCTAACCCGGCGTTGATTTTTGCGGTTTTTGTTGCCCTTGGTCGGCACAGTGTAACTCTGGCTAAATTCCCGTAGGGCAGTGAAACCAACCCGATGGCAAAAGTCTCCAAAGCTCTCCTTAGCTTTGCGACTCTGTTTGAAGAAGACAAATAGAGGCTCAAAAAAGCTTTCTAGCTGTTCCAGGGGCATTTTTTCTGTGTAGGCAGCGGCCAAATGTTCCTGATTAGGACTCCCCCCCAGCCACACTTGGTAACTGTTGGGGGCACTGCCGACAAAGCCAATTTCCGCCATGTAGGGCCGGGCACAGCCGTTGGGGCAGCCGGTCATCCTGGTGACAATGCTCTCGTCGGGCAAATCCAGACTGTTTAACAGGTCCCGCAGGCGGGCATTGACGCTGGGCATAATCCTTTCCGACTCGGTGACTGCTAGGCCACAGGTGGGCAGGGCCGGGCAAGCCATAGAGTAACGCACCAGGGTGTCGATCGCCTCTGGGTCGGTAACTACACCGTGCTGTTGAAAAATTTGCTCGATCGCCATTTTATCCTGGGGATTAATTTCGTAGAGCAGGATGTTGTGGTTAGCGGTGAGGCGCAGGGGCAGTTGGAACTCATCCACCACTTTCCGTAGGGCGGTTTTCAGTTGGAAGTCCCCTTCATCTTTAATGCGGCCATTTTCCACCGAGAGACCGAAAAAGAGTTTGCCGTCTCCCTGTTCATGCCAACCGAGGTAATCTTGGTAACGCCAGGCCGGTAGGGGCTTAAAGGATTGGAACGGTTTGCCTAAATACTTTTCCACCTGTTTGCGGAATTTTTCTACTCCCCAGTCTGCCAACAGATATTTCATCCGGGCATGGCGGCGGTTATGGCGATCACCGTAATCCCGTTGGGTGGCCACAATAGCTTTGACCAGATCGTAAACATCGTCTTTCCCTACGTAACCAATGGGGTCAGCGGCCCGGGCAAAGGTTTCCTCTTTATTGTGGGTACGGCCCAACCCCCCCCCAGCCAGCACATTGAAGCCCCGTAGCTCCCCATGGCGATCGGTGATCACCACCAAACTAATGTCGTGGGTATAAACGTCAATGGAATTGTCCCCCGGCACAGTAACGCTAATTTTAAATTTGCGGGGCATGAACTGTTGCCCGTAAATGGGTTCCTTGGGGTCATCTAGGTTGGTGCCATGGAGATTTTTTTGCCGGGCCGCCTTCACCTCTGGCGCTTCTTCTCCACTAATAACTTTTTCCCCATCCAGCCAAATTTCGTAATAGGCACCGCTCTGGGGACTGAGCAGATCCGCCACCTTATTGGCATAATCCCAGGCATAGCCATATTCGGGCTTGTCTCGGAAGGGAGCCGCCGGAGCCATCACATTACGGTTAATATCCCCACAGGCCCCCAGGGTAGAGCCCAAATTATTCACCACAGTGGCGATCGCCATTTTCAAGTCTTTTTTGACAATGCCGTGGATTTGTAAACCTTGCCTGGTGGTCACCCGGAGAGTCTGGTTGCCATGGGTTTTGGACAGATCATCCAGGGCGGTGTAGAGTTGGGCCGGAATCAATCCCCCCGGATTGCGGGTGCGGAGCATAAACTGATAATCCTTTTCCTGGCCCTTAACCCGATTGTCCCGATTGTCCTGCTGGTAGGAACCGTGGAATTTCAAAATTTGGACAGCATCATCCGTAAAATAATTCGCATCATTCAACAGTTCGGTGGCCAGGGGTTCCCGTAAATAATTGCTTCTTTCCTTGATGCCTTCTACCTTGGATGGTTTACGGGGGGCAGCGGTGGGGGTGGTTACCATTAACTCTCTCTATGTAATCGACGGGAAAATCGTCCGTGGTTAATCCACAGAAAACCCTATTTTAACTTTAATAGTGGGCGAGAGATATCATTCCCTTGGTCAAGCGGCGATCGCCAAATAGTTTTCTCTCCCCAAATTTGAGAACAGCAAAACCGATTAAATTTCAGCTAACTAGCTTAATATTGACCCCAATCAACGGCCTTTCTCCCCCTTGGACCCCAAGTTACTGCCCCTCGCCCTCCTCTCCACCAAATGTTAAAAATTCTGCAAAAATTACTCATCGGTGCCCTCGCCCTTTGCCCCACCATAGCCCTGGCCGGGGTGCCCAACGGGACTTGGTTATCCCAGCCCCAAATCCGTTTCTACGCCTCCCAAAACGCCCTGGATCAGGTAATGAGGGATATTCAAAGCCAGGGTTACCGCCTCGTATTCCTTGATTTTCGGGGAGTAGCAGACGATGTACAGGAAGAAATTAGTCAACAAGCCCGCAGTCATAACCTCATTCCCATTGCCTGGATCCAATCCCCCCAACACCGCCGCCTCACCATTGAGCAAATTATCAACGAAGCCCGTCACACCGATGGATTACAGGTGGATGACCATTTTTTTGCCAACTATTCCGCCAGGGATTTTGAGTATTTAGCCAATCAGTATCGCAAGTTTATTTTTTGCTCCATCCAGCCATTCCAAAAGAATCTGGTGCCCCGCTACGGTTGTAACCAAATTGATGTGCAATGTTATACTTCCCCCACATTTAAGCAATGTCTTAATTTGGCAAATCAACTTAACGCAGTGGTGAGTCTCTACGAAAAAGATACGTTCAAGTATCGGGAAAAAATTGGCGGCAAAAATTTTAATGTTTTTCTTTGGCCCTACACCAATCAGCGCCTTTCCGACACGGGCAATTTTCGCTAATCTAACCGCCGCCATACTAATGTGGTTTGAAGGTGGGGGATGGTGGAAGCGTTCCCTGGGGTTTGTAATTGTTAGAGGCTCGTAACCATGAATATCCGTGATATTGGTGCTTTTTTAGCCGCTACTGTGGTGTTAGGACAGGGGGGGGCAGTGGGGGCGGAGGTCAACTGGATTGTTAAGCCTTTGGTTGACTCAGCCAATAACACCGTTAGTTGCCTGGGCCTATACCAAAACTATTCCCATCAGTTAACCAAAGACCAACTAATTTTATTTATTCCTGGGGAATTTGAGCGAATTGAACTAGAGGTTAGTTATGGTGAAGCAAAGCCAACCTTATCTTTGGCCGTGGGGGAAAAATCCACCTTTGGAGTGGCCATCACCGGGGAAATTTTTGCGGAATTACTCCAAGCTGAGCAGCTAACGATTAAAGGGCATCAAGCGGCTCCAAAGGCCGAGGCGTCCGGTACCGAAGTAATCATTGAGAGTCTCAATATGGCGGGCATGGCGGAAGCGGTGGCTGTATTGCGAGAGAAAACCTGTGCCACGGGGGAAATTTATCAGTTTCCTGCCCGATACTTTTTGCGCTACGAAGACCCCATTGCACCAGACCTGGTGCCCCAGCCCATGAATTTACCTAACTGGGATAAACCCCCCAGTGGTCCCCACAACAATAACATTCAATTTCCCCGGCCCTCCCGCCAAGGTCTACCCGATACCACTGGTGGTGGTGGCACTAGGGCGATCGACGATGACAACAATAACAATCCTGACATTCCCTTTTGATAGTGTGTTTGAAAAGTCTAAAAATGCTCACTAATTCTACCTGTCTCACCTTGGGAGGGGGTAAATGGTCAAAACTCCCCCTTTTTGAGTTTAAGGGTGATTCTTTACCGACAATGCAACTTTTCAAACGCTTTCTTAGACCAGCTTGAATACCATTGCAACCCTTAATATTCCACCAGGGAAATAATTGGTAAATCAGGCAAATATTGACGACCATTCAGGGCCACAAGCTCAATGATAAAAGCAAAGCCCAATACCTCACAGCCAAGCTGACTCAGCAATTCCGCAGTGGCCTTGGCGGTTCCCCCCGTGGCAATTAAGTCGTCCACAATCAAGACCCGGTGGTGGGGATCCACTGCATCCTGGTGAATTTCCAGAGAATCTTTCCCGTATTCCAACTCATACTCTACCCGGTGGACTGGAGCTGGTAATTTGCCTGGCTTCCGTACAGGGATAAAACCGGCATTCATTTGATAGGCAAGGGGCATGCCAAATAAGAACCCCCTGGATTCCATGCCCACGACATGATCCGGTACCAGTTCCCGGGATTGACATTCTTCCACCAAGGCGTCAATGGTGTAGCGCAGTCCCTCCGGGCTATTGAGCAGGGTAGTAATATCCCGGAACATAATGCCTGGCTTGGGGAAGTCTGGTATATCCCGAATTAAAGCTTTTAAATCCATAATGCGATGGTTTCAGACCGTCAAGGCCACAGGGTTCAGGGTACAGTGTACCTTTAACCATTCTCATTTCATACGGAACAAGACCCAGCCCTTCCTAAAGCTATCGCCTAGCCACGGTTATAGTCATTTTGCCCAGGGAAAAACCAATTTCTACTGATGCTCGATGGGACTACTGATTACTTCTCGTCTTCCCCTTCCTGGACGGTAACGCTGGGGGACGCATCAAAAATGGCGTTTAACTTTTCCCTGGCATCGTCCACATTAACGGAGCGCATTACCAATAGGGGTTCGCTGATGGGCATACCCTGATTGTCAAACAATTCTGGGTGACTGCTTTGGCCAAAACGACGGGAAAAACTGTTGGGCGGGGTGCGCTGGCTACCCATGCTGACGGAAATTAAGCTCCGAATTAGGTTGCTAACAGCAAGGAAGGCAATCACCGTGAAGGCCAGAATATAGATAAGATGCAGCACTGAAATTTTCCCCAATTGTTCGATGGCGACCCCGCTGAGCGCCATGGTAGAAAAGTTTTTTCAGCATGGAGCTGGGCAGGAAAAATCTAGGAATGATCGCCTAAGTCTTCTCCTAGCTTAACAAGATTTTCCGCCGTTGACAGGAATTACCCAGGCCCAGCGGGTCTATTGGGGAGTGGCGTAGAGGTCTCGACTGCGGCCAATGCAAAACTTGAGAGAACGGCCGATGGTGGGGTTGGAAAAGATGCCAAAAACCATGATGGCGGCTAGGGCCAATCCACCGCTGAGCCAAAATACATGGCGGTAACCAAATATCTCGTTCAGCACTCCCATAATTGGGGCGGCAATGGCAATGCCCCCGTCAAAGCCACTCATGCAAACGGAGAAAACCCGGCCCCTTTCCTCCAAGGAAGAGCGATCGGAAATCAAGGCAATGGTGGTGGGTAGTAAAATGCCACTGCCAGCTCCTTCTAGGGCGGCGGCGGTCAATAATTCCCAAGAGTTATCAGCCTGAGCAAGGCATACCATGGATAATAAATAGCAGATCAAGCTACCGGCAATGAATAGTCCCCGGCCATAGGTGTCCGCTAAGGGACCAAGGAAGAGGCGGGGCAAAAAGCTGGCGATCGCCGCCACACTGTAAAAAATTCCGGCATAGGAGGCTAGGTCAATTTCCCGCACAAAGAGGGGCAAAAAGGTAGCTAAGTTGCCAAACAAAAGACCAATCAGCAGTAATACCAGGGTGGGCACGGCCATGGATCGACTGGTGAGTAGTTTGACGATGGAACGGGGCCGGGGGCGATCGCCGAAAACATCCTCTGCTGATGACTGGTCTGGGGAACGCTTTTCCCGCACCTGCAAGGCCAAGGCCAAGGAAATAAAGCCCAACAGGGAAGAAATGATGAATAGGACTTCGTAGCCGATGGTTTGGGAAATGTAAGCTCCCATGGCCGGTCCAAATCCCATGCCAATGGGCACCGCCAAACTCATATAGCCAATAATTTCCCCCCGTTGCTGGGGCGGGGATAAGTCCACTACTAGGGCGTTATAGCCGGTGGTATAGGCGGCCAGGCAGATACCGTGGAAAGCCCGGATTGCCATCAAGGCCCCCACCGTGGCAGTGAGTAGGTAGCCCAAGGGAGCCAGGGCCACCACTAATGCACCAATAACAATGGCAATTTTTCTCCCCCGGCGATCGACCAACTGGCCAATCCACAGGCGAGAGCCCAACAGGCCAAGGGCAAAACTCCCCATAATCCAACCCACTTGTTGCTTAGTCGCCCCCACATCCTGGGCATACATGGGCAGGGTAGGAAGGAGGGCAGTGAGACTGAGCCAAAACATCAGCACTGAGGCAAACAACAGGGCAAAGGTCTTCTGGGTGGAGGGGGATAGTTGGCGCAGGGTCTGGAAAGAACTCACGGAATAATTTGCTGGGGAGAAAGTAAAAACGTTGCAACTGCTTAAAGTTTCTTTACAGTTGTCCATTCATCATAAGCCTAAATTCCTTCTGACCGTGGGCTAGTGCATGAATACGCAACTTGTATTCTAGGCTGGGAGAGTAAGCATTTTGCTGATGGATTTAAATTTCATTGCCAAAGCCCCAATCTACAAATTAAATGTCGCAAGAGCGGGATCGTGTCTTGCGGGAAAAACGGTAAGCCTACTGGTTGTGTTTAAACAATGATTTTGCCTGTTTTAACCTGGTCTTAATATGGTCTTAATTCAAGCTTAATAAATTAGTGACTTTAGCTAAAGCGAGTGAAATTTAACCGAAAGTTAATCGACTTTTTAATGGGTTTGTGTATTAAAAATAAAAATATTTTTGGGGTTGTAAATTAACAAAATGCCACTAATATTATTAGCTAGAAATCCCCAGACAATTTTCTGGGCTTGTTGACGGTAAACGGCCGGTTTAACCATGGATTTTTGCCGTTTTTCGGTCGATAGCTAAACCAATGGAAGCCCCATCAGCAAAGAAGGGCTGACTTTTTCAACTGCACCATATTCCCATTGTAATTTCCTATGCTTAGTTCATTTCAAAAAGTTGCCACCTTCTCAGTGGTTAGCGTCATCGTTGGTTTTGGTGGCATTGGTCAGGCCATCGCCGGTACTCTGAATGGGGCAGGGGCAAGTTTTCCTGCACCACTCTATCAACGCTATTTTGCAGAGTATAAAAAAGCCACCGGCAACACTGTCAATTACAACTCCGTTGGTAGTGGCGCTGGTATCCGTCAATTCATTGGTGAAACCGTGGATTTTGGCGCTACCGATGCGGTACCAACCTCTGCCCAACGTCAACAGATGAAACGGGGAGTGGTAATGGTTCCCACCGCCGGTGGATCTGTGGCAGTGGTTTACAATTTACCGGGTAAAAAAGTCCAACTTTCCAGGATAGCCCTGGGTAAAATTTTTACTGGGGAATTAAAAACTTGGAACCAGATCGATTCCAAGCTACCCAATATGCCAATTCGAGTGGTGGTAAGGGCCGATGGTAGTGGCACCACTGATATTTTTACCAGCCATCTCAGTGCCATAAATAGTACTTTTAGGAGCAAGATTGGGGCCAGTCAAGATCCCAACTGGGGCTTCCAGGTGCTCAAGGGGCCGAAAAATGATGGGGTGGCGGCCATGGTTAAGCAAACTCCCGGGGCGATCGGCTATGTCCAGGACACCTTTGCCCGTCGCAATGAAGGGCCAAATTTGCAAACAGCTAAGGTGCAAAATAAAGCTGGCCAGTATGTGGAACCAAGCTTAGCAGAGGCCAATAAAGCCATCAGTGGAGCTAAGTTTGACGCCAACTTTGTGGCGGAAATCAATGATCCCGCCTCCGGTTATCCCATTGTGGGTTTGACTTGGTTGTTGGTGTATCAAAACAACAAAAATGCCACCGTCGCCAAGGATATCAAAGCTCTGGTGCGCTGGATTTTAACCACAGGGCAAAACCACAATACCCAATTGGAATACACCAAAATTCCCCCAGCAGTGGCCCAACGGGCGATCGCCGCGGTAGACAAAATCAAATAGTCAGCCAACGTACTCAAAATTAAAGCAATAGTTATGGTGGAAGGTTTTTCGCCTCGTCCGGAATTTCCCCCGGCCCAAGGGGTAAACATTACCCAGGGAAATGCCGTTAACAGTGGCTTGGACTGGGGCTTCAAACAGTTGACCCGTCTCTGTTCCCTCGGAGTGGTGGTGATTCTCACTTGGATTGCCTGGGTGGTCTTTGCCGATGCCCAACCGGCGATCGCCAAGTTTGGTTGGGAATTCATCCTCAGTCAACAGTGGGACAGCGGCGAGCAACTATTTGGGGGCTTGCCCTACATTTTCGGCTCGGTGGTGAGTTCCCTCATTGCCCTGATGTTCGCCTTACCATTAGGGCTGGCGGTGGCCGTGATGACCAGCGAAAATCTTCTGCCCGCCCCAGTGCGGGTTCCCATCGCTTTTCTGGTGGAACTGATTGCTTCTATTCCCAGTGTAATCATTGGTCTGTGGGGAATTTTTGTCTTTATCCCTGTGCTAATGCCGTTACAAGTGGCATTGTTTGACTACCTAGGTTGGCTACCAATCTTTGGCACCGAGCCCTTTGGTCCGAGCATGCTGGCGGCGGGATTGGTGCTGGCGGTGATGATTATTCCCACCATCGCCTCTATTAGTCGGGATATTTTACTTTCTGTTTCCCCCAGCCTCCGCAGTGCGTCCATGGCCCTGGGATCAACTCGGTGGGAAACTATTTGCCTAGTTATTTTGCCCTCTGCTAGTTCGGGGATTGTCGGTGCCACTATTTTGGCCCTGGGTAGGGCCCTGGGAGAAACCATGGCAGTAACAATGGTGATTGGAAACTCTAATATTATCTCTGCTTCCTTGTTGGCACCAGGGTACACTATTCCCTCGGTGTTGGCTAATCAGTTTGCCGAAGCAGTGGACGAGCTCCACATCGGCGCTTTGATGTATTTAGCTTTAATTCTGTTTGTTATTACCCTGGGCATTAACAGTCTGGCGGTATTAATGGTGGCAACTATTCGTCGCCAAGGGGAGGGACAGTAAGGCAATGAAAAATGCAGCCCCCAGTAGTCTGCTTACTCCCCTATCCTTGTTCCGTAATGGTTTTGCCTGGGTGATGGGGGGGTTATCCTTTACCCTAACCCTTGTAGCCCTTCTGCCTTTGTTGGCAATTTTGGCCGCCATTATCCAGCGTGGTTTACCCACCCTTTCCTGGGAAGTGTTTATCCATCTGCCGGCTCCGGTGGGGATAGAAGGGGAACCCAACGGTTTTGCCAATGCCATTGTGGGTACTCTGACCATGGTGGGTTTAGGGGCTCTTTTTAGTGTTCCCCTAGGGGTGATGACTGGCGTGTTTTTAGCGGAGTTTGCGGCCGGTTCGGCGATCGCCAATGGGGTACGTTTCGTCACCGTGATCCTGAGCAGTGTACCCTCGGTAATTGTGGGGGTGTTCGCCTATGGGGTACTGGTTATTACCACCAAGCAATTTTCGGCCTATGCTGGCGGCCTCGCTTTGGGGGTAATTATGACTCCCATTATTGCCTTGACCACAGAAGAAGCCCTCAAGTTGGTGCCCATACAATACCGTCTAGGCTCCGCCGCCCTGGGAGGCAGTAAATGGGAAACCACAGTCAAAACGGTCATTCCCTGTGCCATTCCCGCCATTACCACCGGGGTTCTATTGGCCGTGGCTAGGGCCGCCGGGGAAACGGCTCCTTTGATGTTCACCGCTCTATTTAGTCAGTTTTGGCAAGAGGGATTAATGGCCCCCACCCCGTCTCTTCCTGTACTGATTTATAACTACGCCAGTTCTCCCTTTGAGGAGCAAAATGCCATTGCCTGGACCGCTTCCCTTGTACTGTTAATGCTGGTTTTGATCATTAACCTATTTTCCCGCTTGCTGATCCGTCGGCGCTTTTAATGTGCCCTCAATAGTTAATTTTTCAGTTTTCTCCGTTTACCACCTATGACTAATTTGTCCGGTTCAATGCCTAGCTCAATCGAAAAGGGTTTACAGCCCGCCATCAGGGTTGAAGGTTTGGGATTTTATTACGGTACCAAAAAAGTGTTAGAGGGGGTAACCATGACCATCCCCGTTGGTAGGGTCACCGCCATGATTGGGCCTTCTGGCTGTGGTAAATCAACTTTACTCAAAGCATTTAACCGCATCGCCGAACTGGAGGGCAGAGTAAAAGTAACCGGGACAGTGGAGTTTTTGGGGCAAAATATTTACGATCCCAAGGTCAATATCAACAGTCTACGCCGGGAAGTTGGTATGGTCTTTCAACGGCCCAATCCTTTTCCCACTAGTATCTACGACAACATTGTCTATGGGGTGAAGCTCTGTTGCCGGGCTAGCCGGGGAGAACTGGATGAAATTGTGGAACGCTCCCTCACTAGGGCTGTGTTATGGGATGAGGTCAAAGATAGTTTGAAAAAGTCCGCTTTGGGTCTGTCGGGAGGACAACAGCAACGGCTATGTATTGCCAGGGCCCTGGCAGTTAATCCCAAAGTACTACTAATGGACGAACCCTGTTCCGCTCTCGATCCCATTTCCACTCTCAAAATTGAGGAGCTGATTAAAAGTCTGCGGGAAAAGGTGACCATCACCATCGTTACCCACAATATGCAACAAGCTCTGAGGGTATCGGATTACACGGCTTTTTTTAATACTGACGAGAGCCGTATTGGTCAGTTGGTGGAATTTGATAGCACCCAGAATATTTTCTCTAGTCCCCAGGAAAGCCAAACCAGGGATTACGTAGCCGGCAGATTTGGTTAGATACTGAAAGGAGCTCTACCACTAAATTCAAGTCTGAAATAATTTCAAAGAGAGACTCCTTCTACACTAAGGGGGAATTAATAGTCGTCATAAATTTTGTGTATAATCCCTTCTAAGGAGAATACTAACTCAGACAATAAAAATGTTTATCTACCAGTGCCAACCATCACAGATGGACAGGTTTCTTTAATGTTATCTGTAATTACTTGCCCATACCTAAAAAACATCTGCTGTGACGCACTATTTACAGCATTGGCATTGGTAACACCATTTTGCGCCATATACTGTTTAAAACGCTGGTCATATTGTGCCCTGGCTTCTTTAACTGCATCAAAATGGGCTTTATTATAATTTCTTGCACCACAATAAGTATTCACGTAGTAGTAACTAGCTTCATTAAAAGCAGCGGCCGAATTTTGCTCTGCCTTTTTTGATTGGTCTGAGTGCATACTTTGAGCAAAAGCCATGTTGGAGGGAATTATAGTTATAGTTGCTATGAAGACTGACACACTGACAGTTAAATTTATTTTCATTGTCAACAGTTAAATAATTTTGTAGGAACATTAATAAACGATGCTGAATTTAGCAATATTTTTGACCCCGACTAAGCCAATCACGTTTGAATGGCTCAATGAAGTTATAGAGAATACTAACCATCCTGATTGAATTTTGCATTGTCTTAGGTTCCTTCATATTGATATAGACCGTCTGGTAATTATCAGCTCCCTCTAGAACGTAGAAAGAGACCATATGACTTCTACATGTTGCACTAACTGTTGATTTGAAGTTACCTTGCTTACTACCATTTTGTGAGACAAAAAGTAAGTAATTATATCCCGAATAAGTTGGGGTACTGCTATCAGAAACATGTACGGTATAATTTGCTCCTTTTTGCAACAATCTGACTGGAACTCCATCAATTGTCATGGCCTGAACTAATCCAGATCCAAAACCAAATAAAAGTAAAGCCGCAGAAAATAGAGTTTTCATGCTATGTATTCTCAGAAACCAATCAATTAACTTGAATAGATGTGCTAACTTTATTGGGAAAATCTTTTAAGTCTTCGAGTATTGCATTAGATAAAATACTTTCAGATATAGCAACGAGATTCTTTATCTTATCGAAGCCAATAAGATCAATAGAATTTTCGGGTTCTTTGTCTATCAATTGAAGCCCATAATATAAAATTAAGGCATCATCAAGAAACCCAAAAATAGAATGGGAATCATCAGGAATGTAGTCAATAGGATTGAATACATAACTGTAAATCCCACTAGCTATCGCCTTAGTTTTGACTGATGTTGATGGCTCTCTCATTAGAGAAATTAATTCTATCAGCATTTCCGGGATAACTAAGACTAGATCTATGCACTCAGGGGGTATTGAGTTGATATTGTCATTCTTCAAATAAGAAGAAATTGAAGCAATATCTACTCCATTAATCTGATATTCCCTATGAATATTTTGGATGTGCTGTGTTAGAAGTTCAATCATAAAATATATCAATTGTCATCTTTTTTAGTAATTGCATAACCAACCACAACAGCAACGGCAACATAGGGGGCTGCCGCAGTAGCCGCCGCTGCAATTGCCCCCCATCCTGCAACTGCACCTGCTGCGGCGATAGGTGCTAGATACCGCACAGAAGATTTTACGATAGGTGAAACATCACTCATAAAATTCACCAAAGTAATTTTAAATTACAAGTACATTATCAAATGTACAGCTTTTATCGAAAAATGGACGAAGCCAGTCTCAAAATCAATAAATCTTTACGTTTGTACATAAATGATCATTGATGACTGAAAGAGTCTTGGGCGATTGAGCAACATTATTGTATGCCGAAATACTAAAGCTTTATCAGATCAGATGTTGCATCATCTTAATAAATTGTGATAATTGACTGAGCCTCAGATCGGGGAGCAATGTAGAGAGGAGGGTATATACAGTGAAGCCTAGTTAATTTCTCATCCGAGAAAAGAAAGATAGCGACTGGACTCAGGTAGTGCTTTTCCTTGTTTCAGAAGCACTTTGGAATTGATATTTAACAAGGAAAAGTCAAGGGAGCATCTAGTAAAAGCCCCGTCGGTCAAGGATTTTGGCTATATTTACCCGACCTCAGCCCTGGGTTAATTAGGTATAATGGCGGGTATTGCCTGTCTCAAAATTTTTCGCCCATTGAACCTTATTAGCTAATGCCCATGTTTCTTGAAGAACTTAAGCCAGTGACCCGTGAGCTTTGTCAACAACCGATCGCCTTTGCTGGGGGGTTTGTGTCTGGTGTGCTACGGCTAAAATTGACCGATGATCCCCTGAAAAAATGGTTACAAAAGCAAGGGGTGACGGACTTTTCCGGGGCGGACATTAATCAAACAGCCCAGGATAATCGCCCCCAAAGCATTGATATCGATTAGTTTGGCGTTAATGGGGAGGGGTACGCTAAAAATCCACCTCCCACATACTGTCTAGCAAAACAGCGGCCCGGAAGCTTTTTCCCAGTTGACGTTGGGCATAATGGCGCATTAGGTTTTCCGCTTTTACCCAATCCCAGAGGCGGAAGTTGTTCCGGGCGATCGCCGGAAGATATTGTTGGGGGTCGGGCAAAACGGGTTGGTTGAATTGTTGCAACAAACTGAGTTCCATTGCTGTTAACCGGCGCATTTGAGGAACGGGGCCGATGTCTTTTTGACTGCTGAGGTCAACAATGCCCCCTAATTCCGGGATAAAACCTACCCGCCATTGGCGATCGTAAAAATTAGGGCGAATGGTTTGGGTCGTGATGGCACAGTGGTGAAATTGGGGTGCAAAGCCCTCCGCTCCCAGGCAATGGAACAACGCTTGGGCCAAATGGCCATAAATATCCTCCGCCGTTGCTTCTGTTTCCAACCGGCGTAAATGTTCAGTGAACAGTTCATACAGAGATGCCTGGGCGCTGGCTTCTGTCCCCAGGGCCAGGATTAGTTCGATTAAATATTGCCCTGCCGCCAAATTACAAACATTTTGCCCCAGGCCGGGATAGGAGTATTGGGTTTCCGCCTGGTTAATACGATCCAAACTTTTGCCCGCAAATAGCAGAAACTGATTCACCACAAATAGCTCGGTGCGGCCCCTCAGGCTGGATTTTGGTTTTCTGGCCCCCGGCGCAATGGCTCGAATCAGTCCATATTCCGGCGAAAAAATGGTCACTAGGCGATCGGATTCCCCAAAGGCCATACCTTTAACAACAATGCCTAGGGTTTGGTAAGTACGGCTCAATGGTGGTCAGCGGGGCGATAGTAGATGACTCTCCCATTGTAGAAAATCCTGCCCCAGGGGAAAGGGAAAGCCAAGGCTTAGGGTAAAATAGCCACGGGTAATTGCTCCAACAATAATAGGTTTGTCATGGTTTATACTCCTGCTCCGATTAAATTTGGCACCGACGGCTGGCGGGGGGTAATTGCGGCGGAATTTACCTTTGAAAGGGCCTCCCGGGTGGCGGCAATCTCAGCTCAGGTATTGGCAGAAGAATTTGGGGACAATGGTCGGGAAAATCGAATTATTGTCGGTTACGATCGCCGTTTTATGGCGGAACAGTTTGCCCTGCTGGTGGCCCAAACATTGCAAGAACTGGGCTTTGAAGTTTGGCTGAGCGAATGTTATGCTCCCACGCCGGCCTTTAGTTGGGCCGCCCACCAGGAAAATGCCCTAGGTGCATTGGTATTAACTGCCAGCCATAACCCCGCTAATTACCTGGGATTGAAGGTGAAAGGGGCTTTTGGTGGTTCCGTCGGCGGTGAAATTACCGCAAAAATTGAAGCTCAACTGAAAAATCCCTTACCCCCACCCGAGGAAGGGGGAAGTTTAAAATATTTTGATCCCTGGCCCAGTTACTGCCAAGGCTTACAAGCCAAAGTGGATGTGGAACCAATTAAAACTGCGATCCAACAGGGAAAACTCCGGGTATTTGCCGATGTGATGCACGGGGCGGCAGCCAGTGGTTTGCAACGTTTGCTAGGTTGCCCCATCGATGAAATCAACGGCGATCACGATCCCTTGTTTGGTGGTGGTTCTCCTGAACCTTTGCCCAAATATGTCCCTAAATTATTAGCAGCGCTGAAAACGGTGGCCGAAGCTAGCGGGCCAGAGTTGCGGGTGGGTTTGATTTTTGATGGGGATGCGGACCGCATTGCCGCAGTGGACGGCCAGGGCAATTTTCTCAGTTCCCAGGGTTTAATTCCCATTTTGATTTACCATCTGGCTACCCAAAAGGGCCTCCAGGGGGAAATCGTTAAAACCGTTAGTGGCTCCGACCTCATTCCCAAGTTGGCAGAGCTTTATGGCATTCCCATCACAGAAACGGCGATCGGTTATAAGTACATAGCCGACAGGATGTTAACTAGCCCAGTGTTGATTGGTGGGGAAGAGTCCGGTGGCATTGGCTATGGGAGTCACATTCCCGAACGGGATGCCCTGTTATCGGCCCTGTATGTTTTGGAAACGGTGGTGCAGTCCCAGCAGGATATCAGTGAGCAATATGGTCGGCTCCAGGAAAAAGTCGGCTTTGTTAGTGAATATGACCGCATTGATTTACCTTTGGCCAGCATGGCTGTCCGCACTGCTTTGGTACAAACCCTAAATGAAAACCCCCTAACGGAAATCGCTGGGGAAAAGGTAACAGACGTATTGACCACGGACGGCTACAAATTCCGCATGGCCGGTGGCGGTTGGCTATTAATTCGTTTTAGTGGGACGGAACCTTTACTACGGCTTTACTGCGAGGCTCCCACCAGTTCCCGGGTACAGACGGTGCTCCACTGGGCAAAGGATTGGGCAAATGCGGTAACGCCTGCCAAGCCTGCACAATCATCTCACTGAGGCGGTCCCTTTGGACGTAATCCAATAAACCATCCTCCGCCAAAATTTCCTGAACCACGTCATCCAAAGATTGCTCGTTGGCCCGGGCCCAGTTAATGACCCCGGCGATCGCCACTGCCACCAATTCCTCGTTAGCGGGGAAACGGCGTAGGGCATCTAGTTCGGCGTAGGTTTTGGGGATGGCGTAGTGCATAGGGTTGGAAGCTTAGCACGGTTCTCTCTATTAAGCAATGGTTAAGTTGGAAATAGTGGTCTGCAATGCAGTTAGGGCCAGATGCGATTTAAGGAAAGAAGAAAATCAGGCAGTATATCTTCTCCCGACAAAGTATCTGGCTGTTCCAAAATTTCCACTGTTTTACCTGTGGAACGATAAATCTCCACTTGACAGTTCTGGGGATCGATTAACCAGCCTAAACGGGCACCGTTCTCCATATATTCCCGCATTTTTTCTTGCAAGGTAGACAGGCTATCAGTTTTGGAGCGCAATTCGACTACAAAATCGGGACAAAGGGGGGCAAGCCCTTCTTTCTCGGCTGGACTCAAGGACTCCCAACGCTCCCGGCGGACCCAAGAAGCGTCAGGGGCACGGGTAGAACCATTGGGTAAACGAAAACCACAGGAAGACTCAAATGCCACCCCTAACTCAGAATGGTTTTCAGCCCAATTCCAGAGCTGTGCGGTAATACTCAGATTACGACGGCTGGACTCACTACCCGTTGGTGGGTTCACAATTAATTCTCCGTTTTCAGTTCTCTCTAAGCGTAAATCTGGGTTAGCAACGGCGATCGCCAGAAATTGCTCTGGGGTTACGGTGAGGGGAGTCTCCGGTAAACAAATGGATAACTGCATAAAAATCTGAGCCCTACGTCCAACTCTTTCACCCTATCAGTTCTGCTTCAAACTGGCTGGGTCAAAGCTGTTAACTCCGTTAACTAACGATGTCCAGCATAAGCAAAGGGGAGTCAAAGCCAAGGTCAGAAACTGCCCATTCCCTGGTTTAACTCCCCCCTGGGGCGATATTTGGCTATTTGGCGATCGCCATTGTTAATATTGCCGGTTTAAGACTTTGTCGGGTAATTAACCCTTAGCCAAAACCCCAGCGGCGGCGGCTACTCCAGCTCCCGGAGTCACACCCTCATAACCCAGTTCAATTAAAGTAGCTTCCAAAGCGCCGATGCAACTGAGGATATCCCGGTCACAGACAAAACCGAGGTGTCCAATGCGGAAGATTTTGCCTTTGAGGTGATCCTGCCCACCGGCCATGGCAATATCGAATTTTTTACGCATGGTACTGCGAATTTTCTCTGCTTCCACTCCCAGGGGAGCAACGGCGGTGATGGCATTACTGGCCGCATTGTCGGGGGCAAATAGGGGAAGATTGAGTGCTTTCATTGCCGCCCGGGTCGCATTGGTGTGCCGTTGATGGCGAGCCAAAATAGCCTCCAGGCCCTCCGCTTTCATCATTTGCAGAGATGCCTGCAATCCATACATTAGGTTGATGGGGGGAGTGAAGGGGGAGCTATCTTCATCGGTGGATTTTTTATATTTTTTCAAATCCAGATAAAAACGGGGAATAGTGGCGGTTTCATAAGCCTGCCAAGCTTTGGCGCTCACAGAAACAAATCCCAGCCCAGGGGGAATCATATAACCCTTTTGGGAACCGGACGCCACCACGTCCAGACCCAGCTCATCGATCGCCACTGGAGTAGCCCCTAAACTGGTCACCGCATCCACAATCATCAACGTTCCACCATGGACCTTAGCAGCGGCATTGATGGTGGCTAAGTCATTCAGCACTCCCGTGGAGGTTTCGGAATGGGTAATGATCAAAGCTTTGATGGTCTTGGCAGTATCCGCTTCCAACAGCGTTTTAAAAGCATTGGGATCCAATGGTTTGCCCCATTCAGCCTTAACTTCTTCCACCGCTAAACCGAAGGTTTTGGCTACTTTGACCCAACGATCGCCAAATTTACCGTTGTTGCCCACCAACACTCGATCGCCAGGGCTGAGGAAGTTAATTATGCCGGCTTCCATAGCACCAGTGCCGCTGGTGGTCAGCATCAACACATCATTTTGAGTTTGGTGTAACCATTTGAGGTTTGCCGTCAATTCAGCAATGATTTTGCTAAAGTCACCACTGCGGTGGCCAATGGGATGTTTTGCCATGGCCAACAAAACTTTTTCTGGTACGGGAGTTGGCCCCGGAATCATCAACATTTGCTTATTGTCCATCGCGGTCAATCCTCCCCTTCGCTAAATGCAGTCAGGTAATTTTCTAGGGTTAATTTGTCGGTAATTGTTATCAATGCCGAAGTAATTGGGCATGATAGTTAGGCTTCCCATATTATCAAAACATGGCGCTGGCTAAATCTGCGCTGTGGCCCCAGTTTGACTTCCTCCGTCTACATTGAGGGGGTCTTAATGGGATGCTCCGGCGATTATCCCCGTCAAGATTGCCTGGGTGTAAAAGCAGGACAGACCGTACAATGGGAAACAGTTAATCAAATGCACGCATAACTTGAATGTCCGCCATCACCCTCACCCTCCTCCTGCCGGGTAAAAGCGTTCCTGTCCAAAGCTGGACTTTTGAATCGGAACGAAACGTCCGTGTGGGTAGGGCGGCGGATAACGATGTTGTACTCTACAGTGCTGTAGTATCCCGTCACCATTTAGAACTCCGACCGGAAGGGAATGGCTGGGTCGCCGTCAACTTGGGGGCCAATGGCACCTATATGGAAGCGGAAACCGTGGAAGAACTAGTCCTAGAGGATGGCATGGTTCTGCGTCTAGCCAGTTCGGGCCCCAAAATACAAATTCGCTTCCAGTCTGAACTCAGTACCCTCGAACGGGAACTAGCCAAGCAAAATACCTCCCCGGCCGGGGCAGGGGAAGAACAGAAGTCTGGCCCTCTCCACCCTGGGGATTCGAAAGAGACGGTTATTAATTAGATTTGAGGGTAATTTTGGAACCCGATTAAGGGATATGGCTACCCTCGACAAGGCTTTATCAAATCCTGATCCTGAATCCCCGGCGATCGCCCCTAGCCCTTGGGTTTGGTGTTCACACTCACTGGCCCATTGACCAAGGTTTGGCAAGCGAGGCGGAAATTGTCGGGCTTTTTGCGTAACACCTTATTTTCAAAATCGGTTTTAGGGGAAAGATTTTCTATGCCTGCTGTGATTTCCACTATGCAGGTGCCACATTGGCCGTAGCCGCCACAGTTCATCAATTTTCCCTTGAGGGTGTAAATATCAACGCCATTCTGCAGGGCTTTTTCCCGTAGGTTGGCACCCTGGGCCACGATAATATCTTTCTGCTCTTTAACAAAGGTAATGGTCACCGCAATTTCCTCCTGTCCTCAGGGGACGAACTATATTAAGAAAGTTTACGGGATTATGTTGCCTGGGGAAAATTTGTCGGTGGGGGGTTTACCGACCGATCACCGGGGGAGAACACCAAGATAACTTTATAAAGTTTTGTTACAATGATGGAAGAAATTCTCAGAAATCTAGCCATGACAGCCCTGACCCTCGAACAAATTGCCAGCCAACTCGACAGCCCCAATTCCCGCGATCGGCTCATTGCCCTAGCTTCCCTTAGGCCCTATTCCAGCGAGGAAGCGGTGCCTCTGATCAAAAAAGTTTTGGATGACGATACTTTACAGGTGCGTTCCATGGCGGTGTTTGCCCTGGGTATTAAGCAAACGGAGGAATGCTATCCCATTCTGGTTAAGCTGTTGGAAACCGATGAGGATTATGGCATCCGGGCCGATGCGGCGGGGGCCCTGGGTTACCTAGAAGACGAACGGGCTTTCCATCCCCTCTGCCGAGCTTTTTACGAAGATACGGAGTGGTTGGTGCGGTTCAGTGCGGCGGTGGCCCTGGGCAACTTAAAAGATCTTCGGGCCCAAACTGTCTTGCTAGAAGCGTTGAAAAGTGCCGAAGTAGTGGTGCAACAAGCGGCGATCGCTGCCCTGGGGGAAATTGGCGCTGTGGAAGCAGTGGAGGCAATTTTGGCGTTTGCATCCCACGAAGATTGGTTAATTCGCCAAAGATTAGCGGAAGCCCTGGGTAATTTACCCTGTGACCAGAGTCGTTCTGCTCTGACTTTCATGGTTAGGGACGAGCATCCCCAGGTGTCCCAGGCGGCCCAGCTATCTCTGCAAAAATTGGACTTGCCTAACTAGATTATCTGTCCAAGTTTCCCCCATTCAATCAAAAATTAGAACCAGGGGAAAAGAAAAACAATTTCCTCCGTCCATTGCTCCTACTATTCCGGCTGGAGAAGTCTGGAAATTTCTCTTTGGGGCGGATACTCTTGGCGGTATTGCACAGCCGCATGGCGGGCATCGGTGATTAGCCAATCCAAAGCCGCTGCCTGCACATCGATCGCCGCTCCGGTTTTATCCACGCAGTAACGACCAAAGACCAACTTATCCACTAAACGAGCCCCGGGGCCTAAACGGGAATACTCAAAAATTACGCTGTTGTCCACCACCGCCCCCCGACAGATCAGGCAACTGGGGCCAATCATGGAGGGGCCAATAATTTTTACCCCATCTTCAATGCGGGTCATGCCACCGATATACACTGGGCCCTCAATTTCAATGTTGTCCCAGTTAGCCGCCACATTAATGCCGGTATAAACTCCTGGTCTAACTTCAATACCGGGAATTTGTACATTTTTAATTTCCCGGGAAAGTACCCCCCGGATGGCCTGCCAATAGTCCGGCACTTTGCCAATGTCCACCCACTCAAAGTCCATATTCACTGCATAAAAAGGCAGGCCGCTATCCACCAGCTTGGGAAATAGATCTCCCCCCAGATCGTATTCCTGACCAGAAGGAATGTAATCAATCACTTCCGGCTCAAAAATATAAATGCCCGTGTTAATTTCTGTGCTCAGGGCCTCTTCCACCGCTGGCTTTTCTTGGAAAGTTAAAATTTTGCCATGGTCGTCGGTGACCACCACCCCATAGCTAGATACCAATTCCTTCGGCACCGTTTTGGTAACAATCGTGGCGATCGCCCCCTTTTCCCGGTGGAGCTTGACCGCAGTGGTGAGGTCTAAATCAATTAGTGCATCACCACAAAGCACCACAAAAGTATCGTCAAAAAAGGGATTGAACTCTTGAATTTTTTTTAATCCCCCCGCCGATCCGAGGGCCTTGCCCACCAGGTCGCCATCAACAATATTTCCTTCAAAAGAATAGGCTATTTGTACACCGAACCTCTGGCCATCCCGAAAATAACTCTCTATCTCCTCCGCCAGATGGCTCACATTGACCATGATTTGATCAAAACCGTGTTGCCGCAATAACTCCAGCAAAAATTCCATCACTGGTTTTTGCAGAATGGGGATCATCGGCTTGGGAATGGTGTGGGTGATTGGTCTAACCCGAGTGCCCTTGCCGGCGGCCAAAATCATGGCTTTCATCAACAATTTTCCTCAAACTCAATCACACAAATTGGCATAGCTTCCCGCCAGTCTATCAAGATTCTTCCCGCTACTCCAATAAGCATAGCTGAAAGCTTGGGGTGGAAACCAACCCCACAGTGACCACTAGGGGGAAAGAAGAAGCTGTCTCCATAATCTTTGCCCTAATCGTTGCCCAAATGGCGACTTTCCATGGCCAGGGGTAAAAAAATGGACAGTTCCCAGGGGGCTTCCGCCACCGGAATATTAGCTTTTTCAAAGGCTTGTACCGTTTGCTCAACGCTGGTTAAGAGGGGACGTTTATGGGACAGTTGGTTGGCCACAATGGTTAGGGAGTCGCCAAAGTGCCGTTTGATTTTTGCACCCCGCCCCGCTAGATAGGCTACCACTGGTTTTTCGATGGCGGAGGCCACATAGTCTGCCGCCCGCATTTCCCCGTTGCTGTTGGGTTGCCCCAGCAATAAAATAGTTTCCGTTTGTTCGTCTTCTTCTAGTACCTGGAGCCATTGTTCAAAGTTGGAGCCATTTAGGCCGTCGGTGCCCAGGCTGATTACCATGGATTGCCCTAGGCCGGCCGCGGTTAAGGTTTGGGCAATGTCGTCGGTGAGGCGATCGCAGTGGCTAATAATGCCGATGGGCCCGGGCAGATAACAATTGGGATCGAGGGTGCCAACGGAGAACTGTTGGGGCACCATAATGCCTTGACTACCAGAACCAAGGATCAGGGTGTGGGTAGCTTGGGCTTCCCGCAGGAGGGTGATCATATCCAGGGGAGGGACTCCGGTGGACACAATTACCAGTTGACGAATACCGGCGGCGATCGCCTCTAGGGCCGCATCTAAAACTCGGTAGGGGGGATTAAGAATTAAACTAATGTCTACGGAGCCCACAGTTTTAACGGCCAAATCCACCAAATCAAACACCGGCAAGTCCCCAATCAGTTCCCCTCCATGGCCCGGACTCACCCCTGCCACCAGTTGGGTACCACAACTCCGCATCTGCTTTAGATAGGTTAAACCGAGGGGATGATGTACTCCTTGTAATAATACTTTGCTTTCTTTATGCCATTTCATGGGGGGATTATTGAAGGAAAACTATGGCTTGATGCCCTACTCCGCAGGTATATTGAGATCAAGCAGTCCAGCCTTCACTGTATCGTCAACCAGAGCAAAATGTCCCTTAAGGTTTAGTTAACCTTTGTCCCGATTGTTTGTCCCAGAGGGGCACCTGGGCTAGTTGGGCCAGATTGGCCGCGTCACAACAAAAGGCGGCGATTTGCAGTTCCCTTAAGCGGGCTTGGTAATGGTCATAAACCCTTTGGGCGTTGACTGTGGCTTCCGCTAATACCGGGGCGGCACTGCCCACCAGGGTGGCCCCCAGGGCGATCGCCTTGGCCCCATCAATGCCGGAACGAATACCGCCGCTGGCAAAAATTGGGATCTGCTCAGTGTTCTGCACCACCTGTTGCAAACTCAGCGCTGTGGGCAATCCCCAATCGGCAAAGTTATGGGCCACTTCCTTCGCTTGGCGATCGGTTTGTCGATGGGCTTCCACTTCACTCCAACTGGTGCCCCCGGCTCCGGCCACATCGATCGCCTTGACTCCACATTCCTGCAATCTTTTGGCCACTGGGCCGCTAATGCCATTGCCCACTTCTTTGACAATGACCGGCACTTCCAAACTCCGTACCAATGTTTCCAGCTTGGACCAGAGCCCCGACCAACGGCGATCGCCATCGGGTTGCACTGCTTCCTGGAGGGGATTGAGATGCAAAATCAAAGCGTCCGCTTCAATCATAGCCACCGCCCGCTGGGCTTCTGCCAAACCGTAGCCATAATTTAATTGCACTAATCCCAGATTGGCAAAAAGTAAAATGTCCGGCGCCACAGACCGGACTTGATAGGTGGCGGCTAAATCAGGATTTTCAATGGCGGCCCGTTGGGAACCTAAACCCATGGCAATGCCCAAGGCTTGGGCCACCTCTGCCAGAAATAGGTTAATTTGCTTGGCCTCCGGAGTTCCCCCGGTCATACTGCTGATCAACCAAGGGTAGGTTAAGGATTTATCCCAGAGGGTCAGCCCCAGATCCACCCCGTCCAAGTCCACCCCAGGCAAGGCACAGTGTTCTAACATCAATCTTTCAAAGCCGGTGGAAACCCCTTTGCCTAGGACATCTTCTTCTAGGACAATGCGGATATGGTCAGACTTACGGTGGGGAGTGCTATCCATGGGGAATTACATTACAACTATCGGCAAACAGGCAACGCTCCCATCAACTAGGGAGAATGGGACAATATTTTAAAAATAACTTACCTAGGATTTAAAGCGGGGCAGATTGTGGCGCTGCCAGGAGATGTTAGAAAATATCACTTTCAATACTATTCACCAGTTCATCAGTGCTTTAAATGGGGGTCGATTCCCAGCCCTGAATGGTAATGGTGGTGCCTTCCCCGGGGACACTGGCGATCGCCAATTGGCCACCGTAGAGTTCCGTCAGTCTTTGAGCTAAGGTCAACCCTAGCCCAGAACCCTGTTGCTCAAATTCGGAGCGCTGAAATTGGACATGGGCACCGATGGAATTTAATTCTTCTTTGGCCATGCCCCGGCCCTGATCTTGGATCGTCAATTGACAAATACCATTTTTAGCCACAGCTTCCAGTCTTACCGGGCTGCCGGGGAGAGAAAACTTAAAAGCATTGTCGATCAATTCTTGCATGATTTTCTGAAAATCTGGTTCGGCCACTTGGATACGCTGGGGCATAACCATCATTTCCACATCCTGACGGCGGGGCTGGTTCTGTCCCAAATTCTCCAACATCGGGGCCAAGCTCGATGGGAGTTCAGTGTATTGACTCAAACGAGATTGCCACACCTGCAAGCGGGCGGGGCTGGCCAATAACAAGTCTAAATCCGCCATTAACAAAAAATTCTCCACCAAACGGTAGAGTCTTTCCCCCGAGGTTTTGATGTCATGCAACGATTCCATCACTTCATTGTGGGACAGGGAATCGTAGAAATTGATCAGCAATTGGGACGTGCCTAAAATACCGTTCAGGGGGGTCAACAATTCATGGGGCAGGGAACGGGTAACGTGCTGGCGTAAATTATCCAGACGACTTTCCACCATGGCCTGGCGCTGATAATGGCGGTCTAAACGGGTGGTAATGGCATGGAGTAGTTCATCAATGGTAAAGGGTTTGGTTAAATAGTCATCCGCCCCTAATTCCATCCCCTGGCGAAATGCATGGTGATCCGCCTTCGCTGTCAATAGGATGAAGGGAATAACTGCCAACGCCTGATCCTGACGCAGGGTCATCAATACCTCAAATCCCGTTACTCTGGGCATCATCACATCACAGAGAATTAAGTCCGGTAGATGTTGCTTCGCCAAAGCCAGACCGGTCTCACCATCGGGGGCAGAGATAACTTCGTAGTCTTCTAAGGTGAGGATATCTTCTATGTTCTGCCTGACTTCTAGCTGGTCTTCGATCACCAAAATTTTAGCCATAGGTCACATTTTGAAAAAGTGATTGTAGGTCATTTTGACTTTTTTATGATTTCTTGATCTGAGGATTGGGACCATAGTCCCCAAGCTATACATTTTTACCTACCATGGGTTTCTCCCTGGGAAAACCTTCAGACCACTGGGCCATCGGGAAATTAAAAATCCTGGCCACGCCACAGGTCATCCAGCAACAACCGGATCAAACCCTATACCGGACTGCGGTACAAAGGAATTTTATTGGTTTTTGCAAAGTAGAAAGGCAAGTTTAAAGAAAATTTAAAATTATTTACCACTACCGATTGTCCTTCCATTATCCATCCATTGTTCCAGAAAGGGAGATTTGGTCAAGATCTTCTCCCTGGAACTGGCTCCCAGGGCATTGATATGTAAAGAATTGTTTTAGGAAAGTCGACGGAAGGGGGAGGACGCAGAATAAAGCTGGTAGAATTTGGCGTTAAGTGGGCTGGGTTGTTGCCTGGGGCTTCCTTGGGACACCAGCAAACGGGATAGTTTTTTACAAATCGCAATTATCTAAGGAATTAAATCATGGCCTTAAATCGTGGTGACAAAGTTAGAATCAAACGCACTGAGTCCTACTGGTACGGTGATGTTGGCACGGTTGCTAGTGTGGAAAAAAGCGGCATTCTCTATCCGGTGATTGTGCGCTTCGAGCGGGTGAACTACAACGGTTTCAGCGGTAGTGCTTCCGGGGTAAACACCAACAACTTTGCCGAAAATGAATTGGAATTGGTGCAAGCAGCGGCAAAATAGTCTTGACCATAGACTAAATTTGCATCGTTGAACCGTGCCAGAACTACCAGAAGTGGAAACAGTATGCCGGGGGCTCAATCGTTTGACCCTGGAGCAGACCATCGGGGGAGGGGAAGTGTTGCTTGATCGCAGTCTTGCCTACCCCGTTTCTGTTGAAAATTTTCAAAGTCAAATTACCGGTTGTCGTTTGGTGGGCTGGCAACGGCGGGGTAAGTATTTGCTGGGGGAACTCAGAAGAAATCAAACCCCAGAGCCAACGGCATGGTTAGGGTGCCATTTGCGCATGACAGGACAGTTACTCTGGGCGGAACGGAGTCAGCAGAGACCACGGCACACTAGGGTGGTGCTCCAGTTCGAGGGCGGCCGGGAGCTACGCTTTGTCGATACCCGCACCTTTGGCAAAATTTGGCTCCTACCAGGTGATCGCCCTTGGGCAGAGGTGATCACGGGGCTGGGGCAAATGGGTCCCGAACCCTTTGGGGAAGATTTTACGGCGGAATATCTCTACGAAAAGCTGAAATCTAGTCGCCGCCCTTTAAAAAATTCCCTGCTGGATCAACGTTTGGTGGCAGGATTGGGCAATATTTACGCCGATGAGGTCCTATTTTTTTGCGGCTTGCATCCCACCATGGTCAGTAATCAGGTTAGTCGGCAGGACTGTGAAAGGATGCATCAACAAATCCAAGCCACGTTAGCGGCGGCCATTGCAGCGGGAGGCACCAGTTTCAGTGACTATCGTCAGGTGACGGGTATCAATGGTAATTACGGTGGTATAGCCCAGGTCTATGGTCGGGAAGGGGAACCTTGTCGCCATTGTGGTACGGCGATCGCCAAACTTAAATTAGCTGGCCGTTCGGCCCACTTTTGCCCCCAATGTCAGCCGAAATTGAATCAGTAAACGTCGACAAATATAGGTCAAAAAAATTATTAATAAATCCTATGGGCCAGCCTCGACCAAACTATTTAGCTGACTTTAAAGTGGGTGTGGATAATGTTATTTTTTCCGTCGATACCCATCTGCATCGTTTGCTGGTCTTATTAGTTAAACGGGAAGATGAGCCCTATCAAAGTTATTGGAGCTTTCCCGGTACTTTAGTAAGAATGGGCGAAACCCTAGAAGGGGCGGCCCACCGGGTTTTATCGGAAAAAATTGCCGTCAAAAATCTTTATCTAGAACAACTATATACATTTGGTAACCCCGGGCGAGACCCCAGGGAAGCGCCGGATCAGTATGGAGTCAGGTATCTATCCGTCAGCTATTTTGCCCTAATCCGCTACGAAGATGCCCAGTTAATGAGCAAAAATCTGAGTCAGGTCAGTTGGCATAATGTGGCCGCCATTCCCCCATTGGCCTTTGACCATAACCAAATCCTTGATTATGGTTATCAACGGCTCCGTAATAAGTTGGAATACAGCCCCATTGCCTTTGACGTACTGCCAGAATTGTTCACGTTAAACGATTTATTTCAACTGTACACCACGGTTTTAGGGGAAGATTTTTCCGATTATTCTAATTTTCGCTCCCGCTTACTAAAATTGGGTTTCCTCAAAGACACGGGCCAAAAAATTAGTAAAGGGGTGGGTCGTCCCGCCAGTCTTTTTCGTTTTGATGCCCAGGCCTTTGCCCCTTTTAAAGATAAGGCCCTTATATTTGTCTGAATTGACATCGGTGGATTAAAGTAACAATTACCATAATACCCCTCTGACTATGTTTACCATTGCCCTTGCCCAACTTAATCCCACCATTGGGGCGATCGCCGAGAATGCTGAAAAAATTGTCACGGCAGCCCGACAAGCCCAGGCAAGAGGAGCAGATCTACTATTAACTCCAGAATTAGCCCTATGTGGTTATCCCCCCAAGGATTTATTGCTTAATCCAAGTTTTATTCAACAATTGGAGGAGGAATTACAACGGTTGACGAAAAAAATACCTCCTTCCCTGGCAGTTTTGGTTGGCACTGTTACACCGCACCATGAGGCAGAACGTCAGGGGCAGAAAAAACTTTGGAATAGTGCCGTATTAGTTGAGGAAAGACAGGTAAAGCAGCGGTTTCATAAATGTCTCCTACCCACCTACGATGTATTTGACGAAGATCGTTATTTTGCCTCGGCCCCCAAGAGTAAATATTTTATTTATAAAAATGTCAAAATTGGTGTAACTATTTGTGAAGATCTATGGAACGATGAAGCTTTTTGGGGGCAAAAGTTTTACCAAGTTAATCCCCTCATGGATTTGATCGACCAAGGGGTGAATTTAGTTGTTAATCTGTCCGCTTCTCCATACAGTTGTAGCAAGCATCGCCTGCGAGAATCCTTAATTAGCCATAGTGCCAAAAAATTTAATGTTCCTTTAATTTATGTTAACCAAGTAGGGGGCAACGACGATTTGATTTTTGATGGCGGCAGCTTTGCTGTCAACAATCAAGGCAAAATTATCGGGCGATCGCCATTATTTCAAAAGGATTTAGCCCTATTAAATTACGACTTCAATAAAGGGGAATTAATTGGGCAAAAATTGGCTAGTCTACCCATGGCTGGCACCGAAGAATTGTGGCAAGCTCTGGTACTAGGGGTGGGAGATTACCTGCATAAATGCGGCTTTAGTAAAGCAATTCTAGGTCTCAGTGGTGGCATTGATTCCTCCCTGGTGGCGGCCATTGCAGTGGAAGCTTTAGGAAAAGAAAATGTCCTGGGAATTCTGATGCCTTCTCCCTACAGTTCCGACCATTCTGTGCAAGATGCCTTGGCCTTGGCAGAAAATTTGGGAATTGCCACCCAAACCATTGCCATTGGCCCGATTATGGCCACCTATGACCAAGCCCTAGAACCTCTCTTCCAGGGCACTCCCTTTGGCATTGCCGAAGAAAATCTCCAGTCCCGCATCCGGGGCAACCTCCTCATGGCGATCGCCAACAAATTTGGTCATTTACTCCTCAGCACTGGCAATAAATCCGAACTAGCGGTGGGTTACTGCACCCTCTATGGGGATATGAACGGCGGCCTAGCGGCGATCGGCGACGTGCCTAAAACCCAAGTATTTGAACTGTGCCGTTGGCTCAACCGGGAACAAACCATCATTCCCCCCAGCGTCCTCACCAAGCCCCCCAGCGCCGAACTCAAACCAGGGCAGGTAGACGCTGACTGCCTCCCCCCCTACGATATTTTGGATGGCATCCTCGGCAGATTGCTGGAAAAACACCAATCCCCCCAAGAAATTATCAACGCTGGTTTTGAACGAGAAACTGTACTAAAAATTTGCCAACTGGTGCAAAGATCAGAATTCAAACGTCGCCAGGCAGCCCCAGGTCTGAAGGTCACAGATCGAGCCTTTGGCAGTGGCTGGCGCATGCCCATTGCCCAAGCTTTCCATCCCCAAAAGTGTTAATTGCAACAGCAAAACCCCACTCCAAGGAGGAATTAGTCTGTGATGATCATTGAATTTTTTCCCTGGACTACGTTAGGATTTAACGAGCGTAAAGAAAACATAATCACAATCCGATTACCTCCAAATTTGGCATCTAAGCTTGATATTTGTCTAGGATAACTGAATTGCATTTATTTAAAATCGATAATTTCACTCTTTTTGGAACAAACAAATGTTATGAATTCTCCGCTTTACCATGGTGATAAGATCTACCATTGGTTCCCTAACTCCTCCCTAGATTTTGTTTCCTCACCGCAAGTAATGCTGGACAATTTATCGCAATGGTTTCGTAATTTTCGTATTCCAAATTTCAGTAAAATTTTCTTACCTCTGCATGGGGTTAATGTTAATATTGCTACCAACTCTACTCAATTTAATCACCCAATTCAAAACCTAGCCTGGGAAATGGCCCATTGCCTAGAGCAAAATAATTTTCATCTCCATTACCAGCCCCAGGTTGACCTCAAAACCGGAGCTTTATTGGGGGTTGAAACTCTCATCCGTTGGCATCATCCCCGTCTGGGTTTGATCTCTCCCGCCGAATTTATTCCCATTGCTGAACAAACTGGATTAATTGTCCCCATGGGCTACTGGGTGCTACAACAAAGTTGTCTTCAATATCAACGTTGGCTTTCCCAGGGTATTCCTCCCTTCAAGTTATCAGTCAATTTATCCCTACGTCAGCTACAGGAACAAAATCTGGTAACCGAGATAAAAAATATTGTTAACCAGACTAAAATAAATTGCCAACAAATTACCCTAGAAGTCACAGAAAGTCTCATGCTCTACGAACCAGGGGAAACCATTAACCGCCTCAATCAACTCAACGACATGGGTATACAAATTGCCATTGACGATTTTGGTGTCGGCTATTCTTCCCTCTCCTACCTCAAGGATTTACCTCTCCAGACGTTAAAAATTGATAAATCTTTCTTAGATGACCTTTTAGCCAAAGAAAAAAATCAAGTCATTCTCCAAACCATTATTGAACTAGGCCATCGTCTAGGCTTGAAAATTGTTGCTGAAGGAGTGGAAAGTTTAGAACAGTTAGCAGTGCTCAAATCCATGGATTGCGACTATGGTCAAGGTTACCTGTTCAGTCGCCCCTTAACGGACCAAGATGTCACCGCCCTTTTCAGAACATCATCCTTTCTGGAATCCCACCCCCTGGCCACAGTTTAAAGAATTTGTTTTTAATATTTTTATTAATGCTTAATTAATGCTTAAATGTCCCATGAATTTTATTAGTAACTTTAGACTAAATTTGCCTCTCAATCTGGGTAAATCAGCTCAAACAGTCGAAGTCTTAGAAATCAAATAAGACACAACACCATTAAATAATCAGCCAATTGCTCCGCAAATTAACTAATTTCACCATCGTCAATCTCCATCCACTGCCCAACCACTATAATGAGCAATTTAGTTCTGTCCACTTCTTTCCCAGATAATGCCCGAATTCAGCAGGCGATTCCCGCCAAGCTACTCTATGCTCTTGTCAACCAAAAAGCTAGCGGTAAACTGGTGGTGCAAAACCCCTTTGACGAGTTCGTTTACTGGCAAGTTTATTTAGGAGATGGTCGTATTCACCTGGCCAACAGTGCCAACGGTTGCTCAGAAAGACTTAATTATCTAATCGGTAGCACCCTCCGTCAGAGGGGCATTGAACTGCCGTCGAGAATTGCTGACGATTATCTTTTTCTTTCCGAGCTATGGAAAAAAGATGTTTTTTCCTTTCAGCAAACCCGTTCGATTTTGACCCAAGCCAGCCAGGAAGCCCTAGTGCAGGTACTTTCTTTACCCAAAACATCCTATCGTTTTAATCAAGAAAAAGAACTGAGCGAACTTTTTTTAAATCTAGAGTTAGAAAAAACCATTACTCCCATTAAGCATAAAATTCGCTACTGGTGGGAATTAAAATCCTATATTAACTCGCCTTTCCAGCGACCCCTAGTGGAAAATTGGCTTAGGTTACGCCAGAATCTGGTGAAAAACAATCTCCATGGCCAACATTGGCTAAGGCGTTTCCACACTTGCTTGGAAAATTTAAATTGCCTGTATGAAATTGCCAGTCATCTGGAAATCAGTACTTTGGAGTTGGCACTGATGTTACAGCCGATGGTCAAGACTGGCGAGATCAAAATGCTCCCCTATCAAGAAATTCAGGTGGATGATCGCCCTTTGGTGGCCTACGTTGACCACCGGGAAGCTCACCAACGCATGATGGTCTATTCCCTGGAAAAAGAAGGCTATCGAACGTCAATGCTAGATGAGCCTTTCCGGGCCTTAACAGTTTTGTTGAATTCTCCCCCCGATCTGATTATCATAAATACTGACCTGCCGGATATGAACGGTTATCAACTTTGTTCGTTTTGTCGTAAGTCAAATCAACTTAAAGACGTGCCAATCCTACTATTGGGTAAGGGAGACAATTTAATCAGCGGTATTCGTACCAAACTTTGTCAAGCTTCTGGGTACCTAAGCGAGCCTTTTGTGCCGGAGGAATTACTCGGTCGGGTGGCAGAATTTCTCCCCACTAACAAAACCAACTCCTGACGGCCTTTCTGGGAGACGGGACGGCGGGTTTAGGGGAATGGTTTTCCTTGTCCATAACTCTTATTCTCAATCCTGATCCAGATGCCAACCAAAAATATTATTAATCTTAAAATTATAAAATAGCTAAAAGCTAAGCACAAAAATGAGTTTGTACCGTTTGATTTACAGCAGTCAGGGTATTCCCAGCTTACAGTCCCAGGATTTAAAAGACATTCTAGAATCTTCCCAAAGAAATAATGCGGCCAATGGCATTACTGGACTGCTTTGCTACAGCAAGCCTGCTTTTTTACAGGTGTTGGAGGGGGAGCATGAACAGGTCAATCAAACCTATCATCGCATCGTCCAGGATGAGCGGCATCATACCCCCCAAATCATTGAGTGCTTACCGATCAAAAGCAGAAATTTTGAAGTTTGGTCTATGCAGGCTATCACGGTGAATGATTTGTCAACAGAACAGGTAAAGACCTTAGTGTTAAGGTATTCTGGCTTTACCACCCTACGCCCCAACGCCATGGATCCGGAACAATGCCTTAATTTTTTGTTAGATATTGCCAAAATCTATGAATTATCCGATAACTTTTTCCTCGATCTTTAAAGCCTATTTTTAAAGTCTGATTTCGTCCTTTAAATCTCCTCACTAAAGCTCCGGCAATATTGGGGGAATCTGCCTCTGTTTTCCTCCAAACTTGGGGGGTCAGGGGGGCTTTTCAAACATATTCTTAGAAGCTTGTTCGCAAAGTTTTAGCTATTGTAGTTTCTCCCCCCATCGGCCTACTAAAGTTAGGGCAGTAATAGAGAGTTTCCCCCTAATTTTGGCAGTTCGGGGAGGCTTTTCTAAGCCTTTTAACTTCGTAAACTAACAGAAAATTGCTTGGTCAAAGCTTCACGGATTTGATTATGTAGGGGTTCTACATCGGCATCGGTGAGAGTCCGATCGCCGACCCGATAGGCCAAACTGAAGGCGAGACTGCGTTGTCCAGCCGGGACGGATTGCCCCCGGTATTCGTCAAATAGTTCTACCTGCTCGAGTAAATTGCCGCCGGCCTTGACCATGGCTTGGGTAAGTTCCGCCACCGTCAATTCCAGGGGAGCGTAGAGGGCCAAATCCCTGGCCACCGCTGGGTAGGGAGAGTAGGAATGGAAATGGGGCGTACCCAGAATTTGGGTTTCCATGGCTTGGTATAGGGAGGCTAGGGCGATTTCAAAGGCGTAAACTTCATCAATCAGACCCTTTTCTCGGCGTAATTCGGGATGGAGTTGCCCAAAACGGCCCAAAATTGTTCCGTCACAGCTTAATAGGGCAGTGCGGCCGGGATGGAGGCGGGGGTCTTGGCGATCGCCGCCGTAGGTGACCATTACGCCCAAACGCTGAAAAATTTCTTCCAATAAACCTTTGGCATCGTACCAGCCCATGGCTTGGGGTTTACCACCTTGAGGCCAGGTGCCTTGGGTAATCTGGGAACCGCCACAAATGCCCGCCAGGTGATCCGCTTCACCAATGTCCCCTTCGTTTTGCCAAAAAACTCGACCCACTTCAAAGGCATTCAAAGCCCCGTTATTTTGGGCCTGGTTATTGGCAAAGGCGGTAATCAAACCATCGAGTAAATTGGTGCGGAGAGCGGAATATTCCGCAAAGAGGGGATTGGCCAATACCACTTCGGGGCCTTGGGGTTTGACGAGGGAGTAATGGACCACCTCCGTTAAACCAGCACCCCGACAGGCTTCCCGCAGGGCCAACTCAGCTTGATAGGTGGGGGATAAACCACCGGGCACTGCATTATTGGGTAACTGTTCACAAAAATGGTCATAGCCGTAGAGCCTGGCCACTTCTTCAATGAGGTCAATTTCCCGTTCAATGTCCCGTTGGCGGTAGGAGGGCACTGTCACAGCCCACACTGGACTGGCACTGTCCGATTGCAGGGTTAATTCACAGCCTAGATCAGTCAAAATTCGTTCTACATCTTCAGCGGTAATCTCGCCAATGCCATTGGGGGTGTTCACTTTACCCAGCAATTGTTGCAGGCGTTTTAAACGCAGATTAATTACTACTTTCCCCAGGTTCTGCAGCTGGTCGGCCTTGCCCTGGCGAACCACGGTGCCCCCGGCCAGTTCTGTCATTAAGGCGATCGCCCGGTGCAGGGCTACTTCCAATTCACACTGGTTCACGCCCCGTTCATAACGAGTGGAAGATTCACTGCGGAGGTTAATGGCCTTACTGGATTTACGAATAGTGACCCCATCAAATAGGGCAGTTTCCAGCACAATATTTTGGGTATTTTCATCCACTTCCGTGGCCGCTCCCCCCATCACCCCAGCGATCGCCACTGGTTGGTTGTTGGCGGTAATTAACAAATTTTGGGGTTGCAATGTCCGTTCCTGGTCATCCAGGGTAATCAACTTTTCCCCTTCCTTAGCAAACCTTACCCCCAGATTAATATCCGCTCCGGCCGCTAGGGCTTGCAATTTATCCTGGTCAAAGCTATGTAGTGGCTGACCCCATTCCAAAAGCACGTAATTAGTCACGTCCACCACGTTATTGATGGGCCTAGTTCCCGCCGCCAAGAGTCGTTGTTGTAACCAATCTGGGGAAGGGCCCACCTTTACCCCCCGCATCACCGTCCCCACATAGGCCGGACAAGCTTGGGGTTCCGTCACACTGATGGGCAAATCCTGGTCCGATACCAATAGGTCTTTCACCTCCGGCAGGCTCAACTTACCCCCGGTGAGGGCCGCCACTTCCCGAGCTACCCCCACCATACTGAGGGCATCGGCCCGGTTGGCAGTGGGGCTAATTTCCAAAATTACATCATCTAAGCCCAGCAGAGGCCCCACGGGACTACCCAGGGGCAAATTCAAATCGGCAAAAATATGGATGCCCGCCGACTCCTTACTGAGACCCAACTCCGCCAAGGAACAGATCATGCCGGAGGATTTTACCCCCCTTAGCTTGGCCGGCTTAATTTTCAGATCCATTTTGGGTAGATAACTGCCCAGGGTGGCCACCGGCACGAGAATGTCTGCCCTCACATTGGGGGCTCCACAAACGATGGTAGAAGATTCTTCGGCCCCGATATCCACCACGCAAACGCTTAATTTATCCGCATTGGGGTGTTTTTCCCGGGAAATTACTCGCCCCAGCACCACCCCCGCCGCCCAACTCCGACGGTCTTCGATTTCCTCCACTTCCAAACCGGCGATCGTCAGCAATTCCCCAAGCTCTTCCGGAGATAAATTAAGTTCAACCAGGGATTCCAGCCAGTTGACAGAGATACGCATGGGTTTCCTTTTCTACTGATTTTTATTAATGCTTGCTTGGTTTGCTATGGCGTCAGCGGCATCTATTGTATCGCTGAAGGCATTACCCCAGGCCATTCCAACCAATGTTTGACAACTTTCGGAACAAATTTATGGTGGCGGGGGCTCAATGAACCAAAGTTTCTCGCTAACTAGCCTAAAATAGAGTGGCTTTCCCAATCCCATCAACTTTTCGGAAAATTTAGCGAATTCGATAAAGCATAGATTAGTCTTACATCACACCATCTGGTGAACCGGAATGAGTTTTTGCGTTAATCCCAATTGTCCCCATCCTAAGAATCCGAATGACGTGCAGGTGTGCCAAGCCTGTGGCAGTAGCTTGCGCCTTAATGGTCGTTACCAAACCTTGGGTTTATTAGGAAAGGGGGGATTTGGGGCTACTTTTGCGGCAGCGGATGTGGCACTACCCGGGACTCCCATTTGTGTGGTGAAGCAGTTACGGCCCCAAACTGATGATGCCAATGTGTTCCGTATGGCCAAAGAACTGTTTGAGCGGGAGGCCCAGACCTTGGGGCGGGTGGGTAATCATCCCCAGGTGCCTCGTTTGCTGGATTACTTTGAGGATAATCATCAGTTTTACTTAGTGCAAGAGTATGTCAAAGGTCATAATTTACACCAGGAAGTGAAAAAAAATGGCACTTTTACCGAGGGCAGTGTCAAGCAATTTTTAACAGAAATATTGCCCATCCTTGACTATATCCACTCCCAAAAAGTTATTCATCGAGATATCAAGCCCGCTAACCTAATTCGTCGCCAAACGGACCAAAAATTAGTGCTGATCGATTTTGGGGCGGTGAAAAATCAAATTGATTCAGTTTTATCTTCCAACACCTCAGCTCAAACAGCCTTAACGGCCTTTGCGGTAGGCACGGCGGGTTTTGCGCCTCCAGAACAGATGGCCATGCGCCCAGTTTACGCCAGCGATATTTATGCCACCGGGGTAACTTGTTTATATTTACTAACTGGCAAGACTCCCAAGGAGATTGATTGCAATAGCCAAACGGGGGAAATGGACTGGGAAAAACATGTGACAGTTTCGAGCAAATTTGCTGAAGTGATCCGCAAAATGCTGGAACTTTCCGTGCGCCACCGTTACAAGAGTGCCCAACAGGTGCTAGATGCCCTGGAGATGCCCACCTATGAAGACGGTATGATGCAGGGTATGGTTTCTACTCCCTTTAGCACCATAACAGGGGCTGGGGATGAACCGGTGACGGGGATTCGCATGGGGAATAGTGCGTCTCCAGATTATGGTGACCCATCCACTCGGTTTAACACTAACGTCCAACCCAGGGGACCTAGCTCCACTAAATTTAATACTGGCATTAAAACCCGCACCGCTAAACCGAAAAATGTTGAGCCTCCGGCCACTAGGGTGCGCCCATCTTCCAATGCAGGGGATGGAGGACCTGTTGGGGCGGGGGGTATTGATTACAACATGGTTAACCAAAAGCCCCTTTCTCGTCGGGAACGGGAAGAGGAAAAGCCGGCGATCGCCAGTCAACAGGAGATCAAACGTTGGAATGGCAAAACTTTTTTGGCAGAGTATGCCCAGGGCAAACGGGACTTTGCCGATCAGAATTTAGTTGGCATCGTTTTGGCTAAGGCTTTTGTGCCGGGAATTAACTGTTACCAAGCCAATTTGACCAATGCCAATTTTGAGCAAGCGGAGCTGACCAGGGCGGACTTTGGCAAGGCCAGATTGAAAAATGTCGTCTTCAAAGGGGCCAATTTGAGCGATGCCTACTTTGGTTATGCCGACCTACGGGGGGCGGATCTACGGGGAGCAAATCTCAACGGCGTTAATTTTAAATACGCCAATCTCCAGGGGGCTAACTTCTCCGGGGCGGATTTGGGCTCAGCCAAGGTATCCCCAGAGCAGTTAAAGCTCGCTAAAACCAATTGGCGCACAGTTCTGCCCGGTTCCAGTCGGCGGAGATAGACCTAGGGCCGACATGCCCATTTTTCTGACAAGGCATTAGGTTTAAGACCCTGAATTTCACTTTGGAGTCAATCGCCACCGGCAATGTCAACGACCCAAATTAATTGACCTCAATTAACCAGTCCAGAGCGGATGGCCCGTACCGCCGCCTGGGTACGATCATTGGCGCAGAGCTTATTAAGGATATTTCTTACATGGGTTTTAACTGTGCCCACGGTGATATAGAGTTTTTCCGCAATGTCGGCATTACTACAACCGTCCACAATTAATTGCAGAACCTCCAATTCCCTTTCTGTTAACCCATAGGACAAAGATGTTCGACTGGGGGAAGACGGTTCAGATGGTTCCGCCGCCGGGGCATGGGCCAATACTATTCTGGCGATCGCCGGGTCAATCCAGGCAAAACCACTGTGGGTAGCTTGAATAGCCTCAATTAACAACTCCGGGCGGCTGTCCTTCATGCAATAGGCATCGGCCCCGGCACTAAAGGCGGCCAGTACCGTTTCCTCCTGGTGATTCAGGGTCAAAATCACCACCCGACATTGGCAATTAAGGGGGCCTTTTTTGAGCCTTTGGGTAACATCAATGCCACTCATGTCCGGCAAGCCAATGTCAATGATCACCACGTCGGGGCGTTGTTGTTCCATCATTGCCAGTCCTAACCGGCCATTGGCCGCTTCCCCCACCCATTGGAAAGTAGGCTCGGTGTTTAAAGCATCCCGCAAGCCCTGGCGAATTAAATCTTCATCTTCAATTAAGGCAAGGCGAATTTTCTCCATGGTTAGGGGTTATGGTGTTGGGTAATGTTCAAACACAGCGGAGGTGGAAGGGGATAATCCCTAGCCCCTAGCTCAATATTAGGTACCCTATCACCGAATCAGCCAGTATTACGCATTCCCGCCGCAATACCGTTGATGGTCAACAGGGCCCCCCGCAGTAGCTCTTCTTTGGAATAACGACGGTAGCGCACACCACTAGTCTCCGCTTCCTGAGTCACTTGGCGTAAACGTTTTAGTAGGGAAATCTGCAATAGTCCCAGGGGCACAATGGTGCGATTGCGTAATAACACCGACCGTTGCAGAGAACGATCGCCGTCGAGGAGGTGGGGATGGGCCGTAATTTCCATGGCAAAATCCCTGGTTAATTGATACTCCTGTTTGATCTGCTGGAAAAGGCGATCAAATCGCTCCCGGTCTTCTGGCTTAGATAACTCCTGCACATAGTGGGAAGCGATGGTGAGATCCACCTTGGAAAGGGTCATTTCCACCTTCGAGATCACCATGTTGAAAAAAGGCCATTTGAAGTAAAAGTAACGCAACAACTTCATATTCTTAACCGGATCTTGATCCACAAAAGATTTCAACGCCGTCCCCACCCCGTACCAAGCTGGCAAAAGGAAACGGGTTTGGGTCCAACTGAACACCCAGGGAATGGCCCGCAAACTACTGAGATCCGCTTTGCCCCCCTTGCGCCGGGCTGGGCGGGAACTGATTTGTAACTCGCTAATTTCAGGAATGGGGGTAACCGTCAGGAAGAAATCTAAAAAGTCCGGTTCTTCATAAATCAAACTCCGGTAGGCCCGACGGGCGGTGCAGGCCAACTCCTCCATAATCCGGTTCCAGGGCTCAATGAAATCAAAACTGCTTTTAAGTAAACTAGCTTGAATGACCGCCGTGGTTAAAGTTTCCAGGTTGTATAGGGCCAACTCCGGCAGGGAATATTTAGAGGCTAATACTTCCCCTTGTTCGGTAATTTTGATCCGACCATCCACGGTGCCTGCGGGCTGGGCCAAAATGGCTTTATAGGCTGGACCGCCCCCCCGACCAACGGATCCTCCTCGACCGTGGAACAACCGGAGAATCACCCGATGCTTTTGGGCCACGGCCTGGAGTGCTTTTTGAGCCTTGTGAATTTCCCAGTTACTACTCAAAAAGCCCGAATCTTTATTGCTGTCGGAATAACCCACCATAATTTCCTGGAGATTACCGGGACTTAATTGAGCCTTGGTGGTGGGAATTTGGTAATAGTCCCGGGGCTGACTTTCCAATTCCCGGAGAGATTGGTAACTGCCGGCCAAAGTGGCACGGTAAAAGGGCAAGCTGAAAAGGGAATCCATAATCCCCGGGGCATTTTTTAGATCTTCCACTGTTTCAAACAGGGGCACAATGCGGAGGGAATTGGCCGCCGTAGCGGGGTCATACAATCCGGCTTCCTTGGCTAATAGCAATACTTCCAACACATCACTGGCATCGTTGGTCATGCTGATGATGTAAGTTTGGCAAATATCCACCCCAAATTCCATCTGCAGATGGCGCAGGGTGCGGAGGGTTTCAATGGTTTCCCTGGTCCGTTCCGAAAAGGGCATTTCCTGGGGAATCAGAGGCCGGCGGGTTTGGAGCTCGATCGCCAGCCAGGCCAATTTATCCGCTTCGGGCATTTCCTCATAGGGAGTGGTGAGTACTCCCATATACTCAGCAATTTCGGCGATCGCCTCGGCGTGGCGGGACGACTCTTGGCGAAAATCCAACTGGGCCAGATTGAAGCCATAGACTTCCAACTGGGTAATGAGGTTTTCCAACTCCAAACAGGTCAGCCCCGTTTCGGTGAGATTACGCTGAATTAGCCTTAATTCCTCTAATAATTCTTCCCCGGTACGATAGTGATTTTCGGCAGGCATGGTGATCATGGTTTGCCGTTCTTCCGGGTTAGCTAAACGGTTATTGCGCCGCAGGGTATTTTCTAGCCGCTGGGTAACGTAGGCCAGCTTCATCCGATAGGGTTCCTGGCGATAGCGGAGGGACAACTCTTCATAAATTTCCGGTAATTGAATGCGGTCCCGTTCTAGGGAATCCAACAATTCCTGGGACACCTTACACCAATGCAGGGAAGGACTGAGAATGGCCACCAGTTCTCCCAAGCTAAACAGATATTTGCCCAGCACTAAACCCCGTTGATAGCAGGCCGTTTGCCAGGTTACCTCCGGAGTCACAGAAGGGTTGCCGTCCCGATCGCCGCCGACCCAGGAGCCAAAATAGCAAAAATTAGCCCGGGGGGCCCGCAGATGGGGAAAAGTTTCCTTGATGGCTTGCCCTAAGCGTTTGGACAATTCTGGCACAGCGTCGAACAGCACTTCATCAAAATAATGGAGGGAATAGTCCACTTCATCCAACACGGTGGGCTTGAACTGATGGAGCTCGTCGGTGCGCCACCAGAAGCGGATTTCCTCGGTTAATTGGGCGATCGCCGTTTTTGCGTCCCAGGTGTTGAGCCAGTCCCGACCCACCACAGAACCCTGCAGTTGATCCAACTTGCGCAGAATGCGGTCTACCCTTCTTTGCTTGCGGCGAATGGTGTGGCGGACAATTTCCGTGGGGTGGGCGGTGATCACCAGACGAATGTCCAAATGATCCAGTAAATCCTGGATGTGTTGGGGGGGCACATTGAGACGTTTTAGCTCCCTCATTAACCAGTGAAAAGTACCCACCGAAGCTTGCACTTCGTTTTGATCAATTCCCACCGGCAAGGGCCCCGCCGAGGACCCAAGCCTTGATGGATTCACCAATTCTTCTTCATTGCCAGCCTGCTCATAGAAGTTGGTTTCCTGGGAAGCCTCCCAACGGTTACGCTGTTGCTCGTTTTGTTCGTAGTGCTGTTCAACAATGTTAATCAGTTGGAAATACAGGGCAAAAGCCCGGGCTGCTCGGATGGCATCATTGAGTTCCAAATGCTCAATCCGCTGAGTAATGCCCATGATAACTTCTTCGGAAATTTCGCTGGCGATCGCCTCATGGGTACCCTGGAGCCGCAATTCCGTCAGTAAATCCACCAATTCCTGGCCACATTCACTCTGGAGCACCCTTTCCCACAATTCCTCCACCATCTTTAACCGCTGGTAAAGCACCGACTCTTCTTCAGAGTTGGAACCATTGCCATTACCAGACCAGTTAGTGGAAATACCGAATGCAGGAACTGCCAAGTTCATGGGAACCTCTAGGACAAGATAGTGACGCTAACAACACCCAGAATGCGTTGCTACTGTACAAGATACTACGGGATTATCACTCCCTCACTCCGCATCCCAGGCTACAGCCAGCGGTTTGTCGATGCTCTCTCCAGATTAAGGCAGAAAAAAACCCCTGGGGCAGGGGAGGGAAGAAGACAATGGACTAGGGCACCAAAAGCCAAAATTACCGCAGTCATAGATGAACGAAAACTGAAGAGTAGTTCCTAGTAGGCTAGGGTTTCTAGGGTTTGACGAAGATAGTGACGTACTTGGGCGTCGAGCAGGAGAGGGGCCACAGTTTCTGTTTTAGACACCACAGCCTCGCCATTATCATCCTGCCAGCATTTGAAACCGGAGCTGTCAGCGATCGCCAATTTGAGACTGTTCCAAATGGCGGAATCAGAGTTAGAAGCAGATGCAAGGGTAGCAGTAGTCATATTTTTATATCTCGCAGTGGTGGTCAGGAAACAAAGAACGGGGTCCGACGTGACTTTGAGGTAACAGCTAAACACAGCTATGTTGTCGGCCTTAGCTCAACTACCTTCAGGTTAACCCAACTTTGGGGAGCTGGACTGTCAACTTAAGCACAATTGTAAAGAAAATTCAACAAACTTGCCATCACCGGGAATCAAAGGACTGGGTTAGGATTGGGGGAGAGGGGAGTATTTTCTCCCTAGTCACTGATTTTTCGGCTTCAACCGCAGGCCCAAGCTATTTCCTATGTCCCCTGTTTATCTTTGGATTGTAGCAGGCACCATACTCTGCCTTGTGGAAGTTATTTTCCCGGTGGATTTTGTCGCCGTTGTGATGGGATTAAGCGCTGTGGCTACCGCTGGGGTGGCCCTGCTGGTACCCGGCAGTTTTGCCCTCCAGTCCCTTTGTTGGCTGGGGTTATCGGTGTTGTCAATTATTTTACTGCGGCGCTTTCTCCCCCATCCTCGGCAGAAAAGTATTTTGCGGGATGCGGTGGAAGGCCAATGTTTAATGGCTATTTTACCGGGGGAAACCGGTCGAGTGCTCTATGAGGGCAACTCCTGGCGAGCGGAATGTCAGGATCCAGATGTGGCGATCGCCATTGATGAAAAGGTTTATGTGGTGGGGCGCAGTGGTAATACGCTATTGGTCTATCCGGCCAATGCTCTCCAAGGGCGATCGGACATCCAAGACCAGAATTTTTGATGAGAATTTAAGTCTGCCCTAACTAAAACATTGGCAATGGATGTCAACTTCTGCTTTAACGGCATTCAATTTATTTGGAATGATGAGAAAGCAAGAATTAACCCACTCAAACATGATGGAATTACTTTTGAGCAAGCCGTAGAAGCTTTCTTTGACCCTATGCTTGTGGTAGTTGATGTCAGTCGCAATTAATGAAGCAAGGGATTCTGTGATTGGCTTAGATCGACGTTGGAACTTGTTGTATGTTGTTTTCATTGAACGCGAGAATGACACTATAAGAATCATTTCAGCCCGCAAAGCGACACGTGAGGAGAGAAATCTTTATGAAGGCTGAGACATTAAAGAAGCGGGTAGACAAAAATCGTCCCATGACGACCATTACAGTCCGCATACCAGAAGACGTAATGGAAGATTTGAAGAGAGTTGCACCTTCCCTTGGCTTTTTTGGTCATCAACCTCTAGCAAGAGCTTATATTGGGCAAGGTTTACGGGCCGACTTGGAACTCTTAGAAAATGACACGGTGTTGGCGTTGATTGCTAGCCTGAAGCGCCATGGTGTCACTGAGCAATTAATTCAAGAAGCTTTGGTTGACATTGCCCAACGCTAGATTGGCCTTAATTTAGGGACAATGTTAAATAAATATTGGCGTGAATTTTGGTGATCAACCCAGCCCCCATGACCTGTTTACCCCCCTGGATAATTATTGACCCTTGGCTCCAGCAATGGTTGGCAGAGGACATTGGCCGGGGAGATTGGTCTACCCAGGGTCTTGGTTTACAGCATCGGGGCCAGGCCCGCTGGGTGGCGAAGGAAAATGGCGCGATGGCGGGATTACCCATGGCCGCTCGGATTTTTCAGCTTTTGGATCCCTCCATAGAGTTCCAAGTTTTAGTTGGGGAGGGGCAAACGGTAACGGCAGGCACTGTGGTGGCCACCATGGCCGGAGATTTGGGCAGTTTACTGACTGGGGAAAGGGTGGCCCTTAATTTGGTAATGGGTTTGAGCGGCATTGCCACTATGACCAGACAATACGTCCAGGCGATTGCCGACTATCCCACCCGTTTTGTGGACACTAGAAAAACCACCCCAGGCTTGAGGGTATTGGAAAAATATGCCAGTCGTTTGGGGGGAGCCATGAACCATCGCCTCGGCTTGGATGATGCTGTGATGGTCAAGGATAACCATATTCAAGCGGCGGGAAGCATTACTAAAGCAGTGCAGACCCTACGGCAAAATTTGCCCTATCCCCTGGCCATTGAGGTGGAAACCAGCAACTTGGGGGAAGTAGAAGAGGCGATCGCCGCCCAGGTGGAAATTATCATGCTGGATAACATGGACACTGAAACCATGGCCACTGCGGTCAAATTAATCCGCCAAGCCAATCCCCTCATTCGCATTGAAGCTTCCGGCAACGTTACCCTGGCCAATCTCACGGCGATCGCCAGCACTGGGGTGGACTTTATCTCCAGCAGTGCCCCCATCACCCGTTCCCCCTGGTTAGACTTGAGTATGCAAATTGTGCAAAATTGAGCAAATCTGGCTAATTTATGCCCAGCCTTGGAAACTTAAACCGGAGTCGAGCCATCTTCAATAGGCAGTGACGGCTTACCCCCGGCCCATAGCCATTGTCTTCTGCTTTCCCCCAGCCCTAAGTTTTATGAATAATTCCGATTTCTTGTCTTTTTTCCCTGAGCCTGACAATAATGGCACGGCGGACGTCAACGCCGAAGAACTGGCCCTACTATTCAATGGGATAAGCGGAGAGGTGCAGGCGCAGGCAAATCCCTCTGACCAGGAGCACTTGGGCACCATACTAGACGGCATCGAAATGTTAGAAGAAATGCTCGTGGAAACAGAAGTAGCTGGGGAAGCGGCCCTGCAGGAAATGACCCTCTTGGAGCAGGAAACGTCCGTTATGTTTGAGGGAGACGATTTGCAGTACGAAGAGGTGGACGACCACAACCCTGTGACCCTAATTCCACCCTTTCTTCGGGCCCATGAAGCCTTACAGGAGCAGGTTATTAGTCTGGGAAATCGTCTAGCTTCCACGGAACAGGAACTCCTGGGGCACCAGCGTCGGGCTTCCAGTGCCGAAAATTTAATTCAAGACCAGGCGATCTCCCTCACCCAGGCCCAAGAACAATTAGCCCATACGGTGGCGGAACTGCAAGTTTACCAAGAAGCTTGTAAGCAACAACAGTTACAGGTGGAAACCCTGACGGAACAATTGGCCGCCAGCCAGGATTTGATCATTGCCCAACAAAATCAGTTGCACAGTGGGGAGCATAGCAATAGCAGTAATACCAATGAGATAGAAATTCAAGGACTTCGCACCGAGGTTAATAGTTTGAAGGCGGAAAATGAACAATTAAAAGGGCAGATCGGCCGCCATGACTCGGAAGTAGCCCGCTTTGAGCAACAACTCCAGGAACTAAGTGCCCGTCTGCAACGGCAACAACGCTACACCCTCCAATATAAGTCTGCCCTAGAACAATACCTGGCCCAACCCGATCTGCTTCCCTCAGAGGATGTGGGTGAGGTGGTGGCCAAGGTGACGGCCCAGTCCAAGGAAGTGAAACCCTGGGCCAGCGTCGGTGATGTGTTAGCTTCATTCTCCAGTGTGAACAATGAACCGCCCAGTGCTCCTGTGGCCGACCTAACACCGGGCTTGGTAAACTTTTCCCCTTCCCCGGATAGAGAACCTGCTAACCGGCCATCGGTAAGCAAGAAGGAGCAAAAAGAGCAAAAGAATCAAGCAGAAGAAGTTCCTTGCTCCCCTCCCTTGGAGCCGGCTAAAACCGTTGCCCCCATCTCCGCCATTGACCGACTCAGTTTTGCAGTTAAGGAGCCAAAACCTTCCCGTCGCCCCATTGATTTACCCGGCTTTTTACCCCGCTCCACGCCGATGGGGTAATCTTCAGCGGTAATCTTGAACAAATACGGTAGAGATTGATTTTCTTACTGTTGCTTGGGGGCAGTTTATTTTTCTTAGATATTCATGAGTAATCTTTCGATCGCCGATGGGATACGCCTCGGTATTGCAGTGGGGGTGGCCAAGATTGTTACGGCCGTGGTTAAAGCTCTTCGGCTGGGGGCTGCCAGTGTGTTACCGGGGGAGATTGCCCGTCGTTTACATCCCAAGATGCTGGGGCTGTTAGCTCAACAAGTGTCCCAAGGGGTGATTTTAGTGGTGGGTACCAATGGCAAAACCACCACCTCATTGCTGTTACGGAAAATTTTGGTGGACCAGGGTTATCGGGTGACCCACAATGCCACCGGCGCCAACTTAATCAATGGTTTAATTACTGCTCTGCTGGCCGATGCCAACCTATTTGGGCGTTTATCCACCGATTTTGCCATTTTGGAAGTGGATGAAAATGTGCTTCCTTTGGTGCTAAAAGATTGTCAACCCAGGGCAATTTTGGCCTTGAATCTTTTCCGGGATCAACTAGACCGCTATGGGGAAGTGGATAGCATTAGTCAGCGCTGGCAAAAGGCGATCGCCTCCCTGGCGGAAGATACCATCATTGCTGTCAATGCCGATGATCCCACCCTTTCCCATCTGGGGCAAAAGTTGGCCCAACAGGTTTGTTACTTTGGCTTGAGCGAACCAGATTTATATCTGGAGGAAATTCCCCATGCGGTGGATTCCATTTACTGTCCCCAGTGCGGTACGTCCCTAGATTATCAAGGGGTTTACCTTTCTCATTTGGGGGATTTTCAATGTCCTAGCTGTGGATTTCACAAAAGCCAGCCTGCTTTCCATAGCAGTGAATGGCCGCAAATTCTCATCGGTGTTTATAACAAATACAACACCCTGGCCGCCGGTCTGGTAGCTCAACAGTTGGGCATCAACACAGAGAAAATTTTCAACAACATCCGCAGTTTCAAGGCGGCTTTTGGTCGGGCAGAGGAGTTAGACGTGGAGGGCAAACATGTCCGCATTCTCCTGTCAAAAAATCCGGTGGGCTTAAATGAAACTATTCGGGCCGTCAATGACCTTAAACTGCAGGGACAATGCTCCACTACCCTGTTGGTGCTCAATGACCGCATTGCCGATGGCACCGATGTTTCTTGGATTTGGGATGTGGATACGGAACCTCTGGTGGCTTCCGGGGGTACTTTTATTGTTAGTGGCGATCGCCTTTATGACATGGCCCTGCGTTTGCAATATAGCCAGGAAAATTTAGTGCAACCTAGCCAGGGTGAGGAGCCGTGGGATAGGCAGACCGCAAGGCTGATTTTGGAGGAGAATCTTGAAAAAGCGGTGCAAATTGCCTTGGAACTCACCCCGGCCGAAGAGACTCTCCATATTATCCCCACCTATACTGCCATGTTAGAAGTGCGGGGTATCCTAACGGGCCGAAAAATTCTCTAGGAGCCGGCTGGAAGCGTCCCCCTGGCCCCCCAATTATGGGGGGACTTTCTTCAGGTTTCTTGCCAGGCCAACATCAGTAACGCATTGATAATGCCAGCGGCCACAGGGGAACCGCCCTTATTGCCTTCCACCCTAATTTGGGGACAGGGCAAGGTAGATAACGCTTCTTTGGCTTCTAGCACCCCAATGAAGCCCACCGGCACTCCGATCACTAAGGCTGGTCTGGCCTCACCGACGGCGATCGCCTGAGAGAGGGTTAAAAGAGCGGTGGGAGCATTGCCAACAACGTAGATAGCTTCTGGAAATTGGGCAATACAGTGGTCCATGCCAGTTTCAGTGAGGGTTTTGCCAGGGGCGGCTGTGGGGGCAAAATCAATCGCCGTTTGGATGGGGTTCTGGAAAGTGCGTTGCACTAAACCTTGAATGCCCTGTTTGACCATATTCACATCCACCACAATGGTCTGACCATTCCGTAAACTCTCCATCCCCCTGGTGATCGCCCGATTGGCCAGCAAATCTGGATCAAATTCAGCCTTGGCTAAAGCCGGGGTAAAACGGATCAGGTGGAGAAAATCAAAGTCGGCGGTGCTGTGGATCACCCGACGAGCAATGGCATATTCCTGGCCAGAAAGATTATGGCCCCCCACAGAACGGTCGATATGGGCAAAGCTTGCCAGCAAAATTGGATGCTCTAAGGGAATCATGGGTTTGTAGATTCCGGCAAAATTCGACCGATGGTACTGTTCTCCGGGCGGAAAGTTTCTTGGGCCACCCGTTGAATGTCCTCCGGAGTCACAGCGGCGATCGCCCCTAGCTGGGCAAAGAGATTGCGCCAATCCCCCGTGCGGACGTTATATTTCACTAACAGTTGGGCCATGCCCATATTGGAATTAAGGGATTGCAGAGCAGAAATTTGCAGTAAATTTTGGGCCCGTTCCAGTTCTTCCTGGGTCACAGGCTCCGTTTTTAGCCGTTCAATTTCCCCATGTAACGCTTGGCTAAGTTCATCTAAACTGCGACCGGGGACACTCTGGGCATAGAACATTAACAGGTTGGGAAATTTATCGGCCGGAAAACCGTTAAAACCTTGGGCCATCAACGCCAACTGTTGTTCCTCCACCAAGGATTGATATAAACGGGAAGTGCGGCCACTGCTGAGAATAGTCGTCATCACATCAAACACCGCACTATCGGGGTCATCAAAGGCCGGGCTGTGGTAACCCTCGAAATACCATGGCTGGGAAGGTAGGGTTAAATTAATTTCCTTCTGCTGTGTCTGGGGGGGCTCCACCACCGTTACCTGGGGCGTAGGGGGGCGCTTGGGGAAACGACCAAAATATTTCTGCGCCAAATTTTTCACTTGGTCAGCCTTCACATCCCCCACTACCGCAATGGTCATATTGCCAGGGGTGTAATATTTTTCGTAAAAATCCGTCACATCTTGGCGGGAAAGGTTGCGGATATCCTCGTCATAGCCAATCACCGGGCGACGGTAGGGATGTTTAGTAAAAGCCGTGTCTAAAAATTCCTCTACCATTTGCCCCACCGGGTTATTTTCCGTACGCATGCGCCGCTCTTCTAGAATTACCTCCTGTTCCTGGTAAAATTCCCGAAATACTGGTTCCAAAAACCGCTCCGACTCTAAGGACATCCACAGTTCCAATTTGTTGGCCGGCAAACTGTAGAAATAAAACGTGGCATCGGCACTGGTGGCTGCATTTAAGCCCACTCCCCCGGCCATCTGGATGATTTGCCCAAATTCATTCTGTTGGACTAAGCTCTGGGCCTGTTGTTGGATTTGCTCAAATTTCTGTTGTAACTTTTCCTCCGTCGTTTTATCTCCCTTGGCCCTGGCCTGGGTGATTTGTCCAAACACTTCGTCCAATTGGTCTAGTAGCTTTTGTTCCTGGGCAAAATCCTTGGTGCCAATGCGTTCTGTGCCCTTAAAAGCCATGTGCTCCAGAAAGTGGGCCACGCCGGTTTTTCCCACCGGTTCATCCACTCCCCCCACATCAAAATAGGTGTAAAAGGAGACCACTGGAGCCTCATTATTCTCCATAACGATAAATTTCAAACCATTATCCAGTTGAAACTCCGTTACCCGCTCGATCGCCTGGTCGAGGTAGGGTTTGAGGGTTTGGCTATTTCTTTCCCTAACGAGGCTGAGGTCAGCGGCGATCGCCTGGGTGGGCAACAGCAAAGGACTGTGCAGAGCTAACAGTAACACCAGGGCACAAAGGGAATGGGGCAAGGAACTCAAGACCGGCAGGGGCATGGGGAGCAATAAACTATGAACGCAAACTACTTCTACCCATCACTTTAGACTATCGCGGCGGAGAACTTGGGCGCTTGCCGGGAGGGTTTAAGGAAGATTAAAATTTGTAACAGTGCTAATTTATCTGGCAAAGTTCAATCATAGGGTGAAGCCGAAATGCGTGTTGCAATTGTAGGAGCGGGATTGGCGGGGATGGCCACCGCAGTGGAATTGGTGGATGCGGGCCACGAAGTTGAACTTTACGAAGCCAGGAGTTTCATCGGCGGCAAAGTGGGCAGTTGGGTGGACGGCGACGGCAACCACATCGAAATGGGCTTGCATGTCTTTTTCGGCTGTTACTACAATCTTTTCAACTTGATGGAAAAGGTGGGGGCTAAGCAAAATTTGCGGCTCAAGCAACATACCCACACCTTCATTAACCAAGGAGGACGCATTGGCGAATTGGATTTTCGCTTCTTCACCGGCGCTCCATTCAATGGCTTAAAGGCATTTTTCACCACTTCCCAACTGGATACCCAGGATAAAATTGCCAACTCCATTGCCCTGGCCACCAGTCCCATTGTGCGGGGCTTAGTGGACTTTGACGGCGCCATGAAAACCATCCGGGATTTAGACAGGATTAGCTTTGCAGAATGGTTCCTCAGCAAAGGGGGTAACGAAGGTAGTTTGAAAAAAATGTGGGACCCGATCGCCTATGCATTGGGTTTTATCGACACGGAAAACATTTCCGCCCGGTGCATGCTGACCATTTTCCAACTGTTTGCCGCCCGTACGGAAGCTTCGGTGTTGCGGATGTTGGAAGGCTCACCCCAGGAATATTTGCATAAACCCATTCAGGAATATTTGGAAAAACGGGGGGCCAAGTTTTACACCAGGCATCGAGTCAAGGAAATTCACACCAAGGTATTTGACGGAGAAACTAAAGTAACCGGCTTAGTGATCAACGATGGCTCTGACACCAAAACCGTAATCGCCGATGCCTATGTGGCCGCCTGTGACGTGCCGGGCATTAAAAACCTGTTGCCGGAAAGCTGGCGTACCCAATGGGACTTTTTCAACAAAATTTACTACCTGGATACTGTTCCCGTGGCCACAGTGCAACTGCGCTTTGACGGCTGGGTAACGGAAATGAATGACCCCGCTAAACGCAAACAGCTAGAACAAGCCTTTGGCTTGGACAACCTGCTCTATACCAGCGATGCCGAATTTTCCTGTTTTGCCGATTTGGCCCTCACTAGTCCCGCTGATTATCACCGACCCGGGGAAGGTTCCCTCCTGCAACTAGTGCTTACCCCCGGTGATCCCTTCATGAAAGAGTCCAACGAGGCGATCGCCTATCGGGTACTGAAACAGGTTAAAGCTCTGTTCCCTTCGGCGGCGGATTTGAACATGACTTGGTACAGCGTGGTTAAATTAGCCCAATCCCTATACCGGGAATCTCCGGGCATGGATCTTTTCCGCCCCAGCCAAACAACCCCCATCGCCAACTTCTTTTTAGCTGGCAGCTACACCCAACAGGATTACATCGATAGTATGGAGGGGGCCACCCTTTCCGGTCGCCAGGCCGCCCAGGCCGTTTTGGCTAACCAAGCCCGTTTACAAATCCCTGTCCCTTCCCCCCAATAATTTTTCTGAAATCCCATGGCTAATTGGCTAGAACATAGTGTGCAGGTGGAAGTGGATGCTCCCATTGAATTGGTGTGGCAACTGTGGTCTGACCTGGAGCAGATGCCCCGCTGGATGAAATGGATCGATTCTGTCAAAGTACTTGAGGATAATCCCGACCTTTCCCGCTGGAAGCTGGCCAGTGGTAGTTTGGAGTTCACCTGGTTATCACGAATTACTAAATTAATTTCCCAGCAAATTATCCAATGGGAATCAGTGGACGGTTTACCCAATCGGGGCGCTGTGCGCTTTTACGATCGCCAAGGGAAAAGTATTGTCCGCCTCACCATTGCCTATAACGTACCAGGCTGGTTGGCATTGCTAATGGATAATCTCTTCCTCGGTCGGGTGGTGGAATCTACCATCCAAGCAGACTTGGAACGCTTCCGGGAATACATCAATAAGTTACAGGCTTCCTGAGCTAAGTTTAATCTTTATCTTTGGACCTGATATTTTAGGATGAAGTAGATGGGGCACAAATACCGGGAATACTAGTTTTGATTTCTACTTCTGTGTAGCCTGTTCCCCTAAGTAGGCCACCCACGGCAATTTCTGCTTGTTCATTGGCCTGGTCTAAAATGCCTTGGTCACAGGCAGCAGCGGTGATTTTAGCCAGGGTTTGTCGTTGGGCTAAACTTTGTAACTCCGGAGCGGTGTCGGGGCCCAAATTAAGAAATCCCCGGTCATACTGGTAGATACGGGAGCGTTCCACGTCAATTTTTTGGTCTAGGATTTTGGGCGCAGGCAGGGTAACAATCAGCTTTCCACTCTTTTGTTCAATGTTTTGTTCACTTAACTGTTCCAGGTCGATGCCGGCCCGAACCTCCCCATAACCGATATAGAGCAAATCGGTACGCCCCAGGGTGAAATTGCCCCATTGCCGTTCCTGACTGGTGGGTATCACCGTTTCCATGGCAAAAATAGTGGTGCTTAATTCACTGACCGCCCGGATTTGTTGCACCACGAGGGTAGAAATTTCCCCTTTGGCTTCACTATTGCCGATGCGGAGCCAAGGGCTAATGGTACGCAATCCCTGGCCAATGAACATAACGGCGATCGCCATGGTTAGAACTATGCCCCCAGCCCCTAGAAGGGGAAGCCACTGAAAATTTTTGCGGGCTGGTTGTAAAGAAGATAGTTTTTCGGCCATGGTGCAAGGAATCTTTGAAGAAGGAATAACTTAATTGTAGTAGCTGGGGATCGCTATTTTAATGAATACTATTGCCGTGGCTGTATGGGACAATGGGAGCATCTCCATCGTCGTCTAGCTCGTAAATTAAACCAAACAAGGGAGTGGGTTAAATTCCGCAATCCTTGGTTAGGGACTTGCTGGTGTTGGAGTTAATCTTTAGTTCGGCCGTTAACGGTGATTGGAGTAGCCATGCCCACGGCGTAGTCATTGGTCAACCTAGGCAGGGTATTGCCAATATTCTGAGGACAAAATTACGACATAGATTTAAACGCCATTGCTTAATGCTTGCAAGCAAATTTAATAATTTCCAAAAATTTAAAGATTAATTTTCATTAGCATTATTCCTATTAATTGATAAATTAATTTTACTTGGTTTCATAAAAATTATGACAGATAGCAGTCAGAGTCTGACCCTAATTAAGTGCCCCACTGGAATCCAAGGTTTTGATGAAATTACCAACGGTGGTTTACCCCAGGGACGGCCAACCCTCATTTGTGGCTCAGCCGGTTGTGGTAAAACTCTGTTTGGAGTGGAATTTTTAGTGCGGGGAGTAGTGGAATATGGAGAGCCAGGGGTTTTAGTTTCCTTTGAAGAAAGTTCCAAAGAAATCATTCAAAATGTGGCTTCTTTAGGTTGGGATTTACAGGATTTAGTTGCCAAGGAAAAAATTTTTATTGATCACATTTACGTTGAAGCTAGCGAAATTGAAGAAACGGGAGAATATGACCTAGAAGCCCTCTTTATTCGGTTGGGTTACGCCATTAATAAAATTGGTGCAAAACGGGTCTTGTTAGATACAATTGAAGTCCTTTTTTCTGGTTTAAATAATGCCAATATTGTCCGAGCAGAATTACGACGTTTATTCCGTTGGTTAAAAGAAAAGGGCGTTACTGTCATCATCACTGGTGAAAGAGGCGACAAGAATTTAACCAGGCAAGGCTTGGAAGAGTATGTGTCTGATTGTGTTATCAAACTTGATCAAAAAACAGTAGAAGAAGTTGCCACCAGAACTATTCAAGTGGTCAAATATCGAGGCTCACGCCATAGCAATAATGAATATCCTTTTTTAATTGAAGAAAATGGTATTTCAGTGTTGCCCATCACCTCCCTTGTGCTTAATCACACTGTTTCCCAAGAGCGAATTTCCACAGGCATTCCCCAGTTAGATGAAATGTTTGGCGGGCAAGGTTATTACCGGGGTAGTAGTATTTTAGCAACGGGCAAGGCTGGCACCGGAAAAACTACCCTGGCGGCATTTTTTGCCCAAGCCACTTGTCTGAGGGGAGAACGGTGTTTGTATCTCGCAACGGAAGAATCCCCCCAACAAATTTGCCGTAATTTACGATCCATCGGTTTGGATTTATCTCCCTATTTGGAAAGTGAACTACTACAATTTGATGCTATTCGCCCCACTAATTACAATTTGGAAATGCGACTCTTTAAGATCCATAGTTGGATCAAGAATTTTAAACCGAGTTTAGTAATTGTGGATCCCATGAGTAATTTGATTACGAGTGGAAGCTTAAATCAAGCAAAAAATTTTTTTATGCGCTTAATTGATTACTTAAAAAGCCAACAAATTACCGTTTTTTTAACTGATTTGACTGGAGGAAATGTGGACTATGATAATGAACAAACAGAGATTGGAGTGTCCTCTTTAATGGATACCTGGCTGGAGCTGCAGACCCTGAAAGTAAATGGAGAACGAAATCGCATTCTCTATATTTTGAAATCCAGGGGAATGGTCCACTCCAACCAAGTGCGGGAATTCATTCTGAGCAGTGATGGAGTAGATTTAATCGAAGCTTATATTGGCGAAGGGCAGGTGCTAACAGGTACCCAAAGGATTAATCAGATGCTACAAGAAGAGGTGATCGCCAAAAAGCACCAACAGACCCTTGGTTTGAAAAAACGCAATTTTGAGCGAAAAAAATATTTACTACAAGCCGAGATCGATGCCCTGCAAATGCAATTAAATAGCCAAGATGAAGAACTAGAACTATTAGCGTTAGAAGAAGAAGAAACTAAGCGAGCGATTTTAGCCAATCGTAATCTGATCCAAAAATCTCGTCACATTCACCAGACCCTCTGAGGACTAAGGAGCCGTCCACTATGACAAATTCAAACGATTCACTTGATAATCAAAACCCAGAGATTTGGCAAATGCGCCTGTACGTAGCGGGACAAACCCCCAAATCCCTCACCGCTTTTGCGAATTTAAAAAAGATTTGTGAGGAATATTTAAACGGCAAATACCAAATTGAAATCATCGATTTGACCCAACACCCCGAGTTGGCGATCGAGGACAGCATCCTTGCGTTGCCTACTTTGGTGAGAAAGTTGCCCGAACCGATCAAGAAAATTATTGGTGATTTATCCAACACGGAAAAAGTATTAGTGGGGCTACAAATTTTTTCTGGCATGGATTAAAAATTTGGAATTTTTAGGTTATCAAAATCTGGAATGACATCATACCGAGGTCTCCCCCTGAAAAAAGAATGAGCGCCACATTACAAAACCATATTTAGACAAATGTTTTCCCTGGTCTACCCCAGGCGATCGCCAATGGTAGGTAGGACTGGAAACTATTGGGCATCTAGCTTCAACACAGCCATAAAAGCTTCCTGGGGCACATCCACCGTCCCGATCGCCTTCATGCGTTTTTTACCTTTGGCTTGTTTTTGTAACAGCTTTTTCTTACGGGAAATATCGCCGCCGTAGCACTTAGCCAACACATCTTTCCGTAGGGCAGGAATATGCTCACTGGCAATGACCTTGGCCCCGATCGCCGCTTGGATGGGTACTTTGAATTGATGGCGGGGAATTAATTCTTTTAACTTACTAACCATGGCCCGCCCCACATAATAGGCCTTATCCCGGTGGACAATCATGGCCAGGGCGTCCACCCCATCCCCATTCACTAAAATATCCAATTTAACTAAGGGATTTTCCCGGTAGCCAATTAATTGATATTCCATGCTGGCATAGCCCTTGGTGCGGGATTTAAGCTGATCAAAAAAGTCTGTCACCACCTCCGCCAGGGGTAATTCATAGATCAATGCGGTACGGGTTTGGGTGAAAAATTTCATATCCTTGAATACCCCCCGCCGACTTTGACAAAGCTCCATCAAAGTACCCACATAGGTTTCCGGGGTAATCATTTCCACCTTGATGAACGGTTCTTCCACCTTCAATCGTTTTTGAATGGGGGGCAATAGACTGGGATTATCCACCTCAATCACTTCCTCCTCGGTGGTGGTGACTCGGTAAATTACCGACGGGGCAGTGGTGATCAAATCCAGGTTATATTCCCGTTCCAACCGTTCTTGGACAATTTCCATGTGCAGTAAACCAAGAAATCCGCAACGGAAGCCAAAACCCATGGCGCTGGATGTTTCCGGTTCATAGGACAGGGCCGCATCATTGAGTTTTAACTTTTCCAACGCATCCTTTAAATCGGGATACTGATCCGCATCAATGGGGAATAACCCACAAAAAACCATGGGGTTGGCTTCGGTATAGCCCGGTAAGGGTGCCGCCGCCGGACTGTTGGCCATGGTAATGGTGTCCCCTACCCTGGCATCGGCCACCGCCTTAATGGCCGCCGCAAAATAGCCCACTTCTCCGGCGTGTAGTGCTTCCACCTGCACCTGGGTGGGGGATAAAACCCCCAATTCATCAATGACATATTCCTTATCAGAGGCCATTAGGCGCACCTTATCGCCCTTTTTAACCTGACCGTCCATCACCCGGAAATAGACTATTACCCCCCGATAAGCATCGTAATAACTGTCAAAAATTAAGGCCCGCAGGGGTTGGTCCACTGTATCGGCCGGCGGAGGAACCTGTTGGACGATCGCCTCGAGGATGTCGTTCACCCCAATGCCTGCCTTGGCGGAAGCTTGGATGATATCAGTGCAATCTAGCCCCACCACTTCTTCGATTTCCGCCGCTACCCGGTCTGGCTCTGCACTGGGCAAATCAATTTTGTTTAACACCGGAATAATTTCCAGGTTATTGTCCAACGCCAGGTAAACGTTGGCTAAGGTTTGGGCTTCCACCCCCTGGGACGCATCCACCACCAGCAACGCCCCTTCACAGGCGGCCAGGGACCGGGACACTTCGTAGGAAAAGTCCACATGGCCCGGGGTGTCGATGAGATTCAGCACGTAATCCTGGCCGTCCTTCGCTTTGTAATTCATGCGGGCGGCTTGGAGCTTGATGGTGATGCCCCGCTCCCGTTCTAAATCCATATTGTCCAGGAACTGCTCCTTCATTTCCCGTTGTTGCACCGTATCTGTCACCTGCAACAGGCGATCGGCCAAGGTAGATTTACCGTGGTCAATGTGGGCAATGATGGAAAAATTGCGAATGCGGCTAACGGGGACGTCGGTCATGGGGGCAGGACAATGGGAGTGTGATCAATTAAATCGCCTTCACATTGTAATCCCTTCCTCGGTTAGAATTGCGGACTCCATCCTTGCAGTAATTTCGCATCGGGCATTTGTGCTTCAAATAGGGACGCAGTTTCGTACAGAATATTTATGTGATTCTCCCAGCGTTAAGCAATGGAGAGGGAAGACCATGACTGTCAAGGGCTTCTTCAGTTTGCTCAACATTGGCCAAAGTTAGCAAGTCCAGTTGCTTGGCAAAAATTTCTTCGATCGCCAACAGTTGATAATCGGTGGTTAAAAAGCGGTGATCAGGGGTGGCTCGGATCACAGAACCATCGGCTAATTCATATTCAAACACTTCCTGCTCTCCCCGGTCATGCCATTGGGCGATCGCCTGGGTGTAAACTCTCCCCTCCGAATCAACGCTATACACAGAGCAATTAATTTCCTGCTCGACAATTTGGCCGATTGGTAAAGGCCCATATTCCACCGTTAAAATTTCGGTATCAAAGCTGAGGCAATATTCTGCAAACTTAACCATCTGGTCAAATAAGTTTTCCGCCGTGCGGGAAGGTACTCCGTTTTTAGCAGAGCCATCAACAAATTTAGCCCGATGTTTTTGCATTTCTTCAGCTTTCTTTTTGCCCATAGCCCGCCGCAATAAATCCGCTTCCCCTAGGGAATATCCCGCTAAATCTTGGGCCATTTTCATGATCTGTTCTTGGTACACGAGCACCCCATAGGTCTCGTTAAGAATGGGTTCCAAAAGTTTATGTTGATAGGAAATTTCTTCCCGGCCGTGTTTACGGTTAATAAAAATAGGAATTAACCCCGCATCCAATGGCCCAGGACGGTACAAAGCCAAAATAGATGAAATATCCTCAATGCCGGAAGGTTTTAGATCCCGCACAATCTGTTTCATTCCCTGGGATTCCAATTGAAAAATGCCTTCTAAATCCCCTGCTTCTAATAATTTGTGGGTATTTTTAACGTCATCGGGTAACTTTTTTAAACCGGTGCGGGCACGAATTTGTAAGGCTTTTCGTTCCTGTAAGGGTAAGTCATCTAAATCTAATTGGACGCCCTTAGTTTCTGCTACTAACTCCACTGCTCGCTGTAGGGTAGTTAGATTTTTCAAGCCCAAAAAATCCATTTTCAACAGACCCATGGCTTCTACATCTTCCATGTAATACTGGGTAATTACAGCTCCATCATTATTTTTTTGCAACGGTACAATTTGATCCAATGGTTCGGAAGAAATTACTACCCCAGCCGCATGGACACCAAAGGTTTTGTTAGTTCCTTCAATGCGAATGGCCATATCGATCCATTTTTTTACCCAAGGTTCGTTATCATAGCGGGCTTTAAATTGGGGCTCAGGGGTTTGATCGGAAATCATCACCTTTAATTTAGCCGGTTTACCCCGGGAAACAGGGATCATTTTCGCCATTTTGTCCGATTCTGCATAGGGAATATCCAGCACCCTAGCCACGTCCTTGAGCACTGCTTTGGAAGTCATGCGGTTAAAAGTAATAATTTGGGCAACTTTATCTTCCCCATACTTTTGGGTCACATACTCAATCATTTCATCTCGGCGATCAATGCAAAAATCCGTATCCACATCGGGCATCGATTTTCGTTCTGGGTTCAGGAAACGTTCAAAAATTAGTCCATGATGTACCGGGTCAATGTTGGTAATTTTCATGCAATAGGCCACCAAAGAACCCGCCGCTGACCCCCGTCCTGGCCCCACAGGAATACCATGGTCTCGGGCATATTTAATGTAATCCCAGACCACCAGAAAATAGGTACAAAAACCCATTTTTTCTAGCATTCTTAATTCATATTCCAAACGCTCTTTATACGCCGCAGGAATGTCAGCCCTTTCGCGACATTTCAACCGTTCCAACAGACCATCCCAAGCAATGTCTTCCACATAGGTTTCGGGGGTATGGTTGGGGGGAATGGGATAATGGGGGATGCGGGGTTCCCCTAAAATGCTGTAGGCTTCAATTTTGTCGGCCACTTCCACTGTGTTGGCGATCGCCGTTTCGATGATATCGTCCGGTAAATGATCCCGAAAGAGCAAACGCATTTCCTCAGCGGATTTAAGATATTCTGTGCCGCTGTAACGTAATCTTTTTTCTTCAGTAATTAACTTACCGGTTTGAATACAAAGGAGGGCGTCATGGGCTTCCACATCGTTGCAAGAAATAAAATGGGAATCGTTAGTGGCAACAATTTTAATATCTAATTCCTGGGCAATTTTGACCAAGTTAATGTTAACTAAGCGGTCTTCCACAGAACCGTGGTCTTGGATTTCTAAATAGTAGTCATCGCCAAATAAATCTTTATACCATTTGGCTACTTTTCTGGCTTGGTCTAAATCGCCTTTTAAAATGGCCTGGGGCACTTCTCCTCCCAGGCAAGCACTGGTAACTATCAACCCTTCCTTGTATTGCTCTAGCAACTCTTTATTAATGCAAGGACGGGCAAAAATGCCGCTACCCTGGATTCCTTTCAAGTTAGAAATGGTGGTGAGTTTAACTAAATTTCTGTAACCCTGATTATTTTTTGCTAAAACTACTTGGTGGAAACGGCGGTGACGCTTATTAATTTCAATGTCACCATTAATCACATACATTTCGTTGCCGATGATGGGTTTAATCGGTTTGCCCCGGCAGACTTTCAGCAACTCCACCGCCCCATACATCACCCCATGATCCGTCAAGGCGATCGCCGGCATCCCCAACTCAATGGCCCGGTCAATCAGGGCGGGTAATTGGGAAGCCCCATCCAGGAGGCTATAGTCACTGTGGATATGGAGACCGACGAAGGACATGGCTAGAAATATAACAATAGACCCCCATGATAAACCTTTTACAATGGGAACCATCGCCGGAATGCTTAATTAAGCTCATTCAAGGGCAAGAATATTGTTAAGATTTCCTCGATTATATTCTGAAGTAATATACAAAAAAATATCTCATTTTATGTCAACCCTACTTACCGACCCCCATTTAAAACGTAGACAAATTTTCCTTTCCTTAATTAAAAAAAAGGGTTAAACCTGGTACTGGTAGTAGCCTCATTTTTTCAAATATTAAGGCTAACTTCCTATTGGGGCACCACCAGCATTTGTTCCAATTGGTGAAACAGTTCGGGATTCCTTTGTAAATAATCGATGATGCCGGCCCCTTGGCGAGCCATCTCATTCATCAGCCCTGGCATGGCTTGGATTTCTTGAATGAGGGTGGGATTATTCCTCAATATTTGCTCCATGGTTTTAACCACCAAGTCCGGATTTTCCCGCAACAATTGCTCTGCCTGTTGAACCAATTGGGGATTTTGCTCCAGTTGCCGTTGCACTTCGTTGAGGTTGATCGCCTGGGCCTGGAGCGTGGGGATATTAAGTTGAATCGTTGGCCCCGGATCTCCAGCTTCCACGGGAAAAATGGCCAGAGCGAGGGTTAAACCACCGGAAACAAGGGAGGAGAACATGGAACTTGGGAAACGGTGAAAAAGCTTCCCCAATTCTAGCTTGAGTGATTAGTGATTGCTGTGATCCATGGGTTGCTCCATGGGCTTTTCCATCACAGGCATGTCCTGGGCTGGCACTGCTCCATGACCCTTACCCCCTTTGTGGCCACCAAAATAGGACATACTTACGTCGCCAAAAGCTACCATTCCCATGGTGACAAATCCAGCGGCGATCGCCCCCATGCCCACCATGCCGACGGAAATTACCCCCATCGGAACAATGCCAATGGCCACTACCCCCATGGGAGCCACCCCCACCGCCACATAACCCGTTGGAGTGATGCCAAAGGAAAACAGGCGGGCTTGGTACCATTTACGGGAAGGGTCAACATTGCCGCAATCCATAGACTGATTGTCCTTTGGCGGCTTGGTTTCAAGGGGACTTTCCATAGGGAGGGGGAACTCAGTAAATTACTTCTAAAAGAATGTTCCCCATCCTAGGCAAAGTATTGGCCAAGGGTCAAAAGACAGCCTGTCAAACTTGCTTTTTGATTAATGAATCCATTTGCGGGGTTCACTGGCCCGGCGGATATTGCGCCAAATTTGGGTAGCGGCCAGGGTGCCATCGGCCACTGCCACGGACACCTGATTTAAGCCCTTTTTCAAATCTCCCAGGGCAAAAATGCGCGGATGGCTAGTTTGGGCCATGTCATTGGTAACCAAATTTTCCCCGTCCCATTCCAGGCCCTCTATACCCTTAAGGTAATGGTTGTGGTACACAGAACCCATATTGATCAAACCTGTTGTCGCTTCCACCACAGTGCCATCCACCAATTGCACCCCGCTCATTTTGTGGTCCTCCCCTAAAAACTTGGCGATCGCCGCTTCGTAGAGGGGATAACCATGGTCTGCTAACTTGGCTTTCATTTCATCACTGACAGTGCAAAGTCCGTGGGTCAACACGGAAATATAGGGGGTAAACCAATTCAAAACAAAGGCGGCATTAATTTGCCCTTCGGTACCCGCAATCAAGACAGCCTTTTGATCCCACATATCAAAGCCGTCACAAATCATGCAAACATGCAGGGTATAACCAGCATAGTCATAGACATTTTGCATATTTTCCAACTGGGGCAGATTGTCGATAATGCCCGTGGCGGCGATCACATATCTAGCCCGAAAAATTGGGTACTGACTATCTTTTTTGCCCACCTTCACCTTTACTGCGAGGTTATCTCCCTCATCGGTCACATCTTCCACATAACCCCGCAACAAATCTGCGCCCCAGTGAAGAGCTTGTTGGGTGCTGTGGGTGATAATGTCCCGCCCTGGGGTATCAGGGTCTAGCCCCACATAGTTGCGTAAATCTTGCATCCAGAAGGATCGGCCCCGCCCTTTTTCCACCACCAGACATTTCAGACCATAGCGGGCTAGATATATGGCCGCAGACAGCCCCCCCATGCCTCCCCCTAAAACGATGGCATCGTAAACCGTGTCGAGACGGGCATCTATGTTTTTGCTGGATAATTTCATGGGGCGTCTCCTCGGCTTAATGTTGGCTAATTATTGACAGAGTGAACGAAACGACGGACATGGAGCTAGGTTTTCGCTCGCCCATAGTTTCCATTTTTAGTATAAATCCCTAATTTTGCTCGGGGTCGATGGGCTTTTCCGCCGCTGGGGGGGCCGGCAGGTTGGGCTGAGTCCCGGTACTGGGATTTTCCGGTGGGGGGATCACTGGCACCGTATTGCCGGGCTGGGGAGTGGGGGCAATCTGGGGAGGAGTGGTCGGCTTGGGGGTGGGAGAAGGACTGGGTTTTGGTGTAGGAGCAGGGGTAACGGGAATAGAAATAGTTGGTGATGGTTGGGGGCTAATGGTAGGGGATGGACTAGGCTTGGGCTCGGGTATGGGGGCAGGATTGTCCAAACTAGGTTCCGGCTCCATGGGAGTCAGTTTATCTTCTGTCGGAGTTGGAGTCGGTTCTGGGGTGAGACTGGGAGTTGGCTCCGGGCTGGGGGTTGCTGGAGTGGGAATAGGGCTAGGGGTTTCAAATAAATTGGGTCTGGGTTCCAAAGAGGGCAGTGGAATGGGAGTTTCCTCTGTGGGTTCTTCCACCGCTGGAGGAGGATTATTGCGCCGTTGACTGGTTACCCAAAACCCCGCCGCCATGCCACCGCCAATAACTAGCAGTACGACAAGGGGCATAACAACCCATTTCATCAGTGGTGAACCCTCCTGGGTTTCGGTATATCCAGTAAATTCCTGACTGTAAACTTTAGTGGCTTGGGTGTCGTTGGCATTGTAGGGGGTGCCCACCACTAGGGTTGGGGCAGTGGGTTGGTGGCTAGGTTTGGCCTTGCCATTGGCAACGGTATTTCCCTGGCGATCGCCTTTGGTCATGGGCACAGTACTAAAATTGCCCTGGAGGGCCTGGGCCATGGCGGTAGCGGAACTAAATCTTTCCCTGGGATGGTAGCGCACTGCCTGGTCTATGACCTTAGCCAGGGTAGGGCTGACTTGGGGCGCTCCCTGTCGCCAAAGAATTTCTCCAGTGCGACTGTCACTGGTCAAATATTGGGGGGTTTTACCCGTAAGCAAAAAAATAGCCGTTAGGCCCAAACTGTACAGATCGCTGGAAAAAACGGGCCGTCCAGCGGCTTGCTCTGAAGCCATGTAACCGGGGGTACCCAACGCCACGGAATAGGCACTGCGGCCATCGGGATTGACCAATGTGCCCATGGTTTCTTTAATAATGCCAAAATCAATCAAAATTGGCTTACCATCGGTTTCCCGCAGGATAATATTGTCGGGCTTGATATCCCGGTGGATAATGCGCCGTTGATGGATAAACTGCAACACCGGCAAAATGCCTAGTAGCAATTCCTCCACCGCTGTGCTGGAAAAATTCCCCCTTTGGACATGGGCTTGGGTGAGGGTCAGCCCAGGAATCCACTCCTGCACAAGGTAGAAATCTTCCCCTTCACTGAAATAGGCATATAGTTGGGGAATCTGTCCATGGTTCTCTCCCAATTCTTCTAAGATGGCCGCTTCTCGGTGGAATCTGTCCCTTAACCATGAAGGAATTTCCGGATTTTCCAGCACCGGCTTCAGGTGTTTGATCACACACTTCCGGGCCGAGGGCATGTGGGTATCCCGGGCTAAAAAAGTTTCCCCAAACCCCCCTCTTCCTAGGGTTTCAATAATTCGGTAGCGATTGTTGAGTAGCTTTAGTGGGGTAACCATAGCAATGCCCTATGCTCCTAGCTTGTCCAGCTTTCAAATAAACCATTCTGCGGCCCTGGCCCCAAGTTCCAGGGGAATACTAACTGCTTTACCTAGGCGGGGTTTTTCTTTGGTTTGGGCGATGAACTGTTGCACCTGTTCCCCCCCTCCCCAGGCCTGGAGATACTGGGCGATCGCCTCTAGGTTAGCGAAATAATCCTCTTCGGAGAGGGGAAAGGAGGCCTGTTCGAGGTACCGCCACATAATCTGTAGAAAAATGCGGTCTTTGATGCGTCGCAATTGCACATCGAAGGAATAACCCCATTTGTCCACAATCAACTGGTGTAACTGTTTACCGGTCATGGCTCAACACCGAAATTGCCCTAGGCGATCGCCGCTTGATGCCCATGCCTAGACAGGTTTGGATTTTTCAGCGACAATTTTCCCTAGTCCCATTAAAGCATTCCATGACTGTCAGCACCGCCACCCCTGCCCCCACTGCCATGAGTCATGTCGTCAATGGCCTATTGGCCGTCAAGCCCCTGTGGAACGTGGCCAAATGGCAAGCCCGCTCCATGATGATCAAGCGGGCGGAGCGACTCGGCATCCCCTGGCGGGAGACGGTGAAACAATACCAACAGCAGGATTGGCAAGGGGATTGGGGATCAGTCGTTAACCAAGACCTCACCTATCCCGACTATTACAACGCCTCTTTCCATGGCTATGACCAGGGCCACATGTGTTGGGATGCGGCTTTTGAATTTGAAGTGGCCGCCAATGCGGTTCATTCCAGTCTTTATCCAGAAGCAGGGGCCCAGGGGGACGCTCAGTTACGGCGTAGTTACCACGATGTTTTACTGGCTCAATTGCCCCAGGCTCCCCAAACCATTCTTGATTTGCATTGCACTGTGGGCCTGAGTAGCTTCACTTTGCAAGCCTGTTACCCGAAAGCGGCATTAACCGGGTTGGACTTTTCCCCCTACTACGTCACCCTTGCCCATCATCATGGCCAGGAAAAAGGAGCCGACATTAATTGGGTGCATGCTCTACCGGAAGCCACTGGACTACAGGCTCAAAGTTTTGACCTAGTTTCCGCTTTTCTGCTGTTCCACGAAATGCCCCAGGAACCCACCCGGCGCATTTTTCGCGAAGCCCGGCGCTTAGTAAAAACCGGCGGCCATTTCACTTTTATGGATATGAATCCCCGCTCCCAGGCTTATCTGACCATGCCGGCCCATATTATGACCCTGCTGAAAAGCACAGAACCTTTTATGGACCAGTATTTTGCTTTGGATGTGGAGCAGGAATTATTGGAAGCCGGTTTTGACCAGGTAAGTATTCAGTCCAATAGTCCCCGGCACCGCACTGTCATCGCTTCCGTACAACCTTAGTGGCCATTTCTGACTTTGACCCGTCGTAACTTGCTATGGAAGAAACTTTTGTCGCACCGAACGGAGATAGTGATAGCAATTTTGGCTTAGCCCTGGCCGCCCTGACCCAGGCTTTGCAAAAACTGCAAACCCGTTACGATGAGGTTCAATCCCAGAGAGCCAAGCAACAACAAATTCAGGAATATCGTGCCGATGTGGAAACCAGGCTCCAGGGGGAAGCCCAGGCGGAATTGGAGCAGGAATTGGCCCGTATTCGCTCGGAGTTGGAGGCTTTGTCCCTGGAATTGGAGAGTGAATTATTGACCGATCGCCAGTTGCAAAAAATGTTTTGGGATGGTCTACGGCGGGGCTTGATGGGGGATGTGTTTTGGCAAATAATCCGCTTTGGTGGCCTGGGTTTGATACTGGGTTGGGCCCTAAAAAGTTGGGTTGGGTAAACAATCTGTCAAGAATTGAGGCTAGCATCGGCCAAGTCCGGGAAAGTTTTGCTAAGGGTGAATTGTGTCTCCCAATGAAGTCGCTGAGTCTCGAGGGTTCTAGGGTTTGTCTTGGTTTCCCCTAACTTCAAAGTCGTTGTGAAGCTAGGGGACTTTTCAAACACAGTCTAGTGGAGGAAATGGCGTAGGCCAGTGAAAATCATCACTAAGCCCAATTCGTTGGCCGCTTGGATGGAATCCTGATCCCGCATAGAACCTCCTGGTTGGATGATTGTGGTAATGCCCGCCGCCGCGGCGGTGCGGACAGAATCGTCAAAGGGAAAGAAGGCATCACTGGCCAGGCAAGCTCCCTGGGCTTCTGATCCCGCTTGTTTCAGGGCAATTTCCACAGAGCCAACTCGGTTCATTTGCCCTGCTCCCACCCCCAGGGTAGTTTTATTTTTGGTAATGGTGATGGCGTTGGATTTAACGTGTTTGCACACTTTCCAGGCAAAGGCCAATTCCGCCAACTCTGCCGCACTGGGTTGTTTTTCCGTCACCACCTGCCAGGTACTGGGATCTTCCCGTTCATCGTCCGATGATTGTACTAAAAATCCTCCGGCGATCGCCTTAATAGTTTGACTGGGGCCGGTGGCCAGATCGGGGAGAATTAAGACCCGCAAATTATTTTTCTTCGCTAAGATTTCCCTGGCTTCAGCATTACAACTGGGGGCGACAATACATTCCAAAAAGGTTTTGACCATTGCCGCCGCCGTTGGGCCGTCCAGGGGTTGATTCAGGGCCACAATGCCCCCAAACGCGGAGGTGGCATCGGCATCAAAAGCCTTTTGATATGCTCCTACCAAGGTGGGAGCCAAGGCCACGCCACAGGGATTGGTATGTTTTAAAATCACCGCCGCCGGTTCACTGGAGTCAAATTCGTTAATGATGCGCCGGGCCGCTTCCAAATCCACCAAATTGTTATAGCTCAGTTCTTTGCCCTGGAGTTTCTCGGCCTTAGCCCACCCCGTCGCCTCTCGTCCTGTTTGATACCAGCCAGCACTCTGGTGGGGATTTTCCCCGTACCGCAACGGCTGGCGCAATGTACCACTAATGCCGAATCTGGCCGCCCCATCCCCAGCTAAACTGCTGAAATAATTGGCGATCGCCTGGTCGTAGGCATTGGTGAGGGCAAAGGCTTCTCCGGCAAATTGTTGGCGCAAAGCTAAGGGAATTTCCCCCTGTTCTCGCAAAGTAGTCAAATAAGCTTCGTACTGGCTGGGGTTGGTGAGGACGGTGGTATGGGCAAAATTTTTGGCGGTGGCTCGAATCATAGCAGGGCCACCGATGTCAATCTGTTCCACCGCTTCGGCCACCGTTACCCCCGATTTAGCAATGGTCTGCTCAAAAGGATAAAGATTAACCACCACCAAATCCAAAGGACGAATATCGTTGGCTTGTAAATCCGCCTGGTCGCTGGCTAAATCTCGCCGGGCCAAAATGCCCCCATGGATGCGGGGATGCAATGTTTTCACCCGACCGCCCAAAATTTCCGGTGCCCCAGTGTAATCACTCACCTTAGTGACAGGAACCCCGGCTTCTTGGAGGGTTTTGGCGGTACCACCACTACTGATCAGGTCAAACTGAAATTCATTCACTAGCCGTTGGGCCAGTTCCACAATGCCACTTTTGTCGGACACACTCAGCAGGGCTAAACGGGCCATTGCCTTCTCCTCTTGGTAATTTTTCCGTCCCCCATTATCCCCCAGGAGTTGGTCTCCCTTAACCTTTTCTGTTTCTGTTCAGACTAGGGGGTTGGAAGTGATACACCGCCTCGATCGCCTGACGACAACCATCGGCCAGACAATCCAACAAAACTTCCCCTTTCTCTTTGGTGGCTACAGTGGCATCCCCCATCACCCCACTGCAACTCACTTCCTTAGTTAGCCAAGCAAAGGGCAAACTTCCTTCCATGCTCAACAGTTCACCGTCGGCGGGAATCCCCTGGGGAAATTCTTTTACTAAGCGATCTTCTCGCACAAGCTCCGGCCAGATGGCCATCATCAAGCTGGTTTCCCCATCCCCCGCATGGATGCCGTGGGCCATCTCCTTGGGAGTAAGCAAATCCGCCGCACAATGGGGCATGCGCCAAGTAAAGAAAGGGAAAATTTGCAAATCTGGGTAAGTTTGATGCAGATCCCGAGCCGCAATTTCCAACACCTGAATCTGACCGCCGTGGGAGTTGAGCAAAATCCATTTCCGGAAGCCCGATTGATACAAACTAGCCGCCACTTCCTTAAGAATAGCCAACAAAGTTTCTGCACTGAGGGTAATGACCCCAGGGAAACCAATATGTTCGTTGGACTTGCCATAGTACAAAGTTGGGAGGACATAGGCCGGAATTTCTGCCCCCAAAGTTTGCAGAGCCTTACCCAAAACCCCCTCCGAAATGGCCGCATCCACCACCAATGGCAAATGGGGGCCGTGCTGTTCAATGGAACCCAGGGGCTGAATAATAATGGTTTTATCCTTATCCGGCAGAGCCTCAATGTCCGTCCAAGTCAGGTATGCAAAATAACGCTGGGGAGGAATGACGGCGGAATGTAACATGGTCAGACTTTTAGAAGGGGAAACATAAATGAAACTTTTTATGGGATCTATTCTCAATAAGATTCCACTATTGCAACTACCGAGGCTAGCGACTATGATGGATCCCATCGCCCAGACTGCTTCTAAGCGCCCCCATAGAACATGTCCTACACCGCCGATTCCCTCAAAGCCGAACTCAATGCCCGTGGCTGGCGACTGACTCCCCAGCGGGAAAAAATCCTCAATATTTTTCAAAATCTACCAGAAGGGGAACACCTCAGTGCCGAGGAGTTACACCACCGTCTGGAAGAAGAAAAGGAAAAGATTAGCCTTTCCACAGTTTATCGCAGTGTTAAGTTGATGTCCCGCATGGGCATTCTGCGGGAGTTGGAATTGGCGGAGGGGCACAAGCACTACGAACTACAACAAGCTTCGCCCCATCACCATCACCATGTGGTCTGTGTGCAATGTAACCGCACCATTGAATTTAAGAACGATTCCATCCTCAAGCAGAGTTTGAAGCAGTGCGAAAAAGAGGGCTTTCAGTTGATTGATTGTCAGTTAACCGTTACCACCATCTGTCCCGAAGCCATTCGCATGGGTTGGCCTTCCACTTTGCCCAGCAATTGGGCTTGCACCCGCAGTATTTCCCTAGCCTAGGGCCGGGTTTTGGCGGTAATCCAAGGTGTTGTTTTCCCACTGAGTAGGTAGGTGTAATTAAACTAAGCATAAGTTTTGCACTCTATCCCCCCAACCCCCCTTGATAAGGGGGGATTCCGTAGGACGGGGAGATTTTGTAAATATTTAGATTTAGCCTCACCTACTTAGTTCAATAACTAAATAGATTCTCCTAGGCATTACGCAAGGCCACAATGGGGTCTAATTTCGCCGCTTGACGGGCGGGGACAACGCCAAAAAAGAGACCAATGCTGCCGGAAATGGTCAGGGACACTACCACAGCGGTGGGGGAAATAATGGTGATTAGGGGGGAAAGGGCCCCAACGATCGCCACAATGGCCATGCCTAATACGACACCAATTACCCCGCCACTGGCGGAAACGATCACTGCTTCAATGAGAAACTGACTGAGAATGTCCTGTTCCCCGGCCCCGAGGGCTTTACGCAGGCCAATTTCCTGGGTGCGTTCTGTCACGGACACCAACATAATATTCATCACGCCAATGCCCCCCACAATCAGGGAAATACCGGCGATCGCCGCCAGGAGAATGGTCAATCCCCCGGTGATAGTGTTGACAATATCTAGCATTTGTTTAGCAGAACTAACGCCAAAGTCATCTTCTCCGTTTTGGATATTGTGGCGCAAACGTAGGAGGTTTTCCATTTGGAAAGTGGCCGCCCGCACGGAATCCCCATCCTGGGCTTTAACGTTGATCCAACTTAATTCGATACCGTAGGGGGAAGTCCGGCCCACCAGTTGGGCCACCATGGTATCCAGGGGAATGAAAATAAATTCATCTTGGTTACTACCCAAAGAAGAACCCTTGGTTTCCATGACGCCAATGACTTCAAAGGTAATATTGTTGATGCGAATATTCTGACCGAGGGGAGTTTGGGTTTGATAAAGGCGATCGGTAATTTCACTCCCCAGTACGGCCACCCGGCGATGGCGCTCCAGATCCAGAATATTGAGAAAGCGGCCCTGGGCCACGGAAAAATTACGGATAGCGGGATATTCAGGGGTAGTGCCCACCACCGTTGCATTAGTGTTCAAGCTCCGATGGGACACCAATAATCTGCGGTTAATTTCCGGGGCCACCCCGGCCACACTGGGTACTTGAGCGGCGATCGCCTCTGCGTCACTCAAAACCAAAGTTTTCGGTAAATTGAAACTAGCTCGACGGTTACGTTGGGAACCGGGCAATACAAACAACACATTGGGGCCCAAATCTTCCAACTGGGAAGTGGCCAACTCCTGGGCTCCCTGGCCAATGCCCAACATGGCCACCACGGACGCATTGCCAATGACAATGCCCAACATAGTCAAACTGCTACGAAGCTTATTGGCCAGCAACATGCTAGTGGCCATTTTGAGACTTTCCCGAAATTCAATCACCGTTACCTCGGTTCTAGGATCTTCAGCTAGTCTATTTTATCGATTCGCCCAATTTGACCGCCCCTAGGCCTAGGATTAAGTTAGAATTTTTTCCCGAGCATCTAAGATAGAATCTCCTTCTGTAATCCCCATACATCCATGGCTAGCACCAATATTTCCGACCGTGAAAAAGCCCTCAACGCCGCCCTAGCTCAGATTGAGCGGAGCTTCGGCAAGGGAGCCATTATGCGCTTGGGGGATGCCACCCAAATGCGGGTTGAAACCATTTCCACCGGCGCCCTAACTCTGGATTTGGCCCTGGGAGGGGGGTTGCCCAAGGGTAGGATTGTGGAAATTTACGGCCCGGAAAGTTCGGGAAAAACCACCTTGGCCCTCCATGCGGTGGCGGCCACCCAACAGGCAGGGGGAGTCGCGGCCTTTGTGGATGCAGAACATGCCCTTGACCCCGTTTATTCCAAAGCCTTGGGGGTGGACATTGATAACCTCTTAGTGGCCCAGCCCGATAACGGCGAGTCGGCCCTGGAAATTGTTGACCAGTTAGTGCGTTCCACTGCGGTGGATATCATTGTGGTGGATTCGGTGGCGGCCCTGGTACCCCGGGCGGAAATTGAAGGGGAAATGGGGGATACGTCGGTGGGTTCCCAAGCTCGCTTGATGAGTAAGGCCATGCGGAAAATTGCTGGTAACATCGGGCGATCGGGCTGTTTGGTGATTTTCCTCAACCAGTTAAGACAAAAAATTGGCGTCACCTACGGCAGTCCTGAAGTAACCACCGGAGGTAATGCGTTGAAATTCTACGCCTCCGTCCGTTTAGACATTCGCCGTATTCAAACCCTGAAAAAAGGCACCGAAGGGGAATACGGTATCCGGGCCAAGGTAAAAGTGGCCAAAAATAAGGTGGCTCCCCCCTTCCGCATTGCTGAATTTGACATTATCTTTGGCCAGGGCATTTCCCGCATGGGTTGCACCATTGACCTAGCGGAAAAATGTGATGTGATTACCCGCAAAGGGGCTTGGTATAGCTACAACGGCGAAAACATCGCCCAGGGTCGGGATAATGCCATCAAATATCTAGAGGAAAATCCGGAAATCGCCGCCACCATCGACCAACAGGTGCGGGAAAAATTGTCGTTGATCAATGCCGTTTTTCCGGTGGAAACGGAGGATGGGGCGGAAGAACACGGGGAAGAGGGGGATTTTTAGGGGAAAGAACCCAAGGAATCTATAGATGGGAAGCAGAAATCAGAAACCCTGCTAAAAACCCAATAATGGTGGCATAGGCCACGGAACTGCCCCCTAATTCGTAGGCTTCCGGCATCATGGTGCTGGCCAACATGGCTAAAATTCCCCCGCCGGCGATCGCCTGGGCCACGGCCACCAGTAATAGGGTGCCACTCTGGCCAATGGAGTAGCCCACGATGGCAATGAGACCACTGGCCACCACCGCCCCAAACCAGAGAGTTAAAATTCTGCGGTTGGAAATGCCGGCCTGCTTCATGCCAAAGGAACTGGAAAGGGCTTCGGGAAAATTAGAAATAAACACAGCAAACAAAAAAGCGCCCCCCCAGGGAGTGATATGGGTATTCATGCCGATCACCATGGATTCCGGAATGTTATCAAACAGTGTGCCCACCAAAATTGCCATGGGGGCAGAACTTTGGGCCAATTTGGCCAACACCTGGCGATCGCCTTCTGCCAATGGTTCCAACACCGAAACCGTATCTGTGGGAGGAACAATTTCTTCAAAGTCCGTGGCCAACTGCAAACGGCGGGCGAGCTTGCGACTCAGGGCCAGGGCCAGATGGGGAGACTGGCTGAGAATATGGGCAAAATTTTCCTTGTCCAACTGATACAGTTCCATGGGAGTGACGGCCACCACCGTGGCGGATCGGGGCTCCCCAGTGAGTAAAGACATTTCCCCAAAAATATCGCCGGATTTCAGTCGATTAACCCAGGTTGTCCCCTTATACACGTCCGCTTCACCGCCACCGATCAAATAAAAATAATCCCCCTGGTCTCCTTCTCGGCAGAGTGGTTCCCCCGGTGGGGCGTGGTGGGGAGTCAGTAGGGCCGCTAGCTGATGCTTTTCCTCCTCGGGCAAGGCGTTCATCACCTCACTATGGGCAAGGTGGTCCACCAGCTCATGGGATTCAATAATTTGGTGTTCTACCACATAGCGACGACTAACGGCGGGTTTGCGTAAAAATCCCCCATGTTCATCAATGTATTTACTTAAACTAATAAACAACACTCCCCCGAACAAAAAACCTCCCACCAAGACCACCACGTTGGCACTACGGTAAACAGAACTGGCAATTTCCAAGGCGATCGCCGCCATCAAAGTACCACTGCCAAAGGCCATCACCGCCGCTAGAAATTTTCGTCCCGGTTGCCAAGCCACAGCAATTAAAGCCCCCAAGGCCATGCTAGAAGCGCCCAAAATACCCTGAAAGAAAGCGGTCAAAGCAAGGTTTTCCACTGTTCTAAGCAAATTTATGGTTATCGGACTGAATCTTTCCCAGTTCCATTAACTGCTAGAGAGTGGGCTAGAGGCAAGGGCCATGGGGCATGGGCAACCAGGACAATGCTAATACCAATCTATGGGAATGGAGTCGTCCAAAACTGGTTCCGGTGCAAAACCCCCCGGTTCCTGGGGAACTGGGGTTGGTGGAGGTGGATTAGGAGTCACAGGGTTATTCGTCGGGGCTGGAGCGCCTGGCATTTGGACGGGGATGGGAATGCCCTGCAAAGGAGGGGCAGGGGTACCTTGGGAAGTGGGGGGCGGATTGCTGGGGGGAGCAGAAGGAACAGGGGTTGCCGGTGGGGGCGGGGCAATTCTAGCTAAACTGCGGGGGGCTGGGGAGGCAAATAGACGACGAAAGGACTGAATACGATAATCCTTTTCCTCTGGTGCAACGTCCCAGAGGGTTTGGTAATAGAAAAAAGAAGCCCCCATGCCCTGGGCCCGGGCCGCATAAACCTTGTCATTCACCAGGGGCATGGAAATTTGCTTAGTGGGCAATCCAGTGAGGATGCCGACCGCGGTGGGAATCAGGGTTTTAGCTTCGCGAAATTCGGGGCGTTGAATCGGTTCGGTGAAGTTGGGCAAGCTTGTGCGGTAAACCTGAACTATCACTTCGTCAACAATGCCTTTGCGGATCCAATCCAACCAATCCTGCAAAAAAGTGTTGTAAGCCAAGTTGTAAGTGGCGGGGGAAACGGATAGGAGAATGTTTGGTTTAGCGGCTTTTATGCGAGCATTTAACTGCACCATGAAGGCAGTAATTTTATCGGCTCGCCAGCGAATCCAGGCTGGATCTTTGGGGTTGCTTGGGGGCGCTTTTTTCATTTCCTGTTGGTATAAGGAAACGGTGTAATTATCATAGCCAAATTCGTTGGGCAGGGCGGTGTGATCGTCGAACTGAACTCCGTCCAAATCGTATTTATTGACCGCATCCATCACCAGTTGGGTAATAAAAGCCTGTACCTGGGGGTGAAAAGGATTCATCCACATCACTTCTCCGGCGGCGCTCACAGACGTTTTACTGCCATCTCGCTTTTGGGTAAACCACCAAGGATGGCGTTTGACCAGTTCCGACATCGGGGGAGCCTTAAAGCCAAATTCAAACCAGGGCAAAACCAACATATTGCGGCGGTGGGCTTTGGCGATGATATCTGCTAGCACGTCCTGACCTTGATCTCCCCTGGGGCTAAAGGGTTGCAATCCTTCCCTTTTGGCAAATTCGCTTTCGTAGAGCACATAGCCGGAGTTCCAGACTACGGGGTAGATGGTGTTGAAGTTTAAGTCCGCCAACAGGTTGATGGATTCCTGGGTGCGGCCCTCGTCTAAAAATCTAACAGTGTCGTTATTGGTGATCCATACCCCCCGGATTTCTGGAAAGACGTTTTGGGCTTGGAGTTGGCTAAACAGGGGAAAAGGGTGAACGATCGCCAAACTTACCAGCAGACCTAAAAGGAAATTGCGCCAAAATGGTTTCTTGTAATAGGGCAAAATCCCTTGAAAGATTGAGGCGATCGCCATGGTGCAATGGTGGGGGGAGTAAATTAAAAAAGGTTGAGTAAAAGACAAAGTTAGGGTTGTCTTAAATTTGCCCTATCCTAGCGGTTTTTCTTGGTCAAAATGGGCAATTTTAGAGCTGAACCAAGGTTGGGGAGAAGTTTCCTAGGCAAAGTATTGTAACAAGGGTTCTGGGGATAATCCCGTTGGTGTTTATCATAAAAGGTAGAAAAGCAACCGGGGATCAATGCAGAGCAGGGATAAAAACGCGGTAAAACTGCCCGGTTAATCATATTTTGAGCTGGTGTCTGAGCTCGATAAGTTCATCAATCAAACGGACGTTGCCTTGGTCGGAATGGTGACGGCGTAGTCCATTGTCCGGAGGAAAGGGGTTTATGGTTACAAATGGAATTACTGACAACCGTCGGCGAGTAGTGATTTTAGGGGCTGCAGGGCGGGATTTTCACAATTTCAATCAAGTTTATCGTGATAATTCCCAGTACGAAGTGGTGGCTTTCACTGCCACCCAGATTGTGGGCATTGCCGATCGCCGTTATCCGCCTGGTTTAGCGGGGGCACTGTATCCCCAGGGCATTCCCATTATTGAGGAAGAAGAGTTAGAACATTTTTGCCGGGAAAATCGAGTTGATCAGATAGTGTTTGCTTACAGCGATGTGTCCCACCAACAGGTAATGCATCTCGCCTCCCGGGCCTTGGCGATCGGAGCGGATTTTGTCCTCCTGGGGCCCGCTCAAACCATGATCAAAGCCACATTGCCGGTGATTGCGGTGTCGGCGGTGCGTACCGGCTGCGGCAAATCCCAGGTGAGTCGCTGGTTATCCCAACGTTTACGCCAACTGGGTTTAAGGGTCTGCGCCATTCGCCATCCCATGCCCTATGGAAATCTAGAAAAGCAGACGGTGCAAAGGTTTGCCACCCTAGAAGATTTAGACCGGGCAAACTGTACCGTGGAAGAAAGGGAAGAATACGAACCCCATATTTTGGCAGGCCATGTGGTCTATGCCGGGGTGGATTACGGTTTAATTGTCGAGAAAGCCTCCTTGGAAAGTGATGTCATTCTCTGGGACGGGGGCAACAACGATTTTCCCTTTGTGCAACCAGATTTACACATTGTGTTGGTGGACCCTCTCCGACCTGGGGATGAGAACCTATACCATCCAGGGGAAACGGCGCTCAGGATGGCAGATATTGTCCTAATTCCAAAAACCGATGTGGCCACGACAGCCCACATTGCCCAGGTGCGGGACTCCATCGCCCAGTTGAACCCCAGTGCCAAAATTATTCCAGGGCGATCGCCATTACGCCTAGAGCCTCCCTTGGATCTGCGGAGCAAACGGGTCATTGTCGTGGAAGACGGTCCCACTACCACCCACGGAGGCATGGGCTATGGTGCAGGCTACCAGGCAGTTAAGGACATTGAAAACATTGCAATAGTAGACCCCAGACCCTATGCTGTGCCGGAAATCGCGGCGGTTTACGCTAAATTTCCCCATTTGAGCCAAATTTTACCTGCTATGGGCTACTTTCCTGCCCAATTAAAAGCTTTGGCCGATACACTCAATGCTGCTACGGTGGATGTGGTGGTATCCGGCACTCCCAGTGATCTGGGTCGTTTAATTGCATTGAATAAACCATTGGTGAGGGTTTTCTACGATTATGCTGAGGCTGAAGAACCAGGTTTAGGTGAGGTTGTTGATACGTTTTTGGCCCATTGGGGGCTAGGGGGCAAAACCCATGAATTCTCCTAATAAACACTCCAACCCCAAACCTGTGATCATTGCCCTCGGGGGAAATGCCCTACTGCAAAGGAATCAACCCCCGGAAGTGGAAATTCAAAAGGCTAATATCCACATTGCCGCCCTGGCGATCGCCAAAGTGGTGCAAAAATATTCCGTAGTAGTCACCCATGGCAATGGCCCCCAGGTCGGTTTACTGGCCCTGCAAGGGGAATGTGAAAAATCCTGTAAGCCCTACCCCCTAGACGTTTTAGGGGCGGAAACCGAAGGCATGATCGGTTATCTATTGGAGCAGGAATTACGGAACCAGTTACCGAGTCGAGATGTGGTGACGTTATTGACCCAAATCACTGTTGATCCCCAGGATCCTGCTTTTCTTAAACCCACTAAGCCCATTGGCCCGGTTTATCCCCTGGAGCAAGCGCAACAGTTAGTGCAGGAAATGGGTTGGGCGATCGCCGCTGACGGCCAAGGTTATCGTCGGGTGGTGGCTTCTCCGGAACCACAACGGATCATCGAACTACCCACCATCCAATTGTTGGTCAACAGTGGTGCTCTGGTGGTCTGTGCCGGGGGCGGGGGCATTCCCATTGTGGTGGATGAAGCTGGGGGAATGCAGGGGGTAGAAGCTGTGATTGACAAAGACTTGGCCGCCGCTCTGTTGGCCAAAAATCTCCAAGCCCAAGGGTTACTACTCCTCACCGATACCGATGGCGTGTACAAAAACTGGGGTACTAACTACGCCCACCGTTTTGACCAAACTACTCCGAAAAATCTGCGCCGTTACCGTTTTGCGGAGGGTTCCATGGGGCCAAAGGTGGAAGCGGCCTGTCGCTTTGTGGAAAGCACTGGACAGTGGTGTGGCATTGGCAAACTCGACCAAGCCCTAGAAATTATTGATCTAAAAGCAGGGACAGTGGTGATGCCCCAGATTACCGAGGAAAAAAAATAGCAGTTTCCTAATACCAAATCTCAAAATAATAGATAAGTATTATCATGTCCTCCTGTCCATCGGCTTCCCCCCTTGAGAAGGGGGGCTAGAGGGGATATCTCTTAATTTGTCGCTAGAATTTAACGAATTGCTGACATCCTCCCGAGACTGATTGCAAGCAATACAGTGCGGATTTCCCAAATCAACCACCAAACTTATCAAGCAGGCTGTCGCTTACGTAAACTCTCTAGCAATATTTCAGGCATCTGTTTTGCCCCAAAAGTCGAAGCATTTGGGGAGACCACCAGAACCCAACTAGATTTCATCCCAACCAGCTACCCCAGAAGACATCACATAGCTAGTCACCGTTGCTTCAAAGAAATTCGCCTTAGTGTGGGCCTCTTTTTTCGTATCGGAAAAGCGTTCCAAGTGGGTGTAGGGACTTTTGCCATAGCGGGGTTCAGTGTAAAGAGGATCCAAACCGATCGCCCGTAGACGGCTGTTAGCCAGGTATTTGGTGTACTGTTCCGTACTAGATTCTGTAATGCCGAGGATATTATTGCCCACAATATGGTTAGTCCAACGACATTCAAACTCCACCGCCTTATCAAACATTTCATAAATTTGATCTGTGGAGTGGGTGAATACCTGCATCGCTTCGGGAATTAGCTTTTGGTAGAGACGCACGTGGCTCAACTCATCCCGGTTGATCATTTTAAAAATGTCGGCGGAACCGGGCATTAACATGCGGGAAGCCAGATTGTAAAAGTAAATGAAACCATTGTAGAAATATAATCCTTCCAACAAATAGTCCGCCATTAAGGCGACAAAATAATTTTCCTGGGTGGGATGATCGACATATTTTTGGTAGAGCATGGCGATGTACTCGCACCGTTCTTTTAACACCCGGTCTGTGCGCCAAAATTCGTACACTGTATCCCGCTTTTCTGTGGGAATAATCGTCTCGATCATGTACTGGTAGCTCTGGTTGTGCATGCCCTCCTGGGAAATTTGCTCCGCCATACAAAGGCTAATTTCTGGAGCGGTAACGCTACTTTTCAAATGGGGAATGTTACAAGTTTGGACAGAATCTAGAAAGGTCAAATAAGACAAAATCCCGTCGAAAGCATACCGTTCTTCGTTAGTTAAGTTCCAGTAATCTGTAACATCCTGGGTAATATCTAGTCTTTGAGGTCATTCCTGTTCAATTAGGGTCGCTACACCTAATCCGCTTTATTCAAGCTGCCCCATGTCGCCATAGGGATCGGACTATATCATCATCCTTATAATTAAGGAGTCCCCCGCTTCGACAGTCAATGGCTTACTGCCTACTCTACTTGGTCAAACAATTGATGTTTGCCTTTCGATAGTCTCTACACCTTCTGCTGTTTTTCCAGCAGCTTGGCACGGTATTGTCTGTGGTGCAAAATTCTATGAGAGTTGGAGCATAAAAGTACACACTTATCCAATTCTTTAAAAACTTTATCTTTCCTCAACATCAACATATCCGAAGGTGTATATTCCTTTTCAGATGGGTTAATGTGATGAAAGTCAAAGGCAGCAATTGTGTCTTCTGTCGCCTCAAAACCACACTCAGAACAAAATCCTCCTTTATAAAGACAAAATTCAAGTTTGCGCTGATTCTTGAATTGAGAGTCCCGATATTTTTGGGAATAGAGTCTGCTATATTCTGATCTTCTCTTTGCATTCCTTTGATTGTAAGCCTTAACCTTTGCTTTACCTTCTTCAGATTCGTAGTACGCTCGCTTGTATTCACAAGTACAAACTTTACATCTGGAAGTAAATCCGGTCTTTAGCCTAGCATCTCTATGAAACTCAAAGATTGGTTTGGTTTTGTGACACTTTGTACAGGTTTTGCTGTCCATTTGTCATCTTGTTTAATTTCTTTTGATGACAACAAGCATTTTTAGAAATGGAATGCAGAGTTTCACCGTTTTCAAGGGATTTAATCTGGACTACCTATTTAATCCAGAAGTTTTCACGCATTTGCTGATAAAGGCCAACGGCCCAGTTATAGCGCACGTCATTCAACTGCATTAAGTTGGTCGTGTTACCAAACCAAATAGTACGGTTCTCGACGGAATCGTTGCCGGTGGGATTGAAAATGGGGGTCACAGGCATGGGCGCTGTGGGATTAACGGTGCTGACAACCATGAAATTTGGGCAGGGAGATTTGTGAACTGGCCTATTCTAACCTCGCTAGCAGATTTTTTCGAGCGCTTGAATTAATGGTGGTTGCAAAAATCAGCACACTGTTTTCCCATTGGTTCAGAGAAGCCTGATTAGTTCACACGATCCAACTATCTCGACAAAGGCCACACAACTCTATACAATTCTTGTTTAGCTCGGCGCCGCCCCGCAATTTTTTAGAATTTTTTATGGCTCTTTCGCTACCGACAAGGGTGAACTGGTCCCCCATTCAGCGCTACTTGGAACTTTTACAGATATTAGTGGAGCGCAACCTGAAAGGCCGTTACCGGGGTTCCTTTTTAGGGGTTTACTGGTCTTTGCTAAACCCCCTAATTATGACGGGGATTTATGCGGCAATTTTCGGCGCGGCCTTTGCCTCCTTTTATGGTTCCGCCCTGAACTATGTCCTGGCGGCCTTTACGGGGCTGTTGGTGATTAACTTTTTTTCCGCTTCCACCAGTCAAGCTCTGTCCAGTGTGGTGGCCAGTGGGGGGCTAATGAACAAGATCAAACTGCCCATCAGCGTCTTTCCCCTGTCCATGATCATTGCCAACGTTTTCCAATTTGTGGTGGGACCACTCCCCCTATTGGCGATCGTCACCATTTATAAGTCTTGGGAATCTGGCTGGTGGTTTGTCAATGCCCTTTCTCTCTTTTTTCCCCTCTTGGCCCTGAGCCTAGTGTGCACTGGAGTGGGCTTTTTTGTCAGTGCCCTTTATGTATTTTTCCGAGATTTGCCCTACTTCTATGAGCTAGTTACCTTCATGCTCTGGATTGGCTCGCCTATTTTTTATCCATCGGAAATTGTGCCGGAACAAGTGCGTCGCTTTTTGGTCATCAACCCCCTGTTACCGATCATTGACAGTATTCGTCAAATTTCCCTGTCAGGGGATTTGCCTGAGTCTGGTTTGATCGTCCATGGACTATTAAATGGTTTAATCTTATTGGCCTTGGGTTGGTTATGCTTTCGCTCCTGGCAAAAGAATTTCATGGATCTGTTGTAAAGCTAATTTTAGATGTCTGAAGTTATTCGTCTTGATAAGGTTTCTTTGTACCGTCGAACCCAGGAGGAGTTTTCCTACGACCTGAAGCGCACCGTACTATCTTTTATTGAAGGTAAGTATCGTAAGCCTTCCCGTAAGCTGATCCTAGACAACATAGATTTTACGGTAGTGACGGGGGAAAAAATTGGCATCATCGGCTCCAATGGTTCGGGGAAGTCCACCCTGCTTAAGGTGATTTGCGGTATTTTGGAACCTTCTGCCGGCAGTTTACGGGTGAGGGGAGAAATTGCCCCCTTAATTGAGTTGGGAGCTGGTTTTGATCCGGATTTATGTGTGCGGGATAACATCATCCTCTACGGCGTCATGTTGGGATTTTCCCGCCAGGAAATGTTGGACAGGGTAGATTCCATCCTTGATTTTGCTGAGCTACAAACCCTGGGCGATATGCCAGTGAAGTCCCTTTCTTCAGGGATGTCGGCCCGGTTGGGCTTTGCCATTGCCACTGATGTGAAGCCGGATATTCTAATTTTGGATGAAGTTTTATCGGTGGGGGATGAGAGTTTTAAGCATAAGTCCCAGGCCCGCATGGATAAGCTCTGGGGGCACAACACCACTATTCTGGTGGTTTCCCATAGCCTAGGTTTTATCCAAGATGCCTGTCCTACTACCATCTGGCTGGACCGGGGGGTGGTGCGTTATATGGGCAAAACCTCCGAGGCGATCGGGCAATACCTGGAGGAGGTCAAACGCCACGATGCCCTCACCATTCCCCAATAATTCTGGCAAGTTGCCCTTTTTTTGCTTTACTGGGAACGGATATTTTTTGCTCAAAAATAGTTAAAGAGAACATGGAGGAGTGATTATGAAAATTTTGATTACCGGTGGCGGTGGCTACATTGGTTCTGTCCTAACCCCCACTTTGTTGGCGGTGGGTTATGAGGTAACGGTGATAGACAACTTCATGTTCCAGCAAAATAGCTTGGCGGAATGCTGTCAGTATGAAACTTTTAGCGTTATCCGGGGGGATTGCCGCAAGGAAGACCTGATTAAAGAACAACTAAAAACCGCCGATGTGATTATTCCTCTGGCGGCCCTAGTGGGAGCTCCCCTGTGCAGTCGGGATCAAATTGGGACTAAAACCACTAATCAGACGGCAGTGGAAATGATCTGTCAACTGGCCAGCCCCCAACAGCGGATTTTGATGCCAGTTACCAACAGTGGCTACGGCATTGGGGAAAAGGGTAAATTTTGTACCGAAGAAAGTCCCCTGCGACCCATTTCCCTCTATGGGGTGACAAAGGTGGAAGCGGAAAAAGCGGTGTTAGCCCGAGATAACAGTATGACTTTTCGCCTAGCGACGGTATTTGGTATGGCTCCCCGCATGCGGGTGGATTTGTTGGTTAATGATTTTGTGTACCGTGCTTTTTATGACCGAGCAGTGGTGATTTTTGAAGGCCATTTCAAACGCAATTATATTCATATCCGGGATGTGGCTAAGGTATTTCTCCATGGCTTGGAAAATTTTGAATCCATGAAGGGTAAGCCCTATAACGTTGGTTTGGAAGATGCCAATTTATCTAAACTGGAGCTTTGTGCAGAAATTCGCAAATATCTGCCTAATTTTGTTTATCTAGAAGCGCCCATCGGGGAGGATCCGGATAAGCGGGATTATATTGTTTCTAACCAAAGAATTTTGAGCACTGGCTTTACTCCTGACTGGTCTTTGGGACGGGGTATTCAAGAGTTAATTAAGGGTTACACCATCCTAAGGAATAGCGTTTATTCCAACGTGTAGAAAGTGTTTAAAAACCCCCCGGATCCCCCAAGTTGAGGGAATTTAGGGGGCAAATTACAATTCCACCGGCTGATTACCCTTGCTCATCACCCGCCCCAGATAACCTTTGCATCACAACTGATCACACTTCAGTGGTCGGCGTGCATGGGCGTTGCTAGGCTGCGATGAATTGTTTCAAACATCTACCACGCCTCGTCTTTTATGGCAACATCAATTCTTGCACGTGCAACACAAATACCATTTTTGACCACATAGCATTCTACATAGTGTGGGCCGTGGAAATCGCTAGTTTCCTCTTTCCTTTGCTTTCCCGTATCCTCAACAATTTTTCCCCGAATGCAATTTCTTCGAATTGCCTCATCACCTACGTTTCGGACTTTCCATTTTACAGTATATGGCTTGGGGACATTGCAATCAGATATAAAAAACTCTAGCTTCTTCTGAGTTGGCACAAGAAGGTTTCTTGCAATCAATTCATGCAACAACCTAGTTCTCCATCCATTCTGATGAACCCTGCAATTAATTCTTAAGTAGTACTGTAAATGAATAGGATATTGATCCTCAATAAATTCTTCAGTGTTGTCATATGAGCCAAGGCTTACACTACTGTCAACATAATCGCGATTGAAAACAGATTCACTAAAATAAATGTTTTTTGTTTGCTTAGCAACGCCGAGGGGAAATCTCTCTTTACCAAAGTGATATCGCCAACACTTGCTAGCATCCTCTTCATTTGTATCTTCATCCAAGGCTTCTTCTGCCGAAGCCACAAAATTACTCAGTTGACTCATGAAGTATGCTTTATTTGTTTTACTATAGTCTTCTAGTAAGTTTTCATGGGTAGGTGTTGTTGGACGATAACACGCAAAGTTTAAGTTCAAACTATATTTAATATTGCGTAGAGTTTGATAGAATGCCACATCATCTCTTTCATCATGTGCGATGTTATTCGCTGCTAAAATCGAAAAGATGAGACCGCTTGGCAACTCCCCTTTTCTGTAATCACTCCATGCCTTTAGATAGCGCACTATCCTTTTTAATTGACCATCTGAATCTGCCTTCTGATTAAACCAACGAATAAACTCTCTCGGATCGCTTGTTATCCATCCCTTTCCTTTATGCGCTAAGTACGGAGATGCGCCTTCAAGAATGTAGTAGACAGGAAGATCAAGGTGATATTTTTTAGTGTAGATTAGTCTTACGCATGTTTGCTTGTCAACAGGTTTTTCCGCAGTATGACCATCTACTGCTTCACATATCCATCGATGAAAAGTATGAACAGTTACTGATGGTTCTTTTTCTACTTGGAAATAGATCCCATCATCAATATCATACTCTCCATCAAGGGGTTCAATGATGGTATGCATCATAAATGAACCTTGCCCATGAAATTTTGGAGTAAGTCCGTTATTTTTGTTTTTGAAGTATGCTTTTATCTTGTTGCGGACAGCATCACGGGACTGGCGCAAAGATTTTTTGTGTTCCGAATCTAAAGCAATTGATTCGTTGAAATCTTGGAAAAGCTGATGACAGTTAGCCATACTAATACTTGGTAATGTACTGTTTACGAGTTTCAAAGAACTGAACAACCTCATCCTTCCTACCCCAGAAGAGAGCTTGATCTTTTCCTTTCTGCGAAATGATGTCTAATGCCTCACGAGAAGTATTATCTAAGTTAATGATTCGAGCTTGCGCAGGGGATAGATCGGCACTTGGAATACGAACATAATCAAATGGTGAATCACAGTATCGGGCTAATGTATCTACAAAATACTGTGTTTGGTAAGCTTGGCCTTCAAAAAAAGTAGCAATCAAATCTTTACTACACATCCAGTCAACTACAGATCGATTATGCTTAGTAATGAATCTTCGACCAGGATTAGTTTCAAGAGAGCTAATTGACAATACTTGTAACCTCTGAAATTTTTTGTTCTTACCAACAAAGTAGCGGAGCGCTTCTATAACTCCAACAAGAGTAGGATTATTGGCATATATTCCGCCATCCACAAACTGCTTGTTGTCATAGGTATCTATCGTAATGATTGGTAAGTATGTAGGAGCCGCACTTGTTGCAAGCGCAATGTCAATATATTTGGTTTTGTTGTCACGAACGAGATCACCTTCTGCGTGATCGTATTTGAAAATGAATGGCCTGCCATCAGTTAAGGAAAATGCAGGGATACAGAGCAAGGCTTTTGAATCTGAAAGTGTTTTATCGCCAAAGATTTCTTCTAATGCCTGCCTTAGCTCTTTGTTGTCATATTTGCTGCCAAAAACAAGCTGTATTAAAGACCGAAGTAAGCCAAGACTTTGAGGAAATATTTTCTTTCCTCTTTTGTAATATAGGTTGCTAATCAAGCCAACCGGAATATTTAGCGAGAGTCCCAAAGCAATTAAGCCGCCAGTTGAGGTACCGCAGATTAGATCAAAGTAATTAGCAATATTGCAATTAAATTTTTGCTCGAAATGCTCAATAATCCTAGCTGAGAATAGCCCTTTAATACCTCCTCCATCTATTGATAGGATTTTGAATGTTTTTATTTCAGAAGCAGGATCACAAGTCAGATTCATATGACAGTCGTTTCTCAATCAATTTCTACATATAGCGTCTAGGCAAGGATAGATACCCTACCGATTGCGTCTTAGTAATGATAACGTCAAAAACTGGAGTCGTGTGTTACTTGTATAGTAGTGATATCCGAACTTAGCTTAAAAACTAAGGTTCAATTTGACTATTCCGTAATTGAATTGGAAATATAAAGGCCGATTAATGCTTGTGATATGAGGAGGACTGTGACTATCATGGGAGTCACCAATAACCTAACAAGGTTCAAGGGCGGATTAATACTCGACCAAGGCAGAAAAGCTCGCCATTGTTTAGATCGAGGGATTCAAGATCCACATCTTCCCCTAAATCAACGGTCAAACGCTCTAAGTTTCGGTTGGCGATCGCCGGTAGTCCTAGTAGGGTAATGTCTTCTAGATGCAGGGTTTTGGGACTGGCCAATTGGAGGCGAGCCTGCACTAAAAGATCATGGCTTTGACCCTGGGGGTCTTGTACTTCACCCTTGAGCTGAAAAGATTGATTCTCCAAGGCGATCGCCTGCCAAAGGAAAGTGTAATTTTCTAACTGGCCCTGGGGATCTGTCACCCCCTGTTCCGCTAATAAAGCCACCAACAATTCCCAAAAAGCACTGGCTAATAGGGTAGATGTCAGGGATGCCTGGAGGTGGCTTTGAGAAATTTGTAACTCCCCACTAACCCGAATTGGTTCCAATAATGTTAGGGGTTTTCCCTTGATTACTTGACCAATGTTAATGCGAATATTTTCCCCCCGGAGTAGCACCCGTCCTAGTTGTAGGCCTTGATAAATGGCCCTATCGCTACTAAGGGCAACCCTGGGCACATAGCCCCGTAAAATTTGTCGGTCTTTGCCGTCAATTTCCAACTCTAAACTTTCCACCGTTTCCACCTGGGAGCGGAGCCAGAGCCTCAGGGCAGGGGTTAAAATTTTACCAATCAAATTACTGTCAATGGCTAAGCCCATGGGTTTGAAATTTAGTTGTTAGCAAGCAAAGTTAACGGTACAAAAGTTGAAAAAATAAATAAGCTCGTCTGGACAAATTCCCCAAAAATACAGCAAATTTTGAATCAGCTTAATTGCCATAAAACAGTCATAATCCCTACGCTTTAAAGGCTTTACTGCATTAGTTAAATACCGTAAACGCTGTATCACTCATATTAATGAGAACTCCCTCCTTGCCAATCGAGAGGAAATTGGGCCTGTAATTCTCGTAACTCATCCCGGTGGGCGGTGATGGTCAAAGGATATTGCCCTGGATGGGAGGGTTGATCCGGGTCCCCCAATTCCAACGTAATCGCTTCTACCCTGGCCGCTTTTTGCCAGTAAAAAGTGCCCGCTAGGGGAGCTAACCAAAGTAGGAAGAAAAAGAGAAAACCCCGTTGGGGCCAAAATACGGCTAACACCAAAGCAAGGCAGAGCAGTCCTAGGGCCGCCAACAAACTCAAAAACACCGCTAAAAATGGACTAGCCTTTACATTCCCCTCAAAGGCGATCGCCTGTTGAACCGGGTCAATGTTGGTAATGCGATAGGCGCGGTTATTGAAATAGGTTTTAATCTCATCCAATATGCCCGCCTCGGGATTATCGATCCAAGCCCGGATTTTTTGGGTTCGGTCTTTAACCGAAGAACGGATAAAAAATACTAAGCCAATCAGGGAAAAAATGGTAAAAAATAGGGTGGAGCCGAGAACAGGTAAATCCATAATATCCATAACAAAATTGTGGCAAACCTTCTCGTTAATTAGAATATATCTAAGTCAATAGCCGCAGATCCACCGCTTTTTAATTGTTTAAGCAAGCTATCCAATTGTCGCCATACCAACGCTGCGATAAAAATGGTAATAGGCAAAGAAATGGCATAGGAAATCCAACCATTACCCAGGAAAATTTGCACTCCAGAAGCTAAAAATACACAAACTCCCACACAGATACCGATAAAAGGCAGTTGTAAATCCAGGTCTGCCAAGGTACTGGCGGGGGTATTGAGCCAAAGCTTCACTTTCTGTTTCAAGGTGGCTTCAAAGGCCGCGCCACAGGAAATCCCAACAAAAAGCCCTACCGCAATTAAAAAATAGGGAGGCTGGGGCAAATAGTACATATTCAATAAAAAAGGATAAAAGACATCCCTGATCATAGCAAGGTCAGACTTAATTTACCGGCACTAATTGTGAGGTAAATTGCTTATCGCCCCAGTTGACCAGTAAATTCCCGCCAACCAAGGAAATGGGCAGAATATAATCTCTCCCTGTTGTTGGGGGTATGCCCGCGCCTTGATTGCTGATAATCTAGTTGGTGTCTACATCTCACCGCCGCCCTGAATTCAGGTCATCGCTTCCCCAATGCTGAAAGTGTTTCGTCAGTCCTTCCTTGTTGTGCTCACCGTGGCCTGTTTGATCTGGTCTGCCCCGGCGATCGCCGCTAGCTCTTCTTCCGTGACCGGGGGAGCTTCAGCTTTTGAAAATATGGTGTTGGCGGAAACGGATTTTCGGGACCAAGACCTGCTTACTGCCCAGTTTACCAATGTGGACTTGACCAGCAGTATTTTTGAAGCCATGGATTTGCGGGGCTCTGTATTTAACGGGGCTAACCTCACCGATGCCAACCTCAAGGGGGCGGATCTGACCAATGGCTTGGCTTATTTGACCAGTTTCAACGGGGCCAATTTGGAAAACGCCATTTTAGCCGAGGCAATTATGCTCCGGACTTCCTTTAAAAATGCCAAAATCCAGGGTGCTGACTTTACCCTAGCGGTATTGGATTCAGAACAAGTGGCGGCCCTATGTGAAGTAGCGGATGGGGTTAACCCCAAAACCGGCAACAGCACCAGGGAATCCCTGGGTTGTTCCTAATAAAACCATTGGGTTAAATCAAACTTGTCAAAAGTTAGAGTCTGTTGGCACAATCCTGCCCGGTTCCTAGTTAGAGTAGATCTCGTAATGGTTGTTCAAATTTCCCCCATTTGTCGGAGCTTGTCGGGGAAAGGATGGGGGATGGATTAAGTAGACATAAATACTACAAAGTAAACTCTTAGGCGACAGTAGATAGTTCGATGGAAAAACAATTAACCACAGTGGGGGTAGTTGGTGGTGGACAGTTAGCCTGGATGATGGCCCAGGAGGCCCCCCGATTAGGGCTCAAATTAGCGGTGCAAACCCCTGAAGAAACCGATCCGGCTGTGGTATTGGCAGACAAAGTGGTGTTGGCGGCGATCGCCGATGGAGAGGGTACCAAGGCATTGGCTGAACACTGTGGGGTAATCACCTTTGAAAATGAATTTGTCGATTTGCCCAGCTTGGAAAAGTTAGCTGAACAAGGAGTTACTTTTTATCCCCGGCTCGATTCCCTCGCTCCTTTGTTGGATAAATGGGAACAACGCCATTTTTTGCAAAACCTCGGTGTACCTGTGCCGGACTTTTGGGCTCTGGAATCATTGCCTTCCCAGTTGCCCGCTTTTCCTTGGGTGTTAAAGGCACGTCGCCACGGCTATGACGGCCAAGGAACCCAAATTATTAATTCCCCGGCGGATCTACCAGATTTGAGTCAAGACCACCCCGGTAGTTGGATGGTGGAAAGTTTTGTCCCCTACGAAAGGGAATTGGCCGTCCTTGGGGCCCGCAATGCCAAGGGAGAAGTGGAAATCTACCCGGTGGTGGAAACCCATCAAATTGACCAGGTTTGCCGTTGGGTGGTGGCCCCCGCCCCCATTGATGCCGCCATTGCCGCCACGGCCCAGGATTACTGCCGCCGCATTCTCAACCATTTGGATTACGTCGGCATCCTGGCGATCGAATTTTTCCTGTTACCAAAGTCTAACCAAACCCATACCCCAGAGCAACGGTTACTGATCAACGAATTGGCCCCCCGCACCCACAATTCCGGCCATTTCAGCTTAGACGCCTGCCACACTTCCCAATTTGCTTTGCAACTACAAGCGGTGACTGGACAAACATTGGGGTCGTCGGCTTTGCATTGCGGCCAAGCGGTGATGGTCAATTTATTGGGCTATGAAGTATCCGCAGGGGATTATCAACAACAGTTGGCTAAACTGGACGCTCTCCCCCATAGCCACGTCCATTGGTACGGTAAGGGGGAATGTCGTCCTGGTCGCAAGCTGGGCCATGTGACTTTATTAAATCCTCGTGTTGAATCGGAACCTTCCACCGTCTGGGCAGAAGATCTAGTGAAACAGGTGGAAAATATTTGGTATCCTGCCGCTACTTAGGGCACTGTGATGGGTTGACCAACCCCAGGGACTTTGATAGTTAAAAGCTAGTTAAAAACTACCAATGCCGAGGCGGAGTTGGGAACTTTCCAATAATTGTTGTTGCTCTATGTCCGTCAGTAACCCATTTAATTGGTCTGAGCGAATTTCGTAGGGATTGTAGTTTCCTTCTGCATCGATATCCCCCTCTCCCCCGACGCCCCCCAGCCAGAGGGCACTATCCTTGGGCAAAATACCGGCTAAATCCGCCGCACTGCCTTCCGATTGGGGCAAGGCATTAAGATTTTCTTCTGTCATCATTTGGGCTTGAACCGGGAACGCAGAACCAAAGGCGATCGCCGTTAGCCCGAGGGCTATAGTAATTTTTCGTCCGACGCTAATCATATTTTGCTCCTATGGTTTCAACTCGGTGCTTTGCTGTTATTAATTTCCACTCCTCAATGGGGCCTTAGTCAGCCCCTAGCATTCAGTATGGACGATTTGCCAACTGGATTTCCAGCGGTTGGCACAAAACTTATTCAACTCCTATTCCACCCCGTGGTGTTGGTAAAACAAATTCACTGCTTCGGCTAAATTGTTCACAATAAAATCCGGTTGATAACGTTCCAATTGTTCTCGATTACGAATGCCAGACAAAACGGCGATCGCCGGCATATTACCCCGCTGGGCCGCCAAAATATCCGCTTCAGTGTCCCCCACCATCCACACACTATCCGCCGGAAGTAATTCAGCCAGGGCCCGTTCCATCAATAGGGGTTTATCGTTAGTGTCGCCGGTTTTCACATAACCATCCGCTAAACAATAACGGCGATCGATCGGGAAAAAATGGTTAAAGTGATTGCGGTCTAGGGCTTCCTGCAGTTCACTTTCCCGCCGCATGGTCATTAGCACCAGATCAATACCCCGGTCTTTGATGCCCTGTAAAATTCCCTCCACTCCAGGCAGGGGTAGATCATAGGGCAAATAGGGCTGGCTATGGACGGTGCGATTGCGGATGGCGACAAATTCTTCCGTTTGCTCCGGGGTCAAACCAGAGTCAACACCAATCTGTGCCTTGGGCACCTTGCTCCGTTTCCTTTGCCAAAATTCCGCTTTGCTCAGTATGTTCAGATTTTGCCCAGGCAATTTAACCTGCTCCAGACAGTATTGATAAACCTGATAATACCGCTCAGAAACATCCATAATCGGGCCATCACAGTCGGTAATCAGTCTCAGCATGGGGAAGAAAGGAAAAGGAACAGTCCAAATTTTAACCGTAATTCGTTCCACCGTCCCAAGCTTCTACACCATATTACCCACAGCAAAAACCCCGACATTACCCACAGCAAAAACCCCGACGGCCCAAGGTTCATATCCCTGGCGATCGGGGTCTAGCAATATTTAGCTAATTAAACTGGGCAATCCGGCAAAACGATTGAGTTTGGAACCTAACCCCGCATTTTCTGAGCCCAAACCTTGGTGGGTAAACCCCAAATGTAGATGAAGCCTTCCGCTGCTTTATGGTCAAATTGGTCTTCCATGCCATAGGTAGCTAATTCCGCATCATAGATGGAGTAATCGGACTTGCGCCCAGCCACGTTGGCATTACCCTTAAAGAACTTCACCCGTACCATGCCCGTTACCCGTTCCTGGGTTTGAACAATGAAGGCATCCAAGGCTTCCTTGAGGGGGCTGTACCATAATCCCCGGTAAATCAACTGGCTATAAATTTCCTCGACGGTGTTTTTATAGTGGGTGACGTCGGCGGTTTGGGTCAAACTTTCCAGATCCCGGTGGGCATCGATCAGTACCAATAGAGCCGGAGCTTCGTAAATCTCCCGGGATTTAATCCCCACCACCCGGTTTTCCACCATGTCCAAACGGCCCACTCCGTGGTTACCGGCAATTTCATTCAGCCGTTCCACTAGAACAACAGGGTCAAGTATCACCCCATTTAAACTGACGGGAATGCCCTTTTCAAAACCGATGTCCACATACTCTGGCTCATCCGGGGTATCGGCGATCGCCTTGGTCATCAAATAAATTTCTTCCGTCGGTTCGGTCATGGGGTCTTCCAGGGGCCCCGCTTCGATGCTACGGCCGAGGATATTACGGTCAATGCTGTAGGGGGAAGACTTTTTCACGGGGGACTCCACGCCATATCTTTCGCCGTAGGCAATGGTTTCTTCCCGGCTCATTTTCCATTCCCGGGCCGGTGCCAACACCTTCAAATTGGGGTTGAGAGCCATAATGCTAATGTCAAACCGTACTTGGTCATTGCCTTTGCCAGTACAACCATGGGCCACCGCATCAGCACCGTATTTCTCTGCCGCTTCTACCAACATTTTGGCAATGAGGGGGCGGGCCAAGGCTGTGGAGAGGGGATAACGGTTTTCGTAGAGGGCATTGGCCTGGATGGAGCGGAAAGCATATTCTTTGACAAATTCTTCCTTACCGTCGATAACTAAGGATTCCACCGCACCACAGCGGAGGGCTTTTTCCTGAATCGGCCCCAGTTCATCCCCCTGGCCTAAATCCGCCGCGAGGGTAATAACTTCCTCTACTCCCCATTCGTGCATTAAATAGGGAATACAAACCGATGTATCTACCCCACCGGAATAGGCGAGAACGACTTTTTTGGCGCGACCCATACTGCTTTTACCTGAAGAACTGATTCAATGTGCCATTCTAGCAGTAATGTCTTGGTCAAAATTGTTTGTTTTAACACCGCCGAGATCCTTGCCCTCGGCTATCCGTAAGGAGTTTTGCCTAGCTTGTTGAATCTCGACCGCCGGCAAATGTCAGGCTTTCCAGATAGAGCGTATCAAAGCCGAGATCGACTCCGTTTGACCATTCCACGGAACCAGAAGCAACCTTTGCAGAGCTAAACAGAGAAATATTTTTGAGTTGACTGAAAAGATTTCTGTCAGGTCAGAGTTTTAGAGTTGGCTTTCAAAGCAAAGATAAAGATTAAAAAGTCGGGAACCATGCCGGTGAGAACCACTAACATTAACCCTTAGTAAAATTCGGGTGACAGTTGGGAACTGTGTATAAAATATTTGTAAACAAAAGCTATCAAACTTCCCTTTTGTGACAGTGATCAACTATGGATAATTTTTTTGACTTTAACACACCGATCGCCGGCCGTTTTTCCCATGAGATGGACTGATTAATTATCTTGCGTCATAATTTCAGAAAACTATATTTTCGTAAATATCTTCGCACTTAGCTACGTTCTGAAAAAGTAATCTTAGGTAGCTCCCCGCGTACTTTTGCTCACAGTAGATAAAGACTTTGTCAACAGCATCCTCCAAAATAGTATCAAAAATACTCCATTGGAATTGTTGCAAACTATCAACTAGTTCTTGATCCCACCCAATTTTTCTTACGGCAATTTGTGTTACCAGAAGACTTCCATTCAGCATTATCTGGGCTCTCCTACCTGATCGGTCTTGTTCAGGTAATTTTTCTCTCAATATTTCCAGGAAATTAGTGGCGTGACGCTTGATCATAACAGCGTTGATTACAAAGAAGCCGGTTGTGGAAGGATTAAACAAAATCTTATAGGGAGCCTTATCATATATGTGAAATCTACCAACCTCTTTGCGGAAAACGGCGGTCAGATTCGGCTGTTTTGAAAGTATAACCATTGATTCAATCGCCTCGTCGAGTCCAAATGACTTTTCAGATGGAATAAATAAGGTATCCCGTTTAATTTGGTATTGAAATCCTTGCAAGCGTATCTGCCGCTGAAGATCGTCCTGAATTGGATCTTGGGATATAAAATCCTTAGCCAATATCTCGTTCTGCGTATTGTTGGTTCGTGTGATTTCTTTTTTCAGAGATTCCGTATCTCCAGACACTACTATTATTCTGATTGGAACCTCAATTGTTGAAAGATCAACCCGTGATTTAAATAACTCACCCAATACACTTACTGTTTGTGCTCCATTAACAACAGTTGCACCTTCTGCTTTAAAGTAACCAAAATCACGATTATCTCGGTTCTCCCTAGTCTTCTCTACCGATTCAGCAAGAAGAGTAATACCGTTGTTGAAATACCAAAAGTATTCCGGGCGCGTTTTTGCGGTATCTGCGATTTGGTCGTTTACTGGAGTTGCGCCGAGCATTTTTCTAATATTAGACTCAAGAAGTCGGTCACCATGTATCTGCCACCACTCGCCAACTTTAACACCATTAATTCTCCCGAAATAAGACTTGAGTGGCTCCGCTACTTGTCCCCATTCTTTTAAATGAAACTCTAGATTAAGTGAGGTTGCAGTGCTGTCACTTGAAAGTATAGAGAAAATTGTTGACCGACTAAGGATATGGAACCGAAACACAGGGTTTTGGTTAGAATCATCATCGTCATTCAATCCAGCCATCATTTCCTCTACGATTTGTTGTCCATGGTTGGCTAATTTTGTTTTTCCTGTGTGCGCGAGAACGATATCAAATTTCACACCAAAAGTGCTTACAGCAGATATCTCCGTGTTCTTTTCCTGAACTTTAGAATTAAACTTGTTTACTTTTCCATCAAGAAAATCATGGATTCCATCCCGAAATGCGCGCAGCTCGTTAGCAGATGGTTCACCGGTGCCATCCTGGATAAATTTCGATTGAACTATGGTGAGGCGTTTAGTGTTTGGGTTGTAGTAAACAGCATCTAAACCGTTATCATCACCTCTGTCAACTACAGCTTTCCCGGCAAGTTCTTCCGTGCATTCGCCAAAATGGTGTGCAGCGAAGGCTGCGATACACCGTGTAGAAAGCTTTGTCTCGAACTCTTTATCAGAACTACTGAGGTCGGAAGTATCGATGTGGGTTGCGTACAACTCACGTAGTCTTGATGCGATTTGTTTAACTATAACCCTGCTCATTTTATTTCCTTTCTGTATTAATTTATGTATTTGCAATGCCACCAAAAACTTTGGATATGGTTTATCACAGTAGTGTTGTGAGAATAGTGCAAGAGTGACTGTGAATTTTCTATTTTAGTTAGACCCATGACTCAGCACCACTCGGTAATGGGCTTTGCCGCTTTCTAGATGGGCGATCGCCTCGTTAATTTGCTCAAAACTGAACTGCTCCACCACGGGTTTAATGTCATGGCGCACAGCAAAGTCCAACATGGTGGCAATGGTGGCGGGACTCCCCACTGGGGAAGCAGCGATGGATCGTTGCCCCATCAAGAGAGGGAAAAGGTTCAGATCCAAAGGCTCCAATACTACCCCAACAAAATGGAAATGGCCCTGGGGCGCCAGGGTATTGATGTATAAATTCCAGTCCAGCTTCAGATTCACAGTGGAGATAATGTAGTCAAATTTACCTTCCGCACTGGCGATCGCCTCCGGATTAGTGGAATCGAGTATATGGTGAGCCCCCAACTCCAACGCTTCCGTTTGTTTTCTGGCACTAGAGGTAAAAGCGGTCACTTCACAGCCCCAGGCCCGGAGAAATTGCACAGCTAAATGTCCCAAGCCACCAATACCGATGACGGCTACCTTCGCAGTGGGTTTTAAACCCAATTCCACCATGGGGCTAAACACTGTGATGCCGCCACAAAAAAGCGGTCCCGCACTGGCTAGATCAATATCTTTGGGTAATTTCACCACACTTACCCCCTTAGCCCGCACCCGATCGCCAAAACCACCGTAATGACCCACAATGGTCGACTCCGCCGTGGCACAAAGATTGTGATCACCCGATAAACAAGTATGGCAGGTCATGCAATAGCCCGCATGCCAACCCAGCCCCACCAGATCTCCCACCTCCACATGGTTTACCCCTTCACCAATGGCGGCCACGGTACCCACCACTTCATGGCCCGGCACTAGCGGATAACTGGAAATGCCCCATTCGTTATTAATCATGGACAAATCACTGTGGCAAACTCCACAATATTGCACCTCAATCTCCACCTCATTAGCCCCCAAAGCACCGGGGTCATATTCAAAGGGCTGGAGTTTTCCGTGGGCTTCCAGGGCGGCGTAGGCTTTAATCATGGACAATAAAGGGGTACTATCAAAATTTCATGGGACGGATGGGGAGGCTCCGCCATCGAGTTTCCCAAATTGTAGTTGATTGTCCAGGGGGAGGGCTAGTTGTGTATTGGCGGTTACCCCAACTTTCAATATCGAACACAACTGCTACCATGGAGCCTAGTAATCACCAATTATTTTCAGTAAGGTTTTATGAGCGACTTAATTGTTATCGGCTACGAAGATGAGTACAAGGCAGAAGAAGTACGCCTTGCCCTCGCCAAACTCCAAGTGGAGCATTTGATTGAAATGGAAGATGCCGCCGTTGTGGTCAAAGATGAAAAGGGCAAAGTCAAGCTCAAACAAGCGATTAACCTCACCAGTTCCGGCGCCGTTAGTGGTGGTTTTTGGGGTTTATTGATCGGCGTTTTATTTTTCAATCCTCTGCTAGGGGCGGCGGTGGGGGCGGCCAGTGGAGCCTTGGCCGGCGCTCTCAGTGACATTGGTGTGGATGACAATTTCATGCGGGAATTAGGGGAAACCATGTGCCCCGGTAGTTCTGCTCTATTTGTTCTGGTCAAGAAAGTGACCCCCGACAAAGTGCTGGCCGATGTGAGCAAATACGGCGGTAAGGTGCTGAGAACGTCTTTGTCCCAGGATGAAGAGTCCCAACTGCAAGCAGTGCTCGATCGCCATGGTTTATTGGACAGTGTTCCGGCGGTGGAATAGTCATCAGTAGCTAGAGCTATTCCCTTGACCCTAGTAATTGATTCCAAATATGGAATTTCGCAGGGATTCAGGTTGCCCAAAAGCTAAATTTTGACTAATCCTAATAAAAATTTCATAGTCATATTCTCTTGATTCCCCATTTTAGCCGGCCTTAGTGGGGAATTTAATTGTGCTTAGATTTGCTTAAAATTGTGTGGGATCATTATTGGGAATTGCGTTGCCGAGAAAATTATGATCAACATTTTTAGGATTTGGGCGATCGCCGCCAATGGTTTTCGAGAGGTTATCCGGGACCGGATTCTTTATGTGATCGGCTTTTTTGCTATTTTGATGGCCCTGGCTCTGCGTATACTGCCAGAAATTTCCGTCGGGGCGGACGGCAAAATTTTCCTCGACCTAGGTTTAGCTGCCACTTCCCTATTGGGGGCGATCGTGGCGATTTTTGTTGGTACGGGTCTGATCAACAAAGAAATCGAGAAACGGACCGTGTTGGTGCTCATTCCCAAGCCCCTCAGCCGCAGTGAACTTATTATCGGCAAACATTTGGGTTTATCGGGGGTGCTGGCTGCCATGTTGGTGATTATGACCAGCATTTATTTGGCCATGTTGGCCTGGGCTAAAATTCCCTTTTCCCCCACTGCCATTCTCATTTCCCAGGGTTTTCTGTTATTAGAACTAGCAGTTCTCACGGCGATCGCCATTTTATTTGGGGTGTTTACCAGTTCTATTTTGGCCACCCTGCTCAGTTTTGGAGTGTACTTTATGGGGCATATCAGCCGGGATTTGCTCAAGTTGGGGGAAATTACCAAAAATGCCAACATCGAAACCTTGACCAAATATCTTTACTTGGTATTGCCCAACCTGGAAAGATTTAATCTCAAGAATGAGGCGGTGTACGGAATTTTGCCCGCCAGCGGCGAACTCTGGGCCAACTTACTCTACGGCATTCTCTACATCACCTTGATGCTCACCCTAGCAAACTTGATTTTTACCCGCAGACAATTCTAGGCGTTTGACATTTTTTCGTCAAAGACATCGGCGATCGCCCGAATATGGCGGAGGTCGGAACCACAACAGGTTCCAAACACATTGGCTGAAGGGACTTTTTGTTTCAGTGTCCAATAGGAGTGGGCGAGTTCCACTGGGTTACCAATGTCGAGAAAATCTGCTTGATCTAACTGGGCGTGACTACGGCGGGAAGGGTTACAGCGAAATCCCCCCAAGCGACTCAACCAAGCTTCTTCTGTGATCACGGAACAGAAATGGTCTGGATGGGCACAATTGACCATAAAATAAGCCGCTCTCTGATGGGTAGCCTCATCAACCCTGGCGATCGCCTCGGACAGGGCAGTGCCCGTGGGCAAATGACCATCCGTTTCCACCGTGAAAGAAATGGATACGGGTAAGGAAAATTCTTGACTAGCCCGGACAATGCCGATCGCCTCATTAACGCTGGTGAGGGTAAATGCCCCCAATAGATCAATCCCAGCCGCCGCTAACCAGCTAATTTGTTGCCGGTGATAGGCTTGGGCTTCTTCTGCATCACTGAAATGTTCACCGCCATAGGCGTCGCCACAGGGGCCAATCAAGCCGTTGATCAGTAGGGGCTTAATTTGAGCGACGTAAGCCTGTTTCAAAGTTTTGGCAAATTCCACTGCTCGAAAATTTGCTTGCCGAATTTCTTCCACACTCACCCCCAATTCTTCTGCAAAAAATGGTTGAGCCCGCCAGGTGGGAGCATCAATTAAAAAGCCAAATTGTTTTTCTTTGGCCAGATCCAAAAAACCATGGAAGTAGTTCTTTAAGGCTTCCCGCCCCAAGGGATCAGATAGTAGGGTATGGGCGGCAAAGGCTGGTAGCTCAAAGCCTCGGTTAAAGATCATTTCTGTCTCCAAGCCACCGTCCAACAGAAAAAGCTGCTCACATTCGTGGGGAAGGTTGGTCATTTTGAGGGCTAACTCGCAGTTAGCAGTTACATTTTTCCATGGCAATCTCAGTAACCCATTCAAGGGGGAGGCAGGGGGCGTCGAGCTTTCATCGCCGCTAGGGTTGCTTCCACGGCCTGTTGTTCTTCCCACTGCTCAAATTTTTTATCCAGCGGGGATGGAGGAGGATTGAGCAATTCCCGTTCGGCTTCCAACTCCAGGATTTTGGTTTCGATTCTTTCAAATAAACTGCTGGCGCTGGCATTGTCCAAATTACCCGCAATCTCTTCAATTTTTTGGGCGGCGATCGCTGATTTTAAGCGAGCCAGATAGAGACTTTTCTGACTTTTAAGCTCCAGGTATTTGCGCTCCAGCTTTTGTAATTGTCCCCGTACCCGTTCCACCACTGCCCGTTGTTCCCCGAGGGATTTTTCTAGGGCTTCTGTATGATTCTGATAGGATTGTCTTTGCTCAAGGGCTCCCCTAGCCAGGGTCTCACTACCTCCATCCAGGGCAGCCTGGGCTTTTTCGTACCAGCGCTGGGCGATTAACTTCTGGGCATCTCTCTGGCGTTCCGTACTTTTAAAAGTGGCAATGGTCTGGGCCAGGGCCCGCCGCAATTCAATCAACTCCAACTCCATCTCCCCCAATAGACGTTCGAGGAGTTCTTCCGGCGCTTCCTGTTGTTGCTGCCAATGGGTTAACTGGGACTTTAATACCCGTCCAACCCGATTAAAAAGTTCCATGACAAAGAGGGCATACCCTAATAGGGAGCTTGGTTAAGACTTTCTAGTTCCTGCACCAACTGTTGGGTAGCGGGGTTAGTTGCCCGATCAGTGGCACCTCCTGCCTGATTATAGGTTCTAGTCAACTGCTGACGGGTTTTTTGATTGAAAGATTGATCCCCACCACTGGCAACGGTACTAGGGGAAGTTCCACTGGGCAATTGTTGATGCATCTGCGATTCCACACTGGTCTCACTGGCGGAGGGTGAACTAGGGGAGGCACTAACTTGATTACCATAATCGGCCCTGGCCACCGGAGGGGAGATAACAACGCCATTCCCAATGCCCGTATTAATAGGCGGGGGAGGAGGAGGGGGTAAGGGAGGGGTAGGAGCCTGACGGATGGGTTGAATAGCAATGGTGGGCAATGGCTGACCCGACTGATTGGGGCGGGGGGGGGTGACATTACCGGGGGCGGCGGCCACATACCCAGGATCGTTTAAGTAGGGACTATAGCCGGCCATGGGCACCGGCTGGGCTGGGGGAACCATTGTTGACGGGGGGGCACTGGGAACATTGGCAACATTCTGATTGGCGATCGCCTGGGGAGCAGAGGGAGCCATCGATTGGGGATCATGCACTACAGCCATTTCGCTGAGCTTCTGTAGATTAAGGCCAGTCCCCGCATCGGCCACCGGATCTAAACCAGGGGCAATGGGGGGCAAACCGTCAAAATTGGCCACCGCCATTGTTGGAGCCGGCGATCGAGCAGTCAAACTATAAACCGTTAATAACCCATTGGCCGCCACCAACATCAACAGTCCCGCCAAACTCCAGGGCGTAAATAGACGGGTCAGAATTTCCTCAGTGAGATCAGTGTTCTGTACCTCTTCCTGGGGCACCGGGCAGTCAATGAAATTAAATTCAAAACTTTCCGTTGCTTCCAGGGGCTGGTCTAGGGGCGCCAGGCTAGACTCTCCTGGGTCATAGCTCACCCTAGGCCTAGTTTCTTCCTCGGCCATCAGCTCTGCTTGAATGTAGTCGGACTCACTGGAGGCAAAGGACGATTTATCAACGGCGGAGTGGTCAATCATGGCAGGGCCACCAAGCAACGGCGGTTTATTCAGGTTAGGGCAAAATCAAACAAGCTTAGAACTAGGGAGGTGTGAGTCTGAGCGATATTCTAGCCCAGGGGGGACTTAATCGCCATGGTTTCATTGACCCAGGGGCAAAAGCCAGGTTCCATGGAGCCAAGTTCTTTGGTGGTTATTAGTCAGAAAATTCAAAAAATATTTCATGCGGGTGTTTGAACTTCCCATAAAATCCAGCCTCAACCGACCCGTTTTTTTGATTTTTTAACCGAATCAGACCGACCAAAAGCTTTATCTATCAGGAATTTATTAGTTATGATTTTAAATCGATCTGACTAAAATAAAAATATTATATGTAAATTCAATCACAAAATAAAAACATTCAATCTATTTGATGTGTATTGTGTACGATAATGTACGGCAATTGAAAGGACAATGAGATTAGAATAGCGGCAGACTGCAAAAATAGTTTCACTACCAGACCAATTAAGAGATTTCGTTCCGAATAATCGTTCAAGTTGATGACTTCAGCTTTGGTGGATTGGGTGCCCTTAAAAATTTTGTAATTGTTTATACTTTTTATGGTGATTTCGAATGCATGTAATATACTAAATCCTTGTATATCAAGCATTTTAGACTTACTAAGCTGACTTCAGTAAATCAAAAACCACTATCTAGAAATCTCTGCTAAAAAAATACTTTCGATGGATTTTGACATCTTGAATTATTGACCAGTTGTAAAAACGAGGTGCATCTGGTCAACTTGTTGCTCTAGAGAGTCAATTTTCTCCAGTTTTACTTTTCAAATTTTAGGTCTAAATTAAAACTTTAAGAGGTGTACATAATGGATACAGCAAATATCCTAATTTTAGTGATTGAAGATGATGAAAGCATCCGAGAAAATATTGCAGAAATGCTCACGGATGAGGGATGTACAGTATTGGTAGCCGAGAACGGTATTTCTGGCTTAAAAATTGCCCAGGATAATCATCCCAATTTAATTTTGTGCGATATTATGATGCCCCAATTAGATGGTTACGGAGTGTTAACCGCATTGCGACAAAAGCCAGACACCGAAATGATCCCCTTTATTTTTCTCACGGCCCGAGCGGAGCGGACTGACCAACGCACCGGCATGAAATTGGGAGCAGATGACTATGTCACCAAACCTTTTAGTCGGGCAGATCTCCTCGAAGCTATTTCAACTCGTTTAGCCAAGGCTAATTCTCAAGAGCAGTACATTGACAGCAAGGTGGCGCGGGAACGGGAAAAGTTAGAGCAAATTTATCATTACGACCCGGACTCTGGCCTGCCAAACCGCTTCTTGTTACGGCAAAAATTCAATGAGACGGTAGCTACCCGCAACACATTGGAGGAATTAGTTGGGATTCTCTCGCTTCAGATTTTACAACTGCGCCAGGTGGAAATAATACTTAACCCGAAGGAGCGGCAAGAACTGATTCTGGAGTTAACCCGTCGCCTCAGGAGTCAGTTGGAACAAGAGGATGCTCTTTTCTTAATGGATCATGACCGTTATCTGATTATTGCGACGATCCCCAAGACTCGGGCAGAAATTCAACACTTGGTTGAATTAATTCATGGGGTAATGGCTAAACCCATTCAGATCGGGACTTTTCGCACCCGTTTATCAATACTCACGGGAATCAGTTGTTTTCCGGAAGATGATGTTTGCTTGGAGGGCCTGGTGGAAAAAGCTGATTTTGCGGCTAGTCAAGTATCCCAGGAAATAGCCTACGAATTTTATTCGTCCCATCACCGGGAACAAAACCTAGAGAAATTAGTTTTGGAAGATGAGTTGAGCCAAGCCCTGGAAGAATCTTGGTTTCGGGTATTTTATCAGCCGAAAATTGATGGTAATACCGGAGAAATTGTCGGGGCCGAAGCCTTAGTCCGCTGTCGACATCCCCAAAAAGGCCTTTTACCGCCAGCACAATTCATTCCCATTGCCGAAGCTACTGGTCTAATTGTTCTCATTGGCTTAAAGGTCTTAGAACAGGTCTGTAAGGATCAAAAACGATGGAACAATCTGGGCTTACCGCCCTTAAAAATTGCGGTGAATCTGTCCCCTCTGCAATTTCGTCAGGCTAATTTAGACCAAACTATTGCCAACTTGCTTTACACCCATGGACTTATGCTACGGCCAAACTTCCTGGAATTAGAAATTACGGAATCCTGCTTAATTGCTAATGTCCCACGGACCTGTGAAATCTTAACTTCCCTGGCAAATCTGGGGATCACCCTGGCGGTCGATGATTTTGGTACCGGTTATTCCTCTTTAGAATACTTGCAAGTGCTTCCGGTAAATGTGGTCAAAATTGATCAGTGCTTTGTCCGGGGTCTGGATACCAATCCTAGGAATGCCAGCATTGTTAAGGCGGTAATTCAATTGTGCCATGAACTGAATTTGCGAGTAGTTGCAGAAGGAGTCGAAACCGTTACTGAGGCTCGGTTTTTACAAAATCTAGGCTGTGATCAACTCCAAGGCTATTTATTTAGTCAACCTGTGCCAGAGCCAGAGTTTTATCAATTTTGTCTAAACTGGACAGCCTCGGAAGTACCGGATCTATCCCAGCTATTACCAGACTTTATAGTTTAGGAAGACCAATGTACGAAAAAACCGATACCTACGAAGAGAAACGCCTGGAAATCCTAAAAAGTTGTCGTCTCTTAGATACGATTCCCGACTATTCCTTTGACCAAATTGTCTTAACCCTGAAGGAAGTTTGTCAGGTGCCGATTGCTCTATTTGGACTAATGGATCAGGATCGATTATGGTTTAAATCCCAAGTTGGTTGTGATTTAACAGAAGCTCCACGGGAAACCTCTTACTGTAATATCGCCTTGAAACGGCAGCAGATACTGATCGTTCCCGACACGCTCCAAGACCCGGTGTTTAAGGATCAGCCGAGGTATCTCAAGGAGCAATTGATTCGGTTTTATGCAGGAGTCCCTCTAATAACCCCCGATGGTTATGAACTAGGGGTATTGTGTATTATTGATTTTCTGCCCCGAGAATTAACACCGGGCCAAATGTTAATGATGGCGAAATTAGCACGGCAAGTGATGATTGAAATTCAAAAACGGCGGGTGACCGAAAATATTAGTCGACAGACCCAGGAGCGCATCAGTCAACAGCACAAAGATCGATTTTTTTGGAAATTGAGCCTGGCTTTTAGCCTAGTGATTGCCCTGAGAATTGTTTCAGTATTTCCAACTCTGTGGACAGTCTCTAATTCTGATAAGCTCTCAAGATCAGTAATTTATACCCAAGAGGTCTTGAGTTAAATTAATGGATTAAGGTTATCTCTCCGTGAAACTCAGTTAGATGTCCGAGACTATAGCATTTCTAATAAAAGTACCACTATTTTAAATAGTTATGATCTTCACATCAAGAATATTTATCAAAACTTAGACCAATTAAGTATTTTGATAGAGGGTAACTCAAAACAACAGGTAGATATCAGGCAATTAAAATTATTAATAGATAAAAATAGTAAAATTCTCAATCAACTAATTAATGATACTAATCGTCAAAGCCTTAGTTACATTAGACAAACTTATATCAGACAACAATCTAACTCTATAGTTGCGGATTTGCTTAAGCTCCTAGAGAGAATTGAAGACCGAGAATTGCTTTTATTGGAGCAACTGCAACAGGCTTTTGGGGATTCACGAGAGTCAAGCCCACTCATAATTTGGACTAATCTTGGCATTACCCTATTAATTTTGATTGTGATTTTGGTTTGGGTTTACCATGAAGTCAGACTGCGTTATCGTGGGGAATCTCAAGCCAATCAACAGGAAGAATTTTTAGAAGTAACCCTAGCTAGTATTGGGGACGCTGTCATAATGACTGATGCCAACGAAACGATTATCCTAATGAATCCGGTGGCGGAGATTTTAACTGATTGGCCTCATCAAGAAGGCGTGGGACAAAAATTTTCGACGGTTCTGAATCTGATTAACACTAAAACTCAAGCCCCTTATTCCTCACCCGTTAGTGCCGCGATTAGTTCTCAGGTGAATCAGTCCTTACATGATGCAGTAGCCCTAGTCCGGCGCAATGGGGAAACCATTGATATTGATGATAGTTGTGCTCCGATTATTGGTGTAGATGGACTAGTTGCTGGATGTGTGATGGTATTTCGAGATGTTTCCGAGCAACGCCGTCACGAGGAGCAAGTGGCCCAAACACTCCAACGAGAACAAGAAATTAATAGCTTAAAAACTAGTTTTGTTTCGATGGTATCCCATGAGTTTAGAACTCCTTTAACAAGTATTTTTTCCTCAACTGAATTATTAGCATCGTTTGATGGACGGACTAACCCAGAACGACAAGATAAACATTTGCAACGGATTTACACATCTATTCGTCGTTTAGAACAAATGCTGGATGATGTTTTGCTGATTGGCCGGGTTGAGTCGGGTCGGCTACAGTTTCAGCCAGAACTGATGAATCTGGGATTGGTAATAAAAGATATTGTTGAAGCAATTCAAGCAGGTATTGGCCGCCATCATCAAATTAACGTTAGCTTCGACAAAGTGGCTGAGCCGGTGTTTATGGACGCTAAGCTGATCAAGTTTATCTTTACCAATTTACTATCCAACGCCGTCAAATATTCGTTACCCATACATCCCGTCGAAGTTAGTGTCGCAGTTGTCAATGCCGGGGTTCAAGTCCAAGTGACTGATCAGGGGATTGGTATTCCTGTCAAAGATTTACCAAAACTGTTTCGGACCTTTCAACGGGCTAGTAATGTTGGCAATATCCACGGTACGGGTCTGGGGTTAAGTATTGTCAAAACCTGTGTGGATTTACATAGGGGCTCAATTCAGGTGGAAAGTGTCTTAGATCAGGGCACTCGGTTCAAGGTGTGGCTCCCAAATCAACTCACTGTTCCACCCAAGGTCGCCCACCCAGAATTGATCAATACAGCGGAGGAAATTGAAGGTCTCGAACACCTAAAGATTCTAAAAGCCCCTAGCCAGTAGGGCCGCGGTGAAGGGAATCAAGGCCAGTCCGACCAATTCTCCCCTAATCAACCATTGCAACACAGATACTTTGCCCTCCTCCAGCACAGGAGCCTGGCGATCGCGCAGGGTTTTAATCCACATTAAAAACGAGAAAGTGGGATAGAGGGAAAGCAACCCCACCAAGATAAATAGCCCCACCTTGGCAAAGAAAATATGATGACTCAGGTAGTAATCAGTGCCTTTGCCAAAATACATCACCCGTAAAACCCCTGTAACCAGCACCGCCGTGGCGGACAAGCCATAGATACTGTCAGCAATGACCAATCGCCAAGACTCCTCCAGGGTAGGTTCTTTTTTCAAGGTCAGACCCTCTGTGACCAAAGCGCCGAAGGCAACCATGAAACTGAGGTAATGAATATACGCAACGGTGGCACTAATCCACATATGTTAATAAAACCAAAATAGTTTAGCTTTTGAAGATTGTTGGCCAAAAATCAAAAATTATCAAACCCACCAGGGTTTTTCCCCTGTGCGAGGATCCAATGCAGTCCAGGGGGAAATCAAAATGTGATCATCTACCACAGCCACTTGCACTATTTTCAGTGGTAAAGGAGCGGGCCCCCGGGCCACAGAGCCGTCGGGATGGTAGCGGGAACCATGGCAGGGACACTGAAATTCTTGATCGTTGCTATTCCAGGGGAAAGTACAGCCCAGGTGGGTGCAGACATCCACAATGCCGATGCTGTCAAGGCTACCGTCTTCTTTGACAATTAGATAGGTGGGGTCACCGGCTAGACCAGCCACCAAAGCCCTGGTACCGGGAGCTTCCGCCAAAATTTGGGAAGCGGGAATGGCTTTGCCCAAAACATCCTTAGCGATAATGCCCCCTCCAGCCCCAGTTTTTTCGGCGGGGGGAACGAGGAATTTTCCCACGGTGTACAGTCCCGCACTGGCCGTAACGGCAACGGTGGTGCCGGTGAGAAAATTTAGTAATTGACGACGGGAAAAAGAGGGGGAGTCGATGGCGGAGGAGTTGTTCATAATTTAAATTAATCCAAATGAATGGTAAAAATTGGTGAGAAAATACAGCGGATACCACCAGAATCATTCACCTTGCAAGTGCCCATTGTTATATTCAGGACTTTATTGAGCCAACTAAAAGGGGTAACCACTGTATCCCTCTTTCATCAATCTAGGCAGAAGAAGAATAGAATGTATTCCATGAATTTAGCAAATACTTTAATCGATCTAGCTTATCAACCTTGTTGTAAAGTTTAGTTAACTCATCCAAAACATGGGCAAATGGAAATACTTTTAACCACTTTTTGATAAGATTTATTGCATTAAATACAGAGATCACTAATCGTAGGTTGTTTAGCCATTTTTTCCACCCTTCTTCTTTATCCCATTTTTCATGCTTTTGATGATACTTTGACGTTGAATTTAGAGTCGAATTAAAATTCTCATCATAAAAACAAATCATACAATATGCACACATCACTAATTCCCACCATTTTTGAATTTGCTCATAATGAGTTACCCTAAAATCTGCCCATCCTAATTCACTTTTGCATTGCTTAAATCCATATTCTATCCATGACCTTACCCCATATATTCTGCCAACTTCTTTATATTTAATATCTGGTATTCGAGTCATTACAAACCATCCTGCTTTTTCCTCCTCTTTTTCTGTTTCTGTTTTAATTTCCCAATATCTTATTGCGTTTTTTTTGCCATAAACTATTTCTCTGATATGCCTATCTTCCTGTTTTCCATCCCATCTTATATGTTCAAACCTCCTCCACTTATTTGCCCTTATTTTAGCTTCCTTTGGAAGCCAGACCCCATGATTGCTCCGGATTCCCACTGCATATTCTATTTTTAATTCCTCTACGGCACTGATAAAATTGCTATGGCTTTCTCCATATAAGCTATCTGACACTACTCTTTTTATTTTAAAACCACTTTCTTCTAGTTCTTTTATTATCTCTACTGCTAATTCCGGCTTTGTTTTATACTTATCTCCCTCTTTTAATCTTTCTTTTGGTTTAAATACTTTTGATTCTAGAGGAAACGTTACTCCATTGCAGTAACCATAGGCATTTACTGACACTATACCGCTTTCTATTTTTCCTAAATTTCCAATATATTGTCTTTTTACATAATCTGTTGTTTTCCCTTTTTTGAGGTCTCCTGTTTCATCTATTATTACTATTATTTCTCTTCCTTCTAAAACTTCTAAGATAATATTTAATCTTCTTTTTTCTAATTCTTTTAATTCCCAAGGAGAATCTGTCATGAAATGCAGTAATCCCTGTTCATTTTTCAATCCTAGTGATGATGCTATTGCAGGTAAACTCTTTCTTTTTATATCACTTAATATTCCCACAATGATATATTTAAATGACTCATAAGACCTCACTTCTGGAAATATATCTTTATACAGTTCACTATATGTGTCTACACACTGTACTGTCTTTTTCGCCTCTCTTGTCTTTGTCATTCTCCCTCCGCGCTTTTCAGCCTTTTATCTCCATTTTAATTCCCTCAGTCTGACGGAAGAGGGGTATTGAGATGATTGGGTTTACTTGAGCTTACTTACTTGGTATTGATACCGAGTAATTTGTACAGCCCACAGAAGCCAAAAGTAGCGGAAAATAGCATCAATCCCCCTCCGGCAGTAAGACCCAAACCTAAGCTGGTGCCGGAGTAGAGAAATAAGCCTAAATAGAGTAATGCGGAAGCAACAACTAAACGAATCAAACGATCAATGGAGCCCATATTGGTAACCATGGCATAAATCTCCTATGGAAAAATTGATAATACTAGTAAAATTTCTGTCAGCTTTATTTGCTGGTTTAAGGGGGATGAGCAAGATTTAAAATCCCTTCCCTTTACTTTTCTTATTATAACAATAAATTTTTGTTAAGAGTATGGTTTTGGTTATGCAAAAAGGCATATTTTTTGAGTTTGATTGGTCAAGTTTTTACAATTACTTCCCCCGCCGCTTGCCAGCCAGTAAAACTAGGAGGAAAACCGAGAACATTTTCATAACCTAAAAGGTTTAAAGTCATTATCGCCATAGCTGAACGATAGACAGTGGAGCAGTAGACAATAACTTTGCTATCCGGAAGAATCTGGGCTAGATTATGGGTTAAAGTTCGTAGGGGAATATTAATGATTCCGGGAATATGACCAGCTTGATATTCTTTAACTTCTCTAACATCCACTAGGATAATTTGGGCTTTACCTAACTGTTTTTTCAGGGCTGCCGGTGTCCGAATTGTGTAATAGTTTGCCGGCAGAGAATTTAAAAACTGCTCGATCGCCAAGTCTACCGTTTCGGTCTGGGGACTGAGTTCAGAATTGAAGGAGGGGGGTAAACTTGCGGCCAGGGTAGGTTGGAAATTAAAACCCATTAAGCAGAAAGTTAAAAAGAAAACAGTAAGGCAACGAACAATAATTAATTGCATAGAAATGGTCTGGTTAAATCAGGATTACTTTTTTGCCAATACTTGGATTAGAGCCGCTTTGCCTTGGTGGTAAATACCTTCGTTTAAATGCCGCTCTAAAGTGTGGCCCGTTAAATAAGTAAAACTGGACAATTCTTCCTGTAAAGCCGTCAAGGCTGGGAGTAGATCTAAATCCTTGGGACCACCGGTTGTATATTGCAATTGCTCCGGGGCAAAACCTTCTAAAATGAACACCCCGCCGGATTTTAAGCCTTGATAAACCCGTGGATAAAGTTGTTTTCGTAAACTGGAAGGTAAATGGCAGAAAACAGAAACAATACCTTCCCAGGCATCGGCAACAATTTCAAAATTGGCTAAATTAATCTGAATGGTGGTAATTTCTACCCCTTTTGCCTGGGCTAACTTTTGCGCCTTAGCTAAACCAACGGCGGATTGATCTACCGCTGTTACTTGGTAACCCAAACTTGCTAAAAAACAAGCATTGCGCCCTTCCCCTTCCGCTAGGCAAAGAACTTTGCCCGGGGAAATTTGCTCCGCCACACTGACTAAAAACTCATTGGGCTCCGTACCGTAAACGTATTCTGACTGCTTAAATCTTTCGTCCCACATAATTTTTCTTCGTCATTTTCCTTGATATTCCCTTAATAAAGCCAAGGAATCAATTTTTTTACCCGGCCTCGGTAATTGCCATAGTCGCTGAATTTGTTTTCTAGCCAAATTTCTTCCCGGTTAGCTTTGAGATTAAAAAATACAAATAACACCACTGCCCCAATTAAATGGGCCAAACTCCATTGCCAAAACCCATAGGCGATCGCCAGAAAAATCACACCACCGTAGAGGGGATGGCGCACAATGCCGTAAATCCCAGTGGTAACCAATTGACTATCTTGTTTGGGATGGGGTAAAGGAGTCAAATTTTCACCCAAATGCAGACCGCCACCAATGAGGAGAACTGCCGCAATCGCGCCAAAAACTAAAGTTCCGCCCCAGAGAATTAACTGATTTTTTTCAGCCAACAAGGGAAAATTAGTGGGAGTATAAACCGGCAAAAGTACAAACCCGAGGGAGAGAATTGTTTGTCCCAGTACCCAATATTCCCCCTTTTTTCCTTGCCACCAATCAGAGGAAAAACCCCAGTTTTTAAGTTGATTCATTGCGTTTCACCCTGAAAATAGACCTAAACTTTACTGACTTAACTTTAACCTTGGAAGAAAAAAGGCACTCCATTCCGAGAGTGCCCTTGATTAACCAAATGAAACGAAATTCAACGGTCAACTATGGCAATGGCATTAGCTTTGAATGACGGGGGCGCTGAGGGCCACCATTTGGGCATCACCAGCAGCTAAATCCAAGGGGAAATTATGAACGTTACGTTCGTGCATCACCTCAAAACCGATATTGGCTCGATTGATGACATCGGCCCAGGTACCAACGGGACGACCTTGGGCATCCAGAATTGACTGGTTGAAGTTAAAACCGTTGAGATTGAAGGCAAAGCAACAAACGGCAAGGGCAGCAAACCAAATCCCAATCACGGGCCAAGCACCAAGGAAAAAGTGGAGGGCACGGCTATTGTTAAAGGAAGCATATTGGAAAATCAAACGGCCAAAGTAACCATGGGCGGCGACGATGTTATAGGTTTCTTCCTCTTGACCAAATTTATAACCTTGGTTTTGGGATTCAACTTCAGTGGTTTCCCTAGTTAACGAAGAAGTTACCAAGGAACCGTGCATGGCGGAAAACAAAGCTCCACCGAACACTCCAGCTACGCCCAACATGTGGAAAGGATGCATCAAGACATTATGTTCCGCTTGCAGCACCAACATGAAATTAAAAGTGCCACTGATGCCCAGGGGTAAACCATCAGAGAAAGAACCTTGACCAATGGAATAGATCAATAACGTAGCGGTAGCCGCAGCAACGGGGGCGCTATAGGCGACACAAATCCAAGGGCGCATTCCCAAACGGTAGGACAATTCTCATTGGCGACCGAGATAACAGAAAATTCCGATCAAAAAGTGGAAAATAATCAGTTGATAAGGGCCACCGTTATAGAGCCATTCATCGAGACTAGAGGCTTCCCAAATGGGATAAAAGTGCAAACCAATAGCATTGGAACTGGGTACTACGGCGGCAGTAATAATGTTATTACCATACAGTAAAGAACCGGCAATGGGCTCCCGAATACCATCAATATCCACCGGTGGAGCGGCGACAAAAGCGATAATGAAACAGGTGGTTGCGGTCAGCAAAGTGGGAATCATTAACACCCCAAACCAACCGATGTAGAGGCGATTAGAAGTGCTAGTAATCCAACGGCAGAACCGTGACCACAGGCTTTGTTCCTGTAATCCTAATTGGGTAGTAGTCATGGCGAATAATTACGAAGTAAGATTTTGGTTTTAAGCTTGAATTTAATTTTTGCTGGTTATTTTGACAATAACGACCAGTCAAATCCAATTAAACCAGATATATAAAGGAGGATTAATAATGCGAGATAATAATTGGCGTTGATTAACCTCCCTTGAATTTCAGATTAATAATATTTCTTAAAAAAAACAAGACAGTTTCTCAGATTACGGTTGGTTTCCAAAGGTAAAAAAAAGGTTTTATTGGGAAAAATAAACCATTAAAAAAGAAAAATTTTTTCTTGTGAAAGCAGGATTAGTCCATTTGGGACCGATCACCCCATTGGTCAAAGGAACAAAATACTTCCCAGTTATGGCCCCAGGGAGCCAAGGAGTTAGCTGGCAATAATCGGAGCTTAAGCGGGACATAGCCTGATATCGTTAAGGCTGAAAGGCACAATCTCGATTCTTTGGTGTCCCATGACCCCATCCCCGGTCCTCAATCTCCTCGTCAGTAACGATGACGGTATTTTTTCCCAAGGGGTACGTACCTTGGCCAACACCCTGGCCGCCGCCGGGCATCAAGTCACAGTGGTCTGTCCTGACCGGGAAAGATCGGCCACAGGCCATGGCCTGACCCTCCATCGACCAATTCGAGCGGGCATGGTGGAGGATGTGTTTGATCCCCGCATCAAGGCTTGGTCCTGTTCTGGCACCCCTGCTGATTGTGTAAAGTTTGCTCTCCATGCGGTGATGCCCCGCTATCCAGATTTTGTCCTTTCCGGAGTTAACCACGGTGCTAACCTCGGCACTGATGTTTTATATTCCGGTACGGTTTCCGCCGCCATGGAAGGATTGATCGAGGGCATTCCCAGCATTGCTTTGAGTTTGGTCAGTTTTACCGCCACGGATTTCCAGCCCGCCGCTGATTTTGCCAACTGCTTTGTCCAACATCTCTGGCGATCGCCATTGACGGAACCGACTTTATTTAGCATCAATATTCCGGCGGTGCCAGCGGCTCAGATTGCCGGAGTTAAGCTCACTCGCCAGGGATTACAGCGCTATAGCGAAACCTTCGAAGAAAGGTACGATCCCCGGGGAAAACGCTACTACTGGCTAGCCGGGGAAAGGGTAAAGGAAATTCCCCAACCGGACTATCTCCGCCTCAACCGTCGCATTCCCACCGACGTGCAGGCCAGCCAAGATAACTTCATCACCATTACCCCATTGCAATATAATCTTACGGATATCAACGGAGTTAACACTATTGAAAAAAGCAATTGGCTAGATCACCTAAACTTTAATTAAGCTCCCTTCTTAAATATCTGCTTCTTCCGTGATACTCTTAATACTCAATAATATTATTAAGTTATATGTCTGCTTATCTGTTTAATCAAGAAAATGAACCGGATGAAAGCGATAGCATAACGCTCTACGATGAAGCGGGGCGGGCCTTAGATTGCTACGTGGAAAATTCCCTTGAAGAAGAAGAAGCTCAATATTTATTATTGATGCCCGTTGATATCCCAGTGGTGATTATTGCCTGGGAAGATGATGATGAAGAAACAGAAGATGCCGAGGCAATTTTACTAGAGGATCAAGAAGAAATTAGCCGTATTTTTGCCGATGCCAAGGCTGTACTAGCGGAATTGGATTTGTCATTGAAGTACACTGCTTACACCCTCACTGTTAGCGGTGAATTGCCCCCCATTGAAGACGAAGATATTCTCACCCTAGAAATTGAGGGTAACGATGCCGCCGCTGAAATGGAAGAGGAAGAGTTGCAGTTCTTGGCTAGTTTTTACCACGAGGAAGAACGCTATAGCATTTACACTCCCCTCGCCCCTTTGTTGTTCCTTGCTAAAGCCGTTAGTGAAACGGAAATTGAGTTGGTACACCCCGACAATGACGAACTAAAACATATCCTGGAAGAGCTTTTATTTGAAGATGCGGACTGATTAGTGGGCGGTCAATACAGCGGGAGAAAGCAGGGGGGTCTTGGGGGAGTTAGAATAGAAGACTGAGCATTTTGACCCAAGGCAGACCATGGCGGAAACGTACCTCTTAGACAAACTAGCTTCTGTGGAGCAGACCTATCAGGAATTGACTAGGATGCTGGCGGATCCGGACATTGCCACCAACCCCGATGAATTGCAACGGGTGGCCAAAGCCCGCTCATCATTGGAAGAAACCGTTGATACCTACGACACTTGGAAAAGAAGCCAAGAGGATTTAAAAGGGGCTCGGCAAATTGTCAAAGAATCCGGCAATGACCCAGAAATGCGGGAAATGGCCCAGTTGGAGGTGGAGGAGTTGGAAAATGCCATTGGGGAGTTGGAAAAACGTCTAACTATCCTGCTTTTGCCCAAGGATCCCAACGATGAAAAAAATATCATGTTGGAAATCCGGGCTGGCACTGGCGGCGATGAAGCTAGTATCTGGGCTGGAGATTTGGTGCGAATGTACACAAGATATGCCGAAAGTCAGGGGTGGAAGGTCAGTTTACTAAGTGAGTCCTTGGCGGATATGGGGGGCTTTAAGGAAGCAATTCTTGAAGTGAAGGGAGAAAGGGTTTACAGCCAATTGAAATTTGAAGCGGGGGTACATCGGGTGCAACGGGTGCCAGTGACGGAAGCTGGAGGGCGGGTGCATACCTCCACCGCTACGGTGGCCATCATGCCTGAAGTGGATGATGTGGAAGTAAAGATTGATCCCAAAGACATTGAAATGAGTACGGCTCGTTCCGGTGGGGCCGGCGGACAAAACGTTAACAAGGTGGAGACGGCGGTGGATCTGTTCCATAAACCCACAGGCATTCGGATTTTTTGCACCGAGGAACGTTCCCAACTCCAAAACCGTGAACGGGCCATGCAAATTCTCCGGGCGAAACTCTATGACATGATGCTCCAGGAACAACAGGATGCCATCAGTTCCAATCGGCGATCACAGGTGGGGACGGGTTCCCGTTCCGAAAAAATTCGCACCTATAACTATAAAGATAACCGGGTCACTGACCACCGTTTGGGACGCAACTTTGATTTGAACACGGCCCTGGAAGGCGAAATTCACACCATTATTGAGTCCTGTATTTCCCAGGATCAACAGGAACGGCTAGCGGAATTGGCCGAAGCTACCAATAATTAATCAAATCGATTGCGGGCTGGCGCAAGGTGAATATCCCCCAACAGACAATCCTGGTTAGCGCCGGTGACCAAAGGAACATTGCCCGAAAACTGGTCTTGAAAACGCCAATAGGCCAACACTGCAAAGGCGATCGCCTCTTTGAAATCGCTGTTCAGACCAACATCATCGGTGCGCTGAATTATGGTGTTGGGGCCAAGATTATCTTGGAGCCGCTCCCTGAGATAGATGTTATGGGCACCACCGCCACATAGCAACAGACGATCAGGTAATTGGGGTAAAAAGCGTTGGTATTCCGTTACCACAGAGCGGGCCGTAAATTCCGTCAGAGTGGCCAAAAAATCAGTTTCATTCAGGCCATGGCGCTGGGCTTCAATCCAGCAATTGTCCAGGTACAATGCCCCAAACAACTCCCGCCCGGTGGATTTAGGAGGGTATTGCTGAAAAAAGGGCTCTTGTAACCATTCGTCCACCAATGCTTGACAAGGCGTACCTTGGGCCGCCCATTGCCCCCCTTGGTCATAGGTTTTTTCCCCATGGGTAAATTTTTGCACTGCAAGGTCAACTAAGACGTTGGCGGGACCCGTGTCCCAGCCACAAATTTTTTCCTGCCAATGGGCCTGACTGCGGGGAGGAAGATAGGTCACATTGCCAATGCCCCCCAAATTCTGCACACAGCGGTGTTCATCCTGATCGCTCAATAGGCAGATGTCAATTTTGGAAACCAAGGGCGCTCCTTGGCCCCCCGCCGCAATATCCGCCGCCCGAAAATTACTCACTGTGGTCATCCCCGTCAAACTGGCGATCGCCTCTCCTCGGCCTAACTGCCAACTGTAACCGAGGGAAGGGGAATGGGCAGGATTGGGGGGACGATGGAAAATAGTTTGACCATGGGAACCAATTAACTCCGCCGGAGGCAAAGATTGTTGAATTTTCTGGGCCGCCTGGGCAAATTCCTTGGCAATACTGTCATCTAAAAAGGCGATCGCCTCTGGGCTAGTGGGCTTGCCGCCGCATAAGTCTAAAATTTGCTGACGTAACCCAGTGGGGTAGCCGTAGGTTTCTCCCCGCAGAAAATCAACTCTGAGATCTAACCCAGACCCGGTAATTTTCACCAAACAGGCATCAATGCCATCCACGGAAGTGCCACTAATCAAACCAATGCAATACAAGGTCCTGCTCCTAGCTGTTGTGCTTAAGGTACATACTCATTTATGGCTTTTGCCATGGAGATCCATTTGGGGAATGGGAAGCCGATGCTGTAGCTTTGAACAAACCTGGGGAGTTTAGCAATAAACCTTATGCAAAGATTACTAAGGGGTTGCCAATTTTTCCAGATTGCCCGATCGCACCCATCCCTCGGTACCCTCCACCCGTAACTTCGACCACTCTCCCTGGGTGGTCAACACCACCACTTCATCGCTGTAGTTGATGGTAACAAGGGCATCAGAATTAGAATCAGGCTCAGTACGCACATTTAAGCCCCCATTCCAAATGACCTTCGCTTTATAAGCACCAGAGGGAAGCTCCTCGGTGGGGGAAGGGGAAGGACTCGGTTTCGGTGATGCTTGAGGCGACGCTGTCCCCGTGGGGGAGGGCTTGTCATCTTTGGGCTGACTTTGTTCTTCAGGAAATAATGGTTTTTCTGGGTTAGCCGCAAAACGGTTGAAAATCAAATAGCTTGCCAGGGAAATCCCCCCCACAAACATGGCCACCCCCAGGATAAAGCCGATGAAAAACTGTAACAGCCCGGACAAACCTTTCATACTGGTCAATGAATTTGCACAATAATGCTGGGTTATTTTAGCGAATAGCCAATCTTCACCAAGGGAACCTCTGCCTTCGTATCGATGGATTTGAGCCAGATTAGGTTCCGTTCCCCATTGCTCAATCCGCGTAACTATAGGGATCTGCCGGAGTTGGCACCACTTCCACCGACTGGGCTTCCACCACCACCTGGCGCTTTTCTCCCCCTTGTCTACCTTGATCCGGTGAGCTAGGTAAGGTTGCGGCTACCATTTGCCCTTGAATGGTCAACCAAGTATCGGGAGGGTACTGGCTACGGGAACCTTCTAAACGGACAGTCAAAGCCACAGGGTAGGCATCCACTGCACAGCAGGTCAGAATAAAGCGGCTGATGAGGAGATAATTGTCTGGCAAATAGTCGGGGTGAACGACAAAGCCCGTTACATTAACCTTTTGACCGGCGTAAACGTCCGGCTCTGGATAGGCGCTGATGGTGCGGACCCAATCCACCAGGGTGCGGTCTTCCGGCTTGATCTGGGAGGCAAAGCTGGATATCTGGGTTTGGGTGGGTGGCAAAGTGGTACTAATACCCCGTTGAATGGCCAATTGGCTGCTGAAGACAGAGGGAGTGATAAAAAGCCCCATCACGGCGGTAACCAACAACAGAGCGGTGCCCATGCCCAGGGGTAAAACCGCTACGTGGGTGACACTATCTTGGTTGCCATTACCACTGCGACGGGCCCTTTTTAACCAACGTCTTCCAGTTTGGAACAACCGTAGGCCGCCCAAAAACAGTAGGACAAAGCCCGTTACTGTCACCAGTCCAAAGTAGTTGGGGTGAATTAGTAGCCTCAGTTCCCCAGAGACAGAATACTTAAGCATCAACACCCCCCAGGCAAGAATGCCCAGGCCGTCCAATTGGTCTAGGACAGACCGGAGAGGGGCAAACTTTTGGGTTAGGGATTTCACTGCTTTAACAGGAGCGGTCATGGCCATGGTGCAAGGAAAGGAACTGGCCCTAGATTACCGTGCCATCGGCGATCGTCACATTTTTGATTACCACCACAATGCCATTGCGGATGTAAAAGCCCAACTCTTCCCGGTTAGCTTCCTGGACATTTTCCTTGTTGACAATCATGACATTTTTGCCGATGCGGGCATTTTTATCAATGATGGCGCGTCGAATGGTGGTGTTGGGGCCAATACCGGCGGGACATTTACCGTTACTTTCCAAAGATTCCCGTTCCGGGGAAGATTCGTAAAAGTCATTGCCCATCAACAGGGTATCTTCGATAGTGCAACCGGACTCAATGCGGCTACGGATGCCTAAAACAGAGTGGTGAATGCGGCAATCTTTGACAATACAGCCTTCCCCAATCATGGATTCGGTCACGGTGGCATTCAGCATTTTGGTGGGCGGCAAATAGCGACCTCTGGTGTAGATGGGAGCATCTTCGTTGTAGAAGCTGAAGTCAGGATGGGGTTGTTTAGTTAGGGCCAGGTTAGCTTCATAGAAAGCTTCAATGGTACCAATATCTTCCCAGTAATCATCAAACAAATAGGCTTGGAGATTATAGTCCTTGGCGGAATCGGGAATGATTTCTTTGCCAAAGTCCGTGGCGTTCTCGTATTTCTCCAGTAGGTTGTGCAGTACTTCTTTTTTAAAGACGTAAATGCCCATGGAGGCAATGTAGGGATTGAGCTTAGCTTTTTCCGGGCTTAAGCCCAGGAGGGTGGTGTCCACTTGCATCTGGCGCAGGGCATCCCCTTTGGGTTTTTCGGAAAAATCAACGACCCGCCCTTGGGCGTCTATTTTCATCAGACCTAGTTCGGGAGCCTTTTTGTCATCTACAGGCACAACGGAAAGGGTGATGTCGGCCTTGGTTTCCCGGTGGCGGCGGATAAACTGGGCATAGTCCATGCGGTAAAGATGATCGCCGGAGAGAATAAGATATTCATCCACGTCCCATTCCCCCAGCAACCAAAGATATTGACGCACCGCATCAGCCGTGCCTTGGAACCATTCGGGACTGTCCTTGGTTTGTTGGGCGGCTAGCACCTCCACAAAGCCTTCCTGGAAACCGGCAAAATTGTATGCCCTAGTCAAATGGCGGTTTAGGGAGGCGGAATTAAACTGGGTGAGGACGTAGATTTTAACGATTTCTGAGTTGATGCAATTACTGACGGGGATATCAATGAGGCGATACTTTCCGGCCAAGGGGACTGCGGGTTTGGCTCTGAGTTTGGTTAAAGGATAGAGGCGGGTCCCGGCCCCACCGCCCAGGATAATCGCTAAGACACGTTTCACAAGCAGACCTCTCGATTGCCAACAACACACTTCGAAGTCAAGTGTAGAACCGACGGGGACATCTGGAAAGGGAATCTGGACGGAAATTCCTGCTAGCCAGCGGGTTTTAATGCCCCTAATCCCAATGGCGATCGCCATTGGGATTAGGGGCAGAGTTGGGAGATCACTTTTGGGGTACGGATAACCGAAATGGCAAAGGTCGGAAACTGCCGCTGAGTAAACTGTCCCTGGCTTCGTATGATGATGGGGTTACCCCCATTGCTGGGGAACAGGGCAAATCTGGGGAGCTGAACGGGTTCCTGGAAGTTTTGCCAGTCTACTAAATTTCCTAAAAATCCTAAACATTAAATCTAAGGACCTATGGCAGTACTCGAAAAAGGCAATATCACGATCCACACTGAGAATATTTTCCCGATTATTAAAAAGTCTCTCTACACTGACCATGAAATCTTTTTGCGGGAACTGATCTCCAACGCCGTTGATGCCATCAGCAAACGGAAAATGGCGGCCTTCGCCAGTGATGGGGCCCAGGAAGTGCCGGATCCCCAAATCAGCTTGGTGGTAGACAAAGCCAATAAGACCCTTTCCATTACCGATAACGGCATTGGCATGACCGCCGATGAGGTGAAAAAATACATCAACCAAGTGGCCTTTTCCAGTGCGGAGGAGTTCATCGAAAAGTTTCAAAAGTCCGCCAATGATCTGATCGGTCACTTTGGTTTGGGTTTTTATTCCGCTTTCATGGTGTCTCAAAAAGTGGAAATTGATACCCTTTCCTACCAAGAAGGAGCTCAGGCGGTGCATTGGAGTTGTGATGGTTCACCGGAGTTTGAACTAACTGATTCCGATCGCCAACAGGTGGGAACCACCGTTACCCTAACCCTATTGGATGATGAACAGGAATATTTAGAAACTGGTCGCATCCGCCAACTGGTAAAAACTTACTCGGACTTTATGGCGGTGCCCATCCGCTTTGAAGGGGAAACGTTAAATAAACAACGGGCCATCTGGAAGGAATCCCCCCAGAATTTAACCAAGGAAGATTACCTGGAGTTTTATCGCTACCTTTATCCTTTCCAGGAAGATCCTCTACTGTGGGTGCACCTCAACACCGACTATCCTTTTTTGCTCAATGGTATTCTTTATTTTCCCAAATTGCGTCCCGATGTGGATGTGTCCAAGGGGCAAATTAAACTGTTTTGTAACCAGGTTTTTGTCAGTGACCATTGCGAAGAAGTCATTCCCGAATTTTTGATGCCGCTCCGGGGGGTCATTGACAGTCCCGATATTCCCCTCAATGTGTCCCGCAGTGCCCTCACCAACCACCGCACCGTGCGTCGCATTGCCGACTACATTGCCAAAAAAGTAGGCGATCGCCTCAAATCTTTGTACGACGAAAATCCCGAAGAATATTTGAAATGTTGGGAAGACATTGGTACCTTTGTCAAGTTCGGCTCCCTGCGAGAAGATAAGTTCAAACAACAGGTGGAAGATTTGTTGCTCTACCGCACCACCTACCAAGCGGAAGTTACTGAGCCTAAAGTGGAGGTTTTAACCGAAGATGGCGATGCTTGGTCCGATGCCCAACAGGATGATGGCGTTAATCCCTACGAAGAAGAGGGCTACACCAGCCTAAAACGTTACTTGGCCAGGAATAAAGAGCGCCACGAAAATCGGGTTTTCTATTGCACTGACCAGAGCACCCAAGCCACCTATGTGGAACTATATAAAAACCAGGGCATTGAAGTCCTGTTTATGGATTCCTTCATTGATACCAATTACTTCATTCCCTTCTTGGAAAAAGAGTACAGTGACGTCAAATTTTCCCGGGTAGATTCAGAACTGGATCAAAGTCTGATTGAAGAGGACAAAGCCAGCGACATTGTCGACCCTGCCACCAATAAATCCCGCAGTGAGCAAATTAAGGAAATTTTTGAAAAAGCCCTCAACAATCCCAACATCAACATCAAAACCCAATCCCTAAAATCCGAAGATCCCCAATCTACGCCCCCCGCCATGGTGTTGTTACCGGAAGCAATGCGCCGCCTCCAGGAAATGACCGCCATGATGCAACAGCAAGCGATGGCTTTCCCAGAGCAACACGTGCTGGCAATTAACACCAATCATCCTCTGATTCAAAATATCCTTTCCCTCAGCCAAGGAAGTATTGTCACCGGCAGTGGAGAATCCCCCTCAGCGGAATTGGCCAAGTCCCTTTGTCAGCACGTTTATGACCTGGCATTAATGGCCCAAAAAGGTTTTGATGCGGAGGGCATGAAGGGTTTCATTGAACGTTCTAATGCGGTGTTAACCCGTCTGACCAAACAGTAAGTTGTCCATCAAAACAACATCGGTAAACTTTAGGGTAGAAGTCAGTTAATCCCATTTACTCCGGGGTTCTCTCTTCTACCTTTTTTCAGCACTTTTTTCTTCCCGAACCCAAGTTAAAATCGGCAACGATCAAATTGGGGGCCCTAGGCAGATTACTCCAATAATTTAGGAGCAAGCTTATCCGGTACCTCCTGGAGATGATCAAATTGCCAAGTGAAGGTCCCTACCCCAACGGTCAAGGAACGCAGTTCGATAATGAAATTTTGTATTTCTGCTTGGGGTAAATGGGCTGCTACCTGGTCCCAACTTTTCCAATCGGAGCGGGCTTCGTAACCCAAAATTTGGCCCCGGTGCCCACTGACTAATTGCAACACCCGGGCGGTGAAATCCGCAGGGGCCACCACTTCTACTTGTAAAATTGGCTCCAGCAACACCGGTTGACATTGGGGCATTCCTTCCGTCATGGCTAGGCGGGCCGCCTGTTTAAAAGCCTGTTCAGAACTGTCAACGTTGTGGTAGGAACCGTCAGTTAGAGTAACGGCTATATCCACCACCGGGTAGCCAAGGGGCCCCTTAGCCAGATACTCCCGCACCCCCATTTCCACCCCAGGAATATATTGTTTGGGCACCACTCCCCCCACAATGGTTTCAGTGAAGCTAAAGCCACTACCCCGTTCCAGGGGTTTGATGGTGAGGTACACATCCCCAAAGGCTCCATGGCCACCGGTTTGATGTTTATAGCGGCCATGAACTTGGGTGTCCTTACGGATGGTTTCTTTGTAGGGAACTTGGGGCTGGCTGGACACCATGGGCAGTTTATATTGCCTTTCCAACCTTTCCAACGCCACTTTGAGATGAATTTCCCCTTGGCCCCAAAGGATTACTTCCTGGGTTTCAGTATTTTGCTCCCAGGTGAGGGAAGGGTCTTCCTCCACCAATTTTCCTAGGGCAGTGCTGAGTTTAACTTCATCTTTCCTCTGCTCCGGGGCGATCGCCAGACCATAGACCGGGGACAGGGGCTCAACGAAGGGGAGGGGTTTAACTTCGGCGGTGGAGAGGGTGGCCCCAGTGTTAATGTTTTCCAACCGAGCTAGGCCGACTATTTCCCCCACTGTGGCGGTTTGCGCTGACGTTTGCTGACTGCCAAAAAGACGATAAATTCCCCCCAACCGTTGACCGTTAAGGGTGTCGGCCTCCCGTAAGGTGCCCTGCCAAATGCGGGCCAAGGATAACCGACCCTGGGGAGTGAAATAGGTTTTTAATACCTGGGCAATGACCGGCCCGGAGCCATCGGTACTTAAACCCCGGCGGGCCGCCGTCACACTGGGATCCGGTGCTTCCTTAATCAACACATCCAGCAATGGTCGCACGCCAAAATCCTGCTCTGCCACCCCCAGCACTACCGGCACGATTAAATCTGCCCCCAACTCCTGTTTGAAATCCGCTTCAATTTCCGCCTGGGGTGGTTCCACTTCCTCCAACAATTCCTCCAACAGGCGATCGTCAAAGTCCGCCAACGCTTCCAACATTTCCTGGCGGGCCTGGTGTTCTGCTCCAGCCAATTCCGCTGGCAAGGCAATGGGATCTGCCGCACTACCACTGTGGTACTTATAGGCCTGCTCCGTAATTAAGTCGATGTAGCCCTGCAACTCCTCCCCTTTGTAAATGGGATACTGCTGGGGAATCAGGGGGCGGGAAGAAACACTTTTTAGGGCCTGTAATACCTCCCCAAAGGGCTGTTTAGCCCGGTCCATTTTGTTGATAAATACCAGATGGGGAATAGCCCAATCGTCCAAAAATTTAAATAAAGGGGCGAGGGTCAAAACCCGGCTCACATCTGCCTCACAAACGATGACCGCAGTGCCGGCCCCCATCAAAGCGCCATAGGTTTCCTGGACAAATTCGATGGAGCCTGGGCAATCGAGGAAATTTAAGCGTAAATTTTCATAGTCAATCCCCGCCACGCTCACTTCCAAGCTCATTTTACGGGCCTTGGCTTCGGGGCTACTATCGCTCACCGTGTTGCTATCTTTGATATTCCCTTTACGACTGATACTGCCACTGACCCACAAAACACTTTCGAGTAAGGTGGTTTTACCGCTGCCATAGGGGCCAACAATGGCCACGTTGCGGAGGGATTCATTGGTGGGGTTGTTCATAAAAAAATACCTGAAAGGCTCTTATTGCTGAGCCTAACCTAGAATTCCCGGCCTCAAACCTCTCCGCAATCTCTTGTAAAATTCGGGCAGGAGATTGTTAACTCTGGTTAAGTTTCAGTGAGTAAAAAACGACATGGATTATCGGCAAGCGGGCGTGGATGTGGAAGCAGGAAGGGAATTTGTCAGCCGCATTCGGCAACAGGTGGAAAGTACCTTTCGCCCGGAAGTGATGGGGGGCATCGGTGGTTTCGCCGGGCTGTTTGAAATTCCCCCTGGCTATAAAGCCCCTGTGTTAGTGTCGGGCACAGACGGGGTGGGCACCAAGCTAAAAATTGCCCAGGCCATGGATCAGCACCACACCATTGGCATTGATTTGGTGGCCATGTGTGTAAATGATATTTTGACCACTGGGGCAGAACCGCTATATTTCCTCGATTATTTAGCCACAGGAAAACTGGAGCCAGCCCAGTTGGCAGACGTGGTGACGGGCATTGTGACGGGCTGTAAACAGAGTGGCTGTGCCCTATTGGGGGGGGAAACGGCCGAAATGCCTGGTTTTTATGGAGCGGGAGAATATGATGCGGCGGGTTTTGCGGTGGGCATTGTGGAAAAGTCCGCGTTACTCAACGGCTCCCAGGTGGATATTGGCGATGTGGCGATCGCCGTGGAGAGTTCTGGGGTCCACAGTAATGGCTTTAGTTTGGTGCGAAAAATCATTGAGAGTAAAGGTTGGCAATGGTCTGATTGTTTGCCGGAGTGGGGGGGCAAGTCCTTGGGAGAAATCTTTTTAGAACCCACCAGGATCTACGTGCAACCGATCCAAGCGTTATTAAAGTCGGGCATTAATATCCACGGCATGGCCCATATTACCGGCGGCGGGCTACCGGAAAATCTCCCCCGCTGTTTGGGCCCGGGACAATCTATCCAGGTCAAGGCCCATAGTTGGTCTCCTCTGCCAGTGTTTAACTGGTTAGCAGACAAAGGTCAAGTTAACGTCACCGCCATGCTGGAAACCTTTAATTTGGGAGTGGGTTTTGTGGTGCTCATATCCCCAGACCAGGGACAGGCGACCCTAGACTTTTTCTCCAACCAAGGTCTGGTAGCCAATCAAATTGGGCAAGTAATAGAAGGAAACGGTTCCTTCGTCTGGCTAGATTAAATCTGGGCTAGAAAATCCTCCCCCAAAGAGTATTTTTAGCCAAACATCTTTTTCAATGTCCATTAAGAAAGAGACCGTGGTCAAGACTCTTTTCCCAGTGGAAGAGAGACTGATCGCCATTTGCAGATTTTTCTGAACTCTCCTAATTCGCCCTAGCCTGAATTACCTGTAAACTACCCCCCGCATAAAGACGTTGATGGTTAATAGAGAAACCAGCTTGGTCTAGCAACGCTTCTAAATCAGTGTTGATTAACTGCCAGGCGGTTTCAGTTTCAAACAGGGCCATAAAAATTGCCAAGGGGGGCCAAAATAGCCAATTACTGGGACGGTGTAAATCCACCAAAGTAAAAATCCCCCCTGGTTTAAGCACACGATGTACGCCGCCGATAATGCTTTGCAGTTGTGCTGGAGTCATTTCGTGCAGGGCGACGCTGGTGTGGACTAGGTCGAATTCCCTATCTCCGAAGGGTAAATCTTCGGCTAAACCCTGGACGTAGGTCGCTTGGGGCACATTAATTTTTGCCCTTGCCAGGGCCTTGGGAGAAGCATCCAGCCCCACCACTGTGGCTCCGGTTTGGGCTAAATAAGTAGTGGCTTGGCCACCCCCACAACATAAATCCAGCACCTTCTGTCCTGGGGAGATGGCTAAATTCTCTAAAGGCAATTGGTGGAAGCGCTCTTCTCCCCCCACGTTCAAAGTCGCCAGGCGGGAAACCAGGGCGTAAACCCAGGGATATTGATAACTCCAAGTGCGGAAAATAGTTGACATGACCTAGAAAGAAATTGGAACGACGTTTGTAGGCTGGGATTCTTTCCTTTTCGCCATCTATTGTTACACTTGGTAAAGAAACTGAAAAATTATTCTACTAAGCTTAACAATTATGGGTCGTGTTGGGGTCTTACTGCTAAATCTTGGCGGACCGGAGAAGTTAGAGGATGTACGCCCCTTCCTTTTTAACCTGTTTGCGGATCCGGAAATCATTCGTCTGCCCTTTCCTTGGTTGCAAAAACCCTTGGCATGGCTGATTTCCACCCTGCGGGCGAAGAAGTCCCAGGCTAACTACGCTGAAATAGGTGGTGGTTCCCCCCTGTTGCAGATTACCGAAGCCCAAGCTGCTGCCCTAACGACCCGCCTCGAACGCCTTGGTCAGGATGCAAAGGTGTACATTGGTATGCGATACTGGCACCCCTTCACCGAAGAGGCCGTGGAAAAAATTAAAGGCGATCGCCTGCAACGTTTGGTGATTTTGCCTCTGTATCCTCATTTTTCCATTAGTACCAGCGGCTCCAGTTTCCGGGTGTTGGAAGAAATGTGGCGCAATGATCCTAGTTTGCGGCAGTTGGACTATAGCCTGATCCCCTCTTGGTACGACCATCCGCGCTATCTCCAGGCCATGGCGGATTTGATTGCGGAAGAGTTAAAGAAATTTCCCAATCCAGACCAAGCCCATATTTTCTTCAGTGCCCATGGTGTGCCCCAAAGCTATGTGGATGAAGCGGGGGACCCCTACCAGGCCGAAATTGAAGCCTGCACCCGTTTGATTATGCGAACCCTCGATCGCCCAAATCAATATACATTGGCCTACCAGAGTCGGGTGGGGCCGGTGGAATGGCTCAAGCCCTACACGGAAGAGGCTCTGCAGGCATTAGGGGCGGAGGGCATTGATGACCTCTTGGTGGTGCCCATCAGCTTTGTGTCAGAACACATTGAAACCCTGCAAGAAATTGACATTGAGTACCGGGAAATTGCCGAGGAAGCAGGCATTGATAATTTTCAGCGGGTGCCCGCCCTCAATACCCATCCACTTTTCATCGATGCCCTGGCTGAGATGGTAATGGATTCCCTCAACGATCCCCCCTGTACCTTTGAAACGGTGCCCCATCCCAAAAAGAATATGAAGATGTATCCCCAGGAACGATGGGAATGGGGTTTGACGACGGCGGCGGAGGTGTGGAATGGTCGCCTGGCCATGTTGGGTTTCATTGCCCTGTTGGTGGAGTTGATCAGTGGCCAAGGCCCCTTACATTTTGTGGGACTACTTTAGAAAACATTTGAAAGCCCCCTAACCTCCAATGCTGGGGGAATTGGATGATTGCAACCAATCTTGACACTGCTTTAGGGCATAAATTGGGTCGGCAGTTGCCTCGGCCCATTGCCCTGCAATTGTTGCTCTAATTGATAAGCCAGAGCTAACACCGTGGCATCGGCGGCGGGCTTACCAATAATTTGCACACTAAGGGGTAAACCCTGGTCATCAAATCCCACCGGAATGGCGATCGCTGGTAGGCCGGCCGCATTAGCGGGAGGGCAGGGGGCAATCCATTCAATAATTTTTTGCACCACATCCGGGGGGGACAAATGGGCCCATTCCCCTACTTTGGGGGGCTGGTGGTTAAAAACGGGCAAAATCAGAGCGTCATACTGTTCCATAAAGCCGACAATGTGGCGGGAAATCACCTGCATATCCCTTACTCCCCGCAAATAGTTCCCCGCTGTGCCGCTGGTTTCCCCTAACCACTGATTAACCGTCTCCAATAGGGGCAAAGGAATGCCAGAGGCCCCCACCCCAGCTTTCCAAATTTGAGCGAACGGTTCAATTAATTTGGTGACGTCAAAACAGGTTTCTTCCAATTGATGCCCCAATTCCCCAGCGGCGGCGATCGCCTTGGCCACAGCCCCTTGAATAGCTTCAGTACTAGTAAAGGGAGGTAGGGAAAAAGCATAGGCCAGCCGTAGTTGGCCAGGAGTTTCCCCAGTGGTCTCTAAAAAAGGGCGATCGGGAGAAGGTAACCAATAGGGATCCCCGGTTATGTAACCTTCCATCACATCCAACAGGGCCGCCGCCTCCAACACCTTCCGACTGAGGGGGCCATGGCAAGCAATGCCACTCTGGTAATCCCCCACTGGAGCCTGGGATACCCGGCCGCGACTAGGTTTAAAGCCCACTAAGCCGCAACAGGCCGCTGGTGTTCTGACGGAGCCCCCCCCATCGGAACCCTGGGCAATGGGTACTAATCCCGCTGCCACCGCTGCCGCACTACCGCCACTGGAGCCTCCGGCATTGTGGTCCAAATGCCACGGATTCCGCACCGGCAAAAACCCTGGGGGTTCGGTGTAGGGAAATGATCCCAGTTGGGAAGTGACAGTTTTGCCCACAATGGTGAATCCCGCCGCCTTCATTTTTGCTACCACGCCATCATCATAGGTGGCTAAATTTTCCTTCAGGGCCGCCACCCCATAGCTCACTGGCATACCAGCGACGCAGTTTAAATCCTTAACCGCAATGGGGACACCAAAAAATGGTGGCAAGGGCTCAGAATTACCCAGGCTCACTAAATACTCGGTTTTTTGCTTAGCATCGGCGATCGCCGACTCCCAAGCCACGTGGGCAAAACTGCCTACTGTTTGATCATATTTCCCCAGGCGATCGAGATAATACTGGGTGATTTCCAAAGGAGAAACCTGGCGAGTGCGGACTAGTTGGGCTAGGTCCAGGGCGGTGAGCAGGCAAAAATCGGTCATATTCAGAGTAGAAAATAATTGGTGATTAAAAAAATAAAAAGGCCAAGGCTGTAAGACATTAACGTAATTTGACAGAGTTAGCTCCTTCTATAGCCTGCACCCAGACAGTTAACTAACTGTATTACCCAAAATTCGTTCAATGTCAGCTTCGGAAAGTTTTTGCAGATAATTAATCTTGAATTCTTCCAGGAAATCGATTAATAATTCTTCAATATCTTCTAGGTGGTGGTTTTGATTAAGTTCCAAGTTAAGTTCCGTGGTCAGCTTAGTGAGCAAATTTTCTAGGAGTTGGTCAAACTCCTTATCCTGTTCCAGAAAGCTTTGGAGAAGGGTCAGTATACGTTGATAAAACATTGCGATCATATTGGCCATCATTTCCCGCTGCATATTTTTTACCCCAGGTAGACTTTGTAACTGGCTATAGCCCTGAATTTGACCTAGGGAAGATTGCATATTATAGAGCATAAAATCCTGCACTTCTGGCTCTATTTCTGGCAGTACTTTTTGCAACAAAATCTGAGAAACAATCCTAATAATTTCCACCAGTTCATTGCGGTTATTAAGATTAATATATTGGGTGGTTTTGGCTCGGTCTAAAATTTTTCGCAACGCTCCTTCCCGCACCAACTCCTGCATTTGTTCCACTAACCGCACCACAATTACCTCTGTCATATCTTCAGCAATGATGGCAACGAAACCCTGAGTAGCCTGGCCCTTGACCTTATTCAAATCCATCAATTTGGCCTTATCGAGCCTTACGGTGAGGGGGATAATTCGCAACCAACGGAAAAATGGCAAAAACAAAAACAAGTCGTACCAACGCCACAGCATGGCATCAACCCAACTTACTCCCCGGTAACGCAAGCTGATTAAACGGGTACGCCCTAAAAAATCTATTAAGAAAATGAAGAAAAAGGGAAAATCAATTAAGCCAAAATTGTCCACTGGCTGGCCATTTTCGCCAATTTCACGGAAATAGTTGGTGGCTATCAACGGTCTAATTTCCCGGTCAAAAAATAGTAGCTGGCTAGTTAGTCCATTTTTTAACAGGTATTTCTTAGACCAAAAAGTTTCAAAAGATTCGGTGGCGGAGGCATCGGTGGAACCAAAAACATGGAGCCGCATACGATTTTTAATCCGCTCAAAGGTGCCAGTTTTATTGGCAATTTGGAAGGGATTTTCTATAATCATTTGGGCGCTGTCTTGGCGTAATTCCGCCAGAATATTATCAATTTCTTGCGCCTGTTGGACATTACCAGCTCCATCCAAGGCCTGTTCATCCAGTTTGCTATTTAATTCATCTACCAGTTCTAAATAGGCGGTGGTGGAACGGTAAGGCTCAATACCTTTTACCCAGTCGTAGTAGGGAGTAATATTGAAGGGAAAAATTCGCACGGGCTGTTTGGGAAATACCCGCTGGAAAGGGCCGACTTTAACTGAAAGTTGTACTGTCCCCTGTAACCAAAAATCCCGCAGCGGGATATAGGTCAAATCAAACAGAACTAAACCGTAATTAGCCAGTAAAATTAGAGCTAATATACGCTCATACCAAAGGGGTACTGCTAGACGTTTTTTGGATCGGTCGAAGGGACGAGGCATAGTTAGAAATGGCGAAATGCTTGGTTGACGGCCGATCGCCAGATTTGAAGATTAGGCATGGAAAGCCTCCTTGTCCAAAGTTTTGGCGAGATTAACCCGGAGTCCCCACCGTTGGAGAGGAAAAATTAAGGTTTCAGGAACGGATGCTAATGGCAGAGGCAAAAACAATTAGGAAACTGTTCCGTCCCAATTCTAGGGAAGAAATCGTCAATGGTAAAATCATGGGGACATAGATATCTTGTTTTTTAGCTAATTGCAACACTGTAACCATGCGTTTGAACTTTTCCCAGATTTTCTTTTTCGCTACCATTATGGGCGGATTGGCATTGGGGATTATCGATAAAACCCTACCCCTTTTGTCTACCAATTCCGTTCAGGCCATGGAAGCTTCTAACTCTTCATCTCTCCAGGGTACTACTTGGTATATCAGTGGGTGGTCTGGCTCTCCAGTGCCGGGCAGCGCTCCGATTACGTTGCAATTCAAGGACAATCGCCTGATGGGAACAGCGGGTTGCAATAGTTTTAATGGTGCCTACACTAGTGGTGACAGTAACTTAACTATTGGCCAAGCTTTGGCCACTACCCGTAAAGCTTGTGCCGCCGAGGTTATGGCCCAGGAGCAGAAATTTTTGCAACTTCTTACCCAGGTAACGGCCTATAGCATCGGCAATGATGGCCAACTGACATTAACTTACTTGAAGAATAGGGAACAGGGTAGTGTCACTTTTATTCCGGCTAGTCAGTACAGTGTCCTCCACAACAGTCAATGGCAACTGGTGGCCATGGCCGGTGTGGAACCCATCACCAACGAAGAAAATTCCCAAGGGATACCCCAGGTTCAATTCCTTGGCGATCGCCTGGCCGGGACTGGGGGATGTAATCGTCTTATGGGGCAGTTCACCATTGACGGGGAAAATTTAACCATCGATGAGCGCATGGCTTCCACCATGATGGCCTGCCCTGAACCCCTGATGAACCAGGAACAACAATTCATTAAAGCCCTAGTCAATGCCCAAAAATACCAGATTCTCACCAGCGGTGAATTGGTGATCGACTACCTAACGGCAGATAAAACTGAACAATTAGTTTTCTTGCCCCTAACAGTAGATCCGCAGACCCAAGGATAGTGCCTCTAAACTAGACACAAAGTACTTGCCAGGGAGACAATCTACTAGTCCACCACTGGGGCGGGAGAGGAAAATGTTCAGTCCATGTGGAAAGCGAACCACACCGACCAGACAAGAATTCCGATAAAGAGAACCGTCCCCACCACAAAGGCGGCATTATGGAGACTGTTGGTGTCGATGAGCGTCATACAATCAAGGAAGTGTTAGGGGTTTAGGGCTTTCAGAGCCATTTAAATCCGTTAACCATTACCAGGGGGCAAAGCAACAAGCCTTCCAAGTTTAGCCTCTGTTTGTCCAGGAACATTACCTTGGAGGGCAAAGGTCACAATTTTTGACAATTGCCCCATGGGAAAGCGTTAATTTAGCTTGATTACAGACGAATCGCACAATTTCATTGCCAAATCCCTAACCACCATGACCCACCCCAATGCCCTACTTACAACCCGTCATTACCGGGCTGGTGATCCCATTTTCAGTGAGGGAGACTGGGGAAATTTTGCCTACATTATCGAAGAGGGACAAGTAGAAATTTGGACAGAAATCCAGGGCGATCGCCGGGTGTTGAATGTACTCCAACCGGGCAGTTTATTTGGGGAATTGGCCCTAGTAGATGCCAACCCCCGTTCTGCTTCCGCTTCAGCCCTGACAGACTGCATTCTTTCCCTAGTGACCCCCGATCAGGTCAATCAACGCATTGATAGCGCCGACCCAATTTTGCGTCTGTTGTTATTGGTGGTGATCGGTCATTTTCGCTCCGAAAGTAATAATTTTCGGGGGACCAACGAGCCTTCCCCCGAATTAGATGCCGCCCTCACCAAAGCCAAGCTTTCCCTCAAAGAACGCATCACCGGCGCCGTGGACATGATCCGTTTAGAAGGGGAAATGCAAGAGGCGATCGCCAAAGAACAATTCCATCTGGTGTACCAACCCATTGTGTTCATGGACGATCTGCGTATCGAAGGTTTTGAAGCCTTGATTCGATGGGAAAGTCCCAAGCGGGGTTTTGTCCGTCCAGACGTTTTCATTGAGGTGGCCGAAGCAACGGATTTGATTATTCCCATCGGCCAATGGGTCATCGAACAAGGATTAAAGGACTTGAAAAGTCTGCAGACAAAATTCAACTCTAATCTGTTAATGAGTTTTAATATTGTCGGCCGACAGACTAATAACGAAGACTTCATCCCTTGGCTATTGGACAGGGTGGATCACCATGGTCTAACCCCCAATAAAGTAAAGCTAGAAATCATTGAACGTACCCTTTTTAGCGGCGACAGTTCTGCTCCCTGGATTGAAAATTGTCGCTCCCGAGGGTTTGCCCTAGTGCTGGATGACTTTGGTACTGGATATTCCAGTCTGCAATACCTCAATGAGTATAAAATTGACCGGGTAAAAATTGATAAATCCTTTGTGGACGGCCTGGGTACGAACCAAAACAGTGAAAGTATTTGTTCCGCTATTTTGCAACTCTCCCATGCCCTGGGCATGACAGTGGTAGCCGAAGGTATTGAAACCCAAGCACAATTGGAAGTTTTGCAGTCCCTAGGATGCGACTATGGCCAAGGTTATCTATTTTCCCGACCCCTACCCTTTGATCAGGTCATGGCCCTACCAATGGACTCCTTCCGTTAGGGGAAATTTGTTAACCCTGACGCAAAAAAGTGAGTTAATCCATAATGGTGGTAGAGGTAATCACTATGGAATCGACAGCTTCAAAAGAAATTATTTTTGGATTTGATGATGTCAAGGCAACCCAAGCAGCGGCTCATTTGCTAAAGCTTCATGGCGAGGCTGACGCTATGAGCTATTTAGGTTTGTTGAAATTGCTCTATATTGGCGATCGCCGTTCGTTGGAGAAAAGGGGTTATCCGATTACGGGCGACAATTTTGTAGCGATGAAATATGGCCCAGTTTTAAGTCATGTTTATGATTATGTGAAGCCCAATGGAGGTTATGCAAGTTCCGATTATTGGAATCGGCATATTGAAACAATTGCTACGACAAGGGCATCCCATAAAAAAGTTTATGTCACTTTGATTGATGATCCAGGAGATGATGAATTATCTATTGTAGAGGAAAAAATTTTGCAAGGAGTTTACCAAGAGTTTGGACATAAAGATCCTTTTGCCGTAGCAGAATGGACTCATTATTTACCAGAGTGGCAAGATCCGGCTAATTTTGGCAAAAAAGTGATGCCGATTGATGTCCAAGAACTTCTAAGTTACTTACACAAATCAGATCAAGATATTATCCTCATTAAGGAAATAGCAGAAAGAGAACGATTCCTTAATCAAGCTAATGGCTAGTTTTTCGATTACGTTAGGGGATGTTTATTTGTTGGATACTGGTGGGACTAAAAATCACTGGTATATTGCTTTAGTTCCCTTTGGCGATCAAGCTTTTCTGTTTGTTAATATTTCGACATGGTATGAAGGTTCAACGCTGAACGATGGAACCTGCATTTTAAGACCAGGCGGATCGATGCCAGGCTTTATCAAAAGTAAGTCATTTATTGCCTATGAATATGCAAAGGACTTTACGGTTCAAAGACTAGAGCAATTAATAGCCCCTAATTCTGATATTCCTTATGCAAAACTTCAACCGCAGGATTTGAGAAGAATCCAGAAGGAAAGCCTAAAGTCAGAGAACCTGGCGAAAAAGTATCTCAAGGCAGTTAAAGTTCATTTAGATAGGCCTTAAAACTCTGCCATCACTGATTCTAAGAGTTGGGTTTGTTTGGCGTTTTGTTGGTCAATTTGGGTTTCTAGGCGATCGCACAATGTCATTAATGCGTCCACTTTTGCGACGATGCGGTGTTGTTCGGGCAGTGGGGGAAGGGGGATGAGAATAGGGTATATTTTACTGCCTGATATAACAGGTTGAGCGGTTGCGCTTTTGTCAGTCTGAAGATTAATTGTCTTAAAAAGCCAAATAACAAAATTTTGATAAATTCTTTCCTCATCGTAAATTGTAAAAAAAGCATTATCAGTTACCCATGCTTTTTCGGGAGTTAAATGAATACTTCCACAGTAATACCCAACTCGTCCAATTACAATAGTTGATTTTTCAGTATTAAATTCATCATGATATCCAGTCACGCCATTTCCACCATAAACAGGAATTTTACCATCCTTCATCTTTTCTTTTGTTAAATTTGTCCCAGAAGTAACTCGGAATAGGCTTCCAAGCCTAACCCATTCCCAACTATCGGGTAAATCATAGGGAATTTCATCGGCTGTAATTTCAGGTAGGGGCTTTTGCTTTTTAAGTTTACCCTCTTTAATTAACCGTTGCTTCTCTACTTCAATTTCCTTTAACAAATGACTGGCAGGTGGATCGCCGGGATCTTGGGGGACGAGTTTGCCCATTACTGCCAATTGCAAAATGGCTTGGCGGAGACTGGTGACGTTTTCCTTAACTGCGTACAAGTCGCCAAAGTTTTCCTTGATAAAATCCCAAGCCTGGCCAAAGGTTTCCTGATCCGAGGCTTTTAATAGTTTTTCCCGTGCCGCTGTATGAATCAGGATGCGTTTCTGTTCCCGTTCTCGCTGGAGTTGCTCTAATTGGTCACATTGGGCCATCAGGCGATCAACTTTTTCGACAATGCGCTTTTGTTGGGCTATTGGAGGTAGACCTAAAACTATTAAACCAATTGTTCCTTGACTAATTGCAGGGACTGAAGTTCCAGATTGATATTGAGAAAAATCAAAAGATTCTAACAGTTTATACATCCATTCTATATAAATCTTTTTATGAGGTTTTATGCCAAGACAATTATTATCAATAGCAGTCCTTTTTATTAAAATCCTTCTTTTGTTTGTTGCAATTGCTCCGCCAATTTTTGGAAAAATTATAGTATTGGGTTCATGAATATTTGTTTTCTTTTGTAATGCTAACTCTTCTGAAATAGTATTATTTGCTATGCGAATAAACTTTTCATTTCCAATAATATTCATATCACTTACCTTACACATAAGAATTTCTTGCGAGGTATCTCCTTGAATATTATTCGAAAAACCCGAACCAGTCGCCCAAAAACCAAGTTCTATTAGTCTCACCCATTCCCAACTCTCAGGCAACTCATAGGGAATTTCTTCTGCTGTAATCTCCGGTAAAGGCTTCTGCTTCTTAATTTTTCCCGCCTTAATTAATGCCTGCTTTTCCGCCTCAATTTCCTTTAACAACTCCCCAGCCGATTGATCACTGGGATCTTGCGGCACTAACTTCCCCTGCATTGCCAAAGTGAGAATCAATTCCCGTAACCGCTTAATGCCATCAGGAGCAGAAAACGCCGTTTCAAAATACCTATCTAGTAAAACATCAGCAGTAAAAATCATTAGAAAGTTTGAAAATTAATAAACATCATCATGGGAACCAACATTTAACAAAACAATTAATTCTTGTCCGGTATCCATGTCAATTTCAATCGTAAAAATAATACGGCAATCATAGCCACAAGAACAAGCCTTAAAACCCTCTAAATTACCTTTTAAACGATGGGTAGCTAGATTTGGAGCATAAACATCATTAGCCATTACTGATAATGATTCTTCAATTTGTCGTTCTAGGCGCTGATTTCCCTTAACAAATTTTCACAATGACCGCTTAAAGCGAGATGTGATAACAATTTTTCGTTTCATTCTGGCTCTGCTAAAAAATTATGTAAATCGGCGATTGCCTCCTCTGCCGTCATGCGTTTTAATTGACCTGAACGAAACTCTACTAAACCTTCTTGACACTCTTGGGCTAATTGCTGGCGACGTTTGTCAGCTAACCGATGGGAGACAATATTCATTAATAATTCTTGCTGATCAATCGGTAAATCTTCTATGTTATCTAACAGTTTTTCAAACGTTAACATTGCTTTCACTTCTTGATTAAGATTAATTGTTCTTTTAGACAGTACCATTGAGCGGTAAAGACTTTGGCAGATTTTGAAGTATTGGAAAATTAGGAGTAAGCATAAAATAGGTTATTAATTTTGGGCAATTCCTGATTTCATCATAGCTTTAGTTCATAATTTCTAAAAGGCATAAATCACGTCCTCTAAAACAGGTTTTCTCAAATGTTCTCGCAAAGACTGTTCCATTCCTAGATCAACCTTGCATTGAAATAAATCTTCCAAAAAGTGTTGCACCTTAAGTAATTCAAACAAAGAAGGTGTTTCAAAAAAATCTACTAAGAAATCAAGGTCACTTTTTTCCGTTGCCTCATTTCTTGCCACTGAACCAAAAAGACGTAAAAATTTAACTCCCATTCTTTCCAATTCAGAACGATGGATCTTTAAACAGTCAAGTACCGCTTCACGAGTAATCATTTTTACCTCTTAATTGAATTTAGAAAAACACATCAAAAAATCTATAAATCTTTGCTAGTTAATCAACAATCAACTTAAGAACACTGACAACCTGATCCACAAAAGAAGCCGCCATAATCTCCCCCGTATCGCGCCACCAACGTAAACTTAAATCCACCGTTCGCACCTGTTCCGCGATCACAGATCCCTTAATCCGATAGTCGGCAGGAATCGGGATTAACGTCTGAATTTCTGGCTTCAGGGTACTGGTAATCGGGGCAACGATCGCCAAGCCATTACGCGCCTGATTAAAAGCCGTATGACTCAACACCAAACAAGGTCGGGCTTCCCCCTCTTGTTCCCGTCCCTCTGTGGGGTTCAAATTTAGGCGAATGACCATTCCCCGCTCTGGAAAAGACTGATCGCTCATAGTACCTCTTGCCCTTGGGGAGCACTAGCCACAAAATCCACCACATCATCAGGATAGGTAAAATCCGGGGGAATAGAGGCCAACAACGATGTCAGATTGGGGGGAGATAGCTTTTTCTGAATCATTAACCCCTGCTCTGTCTCTACCAAATCCACCACTGTCTGGTCATTTAATTCCCAACTGACAGCCAACTTATGGGGAATCCGTAGCCCTAGACTATTGCCCCATTTCCTTAACTCAACTTCCATCTTATCCCCTATAATTATACAAAAGATAATTATATCAGATTAACCCAACGCCTGCACTAATTCCGATTTCAACAATCCTTGAATCTCCTTAACCTGTTGGGAAATTTCCAAAAATTCTGCCATCAAATCCGCTGGATCGCCATGATCAATAGTTTCTTGATGGGGATTTTTGCAGTCGAGATTATAGTTACGGTCTGCAATCTCCTTAGCCGACATCGGCCAAGCATACTCATTTTGCTCTCGGTTATTCCACCAAGCCTTTTCCCGGTCAAACTCCTGAATAGTCAACGGCTTAGAACGGGAGTAAGACTTATAGCCCGGTGGGTAGGGATGTTCAAAAAACCAAACTGTTTCCGTGGGTTTTTCCTTCTCAAAAAACAAAATATTGGTGGAAATACTGGTGTAGGGACTAAATACACCCTTTGGTAAACGGACAATAGTGTGCAGATTAAACCCCGCCAACAACTCCTGTTTGAGGGTTGTTTTTACCCCTTCCCCAAATAAAAAGCCATCGGGCAAAACAACTCCGGCCCTTCCCCCCTCATTTTTGAGCAGGTGCATGATCAAACCCATAAATAGGTCTGCCGTTTCCCTGGTGCGGTACTTAGTTGGAAAATTTTCCTCAATGCCATCCTCCTCCATACCCCCAAAGGGTGGGTTTGTGATGATGAGATCTACCCGTTCTGCTGGCTTGTAATCCCGTAATGGCTTGGCCAAGGTATTGTCATGGCGGATATTGGTGGGCACATCAATCCCGTGCAACATCATATTGGTCATCGCTAGCATGTGGGGCAAAGGCTTTTTCTCAATGCCATGCACTGTCGCCTGCAATAGGTTGCTATCGTCGGCGGTCTTCACCTGTTGCCGTAAATACTCGATTGCACAGGTCAAAAAGCCCCCCGTGCCACAGGCCGGATCGAGAATAGACTCCCCCAATTGGGGGTTGAGAATATCCACCATAAATTGGGTCACGGCCCTGGGGGTGTAATATTCCCCCGCATTGCCCGCCGATTGCAGATCCGCCAGAATTTTCTCGTAAATATCGTTAAACAAATGGCGATCTTCCGAGGAATTAAAATCCACATCCTGCTCAATGACGTTAATCACCTGGCGCAACAATGTCCCCGACTTCATATAGTTGTAGGCATCCTCAAACACGGAGCCAATTACCTTGCCCTGATTGGATACCCCCGCCGCCGTCGCTAATCCTTTCAAGGTGGGAAATAGATCGTTATTAACAAACTCGACCAACTCCTCCCCGGTCATGCCTTCTTGATTCTTAGCCCAGCTTGACCAGCGGTACTTTACCGCCAGGGGGGACTGATAACCCGGCACTAAAAATTCCCACTCCTGCTCCTTATCATCAAAGATTTTCAGGAATAACAACCAAGTTAACTGGCTAATACGTTGGGCATCCCCGTCCACCCCCGTATCCTTGCGCATAATGTCTTGAATGCTTTTAACCAAAGTGGCGATCGCCATATTTATCCCTTGATAAGCTTTTGCCAAGTAGCTTGCTGTCGTCTATTATGGGCCTAGCACGAAACTTATATCTAGCACCTTTAGGCTGGATTTATAGTTACCAAACAATCACTGCCCATTTTGAATATCGCTGATAGCCATGTCGCTAAAAACTAATTTACGCTACAGAATGCCATCAATGAAAGAAGGAATTACCCGCCTCTTTGATGTTAGCGGTGCTATGCGAGATGATTTTTCAGTTAGTTCCGTGAGAAAAAAATCTGGCAAAGTTATTGTTGTTAGCAGTCGTTCATTCAATATTGCGGCGACAAAAATTAATCAGAAAATGATCGATGTAGAGACGAAACACCCTAGTCTTGTTTAACAAAAATAGTGCTCGGCTATTATGGAAAATCCTGGCAAATACCAAGCAGAGCCTAAAAATTTAGACTTGTCTTATCCCCAAAAATTGATTGATGATAAGCATGGTATTCAACAAATCACCTACCGTCAAGGACCAATAGAAGCTAGTGAGCTAGAAGCTTATAATAAATTAGTGCCAGGGTTTGCGGAAAAGTATCTAACTGAGCTTTTTGTCGGAGCTGAACATCAGCGAAAAATTGAATTATTAGAAATAGAGCAAGAAAAATCTATCTTGGAAACCCAAAAAGAAATATTTAACAAAAACCATCGTAGATCATTGTTGGCTTCTAAACTTGGTAAGTTGGTTATTTTAGTGGCAATATTAACTGCTGGCGGACTTGCCTATTTTGGCAAAGAAAAAACGGCTGTGGCAATTGTTGCTTCCTTGGCTGGTGTATCAACCATTATTTACGGCACAGATGCTTACAACAGAATTAAGGAAAAGCAAACCGAAGCATCGAACAGAGACAGTGAACAAGAAGAAGACTAAATTTTTATAAAAACAAAAACATGCTTGTATTTTAATTATTTTAAGCCCGATACAGTTCCCGCTCTAACTCCCGTATTGCCTGCTGATAACCCTTAATGCCGCCAAAGGCCTTGACCAATTCCATGGCAGTTCCCATTTCCGTAAAGGGGTTGATGTTGAGAATTTGTGGTTCCTCCACCGCTTCAATGCCTTCATCGGCATACTTATCCAATAACGCCTCTAACACCCTTCGGGCCTGGTCTCCATATTTGGCAAAGTAATTACGCTTTTTAACTTCCCTGGCCCTTTCCTGGCGAGTCAAAGGGGGTTCATCCCAGACCACATGGCAGATTAAATCAAACGGGTCATAATCTTTGCCCACCTCTTCCGCTAGGGCTTCAAAAAAGACCCCTTGCTTTGCTAATTCCTCAATGACTGTCTGCTTTTTATCCGCTGTACTCCAGCGTCGGAGAAATTCATCTAGGCATTGATAGTTTTGGCTGAGGGCATTGCGAGTGTAATCCTTGAGGGATTCCGTGATTAACTTACCCTCAACGTCGTAATATTGCACCCGCTCCGATGCCACCCTGACTTTGACGTTATCGTTAAACTTTGGCTCAGGGGGAACCCCTCTCCCCGTACCGTCTTCCCCATCATTCGGCAGAAATTGATCGTTATCTTCTGTTTTTTGATCCGGTTCTTTCCCCTCTCCTGTCACTTCTGGCGGCACGACCGGGTCATCTTTTCCTGGTTCATAAACCCGTACAGGATCACCATCAAAGTCGGGGTCGGCAAACAGTTTAGTTGCTTGTTTAAAGTCCATAATGGTGAAGGATAATTTACCGTAATCCTCATCAATGCGGGTTCCCCGCCCAATAATTTGCTTGAATTCCGTCATGGATTGAATGCGCTGATCCAACACAATCAATTTACAAGTTTTGGCATCAACCCCAGTGGTCATTAATTTGGAAGTGGTGACAATGACAGGATAAACACTTTCAGGAAAAATAAAGTTATCTAATTCAGCTTTTCCTTCCTTATTATCCCCAGTGATTTGCATAACATATTTATAGTTTTCTGCGGCTAAGTCACTGTTGGCATTAGTTAATGCTTGCCGCATTCGTCTAGCGTGGTCAATGTTTTCACAAAATACAATGGTCTTGTCAAAGCGATTGGTGACTTTTAAATATTCGGTGATTTTAGCGGCAACCAAATCTGTGCGCCGATTTAAAATCAGTACTTTATCAAAGTCTCGCTGGTTATAGACTCGATCTTCAATTTTTTGACCGTATTTATCCTTCATTCCCTTGGAAGGTCGCCAGCCAAAAACATCTTTGTCAATATCAATACGAATTACTTTATAGGGAGCAAGAAAGCCGTCATTAATACCTTCACGGAGGGAATAAGTATAAATTGATTCACCAAAATAATCAATGTTAGAAACATTTTTTGTTTCTTTTGGGGTTGCTGTTAGTCCAATTTGGGTTGCCCTAGAAAAATATTCTAAGATACTACGCCAAGCAGAATCCTCTGAGGCACTGCCCCGATGACATTCATCAATAATGATTAGGTCAAAAAGTTGGGGACTAAATTGCCTATAAATATTTTTTTCTGCTTCGTTACTTGTGACGGCTTGATACAGACAAAGATAAATTTCATAAGACTTATCTGCCTGCCGCTTTTTTATCTTAGTCATGGCAGAGCCAAAGGGTTTGAAGTCATTGGTCATGGTCTGATCCACTAAGATATTCCGATCCGCTAAAAATAAGATCCGCTTTTTGGTTTTCGACTTCCACAACCGCCAAATAATTTGAAATGCAGTGAAGGTCTTGCCGGTTCCCGTAGCCATTACCAATAAAATTCGATTTTGCCCCTTGGCGATCGCCTCAATAGTTTTATTAATGGCTAGTAGTTGGTAATAGCGGGGGGTTTTGCCAGTGCCATCGCTGTAATAGTCTTGGGTGATAATTTTGGTCTGGTCTTCCGTTAATCCCTGATGATCTGACCACCATCGCCACAGGGTATCAGGGGAGGGCATGGCTTCAAATTCTAGTTCTCTTTCTAAAATCCCGTCGGTGTTGATCTTGTTGTGAAATAACAGGCGATCGCCATTGGAGCTAAACACAAAGGGCACTTGCAACAATTCCCCATAAGCTAACGCCTGTTGAATCCCATCCCCGACGGTGTGGTTATTATCCTTGGCTTCCAAAACGGCGATCGGGATATTGGGCTTGTAAAACAACACGTAATCCGCTCGCTTATTTTTTGCCCTGGTGTGGAGGCGCCCCCGCACAATGATGCGCCCATCCGTGAGGGAAAATTCCTCCCTGATCTGCGTTTGAAGATTCCACCCCGCTTTTTCTAGGGCTGGCGTAATAAACTTTGTGCAAATATCCCGTTCCGAGAGCAACTTTTTGTCCATACTTTGGCAAAGATTCATTAAATAAATCTTAGGGAACAAACATTTCTTCTACTATAGTCTAGACAATTGTAAATTTGTAAAACCGGATGAAAATTTTTAAAGCGTGTTTGAAAAATCTAAAAATGCTCACTAATTCTACCTGTCCTGCCTTGGCAAGGGGGTAAATGGTCAAAAGTCCCCCTTAAAAAGGGAGATTCAGGGAGATTCTTTGCCGAAAATGCGATTTTTCAAACGCTTCCTTACCGCCACTGAGGATAAAGAAAAAACAGGAATAAGCAAAAGCAAAAAGTCATTTACCTTGCAACCTATTACCTATTGTGGTGAGTCCTATCAAGCGGTGTTAGCTGATAAATCTCCGAGCTGAACTATCCTAATGCCAATTCCACGATGGAATCTTTATCTGTTTTTATATACTCACACGGAGAGGCAAATTTAATTTTTATTTACAACTCTCCTTTAACAAATTATAGTAATTCCTACTCAAAGAAATGGATAATTTAGAGAGTCTTATTTTAAAAAATGACTATACTTTTCTGATAGAAGCGCTATAGTCACTCTTATGTTCCAGAGACTTGTCAAGAACTTTTTAAACATTGTCTCAGTTCTTGGACATACATTAACGCTTCGTGTTCGTCACTAATTTTCCCTTCGATGTGGGCAATGTTAATTTCCGTCAGCAGTTGGCCAATCAAAGGACTGGGTTTAATGTACAACTTGTCAATTAAATCCTTACCAGTAATTAACGGTTGGGGATGGGCCAGGCGATCGCCGGGGTCGAGGTAGTGGGCTAAAAGTTCAAAGATAAAACTGTGGTAATCGTGGGGGCAGTGGGCCAGGGCATAGAGAACAAAATGGGGGAGATATTTGCCCAATTCAGCAAAGAAAAAGTAGAGTTGCCGCACGGTGGGGCTAGCTTCTAAACAACCTAACTGGGGATAGGTCTGCAAAATGGCCTGCACGGAGCGCAGTTCATGGCGGGAATATTTCAACCGTTGCAATTCCCCTTCAGCGGTTTTCGCATCGGCGCAGACCAAACTGGCCAACTTAGCAATGGCAATGCCCTTTTTACCCAATGCTTGAAAAAATTGTTGACGTTCTAGTAAAGTTAACTGGTTTTTGATGGCGGCGATCGCCAAATCAATGCAACCCACAGCGTTGAGAGAACTGAGGTTAGCGTGGGGAAACCAATGGGCTAACATGCCATCCTGCCAAGCAGCCAGTAACCACTGACTACCCCGGGGACTGCCGAGTAAATAATTAAATTCTGCTTGTACTCTCTCCGCCGCCACTGTTTTAATCCGGGGCGCTAACTGTTGTAAAACGATTCTAGTCGCTGGTTCGAGGGCAAATTGCAACTGGGCCGCCTGACGATAGGCCCGCAGTAACCGCAAAGGATCATCAGCTAAATTTACCGCCGCCACCATTTTTAGCTCGCCCCGTTGTAAATCCCCCACCCCCGCCAACGGATCAATGAGTCGATTTTGCTGGAAGTTATAGGCGATGGCATTAACGGTGAAATCCCTGCGGGCCAAATCCTGTTCTAAACTTTTTCCTTCCTGTTGGGCAAAATCCACCGTGCCATGGGCAAACACCACCCGAGCGATCTGTCGGGCCTTATCCAACACCACAAAACCAGCTCGATATTGACTGGCGATCGCCGAGGCCGTTTCAATGGCCCCACTGGGTACCACAAAATCCCAATCCAAATATTCCCGCCGTCTACCCAGTAGGGCATCCCGCACTGCACCACCGACCAAACAAGCCTGGGAAGGAAGTAGAGCCAGATCAAAGGGAACCTGTTGACGTAAATCAGCCAGGTGGCTCACAGGACAAAGCATAATCAATAACCGTTACCCCAGGACAGTTTTCAATGGCGGCACAATCCATCAGTCTAAGCTAGAGTAGCGAAAAATAGGCAAAAATTGAGGTTTACCATGTGTATTTGTGTGAACTGCCATTACGTAGACCGCTGTGTAACCTACCATGCAGTGGAACATCAACATCAACAACCCCATTTGAGCGATCGCCCGGATTTTGATCCGGTCAACCCTTCTATCAACGTCAATATTCGTACCCCCGACCATGGCATCGAAATGGAATGGGATGTGGTAGGTTGCGACAGTTTTTTACAAGAAATGGGTAAATGGAGCCGTTTGCGCCCCAATGAATTAGTCCCAACCTAACTTTTTTGAGTGAAAACTAGCTTACCCTGACAGCGAAATGCGGCAAAAATAACGCTCCGTGCAACAATGAACGCGGTATCAATAACATATAGGCAACTTCGTTAACCAAGGTTTCAAGATGGAACTACTCTATCAATTAGCCTGGCTAATTCCCGTCCTGCCCCTATTTGGCGCAACGGTAGTTGGCATTGGCCTCATTTCTTTCAATCAAGCAACCAATAAACTACGGCAAATCAACGCTGTTTTCATCATTTCCTGTTTAGGGGCTGCATTGGTAATGTCTGGGGCTTTGCTCTGGGATCAAATCCAAGGCCATGCCAGCTATTCCCAAATGATCGAATGGGCATCGGCGGGGAGTTTCCATTTGGAAATGGGTTATGTGATCGATCACCTCAGTGCTTTAATGCTGGTGATTGTAACCTCCGTGGCCCTGCTGGTGATGATCTACACCGATGGCTACATGGCCCACGATCCGGGTTATGTGAGGTTTTATGCCTATCTCAGCCTTTTTGCCTCCTCCATGCTGGGGTTGGTGATTAGCCCCAATTTGGTGCAGGTTTATATTTTTTGGGAATTGGTGGGGATGTGTTCCTATCTGCTGATCGGTTTTTGGTATGACCGCAAAGCCGCTGCTGACGCTTGTCAAAAAGCTTTTGTCACCAACCGAGTGGGGGATTTTGGCCTATTACTAGGTATCCTTGGGCTCTACTGGGCCACCGGCAGTTTTGACTTTGGCACCATTGGGGAACACCTGGAAAGTTTAGTTTCCTCCGGTGTGCTCAGCGGGGCGATCGCCGCCATTCTGGCCATTTTGGTTTTCCTCGGCCCCGTGGCCAAATCGGCCCAATTTCCTCTCCATGTCTGGTTACCGGACGCCATGGAAGGGCCCACCCCCATTTCTGCTTTGATCCATGCGGCCACCATGGTAGCGGCGGGAGTATTTCTCGTTGCCCGCATGTATCCAGTGTTTGAACCGATTCCGGTAGTGATGAATACCATTGCCTTCACCGGTTGTTTCACCGCCTTCCTGGGGGCCACCATTGCTTTAACCCAGAACGACATCAAAAAGGGCTTAGCCTATTCCACCATTTCCCAGTTGGGTTATATGGTTATGGCCATGGGCATTGGGGCCTATTCCGCCGGGTTATTCCACCTCATGACCCACGCCTATTTCAAAGCGATGCTGTTCCTCTGCTCCGGTTCCGTCATTCACGGCATGGAAGGGGTAGTGGGCCACGATCCAATTCTGGCCCAGGATATGCGCATTATGGGAGGGTTAAGGAAATATATGCCCATCACAGCCACCTGTTTCCTGATTGGAACTTTGGCTATTTGTGGCATTCCTCCCTTTGCGGGCTTCTGGTCTAAGGACGAAATTCTCGGCCTCGCTTTCCAAGCCAATCCTCTGCTCTGGTTTGTGGGTTGGGCCACCGCCGGCATGACCGCTTTTTACATGTTCCGGATGTATTTCATGACCTTTGAAGGGGGTTTTCGGGGCAATGACCAGGAAGCCAAAGATGGGGTTCTACGCTTTTACGGTTTACTGCCCAACTTTGGGCCGGGAGCCATGAACGTGAAGGAATTAGACCATGAGGCAGGGCATGACGACCATGGGCACAGCAGTGACCCCCATGAATCTCCCCTGACCATGACCTTTCCCCTGATGGCCTTGGCTGTTCCTTCAGTCCTCATTGGTCTCTTGGGACGACCCTGGGCCAACCAATTTGAAGCCTTTATCCATGCACCGGGAGAAGTGGTGAAACACGCCGCTGAATTTGAATGGGGCGAATTTTACATCATGGCCGGCAATTCCATTGGTATTGCTTTAATTGGTATCACCGTGGCTTCCCTAATGTATTGGAAACACAAACTCGACCCCAAAGTGTTGGCAGAAAAGTTTCCCTCTTTGTACCAACTATCTCTAAACAAATGGTACTTCGACGACTTTTACGACAAATTGTTTGTCCAAGGTTCCCGTCGGTTAGCCCGCCAAATTATGGAGGTGGACTACAAAGTAATTGACGGGGCAGTCAACCTCACTGGTCTGGTTACCCTGGTTAGTGGGGAGGGTTTAAAGTATCTGGAAAATGGTCGGGCCCAATTCTATGCCCTCATTGTGTTCGGAGCGGTGTTGGGCTTTGTGATCGTTTTTAGCCTCACCTAGGCCTACCACCGGGGAGAGAGTTTTTTCCTGTCTCCCCCAGAAAATGGGGTAAGTCTTCCGGGACAATCTTGCCTCTACCATTTGGTTGCCATGACCAGATGGTTTTTTCTGGCCTAAAATTCGGCAGGCAAACCTAGGGTTCCTAAGCGAAAACCTGAAATTTTTAGTAGCTGTCTTCCCCTTGGACAGTTTTGAGCACTAAACGTTGATTGGCCTGCATCAACAGATCGGCGATCGCCGTTTTGAGCCGTAGGGCGACGGAAGAATTAGCCAAGAAAGCCTGGGCTTGTTCCCGGTATTCTGCTCCTTGCACCGTTTCCGCTTGGTCTAGGGTTTCCAACGCTTGGCAGAGGTCATTGATCTGGGCGGTATGGTCAGACACGGTTTTGTTGCTCCAACGCAGTTTCCGCCATGGTAACCCAGCTATCTAAAAACAGAACCTTGCTTAATAAAACTTTTGTCTTGTTGCCGTTCCCACTTCTGTCATTGCAAAGCTTAGTCCAAAAGTTAGCTGCGCTACTCAACCCATAGGGCGGCAACTAACCACCGTTAAAATGGGGTAAGCCGAGATTCTAAACAGGAGGTGTTGATTCCGTGTCCGGTAAAAAAAATGATTACGATGCCCTCTTAGCAGATTTCACCGATAGGGAAGGGGCGATCGCCCTGTTGCGCCAATATCGACCCTACCTGGAAAAATTGCCCAGTTTACGGCGACCCGAACAAAGTATTATCACCATTCCCTTGCCCATTGTTCGTTTGCGTTATCTGCCCCTCAATGATGCTCACCAAGGAGGCCGACAAACCACTCCCTTAGCGAAGGTAATTCCCTGTGACCTGGCGATTTTAATGTGTGATCCAGAATGGCAGGTGAAATTAGGCTCAGAAATCTTGGTTTTCATTCACCGCCCAGAAGAAAATTTTTCCGATCTGCTCAGTCGTTGGCGCCGGAGTCAAATTTACCTAGACCAGGACTATGAATGGCTGATGCCCCCCCAGGAAAAACACATGTTCAGCGAAGCGGCAGAGGAAATTTGTCCCCTATTCATTATTTTTGGGCAGACTCCCAATCACATCCAAAAGGGTCTGGCTGGGGCGGGTTTACCCTTTGTGCTCCACGGTGAAGACTATGCACCGGTAACAGAAACCCCCGAACTAATTTCTGAATAGCGCTTGGGGATTACTGTGTCTTAAAGATGATCCATGAGGTCAAATAAACGAACTTTTAAAGCTTCAATTTGGGAAAGGGGAGCCACTCCGGTGGGGCAAGAATCACTACACATCCGACAGTTGTTACACCCCCACACCCCTTGTTTATCTTTTCCTAGGGCTTCAAGCCGGGCCTTACTGGCCATATCCCGATTATCCAAAACTAAACGGTGGGCCTTGGCCAAGGCATGGGGGCCAACAAAATTGTCATTTTTCTTTTTGGCGTCGCAGTCAGAATAGCAAACCCCACAAAGCACACAGTTACTCACATCATTGAGGGCGGCCCGTTGCTCCGGTGACTGGCGAAATTCCGAGTCGTTTTCCCCTTGACGCTTATTGATTAGGTAGGGATAAACCGCATCCAAGCCGGCAAAAAATTCGTCCATATTCACCACCAAATCCTTAATGACAGGTAAATTCCCCAGGGGACTAATGGTGAAAATGCCGGTATTTTCCTGGTTACTATCGGTGAGCCACTGTTCTAAATTTTTAATGCTTTCTTTACAGGCCAATACTGGGCGATCATTAACCCGCAGAGTACAGCTACCACAGATGGTATTGCGACAGTTTTTGCGAAAGGCGAGACTACCATCCTGTTGCCATTTAATTTGATTCAAACAGTCTAGGACGGTGGTCTGGGCATCAACCTCCAATGCATAATTCTGCCAATGGCGATCGCCGTTGCCCTGCTGTCGTTGCACTTTAAAAGTAATTTTCATGGTAAGGGAGGTTAACTTAGCAAAAGGGGCATGAACTTCCCATTACCAAAGGGCCACTGACAATAATTTTTCTGCCTGGCCCCTGCAAATGCCCGCAAGTTAATGGGGAATTACAGGAAGATGTCCTCCTTAAATTCTACCCCCCATTAGCTCCAGGAAATTAACCTTACTCTTCCTCGTCGTCGGCCCCTACCTGCTTGAGGTGAATATGTTTGCGGCCGAGGGTAATTTCAAATTCATCTCCTACGTTGAGACTCATTTTTTTAGTGTAGGCGGCGCCAATGAGAAGATTGCCATTGGATTGCACGCTAATGCGGTAACTGGCGGAACGCCCTCCCCGACCTTGGCCAGAGGAAGAACTATCTAAATCAATGCCTTGGGCATCCATTAAGGCGTTGTAGAACTTCATCATATTGACCCGAGGCAGGCCTTTTTTGGTGGAAGTTACATAACCGCAGATTTTGGCTTTCTCTTCTTTGGGAAGATCTCCTAATTCTTTAACTTTCTCGAGCAATGCTTCGCCGGTTAAGGGCTTGGTTGCGTTTGATTTAGCCATTAAAGTTTTCAGTGATTGAGATTGATCAGGGTTGGGAAGCAAGGTGAGATTAGTCGAGGGAATAATGGACTCTTTTTCCCCTTGCTACCCTGCTTATATTACACGTTTCTAGCAATAATTATCTAATTTATTTAAATAAATAGTTAATTTAATGGGATAGTTGATGGGCAAGGATGGCTTCTATACTAAAGGGATGAAGTTGACAACAAAAAGCCATTACAGTGTTAAAGCCTTGCTGGATTTAGCTCTACAACCAGACTACGGTCCTGCTTCGGTGAAGGCGATCGCCGAGCGACAGAATATTCCTGGGCCCTATTTGGAAAAACTGTTGATTACCTTACGACGGGCGGGCATAGTTAATGCCTATCGGGGGGTGAGGGGAGGTTATCAATTGGCCCAGGCCCCGGACCAAATTTCCCTGGGGCAAATATTAGCAGCTCTAGAAGAAAGTTTGGAACCATTTCCCCAATATAGGAATGACCAAACTTTGGCAGAGGATTGGGTCACCCTGAGTGTGTGGCGACAATTGCACCAAAAATTCATCAAAGCTCTCTATTCGATCACTTTGGCCGACCTCTATTACGATGCCCGCAGTTGGCAGGCGGCCCAGGGGGAAGGGATTAATTTTATTGTTTGATGGCTTCGGCAAGCAGGTCAGTTATGGTTGGTTACACTTCTGCCTCAACCGGGGGTAATTGGGCCTCCTCGTAGGTCCGCCATTGATTTCGACCATTGGCCTTCGCTTCATAGAGGACTAAATCCGCCGCTTTGACCAGGGCGTGGGGACTGCCATGGCGATCGGGCAAGCAGACAGCAATGCCAATACTGAGGGTGACATAGCCGGTGTCGGATTCAGTGTGAGGAATGGCCAAGTTAGCCACTTCTGTTTGGAGGGCTTCCGCCACATGAATAGCTCCCTGGAGTTCGGTTTGGGAAAGGATGATGCCAAATTCTTCTCCCCCGTAGCGGGCAACTAAATCCGTTGGTCTTTTGGCCACTTTGGCCATAACACTAGCAATTTTTTTCAGGCATCGATCGCCGGCGGGATGGCCGTAATTGTCATTAAAACCTTTGAAAAAATCCACGTCACAAAGTAGCAGGGCTAAGGGCTCCTTAACCCGTTGTAATCTTTGCCATTCCCGTTCCAGGGTGGAATTAAATAGATAGCGATTAGCCACCTGGGTGAGGGCATCCAAGGAAGAAATTTGTTGCAATCTGATGTTGGCGGTTTCCAGTTGTTCATACAACTCTCCCTGATGAATGGCGATCGCCACCTGGGTTGCCAACTCCATCAACAGTTGCAGATCCTCTTCTTGCCAATAACGGGGGGCTTTGCATTCGTGGGCAATGAGCAAACCCCAAAGATTTTCATTAAAAACCACCGGCACCACCAAATTAGCCTTGACCTGATAATGGCGCAGTAACTCCTTGTGACATTCCGCCAAGTCAGCCTTTTCAATGTCAGACACGGCCCTTACTCTACCTTCCCGGTAAAGCCGCAGATAATGGCCCTTAAAACAGGGGTCGTCAATTTCCTCATTAATGATCGATTGGCAAAAATCATTCCGGGATTCCATCACCACCCGCCCCGACCACCGGGAATTAAATTTAAATAACAGCACCCGGTCAGTGTTTAAGAATTGCCTCACTTCAGTGACAGTGGAATCCAAAATATCGTTGATATTAAGGGAAGAACGGATCTTATTAGCGATTTTCAGCACCAATTTTTCCTTGGTATTGCGCTGTTGTAGGCGTTCCTTGAGGGAAACGTAGTCGTGCAGTTTTTCCGTCCAAGGATTTTCTCGGTTGAGGGAATTGGGTAAAGGGAGATCTTTGGCGTCCATACTTCCCTGACCCTGGGCCGAATCCGATTCTGGTGGGGATGCGGACGTTTGCGGCGCCGCTGGAGTGGGGCCAAAATCAAGAATTTGGGGATAAAACAGATAGGTCATCATGGCCTCTGCCGGCAGGGGTCTGGTAACAAAATAGCCCTGGCCCAGGTGACAGCCCATTTTGCGGAGACGTTGCAGTTGGGCTTCCGATTCAATGCCTTCGGCCACAATTTCTAAATTTAGACCCTTAGCCAAATCGATCACATATTGAACAATGGCAGTGTCGGCCCCCTCATTAAGTAAATCGTCCACAAAGGATTTATCGATTTTGAGACGGTGAATGGGCAGTTGCTTGAGCATACTCAGGGAAGAATAGCCGGTGCCAAAATCATCGATCGCCACTTGTACCCCCTCTTCCCGCAGACGATGGAGTAGTTTCACCGTCCCCTTAATGTCCTCCATCATCAAGCTTTCGGTAATTTCTAACTCCAGATCCTCCGGTGGCATGGCCGTGTGTTCCAAACAATCCAAAACTGAATTGAGCCATTTATCGTCCTGGAACTGGCGGGCTGAAATATTGACCGCCATGCGTAACCGCCTTCCCGTTTCTCGGTAAAAATGCTGGTGGGTGGCACAGGCCATTTCCAGCACCCATTGTCCAAGGTTATGAATTAAGCCCAACTCCTCCGCCAACGGAATAAATACATCGGGGGCCACCTGGCCCAGACGGGGATGTTGCCAACGCACCAACGCTTCCATGCCCATCAATTTGCCCGTATCCAGGGCCACCTGGGGCTGAAAATAGAGCACAAATTCCCCATTTACCAATGCCCGTCGCAGGTCTGATTCCAAGGTCAGGCGATCAAGCGTCGGCGAAGAATCCTGGGGCAGATAAAACTGATAGGTATTTTTTCCCTGGCATTTAGCTCTAGTCAGGGCAATCTCAGCAAACTTGAGCAAAGATTCAGCAGTTTCGCCATCGTAGGGAGCCATGCTGATGCCCGTGCTAGCGGTGAGGTAAATGGGTTGTCCTTCAATGAAAAACGGCTCTTGGAAGGTGCCCAGTAGGGTTTCGCACAGGGGAATAATTTCTTGCTTATCACTAATTTTGGTCAGCAGAACCGTAAAACCGTCCCCGTGCCAACGGGACAATAGTGGGGTGTAGGCGCTCAGAGGAGCTACTTTTTGTTTAAGGCGATCGGCCACCTCCTGCAACAGGCTATCGCCAATTTTATGACCAAAGCTTTCGTTAATGCGTTTGAATCTATCCATGGCAATGACCAAAACCCCTACCATTTTGCCTTCGTAGAGGGCATCGAGCAGGGCCAGGGTTAGTTGCCGGTTGAAAATAATCCAATTGGGCAATTGGGTGAGGGGATCGTAGGCCGTTTGTTGGGTAATTAATCTGGTGACAAACTGTTGGGTAATGGCCATATAAAGCTGGGTGCCGGCCACCTGGGCTAGTTTGCGCTCTGCTTCTTCCCAAATGGGCATTAGCCTTTGGGTTTCCTGCCAGGCTTCAAAGGAAAGGCGAGGCAACATATTGCGGCGATCAACTATTCTTTTCCCGGCCCAATTTTTCACCAGAGATTGTTCTTTGCGTAGAAAGATTAGTCCCCCCACCCATTGCTGATCCGCCGTCAGGGGCACCACCAAAAAAGATTGAAAATCTTCCGCACCCAATGCCTCCGCCGGAGCGTCCCAATTGCCCTTTTGGCCCAATTCACTGAGGGTGTAGCCCTGGGGGACACAATTGTTGGTATGGGAGGGTTTCACACTAGTGAAAAATTTTGGTTTTTCCCAAAGAGACTGCACTGGAGTGGGGCGCTCCGCCGCCATTGGTTTTCCCCGCATCAACTCCTGCCAGAGGGCAGTTTCCAGCCATTCTCCCCAATCAAAATTGAGATTCCATTGGTAATACTGGGCCGAAGCCCCTGTGAGATCCGGGGCAATGTAGAGCACTGCTCCATCCGCTTCCATGGCTTTCCCCACTATCTGCAGCGCATACTGCCATGTTTCCGGGCGATCGCCATACTGGGCCACAGTGCTTTCTAGGCGTTGGACTAGAGCTTCTTGGATTTGTTGCTGATGGACTCGCTCACTGAGTTGGGACTGGGTGATGGCCAGGGAAATCTCCTTACTGAGGAGAGCCATGGTTTCCCATTCCTGCTCTGTGAAACGCCGGGGCTTACTGTGGTGTATGGCCATAATGCCCCACAGTTGTTGATCCTGCATGATGGGCACCGTGAGGGAAGATAGCACCCCCATGGCCAGAAGATATTGAATATGGCAACTATCCACTTCCATATAACGGGTGTTCAGGTAGTCCATGGTGCTGATGCTGATGTGACCAGACAAATCATGGGACCTTTTACGACGGTGGGCCACATCCACTGCAATCATTTTTCGTTGCACACCCAACTCCTCCCTGGCGTGGGGGGGAATGTCGTCTGCAGGGAAATGGAGCCCCAATAGGGAAGGCAAAATGGCTTTGTCCACCGCCTCTGCTAGTACTTCACCACTACCGTCAGTTGCAAATTGATAAACTTTTACCCGGTCCACCCCTAAAAATAGCTGAGCTTCCTCCGCAATCACCTGGAGGGTTTCCCGCAACGTCAAAGCCCGATGAAATTTATTAATGACATTGCGGAGAAAATTTTCTAGGGAGTGGTTAGAATCCATGTTTTGACTCGACGGAGATTGGGCGGAAGTAAAGAGATTGTCACAACAATCAACGGCAAAACTAGCCAAGGTAATAGGTTATGCTCCCCACGGGAAAAAAATTCACCCTGGAAACCTTGATTGTTTAAACCGTTTATGTTTGCCCTCAGCCGTTGGTGATTATCCCCTTGCCAGTTTTAATATCCAGGAAAGGATGACAAAACTTAAGCCAATAAAATTAAGGTAATAAAAGAGAGGGAAAACTAAATTGAATTTTCTCTGTATCTTAACAAAATTGGGGGAGACACCATGGTGATTCTGGTGGCTATTGCGCGGAAAGAGTTGCATGTTTGCCGGCCACCCTCCACAATGAAGCCAATTTGCCCAGGGTTTTCCCCTTACTTGATCGGCGATTTTTCTTGATTTAATTTACTTTTTTTCCAACAATTTTTGCTGTGATCGCTATTTATCCTGGTAGTTTTGACCCTATTACCCTCGGTCATCTGGACATTATTGAGCGGGGTAGTGGTTTGTTTGAGCAAATCATTGTCGCCGTGCTCTGTAATCCCAGCAAGCAACCCTTATTTTCGGTGGAAAAGCGACTGGAGCAGATCCGCCACTGCACCCAACACCTGGCTAATGTGACCGTTGATAGTTTCAATGGACTGACGGTGGACTACGCCAAGCAAAAACAAGCAACGGTGCTATTGCGGGGTCTGCGGGTCCTGTCGGACTTTGAGAAGGAGTTACAAATGGCCCACACCAACCAAACCCTTTGGGACGGAGTAGAAACCGTATTTTTGGCCACTGCCAAGGAATATAGCTTTTTAAGTAGTAGTATTGTCAAAGAAATTGCCAAGTTCGGTGGTAGTGTGGATCATCTCGTTCCTCCCTCGATTTTGGCCGATATTTGTTCTTCCTACCCATCCCCCTAGATAAATTGCCTTAAAACTGTCTTAAATTTTGTTCTATTTGCCCCGTCAAGCGCCTAGATAACCCTATGACCCGCCGAGAGAGTGCCAATCCCGAAGTAACTGAGAATAGCGCCGTTGTGCCCGGTCAGACGGTGGATTTCGATATTCAACAACAATTAGCTGAACTCCAAGAATTACTCTACGACAGCTTCCATATCCCCCTAACGGCCTGGAGTGTGGTGGATGAGGAGAAAATCCTGGACCAAATTGATGTCATTGCTGAATTTATTCCAGGGGCGGTGCACCGGGCGATCGCCATTTTGGAAAGGGAACAGCAAATTTTGCAGGGGGCGGAGGCAGAGGCCCAGCGAATGATTGAGATGGCCCACCAGGAGGCCCAGCGCATTAAGGACGAATCGGGCATTATCCAAAAGGCCCAATACGAAGCGGATCAATACAAAGCCCAAATACAACAGGATTGCGATGCCCTCCAGCGCCAGGTGCAACAGGAATGTGAAGCTCTGCAAAGGCAAACCCAGCAAGAATGCGACACCCTCCGGCGCCAAACCATGGGGGAACTAGATCAAATCAAACAGGTTACCCACCAGGAAATCCAACAGTTTCGCCAGCAAACGGTGCAGGAATGTGAAGTCCTGCAAAAACAAACAGAACAGGAAGCCACTGAGATGCAGAGGGACGTGGACACTTACGCCGATCGCCTGTTGAGCCGCCTGGAAGGGGAATTGGGGCAAATGATGCGCAGTGTCAGCCAGAGCCGTCAGATCCTGTACGAAAACTCCGCTGAGCATAATGCCACTATCACCAACCGCCCCCCCGTGGCCACACCGACACCGACAGTGCCGCCTTCCCCTGGCCCCAAAACTCCCCGAGGCGATCGCCCCCGCCGTCGTTCCCGTTAAGCTGGGGGAAGTTACTGTGTCATTGAATCTAGACAAAAATAACCCCGATTTATCATCAGATCTGGGGGATTTAGAAGAGTTTCGGCGGGGGTTGGAAGGTTGGCCCCCAGGCCTGGCTTGGCAACCCGACGGAGAGCAAATTCAGGCCCTGGTCAAGCTCTACCAAGGGGTTTTGGCCGGTAATGCTCGCTTGAATTTGACCCGCATCACCGCTCCCCTAGACTTTTTGGAAAAACATCTTTGGGACTCCCTGGCGGGGGTTTTATTGTCGGATCATTGTCGTGCCTATCCCCAAGCAAGGGTAGTTGACATTGGCACCGGAGGAGGATTCCCTGGATTACCCGTGGCCCTGGTGTGGCCTCAGTGGTCCGTGGCTCTGTTGGATTCCACCCGCAAGAAAATTAATTATCTGGAAGAGTTGGGGCACCGTTTGGGTTTAACCAATTTGACCTATCTGGTGGCTAGGGCAGAAGCGGTGGGAAACCAATCCCAGCATCGTGCCCAGTACGATTTGGCCTTAATCCGGGCTGTGGGGGAAGGGGCTGTCTGTGCGGAATATGCTCTCCCCCTGGTGAAGGTAGGGGGCACAGTGGTGCTTTACCGGGGTCAATGGTCTGCGGCGGAAGCGGCACAGCTAGAGCAGGCCAGCGCCTTGTTAGGGGGCAAGGTCACTGCTACGGTGGCGGTTGTCACCCCATGGAGTGGGGCCCAACGACATTTCATTTATCTGACTAAGGAGAAATCCACTCCCAATGATTTTCCTCGGGCGATCGGGGTGCCCTGTCAACATCCCCTCGGCGTCGTGGATTGATGGCGGCTCTCCGTTGGACTAATTTAGACGAAATTGTTGTAAGTTGTTGACAAAAAACTTTTCCCACAGACAAACACCGTTGGGGCTAAAATTTGCTCTAGCCGTATAAGATATAAATCATCTTACTCAGACGATCTCCTGAGTCGTTTTTTGGACTAAAGTTAACGCTTACTAAGTTCGTTGTTTTATTTAGTCTATGGGCGGTATGCTAAGGGGATGGCCATCCAAATTTGAGGGTACGACCTTGGATCAGCAGAAAATCCTCGGCTATTTTATCGAAGAAGCTCAGGAACATTTGGAAACCCTAGAACGGGGCATCCTTGACCTGGGTAAGGTGGTGCGGGACTCGGAACAGGTCAACGAGATGTTTCGGGCGGCCCATTCCGTTAAGGGGGGAGCGGCTATGTTGGGCTACACCAGCATTCAAAAAACTGCCCACCGCCTGGAAGATGCATTCAAGGTGTTGAAGGAACATCAATTACCTGTAGACCAAAAGTTGGAGTCCCTATTTCTCAACGGCTACGATGTCTTGCAGGACTTGGTGGAAAAGCTCCAAAGTCCCACCGGGCTCCAACCTGAGGAGGCCGATTCCATTGTGGATGGAGCTTCCCACCAGTTTGAAGAGTTACAGAATTATCTCAATTATCTCCTCACCCAGGGTAGTGCCACGGCCACCTCAACCCAGACCATGGCGGCTAAGTCCACCAATGCGGGTACATTTAATGAGAGCGATGTACCGGAAGAAATTAAAGCCCTGTTGCACAAAATGTTGCAGTTGTTTAAGCAGGAGCCATCGGCCACTTCCCGGGAGAAACTGCAAGAATATTGCACCCGTTTGGGTCGCTTAGCTCCCAAGCAGGAAAATTGGCAACATTTGCTCTCCCTCAGTAAACAGGCGATCGCCAATCCATTGCATTCCTACCGCACTTTGGCCCCGGTGGTGTTAAAGGATCTGAAACAGGGCTATGACTGTTTTACGTTGGCCAAACCAGAAAACATCCGGGTCAGCGATGGTCTTAAACAATTGGCCTCTAGCCACGTGGCCCAAGTTCTCATTCCAGCGGAACCGACGGCGGCGGCCAACATCCTGATGAAGGTGTTTAATGAAAGTCAACTGCGCCAACTAATCAAAAATCTTTCTGCCTCCCATTAATCCAGGACTTTAGACTCGATCAAATAGCCACAGGTGTGTTCCCCGTCATTGAGCCAATGGGTTCTTTCGATGGCACAGTCCGGCAGAATAGCGGCAAACATTTCCAACTCATGACCACAAACGGTGGGATAGGATTCGGCCACGTCAGCGATCGCACAGTGATGCTCAGACAAAATGAATTTTTCCGACTGCTCCACCGAGAGGGGATGGAGTTCCGCCATATAACCTTCCTGACGCCGTAGCTCCACCAGTTTATGTACCCTTTTGGCCAAGGAACCCTGGCCAATTTGTTGACGGTAGGCTTCCGCTTTCCGTTGCCATTGTTTTTTCAACACTGCCCCCAACTGCTCTTCCCCCACTGTTTCCACCAGGGAGTCGATAAAAGAAAGGGCAAATTCTCCGTAACGTTGGGGAAATTGTTCCCGTCCCTGCTTGCTTAGTTGGTAGAGGAATTGGGGTCTGCCCATGCCCTGTCTTTCCTGTTGATGCTCAATTAAGCCATCACTTTCCAAATCCTTTAGGTGCTTACGCATGGCCTGGGGACTAATGCCCAACTCTTCCGCCATGGCGATCGCCGATCCTTGCCCTTCTTTGAGGAGATAGCGCAGAATATCTTCTTTGGTGGAGTGGGAAGAACTGATGGTCATGGTCAACAACAGGAGAGGGAAATTTTGAAACCGATGCGGTGGCAGTCCAGTAAACTAAATGGACAACCCCATCCTAAGCATGATTGCTCAAATTAACTGTCGGGTAGTTGTCAATTGGTTAACCCTGGCCCATGGCCAAGGGACTTCCCGCAGGATCACCGACCTTGGTCTTGGTACTTTGACAACAGTTGGGTTGCTAATCTATTCTAGAATAGACTAAAACAACAAATAAGTTGTTTAAGGTTCATTCCTTGAGATTTATTCCGTTCCACTGCCAATCTACCTTGCCCTAGGCAGTTACCTATCTGAATTCCCCGGAGAACACTGCATTCGATGAGTTCCACCACCGTTAAAAACCTGGTCAACCAACCCTACAAATATGGCTTTATCACCGACATTGAAGCGGATGCTATCCCCCGTGGTCTGAGTGAAGACGTGGTGCGACTCATTTCTGCTAAGAAAAATGAGCCAGAATTCATGTTGGATTTTCGCCTGCGGGCCTACCGTCATTGGTTGACCATGGCGGAACCCACTTGGCCAGCGGTGAGCTATCCCTCCATTGATTACCAAAATATTATTTACTACTCCGCCCCTAAGCAAAGTAAGAAAAAACTAGAAAGCTTAGACGAGGTGGACCCCGTTTTGTTGGAAACTTTTGAGAAGTTGGGCATTCCCCTATCGGAGCAAAAACGTTTAAGTAACGTGGCGGTGGATGCCATTTTTGACAGTGTTTCCATTGGAACAACTTTTAAGGAAAAGCTAGCGGAAGATGGGGTAATTTTCTGTTCCATTTCTGAAGCATTACAGGAGTACCCTGATCTGGTGCAGAAATATTTGGGCAGTGTGGTACCCACCGCCGATAATTTCTTTGCCGCCTTAAATGCCGCTATATTTAGTGATGGCTCCTTTGTCTTTATTCCCAAAGGCGTGAAATGTCCCATGGAATTATCCACCTATTTCCGCATTAATAATGGGGATACAGGGCAGTTTGAACGGACATTAATTATTGCCGAAGAAGGGGCTTCCGTTAGCTATTTGGAAGGTTGTACAGCGCCCATGTACGATAGCAACCAACTCCATGCCGCCGTCGTGGAGTTAGTGGCCCTGGATAATGCTGATATTAAGTATTCCACTGTGCAAAACTGGTATGCCGGCGATGAAAACGGCAAAGGGGGAATTTACAACTTTGTGACTAAGCGGGGTCTATGCAAAGGCGTTAATTCAAAGATTTCCTGGACCCAGGTGGAAACTGGTTCTGCCATCACCTGGAAATATCCCAGCTGTGTACTGGTGGGTGATAATTCCGTTGGGGAATTTTATTCCATTGCTTTAACTAACAACAAGCAACAAGCTGATACGGGCACCAAGATGATTCACATCGGCAAAAACACCCGTAGCACCATTATTTCCAAAGGTATTTCTGCTGGTAATTCCGCCAACAGTTATCGGGGTTTGGTGAAAATGGGACCCAAAGCCCAGGGCGCTCGCAATTACTCCCAATGCGATTCCATGCTCATTGGCGATCGGGCGGCGGCTAACACTTTCCCCTACATCCAGGTGGATAATAACACCGCTAAGGTGGAACATGAAGCCTCCACTTCCAAAATTGGTGAGGATCAACTCTTCTACTTTGCCCAACGGGGGATTTCTGAGGAAGATGCAGTGTCCATGCTAGTCAGCGGCTTCTGCAAAGATGTGCTCAACGAACTACCGATGGAGTTTGCAGCGGAAGCCGACAAATTATTGAGCCTCAAACTAGAAGGTACTGTGGGTTAAACAAGTCTTTTGGTTAGGGACAGTTAATACCAAATTGTCCCGGCCAAGACCCCCGGTTCTGACCCATTGTTTTAATCAAAAAAACAAACTTTCTTTGCCCCCAATCTATTTTTACCACTCAACTACTTAACCAAATTAATTCATGAGCCAGACTGTTCTTTCCATTAAAAATTTGGCTGCCTCCGTTGATGGAAATCAAATTCTCAAGGGAGTTAACTTAGAAATTAAAGCAGGGGAAGTCCACGCCATCATGGGGCGCAACGGTTCCGGCAAAAGTACCCTTTCCAAGGTAATTACTGGGCATCCCGACTATGAAATCACCGACGGTGAAGTTATTTATCAAGGGCAAGATTTGTCAGCCTTAGAACCCCACGAAAGGGCTTTGGCTGGTATTTTTCTTGCCTTTCAATATCCTTTGGAAATTCCCGGCGTCAGTAATTTAGATTTTCTCCGCATTGCCTATAACGCCAAACGTAAACATTTGGGTTTGGAAGAATTAGACACTTTTGACTTTGAAGACCTAATCCAAGAAAAATTGGATGTGGTGAAAATGAATCCTGCTTTTCTGGAACGCAGTTTAAATGAAGGGTTTTCCGGAGGAGAAAAGAAGCGTAATGAAATTTTGCAGATGGCTATCCTGGAGCCGACCCTATCCATTTTGGATGAAATCGATTCCGGCCTAGATATTGATGCACTCCGCATTGTTTCTGAGGGGGTCAACTTTCTTAAAAATCCTGATAATGCCACCCTGGTTATTACCCATTATCAACGGTTGCTCAATTACATTGTTCCCGACCACATCCATGTAATGTATGACGGTAAAATTGTCATGAGTGGAGGCAAGGAATTAGCCCTAGAATTAGAAGATAAAGGCTACGATTTCCTCGATGAACAGGTTTTAGCTGCCATTTAATTTCCTGTTTGAGGTTGGTTATTCTCCCCCAAACGAATCAACTGATCGCTAGCTATTATTAGACAACTTTAGCTACTGACTAATCAAATTAATCCACTTTGCCCATCCCCAAGGATACTGCCCATGACCGCCGCCATTCTAGCCAATGCCCTAATTCAAAAAGTTCACCAGACAGAAATAGATCAACAGCTACAAGCCCTCAAGCGGCAAGCTATGGCCCCGGAGACTATGGACTCCATTTTGGTGGAAAAACAACAAGGTGCAGCTAATGTGTTGGATGGTTTACGGTTGCCCCAGAAGCGGGATGAAGAATGGCAATTTACGGATCTAACTGAGCTCAAAGCAGTTGATTTTGTGCCCCCCAGCAAAGTTAACCTCGACGTAGCGGCGGCTGAAAATTTCTATTTACCAGAACTAAGTCAAAGTCGCCTGGTATTTGTCAATGGCTTTTTTGCGGCGGAATTGTCCAATACCGATGGTTTGCCTGCCACCATTACCTGTCAACCTTGGACTAATCTGTCCTCACATCAAAGGGAAAAGTTGGCTAATTATTTAGGCAAACAAACAGATGGCAAGGAAGTTTTCAGTAACCTTAACACTGTCGGACTAAAGGATAGTGCGGTAGTTTGGATTCCCAGCAATGTGGAACTAGCACCCCCTATCCACTGTTTATTTTTAACGGTGGTTGATCCCACCCCCATCTTGGTACAACCCCGATTATTAGTAGTAGTTGAAGATAATGCCAAATTAGTTATAGCCGAATCCTACGGAGCTATTAGCACAAACTGCACTGATCGCCCGCAGCAACAACCCTACTTTAACAACATCGTTAGCGAAATTTACGTAGGGGAAAATGCCCAGGTCACCCATATCCGTAACCAACGAGATTCCGGTGATAGCTTCCACATTGCCACCACGGCGATCGCCCAGGAAAAACAAAGTCGTTACCAATTAATTGATGTTAATTTGGGGGCAAAACTATCCCGCCATAATTTGGCCATGACCCAACAGGGAGAAGCCACGGAGACCGAATTTTTGGCCTTGACTACCCTAGCCGGCCGGCAGGTGAGCGACACCCATAGTAGTATGGCTTTAAATTATCCCCATGGGGTGACCAATCAACTCCATAAATGTATTGTGGATGAATATTCCCAGGCAGTTTTCAGCGGCAAAGTTTTAGTGCCCCAGGCGGCCCAACTAACCAATGCTCAACAATTAAATCGTAACTTAGTACTGTCCCCCAAGGCTCGCATCAATACAAAACCAGAGCTACAAATCACCGCCGATAACGTTAAATGTTCCCACGGTGCCACCATCAGTCAATTGGAAGCCGATGAAGTTTTTTATCTCCGCAGTCGAGGCTTAAATGATTACGATGCCCGCCATTTGTTAATTGATGCCTTTGCTGGAGAAATTCTGGATCAAATTCTCTTACCCTCTTTGCAAGGACGTCTGCGGCAATGCATTTCCTGTCGGACTATTTAGTCAGTCAGAAAATCGATATTTTAGTTGATTTTTTTCGTTAGCCTTAGTGTTGTTTGATTGTTAAACCATGCTCGCCCTACAAATCCCCAGCCTTGCTGCCACTGTCCGCCAGGATTTCCCTATTTTAAATCAGGAAATTAATGGTCATCCCCTGGTGTATTTGGACAATGCCGCCACTTCACAAAAACCCCGGGCAGTGTTGGAAAAATTAAGGCACTATTACGAAAACGATAATGCTAATGTCCACCGGGGAGCCCATCAGCTGAGTGTGCGGGCCACCGATGCCTATGAAGCAGTACGCGGCAAGGTCGCTAAATTTATTAATGCCCGATCGCCAAGGGAAATTGTTTACACCCGTAACGCCACGGAAGCGATTAATTTGGTGGCCTATAGTTGGGGCATGAATAACCTCCAGGCAGGGGATGAAATTATCGCCACGGTGATGGAACACCACAGCAATTTAGTACCTTGGCAAATGGTGGCGGCCAAAACTGGGGCGGTGCTGAAATTTGTCCAATTAGACGAGGCCGAAGGCTTTAACTTAGAGCAATTTAAAACCCTACTTTCTGGAAAGACTAAGCTAGTCACTGTTGTTCACATTTCCAACACCTTGGGTTGCGTTAACCCAGTGGCAGAAATTACCCGATTAGCCCACCGAGTTGGGGCCAAAGTATTAATTGATGCTTGTCAGAGTGCGCCCCATTATCCCCTGGACGTACAACTGATTAATTGTGATTGGCTAGTGGCCAGTGGCCACAAAATGTGTGCCCCCACCGGCATTGGTTTTCTCTACGGCAAAGAAGAAATTTTAGAAGCCATGCCTCCCTTTTTTGGTGGCGGAGAAATGATTGCTGAAGTCTTTTTTGACCATTTCACCACTGGGGAGTTGCCCCACAAATTTGAAGCGGGTACTCCGGCCATTGCCGAGGCGATCGCCCTGGGAGCGGCAGTGGATTATCTAACTGATTTAGGTATGGAAAATATCCACAACTACGAAGTGGAATTAACCCATTACCTCTGGCAGGGCCTGGCGGAAATTCCCCAACTGCGGCTTTATGGGCCTAGTCCTCAACATGGAGATCGGGCCGCCCTGGCTTCCTTTAACGTGGCTGGACTCCACGCCAGTGACGTGGCCACTATGATGGACCAAGACGGCATTGCTATCCGTTCTGGTCACCATTGCACCCAACCATTGCACCGATTATTTGACGCTTCTGGCAGTGCCAGGGCTAGTTTGTATTTTTACAACACCAAAGAAGAAATTGATCTATTTTTGCAATCTTTGCAAGCCACCATTAGCTTCTTTAGTGACGATAACTTTAACGTTTAACTGCTTCAGCAAACCTGATTTTGAGGTAATCATCCTCCATTTTTGCTCCAGCAGGGGTCAAGCCAGCCAAGGCCTGGGGCAGCACTAGGTTACGGCGATGGTTGCCAATGCGGACATTTAACTCATCCCCGGTTTTATTGAGTTGGATTTGTTCCTTATGAATGCCAGGTAAGTAAAGCTCTAGACTGTAGTCGTTATTGTCACCCTGGACAATGTTAATGGTGTTTTCTTTGTAATAAACCTGGGAAGGATCCTCATCTTTATACAAAGTTTCTTTCAGTCTTTCCAGAGCAGCTAGACCACACATTTCTTCGGAAAATAAGGGCGCTTCCTTCACCGGCAGAGGATAGAAATTGTCGTAGATTTCCTGTTTATAGACCTGTTGGTTACTTTTCCACCGTTGAAAGAAAGGATCATCAATGGTGTCTGGCAAAATCCGGTTAGCGATAACCAAATCTGTGGCCACATTGTACAAACTCAGATAGGCATGGGCCCGCAATGATTCCTTCAGCACCATTTTTTCTGGATTAGTCACTAGGCGCACGGAAGTTTGGGTATTATCCGTTAACACTTTCTCCAACGCTTCAATCTGTTCATAAAATTCGTAGGGAGCATCCATCACTTCCTTATCAGGCAAAGAAAAACCGGCGATCGGTCTAAATAGGGGTTCCACCAACGGTCTGAGGGCCACGGACATTCCTTGTAAAGGCTTATAAAAACGCCGCATATACCAGCCCCCCACCTCCGGCAAACTGAGCAGACGCAACGCCGTGCCCGTGGGAGCAGAGTCGATAATCAGTACATCATAATCAGCTTCGTCGTAGTGGCGCTTCATCCGCACCAGACCAAAAATTTCATCCATGCCAGGGAGAATGGCCAGTTCCTCCGCTTGTACCCCGTCTAGCCCCCGGGCCTGTAGCACCTGGGTAATGTAACGCTTCACTGCGCCCCAGTTCCCCTCCAACTCCATCAAGGCATCCAATTCCGCTCCCCAGAGATTTTCCTTCACAAGGCGAGGCTCATGGCCCAACTCCATATCAAAACTGTCAGCGAGGGAATGGGCTGGGTCGGTACTCAGGACCAGGGTCTTATGGCCTAATTCCGCACAACGGAGGCCGGTGGCCGCCGCAACGGAGGTTTTGCCAACCCCCCCCTTACCTGTCATCAGAATTACGCGCATGGATGGATCTGCCTAGAAATATGAAAAATCGGAGACGGAATGTTACATATTGTTAACTTCCATGCTTCCATTATGCCGGGAAAGCCAGACTTCTTGCAGGGTTTTAGCGTAATTTTCCAGGCTGTGGTGTTGACGGTAGGCCTGGGCCATGGCGGCTAACTGCTGATAAATGATGGGGTCAGCCAACTTTTGAGCAATTTCTGCCCACCCCTGGGATGGGGTTTGCCAATCCATTACTAAACTATTGAGATCGTACTGGTTTAGTTCCCTGGCCATCCAGGTACCGGGGGATACTAACGGTATCCTTTCTGCAATGATGGCTTCAGTGAAAATGCCGGAAGTTCTTTCTGCGTAAGCCTCTGGGTCGTAGGGTAAGAGAATGATTTGGGCTTTGTTTAACCAATCGGTGTATTCTTCCCTGGTCAGGCGATCGCCAATTAAATGAACTTCAATTTCTTCACTGTTGCTTTTTAACCCGGAAGCGACCGCCGCAATTATCTGCAGCTTGGGTGAGTTATGCCAAGGTGATGAAACTAAACTGCGCATCACCGACCAGCCCTTTTCTTCCCTGGGGGCACCGGGCCACCAACAGAGGATGGGATCAGCTTGTATGGATAGGGGCACCACTTCAGCAAAATCCGTGTGGGGAATGGGCATCACCGTGAAAGGCTGACGAAAATAATCCTGGAGCGATCGCCCGAGGGGTTCACTATCGGTTAAAAATTGGCACTGGGGCGGGGGCAATAATTTTCCTAAGCGTTGGTGGAGCCAATGGTAAAGAGGACGGGTTTGGTCTAAATGCACATCCCGACGATACAGTAGCCAAAAATGCAGTCGCTGGCGAGCCGGGGGAGACAATTGCCGCAGTCCCCACCAGACAGCAAAAAGTTGAAGATGAATAAAACGTTCCAAAAATAAGATAACTGGTCTGTTTTCTCCATTGTTCAGCAACGGTTTTAACTGTTGGGCCAAGACATTGCCACACTCCATCGCCTTAGGAAGACGGGTTAGCTTGGCCACCATACTACCCTCCGCTTCCAAATCCTCCGGCAGAAGAACTCTATGGAGGCGATCGCCAATTTCCTCCAAATTCGGATCTGTATCCTGGGGAACCCAAGCTTGATACTGCCAGCCCAAACACTCCACCGATCGCCGCACTGCTCCGTGGTAGGGCACAATATGGCCTTGCCCTCTCATTAGGTGGGGGATGAGGGAAACAAATAGGGGTTGATCCTTGGAATCGTCAGAGTTCATTCACTTGAAGGGAAAGCCAGCAGACTAACAGTTTCCCCCAGATTGGCAAAGACGGGAATCGGCCCCGCCAATTGCGACGCAAATTTATCCAACTGCTGACAGGTTTCCTGGCCCCGGCCTGTTAGTAGCACCACTGGTTGGCAACCGGCGGCAATGGCCGCGCCAACGTCACTGGGGGCATCACCAATAAAGTAGGACTCTTGGAGAGAAATTTGGTACTGATCCGCCGCCCGCAACAGCATTTCGGGGGAAGGTTTACGGCATTTACAGCCCTCATCGGGACGGTGGGGACAAAGGAAAAAATCGGTGAACTTTACTCCCTCTTTGCCATACTCATGTTGAATTTTGCCATGCACCGACCCCACGTCACCATGGTCAAAATAACCCCGGCCAATGCCCGCTTGGTTGGTGATCACAATCAACAAATAACCGGCTTTTTGCCACTGGACTAAAGCTGATCCCGCCCCCGGAGGTAACTGTACCTGCTCCGGTTTACCCAGGTAGGGAATGTAGTTGATGATGACGCCGTCACGGTCGAGGAATAGGGCTTTGCGGAGGGCACTCAAGGTTATCGGTGATGGATTTTGGCTAGGTTAGAGATAGCTTCAGTAGCTTGCGAAGTAGGGAAGTAGTTTTACCCCCATATGGAATCAATTTTCGCAACTAAACCTTAACTCCAACGGATTTTTGGGCAAAGAGGCGAGATTCCACCTGTTCACAGATGTGGTGGTAGGTCATCAAATGCACTTCTTGGATGCAAGGGGTATTTTTATCGGCAATGAAGAGGGGATAGTCGGCAAATTCCTGGAATAAACCGCCGTTATTACCAGCCATGCCAATGGTGTGTAAACCCTTATCTTTAGCGCATTTCAGCGCATGGAGCACATTGGCCGATTTGCCAGAAGTGGATAAACCCCAAAGAATGTCCCCCGGTTGCCCCAAGGCTTCCACCTGCCTGGAAAAAACAATGTCGTAGGTATAGTCGTTGCTGACGGAGGTGAGGATAGAACTGTTGGCCGTTAAGGCGATCGCTGGTAGGGCTTGGCGGTTGAAATAGAAGCGGCCGACAAACTCAGCGGCCAGGTGTTGGGCGTCGGCGGCGGATCCCCCGTTACCGCAGATGAGCAATTTGTTGCCCGCCTGAAATCTTTGGCAAATCAGGTCTACCACGGCCTCAATGGCTCCGCAATAGGATTGGTCAAAAGCTTTGGCAAGGGACTGTAAACGCTGTTCAACCCATTCAGACATAGTAAATCCTCATTTTCAAAGCCTGAAGCAACAAGCAAAGTCTAGCTTCGACTTTTAGGGACTCCCATTACCTCAAAAAAGTGGCAGGGGCCAAAATATAGTTTCTAATCTTAATCGAGGCAGGCAAAAATTGGCTAATGTTAAAGGGGTTGGCGTTTGGTCAGGGGGGACAATTTTCCCTCATTCTAGGGTGAGCAGACAGTGATTTGAGATTTTTATGTGGATTATTTATAAGGAGTTTTCCTTTGAGGCGGCCCACCAATTGCCCCACCATGAAGGAAAATGTCGGCGTTTACATGGCCATAGTTTTCGGGGCCGGGTTTACGTGGCTAGCGATCGCCTGAAAACCACTGGTTCAGAAACGGGTATGGTGATGGATTTTAGTGTGCTCAAAGCCCATTTGGACCCCCTGGTGAAAAACTACCTCGACCATTATTACCTCAACGAAAGTCTCGGCCTGGAAAGCCCCACCAGTGAGGCGATCGCCGCCTGGATCTTTGCCAAGTTAGAAGAAGCTGGAGTGCCGGGGTTACATTCGGTTGAAGTGCTGGAAACCTGTACCTCTGCCGCCCGTTACTTTTCGCCCCGCCTGTCCACATTTCTCTGAGTCTCTGATTTTGGGCATCCCTGGAATTGGGGGATTTAACCAAATAAGTTGCCCCCGGTCAGCCAACCATTGCTTAAACTAGGGGAAAGTACTAAGTTTAGTGAAAAAATTGTCAGTCTTGGGTATTTAGCGGAATTTTGATAGGATTTCGCTCCCTTGAGGCATTCTGGAACTAGCACTAGTCACCACTGTTGTTGTTTGTTGAACTGTTATCTCCGCCGCCGCCGCCATGGTCTTACCCTCCGATTCCCCCGAATTTAGCCTTTCCCCCTTTGAGCAAGCCTTAATTGAAGCGGGTTATCTTTCCCTTTCCCAAATTCATCAGGCTTTAATGGAGGCTCGCCGCACCGGCATTGCTCTGCCGACGTTGGTGGAAACAATATTGGGGGAATCTTTGCCCGATGAACTACATCGTCAGTACCAAGCTCAACAACGGTTTGCCCTCTCGGTGATCCATGGGGTGAAATTTTTTGACCAACATCAGTTGATGACCCTGGCCAACACCGAGGCGATCGCCAGTTTATTGAACCGTTACTTTCCCTTCCCCATCTGCCGTCAGTATGGTTTTTTACCCCTGCATTACCGGGAAGATCCCGGCGCACTGTTAGTGGTGATGGTGGACCCCAGCGATAGAGAAGCGAGTCAATTTTTACAACGGCAATTGGCTCCCCATTGTCTTACGTTGCGGCGGCGGGGGGTAACCAGGGAAGACTTTGACAATTTAATCGATCAGCTTTACCACGATCCGGAAGTGCAGGCTGTTCTCAGTGCTCATGACCAAACGGCGATCGCCGAAAATCCCTACGATGGCAGGGAAACGGTGGTGGAAGTGACGGAAATAATTGAGGACTTACCCCAACAAATCGCCGCTCTACAGAATACTCCCCCGGTTGCTCCCCCCACTGCCCCGCCGGTAATTGCCGTGGAGGAAAACATACCTGTTCCGACCTCAGATACCAAAGCCGAAGGGCCAGAAGTTAAATTAGCCAATAAGATTCTTATACTGGGCTTACGGGAAGGGGCCAGCGAAATTCATATTGATCCCCAGGGTAATCGGGTGCTAGTGCGGATTCGCCAGGGCGGTAATCTGCGTATGTTGCTCGAACCCTTACCCAGGGAATTGGGGCCAAAATTGGTCACTAGGCTGAAAACTATGACCCATTTGGACACCAGCCAGACCAATGTGCCTCAAAAGGCTCGCATCCGCAAAAGCTATAACGGCCAGTCGGTATTTTTCTACGTCAATATTCTCCCCAGTTTTTATGGCGAAAAAGTACTGGTGCGAGTGGTGCCTTCCCTAGAAAAATTGCCCGATTTTGCCCAACTTTGTGGCGATCGCCAGGGCCAGGAAAGTTTGCAAAAATTAGCCCAGCAATCCCAAGGTTTAGTGGTGGTGGTTGGGGCGGCCTATGGCGGCAAAACTACCACCATGGAAGCTTTTTTGGCAAAACAGTTGGAACAGGAGCGTGCCGTCGCCCTGGTGTCCGATCCCCTGGTTCATATCTATAGGGACATTAATCAGCTAGAGGTCAACCTTCAAAAGGACTTTACCGGCGAGAAGGCAGTGCAGTCCCTCCAGGAGCAGTTCCCCCCAGTGGTGGCAGTGGATCCCTTGGAAGATCGAGAAACGGCCCAGGCCTTGACCGAGGCCCTCAACCAAGGAAGTTTAGTTTTCACCTCTGTCATTGCCAAAGATGTGCCCTCGGCGATCGCTCAACTGCAAGCATGGTTTGAACCGGCGGTACTGGGGCAACACCTCAAGGGCATTGTTTCCCAGCGACTAGTGCGGCGGGTGTGTCCGGCCTGTCGTTTGAAGGGGGAGGTGACAGCGGAAGAGCAACAGCGTTTTGGTCTACCTCCGGGCCCTATTTATCGGGCTAACAGTTTGAGTGTGGAGTTAATGGCCCAACCCATGATCAAAAGTCGCCTCTGTCGGCAGTGCCATGGCCTGGGTTACGCTGGTATGACAGGGGTATTTGAAGTGGTGCCGGTCACGCCTAAACTCCAACAGTTGGTCAGTGGCCCCTGCTCCCATGAAGAAATTATCAACGGTCTTAATCAAGCTGGTATTGCCAGTCCTGCCCGGACGGCGATTACCCTAGTGAGTCAGGGAGTCACCACCCTTGAAGAAGTAAATCGACTTTTTCCCCAACTGCCCCGACAACTATCACCCCAAACCTCCCCCACTGCGGCTAGTATTACCACTCCCTCCCCAGTTGCACCCCCCGTAAGTCAACCCAACCCAGGAGAAACTGTGCCCCCCAACGACCAATGGTGGCAACGTCTGCAACAACTGGAAAAATCTGTCCAAGAGCTTAACTTTGCCCTGGCAGATTTGAAAAAAATGGCTGGCGATCGCCATTCTGCCCCCCGACCCCATACCGCTCCCCCCCATCCCCCCTCTACTTCTGGCTCCAACTTAGACCTGATGGCGGAATTGCAAGCCCTGGAGGATTTATCCGCCCACAAAAAGCCCAAGGTGAAGAATAGGCATGACCAGGACATCACCGTCATGGAAGGCTTTGATAAAATTGAAGAATTATTAATTGATGAATTGGACCCACCGTCCGCCGCTCCCCCCAATGCCGGGGAAGAAACCTTCATTGCGGAAGAAGAAACCAATTCCCCAGAACAAGGTAAACTCAATCCGTTCAAGTCCGTGATTGACCCTTGGTAATCCAAGAATTAATTCTTCACAGATGGCAAAGGCTGGAAAAAAATTCTGCCCATCCACAGCAAACACACCAGAAAATAACCAGTGGTGATGAGGCCGTTTAGATACATCAACCTGAATGCGGCCAATTCCCCAGCCCCTTGGCCAGTGCCCCAGAGTAGTAGGTATAGACAGAGCCAACCCAGGGTTAATTGCAAGGACCGATGGCTCAAACGACGAAGTTGACGGTGATGCTGATCATCATCAGCCCAGCCATGGCGATTTGGTTGGCGCAACTGCCAGAGGGACGGTAATATGCCCACTACGGGAAGCAAATATAAACAAAGTTGTAGGCGCATCAGTTTCGTGTCGGCAAAACGATCTTCGTTCACTCTGATTTTCCATCCTGCTTGCGAGCCCAGCTTGACCGGCGCTGACTTTTCCATTAACCCTAACCTTGCTGAATTTGTCCATGGCCTCCACCCCAAAATCCGTAATCCTCTACACCGATGGCGCTTGTTCCATGAATCCTGGCCCCGGTGGCTATGGCGCAGTAATTCTCTACGATGATGGTCGTCGGGAGGAACTATCCGCCGGTTATAAAATGACCACCAATAACCGAATGGAAATTATGGGGGCGATCGCCGCTTTGAGTCACTTACCGGAACCATCCCAGGTATTGCTCTACACCGATTCCCGCTATATGGTCGATGCCATGAGCAAGGGTTGGGCCAAGAAATGGAAGGCCAAAGGATGGCAAAGAAATGCCAAGGAAAAGGCCAAAAACCCCGACCTGTGGGAAATCATGTTAGCGCTGTGTGAAAAACACCGAGTTACATTTGAGTGGGTCAAAGCCCACGCTGGCAACAAGGAAAATGAACGGTGCGATCGCCTAGCGGTGGCCGCCTATCAAAATAACCCAAGCCTAGTAGACGAGGGCTTCGGCAAATTCTAGGGGCCAACAGCTAATCAATTCCCATTCTCTACCTAGGCTTTGCGAACCTTACGATTTCCCCTTGGTTGTAAACAAGGGAATTTTTTCACGCACAATTTCCAGGGCTAGACGAGATTGGCTTTCTTCACCATGTCATTGTTTTGCCAAAAAAGTTTGCTGTTAACATCAATGTTCTGTGTTATATGTTGGTTAAATACCGTCTAGTAGGTTTCCCAATGGCAACGCTAGAAGCCCCCCCCATAGTCTCCAACACCAAGAAATTCCCCCCAGCCACCGTATTTTGGTTGTTGAAGATGAGGTTTCCATCCGTGAAACCATTGTTCTATCACTGCAGGAAGAAGGTTATGAAGTCCATGCGGTGGACGACGGACGCGACGCTTTAGCCCTGTTGCAAGAATTTAGCGAAGACCCCGGACAGGCCGCCGTTGACCTGATCATTTTGGATATCATGCTTCCCCAGGTAAACGGTTTAGACGTATGTCGTAGTTTGCGCTTTGGTGGCGATAACACTCCGATTTTAATTGTCAGTGCCAAAGGCAGTGAAATGGAAAAAGTAACCGGCTTGGAAGTAGGGGCCGATGACTACATCACTAAGCCCTTTAGCATGAAAGAATTAGTAGCCCGTTGCCGTGCCATGATCCGTCGCCAAGGCTTGGCCGGTAACAACATTGCCCCATTCCGCAAATTTCGGGATTTGGTGCTTTATCCCCAGGAATGCCGGGTGTTAATGCGGGGGGAAGAAGTCAATCTGGCCCCGAAGGAATTTCGTCTGTTGGAATTGTTCATGAGCTATCCCCGCCGAGTCTGGTCTAGGGAACAGTTAATCGAACACATTTGGGGCATTGATTTTATGGGAGATAGCAAAACGGTTGATGTCCATATCCGTTGGCTGCGGGAAAAGCTGGAACAGGACCCCAGTCAACCAGAATACTTAGTTACAGTGCGGGGTTTCGGCTATCGTTTTGGTTGATCCTAGGGCACAATTTCCTGGTATCTGACACCTTAGGTCCATGGCGATCGCCCTAGTTTTGGTGCTAATGTCAGCAAATGTATAACATTACACCAAACCACTTCGGGTTTTCTGGTGTAAATCTGTTACAATGTCTTTACAAATAAAAAGGGTCTGACCACCGTTCCCCATCCGCAGGCTGTGTTTACAGAATTTGCTGATCATTGCCTGGTTTAGTCCCTACCCTACATTTCTTGGACTTAAACTCAGTCAATATCTAGTAAATAATTTATGGGCCAAACGCCAACGATCGCCATTAACCACTTGGGTTGCGAAAAAAACCGGATCGATTCGGAACATATGCTGGGACTGCTGGTGGAAGCCGGCTACCAGGTGGATGCCAACGAAGAATTGGCCGACTACGTCATTGTTAATACCTGCAGCTTTATCCAAGATGCCCGCCAGGAATCGGTGCGAACCTTGGTGGAATTGGCTGAGGCCAACAAGAAAATTGTTATTTCCGGTTGCCTGGCCCAACATTTCCAAGAGCAACTGTTAGAGGAAATTCCTGAAGCGGTGGCCGTGGTGGGCACGGGGGATTACCAAAACATCGTCGATATTATCCGGCAAACGGAGCAGGGCCAACGGGTCAAAGCGATTTCTGCTAATCCTAGTTTCATTGCCGACGAACATTTACCCCGTTATCGCACCACCAACGAGGCGATCGCCTATCTGCGGGTAGCGGAAGGTTGTGATTATCGCTGTGCCTTTTGCATCATTCCCCAACTGCGGGGTAAGCAACGCTCCCGTCCCATCGAATCCATTGCGGCCGAAGCTCAACAATTGGCCAGCCAAGGAGTAAAGGAATTGATTCTCATCTCCCAGATCACCACCAATTATGGGTTGGATTTGTATGGGGAGCCAAAACTAGCGGAACTACTACAGGCCCTTGGTAAAGTGGATATTCCCTGGATTCGCATCCACTACGCCTATCCCACCGGTTTGACCCCCAAAGTGATTGAAGCGATCGCCACTACGCCCAATGTCCTGCCCTATCTGGATTTACCCCTGCAACATTCCCACCCCGACATTCTCAAAGCGATGAATCGTCCCTGGCAAGGTCAGGTCAATGACGACATTATTGCCAGGCTAAAAACCGCCCTTCCCGACGCAGTGTTACGTACCACCTTCATTGTGGGTTTTCCCGGGGAAACGGAGGCACATTTTCAGCACTTGTTAGACTTTGTCCAGCGCCATCAATTTGACCATGTGGGGGTCTTTACCTTTTCCCCAGAGGAAGGCACCGCCGCCTTTGACCTGCCCAACGCTGTGCCGGAAGAGGTAATGGGCGATCGCCGGGATCGGTTGATGGCCCTACAGCAACCCATTTCAGCCCAGAAAAATGCCGCCTGTTTAGGGCAGACCCTAGACGTACTGATTGAACAGGAAAATCCCAGCACCGGGGAATTCATCGGCCGGGCCACCCGCTTTGCTCCAGAGGTGGACGGATTGGTTTACGTCAAGGGCAATGCCAATTTGAATGAAATCGTCCCGGTCGTAGTCACTGCCACCGACGATTATGACCTGTACGGTATGACCGCCGAGGAGGCTAGGGTTTTTTAGCTAATTGAACTAAGGGGATGGACTGGCTGTGTTATTGACGGTTGGTTCCCAGCCATTCCCGCAAAATTTTTAACTCTTAATTATTTGCCCACTAAACCGTCTTTTGTTACCTGAAATTATTTAATTTTTCCATGACTAATACCTTGACTAGTACTTTCGCCGACCTTGGTCTTTCTGAAAAACGTTGTCAACTCTTGGCCGACATTGGCTTTGAGTCTCCCACCCCAATTCAAACCGAAGCCATTCCCCTCCTGCTCAGCGGCCGGGATATGTTGGCCCAGTCCCAAACGGGTACTGGTAAAACCGCCGCCTTTGCACTGCCTTTGATGGATCGCATTGATCCTGAGGGAGATTTGCAAGCCTTGATTTTGACCCCCACCCGGGAGTTGGCCCAACAGGTGGCGGAAGCAATGAAGGACTTTTCCCACGAACGCCGTCTGTTTATTTTGAATGTGTATGGTGGCCAATCCATCGAGCGGCAAATTCGCAGCCTAGAACGCGGTGTACAGATTGTGGTAGGTACCCCAGGGCGCGTTATTGATTTAATTGAGCGCAAAAAACTGAAATTGGAAACCATCCAATGGGTAGTGCTAGATGAAGCGGACGAAATGCTGAGCATGGGCTTCATTGACGATGTGAAAACTATCCTGCGTAAAACTCCCCCCACCAGGCAAACCGCTTGTTTCTCTGCCACCATGCCCCGGGAAATTAAAGAATTGGTCAACCAATTTTTGAACGATCCCGCCCTAGTGACCGTCAAACAGACCCAATCCACCCCCACCCGCATTGAGCAACAGCTTTACCACGTGCCCCGGGGTTGGTCTAAGGCCAAAGCGTTGCAACCGATTTTGGAAATGGAAGATCCCGAATCCGCCATCATCTTTGTACGCACCAAACAAACCGCCGCTGACCTTACCAGTCGTTTGCAAGAAGCGGGCCATAGCGTGGATGAGTACCATGGCAACCTGAGCCAGTCCCAACGGGAGCGCTTGGTGCATCGTTTTCGGGATGGCAAAATTAAGCTGGTGGTGGCCACGGACATCGCCGCCCGGGGTTTGGATGTGAATAATCTCAGCCATGTGGTCAATTTTGATTTACCCGATAACGCTGAAACCTATATTCACCGCATTGGCCGCACCGGTCGGGCTGGTAAAACCGGCAAGGCGATCGCCCTGGTGGAACCCATTGACCGTCGTTTACTGCGCTCCATCGAAAATCGTCTCAAACAACAGATCGAAGTTTGTACGATCCCCAACCGCTCCCAGGTGGAAGCCAAACGAATCGAAAAACTCCAAGAACAACTCAAAGAAGCCCTAGCCGGTGAACGGATGGCCTCATTCCTCCCCCTAGTACGAGAATTGAGTGATGAGTATGATGCCCAGGCGATCGCCGCTGCGGCCCTGCAGATGATCTATGACCAGAGTTGTCCCCATTGGATGAAAACCGATTGGGAAGTGCCTGAAGTCGACTTCAACAAACCTGTCCTGCGTCGTAACCGTGGTGGTGGCGGTGGTCAAAATAAAGGTGGGGGCTACCACGGTAAACCGGGTAAACCCCGTCGCTCCAGTGGTGGCCGTCGCCCTGCCTACAGCGATCGCCAACAGTAAACAATAGTCAGATCGGCTGGTTGAAAAAAACGAATCCGGATCAATGACTTGCTAAAAATCAACTCCTCCAGAATGAGAATCCTGGGGGAGTTTTGCTGTGACCAATGATTGACTCCCAGGGGGGGGAAATTGACCGACCCATGGCTAGGGATAAAAAGCGAGTTGGGGTAAGCCCAAGGATTCTTCCCAACCCATCATCAGGTTTAGGCATTGCACAGCCTGCCCTGCCTGCCCTTTGACCAAATTATCAATGGCGGAAAGGACAATGACCCGCCCAGTGCGGGGATCCACTTCAATGCCGATGTAGCAAAGGTTAGTGCCCCAGGCCCATTTTGTTTGGGGGTAAACCCCGTGGGGCAAAATTTTCACAAAGGGGGAAGCCCGGTAAAAAGCACTGTAAATGGTGATCAGATCATCTCGCACTAACCCCGGATCCCGCAGGGTGGCATAAACGGTAGCTAAGATACCCCGCACCATGGGGATCAAGTGGGGGGTGAACTGGACTTGCAATTCCGTACCGGCTAAATCACTGGCAATCTGCTCAATTTCAGGGGTGTGGCGGTGTTTGGCAACGCCATAGGCCCCCAAAGATCCTTCGGCTTCCGCTAGAAGCATATTAACTTTTGCTTCTCTGCCTCCCCCGGAAGTACCGGATTTGGCGTCAATGATGGCGGTTTCAGGCGCAATGAAACCCTGTTTGAGCAACGGGGAAAGGGCTAGCAAACTGGCGGTGGGGTAACAGCCGGGGCAACCAATTAGTTGGGCATCCTTAATGGCATCCCGATACAATTCCGGCAAGCCGTAAACGGCCTGGTTATTGGTAGCTTGGTCTTGGCGCTCTTTTTTGTACCATTCCGTGTAGGTGTTGAGGTTGCGAAAGCGATAGTCCGCCGACAGGTCTAAAACTTTACAACCTTTGGCCAATAATACCGGGGCCATGTCACAGGCCAAGCCGTTGGGCAAACCAAGGAATACCGCATCACAGCGGTCGGCGATCGCCTCTAGGTCAATGGGTTCGATGGTGAGATTTACCCGGTGGGTTAAATGGGGATAAAGGTCACTGTAGGGTTTCCCTGCACTGCTGTGCCCCGCTAGGTAGGTCAATTCCACCTGGGGATGTTCTAACAACAAACGTACTAACTGAATGCCGCCATAGCCCGATGCGCCAATGATACCGACTCTAGCTTTTTCATTCCCCATGGTTCTCAAGTCTCAAATAATGCCAATAGATTGGTGAAATTGGTGTGTTGGCTGAATTTTAATATCAAAATTGCCCAATGGCGAACTTGATCCCTGGTTTCACCAAGATTTTTTCTGGGATCTCCCTGCCTGGATTAATTGCTGGACTTCCCTGGGAGGCGGTCAACTTTGCGTACAATGGCTACACGGGGGTTGAGCCTCACCATTAAAGGGTTTAACTCTGTCCTACTTTGCGTCTTTATTTCCCATGGGTTACATCGCCGTCGTTGACTATGATATGGGCAATCTCCACTCCGTCTGTAAGGGTCTGGAGAAAGTGGGGGGTAATCCCCTCGTTACGGACCATGCCCAGGTTATTGATGGTGCCACGGCCATTGTCCTGCCGGGGGTAGGTTCCTTTGATCCGGCGGTGCAACATTTGCGAGCCAGGGGCTTAGAAGAGGTACTCAAAAAGGTGATCGCCAAGGGGACTCCTTTTTTGGGCATTTGCTTAGGTTCTCAACTGCTATTTGACAGTTCCGAAGAGGGCCAGGAAAAGGGGCTGGGCATTTTCCCTGGGCAAGTCAAACATTTCCATTCCGAGCCGGGATTGACCATTCCCCACATGGGCTGGAATGGCTTGGAGTTTAACCAACCGGATTTATGCCTTTGGCAAGCTCTGCCCCCGGAACCCCAGGTGTATTTTGTCCACTCCTACTACATGGCTCCCCTTGATCCCCAGGTAGTTGCCGCTAGCACTACCCATGGCAGCCAAACCATCGCGGCGGCGATCGCCAAAGATAATGTGATGGCAGTGCAATTCCACCCGGAAAAGTCCTCTAACCTGGGGCTAAAAATTTTGGCTAACTTCGTTCAGAAGGTGCTTTGAGGATATTTGACCCTACCAAGTATCGTGGTTGGTCACCGTTGCTTGTAATTTTTCTAACACTTCCGTTACAGGAATTTCTCCCAATTCCCCCGAAGCCCTGGTGCGAATATTGAGGGCATTGGCTTCCACTTCCTTGGCTCCAATTACCGCCATAACAGGGATTTTTTGCTTTTCTGCATTGCGAATCATTTTTCCTAGGCGATCGCCACTGATATCCACTTCGGCCCGTAAACCCAAAAATTGCATTTGTTTAACCACTGACTGGGCAAAGGGAAGAAACTCATCACTCACCGCCAGCAAACGCACTTGAATGGGGGCTAACCAGAGGGGAAAATCCCCTGCATACTCTTCAATTAAAATGCCAATTAATCGTTCCAGGGAACCAAAGGGGGCCCGGTGAATCATCACAGGTCGTTGGCGGGAACCATCGGCGGCAATATATTCCAAATCAAACCGCTCCGGCAAGTTGTAATCCACCTGCACCGTTCCCAACTGCCATTCCCGTTCCAGGGCATCTTGGAAAATGAAATCCAGTTTAGGACCGTAGAAAGCCGCTTCCCCTGGGGCTTCAAAATAATCCATCTCCAATTCCTGCACTGCCCGGCGGATCGCTCCCTGGGCCTTTTCCCAGGCTTCATCGGAGCCAATGTATTTATCAGATTCCGGATCTCGGAAGGAGAGACGGGCTTTAAAATTCTTCAGTTGTAAACTTTTGAACACAGTCAGAATCAAATCCACCACGCTCAAAAATTCCGCATCCAACTGATCCGGAGTAACGAATAAATGGGAATCGTCCACCGTAAAACCTCGCACCCTGGTTAAGCCTCCTAGTTCCCCCGATTGCTCGTAGCGATAGACGGTGCCAAATTCCGCTAACCGTTGGGGCAAATCCCGATAGGAGCGCAGTTCACTTTTATAAATTTGGATATGGAAAGGGCAGTTCATCGGTTTGAGCACAAAGCCTATTTCCTGGGCCGCTTCCTCCGCTGATTCCGCCATCATGGGGAACATGTCTTCGTGGTATTTTTGCCAGTGCCCCGATTGTTTGAACAAGTCCACCCGGGCAATGTGGGGGGTAACCACGGGCAAATAGCCCCGCTTAATTTGCTCCTGTTTAAGAAAATCCTCCAAAACGGTGCGAATAATTGTGCCTTTGGGAGTCCAGAGGGGTAAACCGGGGCCTACGGGGTCAGAAAAGATAAATAGTCCTAATTCCTTACCGAGTTTGCGGTGGTCCCTTTTGAGGGCTTCTTCCTTGCGCCGTTGATATTCTGCCAGTTGTTCTGGGGTTTCCCAAGCAGTTCCATAAATTCTTTGCAGTTGGGCATTGTTGGCATCTCCCCGCCAGTAAGCTCCCGCCACACTTTCGAGGGCGATCGCCTTGGGGTTAATGTCGGCAGTATTTTCTAAATGGGGCCCGGCACAGAGGTCCCACCATTGATCCCCCAGATGGTAAAGGGTGATGGGTTCATGGATGCCGGCGAGGATTTCCAGTTTGTACGGTTCTTGGATTGCCTCAATCTTTTGTTTGGCCTCTTCTCGACTGAGTTCTTCCCGAATCACCGGCAATTTTTTATTAATTATCTTCACCATCTCTTTTTTGATCGCCTTCAAATCCGCCTCTGTAAACGGCTCTTCCACATCGAAATCGTAGTAAAAGCCTGTCTCTGTCCAGGGGCCAATGGTTACCTGGGCTTTAGGAAAGAGTTTCTGTACCGCCATGGCCATGATGTGGGAAGTGGTGTGGCGGATTTTTTTGAGATTTTCCGACTCACTGGTGCGGGGTAAGGCGATGGTATCAGGGGAAACGGGGGGTTTGGCCATGGATAATGCTTGCAAAAAATGTTCAAACGAAGGAATTTAGCCCCCTCCCATGATACTTGATCTGCTCCCGTCCCCCATCGCTCTGGGCATTGTGGCTGGATCGGGACGAATCTGTAGCCCATGGGAACAGGTTATAATCCAAGGCGTTTTCCTTCATGTCTGGTTTTGCCGTGTCCTACGCCATTGATTTTGGTACAACCAATACCGTCATTGCCCGCTGGAATGAAGTGACCCGTCAAGGAGAGCTAATTGACTTGCCCTCCCTAAGCCGTCCCTTGGGGGATAGTGGCCCCTTGGTCCCCAGTTTGCTCTATGTGGAAAATGCGGCCCTTGGCCAGGTGGCGATCGCCAGGGAAGTGATGGATCAAGGCAGGGATATTCCCAGTGATGCCAGATTTTTTCGCAACTTTAAGCGAGGCATTGGGGCGACGGTGCAGGGATTTTTACCTCAATTGGATGGCTGTACGTTGTCCTTGGAAACATTGGGGCAGTGGTATTTAAATAAATTAATCCGAACCTTAACGGAGCAAGAAGGCAAAGGGCCCGATTGTTTAGCCTTGACGGTGCCGGTGGACAGCTTTGAATCCTATCGCCATTGGCTGAGCCACACCTGTCGTAGTTGGGGAGTGGAGGAAGTGCGCCTGTTGGATGAACCCACGGCCGCCGCCTTGGGCTACGGAGTGGGGGATGCTAACCAAATCTTGGTACTGGATTTTGGTGGGGGTACAGTGGACTTTTCCTGGGTGCAGTTGGGGGAAAAGACCGCAAAAAGCCGGGCAGGATTTCTACTCAAATGGGGAGATGTGCTTGGCGGTGGAAAAACAGCGGAAAAATCTGTCCTCGCTAAGGTGTTGGCCAAGGCAGGGGCCAATTTAGGCGGTAGTGACATTGACTATTGGATTAGTGAATATTTCACCCAGGCCCAAGGTTTACAGGTTTCCCCCTGGATTAAACGTTTAGCGGAACGGCTCAAAATTGCCCTGGCCCAAGCAGAAGAAGCCACAGAAGTTTACTTTGATGACCAAGCCCTAGAATCCTATGAGTTTCAACTGCGGCGGTCGGACTTAACAGAAATCCTCCAGCAAAGGCAATTTTTCGACCGGCTAACGGCCCTGTGGGAACAGGTGCAGCAAACGGCCCAACGACGGGGTTTGACTCCCGCTGACCTGGATGCAGTGTTGGTGGTGGGGGGTACCAGTCAATTGCCCATGGTGCAAGATTGGATTAAGGCCCAATTTCCCGCCAATAAAATTCGTAATCAACAACCCTTTGGGGCGATCGCCTTGGGAGCGTTGCAAATTTACCAGGGCCGGGAGGTACAGGATTATCTCTACCATAGCTATGGAGTGCGGTATTGGAATCGCCGTAAAAATAGCCATAATTGGCATCCCATTATCAAAAATGGGCAAGCTTATCCCATGGCCGACCCCATCGAATTAACCCTGGGAGCTTCCTTGGATAATCAGCCCAGCATTGAACTAATTGTGGGAGAGTTGGGGTCTAGCATTGGGGCCACGGAGGTGTACTTTGACGGCAATCAGTTAATCACTAGGGTTTTGGAAAACCAAGAGTTCACAGTTCAACCCCTCAACGACCGCCATGGGGCCAGGCAAATTGCCCAACTGTCTCCCCCTGGCGTCCCCGGTGGCGATCGCATTAAGGTCAAATTTTGGGTGGACGACCAGCGTTATCTACGGCTTACTGTGGAAGATCTGTTACAGCAGAAATTATTGCTGGAAAATCAAGTGGTGGCCCAGTTGCGTTAACCCTGTTGAATCCTCCCTAAAACGAACATTAATTCTTACTTGGCGCTATTGATCGACTTTAATCGTTGGGGATCAAGGCAGAACTGTATTGATCGATGCCAAACCCAGAGAAAAATCGATTCCAGGCGATCGCCAAGATTAGGGTAAAATGTCCTACCCAAAGTCGAGGCCAAATTTTTTATGATCACCACCGATGTCGTCATTATTGGGGCGGGGCACAATGGCCTAGTCTGTGCGGCCTATCTGCTCCAACGGGGCTTGGGAGTGATGTTACTAGAAAAGCGGGAAGTGCCTGGGGGCGCGGCCACCACAGAAGCACTCATGCCGGAGCTATCTCCCCAGTTTCGCTTTAACCGCTGTGCCATTGACCACGAATTTATCTTTCTGGGGCCAGTGTTGCAGGAATTAAATTTGTCCCGGTACGGTTTGGAATATTTATTTTGTGACCCCAGTGTTTTTTGTCCCGGGTTGGATGGGGAAGCTTTCATGGCCTACCGTTCCTTAGCTCAAACCTGCGCCCACATCGCCACCTATAGCCCCAGGGACGCGGAAAAATATCAGCAATTTGTCAATTATTGGACGGATTTACTCACCGCTGTCCAGCCTGCCTTTAATGCTCCTCCCCAGGCTTTGCTAGACTTAGCCCTCAACTACGGTTGGGAAAATTTAAAATCCGTGTTGGCGATCGCCGGGTCGAAAACTAAGGCGTTGGATTTTATCCGCACCATGATTGGCTCCCCGGAAGACGTGCTCAATGAATGGTTTGACAGTGAACGAGTGAAGGCTCCCCTGGCCAGACTATGTTCAGAAATTGGGGCTCCCCCATCCCAAAAAGGCAGTAGCTCCGGCATGATGATGGTGGCCATGCGCCATGGGGAAGGCATTGCTAGGCCCAAAGGGGGCACGGGGTCTTTAACAGATGCGTTGGTGAAATTAGTGCAAGCTCAAGGGGGAAAAATCCTCACCGATCAAACCGTCAAACGGGTATTGGTGGAAAACAACCAGGCGATCGGGGTGGAAGTGGCCAGTGGCGAACAGTACCGGGCCAGAAAAGGCATCATTTCTAACATCGATGCCCGCCGTTTATTTTTGCAATTGGTGGAACCGGGGGCCCTAGCTAAGGTGGATCAAACCCTAGGGGAACGGCTGGAACGGCGGACGGTAAACAATAACGAAGCGATTTTAAAAATTGACTGCGCCCTCTCTGGTTTACCCTACTTCACCGCAATGGCCGGAGAACAGGATTTGACAGGAACCATTTTAATCGCCGACTCGGTACGCCATGTGGAGGAGGCCCACGCTCTTATTGCCCTGGGGCAAGTTCCCGACGCTAACCCTTCCCTATATGTAGACATCCCCACCCTCTTGGACCCCACCATGGCCCCCCCAGGCAAGCACACCCTGTGGATCGAATTTTTTGCCCCCTACCGCATTGCTGGATTGGAAGGAAGCGGGTTAATGGGCACAGGTTGGACTGATGAGTTGAAGGAAAAAGTGGCAGATCGGGTGATTGATAAATTGACTGACTATGCCCCTAACCTAAAATCCTTAATTATTGGTCGCCAGGTGGAAAGTCCGGCGGAATTAGCCCAACGGCTGGGGAGTTACAACGGCAATGTTTACCATTTAGATATGACCCTCGATCAAATGATGTTCCTGCGACCCCTACCGGAAATCGCTAACTATCAAACCCCCATCAAAAATCTTTACTTAACTGGGGCCGGCACCCATCCCGGGGGCTCCATCTCCGGTATGCCTGGTAGAAATTGCGCTCGGGCTTTTTTGAAGCAACAACGACGTTTTTGGTGAAGCAGAACACTTAGATCGGGACGCTGACAAATCTTCTGGTTTGGTCATCGGGGAACATTGCAGGTTAAGCCCGACAAGATAAATGGTTTACCATGTTAGGCCTAAGCTTGCCCTTCCAAGGTCAGCCTTGAATCCTATTGTTATTTTCCTTTCCATACCATGGCCAGCGCCACCACTGCCAGTGCAGATCTCTACGAAAAAATTAAGGACTTCTACGACGACTCCAGCGGTCTTTGGGAAGATGTCTGGGGTGAGCACATGCACCACGGCTACTACGGGCCCCACGGCACCTATCGGATCGATCGCCGTCAGGCCCAAATTGATCTGATTAAAGAACTATTGGCCTGGGCAGTGCCCCAAGATAGTGGTAAGCCAGGGAAAATTCTCGATTTAGGCTGTGGCATTGGCGGCAGCAGTTTGTATTTAGCCCAGCAATACCAAGCAGAAGTAATGGGGGTAAGTCTCTCCCCCGTACAGGTGGAACGGGCAGGGGAAAGAGCCCGGGCCGTGGCATTGGGCTCAAGCTGTCAGTTCCAAGTGGCCAATGCCTTAGCTTTACCCTTTGCTTCCGACTCTTTTGACTGGGTTTGGTCTCTGGAAAGTGGGGAGCACATGCCCAACAAAGCTCAGTTTTTGCAAGAGGCTTGGCGGGTACTTAAACCCGGTGGCCGTCTGATTTTAGCCACCTGGTGTCATCGTCCCATCGAGCCCGGCAATGGGCCCCTCACCGCCGATGAACGTCGTCATCTCCAAGCTATTTATGACGTGTACTGTTTACCCTATGTGGTTTCCCTGCCAGATTACGAGGCGATCGCCAGAGAATGCGGCTTTGGGGAAATTAAAACCGCCGATTGGTCTGTGGCGGTAGCCCCTTTTTGGGAGCGGGTGATGGAATCTGCCCTTAATCCCCAAGTGTTATGGGCCTTGGGGCAAGCGGGACCCAAAATTATTAATGCCGCCCTGTGTTTGCGATTAATGAAATGGGGTTATGAACGGGGATTGGTGCGTTTTGGCTTATTAACGGGGATAAAGCCTTTAGTTTGAAGTCCACAATCTCCTAGGTAATTATGGAATTCGACTATCTTCATTTGTACGTTGACGATTATCAGTCAGCCCATCATTGCTATCAGCATCAATGGGGTTTCACTTGCTTAAATAAAATTATTACTGACCAGGGTATTACTGGCATTTACCAACAGGGGCAAATCCTGTTAATGGTTTCTGCTCCTACATCTGAATCCGATTTCAGTAGATATGGTCATTACCTACAAAAACATCCCCCCGGCATTGGCGAAGTGGCATGGCAAATAGAAGCAGAGAACTGGCCTAGTTTTTCCGTCCATCTAGAGCAAAAACAAATTAAAACTAGTCCTATTAACCATCCCCTCACTGGGGCAGAAGGATTAACTTTTTTAGCCTGGGGTGACTTGGCCCATAGTGTTTATCCAGCTCGTCCTTCCTTGAAGAGCCAAAAGTCCCATGGCTCTAACTTAACCACCATTGATCATGTGGTACTAAATATTGGAGCTGATCAATTTACCCAGGCTTCCCAATGGTATCAACAGGTGTTTGATTGGTCAGTGCAACAACAGTTTACTATTAATACTTTCCATTCTGGGTTATACAGTGAAGCGTTAATCAATGCCAATGGAAAAGTTCAGTTTAATCTCAACTGTCCGACTACAAATACTTCTCAGATAGAAACTTTTTTAGCTAACAATGGCGGGGCGGGTATTCAACACGTAGCTTTTGCCACCGACAATATTATTGAAACCGTGGGGCATCTGCGCGCTCAGGGAGTGGAATTTCTTTCTGTCCCCCCTAGCTATTACAAGCAACAACAACAGTGCAGTCACTTCCACCATAACTATTTAAATCTAGACTGGGATAGCCTAGAGCGTCTACAAATTCTCCTCGATGATCAAGCCCATACAGGTGAGCAGTTACTGCTACAAATTTTTAGCTTGCCTTGCTACGGAGACGGTAGTTTATTTTGGGAAATTATTGAACGTCGTCATCGGGCTAAGGGGTTTGGTGAAGGCAATTTTCAAGCTCTCTATGAAGCGGTGGAAGCTTTGGAACAACAGTTGGAAGTTCCCCAATGGTCTGGGAAGATTGACTAATGCCTTATCTTTGCTTATTTTAATAATAATTTTACATTTAAAATAGAGTCATTCACCCTAGATATGCTTAAAACTATTACTGCTGAGCAAAGACAGTTTTTTCGTCTTCGTAAAACTCAATCGGTGGAGGAAAGATTAAGCTTACTGACAAAACTAAAAGCGCAAATTCAAGCCCAGGAAAAAGATATCATTACTGCCCTCCAGCAGGACTTTGGTAAGCCCCCTTTTGAAACCTATGTAAATGAAATTTTAGGGGTAATTAGGGAAATTAATTATTATCAAAAACATCTTCAGCAATGGTCAAAAGCCCAACGAGCGGGTATTAATTTACTGGTGTTTCCTGCCACGGCCCAACTAAGACCAGAACCCCTTGGTTTAGTGCTAATTATTAGCCCCTGGAATTATCCTTTTTATCTTTGTTTGATGCCCTTAATCGGGGCGATCGCCGCTGGTAATTGTGTGGTGATAAAGCCGTCAGAATACACCCCGGCCATCAGTGGAGTAATGGCCCAATTAATCCAGAACGTATTTCCCCCAGGTTGGGCGACGGTGGTGGAAGGGGATGAAACCGTTAGCCAACAATTGTTACAGGAAAAATTTGACCATATTTTCTTCACTGGCAGTGCTAGGGTGGGTCGGTTAATTATGACAGCGGCGGCAGAGCAATTAACCCCAGTTACTTTGGAATTGGGCGGTAAATCTCCCTGTGTGGTGGATAGGGAAATTAACCTCCAGGAAACGGCTAAACGAATTATGTGGGGCAAGCTAGTCAATGCAGGGCAAACCTGTGTAGCGCCGGATTATTTGTTGGTGGAGCAATCTTGTATAGGGCAACTTTTGCCAGCCTTACAACAAGCCATTAAGATACTTTTTGGGGAAAATCCGGCCCAGAACCCCGACTACACTCGCATTATTAACCAACGACAATGGTCACGGTTAGTGTGTTTATTAGGCCATGGCAAAGTGATTACGGGGGGAGAGCATGACGAAGGCGATCGCTATATTGCACCGACTCTAATGATTGAGTCGGATCTTAATTCTCCATTAATGCAAGAAGAAATCTTTGGCCCCATCCTGCCAATTTTGACCTATGAAAACTTGGCAGAAGCAATAGATTTTATTCGCTCTAAGCCTAAACCACTGGCGTTATATTTTTTCAGTAATAATCGACAAAAACAAGAGCAAATGTTGCAATTTACCAGCTCTGGCAGTGTTTGCTTGAACGACATTCTCTTACATTTAACCGTGGCAGAATTACCCTTTGGTGGGGTAGGAGAAAGTGGCATGGGTCGCTACCATGGTAAAGCTAGTTTTGACACATTTAGTAACTACAAAAGTATTTTACGTCGTCCCTTTTGGGGGGAAACCAATCTCCGTTATCCTCCCTATGGGAAAAAGATGAACTTGATTAAGCGACTTTTTTCTTAGGTTAAACCATGGCTGTTATGCCCCAGTTAAGTATTATTATTCCTGTGCTTAATGAAGCAGAAATTTTGCAGCAATCTTCAATTCAATACGAAAAAGGGTATTTGGCACAGTTTACAAAAGATAAACGAATGGAAATTTTGATTATTGATGGGGGTAGTCAAGATAGCACAGTAGAGTTATGCCAAAGTTATGCGGATCATTTAGATTTAAAGGTTTTTTCTAGTCCTCAACCAGGGCGGGCTAACCAAATGAATTATGGTGCCAGCTTAGCCCAGGGGGAGTGGTTATTATTTTTACATTTAGATAGCATTTTGCCAGAGGATTTTTTTGCCCAAATAGCCCGAATATTAACTAATACTAATTACATAGCCGGAGCTTTTGCCCTGACCATTGATCTGCCTGGTAAACTCTACCGCTGGCTAGAAAAGTTAATTCTTTGGCGTTCTATTTATGCCCAACTTCCCTATGGCGATCAAGGTTTATTTATCCGAAAACAAGATTTTCAGCGACTGGGGGGGTTTGCTGATTTACCAATTATGGAAGATTACCAATTTATGCAAAAACTGAGCCAACAAGGGGGAAAAGTGGCGATCGCCGAAGACAAAGTGATTACATCTGGACGGCGTTGGCAAAAGCTAGGACTGGTCAGGACTACGGTCATTAACCAGGCGGTGGTAGTGGGCTATCATCTGGGGGTTTGCCCCCACACTTTGGCCCATTGGTACCGGGGAGCAAAACCGAATCTGGGGAACCGGCTAAACTGCGACGGAACTTCTTGTTAGAGTAGGTTAGTTGGGGGTAAAGCTAGGGCGGTTTGACGAACTCTATGGCGGGTTTGGGAAAAATTTTTCTAGTTTTGCTCCAGGGCGGCAGTTTCAGGTCACAGGAGGGACACTTGTATGGCATCAACGGATTTCAAGGACTATTACCAAATTTTAGGAGTGGGCAAAACCGCTTCAGAAGCTGACATTAAAAAGCAGTTCCGTAAATTGGCATTGAAATATCATCCTGACAAAAATCCTGGGGATAAGGCGGCGGAGGAAAGGTTTAAGGAAATTAGCGAAGCCTATGAGGTGCTTTCTGACCCGGAAAAACGCAAAAAATATGATCAATTTGGTCGCTATTGGCAACAAGCCGGAGCGGCGGGGCAACCCGGTGGAGGTTATGGCCCAGGGAATCCCGGCGTGGGGGTTGATTTTGGTGGCTTTGACTTCAGCCAGTACGGTAATTTTGACGAATTTATCAATGAGCTATTAGGGCGGTTCAATACCCCCGGTGGCGGTCCTAGAACCTCCTACGGTTATTCCACCGGCGGCCCTGGTTTCAATGATTTTGGTGGTTTTGGCAATGCCCAGGCCCCCGCTGGCGATCGGGAAGCAACTCTACAGTTAACCCTGGCGGAAGCTTTTCGGGGGGTGGAAAAACGCCTCAACCTGGGGGATGAAATGGTCACCGTGCGCATTCCTGCTGGAGCGAAAAATGGTAGTCGAGTGCGGGTCAAAGGTAAGGGCATGGCTAGCTCCTACGGCCAAAGGGGAGATCTATACCTTAATCTGCAGCTGACCTCCCATCCCTTTTTCCAATTCGAAGGGGATAACCTGGTCTGTGAATTGGCGATCGCCCCCGATGAAGCAGTATTAGGGGCCGACATTGATGTGCCCACTCCCGACGGCATGGTGCGGATGAAAGTACCGGCCGGGGTTAAATCTGGCCAATCCCTACGGTTAAAGGGTAAAGGTTGGCCCAACCCCAAACAGGGGCGGGGTGACCAGTTGGTGCGTTTAATCATCACTGCTCCCCAAAACCTTAGCGCCATTGAACGAGAGTGCTACGAAAAGATCCGGGCCCAACGGACAGAAAATCCCCGCCAGACGGTGGAAAAGTACGCCAATTTATTGGCCTAAAATTCAACAAAATATTCCATGGGCAAAGGTATCACCGGTTTTGATCCCAGTCTTTACTCCTATCTGCAAAGCATTAGTGCAGAGGAATCCTTGTCTCTAGCTCAGTTACGGCGGGAAACGGCCCATTTACCCGGATCTCAGATGCAAATTAGCCCAGAGCAAGCCCAATTCCTTGCTTTGTTGGTCAGCTTAACTGAGGCAAAACTGGTACTAGAAATTGGCGTCTTTCGGGGTTACAGTACTTTGGCTATGGCCTTACAACTTCCCCCCGACGGTCGAATTATTGCCTGTGACCAAGACCCCAACGCCACGGCGATCGCCAAAGAGTATTGGCAGAGGGCGAGGATGGCAGAAAAAATTGATTTAAGATTGGGGCCAGCGTTGGCAACGTTGGAGCAGTTGGCTGAGATCAGGCCGTTGCCCCAATGTGACCTGATTTTTATCGATGCCGATAAACGGAACTACCCCCATTACTACGAAGCTGGTTTAAAACTACTGCGGCCTGGGGGATTGATCGTTATTGATAATGTGCTTTGGCACGGAAAAGTGGCCGAAGTTGATCTCCAGGAACCCCAAACCCAGGTTTTGCAAAAATTTAATAGTGATCTAGCTCAGGACGCACGGGTACGGATTAGTGTGATTCCCTTGGGGGACGGCATGACGTTGGCGGTTAAAAAATAGCGACAATCCAATTGCCAATTACTTGAATTTGGAAAGTGTTTACAAAATCCCAGATTGCCCCAAGCTTGGGAAGAAATGAGATACAAGTTCTCCAGTCTTGCGGGAGTTTTAGGGAGCAACGAAAACTTTGCCTACAGACTCTCGGAAATTGAGCCATAGGGAGTATCGACAGTTCCTGTCCGGAAATGCTGATGGTTGCGGGTTCCAGATTTATAACCCTGGTCTATGCTGACGATTAGCAATCTTGATGCAATTCCCCTTCCTTTTCCATGGCTACTACCCTCCCTTCCCCTGCCCGTTTTGTCCATGGGCTTCGTTTTGATAATCTCCGGGGGGACATTTTCGGCGGTATCACAGCGGCGATCGTTGCCCTTCCCCTGGCCTTGGCCTTTGGGGTTGCTTCGGGGGCTGGCCCCATTGCGGGACTATATGGCGCCATTTGCACGGGATTTTTTGCCGCCCTTTGTGGGGGAACTCCGGCTCAGATTACCGGCCCCACGGGCCCCATGACAGTGGTAATGGCCTCCACCTTTGCCAATTTAACTGCCAGCAATCCAGAAAATGGTTGGGCCATGGCTCTCACGGTGGTGATGTTTGGCGGCATTTTCCAAGTGCTTTTGGGGCTATTTGGTTTGGGAAAATATATTACCTTTATGCCCTACACTGTCATTTCTGGTTTTATGTCTGGCATTGGGGTAATCATCATCATTTTGCAAATTGCTCCCCTATTGGGACAACAAACTGCCCCTGGGGTAGTGCGTTCCCTCGAAGCTCTTCCCACCTATGTCAATGATGTTAATTTTGCCGCCGTTAGTTTGGGCTTAATTGCCTTGGCGATCGTCTTTTTCTCTCCGCCCCGTGTTAACCGGATTTTGCCCGCTCCCCTGATCGCCCTGGTGGTGGGAACGGTGATTTCGATCATTTTTTTCGGGGATGTATCCCTGCCCCGCATTGGGCAAATTCCTTCTGGTTTGCCCAGTCTCCATCTGCCCTATCTCAGTTGGGGAAGCTTAAAACAAATGTTGCTTTACAGCATCATGTTGGCCATTTTGGGTTCCCTAGACTCTCTATTAACCTCCCTAGTGGCGGATAACATCAGCCGCAGTCATCACGATTCTGACCGGGAACTAATAGGCCAGGGCATTGGCAATTTTGTTTCTGGTTTATGCGGTGGCTTGCCGGGGGCCGGGGCCACCATGCGGACAGTAATCAATATTAATTCCGGTGGCAAAACTCCCATTGCCGGCATGATCCATGCGCTGATTTTGTTAATTATTGTCCTCAAAGCGGGACAGTTGACGGAACCCATTCCCCATGCAGTCTTAGCCGGCATCCTGATCAAAGTGGGCATTGACATTGTTGATTGGAGTTTCCTCAAGCGGGCCCACCAACTTTCCACTAAAGGGGCGGGGTTAATGTATCTGGTGTTGGGATTAACCGTGTTTGTGGATTTGATTACGGCGGTGGCGGTGGGGGTCTTTGTGGCCAATCTGTTCACAGTGAAAAATTTGACCGATATCCAACTTCAATCCATTAAAAGCGTTACTCGGGGAGATGGAGAAGACTGGCTGTCGGAAGAGGAACAACAAATTTTGCGGGAAGCCAATGGCCGTATTTTTATGTTTCATCTCAGTGGCCCCATGAGCTTTGGAGCAGCTAAGTCCATTGCTCGCCGGCTCTCCATTGTGGAAAATTACGATGTACTCATCCTCGATTTGGCCACGGTGCCCCGCCTTGGCATCACTGCCCTACTGGCGATCGAAACCATGCTCAAAGATGCATTGACCAAGCAACGAGAAGTGTTTTTGGTGGGGGCCAAGGGCCAAGTCCAGGCTCGCCTGCAAAGGTTACCAGTATTGGCACAACTATCTCCCCATCATCGCTTGGAAAATCGTTTACTAGCTTTACAAATGGCCGCCGCCTGTATCAATGTTGATTAGGATCTTAATGGCCATTGGTCTGGTGATTTATGTTTGGCAAATATCGACAAAAAAATCTTGATAACTGGCATTACCGCAATCTTTTTTGGTCAATTGTTTTATTACTGCTTTTTACCATGTTTGTGAAAACGCGAATAGGAGGAGTTATTACTTCCGTCCTGTTCACGGTGACCATTCTGGTAATGGTAAAAAATATGCCCATTAGCTCTCTTTGGAAAACCTTTCTACGGGGACTAGTGGCGATCACCTTAGTCTGTGATTTGTTAACTTTGTTGATTAGTGACCCAACCATTTCCCAAAGACTCTTTACCTGGGCCGATATAGTCTATGCAGTGTTCTTCGGAGCGGCGGTAATTACCATTAGCCAACAATTAAATAAGGCTCAGAAAGTTGACCAAAATGTTTTGCTGGGGGCGATCAGCGTTTATTTACTCCTCGGAGTCTTTTGGTTTTTACTCTATCGAATCTCCTATATTATCTCCCCTACTAATTTTAGTGAATTGCAAAGTGATGGGGTTAATAATTTTATCTTGCTCTATTTCAGTTTTACGACCTTGACCACCCTGGGCTACGGCGATATTACTCCCACAGATTCCGTTGCCATGGGGCTGTCCAACATGGAAGCTATTGTCGGTCAAATGTACTCAGTAATTTTCGTCGCCCGCCTGGTTAGCCTCTACACCACTGACCTCAATCGCCACAGCCAATCCCAAAAGGAAAAAGAGCCCGACTAGGGTCCCCTGCGAGAAAATTGATCCCTTGGCACAATGGTAGAAACAACACCTAGCCCGAACAGTAACACTTAACTTATTTCATGGTTGTCTCCGCCACCGATCATTCAGACAGAACCACATCCCAAGCTGGCGATCGCCAAGGCTCATCATCTTCCTCGTCGGAATCAGAACCAATCCTTTGTCCCCATTGTCGCCGCACGGCCAGTAATGGCATTAAATGCAAGGGAATTTGCGTTGCCGATAGCGATTATTGAGCATTTTCTGAATTTTCATTGTTTTATGCTTGATTTTCTAGCTTTTCCTGGGGCGATTCTGCGGCCGTTTCTTCGTCCACCACTTCGCTGGTAATCAGATTTAAAAACACATCTTCCAAGGTGGGGCGTAGCCGTTGCATTGCGTACAAGTCCCAACCCTGGGTAACGATCGCCTGGGCTAATTGTTGCCCCAGTTCCTCCGGTTGATTACTCCGCACCAAAATTTGCTGACGTTCCTGCTGTTGGGGATGGGTTTTAATCTCCACCTCTTCCACACCGGGCAAGGACTGTAAACAATGGGCGATCGCCGTTTCCTCTGCCCCAGCTACTTCCAACTGATAACTGAGATTACCTTTTAAATCTGCTAGTAAATTGCCCGGGGTATTGGTGGCCACTACTCGCCCTTGGTTGATGATGGTTACCCGGTCACAGGTCATGCTTACTTCCGGCAAAATATGGGTGGAAAGGATAATGGTGTGGTCCTCTGCCAAACTTTTGATTAAGTTACGCACTTCAATAATTTGCTTGGGGTCTAGCCCCACCGTGGGTTCATCCAAAATGATCACCGCTGGATCATGGACAATGGCCTGGGCAATGCCCACCCGTTGCTTAAAGCCCTTGGACAGCTTGCGAATTAGAACTTTGCGTTTTTCCGTCAACTGGCACCGTTCCATGGCCCAGGTCACCCGCTGCCGGCGATCGCCTGGTTTAACTCCCTTAATGCTAGCCACAAAACCCAAAAAGCTTTCCACGGTCATGTCCCCATAGAGGGGAGGATTTTCCGGTAGATAACCAATGCGTTTCCGCACCGCCAAGGATTGTTCATGGACATCAAACCCCGCCACCCGCACTGTCCCGGTGGTGGCCGGAATATAGCCAGCCAAAATCCGCATAGTGGTGGTTTTCCCTGCGCCATTAGGGCCCAAAAAACCGAGAATTTCACCTTTTTGCACCGAAAAGTCCACATCTTGGATGGCGGTGGTGGACCCATAAACTTTGCTGAGATGTTCAACCTCAATCATGGCGGGGGAAATTAGTGAGTAAACAATCTGGGCATATTATCGCCTGTTCTCGGTCAGACCCCAAGTGAGGTGGGTCAACCCTGTCTCTGGCTTTAGATTTGCCTGCTTTTTCAATAGTCCCTTGGCAAGGTCTTGATTAATTCCATAAATCGACTCGCTAAAGCAATCGCAATTTCGGGAGACTGTTCTCTAGATTTCCTCCCAAAATAGAGGGAGCGGGGAAGCTTCTAAAACACTCTCTAAATTCTGGCAATCTTCTCTTTACCCTTAAAATAGACTAAGGCTGTTTTGCCAAAAGCCATTGCGACTCGATTTCACCAATATTTCATCTTTCCCCATGCCGGAGTCTTCCACCTCTTCCCTGCTTGTGCCTAATTTCTCTCCTCGCTCAGCGGCGGTGCATCGAGTCACCAAGGAAACCGATGTGCGGGTGAGTTTGAATTTAATGGGTAGTGGTTTATGCCATGTGGCCACGGGAGTTCCGTTCTTAGATCATATGTTGCACCAGATTGCTTCCCACGGTTTGATTGACCTGGAAGTGAATGCCACTGGGGATATTGAAATTGATGACCACCACACCAACGAAGATGTCGGCATTACCCTGGGTCAGGCTTTAGCAGAAGCCCTTGGCGATCGCCGGGGAATTAATCGCTTTGGTCATTTCATTGCCCCTTTGGATGAAGCATTGGTACAGGTAACGTTAGACTTTTCCGGCCGGCCCCACCTCAGCTATGGTTTGCAGATTCCCACGGAACGGGTGGGCACCTATGACACCCAATTGGTACGGGAATTTTTCGTGGCTGTAGTGAACCACAGTCAGATGACTCTGCATATCCGCCAGTTGGACGGTATTAATTCCCATCACATAATCGAAGCCACCTTTAAAGCCTTTGCCCGGGCCATGCGCATGGCGATCGAAGTTGACCCCCGCCGGGCCGATACTATTCCCAGTTCCAAAGGGGTTTTGTAAACAGAATTTTACCTCCGTTAACTAGGGAAAATTCTTTGCAGAGATAGGGTAAATCCTGGCAAAACAGTTTCCCCTGATAGATGGCTGGGATTTTCTAAAACTTCCACAGCTTGACCGGAACGATAAATTTCCACCCGTTTAGTTTGGGGATCAATCAGCCAACCCAACTGAGCGCCGTTTTCCATATACTCCTGCATCTTTTCCTGCAGTTTCTTAAGACTGTCGGTTCGGGAACGTAATTCCACCACAAAATCTGGACAAAGGGGCGCAAATCCCTCCTGTTCTTTTTGGCTCAGTGCCTGCCAGCGTTCCTTAGCTATCCACGATGCACCCGGCGATCGATTAGCGCCATTGGGAAGTTCAAAGCCTGTAGAGGAATCAAAAACTTCACCCATATCTGGGTTGGCTTCTCCCCATGCCCCAAGTTGAGTAATGATTTTGGCATTACGATTACCTGAATCACTACCAGTGGGAGGATTCACAATTAATATTCCCGTTGCTGTACGTTCAAGCCTTAAATCACGATTTTCCGCCGCTAAAACGGCAAATTGTGCTGGTGTAACCTGCAAGGCCAGTTCTTCGGGGATATTCAACGGCAGTGACTTGGGATGATCAACGACCTGAACCATGGCAATTTCCTCTGTGCAACCAGGGGGACTTTTCAATTTTAGTCCTTAGCATTAACTGAGGGTGAGTAATTGCCGAGTTTGGAGGCTCCGCACCAATGCCAAGTTGATGGATTGATCGCCTAGGTCAGTCAGAATTTTTTCCACATTTGCTTGAGTTTCTGTCTGGGCTTCCACTGCTTGAAGAAACTTAAATTCCTCTTCGGTTAACTCTAACGGCTGATAGTTATAGTCAAATAAACTGCGGCTGGGCCAACCAGTAACACAGGGATGGAGATTGGGGATGGCTTGCAGTAGGGTTTGATCGTCCGACCAGTCACTAATTTGTATGGGGGGTTTAGCCAAGAAAAATTCGTAATGGGTAATTTCGGGATCTAATAATTCAATGAGGCGATACCGTTCCTTTTCGCCTAAATCTTTGGCCCGGGCCATTAAATCCGGCGCTTTACCCAACAGGCGATCGAGTTGCCAATAGTCGGGGTTGGAAAAGCCTAGAAATTCTAGTCTAGCCGAGTCGATTAATTCAAACAAAGTATTAATGTTGTAGTCAGTTTCCTGGGGATGGACATACATATCTGCAAAGGATTCGTCCCGATGATTTTCCAGAGACCAACGCTCTTTTTCCCTTTTCACTAAACGGTTATATTCCGGCAAACTAGCAAAAATTTGTCGACCTACTGCTACTCCATCCTGGTAGTCGCCCCGTTTTTCCCCCTGTAAAATGGAGATCGCCCTTTGCATGAGCTGGATTTCCCAACGGCCGATTTCAGCGTAAACAAAAATGTGGAATAAACCACCGGGAGCTAATTTTTCCGCTAGAGCTTGGATGCCTGCAATGGGGTCAGGGAGATGGTGCAACACCCCCACGGAGTTAATGTAGTCAAATTGTCCTGGTATGCTGGCGGCATTTTCGAGGGGTAACTGCTGAAAACTCACTCGGTCACGCCACACGCCGGATTTTTGTAACCTTTCCTGGGCAACCTGCAACGCCCCTTCGCTAATGTCAATGGCGTGGATTGTCGCTTCGGGGTTAAGGTGAACTAAATATTCCGTTCCCACCCCAGTACCACAGCCGGCATCGAGAATACGAATTTTTTGGTTAGATGGCCGTCGCCCCAAACAGAAATTGTGCACCGCAGTCCATTGCCAGCGCCAGTTATAACCCGGGGGTGGTTCCTGTAACAGCGGTTCCGGGGGAAAAGGATAGGTATTGTAGAGGGCCTGGACAGCTTGGCGTTGGTGGGAATTGGGCAACATGGAGGGGTAGATCAGAAAAAAACTTGAGCTTTGGCGATCGCCAGAGGAATGTGAGGCAAAATTTTCGCCCTAGTTTCTAATAATCACCTAATATTGACCCACCGCCTAGGGGATAGCCCTCAATCCTCCGGGAAATGGACGTGCAAACCTTCGGGCACAATGTCTAACCCCAGCAAAACTTTTTCCGTATTGGACATATCACCGATAATCCGTTGCAGAGGAGGGGGCAATTGTTTGATCAGGGTGGGGGTGACCATGATTTTTTCCTCTTCCGCCCGTTGGGGTTGCTCCAATACATCGATGATTTCAACATTGTACTGATCACCTAAATCTTCTTGACAAATGCGGTAAATATTGGCGATCGCCTGCTGAGAACGCACCGAATTACCCGTAATATAAAGTCTTAAGACAATCCTATTCATATTCGTCGTTGATAGTAAATAAAGCCAATGCTAAAATCCAACTAAATAAACCTGGGGTGAATAACTTAAACTCAAGGGAACTTAAAGGGAAGGAAACCATCAATCAACAGATTAATATTTTAGTTAAAATAAAATATATCAGGTTGATCAAGTAACCCACTAATTGAGTAGATATCATCACCTCAAGAACCATCTTTGGGAGGGAGCTGTGGTGAAATGCGGGAGGAAATATTCAAATTATTTAAGCTGACATAGTACTTGCGGTAAAAGCCAGCTAAATACCCCATTAATTCTAATACTATCAATCTGCCTTCGACGGCATAGGCTTGGGATTTAACCACATTAATATTGTGATTTTTTTCCTTGAGGGTCGTGGTGTGGATTTCGATAATATCTCTGGGGCTGGCTTTCATAAAACCTAGGCGATCAGCTAAATTTCTCAAGCGACCAGACAGATTATGGTCTATCCTAAAGGCCCTTTGATCCAACGCTAACTCTAACAACTGTCCATAGGATTGTTTCAATTCTTCAAACAATTCTGGAAAGGAGTCTTTGATGGTATCGGAGCCAAATATCCGGGCGGTGACGCTGGTGGTGGAGCTAATTAGGGTTTCCAGGTCGCGGTATTCTTTCTGTTGGCTGGCTAAGTTCCGTTGATTTTCACTCTTGCGGCGATAAATATTTCTTTCTAAAACCGATAGCAATTCATAATAAAGCAAATAGCTGTCTAGGTTTTTGAGTCGTAAATAGCCATCGGCCCCGTGCTGAAAAGCTTGAATAACTAAATGCTCATCTTCACTTTGGCTATAGGCAATGATGGATTGGTCGGGAAAAATTATACGGGCTTTAATTAGAGTATCAATTCCTTGAATTTCCGATAAAAATAGATCTAATAAAACAATGGCAAATTCCCGGTCTTGGCAAACTTCCACCGCCCCAGCCAAATTCGACACCGCTGTGATTTGCACTGGCAGACGGGCCGCCAAAGGGGACATAGTCGACGAACCCAGATAATTCTCAACCATTGTCGCTGTGGCCGAATCGTCTTCAATCAGTAAAATTTGGTAGGGATTCTGGGTCATGCAATCACTGCTAAGTTCCAAGGCGAGGGGTTCATTGGTCAGTTCAGTTTAATTATCTTGTTTTGCCTCCCCAAGGGTTGCCTGGTAACGTCCCTGTGCCTAAAGTTTTGAGGAAAATTAAAGCAAAACTAAAACCTGGTAAATAGGCTTTTACTAATCCTAAATACAACGGTTACGGTGTCTGAGTGGCACAGCAAACTCTTTACTGTATCTCTATGATTTGATTTGAGTATTTAGCTGTGTTCATTATATTGAGCTTCTAGCTGAGTTTTTAGGGTTGGTTAATTAATCTTCACTCCCCTGGGTCGGCACAAAGTTGCCCATCTTCAAGTTGAATAATCCGGTCCGCCACGTCCAAAATGCGGTTGTCGTGGGTAACAATCAAAATAGTAGACCCCTGTTCCCGGGCTAGCTTTCGCATTAACTCGACCACGTCATGGCCCGATTTACTGTCTAAGGCCGCCGTTGGTTCATCGGCCAAAATCATTTTGGGATGGGAAACCAAAGCCCTGGCGATCGCCACCCGTTGTTTTTGTCCACCGGAAAGGTTGTGGGGATGGTAGTTGACGTGCTCTCCTAGGCCCACTGCTTCCAGCATAGCAATGGACAATTCCTTTGCCTGATGGTCATTGTATCGGGGGTGTAGTTCGATGGCCATCTGCACATTTTGCCTAGCAGTGAGGGATTCCAGCAAATTATGGGCCTGGAAAATATAACCAATGTGACGGCGGATCTGGACTAACTCGTGTTTTTTTGCGCCGTTTAACTCCTGACCAAACACCCGCAAACTACCGCTCTGGGCTGACCGCAATCCCCCCATGAGGGTCAACAATGTGGTTTTTCCCGAACCGGAGGGCCCCTTGAGGATCACCACTTCCCCTTCCTCAAGTCGGAGATTGATATCAAATAAAATCTGTTTGCGTAGGTTGCCAGTACCGTAGAAGTGACTGAGATTTTCCATAGCCACCACTGGTTCCGTTGGCGCCGTTGCTACTGGATCGCTGGAGGGAGAGGAAAGGAGCATTGCCATGGGCACAATCTTAGTGGGGGAAAAATCTTTATCCATCATGACCGTTCCTTGGGGGGAAAACCACCGCTAAACTTAAATACTCCCTTGGATAGCCACCATTTAATTTTCACAAATTTTCACAAATTTTCACAAAATCTATGCACAAAATCCCCGTTACCGTGGTCACTGGCTTCCTTGGCTCTGGCAAAACTACCCTGGTTAGGAACCTATTACAAAATAACCAAGGACGACGCATTGCCGTATTGGTCAACGAGTTTGGGGAAGTGGGCATTGATGGAGATATTCTCCGCAGTTGCCAAATGTGTGACGAAGACGGTAATCAGATCTCTTCTTCAAGCAATGAAGCCCCTAAAATTGTCGAATTGGCCAATGGCTGCCTGTGTTGCACCGTGCAGGAAGAATTTTTGCCCACCATGCAGGCTTTATTGGAGCGGCGAGAGGAAATTGATTGCATTGTGGTGGAGACTTCTGGTTTAGCCCTGCCCAAACCCCTAATTCAAGCTTTTCGTTGGCCAGAAATTCGCACTGGAGCCACGGTGGATGGGGTAATTACCGTGGTGGATGGGGAGGCCCTGGCTAGGGGAGCCATGGTGGGAGACTTGGATGCATTGGAAGCGCAACGGCAGGCCGATGATAGCCTCGACCATGAAACTCCCATCGAAGAACTGTTTGAAGATCAGTTGGCCTGTGCGGATATGGTGCTGTTAACCAAAACCGATTTATTGGCGGATGCGGATCAACAACGGTTGGAAAGTTGGTTGGGCGACCAGTTACCCACAGGAGTGAAGGTGGTGCCCTGTCACCAAGGGCAAATTAGCCCAGAAATACTTCTCGGTTTTAATGCGGCGGTGGAAGACAACCTCCATAGTCGCCCCAGTCACCATGACCACGAGGAAGATCACGACCACGACGAGGACATTAATGCGGTCTATGTGGCCTTAGACCGAGAGTTTGACCCCAAGCAATTGGTCAAAGGTTTAGCCGATTTAGTGGAAAACCATGAGATTTATCGCATCAAGGGTTTTGTTGCCGTGCCCCAAAAGAATATGCGCCTGGTGCTGCAAGGGGTGGGGCCAAGGTTTGATTATTTCTACGATCGCCTTTGGACAGAGACAGATAAACGGCAAACCCGTTTAGTGGTAATTGGCCAGGCTCTGGAATCGGAAAAGATCAAAATGGCGATCGCCAATATCTAGGCCCCTTCGGCCATTAACAGAATCAGCTACCATGGAGCAGAGAAACATTAGCTTTCAGGGTAATGGTAAATTTCGGGCTCAATTCAGCTAGCATCCTTGGTATTTTTCTCGCAGTGGCCGGGGCGGGGCTCTATTTTCTGCGCTCCGTACGGCCGGAGGTGTCCCGGGATTACGACATCTTTTTTTCTGCTGTGGGCCTACTGTGCGGGCTAATTCTACTGTTCCAAGGTTGGCGACTTGATCCGATTTTACAGTTTGGGCAATTATTGCTCAGTGGCTCCACCGTGTTTTTTGCCGCTGAAACTATCCGTTTACGGGGCATCACCACCGAACAGGCCAGGCGCAGTGCCCCCTACGCAGACGATCGCCGGGTGAGTAAAACTAGGGTCTATACCGAAGCAGAATTAGACCAATTGGAACCAGAGGATGAACCTGTTGCCCGTAACAATCGTCGCCTAAGGGGTTATGACGATGATGCCCGCAGTGGCCGTCCCGATGGCTATGGAGAAGCGGAAGCTAGGGCCAGGCCCCGTCCCCCTAGTGGTCGCAGTGCTCCCCCTCCCAATACCAAGCCAATCCGTTCCCGTCCTCCCGCTGGCCGCAGTGCCCCCCAGCGCCCCGCCCCTGGTTACAGCGATAACTACGGTTATGAAGATGAAGATGATTACTCTGGTTGGGATAGTGGTGCCAATGACGTTTGGGATGATCCTACCCCCAGCCGTCGTCCCTCAAGCCGTCGCCCCCGCCCAGAAGCGAGCAATCCCCCCAATCCCCCCCGTCGTCCCAGTAACCGCCGTCCCCGTCCCACTACTGGTCCGAGCAGTGATTATGATTCCTTTGGCGATCGCCCAGAGAGGAATGCCCCCCGCAATGCCCGCCCCTACGAAGATGAACCCCCGGCGGCCTATGTGGACTACCAACCCATTGATGAAGCTGATTTAACTCCCCGCCCCACCACTCCCGAGGACTCTGCCGATAGGAACCAGGAACAGAGTCGCAGTGGTAATCCCCGCAGTCAAGGCCCTAGTCGCTCCCCCGTTGATGGCGAAGAGCCCCCCATCGGAGCTGATGACCAAGAACGGTTTGATTATTAGTTTTTCCCAGTGAACAGGGTGAGAATTTGGGGTAGTTTAGGGCGGACTCCATGGTTATGGTCGGCAATAATACTAGTCCCCCTAGCGCTCAGTGGTTGTAATAACGTCAGGCGATCGCCATTGGACCAGAGCTTAAATAGCCGCTTCAATGACGAACAGCCCAGCCTCAGTGGTGATGGCCGCTGGTTGGCCCTAGTTTCTAACCGCAACGGCACCAGGGAAATTTTGGTCTATGACCTGCGCAACAATCAATTGGTCAACCTACCGGGATTGAACCAAGCCAACACCATTGCCGAAAGCCCCAGCCTGAGTCGCACCGGCCGTTACCTAGTCTATTTGTCCAGCATCCAAGGGCGGCCCGACATTGCCCTTTATGATCGCTTCACCAAAAAAACTGACCTATTAACCCTCAACTATCGCCAATGGGTCAGAAATCCCAAGATTAGTCCCGACGGGCGCTACATCGTTTTTGAAACCGCAAAACGGGGACAATGGGACATCGAAATTCTCGACCGGGGCCCGCAAATTGAATTGGACATTGCCGAGGGTACCCCTGTGGAAAATCCCCCCGCTGCCCCATGATTAACCATGGACAAAACTGAATTTTGCTTAAAGCTCCTTCACAAAAGGGGCTTCAACATTATGCGATTCTAAAGAGTGGCGAAGTTTAACCACTAACAATTAATTAAAAATTTATAAATCTATGGAACAGCCGATGAAACCAACGGTGATCATCACCGGAGCCTCCTCCGGGGTGGGACTATATGGCGCTAAAGCGTTAATTGATCAGGGCTGGCATGTCATCATGGCCTGCCGCAATTTGGACAAAACTCAGAAAGTTGCCGACGAGTTGGGTTTTCCTAAAAATTCTTACACCATTATTAAACTAGATTTGGGCTATTTAGACAGTGTGCGGCGATTTGTGAGCCAGTTTCGAGAATTGGGGCGTCCTCTCAAAGCTTTAATTTGTAATGCGGCAGTTTACTTCCCTTTATTAGATGATCCCCTCTGGTCAGCGGATGACTATGAATTATCCGTCGCCACCAATCACCTGGGACATTTCTTGCTTTGCAATCTCTTGCTCGAAGACCTGAAAGCTTGTTCCGACGAAGATAAACGCCTAATTATCTTGGGTACCGTCACCGCCAACAGCAAAGAGCTTGGGGGCAAAATTCCCATCCCCGCTCCACCGGATCTGGGCAACTTTGAAGGGTTTGAAGCGGGCTTTAAAAAACCCATTGCCATGATTAATAATAAAAAATTCAAATCGGGCAAAGCGTACAAGGATAGTAAGCTCTGTAATATGCTCACCACCAGGGAATTACACCGTCGCTTCCACCAAGAAACAGGCATTATTTTTAACTCCCTTTACCCTGGTTGTGTGGCCGATACTCCCCTCTTCCGCAACCACTATTCCCTATTCCGGACTATTTTTCCCTGGTTCCAAAAAAATGTCACCAAAGGCTATGTCAGCCAAGAATTAGCAGGGGAACGGGTCGCCATGGTGGTGGCAGATGACAAATTTAAAGAGTCCGGGGTGCATTGGAGTTGGGGCAACCGCCAACAAGCCGGGCGGGAAGCTTTTGTGCAGGAACTTTCCGAACAGGGTAGCGATGCCCAAAAAGCCCAGCGCATGTGGGATTTAAGCGAAAAGTTAGTGGGTATGACTTAGTTTTTTAGTTCCCCCTACAAACCCAGCATTGGGGGTCAGGGGGACAATTCAAAAAAGGATCAAACGGCGGCGATGGGATAATCCCTAGACTGGTCCGTTTCCACTTCCCGATGCACTGCGCTTTGGTAGGTGTCCACCACATGGTTGGGTAAAATGTCTTGCCCTTGGTTTAGGAAACTCCAACTCTGGCCCACATGGACGTAGGTGCCCAGTCCCGTGGTGGGGGGCAGGAGGGGAATTACGTCCGCTAGATTAACAATGCGGTAACTGTTAGGCACTTGGCGAGAATGGAGCTGGGCAAAGGTTATATCCCCAACCCTAGGGCAAGCGTAGCTATAAAGTTGGATTTGAGGCCGTAAATTAGGCAGGTTAACGGCCAAATCTAGGGCTGCCAGCACCGCCAGGGAAGCGCCCAAACTATGGCCAGTGACGTAACAGGGCACAGTCGGGTCTAATTGTCGGGCAATTTCCCTAGGAATGGGACTGACAATACGCAGATAATTTTCGATAAAGCCTTGGTGAATTTTGCCGAAATGTTGCCCTGATTGGGGATCGGTGAAGGAAATTTGCTGGGCCCGGAGATTGTTAACCCATTCCATGGTGGTTTGGGTGCCCCGGAACACAATTAAATTGTGCCGGGGAGAACTGAGCACAAAACCGAGGTAAACGGGGATTTCTTGGGTGACTTTAACCACTTGACGAATGGTTTCCCCTAGGGAGTCCTCTGCTTGGTCCCAGGTTTTATCTAGGGGATCGCCGGTGTTATCCAGGGGAATTTGGACGGCAACGGATTCGGAAATCTTGGCTTCCTTGCCTCGAAACGAAGTAATTTGCTTATATTCGTCCAAATCGGAGCTGTAGGCCGGTAATTGTCGGATATTGCCGTCGTAGCTGGGGATGGTTTTCCCCGTTAGGTATTGTTGGGTGGCGATTTTACTGCAACGGATCAGTAGTCGGGAAATTTGGCGATCGTAGGGCAGGATAGGGGGAGTAAGCCTCACACTCTTGATAATCTCCTCGCCCCGGTAGATTTTTTCCGCATCAGCTTCAAAGGCGGCACTTAACATACTGGTGCGGTCGGTGTTGCTGGCCTGGGCCCGGGCCAGTTCCTCCAACTGTTGCTGTTTTTGTCGATGGCGCTCCTCCTGGCCTATGGTGAATGCTCCCCCCAGGGCTGCTCCCCCCAGTAATAGTCTTCGGCGGTTAAAGATGCCCATGGTTTACGCTTCCCTGAGTCAGTCAGGCTGGATTGGTCCAAGATTTAACAAATCAGCGGGATGAGGACTTGGCCGCACCATTGGCATAATACTGGTTGGTGCTTTGCCCTAGCATCCAAGTGAGGGTAAACAGTCCAGCAAAGCCTTTAAAACTGTCGAAATAGGGCACCCAGATCCCGATCGCTAGTAGGATGACCCAGACTACAGAGGCTGTGATCACTGCGCCAATGGCCCCAAAAATATTACCGGCGATCGCCAATAGGTCTTGACCCCGGGGAAATTGCCAGACTTTCCCAATGTCCCGGCACATCTTCACCAGCAGAAATAACACCAGCAACAGCCGCAGGGAATAGTAACCGGCGATCGGCAATAGGGCTACTAGGCTAGTACCCAAAGCGTAGTCGAAAACTAAATCCCTGGCCTGCTTGGCCCGGTGCAGATTTTTTTGCCAAAGTTCGACGGATGACTGCACTGTATTCTCAGACCGGTAATGCCGACTGGTAAAGGCTTAGAGCTAACCGTTGGGCGGCTCCAGGGGGATTCTAACCCAATTTGAGGGTAGAGGTGATGCGCTCCATGGCTTCCTCTACGTTTTCCCGACTGTTAAAGGCGGAAATGCGGAAATAGCCTTCTCCGGCCGCTCCAAAACCAGAGCCAGGGGTACCCACCACATTCACCGTATGTAATAACTTGTCAAAAAAGTCCCAACTGCTCAGCCCATCGGGGGTTTTGACCCACACATAGGGAGCATTGACCCCACCATAGACCATCAAACCGGCGGCGGCTAATTTCTCCCGGATAATGCGAGCATTTTCTAAATAAAAGGCAATCAGTTCCTGTACCTGGGCTTGGCCTTCAGGAGAATAAACCGCTTCTGCCCCCTGTTGGATAATGTAGGAAACCCCATTAAATTTGGTGGATTGGCGGCGGTTCCAGAGTTTCCATAATTCCACGTCAGTGCCATCGGCGGCTTTGGCGGTTAAAGTTTTTGGTACCACAGTGAAAGCGCAACGGGTGCCGGTGAAACCAGCATTTTTGGAAAAGGAGCGAAACTCAATGGCACAGTTCCTGGCCCCTTCAATTTCATAGATGGAATGGGGCAAAGTGGGATCGGTAATAAATGCTTCGTAGGCTGCATCAAAAAAGATGATCGAACCATGGGCCAGGGCATAGTCTACCCACTCCTTTAAATAGGCTTTAGTGGCAGTGGCCCCGGTGGGGTTGTTGGGAAAACAAAGGTAAATTAAATCTACTTTTTGGCTCGGTATGGCCGCTATAAACTCATTTTCCGCCGAAATGGGCAGGTAAACCAGGCCACCGTATTCCCCTTTGTCGTTGGCATCGCCGGTGTGCCCCGCCATCACGTTGGTGTCCACATAGACGGGATAAACAGGATCGGTGACGGCAATGGTGTTGTCTTTGCCAAAAATATCGAGGATATTGCCGGTGTCACATTTGGAACCGTCGGAGATAAAAATTTCTTCGGCACTAACCTCACAGCCCCGGGCTTGGAAATCGTGCTGGGCAATTTTTTCCCGCAACCAAGCGTAACCCTGTTCCGGGCCATAGCCCTTAAAGGTTTGGCGATCGCCCATGTCGTCGATGGCTTTGGCCATGGCCTGGCGACAAGCAAGGGGCAGGGGTTCCGTCACATCCCCAATACCAAGTTTGATCACCTGGGCGTTAGGATTGGCATTGGTGAAAGCATTTACCCGCCGAGCAATTTCGGGGAACAGGTAACCGGCTTTGAGCTTGAGATAGTTGTCGTTGATACTGGCCATGGCTTGGTGATTAAAGGGCGATCGCCATTATAAAAGTTAACGTTCCCCCCGCTCTGCCCATTGACCCTATCCCTGCTAATGTATATCGCTCCATGAAGTAAATTTCTTATGCCATCTATCCTCCCATCCTTACTCAATATCTATGTCCCAGTGGATTACAGAATGGATTCCCCAAGTAATGAATCAGTTGGGCTATGTGGGAATCAGTCTTTTGATGTTTTTGGAAAATTTATTTCCCCCTATCCCTTCTGAATTGATCATGCCCTTAGCTGGTTTTGCCGCCGCCCAGGGTAAATTGGAATTATTTCCAACCATTATTGCTGGTGTTATCGGCACTATTCTAGGTTCCTATCCTTGGTACTACATAGGTAAATGGGTCAGTGAAGAAAGGCTAGAACAACTTGCCGACCGTTATGGTAAGTGGATTGGTCTAGATGCCAAAGATATTCACAAAGTCAACATTTGGTTTGGTCGCTATGGACGTCAATCAGTATTTTTGGGGCGTTTAGTGCCAGGCATCCGCACCATGGTCTCCTTACCGGCGGGGGTCAATGCCATGGGTTTGATTTCCTTTACTCTCTACAGCTTGGGGGGCATATCTCTGTGGGTAACCTTACTCGGTAGTTCTGGCTATAAGCTGGGAAATAACTATGACTTAGTGGAGCAATACTTGGAGCCAGTATCAAAAATTGTCCTGGTTAGTGTGGCCGCTATCATCGTGTTATCAATCGTCCGTAAACAGCTAGGTCGGAGGGCTTGATTTTTGGGCTCCAATTTCAGTGTCATCACCATGGTGAATTTCTTAGTTAATCATTCCCTTAGTCCACTGAACCCTAGGCTAGAATTGGGGCTTGGCCATATTTGATCATCCTGATCCTGGGAAAGCATACCGTGATCGCACAACTTAATCTACAAGCACCGGCCCCCCAGGCGATCGCCAATGGGATTGAACAAGGGCATTTACTAAAAATTTGGCTGGTGGAAACATTGAATGCTCCCATCTTCAAGCTGGGCACTGAGAGCATCACTTTATGGTGGATTATTCAGGCCTGTTTTCTGCTTTTATTGGTGGGAGTATTTGCTAAGACCACCAAACAATTCCTCAAAAAAATTCTACTGCTCAAACTTGGATTTAGTGAAGGTAACCGAGAAGTAATTGGCACATTAACCAGTTTAGGGGTAGCAGTATTAGGTTTTATCATCGTACTGCAAGGCATGGGTCTGGAATTGGCTAGCTTTGCTGTAATTATGGGGGGACTGGGGATTGGCATTGGTTTTGGTTTACAGGAATTGACCAGAAATTTAGTCAGCGGTCTAACAATTTTTGGCGAAAATAAACTTAAAGTTGGCGACTTAATTGAATTTAATAACCACATTGGCTATATCAAAGAAATTTCCATTCGGTCTACAGTAATCCGTACTTTTAGAGGTAGTGACCTGGTGGTACCCAACACCGATTTAACCAGCAACTTAGTAATTAACTGGAATTATGAAAATTGCAGTGGTCGCCTCGAAGTGCCAGTCAGTGTGGAATATGGCAGCGACTTAGTTTTAGTGACGGAAGTGCTATTAGAATCCGCCGCCATGGAAAAAAATATTGTCAGTGAGCCAGCACCAAAAGCAATTTTTCTTGGGTTTGGCGAAAATTCTCTTAATTTTGAACTCTGGGTTTGGACTGAAAGAATTGACCAAAGGTTTCTGATCTTTAGCTCCCTTAATCACATCATTCAATATAATTGTCGTCGCCGGGGAATTAATATGCCCTTTCCCCAAAGGGATCTATGGCTGAGAAATCCAGAAAGTATATCTCTAGCAGTTAGTAATCAAGAAAATACAGTTCCGATCCCTGGAGAAAAATTAGATAATTCTCCCACCCTCACCCAGCTATTGAAGAAAAACTTCTGCTTTCAGAAACTCAATAATCTTGAAATTAGAAATGTGATTGAAATGGGGAAACGATGGCATTTATCGGCGGGAGAAATCTTAGTTAAACAAAATCAGTACCATAGCTATTTTTGTGTCGTTCTCACCGGGGCAATAAATGCCATTTATGAAAATGAAAAAATTAGCAATCGTATATTTACCTTCAAACAAGGAGAATTCTTTGGTGAGTTACCATTGATGTTAGAGGTTCCCTATCCCACTACCATGATCGCCGCTGAAGAGTCCACTCTTTTCTTAATTGGTAAAGATTGTTTCCACAAACTTTTATCCACCCACCCTGAACTATCGGATCGAGTAGCAGAGGAATTAAGCAAACGCCAGGATACCCTCCAGGGATATGAACAAAAACTTAAAGAAATGGGACTACTGGTTGAGGAGGATTTGAAAAACCCGGTGGAATGGATTAGACAAAGAATCAACAAAATTTTTGACGTTAGTCAGAAGTCTTTATCTCGTTAGCTCCAGGTTATCGCAGGCATTGTTCTTCCAAAAATTCAAGTAAGTAAACTTATCCCAGTCACTTTCTTGTTCTTCTATTTTATTAATCCCTAGACCTGAGGTTGTTACCATGGGAATTAGATTATCAGAAAAGATGTCGTTTTTCATTATATCGAAACTATTGAGTGATTAATTGTTTAATCACTAGGCCAACAGAGTCTGTGCAAAATCTGCAAAGCTTAATGCAGTCATTATGGAGACTGGTAACTACGGTAAGATCAGAACTTGAAAGTACCTCACCCTAATGATCGTCCACAGACAAGCCATGGTTGCACAAATCGAGTCACAACAACAGTATGAACAGGCTACCCAGGCGATCGCCAAGGAACTATTAGCCCAGACCAGGGAGAAACGATCACTATGGGACAAAATTGGGGATAATCTGCGGCTCGATGATAAATTGCTGGATTGGACCATGGGCCATCCCGGCTTACGGGTGCAACTGTTCAAATTTATTGACTGTCTCCCCGCTTTGCAAAGTAATAGCGAGATTGCCAACCACCTCCAGCAATATATGGGCGAAGAGGAGGTGGAGTTACCGGAGGCGTTGAAAAAACTGTTGAACTTTGCCGATGCCCACTCTACTCCTGCCCAGATTGCCGCAGGGACGGTGAGTAAGGCCACGGAGCAATTGGCCTTTAAATACATTGCCGGGGAAACGATCGCCCAGGTGATTAAAACAGTGGAACGGCTCCGCAAGGAAAAAATGGGCTTCACCATTGACCTGTTGGGGGAAGCGGTGATTACGGAATCGGAAGCGGCGGAATATTGGCAAAATTATTTAGACTTAATGGCCCAGTTATCCCAGCAGGCCAAGTCTTGGTCGAAGGTGGCCCAAATTGATGAGGCGGACGGGGAAATGTTGCCCCAGGTGCAGGTATCGGTAAAGCTAACGGCCTTTTATTCCCAATTTGATCCCCTCGACCCCGCAGGCAGTAAAGCCAAAGTTTGTCAGCGGATTCGGGCACTGTTGCGAAAAGCCCAGGAATTAGGCGTCGCTGTCCACTTTGATATGGAACAGTACCACTACAAAGATCTGATTTTAAATATTCTTAAGGAGTTGTTGATAGAAGAAGAGTTCCGTTCCCGCACTGACATTGGCATCACCATGCAGGCCTATCTGCGGGATTCTGCGGCGGATCTAGAAGGATTGATTCCCTGGGCCAAACATCGGGGTTATCCGGTCACTGTGCGCTTAGTGAAAGGGGCCTATTGGGATCAGGAAACCATTAAAGCTCAACAAAACCATTGGCAAATTCCCGTTTATGTGGAAAAAGCCCAGACCGATGCCAATTATGAGCGGATGACTCGCTTATTGTTGGAAAATCACGAGTATTTATACGCCGCCATTGGTAGCCATAACGTGCGTTCCCAAGCCCTGGCCTGTGCGATCGCCGAACAATTAAATATTCCCAAACGACGCTATGAAATGCAGATCCTCTACGGCATGGGGGAACCTTTGGCCCGGGCGATCGTGAAACGGGGTCATCGGGTGCGGGTCTATGCCCCCTACGGTAAGCTACTGCCGGGCATGGCGTACTTGATCCGACGATTGCTGGAAAATACGGCCAACAGTTCTTTTCTGCGCCAAAACCTCGAAGAGCGGCCCATCGAAGAATTGATTGCCCCGCCCCAAATTAAAGGCATTAATGACCTACCCACCAAGGGTTATCCCAACGCCCCCGATATGGATTACGCTGATGCTGACCTGCGCCAAAAAGCATTCCAATCCCTAACCCGGGTTAAACAACAATTGGGCAAAACCTATCTGCCCTACATCAATGGCAAGTATGTAGAGACAGAAACCTATATTGATTCCGTTAATCCCTGCCGACCATCCCAGGTAATTGGCAAAGTAGGGTTGATCAGTGTTGACCAAGCAGACCATGCCCTAGAAATGGCTAAAGCGGCTTTTCCTGCCTGGAAGAAAACTCCGGTACGGGAACGGTGTGGCATTCTTCGTAAAGCGGCGGACATTATGGAAGAGCGTCGCCATGAATTGAATGCCTGGATTTGTCTGGAAGTGGGCAAAATTATTCCCCAAGCCGATGCGGAAGTTTCCGAGGCGATCGATTTTTGTCGTTACTATGCCGATGAAATGGAACGGCTAGATCAGGGCGTTAACCTCGATATTCCGGGGGAAACCAACCGTTATTTCTACCAACCCCGGGGTATTGCCCTAGTGATTTCTCCCTGGAATTTTCCCATGGCGATCGCCGTAGGCATGACAGTAGCAGCTTTGGTGACGGGCAATTGTACTTTGCTTAAACCGGCGGAAACTTCCACGGTAATTGCGGCCAAAATTGCCGAAATCCTCATTGAAGCGGGGGTTCCCCCTGGGGTCTTCCAGTATGTACCCGGTAAGGGCTCGGTGGTGGGTTCCCACATGGTCAACCATCCCGACGTGCATTTGATTGCTTTCACCGGCTCCAGGGAAGTGGGTTGTCGCATTTATGCCGATGCCGCTTTAGTACAACCGGGGCAAAAACACCTCAAACGGGTAATCGCCGAAATGGGGGGTAAAAACGCCATCATCGTCGATGAAAGTGCGGATCTAGATCAAGCGGTGGCCGGGGCAGTCTATTCCGCCTTTGGTTACACCGGGCAAAAGTGTTCCGCCTGTTCCCGGGTGGTGGTGCTTTCCCCCGTCCATGATGCCTTTGTGGAGCGGTTTGTGGAAGCGACCCGTTCCCTCAATGTAGGCCCCACCGATGACCCCAGCACCCAGGTGGGCCCAGTGATTGATGCCAAAGCCCAAGCCCGCATTAAGGAATACATCGAACAGGGCAAGGCGGAATGTGAATTGGCGATCGCCTGTGATGCTCCTAGTGAAGGCTATTTTGTCGGCCCGACGGTGTTTAAAAATGTAGAACGCCATGCCACCATTGCCCAGGAAGAAATTTTCGGCCCGGTGGTGGCAATTATCCGGGCGGTCAATTTCGACGAAGCTTTGGAAATTGCCAATGGCACCGACTACGCTTTAACGGGGGGTCTCTATTCCCGTACCCCTGACCACATTAACCGAGCCGCCGCTGAGTTTGAAGTGGGTAATCTTTACATCAACCGCACCATTACCGGGGCGCTCGTTTCCCGCCAACCGTTTGGGGGCTTCAAAATGTCTGGGGTAGGTTCTAAAGCCGGTGGCCCAGATTATTTATTACAGTTCTTGGAACCCCGCCATGTAACAGAAAATATTCAACGCCAAGGTTTTGCACCGATTGAAGGGGCGGATCAGTAAATTAACCTGAGATAGGGGGAATTAATAACAGTTCCCTCCACTAGATTTTGGAATAACCTAGTAAAAAGTCAAATTTACTTTATTATTTGCGCGTTTCATAATGTCTAAATTAAGTCAACTTGACCGAGTTGTAATGTTCTTAAGAGAATACCCAAATAAACAGTTTTCTGCAAAACAAATTGCACAAGAAATTATCAAAAGATATTCTGATGATTATGAAGAAAAACGCCAAAATACCAGATATACTGATGATATTGATGATACGGAGCTAATAAAACAAGTCGCGGCAGAGATTGGAGCTTATGTTGCGAAAGGAGAGCTACTCAAAAGAGAAATTCGTATTTGTTGGCGTAATAAACCTAAACCCAGAATATTTTGGTTTGACCCAGAAAAACGTCTCAAGACTGAAAAAGATGAATTCAATAAAACTACAGCTATTGAAGAAAAAGACAGTAGTGATATTTTTATTTCTCAAGTTAGCTTATAAAACAAAACGTTAACAGAAGAAGATTTATATCCATTGCTAATTAATTATTTAAGATCAACTATTGGATTGTATTGTTTGAGGATTAATGAAAAACGATCAAAAAATAGTTTGGGATCTGGTGCAAATAAATGGTTACATCCTGACATTGTTGCGATGGAAACTAAAGATACAGACTGGCATGAATCAATTAGGGAATGTGTAAAACATGGGGCAGGAAGGCGGGTTCGTTTATGGTCTTTTGAAGTTAAAAAGAAACTCAATATGGGTAATGTCAGGGAGTATTTTTTCAGGCAGTCAGCAATTCCACATGGGCAAATGAAGGTTACTTAATAACGGCTGAGATTTCAGATAGCAATGTTGAATATGAATTAAGGATGTTATCATCACTTCATGGTATTGGAGTTATTCTTTTAGATCCTGAAAATCCATCTGAAAGTGAAATATTTTTACCCGCTAAGCCACGTCTTGAAGTGGATTGGGAATCAGTCAATCGAATTGTTAGTGAAAATCAAGATTTTAATGAATATATAGACAAAGTTAGTATTTATTATCAGACAGGGAAAATAAACAATCTTGGCTGGAATAAAATTTAAAACTAGTGTTTTGTGTTTGCATGGGTTTGCAAGTGATAGTATCTCTATTTAGCAGAATGAGCTAAATTTACATAGAATTAAAACAAGTTTAATGAAGTTCCTGACCATTAGACACAAGGAACAGATACTGAAAACCTAATCGAAAACTTACGGTAGATTCCATGAAGAAGTGGTAGAATGAGCGACAAACAGCAGTAGATTTTTATCGAAAGATAAAATGCATGCTCTATCAATGGATATCAGGGAGAGAATAGTCAAGATCCATGAGAGCTGATTTCATAAGTATACTGAGATCATGCAATGATAAGGCTTTCAGTGTTTGTTATGGCAAGAGCTACAAATACTCCAAACACTTACTAGATAAAGGTTTGAGCACTCTTAAGATTTTCTTTAGAAATCAGATCTGAAGGTGGTCAAACCTCAATTAGAAAAGTAGCAGAGCAGTTTCAAGTGAGCAAAACAACCGTTTAGGATTTGCTTAAATTAAAAAAAGAAAGGGGACAAGTTTGTCCAACAGCTCCTAGTGGTGGTAAAACTAGTCAGCCTATTGGAAAAAAGGAATTACACTACACAATCGCCTCTCCTCTTTTAGAACTCCTTAAGACTAGGATTTTGGGCTAATTTTTGAATTTCATCTACCACTGCATTATTTTCATGGTTAAGTTGAACCACCAATGCCCGGGATAGTTGATCCTGCTTTTCTAAGGCCAGTGCGTAGTATTGCTGGGCCTGTTGAAGTTTGCCTAAATCCATACTGCGGCGGCCCTCATTACGTAAAAACTGCCCTTTTAAGTATTGCAATTCAGGGTTATCTGGAGTTATGGTCAAAGCCCGGTCAATATTAGCCATGGCAAGGTCGTACTTTTCCAAATCTCGATAGGTGGTGGCTAGGGCGCGGTAACGGAGATAATCAGGTGCCGCATACTGCTCAAAGCGGCTAATCACCTGTTCCGATTGGCTGAAGGGGGTATAACGGGATAAAAATAGATCCAAGTAACCCCGCAAAAGATTAAGTTCTGGATCGTTGGGATTAATGGCGGAGGCTTTGTCTAGATGCTCGAATACCGTACCTGTTTTGCCTACGGCTTGTAAGTAACTACCCTTTTTAAGCAGATAACTACCCTCTAGAAAATGACCCACAGCAATGTATAAGTTACCCCGTAAAGGATCGCTGGGGGCCAAGCGCTGGGCCGACTCTAGGGTTTGCTGGGCATATTTCCTCATTCCCTCCATATCATTGGCGTCGTAGGCAAAGGAAGCCTGCATGGCATAAACCAGTGGTTCATTGGGTTCGGATTGAAGAGCTACAGCTAAAATTTCTTCTGCCCCTCGATAATTCCCATCGCGAAAAATTGCTTCAAAGGCAGCTTCTGTTTGGTTGCCAATGTTATGGGGATTGCTGGGGCGAAAGGGATCCCCGGCCCAAGCAGTACCACCAACTATCAGGACCCCTAATAGCGATTGGGTAAAGACTTGAGCCCAACGATTACGAATCAAATTCATCGGAGTAAAACGGGTGAGGGAAGCCAACATAGTCGAGTGTATCTACAAAGAGAACAGGAAGGAGCAATGGCGAAGCCAAGAAAATTAGGCCAATCAAGCTAAAATTCTAGGAAATTGTGATTGCCATAATATCTAGCTTTTGGCGGAACTGGCAGGGCAAACTATGATCTGCCAGGGACATTGCGTTTCAATTTTATCCATATGCTGTGTTTAAACGACGTTTGCTACCATCCGCCCGCCGCCTTGCATCCCATTCTAAAAGATATCAATTTAGAATTAGCTCCCCAACAACTCGGTTTGATAATTGGCCCTAGTGGCTCTGGTAAAACTACTCTGTTAGAAATTCTTTCTGGTCTAGCGGAACCGACCGGCGGCCATATCCGTTGGCAAACCCAGGAGTTAACTCCTCTGCACCTCCAGCAGCTATGTGGTTTAGTGTTTCAGTTTCCGGAACGTCATTTCTGCGGTGGCACATTGCTAGAGGAATTGCGCTTGGGGCATCCGGAAGTTGCCCGCAGCCGTATTGCAGAAACTCTCCAAGAGGTTGGCCTAGGTCACTGCCCTTGGAATTTGTCGCCCCAGGCCCTTAGTGGCGGTCAGCAAAGACGACTGTCCTTAGCAGTGCAATTAATTCGTCAACCTAATATTCTTCTCCTCGACGAACCAACCGCTGGCTTAGATTGGTCGATGCGTCAACAATTGGTCAGTCTACTGACTAAATTAAAGGGTCATTGGGGACTCCTGGTTGTGACCCACGATCCAGGCGAACTAACAGCGATCGCCGATCAATGTTGGCGTTTAGAGAAAGGACGCTTAACTCCCCAAGTTTCCTGAAATAGAAGAAGAAAAATAAAAACTCCCTCGGTTATATGAAAAACCGAAGAAGTTACTAGAAGATGAAAGTATATTTCTAATCTCAGTATCGACAACTAACTAACGACGGCGGGAACGCTGTCTTCTGCGGGTTGCTTCCTTGCGTTTATGTTTTTCCTGCGGCGTTTCAAAAAATTGATGCTTTTTGAAATCTGTATAGATGCCAGCTTTAGCAACTTGGCGCTTAAAGCGGCGTAGCGCGGATTCAATGGGTTCGTTTTGACCTACAACAACTTGAGTCATCTGAGAGTTTTAAACCTCCTGGGTTAACAACAAAAGGGGGCTAGGGGAATAACTAGCTGAGAATTTCTACAAAGCCAAATTAGACTTCTAGCAATTCTATCATTCCCCTCGTTGACAATTTTCCTCGGTTCACGCCAGAGAACTAATTGCCATCATCACTAAAAAACTAAAAATAGAATCTTAAATCTAAGTTTAAGATGACCAAAGGCCCCCCAAGTAAAATGGAGAGCCTTAAATCAAAGAAAGAGGAACTTGGCATCGGACTATTGTGCCGTGGGGCAACCCCCAGAGTATCGTCGCCGCTATCACATTTCACAGCCGAGTGCGGGATGGGATCGGAGTGGTTCCATGACGCTAAAGACACCAAGAAAGATTGTTGGGTTTAGCTGAGAAGAGACCCAGAAGACTGCACAAGAAAAAAGAAAGAGAAAGAAGAAAAAGGTCAAGCCCTCGGTCTATTAGTACTCCTCGACTTCATCCATTACTGAACTTCCATCTAGAGCCTATCAACGGGTAGTCTTCCCGTGACCTTACTGGCTTAACACCATGAGAGTACTCATCTTGAGGTGGGCTTCCCACTTAGATGCTTTCAGCGGTTATCCACTCCGCACTTGGCTACCCTGCGTTTACCGTTGGCACGATAACAGGTACACCAGAGGTGCGTACTTCCCGGTCCTCTCGTACTAAGGAAGTCTCCTCTCAATACTCTTACGCCTACACCGGATATGGACCGAACTGTCTCACGACGTTCTGAACCCAGCTCACGTACCGCTTTAATGGGCGAACAGCCCAACCCTTGGGACGTACTACCGCCCCAGGTTGCGATGAGCCGACATCGAGGTGCCAAACCTCCGCGTCGATGTGAACTCTTGGCGGAGATCAGCCTGTTATCCCTAGAGTAACTTTTATCCGTTGAGCGACGGCCCTTCCACTCAGTGCCGTCGGATCACTAAAGCCGACTTTCGTCCCTGTTTGACTTGTCAGTCTCACAGTCAAGCTTCCTTCTGCTTTTACACTCTTCGGCTGATTTCCAACCAGCCTGAGGAAACCTTTGCGCGCCTCCGTTACCTTTTAGGAGGCGACCGCCCCAGTCAAACTGCCCACCTGAAATTGTCCTTCTCCCGGATAACGGGAACAAGTTAGAATTCTAGCCTCACCAGAGTGGTATCTCACCGTTGACTCCATTACTCCCACAAGAGCAACTTCATAGTCTCCCACCTATCCTGCGCAAGCAAAGCCCGAACCCAATTCCAAGCTACAGTAAAGCTTCATAGGGTCTTTCTGTCCAGGTGCAGGGAGTCCGTATCTTCACAGACAATCCTATTTCGCCGAGCCTCTCTCCGAGACAGTGCCCAGATCGTTACGCCTTTCGTGCGGGTCGGAACTTACCCGACAAGGAATTTCGCTACCTTAGGACCGTTATAGTTACGGCCGCCGTTCACCGGGGCTTCAGTCGCTAGCTTCGGATTACTCCTAACCAACTTCCTTAACCTTCCGGCACTGGGCAGGCGTCAGCCCCCATACTGCGTCTTACGACTTTGCGGAGACCTGTGTTTTTGGTAAACAGTCGCCTGGGCCTATTCACTGCGACCTCCATTGCTGGAGGCACCCCTTCTCCCGAAGTTACGGGGTAATTTTGCCGAGTTCCTTAGAGAGAGTTACCTCGCGCCCCTTAGTATTCTCTACCTTCCTACCTGTGTCGGTTTCGGGTACAGGTGACTATAAATTAACGTGGTTCGGGCTTTTCTAGGAAGCTTGACATCATGCACTTCGTCTCCGTAGAGACTCCCCATCACACCTCCGCTCAAGACGTTTTCTCCGTCTCTCATCGCCTCGAATGCTTGGACTGGTAACCAACTTCCAGCTGCACTAGCCTTCTCCGTCCCCCGCCACAATTTATAATCAGTACCGGAATATTGACCGGTTGTCCATCGACTACGCTTCTCAGCCTCGCCTTAGGTCCTGACTAACCCTCCGCGGACGAGCCTTCCGGAGGAACCCTTAGGATTTCGGGGTATGGGATTCTCACCCATATTTTCGCTACTCAAGCCGACATTCTCACTTCTGTACTGTCCACACCTGCTTGCCGCTAGTGCTTCACCCTATACAGAACGCTCCCCTACCACTCATATCTGAGTCCACAGCTTCGGTACATCACTTAGCCCCGTTCATTTTCGGCGCAGGAGCGCTTGACCAGTGAGCTATTACGCACTCTTTTAAGGATTGCTGCTTCTAGGCAAACCTCCTGGTTGTCAATGCACTCCCACCTCCTTTCTCACTTAGTGATGATTTGGGGACCTTAGCTGGTGGTCTGGGCTGTTTCCCTTTCGACGATGAAGCTTATCCCCCACCGTCTTACTGGTCGTTTCTTCTTGGGTATTCTGAGTTTGCCTCACTTTGGTACAGCTCTCGCCGCCCGCAGCGAAACAGTGCTTTACCCCCCAAGTTGACTTTACAACCGCTGCGCCTAAACACATTTCGGGGAGAACCAGCTAGCTCCGGGTTCGATTGGCATTTCACCCCTAACCACAGCTCATCCGCTAATTTTTCAACATTAGTCGGTTCGGACCTCCACTTAGTGTTACCTAAGCTTCATCCTGGCCATGGTTAGATCACCCGGGTTCGGGTCTACAAATTGTGACTAACGCCCTATTCAGGCTCGCTTTCACTTTGGCTTCGGTGCAACACACCTTAACCTGCCACAACCTGTAAGTCGCCGGCTCATTCTTCAACAGGCACACGGTCACTCGTTTAATCGAGCTCCCATTGCTTGTAGGCTAACGGTTTCATGTTCTATTTCACTCCCCTCAACGGGGTTCTTTTCACCTTTCCCTCGCGGTACTTTACGCTATCGGTCACACAGTAGTATTTAGCCTTACCAGGTGGTCCTGGCGGATTCAATCGGAATTCCACGAGCTCCGACCTACTCGGGATTCAGCTAGGCTGCTTCGATTTTCGACTACAGGACTTTCACCTCCTCTGGTGCAGTTTTCAGCTGCTTCGTCTAATCTACTCAGTCCACGTTGCTGTCCCACGACCCCAATCTCCGAAGACATTGGTTTAGGCTGTTCCCCGTTCGCTCGCCGCTACTTAGAGAATCACTTTTGTTTTCTTTTCCTCTAGCTACTAAGATGTTTCAGTTCACTAGGTTCGCTCTCTCCCGCCTATTTTATTCAGCGGGTAGTTCACTTGGGTTGCCCCATTCGGACACCTCCGGATCAATGCTTGTTTCCAGCTCCCCGAAGCGTTTCGTCGGTAACCACGTCCTTCTTCGCCTCTGTGTGCCAAGGTATCCACCGTTAGCCCTTTGTAGCTTGACCTTATTAAGATCTTCTTTTGCTAACTAGGATTATCTTTTCTCTTACCTTTACCATTTTTCAATCTTCCACTCAGCCAAAAGCATCGTAGTTAATCTAGAAATGGTTAGGAAGAGCAAGATTTTCCCTGCTTTCTCTTTTCTTTATGCAGTTTTCAAGGTTCTTACTGGACTTACATCCAGCATTCCCTCTGACTCTCATCAGACAGGATGCTGAAGGGTTTATCCTTCTTTTTGGCTTGTTTTTGGTTAGGTGGGCCATTCTGGACTTGAACCAGAGACCTCACCCTTATCAGGGGTGCGCTCTAACCAGCTGAGCTAATAGCCCTTGCCTTTTACCTCGCCTAGGCAATAGTTTGAAAGACTTCCACTCTTCAACCTTTCGGCTAATCCCTTGCTCGACCTTTTGGTTGACCAACTTCTCTCTATTTGCACTTTGCTTTCAAGATGAAGGGGTAAAGGTCTCCCTTAAAGGAGGTGATCCAGCCACACCTTCCGGTACGGCTACCTTGTTACGACTTCACCCCAGTCACTAGCCCTGCCTTCGGCGCCCTCCTCCCTAAGGTTAGAGTAACGACTTCGGGCGTGACCAGCTCCCATGGTGTGACGGGCGGTGTGTACAAGGCCCGGGAACGAATTCACCGCAGTATTCTGACCTGCGATTACTAGCGATTCCTCCTTCATGCAGGCGAGTTGCAGCCTGCAATCTGAACTGAGGCCGGGTTTGATGGGATTCGCTTACTCTCGCGAGCTCGCTGCCCGTTGTCCCGACCATTGTAGTACGTGTGTAGCCCAAGGCGTAAGGGGCATGATGACTTGACGTCATCCCCACCTTCCTCCGGTTTGTCACCGGCAGTCTCTCTAGAGTGCCCAACTTAATGATGGCAACTAAAAACGAGGGTTGCGCTCGTTGCGGGACTTAACCCAACATCTCACGACACGAGCTGACGACAGCCATGCACCACCTGTCTCCTGGCTCCCTAAGGCACTCCCACGTTTCCGCAGGATTCCAGGGATGTCAAGCCTTGGTAAGGTTCTTCGCGTTGCATCGAATTAAACCACATACTCCACCGCTTGTGCGGGCCCCCGTCAATTCCTTTGAGTTTCACACTTGCGTGCGTACTCCCCAGGCGGGATACTTAACGCGTTAGCTTCGGCACGGCTCGGGTCGATACAAGCCACGCCTAGTATCCATCGTTTACGGCTAGGACTACAGGGGTATCTAATCCCTTTCGCTACCCTAGCTTTCGTCCCTCAGTGTCAGTTTCAGCCCAGTAGCACGCTTTCGCCACCGATGTTCTTCCCAATATCTACGCATTTCACCGCTACACTGGGAATTCCTGCTACCCCTACTGTACTCTAGTCTCTCAGTTTCCACCGCTCTTATGGAGTTAAGCTCCATTCTTTAACAGCAGACTTGAAAAACCACCTACGGACGCTTTACGCCCAATAATTCCGGATAACGCTTGCATCCTCCGTATTACCGCGGCTGCTGGCACGGAGTTAGCCGATGCTTATTCATCAGGTACCGTCAGAACTTCTTCCCTGATAAAAGAGGTTTACAATCCAAGGACCTTCCTCCCTCACGCGGTATTGCTCCGTCAGGCTTTCGCCCATTGCGGAAAATTCCCCACTGCTGCCTCCCGTAGGAGTCTGGGCCGTGTCTCAGTCCCAGTGTGGCTGCTCATCCTCTCAGACCAGCTACTGATCGTTGCCATGGTAGGCTCTTACCCCACCATCTAGCTAATCAGACGCGAGCCCATCTTCAGACGATAAATCTTTCACCTCTCGGCACATTGGGTATTAGCAGTCGTTTCCAACTGTTGTCCCCATTCTGAAGGTAGGTTCTCACGTGTTACTCACCCGTCCGCCACTAGAATCCGAAGATTCCCGTTCGACTTGCATGTGTTAGGCATACCGCCAGCGTTCATCCTGAGCCAGGATCAAACTCTCCATTGTGTTAAAAATAACCAATTTATAAGTTTCGGCTCTTTTCTATTGCTATTTCACCCGACTTGAGTTACACTCTTTGTCAAGTAGAAACAGACTTTGGTTTGTTAATTGAATTAACAAGGGTCTGGTTTCTGTCTCTCAAACTATTTCTTTGTCTAGGTTCGGGGCGCTTTCGAGTCGCTTTCGCTCTCAACCGCGCATTTATCAATATACTCACCTCCACAAGAAAAGTCAACACTTTTTCCAAATCTTTTTTCCCAACTCCTCACAACTCCCTCTCCACAAGCCTTTCAACTACAAGAAAACTTCTCCAGTAGTGGCTTTTTTCCTCCCAGGGCACTTTTTACCCGATTCAGGCAACATACTCTCTTTCTCCCATGACCTTCTCCATCAGATAATGGGGGCATTGTTTCTAATCACCCTGTTCATAGGTTCTTATCTAGTGGATTAGCGGGGCTTTGACATTGGCAGCAACCAACATCCTTAAGGGAGATTGAAATGTCCCTTAGAAAGCAAAAAGCGCTGTCCTGATGGTGTCAAGACAACGCTGGGGCTATATAGCTATATATCACTGGACAAATGGACAAAGAGCGTTAACGGATATATTCCTTGAGGATACTGTTGCGGTTGGGATGGCGTAGTTTCCGCAGGGCTTTGGCTTCGATCTGACGAATGCGCTCCCGGGTGACGTTAAAGATTTGCCCAATTTCTTCTAGGGTTTTCATGCGGCCGTCATCGAGGCCGTAGCGCAGGCGCAGTACGTCCCGCTCCCGGGGGCTGAGGGTATCCAGAACATTTTCCAGGTCTTCCCGCAGTAGGTTCTTGGAAACTTCATCTTCGGGCGTTTCGCCGTCAGCTTCGATGAAGTCCCCTAGGCGGGAGTCTTCTTCTTTACCAATGGGGGTTTCCAGGGAGATGGGGAGTTGGGCTGATTTGGCAATGAAGCGTAGTTTTTCGATGGTCATCTCCATTTTTTCGGCGATTTCTTCCTCAGTGGGTTTACGTCGCATTTCCTGGGAGAGAAGTTTGGTGGTCTTTTTAATGCGGGAGATGGTTTCGTAGAGGTGGACCGGGAGACGGATGGTGCGGGATTGGTCGGCGATCGCCCGGGTAATGGCTTGGCGAATCCACCAGGTGGCATAGGTGGAGAATTTGTAACCCTTTTCGTGGTCAAATTTTTCGGCGGCTCGGATTAAACCGAGGGAGCCTTCCTGAATTAGATCTTGGAATGATAGACCCCGGTTCATATATTTTTTGGCAATGGATACCACCAGCCGTAGGTTGGATTGCACCATTTTGTCCTTGGCCCGGCGATCGAGAAAGAGACGACGACGGAAGGCGGCAAAATTTTTGTTAGGCTGTTGGCTCCACTCATTTTCCAGACTGATTTCATTGTCTGGATTGGCAAGGTAGCTTTCTATATCTTTCTTCTTCGGATCTTTTTTCTTAGCGGTGATTAGACGCTCTTTCGTTGTTTCCAGCTTCCAAACCTGTTTACCCCACTCCAATTCCGAAGGTTGACGCTCTAATTGCTGGGCCAAGCTCTCCAAAACAGATTCAAGTTCAAGCAAATCAGCAATTTGGCGGGCTAGTTCAATTTCTTCCTCGGCTCTGAGCAGACGAATGCGGCCAATTTCCTGGAGGTAGATGCGGATGGAGTCTTCGGTATAGGGTTTCTTTTAACCGCGTCCTTACGAATTTTGCGGACTTTTTTCTCCTTCCCTTCGGTAGCGGCAACTTCCTGTTCTAAATCCTCGACGTCAACATCATCGTCGTCAATATCATCAGTGTTAATGTATTGGCTTAGTTCTATTTCTTGGTCTAGTTCAGGGGATTCAGCTTTGGTGAGTGGCTCTTTCGTCTGGGTCATGCCGTTTTCCTCGTTAACTCCTAAGTCGTGTACAAAATTAGATGGTCAGTCAAAGTTGAGGCCACCCCTAGGCGTTGCTAGATGATGTGCACTCGGTCAGTCTATTGATTCAGGGTTCTCTAACTTCTTCTTGGGGAAAAAACAGAATGCAAGGATTCAGGCGTAAGAGTGTTAGAGAAGGCTAGTCAGCGGTAGAGCTTGATGAATCAGTGAAAAAAGACTTCATTGATTGTAGCCTCGATAACAAAAAAATGGGACTCAATTGTGGTCTGACCACAACTTTTTTTCACATTGCTTGTTAGCGGGGGCGAGAAGGTTGAAAGTCATTGCCGATGATTGACCTAAATAGGGTTGGGGCTTCTGCCTCAACGGAATTTTCTGCATGATAGTCGCTTTTTTGATCTTTTTTTGTAATTGGTGTGGAGAATTTTGCCTAGTCAAGCTTTCATTACTAATTTGTGGACTGGGGAGACATTGATCGCCAAAAAGTTAACGGGGTCGATGGCAGCGATCGCCCAGTAATGGGGCCAGTCAGGGAGGGGGATTGCCCCTGAATCGGCTAGAATACCTCAAAGAAAATCAAGTCTTTGAAATTATCTTTGGAGAACCTTTATCAATGTTTAATACTGCTTTACTTTTAGCCCAGGCTGGTCCTACCACCGCTGGTTGGAGTCTTTCGGTAGGCATTATCATGTGCCTTTGTAATGTGTTTGCTTTTGTAATTGGTTACTTTGCGATTCAGAAAACCGGCAAGGGTAAGGATCTGGCACTGCCTCAATTGGCATCGAAAAAAAACCTTTGGGTTGCCGGGAGTTGCTGGCTACCATGAGTTTTTGGTCACATTCTGGGAGCCGGTATGGTGTTGGGTTCTGGCCAGCAGTGGCATTCTTTAGAAAAAGATCAAGCATCAATATTTTGTGTGGAGGCATTGACCACGGTGTTCTGCTGGGGCTTTGCCAAAATTTTTCTGGAATTT